>NZ_CM147870.1:297500-3052500 GCF_055808475.1 Devosia sp. J2-20 | reverse complement strand
AAAGTCGGTCATAGTGATCCGGTGGTCCCGCGTGGAAGGGCCATCGCTCAACGAATAAAAGGTACGCTGGGGATAACAGGCTGATAATGCCCAAGAGTCCATATCGACGGCATTGTTTGGCACCTCGATGTCGGCTCATCACATCCTGGGGCTGGAGCAGGTCCCAAGGGTATGGCTGTTCGCCATTTAAAGTGGTACGTGAGCTGGGTTTAGAACGTCGTGAGACAGTTCGGTCCCTATCTGCCGTGGGTGTAGGAATATTGAGAAGAGCTGACCCTAGTACGAGAGGACCGGGTTGGACGAATCTCTGGTGGACCTGTTGTGGCGCCAGCCGCATTGCAGGGTAGCTAAATTCGGACGGGATAACTGCTGAAAGCATCTAAGCAGGAAGCCTCCTTCAAAACTAGTATTCCCTTGAGAGCCGTGGAAGACCACCACGTCGATAGGCCGGGTGTGGAAGCGTAGCAATATGTGAAGCTTACCGGTACTAATAGCTCGATTGGCTTGATCGTTCTCATTAATCTATGTCCGCATAGACTGTGAAATGATCGGCTCAGACACCAGACCAACACTCCTTGCATGGGAGAGTTGTTGGTCCAATACAAAACATAACCAGAATTCACTCATACGTTTTTCGCTGACCTTGTGGTTCTTGCGAGGAGCCCAAGACCCGATCCCATCCCGAACTCGACCGTCAAATTCCTCCGCGCCAATGGTACTAAGTCTTAAGGCTTGGGAGAGTAGGTCGCTGCAAGGTCTGCCAAAAACGTATGATCTCATTACGATGTCGAAAAAGAATAAAGAAGCCCTCACTGGAAACAGTGAGGGCTTCTTGCGTTCAAAAAAACCAAAATAACAAACAAAACAAACGCCAAGGGCTGCCGACACTGGTCGCTTCTAGAAGGGTCGTGCGCTGCCTGTGTCTGAAGGGGGCGGGCCCGATGGACGGACTGCTCTAAGCTCAGGCAACTGCCAGCGGCAGATCAATCCAGAATGTGGCGCCCTCGCCGGGCGTGCTGTCGAAGCCGATCTGACCACCCATCTGCAGGATGATCTCGCGACTGATATGCAGTCCCAGCCCGCTGCCATATTTGGACCGGGTGGCCGAGGAGTCCGCCTGGGTAAATTTGCCAAAGATCAGCGGCGCAAAAGCGGTTGAAATGCCCTGTCCGTAATCGCGGACGGCAACGCGGCACATTGTGTCGCCCGCCGTGACGGTAACGTCCACCTGCCCACCAGCAGGCGAGAACTTGGCCGCATTGGAGAGCAGATTACTCATGACCTGCTGCAGGCGCGCCGGATCGACCAACACTTCGGCCGACAAAACTTCTGCATTGGTGTTGATGCTCACCCCGAAGCGGTCTGCATAGGGCTGGTTGTTTTCAAGCGCCATCCCAATAATCGGGCCCAACGCCTCCGAGCGGAGGTCAAACGCCATCTTGCCCGAGGCAATCTTGTCGATGTCGAGCATGTCGTTGACCAGCAGGATCAGCCGCTCGCTATTCTTGTTGGCAATGTCGACCAGCTTGACAGCCTGCGGCGACAGATCGTTGGCCATGGTCCCGGCCAGCAGGCCAAGCGCTCCGCGGATCGAGGTGACGGGTGTACGCAATTCATGACTAACCGTCGAGATCAGCTCGTTCTTGACCCGCTCGACTTCGCGGCGCTCGGTGATGTCCTGTATCTGGGCTACCAGGTATTTCGTGCTGCCATCGGGATTGCGTACGGCGGCAGCGCTCAACTGGGCCCAGACCGATTGGCCGTCGCGACACAGATAGCGTTTTTCGGCCGTGTGCGTGTCAATTTCCCCCGACAGCAATTGTTGAACCACTTGCTCGCTGGCCACCCTGTCATCGGGGTGGGTGACGGCAATGAAGTCCAGACCGAGCAGTTGTTCCTCCGTATAGCCCAGCAATTGCGTCAGCACCTGATTAACCCGGACCCAGCGCCCCCCGGGGTCAAGAACCGTCATACCGATGCTGGCATGCTCCATGGCGACGCGGAAGGTCTCCTCACTGGTGCGCAGGGCTTCTTCTGCCGCTTTGCGGTCGGTAATGTCTTCTACCACGCCGAGATAACCGGTGATCTGCTCATCGGTATCGCGCAGTTGGGTGACACTCAGCCGGACGGGGAAGCGACGTCCGTCCTTGGCTATATAGGTCCAGCCTCGCGTCTCAGATCCAGTGAGATCGGCTTGGGCAATAAATGTGGCAAAGCCCGGTTCTATAGCGGTTTCTAGTTCTGCATTGATCTGCTCGGTGCGCTCAATAACCTCGCTCACATCGTGCCAGAGCCCCGGTGTATGTTTGCCAATGACGTCTTCGGCGCGATAGCCGAGGGCAGCCTCCGCTGCCGCGTTGAACATGGTCACGGTTCCGTCTGGCTTTGTGGCAATGACGATGTAACTGGTGCTGGACAATACCGCGGATTGAAGCGCGTTGGATTCCTGCTCGGCCTGGTCGCGCTGCTTGAGCGCAGTGACATCGGTGATCATCGAGTAGAACCCGCGCACCGTGCCATCGGGCCCGTGATCGGGCAGATATTCGATCCAGGCGTGGCGCGTTTCCCCGGTGGGGATCACCACGGTGCGCTCAAAGCTCTGTCGCTCGCCGCCCAGGGCAGCGACTACGTATGGCTGGTTACGCGCGAAGAGTTCTTCGCCGGCGACTTGTGCCATGGTCATGCCCACCAGCTCGGCAGGCGCATAGGGGGTCCATTCCTGGTAGGCCTGATTGGCGAAGCGGCAACATAGATCGCGATCCCAATAGCCGATCAGGCCCGGAACACTGTCGGCCAGCATGCGATAGCGCTCTTCGCTGGCTTCCAGGTCGGCCTGAGCCTGGCGCGCCTCGGTGACGTCGCGCAGGACGCCGAATATGCCCGTTGGCTGTCCGGTATTGTCAAACTCGCACAAACCATAGGCTTCGACATACCGCACGCCCTGATGCTCGCTCGGGGCCAGTCGCTTTTCAAACGCGAAGGGTTGCTTGCTGTCCATCGCCTCAGTGATGGCGGCGCGCACAGCCTCGCGGTCGTCCGCGTGATAATAATTGATGGCCTTTTCGAGATCGAGGGGTGCCGCGTCGGCGGGATCCCGCCCATGAATCGAATAGACCACCGGCGACCAGAACACCTCGCCGGTGGCCAGTTGGGCGTGCCAATGCCCTACCCGGGCAAGCTTCTCGGCGAGGTCGAGATATTCCTGCTGTCTCTCAAGCTTGGCCCGCGCCTCGAACTGCTCGCGGGCGTAAGCGCGTCGTCCCTTGACCGGGGTGAGCGAGAAGCAATGCAGGTTTTCGCCATCGCCGCCGTCGATCTGCACTGCGCCAAGCAATACGGGAAGTTTCGATCCATCCGCTGTGACGATATCAAGCTCGATCTCTTCGACTGCGCCCAACAGATGCAGCGGCGGCACAACCTGTGAGCCATAGATGTATTGCGACGGCCTGGTCAGCAGTTCTTTGAACTGTCGCGCCGGCGGTATCTTGCCATCCTGCCAGCCGACCAGCCGTGCAAATGCCCGGTTGAATTTCTGCACGAACCCCTGCCGATGGCACAGCACCATGGCTGCTGGCGCCAACTCGAACAGATCCAGCGCTGACCCTTTGTCAGTCAATGTTCCGGGGACTTCGGGATCCATCCGGCGGGCCCTACTGCGCCAGGTAATCAAGAATGGCTTTTGACACCAGGGGGGCTGAACTGATGTGAGGGCAATGCCCCTGCGCCCGCAGTAGCACCATCTGCGCATTGGGCATGGTCTGCGCCATATACGTCCCCACACTTACCGGAGCGATCGCATCGTCATCGCTCTGCAGAATCAGCGTGGGTGTATTCACATCAACCAGATCGGCCCGGTGGTCAGACAGGAATGTCGCCCGGGCGAATTGCTTGGCAATTTGCGGATCAGTCCGACAGAAGCTGGCTTCGAGTTCCTCGGCGAGCGCGGGGCGATCCGGGTTGCCCATGATGATGGGGGCCATCTGGCTGGACCAGCCCTCGTGGTTGAGCTGGAGAAATTCGAGCATGTCGTCGATATCCGACCGGTCGAAGCCGCCGACATAGTCGCCATCATTGATGAAGCTTGGTGAGGGGCCGACCATCACCAGTTTCTCGAATAGTTCCGGGCGTTTCTTGGCGGCCAGAAGCGCAATGGTGCCGCTAATGCTGTGCCCCACCACAACGACAGGGCCGAGCGCCAACTCGTCGCAAATCGCGATCAGATCGTCAGCATAGCCTTGCAGGCGGTTATATTTGTCCTTGTCATAGGCGCTCAGATCCGACCGGCCGGCGCCGATCTGATCGTACAGAACGACCTTGTGGGCCTCTTCGAAAAAGGGCGTCATCAGACGCCACATATTCTGGTCACACCCATACCCGTGCAGAAATACCATCGGTTTGGTGCCCCGTCCGCTAACAGTGACGGCGTGTCGATCAACCAGCGACATTGCGTGTCCTTTCCTAGGGCAGCGCAACTTCTACGGCGCCGGACACCCGCTCAGCGTGCCCGTTGCTTGGCCCTGAGCCTACTGTGGCACCGACCAATGAATATATTCCTTACCCGAACTAAAGAATCGCGGCGATCGCTTTCCTGCTCTTAAGTGCAAAGCACCCAGCGGTAACTGCTGGTGAGTTGCGGGACAGGTTAGCCGCCGCCCCAGTGATTGAGCAGGGTCCTGGGCGTGTGCATATTGCTATACAAATACTGCCAGAACTCCGTGCGCCGGCCGAGGGTGACGGTCTTCCACAATTCGTGCACCGCAACCTCCCCAGACCAATAGGCATACACAAAGGGGGCGCGCAGTTTGTGGCTGAGAAAGGCCAACCGGGAGCGCGTCGCGTCCGGATCCTGAAAACTGCCCTCCGCAATGATCGGCACGATTTCATCAAACGCCATGCCCATGCCATGCATCATCCAGGCGGCGTTGCAGCGCTGGGCGCTGCGCAGCCGCTGCAAGGCAACACCAAGTACGTCCTCCGGGCCATCAATCCAGTTCAAGAAGAACATGCCGTTGTCGGCTATACCTTCAAACAGCGCGCTGCTGGCCGAACTGGTGACAACCTGCGCACCATCGAGAGGCATGCTTCCCTCAGCAACATAGCGCTCGCGCAGCGCCAAATGCACCAGATGGCCAGGGAATACCTCATGGGTCGCCAAATGCTTCAGCCCAAAGCGGGTATAGGCAAAATCCAGGTTCATCAGCACTTTGCGCGATGGATAGTCGCAATAGGCCGAGAATGGCACGTTATTGACGCCGACCGGCTCCATCCACTGATCGTCCATGGGATACATGGACGCCGATGCCCGGGTGCGCGCTTCAAGCGTCAGTTCACGCATTGTCGCCAGCACAGCATCGGCCGGTACCTGCGCGCTGGTTTTCCAGCGCACCAGATCGTCGGCCAGCGTGCCACCAGCAAAGCCCAGTTCATCAAGTGCTTGCCGGATGGTAGTGCGATACCCATCCAGAATCTCGTCGCCGATCATCTGGGTATCGACACGGATCTGTCGCCTTATCCGGTCGGCAAATGTGATTGGACGTTCCTCAAAGGTCTCGATCAACGCCAGCAGGGAATCGATCATCTCCTCAAGGTAGTCTCGCCGTAGCGGGCTTTCCGCTTCGGCAGATAGCCTGCTGCGCAATGCCAGCAGCGCCGCCGTCGCTTCGGAGTAGTCTCGCAAGGAACTGGGTGTGACATCGGCCACAGCCACAGGGATGAGCCCTTCCTTGTCGAGAAAGCCATCGCTGCGAGGTGTCCGCCGATACAATGCGTCGATGCCTGCAGTCAGTTCCGCCAGTTCCTTGCCCAGTTTCATCGCAGCGGTCCTCTAGTCACTGGTGCCCGGCAATGGGCTTGGGGTGGTAAGGCGCTTCCATCAGCGCCACATCCTCGTTACTGAGTTTCACTTCCAGCGCAGCAACGGCATCATCGAACTGATGCAGCTTGGAAATACCTACGATCGGTGCAGTGATGCCGGGTCGGCTGGCGACCCAAGCGTAGGCAATCTGGGCGGGTGGACGGCCATGCCGTTCTGCCACGGCGCGGACGGCGGTTATCACTGCCTCGTCCTGCTCTTGTGAACGGTCGTAGAGTGCATTGGCGGTCTTGTCGGTCTGGGCTCGGGTTGAAGCATCCGTGCTGCGACCGGCCAGACGCCCTCGGGCGAGAGGGCTCCAAGGAATCACGCCAATGCCTTCGGCTTGGCAAAGCGGCAGCATTTCGCGCTCCTCCTCGCGATACATCAGGTTGTAGTGCGGCTGCATCGACACGAACGGCGCCCAGCCCTTGGCGCGCTGCAGACCCAGCGCCTTCATGAACTGCCAGGCATGCATGGACGAGGCACCCAGATAACGAACCTTACCGGCGCGTACGACATCATTAAGAGCGTCGAGCGTTTCTTCGAGGGGTGTTTCATAGTCGAAGCGGTGCAACTGGTAGAGATCGATATAATCCGTGCCCAGCCGCCGAAGACTACCATCGATCGCCTCAAAGATGTGCTTGCGCGAGAGGCCGCGATCATTTGGATCCTGGCTCATGGGATTGTACAGCTTGGTTGCCAGAACCAGTTTGTGGCGGGGCTGGCTGGCCAACACGCGGCCCACTACCACTTCGCTCTCACCGGCTGAATACATGTCGGCGAGATCAAAGAAGTTGATGCCCAGTTCAAGGGCCTTTTCCAGGATCGGCTGCGACTGGGTCTCATCGAGCACCCAGGGAGCCCAGTTCGGCGTGCCAAAGGTCATGCACCCCAGGGCTAGTCGTGAGACTTTCAGGCCTGTCCTGCCCAGGTTGATATAATCCATTAGTACACCTTCGTCTACTCGTTATGCGTGCTGGCACAACGTCGTTTACTCGCATCACGGCAAATATGCACGCTTGCGCCAAGAAACACGGAACTCTTCAGCTAAAATGTGCATAGTTTTTGAGCTTTGGCAAACGCTGAGTAAAAAAAGCTCACAGGGGCTTGCGTCGGCAGAGCGAGGTGTTACGGTCTAGGTGTACTGAGTGGATAGAACACATATGTTTCCCATCGACGCCAGCAGCATTGACAAGTCCTTGCCTGTTCCAGTGGGCACACAGTTGCATGGACTGTTGAGTTATACGTTGGCCTTCGGCGGGATGGCGGATGGTACCAAGCTGCCGTCCGTACGCCAGCTCGCAGCGGATCTGGGCATCGCCCCCATGACGGTCAGTCAAGTCTATCAGCAGTTGCGCGATGAAGGTCTGGTTGAGATGCGGCACGGTCTTGGTGCCTTCACCATGGGCGCGCGTCAGTCCAGCGTCAGCGAGCATCAGCCGATCAATGCGCTGCGCGCTGATATCGAAGCCATTATTGGTCGGGCCGAGTCGCTGGGCGTTTCCACGATGGCGCTGGTTTCCATGATAAGTGCACAGGCGCAACTGCGCCGACCCACAATTGGGCTGTCGACGGTCTTTGTCTGCATCTTCGAGGGTCCCGGGCGTGACTATGTCGCCCAGATCCGCCCCAGCCTTGGCGTCAATGACACGATGGCGCTGGTGACCCTGGATAGCCTGCGCGAGCCAGGTCCCGAGCGGGATGCATGTCTTGAAGCTGATCTGGTTATTACCTTCGCTCACCGTGAGGCGGAAGTGCGCGCCCTGGTCGGCATTGAGCATGTGCTGGGTCTGCGCTTTTTGCCGTCACAAGGAACCCGGCAGAATTTGGCCGGGATTGACCCGCGGGCGCGTGTGGCTGCCGTGACTCACTTTCAGGAATACATTGCCATCATGCGTCCTAGCGTGCGCGAATTCGCGCCGCACGTTTCCGACATTGTCGTGACTTGGTCCTCCGCGCCCGATCTGCGCGAGACGCTGTTGGGATGCGACGTCGTCATCTACGCCTCTGGCGCCGATCACATCATCGACCTGGTCCGGCCCAATGTGCGCTGTTTCGAATACCGTCACGCGCCGGACCCTGGTGCGCTGGAGAATATTTTCGTTCCGCATCTGGCTGAGCTTAGGCAGCAGCGGATCGCCAAGGAGTCGGGTGGAGGGGCCAAAGAGGAGATGGTCCGCCTCTCAACACGTCTAAACGCCGCTTCGTAAGAACCAATCTAGGGGAACAGGGAATGAAGAGCTTTCTTTTGACAACCAGCGCCATCGTCGCGCTGAGCTTCGGGCCGGCGCACATGGCGATGGCACAGGACATGACCGAAGTCGTGGTGGGGACGGATGTCGACGCCGGCACGCTCGACCCACGTCTTGCCCGTGACACCACCGCATCGCGCACAACCGACCTTATCTATGCCGGTCTGGTGCACATCACGCCATCGCTTGAAGCGGTTCCTGATCTTGCCGAAAGCTGGGAAAGCCCCGATCCTCAGACCGTTATCTTCAAGCTTCGGCCTGACCTGAAGTTCTCCGATGGAAGCCCGCTGACTGCCGAAGACGTGGTCTACACCTACACCACATTGATTGATCCGGATCTCAGCGCACCGTCGCGGGCGCTCTATACCCCGATCACCGCAATCGAGGCTGTCGACGCCCAGACCGTCAAGTTCAGTTTGAGCGCACCATATGCGCCGCTGCTGAGCTATCTCGACATGGGTATCGTCTCCAAGGCCCTGGTTGAGGGAGGCGCCGATCTCGCGACCAACCCGGTTGGCGCAGGCCCGATGAAGCTGGCCGCGTGGAACCGTGGTAGCGAAATCGATCTGGAAGCCAATGAGAACTACTGGCAGGGCGCACCACAGGTCGACAAGCTGACGCTCAAGATCATCGGCGACAACTCTGCCCGAGCACAGGCATTTGAAGCCGGCGATCTCGATGTCATCCAGTCGCCGCTGTCGCCACAGGATATCGAGCGTCTCGAGGCAGATGAGCGCTTCGGCAATTTCATCACTGCCGGTCTGGGCGTCACCTATCTCAACTTCAACGTCAGCGATCCTCTGCTGTCAGACGTCAAGATGCGTCAGGCCTTCGCCATGCTGGTGGACCAGGACACCATCGTCAACGACATCTACCAAGGCGTTGATGAAGTTGCGCATTCTCTGATCCTGCCGTCATCTTGGGCCTATTCGGCCGATATCTCGCAGCCAACCTATGATGTTGAGGGCGCCACGGCGCTGTTCAATGAAATGGGCTGGAGCGATAGCGATGGCGATGGTTTCCTCGACAAGGATGGCGAAGACCTCTCCATCACCCTGGCCACCCACAGTGAAGATCCTAACCGCGTGCAGTCGGTCGAATATCTGCAGGCCATCTTCGAAATGGCAGGCGTCAAGGCGACAGCCCAGATCTCCGATTGGCCTTCGTTCTCGACCAACTACGTGCAGAAGGGGCAGCACCAGATCGCGCTGCTTGGCTGGCTCAACATCGTTGATCCCGACCGCCTGCTGTTCGCGCAGCTGACCACTGGTGGCCCGACAAACTGGGGTGGCTACTCCAACGCCGAAGTTGATGAGTTGCTGCAGGCTGGCCGCTCCACGCTCGATCAGGCTGAGCGAGCCGAGAACTATCAGGCTGCGGCCAGCATTCTGGCTGAAGAGCTGCCCTACTACATTATCTCGGCCCAGGGCTATCAGATGTTCTACGCCAAGGATCTCCCCGTTGAGGTTGAGGCCACCCCGCGCGGCAATCTGCGCGGCCTGATCGGCCTGACGGACTGATGTCCTGACCACTACGGCCGGTATCGCTTGGCGATGCCGGCCGGTTTTTCCGCATATTGATGAGAGCGCAGATGGCATTTCACCAGGTCCTCGGACACGATTTTTACGCCAAGGTCCACGCCGATATCCGTACCCGGATGGCCGCTGCGGACATTGATCTTCTGCTGCTCGATTCCAATGACGACGTCATCTACACCACCGGTTTTTCGCACTACACCACCGAGCGGCCCGTGGTCTTCGCCATCACCCAGGATGGCGCGTGGCTGCTCATGCCCAAGCTCGAGCAGCTGCACGCCGTGCACCAGAATATCGCGGCTGAACCCATCGTCTATTTCGAGTTTCCTGGCGTCGACAATCCGTTTGATGTGCTGGGGCGCAACTTCCCGAAGCTGACCGGGACAGTGGCCTATAGCCACGCTATTTCGCTGGCGCGCGTCGGCCAGATCGAAGCGGCGTTTCCCAATGCGCAACGTGCTATCCCGTCCAACCTTGTCCAGCAGATGCGGCTGGTCAAATACCGCGAAGAGATCGCGCTGCACCGCGAGGCTTCGCGCATTGCCGATGCAATGGTGGTCGCCGGTGTCGGTTTGATTGCTGACGCCATGCATTCGGGCAGCGTTCTGCCCAGCGAAATCGAGATCGAGTCCTTCGTCTCGCGCCATGCCATGAAAATCATGCATGAGGAACACGCCGACCTGTTGCTGGTGCAGGGGCTGGCCAGCGGTCTGGTCTATTCCGGCGCCCGATCGGCGTTTCCGCACGGCATGCCAACCGGCAATCCGGTAAAGCGCGGCGAAAGTATCATTCTGTCGCTCGGCTGCCGCGTCGGCGGACGCGCCGCCGAAAGTGAACGCACTCTGTTCCTCGGAGAACCCAGCCCGCTCCAACAGCAACATTATGCCGTGGCCTATGAGGCCCAGCATATGGCAACCGCGGCACTGATCGCCGGTCACACCTGCGCTTCCGCCGATAATCTGGCCCTGGCCTATATCCGCGACAGCGGCATGGACGAATATCTGCTTCACCGCGTCGGCCACGGCATGGGGGTGATGTTCCACGAGCCACCCTGGGTCGAAGCGGGCGACCAGACCATTCTTGAGCCCGGCATGATCACCTCGAGTGAGCCGGCCATCTTCGTGCCGGACTTTGCCGGCTACCGCCTCGCCGACACGGTGCTGATCACCAGCGACGGTCCCGACAGCATGACCCATTATCCGCGCAAGATCGAAGACGTTGTGATCGCCTGATGACCAGCCGCCACCCATATCCGGTCCGCGTTGTCGGCTCCGGGCCGCACACAGTCTGGGAGCACACGCCATGCTTGCCTATGTAATCCGGCGCTTATTGCTGCTCATTCCCATGGCAATCGGCATGGTCGTGGTCACCTTCGGGCTCTTGCTACTGATCCCTGGTGACCCTGCAGCTGTGCTGCTTGGTCAGGACGCGACGCCTCAAGCCATTTTGAACCTGCGCAACAATCTGGGACTCAACGACCCCTGGTATGTCCGCCTGTGGGACTATTTCGCCGCGCTGCTGCAGGGCGATATGGGCCGCTCGATATTCCAGAGCCAGCCCGTGGCCGAGATCATCGCCGGCCGGTTGGGCGCCACCATTGAGCTCGCCGTGGTTTCGCTGATCCTGGCGACGTTGATCGGTCTGTCACTGGGTGTCATCGCCGCCATTCGCCAGGGCTCATGGATCGACACCGCCACCATGTTGTTTGCACAATTGGGCGTGTCTATGCCGGTCTACTGGCTGGGTTTGCTGCTGATGCTGCTGTTTGCTGTGCAACTGGGCTGGTTGCCCGCTATTGGCCGTGGCGAGCCGCTGCATGCCGCAGCCTGGGCTGCCCTTTCCGGACGGCCCGATATCCTCTGGGATTCCATTACCCATATTGGGCTGCCAGCCCTGGCGCTGGCGGCCAATTCGGCGGCGATCATCTCCCGGCTGGTGCGCGCATCCATGCTTGAAGTGCTGCGCGAGGACTTTGTGCGCACAGCCTATGCCAAGGGTCTGCGCAAGGGCCGGGTGGTGGTCCGTCATGCCCTGCGCAATGCTCTGCTGCCGGTACTCAGTGTCATCGGCCTGCGTTTCGGCGCTCTACTGGGTGGCGCGGTGCTGACTGAATCCATCTTTGCCTGGCCTGGTCTGGGCCAGCTTACCATCGCGGCCATTTCCCAGCGTGATCTGCCACTTATTCAGGGCATCGTCTTGACCTTCGCCATCGTCTACGCCCTGGTCAATCTGGTGGTCGATCTCCTCTATGCCGCGGTTGATCCGCGCATCCGGCTCGGGTGACCGCCATGCAATTGCCCAAAGCGCTCAAGAATACCTCGTTGGTGGTTGGTGCCGCGATCACCCTGGCCATCATCCTGTGCGCCATCTTTGCCCCCTATGTGGCGACCCATGGCGTCGAGCAGATGGATATGCGCAACCGCTTTGCACTGCCCACGCCCGAGCACATTTTAGGCACCGATAATTTCGGCCGCGATTTGTGGTCCCGGCTGGTTTTTGGCGCTCGCGTGTCGCTAACCATTGCCATCATCTCCGTCACCTGCGCTGCCATCATCGGCACCGTGGTTGGCGTGGTGGCCGGCTATTTCGGCGGATGGGTCGATCAGTTGCTGATGCGCGTCACCGATATTTTCCTGGGATTCCCCGCCATCGTTCTGGCGCTCGCCATTGTCGCCGTTCTTGGCCCTGGCATTCTTAACGTCTCCTTCGCCATCATCATCATTGCCTGGACCGAATATGCCCGGGTGGTGCGCGCCACCACGCTGATGCTGCGCGAGCAGAACTATGTTCAGGCAGCTCGTGCCCTGGGCGCCAGCCCGGCCCGGATCATCTTCAAGGAAATCCTGCCCAATGCGCTGGGGCCGATCATCGTGCTCTCCTCGCTGGGTTTGGGCACCGCGATCATCTCGGAATCCGCCCTGAGCTTCCTGGGCTTTGGCCTGCCACCGCCAACCCCAACCTGGGGCTGGACGCTGGCCTACGGCACCAAGTTCATGCGCGACGCACCATGGCTCTCCATCATTTCGGGCGCCACCATCATGATCACCGTGCTCGGCTTCAACCTTCTGGGCGACGGGCTCAGGGATGTTCTTGATCCACGCCAGCTTTCACGCAGCGGATCCAAGGCCGGCAAGGCCAACAACTAAAGGAAAACTCGAATGGTAAAGTCCATCAACCAGCTGCGACCCAAATTCACCACCAATGCCGATGGCAGCGATGCCGTGCTGTTCATGCACGAGCTGGTGGGCGAAGAGGACGGCCCCACCATCGGCATTTCGGCGGCGATCCACGGCAATGAAAATACCGGTTCGCAAGCCATTCTCGAGCTGTTCAACCTACTCAAGGATATGCCGATCAAGGGCCGCATCCTACTGCTGCCTGTGGCCAATCCATCAGCCTTCGCCGTCAATGAGCGCTACGCGACCATCGACAAGGTCGACCTCAACCGCCAGTTCCCCGGCAACCCCAAGGGCACCTATAGCCAGCAGCTGGCGCATGCGCTGACCCAGGAATTCTTCAACGTCATCGATGTGCATATCGATCTGCATAGCGGCACGGACCGACCGACTGTGGACTATGTCTATATCTGGAATGATGAAGGCCTCTCGCGTGCCTTTGGCTCCAAACTGCTCTATCGCCCGGTAGAGAACAAGCAAGGCACCGTGTTCGGCGGCACCACCAAGTCGGTCACGCTCGACAAGCGCAATATCCCCGTATCGGTGATCGAACTGGGCGGCGGCATTCTCGACCAGACACCCTATATCCGGCGCACGGTGGACGGTGTGCTCAACATGCTGCGCTTCAAGGGTGCCATTCCCGGTGAAATGGCGCCTCAGCCCGAGCAGATCGTGGTCAATGAACTGGCCGGTATCCGCCCCAGCCAGGGAGGCTGGCTTGAACCGCTATGCCCGGCCAATGGTGAGGTCATCAAGGGTGGTCAGCTGCTGGGTCGCGTGGTCAGCCCGTATAATTTCGAAGTGCTTGAAGAGATCATCACGCCCTTTGAAAACGGCGTGATGATCATGCAGCACCTCACTCGCAATCTGGTCCAGAGCGGCGATTACGGCTTTATGGTCGGCAATCTCGAAGGCGCTACCGACTAGCTCGAATTCGACATCGCCGCCCGGCGGCAATGTCCTGCAAGGATTGCCCACAATGACTGCTTCAACCAGTGCTGCGCATGTGCCCGTGTTCCAGGTATCCAATCTCAATATCGAGATCGACAGCGGCACCGGTCCGTTCGCTGTCGTCTCCGATATGAGCTTCACTGTCGATGCGGGTGAGACGCTGTGCATTGTTGGTGAATCGGGCTGCGGCAAGTCCATGACCGCCCTGTCGCTGCTGCGCCTGCTGCCTGAAGGAGTGCGGGTAGGCTCTGGCTCTATCAAGATCGATGGCGCAGAGTTCCTCGATATGGATCAACGTCAGATCGAGGATTTTCGCGGCGAGCAGATCGCCATGATCTTCCAGGAGCCACTGACCGCGCTCAATCCGGTGCTCACCATTGGCGAGCAAATTGCCGAAGCAGTGCGTCAACACCGTCACTGTTCGCGCCAGCGGGCCAAGGCCCGCGCCATCGAGGCCCTGCAACTGGTGCAGATGCCAGATCCGGAACGGCGCGCCGTTCAGTTTCCGCACGAGTTGTCGGGCGGCATGCGGCAGCGCGCCATGATCGCTTTGGCACTGGCATGTGATCCCAAGATCATCATTGCCGACGAACCGACCACAGCGCTTGATGTAACCATTCAGGCGCAAATTCTGGGCCTGATCTCGGACCTGCAAAAACGTCTCGGAACGGCGCAAATCCTGATCACCCATGATCTTGGTGTGGTCTCCGAAGTCGCTGACCGGGTCATAGTCATGTATGCGGGCCGCAAGGTCGAGGAAGCCAGCATTTACGAACTGTTCGACCATCCGCTCCATCCCTACACGATTGGGCTGATGGGAGCGGTGCCGCGAGGTGGCGCCTCCGCTCAGGCCGGGGATCGTCTCGCCGATATCGCCGGCACCGTGCCGGCGCTCTGGAATCTGCCCAAGGGTTGTGCCTTTGCACCGCGCTGCCCCAATGCCGCGCCGCGCTGCCTTGAAGAGCGTCCGCCCTTTGAAGAAAAACGTCCCGGCCATTGGGCCGCTTGCTGGGAGCACGACGATGCGGCCTGATGGCACACCGCTGCTGAGCGTCGACAATCTCGAAGTCCATTTCCCCATTCGCGCTGGCGTGCTGCAACGCCAGGTCGGGGCGGTAAAAGCCGTCGATGGCGTCAGCTTTACGCTTGGGCGGGGCGAAACCCTTAGTCTTGTGGGGGAGAGCGGGTGCGGCAAGTCCACCACGGGTCTGGCCCTGATGGGGCTGGTCAAGCCGACCGGCGGCCGTGTCAATTTCGACGGTCAGGAAATCCGCTCTTTTAACAGCTCAGCGCTCAAGGCCTATCGCCGCCGCATGCAGATTGTCTTCCAGGACCCGTTTTCCTCGCTCAATCCGCGCCAGCGCGTGCGCGACATTATCCGCGCGCCGCTCGATATTCATGCCATAGGCACCAAGACCGACCGGCGCGCGCGTGTTGCAGAACTGATGGAGCGCGTCGGCCTGCGACCAGATCAGGCGGAAAATTTCCCGCACCAGTTTTCCGGTGG
This sequence comes from Devosia sp. J2-20, assembly GCF_055808475.1. Lineage (NCBI taxonomy): Bacteria > Pseudomonadati > Pseudomonadota > Alphaproteobacteria > Hyphomicrobiales > Devosiaceae > Devosia > Devosia sp. J2-20. Next base: position 3,037,225 of record NZ_CM147870.1, on the reverse strand, counting down.
TCAACGTCAGCGGATCGGTATTGCGCGCGCCTTGGCGCTCAGCCCCGACGTCATCGTTTGCGACGAGCCGGTTTCGGCACTTGATGTTTCCGTTCAGGCTCAAATCCTCAATCTGCTCGGCGATCTGCAGCGCGATCTGGGCGTGTCTTATCTCGCCGTGTCCCATGATCTAGGCGTGGTCGAGTATATCTCGCACCGGGTGGCGGTAATGTATCTGGGCCGCATCGTGGAGATCGCGCCCAAGACCGATATTTTCGCAAGCCCCACCCATCCCTATACCGAGTTGCTGATGCGCTCGGCGCCGTCGCATGATCCGCGTCAGCGCCATCAGTTCAGCGCTACCAGCGACGACATCCCCAGCGCCACGCGCAAGCCCGGTGGCTGCCCTTTTCATACCCGCTGTCCGCTGGCGAGCGATACCTGCAAGCGCGTTGACCCCGAACTGACCGCCCGTGCCGATGGCCGGCTGGTTGCCTGCCACAATAAGTAACCCGACTGGGACCTCCATGACATCAAGCTATCTTTTTACCGGCGGCCGCGTGCTGGATGCCGAAGCGGGCGTGCTACGCGATGGCCTCGATGTGCTGGTGACCGATGACACGATTGCGGCAGTGGGAGCGGGATTGTCGGTGCCACCCCAGACGACCGAAATTGCGCTGGGCGGCCGCACCGTCATGCCCGGTTTGATCGACTGTCACGTCCATGTGGTTGCTGAAACGCTCGATCTTTGGTCCAACATGACCGCCCCGGCCTCGCTGTCCGCCCTGCGCTCGGCGAGGGTGATGAACGAGGCTTTGCTGCGCGGCTTTACCACCCTGCGTGATCTTGGGGGAGCCGATCATGGACTGGTTCGCGCGGTGGCCGAGGGCATCATTTCGGGCCCCCGTCTGGTGATCTGCGGCAAGGGCCTGACCACGACGGGTGGACATGCCGATTTGCGTAACCGCAGCGATGACCGTCCCGGCCTGTTTTCCGATCGCCTCGGTTCGATGGGCCTGATCGTTGATGGTGTCGACAATGTCCGCGCCGCTTGCCGCACCATGATCAAGGAGGGTGCCGCCTTCATCAAGGTCATGGCCAATGGCGGGGTATCTTCACCCAATGACCCAATCCACTCCATCCAGTATTCCCGCGACGAAATCGCGGCAATGGTCGAGGAAGCCGACAATGCCGGGCTCTATGTGGCCGCCCATGTCTATACCGACAAATCCATCCGTCGCTGCGTGGAACTCGGTGTGCATTCACTTGAGCACTGCAATCTGATTGAACCGGAAAGCGCGCGTCTGGCAGCGCAAAAAGGGTGCATCGCCGTGCCTACTCTGGTGGCCTACGATGCTTTGGCACTTGAGGGTGAAATGCTGGGCCTGGGTGCCGCCGAATTTGCCAAGATAGAAACTGTCCGCAGCGGTGGGCTGCGCTCGCTCGAAATCATGCGCGATGCCGGTTTGCCCATGGCGTTCGGTTCAGACTTGCTTGGCGAATTGCGCAAGTATCACTGCATGGAATTCGAAATCCTTGCCAAGGTGCTCACTCCAGCCGAGATCATTCGTTCGGCCACCACAGTTGGTGCAAAACTGTGCCGTCTGGAAGGCCAGGTTGGCGTTATTGCCCAAGGTGCGTTCGCCGATTTGCTGGTGCTGGACGGAGACCCGCTTAGCGATATCAGTCTGTTGCAGGGCGATGGCGTGCACATGCCCGTCATTATGAATAATGGCCGCTTTGCGAAGTGCACCCTGCACTGAGTCGTAAAGGCCTAATCCACCCAGGCCATGCTGGGGTCCACTGTCGCACAGTAAAGCGCGGCGCTGACATGGGCCTGTTCGACCACGCGGCGGATCAGATCGCGTTCGCTGATCGCCTGATAAGTGCCGATAATGGGCATGGCGGGAAAATGCTTGGTCACCCGGATCGGGTGCAACAGTCCCATCTTGAGCTCGCGCTTGATGGTGACGCTGGGAATGGCGCCGACGCCAAAGCCGTCAATGAGCAGATTGATGATCGAGTATAGCGAATTGGAGCTCGTCAGCTTGCTGGCCAGTACCTGCTCGTCCTGGAAATAGGGCGCGATCATACGGTAGGGCGGGGTGTCCTTTGGGAAGGTGATGATCGGCAGGCTTGCCAGATCGTCAACGCTATAGGTGCGGTCCGGATTGATGATCTTGGGCGATCCCGCCCATGTCATCTGCAGCACGCAGGACGTGAAGCTGCGGAAATTGTCGCCAATGGCCGGATCGAGCGCAAAGATCACATCGAACTCGCCCTTGTTCATCCCGTCGATCAGGCTTTTGGTGCCTTCAACCGTCAGCTCGATCTTCAGCGTTGGCGCCGCTTCGTGCAACGCTTCGACAAAGGGCGTCATCCAGGTCGAGGACACCGAGTCGATTGCCCCGATCCGCACCACCTTGGGCGCCAGACTGGCCTCGTCGGTCAGTTCATGCTTGAGCCCGTCATAGGCACTCAGGATCGACTGGAAGGTTTCCAGCACACGCTGTCCGCTGGGGGTCAGCGAGAAATTGCGCCCACTGCGGTGCATGAGACGGCAGCCAAACTCCTCCTCCATCGCCGCAAGACGAATGGAAATTGCTGGCTGCGTCGTATGCAGTTCTTCGGCGGCACGGCCAAAATGGCGGTGCCGCGCCAAGGCGACAAAGGTGGTCATGTCGAGGATGCGCATGGCGCTTCCTCTATCAGATTTACCCATCCATGCGCGCCTTTTTCCGCGTGCTAGGACGCAACCATGATGTGACGTACCTGCGTGTAGTCCATCAGAGACTGCATGGAGAGATCGGAGCCATAGCCCGAATTCTTCATGCCCCCATGCGGCATTTCAGTGGCGAACACGCCATGGGTATTCACCCAGGTAATGCCGTATTGCAGCGCATTGGCGATATTCATTGCCTGCACACCGTCGCGCGACCACACCGATGAAGCCAGACCGTATTCGGAGGCATTGGCCCATTCCAGCGCCGTGGCTGGTTCGTCGAATGCGGTGATGGTCAGCACCGGTCCAAACACTTCCTTCTGCACGATTTCAGCCTCGATCGGCGCCGCTACCAGCGTTGGCTGGTAGTAATAACCTGGCTGATCCGGTGTCGCGCCGCCAGCCACGATATCAGCGCCATCGGCGCGCGCCCGCTCAACAAAGCCGGCGACCCGGTCGCGCTGCGATCCGGTGATCAAGGGGCCGAATTCGACGTCGTCGCGCTCGGGCGCGCCATAGACCAGCGAGCCGATCATGCCTGAGAGCCTGTCGGTCACTTCCTGGGCGATCGACTTGTCGACAAAGATCCGGCAGGCCGCCGTGCAGTCCTGTCCGGCATTGTAGAAGCTGGCCTCGCGCAGCGTCTCCACCAGCGTGTCGATATCGGCATCGGCACACACGATCAGCGGGGCCTTGCCACCCAGTTCAAGATGGGTGCGCTTGATGCTTTCTCCGGCGGCTGCCTTGAGCACGGCGCGTCCGGTACGCACATCGCCTGTCAGCGAGATCATGCGCACCAGCGGATGGGTGATCAGTGTCTGGCCCACTTCAGGGCCGTCACCACACACCACATTGACCACGCCCGGCGGCAGGAATTCGGCCAGGATCGACGCCAGAAACAACAGGCTCAGCGGAGTGTTTTCCGATGGCTTGATCACCACGGCATTGCCGGCGGCGACGGCTGGCGCGATTTTCCAGGCGGCCATCAGCAGTGGATAATTCCACGGGGCGATCGAGGCAATCACGCCCAGCGGATCGCGGCGCATCATGCTGGTGTGCCGGCTCGAGCGGAAACCGTTCGCTGCTGTCCCCGGCACATTGCGCACCGCGGTGCCGAAGAACCGGAACACGTCGGCTACATTGGCCAGTTCGCCCGCCTGCACATAGCGCCAGGGCTTGCCGGCATTGACCGATTCCACATCGGCCAGACTGTGCGAGCGCGCCTCAATAGCGTCGGCAATGCGCAGCAGCGCCAGACTGCGCTCCTTGGGCGTGGTCTGGCTCCATTTCGCAAAGGCTGCATGGGCGCTGGTGACAGCCGCATCGACCTGGGCGCGGTCCGCCGACGCTACTTCAGCGAGCACCTTGCCGGTCGCGGGTTCATGGCTCGCCAATGCCGGGCCCTGGCCCTGGACATAGTCGCCATTGATAAAGAGGCGTGTTTCAAAACTCATGATGCAAATTCCGATACAGGGGTCAGTCGGCGATCACGCGGATGCGTGCCGGATCAATGGTCAGTGCAATTTCCTGGCCATTGGCGAAGTCGAGATCATTGGCGGTCAGGGCGCGCAGCGGATGGCCCGCCAGTGTCATGACGTAGCGATTGCGCGCGCCCAGGAACACGCGGGTGCGCACCTTGGCCTTGGGGCCGGTGCCCTCTGCGCTCAGTGTCAGGTCTTCCTGTCGCAGCGCCAGGGTGGCCTTGCCGCGGATGGGCTCGTTGGGATCGAGCACCAGCATCTGACCGTCCTCAAGCTTGGCAACCGGGCCCTTCGGGCCATCGGTGATTTCGGCGGGTACCAGATTGGCCGACCCGATGAAGTTTGAGGCAAAGCTGGTGGCGGGCTGGTTGTAAATTTCGTCTGGCGTGCCCTGTTGTTCCACCCGCCCCGCATTGAGCAGAACGATCCGATCCGACAGACTCAGCGCTTCTTCCTGATCATGGGTCACAAAGATCGTCGTCAGCCCCAGCCGCTGATGGATTTCGATCAGTTCCACCTGCATGTCTTCGCGCAGCCGGGCGTCAAGATTGCTCAATGGTTCATCGAGCAACAGCACCTTGGGCTGGGAGACGATGGCACGCGCCAGCGCCACACGCTGCTGCTGCCCGCCCGAGAGCTGGCGCGGCTTGCGTTCGCCCAGATGGCCCAACTGCACGGTTTCGAGTGCGGCGGCGACCTTTTCCTGCTGCTCCTCGCGGCTGCCAATGCCGCGCATGCGCAGCGGGAAACGCACGTTCTCGCTCACGCTGAGATGCGGCAGCAACGCATAGGATTGAAACATCATGGAGATGTCGCGCTGTTCGGGCGGCAGGGTCGTGACGTCGCGGCCATCGATTTCGATGCCCCCAGCGGTGACGCTTTCCAGCCCGGCGACCATGCGCAGCAGTGTGGTCTTGCCACAGCCCGAGGCGCCCAGCAGCGAGATGAACTCACCCGAGGCGATATCGAGCGAGATGCCGTGCAACACCTGGGTCTTGGCGAAGGATTTGCGGATATTGGTCAGTCGAACATTGGCCATGGGTCAGGCACTCGCAAAACGGGTGAGGCCCAGCATCCTGTCGATCACGAAGATCAGCACAATGGTCAAGGCAATCATGATGGTGGACACGGCGGCCACCGATGGGTCGGGCGAAAACTCGAGCTGGCCGTAGATCTGCACGGGCAGGGTAGTCAGCGTTGGCCCCCGCAGGAACAGCGACAGCACGGCTTCATCAAACGAGATGTTGAAGGCGAAGAACGCCCCCGCGGCCAGCCCCGGAATACACTGGGGCACCACCACGAACCACAGCCGCTGCAGACGGTTCGCACCCATGGTGCGTGCGGCTTCTTCGAGATAGGGGTCGGATTCCGCGAGCACGGCCAGCGTGGTGCGTACTACATAGGGCAGGGCAATCGCCGTATGGCTGAGCGCCAGCGTCAGCGGCGTGACCGGTCCGAACACCGAGCTCCAGAACATCAGCATGCCGATGGCGTAGATGATGGTGGGCAGCACCAGCGGCGACAGGAACACTGTGGCCAGCACATCCGAGAACGGCAATTGCCGGCGATGGATAGCGATCGCCGCCGCGCCGCCAATGGCGGTAGCCATCAGGGTGACCAGCAAGGCGATCTGGATGCTGATCCAGGCTGCGTTGAGATAGGCGTTGGACGACAACACTTCCTGATACCAGCGCAGGCTCAGCCCATTGGGCGGGAACGCGATGAACTGACTTTCCGATACGGACACCCCGATCACCACGATCAGCGGCGCCAGCAGGATAAGCGCGGTCAGCGCGACGAAGACAATGCCGACAATATGCAGCCAGCCCGGAACAGCCCTAACCATGCTTGGCTCCCGTGAGTTTGATATAGGGCACCAGCACCAGCAGGATGCCAACGAACAGGATGACGGCCTGCGCCGCCGCAAAGGGCCAGTCGGGCGTCGCCGTCACAGACTTGTAAATCGAGGCGGCCAGCACCTGAATGCGCGTGCCACCGAGCAGGTTGGGCGTGACGAACGAGCTGGCCGATAGCGTAAAGCAAAGCAGCGACCCGGCAACAATACCGGGCAGGGCCAGCGGCAGCACTACCGTGCGGATCGTCTGCAGGAAGGAGCATCCCATGGTGCGCGCGGCCTCTTCGAGTCGCCCGTCAATGCGGGTGAGTACGCCCAGAATGGACAGTGTCATGAATGGCAGCAGCACTTGCACCATGCCGATCACGATGGCGGCCTCAGTCTGCATCAGCGCAAAGGTGCGGCCCACCAGGCCCATATCACGCAACATTTCGGGGATCATCCCGCTGCGGCTGAGCAGGACCATCCAGCCAAAAGTGCGCACCACCACACTGGTCATCAGCGGCAGGATCACGATCACCACCAGCCACAGCCGTAGCTTGGGACCAACCTTGGTCATGATATAGGCCAACGGAAAACCGATCAGCGCGCAGATCACGGTGATCAGCAGCGACAGTCTCACCGTGCGCCACAGAATATTGAGATAGTAAGGGTCGGACAGGAAACGCACGAAATGCGCCAGAGTAGGGCCTTCAGGGCCCGAAATGCTCAGCAGCAACATCTGGGCGATCGGCAGGAAGAAGGCGAGCCCCAGCAGCAGAATTCCGGGCAAGGCCAGCAGCAGGTTCTCTGTGCGGTCGTTCATGCGTTGCGTCTTCCTTGCTCCACGCAGCCCGGCGAAATCGGGCATTCCATCTATGTGTAGACTTTATGGCGCGCGAGTCGAACAATGAGATTGCGCCCATTTTTGTCCAGGTCGCCGCCAGGCCAAAGATTGCTGAAAAAGGTGGCCTCTCCATCTTGGGCTGGAGAGGCCTGCAGTCCGGGCGGCAAAGGAGTGGCGCGTCCGGACCGCTATCATGGTCTCCCTGGGGGAGGTCGGTTCTGCCCTGTTCTGACTGCGCCCAGGGGCAAGTTGGAACAGAGCAGAGCCTTGCAGATCGACCGCCTTAGCGAGCGATAGTCTTGTTCCACTCTTCAACCCAGGCGGTGCGATTGGCTTCGATCACGGCGGGATCAAAGCGGATGAGACCGGCAACCCCTTCTTCGCCATAGGCGACGTCGGCAGCGACTTCAGCGCTCAGTTCGGCCTTGGAGTTGGTGGGCGAGTAGCGCAGTGCCTCGGCAAAGCATTCCTGTGCCTCTGGCGAGATCGACATGTCGACGAACTTCAGCGCCAGATCGGTGTTGGGACGACCGGCCACGACATTGGTGGTGATGTAGCTGGCTGGTGTACCTTCAGCACCCTGTGCGAAACCCGACGGCAGGCCGGCCTTGCGCAGCGTGAACGCATAATCCGAAGCGTAAGGGGCAATCCACGCGTCGTTCTGCGCGAATTCCTGCTGGATTTCGGGCGAGGTCGACACGATCAGCGCGCCCGCTTCAAGCAGCTTGGCAACCGCATCAAGGCCGGGCTGGATGTTGTTCAGATCGCCGCCCTGCGACTGGTTCAGCATCAGGAAGCCGAGCATGCCATAGCCATTGGAGATGTCGGTGAGAACCAGATGTTCGCTGTATTCGGGGTTGAGCAGATCGGCCCACTGGGTCGGCGCTGGCGAGACAGCGTCGGTGTTGTAGATCAGGCCGATCGCCGCAATCGAATAGGCCGGACCTTCACCCTTGGCCAGATTGGCCTTTGCGAAGTCATACACGTCTGCTGCATTGGTCAGGCTTGCCGCATCGATTGGTGCCAGCAGCCCCTCAGCTGCGCCGACGATTTCCTGGCCACCAGAGAAGTGGATCACGTCAAACTGCGGCGCATCCTTCTGGGCGCGCAACTGGGCAAAGGCATCTGCCGAGTAAGCGGTGACCACATTGACGCTCACACCAGTCTCTTCTTCGAACGGGGTGATGATGCAGGCGCGATGGGCCGTCTCATAGGCGCCACCGAACGAGTTGATCGTGAAGGTGGTGTCCTGCGCGAAGGCGGTGGTGCTGAGCAGAGCCGAAAGGCTCAGAACGGTTGTACCGAGAATAGCTTTCATTGGTCGTCTCCCTTTGCTGAAATGATTGCGACAGCGCCAGTACTGCGTGTGTCCGGCGTTGGAGTGGACCTCATCCCGAGTCCGTCGAGGGACGAGGTCGTTGCATTGTGGCCCGAAGACGCAACCGGTGACGCAACAGCCGTCACGTGGTCAATTTGGGCCAGTGTCTCTACAGGCGGCCCAGCTCAACGGTCTTGGCGCCCTCGATACGGATCAGGCGGCACTGCTCCGCCACGGCATCCAGATTTTCGGTCATCTTGCCGAAATAGGTGCAGGGAATCCAACCCGTGGGGCCAAAGGTGCGGCCGCCGACGCCATAGAACATGCCGATTTCCCAGAACTCGCTGGGATCAATCTTGAAGAAGTTCTTGGGCTGATAGAACCACAGCAGTTCGCCCGGCTCGGGCAGCACTGTCTGGTTTTCCGGTGGCAGGGCGGTTGGATCGAAATTGCGGTGGGTCTCAGGCAGGCCCATCATGATTTCGGGACCCGAAAAGATGGCGTGGGTCGCATCCCACTGGATCGGCGTTTCCAGCGCGTTCCACAGGGCTTCACAGGTCTTGGGCGCGTTATCCCAATAAAGCGTGATGATACCCTGAACGTTGGCTTCGACGAATTTGAGATAGAATTTCTTGTCGGTCATGGATCGCCATAAGTTGGTTTGCTCCAACAATCAAAGGCCTTCCAGCGCCGCTGTCCAATTCCTATTCAAAATTCAGCCTATAATGAATTCTTATCGCGCTGTGGCGTCGCGCGCGATTTCGCCCAGCGCCTGCCAGAATGCCAGATCGTGCAACCGGGTCTCTGGTTGCCACTCCGGATGCCATTGCACCGCCAGGATTTTCGTCGATCCCTCGACCGAGGAAACTGCTTCCACTACGCCATCTTCAGCACGCGCGTTGACCACCAGTCCCGCGCCCAGTGCCCCGATCGCCTGGAAGTGAACGCTGTTGATGGTGAGCGTCGGCTCGCCAGTAATGGCGGCCAGGGGCGTGTCCGCCACCACGTCGATCGGGTGGCTGTGTCCAAACATCTGCTCAAGCGACGCATCGTCTGGGGCGTGGTGCGTTAATTCAGGTGGCTCTGCGCCATCCCGCTGGTCCACCAGTGTACCGCCCAGAGCCACATTGATTTCCTGCAGTCCCCGGCAAATCCCGAACACCGGTTTGCCCGCAGCCACCGCTGCCTTGATCAGCAAGGCCGACATCGTATCACGCCCCGGATCGTATGGCGCACGCCCGCTCGCGGCGCCATAATGGTGCGGTTCAATATTCGAGTTGCTGCCGGTCAGCAGAATGGCGTCAAGCCGCGCGAGCATTGCGTCCGCATCGTCTCGCGTTGTGATGGCAGGGCAGATCAGGGGAACCGCATCAGCATGCTTGGCGAGGGCATCCACATAGCGGGTTTTGACGATATAGGCGTCTTCGCCCTCGACGGTGCGGGTGCAGGAAATGACCCCGATAACGGGTTTGCGGGTGCTGGGCATGATGGGACGCGTGTTGTTGACAAAAGGCCCCATTAAAGTCGGGTTGCTCCCCTGTCGCGTCAAGCCGGACAATTGTCAAAAACGCTCTGGACAGCCGTGCTGCGCGGCCCACAATCATGCGCGCTCGCGTATGTGCGCAACGCTCACTCGCGCGGCAGGTTGTCCTCGAGCCAACGCTCGAACCGGGTCAGCGTAGGGTCACCCAGACGCTGCGGTGCCGCCACCAGATAATAGCCACCCAGCCGCACTTTGCTGTCGAGGATTTCCACCAGCCGGCCATTGTCGATCTCGCTGCCAGCCGTCAGTCGGGTCACCAGCGCAATACCCTGACCCGCCAGTGCGGCGTCAAAGCCCAGATTGGCATCCCACAGGCGCGGCCCACGCAATTGCGCGCTCAGCCGGGTGCCCATCGCCTCAAACCAGTCCGTCCATTGCTGGCGGCTTTCCTCGTGGATCAGGGGGGCCTGTGCCAAGGCTGAAAGATCCGCTGGTGCGCCGTTGCGGGCAATCCATGCCGGACTGGCAACCGGAAACATGCGCGGCAGGATCAGCCGTCGGGCGCCAGTCGGCAGATCATCAAACCGGCCGAACCCGATCATCAGATCGGCTTCGTGCGCGGCAAAGTCGGGCAGGCGATCAATCGCCCGCAGACTGATCTCCACCGATCCCATTGCCGCTTCGATATCCGATAGACGCGGCGTCAACCAGCGTGTGGCCAGTCCCGGCATGCACCAGATACGCAGACCGGCGCGCGGCGAGGCGGGGCGCAGTTCGGCCGTGGTGTTGGCAATAATCCGGAAGGCTCGGGTAACAGACGCGACCAGCGTTTCACCCGCTGCTGTCAGCACCACCCCGCGCGGCGTCGCCGTCACCAGTTTCTGGTCCATCCAGTGTTCGAGATTGCGCACATGGCGGCTCACCACCGTATGGCTGACGCCAATATCGTCCGCCGCCTTGCGCATGCTGCCCATTCGCGCCACCGCTTCGAAGGCGCGCAGCATGATCAATGGGGGAGGTTGGGTCCGTCAGCACTCATGAGTGGAAGCTTTAATGCACCACTGTATGCAAATCAATCTGCTACGGGTGTGATGCTGCGCACGGTAACAATGGGGGATCATATCTTGCTCCCAGAGTGCGCCCCATGTCCCACAATTCCGACCTTCGCGACCGCCACCTCGCCGCCATCCCGCGCGGGCTCGCCAGTGCCTTCCCGGTCTATGCCCAGCGCGCCGAGAATTCGGAAATCTGGGACATTGACGGCAATCGCTACATCGATTTTGCGGGAGGCATTGCGGTACTCAATACGGGTCACCGTCACCCCAAGGTGATGGCGGCCGTGCGCGATCAACTCGATCACTTCACCCACACCGCTTTCCAGATCATGCCCTATGAACCCTATGTCGCGCTGTGCGAGCGGCTCAATGGGTTGGCGCCGTTCAACGCACCAGCGAAGTCAGTACTGTTTTCCACCGGCGCCGAAGCGGTTGAGAACGCCATCAAGATTGCCCGGGCTTCCACCGGGCGACCCGGCGTGATCGCCTTTAGCGGCGGTTTTCATGGTCGCACCACGCTGACCATGGCGCTGACCGGCAAGGTCGCGCCCTACAAGGTCAAATTTGGCGTCGCGCCACCAGCCATCTACCACCTGCCATTCCCGGCAGCGAGTCATGGCGTCAGTGTCGCTGACACGCTGCGCGCGCTGGACACCTTATTCCGGGCCGACATTGCGCCCACTGATGTGGCCGCCATCATTATCGAGCCTGTACAGGGTGAAGGGGGCTTCCTGCCTGCGCCAACCGAACTGCTGCAGGCGTTGCGCCAAGCCTGCGACACCCATGGCATCGTGCTGATCGCCGATGAAGTCCAGACCGGCTTTGCCCGCACAGGCAAGATGTTCGGCATCGAGCATTCCGGGGTAGAACCCGATCTACTGACCGTCGCCAAATCCCTGGCGGGTGGTTTCCCTCTCTCGGGCGTCATCGGGCGGGCGGACATCATGGATGCTGCCGAACCCGGTGGCCTAGGCGGCACCTACGCCGGCAGCCCCATGGCCTGTGCCGCCGCACTGGCTGTGCTCGATGTGATTGCCGAAGAGGGCCTGCTGGCCCGCGCCGATGCGATTGGTGCCACCATCCGTGGCGCGCTGGATAAACTGGCTCTGCGCAATGACGGCGTGCCCATCTCGGCTATTCGTGGCCCCGGCGCCATGATTGCTTTTGATATCGTCACCGACAGTGGCGAACCCGATGCGGCAACCACCAAACGCGTCATTCAGACAGCGCTGGCCGATGGTCTCGTGCTGCTCTCATGCGGCATCCATGGCAACACCATCCGCGTTCTCAACCCACTGACCATATCTGATGCACTGCTCGAAGAGGGGCTCGTCAAGCTCGGCCGCGCTCTGGTTGCAGTGCAATAGTTCAGGAGCCACACATGCGCACTCTCGCCGATCCCACCCTGCTGCGGACGCAAAGCCTGATCAATGGCCAGTTCATCGGCGAGGCCACCACAGCGGTCCTCAATCCGGCTAATGGCGAGCTTATCGCCAAGGTCCCCCATCATGGGGCTGCCGAGGCGACTGAAGCCGTCGAGGCGGCTCAGGCCGCCTTCCACCCATGGGCGGCGCGCACCGCCAAGGATAGGGGCGCCATCCTGCGCAAATGGTTTGAACTGATCATCGCCAATCGCGATGATCTTGCGACCATACTGACCAGCGAACAGGGCAAGCCCTTTGCCGAGGCGCTGGGCGAGATCGACTATGCCGCTTCCTATGTCGAATTCTATGCCGAAGAGGCCAAACGTATTGCGGGTGAACTGCTGCCTGCCCATCGTGCCGACGCGCGCATTATGGTATTGCGCCAGCCCATCGGTGTGGTGGCCGCGATCACCCCTGGAATTTTCCCGCAGCCATGATCACGCGCAAGGTCGGCCCGGCCCTGGCCGCTGGCTGCACCGTCGTGCTCAAGCCTGCGCCCGAGACTCCCTGACCGCATTGGCTCTGGCTGAACTGGCGCAGCGCGCCGGGTTTCCGGCGGGTACGCTCAATGTGATCACCGGCGACGCCATCGCCATTGGCGGCGTGCTGACCTCTCATCCCAAGGTTCGCCTTGTCGGTTTCACCGGGTCCACCGAGGTGGGCAGGATCCTGATGCGGCAGGCCGCTGGCACCGTCAAGAAAGTGGCGCTTGAACTGGGTGGCAATGCCCCCTTCATCGTCTTCGAAGATGCCGATCTCGATGCGGCGGTGGACGGCGCCATTCTCTCCAAGTTCCGCAATATGGGCCAGACCTGTGTCTGTACCAATCGCATCTATGTGCAGGACAAGATCCACGATGCCTTCATTGCCAGGTTGGTCGAACGGGTCCGGGCGCTAAAGGTCGGTGACGGTTTTGCCGATGGGGTTGTCCAGGGACCGTTGATAACCGAGGAAGCGGTGGCCAAGGTTCAGTCCCATATCGCCGATGCGCTCGCCAAAGGCGCCAGGGTTGAACTGGGTGGCAAGCGACATGCTCTGGGGCAGACCTTTTTCGAACCCACCGTACTGACCGGCGTCAACGCCACCATGGCACTGGCCAATGAGGAGACCTTTGGTCCCCTCGCGCCGGTTTTCCGCTTCACCGACGAGGACGAGGTGATTGCCGCGGCCAATGACTCCGAAACCGGTCTTGCCGCCTACTTCTATACCCAGAATGCTGCCCGCATGTTCTCGGTCATGGAGCGCCTTGAATACGGTATGGTTGGCGTCAATACCGGCGTGATCTCGACCGAACTGGCACCGTTCGGCGGCGTCAAGCAGAGTGGCAATTCCCGTGAAGGATCACATCACGGCATTCTGGAGTTCACCGAGCTAAAATATGCCTGCATTGGCGGGCTCTCCGGTTGATCATGTCGCCCTCGGCCTAGATGCACAGGCTGGCGTAGAGACTGGGGGCGAAAATGACGGCGCTGGCGATCAGGGCGCAGATCGAGAGCATCACACCGACACGTTGAACCATTGTGCTGGGGTCTGATCGCCGCGCTAACTGCCAGTGGATCACCCAGCCGATGATGGCCAGCGTGAGCAGATAGCCGGCGGTCAGAACGCCGCGGTGCAGGCCGGGGCCCCAGCCCCAATGGCAGCCCAGCCCCTGCACGGCGTATAGCCCAACAAACGCTGCGCTCCACAGCGTAAAGCCGATCAGAAAGGGCGCGATGATGCGGGTCATGCGCCACCACCCGCCTGCAGCAGGACCAGTTGAATAGCCCAGGCGGGCAACAGGGTCAGCGCCGCATAATCGGCCCACAATACGGTCAGGCGAAGATCGGTGGCGCGCAACGCGGAAACAAATCCCGTCCGCCATCGCCACCACGCATGTCCGGCCATGATCGCAGCGATCGTGGCATGCAGGGCGCCATAGGCGAACAGCGCCAGCCGCAGGGCCGGATTGGCGTGGCTGGTGGGATCATCAAGCATCATGGTACCGATCAGGCAGGCGCAGGCTGCCAGCAGTGCCAGCCCAACCGCACCCAGCAGCCAGCCCGCTGGGCCGCGCGCACCAGCATTGGCGCGACGGGCCCGCCGGGCGCAAAAGCCGCAGCCAGAGCCGCCGGAACGGACAGGGCGGCCAGACCATTCACCGGTGCCGCCTCACCGGTCCAGCCACTGCTCACCACGGGCAGATACAGCGCCCCGAACAACAGCGCGCTATACAGCGTCGCATCGGCCGCAATGGCCAGCAGGCTGGCCCAATAGGTGACGTTGTTCTTGACCTCATTATCGGTCGGAACAGCCTCGCCCTGGCCTATGTCGATGGGACCGGTATCGCGTGTGCTGCCCAGTCCGCGTGGCCACAGGCAAAACAGAGCGATGACCGCACAGGCTGCCACCGGCGTCAGCCAGTAAAGCTTGAACAGCAGGCTGAGGAAGAACACCCCTGTCACCAAGGCGGTCCAGAGCGGCAGGAAGCTGCGCTGGGGCAGGATAATGACGTGGTCGGGTCGACCACTGAGCGTGTCGATCCCCAGCGTCTCCTGGCGCCCTTCCCGGGCAAAGCCAAGATAGCCAGCGCCACGCGCCAGATCAGGGCCGATCGCATTGGTGTCCAGATCATCGGCCCGGCGGTCAATGGCGGGCAGCGCTGCGAAATTGTAGCTGGCCGGTGGTGTCGGCATGGCCCATTCCAGCGTGCGAGCACCCCAGGGATTGCGCTGGCCGCGCGGGCCGAAGCGGAATTGCAGAATGATATCGGTCAGCACCAGGGCAAAGCCCATGGTCATGATGAAACTGCCAAATGAGGAGAGCAGGTTCAGCCAGTCCCAACCCCAATTGGAGGGATAGGTGGAGATGCGCCGTGGCATGCCCATCAATCCGGTCAGGTGCATCAGAAAGAAAGTCAGGTTGAAGCCGATCAGGATCAGCCAGAACGCGGGCACTGAAAGCCGGTAGACGCTACGCCGCCCGGTGAAGTGGGGCAGCCAGTAGTAGAGAGCCGCCAGCATTGGAAAGACAAACCCGCCAACCAGCACATAGTGCAGATGCGCAACGACGAAATAGCTGTCATGGGCTTGGCTGTTGAACGGCACCATGGCCAGCATCACCCCGGTCAGCCCGCCACACACGAAGACGATGAAGAAGCCCACGACATAGAGCATGGGGATATTGAATTTCGGCCGCCCGCCGGCAATGGTGCCGATCCAGGTGAAGATCTGCACGGCAGTGGGAATGGCCACCAGGGCACTGGCAGCCGAGAAAAAGGCCAGCGCCAGCTGCGGGATGCCGACGGTGAACATGTGGTGCACCCATAGCCCGAAACTGAGAAAGGCCATGGCGACAATGGCCACGATCACCGCCTCGTAGCCGATCAGGGGACGGCGCGCGAAGGTCGGAATGATGGTGGAGAGCACGCCGGCAGCGGGCAGGAAGATGATATAGACCTCGGGATGCCCGAACAGCCAGAACAGGTGCTGCCACAGCAGCGGATCACCGCCTCTTGTCGGATCGAAATAGGGCAGGTCGAAAGCCCGCTCCATTTCGAGCAGGATCGAACCCAGGATCAGCGGTGGGAAACCCACCACCATCATGCCGCCGGTGACCAGCATGTACCAGCCAAAGATCGGCATGCGCTCCAGCGACATGCCCGGCGCCCGCATCTTGAGTACGCTCACCACGATTTCAATGGCGGCAGTAATCGCCGAAATTTCTACGAAGGTGATGCCGATCAACCAGATATCGGCATTGATGCCCGGCGAGTAGGTTCCCGATGAGAGCGGGGTGTACATGAACCAGCCAGCATTGGGTGCATAGCCCGCCAGCATGGCAATGATCAGGATCGCCCCGCCAAACAGGTAGCACCAGAAGCCGTAGGCCGTCATGCGCGGGAAGGCGAGATCGCGGGCGCCCAGCATTTTGGGCAGCATGTAGATCGCCAGACCCTCGAACATCGGAATGGCGAACAGGAACATCATCACCGTGCCATGCATGGTGAAGATCTGGTTGTAGATTTCGGGGCCGATGAAAGCGCTGGCCGGTGTCGCCAATTGCGCGCGGATCAACATGGCGAGCACGCCGCCAATGGTGAAAAAGATCAGCGCCAACGCCATGAAGCGCTTGCCCAGAATGGTGTGATTGACGGCCGAGAACTGCCCCCAGCCGGGCGGCGTCGACCAGATCTCCTCAAGCGCTTTGTGCAATCCAATGGGGGACTGTTCGGCTTGGCTCATTGCCCGGCTCCAATGATTCCAGAAAAGGCGTCAGGCGCGTGCGCCTCGACCACAAAACCCATGCGTTCATGGCCTTCGCCGCAATATTCGGCGCAGATGCCGCGATAGATGCCGGGCTCGTCTGCTTGCAGGCGAATGATATTGGTGTGGCCGGGAATGGCATCGATCTTGCCACCCAGGCGTGGCACCCAGAACCCGTGGATGACGTCGCTCGCCGTCACCACGATATCGACCGGCACACCCGCTGGCAGATGCAGGTCTTCGGTTTGAAGATCGGTCCCCGGATAGGAGAATTGCCATTGCCACTGGCTGGCATGGGCTTGCACGCGCATTGGAGCGGCACCGGTCTGTCGCGGCAGCAGGCTTTCACCCAAGATAAGGGCGGTGACCAGCAGGGCGATCAGAATGGGCACTGGCAGTACTAGCCCCCCGCCGATGATCCACTGTCGCGGCTTGATGGCGCTGATCCACTCAGGGCGCACAAAGCTCAGTGTCAGCAGGGTCAGCACCACACCGAACAGCACTACGGAACCCCAGAACATCACCCACCACAGCAGCGCAATATTGGCGGCGGCAGGCCCTGCCGGGTTCAAGGTCGAGAGCGGTGTGGCGCAACCAGACAGCAGTAGCGGCGTTGCTGCTAGAGCAGCAAACTTGGGCAGGGGAATTCGGTGATGGCCAAAAGCGACAGTTTTGAGAATGAAGTCGAGCACGAAGAGACGCCGCCCGAGGCGATGTCCCAGCATCCAAACCCCGCTATCCGCGACGTTGCCGGCCAGGATATCGGCTCTGCCATCGCAGTGGCCGGCCACCCCATCCACGCCATGCTGGTGCACTTTCCCATTGCGCTGGTGGTCTGCACACTCGGCGTCGACGGACTCTACTGGCTCAATGGCGATCTGTTCTGGCGCGAAGTGGGCATCTGGGCCAGCGGCGTGGCCTTTGTGTTTGGGCTGATCGCCTCGATCGCCGGTACCGCCGAGCTGCTGGCTGTGCCCGGCATTCGCGTCCGCGTGGCCAGCTGGAACCACGCCATCGCCGCCATGACGCTGCTGGCCGTGATCGGTGCCAATTGGGGGCTGCGCCTCAATTACCCGGAGGCCATCCTGCCGCACGGCATTTTGCTGTCCGTGTTGGCGACAATTCTGACCGCTCTGGCGGGCTGGCATGGTGGCAAGCTGGTGTTCGATCACGGTGTTGGCCTCATCATCTCCACCAAGCAATAGAGTCAGGCAGCCCCTGGCCCAGCGCGCCGGGGGCGAAGAAATCATCAAGCGGGCCAAACCGCATCAGTTCGGGCTTGCCCAGAACCACGATCAGAATGCTGGCGATGACTGTTCCGGTCAGCACCATGGTGATGGCCAGGCGCAGCGGCGAATAGCGCTGTCCAGGCTCGAACAGGCGCAGAATGACCAGACCGGTGGTGACGTGGATCAGCACCATGGCACCGACAAAGGCCAGTTTGACGCTGAACCACGGGGTGAAGGTCGCCTCAACAAAGATCAGGCCCGTGCCCGAGGCGATCGCGACAAAGGCCGCCGGTGATACAATTGCGACATAGAGGAACCGCGTGAAGTTGTGCAGATCATAGAGTGGCTTGTTCTCCAGCCCTCGCCGCTGCGCAAACAGCAGCGGCAGGCTGAGCAGACCGGCAGCCCACAGGCCGATGGCCAGAATATGCGCGGCTTTGAGAAGGGTTGCGATCACGATGGCTGCACGCGCGGTTGGCGCAGCCAGCCAAGCAGCCGAACCAGCGCAATGGCGAGATAGGGCAGGCTTGCCGGCACCCACATGACCAGCCCGGCCAATTGCTGGTCGACAAGTGGATCAAAGCCAAATGGCTGAGTGGTCAAAAAGTGGGGGAGGTAAAGTGGCTGGCTGGCGAACACCAGCAAAGCTCCCAGAAAACCCATCTGCGCGGTTGCACCCAGCAGGACTGCAATAGCGGATCCAGCAGGCGCTCCCAGAACGGCCGCCCAGAGCAACACAGCGCTGCCCAGAAGGGATATCTGCATCAACCAGTACACAGCTGTGTCAGCCAGAGCGACAGCGTAAAAGTCTGGCGCATGCCAGAGCCAGAAGATCACGGTGTGCAAGGCCAAAAGCGGAAACGCCAGCGAGGCCAGATTTCGTTGCAGGCGGGGCAGGGCCATGGCGAGCAGCGGCGCGGCTATCGCGACGAGCAAAGCATGGTGCACCACCCGGGCAGAGAACAGCGACACCGTCAGGGCGCAGAGTGGGCTGATGAAAATGACTATCAGCGTCACCATGCCGAGCACAAAACCGGCGCTTTCACGCTGCGTGGCGTTTCTGCGCAGAAAGGCGAATGACAGCCCGGCAAGAACCATTGCCGCGATCAGGGCGGGGTCAAAATTCCATCGTCCCAGCAGATCATCTGGAAGGGGAGCAGGACCGCAATAGCTTGTGCTGATTTGTGACGCTTCCATCCGCACCGCGCTCGTCTATGTGACTTCGCTGGGAAGGTGATGGCGGCGCCCGACCGCGTTCTTGTGTTCGCCCACGCTCATGCTCCCCCGTGTTGTCCCATCAACCCAACGGGCAATCGCGGGTGTGGTTCCAGCATGGCTACGTATTACTCCGGCAAAGCGTCCTTCCGAACCGTCCCTGTCCGTTGCAGATACATGGCCACGGTGCTGCATATCAGGGCCCAGGCCGCCCCAAGGCACCAGCCTGCCAATACGTCGCTGGGGTAATGCACGCCCATATAAAGTCGGCTCAGGCCGACCATCAGCGTGAGCAGAACCGCCATGCCGATGGTGAAAAATCGCAGGGGGCGCGTCGGGGCGAACCGCGATAGCACCGCGCCAAGCGTCAGGAAGGTAACGGCCGACAGCATGGCATGGCCGCTGGGAAAGCTGGCAGTGAACTGTTCGGACATGGTGGTCAAATCCGGTCGCGGTCTGTTGTAGCCCATCTTGAGCAGCGTGCTTAGTATTGTGCCACCCACCACGGAGGTGACGACCAGTAGCGCCTCTGCGCGCATGCGCGCGAGCAGCAGATAGATGCAAACCCCGACCACGATCAGGCCCAACAGGGAAAAGCTGCCAAGGGCCGTGATGTCGCGCACCATCTCGTGCAGCCAGACCGGGCCAATTGTTGTTTCCAGATTTGCCGGATCGCGAAACAGCATCAATATGGCCTGATCAAAGGCTTCCATCTCCCCCTCGATCATCTCGTCGGCGATCTGCAAAAACGCCAGTATCAAGCCACTGACAATGGCGATGGAGGCCAATAGGCGGGCCTCGCCAGTCACAAATCCATGCAGACGGCGATAGGCGGGGGACTGAACCAGACGATCGAGCATTTGACGCTTTCCTTTTGCTCACAATGCAACGTCCACGCCGCGCGCACGTTCCACAGACGCACCACGCCGGGCACTGGATCGAGCCATCATGACCGACAATAGCTATTTCGTCATTCTCAACGCCAACGCCGGAACCGCCCACGCCACAGGGGTAACTGCCGAAAGCGTTGGCGCACTGTTTGAGGCCAATGGTCTCAAGGCCACCATCGAGGCCAACAATGATCGCGATCTGAACGAGCGCATCAAGGATGCCATGGCCAGCGATGCGCAGACAATTGTAGCGGCGGGTGGCGATGGCACCATAACGGCGGTGGCTGCGGCCCTTGTCGGCTCCGAAAAGAGCCTCGCCATTTTGCCCCTTGGTACCGTCAATGCGTTGGCCAAGGATCTCAATATTCCGCTCAACCTGGCAGAGGCAGTGGCGGCCCTGGCCACCGGGCGCTCGCACTGGATCGATGTCGGCGAGGTCAATGGACGGGTATTCCTGCACAAGGTGGTGGTCGGGCTCATCCCCGAGCTCGCCGCTGGTCGCGAGCACATCCGGGGTCGCCAGACCCTTTCGGCGAAAATCGGCTTCATGCGCTATTTTTTCCGCCGATTGACCAGAGCCCGCCGGATCGCGGTGGCCATCGAGACCAGTCAGGGCGAGCGGCGCGTTGAACGGGTTCAGGCAATCGCGGTGGCTAGCAATGCCTATGACGAGGGCCCCGGACAGATATTTGCTCGTCACGGGCTCGATCGCGGCACGCTGACGCTCTACGTGCTGCGCCATCTGACGGTGATCGACTTCTTTCGCCTGACAACGGGCATGCTGCTGGGACATTGGCGCAGCGACGAGGCATTGTGGATAGAGAGTGTGAAGGCCGTGACCATTGACGCGCACAAGTCCATGCTCAATGTCATGTTCGATGGCGAGGTCGAGACGTTCCAGACCCCGTTCAATTTCTCGATCAGGCCCCGGGCTCTGTCGGTTATCGTGCCGGCCGTGACCGTTGAGCAGGCGGTAGCATGAAGATTCTACACATCTCGGACCTGCATTTCGGCCACCATGATCCTGCTCTGGCCAAGGGGTTTTCTGCTGACATCAACGCGCAGAAACCGGACCTCATCGTGGCCAGCGGCGACTTCACCCAGATCGGGACCAAGCAGGAGTTTGAGCAGGCGCGCGAATTTCTCGATGAGCTTGAGGCTCCTGTGTTTGCCGTTCCGGGCAACCACGACGTCCCCGCGGTCAATATCCTTCGTCGCTTCTTCAATCCCTATGGGCTGTATCGACGGTACATCTCGCCTGACCTTGAGCCATTTCTTGAAATGGATGGCGTGGCGCTGGTGGGCATGCGCACCTCCCGGCGCGCCCGTCTGGAGTGGAACTGGGGCCACGGCACCATTTCACGCAGTCAGCTCGAAGACCTTGAAGAGCGCTTTGCAAAGGCATCTCCAGACGCGGTGCGGGTGATTGTGGCGCATCATCCGCTGCTGTTTCCCACCGAGCCGATGTTGCAAAAGACCAAACGGGTCAAACGCGCTGACGATGCGCTTGAAACTTTTGCCGGACTGGGCGTGCGACTGGTGCTGTCGGGCCATTTTCACCTGTCCTACCTGCGCAAGCACGAGACTGATGCAGTTCCGCAGGAAGGCGAGCCTATCGGGTTGAGCAAATCGCCGGTGGCGCCAATTCTGGTTGCTCAGGCATCGTCAGCCATTTCAACGCGTTTGCGCGGCGAGCCCAATGCCTACAACCTGATCGAGATCGGTGCGGAACGCATTACCGTAACGGTGCGCGAATGGCGCGATGACGGCTGGCACACACGCGACAGGGCCAGCGAGCCGGTCTAGCAGACAATAAATGGAAATGGAGCGGGTGAAGGGAATCGAACCCTCGTCACTTGCTTGGGAAGCAAAAGCTCTACCATTGAGCTACACCCGCAACGCGCGAATAGATGCTGGAAATCGCGGCAGGCGTCAAGGCACTGTGAAGCCGCTGCCATTCACAGCCAGACGCCCGCGGTAAAACAGTCCAGTCAAATTCATCTTGTGATCGACCTGCCCGCAAATCTAGGCTGTCCGCGGCAGGCATGGGTTTCTGGCAATGGGGCGTTAGACGATCTTGAATAATTCAACCACACCCGACAATGTCGGCGTTGATATCCAGATTGCCGGTGGCGGGGATGCCTTTGGCAGCGGCGGGCAGTTCCAGACCTGCTTTATCGTTGATGACAGTCATGGTCGCTTTGCCATCGATTTTGGCGCTACCAGCATGGTCGCACTGGGCCAACTCGGCATTGATGCGGCAGAGATCGAACTGGTCGTGCTGTCGCACCTGCATGGTGACCATTTTGGCGGTCTGCCCTTCCTGCTGTTGCACCGCCAATACGCAGCATCGAGCTGTCGGCCGCTCACGCTCGCCGGGCCACCCGGCTTGCAGGGGCGCATCGCCGCCCTCATGGACTGCATGTATCCCGGCCTTTGGGAAGGCCAATGGCGCTTTGCCATCGATTTCGTCGACATCGTGCCGGATCAGACAACGACCGTGCTGGGCCGCAAGATCACGGCGCAGAAGGCCCGGCATTTTGCCGGTGCGCAGGACTGTCTGAGCCTGCGCATCGAAACCGACGACAAGTTAATTGCCTTTTCCGGTGACACTGGCTGGCGCGATGAGTTGATCGAACTGGCGCGGGACAGCGACCTGTTCATCTGTGAGTGCAATGAGCGGATCGACCAACCCTATGACACACATATCAGCTTCGAAACGCTATCCAGAAATATCGACCGGCTGCAGACCAAAAGGCTGCTTGTCTCCCATCTTGGTCCCGACATGGTGGGTGCCATCGACAGCTTGCCGGTCGAGGCGGCAACATTTGGATTAAAGCTGGCGCTCTGATCGACAGCCCGCCGCGGCAAAATGGGAAATCATCGCATTGTGCCGATGACCTGAGCCCTTCGAACGGTGTAAGAGCACTCCAACACTCTTTATGCATATCGCGGCACGGCTGTGTTGATCCCGATATAGCGCGACGACACCTCAATGGGAGCAACCATGCGCCTGACGACTCTGATGCTTTCCGTCCTTGCCCTGCTGCCAATGGGGCTTGCCGCGGCGCCCGCTGCAGCCCAGCAGAAGCTGACCGTGGGTGTGCAGGAAAGCGGCACGGTGCAGTGGGAAATCCAGACCATCAAGGCGCTTGGGCTCGATACCGCGCATGGGCTGGATCTGCAGGTGCGGCCACTCGCCGACAGCCGCGCGGGCCAGATTGCGCTGCAGGCGGCCGAGGTCGATGTGATCCTGTCGGACTTTGTCTGGGTGTCGATCCAGCGTAATCAGGGCAATGCTGTCACCATGGTGCCGCACTCGCTTGCCGTTGGCGGGGTGATCTTGGCTCCCGATAGTGGCATCGCCAATGTGCGTGACCTCAAGGGCAAGACCATCGCGGTAGCTGGCGGACCGGTCGACAAGAGCTGGGTCGTGCTGCAGGCGTACTACAACAAGCTGACCGGTGCCGCTCTGGTGGACGACGCTACCGCCAATTATGGCGCGCCCCCATTGGTCAATGAGCTGCTGGCCGCTGGCCGCGTAGATGCCGGGCTTAATTTCTGGCACTGGAATGCCCGTGCCAAGGCCGCGGGATTGACTGAACTGATCTCGGTGGCAGACATGCTGATTGAGCTCGGCGTCACCGAGCAGCCGCCCTTGCTTGGCTGGACTTTCAGCGACGCGACAGCACAGGCAAAGCCGGCGGCCATTACCGCCTTCCTCGACGCTTCATTTGACGCCAAGGCTGTCCTGCTGGCCGACGACACGGCGTGGGACAATCTGCGCGAACTGATGGGCGCCACCGAAGATGCGGCATTGTTCAACCAATTGCGCGACGATTATCGCGCCGGCATCGTCACCCATTTCAAGCCCGACGAGATTGGCGCAGCCGCAGAAGCCTTTGCTTTGATGGCCAAATTTGGCGGCAGCGATCTGGTGGGCGAAACTGACACACTGGCGCCCGGCACATTCTGGCGGGGCTACAGCAAATAGAGCACCGGTCACCCCCATCGGCTGAACAGACACCGCATCGCGACCGAGCAGGTCCGGGTCTGGAATATCTCTCACTGCCCTTGCTGCTGGTGTTGTGGCAGGGCCTCTCCATGCTTGTCGCCCATCGCCTGTTTCCCTCGCCTGTGGCTGTTAGTCTGCAGATGTGGGATGCCGCAATCAATGGGCCACTATTGATCGATCTGGGGCGCACCCTCCTGCGCGCCAGTATCGCCTTTGTCGTGGCCATGGTGCTGGGTAGCGCGCTCGGCATCGGTCTTGGCCGGGTGCGCTGGGCTGACCGCCTGTTTTCCGGCTGGCTTCTGGTGGGGCTTAATCTGCCCGCCATTGTCGTGGCCATCGTGCTCTATATCTGGCTGGGCCTGACCGATCTGGCTTTGATCCTGGCCGTCACCATCAACAAGCTGCCTTTGGTGACTTCCATCGTGCGCGAAGGCGTACGTAGCTTCGCCCACGAGTTTGACGAACTGGGCGCAGTGTTCCGTATGTCCGTGTGGCGGCGGTTGCGCCTGATCTTTGTGCCCCAACTGGTGCCGTTTGTGCTGGCTGCAGCCCGTACCGGCCTGTCCCTGATCTGGAAGATCGTGCTGGTGTTCGAGGTGCTGGGCAGCGATGGCGGCGTTGGCTATCGCATTGCCATTCAGTTCCAGTTCTTCGATATCACCGGCATTCTCGCCTATACGACCGCCTTCATTCTGGTCGTTCTGGCTTTTGAATATGGTTTCTTGCGGCCGCTCGAGCGGCGGGTAGTGCGATGGCGTCCGGTCCAGCCCTGAGCATCGACATCAGCGCCAAGCGCTTTGCCGGGGCGTCCCAGCCCTTGCTTGCCGATCTGGAGCTGGCTATCGCCCCCTCCAGCGTAGTCGCGCTGGTCGGCCCATCAGGCGTTGGCAAGTCGTCCCTGCTGCGCATTATCGCCGGGATTGATACTGCCTTCTCGGGCGACGTGCTGATTGCAGGTGTCGCCGCGCATCAGGCCAGCACGCCCGGCTTCGTGTTTCAGGATCCGCGTCTTTTGCCCTGGCTCACAGCGGCCCACAATATCATGGCGGTCGATCCGGCGATCAGCGCAGAAATGGCGCAGGCAGCGCTGGCACGGGTCGGCCTTGCCGATGCCGGCGCGCTCTATCCGCACCAGCTTTCTGGTGGAATGCAGCGGCGCGTCGCGCTGGCCCGCGCGTTCTCGGTCAATGCGCGCCTGTTGCTGCTTGATGAGCCATTCGTGTCACTCGACCGCACGCTGGTGGATGAAATCCAGCAACTCTTCCTGCAACTGGTCGCCCACACCCGGCCCACCGTGATCTTTGTCTCGCACCTGATTGATGACGCCGCGCGCCTGGCCGATCGCGCCGTTCTGTTCGACGGACGTCCCGCACAGATCGTGGCTGACATCGCCTTGCCGATCCCGCCCGCGCAGCGCGATGAAGCCACCCTGACTGACTATCGTGCCCAGCTTGATGCCGCGGGGCGCCAGCCCTATTCGGTATAGGGTTTGAAATGCTTGGAAAGCTTGAGGGTCTGGGCCTGATAATTTGATCCCAGCGCCGAGCCATAGAGACGATCGGGTTCTTCTGCCAGCCGCTCATAGATCAGTCGGCCAATCGTCTGGCCGTGTCCGAGCAGGAACGGCACTTCGCGGCTGCGCACTTCCAGTACCGCACGGCTGCCCGTGCCACCCGCTGAGGAATGACCGAAGCCGGGGTCGAAAAAGCCTGCATAGTGCACGCGGAATTCACCGACCAGCGGATCGAACGGCACCATTTCGGCTGCATGAGTGGGCGGCACATGCACCGCCTCGTCGCTGACCAGAATATAGAATTCATCAGGGTCAAGGATCAGCTCTTCCCGCCCTCGATTATGCAGCGGCTCCCAGAACTCGTGCACATCAAGCGCGGCCTTCTTGTCCACATCGACCACGGCGGTGTGGCGCTTGGAGCGGAACCCGACCAGCCCATTGCGGTTGGCGCCCTTGAGATCGATTGATAGCGCCACGCCTTCGCCCACCGGCACATCATTGTCGAACACCAGCGTGTCGCTGGCATGCAGCGCCTGATGCTCGGCCACGGTCAGCCGGTTGTCGCCGCAGCGGAAGCGCATCTGGCTCAATCGCGAGCCAGTGCGTACCAGCACGGGGAAGGTGCGCGGGCTGACTTCAAGATAAAGCGGCCCCTTGTAGCCCTTGGGCATCTGGTCGAACCCACGGGCGCGATCACCGATCACCCGGGTGAACACATCAAGCCGTCCGGTCGAGCTTTTCGGGTTGGCCGAGGCGCTGACCGCATCGGGCAGCTCCAGGCTTTCCTGTAGCGGCACCAGATAGACACAGCCGCGCTCGAGCACAGCGCCACGCGTCAGGTCGATTTCATGCAGTTTGAGTGCTTCGATACGCTCGGCCACTGAATGGCTCGGGCCGGGCAGGAAACTCGAGCGCACCCGATACGCCACATCGCCCAGCCGCAGATCCAGACTGGCAGGCTGTACCTGATCGGTGTCAAAGGGGCGGACGGCGGCGATGGAGCCCTGCTTGTGCAGCAGCTCGATCAGACGCGCCGGGAACACGCCCTGTGGCCAGGTCTGTTGCTTGTCCATGCTATTGCGCTTCCTGATGCTTTGGCTGTTCCTAGCAACCCCAGCAATTGACGCCAACAGCCAATTGGCTTTAGATCACAACCCAGTGGTGATTTGGCCGGTCGCTTGCAGCCACTTTAAACAAATAGCTAAAGACCGTTTGGGAACCGGCCGCCTGTAGCGAGCCGGTTTTTTGTTTTGAAAGCGTGACCATGTCCAAGGCGAACAATCCTCTTCTCGATCCAGCCCGCCGGTCGGCCGAAACCCAGCTTGTCCATGGTGGCACGCATCGTTCCGAGTTCAACGAAACCAGCGAAGCGCTGTTTCTGACCTCAGGCTACAGCTATCCCACATCCGATCACGCCGAACGCCTGTTCAAGGGTGAGATCCCCGGCGCGCACAATTATTCCCGCTTTGCCAATCCCACCGTCGATATCTTTCAGGAGCGCATGGCGCTGCTCGAAGGTGCCGAGGCCGCTCGCGGTTTTGCCACCGGCATGGCCGCCGTCACCGACGCGGTGATGAGCCAGGTGCGCGCCGGCGATCATATCGTGGCCTCGCGGGCACTGTTCGGCGGCTGTCGCTTTGTTGTTGAAGATTTCATGCCGCGCTTTGGTGTCAGCTCGACCTTGGTCGATGGCCGTGATCCGGCCAATTTTGCGGCCGCCATGCAGCCCAATACCAAGGTGGTCTTTATTGAGACCCCGACCAATCCAACGCTCGAGCTGGTCGATATCAAGGCTGTCGCCGACATCGCCCACGCCCATGGCGCCGTGCTGATCGTGGACAATGTCTTTGCCACCGCGCTCTGGCAGAAGCCGCTCGCACTCGGAGCCGATCTGGTGACCTACTCGGCCACCAAGCACATTGACGGCCAGGGCCGGGTGCTCGGCGGCATCGTGCTGGGCTCAAAAAAGCTGATCGAGGGCGATCTGCACACTTTCCTGCGCCAGACCGGCGCGTCGCTCAGCCCGTTCAACGCCTGGGTGCTGCTCAAGGGGCTTGAGACCCTGCCGCTGCGCGTCCGTCAGATGACAGACAGCGCTGGCAAGATCGCCGATGCACTGGCCAGCCATGCCAAGGTCGACAGGGTGATCTATCCCCATCACGCCAGCCATCCGCAATATGATCTGGCCAAGGTTCAGATGGCGGAGGGGTCGACGCTGGTCTCGCTTGAGGTCAAGGGCGGGCAGGAGGCAGCCTTCAAATTGGCTGACTCGCTGGCAGTCATCCTGATTTCCAACAATTTGGGCGATGCCAAATCCATCATCACCCATCCGCGCACCACAACACATCAGCGGCTGACCGAAGAGGCCCGGCTTGAAGTGGGTGTCACACCGGGCCTGCTGCGCCTGTCGGTTGGTCTTGAAGCCAGTGATGATTTGATCGCCGATCTGTTGTACGGCTTGGATCAGATCTAGGGAGACCATCCAGATTGCGGCTACTGGGTTTGATAACGGCTTTGGCGCTGGCTGTGTCCGGCACCCCTGCCTTTGCGCAGGCTTTGCCCTATCACGCTGATCCCTCGGCGCGAGAAATCCTGCCCGGCAGTACAGCCGTGCCCGCCATTCGGTTTTTGACCACGGTAGATTTCCCGCCCTTCAACTTCCGTGATGCCAGTGGCGAGATGATTGGCTTCAATGTCGATCTGGCCAAGGCCATCTGTGCTGAGGTCAACGTCGCCTGCACCATCCAGGCCTGGCCTTGGGAGCAGGCCACCGATGCCCTGGCCGACAATCAGGGCGACGCACTGATCGCCGGGCTCGAAATGTCCCAGGCCAATGGCGCGGCGTTCGACTTTTCGGCCACTTATATGGCGTTGCCGGGCCGGTTTGCCACGCGCGCTGCTGATGTGGCTGACTTTGACATTGATGCCTTGAGTGACAAGACGGTTGCCGTGCGGCGCGGCAGTGCCCATCAGGCGTTCATGCAGCGCTATCTGCCAGACGTCCCCTTGCAGGCGGTCGACACCGAACTGGCAGGTCTGGCCGCCCTCAAGGCCAGTAATGTCGATGCCTTCTTTGGCGACGCCTTGCGCGCCTCTTTCTGGCTCAACGAAAATCTCGATTGCTGCAGTTTCGCCGGAAGTGCCTATTTCCGGCCCGCCCTGTTCGGCGAGGGCCTGTCCATTGCCGTACCGGCTGGGCACGATGCCATCCGGCATGCCATTGACTGGGCGCTAGTGCGCCTCAAGGACAATGGCGTGCTCGATGAGCTCTATCTGCGCTGGTTCCCGGTCGGCTTTTATTAGGCCGCAGAGGCAGGACCGCTGCCGGATCAGATATTCGGCCAGCAGCAGATTAGGAACTGGCACAGCCAGGCGATTGCCGTATATGCCGCAGAGAAGTTCAGCTCGAACAGCAGCGGGATTGGCAGATAAAGGCGCAGGGTAACGGCTGCCAATGTCAGCGCGATCGAGCGTGTCATCCATTGCCGGTGTGTAGCCTGATCGCCAGCCATAGCGTGCCGAATGCCCAGCCCGGTGGTATATGGCCAGAAACCTAAAACCGCATGCTGCCATGGGCCCGCTGTCGTTGTCACCCATCCACGCTATTCGAGCCTGGCGCTGGCCAATCGATCTGCGAGCCCAGCCAAAACCTGCCGGCAATGCTTTCACTGCTCGACAAGCTCGATCTGACGACCTAGTCGGGCATGCGCCGATGGCGGGCGCGGGCGCTCACTTCAATGGCCGCGGTGGTCAGGCGGTCCAGATCCAGCCGGTCGCGCAGCATTTCGAGGAACCGCAGTTCTTCCTGCTCCAGATGCAAATCCACGGAGGTCACATCCACGGCCACTGCATAAGCGGTGTCCTGCAATTTGTGGGGCAGCGCCGCAATGGCATCATCGATTACCTGATCAAGGCCACCGGGACCATTGAGCTTGTCTGCACAGGCATTGGCCACCACCGCCAGCCGGCTGGAATCGAAGGTCTCGAACACCGGCAGGCGGCCGATCAGCCCCTGGATTCTGCTCCAGTTCCTTTTCGGTCATTTCGCTGTCCGAAGAGGCAGCGACGATCATCAGGTGGATCAGGGCGTCATGGGCGCTATTGGGCATTGAACATTCCAGGGCTGGTGTCTGAACATGATAGCTAGGCGCGCCGTCCAGGCTTGGCAAGCTCAGCGGGTCTCGAAATCGTTGACGCCACAGCGCGGGGATGCAACACAACGCGGCATTTCCTCCATTCTGAAAGGCACGCCCTTTGTCGCCCGCTCCGTTGCCCGAACTCGATCCTGCGTATTTTGACGCTGCTCAGACCGCCCGTGCCTGGCCGTTTGAAGAAGCACGCAAGCTGGTCAAACGGCTGGAGAAATCGGGCAAGGGTGAAGCTGTGTTCGAAACCGGTTATGGCCCCTCGGGCCTGCCGCACATCGGCACCTTCGGCGAAGTGGCCCGCACCACCATGGTACGGACGGCCTTTCGGCTGCTCACACGCGACCAGATTCCGACCCGGCTGATCTGTTTCTCCGACGACATGGATGGGATGCGCAAGATCCCTGAAAATGTGCCGTCAAGGGAGGCTATGGAGCCCCATCTGCAGAAGCCCCTTAGCGCTGTGCCCGATCCCTGGACCAATGAGTTTGCCAGCTTCGGCGACCACAATAACGCCATGCTGCGCCGCTTCCTGGACACGTTCGGCTTCAACTACGAATTCATCAGCGCCACCGACTATTACAAGTCTGGCAAGTTCGACGCCGTGCTGCGCCTGGCCGCCGAGCGCTATGACGACATCATGAAGGTGATGCTGCCCACTTTGGGGGCGGAGCGCCAGGCTACCTACAGCCCCTTCCTGCCGATCTCCCCGATCTCGGGGCGCGTACTCTATGTGCCAATGAAGGAAGTCAACGCCACGGACGGCACGATAACCTTTGCTGATGAAGACGGCACGGACACCACGCTGCCTGTCACTGGCGGCCACGTCAAAATGCAGTGGAAGCCCGACTTTGGCATGCGCTGGGCCGCTCTGGGCGTTGACTTTGAGATGTTCGGCAAGGACCACCAGACCAATGCGCCGATCTACGACAAGATCTGCACCATTCTGGGCGGCAAAGCCCCCGAGCATTACGTCTATGAACTGTTCCTGGATTCCGAAGGTCAGAAGATCTCCAAGTCCAAGGGTAACGGCCTGACCATTGACGAATGGCTGACCTATGCCGGCAATGAGAGCCTGGGGCTCTATATGTTCCAGAAGCCCCGCACGGCCAAGCGTCTGCATTTCGACGTCATCCCACGGGCGGTGGACGAATATGCCGCTCATGTCGCGTCTTTTCAGAAGCAGGACGCCACGGCACGGATGGAAAATCCGGCCTTCCATGTCCACTCGGGCAATGTGCCCAAGATCGACATGCCGGTCACTTTTGCGCTGCTGCTCAACCTGGCGACGGCTTCCAACCCGGAAACGCCCGAAGTCATGTGGGGCTATATCTCCGCTTACGCTCCGGGGATATCGCCGCAGACGCATCCGCATCTCGACGCCCTGGTTGGTTATGCCATGCGCTATTTCCGCGATTTCGTCGAGAAGAGCTATCGCGCGCCCGATGACGTCGAGCGGGCGGCCCTTGAAGCCCTGTCCGCGTCGTTTGCAGATTTGCCCGCTGATGCAGATAACGAAGCGATTCAGAATGCGGCGCTGGATGTCGCACGCGGCATCGAGCGTTATCAGGATCATACGCGAAAGGGCCCCAATGGCGGTCCAGGCGTGTCTGGCGACTTCTTCCAGATGCTTTATCAGGTGCTGATCGGGCAGGAACGCGGCCCCCGCTTCGGCTCCTTTGCCGCGCTTTATGGTATCGACAATACCCGAAGGCTCATTGCCGACGCGCTAGCCGGAAAAATGCTGTCCAAATAACGGTCTGACGCGCGCATGGAGGACAACTCCGTGCGCGCGTTTCTTGTTTTCAGCAGGCTGGCGATGGTGCTTCCACCCACTGGGCGGCCAAAGCCGCGATTTCCGCCATTCGCGAACGGCCATCGGGCATCTTCATGCCATGGTCCAGGCTCGGGAATTCCCAATAGGTCAGTGTGCAGCGGCCTTCGGCGGCAAAGGCATCGGCGGCAAGCCGGGCCGATGCCAAAGGGCTGGAGGTATCGAGGCCGCCTTGGATCAGCAGGATTGGACTGCTGCCTGCCAGCATGTAGTCGACGGCTTTGACATCCAGAATATCGGCCCAGAACCGATACGTTGAACCAGCAAACAGCTCGTCGCTGTCAGGATTGGCACGGGCCGCGGCAAAGCCGGCATCAATGGTCGCATGCCCCTCCGGTGGTACTGTGCGCCGTACCGTTTCGGCAAATGTCGTGCCTGAGGATGATGACAGCATGATTGTCGCCCGCGGCTGCAACTGTGCTGCCAGCATTGCGACAGCCAAGCCACCCTCCGAACCACCAAACAGCACCAGATCTGCCGCGGGCATGTTTGACTGACTGCGCAGATGGTCGAGAACTGCTCGGTAATCGTCGACGCGCTGCGAAAGCGTATACTGCGTTACAAACTCCTGGGGGCAGTCGGCGTAACCGTCCACTATCGCGCTATCCGGTGCGATCCCGATTTTCTCGACAATCAGTGCGGCATAATTGGGAAATGCTGCACGAACGGTTGCCAGAGACGCATTATTGGCGCCGGGCGCACAGCCCGAGCCCTGGCTGATCAAGATCAAGCCCCCGGCATGTGCTGGCGGGCGATCCAGCGTGTAGTGGATAAGGCTGCCATCCGCCCGGGAAAGCGTGTGGACATCGGGCGCTGCGGAGCTTGGCAGTGCCTGCAGACAGGCAAGAAACAGGGCGAGCGGAAAGGTAGGCTGCAACCGCATCTGGTTGACCTCAATGAAAAAGATGGAGTGTTGACGCTGCCAAGTGCCGCGACTGGTCAGTCAGCGGCGACCGTTGCTGGAACGTATTCGAGAATGTCGGCGGGCTGACAGTCTAGGTAATCGCAAATGGCATCGAGCGTCTCGAACCTTATGCCCTTTACCTTGCCCTGTTTGAGCAGTGACAGATTGGCCTCGGTAATTCCGATATGCTCGGCCAGATCCTTGGACTTGACGTTGCGCAGGGCGAGCATGACGGCGAGATTGATTTTGATACTCATGAGCCTCAGACGAACTGACTGTTTTCTTCAGCGAGGATTACGGCTTTTTCCATTGCCCATGCCAAGGCGGCGATAGTCGCGGCAAACAGCGTCATCAGCAACATGTCGCTACTGATCTGCACAGACAGCTGCCGCATGCCCGCCGGCGCATGCCAGCTCAGCAATACCGTCAGTGCGCTGAAACTCAACGCCTTGGTGATGATGCCCAGGCCGATGCCGGCTGCAAAATCCCGCAATCCGCCAATCCCGCGCGCCGAAAATGGTCGCCCCTGGGCAAACTCGGAAAAGCAGCGCCGCAGGCGCACGAGCCCCCATATCAGGGGCGCAACGCCCACTATGCCGATCCCGGCGGCCAGCAGGCGCCTGACCGGCGTCACGACACCCAGAGCGTCGCTACTTATCCCGGTCATGGCCAGTATGTCCTGGCGGTCCACCAGGCCCCAGTAAAGCACCAGCGCAACGGGCAGCAGCGCCGCTGCAGCGATCACGCATAGCGCCAGCGTGTTGAAGGTCAACGCGGTGCGCGAAGCGACTGGTATTCTGAAATTGGCGATATCGCTCTGCAGCGGGTTCACGCGTGTGTCGATCATCATCGGTCTCCATTCGATGATATAGGTGTAGCCCAATAATTATTGTTTGACAATAATAAAACATCGCAAAAGAATACGGAACCATCATAGAACGATAAGGCCATGCAATGTCACCTGCACTCAAGCCCGTGCTGTTCGCAGCGCTGCTCTCCCTGACGCCAACGCTTGCGGTCGCCCAGACAGCGGGCAGCACCGACACAGGAATGATCTCGATTGCGCAGGTATTTGAGCTCGCCGAACGCGCTGACGGCGATCGCGGCGCTCGTATGGCTGTGACTGCCTATCTGGCGGCTCTGGGTGAGACCACCAGGGCTCTGTTGCAGCAGGCCGAGGCGCGCGGGATCTCCCCAGTCAGGTGCAACACCGATATCAGCCTCACCAAGCACAGCGTTCTTGAGGCATTGCACGCAGCGGCACCGGATAGTGCGAGATGGAGCAATACGCCAGCTACGCTCATCATTGTCGCCGACATGTTCGACAGGGCAGGGTGTCGTTAGGTCGGCTGCACGATGATCAGGAGGGGTTGTGCCCCGTGTCGGCCAGCCGCGCTGCCACGTCGCCTGGTACATGCGCGATGTGCCGGCAGACCCGGCAATCGGGCGTGCGGCGGAGCAGATCCAGATCGCACAGCTCACGAGGCAACAGGGCGAAGTCCTCGCAGTCGCGTCCGTCGCGCAGCATCGAGCTGACTTCGGTTTCGGTCATCTGCCGATCTTCCGGCAGGTATGACCAGACCACCCCCAATACCAGCAACTGTTCGGCCCGCTTGGATGGCCAGCGCAGCAGTCGGCCCAAACCATCAAAGCACCGCGCGACCTTGTCGGCGCGTTTGGGATCAATGGTCGGCGGGGTCATTGGAGAGCGCCTTGCGGAAATAGACGACGCGCTGTGTCTCTTCGAACCCCAAAGCGGCGTGCATGCGATGGCTTTCGGTATTGTCTATCGCGGCATCCGATGCAAATTCGCTGCACCCCAGCCGCCTGGCCCAATCCTCGACGGCGTCCACCAGCATGCTGGCAACGCCATTGCGCCGATGCTCGGGCACGACATAGATGCCTTCGAGAAACGCAACCGGGCTCGTCTGGCAACCATTGACATAGTCATGCCGAAGCGCAGCCTCAGCTATCCCCACTGCCGAGCCATCTGCCGTTCGTGCAACGAAGTTTGCCAGATCCTTTGGCGCCGCCAGTATCTGGGCAATGGCTGCAGCATGAGTGTCGAGCCCATGGCGCGGCCACAGCGCCTGGCGCAACGCTGCCCAATCTGCACCATCACTCGCGGTCGCCGCCGTGATGATCATTGGCTGGCCCAGATGATCCGCGCGATCCACTCGACCTCGACCAAGTCGAAGATGCGGGGCTCATAGGCCGGATTGAGCGAGTGCAGTTCGATCTGGCGCCCGGTCTGTCGGGCCAGGATCTTGGCCATCACTTCGCCATCGCGGGTCTTGACCACCACCCGGTCGCCGCGCCGTACCTGCTCGGTGGGGGAAACGACAATGCGGTCGCCTTCGCGATAGAGCGGCTCCATGGAATCGCCATGCACCTCGAGCGCGTAGATGCCGCCCTCCTGAGGTGTAGGCAGCGAAATCTCGTCCCAGCCTTGCCCGGCAGGGAAGCCCGCACTGTCAAAAAAGCCGCCACTGCCTGCCTGTGCCAGCCCCAACAGGGGCACCGTGCGGTTGGGGACATTGTCGTTGAGCTGCATGAAGGCCCCGGCGCCCGACAGGAACGTGTCGAAACTTTCCCCGGTCGCTTCCAGGATCTTGGAAATGCTCTCGGTCGATGGCCAGCGTTCGCGCCCATCCTTGCTGACCCGCTTGGATACATTGAATGCCGTGGCATCCAGACCGGCCAGCTTGGCAAGGGCCGAGACGGAATGACCATGGCGTCGCGCCAGGGCATCTATTCCATCCCAGATGGCTCTATGTGACAGCATGGCGAGAGGCCTGAAGAGGAAACATGTCTTATATGTGGAATTAAGTCCTAGATATATGCCGCTCCCCATCCCCTGTAAAGAGCATCCATCCAGCGCTTGCCGCCGTCTGCGCTCCCCATTAGGTTCGCGCTCATGAGCACCCCGGAATTCGTCTATAAGATCGCCACCGAAATTGGTTTCGCCCCGGCACGCAAAGCGGCGTCTTTTGCCGGCATGCCGATCGATGCCAAGGATGGCTACATCCATTTTTCCACTGCCGCGCAGCTGGCGGAAACCCTGCGCCTGCACTTCGCTGGCCAGTCTGGCCTCGTCCTGCTGGCGGTACGCAGCGCCGATTTGGGTGATGATCTGGTGTGGGAGCCGTCGCGCGGCGGCGCGCTGTTTCCCCACCTCTATGGCGGGCCATTGCCCATCGCCAACATTGCCTGGGAGGCGCCGCTCAGTGTGACGGCCGACGGTAGCTGCGAACTGCCGGAGGCGGTAAAATGATTTTTTCCGCGCTTGCGCCGCTATTACGTGTGCCCGCCGTTTCTGGCCTGACCAAGCAGACCCTGCTCAAGATGGACGCCGAAACCGCGCACCTGGCGACGATTACCGCGCTTCGGCTCGGTTTGGCACCCGATCAGGTCCACCCCGATAGCGCCGAATTGCGCACCACTCTGTGCGGTCTTGATTTGCAGAACCCTGTCGGCATGGCGGCTGGCTTTGACAAGAATGCCGAAGTGCCGCGCCCCTTGGCCCAGATGGGCTTCGGCATGGTCGAGATCGGCACGGTCACGCCGCGCCCCCAGACGGGGAATCCCAAGCCGCGCCTGTTCCGCGTGTCCGATGCTGATGGCGTTATCAACCGCATGGGGTTCAACAATGAGGGCCATGAAGCCGCCTTCGCCCGGCTCAAGGGGCTGCGTGTTCCCGCCGCCTTGGGCGTTAATATCGGTGCCAACAAGGATAGTGACGACTTCGTCGCCGATTATGTGCTCGGAGTGCGGAAGTTCGCGGACATTGCCGATTACCTGACCGCCAATATCTCCTCCCCGAACACCCCTGGCCTGCGTAATCTGCAGGCTGACGAAGCCCTGCAGCGCCTGCTGGGTGAAATTCTTTCAGCCCGGGCCAAGGCCAGGACACGGGTGCCGGTCTTCCTCAAAATTGCCCCCGATCTCGATGAGGCGGCGCTGGATTCCATCGCTAGGGTCGTTCTGGCCACCGACCTGGACGGGCTGATCATCTCCAACACCACCATCACCCGCGATGCGGTGGCCGGGCTGGCAAATGCCGAGGAAACTGGTGGGCTCTCGGGCAAGCCGCTGTTTGATCTGTCGACCCGGAAGCTTGCCCAGATGCGACAGCGCGTTGGCGATCTGCCCATTGTCGGGGTGGGGGGGATCCACTCGCCGCAATCGGCCCTGGCCAAGTTCGAGGCAGGTGCCAACGCCGTTCAGCTCTACTCCGCGCTGGTGTTTGGCGGTCTTGAACTGCTCGACACCATCAAGCGTGGTCTTGTTGCCGCCGTTCGGGCGCAGGGCAAGACCAATATCGCCCAGCTGGTCGGGAGCAGATCTGCAGACTGGGCGCAGGGCAAGGGACGCCTTTAGACTTTTTCGGGGCCCGTGGAAAACAACGCCTCGAACTGGCCATCCTCAATCCGCGCCGCCGCGATCACCGCCTGGGTGCGGCTATCGACGTCCAGCTTTTGCAGAATGGCAGAGACATGCGCCTTGACCGTGGCTTCCGAGATGGTCAGCTCATAGGCGATTTGCTTGTTCATCAGCCCGTCACTGAGCATCATCAGCACGCGGACCTGCTGCGGCGTGAGCGTTGACAGGCGGCGCATCAGGGCCGTGTGATCATCATCGCCGCTCAGCGTCGTCCCTTCGGGCACGAACACTTCGCCCGAGAGCACGGTTTCGATGGCGCGACGGATTTCTGTTGGCCCCACAGATTTGTGCAGATAGCCCGCAGCTCCCAACTCGAACGCGCGGCGCACAACCGTGCTGTCCTCGACCGCAGAAATGATCATCACGGGAATATCGGGATATTGCGCCCGCAGCAGCAAGAGCCCCGAAAACCCCCGCACGCCGGGCATGTTGAGGTCCAGTAGCACCAGATCGCAATCGCGATCAGCGTCGAGCGCAGAGCTCAAGCCAGCCAGATCACCTGCCTCTTCGACCGTCACGGTTGCATCGCCACCAGAAAGGGTTTGGCGCAAGGCAGCGCGGAACAGCGGATGGTCGTCAACGATGATGATACGGCGGCGTGTCATATTGGCGTGGGCCTCCCAGCGCGTGGACAATAGGGGTGTATCGTCACCCTGTAGTCGTAAACCACTAGAAAATCAGCTCTCTAGGGGTCCGGCACTGGCTTTATGCGGCAATGCTTAACGGGTTCTTTACCATAAAATCCCAAGAGTGAGCGTCATACCTTCGTGTTGAATCGCGGGGGGGACCGTCTTTTCATGACAGGTATCGTTTATGGCCCGCGCGCACTCTTTTCAGGATATGACCGACCCGGCTCGTGAACCGCAGCCGGGCGAGTGGCAGGCCTTGCGTGGTGAACTGGTAGCCCTGCTTGATCAGGTTGAGGGGCGCTACGCCCAGGTCGAAGAGCCCGAGCCCGCCCTGACGGGGCTGACCCAGCGCGTCCGCAACCTGCGCGATCAGGTGATCGGCCCCGAACCTGCCGTCCGCCGTCGCGAGGCTCTGCGCACCGTCAAGCGTGCCGTTGATCGTTTCAGCGAACGCGATGAAGCCGCCCATCACGATGATGAAGACGACGCGCTGGCCAGCGCCATCGCCGAAATTCGCGGCCGACAGATGTCGGGCACCGCGGCCGGGTTGGGGCGTCGTGTTGTCGATACCCCTGAATTCCGTGAACTCAATTCCTTGGTCGGTGGCCTCTCGGGTCGCCTTGGTCGGCTTGAAACCGAACTGAAATCGCAGCGTAACAACCATGGCAGCGTGCACGAAGTTGCCAGCCAGGTTGAGCAGCTTACCCATGTCGTGGAACTGCTTGCCGGTGCCGTCGGTGAAACTGGTCAGGTCAAGCGCCTCGAATCCCAGATCGGCGCACTGGCCCAGTTGATCGAGCAGGGTCCCAAGGTGGACCTGACCGC
This sequence comes from Devosia sp. J2-20, assembly GCF_055808475.1. Classification (NCBI taxonomy): domain Bacteria; kingdom Pseudomonadati; phylum Pseudomonadota; class Alphaproteobacteria; order Hyphomicrobiales; family Devosiaceae; genus Devosia; species Devosia sp. J2-20. The sequence continues at coordinate 2,999,196 of NZ_CM147870.1, read as the reverse complement.
CATCAACAAGCGCCTTGACGACGTGTCCAGCACAGTGGGCAAGCTTGCCGAACTGCAGGCCCAGCAAATGGAGCGCGAGATCGTCCGCGAGGATCGGATCGCCGCTGCACCGCAGACGGAAGGCGCCGCAAGCCTTGTCCCCACCATGCAGGCCATCGAAGCCAGCGTGCGCAATGTCTATGACCGCATTGATTCCATCGACAAGAACATCGGTCTGCCCTCAGGCGACTTCGAACGACTGACAGCCGAGATGGCCGCCTTTACCCAGGCCATGCACAATGGCGATGCGGCCCCTGGCGCGCTGATCAGCAAGGTTGATGCCCTGGCCGCCCGTATTGGCGATTTCGAGGTCGCCAATGGCGACGTTGCTGGTCTCAAGCAGGATGTATCGGCCCTTCGCGAAGCTGTGCTTTCGGGCATGGAGCCGCGCTTTGACCGAATTGAAAGCCAGATTGGCGCCCTCTCTGAGCGCATCCAGCCGGCCGCAGACAGCGCCAATGTTGAAAGCCAGCTCAAGCTGCTGATGCAGCGCATGGATGAAACCGGCGCCCAGCTCAATGGCCTGGCCAAGCTCTATTCGGACTCCAGCGATGCCGCCGATATCGAGGCCGTTGCAACACTGGTTGCCGAGCGCACCAGCGATGCCCTAACCCGCAAGGCACCCGCACCAGTCGCCATGTTCGGTCCGGACAGCCTCAAGAGCATTGAAGACCGCCTGGCCGGCATGATCAAGAGCGCCGGCAACCCCCCGATTACGAAACCCTGGCCGAACTGGTTGCTGAACGCACCTCGCAGGCCGTCGCCAAATCGACCCCGGCTGCTGCCGGGATGAGCCCCGACGGCATGAATGCTCTAGAAGAGCGCATGACGGCGCTGTTCAACACAGCTGGCAAGGATACCGCCGAGCGCCTGACGCGGCTCGAAGCGGTGCTCACCAATCGTGCGGCTGCATCCGCTGCATCCGCCCCGACTGCGCCCACTGCGGCTGAAATTCAACCCGCCCAGCCAGCCACCAGATCTTCGACTGGTTTTGGTCTGACCACACCGCCCACTGAAGCGCCCGGAGAAAGCCGCGCCGAGCGGCTCGAAGCCATGCTGTCTGCTCTGGGCACCGCGCCGTCTGACGACGACGATGATGCCATGCCCGCCAATCCGGGCGATGACGCACCACTGGTTGATCCCGGCTTCAAGAATGCCGGCCCTGTCCGCTCGGCTCTGGCTGCCAAAGTTGGCGCTACCCAGCCGCCGCCAATGGCACACGAGCCCGAGGCGCCGCCCCAGACAGCAAGACCAGAAGCCCCAGCTGCGTCTGTCGAAAAGCCAGCCGCAACCACGCCAGTAGACCGCCCCGCCTTTGATCCAGGCAGCGTGGAGCGTCCACCGCGCCCGCAGTCCAGCTTTTCCCCGTCGGGCGCTGAATCCTTCAAGTCGTCTGCGCCTGCGGTATCGCCCGCTGAAGCTCAGGCTAGCCAGAACAGTACCAGCACCTTCGTGGCCGCCGCCCGTCGCGCCCAGCGTGCGCGTGCCGAAACTGCGGTCCCTGAAGTTGCCGGCGGCTCAGTCATCAGCCGCGCCCTGTCGCGCTTCATGCCCGACAAGGCCTCCGAGCCAGCGCCCCTCTTGCGCGAGCCGGACGTCAAGCCGACCCCGGAAAAGCCAGTCAAAGTCGAAAAGCCTGCCAAGGCGGAGAAACCAGCCAAGGTCGAAAAACCCAAGCGCCGGATCCGTCTGGGCAAGTCCGAGCCCAAGGCTCCCCCAGTTGATGCCGTCACCTCGGCCGGCGTGACTGCCGAGCCCGACACAGACACGCAGCCCAATTTCCTGGTGCGCCACCGCAGGCCGCTGCTACTGGCCGCTACGCTGGTGGCTGTCTCCATGCTGGCCCTCAATCTGGTCATGCAGCGCATGGCGCCTGCACAGCCACAACAGCCAGCCGTCGAAGAGCCCGCACCCGCCGCGGCCCCTGCCGCGCCTGCTGGTGAGCCAACCGCATCGCAGGACGTATCGCTGGTCCGGCCCGAGCCGCGCGTCATCGATATGGTCGATGATACCGCGACGGCCTCGATCAACCCCAACGTGTCCAGCTTCAGCCGCTCCAATGTGGCCACCACGCCAATGCCGCCATCGCTGCTGGCCAGTACCGGTGGCAACGGCGCGACCTTTGCCCCGAACGGCGCCATGGGTGACGTGCCCGCCACTACGGGCAGCATTGGTGGCAAGATTACCATTCCCGAGACCTTTGATCTGCCGACCGAATCCGTCGGACCAGTTGAACTGCGTCAGGCCGCTGCCGATGGCGACGCCAAGGCTCAGTTCGAAGTGGCTGCCATCTTTAGCGAAGGTCGCGCTGTCGATCAGAGCTATGAAGAAGCCGCCGTCTGGTATGAACGCTCGGCAGCGCAGGGTTTCGTGCCCGCGCAGTATCGCCTGGGCAATCTCTATGAGACCGGTACCGGCGTTGATAAAGATCTCGAACTGGCCAAGCTCTGGTATCAGCGCGCTGCCGATGCCGACAACCGCATGGCCATGCATAATCTGGCGGCACTCTATGCCAGCGGGCAGATGGGCGAGCAGGCCTTTGAAACTGCAGCCGAATGGTTCGCTCAGGCGGCCGCACGCGGCATGACCGACAGTCAGTTCAATCTGGGCATGCTCTATGCCCGCGGTCTTGGCGTTACCCAGGATTTCGAGCAGTCCTATAAATGGTTCTCCCTGGCTGCCCTTGGGGGCGACGCCGACGCTGCCAAGGCACGCGAAGATATCGCCAAGTCGCTCAGCGCAGAAGCCGTCAGCCGCGTCGGGGCCGAGGTGGCTGCCTGGAAGTCAGCACCGATCAACCTGGCTGCCAATTTTGCGCCCATCGGGACGTGGTCCGACAAGTTCGTGGCCGGCGAACCCATCACCTCGCGTGAAGTGATCACCAAGGTGCAGATGGCGCTGGCGAAGTTGGGCTTTGACATCGGCACCCCTGACGGTCTGGTTGGTCCCAAGACTGCCGAAGCCATTCGCACATTCGAGCGGGGCACCGGCATGAGTGAAACCGGCGTGATCAACCCGCGTCTGCTCGCCGTTCTGGGCAGTCAGCCGGTCTGACATCAAAGCGTATTCTGACTGTGTGCCTTATGCGCCATACAGCGCAAAAAATAGTGGGGCTCCTGCCTGTAAAAGGTGGGAGCCTTTGACTTATTGTTGACGGACGATCCTGTAGGGTCGTTGCGATGTAGTTGTTTCGAACGGAACCAGGGTCTTGCAGATCTATCTGCCGATCGCCGAACTTTCCGTGAACCTCTTCTTTCTCGTGGGGATCGGAGGGGCAGTCGGATTCCTGTCGGGCCTGTTTGGGGTCGGCGGTGGTTTCCTGCTGACTCCCTTGCTGATTTTCTCTGGTGTTCCCGCACCTGTCGCTGTTGCTTCGGTAACCGGCCAGGTCGTCGCGGCATCGACTTCTGGCGCCCTCGGACACTATCGACGCGGCGGCATAGACCTTCATCTCGCTCTGTATCTGATTATTTCCGGCATTATGGGTGCCATTGGTGGCGTGGCTGCGTTTGACATGCTGCGCGATGCCGGTCAGCTCGATGTGGTCATTTCCGTTGGCTTTCTGGTGCTGCTCGGTTCGGTCGGTACGCTGATGCTGGTGGAGTCGGCGCGCTCGCTGCTCAAGTCACGCAAGGGCGTGGTGGTGCGCGAACGCCTGCCCAATCAGCACAACTGGATTCACGGTCTGCCGCTACGCGTGCGCTTCAAGAAGTCGCGTCTTTATATCAGTGTGCTGCCTGTCCTGCTGATTGGGCTGTTTATCGGCTTCGTTGGCTCGCTGTTGGGCATTGGCGGTGGCTTCATCATGGTGCCCGCGTTGGTCTATCTGCTGCGTGTGCCCGGTAGCATTGTCATCGGCACTTCGCTGGCGCAGGTGGTTGCCATGATGGCCGCGACCACCATCCTGCATGCCGTGCAGAGTCAGAGCGTCGATATTCTGCTCGCCTTCTGCCTGATGGTGGGCGGCACCGCCGGCGCCCAGTTCGGCGCATCGGCCGGCAAGTATCTGCGAGGCGAGCAATTGCGCGGCCTGCTGGCGCTGCTCGTTCTGGCCGTGGCGATCCGCTTTGGTGTTTCGCTGATCCTCACCCCAGCTGACGTGTTCAGCATGGCGGTGGTCGGAGGTAGCCAATGATCCGGTTTCTTGTCATCGTGATCCTGACAGCGCTGCTGATCTCCTCAGCGCATGCCGAACGCCTCGTTTCCCAGCTCTCCAATGATAGCGTCGAGATCACCTCCAGCTTTGATGGCGAGAGGATGACCTTCTTCGGCACCATTGCGCCCGATGCTGGTTCCGATCAGAAGTTTGTCACCGGCCCCTTCCACGTTGTGGTCGTGGTGCTGGGGCCGACACAGAACCGTGTCGCGCGCGAAAAAACCCACAATTTCGGTATCTGGTTGAACACCGATCAGGTCGAATTCGACAACTTCCCCAGCTACTTCCATGTGCTCTCCAGCGACAAGCTGACGGACATTACCGACGTCACCACCCTGACGGCCAACGCCATCCTGCCCGAGGCCCTGACCCTGGCCACGAGTACGGCCGACTGGTGGAAAACTGCTGTTTTCAGCCCCCAACTGGTTCGGCTGATGCGCGAGGAGGGGCTGTTCGGCATTCAGGAAAATGGCGTCAATTTCCTGTCCGACAATTTCTATTCGGCCCGGCTGACGCTGCCCAGCAATGCGCCGCCAGGGCCCTATATCGCGCTGACCTACGTCTTCAAGCAGGGCGAAATCATCGCCCGGAAGTCCGAGGGTTTTTCGGTGCGGAAGATTGGCTTTGAACGCTTTATCGCCCTGTCTGCCGTGCAGCAGCCGCTGCTCTATGGTCTGGTCTGCGTCATTCTGGCCTTGTTTACCGGCTGGCTTGGTGGCGTGCTGTTCAAGCGCTGATCAGTTGCGGACCAGCCGCTTGGGACTGACCGGATAGGTGCGATCCTTGCCCAGCATGGTCACTTCCAGCCCCGGCAGATAAAACAGACCGTTAAAGGCTGCCGAAAGAATATTGATCGACCCCGTCGAGGCGCCATAGGCGGGCAGGATCATCAGCCGATTGTCATGCACGAAGCACGGACGACGCGTTGAGCGCCCTTCGATCTGGATATGGGCTGCCGGGTGCAAATGTCCCGCCATCAATCCAACGGTGCCTCGGCGCGGCTCGTGTGTGAGAACCAGCCCGTCCAGCGTAACCTCGTTTCGACACTGTCCGCCCAGTACGTGCGGGCGCGGATCGTGATTGCCTGCCAGCCAGAGCCATTCCGCCAGCCCCGTCAACCGGTCCAACCGTGCGCGGTCCGTCTCGCTGAGCGTGGTGGTGCCCTCATCGCGATGGAAGCTGTCACCCAGCGAGACCAGACGCTGCGCGCCGGTACGTCGCAGATCGGCCTCCAACCGAGAAAGCGTCATGCCGGTATCATAAGGCGGCAGCATCTGCCCGCGTCTGGCAAAGCTGCTCATCTTCTCCAGATGCAGATCGGCAACCAGCAACGTCTGCCGGCTATGCCAGTACAGCGCGCCGGAAGGCAGGGGTTCAAAATTATGGCCGGCAAAGCGCAAGACCGGTGTCTCCGTCATCTCGGCTTGATATTGGACCTGGCTCAAGATTGCCCAAGCGCCTCACGCATCAGTTCATCTGCGGCATCAGCCATAGCCGATTCGCGCCCCTCGCCGAAAATCGGCTCCTTGCCGATATCGAGCATCACCGGTACCGCAAGTGGTGAAATCCGGTTCAGCGGCTTGTGCACGATATGGCCGCGAATGCGCGCCAGCATGTCGCCCAGCCGCTCAATATCGAGCAGGCCCCGCGCCGCGTCACGACGGGTGGCCTGGATCAATATGTGATCGGGCTCGTGCTGATAGAGCACGTCATAGATCAGGTCCGAGCTCATGGTGATCTGCCGGCCACTTTTCTCGCGGCCCGGATGTCGACGTTCGATCAACCCGGCAATGATCGCGCAATTGCGGAAGGTGCGTTTCATCAGTGCCGATTCATCCAGCCAGGCTTCCAGATCATCGCCCAGCATGTCCTCGGAGAATAACTCGTCCAGCGATAGCCGCTCGGTACGGATCAAAGCTGACAGATCGCCCAGTCCCCAGATCGCCAGCGCATATTCACTGGCGACAAAGCCCAGCGGCCGCGCCCGTGATCGTTCCAGCCGCCGCGTCAGCAACATGCCCAGCGTCTGGTGCGCCAGCCGACCCTCAAACGGGTAGCACACCAGATAGTTCTGTGCCCCACGCGGAAAGGTCTCGACCAGCAGGCTGTCGCGCTTGGGCATCACCGACACGTCGCGCTGCAAAGCCAGCCAGTCGCGCACCTGCTCGGGCAGCTTGGCCCAGTCTGCCGGCGTATCCATGATCCGCCGTACCCGGTCGGCCAGATAGGTCGTGAGCGGAAACTTGCCGCCCATATAGGATGGTATCTTGGGATTGGCCGCCTGCGCCCGCGACACAAAAGCCTCATTGTCGCGCATGCCCTCAAAGGCCACGATCTCGCCGCCAAACATGAAGGTGTCGCCCACCAGCAGCGTGCCGAAGAAATACTCTTCCATCTCACCCAGCACGCGCCCGCCCGCCCCGATGGGGCTCTTGGACTGGCCTTTCTTGAAGCCACGCGACCGCACCAGTCGCACCCGCACCATCGGCTCTTCGATAATGGTGCCTATATTGAGTCGATATTGCTGGGCCACCTGCGGATTGGCCACGCGCCAGCTGCCGTTTTCAGTCATCTTGAGGCGGGCATAACGCTCATAGGCCTTGAGCGCATAACCACCCGTGGCCACGAATTCGAGCACGCGGTCGAACTGGCTGCGTTCCAGATCACGATAGGGCCAGGCGAGCTGTATTTCGGCATAAAGATCGTCTGCCGCAAACGGCGCTGCACAGGCCATACCAAGAATATGCTGCGCCAACACGTCATAGCCGCCATTGACCGGGTCTTCGCTGTCCTGATGGCGCTCGGCCACGGCCTCCAGCGCCGCCTCGCATTCGAGCACCTCAAAGCGGTTGGACGGCACCAGCATGGCTTTGGATGGCTCGTCCAGCCGGTGGTTGGCGCGGCCAATGCGCTGCAGCATGCGCGAGCTGCCCTTTGGCGCCCCCACCTGCACCACCAGATCGACATCACCCCAGTCAATGCCCAGATCAAGGGTGGAGGTGCACACCACCGCCTTGAGCGTGCCCGCAACCATGGCGGTCTCGACCTTGCGGCGTTGCTCAACCGATAATGAGCCGTGATGGAGCGCAATGGGCAGTAATTCCTCATTGACCGCCCACAGCCCCTGAAACAGCAGTTCGGCCTGACTGCGCGTATTGACGAACAACAGCGTGGTGCGATGCCGCTTGATCGTTTGATAGAGTTCGGCGTGGGCGTAGTTCGCCGAATGCCCTGCCCAGGGCAGGCGCTGTTCGGTTTCGAGGATTTTGAGCACGGGCGGCGCGCCACCCGAAGCTTCCAGCAAATGGGTTGGCTTGCCCGAAACCGGCTGCGCGATCCAGTCCCGCAACAGGTCTGGTCGCGCCACCGTGGCGCTGAGTGCGGTGATCTGCAGATCGGGTGCTAGCGTGGCAATGCGCGCTAGCGCCAGCGACAGCAATTCGCCGCGTTTGGAGGTCACCAGGGCGTGCAGCTCGTCGAGCACAATGCGCTTGAGCGAACTGAAGAACAGCTCGGCATGCGGGTGGCTGATCAACAGGCACAGCTGTTCCGGGGTGGTTAGCAGGATATGCGGCGGCTTTGCCCTTTGCCGGGCCCGCTTGCTGGCCGGTGTATCCCCGGTGCGGGTCTCGACCTTGATCTTGAGACCCATCTCGTCGATCGGGCCGGTCAGATTTCGCTGCACATCCACCGCCAGCGCCTTGAGCGGGGAGATATAGAGCGTGTGCAACCCGTCATGATCGCTCTGGACCAGATCGGTCAGGCTGGGCAGAAAACCCGCCAGTGTCTTGCCCGCGCCGGTGGGCGCAATCAGCAGCGCCGAGGCGCCTGCCTGCCAGCTTCCCAGAACATCAAGCTGATGCTGCCGTGGTGCCCAGCCCTTGGTGGCAAACCAGTCGGCGATGATGGCAGGCAGTTCAGCCAAATCGAAGCTCCGCCAGAAGCGCGGAAGGCTTCTGCAAATCACAAAACTCACTATATGGTCACTCAACGCACAATAGACAGCCGGAGCAATTATGAGTGATCCATCACGCAGCGAGTATGATCGACCCACAAGGTTCGAACGCCTGCTCGGGGACCGGCCGGGCAAGGTGATTGTCCGGCTCGTTCTGCTCTCGCTGCTGGTTGGTTTTCTCATGTCGGTCTTTGGTGTCGATGCCCAGCAGATCGTGCGCGGCACAATCGAGCTGTTCCGCGAAGCCCTGCGCGATGGTGCTGGTGTGTTCCGCAGCCTGGGCGGCTATATCCTCACCGGCGCCGCTCTGGTTGTGCCCATCTGGCTGCTGATCCGACTGACGAGGAAAGGCTGATGGCACCCGAGCACCTCAACCTCACCCCGCAGCAAGCCCTGTCGCGTCTGGTGCCCCATATCCTCGAAATGGAATCCAAGGCTCACGCCCGCATTGCGATTGGCATCGCTGGTGGTCCGGGCACCGGCAAGTCCACGCTCGCCGCTGAACTGGTGACCATGCTCAATGCCACCCATCCCGGTAGCGCCCAATTGATCCCCATGGATGGCTTCCACATGAAGCACGCCAAGCTCGAGGCCATGGGGCAAACCGACTACAAGGGGGCGCCGCATACCTTCGAAGGCGCCGAGTTCGTCAGCTTCCTGCACCACCTCAAATCGGCAAAGCAGGAAGTCAGTGGCCCCGGCTACTCCCGCAAGATCGAAGATGTCGTCGAAAAAGCCTTCACCGTTGCGCCCGAAGTTCGCGTGCTGATTGTGGAGGGCAACTATCTGCTGCTCAGCGAAGGTCCGTTTGCCGGCGCCCGGCCCTTACTGGACTACGCCGTCTTCATTGATGTGCCGCGTGATCTGGTGCAAGCCAGACTGCTCAAGCGGCATGGCGAGGAAGGCCTGTTCAGCGAAGAGCGCAACCGCGCCCATATCGAGCGTAACGACCTGCCCAATTATGATCTTGTCTGTCTGTCGCAGGACCGTGCAGATGTGGTGATCTCCCTGATCACCGACCACTGAGTCTGCGAGCCCCATCATGACCACCGGCGCCCGTCCGCAACACCCCTTTGTCGTGCGCCATGCAGATGTGTGGAAGATAGCCGTTCCGGCCTCTGTGGCCTTCATCACCGAGCCGCTTGTCGGCATTGTTGATATCACCGTCATTGGCCGGTTGGGTGATGCCGGCCTGCTCGGTGGTCTGGTGCTGGGCGCCCTGGTCTTTGATGTCATCTTTTCGATGACCTATTTCCTGCGCATCGGCACTGCTGGTCTGACCGCACAGGCGGTCGGGGCACGCGATCCGCGCGACGGCCTGCTCCACGTCAGCCGCGCCTTGGTGCTGGCCGTGATCATCGGTCTGGGCATGATTGCGCTGGCCGTGCCGCTGCACTGGGCCAGCCAGGCGTTGCTGGCGCCCGGGCCCGGCGTCAGCGCTGCATTGAGCGAGTATTTCTTCGTTCGTATCTGGGCCGCCCCGGTGGTGATGATCAACCAGTGCCTGCTCGGCTGGTTCTATGGGCGTGCCGCCGCTGCGACCGGGATGATGCTGCAGATCCTGCTGCATGGCATCAATATTGTGGCCAGCATTGTACTGGTGTTCGGCTTTGGCATGGGCGTGCGTGGGGTGGCTCTGGGCACTGTGCTGGGCGGCACTATTGCTGCCGTGCTTGGCTTGATTCTGCTGGTGCGCCACTATGGTGGCCTGCGCCGTCTGCTTGATCGGGCACCGCGCATCGAACTGCTCGATACTACGGCGCTGCAACGCATGTTCGGGCTCAGCCGCGATCTGATGATCCGCTCGGCAGCCCTGATGGGAGCCTATGCCTGGTTTGCTGCGCAGGGCGCGCGCATGGGGGAGGTGGCCCTGTCAGCCAATGCTGTGCTGCTCAACCTGCTCATGGTCGTATCGTTCTTCCTTGATGGGGTGGCGCAGGCCGCCGAGCAATTGACCGGCAAGGCCGTGGGCGCCAACTGGCGTCCGGCCTTTGATCAGGCCTATGGACTGAGCTTTGTCTGGGGTCTGGTGCTGACCGTCTCCATGGGACTGGCCTGGTATTTTTCCGGCCCGCTGATTATTGGCGTGATGACCACCAATGCCGAAGTCCAGGCCTATGCCCTGACCTATCTGCCCATCGCCGCGCTGTGCACCGTCACCTTCATGCCCGCCTTTGTCTATGACGGCATACTGATTGGCACCACGCTCAACGCCACCATGCGCAATGGCATGGTGATCTCGCTGGTGGTGTTCCTGGCGGTGGCGCTGGTGGCGCAGCCATTGCTGGGCAATTGGGGGCTGTGGCTGGCGCTGCACAGCTGGTTCATCGCCCGAGGCGTGATCTATTGGTGGGCGCTTGAACGTCGTAAGGCCGGGCTGTTCAGCCCCGCTGCCTAGCTGCTTCGGCCGCCGGGACTGCGGCTTTGATTGGCCAGCCCACTGATTGCCGCCCGCAGCGCTGCCGGCTTGACCGGCTTGGTCACCACCGCAATGCTGCGCTCCTCGGCCAGTGCCCGCACCGCAGGGCTGCGGTCAGCCGTCACCAGCGCCGCCGGCAAATGTCCCCCCACATTGTGCCGTAGCCATTCAATGGCATCGAGCCCCGAGGTCTGATCGAGGTGATAGTCCATCAGCACCAGATCGGGATACCAGCCCTCAAGCAGGCGTTCCTTGTCGATCTGCTTGAGCGATAGCGCACTGCGAACATCGCATCCCCAATGGCGCAGCAGCCCTTCCATGGCCTCGATGATGGCGCGCTCATTATCCACACACAGCACTTTGAGGCCCAGCGTGCCGAAATTGGTTTCAGCCGGCGCAGGCCCCATCTCGGCCGTCGGACGGATTGTCCGGGTCAGCGGCAGGAACAGCGAAAACCGTGATCCGCGTCCCTCGCTGCTATCCAGTTCCATGGTCAGCCCAAGGGCGGTCACCAGACGCTGCACGATCGACAGCCCCAGCCCCAGCCCCTGTGCCATGCGGGCGCCCCGCTCCAGCCGCGAAAATTCGGCGAATAGCAGCCGGTGCTGGTCCTTGTTGAAGCCGATACCGGTGTCGATCACATCAAGCCGCATGCGATTGCCGCGACGGCGCAACCCGACCAGCACCTTGCCGCCCGGATTGGTGTATTTGATCGCGTTCGACACCAGATTCTGCACGATGCGACCCACATGGGAGCGATCCACCAGCACCGAGCTTTTGCTCGGCACGATGCGCAACGTAATATTGCGCTCGCGCGCCATGGGGCCAAACTCCACCTCGATCCGTTTCAGCATGTCGCGCGCTGCGACCGGCACAGGAGCGGGTTTGAGTGCCCCGCTATCGATGCGCGAAATGTCCAGCAGCGCCGACATGATGTCTTCCACTGCCGTCAGTGACGCTTCGATCGAATTGGCCAGTTCCGCCAGTCCCGTTGATTTGGCCCGCTCGATCAGAGTCGAGGTATAGAGTCGCGCTGCATTGAGCGGCTGCAGCAAGTCATGGCTGGCCGCAGCCAGAAACCGCGTCTTGTCATGATTGGCCGCGTCGGCCTTGGCGCGGGCGCTTTCAAGCTCGGTATTGACCCGCGTCAGCGCTGCCGTGCGTTCGGCAACACGCGCTTCGAGCGAAAGATTGACCCGTTCCAGTTCGCGCTCGGCTTTGACCCGCGCTGTGACATCAGCAAAGGCAATGACCAGGCCGCCATCGGGTAATCGGCTGGAATGAAACTCCAGTGTCTGCCCCCCATTGCCCCGCCGCTGTGTCACTGTGACGGGTGAAGAAGTCAGCATGTTGATCCGCTCTATAGCCAGACGCGCTGCGTCGCCATCGCCCAGATCCCCGCGATCCCCCAGATAGAGCGCGATATCGAACAGCGGCGTGCCGACCTTTTGCAGGACTTCGGGCACTTCAAGCAGCGAATTGTACCGCGCATTGGACGTTACCAGTCGCAGGCTGGCATCAAACACGGCTATGCCCTGCGGAATGTGGTCGATTGCCTGGCTCAGGCTGGTGGTTGGGGCAAGGCTGTTTGGCGGCATGGGCGAGAGGCGACCTTTGTGGGGATATTCCGGACTATCTGCCCCCTCGCAAACCTGCGCAAGAACAACCCGCGGGTCATTGCTTTTGACCCATCACTCATCAATGCTACTTACCCGCGGGTCGTGCGGGCCGCCTGGGGAAAGGCGGAACACAACAAAAGGGGCTACCAATGTTTAAAGAATTTCGGGACTTTGCCATCAAGGGCAACATGGTCGATCTGGCGATCGGTGTGATTATTGGCGCAGCGTTCGGTGCCATTGTGTCTTCGCTGGTTGACGACGTGTTCATGCCGCTGATCGGTCTGATCCTGGGTGGCATCGACTTCTCGAACCTGTTCTTCGTGCTCTCCAACCCGGATAACATTGCTGTGCCATCGCTTGCGGTTGCTCAGGAAGCTGGTATCGCCACGCTCAATATCGGCCTGTTCATCAACGCTGTGGTTAAGTTCACCATTGTGGCCTTTGTGCTGTTCATGGTGGTCAAGGGTATCAACTCGATGAAGCGCGAAGCCGCTGCCGAACCAGTTGCGGCCACGCCGGCGCCGAGCAAGGAAGAGGTGCTGCTGACCGAAATTCGCGACGCACTGCGCAAGAAGTAAGTCGATAAGGCCAGCCTCCGGGCTGGCCTTTTTCGCGCTCACAAGGTAGGAACATAGTCCATTGACAGATCAGAAATAGGCAAATAAACCTATAGTAGGTAGCAACGCCTACGTATAGTCCGTATAGTCCGTATCGGCGAGCGGGAACCCTTAGTGCAAACTACCAGCGCAAACGCATCGTTGGAGCGGTGTCGGTTTGAAGCAAGTTTGCCAGGGCAGGGGGCAAGATGAGCGACAACATCCATTATCGGTCTTCACTCAACCGCGATCGGCTGGTGCACATCGTCGATTCCGATCCGGCCACATGCGAGGCACTCAGCGTACTGTTCCGGCTCGAGGGGTTTCAGACCACCTTCTCGGTGGAGGCCGCCCATTTTCTGATTGGGCTTGAACGGCGAAAACCCGATGTCGTGGTGCTCAATCTCAGGCTGGGCGAGGAGAGCGGGCTAAGCCTGCTGCGGCGGGTCAAGTCGATGGGAACGGGAACACCGGTTTTCATGCTGGCCGATTATCCACAGCTTGAAGCCGCCGTCACCGCCATGAAAATCGGCGCCTCCGATGTCATCAGCAAGCCCATCGATACCGAGCATCTGCTGACCGACATCCGCGAGGCACTCTGCCAGGATGTGCATTTGAACGGCATGCAGGGCGGGCGCCGCGCTGTTGAGGTTCGCGGCTTTCAACAACTCACCCCGCGCGAACGCGAAGTGCTGCAATTGATCACCAATGGCCAGTCCAACAAGGAAGCCGGTCGTGCGCTGGGGATTTCGCCGCGCACCATTGAGGTGCACCGCGCCCGGGTCATGGAAAAACTCGGCGCCCGCAACACGGCCGATCTGATGCGGATCGTCCTGACCAGCTGAGCTGCCTGATCGCGCCGAAAACTACCCGCCGACGGTGGGCAATGTCAGATCGCCTGAGGTGAGCTTGCTCGCAGTGATCCGGGCATCGGCCCGCTCGCGCGGCAGTTCCAGGCTGGTCCAGACGCTGACCAGCGCGTGGCGCAGCTCGAAGATCATCTCATCGGTATGCAGCGGTGTCGGGGTGATCCGCAGGCGCTCGGTTCCCTTGGGCACGGTGGGATAATTGATCGGCTGGATATAGATGTTGTGCTTTTCCAGCAGCATGTCGCTGGCCGCCTTGCACTGACGCGCATCCCCCACCATCAACGGCACGATATGGGTTTCGGTGTCCATCACCGGCAGGCCGGCATCGGCCAGAATGGCCTTGGTCACGCGTGCCTGACGCTGCTGCATCATGCGTTCATGGCCACTGACCTTGAGGTGCTCGATAGACGCCCGGGCAGCAGCGCACAGCGCTGGGGGCAGGGCGGTGGTGAAGATGAACTCGGGCGCATACGAGCGCACCGCATCAATGATCGCCTTGTTGGCGGCAATATAGCCGCCCATGGTGCCAAAGCCCTTGGCCAGAGTGCCTTCGATGATGTCGATCCGGTCCATCAGGCCATCACGCTCGGCCATGCCGCCGCCGCGGGGGCCGTACATGCCAACGGCGTGCACTTCGTCGATATAGGTCAGGGCGCCGAACTCTTCAGCCAGATCGCAGATTTCCTTGATCGGGGCGATATCGCCATCCATCGAGTAGACGGATTCAAAGCAGATCAGCTTGGGCCGCTTGCGATCGACCTGGCTGAGCAGTTCGCGCAGATGGGCCACGTCGTTGTGGCGGAAGATCACCTTCTGCATGCCGGACTGACGCACACCCTGAATCATCGAGGCGTGGTTGAGCTGGTCCGAATAGATGATGCAGTCCGGCAGCAGCCGGGCAATGGTCGAAATGCCCGCTTCATTGGACACAAAGCCCGATGTGAACACCAGCGCCGCTTCCTTGCGATGCAGGTCGGCGAGCGAACGCTCAAGCTCGACCAGCGGGCGATTGGTGCCTGAAATATTGCGCGTGCCGCCGGCACCAACGCCAAGCTTGCCTGCGGTCTCCTGCATCGCGCCGATCACCTTGGGGTGCTGGCCCATGCCCAGATAGTCATTGGAGCACCAGATGGTGATGTCGCGCTCATTGTCGGCATCGTCGCGATAGATGGCTTTGGGGAAATGGCCCGCAACCCGCTCGAGGTCAGCAAAGACCCGGTAGCGCTTTTCCGCCCGTAGCGTATCAACCGCATCTTCGAATATGCCGCGATAGTCCATCGAAACGTCCTTTTGTCTGCCGCGGACAGGTCGGCGTCCGATCTCGACTAGCCATATAAGCTGCGGCAGCTGGTGCATTGACCCACGTCAATCTCTCGCTGCTTGCCGCGCCGAAATGTCGAGGCCCACGATTTGGATCATCAACATGAGACTCGTTCTAAACTGCAAAGCCCGCGCTGCCAATGTGCCAGAAGCTCGCAGGCAGCAGAAGTCAGCCGCCTCCCGACACTTTGATCGCCCGCCTCCCGCGCTTGTCGCCCCGACCAGTGCGCGCTAGATCGGGGGCGATAAACACCGGGAGCCATCATGACCGAATTTGCCAACTACCCCAGCCTGACAGGCATGCCGGTCGTCATTTCAGGCGGCGCGTCGGGAATCGGCGCAGCGCTCGTCCGCAATTTTGCGGCTCAGGGCGCCAGGGTAGGCTTTGTCGATATTGCGCGCGAGGCGGGCCAGGCTCTGGCCGCTGAACTCACCAATAGTGGACAGACGGTCAAGTTCGCAGACTGCGATATCACCGATACTGCGGCCTATCAGGCTGCGATCGCCGATTTTGCCGCAGCCCATGGCGATGCCCTGGTTTTGGTCAACAACGCTGGCCACGATCAGCGCCACGACTGGACAGAAGTGACGCCCGCCTATTGGGATGACCGCATGGCGGTCAACCTCAAGCACGCTTTCTTTGCCATTCAGGCCGTGGCGCCGGGCATGATCAAGGCTGGCAAGGGCTCCATCATCAATACCGGCTCGATCAGCTGGATGGTCATGACGCCTGAGCTGCCGGTTTATGAAACCGCCAAGGCTGCCACCCATGGTCTGACCCGGGCTATGGCGGGCGAGCTGGGCAAGTCCGGCATCCGTGTCAACTCGCTGGTTCCCGGCGCCATCGTCACCGAACGACAGCTCGCGCACTGGCTTGATGAAGCCGCGCTCAAGGGCATTTCGGACGCGCAGGCGCTGGCGGGTCACATCTATCCCGATGACGTTGCACGCATGGCTTTGTTCCTTGCCGCCGACGACAGCGCCATGATTTCAGCCCAACAATTTCTTGTCGATGGCGGCTGGGCCAACAGCTGATCCCGTTCATCAACTGTTCAGGCTCTTTCGTTCATCACCATCCTGCCGTATTCAGGGGGCACCTACAGGCCACCAAACCGAATCCTTCAGGGGGATATTCTATGAAGTCGAAGATTTTTGTTGCGCTTGCCGCGACGCTGGCGCTGACCGCCTGCACCACCACCAATCCGTACACGGGCCAGTCCCAGCTTTCCAACACCACTGGCGGCGCGCTGATCGGCACGGGCGGCGGCGCTCTTGCTGGTGCGCTTGTTGGCGCGGCCGTTGGCGGCGATCCCCGCGTTGGCGCCCTGATCGGTGCAGGTGTTGGCGGTCTGACCGGCGCCGGCATTGGCGCCTATATGGATCAGCAGGAAGCCGAGCTGCGCGCACAGCTGCAGGGCACCGGCGTTTCGGTGACCCGTGTTGGTCAGAACATCATTCTGAACATGCCATCCAACATCACCTTCGCCACCGACCAGTCCAATGTTCAGCCGCAATTCAACTCGACCCTGGTGTCGGTTGCCCTGGTGCTCAAGAAGTTCGACAAGTCGATCATCGACGTCTACGGCCACACCGATAGTCAGGGCGACGACGCCTACAATCTCAGCCTGAGCCAGCGTCGTGCCGTTTCGGTCGCGACAATCCTGGCCAATCAGGGCATCGATCAGCGCCGCTTCTATATTGAAGGCAAGGGCGAAACGAGCCCGATCGCTTCCAACGCAACCGAGCAGGGCCGTGCTCAGAACCGTCGCGTGGAAATCCAGATCGCGCCTATCAATAAGGGCTGATCAGTTAGATCATCGATACGAAAAAGCGCGGCCATTGAGCCGCGCTTTTTTATTGTGTCGGGATGGCTGGTTCGACAACAGGTGCCGACACAGGCGTCCCCGACTGCACATCTGTGCCGGGCGCCCCTGTCAGGATCTGCATCAGGAACAGCAGTGCGATGACGATCGCCAGACCGATCAGACCATAGAGCCACCAATTGGTTGGGCCGGTCGATCCCACAGTCGCCTCGTGTTCGCCCGCCACCTTGAGTGGCGAGTTGTCGGGTACGTCAAGACGCGCGCCATTCTCGTCGATCAAGGCATCGACGCGGGCGGCATTGGCCGCCGGTTGTTTTGGAGCAGTAGCCATCAGAAATCCCCTTTCAGGACGGTGTCGGCACCAACGTCGTTCTCGGCGCCCTGCCGCACTTCGGCGATGGCAGCGTCGATCTCGTCCGCGCTGAAGCCGACATCGTTGCCATTGGCATTGGCACTGGTGACTTCGGCCTTGAGCTGGTGCAGCAGGTCGATTTTCTCTTTGGCGGTGAAGAGCGTGTTGTGGGCGATTTGCATGGGCGAGAGATTGTCGTGCCCTCCCATACGCTCGCGCAGGCTATCAAAAACCATGGTGATCCCCTTCGTGTTCGATGATCAGTAAACGCCACAGGCGTGTCGCGGTTCCGCTGGCGGGCTTGGGTCGCGCATTACAGCGGCCTTTGGTTCCACACCTAAAGCACCGCCCCGATCACATTTTTCGATCGTGGAACTTAGCGGCGCACCGTCACGTTAGCCGGTCACACGCAACCAAGAGGAGTTCGTAAAATGGCTTACGATGACATTCGCGACCGAAATGCAGACGTCAAGGAAACCCACGATCTCATCGCATCCGACAAGGTTGAGGGCACCAAGGTCTACGATCCAAGCGGCGAGCACATCGGCTCAATCGAGCGCATTCTCGTCGAAAAGCGCGGCGGCAAGGTATCCTACGCTGTGCTCAGCTTTGGCGGCTTCTTCGGTATCGGCCACGACCATTACCCGCTGCCATGGTCCAAACTGGACTATGTGGAAGACCTCGGCGGCTATCAGGTCGATGTGACCAAGCAGCAGCTTGAGGGCGCGCCAAAATATGACGGCGACGAGAACTTCTGGACTGCCGATAACGGCCGGCGCGTCTATGACTATTACGGTGTGGCTCCATACTGGATCTAACCCGCGCCAACCGCTTTGATCACCTGATCATTGCACGCCGGCGCTCCCTTGCGGGAGCGCCGGTTTTGTTTGCCTATTGCACTTCAGGCACCCAGACCACCATCGATCCCTGTCCGCGATTGGCCCACAGATAGTAGGGCAGCGCGGTCAGCGTCGCCTTTTCATCCTGCGGTGGGTCGGTGCGATATAACGCCTGCCAGTCACCTTCCTTGATTGCCAGGGCATCGGCCTTCAGGGTCACAACGCCATCAAACAGATCGGCACGCGTCTCGGTCTTGAGCTGGGCATCCCGGGGCAGCTTGAGCCGCTGCACACGCCCGCCTGGATTGTCGGCTTCCTCGACGCAATAGACCAACGGCCCGCGTTTGAGCGCAATCCGGCCCGCATCCATGATCACGCCGGGATGGGCATAAAGCCGGACCGGCGGCATGGGCAGATCCATGGTCACTACATCGCCCTCGAACCAGTCACGGTTGATGGTCAGATAGCCATGGACTGCCGCCGCGACGTCCACGGCATTGCCATTGACGGACACCTTGGCGCCTTCGCACCAGCCTGGAATGCGCAGCTTCAGGTCGAACGTCGTTGGCACCTTGGGATCAACTTCAATCCGGATATCCCCGCTCCAGGGATAGGTCGAGATCTCACGCAGCGCGACCATGGTGCCGGCAATCTCGACCTCGGTATCGATCCCGCCATAAAGGTGGAACGCCACGCCATCCTGCGCGGTAGAGAGGAAATACCCGCCCACCGAGGCCACCAGCCGGCTGACATTCATCGTGCAGCACGGGCAGGTGTGCCAGTCCCAACGGGTCGGCGTGCCGTCACTCTCAAGAGGATTGGCATAGAAATACTGCTCCCCATCCCGGCTCAGCCCGCTCAGCGCGCCATTGAACATTGCCAGTTCAAGGATGTCGGCATATTTGCCATCGAGGTCCAGATGCAGCATGCGCTGGGCCCAGAAAATCAGGGCTACCGACGCACAGGTCTCGGCATAGGCCGTCTGATTGGGCAGATCGAAATCATGGGTGAAGCCTTCGTTCTGTGCCGAGGGGCCCAGGCCCGCCGTCACATACATCTTGGTCTCCATCACATCGTCCCACAGCACCTCGCAGGCACGCTTGAGATCGGCGTCACCGATCTCGGCAGCAAGGTCCGCCATGGCTGTGTAGAGATACATCGCGCGCACCGCGTGGCCGACAACCTTGTCCTGCTCGCGCACCGGCTTGTGGCTCTGGCTGTATTCGTAATTGCCCTGCACATAACGCTGCTGCTTTTCTGCATCGCCCCGCGCTTCGCGTTCGACGTCGAAAAAATGCGGTGGTTGCTGGCCGCGCTCATTGATCAGATAGGTGGCGAAATCGAGATGCTTCTTGTCGCGCGTCAGATAGTACAGCTTCATCAGCGCCAGCTCGAGCTCCTCATGCCCGTCATAGCCGCGCTTCTGCCCCGGGCCAGTACCGAAAACCGAATAGATGTGCTCGAGATAGCGCTCCATGATGTCGAGCCAGCGCCGGCGGCCGGTTACCTGGAAATAGGCAATCGCGCCTTCGAGCAAATGGCCAGCATTATACATCTCGTGATTGTCACGCAGATTGGTCCAGCGTTTGTCTGGCTCATGGCCAAGATACCAGCAATTGAGGTAGCCATCGGGCGCCTGCGCCGTCTCAAAATCATCGACAATAGCCTCGATCTTGGCTTCGATATCTTCATCCCGGCGATGTGCCAGCGCATAGCTGGCCGCTTCAATCCACTTGCCGATATCGCTGTCCCAGAACACCTGAACGGTGAAACCGTTGGCGTGGCGCGGAAACCGCAAGGGTGGCGGTGGCTGTTTGAGCTTCAGCGAATCCAGAATCGTATATTCGCTCAGCTTTTTGTGCTGGCTGGGGATGGTCCGGGTCAGAACGGTTTCGAGTCGCTCATGCCAGAACTGGCCCTCCAGTTTGACGTCGGGAAAGTTGACGGGGGCATAGCGGCTCATGATTGATTCTCCTCGGTCGTCTTTTTGGAATTGCAGGGGTCCGACGATTGGCGAACCACCAGTGAACAGGGCAGCCGTTCGACGCCCTTGAGGCGCTCCCCGGCGATCATGGCGATCAGTCGCTCGCCAGCCGCGCGCCCCAGCGCGCGCAAATTCATGTCGACGCTGGTCAGTGGCGGTCGCGCTGCCAATGCCATCACGTCCCAATTGTCGAAACCGACCACCGCCACATCCTGCGGCACCCGCAGGCCGCGCTCGCGCAGCGCATCGGTGGCGCCGCGGGCGATCTGGTCATTGCCGCAGAACAGCGCGTCTGGCTGGGTCTGCTCGCCGTCGAACAGTTCGGCCACCGCTTCGCGTCCCGACTGCTCGGACCATTTGCCATTGCGGTAAAAGCCCGCAATCTGTGGCAATCCTGCTTTGCTCAGGGCGTCAGCAAACCCTTTTTGACGCAGCGTCACGGCCTCAAAACGCTCAGGCCCGGTGATATGGGCAATGCGCTTGCGCCCGCCGGCAATCAGGTGTTCCACCCCCAATACGGCCCCGCCATAGTCATCGGGTACCAGGCACAGCGCATCAGGATCGTCCGTCTGCGAGAACACATAGATCACCGGCATGGTCTTGCCTGGCACGGCAATGGCCGGGCGCCGGTCCATGCGCCGTGCCGTCACCACCAGCCCGTCAATCCGCTTGCCCAGCAGCTGGTCGATATGCTGCTTTTCACGCGCTGGATCTTCGGTGGCATTGCACATGAAGACCGCTATGCCGTGCTCGGCCAGCCGCTCTTCGAGCG
The DNA here is from genome assembly GCF_055808475.1 of Devosia sp. J2-20. Classification (NCBI taxonomy): domain Bacteria; kingdom Pseudomonadati; phylum Pseudomonadota; class Alphaproteobacteria; order Hyphomicrobiales; family Devosiaceae; genus Devosia; species Devosia sp. J2-20. The sequence continues at coordinate 2,978,453 of NZ_CM147870.1, read as the reverse complement.
CCTCGAAAATCGGGAAGGTGAAGCGGCCCACACTGTCAGTGGTCAGGATGCCAACGGTCATCGATTTGGTCCGGTGCAGGCTTTGCGCCATGGCATTGGGCCGGAACCCCAGTTCCTGGGCGGCCGCGATGACCTTGTCGCGTGTTTCCTGCTTGAGCCGTCCATTGTCGTTGAGCGCCTTGGACGCTGTGCCAATCGACACACCGGCGCGAGCCGCCACGTCGCGAATGGTAGCGCGCTCCGGATAGCGCTCGGCGCCCGTCTCGATGTCGGTCTTGTCGGTCATGCTGCCCGTCTCCTATTTGACCGCGCCACTGAGGAAGCCGGACACATAGTATTTCTGCAGCAACAGATAGATCAGAATGCAGGGCAGAATCGACAGGATGACGCCCGATTGCAGCGCGCCCCAATCCACAGCGCCCAACCGTCCCGAGCGCACCGACACCAGCATGATGGGCATGGTGAACGCGCTCTCCTTGTTCATGAAGATCAGCGCGGCCAGAAACTCGTTCCAGGAGTTGATGAAGGTGAATAGCGTCACGGTCACCATGCCGGGCAGAACCAGTGGCAGGAAGATGCGCCGCAGCACGGTGAACGAGGTCGCGCCGTCCATCATGGCGGCCTCTTCGATCTCGCGCGGGATGGCCTCAAAGGCATTGCGCATCAGATAGATCGAGAAGGGCAACTGCAGCACTGCATGCACGATGGCCAGCCCCAGATGCGAATTGGCCAGCCCGATCTTGGAAAAGTTGAGATAGATCGGCATCAGGATGGCTTGATAGGGGATCATCAGCGGCGCCAGCATCAGCACGAACAGGAACTCCTTGCCCGGCAGTTGAAAGCGCGCCAGCCCGTATCCAGCCGGCACTGCCAGCGCCAGGCACAGCACGATGGCAATCCCGGCCACCAGCAGCGAATTGCCGGCATAGGTCATCAGCCCGGCCTGATAATCGAACACCTTCTGGTAGTTCTCCAGGCTCAGATTTTGCGGCAGATAGTTGGGCGGGGAAGCCGACGCCTCGGCCGGTGGCTTGATCGATGCCATCAGGCTGAGAAAGATCGGCCCCAGCATCAGCGTGATCACCAGCACGCAGATTGCCGCCACCACCAGACTGCGCCCGCGCAGCAGCGACGTGCCATATTGCAGGATCCCGCTCATTGGCTGTCACTCCGGCTGGTGATGAAGACCTGGATGGCGGCGAACACCAGAATGATCGCGGTCAGGATAATCGACAGTGCCGCCCCGTAACCCAGTTTGAAGCTGATGAAGCTGTTCTGGTAGATCAGATAGACCGAGGTGAAGGTCTGCCCGCGCGGATTGCCCCCGGTCATGATGTAGAACTGGTCGAACGCCAGGATCGAGCCGATCACCGAAATCAGCGTCACCAGCAGGATGGTTCGCATCGATAGCGGCACGATGATACGGCGGACCTTCTGCCAATAGGTGGCGCCATCAATGGTGGCGGCTTCAAGCACCTCGCCATTGATCGACTGGATCGCTGCCACGAACAGGATCATGCCGAAGCCAACCACCTTCCAGGTGACCGAAATGATCACCCCGATCAGGGCGGAATCTGCCTTGGTGAACCAGACCGGCATATCGGCCACCAGACCCAGATCAACCAGTATCTTGTTGAACAGACCCACCTGCTGATCCAGCAGCCAGAACCAGAGCAGGCTCGATGTGCCCAGCCCGATCACCACCGGCAGAAACACCGTGGCCCGCGTCAGCAGCCGCAATGGCGTGTTCTGCGATGTCAGCAGGGCAAGCCCGAAGCCCAGACCCATCAGGATGGGGGTAATGACAATGGTATATTTCGCGGTGAAGCCCAGCGCCCGCCAGAATGCCTTGTCGCCCAGCGCTTTTTCATAATTGGCCAGCCCCACCCAGTCGCCCCCGCCCAGCAGTGAGGTGTCGGTCAGTGACAGGTAGATCAGCTGTCCGAATGGCACCAGCACGAAAGCGGTGACGAAGATCAGGGCAGGGGCCACGTAGAGCAGGCCCAGATGGCGATTGGGAATGGCTGACACGGTCTGGCCCCGGCAGGAATGATAAGGATTGGGCGGCGGCAAAGGGAGGGCCGCCGCCCGTGCCGCGATTACTCGGCGGCAATTTCGAGCATGGTGGCGCGCGCATCCTCGATGGCGCCCTCAATGTCACCATCGAACACGGCCGTCTGCAGCATGGTCAGCCAGGGGCTCTGATCGGCATTGACCATGTCATTGAAGTGGAAGGCGTAGGGCGTCTGCCCGATGCCGACCGCCTTGGCCGTGGTGATGTAACGTGGCTCATCCTGGAAATAGGCATTGTTGGCCAGATCGCTGCGCGATGGCAGGATCAGGTTTTTCGCCAGCCCTTCAAGCTGCGCCTCGTCGCTCAACTGCCAGGTGATGAAACTTGTGGCGATTTCGGGATTTTTCGCACCGGCCGGGATGGCGATCACGTCGCCGCCCACAAAGGACGAATTCTGTCCCGCCTCGATCCCGGGCAGAGGCGCAATGCCGAAATTCATCTCAGGATGGTTGGCCTTGAGTGCCGAGATGGCAAAGCCACCAGAACCCTGCATGCCGATGGTGCCGGTTTCAAATGTCGCCATGAAATTGGCGCCGGTATCGCCCTCGGCGCTTTCGGGGATAACCCCGGCCTCCCACAAATCCTTGAGCATGGTGAGTACTTCAACCACGCCGGGGCCTTCCATCACGGGGGCATCCGGGCCGGTCGGCAATACCTGCGCGCCGCTGCCCCACATCATGGGCGCCTGGGTAAAGATGTTGCAGCCGCCGCACGAGCCCGAGAAGTAGTAGCCATAGACATTGTCAGGATCGCTGGCGTGGATCTTGGTGGCAAAATCCTGCAGTTCGGCCAGTGTTTCGGGCGGATGCTCGGGGTCCAGCCCGGCGGCGGCGAACAGGTCTTTATTATAGAGCAGGATGGACACATCGGGGGTGAAGCCGGTGCCATAGAGCTTGCCGTCATAGCTGGCCAGATCGCGGAACGCCTGGGCCACCTTGTCCTGATTGGGATCAGCCCCCAGCGTTTCGGTCAGGTCGGTCAAAAAGCCCGCCTTCATGAAGTCTGGCATGAAGATCAGATCAAACGAGATCAGGTCCGGCACATCGCCCGATTGCACCGAGGTGGCCAGCTTGGTCACCATCTGGTTGTCGGGAATGGTGGTTAGTTCGATCTGGTCGTCATGGCTGCTGTTCCACAGATCGATCATGTGCTGGGCGGCATTGGAACTCGAAGAGCGCGCCCAGAGGCTGAGTGTTTCGGCAGTGGCGGCGACCGGCGTGAACGCGGCGACTGACAGCGATAGCGCGAGCGCCATCCTGCCCAGAATTGGCATGTTCATGACTGTTTCTCCCTGTGTGTTGGCCTGCGCAAGCTCCTCCCCGCACCGGCCAATGCCCCTCGGGGCTTGATAAGAAAAGGTTTTCCTTTTGTCGCTGGCGCTGTTGTGATCTGGCCTGCTTCACAAGTTAGGAAAAGGTTTTCTCAAATGCCTTTGTGCCACAGGCTCCGATGCTGTTCAACTGGCAAAGATCATTTTTCCGCCGTGCGGGGCAGGTCGGGCCCTAGAAGCTCAGATTGGCGGGCACGGGCGGCGCTGACTTAAGCACAGAGATACGCACGCGCTCATTGGCATCAAGATAGGGGTCATTGGGGAAATAGGGTTCGGTATCGGCCCGGCCCACCACCGAGTCGATCAGTTCGCTACCCAGGCCGAATTCGCCCAGTGTGGCACGGGTAACATTGGCGCGGTCGCTCGACAGCTCCCAGGCACCATAGCGCGGATTGCTGTATTGCACCCCCGCAGCCGTATGGCCGGTGATCCGCAGTGGATGCCCCAGCCCCACCAGAATCGGCGCGATCACCGCCAGCGCCTTGCGGGTGGGCTCGATGGGATATTTGCTGCCCTCGGGGAACATGCGGCGGCCCGCATTGTCCGAGATCACGATATCCATGCCCTCTTCTGTATTTTCCACGATCAGGTTGTCGGCAAACGGCGTCAGTTGGGGCATGTCCTGCCAGGCCTGGCGGATGGAGGCGGCGGCCAGCGCAAACGCTTCGTCATCCTTGGTCGGGCTGGGTGCAGCGGCAGCCGACAATCCCAGCAGATCATCGGGCTCGATCGACACGCCATTGTCTTCCTCTTCGACCTGGCTCTTGGGCAGGTCCGAGGCGTTTTCCAGCACATGGTCGCGGAATGGATTGCCGTCCTTTTCAATCACCCCGTTGACCGTGCGTGCCTTGGTGATGCCGAATGCTTCGCGCATTGAGCCCGCGACCACCTGCAGCTTGACGGTGTCCTGAATGGAAAACGAGATCAGCAGCACGAAAAAGCACACCAGAATCGACATCAGATCACCAAAGGTGACCATCCATTCCGGCGCGCCGCCTGCAACTTTCTTTTCCGAGCCATGGCCGGATCAGGCCGCTTGCTCGAGCAGGCTCTGATGCTGATGTTCGGGCAGGTAGGCAACCAGCTTTTCGCGCAGCAGGGAAGGGCTCATGCCATCCTTGACGCCCAGCACGCCGTCAATGATCAGCGTCTGGTTGATTTCCTCGATATCAAGCTTGGCCGACAGCTTGTCGGCGATCGGCAGGCAGACCAGATTGGCCAGCACCGCGCCATAGAGCGTGGTCAGCAAAGCCACCGCCATAGCCGGGCCAATCGCGGCAGGATCGTCCATATTGCCCAGCATCTGCACCAGGCCCACAATCGTGCCGATCATGCCAAAGGCCGGGCCGGCGTCGCCCAGCGACTTGAAGATGCGTTGGCCTTCGGACAGCCGCGACAGATATTGATCGCGCGCCAGCTCCAGCGCGTCGCGAATATAGGTCGCGTCATAGCCGTCCGCGATATAGGTGGCACCGCGCGACAGGCCTGCTTCCTTGGTTTCGAAGGTCTCAAGGCCCAGCGGACCCTTCTTGCGGACAATGTCGCCCATTTCCACGATCGACTGGATGGTCTCACGCGGATTGGTTTTCTTGTGGGTGAACGCAACCCGGCCGCCCAGGGCAAAGCTGGGGCCAATACCGGACAGCGGAAAGCGGATAACGGTTGCGGCCAGGCCGCCCCCAAACACCACAAGCACGGAAGGCAGATCGACAAAGGCCGAAAAAGAGCCGCCCAGCGATACGGCCCAACCAATCACAGCGGCGCCAACGATGATGCCCGCAATTGTCGCAATATCCATGCCGCAGCCCCTTTAAGTTCCGCGGAGAATATAAATCACGGCCCCTAACTCATCGTAAATCTGGCCCGTGAAAAGATTCATAACTGCCTGAATCTGGATAATAATTTTGGTGCGACAAGTCGTCACGACGCCGCCCGCCTAACGCGACGCGCGCGTTCGACCGACCAAAACAACTGTGGTCAAACAATTTTCAGAGATGGAGAGGACTGGTGCTGCCGGACAGGATTGAACTCTGCTGTAGGGCTGCATAAATGCAGGATTTGCTGGGGTTCTAGCGGCCGCCAACTAGCGTTTGAGTACCAATGCTGAGTGCCTGCGTCAAGCAGTCAACCTCATTTTGGATTGGACGATTGAGAGAGCCCAACCCGCACCAGCATCATTCTGCCCAGCGCGCTGACATACGGTTGCTCCTCGCGCTCACCGAACCTGCCGATCTTCCACTTCCGTCGCTCATCGGTGTATGGGGCGGAGCTAAGCAATCCAATCGCCAGAAGCCTCCGTTGGGACGTCTTGAGCAACCCTCCCTTGGACCGAGCTTCATCCGGGGCATTACCGCGTAACTCTGGAGGCTGAAGGGCTCGGACCTTGTTTTCACCTTGCTCGCTCAGAGCGTCGAGCAGCAGCAAATCATCATCCGGCAGGTCGCCGAGCATCTGGAGCATGCGGAGTTCGTTGAGTTTTCCCATCTCCCCGGTGCCCACGCCATTGGCAACACATTTGGCGAAGTACGGGAAAAGCTTTGGCGGCTTGAACCAACCCTTCTTCAATGAGTGGGGCATTCGCCGGATGAGCTATCTTCTCGGATGCGGACTGCATCTCTAACTCATTGGCCAAGAGTAGAAGGAACGCCTCAATCCGATCGAGGCGCTGGTTGGGGATGATTGCAGTCAACGCCTCGGCCAGCAATGGACCTGCACGTTACCCCGTGTTGGCGGCATCCGCAGTGGAGGCCCAGCAGTCATGCGACTAGAGCAACCTAGTTAAAGACTAGCGGACGTTTTACCGGAGCAAGCTTTATAGACTTTGGGTCAGCGGAAGGCTTCTTACTGACTATCCGAAGCACAGCTACAGAATGGTGATACTCTAGGAACTCTGCAGCATGACCTTCATCGAGAAACTGGGTCGATATTTGTGCATCCCCTGAGGGTGTAAGGATGCCCGTGGGTATCTTCTCGTCCCAACCCATGCGCTCGCGAAAAGCTGTTACGATCTCGCCGAATGGCGGAGACGCGTGACTAAGCTGCGCCTGGGCGAAGGAAATCAGCTCGCCCGTAATATCGCATTCCAGAAAACCGTCAGCGTCAACAAAATGATCAAACTGATATTGCTTCATATTTTGCAGGTCTCCCGCAACGGCGTTGTGGCACGCATTGTAGAACTCCTGCTCCAGCGACATTGGAGTACCGTCCACCGCCTTCACATAGCTGAAGTCTGTTGCACTTCCGTCAACCCGAACTACCCAGAAACCGGGACTTGACCAGCCATCTCGTCTGTTCAAACGACGTTCAAAGTGGGCGATACCTTCCCCTATTTTGGAAGTCTCCTCAGCAATCAGAGCATCAAAGCGGTCAAGCAACGCCGCAAGGTCGCTGATATCTTGCTCGCCATCAACAATTTCGCCGTTTGCGTAACGACCCAACATTGCCTTGAAATGATTCTTGGCGTCCGTACGGGACTTCCACTCACGGCCGTTGGATAGAGCTACTGGTTTCCGCATATCACTCTCCCGGATTTTCTGTTTCGATCTTTGGCAAAATTTTCTCACTTATTTCACGAACAATGATGACAGGAAGCCCTATTCCATCCAGCTCGTTTTGATGCTCTCTGACCCAAGCTAAACAGCCGTCTTGATTAAGATCATCTCGAGCAATTTTTTCATAAATAGCCACGGCGCCCATTCGTGAAATTCCCAACTCCATCAATGACCGAAGTGTTATGGATGAAACTCCAAGTTCCAACGCAACACCAATATCAAGGTCTTCATCGATCAGATCAGGCCGATCTATAGAAATAAGAAATTGATTTAGAACATCTACATATGCCGAAAAATATTTCGGAGCCCGAAATCTTGCTGTGTTTTCTATTAGGTCCAACGTATTTCGGATTAGCGTCGACTGGTCAAATTTATGCCCGTGGCGCACGTGGTACTCCATGCGCTTACGTATTATTGTTGGAAGGGAGAAGCCACGCAGCCATTGCAGAACTATTAGGGCGTGGAGCGGGATGAGCCCATGTGGAAGAAACACGGGCAGCAGGTGCATATTGATGCGGTCCATCATGCCTGCAAAACGTTCGTAGGCATCGTCGCTCTCAGGCGGCGCGGGCACAAGGTCTTCTGGATTGCCTCCGAGAGATTCAAAATAGCTAAGCAGTCTCTGCATGCCTAAAATGCTAACGCCTGGATTTCGTATAGCCGTCTCTTGGGGGATTTCGATCCCAGCCAAAACTGCTGAAAGCACAGCGTCCATGCGACTAATTTCGGCGGCCGGATGACGCTTTGCGAATGGCGCGGAAGCAACAGACCCCAAACGGGTAAAAGTCGTTAGGAGGTAGGCGGACACCTGTTCAAACTTGGAGGCTTGGGAGAGGTCAACAGCGTCGACACTATGCCTATCCGAAATATACTGGATCAAACTGTCCGACTCGGCGAGCGCACGATCTGTTTCTCGCCGTATTCGATAACGGGTTCGTTTTGGCACTCCATTCGGCCAAGCAACCGTATTGTCTGCGTCAATGCAGATGATGTTGCCTTGAAACTCATTTCCCCAACGCCCCGCCCTCCCCGCTAAGTTCCAGAAGTCGTGTGCCTCCATCGGATTGCCGGACCCTTTTGTCGGGCCACGGACAACGATAGTGCGGCAGGACAAGTTCACGCCCTCAATAAGCGTAGAAGTGCAGATCAAGAATTTGAGCTTTCCTGACCGAAACAGCCGCTCAATTTCCATCCTGATTAGTGATGGAATATTGCCATAGTGAAACGCAACGCCCCGCTCCACCAATGGTGCCAGAGCGTAGTTCTTGTGAACGCACTTTCTTGCTAGGTCAGCCAACGCTGCAAGTTCGTCATCGACCTGTGCTACTTGTGGCATAAGCTGGCTAATCAGCAGGGCAACCTCTTCTGCCTCGGCCGCCCCGTTGGAATAGACTAGCGTTCCTCCACTCTCGCCCGCAGCAGCCGCTATGAAGGCGAGCCGTTTTCTAAGGCCATCGGGCTTACTGCTGAGCTTCAGCGTCCCGAGCGGAAGATAATCTTCTCCCTCACGCAACCGAAGCTCCCATTCCTTCGGTTTTCTAGGAACTTGACGCGCTACTATGATGTTCTGCAACACAGTTGCCGTGTCGCTGTCTACTGCAACACGAGTGGCATCGATGGGGGCGTCATCCAAAAGTTCCCCGGGATTTTGGGTTGCTGGGCTTATAAATAGTACCCTAAGTTCGGGACTGGAACGTGACGTCCTTTCAATAGCGTCCTGAAGAATCACGCCACGCTGATTGTCGCCAATCTTGTGCGCCTCATCGACAATAAGTACGTCAACGTTAAATTTATCGCTCAGCAGATTTGCGAGCAGGTGCAATCGCTCTTGAGTAAATACAAATATACATTTACCATCACCTGTGGCAGCCGCTACGTATTTTTCGGTTGATGGAAGAGATGTAACTTCTATCTCTTGCTTAGTTGCTGCGACGTGGGCAAGCAGTGCTGCCTCGATTTCGGAAACTAACGCGCGGGTTGGCGCTAAGTACACTGCGACACGGTCACCAGTTGTTTGGAGGCGGTCAATTAGCCACTCCAGAACTAGAAAAGTCTTGCCAGAAGCGGTCGGCGCAGAGGCTGATAACCATGAGTTTTCAGTGGCTGCGCCCGCCCAGAAATCGCGCTGGAAGTTATTAACATCGAGCCGCTCACCCGAAGCTTGCAGGATGATCGAATTTTCTAGTCGGTGCCGCTGTTTTTCAATGCGAAGGCCTATGCCCAATCTGGCGTCGAGGTCGGGAGCAACTTTTCCTCGTTCCACGGCCAAGGTCGCAGATCGATGATTTGCCAATTTCTCAAAAAGTACACTTGCTGCATCCCGGACAGGCGGGCTCGCATCTAGTGTGACGGCAGCCGTGGCAATGCGAAGGGCGGCTTCACGGTGTAGCCGCTGGCTCGATCTTGCCAGTATGGTCCCAGCGAGTAGCAGCCTGTCCCAATCTGGCGCGGGATTACCTGACAGTACTTCATTCGAATTCAGGTTATCGATTTCCAAAGCAGTTAGGGATTGAGCGATATGATGCAACTCATCACGAACGCCCTGGCCATACAGCCATTGCTGCAGTTCCGCCTCTGTCATGGCTTGAGCCCGAGAGCTTCCAAGAAGGCGCTTCGGAATGTGTCTGCAGATGGCAACGGTACGCAGAAAAACTGGACCTCAAAATGCTCAAGTTTCTCCTCTGACAACCTCAGCCCCACTGACTTTGCCCAAGTGCTAAGTCCATCACGTGCAGCTGCTACGATTTCATCCGCAATCCCCCTAGCGTCGCTGGCGGGATAAAAGGATGCGTCAAAGCCCACCAAGGCTATTCCGCAATACTCGACGCGGTTCGATTGAGGGAGAGTTCGGTCAAAATACCTTTTAAATCCCTCGGTAAGGGACGGGTCGCTCAAGTCGGCTTTGTCACTAAGAAGCAACAAGTCGCGCTCTCTTTCAGCGCCAGAGTGGTCTTCTTCAAGCAAGAACGGTGCTAGCGATCTTAAGCATTCTCGAATGGCATCGGTTGCATTTCCATATATTTTGGATTCGCCCCAATATAATTTCAAATGCCCATCCTCGGCGACCGTTGCGTACACTCCGTCAGCACCATGGTAATGCATACGGGTATCGGTCTTTAGATCCATCTTACACAGCACATGAGGCAGCCCAAGAAACCGCTCGGCCAACAAGAATAGCAACATCTCGCCGCCTTCCCCGGTGTTGCCCAAGTCCGTAAAAACGTCCCTTGCTTGCTGGTGCAAAGCTGCAACCGCACAGGTTGATTTGAACTTCTGATCTCGTTTTGCGGCCTCATCGCGCTTGCTTCTAGGAATTGCATAATCGGCGACTGCGTCGCGCATGAACTCTGCAAGCCGCTTGGGCTTGACCTTGCCGTTGGCGTCGGAAGTCAAGCAGTGACAGTGGATTTTGACTTTTTGGCCATCTATTAGAACGTCTCTCTGTACCAGCTGCAAATGAACCCCCAACTCCTCAGGGTCGCCGGATAGGATTTTTGTCAGCTCTTCCGCAGTGAACTCAGCCATGACAAAATCCTGATAGGTTATCTACTGATAGGTCGCGGCTACAAGGCAGCAAGAGTATTTTCTCGGTGGCGGCTGGCATTGAACACAGTGCCAAACTACCGCCAATTAACAAGAAAATACAACTGCATGAGGACAGCCCATCAGCATGTGGCAGTTTGGTCGAGTGGTGTTGCTCGCGCAGAATGCCACGCCATACCCAGGCCAAACCGGACTATTTGCTCCGAAAAACAATAGACGTCCCCTCCTAAAGGAATATTAGTCGGCACCTGCTTGCCGTGTATTCTTCCTTCGATTAGTCGTTCTCTAGTTCGGCAACTCTATAAACCGTTGAACGTGCAACATTGAACCGCTTGGCCACTTTCACTGGCTTTTCACCAGCAGCCAGCGCTTCCCGGATGGCCTTCGCATCTACAGTTACCGGGCGCCCCTTGTAGCGCCCCTCAGACTTGGCCTTGGCGATACCCTCAAGCTGCCGGTCCTTCCTCAGGTCCGTCTCGAACTCCGCTATCGCCCCCAGCATGTTGAACATCAGCCGACCGTGGGGTGTGGTGGTATCAATGTTCTGTTCGCTCGCAATGAGGTCCACCCCCTTGGCCTCCAACTCCTTGCTGATGGCATGGAGGTCGGACACTGACCGCGCTAACCTGTCCAAGCGAGTCACCATCAGCACGTCACCCTTGCGAGCAAATTTCATGGCCTCGGCCAGTTTGGGTCGACCTTCACGCGTTGTGGCACTGGCCTTGTCGACGAACACCTCCTCGGCACCATGTCGCAACAAGATGTCGATCTGGGCGGCTTCGTTCTGACCGTTGGTAGAGACGCGGGCGTATGCAATCTTCATGGTGCGAGTGTCCGACAAATATCTAAAGCCATATCGGAATAGCGTCCTATAAATACTAGATCAACTTATATCGGACGGTTTCGGTAGACTAATGCCCGTCCTGCATGGGTATACCTTTTGGGAATTCGAAAGACCCGCTTGGTTCCAGGAAGCGAAGAGGTGTAGCAACACATAATGTTGGTGGAGGGCAATATGCCAGACGAAAAAACGGACCTTCCAAGTCAGGGTGAAGTGGAACGGGCACTTCTGTCCCTTCTTCAAGCCCGCAATCAGCCACTTCGTCCTGCTGACGCCTATGAAGCGCTGGCCAAGGAGTTCGGTCTGTCGGAAGACATGCGTCAACGGACTATGGAAAATAGCGGCCGCAACCATTGGGAAAACCGTGTGCAGTGGGCAAGGAACGAACTCGTCAAAGCCAAGGTCATCGCTTCACGGCCCCGTGGCTTGTGGACGCTCACCGAGTTGCAGCAGTCTGGCGAGGACTGGTCGGAAAATGAGGTCCGCGCTCTCGTCGCAGACTACTTCGAGATGCTCACGGCTGAAATCCAGCACCGAGCATACTCCAAAACCGAGCATCGAAATCGCCTCATGGCCCTGGTTCGGCGTTCATATGGCTCAATTGAAAGAAAGCATATGAATGTTAGCGCCATACTAAAGGAACATGGCTACCCCTACATCGACGGGTACAAACCCTATACCAACTATCAACGGGCGGTATTGCCCGCGATTGTCTTGCCTCACCTGGTAAACCTCGGTGATGACCTAGATCGGTCTGTCCCCACGCCCATAGCTGAACTACCTAACCGCACTGATCTATTCGTCCCTCCCCCTGCCGGAGGCGTGACGATACCGGCGCCTTCAGACCCCATTGCCCGCAGGTTTGATGTGGCGGAGCGAGACGCCAGGAACAGGGCGCTTGGGTCGGCAGGCGAAGAATTCGTCATCGAGGTTGAGCGTCAACTGCTTGTCGATGGCGGGCGCAGCGACCTGCTTGGCGAGGTCGAACTAGTCTCCATAACCGAAGGAGATGGCCTCGGATACGACATCCGTTCCCGCGACTTGAGTGGGAATACCGTGTTCATTGAGGTGAAGACCACACGCAGCGACGAGCATGCACCATTCTTTTTGACTGAGAATGAGCGACGAGTGGCGGCTCAACTCGGCTCGGCATACAAGCTCTACAGGGTCTTCAACTTTGGCAAAGAGCCAAACATATTTGTTCTCTCGGGACCACTGGAGGGAAGTGTATCGCTCCAGCCTACCGCTTACCGAGTAGGGCTTTTGCCAGTGTTGTAGGCGATTGAAGGCGGCTAGCTGTGGGAGGCCCATAAGTTCGATACACATGGTCCTATAGCTATCGGTTCGCTTTGGCGTGTCGCATTATCGAACTAAATACACGTGAACTCGAAGGCGGTTCGCTTATTGCATACGCAAGCCGCCAGCGCTTGCGGCTTCTAGGGTCAGCATGGATAGGCCAAACGAAGCCCTGTAACTACCGCGTAAATCGCTGGCTCATCCTCCTGGAACATGCCTTCAGGGAGGTTAGCGAATGCTTCATCAGAAAGCGAAGTAAGTGATGCGCCCGTTGGCAGGCAGAATCTCATGTCATCACCAACTATGCCCTGCATATCCAGCGCAGCCAGAAAATAGCCGAGACAAAGACCACTTCGGTCAGGTTCACTATCTGAGCAGCTCGCCCGAAGCATGGAAATTGAAAAGCCCGACCCGGTCTTTCCCTTGCTCTCGGCATATGCTGCGGTTGCGATCAACATTGTTCCGATAGAAACAACCACTCTGAGCGTGTTCACAATATCACCGTCCCGCGTCCATTGTATGGAAGGTGAGTGTAGCAAGCGGACCCTTGGCCGCCAGCATTAATCCAACCACACTTCCAATGCGCTCCTGCAAACGCACCCGGAGCCGCCGCAGCGGGTCGTAATTGTGCTCAGCCGCCGCACCTAAATCGCCGCCACGGAGCCTCACAGAGCCGCCTATGCGCCTACGTAGTATTGGGCAACCATCAGAAGAACATCGGCAGATGAATGGGCGTTTCTGGCCTGAGGTCGCAGAACAGCTCTATTGCTGCCGTGAGCGCCTTCAAGGAGAATTTAGTGGATTGCTGAACGGGCGACGACGCTGACTGAAAGTCGTACCTCCGACTTGTTTCGCGTACGGTTGCAGGATGTTACAGGATGGTCAATGAGCGACCGCTTGGCCGGAGGTCTTGCCTTCCCAAGTAGGACGTGGCTGACGTCCCCCCGAGGGGGAATGCGCGGACTTGTCTTTTGATCTTGCCGGAACGGGTTTTTTTGTCATTTTCAAAGCTGCTTAGGAGATATGTTGCGTTACGGTCAGCTATTGTTCGCCGCGTATGCCGGAGCTGTTGCATACGGCTTCTCCATTCTATGGTTTGGGGAACCCCTCCGCATCCTGAAGGATTACCAAACGCTAGTGATCGGACTGCCCACAGTTCTGGCGGCGGTAATCGCATACCTGCATCTGCGCGATGACCGGCATCGGTACGAGCGTGACCGCGCCGTGCTTGCAGAGCAAGAAGTCGAGGCAATGCGAGTGGCAATCAGGATGGCTGATTTCGAACTAATGCGAGAGCATGCCGACCTGGTGCAGGGGCTTTTCGAGTACCCATACAGAACGTACGACCCCGTCGATCCTGAGGACTTGGCATTCGTCGTGACCCACGCCAAAAGCTACGAGGTGTTGAGACATTCTAAGCTGCTCTCCAAGCACATCGAAGATCACATCGCTATAGCCCGGGAAGCCAACAACGATGAGGGGGTGGAGGCGCGGCCCGAAGTGCTCTCCCACCTCCAGCTGCACGAGGGCCCCGCAGAAGTTGCGGCGCGGCGCTTGCTAAACGCAGCCAAGCTGCGCCTACAGGCTCTATTGTAGTTCCACATCAGTGACATCGTAGCTGTAGGTCATGGGTTGGCACTTACCCGCCGCGAGGCACTGAGGCGCAAGCTGATGTCAGCGCAAAATTGCGTCTACGAAATCCGGGGCAGCAGTCGAGGTCTCAGCATGTCAGCGCGGCGCTTCCCGAACGGGGTTGCCACGCCTGTGATGTCGGTACGCGACTGGCCACGGGTAAAGTAGATTGGATGGTCATGACCAGCAACAATGGACGCCTGTCAGCCCCACTCGATGACCACGGCCTTGCTCTGTCTTTAATGGGCATTGCCTCAAGCGCTCCTGAGGAGATGTCAGAACACTCCTAAGGCTAAGCTATAAGCAATGCCTGTTATATCCTCCTATTATATCAACCTGTTATATCCTCTCTAAGCATATCTATAGGCGGGCTTCTCCTAAGGTGGGGGGTAATTGTTCTGGTGGTCGTCCATCTCCGGTCGGTCTCTGGGCTCGTTATCACCAGAACCAGTCTGGATGTCGATGCTTCACCGACCGCTCGCCGCGCCGATACCGCCCCGAAGCGCCATTGCTTGCCAATTGATCGGCCACCTCGTTGAGGTCGTGCCCAACATGCCCCCGTTGCCAGACCCATTCCACAGCACGCTTCTGGCAGAGTTGGTCTAGCTGCCGCCATAGCTCCTTGTTCTTCACCAGACCACCTGAGTTGCGCCAACCAGCTGCCTTCCATTTCTCCAGCCTGCCGGTCATCCCCAATACGACATATTCGCTATCACTAAGGACGACGGCCGGGAGGGGCTCAGCGAGCCTTTCTAGTCCCCGCACGGGCGCTGTCAGCTCCATTTGGTTGTTGGTGCTGATCATCACCTCGCCTTGGCCTGCTAGAGCCCGCTGATGGAGAACTTGGTCGCCGTCCTTGAGCTGGATGACAACACCCCAGCCGCCTGTGCCGGGGTTGCCTTTGCATGCACCATCGGTGCCGAGGAGGTAGTGCCTGCCCCTAGTGATGGAGGCGACGTTCTTTTCTTGATTAGTCATGTACGAGTTCCTGAAAAGGGAAGGACCACCCGAGGGCGGTCCATTGATCGAATGGTGGTGGGTAGGCGGTGACGCTGGGCAATTAACGTTTCGGGAAGGCACGATTGATGGCAAGAGCCAGCTCAAGGCCAGCGGATGATCCAGACGAAGCGCAGAGCTTCAACATGGCCGCTCGTGAAAGAACCAGCTCAAGTATCCCGGGTGGATTTGTAGGCAGCTGGACATACTTGTAGTCCGTGCCTTCATTCAGGCCTTTGAGGAATTTGGGGAGATTGAAAGTTGGGTTGCGGCTCATGTGATAATCCTGTCGGTGGTGGGTTCGTATCGACGCGAAAACGCCTCACGCAGCGTCTGGCCGGTTTGTGAGGTGTGCTATGGTGGGGGGTAATCGACGCCTGGGGCGCACAACGGACTGGCAAAGCGCCCCGGATAAAGGGATTACATCCCGCCCATGGCCTCAAACATGCTCAGCGCTGCCCATGCTGTGCCGAACCAGCAGACCCACTTGATGGCCAACCAGATGCACGATGTCCGAAAGATCACATAGCCGATCTGGCTTGTGCCTGCGGCAATGCCGAAGACAATCCAAAGCATGACGTTGGTGCCAAAAAGCGTGGCGACAGCTGCAAAGAATGCCATGGCGATCAACGACCTGCTGCTGGATCTATGGACAGGACGCCTAGGATGCGCTCACAGAAGGCTTCCCAGTCCATCCTCGCGCCAATCTCGCAACCGTACTCCACGGACTGCTCACGCCATTCCAGCTACACTCTGAGCGGGGTGAATGGGACGCGGGCGTAGACGCCCGATAGCCTGCCGCCGATGTGGATTGAGAAGTGGTCGGACATCGCCGTCCGAGAGTTGTGAATGACGTTGTAGTTTGTGGAAACAAGACCGCGCATGGATTGCCCCGTTGTTCGCGGTGGTGTTGCCCGTCGTCGGACAGCATGGAGGAACGGCTCCCAGGGAGACGCACAAGGTTGCACACAGCTGGTGCGGGGCTGAACCACACTGGCAGCGGCGAATGCCTATGAACCCACCAAGGGGCACTCTAGGGGTGTTTGGGCGGTGGCTTGCGACCTCGTATCGGGAGACGGGGAGGCAGGGCGCTCTTTAATGGTTGTGGCGTGACGGCTTGAACGCTTGGCCGCCAATCGGTCGGCACCACATTGAAGCGTGGCAGCTTGTTAATTTCCGCGTCAACCACCTCGGGTGACCAGTCGCCGTAGCCTTCGCGGGCATCAGTGCGGGACCGGCTGCCCATCATATAGTCGCGGGCCTCTTTGTTCATCTTGTGTGTCCTGCTCAAGGACGTGAACAAATGCCGCCATGCATGACTGGGCCTGTTATTCGGTGCTTCAATGCCCAACTCATCCCTGACCCATTCTGCGATCTTGTCTCCTGCGCTCTTCGCTCGATGATCGGAGAGAACTGTGAGGTCGGTTCCCTCGGGGTATGGTGTGTAGAACGCTGGACCATCACCCACGGCCCGAAGCATATCCAGAAACCCTAGCTCGATCAGGTGGCTGTGAATGCCGGTCGTCCAGGAGTTCTTGCCCTTCGTGCTACCGTCATCTGGTGTAATCAGCAGATATGGGATGCCGTTCTCTTCCCGTAGGTGCCTGCCTTGAAATTGAGTGACCTCAGTCACCCGCAACCCAGTATAGGCGCAAATCCACGGGACCCAGAAGATAGCCCGCTGGTATGGGATGGCTAGGTCTTTCGAGGAGCCTTGGAAAGTCGCCTGCAGAATGGTCGTGGCCTGCTCGGCATTGTACCCCTTCGGGCCGGAGGGGGCAGGGGCATCGCGTTCGTCACGGATGTTCGCGGCCACGTTCAGTGGGAGATCAAATTCCTTTACAGCGTGGTTGAGGGCCACCTTGAGGCTGGTGAGGTACTGGTCGTTGATGGTCTTCTTCGCAAGTCCGCGCTGGATCAACGCGTCACGCCAGCGCCGAACATCATCCTTGGTGATGCGGTGGACCTCTTCGTGCCCAACAAGAGCCATGAAATCTCTCAGGCATCCTCGGTACTTGTTGAACGTGTCGTCCTTCTTGGATTGTGTCCGCTGCTTATGGGCAAGGAGGCCCGTCAGGGTGGCGGGGTCATCGCCGGTCGGCCCTTTGGGAACCCGGCTCGCCGTTGTGGGTCGAGCTATGTCCAGAATCGGAAATCGCTGCTCCACAATGTCGGGGCCGTAGTCGCCACCCGCCCGTCGAATAAGAAGTGCAGCGGCATCCTGCATAGCATGGGCGGTCTGCTCCAGGAGCTTCTGGCGGGTATCGTCGTCAATACGCAAGGTGTGCTTCGCCAACACGAGGTCAACGAACGGGCCAAACCGTTTTTCCATGCCGTGTTTGCGATCAATGAAGAGGGTCTGCCCCCCAAGTACTCGATTGTTGACCTCTGCCGCCTTGGACCAGTGGGCGGCATCACCAGGGTCATCCTCTGCGGATTTAAACATCCTGTAGACTTCACCAGCCAGCGCAACGGCCTGACGATGGGTTAGTCTGCTAGGTGCGTCGCTTAGGCTTTGCCAAACAAGGTCGAACTGCGATTGAGCATCGTTGCCTCGGCGTTTCGCTTCTGCTGCATCCTTGGTGCGCAACGAGACCTTGAGATATTCGCCCAGCTTCACCACGGACGGAGCCTCGTCAACGGTGATGGTTACTGATTTGCCCTTGGCGGCAGTCCTAAGCCGAGCAGGAACACGCTGCTTGAACCAGTAGACGCCTGTGATTTTGTGTTTGTATGGGGAAGGCATCGGCAAGACCATGAGAACCACCTCTGAGTACCAAAGGCGGACCAGAAAAGTCCAGCAAATCCATATTGTTCTGTGCCATCAAAGAGTTATGATGGTGCTGCCGGACAGGATTGAACTGTCGGCCTCCCCATTACCAATGGGGTGCTCTACCACTGAGCTACGGCAGCATTTGTTACGCGGCTGGTATGCTCGGCGCGACGGGGGCTCTACTGCCATAGGGTCTGGCTCGACGCAAGGCAAAAAAACGCCTATCACCGCCTTCAACATAAACACAGAATCCAACACGCCCCATGAGCAAATCCCAAGAAGCCACTGTTCGAGACCAAAGATTGGCCGCAAAGCTTCGCGAGAACCTCAAGCGCCGCAAGGGTCAGGCCAAGGCGCGTTCCGACTCGGAACGTCAGGCGCCAGATCCCCAACCGGCCCCCGAAACGGTCACGGTGAAGAAACCGTAAACCATTTTCGGACGACTATCGAAATCTTCAACGCTGAGAGCGGCGAGTCTGGCTTACGTGGCAACTAGGACTTGGCCTACCTCGATCTCCAGGTAGCTAGGGCACCAGCCCGCCATATAGGACGTAGACTATGGATCGTATCCGTTTGATCGGTGGCAATGAACTCAATGGCGAAATCGCCATTTCCGGCGCCAAGAACGCCGCCTTGCCCCTGATGATTGCATCATTGCTGACCGATGAACCCCTCGTGCTGCAGAACGTGCCGCGCCTGGCCGACGTCAAGCAGCTCGAACGCATTCTCGAGAATCATGGCGTCGATATCGCCGTGCACGGCCGCCGCCGTGGCGAAGACGACATGGTTGGCCAGCGCATGACCTTTCATGCCGCCGACATTGTCGACACCACCGCGCCCTATGAGCTGGTCTCCAAGATGCGCGCCAGCTTCTGGGTCATCGGCCCGCTTTTGGCGCGGTGCCACGAGGCCCGCGTCTCGCTGCCCGGCGGCTGCGCCATTGGCACACGCCCGGTCGATCTGTTCCTGTTCGGCCTCAAGGCGCTGGGCGCCGAGATCGATATCGACGAAGGCTATGTTGTTGCCAAGGCACCCAAGGGCGGTCTGGTCGGCGCCACCATCGCTTTCCCCAAAGTGTCCGTCGGCGCGACCCACACCATCCTGATGGCCGCGACCCTGGCCAAGGGCACCACGGTGATCGAAAATGCCGCCCAGGAACCCGAAATCACCAATGTCGCTGAATGTCTGGTCGCCATGGGTGCCAAGATCACCGGCATCGGCACCCGGACGCTGACCATTGAGGGCGTCGAGCGCCTGCATGGCGCCACGGTCGACGTCATCCCCGACCGCATTGAAACCGGCACCTTTGCCATGGCCACCGCCATGACGGGCGGCAATGTGCTGCTCAAGGGTGCGCGTCCCGAGCACCTGCAGTCGGCGCTCGATATTCTGGCCCAGACCGGCACCAGGCTGACCGTTGAGCCCGGTGGGCTGCGTGTGCAGCGCAGTGGCAATGGCATTGCCGCAGTCGATGTCGAGACCGATCCGTTCCCCGGCTTCCCCACCGATCTGCAGGCGCAGTTCATGGCCCTGATGACCATGAGCGAGGGCACCAGCCAGATTCGCGAAACCATCTTTGAAAACCGCTACATGCACGTGGCCGAACTCGTCCGCTTTGGCGCCGACATCGCCGTCGATGGCCAGGTGGCCACCATTCATGGCAAGCCCCAGCTCAAGGGGGCCCAGGTCATGGCCACCGATCTGCGCGCCTCGGTCTCGCTGGTCATCGCCGGTCTGGCGGCCAGCGGCGAAACCATCGTCAACCGCATCTACCATCTTGATCGCGGCTTTGAGGGCCTCGAAGACAAGCTCAGCCGTTGCGGCGCCGAAATCGAGCGGGTTGCTGGCTAGTCAGCCAGTCCAGGGCAGACGCTGCTAGTCCAGCGTCTGCCGATAGCGCAGCATTGCCAGCAGCGAAAACACCACCAGAATGATGGCCAGTGCGCCAAACTGGCTGGTTACATCGGCGCTGTCGGCGCCCTTGAGCATGACCTTGCGCACCAGCCGGATGAAGTGGGTCGCCGGCACGCCTGTGCCCAGCATCTGCGCCCAGCCGGGCATGCCGGCAAACGGGAACATGAAGCCTGACAGCAGGATCGACGGCAGGATGGTGAAAAAGCTCAGCTGCATCGCCTGCATCTGACTGCGTGCTACGGTCGAAATCAGAAAACCCAGCGCCAGATTGCCCAGAATGAACAGGTTGAAGCCGATGAAAAAGGCCAGGAAGCTGCCTTCGAACGGCACCGAGAACACCACGAACGCGGCCACCAGAAACACCACTGTCTGCACATAGCCGACCAGCACATAGGGCAGGATTTTGCCCAGCATCACCTCGAACGGTTTGACCGGCGTCGAGATGAGCATTTCCATGGTGCCGCGCTCATATTCCTTGACGATGGCCACTGCGGTGATCATCACCATGGTCATCGACAGGATGATCGCCAGCAGCCCCGGCACGATATTGGTCGAGGTCTTGCCCTCGGGATTGTACTGCCGATGCAGTATCACCCCGAACGGGGCAGGGGACCCCGCCACACTGGCCAGCGGACCGGTCAACGTCTGGCTCACCGCGCCATTGATGATGCCGCCCAGCGCGGCTGCAGCGCCCCCGATGGCAGCAGGGTCCGCCGCATCGGCCGCCAGCAGAATGTCGGGCCGCAGCCCGCGCACCACATCGCGTTCAAAATGGGCCGGGATCACCACAACAAAGCTGGCCACACCGCGCCGCAGCGCATCCTCGCCCTCGGCGGGCCCGTGCACCACGCCGGTGAAATCAAAATAGCCTGAGGTCTCCATGCCCGCTAGCATGGCACGTACCAGCGGCCCGTCATCATTGACCTCCACCAGTGTCGGCAGATCGCGCGGATCCGCATTGATCGCGAAGCCGAACAGCATCAACTGCATGATCGGCAGCACGATCATCATCGCGAAGGTGACGCGGTCGCGTCGCATCTGGATGAATTCTTTGGCCAGCACGGCCACAAAGCGGGACAGGGAGAACAGGCTCATGCTGCATCCCGCGAGAAATTGTCCTGCGCCCCCGCCATCAGATAGATGAACGCCTCTTCCAGACCTGCCGGCTGCAGGCTCCAGCGTTGCCCTCCCTTGGCCTCAAAGGCACGCACGGTGGTCTCGAGCGCCTGGGCATCCGTGCCCGACACATGCAGGGTCGACCCAAAACGCGCGATCTGCGCCACCCCCGGCTGACCTGCCAGCGCCGTTTCGAGTGCTGCCAGGTCGGGTCCCTCGGCCCGCCAGGTGGTCAGACCGACAATTGCAGGAATGTCGCCTGCGGGGCCATCGATCAGCTTTTTGCCATAGGCGATATAGGTGATGAAATCGCACTGCACGGCCTCGTCCATGTAGTGGGTCGATACCAGCACCGTCACGCCGGTCTTGCTCAACCGTCGGATTTCGTCCCAGAAATCGCGACGAGCTTTGGGGTCCACGCCCGCTGTAGGTTCATCCAGCAGCAGCAATTTGGGGTCATGAATCAGACAGGCAGCCAGCGCCAGCCGCTGCTTCCAGCCGCCCGAAAGCGTGCCCGCGAGTTGCCCGGCACGGTCGGCCAGTCCCAGGTCTTCCAGCGCCGTCGTCACGCGCACCTTGCGGTTCTTGATCCCGTACATGCGGGCCACGAAGTCCAGATTCTCGCGGATCGACAGGTCTTCATACAGGCTGAACTTCTGCGTCATGTAGCCGAGCTGTTTCTTGATCTCGCCTGCCTGGTGGCGCACATCGAATCCAAGACAGCTGCCTTCACCCGCATCGGGTACCAGCAAACCGCACAACATGCGGATGGTGGTCGTCTTGCCCGAGCCATTGGGGCCCAAAAAGCCGTAGATCGCCCCGCGCGGCACCGTGATGTCAAAGGCGTCGACCACCAGCTTGTCGCCAAACCGCTTGGTCATGCCCCGCACATCAATGACCGGCGCCGCACTCATCGGGTCACCGTCACGGGTTGGCCGGGCTGAAGTGTGCCGGGTTCGGCCAGTTCGGCTTCAACCAGATAGACCAGCCGGCCGCGCTCCTCGCGCGAATAGATCACGGGCGGCGTGGTCTGTGGCTCCTGCGCCAGATAACTGATCGTGGCGCGCATCGCCGAACACCCGTCGCACCCCACCGCTACCTGATCTCCCAGCGCCAGGCCGGACCGATCGGTCTCCGGCACAAAGAACCGGGCTTTCAAGGCGCCGGCGGGCAGGATCGACAGCACCGGCGCCCCGGTGGCCATTTCACCGGTCGTGTAGAACAGGCGATCCACCAGTCCCGCAACCGGTGCCCTGGTCTGACGGTCAGCCAGCTCAAGTGCCGCGCGGCGTGCATCGGCTTGGGCAGCGTTCAAATTGGCTTCAGCTGCCAATTGCTGGGCATTGCGCGCCGGCAACTCGGCCACCCCGACCTGTGCCGTCAACTGGTTCACCTGCGCCTGCGCTGCGTTCAGCGCGGCGCGGTCCTGTTCGACCCGCACTTCTGGCACCGTCCCCAGCGCGAGCAGCTTTTCGCTGCGCGCCAGATTGGATTGCGCCAGCACCAGATCCGATTGCGCCTTGCTCAGTGTTGCGCGGATCACATCGATCTCCTGGCTGCGCCCGCCGGTAACCAGATTGTCCAGCGTGGCTTCTGCCGAGGCGACCCGGGCCTGTGCTGCGTCCAGCAGTGCCTGTTGCTGTCGGTCATCGAGGCTGAACAGCAACTGCCCCACCGCGACGGCCTCACCCTCATGCACCGATATTTCGGCTATGCGCCCGCCGCTGGCTGGCGCCAGATAGACATAGTCGGCTTCCAGATAGCCCACATAACCTGTGTCAACCGTCGCGCCACCGGGCAGGATCGCCATCAGCGTTGCCAGAATGCCCGCAAAAAACTCGTTCATGGCCGGGCCTCGCTCATGCCGTAAAACAGGATGTCGAGATGGCTCTTGAGCAGGCGCTCCATGGCCAGACCATCATCGGGTCGGATGTCGAACAATTCGCTCATGGCGATATGGGCCATCAATGGCCCGATGATTGAGCGCACTGCCATCTCCGGATCGATAGGCCGCAATTGCCCATTGGCCACGCCGCGCGCCACCATGCCCTCCAGTGCCGGCCGCACCTTGTCGAGCACTTCGCGCCGATACATCGCTGCCAGCTCGGGAAACCGCACCACTTCGCTCAGCACCAGCTTGGGCACTGCCAGCTTGGCCGGGTCGGACAACTGTCGACACAGAATGGTCAGCAGCATGGTGATGGCCTCGCGCGGGTCGCCGTCAAAATGCGCCAGACCTTCCACCGCGTGGTCGGCAACTGGCGCAAGCGCGCGCTTCACGATGCCCTCAAGCAGCGCTTCCTTGGAGGGGAAGTAGAGATAGACCAGCCCTTTGGAGACCCCGGCAGCCCGCGCGACCTCGTCCACCTTGGCCGCCGCGAAGCCTTTTTCCACAAACACCGCCAGTGCTGCATCGAGCACTTCGTCAGGCCTGGCCTCGGCGCGGCGGCGGAATTTCTTGGTGTCTTCGCCCATGGCACTTCTCCAGCTATTGCCTGTTAATAACTGACTGGTCAGTCAGTAACAAGTGAAATCCATTGCACGGTGGCTTCTCGCGGGCCGCGCTTTTTGCGCTGGCCGCATTGCTCAACACCGATCAAGCTTGTAGATCGGAAGCGGGGTGACCAGATACGGTCCTTCCAACTCAAAGGCCGACCATCCATGACCGACCTGAAGCTTCTCGCGCTCGACACCGAAGACCTCGAAGTCATTTCCGCCCATGTGCAGGACGCCGTCCTGCGCGTTTCCGACATGGGCTATGCGCGCGGCGATCGCCGCTTTGCGCTGTTGATGAACCGCTTCGACTGGGAATCGGGCAAATCCCGCCGCGACAAGGGCGTGCGCAAGCGCACCGCGCTGCATTTTGACGCGGTCCAGTCAGTCGTCACCAACGGTTTTGATCCAGCCGCGCCCGAGGGTGTATTGGAATTGCTGGCCATAACCTTCAAATCCATTGACGGCCCGGCCGGTATCGTTGAACTCAGCTTTGCCGGTGGCGGTACCGTCCGTCTCGGCGTTGAATGCCTCGAAGCCCGGCTCAGCGATCTTGGTGCCGCCTGGGCCGCCGCGGCCAAGCCGGCCCACTCTCTCGACTAAGGACTGCTGATGCCCATTCGTCTTGATGCCGCTGACAGTGATTTCGAGCAGCGCTTCGTGCAGCTGCTTGAAGGCAAGCGCGAAGCCAGCAAGGACGTCAACGACGCTGTGGCCAGCATCATCGCAGACGTGCGCGCGCGCGGCGACGCGGCGGTGGTCGAGCTGACCAACAAGTTCGACCACGCCAATGTCGCACTTGATACGCTCGCCATCTCGGCCGAGGAAATCGCCAGCGCCGCGGCCAGCGTTCCCGACAATATCCGCGCCGCGTTGCAGACGGCCCATGATCGCATCTGGGCGCACCATGCCAAGCAGAAACCCGAAGACCACATCTACACCGATCCGCTCGGCGTTACCCTGGGCACCCGCTGGACCCCGGTCGATGCCGTGGGCATCTATGTGCCGGGTGGACTGGCCTCCTATCCTTCGTCGGTGCTGATGAATGCAGTGCCAGCCAAGGTGGCCGGCGTGGCGCGCATTGCCATGGTCGTGCCCACCCCCAATGGCGAAATCAATCCCGCCATTCTGCTCGCTGCCCAGATTGCTGGCGTCACCGAGATCTACCGCATTGGCGGCGCACAGGCCGTTGCTGCGCTGGCCTATGGCACCGCATCCATTCCCAAGGTCGACAAGGTTGTCGGCCCCGGCAATGCCTATGTTGCCACGGCCAAGCGTCAGGTTTTCGGCCAGGTCGGCATCGACATGATCGCCGGTCCCTCCGAAGTGCTCGTAATCGCCGACGGCTCGGCCAATCCCGCCTGGGTCGCCGCCGATCTGATCGCGCAGGCTGAACACGGGGCAGGTGCCCAGTCCATTCTGGTCACCACCGAAAAGGGTCTGGCCGATACGGTCGACGCCGAAGTCGATCGCCAGCTCGCACTGCTGCCCAAGGAAGAGATTGCGCGCCAGGGCTGGGATGAGTTCGGCGCCATCATCACCGTTTGCTCGCTCGATGAAGCTGCCATTCTGGCCAATCGCATTGCTTCAGAGCATGTCGAACTGGCCATCAATGATCCGCAGGGCTTTATGGGCGCCATCCGCCACGCCGGTGCGATCTTCCTGGGCCACCACACCCCCGAAGCCATTGGCGATTATGTTGGCGGCTCCAACCACGTGCTGCCCACCGCCCGCTCGGCGCGCTTTGCCTCGGGCCTGGGTGTGCTCGATTTCATGAAGCGCACTTCCATTCTGGGCTGTGATCCGTCCTCGCTCTCGGCACTTGCCGAGGCGGCGGTGACCATTGCCGAGGTCGAGGCGCTGCATGGCCACGGTCGCTCCATTTCCATCCGGCTGAACCGCTAGGCATGGTGATGGGCACGGAAACGCGCACCAAAGCCGATCCGACCAAGACCGATCGGCTGGTGACCGTCACGCTGGACCCCAACACCATCACCTCGATCAACCCTGACGAGGTGCATGAGTGGCGCATCGCCATTTATGATCTGCTCGAGGACAATAGTTTCCGCCCCGCCCGCGTCAGCGCCAAGGGGCCGTTTGCGCTGCATATGTCTATCGTCGGCAATTCCATCGTGCTCGACGTGCGCAATCCCGATACCTTCCAGCCCATTGCCGCGCACTATCTCTCGCTCACCCCGTTCCGGCGCCTGATCCGCGATTATTTCCGCATTCGCGATGCCTATTATGAGGCGATCCGCTCCGCTCAGCCCTTCCAGATCGAAACGGTCGATATGGCCCGGCGCGGCATGCACAATGAAGCGGCCGAACTGCTGCGTACCCGGCTCGATAACAAGCTGATCATCGATCTCAATACCGCCCGGCGCTTGTTCACCCTGATCTGTGCCGTCCAGCCCTATGCCAGCCGCATTGACGAGAGCAAATCCGAGCTGCCCACCGTGCTGTTCGTCTGCTCGATGAATTCGGTGCGCTCACCTATCGCCGCCGCGCTCGCGCGCAAGGCTTTCCCAGGTCGCATCATCGCCCGCTCGGTTGGCGTCAATGGCGGCAAGGCCGATCAGTTCGTCCATCAGGTCATGGAAGAAGTCGGTATTGATATGAGCGTTCACACGCCCCACATTCTCGACGAGCTGGTGGCCAACCATTTTGATCTGGTGATCTGCCTGTCCGATGATGCCCCGGAAGCCGTGGCCCGCAAGGGTCTGGAGGCGGGCGCTGTCGAGCGCTGGCGGGTTGCAGACCCCTCACTTGTCGAGGGCAATCGCGACGTTGTTCTCGGTGCATATCGCGAGTTGCGGGACACGCTTTCAAGGCGTGTTCGGGAGCGGTTGGAGTCACTGGTTTCCGGTGGTTCACAAACCCGATGAATTGAAGTAGGTTCCGCCCAATTTCCGACCCCTGGCGCGCCATTCCGAGCTGCGCGGGGTCTTATCTGGAGACAGTATGGCAAAGGAAGAAGTGCTCGAATTTCCGGGCGTGGTAGTGGAATTGCTTCCCAATGCGACCTTTCGGGTCAAGTTGGAAAACGAACATGAGATCATCGCCCACACGGCTGGCCGCATGCGCAAGAATCGCATTCGCGTCCTCGCTGGTGACAAGGTCCTGTGCGAAATGACGCCCTACGACCTGACCAAGGGCCGCATCACCTACCGCTTCAAGTAAGGCTAACGCGATGGCCAGCCGTCCGGACCTGATCCTGGCCTCCGCCTCGCCGCGCCGGCTGGCATTGCTCAATCAAATCGGCATCGAGCCCGAGCACCTTGTGCCCGCCCATGTTGATGAGACCCCTGAAAAGGGCGAGCTGCCACGCAAGCTGGCCCAGCGTCTGGCCGACCTCAAGGCATTGACCGCCCAACACAAGGCCCGCTCTGCGGGCTTTGGTGCTGATGCATTGGTGCTTGGCGCCGATACGGTCGTTGCCGTCGGGCGGCGCATTCTGCCCAAGGCCGAAACCATGGAAGAGGCCAGCGAGTGCCTGTCCATGCTCTCGGGGCGGGCCCATCGCGTCTATACCGGCCTGACGGTACTCACGCCCTCGGGCGCCAAGCGCCAGCGGCTGGTGGAAACCCGCATTCGCTTCAAGCGGCTCTCGACCCGCGAGATGGAAGCCTATCTGGCCAGCGCTGAATGGCGCGGCAAGGCTGGCGGCTACGCCATCCAGGGCATTGCGGCGGCCTTTGTCGTCAAGCTCACCGGCTCCTATTCGGGCGTGGTTGGCTTGCCATTGATGGAAACCGCCCAATTGCTGGCCGGCGAGGGCTATCCAGTCCATTTCAACTGGCTCAATCAGTCCACGCTGTCGGGCGTCTGATGGCCACCCCGGCCGCCGCCAAAAAATGCCCCATCTGCTCCAAGCCTGCCGTTGAGGCCTTCAAGCCCTTCTGCTCAAAGCGCTGCGCCGATGTGGACCTCAATCGCTGGCTTACCGGCGGCTATGTCATCCCCGCGCGCGATGACGAGCCTATGTCCGAGAACGACAATTCCATCCCCAGCTACGATCAGGACGACGAATTCTGATCCATTTGCGCCGTCCATCGCCCCAAAAACCCCAGCTGACCCGCCAGTTTCTGGCCAATCGTGCAAACTGATTTTCAACAGGCGCTTTTCGCGCTTGCACGGCAAAAACCCATCCCCTATAAGGCCCATGGCTTTCAGCCGGGCGGACCTTCCGCCCACTTGCCCGGGTAGCTCAGTTGGTAGAGCAGCGGATTGAAAATCCGCGTGTCACTGGTTCGATTCCGGTCCCGGGCACCACAATTTTCTCATATGTTTCAATCAGTTACTTGTGTTGCGCCCGCGCAGTTGGCGCGAATTTGTTGCGTGAGTGTTGCAAAGCAATTCCCAGCATTTCCGCGACGTTCTCGACTGTCTCGGCGAATCCACGCGACAAGGATGCAACATGAAACCAGCCCTTGCGCTACCAACCCGGCGAATGCTGACTAAGATTGAGGCGGCCAACTATGTTGGCTTCAAGTCCACTACCGGCTTTGCCGCCTGGTGTCCGGTGGCGCCCGTGAAGATCGGGGCCAATATCCTTTATGATGTCCGGGCGATAGACCGTTGGCTCGATTCCCTGAGTAATCAGCCGGCGCCGCAGCCGAAGCGCAGGTTCGCCGATAGAGCAGGCAACGTAGACGACAACTGAAACTGCGTGCGTGACATTTTTCGGGCCCATGTGGATACTTGGAAGATGGAGCCTGTTGATCACATCCTGGAACTTTCAAAAGAGCTTGGTGCAGCCAGACAGGTCGACGCCGCGATCGACGCTTTTATAGCTGGCCACTATGATGTTGCCATAACCTTGGCTGGCGCAGCTGAGGGGATGCTAGAAGACACCAATGGCGAGGCGCTATTCAACAAGCTGCTGGAACATCCGAAGGCACGGGAGCAGTTTAGCAAGAAGGAATGGAATTCAATCCTCAACACTGAGCGCGACTGGTTGAAGCATTTGACTCCCGATTTGCCTGAGACCATTGAGATCTCGCTGGACGAGGCGGCCTATATGATCGCCAGAGCAGCGTCCAAAATAGCAGTTTGGTCGGATCAAATGGCTGAGTTCCGACTTTGGTACATTGAGAGGGTCAATGCGCGCACGGGCAGCTCTGCCTAGCGGATTTGGTTCGCACTGGTTCGCACGCTGCAAACCTAGCTGCGAACTGCGAACCATTTCGGGTTCATCCCCCATTGGGGGTTGGGCAATGTAATCAGAGACTTACTGCAAGTTCTTGCCAAGGTTCGCACTAGGTTTGCACCTGCGAACTTCCAGCAAGAAAAAAATCTCTGCGTGAGGGAATGGCGGGTCCAGAGAACGGTCGCTTTCTGAAGTTTTGGGTGCCCCCGGCGCATCATGCAACCATGTAGAATCCACTCAGCACCACTGCCGTATTGGCTTTGATCAAGGCGCTTGTGTTTGATCCTTCTGTGCCACTTGTAAGATTGACGTGAACAATCTTGATATCGGCCGTGTTCTTCAGAAGGCGAGCCTGAAAGATGGTATCGGCGCCGCCTACCTGGCTGAATATGTTCAGAGTGATAGCCGCAGTGTTGCGGTTGTTGTTTGCGCTCACCGGCAAGCCGGTAGTGACAAGGGTTAGCAGCCCAGACGGCGAAGAGACCGACGAAGCGTCGAATATGCCGGTGAAGAACACCATGTCACCAAAGCGAAAGTAGGTGCCGGTGTTGTTGCCCATCGTGATGGACCCCGATGAAGCCGGGGTCAGCTGACCAGTGAATGTTCCAACGTTGGGGACCGCCGCTTCGATGGCTTGCTGCACACGCAGGGGCGTCATCAGCTTGCTGTTGATTGCCCCGGCCTCCGCCTCCACCTGACTTGCGAGAATGGCGGAGACGATGGGAGCGGTCGCGTCGGCGCTATCCACTGCAATGGCAGTGCCCGGCTCGACGCTTGCAACAGTGCCTGCGCCGTTGAGGCCAGCCGGGCCACGCATTTCAGCCGCATCGCCTATCGTTGCGGTAAACGTGCCGTCTCCCTTGAGGTATTCACCGACGTTCGCCGTGGGTGCCGTGCCAGTGCCGCCTACATAGCCGGCAAGCTGGTGAACGCGCCTCGTGCCATCTGAAACCACCACAATCTGCGGCGACCAACCTTTGTCGCCCTGATCGCCTTGGCCGCCGGTATCGCCCTTCTCGACCGCGAGTTCCCATTTGGCCGCAGCAAGGTCAGTCGCAAATGTTCCCGACGTATGCGCCTCAATGCAGATGTAGGTGCTGCCGGACTCCTCCACGAGGTCGTCAACGTCATAGCCGGCAGCAGTGACCCATGCGCCTTGCCAGACGCCGAGAATGGCATTTGTGCCGTCCGCGCCTTGAGCTGAAAACATTACCATCATCTCGTCATCTGCCGAGAACGTGCTCGACCCGCCGATATAGGTCAGGGTCAGCTTGCGATAGCCGGTGCCGTCCACGACAGAGCCGGAGACCTTGAAGGCATGAAAGGCTGCAGGGTCGGCAACGGAGCGTAGCCACAGTTGCCCGCGCGCTGCTGCAGTGGCTGCATCATCCCAGCTGTCGAGAACGGCTGAGACCGTGGCGCCGTTGGCGTCGAGATTGTCGACATATGCCGCAGTCGCGCTTCCAATCGATGCGTTGTTCAAGCGCAGATAGCCAGAGCCCGGATCGGCATCGGATACGCTGTCGCTGAAGCGATAGAACAGGCCGCGTCCGTTGGCTTCCACGACTGTGAGGTTGGCCAGCAGATCGCGCACCCGAGCCGAACTTGTGGTGGAATCCGCGGCCGGGATGATTTCATAGGCCGCGTCAGTGAGTGACGTGCCGGCCCAAGCTGTGATCGCCAAGACTGCGTTGTCAGTTGGGTCAGCGGTGACGCGGGCCATCAAACCCTGCGAAGGGACGAACAGCATGTCGTTCAAGCGCACAGTACCAACCCAGAACGTATCTGTGCCTGTCACAATCGCGTCGCCGTTTGCCACCGTGATAGTGCCGACATTATAGGGCGTGGGGCTGGCCATTACTGTGTTTCTCCAGACCACCAAGCCAGATTTTCCTCGAGCCGCTCTCGATCCTCACTGGATGCTGGCCCGCCGGCATCGAGCCGCTCTCTTTTGCCCTCAAGCATCGGAACAATCGCCTGTGCGAACTGTGTGCGACGTTCGACCATTTGGTGCGATAGCGGCTGCGGGTGCACTCTTTTCGTCATTGCATTTCCCTTCGATGGTTTGGTGACAGATCACCCCCTTCAGGGGTGGCTCCAACTTTTGTTTTTGAATTTGCTCTCGGTGCGAACGGAACTTGGTCACCGGTGGAGTAAGTGGGGCGGGTGGGACTATTCCCGCCCCCTGCGCTGACCGACTGCCGGCCCGGTCATCGCAATGGCTATGCCACGCGGCCAAAGTCGCCATAGGTCAGAGCGAGAGGGCGCTTGACTGCAAAGGCGAGGCGCTGCTCGGCCAGGATCGTGAGCATGTTCTTGATGAAGTCGTCTTCGTTTTCCGTGGCGATCTCGACGCGAGCGTCCCACCGGTCATAGATGGTCGCGGCGGTCTGGAATTGGCCGACGAGAAATTTGTCGACGGTCATGGCTGGCGTTGCAATCACCGGGACACCGAACAGGCGCGGCTCCACTGTCTGGCCTGGTTCGCCAAAAATGTAGTTGCCGCCCGCATCCTTGAGCAGACGAATGTAGAGCCAGTCTGCAGGGTTCATGATGATACCGTCAGCAGGGTACTCAGCCAACGCGTTCTGCAGCAGCGCCAAGCCAATTGTGTCGATGCTCGTGGCGCTAGCGATGGTGATAGGCGCGGAATAGGCTGTCGCCTGCGGAACCATGCCGAAGAGGTTCTGGCCTGTGCCGTCGCCGTTCAGTAGCTGCCCTTCCTCCTTCAAGCCCAGGCCCTGCAGCAGTTCATTGTCCACGATGCCGCGAAGCTGGGGCACGTCATCCAGCACCTGCCGCGAGGCTTTCATCCAATGGGCGATGGTGCGGGCGTTAAAGGTCTTGAGCTCGAGCTGAATGTCGCTCTGCGGCTTCGCTGCACCTTCCGCAACCATCGCGGCATTGTTCGTGCGATCCTTCTGCACCGGCACTTCCACCGCGCCAGTGGTGATCTGAATTTGTGGCAGCAGACTACGTACGGTCAGCCGGCGCTGCGGGAGCAACACCATGTTATCCCGACTGCGGGCCATACCAGCGCCAACAGATCCGGCTGCGTCAGTGGTCAGCGAGGTCAAGGAGGCCTTGAGCTGCAGATCGGCCTTCCCGCGACGGTTGGCGGTTTCGAGAAGTCCTTTCACGTTCTCGCTGTTGATGAATTGCTCACCAACGGTGGCGCCGGTGTCGCGGCTCTGGAAGCTGCCGCCGTCACCTTCCGCGATGCGCTGTTCAATCTGGGCCAGCTGTTCGGCCACCGCTGCCGTCTTGACCTGTACGGTTGCCAGCTCAGAGATCAGCTTTTCGTCGCGCTTTTCAAATGCGGACATCAGGTCTTTGACGTTGATATCGCCACCGCCGCCGCGTTCGGTGTGATCGAATGCGATCTGAGGTGCGCCCAGATAGTTCATTGCGGTGAAGCCATAGCCGCCAGCGCGGGTTGCTTTGCTCATCGGGTATTCCTTTCAAGATTTTTCAGTGACGCGTTCACTGCGACCAAGGCGGCCTTGACCAGTTCGTCGTCGGTATGGAGGTTCTGGGAGAGGGCAGAGAAGCCGCCGGCGGCGACCTTCGATGCGGCTGCACGGGGCAGGCCGGTTTTAATCAGCAGGTCGACCAAGTCGGCTTTGCTGGTGACACGGGCGCGGTCGTTCGCCGGGATGGCGACGACTGACACCTCTTTCAAATCGATTTCTGTGAGTTTGGTGACGCCTTCGTCCCGGTGCCAACCGCCATCTGGGAGGCGATAGCCGATCGACATGCCCGTTACGTCGCCATTGGCGATGTGGGCTTGGGCGTCCTTGCCTGCAGTCGTTTCGAGATTGCACTGGCCGCGAACGAAGAGGCCGAATGAGTCTTCGCGCACTTCCAGCCAACGGCCGATCGGTCGGGACGAGTCGTGCCCCCAAAGCATCACTGGCAACGTGCCGGCCGCTTTGTGTGCCGCCAAGCTCTTCGCGAACGCGCCTGGCATGATCATGTCGCCATAGCTGTCTACGTTGCCGTAGATCGCGCCATAGCCCTCGAACACCCCCGACTGATCGGAGGCGAATTTGAGGCGAAGGAATCCAGATTGTTTGGTGGTTGTGTCGAATTTCATAAGGCACCTCGATGCGACAAAGCACAGGCACCGTGGTGCCCTTTTTCAGTGCTTCGCGCCCCAGACCAGCTGGTGACATCGAAGGTGCCTGGCTGCCGTTCGTCCCAGACCAGCTGGTGACGGATGCAAATCAGACGCCCCGATAATAAGCGCGAAGGCATTAGCCGGCAAGTCAGTTTGGCCGGCCGCTGTGGATCAGGTGATCGAACTTGCCGGCTTTCACCTGGTCGGACGCGAAACGCAGCATGTTGAGCGCTTCCTGCCGGCCATAGGTCGATGCCATCTGAGCAATGGCGAATGTGAGCAGTCGATCGACAATCATCTCGACCGGCGCCCCGGCTTCATTGGCCATCATTGTCGTGGCGCGCTCGACCATGAGGTCGCACATTTGCTTGACCCGCTTCTGGCTCGGCTGGGTGTCATTGGCTGGTGTTTTGTTCATGATTTGTACTTTCTCTAGTTGTGGGTGAGCTGTCAGGTTGGTCAGTCGATGGCGTTGCCGACGCGCCCCCGGTCAAGCCGCACCTGCCAGCGCCCGAGCAGCGTCCATCTCGGCAGGTGTCGCCGTTGTGCATGACCTGGTGCCCCAATAGATCGGCTTCCCACGCACCTTGGCCAGGAACGGGGCTATCGGGTCATCTTCGCGGATCACGGGAAGTTCGCCGCCGGTGCTTGCCGTGGGGACGTTCCGGTGATGCGCAACCAACTGATAGCGCTGGATGTGCGATCGTGCCCGCTGGGCGCCATCAGTGCCAACACACGGCGCGTTCGGCGTTGCACCGCACCGATGGCATTCGACGCCCAGCGCTGCCTCCCGGTTGATCCCAAGGCTTGTGTAAGTCTGGATCTCCCGAGACATTCCAGTCAGATCAATCAAACCATTTCGGCCCTTAGGGCCTATAGGGGTTTCTTTCTGGTTCTGGGTAGCATCCGGTTCGCATATGCGTTCTGGATGCGTTGGCGATGCGGTCGCATCAGTCGCGTCATTGTTTTCGTTGGGCTTTTTATCCCACCTCGCTTTCGCACTCCGACTTGCGGAGTTCGCCTTTTGAAATGTGTTTGCGAGTTCCACCGCGACCCATTCCGTGGATAGCAGGCCGTCGGTTTCGGTCACCTTGCCCTCATGAATTAGAGCGTTCAAAGCCTTGCGAAACGACGCTGGAGTCATGCCGCAAAGTCGGGCCAACCGTGCGTCATCACGTGGCAATCTGTCGCCTCGCTCGAACATCAGACAGACCAGCGTCAGCAATACGCCACGCTCGACTGAAGACAGGTCGCCGATGCGCGATAGCCAGTCCGTTGGAAAGAAGCGGTACCACCGCGGGGAACTGGTCATTGACGCCCCTGCGGATGGATTGCGCAGCGCCACCGCACGTCGAGAGGCGCGGTTAGGTCATCATGGTGAGCCTCTACGCCTTCCACCGCTCCGCAGACCTCGCACGGCTGTTTCTCAAGCCTGCCATCGCGCAAGGCGACAGCAACTGCCAGATTGGCCCTGCGATGGGCTGCAAGCGGGTCAGGGCGCCGGTCATGAATTGGCGGCAGCAATGTCTTCCACCGCCGGCGACGTGCCTGGCTATGCCTCATTGCGCAGCCTCGACAGAATGCGAAAGGAGGCATCGACATGGCTCCGCGCCTGTTTGCGGTGCCAACTGGCCAGCGCCATGCGCGCCATGACGATGTAGAGGGCAAGGAACCTCATGACGCGCTCTCCCCGTGGAAGTGCTCAACGAGCTTGGCGCGGCTGCAGACCCACTGGTTCCCGATTTTGCGGGCTGGGATCACTCCACGCTCCAATAGGTGAAACGTGGCGCGCCTGGTCTTGTTGATGGCAGCAGCTATCGCTGTGGCACCCCAAAGAAGATCCAGCGGTTCTGGCTCACTCTGCATAGCCAACACCTCCCGCAAATGTCGGAATCGGAGCGGTGCCCTCGATCGCATTGGCTTCGCCGCGCTGCTGCCGTTCCATCTGGTCGATGAACCACCGCCGCTCGGGGTCAGGTAGCTGATAGAGCTTGTCGACAAATTCTAGCATCTGCCGAACGTCGCTGTCGCTGAACGCTGGCTCGGCTGCCAGAGCGGGGATGGCCGCGCCGATACAAATGCTCGATGCGCCAGCCAACAAGGTTCGGCGGTTCATGGTTGTGTTCTTGAAATTGCTCATGCCACCACCGCCTTCGGTGCCGTTGTGCGGCCGATGGTATGGAAATTGGCATCAACAGACTTGTTCAGTGCCTCAACAATGTCGCGGCTGATCCAAATCAAGGCGTTGAGGCGGTCCATCTGTGGAACGCGTTTATCGGGAGGCCCGAAATCACAATCTTGGATAGTGGCTGCGACGGTGTCCACCAAGTGACCAAGGTTCGCCAGATCCGACTGAAGGTCGTTCAGGTCGTACATTATGCCTTGAGCGTCTGGGGCTGCGCGGCTTGCAGAAACCGGCGTGCCGGTGCTATTCTCTTTCGAGTTCATTGGCTTCAATCCTTGCATGGGTGTGGTCGTGATCATGGCTCGGCAGTGCTTCAACACTGGCCGGGCCTTTTGCTTTCATGGCCGCACGAATGGCGCGGACAACTTCAGATGTTTGGGAAGATGCGTTGAACTGGGCTTCGCCTTCGATGAAGGCTTTGGCATCAGCGGGTAGCCGTATTTTTAATTGCGGATCGTTTCGCGACAATAGGACAATCCTTAACCATGGACCTAACAGGTCCACAGGTACCTGTTAGGTCCACTAGCGTCAAGGACCTAAATGGTTCATAGACGTTGCGACGAAATATGAGGGGAAAAGCGATGGCTCCGAAGCAGTCAGACCCACAGTTCAAACTCCGACTGCCCCCTGATCTGAAGGCGAGAATTGAAGCGTCCGCTATTTTCAACGGGCGGAGTGTAAGCGGTGAGATTTTGCAGGTTCTGGAACAGTATTTTCCACCGGAGCCTAGTGTCGGCGAGCTGGTTGATACCATTGAAATGTATGTTAATTTCGCTTCGAGATCCAGATGCTCCCGCATACCGTCGCGGCCTGAACGATAAACTCAAAGAGCTTGCGGCCAGGCTGCAAACCGGTATCGACTTCGATCACCCAATGAACTTGCAGGTGCAGTCAATTGAAGAAGTCGAGGATGCGGAATACAACAAGCTAAGGCGCGACGCTCGACGTGAGATCGAACGCGCGAGCGAGAATTCCGGCGTCGCAACTGATGATTTCAGGAATTTCATGCAGGGCATTGGCATGGAGTGGGTCAATGAGGAGCGACTTCGTCGCGCGACCGAGGAGATGGAGGAGCGAGGACCCCGCGCAGCCCTGTCTATGCTTGGTCTAAACCTTGCGTTCAAAGACGAGGAAGCTGCGCACGACGTGTTGCGCGAAGAACTTCCAAAGCTTTGGTCTCAAGTGCAGAAACGCAATGAAGACAACGAGGACTGATCGTGTCCGTCCGCAAACGCACCTGGTCCACCGCTGGCGTCGAGAAATCCGCATGGGTGGTCGATTACCTCGACAGCCAGGGCAAGCGGCGTCTCAAGACCTTTGAGCGCAAGAAGGAAGCCGACCAGTTCGCCACCACCGCCGCCGTGGAAGTCCGCGAGGGTGTGCACGTGGCAGATACGGCCAGCGCCACCATCATGAACGCTGGCCGCATGTGGATCGCGGCTAAGGGCAGGGCAGGGCGCGAGCGCTCTACTGTCGACCAGTATCGCCAGCACCTTGAACTCCATATAGGCCCGTTCATCGGTGAAACTCGTCTCAATGCCCTGACACTGCCGGCGCTGCGCCAATTCGAAGAGCGGATGCTCGATGAGGGTCGCTCACCGGCCATGGTTCGCAAGGTGGTGGTCAGCCTTGGCTCTCTCATTGCCGACGCCCAGGAGCGCGGCCTGGTGGCCCGCAACGTGGTGCGGGAGATGCGCGGGCGGCGCGGATCATCTGACAGGCGGGCAGAGAAGCGGGCCAGGGGCAAGCTGCGGGTCGGGGTGGACATTCCGACGCCAGCAGAGGTCAAGGCAATCGTGGGGGCGCTGCAGGGCCGTTGGCGCCCGGTGCTGCTCACTGCCATTTTCACGGGCCTCCGCGCTTCTGAGCTTCGCGGCCTTCGCTGGGATGACCTAGACCTTGACCGCAAGGTGCTTCACGTCCGCCAACGCGCCGACCGTTTCAACGACATAGGGCAGCCGAAATCTGAGGCCGGTGAACGCGAAGTGCCGTTGCCACCGATCGTGATCAACACGCTGCGCGAATGGCGTCTGGTGTGCCCACGCCGCGATACCGGCCGCAAGGACGCCCAGGGAGAGCCGATCAAGGAGCTGGACTTGGTGTTCCCCAACGGGCGGGGAAAGGTCGAGAGCCTGGCCAACATGATCAACCGGGGGCTGCTACCTACCCAGATCAGGGCAGGGGTGACGGTCGACACTGGCGAAGTCGACTCCGAAGGTCAGCCGATCCTTGCCGCCCGTTATACTGGCATGCACGCCCTGCGGCACTTCTACGCCAGCTGGTGCATCAACCGACCGCAAGATGGTGGATTGGGCCTGCCGCCAAAGGTAGTGCAAGAGCGGCTTGGGCATGCCACGATCAATCTGACAATGGACACCTATTCACACCTGTTCCCAAGAGGGGAGGACGGCTCAGAACTGGCCAATGCGGCAGCTGCGTTATTGGCTTAGCGGCCCCCTAGCGGCCTCATTTCGGTGTAATGTTGGGTAAATATGGGAACCTAACGGGAACGTGTTGCAACATATTTCTATCGTTACCCATTGTGTTTTACTGTCTGGTGATGATTTAAGCATTGTATTGAGTGTCAACGGAAAGGAGCACGAAATGGCAATCACTTCCCATGCCTTCGGTCGTGTCACTTTGACCGATCAAGACGCAAAAACTTTTCAGGCCCAGGTGACCTATGGTCGCCCAAAGGCCGCTGCCGTCGAAGCTGTGAAGCGTGGCGTTCAAGTTTCGCGCGATTTCAAAGAAGCTGGCGGCAAGTTGAAGATCACGCTGAAGCGTGGCTGACGACGAGATTTCTTTTGAACTTCGACAGATTAAGTCCGGGGATCGCCTCTCCGGGCTTAAGCTCGGGGATCAAGCGTTTCAGCCTCTAAAGAGCTTTCTTCAAAATCACGCACAGAAATATCACCTGAGCGAGCTCGCTAAAACGTATGCTGCGTTCGCAAGTACGGCGCCAGACAAAGCCGTCGCCTATATCACTCTGGTTTGTGGCCAAGTTGAAACACAGGTTCAGGTGGGTGACCAAATCGGCAGCGACGTGAGCTATACCTATGACCACTGTCCCGCAGTCAAGATCGCCAGGCTTGCGGTCGATACGCGTTTCAAGGGGAATGGTCTGGGGCAATATCTGGTGGATTTCGCATTGGGGCTCACCAGAGAGGAAATCATGCCGCGCATCGGTTGCCGGTTTGTGATTGTGGATGCCAAGCAAACGGCCGTGAAATTCTATCAAGACAAATGTGGCTTCACCCTCATAAACACCGTCGAGAACAAGGCATTGCCCAGTCCTGTGATGTTCATGGATTTGCACAAGGCCGCGCCCCAGAAATTAGCGGACGCGACATAGGCGCAACATAATCCGAGAAGCGCCAGCGTCTCGACGGGATTGAGGCGGATTGAAAATCCGCGTGTCACTGGTTCGATTCCGGTCCCGGGCACCACTTTTTCCATACATTCAGCCCATTGGTCGAATTCGCCTTTGCAGAGCAAGTATGTGCTCGCTCTCCTCTCGCAGCGAAGAGTCACCGCATGTTGTCCGCATCGGAGCAATTTCGGCAGACTAGAAAAGTTGATTTGGGCAGTGCTTTGCGGGCAAAAGTCACTGAATCCAATTCAAATTGGCAAAATATCGCATTAAGTTCGGGTATTTTATCTATTAGTCTGTGGAATTGTGGTTTTGAATTCTTGTGGATGGCGAGTGCATCTTGCTTGTCGCGATCACGTCTTGTCTATTCTCTCAAATTAATTGGGGGTTCAATAAATGATCAAGAAGTCAATCGTTGCGCTTGGCGTAACGGCGATGCTGGCCGGGTGCGCGACGCCGCCTAAGGAGATCGCGCCAACCTACGTATCGACAGGGCTCTACGAGAACCTCTCCTGCAAACAACTGCGTGGAGAAGCCGAAGCGGTATCTGCAAGGGCTGCGCAAGCGTACGGTGCACAGGACAAAGCTCGGAGCCAGGACGCGGCAATGACTGGAGTTTCGCTGATCCTATTCTGGCCAGCAGCCTTCTTCCTTAAGGGCGACGGAGCCACGGCGGCTGAGGTTGCTCGATTGAAGGGCGAAATGCAGGCGATAGAACAGGTCAATCGCGTGAAGAACTGCGGCATAACGTTCGCGGCTGTATAAAGATAGAGTTCCTGGCGTCGGCAACTGCTGGCGCCAGGATTTGCGGCGCGTGGACGAACTGCTCCGCCCCCGGAATGGCGGCTCGCTAAGCTGACTGCATGTTCAGCGCCTGCCCATCATACCGACCGGTCGTCACGGCCTCGGCCAGCACATGCGCCACGTCGGCGCGGGAGGCCTCGGCGGATTTATCCACGTCTTCGCCCAGAATCACATTGTCGCTGCGGCCATCATCAGTCAGGGCAACCGGGCGCAGGATGGCGTAGGTCAGGCCGGACGCCTTGAGGTGTTCGTCGGCGGCGTGCTTGGCCTTGAGATAATGCGCCAGCTTGCCTTCAGGATTGGCTTGGTCGGCGCCGACCGAACTCAGCATGACAAAGCGGGAAACGCCCGCCGCGCGCGCCAGATCGACCAGGCGTTGCGCGCCGTCGCGATCCACCTTGTCGGTCATTTCGGGACCAGTTGAGCCGCCCGAGCCCGCCGCAAAGACGACTGCATCCATGCCCTCGCATACGCCCGCCGGCAAATCGGTCAGATCACCCTGACGCAGCTTCGCACCCCGGGCAGGGCGCTGGTGTCCGAGCTTTCACGCACCAGGGCTGTGGGCTGGTGGCCCTGATCGATCAGGGCCTGGACGAGCTGGCGCCCGGTCTTGCCGGTTGCGCCGGCAACAAGAATATTCATGCTCATAACTATGCTCCTAAGCTCAGATTTTGATTTGGGTTGCGTATGTCGCGCGGGATGTCGAAAAGGTGGGCGGAACACCGGAAAACCGGCGCCGCCGCGCGGTTACGGCAGGAAAATCGCCTTGGTGTTGACGAATTCCTTCATGCCGAAGCCGCCATGTTCGCGGCCATAGCCGGAATCCTTTACGCCCCCGAATGGCATGTTGGGGTCGGCCGCGCCGAACGAATTGATGCGGATCATGCCGGTATCGAAGTGGTCGCGTGCCAGTTCCAGCGCACGCTCTTCATTCTTGGAAAAGATGCCGCCGCCCAGTCCATACCGGCTCTCATTGGCCAGACGCATGGCGTCCTCGTCATCCTTGGCGCGAATGATCGAGGCGACCGGCCCAAAGATTTCGTCGTCATAGGCGGGCATGCCGGGTTTCAGGTCCGCCAACACCGTGGCGGGGTAGTACGCCCCCGTCCGGTCAGGCGCCGTGCCACCACACAGGACGCTCGCGCCCTTGGCGACGCTCTCGTCAACCTGGCTTTTGACGGTATCAAACTGGTCCTGACTCGACAGGGGCCCAAGCTGGCTGTTCTCGTCGGTCGGGTCGCCCAGGCTGATATCCTTCATCTTGGCGACAAAGGCATCGACAAATGCGTCATACACCTTTTCGGTCACGATGAAGCGCTTGGCCGAGACGCAGGTTTCGCCATTATTGTAGAGCCGTCCCATCACCGAATATTTCACGGCGGTATCAATGTCGGCATCTTCGAGCACGAGATAGGCGTCGTTCGAGCCCAGTTCGAGCACGGTCTTTTTCAGCGCCTTGGCAGCCACAGCGCCAATATGACGGCCCGCGCTATCGCTGCCGGTCAGGGTCACGCCGCGCACCTTGGGGTGCGCAATCAGCTTGTCGCTGATGTCGTGGTCGATTAGCACGACCTGGAACAGATCTTCGGGCAGGCCCGCTGCGATGCACATTTCGCGCAGGCGCAGCCCTGAGCCGGTGCAGATGCTGGCATGCTTGAGCACACAGCCATTGCCCGCCATCAGATTGGCAGCCAGCACGCGCACCGGTTGGTAGAGCGGAAAGTTCCATGGCTGTATGGAGTAGATCACGCCAATGGGCTGGTAGCTCACCACGCCGCGCTTCTGCTTGGCGCCATGGGTGCGCTCTTCGTCGGCCAGCGCGTCTGGGCCATTCTTGGCGGTGTATTCAAAGATCGCGGCGCAGATTTCCACCTCGCGCTTGCCATCCTTGATCAGCTTGCCGGTCTCCTGCGTCATCAGCGCGGCCAGCTCATCGGCATTGTCGCGCAGTTCCTGCGCGATCCTGTTCAGATAGGGCGCGCGCTCTGCATGCGATAGCGTGCGCCATTCCACAAACGCGGTATGGCAGGCCTCGACCCGGTCAATCGCCTCAGCCTCGCTCATCCGGTTATAGGTCTGGATTTCCTCTTCGGTGGCAGGGTTGATGGTCGTGATCGTGGACATGCTCGCTCCTTGAATATCTAGGGCAGAACGGGCGGATTTGCTGTCCGTTCCGTTCAACACGCGAGCGTGAGCCGTACCGTCCAGGTGCATCACGCCGCTATCCGCCATCAGACTCAACCTGACACTTCGCGCCGTCGCGGGCTTGTTTCTGCCGGCGCACAGGTCGCACTATGGGCGCAGGGGGAGACTCGGCGCGCCGCGGCATGCCCGCGTCAGTCTGCCTGACCCGTCGTCATTCCGAGGCCAGCACGCATGAACCAGATCGATCTTCGCGACCAGGTCGCCATTGTCACCGGCGGCGCCCAGGGGCTGGGCTTCGCCATCGCCAAGCGGCTGATCGATAGCGGCGCTCAGGTGAGCCTGTGGGATTCCAACGCCCAGGTGCTGTCACAGGCCACTGTGGCCCTGGGGGCGGCCGCCTCATCCATGGTCGTGGACATCACCGATTATCCCAGCCTGCTGGGCGCTCACGCCGAAGTCGAACGCCAGATCGGGCCGGTATCGATCCTGGTCAACTCCGCTGGCATTGCTGGTTCCAATGCCAGCCTGGAGGATTACGACCCGGACGAATGGCGTCGTGTTGTCGAGGTCAATCTCAACGGCACCTTCTACGTCAACAAGGTGGTGATTGGCGCCATGAAGGCCCGCAATTACGGGCGCATCGTCAATATTTCCTCGGTTGCCGGCAAGGAGGGTAATCCCAACCTCTCGGCCTATTCAGCCGCCAAGGCAGGCGTTATCGGGTTGACCAAGTCGCTGGGCAAGGAACTGGCCAAATTCGATATCGGGGTCAATGCCATCACTCCCGCGACGGCCAAGACCGCCATTCTC
Source organism: Devosia sp. J2-20 (assembly GCF_055808475.1). Taxonomy (NCBI): domain Bacteria; kingdom Pseudomonadati; phylum Pseudomonadota; class Alphaproteobacteria; order Hyphomicrobiales; family Devosiaceae; genus Devosia; species Devosia sp. J2-20. The sequence goes on along the minus strand of NZ_CM147870.1, from coordinate 2,936,308 downwards.
GACACCCTGACCCCTGAATTCATCGACTACATGCTGGTGCGCATCCCGCGCGGGCGCTTCTTGGAAGTCGATGAGGCTGCCGCCATGGTGGCCTGGCTGGTCAGTCGCGACAACAGCTTCACCACGGCCAGCGTCTTCGATCTCTCGGGCGGTCGGGCGACGTATTGATCACGATGCGTTCGGCTTTGTCACAACATCTGTAAGACCTGCCTAACCATGGCGTTTAACGCCTGCCTCAAGCTTGTGCGTCATAGTGAAGCCTCGTGATAAAACGTGGTGGTACAGCGTTTTTGTTCTGAAGCGACCGGTGAGAGGTTTTCATGGTCACCGACAGTGCATTATTGCTGCATTTGCAGACCGAGGTGCTTGAAGCAGTCGCTCGCGGCGAGACGATTGCGTCGATCGCCGAGTTGCTGTGCCGCCGGGCCGAAGCGATGGCCCCCGGCGCCATCTGCTCCATTCTCGCCATTGATGGCGCGGGACGGGTTCAGCCGCTTGCGGCTCCCAGCCTGCCACCAGAGTTTTCTGCGGCGCTTGTTGATCTTCCCATTGGGCCACAAACCGGCTCGTGCGGCACCGCTGCCTACACCAAACAGCCGGTAATGGTCACCGATATCGACAATGACCCCCTCTGGGCCGATTATCGCGCATTGGCGCAGCCCTTGGGTTTGCGGGCCTGCTGGTCCAGCCCGATCTGCGACAAGAACGGCCAGACAGTGGCCACCTTCGCCTTCTATTATCGCACCTGTCGCGGCCCCAATGTGGTGGAACGCGATATCGTCCAGACCTGCCTGCATCTGTGCGCCCTTGCTATCGATCACGACAAGGTCCGCGCGCGCAGCGAACGACTTGCCTATTTCGATGTCCTCACCGGGCTGCCCAATCGCGGGCACTTCGATGAATTGCTGGCAGATGCCGTCTCGCATAAGGCCCCGTTCGGTCTGCTACTGATCGATATTGATCATCTCAAGGTCGTCAACGACACTGTCGGTCATGTGGTTGGTGATCTGATGATCCGCACCCTGGCCGAGCGCATTGCCGGTGCCCATTCCAGCCTGGTGGCCTGTCGGTTGGGCGGCGACGAGTTCGCCGTGCTGGTGCCTGCCTGCGGCACCGAAACCTGCCTGCACGATGCGGCTACCACCATTATCGAGGCCGCCGCAGGTTTGATCCACGCCGATGGCCAGGCCATCGATCCCCATATCACTCTTGGCGGTGCCTTGTTCGGCGCTGACGGCGAAGACGGTGGCTCATTGCGTCAGAACGCCGATTTCGCGCTCTATCACGCCAAGGAAATTCGTCGCGGCGGCTTTGTCCGGTTCACCCCCGATCTGCGTACTTCCATGCTCGAACGCGCCCGCATGGTGCGCGATGTCGACCTGGCGCTGAACGAAAACCGCATTTTGGCGCACTACCAGCCAGTCGTCCGCCTCGACACTGCCGAGATCGTCGGCGTAGAAGCGCTGGCTCGCATGCGCATGCCTGATGGGCGCATTGCCAGCGCCGGCGAATTCCACGCCGCCTTCGCCGATCCGCGCATTGCCTGGCAATTGACCGGCCAGATCATGAATCAGGTCGCCCGCGATGTCCGCCAATGGCTCGATGACGGCATTGATTTCCAGCATGTTGGCATCAATGTCACCTCGGGCGATTTCCTGCGCGGAGACCTCGAACAGCGCATCGTTGACACCTTTGGTGCCGCCCGCGTGCCACTTCACCACATCGCCCTTGAGGTTAACGAAGCCGTCTTCATGGGCGGTATCGATCAGGTCCCCAAGACCGTCAGCGCCCTGCGTGAGCGTGGCGTTCTGGTAGCGCTTGATGATTTCGGCACCGGCTTTGCCTCGCTGACCCATTTGCTCAGCTTCCCGGTTGATGTCATCAAGATCGACAAGTCATTCGTTGACCGTATCGGCTCCGACGCTGCCAGCAGCACGATTGTGGGGTGCATCATCGAGGTGGCCCGCAAGCTCGACATGAAGATTGTCGCTGAAGGGATCGAGGCCGCCGATCAGGTTCAGGCGCTGGCCGAACTGGGCTGCAAGTTGGGGCAGGGCTTCCTGTTCTCCCGCCCGTCTTCAGCGGAAGACACCACCAGTCTGCTCACCACCTTCGCCCAGAAGCGCGTGCCACTGCGTCAGGCCAGCAAGCTCTCGGCCTGATCTGCGCGTAATTACGCAAGCAAAAGCCCGGCCACCCAATCAAGGGTGCCCGGGCTTTCTTACGTCAGGTCGGGTGCGCGGCGCAGGTCGCTCAGGGAGGGGACGCGCCCTGCTGCCAGGAGATTTAGCGCTTGCCGATCGAACGGAAAGCGTCGGAATCAATCCCGAGGGTCTTGAGGTGCTTGGCTTTGGGCGCACGCCCACCTTCAACAGCCGCCGCGGCGGCAGCAGCGCTGCCGAACACGTCGAACACGGTGCCAAGGGTCGCAAACAAAGTTTTGCGCGGATTGCTCATAGCCAGTTCCTCATGAGACCCAACCGAATTGCCGGGTCGCTTTCATGACTAGACAAATGGGCGCGCCGCCTGCTTTGCGGTAGGCCCAATTGGTCAATCCAGCCATGCGGTGAGGGTATTGCCCGCTCAGGGCATGTGCGGACAGGCCGCGCCCAGCCATGGGGCGCGAAGAGCCGACATAGCGACTTCTGCTGCTAGAGCAGGGTGGTCATCATCGTGGCGGCCACGGCAACAATGCCCATCGCGGTCATCCCTGCCGCGACCAGCATGATCTGGGCGTGATGGACATGGTTGGCGGCGCGCGCCTGTGCGCGGGTGCCGCTTGGCTTGCTCTGTGCGTGGTCGAAATTGAGATGCGCCATTCTCGGTCGTCCCCTCAGCATGCCGATCCGTGCCGGATCGGGCTCACAACTGGGTCGCCGCTTTACGCTGTTCTCACCCGGCACATGAAGGCTAATCCCGCGGCGCGAAAAGCCGAAGACGATCCTGCAAACGCCGTTAATTTTATCAATCGGACCCCATCGCTTATCTTGTATGGAAGATGATTGATTCCGGACGCGGTTCATGGCAAAAATGGTCCATGACACACCTGCATCCAGACCGCCTGTTTCCCGCTTCCGAGCCCGCCCAGACCATTGCGCGCCAGCTCTATTCCGAGGTCTCCGACCTGCCGCTGATCAGCCCGCACGGTCACACCGACCCGGCCTGGTTTGCCAACAACCAGCGCTTTTCTGATCCGGCCAGCCTGTTTCTGACGCCCGATCACTACGTCTTGCGCATGCTGCGCAGCCGTGGCCTGAGTTATGACGATCTGGGCGTGCCCCGCAAGGATGGCAAGCCGGTCGCCGGCGGCCGCGATGCCTGGCGACTGTTTGCGGCCAATTATTATCTGTTTGCCGGCACCCCCTCCAAGACCTGGATCGATCATTCGCTCAAGGCGTCCTTCGGCATTGAAGAAGAACTCTCGGGCGAGACCGCCGACGCCATCTATGATCGCATTGATGCCGCGCTCGCCACGCCCGACCTGTTGCCGCGCGCCGTGCTCGACAATGCAAATGTCGAGGTCATCGCCACCACCGAATTTGCCCTCGATACCCTGCCGCATCATCAAAAGATGAAGGCCGATGGCTATATCGGTCGCGTCCGCACCACCTATCGACCCGATGACGTCACCGACCCAAGCCGCCCTGCCATTGCCGCCAACCTGCAAAAGTTCGGCGAACTGACCGGCGAGGACATCACCAGGTGGGACGGGTTGATCAACGCCCACCGCATTCGCCGCGAATTCTTCCGCCAGCATGGCGCGGTGGCTACCGACCATGGCGTGCCGACGGCCAACACGGCTGATCTGCCTCTGGTCGACAAGCAGGCACTGCTCGACCGCGTTCTGGCTGGCACGCATACAGCCGACGATGCCGAACTGTTCCGCGCCCAGATGCTGACCGAAATGGCCCTGCTGGCTGTCGAGGATGGCATGGTCATGCAGATCCATGCCGGCTCGCGCCGCAACACCGATCCGCTGCTGTTCACCGAGCGTGGCCCCGATCTGGGTGCCGACATTCCGGGCACCACCGATTACGTCAACGGCCTGCGCGCGCTGCTCTCACGCTGCGGTAATGAGCCCAATCTGCGCCTGATCATGTTCGTGCTCGACGAAACCACTTATGCCCGCGAACTGGCCCCCATGGCCGGTTACTGGCCCAGCCTGCTGGTGGGGCCGCCATGGTGGTTCCATGATAGCCCACAGGGCATTCGTCGCTATCTCGATCAGGTGGTTGAAAGCGCTGGCTTCTATAATCTGGCCGGCTTCAACGACGACACCCGCGCGCTGCTCTCGATCCCGGCGCGTCATGATGTCTGGCGCCGCGAAGTCTGTGGCTTTCTGGGACGTTGGGTGGGTGAGAACCGCATTTCGCGCAGCACGGCGCGCGATGTTGCCAAGCATCTGAGCTATCAGGCCGCCAAGGATGCCTACCGCATCAAATAGGCTGATCCGCCCGGCCCATGATTGATTGCACCCCGGCCAATGGTCGGGGTGTTTTCCATAGCCTGTTCGGTCAGGGCGATTTCCAAAACACCATGACAATCAGCACCAGTCCGGTCAGCATCAGCACCACCAGCCCGCCAAGGCCATTGGCAAACTGCCGCAGCAGACCCGGCCGCGCTTCATCAGGGCTGATAATGTCGGTGAGTTCAGGATGGGCGTAGGTGTCGTCACTCTTGTAATGCGTCATCGATGGTCCTCCCCAGGGCCCGCCGTTTGCATGCGCTGATCATGCGCCCCCATCCGGTTAAGAAGCCTTGCCGTCCCAACGTTTTTGCGCGTTATGCTTGCTTTTGTGTCAAGGGCAACCGCTGCCGGCTTGTGCCCCATCTTGATCAACTTTTCCGGCCATGTTTGGCTGCCAGTCGAATCCGGCACCTGCTTCTGCTCTAATGGCGGTCATGATGAATCAGTCGCCCCTTCAAACCGCGCTCAGCCGCGCCATGATCCGCTGGTCGCTGACCAAGTCGACCCAGCTTGCCGACAGCCCGTCCAGCACGATCTTCAAGGTCGAGCAGAACGGGCGCAATTTCGCCGTGCTCAAACTGCTCAAGCCTGCAGCGGCGCAGGAAGAGCGGCGTGGCGGGCGCCTGATGAACTGGTATGGCGGGGAGGGGGCTGCAACGGTCTTTGATATCCACGGCGATACCATTTTCATGGAATGGCTCGATGGCGGCACGCTGGGCGATGCCGTGCGCGCCGGTCATGATGATCAGTCCACCACCGCGCTGTGCTCTGTGGTGGGCGGCCTGCACCGTCCTCGCGCCGAGCCGCTTGAAGACATGCTGCCGCTGCGCGAGCGTTTCCAGCCGCTGTTTGATACCGATGTGCGCGCCTGGCCCCACACCGCCCGCGACATGTATGCCCGGGCCGCCGGCATAGCGCTCAAACTGTTCGATCGCCCCACCGCGCAGATCCCGCTGCATGGCGATTTGCACCATGACAACATCATGTCCTCCGATCGCGGCTGGCTGGCCATTGATCCCAAGGGGCTGCTGGGTGACCCCTGTTACGAGTTGGCCAATGCCTTCATCAATCCGCTGGGCGCCGAAGATACGGTCAAGGATCCCCGCCGCATCGCCGCCATGGCCGATATGGTGGCCGAACGGCTGGGTTACAGTCGCAAGCGTGTTCTGGGCTGGGCCTCGGCCCATGCGGCGCTTTCGGCCTGCTGGACCCTGGAGGCGGGCGAGCCGATCATCTGGCAGCTCACCATGCTGCCGCTCTTGCTCAGCGCCTATGATCAGGCCTAGCGCCCTGGCTTTGGTGCCGGCCACCGGCGGCCCAGAACTGCCAGCTTTCCACTATGATCTTCATGGACTGGCAATCTTCCTTGCGTGATATCAGATCAACCGGGCGCCATGCGCGACGCCAGAACGCTGTATGCCAGACCTTCGGATTCATGGTGCCATAGCGCCGCTACAAGTGGAATTTGCTTGATGTCGACTTTGCCCCGCCGCAGCTTTCTCGTTCTCGGTGCCGCCTTGGCGCTGTCCGCCTGCGCAAGCACCATTCCGGTCTTGCCCAAGGGCGCCAGCACGCCCGAGACCATGAGCGATGCGGAAATTCTCACCGCCATCAACGCGGTGCGCAAGGCCAATGGCGCGGGCCCCTGGAGCTACAATCCCCGCCTTGAAGACGCCGCCCGTTCACAGGCCCGCCTGATGGCCAGCAAGAACACGCTCAGCCACGATCTGGGGGTTACCCTGCGCGAGCGCGTCACCGCCGCAGGCTATCAGGGCGCCGTCGGCGAAAACCTCGCCAAGGGCTATACCAGCCTGCAAGGTGCCATCGAGGGCTGGATGCAATCCTCTGGCCACCGCTCGACCCTGCTCAATGCCAAATTCACCGAATTCGGTCTGGCCGTCGCGCGGACGTCAAACGGCAAACTCTACTGGGCCATGATCGCCGGCGGCAGTTTCCAGCCCTGGCTCAAGGTGGTCTAGCGACAAACGGGCCGGTTGCTGCAGCCGGCGTGCCGCAGACAATCCAGTCTGCGCAGTTTTGCCCGGTGTTTCGAGCCGACAAAGTGCGGCCGTGTCGCCCCTCATCACTAAGTCCTGCAACGCATGCCCGATCAGGACCGCTCACGACGGAACCTGCCGCTCCCGCCATCGGTTGTAGTGCTATAGCAACGCACCCCGAGGACACGACCATGGCCGATAAGAGCTCCGCCCCCCGCACCACGACCGATGCAGGCATTCCGGTCCAGAGCGACGAGCATTCGCTCACGATAGGTCGAGACGGCCCGATCGTGCTCAATGATCACTACTTGATCGAGCAGATGGCGAATTTTAATCGCGAGCGCATTCCTGAACGGCAGCCCCATGCCAAGGGAAGTGGGGCATTTGGCCATTTCGAGGTGACCAGCGACGTCAGCAAATTCACCAAGGCAAAATTCCTGCAGCTTGGTGCCAAAGTGGAAACCGCGGTCCGCTTCTCCACCGTGGCCGGTGAACGCGGCAGTCCCGACACGTGGCGCGATCCGCGCGGGTTCTCGGTGAAGTTTTACACCGATGACGGCAATTTCGATATGGTCGGCAACAACACGCCGATCTTTTTCATTCGCGACCCGATGAAGTTCCAGCACTTCATCCGTAGCCAGAAGCGCCGGGCCGATAACGGACTGCGCGATCATGACATGCAGTGGGATTTCTGGACGCTCAGCCCCGAAAGTGCACACCAGGTGACCTATCTTATGGGCGATCGCGGCGTGCCCAGGAACTGGCGCGAAATGAACGGTTACGGCAGCCACACCTACATACTCACCAACGAAGCGGGTGAAAAATTCTGGGTCAAGTGGCACTTCCATACCGATCTGGGCGACGGCAATGCGCACCTGACACAGGACGCGGCTGACAAGATGGCCGGCCAGGACGGCGACTATCACCGTCGCGACCTGTTCGAGCACATCGCCCGCGGTGAGTTCCCAAGCTGGACGTTGAAGTTCCAGGTGATGCCTTTCGACGACGCCAAGACCTATCGTATCAACCCGTTTGACCTCACCAAGATATGGCCGCATGCCGATTATCCGTTGATGGAGGTCGGCAAGCTAACGCTCGATACAAACCCCGTGGATTGGGATACGCAGATTGAGCAATTGGCCTTCGAGCCAAATAATATGGTGCCGGGTATCGGTCTCAGCCCTGACAAGATGCTTCTCGCGCGCGGGTTCTCCTATTCTGACGCACACCGCGCTCGGCTGGGGGTCAACTACAAGCAGATTCCGGTCAATCAGGCCAAGGCGGCGGAGGTGCATTCCTATTCGCGTGCCGGGCGCGGCCGCACTGTCAATGCGCTCGATCCGGTCTATGCGCCCAACTCATATGGTGGTGCCGGAGCGCAGCCGGAAACAGGGGGAGAAGCGACCTGGATGGCCGATGGCGACATGGTCCGCGCTGCTTACACACTACGCGCCGCAGATGACGATTGGAGCCAAGCCGGTGCACTCGTGCGCGACGTCATGGACGATGAGCAACGCGAACGATTTGTCAAAAACGCTTCTGGACATCTGGCCAACGGCGTCAGTGAGCCGATCCTGGAGCGCGCTTTTGACTATTGGCGCAAGGTGGATAAAGACATTGGCGACCGGATCGAAAAGGCCACCCGCGATATGCTCGGCGGCAAGTCTCAATCTCCAGGCATGGCCAGCGCCAAATCGATCTCCGGCTACCATGGCGTTCCCGCCACGGCATCGATCGCCAAACGCGATGCCCAGAACGGCGCCTCCCCTGACCAGCAAGACAAACCAGTCTCGCGATAGCCGTCACCTCGTCTAAGACAGGGTTCCATCTCCTGACCGGCCGCAAACCGGTCGGTCAGGAGAAAACCCCAAATCGCCCATCTGCTGAAGACCCCATTTCAGCCACTCAAGCCGTATGTTCCGATGTATGAAAGCAGACGCCTCTCCACATGGCGATAGCTGCTCGCGACTGATGGCAAAAGCCGGTTGCGTCAGCGAAGACGCCGATGCGACATGCGATGCGTCGACCCGGCCAGGTCGACCCTGGCCAAAATCGTTCAGCCGCAACTGCGTCCTTCAGTTCTCTCCCAAGGATAGGAATAGCGATCTTGTCGTTACTCACCGGATGAGAGCGGCCACACGCGCTCACCCATCGCAGCGGGCAGCGTTACGGCTCCGTGTCGTTGAGGAGCAGTCTTATCCTGCACGACCTCAGCAATGACGATCCGTTTCCAAACGTTCATGTTTGCGACCGGCTTGTAACGTGCCATCGGGCAGCTCGCGACCGTATGACTATGCGTAACAATCGCGGGTCCCATAGCGGCCCGCCGATGGCGTGATATTATCTTTGGGAGTTGCAGGGCACAATGAAAACGACCACGAAGCTCATTCTGGCGGCAGCCACTATGGCCCTGTTGGCCAGCTCTGCCTTTGCGCAGACTGCGGGAAACAGTCTGACGAATGGTCCCCGGAGCCCCGGACCTCACGGTCCTTTCAGCGCCTCTGATTTTGATCACGACGGTCAGGTTACGCGGGCCGAAATCGACCAGTTTATCGTGATGGGCCCGGAACGCAGCGTCGGCATGGTTGCCTATTTTGACCAGTTCGACCTCAACCAGGATCAGGTTCTTGACGAAAGCGAGGTCGCCAGCGTTCAGCCCGAGTTCGCCTTCGATGGCTCAGACGCCAATGCGGACGGTCGTCTGACACTTGCGGAAGTTACCGACTATGCCAACGAACGGCTCTACCGTCAGATGGGCCTTGGTGAATTTTTTGATCTGATCGACATCGACGGAGATGACACGGTTTCCGCCGAAGAGATTGAAGCCGCCCACGTCTCCGGTCAGTTGCCGCGCGGCTAGTCATCGCCTGGCGGTGATCTGAAAGGTCGCTGCCATTGCCGAGCCGTTTTTCAGTCTCAGAGCCCAACAGGCAATCACTGGAGTCACCATGCCGATAACGAAGCCTCTCCATTTTCAGTTCGGTGTGACAACGCTGACGATGCTCATCGGAACAGCGGTTTTTACGCCCGCTACCGCACATTCCCACGAGACAGAAGACGAGCATTGCGCCGCCGTCATGGCATCTGTGGCCGATGCCGGATTTGCCGATAGCGTCAGCGTCACCTGTGAGAATGGGCAGGCGGTAATGACATCGGACACCTATCCCGACCACACTCTGATGACCGGCATTGTCGGCACCAACGAGCAGGTGCCGGTTCCGGCCAAGGACTATGCCGCGCCCATCCCGTTGCAGCCAAGCCTTGGGGAAACCCCGCAAACGCGCGATGCGGCCTTGGGTGTGGCCGTCAACGGCGTGCCGATCTTTGACTATACCGGCGGCGGCGAGATGACCGAGGCCGATCTCTACCACCACCAAACCCAGCACGACACCCTGCTGACCCAGCAGCTCGATGTCTGTGGTGGCCATGCCGGACGTGGCGATGATTATCACTACCACGTCAAACCGACCTGCATGATCGAACAGATGGACAATGCCGGTGACGACGCCATCATCGGCTGGGCCTTTGACGGCTTCCCCATCTTTGGTGACAACAATCCCGACGGCACGCCCATCGCCATAGAGGTGCTCGATGTCTGCAACGGGCAGGCCGACGACACCTTTGGCTATCGCTATCACACCTCGCTGGAGGCCCCCTATATCATCCAGTGCCTGATGGGCACGGTCGCCGATCTGAAAGATTTGCCACGGACTGCACCATTGTCACCTGCCGGTGGCGGCGTTGGTCTGGAGCCCGGTCAGCCGCCACGCGGTGGGGTTGAGAATCTGGTGTTCACCCAGGATGCCTCGGGTCAGCGCAGCATGGATTACACCTATCAGGGCGAAGAGTACTACATGCGTTACACACCCTCCGACACGCCGGACTGCTACGATTTCGAAACGCGCACGGTGACCAATAAGGGCGAGATCAAAACCGGCGAGTACTGCAGATGATGCCGGTCGCGCCACGGCGCTGGATCACTGCGCTGATGCTGGCAGGATTAGCCGGGTCGGCGGCAGCGCAGGACATGTTCATGCTGTCGAGCCCGGTCATGGTCAATGGCGGTACTTTGCCCGCCGATCTCAAATGCACCCGCGACGGCGGCGACGGGCTGACGCCGCCTCTCGCCTGGTCCGCGACGCCTGTCGACACACAAGGCCTGGCGCTGATCATGCACCACTATCCCAAAGGGACCGTCGAGGGGGTGGATGCGCCCAGCCAGTATTGGCTGTTGTGGAATATTCCTGTCGACACTGTTGAGCTGCCACGAGGCAATCCCGCCTCCATTGGCGATGAGGGGGCCGACAAGGATCAACGGCGCACCGGCTACACACCGCCATGCTCGCCACCTGGCGCCCAGCATGAATATGTCATCACGCTCTACGCACTGAGCAGCGCACTTGACGATTTGCCAGCCCATGATGACCTGCAAGTGGACTGGTCCAGCATGACCCGGGCCATGGAAGGCAAGATCATCGCGTCATCCAGTATTGCCTTCCTGAATTGAACCGATCCCCCGCCGCAGGACGCCTGTTCCTGAACCATATGAAGGAAAACCAGATGCACACCTTACTCGCGACCGCAATCGTGCTGAGCCTGGGCACCGGCTCGGTGATGGCCCAGAGCCAGACAATCACTGCTGATGTATGGGCGGACAACTGGTTCGAGATGTATGTGAGCGGCGAAAAGGTCCTGGAAGACAGCGTGCCGATCACGACCGAACGCTCGTTTAATGCCGAGACGGCCAGCTTTGAAGCCGACATGCCCATGACCATTGCCATCATGGCCAAGGATTTCAAGGAGAACGATTCCGGGCTCGAATATATCGGCACCAATCGTCAGCAGATGGGCGATGGTGGGCTGATTGCACAGTTCCACGATGCCGCAGGCGCCCTGGTTGCGGTCACCAATGGCGATACGCGTTGCCTGGTTGTCCACCATGCGCCGCTGGATGTCTCCTGCGCCAAGGAGAGCAATCCGGTTGCCGGTGAGGGCGCCTGCGGCTTCACCGAAACCGATATTCCGGCCGACTGGACCGCGCCCGGCTTTGACGACAGCGTCTGGCCCGCTGCCGTGGTGCACAGCGCCCAGGAGGTCAGTCCCAAGGACGGCTATGACGAGATCGCTTGGGACAGTTCAGCCGAGCTGATCTGGGGCGAGGATCTGCATCAGGACAATACGCTGATCTGCCGGATAACAGTGGGCAGCTGAATTCAAACGCCGGGGCGCTTAAGTTTGCTACCGACGAACAGGTGGAAATGCGGACCATCAGCTTTCCACCCCATTATCGGCGTTGCCGGAGCCTCATAAGAGTTTCCGCTTTAAGGACGTCACCGACGAAGACCTAACCTCTGAAATGGGGCGCGTTGCGGCCCGGCGGCTTGCGACCCCATTTCAGACTATTAGGCGTGCGTTCTCAAATCGCAAAAGCAGCCGCCCTATGAGACGCCCGCAACTATACGATCGAGCGTGTCGTGGTGCTTGACCAACCATCCCGCGCTCCGGGCTCGCCAGATCACCGCCTCTAACAAGCCTGCTGGATCTGTATCCCGCCGGGCAAGGTTGCTCGATATTTCGTTCGCTGCATTCAGCACGGCGAAATCGCGCACCATGCCCATAAATCCGACCCGCTTTATGTGGGGCAGCTCATAGCCATCGAGCAGCATTCGCACTTGGCGTCCCCGAGCTTCCACGCTGCCGAGCCCCAGTTTCTCTGCCAGATCATCATCGAACAAAAGAGCATTGAGCCAACACGCCTGCGCCACTTCCACAATAGGATCAACAGGGCCGGCTTCTTCCCAATCAATGAGAGCTACGGGCATCCCCTGTTGCGCAATGATGTTCCATGCGCCGGTATCGCAATGGCCGATCGTGCTCGCTCGTCCGAGTTTTCGACCGAACCACGGCCGCCAAGTGGCGTCCATTGGTGGAACGAAGGTTGCCGTGGCCCGATGCAGATCCCTTAGGATCGCACCGACCATCGGCAAGGCATCGTCGATCCAAGGATATGGGTGCGGACTCTCGCCTTCAACGAACGTCAGCATTTCCCTTCCTTGCGCGTCAAAGCCATCGCCGACTACGCGGGGCGCATACGCAAATCCCTCAGCCTCCAGGTGGCGCAGCAGACAGACCGTTGTCCTCGACCAAGGCGCAGGTTGCCTGAAAACAACTTTGCCCAATCGGGTTACCGTGGACCGTCCACCAACCAAAGAAATCTCTGCCGCAGAATTGAGCTCTTCATCCATCCGAGCAGTATGGTGAAGTAGCGGCGCGTCGCAATGCCCACCGTTGGCCAGGCTAAGGGTGCCTAGACTGACAAACCTGCCGTGAACAAGCCCCTCCCACAAACGCCCGTCAGAAACCCACCCCTTTCAAGAAGCACGCTGACAAAGGGATGGCTTGGCGACATGATGCGTGGATGGAGCTTCGACTATTTTCAGCTGATGACTGGTCCTGGGTTCAGGAGTGGTACCAAGACGCGCTCCTGGATCGCGAACTTGGGCCCATGGACACCGACTGGCTGGATGCCGTCCTCGCGGAACGCGACGGCGTTCAGCTGGTAGCCATGATCGAGGCAAAACCGATCGCCCTGATCGGATGTGTTTGGGGTACGGAGCAACATCCATCTCACCACATCACCGATATCGCTGTAGCCCCCAGCATGCGCGGCCAGGGCTTGGCATCCAAGGTATTGCACCAGGTAGTCGCCTGGCCCGGGCACCCCTATACCTCCAAGTGGACGGCTTTCGTCAACCCGCGCAACTTGCAAGCGCAGTCGTTGCTGCGGAAGAACCTCTGGGCAGAGGTGGGCGTGTTCGAAGGCATGATGCATTTTGAGAAGTCCATCACGACCTAGAGAAAGGCTGCTTTGACCGAGATAATATCAAAAGCCGCCAGGCCGCTTTCCACCCCATTTCAGACGTGGCTGGCCACCTGTCAGAACGGAAGCTTTCTAAACCCTGGTGTCTCGGCTCTCGGCAGCTCTTCGGCTCGCCCCTAGCGCGTCGTCAGCGTCCGCTGCACGGCATCGTCCCAGCCCTTGATCTTGGCGTCGCGCGTGGTGGCATCCATCTCGGGTTTGAACTGCTTGTCCAGCGCCCAACTGGCGGCAAATTCGGCCATCTCGGGCCATACCCCGACCTTTGAGCCGGCCAGCCAGGCCGCACCCAGTGCCGTGGTTTCAAGGATTTTGGGTCGGTCGACTGGCGCATCCAGAATGTCGGCGAGAAACTGCATGGTCCAGTCCGAGGCGACCATGCCGCCATCGACCCGCAGCACGGTCTTGCCGCTATCGCCCCAGTCCTTGCGCATGGCTTCAAGCAGGTCGCGCGTCTGATAGCAGACCGCTTCAAGCGCCGCCTTGGCGATCTCCGCCGGGCCCGAATTACGCGTCAGGCCATAGATTGCCCCGCGCGCATCGGCATCCCACCAGGGCGCGCCCAGCCCCACAAAGGCGGGCACCATATAGACATTCTGGCTGGGGTCCGCGGTGCGGGCCAGCGGGCCGGTTTCGCTGGCATGCTTGACCAGCTTGAGCCCGTCGCGGATCCACTGCACCGCCGCCCCGGCGATGAAAATCGAGCCTTCGAGCGCATAGACCGTCTCGCCGTTGAGCCGATAGGCGATGGTGGTCAGCAGCCGGTTCTTGGAGCGCACAATGTCCGTGCCCGTATTGAGCAGCGCAAAGCAGCCTGTGCCATAGGTCGATTTGAGCATGCCCGGCTCAAAGCAGGCCTGCCCGATCGTGGCCGCATGCTGGTCGCCCGCCACCCCCAGAATAGGGATGTCAGCGCCAAACAGGCTTGCCTCGGCGGTGCCGAAATCATCGGCGCAATCCTTCACTGTCGGCAGCAGCGCGGCAGGCACGGTGAACAGGTTCAGCAGTTCGCTGTCCCACTCATTGTCGGCAATGTCGAACAGCAGCGTGCGGCCCGCATTGGTCGCGTCGGTGACATGGGACTTGCCGCCCGTCAGCCGCCAGATCAAAAAACTGTCAATGGTGCCAAATGCCAGATCGCCGGCTTCGGCCCGCGCGCGCACGCCCTCGACATTGTCGAGCAGCCACTTGATCTTGGTGCCGGAAAAATAGGGGTCCAGCAGCAGCCCGGTCTTGTCGGTGACCAGCGCTTCATGCCCGTCCTTCTTGAGCGTGGCGCAATAGGCTGCGGTGCGCCGGTCCTGCCAGACAATCGCATTGTGCACCGCCTTGCCGGTCTTGCGGTCCCAGATCAGCGTGGTTTCGCGCTGATTGGTGATGCCGATGGCCGCCACATCGTTTGCGGTGATTTTCGCGTCCTCGAGCGCCGTCTTGACCGACCAGAACACACTCTCCCAGATCTCTTCGGGGTCGTGCTCTACCCAGCCGTCCTGGGGAAAGATCTGGGTGAATTCCTTCTGCCCGGATCCGGCAATGCTGCGATCCTTGGCAAACACGATTGCCCGGCTCGAGGTCGTGCCCTGATCAATCGCCAGAATATAGTCACGCATCACAATCTCCTCGACGCCGAGTTTTCGGTTCTATCGTCTCCCGCCCCTTATAGGGGGGGACAGGGGCGGGGGTGTTTGAGCCACGGCCTCACCCCACCCTAACCCTTCCCGTCAGGGAGAGGGAATATCGCCGCGCCTGTATCAGCCGGCTTTGGCCAGATAGCCTTCGAGCCTTGCCGTCTCGTCCTTGCTCACCCGCAGACCCAGCTTGGTGCGCCGCCACAGGATATCCTGCGCGGTGCGCGCCCATTCATGGCTCACAAGATAGTCTACTTCGGCTGCATACAGATCAGCGCCAAAATGCTCGCCAAGGCTGGCCAGATCCTGCCGGTCGCCCAGCAGCACGCGCGCCCTGGTGCCATAGAGCCGGGTCAGGCGATGCGCCATTTCCTTGGGCAGTTCGGGATAGTCCTTGTGCAGCCGGCGCACCTCGGCATCGAACGCCAATGGCTCGAAATCGCCGC
Organism: Devosia sp. J2-20; assembly: GCF_055808475.1. Taxonomy (NCBI): domain Bacteria; kingdom Pseudomonadati; phylum Pseudomonadota; class Alphaproteobacteria; order Hyphomicrobiales; family Devosiaceae; genus Devosia; species Devosia sp. J2-20. Next base: position 2,920,892 of record NZ_CM147870.1, on the reverse strand, counting down.
CGGGCAGGGTGCTCTTTTTGGTCCAGCGCTCGCCCTTGGCCCCCAGCACTTCTTCGATCTTTTCGAGCACCGACTCGGCCAGCCGCCGCGATGTGGTCAGCTTGCCGCCAAACACATTGATCGCCGCCCCAGTTTCGGCATCGCCATCCACCTTGAGCACATAGTCACGCGTGGCTTCTTGGGCCGCGCTGGCACCGTCGTCAAACAGCGGCCGCACGCCCGAATAGCTCCAGTGGATATCGTCATGGGTCAGCGGCTTGGCAAAATACTCGCTCGCCGCGCTCAGCAGATAGTCGGTTTCGGCAGCGGAGATTTTGACGTCCTTGGGGTCGCCATCATAGTCCTCATCGGTGGTGCCGATCAGCGTGTAGTCGTTCTCATAGGGAATGGCGAAGATGATACGCCCGTCGCTGTTCTGGAAAATATAGCAGCGGTCATGGTCATAAAGCTTGTGCACCACCAGATGGCTGCCTTTGACCAGCCGCACATTATGCGCGCCATTCTTGCCCATAGCTCCGGTGATGACATCATCAACCCAGGGCCCGGCGGCATTGACCACCAGCCTGGCGCGCACGGTCTGCCGACCTGCTTCACCATCCAACTCGACGATCCATTCACCCTTGTCGCGGCGCAGGCTGGTCACCTTGGTGCGCACATGCACCGCCGCACCCTTGTCGGCGGCGTCGCGGGTGTTCAGCACCACAAAGCGTGCATCATCCACCCAGCAGTCGGAATACTCAAAGCCCAGCTTGTAGCCTGGCTTGAGCGGCTTGCCGGTGATGTCCTTTTTCAGGTCCAGCGTCTTGGTGGGCGGCAGCAGGCGGCGCCCGCCCATATAGTCATACATGGCCAGCCCGGCGCGCAGGATCACTGCTGGCCGCAGGCCCTTGTGGTGCGGCAGCACAAAGCGCAGCGGCCAGATGATATGCGGCGCGGCAGCCCACAGGATTTCCCGCTCGGCCAGCGCCTCGTGCACCAGTCGGAATTCGTAATGCTCAAGATAGCGCAGCCCGCCATGCACCAGCTTGGTCGCGGCCGAGGAGGTGCCCGAGGCGAGATCATTCATCTCCGCCAGCGCCACCGAATAGCCGCGCCCCACGGCGTCCCGCGCCACACTGGCGCCATTGATGCCGCCACCAATGACAAAGATATCAACGCTGTCGCCTACGCTCATGGGTTCCATCCTGTGTTGCTTTCGTTTCTACGCGTTTGGATTTCGGATTGGAAGCATAGAGTTTCGTTTATCATCTCTGACGGCTACGTCAATCTACCATACCAGCTGGCCATTGACCCCGCGGTTTTGGCGGCGTACGGCAGGGAACCATCCCGGCCCCGGAAGTCTCGGCCATGCTCGCCATCATCAGCGTTATTCTGCCCATCTTTGCATTGATGGCGTTTGGTTTTGGCGCCGTTCGGCTGCGCCTGTTTCCGGCCGAAGGCATTAAGAGTCTGATTGCCTTCGTCAATAATTTCGCCACGCCCTGTCTGCTGTTCCACTCACTGGTAACGAGCGACTTCGCCGCCGCGTTCAATCCCGCGATCATTGGCCCCTATTACATCGGCGCACTGGTCTGCTTTGTGCTGGGCATCGTCATTGCCCTGCGCGGCTTCGGCAACAGCCCCGGCGTTGCCGTCTCGGTGGGTTTTTCGGGCATGTTCACCAATACCGTTCTGGTCGGCCTGCCCATCATCCAGCGCGCCTATGGTGTCGAGGCGCTGCCGGTGGTGCTTTCCATCATCGGCCTGCATGGCGCCATCCTGCTGACCACCGGCATGGTCACCATCGAGCTGATGCGCCGCGATGGTGCCTCGCTGGGGCGCACCTTGCTGGTCGCCGGCAAGCGCGTGGCATCCAATCCGCTGATCTGGGGCATTGCCGCCGGCATGATCGGCTATTTCGCGGGCCTGCAACTGGTCGAGCCCGCCGATGCCTTCCTGCGCATGATGAGCCAGGCCGTCGTCCCCGCAGCCCTGTTCGGCATTGGTGGCGCCCTCAACGAGTTCAAGCTCTCCGACAATTGGCGCCAGGCGCTGATTGCCTCGCTGATCAAGCTGATCGTTCACCCCGCCATCGCCTACGTGCTGATGATCTGGGTGTTCCATGTCCCCATGGAGATCGCGCGTTACGGCATCCTGCTCTCGGCCATGCCTGCGGGCGTCAATGCCTATGTCTTCGCCACCTATTACAATCGTGGCGTCAACGTCGCCGCCAATACCATTCTGATCGCCACCGTCAGCTCGGCGCTGACCATTTCGATCTGGCTCTACATTCTGACGCTCTAGGCACGGCCTGCACCGATCACGATTGTCGGCCCACACGCCTTTGGGCGGAACTACTTTAGCCCAAAACCATTTGCCTGCCACCCTTTGGATAAGCCGGTGGTTGTGTCGTGCGTGTTGCTTTCATTCTGTTTTTGACTCTGCTCGGAGCCCTTGTCAGCTTCACGGTAACTGCACTCGGCCAGGATCGCGATCAGGCAGTTTTCGCCTTTGGCGGGCGCTATGTGGACGGCTATTTTGAGCACGCTCTGGCGCCGCTGATCGCTGATTACGAAGACAATGTGGTGCTTGGCGCTGGCTATCAGAAATTCCTCGCCGAGCCGCTTCCCGACTTCCATCTTGGTGTCGAGGCCGGCCTTGCCCTGCGGGGCGGGCAACAGGCCAGCGGCGAAGTCTGGGCGGGCGCGGTGGCTCGCTATGATGGCTGGACCATTGGCGAACAGCTGCGCATCTCACCCGCCTTCACCTTTGGCCTGAGCGCCGTCACCAATTCCATTGGGGTTGAGGCCGAGCGCGCGGCAGACCGCCATGCCGATCCCGGCCTCCTGTTTTATCTGGCGCCCGAGATCAACCTGTCAGCCCCGGATAACCCGGACACAGAACTGTTCTACCGCGTGCAGCATCGCTCCGGCGCCTGGGGAACCATGGGCGACATGTTCGACGGCCACAACGCCCAGGTTATCGGCCTGCGCCATCATTTCTAGGCAGCAAGGCCGGGCTCACCCCTGGCTGGGGAGATTGGCCACGAACACCATTTCGGGCGAAAGCAACGCGTCGAACGCCGTGCCGTCCCAATCGCCCATCACCGTGTTGAGCACCAGACCCGCTTGCGCCAGCTGGCCGGCGATCGCCTCGCGCGTCAGAAACAGCAGCGTATTGTGCGAAACCATCGCAGCGTCAGCCAGCGTGTAGTGGGTGTCGAAGTGTATATAGGCGCCATCCAGGCGTATGTTGCGGTGCGCTTCGGTCACACTTTGCCCATCAAACTGCAGCACCGTTTCGCCGCCCCACCGCGCCACCCAGTCTATGGCAGGGTTCCGGGACTCAAAAACAACCTCGCCGCCAGGTGCCAGATGGGTGCGGATCACCGCCAGCGTTTGCTGCACGGCAGCCTCATCTGCCAGCGCCTGAAAGGCATGGCCGGTCATGATGATCAAGTCGAAACGCTTCTCGCTGCAAAACTGCTCGGCGGTAGCCTGAACCCATTCGATCTGTGCGCCATTGGGTTTGTTTCTGGCCACCGCGAGCATGGCGGCGGCGGGGTCAACCCCAGTCACGCTATGGCCGCGTGCGGCATAGGCGTCGCACAGCAATCCCGTACCGCAGCCCAGATCAAGGATGCGCTTGGGGGTATTCCCGGCCCGCTCAAGATAGAAGTCGCGATCCGCTGACCAGCCGCTGTCCTGATCATAGAGCCGCGCCAATAGCGGGCTCTCATAATGCAGGGGATTGGCGGCCGCCAAACTCAGGCCTCCGAAGCGACCGATACGGATAGCACTTCAACGCCGTCGCCTTCGGGCGATGCGCGCAGCGGGGTGCTCGACAACTCGTCCAGCCCAACGGCCATCCGTACATGGCGGTCGGACGGACAGATTTGCAGCAGCGGATCAAACCCCACCCAGCCCAGCACCTCGTCATAGGCTTCCGCCCAGACATGATAGCCAATCAGATCGTCATCGCCATCAGGTTCTGCGGCCACATAGCCGGTCACAAAACGTGCCGGGATGTCGAGCGCACGCGCCCCGCCAATAAACATGTGAACCAGTTCGCTGGCTGTTGCCGGTGCCGCCTCATCCGAACTCTGGCTCTGGCTTTGCGAGCTTCCCGACGAACTCTGCGACTGGCTCTGACCTGCTTCGGTGTCCACGCCCAGCGTTTCGCCCACACGCGCCATCAATGCGTGCAGCACATCGATCCGCAGATCCTTGCTACCTCTGAACTTGCTGTACAATGTGACCGAAACCTTGGTCAGCGGCGTAATCCGCTTGAACAGCGCCGGCACGTTTTCGCCGCTGATACGGCCAACAACACCATGCTTGTCCGTGGTTTGCACGATACCGCTTACGGTCACCACCAGCGGTCCTTCGGGCTTTTCCTGGTTCACCAGTTGAACGCTATTGCCATAGGCATCTGAAAACACCGCCGCATTGTCGATCCCGGGAACCTCGACATTCCACTCCTCAACAGTCTGCGTCGATCCATTGCTGGGCGTCAGCAACAGGTGCATCACGGCGTGAGCTGTGCCGGCAGGCGGGGTAACGCTCAATTGGTGGCGGATGGTGATACGCATCAGTAAAAGTTGTAACTCTCCGAAAGGGTGTCCGAAACGCGGTCGGCCCGGGCCATGAATTCGGTAAGGAAATCATGCAGCCCAAATCCGAAGATCTTGTCCATGTCGGTGTTTTCCACCATGGCTCGTAGCTGGCTTGCGGCCTCGTTGCAGGCCTGGCGCTCGCCATAGAACTTGCTCAGCGTCGCCAGATTGTCTTCCACATACTGTGCGCAATACACCAGTGATCGGGGCATTTCGGGCCGCAGGATCAGGAAGTCGGCGATGTTATGGGCCTTGTAGCGGTCGTGATAAACGTGACGATAGCTGCGATGGGCCGACGCCGCCCGCAGGATCAGCGTCCACTGCTGGATGTCGAGATCCCCGCCCACCATTTTCGAGCGCGGCAGCAGCACATAATATTTCATGTCCAGAATACGGGCCGTATTGTCCGCACGCTCGATGAAATTGCCTGCCTGCTGGAAGGCGAAGCCGTCATCGCGCAGCTTGGTGCCCAGCAGGGCGCCGCGGAACTGGTGGCCGATATTCTTGACCCATTCGAGCAGGCCCAGCAGCTTGGCGCCACGCACATGGTGCGGCTTGATCTGGCTGAATTCCAGCCAGGCCGAATTGATCGCTTCCCACATATCGCTGGTGATGGCGGTGCGCACAGTGCGCGCATTGGTCCGGGCGTTGAGCAGGCAGGAATAGACCGAGCTGGGGTTCTCGGGGTCGAACATCATGAACTGGGCAACCGTATCGACGTCAGCAACACGATCCTTCTTGCCGAATTCCTCTTCGACTTCGGCTGCCTGCATCATCGAGATCAGATGTTCCGACACCCCGCCTTCACGGCGCGATGTCAGGCTCATGCGGTAGCCCACCTCCAGCAGGCGTGCCATGTTTTCGGCCCGCTCGACGTAGCGGCTGAGCCAGAACAGATTTTGTGCAGTCCTACCGAGCATTCTCAATCTTCCAGCACCCACGTATCTTTCGTGCCGCCGCCCTGGCTGGAATTGACCACCAGAGAGCCCTTCTTGAGCGCGACACGAGTGAGCCCGCCGGGCGTTATCCGAACCTCATCGCCGATCAGCACATAAGGGCGCAGATCGACATGGCGCGGGGCGATGCCTGAATTGACGTAAGTGGGACAGGTCGACAGCGCCAAGGTGGGCTGCACGATATAATTGTCTGGCCGCGCTTCGATCTTCTTGCGGAATTCATTATGCATGGCCTTGGACGAGGTGGGCCCCACCATCATCCCGTAGCCGCCCGAGCCGTGCACTTCCTTGACCACCAGGTCAGCGATATTGGCGAGCACCCAGTTGCGCTCTTCCTCATCGGTGCAGTTATAGGTCGGCACGTTTTGCAGAATGGCCTTTTCACCAAGATAGAACTCGATGATTTCGGGCACATAGGTATAGACCGCCTTGTCATCGGCAATGCCGGTACCAGGCGCGTTGACCAGCGTCACATTGCCCGCGCGATAGGCGTCGAACAGGCCAGGCACGCCCAGCATCGAGCTGGGGTTAAAGGCCAGCGGATCGATATATTCATCGTCGATCCGGCGATAGATTACGTCGACGCGTTCCGGCCCGGTCGTGGTCCGCATATAGACCTTGCCGCCATCAACAAACAGATCAGGGCCTTCGCACAGCGTCGCGCCCATCTGGTCGGCCAGGAACGAGTGTTCGAAATAGGCCGAGTTGTAGATGCCCGGCGTCAGCACCACGATATTGGGCGATGAGCTCGAATTTTCCGGCGCCACGCTTTCCAGCGTCCGACGCAGGTTTTCCGGATAGTTCTCGACCGGCGCGACCTTGCAGCGGTGGAACAGGTCCGGCGCCAGGATCATCATCGCTTCGCGGTCTTCGAGCATGTAGCTGACACCCGAAGGCGTGCGCAGATTGTCCTCAAGCACGTAGAATTCGTCGGGGCCGACCCGCACGATATCCACCCCGATAATATGGGCATAGACGCCGCGCGCCGGCTCCAGCCCCATCATTTCAGGGCAAAAGGCTTCGTTCTGCAGGATCAGCTTTTCGGGAATGCGCCCGGCTTTGAGAATTTCCTGGCGGTGGTAGATGTCATACAGAAACGCGTTCAGCGCCTTGACCCGCTGCTCGATGCCCTTGGACATCTTGCGCCATTCCTGCGCCGCGATAATGCGGGGGATCACGTCGAACGGGATCACCTTTTCGGTGCCCTCGTCCGATCCATAGACCGCAAAGGTGATGCCGAGCTTGCGGAAGATCGCTTCCGCATCGGCCTGCATCAGGTTCAGCGCTTTGTCTGGCTGCTCTTCCAGCCACTGTGAGAGGGCCCGATAGGGTTCACGGACACTGCCATCCGCTTCGTACATTTCATCAAACGGCGGTTGATCGGCCATTTCGCTCCGAAGGTTTACGGCTCATCCCACTACACCACCATTGCTACACGTTTGTACGGCCGCGTCCAGCGGCTCTGCAAAAGTTCGCGCTATTTGCGCTGTGCAGCCGCTCTAGTATGGTAGCGCAATCATTTGCCCTCCTTTGTCGTGAGTCCCCATGCCCATCGAAATCCTCCAGACCCATAAGCTGGTTGATACCTGCGAGGCCGCTCTGGCTACTCGTTTTACTGTTCACAAGCTTCATGAGGCGGCGGACAAGTCAGCTTTGCTCACTAGTTATGGTCCTGATATTCGCGCGATTGCCGGGCGCGGGGTAAGCGCCGAACTGATGGGCAAACTGCCCAATCTGGAAATCATCGCTAATTTTGGAGTTGGATATGATGCAACAGATATTGCGGCCGCCCGCGCTGCGGGCATCCGGGTTACGAATACGCCCGATGTACTCAACAATGCGGTAGCCGAACTTACCATCGGCCTGATGATTGGTCTGTCCCGTCGCATCCCCCAGGCCGACCAATTCGTCCGCGCCGGCAAGTGGCCTTCCGCTGGCATGGGCCTGTTCTCCGAACTCACCGGCAAGACAGTGGGCATTCTCGGTCTCGGTCGCATCGGCAAGGAGATCGCTTCGCGTGCCCAGGCCATGAAAATGCGCGTGGTCTATTATGGCCGCAAGCGCCAGCCCGCCGAGCCCCATATCTTTTACGACAATCTTGTCGATATGGCCCGTGACAGCGACTGGCTTGTTGTCATTGCGCCGGGCGGCAAGGGCACCAATGGCATTGTCTCGCGCGAGGTGCTCGAAGCGCTCGGCCCCAACGGCAATATCGTCAACGTCGCCCGTGGCACGCTGATCGATGAAGCCGCCATGCTCGACCTGCTGCAGTCCGGTGGTCTGGGCGGCGCCGCGCTCGACGTCTTCGAAAAGGAACCGGCCGTACCCGAAGCCTTCTTCGCGCTCGACAATGTCGTGCTCTCACCCCATCAGGGCAGCGCTACCAACCAGACCCGCAACGCCATGGGCGCCCTCGTCGTCGCCAATCTCGACGCCCACTTCGCCGGCGAACCGCTTATCAGCGCAGTGGTGTGAGCATGTCCGACCCACGCATGATCCGCATCGCCGAAATAGAAGTTGATCCAGGCCAATTGGCGGCCTATTCCGGATTTCTCACCGAAGAAATCGCGACCTCTGTCGAGATCGAGCCAGGCGTTCTCATGTTGCACGCGGTTGCGCATAGGGACCAGCCGCATCACATCCGCATTCTTGAAGTCTACGCCTCCCGTGCCGATTATGAGGCCCATATCCAGACCCCACATTTCCTCAAATACAAGCTGGGTACGGCTGACATGGTCACCGCGCTCCGGCTTGTCGAGGTCGATCCAATCATTTTGGCGGCAAAGCCGGAATGATGCTGGTCCTGTATGGTGGCAAACGGTCGCCCTTCGTCCGCCGCGTCGCCATCTGGCTGGGTCTGCAGGGCCGGAAATTCGAGCGTCGGCCCGTCGACTTGTTCGGCGCGGATTTCGAGAGTTTTCGCGCCCCGCTCAGTCGCGTCGCCGTCCTCACCACGCCCACCTGGTGTGGTTAGTTCGGGTAGATTGCCTGCGCAGCCAGGTCGGACAGGGCCTTGAAGCAATCGAAGCCCAGACGCCTGAAACTGGATGGTTTGGTGGCTCCACACCCAATGGCGCCGACGCAGCCGTCATCGCCAGCATGGACTTTTTGGCCACCATATCCGGTTTCCCGGATCGATCGATTGCGCCACGAGTTATCGCCATTGCCGCGCGCAGTCAGGCGCACGCTGCCTTCGCCACCACGCACCCCAACGCCTGATCGCAACGGGGAACCACCCCGCTGCCGTCGCCGTTTCGTGCATCCCCACGTCGCCCGCTCTGTCTTGTGCGAACCTCTCCATTGCGCCCTAAGCGTTTCACGCGCAGGCCATGAACCGTTAGGTTGCGCCAGATAAGCGGTCGCGTGGGCCGATTCACCAGAGCGATGACGGAGTGTGCAGATGACGGAATGGTGGCGTGGCGGGGTAATCTATCAGGTCTATCCACGCTCATTCCAGGACAGCAATGGCGACGGGATCGGCGATCTACCCGGCATCATTGCCCGGCTTGATCACATTGCCAGCCTGGGCGTTGATTGCATCTGGCTCTCCCCCATCACCAAATCGCCGCAAGCCGATATGGGCTATGACGTCTCGGACTATTGCGAGATCGATCCGCTGTTCGGCTCGCTCGAGGATTTCGATACCCTGGTCAAGCAGGCCCATGCCCGCGGCCTCAAGGTCATCATGGATCAGGTGGTCAGCCACACCTCCGATCACCATGCCTGGTTCCAGGAAAGCCGCGTCTCGCGCACCAATGCCCGCGCCGACTGGTACGTCTGGGCCGATCCCTTGCCCGATGGCTCGCCCCCCAATAACTGGCCCGCCGTGTTCGGTGGCAGTGTCTGGGAGTGGAACGGCACGCGCGGGCAGTATTACCTGCACAATTTCCTGACCAGCCAGCCTGATCTGAACTTCCACAATCCTGCCGTGCAGGATGCAGTGCTCGACGTGATGCGCTTCTGGCTCGAGCGCGGCATTGATGGTTTCCGCCTCGATACCGTGAACTACTATTTCCACGACGAGCAATTGCGTTCAAACCCGGCCGATCCCGATTTCCGCCACGGGCCCCATTCGGCCAGCCCTTACGAGATGCAGATCCACGAGTTTTCCAAGAGCCAGCCGGAAAATCTGGGCTTTCTGCGCCGCGTCCGCGCCTTGCTCGATCAGTTCCCCGGCGCCACCTCGGTGGGCGAGGTTGGCGACAGCCATCGCTCGGTTGAACTGATGGCGCAATACACCGCTGGCGGCGATACGTTGCACATGTGTTACGGCTTTGATTTCCTGGGCCCCCAGTTTACCGCGGCCCATTTCCGCTCGCGCATCGAGACCTTTTTCGAAATCGGGCCGGACAGCTGGCCCTGCTGGAGCTTCTCCAACCACGACGTGCCGCGCCATGTCAGCCGCTGGGCCGAGCACGCCAGAAGCCTGCCCGGTCTGGCTCATCAGACAGCCGCGCTCGTGCTCTCGCTCAAGGGCTCGGTCTGCCTCTATCAGGGCGAGGAACTGGGGCTGACCGAAACCGATCTGCTGTTTGAGGAATTGACCGATCCGCGCGGCATTCGCTTCTGGCCCGAGGACAAGGGCCGCGACGGCTGCCGCACTCCCATGCCGTGGGATCAGGGGCTGCCGCCCAATGGTTTCACGACCGGCAAGCCGTGGCTGCCGCTCAAGCCCGAGCAATCCGCGCTCAATGTCGCGGGCCAGAATGCCGATGACGGCTCCACGCTGGCCTTCTTCCGCACCATTCTGGCCTGGCGCAAGAACCATCCCACGCTGGCCCTGGGTGATATTGCCTTCTGCGACACGCCCGAGCCCGTTCTGGCCTTCCGCCGCAGCAGCGGCAACGACGCCATGCTGTGCGTGTTCAATCTGTCGGCCGATGATCACACCGTGGCAATGACCGGCCTGCACGACGGCACCAATCTGGAGCCGGTTTCAGAGCGCGCCGTATTGAGCCATGACAGCCTGCAATTGGGCGCCAATGGCTTTGCCTTCATCGCGCTCGATAGCTCCAGCACGGCCACGCTGGGCGGTCTGGCCTGATCCAACGCAATCAGCCCCGGCCGCGCTGTCTGGCGCGGGCCGGGGTCGGATCGTTACGGCGTCAGCTTACAGGGCGCCGAAATTGACTTCGTTGAGATAGATCGGGTCATAGATGGCCATGCTGGTCGAACCATCGGCATTGGTCACGAAGGCGCGCACATAGCCGCTCCACTCTTCCACGCCCTGGACGTCCACGCCCTTTTCGGTCAGGCGCTGGATGATGGAGGCTTCGTTGTCGGCGACCGAATAGCTGGCATCGGCATAGGTGTTGGCGGCCTGTGCGGGCACGGCAACGGCGATCAGCGAAACGGTGGCGAAGGCGGCAGCTGCGAGGGTCTTGATCATTTTCTTTTTCCTTGTTCGGGAGGAGGTGAACACCCCGAACATGCCGATCAAGCGCCGCCAGCGCCAGTTAAACACCTGTAATTCTTATGACATTTCGGAAAGTGCCGGTAATCTTCCCGCCACGTTCCGGTAAGCTTTGCAGCCGGCTCAATACACCCGTTCATAGGTGTCGGGGTTGAAAAACTGCATCTCCTCGCCGCCTTCGGGCTTGCGCACAAAGGCCCGAAGGCAGTCGCCCCAGCGTTCCACCCGCGTGGCGTCCACGCCCATGCGCTTGAGGATCATCAGGTCAAATTCGGCGCGTTCCTGTTCGCTGAATTCGCCCACATTGAAGCCGAAAGAAAACGTCACGCTCCCGCCGGTGCCGCTGCACTGCAGCGCGGCGGCGGGCAGGGTGGCCAGCAGGGACAGGGTGAGGACGGCAAGACCGCGACGCAGCATGGCAAATCTCCTTTGCACTAATCCTGACCCATGATTGTGGCGCTCTCGCGCCGCCTGATCAGCACCACCACGGTCGGAATGGCCAGTGTCAGCATCAGCAGGCGCAGCACATGATGGGCCGCGATAAACGCGGTGTCGTAACCCAGCGCAATGCCCAGCGCGCCCATGCCCTCTAGCGCCCCCGGCGATAGCCCCAGCCAGATCTGGCCATAAGGCATATCCACCACCAGACTGACCAGAAACGCCACTACGCTGACAATGCCCACCATCATCATCGTGGCAACGAACCCGCCCTTGGCTGCCGTCAGCAATTCGCCGCGCGAAATCCCGGCAAAGCGCGATCCGATCAGCGCCCCGGTCAACACAAAGGTCAGCGTCACCAGCGGCACCGGCATGGCCGCGCTGTAAAATCCGGCCAGCTTGCCCAGCGTCGCTGCGGCCATGGCGCCCAGCACGAACCCGGCCGGGAATTTCAGCTTGATAAACACCAGCCCCACCACGACGCATCCCGCCGCCAGCCCCAGCAATTGCCAGACATCGAGATAGTCGGTCGCCACCCGGGGCGCGAAATGCGCAATGGGCAGAAATACCGCGCCAATCGGCACGCAGATGGTCAGCATCAGAATGCGGATTACCTGGATGATCACGATCTGACGTGTATTGCCCACCCCGGTCGAGGCGATCCCCAGCACAAACGACAAATGCCCCGGAAACGAGCTGAGATAGGCCGTCCCGCGATCCAGCTTGAACACCTTTGCCAGCATCCAGCCGGTCAGCGACACGATCAGCACCAGCTCGATCGCCAGCGCCGCAATGCTTAGCGGCCAGCTGGCCATCAGGCTCAGACTGTCGGGCGCCACACTGGCCCCCATCGACATGCCGATCAGCAGAAACGACAGGTCCCGCAGCCGGTCCGGCATCACCATGGGCAGCCCCGCTACCGCCGCCACGGCAACCGCCAGCGCGCCGCCCATCAGCCACCCGGCGGGCATGCCCACCAACGTCGCCACACCACCCCCCGCTACCGAAATCAGCAGGGTCAGCAGCACAGGCCAAATTGCCTTCAGTGTCGTTGCTGGTGCAGCCATCACGTCCAACCCGCCGGGTTCACCCCCTGGGGCACAAACCTGCTTCAATTCGGGGCACAATATCGCCTGCCCACCATACGTCACCGCCCCCTTGATGACGCCGGGTGGGAGTGTCTATCGAGCAACCCCCGCCCACCAGACCATTCCTCCCCCCAGGGAGGCCGGGGAGGGTGCCCGACAAGCACGAAATGGTCACGCCGCTAGCCGACCGGCAGCGCCCGTTCCGCCACCCGCACGAAATAGCTCACGCCCATCGGAATGATCGCATCGTTGAAATCATAGGTGTCGGTATGCAGCTCACTGCTGTCGCCATTGCCCAGAAAGATATAGGCGCCGGGCCGCTGCTCCAGCATGAACGAAAAATCCTCGCCGCCCATTGATGGCGGGGCGTCACTATCCACCCGATCGGGCCCGGCAATCTCGCTGGCCACCTCTGCGGCAAACGCGGTCTGTGCCACCGAATTGACCGTCACCGGATAGCCGCGCGCATAGCGCACCGTCGCGGTCGCGCCAAAGCTGGCGGCGAACTGCGGCACGAACTCGGCCAGCCGCTGTTCGATCTGGTCCTGCACGGCAAGGTCCAGCGTGCGCACCGTGCCGGTGATCTTGGCGCTCTGGGAAATCACATTGTCCGCTTCGCCCGCTTCCACCATCGTCACCGACAGCACCGCCGCGTGCAGCGGATCGACATTGCGCGACACGATCGCCTGCATCCCCACAATCATATTGGCCGCCACGATTACCGGGTCGATCGTTGTCTGCGGCCGTGCCGCATGGCCGCCCTGGCCGGTAATGTCGATATAGAACCGGTCGGTCGCCGCCATGATGCCGCCAGCCCGAATGCCGAAATGCCCGGCGGGCATGCCCGGCCAGTTGTGCAATCCGTAAAACTCTTCAATCCCGAACGTCTCGATCAGCCTGTCGTCCAGCATCGCCTTGGCACCCGCGCCGCCCTCTTCGGCAGGCTGGAACACCAGCGCGATCCGCCCGTCAAAATTGCGCGTCTCGGCCAGATATTTCGCCGCCCCCAGCAGCATGGCGGTGTGCCCGTCATGACCGCAGGCATGCATCTTGCCATCCACTGTTGAGGCATAGTTTTTGCCGGTCTTTTCCGTGATCGGCAGCGCATCCATATCGGCGCGCAGCGCGATCACCCGGCCACTGGCATTGCTGCGCCCGTTGATCACCCCAACCACCCCGGTTCGGCCAATCCCTGTCACCACTTCATCGCAGCCAAACGCGCTCAGCTTGTCGGCCACGATCCCGGCTGTACGCACCACATCATAGAGCGTTTCAGGATGGGCATGAAAATCCTGCCGCCAGGCAGCGATTTCGTCGGCAAACTCGGCAATACGATTGAGAACGGGCATATCTGGTCCAGGAAGGTCGATTCTGGGTCAGCATCGCTGTCCCAATCAAGGACGTCAACACTAGTCCATCCCCCGCCCCAACGCCATGCGACCAACATCACCTTGTGTTGGTGGGCGTCCACTCAGGCATGCACGTCGAGAAGCAATTGCTCGCCTTCTGCGAGCGGGCTGGCAGCTATCGACCCCATATCAGTCGTACCGGAAGTTGCCGCGGTTTCCTAATAGCCGAAGCGGCCAAGTGACCGCTGTGACCAACGGCGATATCTCCTGCGCCGATGTATATCCACCCTTTAGATGAACCTTCGGTCATACCTGACAAGTAAGCCAGAGGAGCTTGAGATGGACCGGTCCGGACCAGACGAAACCCGGACCAGACAAAATCCGGCTCACTGATCTGAGTGCGTTCGCCCCCGGGTTACACCCGAAGAACGTGCGCTGCGAACGATGTAGATGCCAGCATGGTGGAAATATATCATTAAGTAAGATAGACTGCGAATATATCGATCATGCCGACAGTCGCCGGTTTACTTGCATATTCAGTTTTGGAGCGAAAATGCCTCGACATTGGGATGGCCCAGCGACTGGTCGCCTCGGGCATGGTTACCTGCAGGCACGCGAAGCGGGCGCGCCCTATATCGCGCCGAGATCGCTTAAAGAGGTAAACCACGAAAAGCGCGAGTTAGAAGCCGCGAGTGTTTTACGAGAATATTGCAAGACGCATCCGGAGCACGGTTCACTAATTGCTAGGTCAATCAAGGACAAGGTGTCGACGCAGGTGATCGTCGCGATCCTCCGCGGCGAATATGGGGACCAAGCGCAAGACGCCTAACTTAGGATAGCGCCGAAATTTCTTCAGCAACCTGTCGCGCTGTTTAAAGCGGCAGTTCGCCATAACGCCCTCGCCGTGTCTAACTTTCGGTGTTTGGCGGTAATGATCGGCAAACCAGGATGCATTCTTCAGTTTTCACGAAGTTGAAACTGCATTCTTCTTCGACCGTCATAATCACTAGGTCGACGGGATATGACATGACCGTTAGTTCCAGCTGTCCTCTGACTAGTATGGAGTCGGCTTCATTTTCACACACTGCTAGCATATCAACATCGGACCAGCAGGGTTCTCCTCGGGAGGCTGATCCAAATGCGTAAATCGAGATGATCCCCTTATGCTTTAATCCTTTGATGGAAAATGCTATTTTTTCAACTATCGCCTTATATTTCACTGTGTAACACTTGAAAGAAGTCTTCTTGATCCAGCACCTTGATACCTAATTTGGATGCTGCCTCACTTCCTTGCCGTGATATTCGGCCATAAGGGTTGTTCTTCAGTAGGACGTGGAAGTGCCCATGCCTATCACTTGCGGTGCGAACAACGTCGGCAGTGACCTCATAATCATCCGATAAGGCGACTAGTATTTCCGGGCCCCGAAAAAGGCGAAGTACATAAAGCCGATCCGTCAGTGCCTCCGATTCAAATACATTCGGATGTTGCGCAAATAGCCTACTGACATAGAACAACTCGGGGTTAATGTACTCAGAGACGTCGGCGTCATAGTTGATTGCGCGATAAAGATCATACATTCTCCCAAAAGCCACACCAGCCGACTCCAATCGCTTGATTGCGGCCCCTTCCCACACCAGTTGTTTTGGTACGCTTACTATTATTTCAGGCCGAACGCCTGATGAGAGAAGAGGCTCTAAATCAGTCTCGGTCACGCGTTTGCCTGAAATCGCTGCAACAATGCACCTGGGCATCGTCTTACGATCAATAGCAACAAGAAATTCATTTACGCGCGTCACGCTGCTTACTTCTCGATGATCGAGCAAGGATGACAGCAACCACTCGGACTCGTTCTTAATCATCTTGCATCATCTGATTCATAGTGGCGGGATATCGCTGTCCGCCAGTAGCCCCCTCAAGATGCCTCTCAATAAGATCTTGAGTGTGTTGGCGAAACGCTTGAAGGGTTTTGAGTTCTGGCTTGGTCATTAGTTCGTGGTTGCGCTCAAGGCAGGCGATAATCCGCTTATTGTTTGGGATAATCACCCTAAGCATCTTAACGCGCCAGACTGCTGGTATATCGCTTTCCGGATCAAACTTCGCGTCACTTCCGGGACCATATGTGTCTAGGACAACTTTATTCTCTTCCATAATCGGTGAGATAAAGGAAAGGACTTCACATCTCTGCTGTAGTAGCGGCACACCGAATAATCGTTGCAGAGCTTCAGCACGGTCATTCTTCCATGCGCGAATGGTCTCGTCAGGAAAGTCGTCGGGCGCCTTATCTATTTTGGTGTGGCAGTTTGCGCACAGCAGTATCAAATTGTCGTAGGCTCCACGATCTGCCGGAGTTACGTTGGCATCAGCGCGGGGGCCTTTGTCATTTGCCGCAATGATATGCGCCATTTCAGCGATGTGGCGAGATTCTCCATCGTTGCTCTCGAAAAATAGCTGCGTTGTACAATCAGGGTTCTGGCAAAAACCGGCCGGAGTCAGCAAACAGTCGAATCCTAGTTTTTGCGTTAGGTTCCGCCTCGCCCCTTGAGCAACTCATCCTGACTTTTTTCCCCATTTGTCTTTTGGAACACGGGTCAATCTAGTCATGGGAAGGCGTCTGTCGCAACTTGGGATTAATCTGAGGCGGTATGTCGTAGACTACGGAAGGGACAATATCGGTCCTTTTCCGTGGTCGTTCGACCAAAAGCTGCCGGTCCCCTTACCACCCCGTTTCGGTCATCGCGCAAATACTTCCAGTCTGACGCTGTCGGTATGGCGACGCCGGTACATGCCTAGCGACGCCGGTACATGCCTAACAGCACCCTTTTCCAACAATCGCCCCGCCTGTGGCCCAAATTTCCCTTTGCGCGGCTTGTCCGTTCCACCCAGATTTGTCATGACACCCCCAACTGGTTGGAGGACTGCATGAAAATCCTGGTCGCCATTAAGCGCGTCGTCGATCACAACGTCCGCATCCGGGTGCGCCCCGATGGCACGGGCGTGGAAACCGCTGGCGTGCGCATGTCGATGAACCCGTTCTGCAAACATGCCGTCGAGGCTGCCGTGCAATTGTCCGAGGCCGGGCATGGTGACGAGATCGTCATTGTCTCCATCGGGCCCAAGGTCGCCAATGACGTGATCCTGACCGCTCTGGCCATGGGAGCCCATCGCGGCATTCTCATCGAGACCGATGCCGAGCTCGAGACCCTGGCCATTGCCAAGCTGCTGGCCAAGGTTGTCGAAGAGGAACAGCCCGATCTCGTGCTGCTCGGCAAGCAGGCCGTTGATGATGACAGCAATCATGTCGGCCAGATGCTCGCCGCCCTCACTGATCGCCCCCAGGCCACCTTCGCTTCCGAGATCAAGTTTGTCGGCGCCGGGCTCGAAGTCTCCCGCGAAGTCGATAGCGGCCGGCAAACCCTCAGCCTGCCCATGCCCGCCATTGTCACCGCCGATCTGCGCCTGAACACGCCGCGCAATGCCGCCCTCCCCATGGTGATGAAGGCCCGCTCCAAGCCGCTGGCCGTGCGCCCCGTTGCCGAATTTGGCGTCGATCTGGCCCCGCGCCTGACTGTCGAAAAGATATCCCCGCCCGCCGAACGTGTGGCAGGAAAGACCGTGGCCTCGGTCACCGAATTGGCCGCCTTCATCGCCGACGATGTTGCACAGATGGAGGCGCTGTAAATGAGCGTTCTGGTTCTTGCCGATCACGATCTCGGTGTCCTCTCGCCCGCCACCGCGCGCATCGTCAGCGCGGCCAGCACACTGGGTCCGGTCGATCTGCTGGTCGTGGCCGATGATGCCGCCACTATTGCCCAATCCGCTGCAAGCCTGTCCGGCGTCGACAAGGTGTTGACGCTCAAGGGCTCTCTTGTCGCCGATAGCCTCGCTACGCAGCTCTCAACGTTAGCAGTCCGTTACCACTATGTGGTCGCTAGCGCGGGAAGTGTGGGCAAGGATGTGGTCCCCCGTCTGGCCGCCACGCTCGATCTGATGCCGGTCACCGATGTCGTCAAAATCCTAGGCCCCACCAGCTTTGAGCGCCCCATCTATGCCGGCAACGCCGTCCAGACCGTCACCGACACTCAGGACAAGCATCTGCTGACCCTGCGCGCCTCGGCCTTTCGCCCCGCCGCAGGCGGAAATGCCGCGCCCATCGAAGCGCTCGATGGCTCGGTGCAAGCCGTTGCCAAACTGCTCTCGTCCGACCGAACCGAAAGCGACACGGCAGACCTCGCCACGGCCCAGATCGTGGTCGGCGGCGGTATTGCCCTGGGTTCGGCCGAAAACTTCCAACTGGTTGAAAATCTTGCCAAAAAGCTCGGCGCTGCCGTTGGTGCCACCCGCGCAGCTGTCGATGCGGGCTACGCGCCCAATGATTGGCAGGTCGGCCAGACCGGCAAGATCATTGCCCCCGACCTCTACATCGCCATCGGCATTTCCGGCGCGCTGCAGCATCTGGCTGGCATTCAGGGCGCCAAGAAGATCGTCGCCATCAATACCGATCCCGAAGCGCCGCTGGTCAAGCTGGCCGATATTGCCCTGATCGGTGATCTGTTTGAAATCATTCCGCAATTGACTGCCGAACTCGACCGGCTCGGTGTCAAACGCTGAGCCATCTCACCTCTCCCCGCCGGGGAGAGGGTCGGCGCCTCGCGCCGGGTGAGGGGGCCTTGCGCACTGGCGTGCTGCCAATTGCAATAATCTCCCCGCCGCCTATAAAGACCTTGCCTTTCCACCGGAACGACTCCTCATCATGTTCGAGACCCTCACCAAGGCCCCCGGCGACAAGATTCTGGCGCTCATGGGCGAATACGCGGCCGATCCGCGTCCCACCAAGATCGACCTTGGCGTCGGCGTATACAAAGACGAGGCGGGTGTTACCCCCATCCTGTCATCGGTGAAAAAGGCCGAGGAACGCATCCTCGCGCAAGGCAAGACCAAGACCTATCTCGGCATTGCCGGCAATAAGGGCTTTGGCGCCGCCGTGCTCGATCTGGTGCTTGGCGATACGCTGGACCGCAGCCGCGTCCGCATCGCCCAGGCCCCCGGCGGCACCGGTTCGCTCTGGGTGCTGATGCAACTGGTCAATCGTGCCCGTCCCGGCGCCACCATCTGGGTTTCCGATCCAACATGGCCCAATCACAACCCGATTGCCCTGGGCGCGGGCCTGACGGTCAAGTCCTACCCCTATTTCGATACCGAAACCCGCGGCGTGCGCTTCGAGCAGATGCTCGCCACGCTCGACGGTCTGGGCAAGGACGATGTCGTCCTGCTGCACGGTTGCTGCCACAATCCTACCGGTGCCAATCTGACCAATGCCCAGTGGGATCAGGTCGCGGCGAGCCTCGCCAAAACCGGCGCGCTGCCGTTCATCGATCTGGCCTATCTTGGCTTTGGCGATGGTCTGGCGGCAGACGCCTATGGCACGCTCAAGGTCATTGCCTCGGTGCCTGAAGCCCTGATCGCCTTCTCGGGTTCGAAAAATTTCGGCCTCTATCGCGAACGTATCGGCGCCGCCATTCTGATCGCCCGCGATGCCGCTCAGGCTGATATTGCGCAGTCACAGCTGCTCAACATCATTCGCGGTTCCTATTCGCAGCCACCCGATCATGGCGCCGAAATCATCCGCACCATCCTTGAGGACGCCGAACTGCGCGCCGAGTGGGAAGCCGAGCTTGAAGCCATGCGCAACCGCATGATCCGCCTGCGCGAGAAGCTCAGCGAAGCTATTCGCACCAAGTCCAACTCGGCTGATTTCGATTTCATCGCCGCCCATCGCGGCATGTTCTCGCTGCTTGGGCTCGAAAATGCTGTCGTTGAACATCTAAAAGCCGCCAACGGCGTCTATATGATCGGCGATAGTCGCATCAATGTCGCCGGCATCCCCGAGGATCGCGTTGACGATCTCGCCGATGCCTTGCTGGCGGCCATCAAATAGCACCGGCCTTTGGCCTTGCGACAAACCATTGCCGTGCTACATCTTTTGCCCATTGGGCGTGTCTGAAGACAACTAGGAGGGAACCATGAAGTTCTTCGTCGATACTGCGGAAATCAAGGACATCAAGGAGCTCTATGCGACCGGTCTCCTCGATGGCGTCACCACCAATCCATCGCTGATCGCCAAGTCCGGCCGTGACTTCAAGGAAGTCATCAAGGAAATCTGCGATCTGGTGCCCGGCCCGGTTTCGGCTGAAGTTGCCTCGCTCGAATATGAGGGCATGATCGCTGAAGGCGACCACCTGGCCAAGATTGCCGACAACGTCGTGATCAAGCTGCCCCTGACGCTCAATGGCCTCAAGGCCACCAAGTACTTCTTCGACAAGGGTATCAAGACCAACGTTACCCTGTGCTTCTCGGCCAATCAGGCCCTGCTGGCCGCCAAGGTTGGCGCCACCTACATTTCGCCCTTCCTGGGCCGCCTTGACGACATCAATCTTGATGGCGTTGAGCTGATCGAAAACATCCGTCAGATCTACGACAATTACGGTTTCGAGACCCAGATCCTGGCCGCCTCGATCCGTTCGCCAAACCACGTGACCCAGGTCGCGCTGGCCGGTTCGGACGTTGCCACCATCCCGCCTGCGGTCATCCGCAAGCTGGCCGATCACCCGCTGACCAATGCGGGTATCGAAGGCTTCCTCAAGGATTGGAAGGCCACCGGCCAGTCCATCCTCTAGCCGACAATGCTCCCGCACACGCGGTGTCACCCCGGCGCAGGCCGGGGTCCATCCTGAAATGGGTGTGCGGGAGTAATTCTCAGGATGGATTTCGGCCTGCGCCGGAATGACATTGGAGATGCGCAGCCTTTTGGCGCGCGCCAAACCTACCCATGGCCGATACCGAACTCGCTGCTGCCATCAAAACTGCGCTCGCCGCTGTCGAAATACCGGGCGGCGGTGATCTGGCGAGCTATGCCGGTCTCTCCGAAATCATCGTCACCCCGTCGGCTGTTGCCTTTGCCATCGCTGTCGCGCCGGGCATGGAGGCCGCATTCGGTCCCGCCCGCGAAGCCGCGCAACTGGCCGCCCAGTCCGCCGCTGGGACCCGCAAGATCATGGTCTCGCTCACCGGCGGCAAGGCTTCGGCGGCGCCCAGCTTCTCGCACAGCAAACCCGTTCCCCCCGGCAAGACGCCGGTTCCCGGCATCAAGCGCATCATCGCCGTCGGTTCCGGCAAAGGCGGCGTCGGCAAGTCCACGACAGCGGTCAATGTCGCGCTGGCGCTGCAAGCGCAGGGGCTCAGCGTTGGCGTTCTCGACGCCGATCTGTACGGCCCCTCCATTCCCAAGCTTCTGGCGCTTGAAGGCCAGACGGCCCTGCGCGAGGACGGCATCTTTGCCCCGCACGAGGCGCTGGGGCTCAAGATTATGTCGATTGGCTCCATGCTGACCAAGGATCAGGCGGTCGTCTGGCGCGGCCCCATGGCCACCTCGGCACTGCGCCAGTTGTTGCGCGAGACCGATTGGGGCGATCTCGATGTCCTGGTCATCGACCTGCCGCCGGGCACGGGTGATATCCATATCTCGCTATTCCAGCAGGCGGTGGTCGATGGTGTGGTGATCGTGTCCACGCCGCAGGACCTCGCGCTGATCGACGCCCGCAAGGCCATCGACATGCTGCGCCGGCTCAATGTGCCACTGCTCGGTCTGGTCGAAAACATGAGCTACTTCATCGCCCCCGATACCGGCACCCGCTACGATATTTTTGGGTCTGGCGGTGCCGAACAGGCCGCTGCTGATCTCGACATGGACTTTCTGGGCGCCATCCCGCTGGTCATGTCGATCCGCGAAGGCTCGAGACGCGGGCACGCCACCCATGGCATCTGCGCCTGACGGGCCCGAGGCACAGGCCTACCGCGCTATCGCCCAACGTGTTCTGGCACAGTTTCCTGCCGAGACGCGTTAGCGACTTGTTAGGGATCTGGGCGCAGAATCCATGGCATGGCGATTTACGCGACCAACAGCCGGTACGACACGATCCTGATGCACAGACAGAAGCAGCGGGATGCAGCCGAATTGCGCGAGGCCCGTTCCGAGGCGCGGCGGGAAGCTGCCCAGAAAACCCTCTATTCGTCAGATAATCTGCGCAATACGCTGGCCAACTCGCTCGCCCAGGTCAGCGCCAATCAGTCGAACCTGACCGCGCAGCTCATTCGCACCCGCATGGCCGTCGAAGCCAAGGCCAAGGCAGAACCCGCCAAGTGGTACCGCTAATCGGCGCAAAAAAAGCCCGCTGCAATCGATTGCATAGTCATTCCATCTGCGCTATCGCCTTGTAACAAACAAGGCGTCCATCGCCGCAGAGGAGGGTAAATGTTCTCGATTGACCGCAAGGACTTCGGTCCCCAGTTCACCTTTGGTGTCGCCACTGCGGCCTATCAGATTGAAGGTGGCCAGCGCGACGGACGCGGCCCATCAATCTGGGACAGCTTCTCTTCCACCCCCGGCAATGTGCACAATGGCGATACCGGCGTTGTGGCCTGCAACCACTATGAGTTGTGGCCGCAGGATCTTGATCTCATCCGAGATGGCGGCTTTGACGCCTATCGCTTCTCCTTTTCGTGGCCGCGCCTGATCCCCGAGGGCACGGGTGCCGTCAATCAGGCCGGTCTCGATTATTACGATCGCCTCGTCGACGGCATGCTTGAGCGTGGCATCAAGCCCTATGCAACGCTTTATCACTGGGATCTGCCATCGGCCTTGCAGGACAGGGGCGGCTGGATGAACCGCGACATTGCCGGCTGGTTTGCTGACTATGCTGCCCTGATCGCCCAGAAGTTCGGTGACCGGCTTGAAGCCACCGCCACCATCAATGAACCCTGGTGCGTTGCTTTCCTCAGCCACTATCTGGGTGTGCATGCACCAGGCTATCGTGACAAGCGCGCTGCCGCACGTGCCATGCACCATGTGCTTTACGCCCACGGCACGGCCATTGATGCATTGCGCGCCAATGGTGCCAAGAACCTTGGCATCGTGCTCAATCTCGAAAAGGCCGAAGCCGCCTCTGACAAGCCTGAGGATATCGCTGCTGCCGATTTCGGCGACGCTGTCTTCAATCGCTGGTATCTCGGCGGTGTGCTCAAGGGGCAGTACCCTGAGCGGATGACCGATTGGCTCGGCGAGCATCTCCCCGCCAATTACCAGGACGATATGGCTGTGGTCTCGCGGCCGCTCGATTGGCTGGGTATCAACTATTACACCCGTGGCCTCTACCAGACCTCCAGCACGCCCGGCGTGCCGGCCGAGCAGGTCAAGGGCCCGCTCGAAAAGACCGATATCGGTTGGGAAATTTACCCCAAGGGCCTCTCCGACCTGCTGGTGCGGGTCTCCAATGAGTACACCAAACTGCCCATTTACGTCACCGAGAACGGCATGGCCGAGGCCGAGGGCAATGATGATCCGCGCCGTGTGAGCTACTATGAGGAACACCTCAAGGCCGTGCTGAACGCCCGCAGTCAGGGCGCTGATGTTCGGGGCTATTTCGCCTGGTCACTGCTCGACAATTACGAATGGGCCGAGGGCTATAACAAGCGCTTTGGCATTGTCCATGTGGACTACGAGACCCAGCAGCGCACGCCCAAGTCCAGCTACCATGCGTTTCAGGGATTGCTGCACAACACCCGGTAAGGCGGCCTTTCAGGCGAACAATGGTGGTGCTAAGGGTGGGTTTCAAACGCCGATCCGGAGCGCCCCATGACTGCCAGTCCCCTGATGACCTCGCCCAGAAACACCCAGGACGCCCCGATCGATAAGGATTGGTGGCGCGGCGCGGTCATCTATCAGATCTATCCGCGCTCGTTCCAGGACCAGGACGGCGACGGCATTGGCGATCTGGTGGGTATCACCAGCCGCCTCGACTATGTCGCCGATCTGGGCGTGGACGCCATCTGGCTCTCGCCAGTGTTCACCTCGCCCATGCGCGACTTTGGCTACGACGTCTCCAACTATCGAGACATCGACCCCAGTTTTGGCACGCTCGAGGATTTCGATCATCTGGTGCAGAAGGCCCACTCGCTGGGTCTCAAGGTCATCATCGATCAGGTGATCTCGCACTCCTCGGACAAGCACGCCTGGTTCTCCGAAAGCCGGCTGTCGCGTACCAATGACAAGGCCGATTGGTATGTCTGGGCCGACCCCAAGCCCGATGGTACCCCGCCCAATAACTGGCTCTCCATCTTTGGTGGTTCGGCCTGGCATTGGGACAGCCGTCGCATGCAGTACTACCTGCACAATTTCCTGGTGCAGCAGCCCGATTTGAACTTCCACAACCCCGATGTACAGGAAGCTCTGCTGGGCGAAATGCGCTTCTGGCTTGAGCGCGGCGTCGATGGCTTCCGCCTCGATACGGTGAACTTCTACTTCTGCTCGCTCGGATTTGAGGACAATCCGGTGGTCAAGGCGGAGGATTTCAATGCCTCCACCGCGCCTGCCGTGAACCCCTATAATTTCCAGGAGCATGTTTACGACAAGTCGCGCCCGGAAAATCTGGCATTCCTGCGCCGCCTGCGCGCCTTGCTTGACGAATATCCCGGCCGCACCACGGTTGGTGAAATTGGCGACAGCCAGCATCAGCTAGAACTGATGGCCCAGTACACCTCGGGCGATGATCTGCTGCACATGGCCTATACCTTCGATTATCTCGGCGGCGATTTTTCGGCCAGCCACTTCCACAAGGCCATTGAGGAAACCGAGGCCAAGGCGCCAGATGGCTGGATCTGCCTGGCTTTCTCCAACCACGACGTGGTGCGTCATGTCAGCCGATGGAGCGCCCACGGTCAGGAAGAAGCCTTTACCCGTCTGGCCGCTACGCTGATCATGTCCATGCGTGGTTCGGTCTGCCTCTATCAAGGCGAAGAGCTCGGGCTCAAGGAAGCCGAACTATCCTATGCCGATCTGGTCGATCCCTATGGCATAGAATTCTGGCCCGAGTTCAAGGGCCGCGATGGCTGCCGCACGCCCATGGTCTGGCAGTCTCACGCCCACAACGGTGCCTTCTCGACCGCCAACCGGACCTGGCTGCCGGTGCCGGCCGAGCACTTGATCCACGCTGTCGATACCCAGCACGGCGTCGAGGGCTCGGTTCTGGAATATTACCGGGCGATGCTCGTCTTCCGTCAGGCGCATCCAGCGCTGGCCAAGGGCTCAATTGAACTGCTGCCGGTCGAGGGCGATGTCCTGGCTTTTATCCGCCAGCATGGCGATGAACGGCTGGTCTGCGTGTTCAATATGGGCGAATCCGCAGCGGCCTATCGCCTGCCTGCCGGCATGTTGCCCCATGATGCGGGTTGCCCCGGCGTGAACGCTGCATCCATCGACGGTGAAATCGATCTGGAGCCGTTCGGCGCCTATATCGGCACGCTCTGAAGACGCTTTGGCACGGCGCTACAGGCGCCGTGCCCTAAACCACTTCGGGCAATCGCGCGGCGACCAGCGCGCGCGTCAGATTGTTTTGGGGATGGGCAAAGATCGCGCCTGGCGCACCTTCTTCGATAATCTGCCCTGCTTCCATCACCAGCACGCGGTCGGCCATGGCTGCCACCATGTCCAGATCATGGCTGATGATCAGATAGGTCAGCCCGAACTCCGCCTGCAGCCGCACCAGCAAGCCCAGAACCTCGCCCCGCACCGACATGTCCAGGGCCGATACAGGCTCGTCGAGCACCAGTAGCCTGGGGCGAGTTACCAGCGCCCGGGCGATGGCCAGTCGCTGCCGCTGCCCGCCTGAAAACTCGTGCGGGTAACGCTCAAGCATCTCAACTGTCAGCCCGACGGCTTCGATGGCTGTTTGCAGTCGGGCCGGGATAGCTTCGGCCTGCAGGTCTGGCTCCAGCCGCAGGGGTTCGGCCAGCGACGCCCCGATCGTCATCCGCGGATTGAAACTGCCGAACGGGTCCTGAAACACCAGCGACACATCGCGGCGCAGGCTGCCAGGCAAATCCTTGCCGTGATAGCGCTGGCCCTCCAGGGCAATTTTGCCGCTCGTCGCGCTATCGAGCCCCACAATGATCTTGGCCAGCGTGGTCTTGCCGCAACCCGATGGGCCCACCAGCGCGAGACATTCACCCGTACCGATGCTCAGGCTGGCGCTATTGACAGCGCGTACCGATTTGCGGGGACGAAACAACCCGCCACCATGGCGATATTCCCGGGTGAGATTATCGACAACCAGAAGCGGCGCCCCGCTAGGTTCGCGTGTGACCTCGGGCATCTTGAATTGCGAGGCGGCCACCAGCGCTTGCGTGTAACGCTCCTGCGGATTGGAAAATACCGTCTCGGCCGGCCCGGTCTCGACCACGCGCCCGTCATGCATCACCGCCACCCGCGAACACAGCGCGCCGACGGCTTTGAGATCATGGCTGATGAACAGCAGCGCCATGTGTCGGCGCTCGCAGATATCGGCGATCAGATCGAGCACCACACGCTGGGTAATCAAGTCCAACGCCGAGGTCGGCTCGTCGGCGATCAGAATGTCCGGTTGGCTCGCCAGGGCCATGGCGATCATCACCCGCTGGCGCTGACCGCCCGAAAGCTGGTGGGCGAAGCGCTCGCCATGCTTGGGTTCCAGCCCCACCTCTGCCAGCAAATGCCCGACATCGACCTCGGCCATGCCGCTGGGGTTCAGCTCGATTGCTTCGGCGATCTGGGCATGCACGCGCATTAATGGGTTCAGCGCCGTCATGGGCTCCTGAAATACCATGCCGATGCGCTTGCCGCGTAGCCTTGCCATCTCGCGCTCGGATCGGGGTAGGGGGTGTCCGTCGAGCAGAATGGACCCGCCCAACTCGGCACCCTCAGGCAGTAACCCCGTCATGGCTAATGCCGTCATTGTCTTGCCTGAGCCGCTCTCACCAATAATGCCAAAGCGTTCGCCCCGCTGCAGCGTCAGGCTCACATCGGCGACGGCAGCCGTCGCGCCAAAGCGGACTGACAGGCCCGATACCTCAAGCAAGGACATTGTCTTGTCCCTGTCGCAGGCGCGGGTCGATGGCGTCGCGCAAGCCGTCGCCAGCAATATTGAGGGCAATCACGATCAGCACGATGGCAATGCCTGGCAGCACAGTCAGCCACGGATAGATCAAGAACATGCCCTGAGCGTCCTTGAGCATCAGCCCCAGGCTGGTTTCGGGGGGCTGGGTGCCCAGCCCGATATAGCTCAGCCCTGCTTCGGCCAGAATGCCCAGCGACATCTGGATCGTGCCCTGCACGATGATCAGGCTCATGATGTTGGGCAGCAGATGGCGATAGGCAATCATCATATTGCCCAGCCCCGCCAGCCGTCCAGCCGCCACAAAGTCCAGTGTCGCGATGCTCAGCGCGCCGCCGCGCGCCACCCGGGCAAACACCGGAATGTTGAAGATGCCGATGGCGATGATTGCATTGATCGCACCTGGCCCGTTCAGTGTGGTGATCAGAATGGCCACGATCACGGCTGGAAAGGCGAAGATGAAGTCCGAGAACCGCAGCACCAGCCATTCGACAGGGCCACCCCAGGCAGCGGCAATCAAGCCCAGCGGCACGCCAACGCCGGTACCGATGGCAACCGCCAGTGCCGCCACCAGAAAGCTGGTCATCGTGCCCGACATCAGCAGCGAGACCATGTCGCGCCCCAGATTGTCCGTGCCCAGCCAGTGCTCCGGCGTCGGCCCCAGAAAGCGGCGCCCGATGTCGATGTCGGCAATGGGGAAGGGGGTCCATACCAGCGACACCAGCCCGATCAGCGCAAAGACCAGTGTGGCGCTCAGGCCAATAGCCAGACTGGGATTGGAAAACAGTCGCCTCATGCCGACGATCCTTCGCGCAGGCGCGGGTCGACAAGCCCATAGGCCAGGTCCGTCAGCAGCATGGTGAGGGTGACCGCAATGATCAGGATAATGGTCCCGCCGCGCACCAGAATCAGATCGCGTTCCAAAATCGCCGTATAGAGCAGCTTGCCCAGTCCGGGCAGGTAGAACACGTTCTCGACGATGATCGTCCCGGCAATCAGGAAGGCGAATTGCAGCCCCAGAATTGTCAGCACCGGCAGCAGTGCATTGCGCACGCCATGCCGCCACACCGCTTCTCCCATGGTGAGCCCCTTGGCGCGTGCCGTACGAATGAAATCCTGCTCGGTGACATCAACCAGCGCCGTGCGCATCACCCGCGCCAGGATCGAGGCCTGCGGTAGCGCCAGCGCCAGGCTCGGCAGGATCAGGCTGCGAAACGCCGCGCCGGCATTCTCATGCCAAGGCGTAAATCCACCCGGCGGCAGCCAGCGCAAGTGCACGGCGAACAGCAGCACCAGCAACATGCCGAACCAGAAACTGGGCACAGCAATGCCTGTTTGTGCCAGAACCATAATGGCGGTATCGGGAGCTTTGCCGCGCTTGCGCGCTGCCAGAATTCCCATCGGCAGCCCGACCAGCATCGATAGTCCCATCGCCGACAGCGATAGCGGAATGGTCACCCCAAGCCGGTCCCAGATCAGTTGGGATACGGGCGCGCGTTGGGTGTAGGACATGCCGAAATCACCCTGCACCATGCCCCAGATCCAACTGAGGAAGCGTTCCGGCGCCGGCACGTTGAGCCCCATCTGTTCGCGCAGCCGGGCTACCGATTCAGGGGTTGCATTGATGCCCAGAATGAACTGCGCTGGATCGCCTGGCAGCAGGTCGAGCAGATAGAAGATCACCAGGGACGCAACCAGCAGCGTGGCCGCGAAACCGGCGAAGCGGCGCAGCACAAAGACGATCATGTGCAGATCGGGGCGAACTGACCCCCACCCTTACTCCCTCCCCACGGAGGGGAGGGAATGAGGGTAGGGGTATTCAAGCGAGCGCTGTAAGCCAGACTATTCAGTCCAGGCAATGTCGCGCAGCACAAGGCCTTCAATGGGCGAGTTCTGCCACATGCCGGTGAGCTTGGCGTTCCACACGCCTGTCTGCGCCAGCTCGAACAGGTAGCCATTGACCGCGTCCTTGGCGAGGATGGTCTGGGCCTCGATGGCCAGCGCCTTGCGCTTGGCTTCGTCGGTCGTGCCATTCAGGGTCTCGATCAGGGCCTGGAAATCAGGATTGTCGTAGCCGTAGTAGTAGTCGGGGTTGGCGTAATTGCCAATGTCGAACGGCTCCACATGGCTCACGATTGTCAGGTCATAATCCTTGTTGGAATAGACGTCTTCGATCCACTGTGCCCATTCCACATTGATCAACTCGATCTTGATGCCGACCTTGGCGAACTGGCTGGCAATGATCTGGCCCGACAGCCGGGCATAGGCCAGCGGTGGCAGCTTCAGCGTGGCGCTGAACCCATCGGGAAAACCCGCTTCAGCCAGCAAGGCCTTGGCAGCCTCGACGTCGTGCGGATAGGTGTCGGTCAAGTCGACATAGTAGGCATCATGAGGCGCGAACGGCGCGCCGATTGGCACACCATAGCCATAAGTGGCGCCATCGATGATCGCCTGACGGTCCAGCGCATGCGCCATGGCCTGCCGCACCTTGAGACTATCAAAAGGCGGCTTCTTGTTGTTGGTCGTCAGGATCGTCTCGCCTTCAGTGGTGCCGACCAGCACCTTGAACTGCGGATTGTTCTCAAACACGGCCAGCGCCTCGGACGCAAAATTATTGGTACCGTCGATATCACCGGCCAGCAGCGCATTGGTCATCGTCGCGCTATCGCTGATGAACAGATAGGTCGCCTTGCTCAGGTGCACGGGTTCACCCCAATAGGGGCCATAAGCCTCAAGGATTACTCGGCTACCCTTGTCCCACTGCACAAAGGCAAAGGGTCCGGTGCCAATAGGCTCGACGGCGTTGTTGTCGGCGCTCTCAGGCGCCACGATTACTGCATCGCCGCGACCCAGGTCGAACAGGAACCGGCCCACGACATGGTCCAGTGTCATCTCGACGGTGAGTGGATCAACCACGGTCACGCTGGTGATTGGCGTGAAGAATTCCTTGTGGGCGTTGACGCTGTCTTCGCTCAGAATGCGGTCGAAGGTGAACTTGACATCGTCGGCGTCGAAAGTGGTGCCATCATGGAATGTCACCCCGTCCTGCAGCGTAAACGTATAGGTCAGTCCATCATCCGAAATCGTCCAGTCGCTGGCCAGGCCGGGCTGAACGCCGCCGTTCTGGTCAATGCGAACCAGACCTTCGAAGATGTTCTGATAGACGACGATGTCGATAGCCTCGGCGGCCCCGGCAGTGGGGTCGAGCGCTGGCGGCTCAAGCGCGACGCCGATGCGTACTTCGCTTGGCTGGGCCATTGCGCCACCAGCCATCGCTGCGGTCAGTGCCACTGCGAGTCCGAATGCCTGCAACGTCTTGTCCATAGGTAACTCCTATTTTCGGCGGTTCATCGCCGTTCGATCCGTTGGTGCGACGCGGCGCATTTATTGCCAACCCGCTGTTCTTGCACCTCAGGATCATGCCGGCGCGTGAGGCTCCGGCTCCCATGGCGCGACCATATAGAGGATCGCCACTAACATGGCAGTAGGCTCGATTGTTATACTTTCCTACGATCGCCCAGTCTCGTAGCAAGAATGACCGGAATAAGCCCCGCCAGCACGATAAACAGTGCGGGAAGCGCCGCCTGTGCGAAAAGTCCGACATTTGCGCGCGAGTAGACCAGTGTCGCCAGCGTATCTATACCAAGCGGGCGCAGTAGCAGCGTGGCAGGCAATTCCTTGACGATCTCGACAAACACCAACGTCGCTGCGCTCAGGATCGCGGGCATCAGCGTCGGCAGATCGATGCGCAGCAGCAGCCCCAGCCCCCGCTCGCCCAGCACCCGGCCGGCATCAAGCATGGCATCACCACGCTTCTTGATCGCGGCATCCAGTGTGGAATGACTCACGGCCAGAAAACGGATGGCATAGACGTAGAGTAGTGCGGCCATCGAGCCCGACAGGATCAGTCCGGGTCGCCAGTCGATCAGGGCCATGGTCATCCGGTTGAACCACAGATCGGCCTGACCCAGCGGTTGCAGCAATCCCAGCGCCAGCACCGTTCCCGGAATGGCATAGCCCAGTGTCGCCAGCCGGATCGCGCCGCGACCTGTGCTGCCCGAGCGCTGCGCCAGCTTGGCGGCAACCAGCCCGATCGCGACCGTGATGACCGCACCCAGGCTTGCCAGGATCAGCGTCGGGATCAGCGCATTGATGGTCATGCTGACCGTCTCCGGCAGGATCACGCGGAACGCCAGATAACCCAGTTGTCCTACCGGAATGCCGAACCCCAGCGCCAGCAGCACCAGGCAGAACCCGAATGCCAACCAGCGTTGCGCACCAACGAGATATTCGCGCGCGGGCGGCACACGGCTGTCGCGCCGTCCCAGATAGACCCGATCACGGCGCGCCCGCTGCTCGGCGGCAATCAAAAGGCCGATCACCAGCACCACGGTCACTGCCAGTTGTGCGGCGCCGCCAAAGTCCGACCGGTTGATCCAGGTCGAATAGATGATCGCGGTGATCGCGTTGACCCCGAAATATTGCACCGCGCCCAGATCGTTGACGACCTCCATCATGGCCAGCGTAACCCCGACCACCAGCGCGGGCCGCGACAGCGGCAGCGTGACGGTGAAGAACGTGCGCATGCCGCCAGCACCCAACGTGCGCGCAGCAATATTGAGCGAACTCGACTGCATCAGGAAAAACGCTCTGCACGCCACATAGACATATGGGTAGAGCACACTGGAGAGCACGATCACCGCGCCCCAATTGCTGCGGATGTCGGGAAACCAGTAGTCCTGCAGCGTGCTTGCGCCATTGAGCGTACGAAGGGCCGTCTGCAGCGGCCCGGGAAACCCCAGAAACTCCACATAGCTATAGGCAGCCAGATAGGTTGGCACTGCCAGCGGTAGCACCAGCGCCCAGTCGAACAGTCTGCGCAGGGGAAATTCGTAATGCGTCACGAGCCAGGCAGCCACCAGGCCCGCACAGCCCGTCACCAGCCCCACACTTGCCATCAGCACACCGGTTTCACGCAGGGCGGTTGGCAGCATGGACGCGGCCAGACCATTGCTGCCCGAGGCAATGGCCTCTAGCGCCGACCAGCCCAGCCAGACGATGGGCAGCCCCATGATGGCGGCAAGCAAAAGTGGAACGACCGGCAGAGCAAATGCCCTGCCGGTCCTGAAACCTTGGTGATCGCTAGATATATTCGAAATTGGGCGACTCCGCCGCTTAGTTCTGTGCACCTTCGTTGAACTTGAGTCCATCGACAAGAGCAGCAGCTTCATCGCGATGCGCTGCGACCTCGACCAATGGCGTCTTGGCCGCGTTCAACGTGCCCCAGCTCTGGGTCAATTCAGACGGCGCCACCGATGGCACCACGGGGAACTCATAATTGGTGTCGGCATAGATGCTCTGGGCCTCGTCCGATAGCAGAAAGCCGATCAGTGCGTTGGCGTTCTCGGCATTGGGTGCATATTTGGCAATGAAACCGCCAGCCACATTCACCTGCGTTCCTGCGCCGTCGGCATCAGGATAGATGATGCGGGCCGATGCAGCCCACTGCTTCTGCTCTGGCTCAGCGTCATTGTTGAGCATGGCGCCCATGTAATATGTGTTGCCGATCGCCAGATCACAGGTGCCCGCCAGGATGTTCTTGACGCCTTCGCGGTCATTGCCCGATGGCGCATAGGCCAGATTGTCCCGTACGCCAGCCAGCCACGTGCGGGTATCGTCCAGGCCATTGGCGGCGATGCGCTGGGCAATCAACCCGATATTGTAGGCGTGGTCGCCCGGACGGGTGCAGACGCGACCCTTCCATTCAGGCTTGGCAATGTCTTCATAGCTCAACGCAGTGGCGTCGACGCGATCCTTGGAGACGTAGAAAACCCGGGCGCGCAGTGACAAAGCCGTCCAGTTGTCGTCATCGTCACGGAATTCGGCAGGGACGCGCGCATCGAGTTCCGGGGTGGTGATGGGCTGGGTCAGCCCCTGTTCCTCGGCACCAACCAGATTGCCGATATCAACCGTCAGCACAACGTCTGCGGGCGACAATTCGCCCTCGGCGGCGACGCGTTCGAGCAGGCCGTCACCGGCATAGAGCACATTGGCCTTGATACCGGTCTCGGCGCTGAACTGATCCAGCAAGGGCTGCAACAGGCTCTGCTCGCGATAGCTGTAAATGTTCACTTCGCCGCTCTGGGCGAAAACCGGTGCAGCAACACCAGCCAGGGTAACCGAGGTCAGCAGCGTAACCGCGAGACGCGCGATATTGGTCATGACAGTCTCCAAAGCGTAGCGAGGGCAAAGGACCTCCCTCAAGCGCTGGCGTTCTCTGCCATAGCGGCGCCAGAGTCAAGAATGCTAAATGAAATCAAAGACTTGAACTCTGGAACGGTTCAAAACTGTGCAGCAAATGCTGTGAGAAATCAGGCTATTAGCTGATTGTGGATGTCCACTTTCACGAATGCGACATAGTGCGCATTGGCGCTGGTCTATTCAGCGACGTCAGTCGAGGGATCTGTTTCGACCAGATCGGGGGGAATGCGCAGCGTGAACAACATGCCTTTTTCGCCGGCCGGGTCTACGCTGAGCGAGAACGCATTGACTGCCAGCAGCGAGCGCGTGAGCGCCAGTCCAACGCTTGAGCGCACCGGCGCCAGCATTTTGCCGTCACGCCCCGTACCATCGCGAAACACCACGAAGCGCTCTGCCATATCGACAGCGTTCACCGAACTGTCGCGCACATGCACGGCAATGCCGCCGCCATCTTCGCGCTGAGCAGAAATCACCACGGCCCCGCCATTGGGGCTCTGATCGATGGCGCTGGCCAATAGGTTGAGCACGGCCTGTTCCAGCGATGCCCGATCAGCGGTGAGCCGGGGCAGGGTTTCCGAAATCGCATTGCGCACAAACACTCGGGCATTGCTGGCATGCTGACGAATGCGCAGCACGCAGTTCTCGAGCATCTCGGTCAATTCGATACTGGCGCGTTGCGGCAGGTACCGGCCATCGCGCAGGCGGGCATAATCGTCCAGTTCGTCCACCAGCGAGGCGATGTCCTGACCTGCGGCACTGATATCGCGCGCATAGCCTTCAAGCTGGCCGGGCTGGGTATCCCCGCCCGCATTGCGTAGCAAATCGGCAAAGCCGATGATGGTGTTCAGGGGCCGCCGCACACCGCGGCTGATGCGTCCCAGTAGCGCCGGATCGGCTTCGGCCGGACCGCTCAGACGCGTCGGTGCCAGATCGCGCCCTTGCACAAAGCCGAAATACCCCGTGACCACACCGGCCTGACCTTGGGCGAACAGCGAAATCTCGGCCTTGCCATTGGCTGCCCGCAAGGACAGGGCAGGCCGTGCGGTCTCGGCAAACCGGGCCGGCCGCTCAAGAAACGCGCGGAGGGCGGCAATGTCACTACCGGCTATCAGCCCGGTGAGTGGCTTGCCTTCGACCGGGCCGCTGTGACCCAGCAGGCTGCTGGCCTTGGGCGTGATGGCGCTCACCACGCCAGTCCGGCTGGCTTCGAAAAAGCCATCGCCGCGCACATCGGCCAGTGATTGAGCAAATGCGTTGACCGCCCCTTCATGTCCAGTACGCACCTCGGTGCCGCTGGCCGACAGCATCAGGGCCGGGCGCCCGTGCCAGGAAATTGACTGCAGCCGCGCGGTGACGGGCACCAATGTCCCGTCACGCTGCACCAGATGATTGACCGGGCCGGCATCGTGCTCGTCAGGACCTGCTGCCGGGAACACCGCTGCCAGTCCGGCCTCGCGCAGCGTCTCTACCGAGTCGTAACCGACCATCTCCGTGATTGCCCGATTGGCAAACAGGATCTGCTGGTCACGGAACACCAGAATGCCAAGTGGCAGGCGATTGAGCACCAGCGTCTCACCGCCCAGGCTGACCAGAGCCGCGCTTTGCTGGGTAACCGGCGCCTGACGCTGCACTGGCTGGTTGGCATCCCCTACACGGTCGTTGAGGATGCGCGACAGCTCGTCGAAATTGTAGCGGGAGACACGCTCGACAATCTCGGGGTCCTTGCTCTGTGGCGGTTCGATCTCCGCCATGGCCGCGCTCAGCCGTTGCGCGGCATCGTTCGCGCCGTTCGACTCCTCATCCGCTGACGTTTCGACGGGGTCGTTTTCGCTGGCGTCGTCGGCAGGTTCATCGTGAGGGGCGTCCAGTGCGCTCAAGTCCGCCTGATCAGCTTCTTCCTCCGTCTGTTCCTGCGGCTCCGCGACAAAGCCGCGACCCGTGACACGGAACAGATCGGTCTCCGCATCGGCATGGATCTCGTCTGCCGCGATATCGTCCAGAGTCTCGCTAACGTCCAGATCAGGTGCGGCGTCCTCTAGCTGTGGCGTTTGCAGCAGCGCGTCATCCTCATCGGTCAGCGGCGCATAGAGCGCGTCGTCGGCAGCCAGTTGATCCACCAGACGGCTAAGACGACTGCTGGTCGAACTGGTTTCAGCAGACGGCTCAGGCGTTTCCGATGTCTCAGTCTCAGTCTCGGGCTCTGCGCTGTCGGCTACGGCGTCTGCCGCATCAACGACCCCGTTATATCCAGGCTCGCTGGCTTCGGTCGCATTATCGGCTACACTCAGGCTCGGCTGACCGTCCTGTTCGGCCGCACGCCAGCTGTCGAGTTCACGTGCATAGGCGTTGTCCTCAACATGGCTTTGCTCATCATCGCTCAGGGGCGGCTCTTCAGGCGCCTCTGGCACCTCGATACTGTGGTCGTTCTCTACCGTCCACGCAGCCACGTCATCGCCAGCGCTATCCACCTCAGCCTGTATCGCGTCAGTGGAGGGGGTTTCATCTCTGTCGATGCCGGATGTGCTCTGGTTGGCCGCATCCTGGCTTGGCGTAACTTCGCCGGTGTGGGTCTCGGCCTCAACGCGCTCTTCCAACTCCAGAGCGGCGTCGGTCTCGTCCTGCAGGGCGCCACTTTGTTCGGCAGCGGCCACAATGTCATCGGCAATGGGATCCACGCCCACGATCAGAAGAACATTCTGCCCGTTCTCCCACACCAGCGGTGTCGTAGCGCAGGTGGACGAAGCCGGCTTTTCACCGGCCAGAAACTGGATCCGGGCCAGGCTCGTTCGGCCCGGTGAGCCCAGTCGGATATTGCGCGCAACCTGTCCCTTGATCGGCACCGCTGGCGGCGCCAGCTTCAGCCCATGTTTTTTGAGCTTGGCCAAAAACAGGCCGGCCGCAGGATTCTGCCAGATCAGGGTCTGCCCGTCTTGCGACCATAGCCAAGCCGGCCGCAGGTCTGCGGCATGCTGTAGCACGCGACGTGCATTTGGCGATGTGATCCACTCAGCATCCATAAACCGGCGTCTTCTCCGTCCCGGGTTGGCGGCAACTTATTGTGCCATTCCGGCACAGTTGTGCCCGGAACCTTAAGTATTCTTCAATATAGTGCGGGTTGCGCACGGTCCATAGCGGCGGGGCGCTCAGGGCCCAGCTTCGCCGGTCATGGTTAAATACCAATGGTTTGCAAAAGGTCAGCGCCCGATCGCGCCAGACAGTTTTCCACTGATCACCGCGCTCTGGCAGAGCTGGGCAAAAAGTGCAAAATGGGTGCTTGTCATCCCGAGATTCTCGCCCTATGTTCCGCGCGCTTTCGGGGCAAGCTTAAGGCGATCCCCTGATAGGCAAATGTGCCGCCTTAGCTCAGTTGGTTAGAGCGCTAGATTGTGGATCTAGAGGTCCTCCGTTCAATCCGGAGAGGCGGTACCACCCCCCCCAAGATTGTTACAGCGACAACCGCAGTGCTGCCAGACGACCGGCAATGGCGCGGAATACGTCATTGAGCTCGTTGGCACTGTTGGGGAAGTAGGCATACTCCTCGCCCGAGGCGCACGCGGTGAGCATGGCCTTGGTCGCATTGTTCGAGCCCAACCCGATCGTGTACACATCGATGTCGCGATTTTCGCGGGCATATTCGCATGCAGCGATGGTGCGATCATCCATCACGCTGGTCAGCTTGGCCCGGGTATTGATTTCATTCTTGGGCGCGATCCGTTCGTCATAACGAAACCCCCAGGAAAAATAGCTGCTGCCATTCATGTCGGAATCGCCGGGGCCGAGATCAGGGTAGTTCTCACCATCGGTCATCACGATCAACACCTTGGAAACCTGGCCAGGCGCCATGGGTTTGGCTTCGATCAGCGGCTCGCCAGATGTTAGGGCGTGCATGCCCCATACAGTGCCCTGCTGGATGTTGGTGTTACCGCTGGCTACCATCGCGTTGATGCTGTCGAGCACCGACTTTGGCTGGTCAGTCAGTGGCAGCACCTTTGCCGTTGGGCAATTGTCATTGGTGCGGCTCGAGTTCTCATTGGTGCCATTATACTTGCACAGTCGGCTCTGCAGTTCGCGCTCGGTGAGCAGGCTGTAGACGGTTGTCGTGGTGGTCGTCGAACCAGTATTGGACGACGAGGAAATCTCGACAGGGTTAGACGGCAGGCAGGACGCCGCACCCAGATTGGTCGTCATGTTACCCACGCGCTTGGTGTACTTGTAACTCGTGGACCCGTAGCAGGTCCAACCACTCCACCGGCTGTAATAGCAGCTGTTCTGGGTCTTTTCCTGGGTGCAGGTCTTGAGCTGGCAGGTGCCGCCATTGTCCGACAGGTAGTTGTTGTTATTGTTGTAGACCGTGTCGGGCGAAAATAGTGGAATGAACTTGCGTTCGGCGATGTCCGGTGGATCATCAGTGGTGTCATAAGGCGAGACGCGCGCCTCAATGCAGCCCAGCCAGTCTGTCTTGGTTTCATTAAATAGCGTGCGACGGTCCATCGGCCCGGTGAACTTGGTGTTTTCGTTGTCGTCATCATCGAAATTGAGAATCTCGCCATAGGCGGCCACCTGCGAGGCGCTGGTCCAGTCCAGCCATGCCTCGTTCTTGAACTGGGTGCCGATATTGACCAGGGCGGTGAACGGCACCACGCCGATCCGCACGTTCTCGTTCTTGGAGACCCCCGTCGGAACCTTGCAGCCTAAGCCATCGCGATCATAAAACAGAATATTGACCGCGTTGCAGGCTGCAGTCTTGAGGTTGCTCATTTTGCTGCCGCCCATGGACCCCGAATTGTCGAGCACCATGGCAACTTCGACATCCAGCATGCGCCGGGTGGCCTGCGAGCGGATGCGGGCATCAAGCTTGCTGACGCCAACCAGCGACACAAACACTGTGGGCACACTCATCTGTGCTTCCAGCGTCAGCGTGCCATTGGCCACGTCCACGGTGGGGTCCAGCAGGCTGGCAGTCACGCCAAATTCGCCGCCCAGTCGATCCAGTACCAGATCCTCGGCGCGCTCTTTGATGTCAGCGACATTGACGGGAACCTTGAAAATCTCAGGCTGCAGCGCAAGCGTTGCCGCATCCAGTGCAATCTGTCCGCGATTGCGCACCTGCTCCATCGACACATAGTCGACCACCGCGCCACCCAAAGCGATCAGGACGATCGCCATCAGCCCAAAGATCACGGCGAAGGCGCCGCGCTCGTCGCGTTTGAAGCGGGTGATAAGGCTGGAAGACTGACGCATCATGCAGGACCCATAGGCTGGCTGCCCCGGTTTGGAGCAAGCATGAGTGTCGCGAGAAATCCTTATTAAAGGACAACCACCTTGCTATTAAGTTTGACGCGTCCGTAAAGGTCTATGACGTCCGCATTGGTCATACGGATGCAGCCCGAGGACACATTCTGCCCGATGCTCCAGGGCTCGGTCGTGCCGTGAATGCGGTACAAAGTGGAGCCCAGATAAAGCGCACGGGCGCCCAGCGGGTTATCCGGGCCGCCTTCCATATGGCGGGGCAGGTCGGGGCGACGCTTCAGCATTTCCGCTGGCGGCGTCCAGCCTGGCCACTCGGCCTTGCGCGATACCCGGTGGGTTCCCCGCCATTCAAATCCCGACTTGGCCACGCCAATGCCGTAGCGCAGCGCCCGCCCGTCACCGAGCACAAAATACAGGAAATGCGCGCCTGTATCGACCACCAGCGTGCCGCTGCTCTCATGTGTGGGGTACTGAACCACCTGACGCAGATACATCGGATGCACGGCCATGTTGGCCTGCATCGCCAGCGCGTGGCGCGGCTTGGACTGGGTAATGGTGATGCCCGGTGGGGGAGCAAACCGCCATCCAGGCTGCAGCCCGGCACTGGAGGTTGGCATGACCATTGATACGCTCAGCAACAGCGCCAGCGCACTCTTGACCAAGATTGTGTTTCCCATTGTCCCACTCACAATTACTGCCAGCGACTGGCCGGTGTTTGGTGGTAACGATGGCTTCAATTGTCGAATTTGCGGTGAACGGGCGTAGTTAAGTCTTTGGTGACGCCAATGGTTATTCAAACCTTAACGGGTCAGAGGAACACCGCGTCATCTCCGCCGGCCTGCTGCGACTGCCCCAGAACCCGTCCCACGGCGATACCCAGTTGCGTTGTGGTGAACGGCTTGACCAAAACTTCGTTGACCCCCAGTTCGCGCGCCAGAGCGACATTATCCCGGCTGGCATAGCCCGTCATCAGGATCACCGGGGTATTGCTGGGGGCGCCGAAGCGAATATCGCGCAGCACGCGCATCAGGCCCGCGCCGCTGATATCGGGCATATACCAGTCCATCACCATGAAATCGAACGGCGCGGTCATCAGCGCGAGTATCGCCTCGGCCCCGTTATCGGCTTCGGTAATGTCGGTGACGCCGAGTTTTTTCAGGCTCGCACCGCAAATGGCGCGGGCATAGGTGTTGTCATCGACAACCAGTGCGCGCAATCGACCCGGAATAATCACTGCCGCACCCTCAATTCCCTGCATCCGTCTGTCACCGTGGCAAAGTCTTCGCCACAATACCGTCTTCCGCAATTCCAATTGATCCGATTGCGGTCTAAGCAATGCCCCTCATTCGATAGTGAAGGTGGGCCACCCATGTCAAACTCAGTGTCAGATTTGCAGCACTCTTCTGCCTTGCCACGCTGTCCATGGCCCAGTGACGACCCGCTCTACCAACACTATCATGATGTCGAGTGGGGGCGTCCTGTGATCAGCGACACCCGCCTGTTCGAAAAGATCTGCCTTGAAGGGTTCCAGTCAGGCCTCTCCTGGATCACCATTCTGCGCAAGCGCGAGAACTTCCGCGCTGTTTTTCATGACTTCGACATTCCCAAAGTCGCCATTATGGACGAGACCGACATCGAGCGCCTGCTGCAGGATGCGGGCATTATCCGCCATCGCGGCAAGATTTCAGCCACCATCAACAATGCCCAGCGCGCGCTCGAAATTCAGGCCGAGTTTGGCTCTCTCGCGGCTTATTTCTGGGGCTTTGAGACGCGGCCCGAACACCGTCCCGATGATCTGAGCTGGGACGCCCTGCGCAAGCTTGCTGAGACCGACGCCTCGCATGCGCTTTCCAAGGACCTGCGCAAACGTGGCTTCAAGTTCGTCGGTCCCACTACCTGCTACGCATTCATGCAGGCCATGGGTCTGGTAAACGACCATACAATCGATTGTTTTTGCCGCTCGGAAGTCGAAGCGCAGCGCAATGCGCTGGTTCGCCCCATGCCGACGCGCTGAGCGCAGCGCGGCCAAACTGTTGCTATCGCGCAACAATCGCAGCTTAGTGCGACATCCCGCCACATGCTCGCTTGCGGCTCACTTTGCCGTGAGCTAGAGAACACTCGTCCACTACAGCCAACCTGAGGGAGGCAGCTACATGACAGTCATGTTTGATCTCCATACAGGTCATGGCAAATGGCATTGCGCGCGCCACTAGCGTCCAAGCCAGTGCAGTCCCTTTTGACTGCGGACACTCCCTGACCAGAACTGTTTGATGCCTTGAATCCGGGTCGCCCGCGATTCCGTTTCAGTCCATCAGGCGCTCACCCCAACAAGAAGGCCGGTCGTTTCCGCGTCCGGGCATTATCATGTCGCAAAACTCTCTTCCCGAGGGCAGCGTTGTGCTGCGCCTTGAGTTCTCTATCGCAGATGCAGTGTATCAGCGCGGTCTGTTCTCCGTTGTCGGTGCCGCTGTCGGCGCCTGGTGGAACCGGCCCCGTATCCCGGCTGATCTGCCCAACTACCTGCGGGCCGATGTCGGCCTGCAACCGCTCGATGTGCCGAGCTACTGGTACAACGCCCCGCACAATTCGGGCATCCCCGATCCCCTGAAGAGGCCGGGCATCTAGATCAAGGCGACAGCTGATCACGCTCGGCTGTCGCCCCAATTGCTGCACATCACCCTACCAGCTGCCATTCGCGCATCGCGCTCATGGCAGTTGGGAGGGGGTGAAGATTGACCAATGTGTGTGGCGTCTATCCCCCTTATCCCCGCAACCCAAAGCGTGCCTATCATGGTCCCATCTCTCCCGCACGGGCGGCCTGCAGGCGACAGAGGCGGGACAGCTCCGGCGTGCGGCATTGCAGTCGTACGAGTGCGAGACTGGGCAGCCGGCCTGCGAGCGATGGGTTTGGCCATACGGTCGGGGCAAAAAAACCGGTGCCCCGAGGCGGTTTTCGCCTCCCTAAAATTTACTCAGAGGCGAAACACCGTCTCGGGGACCGTCCGTTTTCGATACCCGGCCATTCACCGAATGGACCGGAGCATCGGCGCGGCTGTTGTCTCGAACACCTTGATCCGCTAACAACACCCCGACCCAGCAGGACCGCCAAAATGACCGAAAAAGCCAAGCTGATTGCCCCGCGTCTGCCACGCGGTTTTGAAGACCGTACGCCCGGCGAAATCGCTGCGGTTGGCACCATGATGGACAAGATCAAGGCGGTCTATGAGCGCTATGGTTTTGATCCCGTCGAAACCCCGCTGCTTGAGCTCACCGAAACCCTCGGCAAATTCCTCCCCGATACCGATCGGCCCAATGCCGGCGTGTTCTCTCTGCAGGACGATGACGAGCAGTGGATGAGCCTGCGCTACGATCTGACAGCGCCGCTGGCCCGGTATTTTGCCGAGAACTTTGAAACCCTGCCCAAGCCCTATCGCTCCTATCGTCAGGGCTATGTGTTCCGTAATGAAAAGCCCGGTCCGGGCCGTTTCCGCCAGTTCATGCAATTTGACGCCGATACGGTCGGCTCCGCCAGCCCCGAGGCCGACGCGGAAATGTGCATGATGATGGCCGACGTCATGGATGCGTTGGGCCTTCAGGGCCAGTACGTCGTGCGGGTCAATAATCGCAAGGTGCTCGACGGCGTCCTCGCCACCGCTGGCGTCACCTCCGACGAGCAGAAGCTCACCGTGCTGCGCGCCATTGACAAGCTCGACAAGTTCGGCGCCGACGGCGTCAGGCTGCTGCTCGGTGCGGGTCGCAAGGATGAAAGCGGCGACTTCACCAAGGGCGCGGGTCTAACCCCCGACCAGATTGAACCACTGCTCGATTATGTTGCCAGCGGTGAACCCGCTAACGGCGTGGAGCGCGGCAGCAATGCCCATGTTGTGGGCACCATCAACACACTGGCGGGTCTGATTGGTGGTTCTGACGCTGGCATGGCCGGTGTACAGGAATTGGCCACCATCTTCGGTCTGGTCCAGGCCAGCGGCTTTGGTGATCGCGTCATGCTCGACCCATCGGTGGTGCGTGGCCTCGAATATTACACCGGCCCGGTCTTTGAGATCGAACTGACCTTCAAGGTACAGAACGAAAAGGGCCAAGACGTCGTCTTCGGCTCGGTCGGCGGTGGCGGTCGCTATGATGGTCTGGTCTCACGCTTCCGGCGCGAACCCGTTCCAGCCACCGGCTTCTCGATCGGCGTTTCGCGTCTGGCCAGCGCGCTCAAGCTCACCGGTAATCTCGACGCAGCCGAGCCTGTTGGCCCCGTTGTCGTGCTGGTGATGGATAAGGATCAGACCGCCGGCTATCAGGCCATGGTGTCCGATCTGCGCAAGGCCGGCATTCGCGCCGAAATGTTCCTGGGCAACACCAAGAATTTCGGCAAGCAGGTCGCCTATGCCGATAAGCGCAACGCACCAGCCGTCATTATCGAGGGCAGTCAGGAACGCGAGCAGGGCATTTTGCAGGTCAAAGATCTGGTGGCCGGGAAACAGGCTGCTGCCGAGATCACAGACAATGCTGAATGGAAAGCGGCGCGCCCCGGCCAGTTCGAAATCAAGCGCGAAGACCTCGTCTCCGCCATCCAGCAGCTGCTGAGCGAACAATGAGCGGCGCAGCGCTCCGTCGCGCCAATCTTGAGGCACTGGTCGAGGCGCAGGGTGCAACCCGCGCCACGCCGCCGCTCTTGCTCTCGGCCGATCCTTATTTCGATCTGGCAGGTGAAGAGTTCGGGCGTCGGCTGTTGCTGACGACCGATGCGACCGGCGCCGAACATTGTCTGCGCCCCGATTTCACCCTGCCGATTGCCCAGGCCTACATCGCTGATGGTGTCGGCAAGCCGGCAGCCTTCTCCTATCTCGGCCCCATCTTCCGCCAGCGCGAAACCGGCGCAGCCGAATTCGACCAGGCCGGTATCGAGTTGCTGGCCCAGCCCGATGGCGATGTTGCGCTTGATCAGGTGCTGACATTTGCCCGCGCGGCGCTGTCGATTTTTGGTGTCGCGCCGCAGGTTCGTCTGGGTGGCGTTGGCTTGTTCGAGGGCCTGCTGGCCCAGGCCGACATGCCTGACGCCTGGCGTCCACGTATTCGCAACCGCTTCGGTCACACCGAAGCGCTCAATCGGCTGCTGACACGCCTTGAGGCAGCACCCGACATGCCGCGCGAGGCTC
Source organism: Devosia sp. J2-20 (assembly GCF_055808475.1). Lineage (NCBI taxonomy): Bacteria > Pseudomonadati > Pseudomonadota > Alphaproteobacteria > Hyphomicrobiales > Devosiaceae > Devosia > Devosia sp. J2-20. The sequence goes on along the minus strand of NZ_CM147870.1, from coordinate 2,877,394 downwards.
AGCCCAGTCGCGAAGAACTGGTCGAAGATGTCACAGCGCAGATGGTGGCGTCGGGTCTCAGCCTTTCCGAAGGTCGTACGCCAGACGAAATCGCTGATCGCTATCTTGAGCAGCAGGCGCTCGACGCGGCGCATGTGCCGCCTGAAACGCTCAAATTGCTGCGTGATTATCTGGCTATTTCCGGCTCCGTGCTGCAGGCACTCACGCAGATTGAGGCACTGGCCGCTCAGCACAAGCTGATGCTTGGTGCCCCCATCCGTGCCCTGCGCCGCCACCTCAATGGCCTGGGCGAAGCCAGGGTAAGCTTTGACGCCAGTTTTTCGCCACGCCTCGATTACTACACCGGTATCGTTTTTGAACTCACCGGTCCCAGCGGCGAAATTCTCGCCTCGGGCGGCCAGTATGATCGTCTGCTAGAACGCCTCGGCGCCACTGCACCCATCGCCGCCTCCGGCTGTTCTGTCTGGGTTGATCGTCTCGAAGCGGAGGTCGCATCATGACCGGCATTACCCTGGCCGTGCCCTCCAAAGGGCGTCTGGAAGAACTGACACGCGACTGGTTTGCCGCCAAAGGCATGACCATTACCCGCCCCGGCGGCGCGCGCTCTTATCTCGGCGCTATCGAGGGCATGCCCGATGTCACCGTGCGCTTCTTTCCAGCCTCTGAAATTGCCCGCGAACTGATCCGCGGCAATATCGATGTCGGCGTCACCGGGCTCGACCTTATTCACGAAACCAGTGAGACCGGCCCGGCCAGCGTGTCGATCGCCAGCAAGCTCGACTTTGGCAAGGCAGACTGCGTTGTCGCTGTCCCTGAGTCCTGGATTGATGTCACCCACATGCACGATCTGGCCGATGTCGCGTCGGACTTCCGCGCCCGCCATGGTCGCTGGCTGCGCATCGCCACCAAGTATATCACCATTACCCGCCAGCATTTTGCCAAGGCCGGCATAGCCGAATATCGCACGGTTGAAAGTCTGGGCGCCACCGAAGCTGCCCCGGCATCAGGGGTTGCCGATATCGTGGTCGACATCACCACCACGGGCTCCACGCTCGCCGCCAATGGTCTGCGTGTGCTTGAAGATGGTGTGATGCTCAGGAGTGAAGCCTGCCTTATCGTTTCGCGAACTGCAGACTGGTCCCCAGAACGTCGCGCCACGCTGGAGCAGGTTCTCGGCGACATCGGCGTGAGTTCTGGCCTCTGACAACAGGCGGCATTTTCGGCCGCCGGCCCGATTGCCACGACCCGCCGATTCACGGCACAACTGTGCCACTCTTGCCTGGGGGGCAACTTGGCGAAGCAACTTGAGCTGACCATACTGATGCCGTGCCTGAATGAGGCAGAGACCTTGGCGATTTGCATCGCCAAGGCGAGCAGCTTTCTGCAGTCATCCGGCATCAAGGGTGAGGTGCTGATCGCCGACAATGGCTCCACAGACGGATCGCGCAAGATTGCTGAAGCGGCAGGTGCTGTCGTTGTCCCCATCGAGGAGCGCGGCTACGGCGCCGCTCTTGCCGGAGGCATCAACGCCGCACGCGGCCGCTACATCATCATGGGCGACGCTGACGACAGCTACGACTTTTCCCGCCTTGATGCCTTCGTTGCCCAACTGCGCGACGGGGCAGATCTGGTCATGGGCAACCGATTTGCAGGCGGTGTCGCGCCTGGCGCCATGCCATGGCATCATCGTTACATTGGCAATCCGGTCCTGAGCGCACTGGGTCGGCTGCTGTTCCGGACCCCGATCCGCGATTTTCATTGCGGCTTGCGCGGTTTTTCGCGCGCCGCAGTGCTGAACCTCAACCTGCGTACCACCGGCATGGAGTTCGCCTCCGAAATGGTGGTGAAAGCGACGCTGGCACGCCTTGATGTGCGCGAAGTACCCACCACCCTGGCCAAGGATGGTCGTTCCCGACCTCCCCATTTGCGGTCTTTCCGCGACGGCTGGCGCCATTTGCGCTTTCTGCTGCTGTTCTCACCGCGCTGGCTGTTTCTCTATCCCGGCATTGCCCTGTTGTGCCTGGGCCTGCTAGTCGGTGCCATTCTGCTGCCCGGTCCTTTGCGCCTGGGCGGCGTCAGTTTCGATGTCCACACATTCCTCGTGGCAGCGCTCTGTATCATTGTGGGGCTGCAGTCTATTTCCTTTGCTGTGATTGGCCGTCGCTTTGCCTCGCGCTACGGTTTTATACCGCGATCAGGCAGTTATGACCGCCTGCTTGAGGGGCTGACCCTAGAGCGTACTCTGCTCGTTGCGGTGTTGCTCATGATGATCGGTTTTGCCGCTCTGGTCTGGGGGTTGGAGAATGGGCCGTGCGCGATTTCGGCCCACTCAATCCGAGCAGGACCATGCGCCCGGTTATCCTTGCCATGACGGCACTGGTGTCGGGCTTCCAACTGATGATGAGTGGCTTCATGTCCTCCATGATCAATATCCCCATCTATGAGCGGCGCGTCGCCGAGGTGCCAACGCCTGACGACCCGATGCAGCGCCGGCGCGAACTGGATCGGACCTGATCCATCATGCTCGATCCTCTGGTTCTGCTGGCACTGGCTGGCGTCGGTCTGCTGGCCGGTTTTGTTGATGCCATAGCAGGCGGCGGCGGCATGATAGCGCTGCCGGCCTTGCTGTCTGCAGGTCTGCCACCTGTCGCCGCCCTGGCCACTAATAAGCTGCAATCGGTGTTCGGCACCGGGATGGCAGCGTTCACCTATTGGCGCCGTGGCTTCATCAATCTGCCAGCGCTGATCCCCGCCATTGCGCTGACCTATGCCGGCAGCTTCTGCGGGGCGCTGATCGTCAAGCAGATCGACACCAGCCTGCTCAACATCGCCGTGCCGATCGCCCTGATTGGTATTGCGCTGTATTTCCTCTTCGCGCCCAACCTGTCCGACGTCGACAAGGCGGCGCGTCTGCCGTTCCATCGGTTTGTCCCGCTACTGGGCTTCGCTGTCGGGTTCTATGACGGCATCTTCGGACCGGGGACCGGCTCGTTCTTCACCATCGGCTTCGTAATGCTGTTCGGTCTCGGGCTTACCAGAGCCTCAGGCAATACCAAGATCCTCAATGTCACCTCAAATCTGGCGGCCCTGACGATTTTCATCACTGCGGGCGATGTCGTCTGGCCTGCCGCTCTGGCCATGGCGGCAGGCCAATTGCTGGGTGGCTACATTGGTGCGCGCACAGGTATTCGCTTCGGCGCCCGGTTGATCCGGCCACTGGTCGTTGTGGTCTCGATCGCCCTGGCCCTGCGCCTGCTGTTCTTCCGCTAGGGTAGGGGTTAAACCTCGTCCAGCCCGGCGGCTGCGCGCAGTGCGTCATTGATGCGGTCCTGCCAGCCCGGGCCATCATCCTGGAAATGCTCCAGCACAGCACGGTCCAGCCGCAGCGACACCATTTCCTTGCCTTCGGGAATGATCTTGGCCTTTGGCGCCGTCTCGACCGGCTTACTCGTCGCCGCCTTGAATGCTGCCTCGGCATTGTCCAGCGCGCTACCCGTCCTTCTTGGTGGTCGCATCGAATCGTCCCCTCAGTTTTGCTCATGCTAGCTGTACGCAGCTCTTGCAGGGGCATTAACATGTGCAACGGGCATGCTGAAATGGTTGAGGGGGCGCGTACGCCCCCGACCTGATCATGCTGAGGTGCTGAAGATGGATGTCAACTGTTCGAGCAGTGTCTGTTGTGCGCTTGCTGTGTAGGCATTCTGGGCAGTGGCCAACAAACTCGTCGTCGTGCCGTCCGTGGTCTCGTCATCTTCTGCGGTTGCCGGTGGTGGCCCACCGGGCGGCGGCCCGCCTGGAGGAGGGCCACCCGGCGGTGGTCCACCGCGAGTTGGTTCGCCGGTCGCACCCGCTGTGTCTTCTAGCGCGGCTTTGACGGAATCGAGAAAGGTCGAGCTTTCGCTCTCGGTGATCGAGCCATCGCCATCTGCATCAATCAGGTCGAACAGCTTCTGCAGTCCTTCACTGCTGATCGAAGTGGCAGCATCATCCGCACCCAACTCGGCGAGGCTCACCGAGCCGTCACTATCTGTGTCGGTGTCGGCGAAGATATCTGCGTTTGATGGCGCTGACATTTGCTGAGCCATGAACGCCATGGTCTGCCGCCGATTGGCCATCTGGACATCGAACGCGTCTTTCTCGCTGCTGGTGACACTACCGTTACTGTCAGAGTCCATTGCCGAGAACAGAGCTTCCGCGCGGCTCTTGCCTTGCGCACTCGATGCACCCTTTGGGACGTTGAGCTCAAGTTCGCTCAACGTCAGGCTGTCATCGCCATTCTTGTCCAAGCGGGCAAAGCTTGGTGGTTGGAAGGCGTTGCGCGTCAGCTGTGAAGCTGATTGTGCGCCTATGCCACTGATTGTCGACATGCCGCTCCTTGTGGTTGTGACCAAAAAACTGGTCGCCTCAACAAAGTGTTGGGTCCAGTTAACCGGGTCTTAACAAGCAGGCTGGAACAGCTTTTGGGCCGCCATGTTTAATGTCGTGGAAAGGTTTCGGTAGGGTTCAAGGAAAAAGGCGCGGTGTTGCCACCGCGCCTTTCTCGTGAAGTCCGTGACTGGGAAGAAACGAACTCCAAAGCTTTCTGGGTCGGACTTCTTAGAAGTCCATACCACCCATGCCGCCCATGCCGCCCATGCCGCCGCCGCCGGGCATGGCCGGTGCGTCAGCCTTGGGAGCCTCGACGATGAGGGCTTCAGTGGTGATCAGCAGCGAAGCAACCGAAGCGGCATCCTGCAGGGCAGTACGAACCACCTTCATTGGATCGATCACGCCCAGCGCAACCAGATCGCCGTACTCGTCGGTCGCGGCGTTGTAGCCGAAGTTGACCGAGGTGTTTTCGAGGATCTTGCCGACAACGACCGAACCTTCAGCGCCAGCATTGTTGGCGATGGTACGGACAGGGCCCTGCAGAGCGCGACGAACGATGGCAATACCAGCGTCCTGATCAGCATTGGCACCCTTGACGGTGATGGCGTTCGAAGCACGCAGCAGAGCGACACCGCCGCCAGCAACAATACCTTCTTCAACGGCAGCGCGGGTAGCGTTCAGAGCGTCGTCGACGCGATCCTTGCGCTCCTTGACTTCCACTTCAGTCGAACCACCAACGCGGATCACGGCAACGCCGCCGGCCAGCTTGGCCAGACGTTCCTGCAGCTTTTCCTTGTCGTAGTCCGAAGTGGTTTCTTCGATCTGCGCCTTGATCTGGCCAACGCGGCCCTGGATGTCATCCTGGGAACCGGCGCCATCAACGATGGTGGTGGTTTCCTTGGTGATCTCAACGCGCTTGGCAGTGCCCAGCATGTCGATGGTCACGTTTTCCAGCTTGATGCCGAGGTCTTCCGAGATCACCTGGCCACCGGTCAGGATGGCGATGTCTTCGAGCATGGCCTTGCGGCGATCGCCGAAGCCAGGAGCCTTGACGGCCGCTACCTTGAGGCCGCCGCGCAGACGGTTGACGACCAGGGTCGCAAGAGCTTCGCCTTCGATGTCTTCAGCAATGATCAGCAGAGGACGCTGCGACTGAACAACCGATTCCAGGATCGGCAGGATAGCCTGCAGGTTGCCGAGCTTCTTTTCGTGCAGCAGGATCAGCGGATCGTCCAGAACCGCAGTCATCTTCTCTGCATTGGTCACGAAGTAAGGCGACAGGTAGCCCCGATCGAACTGCATGCCTTCAACGACATCGAGTTCGGTCTCAGCGGTCTTGGCTTCTTCGACGGTGATAACACCCTCATTGCCGACCTTCTGCATGGCTTCAGCGATCATGTCGCCAATGGCCTTTTCGCCATTTGCCGAGATGGTGCCGACCTGGGCAACTTCAGCCGAAGATGTGATCTTCTTGGCGCTGGACTTGAGCGAAGCAACAACTTCGTCCACGGCCAGATCGATACCGCGCTTGAGATCCATTGGATTGAAGCCGGCGGCAACTGCCTTGACGCCTTCAACAACAATGGCCTGACCGAGAACGGTCGCGGTGGTGGTGCCGTCGCCGGCGATATCATTGGTCTTGGAAGCAACCGAACGCAGCAACTGTGCGCCCAGGTTCTCAAACTTGTCTTCCAGTTCGATTTCCTTGGCAACCGTGACGCCGTCCTTGGTGATGCGTGGAGCACCGAACGACTTTTCGATCACGACGTTGCGGCCCTTGGGGCCCAGTGTCACCTTGACCGCATTGGCCAGGATGTTGACGCCGCGCAGCATTTTGTCGCGTGCGTCAGTGGAGAAGATTACTTCTTTAGCAGCCATGTGAGGCGCTCCTTGAAATGAGTTGAGGACAATGAGGGTGGAAGGCGATTAGCCTTCGATCACGCCCATGATGTCGCTTTCCTTCATGATCAGCAGGTCTTCACCGTCGACCTTGACCTCGGTGCCGCTCCACTTGCCGAACAGCACGCGGTCGCCGGACTTGACGTCCAGTGCGGTCACTTTACCGTTGTCGTCGCGGGCGCCTGGGCCAACCGAGACGATGACGCCCTCGGATGGCTTTTCCTTGGCGGTGTCGGGGATGATGATCCCGCCTTTGGTCTTTTCTTCGCCGTCGAGGCGGCGGACGACCACGCGGTCGTGCAGAGGACGGAAGCCCATGATTTGCTCCTATAGCAGCATTTCGAATGCAATTTCTGAGCTGTTAGCACTCACACAAGGAGAGTGCTAACAGGTGGCAGGGATATAGGATTGAGCCTTTGCAGAGTCAAGGTCGGGTGAACCGCAATCACCCTCGTGCGTTGTTATTATTCAACCCACAAACCCAGAGATGGCAGGCAATCATGACAGCACAATGTCTCGACAAGGATATCAAGATCTCGCCGATTAAGGGGCGGGCGCACGTACTGTTCGATGGCGCCGAGATCGCCAGCTCTACCAAAGCCATGCAACTCGATGAGCCGGGGTCACCGCTACGAGATCTATTTTCCGCGCGAGGATATCCAGCCTGGCATTCTCGAGGAAACGGAAACCCGCACCCATTGCCCGTATAAGGGTGAGGCTTGGTACTGCACCATCAAGACCCTGACGGCAACCGGAACGGATCAGGTCTGGTACTATCCCGATCCATGCCCTTTGGTGGAACCTATTCGTGACATGCTCGCCTTTTGGGGGGACCGGATCGAAGTCAGGTTGTCAGAGGTCTAAAGCCGTCGCCATAGCGCCAGTTGACATGCGGCATGCAGCATCTTTTTCATCCACCCCCTTCCACGCCGCGCCAAGCTGCGCCATAAGGCTTTCATGACCCAGGATAACTCGCTTCAAATCAAGCTGCGCCTCAAGGGCGGCAGCGGCCCCAACGCCAACTGGCATTGGGAACTTCATGACGCCACCGGCAAGGTGGTCAAGACCGGCAGCGCTGTCGGCCCCGAACACAAGGCATTCGCTACCGCGCGCATGGCCAAGGAAAAGCTCGAAGCAGCCAAAGGCTGATTTCTCACCCGGCGCGCCACCCATGTGCTGCGCCGGTCTCTACCCCATGCCGCTATCCCAGCCACGAGTTGATCGTGTCCCCTCCCAAAGCGACCGTTGCGCCCAACCGCACGCTCAATGCGGGAAGTCCCCTGCGCGGCATCGTGCTCAAGGTTTTGTCAGTATGCTGCTTCGTGGTGATGGCCACGCTGCTCAAGGCGACCGAAACCGTACCGGCGGGTGAACTGGTTTTTTTCCGGTGCTTCTTCGCCATTATTCCGGTGATTGCCTATCTTGCCTGGCGGCGGAAACTGCGCACGGCCCTGCACACCAGCAATCCCCTTGGCCACGTTCTGCGCTCCTTTATTGGCGTGTGCTCGATGGGCATGGGCTTTTTTGCGTTGACCCGGCTACCGCTCCCTGAGACCACTGCGATTGGGTATGCGGCACCACTGCTGATCGTGGTGTTCAGCGCTTTGCTGCTCAAAGAGCGTGTGCATGTCTTCCGCTGGACCGCTGTACTGGTTGGCCTGGTTGGTGTGGTTATCATTTTGTGGCCGCGCCTGACGCTGTTCTCCAGCGGCGCGCCGATTGGCAACAGCGAAACCATTGGTGCAGCAGCAGCCTTGGGGGCAGCGGTGTTCTCTGCATTCGCCATGATGCAGGTTCGAAAGCTGGTCCAGACCGAGCGTACCGAGGCGATCGTCATCTACTTCTTCATGTGCGCTAGCCTATTGTCGTTGCTCACCATCCCGTTGGGCTGGGTCAAACCGACGCCTGAACAGGCGGTGCTGCTTATCGGCGCAGGTTTCGCCGGCGGGGTAGGGCAGTTGCTGCTCACCTCCTGCTATCGCTACGCGGACATGTCGGTGATTGCCCCGTTCGAATATGTCTCGCTGATCCTGACTATCATCATCGGTCTGGTGGTGTTCGCGGAGGTGCCCACCATTACAATGATCGCTGGCGCCCTGATCATTGTCGCCTCGGGCATCGCCGTGATTTTGCGCGAACACTATCTTGGGCTCGACCGTGCCAAATCCCGTGAGGCCAGCACGCCTTGAAGCTCTCCTGCCAGCCTTCATTCTGGCATCGGCTGTCACGGGTGTGATCGTGGAGGAATATCGATGAACGTGGTTGCAGCATACATCAGCGCAATATTGCTGGCCGGCCTGGCCGTTTTTCAGGCAGCACTTGCCGTGGGAGTCCCCTGGGGGCGGTTTGCCTGGGGTGGACAGCATGGTCGTTTACCGGTCGTTTTGCGCGTCGGTAGCCTTGCAGCCATTCTCATCTATATTGGCTTGCTGGCCATCCAGATGCAGAAGGCCCACGTGCTGCAACTCTTGCCAATAGGGGACTGGATCGACGCTGCCGCTTGGGCGGTAGTCGTCTTCTACCTGCTGGGCATAGTGGGAAATGCCGCTTCACGCAGTGTGTCAGAGCGCTGGGTCATGACACCTTTGGTCAGCATGCTCTTTATTTTGTCTCTTGTGATCGCGCTTGGGGCTTAACTCGCTGACGCCAGTTCCGACCAGCCTTGCCGCTTCCGATAAATGGTCGACGGACTGATTTCCAGCGCTGCTGCAGCAAGCGAGACATTGCCGCTGAAACGAGCGATCGCATCCTCAATGATGCGCTGTTCCTGCTGCCACATTGGCAGGATAGGTGGCCGACGCTCGCTGCGGGGCTGGGTATCAACCGCTGGTGTCACGCCACGTGATTCAATATCTGCCGCGCTCAGCATCGTCGCCGTGATCTCGCCGCCATCGAACATGACCACCAGACGGCGTACGAGGTTTTGCAGTTGGCGCACATTGCCGGGCCATTCAGCCGCTGTCAGCATACTGGAGACCTCGGCCGAATAATCGCCAAAGCTCTTGTGCTCTTCGGTTGCGTAACGCGCCAGGAAGTGTCGCGCCAGCACCATGATATCTGTGGGGCGCTGGCGCAGGGGTGGCAGGTGAATTGGCAATACATGCAGCCGGTAGAACAGGTCCTCGCGGAACTTCTTTTCCGCAATAAGCTGCATGGGGTTGCGATTGGTCGCGCAGATCACCCGCACATCGACATGCCGAACACCAGCTTCGCCGACCCGACTAAGCGTTCCGGTCTGCAGGAAGCGCAGCAATTTTGATTGCAGCGACAGGTCCATTTCCCCGATTTCGTCGAGAAACAGCGTGCCACCGTCAGCCAGTTCGGCAGCGCCCTTGCGATCTTCATGGGCGCCGGTAAACGCGCCCCGGGCCACGCCGAACAACTCGCTTTCCATCAGATCGCGCGGGATCGCCGCGCAATTGATGGCCACCAGGCGCTTGCCGGCGCGTTGGCCCTTGGCGTGCAATGCTTCAGCACAGACATCCTTGCCGGTGCCGCTTTCGCCGGTGATGAACACGGGGGCTGATGATGTCGCGATCCGGCCGATCTGCTCATAGACAAACTGCATCGCGCTCGAAGCACCGATGAAACCGGCGAAATCGCTGAGTCCGGCGGCATTGCGGGCTTCCATGCCCAGCGACCGGCACTTGCCATGCCGTTGCGCCAATTCGCCGATGCGGGCGGCCATGGTTGGGCCATTGATGGGTTTGGCCACATAATCATGGGCGCCCGCGCGCATCGCGCCAACCGCCGATGATACCGAAACACCGTCCGACAGCGCGACAAGCAAGGCGCCGCTGGCCAGCCGCACAAGCCGCTGCACTGCGTCATCGCTATGTTCTGCGAGGTCGCTCAGGCTCGATAAATCCGCCAATACGATGTCGAAGGTGCCGTCGCGCAGCAGTTCAGCCGCGGGCTTTCCGCCTGATACCACTGTAATTCGAGCGGCCTGATCCAGGCATTGCGCCAGCGATTCAGCGATCAGCTGTGCCTGTGCATTGTCCCGGTCAATCAGCAATAGTCTGCCGCTGGCATCACCATTGCTTCGATTCTGCATCGCCATGCGGCCCGGACCTCGCGTTTGGACTTGTTCGTTTCCGGTTTTGTCGCCGCCGCCGCGGCTATCCCGGTGTTATGCCAATTGTTTCTCATCAGGGTAAATTTTCCGTTCCGCATTTCGCTGAATGAAAAAATGCATTGTGCTTGATCCGGGTCGTCGCAGTCGTTTAAGTCACTCCATGCAAAAGGATTCTGAAACGACTGATATCAATCCAATGTCGCGCGGCGTTGCTCAGTCGGGCGTGCGAATAACCAATGAGCGGGCTGTACTCACCCTGCTTGCGCTAAATCCTGGGGCGTCAAATGCTGACGTCGCGCGATTGTCCGGATTGGGACCACAAACCACCTCGCGCATTGTGGCTGAATTGGAATCCCGCGCCCTGGTCATTCGCGGCGAAGTCTTGCGCGGTCGGCGCGGCCAGCCCGCAACCCCACTTTTTCTCAACCCGCATGGGGCCGTGGCCATTGGCATTGAAGTCGGTTGGCGGCATTTTGAAGTGCTGGTGATCGAGATGTCCGGCAAGACGCTGGCCAGCGTCCGCCGCAGCTACGCCTATCCCGATGCCAGTACCCTGTTTTCCGATATCGCTGCAGAAGTAGCCACCATTCGCTCTGGCTTGACCGATGTTCAGCGCTCACGCCTTGCCGGTATTGGTGTGGCCAGCCCCTCTCATATTGGTCGCAATATTGGCCTGGTGGACGCCCCTGAAGAGCAGGCCGCTCTGTGGCGTGACATCGATCTGGTCGAACGCATTGCCAAAGATGTCGATCTGCCTGTGCATTGGTACAATGATGGTAACGCAGCCTGTTGGTCCGAAGTGATCGCACACGCCGCTCCCTGGCCTCGTGGGTTGGCCTATTTTCAGGTCGGTACATTTGTCGGGGGTGGGCTGGTCGCCAATGGTGAGCTCTGGGAGGGCGAAGGCCACGCCGCCAATCTCGGCTCGATCCTGATATGCGACGATGAAGGCAATCTGACATTTGTCCATCTGGTCGCCTCGATCATGGCTCTGCAGCACATGCTGACTAAGGCGGGGATGGATGTGCCCACTGGCAGCCCCTTCAACTGGGATTGGGATGCGCTCGAGCCTGTCGCCACACAATGGCTGGACAAGGCTGGCTCGGCACTGGCCAAGGCGATTATCAACACACGCGCCGTGATCGAGGTGGACGAAGCCATCGTTGATGGCATCATGCCGCGCGATATCGTTGAACGTTTACACGAGCGCGTTGTGCACCATCTCCACCTGCTGCCCTCACTCACTGCAGATCATCCTGCTGTCGAAATGGGCCGCATGGGCGCTTCCGCTGCCGCACGGGGTGCAGCGCAGTTGATACTGTTCCAGCGCTTCTTCTCGCGGGCCTGGAAGCTGTTTTCCACCTGATGAGACGCAATTAGCCTTGGAAGAGGCGGCGTTCGCCTTTTGCAGCACCCGACGCGGTGCTATGAGGGGAAGCCGAATCCCGGCGATTACAAAGGGTTCATAGGTCCGCCCGTGCAGGCACTGGTCTACACGTTTATCGCCCTTGCTGCGGCCGGCGTCGGCGCGACAGCCTATTTTGGGCTGACGTTTACGCCCGCCGAGGCGATTCTTGCTGCCGTGGTTGTCGGCTGTGTCTTCGTGGTGCTGCTTGAACGCACGTTGCGTCAGCGCGCCGAAAACCGGCTGGAACGCGCCATCGAAGACCTATCCCGTCTTCTTGCAACGGATGCTCAGGCCGGCGCAGTGCTGGGCCAGCGCATCAATGCCATGGCTGATATCAATGCTGACCAGCGCCTTGATGGCGTTGAAGCCGATATTTCCGTGTTGGGTACGGTGATCCGACAGGTTGCCGAGGCAGTTGCCGAGATCGAGGATCGTGCCGCCAAGCCTCAGCCCGCCGGGCGCGAGCGCATGATCGCGGCAGCCGTCCCGCCACCATCGGCACCGCCAGCGCGCGAGCCTGAACCTTCGATTCCGCTTGAAATGGTGCGCCAGGCACTAGCCGACAATCGGCTCGTCTATCACATCCAGCCTGTTGTTACGCTACCCCAGCGTCGTCCCCAGGGTTATGATCTGGTGCCCCGCCTGATGCTCGAAGATGGCGATCTGGCCGATTACGCAGACTTCGCGCCGCGCCGCAACGGTCAGGATGTGCTGCGCCACGTCGAAGGTGTTGGTCTGGTTGAGGCAATCACCATTTGTCGACGCGCCCGCTCCAGCGGTCAACCCATCACGCTCTACATTCCGCTTTCGCGTGCTTCGCTTGGCGATTCTGCGTCTTCCGAGCAATTGCTTGCTTCGCTTGAGGCCAATCGGGCCATCGCCGAAGGTCTGATCTTTGCCATTGCCGAGAGTGAATGGCGGGGCATGAGCACGGCTGAGCGCGCAATTGCCGACGCCGTCGCCAAAAAGGGCGCGGGCTTCTCCATCGTCAACGTCAAATCACTGCGCGTTGATGTTGCCGAAATGGCCGCTCAGAATGTGCGGTCGCTGCGCGTCGATGCGGCCCGTTTCATTGAGGCACCCGAGAGCTTTACCGATTTCCATGCCTCCGATATCGCCGACTATGTTGCGCGTTTCGAAGTCGTGCTGCTGGCGACCGGCATCGCCAGTGAACGCCAGATCGTTGAATTGCTCGAGGATGGTATCACTCTGGTACAGGGCCCTCACATTGCCGCGCCCGGTCCCGTCCGGCCAGACCTTGTTGTCGAAGCGCCGCGCGGTGCGACGCCCAAGCTGCGCCGCGCCGAGAGCTGATCTGCATGCTGGTCGTGGTGCTCAACGGCCCCATCAATGCTGGCAAGACCACCACCGGAAAAGCCTTGGCCGCCATTGTGCCCCGGGCAGCGTTTTTTGATGGTGATGATCACGATGCCCCCGATGATGCGCCTCTGGTCGCCCGTATCGAGGCCTCCATGCGGCGGTTAGAGCATCTCATTGCTACCGCAGATGGCGCGGTACTGGTGCTGGCAACACCGCTGCGTCACAACGATTACCAAAGATTGCTGCGCGTCAGCGCTACCAGACACGCTGATTTGCGTGTGGTGACGCTGGCACCGCCAGTCGAAACTGCCACGAGTAATCGCGGAAGTCGCCAGTTGCGCCCTCACGAGATCCTCCGCACGCGCCAGATGTATGTGGAGGGCTATGCCAGTCGCGAGTTCAGCGATCTTACTATTGTCGATATGGCCACGCCGCGGGCTAGCGCGGTGCAGATTTGCCATCATTTCGGCCTGTCGCCAAAGCTGTGATACCCAGTCACATTGTGGTTTCCCCTTGATCCCAAGGGGCAAGCTGCCACATACAGCCCACATCCCGCACGCACCGGATCTCAGCGATGACCAGCCAGCTACCCACCATCTCCGGCCTATCTGACCTTGCCGGCTTCTACGACGCCGTGCTGAGCGATGTCTGGGGCGTTGTGCATAACGGTGTCTCGGCATTCCCCAGTGCCGTTGATGCGCTGGTTGAATACCGCAAGGCGGGCGGCAAGGTCGTCTTCATCACCAACGCGCCGCGTCCCTCTGGTCCGCTGATCGAGATGCTTGATCGCCTTGGCGTCACACGCGACGCCTACGACGCCATCGTGTCGTCAGGTGATGCAACGCGCGCGATGATCGGCAAATATTCCGGCAAGGCCATCCATCATGTCGGACCGGCCACTGAAGATGATGCGCTCTATGAAGGGCTCAATGTTCGCCGCACGGGCGCCGACGAGGCCGAGGCCGTTGTCGTCACCGATCTCGATACCGATGATGATACTCCTGAAATGTACCGTGAACGCGCCAAGTTCTGGTTGCAGCGCAAGCTGCCCATGATCTGCGCGAACCCCGACCGCGTCGTCGAGCATGGCGACAAGATCATCTATTGCGGCGGTGCGTTGGGCGACCTCTATGCTGCCATGGGTGGCATGGTCCTCATGGCGGGCAAGCCCTATCAGCCAATCTACGAGGAAGCCTTTCGTCTGGCTGAGCAGGCTGGCGGAAAAAGTCTCGATAAATCGCGCGTATTGGCAATCGGCGACAGCGTGCGGACCGACGCCACAGGCGCCGCCAAGTTCGGGCTCGATCTGCTGTTTGTCACCGGCTCGATCCACGCCGCTGAGCTCGACGCCTTCGGAAAACCTGATCCGCAGGCCATTATTGATCTGGTGGCACCCAGCCGTGCGAATATGGCGGGCTTTCTGCCGCGGCTGACCTGGTAGCAGCGATGAGCACGTTTCAGCGCCTGTCCAATCTCGATGCCGTGCCCGCTTCGCTGCGCGGCGCCTATATTGCCATCGGCAACTTCGATGGATTTCATCGCGGCCATCAAATGGTGCTCTCAGCGCTCAAGGCCCGTGCTGACGCCGCAGGTGTTCCGGCGATGGTGCTGACGTTTGAGCCGCATCCCCGCGATGTGTTCGCACCCGCTCCCTTCATGTTCCGGCTCACCGAAGGCGATTCCAAGGCCAGGCTGGCCGAGGCCTTTGGTGTTGATGCGGTCACCATCCTCAAATTCGATCGAGACTTTTCGCAGATCGAAGCCGAGGATTTTGTCGCACGCTTTTTGATTGATGCGCTGGGAGTGACCGGCGTCATTGTCGGCTCCGATTTCCACTTTGGGCGTCAGCGTCGCGGTACACCCGCATTCCTCAAGGCTGCCGGCGACGCCAACGGCTTTGCTGTCGAAACGCTCGACCTGATGGATGAAGGCGATGAGGTCATCTCGTCTTCGCGTATTCGCGCAGCGCTCTCCGAAGGGGCGGTCTCGGCAGCCAATCGACTGTTGGGCTATCACTGGTTTTTCGATGGCTGCGTGGTCAAGGGTGACCAGCGGGGTAGGGAGCTTGGCTATCCCACGGCCAACACCATGACCCATGCCAGCTTTCAGCTGGCACAAGGCGTCTATGCCGTCCGCGCCAAGGTTGCCGGCCGCTTGCTTGACGGGGTAGCCGCCTTCGGCAAGCCCATGTTTAACAATCAGCGCCCGCCGTTTGAGACCCATCTGTTCGACTTCGATGAGGACATTTACGGGCAGACCATTTCGGTCGCGTTGATTGGCCATATCCGTGGCCAGGAAGTCTTTTCCGGGCTCGACGAACTGATTACCGCCATGGATCGCGACAGCCGCAAGGCCCGGGAGCTCATTAGCACCGCGCGCCCCATCGGCGCGCTAGACAGCAAACTTGGCTTCATCGGCTGATCGCCACCGACGCCAGCTGTCCCAAATCAGCCTTTGCCCCATGGCCCCTGCCTTGCTAAAAGGCAGCCAAATCTCCAGAACGATTGCCGTTTCCCATGACCGATACCGTCACAGGCGCCGCCGAAACCGATTATTCGGCAACCCTATTTTTGCCAGAAACCAGCTTCCCCATGCGCGCGGGCCTGCCGCAGCGCGAGCCCGAATGGCTCAAGCGTTGGGAAGAAATGGACATCTTTGCCCTGCAGCGCGAGCAGGCCAAGGATCGCCCTCTCTTCACCATCCATGATGGCCCTCCCTATGCCAACGGCAATATCCATATCGGCCATGCGCTCAACAAGACGCTGAAAGATCTGGTTTCACGCTCGATGCAGATGCTGGGCTTCAACTCAGCCTATGTGCCGGGCTGGGATTGCCATGGCCTGCCTATCGAATGGAAGATTGAAGAGCAGTACCGCGCCAAAGGCAAGGACAAGAACGACGTACCTGTCGTTGAATTCCGGCAGGAATGCCGCAGCTTTGCTGAGCAGTGGGTCGATGTACAGCGCGAAGAGTTCAAGCGGCTCGGCATCCTGGGCGAGTGGGACAATCCCTATCTCACCATGAGCTTTGACGCCGAGGCCCAGATCGCGCGCGAATTGATGACGGTGGCCAGCTCCGGCCAGCTTTATCGCGGCTCCAAGCCTGTGATGTGGTCGGTTGTCGAGCGCACGGCTCTGGCTGAAGCCGAAATCGAATATGCCGACTATGAGAGCGACACCATCTGGGTAAAGTTCCCGGTCCGTTCGGGCGGCGGTGAAGTCACCTCGGGTGCATTCCATGATCTGAACGCGTCGGTGATCATCTGGACCACCACGCCGTGGACCATCCCGGCCAACCGGGCCATCTCGTTTTCGTCCAGGATCGCCTATGGCCTTTATGAAGTGACCAAAGCGCCCGAGGGCAATTGGGCCTCCACGGGCGAGAAATATATCCTGGCCGACAATCTGGCTGCCGACACCTTTGCCAAGGCCAAGGTCGAAGAATTCGCCCGCATCGGGGATGTCGATCCGGCGCACATCACCTCGTGCTTCCACCCGTTGCGTGGTTTGGGCGAAGGCTACAATTTCGAAGTGCCCCTGCTCGATGGCGAACACGTCACTGACGACGCCGGTACAGGCTTTGTGCACACCGCACCCGGTCATGGTCTCGACGACTTTGAAATCTGGATGAACTCGACCCGACTGCTGGGCGAAAAGGGCATCGACAGCGCCATCCCCTATGTGGTCGGCGATGACGGCTTTTACACCAAGGACGCACCGGGCCTTGAGGGCGCTCGCGTCATCGATGATAACGGCAAAAAGGGTGATGCCAACAACCGGGTGATCTCGGCCCTCGCCGAGCGCAATGCTATGGTCGCCCGTGGCCGGGTCAAGCACTCCTATCCACACTCCTGGCGCTCCAAGAAGCCGGTGATCTTCCGCAATACCCCGCAGTGGTTCGTTTATATGGATCGCGATATCGAGGGCGCGGCTGGCGATACATTGCGCCACCGCGCGCTCAACGCCATCGATGCGACCAAGTTTTACCCGGCTTCGGGCCAGAACCGCCTGCGCGCCATGATCGCCGACCGCCCCGATTGGGTGCTCAGCCGTCAGCGTGCTTGGGGCGTGCCAATCAGCGTCTTCGTGCGCAAGGGCACCAATGAAGTCCTCAAGGACGAAGCTGTCAATCACCGGATCGCCGATGCGTTCGAGGCCGAAGGCGCAGATGCCTGGTACAAGGACGGCGCGGCCCAGCGCTTCCTTGGCGACGCGTACAAGGCAGACGATTTTGAGATGATCCGCGACGTCCTCGACGTCTGGTTCGACTCGGGCACGACCCACGCCTGGGTGCTGCGCAACAAGCAGAAATGGCCGCATCTGAAGTTCCCCGCTTCGATGTATCTTGAGGGTAGTGACCAGCATCGCGGCTGGTTCCACTCGAGCCTGCTGGAAAGCTGCGCCACCAACGGCTTTGCGCCCTATGAGAGCGTACTCACCCATGGCTTCACCATGGATGGCGAAGGCCGCAAGATGAGTAAGTCGCTGGGCAATACCGTTGCCCCCCAAGATATCATCAAGCAATACGGCGCCGACATCCTGCGTCTCTGGGTTGCCTCTACCGATTATCAGGAAGATCAGCGCCTCGGTAAGGAAGTCATCCAGACCACGGTCGACAGCTACCGCAAGCTACGCAACACGCTGCGCTGGCTGTTGGGCAACCTTGCCCATTACGACGCCAAGGACGCGGTAGACGCCAAGGACATGCCCGAACTCGAGCAGGTCATCCTGCACCGGCTGGCTCAGCTCGATGCTCAGGTGCGCGGGGCGTACAAGGAGTATGACTACCGCAAGGTCGTCACCCTGCTGACCAACTTCATGAACATCGAACTCTCCGCTTTCTACTTCGACATCCGCAAGGATGCGCTGTATTGCGACCCGATCTCTTCGATCAAGCGCCGCGCCGCGCTGACCGTGCTGCATCACCTGTTCGATTGTCTGACGGCCTGGTTGGCTCCGATTCTGGTGTTCACCATGGAAGAGGTCTGGCTTGAACGGCACCCGGAAGAAGGCTCCTCGGTCCATCTGCGCCTGTTTCCCGAAGTGCCGGGCGATTGGCTCAATAGTGATCTTGCGGCCAAGTGGCAGCTTATCCGCAGCGTCCGCCGTGTGGTCACCGGTGCGCTTGAGATCGAACGTCGCGAAAAACGTATCGGCTCCTCACTTGAGGCTGCCCCCCAGGTATTCCTTGCCGATGAACGCTATCTGACGGCGCTCAAGGGCCAGGATCTGGCCGAGATCGCTATCACGTCCGCCATCGTAGTCCAGACCGGTGAAGGCCCGTCTGAAGCGTTTCGCCTCGATGATGTTGCCGGTATCGCCGTGCTGCCTGCGCTTGCCGAGGGTACGCGTTGTGCGCGGTCGTGGAAGGTGCTGCCTGACGTAGGTTCGGACCCCGAGTATCCTGAAGTATCGCCCCGCGACGCGCAGGCGCTGCGCGAGCGTGCGGCTGCTGGGCTCTAGCGATTGCGTCTGTAATGATAAATGTTCTCCGGCATGAGCCGGGGAACAGGCCGAATGGGCAGAACGCGTGCCGTCGCCATAGGCGACCTGGAGATCAATGATGGATCGCCGATCACTGACTGACCCAACGTTTTATTTCTCGCTGACCATGGCCGTTCTGGCCTTTGGCCTGGATCGTGCACACAAGGCCTATCAGGTCTCGGCCGATTGCATCTCGGTTGGGGCCGCCAAGTGCGTTGAGGTTCTTGTCAGCTACGTTCCCTTTGCCATGACCGGCTGGCGCGGTGGCGAGATTGTTCGAGTCACCGATTTCTTCGATTACGTGCTGGTCTGGAACACCGGTGTCTCCTACGGCCTGCTTGACGGCATGCCGGTCTGGGGGTTGGGTGCCATCATGCTGGTGGCGATAGCCGCCTTGTCCGTCTGGTGGGTCCGTGCCGAAACGCCGCTGATCCGCATGGGGCTGGCACTGTGTATCGGTGGGGCGCTTTCCAATGCTCTTGATCGACTGCTTTATGGTGCGGTGGCAGATTTTTTCCACCTCCATTGGGGAACGTGGTCATTCTACATTTTCAACATTGCCGACGTCGCGATAACGTTCGGCGTGATCCTGCTGATTGCCGACCTGATCGGCATTGGTCGACCCAGTAAATCCGCGGCCTGAGGGGCGCGAACACGTTGCCGCCAGAATCTGGTCTTAGTGCGCAGAATGCGCTATAAGCGCCGCCGACATCTTGAAGGACGTTTCATGCGTATTGCAATGACGGGGCAGCAGGCTGCTCTTCGCGCCACCTCCCGGGCTGGATCCGCTGCGCTCGCGCTCGTATTGGCACTGGCGCTGGCTGCCTGCACCACGGTCGAAGGCACCAATGCGCTGACCGACCCAGGTACCTTTGAACGCGAAGTGATGAGCTCGACCGCACGCGGCCTGGGCCTAATCCCCGGCGAAGCGCCCAAAGAAGAGCTGACCCAAGCCCGCGCACCGCTGGTGCTTCCCCAGTCGGGTCAGAGTCTGCCAACCCCCACAGCGCAAACGGCATCTGCGCAATTGCCGACCGACAGCGATACCGCCCAGATTGACGCCAGCAATCTGACTGAGGCTGATCTGCAGCGCCTGCGCAATGCGCGTGTGGTTGATCTGCGTTCGGTGGCCGGTCGCCCGTTGACGGACGCCGAAGCCAGAGCCCTCCAGGCCCGCATGAGTGCGGCCAATATCGATGTGCGCGTCAACACCAAGCGCCCGCTCTACATGCCGCCTGATGAGTACTTTATCCGTGTAGGTGACGCTGATCTGATCTGCTCGGCACCCGGCGGCGATCTGGTGTCGCTCAACGATCCGAAATGCCCTGAAGAGGTGCGTAAGGCCATCCGCCGGCAAATGCAGTCAAACAGCGCTTCGCCTTCTATCGGTGGCGGTCCTAGCGTTGGTCTCTCGAAGTCCGAAATTACCAACTAGGCCTCGGTCCGGTTTCTACGACGACAAGGCGGCCGGATGATCCGGCCGCTTTCTCCTTTCTGCGCCGCCCCAATGGGTCACGCATGACATGAAAGCCCGCAAAAATGCGCGAACTGAACGACTCCACCCCCGTCAAACCTGATACCGGCGATCGTCTCGCCAAGGTCATCGCCCGCTCCGGGCTTTGCTCGCGTCGAGACGCCGAGGTGTGGATCACCGAAGGCCGCGTTGTGGTCAACGGCAAGAAGGTAGTGACTCCCGCCTTCAACGTAACCGATCGTGACAAGGTCATGGTCGACGGCGCTCCGCTGGCGGCGCGTCAGGGCACTCGCGTATGGCTCTACCACAAGCCTGCTGGTCTGGTGGTCACAGAGAAGGACCCAGAGGGCCGCGAGACCATCTTTGAACATCTTGAAACGCACGGCCTGCCGCGCGTAGTCACTGTAGGCCGCCTGGATATCAACACTGAGGGCCTGCTGCTGCTCACCAATGATGGCGGCCTCAAGCGTGTGCTGGAGCTGCCTGCGACAGGCTGGCTGCGCCGCTACCGCGTGCGCGCCCATGGTTCGGTCACCCAGGCTGCCTTGGACAAGCTCAAGGACGGCATCGAAATTGATGGCGTCAAATACGGCGCCATTGAAGCGACCCTGGAACGCGAGCAGGGTTCCAATGTCTGGCTTGTACTGGCGCTGCGCGAAGGCAAGAACCGCGAGGTCAAGAATGTGCTGGGCGCACTGGGCCTCGAGGTGAATCGCCTGATCCGGGTCAGCTACGGTCCCTTCCAGCTTGCCGATATTCCGGTCGGCGGTATCGAGACCATCAAGGCGAAGATGTTGCGCGACCAGCTCGGCAAGAAGCTTGCCGATGCCGCTGACGTCGATTTCGACAGCGAAATGCCTGAAGCCAATGCGCTAGAGGGCAAGCCCACGCGCGACCGCCTGACGGGCCGCGGCACCAACACCGTCGAGATTGCCCGTCAGCGCTTCCGCTTTACGGATGGCGCTGAAAAGACCGAGGAAGAAATCCGCGCTGAACGTCCGCGCCAGGATCGCCCCGGTCGTTTTGACAGTCGCAAGCCCATGCTCAAGCGCGAAGAGACCTTTGGCGATGAAGACGCGCCGCCGCCGCGCCGCATTCACTTTGATGAAGATGGCCGTGCGCCAGAGGATTTTGTGCAAAAGAATTTGGGCAAGAAGTCAGCCTGGCGTGATCCCGATGATCAGCCCGCAAGCAGCTATGGCAAGAAGGCGCCACGTCCTGCGGGCGGCAAGCCCGGTGACAAGAAGTCGTTTGGCGACAAGAAGAGCTTTGGGGACAAGAAACCCTATGGCGACAAGAAGCCATATGGCGACAAGAAACCCTTTGAGAAGAAGGCCTTTGGCGACAAGCCGCGCGGCCCACGCCGTGAAGACGGCGACCGCCCCAAGCGTCCCTATGGCGATCGTCCTGCGTCGGCCCGCCCGGGTGCAGAGCGCAGCGAGCGTCCGTCGCGCGATTTTGGTGAGCGTCCTGCCCGCAGCTTTGCGCCGCGTACACGGCCCGAGGGCGGTGAGCGCCCACCGCGTGACCGTGCCTTCACGGGTACCCCGCGTGGTCCACGTCGTGGCGACGCCCCAGGTGGCGAGCGTCCGGCGCGCAGCTTTGAGCCCCGTTTGCGTCCCGATAGCGAACGTGGTGAAGGCGCCGCGTTCAAGGGCGAGGCAAAGCGCCCCGGCCGCAATTTCTCCGACAAACCTGCACGCGGCTATCGCCCCGAGGGTGATCGTCCCGTGTTCGCGGATCGGCCAGAACGTCCAGCCCGCCCACAGCGCGGTCCGCGTCCCGGCCGTGACGATCTGGGGTCCGAGTCCAAGACCTATGGCAAGCCCAAGACCCGTTCCGACGGTAAGCCTCATCCCAAGCGCGACGGTGCAGCACCTCAGCGTGGTCCAAAGCCCGGTGGTCGTTCCTTTGGTGGTCCCGGCAAGCCTGCGGGCGGCGGTCGTCCTGCCGGTGGCGGGCGACCCGGTGCCGGACGTCCCACAGGTGGCGCGGGTCGCCCCGCGGGTGGTGGTCGTCCGTCGGGTGGTCCAGGACGCCCCAGTGGTGGTGCCGGTCGTCCGTCCGGCCCACGCCGTCCCAAGGTCTGATCCGTGCGCATCGTTGCCGGCAGGTTCAAGGGAAAGCAGCTAATTTCTCCGTCGGACGGTTCCATTCGCCCGACGGCCGATCGCGTGCGCGAATCCATGTTCAACATCCTCGCCTCACGTCTTGGCCCGGTGTTTGACGGGCTGCGCGTGCTCGACCTGTTCGCCGGTACCGGCGCACTGGGATTTGAGGCGCTGTCGCGTGGCGCCGTTCATGCGACCTTTGTTGATATGGGCGCCGAAGCGCGCGGTTTGATCCGCGATCATATCGAGGCCTTTGGCGTCGGTGGCAACACCAAGCTGCTGCGCCGCGATGCCATCAATCTTGGCCCCACCGGCACATTCGGCAAGTTCGATCTTGTATTCCTCGATCCTCCCTATGGGCAGGGTCTGGGGGAGCAGGCATTGGACGGCTTGGCCAGGGGGGCTGGCTCAACGCTGGCGCGACGTTGGTTTTTGAAGAGAGCGCTGAGGCCGAGATCGCCATTCCCGACGCCTTCGCACTCGATGATCGCCGGGTCTATGGCGCCGCCGCTGTGCACTTCCTGACCCTTAACTAGGCGCGGCGTCTCAGGATGCCTTGTCGGTATCTTTCCGCGCGCGCTTCCCGGCGTTTTTCTTGAGATTGTCGAGATTGTAGCTGATGGCGGCGCGTATCAGCGTTTCCAGTGCATCTGCATTGACGGTGTCGCCTTCAAAGATGTCTATCGAGCGCCTTGTCTTGCCATTGTCCTTGCCGTTGAACACCCCATCCGGATCAGGCAGACTGGCACCGTAGGCAAAGGTCACCTTTACTTTGGCCTTGTGGGCGTCTCCCACCGCAATTAGGCCATCACGGGTCCATGCCGGGCTCCCCATCCACTTCCACTCTTCGACAATTTCTGGATCGGTCCCGATGAAGCATTTGCGCACCTTGGCGAGGGTATCGCCACGCCAATCCCCAAGGCCTGCAATCAACTGATCGATTTGCTCTGCAGCATTCAAGGGTAGGTCCTCCCGTAGTCGCCCAGCCTGTCCACGATCCATCTTGCACGTCACGACACACGCGTATAGCGAACTGCGTCAGGCTACGACCGCGCATTGCGCGCACTTGCCCCGGATTTCCATTGTCGTTCGCTCGACCTTGAAACCCTGATCGCCGGCCCAGTTGCCCAGCCGTTCCTCGATTACCGCGTCGGCGAACTCATTGACCCTGCCGCAATCACTGCAGATCGCGAAGGCAATCAGCCCCTTGCGATGGCAATGCTCGTCCGCGCAAGCAACAAAGGCATTCAGCGATTCCAGCCGGTGCGCCAATCCGCGTTCAACCAGCTTGTCCAGGGCCCGATACACCTGCAGCGGCGCGCGAAGACCGTCAGCCCGCAATTTGTCGAGAATGTCATAGGCGCTGAGCGGCCCCGATGAACCTGTCAAAGTGCCCAGCACCAGTCCCTGATTGCGCGTCAGATCACCTGGGGCGGCGTGACTATGTGCCATGTGGCGTCCTCCTGCCGAACAGCCGCGTAACCGGAACAGTCAGCGACAGCAAAAATACAATCAGGGCCATCACCACAATGGATGGACCTGAGGCGGTGTCCCAGGTTCGCGAGCCAAACAGGCCGCCGACAACGGCAACGGCGCCCAGGACTGCGGCAACGGCCGCCATGGCCTCAGGCGTCGAACTCAAACGGCGGGCCGTCGCCGCCGGAATGATCAGCAGAGACGTGATCAGCAGCACCCCGACCAGCTTCATGGCAATGGCAATCACGCTGGCCATCAGGATCATCAGCACCAACCGGCTGGCCTCAGGTCGCAGGCCTTCGGCCTCTGCCAGTTCCGGGCTGACCGTGGAGGCGAGCAGTGGCCGCCAAGCCAGGATCAGAATAGCCAGTATGGCAATGCCACCCCCGTAGATGATGGCGATGTCCTGCATCGAGACGGCCAGTATGTCACCGAACAGGAACCCCATCAGGTCGATCCGCACCGTGGTTAAAAAGCCGACCAGCACCAGGCCGACAGCCAGCGTGGAGTGGCTCAATATGCCCAACAGCGCATCGGTCGACAGCGTCGCCTGTCGCTGCAGCACGATCAGCGCGCCCGCCACCATGGCGGCGACAGCGAAGACACCCAGCGTCAGATTGATTGAGAGCAGGAACGATAGCGCGACACCGAGCAGTGCTGAATGGGCCATGGTGTCTCCGAAATAGGCCATGCGTCGCCAAACGACAAAGCACCCGAGCGGCCCCGTGACCAGGGCCAGACCGATACCCGCGATAAGTGCCCGCGAAAAATAGTCAGCGAACATGGTCGTG
Organism: Devosia sp. J2-20; assembly: GCF_055808475.1. Classification (NCBI taxonomy): domain Bacteria; kingdom Pseudomonadati; phylum Pseudomonadota; class Alphaproteobacteria; order Hyphomicrobiales; family Devosiaceae; genus Devosia; species Devosia sp. J2-20. Next base: position 2,852,986 of record NZ_CM147870.1, on the reverse strand, counting down.
CCCTTCATGGCCGTGACTGTGATCGTGCGTCTGTCCCTCGGGCACAACGCAGCCGTCATCATGGTGTTCATGGTCATGGTGATGCTGATATAGCGCCAGCGCACCACCAGCGCGTTCGCCAAAGAGCCGCAGATATTCCGGGCTGTTCTTGACCGCAGTCGGCGTGCCGCGACAGCAGACATGGCCGTTCAGACAGATCACAGTATCGGTTTCGGCCATCACCACATGCAGGTCGTGGCTGATCATCAAAATGCCGCTGCGCGTCGTGTCGCGGATCTGCCGAACCAGATCGTACAGTGCCACTTCGCCAGAAAAGTCGACACCCTGTACGGGCTCGTCGAGCACCAGCAAATCAGGTTTTCGGATCATGGCGCGGGCAAACAGCACGCGCTGGAATTCGCCGCCCGAGAGCTCCTGCACGGCCGCCTTGAGCAGATGTGCCGCGCCGACAGCGTCCAGTGCGGCAGCAATTGCGCTGGCAGAAAAATGTCCTGTCAGCGTCATCAGGCGCTCTACAGTCAGCGGCAGTGTCCAGTCGATCGTGAGTTTTTGCGGCACGTAGCCGATCTTCAGACCCGGTTGCCGCGTCACTGTGCCCACACTGGGCTTGAGGACCCCGGTCGCCAGTTTGGCGGTGGTCGATTTGCCAGACCCGTTTGGGCCGATCAGGGTTACGATCTCGCCGCGCGCAATGGTCAGATCGACCCCGCTCACCAGTTTTCGGCCACCGCGCACAACGCCGGCACCAGCCAGCGTAATGAGGATTTCTTGTTCTGCCAAAGCTTCCATCCATCGCCTCTTGACGGCGTTCAATACGTTATAGCATAACAACGCCGCAAGCGTAATAACATAACATATCATATATCGACATTGCCCAGGATGAGGTCTCCCAGATGAAACTGCTCGCTCCATATGCCATGCTGACGGCAGGTCTTCTCACAACCACTGCCTGGGCAGCGCCCGGCGTCGTGGCATCTATCAAGCCCGTACATTCCCTCGTTGCTGCGGTCATGGAGGGGGTAGGCGAGCCGGATCTGATCGTGGACGGTTCGGCCTCGCCACACACCTACGCCCTCAAGCCATCCGATGCCGATGCGCTGCAAAATGCTGACCTGGTCTTCTGGACCGGACATGGCTTGGAGCTGTTTCTCGGCGACGCCCTCGAAACGCTCTCAACTGGTGCCGACGTTGTGGAACTGGCGGCGGCACCGGGCATCGTCTTGTTGCCCGTCAGAGAGGGAGGTGCGTTCGAAGCACACGAGCACGACGATCAACATGCGCATGATGCAATCCATGATCATGACGGCGCTGAAGATCATGCCATGAAAGGCGAACAAAGCGCCGATGACGAGCACGGCGAAGGCGACATGCACTTCTGGCTCGATCCCGAAAACGCCAAGCTGATGGTCACTCAAATCGCGACATCACTTGCCCAGGCCGATCCAGCCAACGCATCCACCTACCAGACCAATGCCGAAGCCCAATTGGTGCGTCTGGATGAGCTCGAGGCGGAGATCGATGCCATGCTCGCTCCGGTCAAGGACAAGCCCTTTATTGTCTTTCACGACGCCTATCAGTATTTCGAGGCGCGTTTCGGATTGAATCTTGCCGGCTCCATCACCGTGACGCCCGACACCATGCCCGGCGCAGCGCGCATAGACGAGCTCAAGACCAGGCTGGTCGAACTGGGCGCAGCCTGTGTGTTTGCCGAACCCAATTTTGCACCCACCATTATCAACGCAATTACCGAGGGCAGCGCTGCCCGTTCGGGCACGCTTGATCCCGAGGGCGGTGCGCTGGAAGCAGGAATTGATCTCTATCCGAACCTGTTGCGCGGGCTGGCTACAAGTCTTGTTGACTGCCTGGGCTAGGGCGACGATTTAGCAGCCCGCCTAGCGCAAATGCTTGGTGGGCTGCTCCAGGGCGAACAGATCATCGGTCAGGCTGTCCATACGTTCGCGCATCAGCCCCTGGGCGTCATAAACGCCGCGATTGTAAAAATAGGCCCCCATCTTGTCGGCGAAAAAGCCCATCAGCATCTCGGCCGGAATCGCGCCAATATCTTCGTCGAGCTCTTCGCGGAAATAGTCCTGTATTTCGCCAACGATGGCCTTGGTTTCCTCGCGGCTGAATTTGATCGGCTTCATTGCAATCTCCTTGCTTGCGCCAGATCTAAAGCGAGTCGGTAGGGTTCGTCGGTCTGTAATCACCCTCTCTGGGCCTGTCGTGGACTTGACCGGGCCACTGTTTTCCGAGCAACGGCCTGCCAGACATTGCGGTTTGCGCCATTTGGTGGCAAACCAGTCTGGTGTTGGTTCCCAAAGGCCGTTGTGCCGGAGGGATCAAAAGGGAACACGGTGCGACGTACCCATCAGGGCGCAAAACCGTGGCTGCCCCCGCAACTGTAAGCGGTGCACTCTCTCACTATGCCACTGGCGCAAGCCGGGAAGGCGAGAGAGCTATCTCCACCGCGAGCCAGGAGACCTGCCGGCACACGAACCGGGCCAAACGGCCTTCACGATTCCGCGCACGGAGGGTGCTGCCATGAATACCAATACCACTGCAAATACCGCGACTGGTCTCCAGTCTCTCTCGATCTCCCAGCGTCTGATCGCTGGTGCCCTTGCACTGATGCTCGGTCTGACCCTTCTGGTCGGTACCGGCTTTGCTGGCGATTATCGCCTGCACAATGGCGCGCACGACACCCGCCACGCCATGGGCTTTCCCTGCCACTAGGGCCGGAATAACGAGAGAACTCACATGTTTCGCAATCTGTTTTTTGCTGCGGTTCTCGCAGCGCTTTGTGCTGGCCTGATCACGTCTGCCATTCAATATCTTCGTGTCACCCCACTCATCGTTGCTGCGGAAAGCTATGAGGGTACCGCACCCGCCGAGCACGCCCACGAACACGCCGACGGCGAAGCCGCCGTGCCACACAGCCATGACCCGGCCCAGTGGGCGCCACAGGATGGTTTTGAGCGCACCGGCTATACCATCCTCGCCAATCTGCTGATGGCCGCCGGGTTTGCCCTGATCATCGGCGCCGTATCATTGCTCTTCAATCTACCCATCAGCTGGGCAACTGGTCTGCTCTGGGGTATGGGCGGGTTCGCCGCCTTCTCACTGGCACCAGCATTTGGCCTGCCGCCCGGTCTGCCGGGTATGCCTGTGGCTGACACGGTCGCCCGTCAGCTCTGGTGGGGGCTCGCCGCTCTCTGCACAGGTGGCGCCTTTGTCCTGGCTGCCAAAATTCAGGCACCATGGGCCTTGGCCGCTGCCATCGCACTGGTCGCTCTGCCTCACGTGGTCGGTGCCCCACAGCCACCCGAAGCGGGCACTGCCGTGCCCGCCGGTATGGCCGCCAGTTTTGTGAGCGCATCGCTTTTTAACGCCGCCGTCTTCTGGGTCGTGCTGGGCCTCGTCTTTGGCCGCCTGCACGACCATTTCACGCGTCAGTCCGCCGGAGCCCATTCATGAGCAAGATCCCTACTACCGTCATCACCGGCTTCCTGGGCGCAGGTAAGACAACGTTGGTACGCCATTTGCTCGCTCATGCCCCCAAGGGCAAGCGCATTGCCTTGATCATCAATGAGTTTGGTGATCTTGGCGTCGACAAGGACATACTAGCCGGATGTGGCGATGAGACCTGCCGCGAAGAGGACATGGTCGAACTCTCCAATGGCTGCATCTGCTGCACCGTGGCCGACGAATTCATTCCCACCATGCAGGCGCTGTTGGCTCGCCCTGATAAGTTTGATCATATCATCATAGAAACCTCAGGACTGGCGCTGCCCCAGCCACTGATCCGCGCCTTCAACTGGCCCGAGATCAAGGCACAGGTGACCATTGATGGCATCGTTACCGTCGCCGACGCGTCGGCTCTGGCCGAGGGGCGCTTTGCCTCTGATGAGGCAGCTGTTGATGCGCAGCGTCGTCAGGATGAAATGCTCGACCACGAAACGCCGCTGGGCGAGCTGTTTGAAGACCAGCTCTCGGTGGCCGATCTGGTGGTGATCAACAAGGCCGATCTGCTCGACGCCGCCATGCTCGACAAGGTTGAAGCCAATATCAGGGCCGAACTGCGCCCCGGTGTCGGCGTGCTGCGCGCTCAGAACGGCCATGTCGATATCACCGCCTTGCTCGGTCTGGGTATGAGCTCCGAAGACGACATCGCCAACCGCCCCAGCCATCATGAGCTTGAGCATGAAGGCGAGCCGCATGAGCATGATGATTTCGACAGCTTCTCGATCCGCCTGCCTGCCATTGCCGGCAAGGACGAATTGCTGGCCATAATCGAGAGCACTATTCGCACTCATGATGTGTTGCGCCTTAAGGGCTTTGCCGCTGTGCCCGGGGCAGCCGCCCGTCTGGCCATTCAGGCCGTAGGCCCCCGCATCACGGCCTATTTCGACCGTCCTTGGAAAGACGGCGAAACGCGCGATACCGCCCTTGTTGTGATCGGTGAAAGCCCGCTCGACCGCGCCGCCATCACCTCCAGCCTTGAGAAAGCAGCAGCATGAGTGAGACCACCAAGGACAGTAACGGTACCCAACTCAATGACGGCGACGCCGTCACCCTGATCAAGGACCTCAAGGTCAAGGGTACCTCGGTGACCCTGAAGCGCGGCACTCTGGTCAAGAATATTCGTCTGACCGACGATACTGCCGAAATCGAATGCAATGCCGAGAAGGTCAAGGGCCTGGTCTTGCGCACCGAGTTCCTCAAAAAGGCCTAGCGCTTCATGCATCTGCTATCGGCCCAGGCCGGCGCCATTCAGCAAGAGGGCGAGGCGATTGATCTCAATCAGCGCCCCGGTGCGCTGGTATTTGCCAGTTCGGCCGATAGCGAATTGTCCATGCTGGCGGGAGCAGCCGATCGCGCTGGCGAAGACGATCTGCGTCTCGCCAATACGCTGCGTCTCTCCAACAACCTTTCCGTCGATCTGTGGCTTGAGCAGACAGTGGCTCATGCACGCCTGGTAGTACTGCGTCTGATCGGCGGCGCGGCCTACTTCCAGTATGGCGTTGATGAACTGACGGCGCTGTGCGCCAACCACAAAATCCCCCTTGCCCTGTTGCCGGGGGATGCCAGTCCCGATCCCATTCTGCAATCGCGCTCCACGGTCCATCCTGACGATTGGAGCCGGCTGCACAGCCTGTTCATCGCTGGCGGGCCTGACAACGCCGATGCGATCTTGAAGGGGCTCCACACACTTGCCGCACCGGGCCGCGCCGGGGAGCGGTCGGTCGCTCAGCAGACGGATGCGGGGGCCTTGCTCACCGACCTGCACCCCCAGCCTTTTGCGCGCTTTGGTCTCTGGTATCCCGGACTGGGTGTCACGGATCAGGCAAACATCCGCGACAAGCTCTGCCTGCCTCCCGGCGCCAAGCCTGCCCATGTCCCGATCCTGTTCTACCGCGCGGCGCTCGAAGGCGCCGGAACGGCAACCATTGAAGCGCTGATCGCTGCGCTGGTTGAGCAGGGACTAGCGCCGGTACCCGTGCTGGTCTCTTCGCTCAAGGAAGCCGCTTGCGTCCGTTTCGTGCAGCAGGTTCTGGGCGATGTCGCGCCCACGACCATCCTGAATCTCACTGGTTTCGCGCTGGGGATTGATGGTCTGGACGGTAAGGCAAACCCTTTTGCTGGGACCGACGCTCCGGTCATTCAGCTTATTCAGTCCGGCCGCTCTCAGGATCAATGGCTGGCCGATAGCCAGGGCCTGAGCGCCAAGGACATGGCTATGTTCCTTGTTATGCCCGAGGTCGATGGACGATTGGCTGGGCTGATCGTCGGCCACCGTGCTGATGCAATCTGGCACGAGCGCTGCCAGATCCCTCTGACCGCCTATGCGCCTGACGCCGAAGGCATCGCCCGCACCGCAGCGCTGGCCGCAAACTGGTCCCGGCTACGCGCAACGGCCCGGTCTGAGCGGCGGATTGGCCTCGTTCTGGCCAACTACCCCATCCGGGATGGTCGTCTTGCCAACGGCGTCGGCTATGACGCCCCCGCTTCGACAGTGGAGATGCTCAAGGCGCTGGAGGCGGAGGGCTATGCACTGGGGTCGGCATTACCACAGACCTCGGAAGAACTCATCACCGCCCTCCAGTCCGGCCCGACAAATGCCGATCCGGCGCGTGGCGTGTCTCCGGCAACGCTGACCTTGTCCCGCTACGCCGAACTCTTCGCCGCACTACCCGAAGCGATGCGCGCCGAAATCACCTGCCGCTGGGGTGATCCCGCGACCGATCCATTTGTGCGGGGCGACAGCTTCCATCTGCCCGCACTGGTCTTGGGCAACGTCGCGATCCTGCTGCAGCCCGCTCGGGGTTATCATCTCGACGAAACCGAGAGCTATCACGACCCTGCTTTGGTCCCGCCGCATGCCTATCTGGCTGCCTATCTCTGGCTCCGCCATGAGCATGGCGCCCACGCGCTGATCCACAACGGCAAGCACGGCACGCTTGAATGGCTGCCGGGCAAGGCCACCGCGCTGGACGCGCTCAGCTATCCTGACGCACTCTGGGGCCAACTACCCCATCTCTATCCGTTCATCGTCAATGATCCCGGCGAGGGCACTCAGGCCAAGCGGCGCACAGGCGCGGTGATCATTGATCATCTGGTGCCCCCACTCACGCGGGCGGAAACCTATGGACCGCTCAAGGACCTCGAAGCGCTGCTCGATGAGTATTACGCAGCCTCGGGCATGGACCGGCGCCGGCTGGCCGATCTGCAGCGGCGCATTCTCGATTTCACCCGCGACAGCCGGCTCGACCGCGATATCGGTTTGCCCGAGGACGAAACCGAAGCCCTGATCAAGATCGACAACTTCCTCTGCGATCTCAAGGAAGCCCAGATCCGCGACGGCCTGCACATCTTTGGCCGGTCGCCGCAGGGCGATCTGGAGCGTGATCTGATCGTGGCGCTTGCGCGCGTGCCGCGCGGCGACGGGGCAGGGGAGAATTCGCTCATCCGCGCTTTGGCGGATGATCTCAAACTAGGAATTGATCCCTTGACGGCCAAACTGGGCCAGACCTGGTCGGGGCCGCCCATCGTTTCCCCGGCAGCAAGTGCCCGCAGCGTCGGCGACGTGGTCGAACAACTCGAGGCCATCGCGGCTGACCTGGTTGAGGGCACCATAATGCCAGAGGCGGGCTGGACCGCGACGCGCGCCGTGCTCGACACCGTGGAGACCATCATCCGGCCGCGCCTGGCCCGGTCTGGGCCGGCTGAATTTCAGGCCCTGCTCGACGGGCTGGATGGAAAATTCATTGCCCCTGGCCCTTCAGGCGCACCATCACGCGGTCGCCTTGACGTGCTGCCGACCGGTCGTAACTTCTTCTCGGTTGATAACCGAGCCGTGCCCACCCCGACCGCTTGGGGACTGGGGCAGAAATCGGCTGAAAGCCTGGTGTTGCGTCACTTGCAGGACCATGGCCATCATTTGCGTTCGGTCGCGCTCTCGGTCTGGGGCACAGCCAATATGCGCACGGGCGGCGATGATATTGCCCAGGCACTTGCCCTGATCGGCGCCAAGCCGATCTGGGATCCGGGGTCGCTGCGCGTCTCGGGCTATGAGATCATCCCTTTACCCAAGCTGGGTCGGCCACGCGTCGATGTCACCCTGCGCATTTCCGGCTTCTTCCGCGATGCCTTCCCGGCCCAGATGGCCCTGTTCGATCGCGCCATCCGCGCAATCGGCGCGCTCGATGAACCCACTGAGGACAATCCCATAGCTGCACGCATGCGCGCCGATGCACTGGGCATGATGGCTGCCGGGCAAAGCGAAGCCGAGGCGGGCCTGGCTGCCGGGCATCGCATATTCGGTTCCAAACCGGGCACCTATGGCGCCGGGCTCAATGCCCTGATCGATAGCGGCAACTGGTCGACAAAGGCCGATCTGGGCAAGCAGGCGCTCGAATGGGGGCAATATGCCTACGGCGCCCGGGCCACCGGCATCCCCGAGCGCGACCGCTTTGCGGCGCGCCTCTCCGTTATCGACGCGGTGATCCACAATCAGGACAATCGCGAGCACGATCTGCTCGACAGCGACAACTACTATCAGTTTGAGGGCGGTCTTTCCGCCGCCGCTGAAACCCTGACGGGGCTCAAACCCGCCGCCTATCACAATGATCACTCCCGCCCCGAACGGCCCGTTATCCGCACGCTGGAAGAAGAGATCAGCCATGTGATGCGATCCCGCGTCGTCAATCCCAAATGGCTCAACGGCGTCAAGCGCCACGGCTATCGCGGCGCCTTTGAGATCATCGCCACAGTCGATTTCATGTTCGCCTTTGCCGCCACCACCGGGGCGGTCAAAACGCACCATTTCGATCTGGCTTTTGAGGCCTTCATCGAGGACGACGCGACCCGTGATTTTATTCGGCAGGCCAATCGCTACGGCTATGACGAACTCATCGCCAAATTCAACGACGCCCGCGAACGAGGGTTGTGGGCCCCCCGTTCCAACTCGGCCCACGCTTTGCTGGGGGGCGAGTCATGAACAACACCATCATCTACCTGATTGGCCATTATGGCGTCGGCAAGCTGACCATTGCGCGGGCTATCGCCGAAGCAACCCGCGCGCGGGTTTTCGACAATCATCTGGCCAACAACGTGGTCTTTTCGCTGATCCGTGAGGACGGGAAGGCCCCGATCCCGGCGCAGGCCTGGGAGCTGATCATGACCATCCGGCGCCAGGCGCTGATCGCCATGGCGGAGATCGCCCGGCCCGATGCCAGTTTCGTTCTGACCAACGCCCTGATGGAAGACGATCCGATGGACCACACCGCCTTTGCCGAGGTTGTCGCGGTCGCCCAACAACGCAACGCCACTTTCGTGCCAGTTTTGCTCACAGCCTCGGACGCTGCCCATGACGCGCGCATACCTTCGGCAGATCGCGAGGCCAGGCTCAAGATGACCGATGCGTCGGGTGCCAGGAGGGTTCGCACAAAACGACGCATCCTGGGGGTCAGGCATCCTAATCGATTTGACCTCGATACTACCGACATCGCGCCCGAAGTGGCCGCGAGATTGATCATTGAACACGCGGAGCACCTTGCATGACCGACACGCCAGCCAAGCCCGTCAAGAAAACCGACCTCATGACCGAGGCGGAGCGTGATGCCTATCACGCCGAGAAAATGCGCAAGAAGCGCGAGGCGCGCAACAAGATCCTGGCCACCAAGACCCAGGAAAAAGGCCTGCTCATCGTCCACACGGGCAAGGGCAAGGGCAAGTCGACTGCCGCCTTCGGCATGGTGTTCCGGGCGCTTGGCCATGGCTTCAAGGTCGGGGTGGTGCAGTTCGTCAAGGGCGTCTGGGAGACCGGCGAGCGCGACGTGCTGCTCAAATTTCCCGAGCTGGTCACCATCAACGCCATGGGCGAAGGTTTTACCTGGGACGTTGCCGACCGCCAGCGCGATCTGGCCGCCGCGCGCAAGGCCTGGGAGCAGGCCAAAAAGCTGATCTCGGACCCCAGCTACAAGATGGTGCTGCTCGACGAGCTCAATATCTGCCTGCGCTATGATTATCTGCCAATCGAGGAAGTGGTCGAGTTTCTCAAGAACAAGCCAGTCGATACCCACGTCATCGTCACCGGTCGCAACGCCAAGGACGAACTGATCGAGATCGCCGATCTCGTCACCGAAATGACCGAGATCAAGCACCACTTCCGCTCCGGGGTGAAGGCGCAGGTCGGGATCGAATTCTAGCAGGTGCTGCCGCGCAGGCTGGCCACCAATTGCTCAATGACCGGGTCCATCTCGGCCCGGTCGCGCACGCCGTATTCGGCGCGGAAGGCGGCGTAGCTCTGGCCGTCACAAAGTGCGATCATGCGCTGGTAGAGAATTTGACCACCCGCGCTCGCTGACCAGCTGGCCCAGCGCGGCGTGACCGCCTGATAGGTCTGGTTCCAGCCATCAGCCGCATCCTGGCCCATGCGGGCCGCAACTTCGCTATCGAAGTGATTCAGCCAGCCCCCCCAGACGCTCAGCGCAATGGCGCGACCGGGCAAAGCGAAGTGTTGACCATCCCCGTTCTCGCTCTCGCCCTGACCGACAAAGCCAGTCGGCACGGCGATGCTGTAACCAAATCGGGCATTGTCATAATGATCCCAGCCCTGCGCGAAGACGGGCAGGGTCAACAGGGCGAACAGGGCAACAAGGACGTCTCGCATGGCTGCGAATCTGCCTGTGGTGCAGGCGCAGGGCAAGTCACATTCGCGCGCTAGACCACCACGATGCCGGAATGCTTGGCCTTGTCTTCGGGCTCAACATGAATAGTGATCTGAACCTGTCGGACGGCCTCGCGTAGCTTGGCCTCGATAGCGTCGCAGATGGCGTGAGCATCGTCGACGCTCATCGCGCCAGGCACCACCAGATGGAAGTCGATGAACGTCATCTTGCCAGCCTGTCGCGTGCGGATGTCATGCGCCTCAATGGCCCCATCGGCATTGGCGGCGATAACCTCGCGAATGAGTTGCTGGGTTTCCTTGGGCACAGCCACGTCCATCAGCCCGCCTACGCTGTCGCGGATGACTGCCCAGCCTGACCACAGGATATTGAGCGCCACCAGCGCCGCCAGAATGGGATCCAGCATCGCCCAGCCGGTCAGATAGACCAGGGCCAGTCCGACAATGACTCCGCCTGTTGAGACCACGTCCGTCATCAAATGCTTGCCGTCGGCCTGCAGTGCTGGCGAACGTACCGAGCGGCCATGCCGGATCAGTACAAAGGCCCAGACCGCATTGATCACCGTGGCGACAATGCTGATGCTCAGTCCTTCGATAGGGGCGTCGGGCAGGGCGGGGGCCATCAGCCCGGTAATGGCCTCGCGGGCAATCAGGATCGCCGCCACGATGATCATGACCCCAACCAGCACGGCCGAGAAATACTCGGCCTTATGGTATCCATAGGGTAGGGCGGCGTCGGCGGGCTTTTGCGCCAGCCATACAGCAATGAGCGCCGCAATGGCCGTCACCACATTGACGATGGATTCCAGGGCATCGGAATAGAGCGCGATCGATCCGGTAATCTGCCAGGCCAGCACTTTGAGCCCCAGCACGATCAGGCCGATCAGCAGGCTTGCTGCCGCAATGGCCAGCGTGCGCTTGGCTGTTGCTGTCATTGTCCAGTCCCGTCCCAAATCATGGGGAGGCCATAACTGCCCAGAACCGACGCGGCAAGTCATTGAATTTGCAAATCATTTTCAGAAGCATTCTTATCTGGTCGTGAAGCAGGCCAAGCCATTGATTGACCAAGTGGTTCTGCCCGCCTAGAACCAAAACATGCGCAGAGTTCCCACGAAGGAACTGAAACAGAATTCGGTGCGGTCGACCCAAATCGGGGACCAACCCCGGAGCTGCAACGGTCTTGAGCGAACCTGCCTCTTGCTTTGAGAGGCGATTATGACAGCTAGATTCGGGGCGATCCCCGCCCCTACAGACAGATTTGTCGCTGGCATTGGCTTTGCCTCTGCGGCCAGTGCCGGTGAGATCATCGCACTGATCCGGGCCTGCCTCGCTGAACTGAACCTGCATCCCAGTCAACTGGCCGCTATTGGCACTCATATGCGCAAGGCAACCAGTCCGCTGCTCCTGCCCGTGGCGCTGTATTTCGCCGTGCCAATGCGCCTGCTTGATGATGCCGATTTGAGTGGCGATGTGCCCGGTGTCGCTGACGCCGTGGCTGCCATGGCTGGCCCGGTCCGCCTGCATAAACGCAAATCAGATTACGCCACCTGCGCCATTTCCGATTGTGCGCCCGGATTCAGCGTGGCCAGTTTTGGTCAGCCCGTCAGCGCCAATGCCTCGATAGCACCATCCACGCTGCTCACTTCGAGCGCTGGGCCATAGGCGGGACGGGCAATCATGATCACCTCAACTCCAAGTCGCTGCGCCGCTTCCAGCTTGGCCGCCGTCTGTGCCCCGCCAGAATTCTTGGTGACCAGATGAGTGATGCTCTCGCGCGCCAACAGCGCTATTTCGTCGGCCAGTCCATAGGGTGGACGGTCCTGCAGCAGCCTCGTGTGGGGCGGGATTGCCACGGCCGGGGCCTCGATCAGGCGTACGAGAAAGCGGCAATCGGCACGGCCAAGAAAATCAGTCAGACCAGTGTGACCCGTGGTGAGCAGAACCGTAGCATCGGCGGGCAAGACCGAGGCAGCCTCGGCTGCCGTGGCGACATTGGTCCAGCCCGCGCTGTCAGGCTCCGCCCAGACCGGACGCATGTAACGCACCAGCATCACGCCGCTGGCCTGGGCGGCGGCGACCGCATTGGCCGAAATCGTGCCCGCATAGGGGTGCGTGGCGTCAATCAGCCGCTCAATGTTCTCGTTTTTCAGATAGTTGCCCAGTCCAACCGCACCGCCAAATCCGCCCATGCGCACAGCGCCGGCGGGCAGGGTAGGATTCTGTGTGCGACCAGCCAGCGAGCTGGTGACATCATGGCCCAGTTCGAGCAGACGCCCCGCCAGATCACGCGCTTCGGCGGTGCCGCCCAGGATCAGAATCTTCATCGCACTGAGTACTTCATGACGCGCCACTGTGCCCATTCCCACCGCGCGCCTCAAGGGTTGATGCACTGATGTTCGGCTGGATCCGCAAACCACGCCGCCGCGCCCATTTCGCGGCCCTCGACAATGCTGATTTCCCGCAGCTCGAACCGGGCACGGTCTGGCTGGTTGGCGCGGGCCCGGGCGGGCCGGGGCTGGCGTCCCTGCTTGCCTATCACGCCCTGGGACAGGCCGATGTGATTGTTCATGACGCACTGGTTTCGCCTGATCTGCTGGCCATGGCGCCGCGTCACGTCGAACGCATCTTTGCCGGCAAACGTGGCGGCAAACCATCGCCCAAACAGGCCGATATTTCTCTGCAACTGGTGGCGCTGGCCAAGGCTGGCAAGCGCGTCCTTCGCCTCAAGGGCGGCGACCCGTTCATCTTTGGCCGTGGCGGCGAGGAGGCGGGGATGCTGGTCAAGCACGGTGTGCCGTTCCGTATTGTGCCCGGTATTTCCTCGGGCGTTGGCGGGCTGGCCTATGCCGGCATTCCTGTCACCCATCGCGACGTCAATCAGGCTGTGATGTTCCTCACCGGCCACGATGAATCGGGCGCCGTGCCGCATGGTGTGGACTGGCCCGCCGTGGCCAAGGCCGCGCCAGTCATCGTCATGTTCATGGCGGTCAAGCATCTGGGCTCCATCTCACAAAAACTGCTTGAGGCCGGTCGCGATGGCGGCGAGCGCCTCGCCATTGTCTCCCACGCTGCCACACCACAGCAGGTCGTGATTGAAACCACGCTGGGCGAAGTCAGCAAACTTAAAGACATTCCAACCCCGGCCATCGTCGTGCTGGGCGCGGTCAGCCAGTATCGCGAGACGCTGGACTGGTATGTTGGGCGGATGCGGAGCCACACCTTTGGCTAAAGGGCTCGTCATTGCCGCACCGCGCTCGGGTTCGGGCAAGACCGTGGTCACGCTTGGCCTGCTGGCCGCCTTGCGCCAGCGCGGTGTCGTCGTTGCACCGGCCAAGACCGGTCCGGACTACATCGATCCCACCTTTCTGGCGCGCGCAGCGCTGCGCGACGCTGTCAATCTCGACCCCTGGTCGATGACCCCGCACCGACTCAAGCAGCTGGCCGCGACCCAGGCCACGGGCGCTGATCTGCTTATTGTTGAAGGCGTGATGGGCCTCTTTGACGGTGCAGCCGACGGCATCGGATCCACAGCCGATCTCGCCGAACTGCTTGAGCTGCCTGTGGTTCTGGTGGTCGATGCCGACCGGCAAAGTCAATCCATAGCGCCGCTGGTGGCTGGCTTTGCCAACTGGCGGGTTGGCGTGCGGGTTGCGGGGGTGATCATCAACCGCGTGGCGTCGATGAAGCATGAGCGCATGCTGACCGAAGCGCTGGCGGCGACGGGTATCCCCTGCCTTGGCGCGATTCCACGCAATCCGGCGCTGGTACTGCCCGAGCGCCATCTGGGCCTGGTGCTGCCCGGCGAGGTCAACGCCTTTGCCGGTTTCCTCGATGAAGCCGCCACCGCCATGGGCGACTATGTCGATCTCGACCGGTTCCAGGCGATTGCCGCGCCGCTGGGGGAAGGTGCCGAGGATGCAGCGGATCTGCCGCCGCTGGGTCAGCATATGGCGATCGCCCGCGATGATGCTTTTGCCTTTGCCTATCCCCATCTGCTTGATGGCTGGCGCAGTCAGGGTGCGCAGCTGAGCTTCTTTTCGCCGCTGCGCAACGAAGCGCCCGGGGGGGATGCCGATGCGGTATTCCTGCCTGGCGGCTATCCCGAACTGCATGGAGCAACACTGGCCGCGGCGGACGCCTTCAAGGCTGGACTGGTTGCTGCGCGCGACCGCGGTGCGTTGCTCTATGGCGAGTGCGGCGGCTTTATGGTGCTGGGCGATGCACTGGTGGACAAGGCGGGCGCCAGCCATGCCATGGCGGGGCTGCTACCAATGACGACGCGCATTGATCGTCCCAAGCGTATTCTGGGCTATCGGCGCCTGGTGCAGTCGGGCGATCTGCCCTGGCCGGGTCGGCTCAATGGCCATGAGTTTCACTATTCATCGGCCAAACAGTCACGGCTGAACCCGCTGTTTGCGGCTACTGATGCGCGTGGCGATGCCATGCCGCCCATGGGCGCGGTAATTGGGCGGGTGATGGGGTCTTACGCGCACGTGATTGATGCGGCATAAGTCTGGCCATGGCTAAGGCACTGATGTTTATGGGGACGGGGTCGGACGTCGGCAAATCGCTGATGGTCGCTGGACTGTGCCGTGCGTTGGCCAATCGCGGCCACAAGGTCGCGCCGTTCAAGCCGCAGAATATGAGCAATAATGCCGCCGTGACCGCCGATGGTGGTGAGATCGGGCGGGCTCAGGCGCTGCAGGCACGCGCGTCGCGGCGCGAGCCGATTACCGCCATGAACCCGGTTCTGCTCAAGCCTGAACTGGAAACTGGTTCACAGGTGGTGGTGCGGGGGCAGCGTATGGCCTCAATGACCGCGCGCACCTACTGGAATGAGCGCGGAAAGCTGCTGCCCGAGGTGATCGGCGCGTTTCGTGAGCTGGCGGCCGATGTGGATTTTATTATCGTCGAAGGCGCTGGCAGCGCCTCAGAAGTCAACCTGCGCCGCAATGACATCGCCAATTTTGGTTTTGCGCAAGCTGCTGATATTCCAGTTGTTTTAGTGGGTGATATCCATCGGGGCGGGGTTATTGCATCGGTGGTAGGCACCTTTGCAGTGGTCGCCCTGGCCGACGCCAAGCGCATCCGCGCCAGCCTGATTAACAAGTTTCAAGGTGATCCTTCGCTTTTCGCCGATGGAATCGCTTTTCTCGCGCAAAAGACCGGGGTTCCCTGCTTCGGTCCGGTGCCCTGGTTTACCGATGCGGGCAAGCTGCCGGCAGAGGATGTCTTGGCGCTGGCCGATTACGCCTCAAACAAGTCCGGCGCCTTCACCATTGCCGTGCCGCAACTGCCGCGCATCGCCAATTTTGACGATCTCGATCCGCTACGGGCCGAACCGGGCGTCAATCTGGTGCTGGTGGCGCCGGGGCAAGCTATTCCCCGCAACACTGATCTGATTATCCTCCCCGGTTCCAAAGCCACCCGCAGCGATTTAGCAGCGCTGCGCGCCAATGGCTGGGACATCGATATTATCGCCCATCACCGCGCCGGGGATAAGATCATCGGCATTTGCGGCGGCTACCAGATGCTGGGGCGCTCCATCGCCGATCCGGACGGGATCGAAGGCACGCCGGGTACGACTGAGGGCCTTGGTCTGCTCGATGTTGAAACCGTGCTCAGCCCGGTCAAGCAATTGCGGATAGAGCGGGCCATTCACTTGGGCTCCGGCACTGCCATTGCCGGCTATCACATGCATATGGGTGTCACCCAGGGACCTGATATTGCACGGCCTTTCGCCCAGGTGGCGGGTGTGAACGAAGGCGCGGTGAGCGCCGACGGCCGGGTGCAGGGCACCTATCTGCACGGTCTGTTTGCCGCCGACGACTTCCGGCGTGCTGTGCTGGGCAATGTTGCCTCGCCTGATTTCGCCTATGAGGCCAGCATCGACACCACGCTCGATGCACTGGCCGCTCACCTTGAACATCACATTGATATTGATGCCCTTTTGGGGCTCGCAGAACCCGTTAGGCTGGACTGATGCACATATTTATTGCTCCCTTGGCGCTGATCCTCGAGCGCTGGCAGGGCTATCCGCCCCGCTTGCTGGCCCAGATCGGCCACCCCGTCATGTGGATCGGCAAGCTCCTCAGCTGGCTCGAATCACGACTGTGGAAGGAGGAGCAATCCCCCGAGCAACGGCGCGTGCGCGGCATGGTGACCATGGTGCTGGTGCTCGGCACGACGCTGATTGTAACGCTGATGGTGCGCAATATTGTGCACCGCATACCGCTCGGCTGGGTGCTCGAAATCCTGCTGGCGACGCCCTTCCTGGCGCAAAAGGAACTGGGTCGGGCCGTGCAGGCGGTGGCCGATGCGCTGCTGACCTCGCTGGAGGCCGGGCGCGAGGCGGTGAGCCAGATCGTGGGCCGAGATCCCCAACAGCTTGATACCGCTGGCGTTTCCCGCGCAGCGGTGGAGACCTTGGCCGAAAGCACCTCGGACGGTGTGGTCGCGCCGTGGTTCTGGCTGGTGCTGCTCGGCCTGCCGGGCATTGCGCTCTACAAGGCCATCAACACCGCCGATTCGATGATCGGCCACAAGAATGAGCGCTACGCCGATTTTGGTTGGGCGGCCGCGCGCCTTGATGATCTGGTCAATCTCGTTCCCGCCCGGCTGACGGCGGTTTTGGTGACCATTGCCTGCTTCTTTGTGCCCGGGGCCAGCCCGTCCAGGGCGTGGCAGGCGGCCACGCGCGACGCCATGAAACACCGCTCGCCCAATTCGGGCTGGCCGGAGGCGACCTTTGCTGGCGCGCTCGGGTTTTCGCTTGGTGGGCCAAGGAGTTATGACGGAGAAGTGGTCGATCTGCCGATTATGGGCGAAGGCGAAACCAAGCTCGGACCCTATCATATCACCCGCGCGCTAACCCTCTACCGCATGACCCTGAATGTGCTGTTAAGTGTCAGCGCACTGTTAGCACTGAGTATAGCCCTTGGCTGATTCTGGTGTCTATTGCGTGCGTCCCATGGTGGGGATGGGTGGTTCGCCCTTGAGCGTCATGGGCAGTCCCGCGACGACGAAATAGACATCGTCGCAGATCTCGGCGAGCCGTTGATGCGCACTGCCGGCCAGATCGCGGAAAGTGCGGGCCATGGCATTGTCGGGGACAATGCCCAGACCGACCTCATTGCTGACCAGAATGACCCGCGTATCCTGCAACTGGCCCAGTGTCTGCCCGAGCTTTTCCACCTGCGCGGCGACATTGTCGCCCGATACCAGCAGATTGGTGATCCACAGGGTCAGACAATCCACCAGAATGACGTCATGGCTCCTGGCTGCCTTGAGCAGGGTCTTCGACAGCGCCAACGGCTCTTCTATGGTGGCGAACTGTCCGGCGCGTCCGGCCTGATGGCTGGCAACGCGGTCCCGCATCTCGCCATCAAGCACTTCGGCAGTGGCCAGATAGGCCGGCGTACTGCCGCTGCGCAGGGCCAAACTCTCGCCAAAAGCGGTCTTGCCCGAACGGGCGCCGCCCAGCACCAACACGTGTCGCGTCATGCTTCGACCTCCATCTGATCACCGCTATGGTATGCCATGAAAACCCTGTGGCCATAACTGCTTGTATGCTCCGCGCAGGCGAGCCATGCGGGCAGGGGACTTGGCAGGGATATTTTGTGCCTTATCCTACTTTCGTATTATCAGCTTTCGCACTATGGTCCGCGCCGAAACCAGACCCTAGAATCCCTTCTGAATTCGGAGAATCCTAGCGTGACGAGATACTACCTTGGCGTTGATGGTGGCGGCACCAATTGCCGCGTGCGTCTGGCCGATGAGAATCTGCAGACGCTGGCTGAGGTCAGGAACGGTCGCTCCAACCTGCAGATCGACGATGGCGAACCCGCCTACAAGGCCATTCTGGCCGGCACGCGCGATGTGTTCGCCGCCGCTGGGCTCGACTATGCGCAGACCGCCAATACCTATGCCTGCTTTGGCATGGCCGGTGGCCGCATGGATTCGGCACGCGATGAGTTCGCCGCACGGCATTGGCCCTTTGCCGGGGTGAAGGTCTATGACGATATCGATATTGCCCATGCCGGCGCCCTTGGTGGCGAAGAGGGCGCGGTGATCATCGTTGGTACCGGTTCGGCAGCGCTGGCAGTGGTTGATGGCCAGCGTCATCAGGCCGGTGGCTGGGGCTTCCAGATTGGCGATCAGATGTCGGGCGCCATTCTGGGCCGCGAACTGGTGCGCTATTCTGTGGAGGCCGAAGACGGTCTGGTGCCATCGTCGCCGCTGACGAAGGCAGTGATCGCCGCGCTCGGTGGTGACAATCAGGCGGTGATGACCTGGTCATTTGCCACCGACATGGATCTCAGGATCATCAGCAATGATGGCTCGGAAGGCTGCGATGACGCCCTGATCGGCCGCGCGCCTGCCGAATTCGGCAAGCTGATGCCGCTGATGAGCGACTATCTCGACCAAGGCGATCCGGTCGCCCTCAAGATGCTAGAACTGCAGTTCAGCTATATCGAAACCTACGTAAAGTGGTTCAAGGCGCGCAATGCCAAGGTGATGGCGATCGTCGGTGGCTTCGGCCAGCGTCTGTTCCCGCTCCTCGAAAAGCGCTATGGCGACTTTGTCATGCTGCCACGCTTCGAGCCGCTGCATGGCGCTGTCATTCTCGCCAAGCACAATTTCGCTTGAACCTCGCGTCAAACTAAGGACTAGCCCGTTGTCCAGCCGCATCATTCCCGTCCAGCCATTCGATTATGTGGTCTTTGGCGCCACCGGTGATCTGACCAAGCGCAAGCTGATTCCTGCGCTCTATCACCGCTTCAAGGATGGCCAGTTCGATGAGAACAGCCGCATTATCGGTGTGTCGCGCTCCAAGCTGAGCGATGCCGATTTCCAGAACGCCGCGCGTGATGCGATCACCCAGTTCGTGGAAAAGGAATATCAGGACGCCGCGGTCATCGAGCGCTTCGTCAATATTTTCTCCTACATCATCAACGACGTCAGCAACAAAGCGGGCTGGGGCGATCTGAAAAAGGCCCTGCGCGACGACCCTGAAGTTGTCCGCGCCTTCTATCTGGCCGTGGCCCCCGATCTGTTCGAGCCGATCGCCGAACAGCTCTCCAAGACCAAGGTCTATCGCCGCGACGCCCGCGTGGTGATCGAGAAGCCACTGGGCCACGATCTGCTGTCATCGATGGAAATCAATGACGGCGTGGCCAAGATCTTCGAGGAAGATCAGGTCTACCGTATCGACCATTATCTCGGCAAAGAGACCGTGCAGAACCTGCTGGCGCTGCGCTTTGCCAACACGCTGTTCGAACCCGTGTGGAACTCGGCCCATATCGACCACGTCCAGCTCACCGTGGCTGAAAGCGTTGGTGCCGGTACCCGCGGCTATTATGACGAATCCGGCGCCCTGCGCGACATGATCCAGAACCACATGCTGCAGTTGCTCTGCCTTGTGGCCATGGAGCCGCCCGCCAGCGACGACGCCAATGCGTTGCGCGACGAAAAGCTCAAGGTCCTGCGCTCCCTCAAGCCCATCACCAATGGTGACGTGGCCAAGATGACCGTGCGCGGCCAGTATAAGGGCGTCAGCTCCGAAACCACCTCGGTGGCCAGCTATCAGGACGAACTTCCCGAAGAAAAGAAGGGCAGTCGCACCGAGACCTTTGTGGCGCTCAAGGCCGAAATCGAAAACTGGCGCTGGTCCGGCGTGCCGTTCTATCTGCGCACCGGCAAGCGCATGGCCAGCCGGGTCTCGGAAATCGCCATCCAGTTCAAACCGATTCCGCATTCGATCTTTGACCACGCCGAGGGCGCACCCAAGGCCAACAAGCTGATCATCCGCCTGCAGCCCGATGAGGGCGTCAAGCTGATGATGATGATCAAGGATCCCGGTCCCGGTGGCATGCGCCTGCGCGAAGTGCCGCTGAACCTGAGCTTTGCCCAGACCTTCTCGGAACGCACGCCGGAAGCCTATGAGCGCCTGCTGCTCGACGTGATCCGTGGCAGCCAGACCCTGTTCATGCGTCGCGACGAACTCGAAGCGGCCTGGAAGTGGGTCGACCCGATCCGCGAGGCCTGGGAACGGTCTTCGGAACCACCCCAGTCCTATGTGGCTGGCACCTGGGGCCCCAGCGGCTCGCATGCGCTGATCGAGCGTGATGGCCGCACCTGGCATGAGGATGAGAACTAGAATGACCCAGCCCGTGCTCGAGCGCCGCAGCTTTGCCGACAAGCCGACCCTTGCCAATGAACTGGCAGAGGCCGTTGCCGACCGCATTCGCACAGCCATCGACGAGCGCGGCGAGGCGGCGATTGCCGTCAGCGGTGGGTCGACCCCCAGCCGGTTCTTCCAGGCGCTGGGCAAGACCAAGGACATCGACTGGTCCAAGGTGATCGTCACCCTGGTTGATGAGCGCTGGGTCGATGAAACCAATGACCGCTCCAACGCCTTGCTGGTCAATGAACGCATGCTGCAGGGCCCTGCAGCCACGGCGCGCTTCTACCCGCTCTATTCGGGCGGCGATGAGCCTGATGCCGCGGGCGTGGCGCGCACCAATGCCCTGCTGGCCGATCTGCCCGAACAGTTCGCCGCTGTCGTGCTGGGCATGGGCAGCGACGGCCATACCGCCTCGTTCTTTCCCGGCGGCGATACGCTGGACCAGGCCCTGAGCGAGGAAGGCCCCACTTTGGCCATCCGCGCACCGGGCGCGGGCGAACCCCGCATCACCTTTACCCTGCCGCGTCTCCTCCGC
The DNA here is from genome assembly GCF_055808475.1 of Devosia sp. J2-20. Lineage (NCBI taxonomy): Bacteria > Pseudomonadati > Pseudomonadota > Alphaproteobacteria > Hyphomicrobiales > Devosiaceae > Devosia > Devosia sp. J2-20. Next base: position 2,832,076 of record NZ_CM147870.1, on the reverse strand, counting down.
GCGGATGGGCTGTACCTTCATATTGAAGGGGAGGAAAAGGCCGCCGTGCTCGACACCGCTTTGGGAGATGGTCCGACCCAGGACATGCCCATTCGTGCCGTGTTGCGGTCCGGCCACGCCGTCAACGTCTACTGGTGCCCATAGTCCCCTCAGCGGTCCCCAATTGACCGCTCTGGCCACGAAGGGCTCCAAGAACAGGAGCCGATATGTCTGTCCGTCAGGCCATCCAGGATGTCACCGATCGCATCGCAGCGCGTAGCCGCGACAGCCGTCGCGATTATCTGAACCGTCTCGAGGGTGCCCGCGAAGCCGGCGTCAACCGCACCGTGCTCTCCTGCGGCAACCTTGCCCATGCCTTCGCTGCCTGCTCGCCCGCCGAGAAGGCGCAACTGGCCGGCCACAAATCGCTCAATCTGGGCATCGTAACCAGCTATAACGACATGCTGAGCGCCCATCAGCCCTATCAATTCTATCCCGATCTGATCAAACAGGCGGCCCGCGAAATGGGCTCCACCGCCCAGGTTGCCGGTGGCGTGCCTGCCATGTGCGATGGCGTGACCCAGGGCCAGCCCGGCATGGACCTGAGCCTGTTCAGCCGCGACGTGATCGCCATGGCGACCGCCATTTCGCTGAGCCACAACATGTTTGACGCCGCCGTCTATCTGGGCATTTGCGACAAGATCGTGCCCGGCCTGCTGATCGGCGCGTTGACCTTTGGCCACCTGCCAGCGGTGTTCGTGCCCGCCGGTCCCATGCCATCGGGTATTCCCAATGACGAAAAGGCCAAGGTTCGCCAGCTCTATATGGAAGGCAAGGTCGGCCGCGCCGAACTGCTCGAGGCCGAGTCCAAGTCCTACCACGCGGCAGGCACCTGCACTTTTTACGGCACCGCCAACTCCAACCAGATGCTCATGGAAATCATGGGCCTGCATCTGCCCGGCGCCAGCTTCGTCAATCCCGGCACCCCGCTGCGCGACGCACTGACCCGCGAAGCCACCATTCGCGCGCTGTCACTGACCGCACAGGGCAATGATTACACCCCCGTTGGTCACGTCATCGACGAGAAGGCCATCGTCAACGGTCTGGTCGGCCTGCACGCCACGGGCGGCTCGACCAACCACACCATGCACCTGATCGCCATCGCGGCGGCCGCTGGCCTGCAGGTGACCTGGGACGATATGAGCGACCTGTCAGACGCCACCCCGCTGCTGGCGCGCGTCTACCCCAATGGCGTCGCCGATGTGAACCATTTCCACGCCGCTGGCGGCATGGGCTTCCTCATTCAGGAACTGCTCGAAAGCGGCCATCTGCACGAAGACGTTAAGACCGTCTGGGGCAATGGGCTGTCCAACTACACGGTCGAGGCCAAGCTGATCGAAGAGAAGCTGACCTTTGAACCATCCCCCAAGGAATCCGCCCTGCCAAAGGTGCTGACCAAGGTGGCGACCCCGTTCCAGGAGACTGGTGGCCTCAAGCTGCTGTCGGGCAATCTGGGTCGCTCGGTGATCAAGGTCTCGGCCGTCAAGCCAGAGCACCGCGTCATCGAAGCGCCAGCGCGCGTGTTCCATGGTCAGGAAGGCCTGCAGGCCGCGTTCAAGGCAGGCGAGTTGACCGGCGACATGATCGCGGTGGTGCGGTTCTCTGGCCCCAAGGCGCTTGGCATGCCCGAACTGCACAAGCTGACCCCGGCTCTGGGTCTGTTGCAGGATCGCGGTTTCAAGGTTGCGCTGCTCACCGACGGCCGCATGTCGGGTGCGTCGGGCAAGGTGCCCGCCGCCATCCACATGACCCCCGAAGCGGTCAATGGTGGCCCGATCTCCAAGATCCGCGACGGTGACATGATCCGGCTCGACGCCAACCAAGGCTCACTGACATTCCTGGGCGATGAGAAGGAATTCTTCGCGCGCACCCCGGCCACCGAAGATCTGCGCAGCCAGCATTTCGGTATGGGCCGCGAACTCTTCGCCAACTTCCGTGCCATGGTCGGCGTGGCGGACAAGGGCGCGAGCGTGTTTCAGTAAGAAGTTTAGGCCGCGGGCGTTGCAGTCCGGCCACGCCGGCGGCTGACCACAAGTTCGTCCAGTCGCCGGGGCCGCAGCCCCTGCGGATCGACCCCCACATCGAACTGCCGCGGCATAGGCGCCAGCCGGCCATGCGAATGACCGTGCAGATTGATGGATTTCTTGCCCATTTGGTTCCAGGTGCGGAAGGGATAGTGGCACAGCACATAGAGCTGATTGTCGATCTTCAGCTCGGCATAGTGCTGAACACTGGCCCAGCCTTGCGCCGACTGGGTCGATAGCGGATCGTTATTGCCTACAATCAGATGCTTGGTGCCGTTCAACCGGTGCAGCAGAGCTTCAACTGCGCCCTGATCCCCACGGACGACGTCGCCAAGGTGCCAGATATCGTCATCGGCCTGCACGACGCTGTTCCAGCTGGCAATCAAGGCGGCATCGTGCTCGGCCATAATGGCGAAGGGACGCCGGTCGAGGCGGAGCACCCGCTGATCGGCAAAATGGGTATCGCTGGTGAAATAGAGCATGGATGGGCAACGAATGTTCCGGCACTGCTGTTCCGCCCCGTAGGGCCTACCGGCTCCGCCCGAACAGCCGCTCGATGTCTTTGTGCTTGAGCTCGACATAGGTCGGGCGGCCGTGAATACACTGGCCGGAATGGGGGTGGCCTCCATGTCGCGTAGCAGGGCGTTCATTTCATCGACCCGCAGGCGGCGGCCCGAGCGCACCGAGCCGTGACACGCCATGCGCGCGATGATCGCTTCCATGCGGTCGCTGACGGCAGCAATGGAATCCCATTCGGCCAGCCCGTCGGCGACGTCGCGCACCATCCCCTCAATGTCCGAACTGCCCAATAGCGCCGGGGTCTCGCGCACCGCGATGGCGCGGGGGCCGAAGCGTTCGAGATAGAGCCCAAAGCGCTCCAGTTCGGCCGCGGCATCTTCAAGCCGGGCGCAGTCTTCTTCGGGAAGTTCGACGATCAGCGGGATCAACTGAGCCTGGCTGGCAACGGGGCCCGAGGCCAGCTGCGCCTTGAACCGTTCATAGACCAGCCGCTCATGGGCCGCGTGTTGATCAACCAATAGAAGGCTGTCGCCATTCTGGGCGATGATGAAATTGTCAAACATCTGCGCCCGCGCCGTGCCCAGCGGGTAATCGACCAGAGCCGGGGCAGGCTCGGCTTCGACCCGCGCGCTGGGTTCGTTCAGACCATCCAGACCGGTCTGACCATAATCGGGCGAAAACGGATTACTGCTGCCCGATCCCGACACCCGCTCATAGCCCGAAAAGGCCGAGGTCTGGGTGGGATGGTAGGCAGCTGAGCCGGAGATCATGGGCGCGGTGGAAACGCCGCTGGACTGTTGCTCAGGGGCAGTGAAGGCGCCCAGCACATCATCGGCAACGCTGGTAGAGGCCTTGAAGCCTGCTGCGGCCAGCGCTTCGCCGATCCCCCGGATCACGGCGCTGCGCACGGCGCCTGCATCGCGGAAGCGCAGTTCGGCCTTGGCGGGATGAACGTTCACGTCGACCTCGGCAGGATCAATGGCGATATAGAGCGCCACTACCGGAAAGCGGTCGCGGAAGATGTAGTCGCCATAGGCAGCGCGCACTGCGCCCACCAGCACCTTGTCGCGCACCGAGCGGCCATTGACGAAGTAGAACTGGCTCAGCGAATTGGCACGGGTATAGGTCGGCAGCCCCGCAAGACCAGCCACCACCACACCGTGCCGGCTATGCGCCAGCGTCACCGCATTCTGCGCAAAGTCGTCGCCGATTACCTGCGCCAGTCGCGCCTGCAAAGCGCCTGTGCCGCTGACCGCAGGCCAGTTCGAGGTGGAGCGGTCGCTGCCGCTGAGCACGAAATGCACCGTGGGATTGGCCATGGCGAGGCGCTTGAGCACATCGGTGATGGCCCCGGATTCGCCTCGGTCTGTCTTGAGGAATTTCAGCCGCGCCGGGACATTGGCGAACAGGTTCTTGACCTCGACAATGGTGCCCCGGTTCATTGCCTGCGGCACCGGCCCGCTGCGCACGCCATTGCGCACATCAATGCGCAGTCCGCTCTCGGCGTCAGCGGGCCGCGATGAGATCGACAGATCGGCCACCGAGCCGATCGAGGCCAGCGCTTCGCCGCGAAAGCCCAGGCTGCGAATATCATCGAGATCGTCGCTGGACAGCTTTGAGGTCGCGTGGCGCTCGACCGACAGCAGCAGATCGGCCCGATCCATGCCATGGCCATCATCCTCGATGCGCAGCAGCGTCTTGCCACCAGCAGCCGTGGTCACGGCAATGCGGCTGGCGCCCGCATCAATGGCGTTCTCGACCAGTTCCTTGACGACGCTGGCAGGGCGTTCGACCACTTCGCCGGCGGCAATGCGGTTGATCAGAACTTCGGGTAGCTGGCGGATGGGCAAGGGCGATTCTCCTGAACGCTCAATATAGGGCGTCCGGCCAGCCATTCCGACCCGTTTGCGGGCTCTGTCACCGGTTCAATTGTCATGATTGTGTCCTGCCGGAATGGCGCCCTTTGTGGTGCGCGCACGGCTTTGGGTGCTAGACCCATCCATCAGGGCTGCGCAGCAGTCAGTGCGAGGAGCAGACATGATCAGGATCATCGGACTGACAGGCCTGGCCATGCTGGCCTTTGCGGCCAATTCCGTGCTGGCCCGGCAGGCGCTGGGGGCAGCGCAACTCGATGCCGCCGGCTTCACCGCCATTCGCTTGCTGGCCGGCGCGGTAACGCTGGGTTTGCTGGTGGGATTGTCGCGCGCCGCCAGCTGGCGCCAGATCGCCAGCCTGGGCAGCGCGCAGCAAGCCGCCGCCCTGTTTGGCTATGCGCTGGCCTTCTCGCTGGCCTATGTGCTGCTGGGGGCTGGCATGGGGGCGTTGGTGCTGTTTGTCAGCGTGCAGTTCGGCATGATTGCGCGGGGGCTGATCGCCGGAGACCGTCCCGGCGCGCTCGAATGGCTCGGGCTGGTCGTGGCACTGGGGGCGTTTGTCTATCTCATATCGCCCGGCCTGAGTGCACCGGATCCGCTGGGAACCCTGTTGATGGTGGTCTCGGGGCTGTGCTGGGCGGCCTATTCGCTGCTGGGGCGCGGCTCGACCCGGCCGCTGACTGACGCCGCGGGCAGCTTTGTGCGCTGCGTGCCGTTCGCCCTGATCTTGCTGATCTTCGGGCTGGTCTGGCAATTGCCAAGCCCGCTGGGGGTTGCCCTGGCCATTGCGTCTGGCGCGATAACCTCGGGACTGGGTTATGCCATCTGGTATGCCGTGTTGCCCCAACTGACCCGGACCCGCGCCGCGGTGGTCCAGCTCAGTGTGCCGGTGATTGCCGCCGCCATCGCCGTGCCGGTGCTGGGCGAAGCCGTCACGCCAAGACTGCTGATCGCCTCGATCATCATTCTGGGCGGCATCGCCATCGCCATTCAGGGGCCGGGCGCCGCCGTCAGCTGTGACCGGCTTGCCCGTTTTGCCATTGAACAGTATCACCACGCCATGCCGCATCCACCCATGACACCGATGAATCGCGCGCTGGCGCTGGCCGAGGAAGCCGCCGCCAATGGCGAAGCGCCCGTGGGCGCGGTGGTCATGGAAGGCGAAACCGTGCTGGCCGCCGAGCGCAATCGCATGAAGGCGCTCAACGATCCCACCGCGCATGCCGAACTCCTGGCCATGCGCGCGGCCCTGGCCAAACGCGGCACGGGCAGGCTGGATGGTTGCGATCTGTATGTCACCCTTGAGCCCTGCGCCATGTGCGCCGGTGCTATCGCCCACAGCCGGGTGCGTCGGGTCTATTTCGCGGCTGAAGACACCAAGGCAGGCGCCGTCGAGAATGGCGTGCGGCTGTTTGAGCAGCCCAGCTGCCACCATGCCCCTGAGATCATTGGCGGCATTGGCGCGGCGCGGTCAGAGGCCATGCTCAAGGCGTTTTTTCAGGACCTGCGGCGCGGATAGATGTTGCGCGCTGTGCATAAAGCGGCCCAATGCAGGTTCCGCTTTCGTGCTTTTCCCGTATATGCTGGTCAGTGGTTCTGACCAATTTCAGCCAAATCCGACAGAGGCACCGTGAGCGACAAGAGCAGATTTACTACGGCACTGCAGACGATTGTGACCCGCAATCGCTCGCCGCTGTTCCGCTGGTCGCTTTCGCTGGGCCTGTGCGTTGTCGCCTTTGCGCTGCGCTATGGTCTCAGCGATGCCCTGCCGCCGGGCTTTCCCTATCTGACGTTCTTCCCCGCTGTCATTGTCACCACCTTGCTGGCAGGGCTTTGGCCCGGGGTGGTTTCGGCAGTGCTGTGCGGTCTGGCGTCCTGGTTCTTCTTCATCGCCCCCGCCAATTCATTTGCTCTCAACGCCGGCGCGACCACGGCATTGCTGTTTTATGCCTTCATCGTCAGCGTCGACATTGTCATCATCCATGGCATCACCGTGACTGCCCAGCACCTCAAGGCCGAGCGCGAATCCATGGCCCGACTGGCCCACTCCCTGCAGCGTTCCAATCTGGCGCTGGCCGAACGCGAGAGCGAGCAGCAGGTACTGTCGCAGGAGATCGGGCATCGCCTGAAAAACCAGCTGGCGCTGGTCCAGGCCATTGTCAGCCAGACCCTGCGTTCCAAGAATGATCTACCCGGCATTTCGAAAACACTGACCGAGCGTATCGGTGTGCTGGCGGATGCGCAGGATATGCTGATCGCGGGCAGTGCCGGTCATGCCAGCGTCGCCGACATTGTCCAGAAGATTGCTGCCCTGCATGGCAATGAAGGGCAGCGGCGCATTGTGGCCGATGGCCCCGCGATCAAGCTGTCATCCAAGCCAACGCTGACGCTGTCGATGATCCTGCACGAGCTGGCCACGAACGCCACCAAATATGGGGCACTGGCCAGCGTTGATGGCGTGGTCAACATCAACTGGAGCGTGGAATCGCGTCAGGGCGTCGAGGCTTTTGTCATCAAATGGGTGGAGCAGGGTGGCCCCGCCGTCGAGCAACCCCAGGACAAGGGCTTTGGCAGCCGGCTGGTGCGGGCAGGTCTGCCCAGCAGTGGGTCCGAAGTGATAATGGATTTCAGGCCCGATGGCCTGGTCTGCACTATCTCGGCCGATCTTGCCGGCATGCAGTCGGAGCAGATCGGCTAGCTGATCCCACCCGGTTTTCAGGTCATACGATACAGAACAGCTGATCACGGCAGCGCAGTCCGTCCAACCTTTCTTAAATCTTATCGAGGAATATAAGAGGAAATGAGGTTGGCGGGTTCTCCATGCGCAAAAAACTGATCATCACTGTTGCAGCCATGTCCATGATCCTGGTGCTGATCGGTGCGGCCAGTCTCGGTCTTGTTGCCGTGATCCAGCACGGGGTCGGCGTTGCAGCCGAGCGGGAGGCCGTGCAATGGGCGCAGTACCTTACCGACGAAACGCCAGACCTCGAGACATTGCTGCAAGCCGACAATCCCGATCAGGATCAGCTCAGTGCGGTTCTGTCGCTGTCCCAGGTCAGTGATGTTTTTCGCTTTGAGCTGTTCAATCAACAGGGCGACGCCGTGGTCTGGGCTGCCCAGAGCGATGATGGCGCCATGGCACATGGCGCGCACCCCCACCAAACCCCACATATCGGGGGGCATCTCGACACCGTTCAGCAAATTCTGGCTGAGGGCGGTATTGCCTCCTTCATCCATGACGAAACTGCCGACGCGACCGAGCCGAAATACTTTATCGAGGCCTACACCCCTATCGTATCGGGCGAGCAGGTGATCGGCGTTGCCATTGTCTATGTCGACAAGACCGCAATGTACCGCCAGTTCACCAGTTCGGCGATCCAGTATTCCATCGCGATGTCAGCGCTGTTCGCCGTCATCCTGGCCGTTGCCTATTTCCTGATTGCCTATCTGCGCGAACGACAGAAAACCGCGAAGCGGTCGATCGAGTATCTGGCCAATTTCGACACCGTATCCGGCCTGCTCAACCGCGACGCCTTCTTCAAGACCGCATCACTGGCCAGCAAGGCAAATTGCGTCGCCGTGCTGTACGCCGATGTCGACAATTTCAAATCCACCAATGACGTATTCGGACACCAGACCGGCGATGCCTTTTTGCGCCATGTTGGCGAAGCCATTGCGCGCGGCATTGGCGAAACCGGTGTCGCATCGCGTATCGGTGGTGATGAATTCGTCGCGGTCATCGCCGCAGATAGTCCCCAGGCCATACTGGCGGTCGTCGACCGCGTGCAGCAGGACGTCAAGCTGCCCCTGCGCACGGGCGGGGTGACCGTCACCGGCGGTATCAGCGTTGGTGTCTATATGGTGCCCGACGCAACGGTCTCTGTGGCGGATTGTCTGCACAAGGCCGATATGGCGCTCTATCAGGCCAAGGCCGATGGTCGCGGGCTGCACAAGGTGTTCAATCAGGCGCTCGAGGCTACCGTGGCGCGCCGCCAGAAGGTCGAAAAGGCCGTACGGCAGGCCTATGACCTTGATCTGTTCACCCTGGAATTTCAGCCGCTGCTGGACCAGACCTCGAACCTCTGCGTCGGTTTTGAGGCCCTGTTGCGCCTGACCGATGAGGATGGCGAGCGCATCCCGCCTGATGAGTTCATTCCGGTAGCTGAATCCATTGGCGAGATCGAACGCATTGGCACATGGGTCCTCAAGACAGCGATGGCCCAGGCCGCAGCCTGGCCCGATGATCTGTTTGTGTCGGTCAACCTTTCCGTCCGCCAGTTCGAGAGCCAGGAACTGCCCGAACTCGTCAGCGAGCTGCTCGCGCAGACCGGTCTGCCCGCCACCCGGCTGGAACTGGAAGTCACCGAAAGCCTTCTGATGCACGACACCGACAAGATCGGTCGTCAGCTTGCCGACCTGCGCACCTTGGGCGTGTCCATCGCCATGGACGACTTCGGCACGGGCTATTCCAGCCTGGGCTATCTGTGGAAGTTCGGCTTTGACAAGCTCAAGATCGACCGCTCGTTCATCATGGGGCTGGCCGATAGCCGGGGGCAGGCCAGTGATGTACTCGACGCCATCATTGCGCTTGGCCATCGCCTGCACATGGTGGTTACGGCAGAGGGAATCGAGACCGAAGAGCAGGCCGACATTCTCTCAGCGATGTCATGCGATCAGATGCAGGGGTTCTACTTCGGGCGCCCGATGCGCCCGGTCGATATCGCGCCATTCCTGCTCAACAATGTTGCCTCAACCCGGCGTTACAACAAGAAGACAAGCGTTCCAAAGAAGGCCCGATCGCAGGGCTGATCCTGCAGGCTATTCAACACCCGCGGCAGGCAGCCTGTCCTGGATATAGTCTTCGACCTTCTGCGCCAGAATGCGCTTGAAACGCTCTTTCTCGGCTTCGCCATGGCTGACGATTTCGCGCACCCGCCAGAATTCCAGCGCGCCAAAATTGGCTACATGAGGCCGGATATAGATATCGGGCGGATAGGCCGCCATCATGTGCGCGGTCAACGAATGCATCATGATCTGGGCCGAACCGAACCAGATATCGAGCGCCTTGTGATCGGTCTTGCTGATGCCCTCGGAGGGATCGCCATTGACGTCGATGCCGATCAGGAAGTCGGTGCCGATATCGGCCTGATCGAGCGGCAGCGGATTGACCACACCGCCATCGACCAGAATGTGGTTGGCATAGTTGACCGGCTTGAACAGGCTGGGAATGGCAATCGAGCCGGCAATGGCCGGACGTAGCGCTCCGGAATTGAACACCACCTGGTGCCAGCTCTGAAAATCGGTCGCCACCACATAAAGCGGGATCTTGAGATCCTTGAACTCGAGCGGGAAATCCTCGGGGATGAAGCTGTCGACAATGCTTGAAGCATCGAGCTGCATTGAAATGCCGTTCTTGAGAATGCCGCCCAGCCCGCGCAGCTGGATCGCCCACAATTTGGTGGCGATCTTGCGCATGGTGCCCAGCACTTCATAGGAATGCTCACGCAATTCCTTGCCGGTCATGCCCGCAGCCCAGCCGGCCCCGATGAGCGCGCCAATAGAGGTGCCCGAAATAACCGCGGGCTTGAGGCCCAACTCGTCCATCGCTTCGATATAGGGAATGTGGGTCAGGCCGCGCGCCGAGCCACCGCCCAGCGCAATACCAATTCGTGGCCCAGAAATCGTGCTCATGCCGCCGCGCTCCTTGCCCTTGTTACGCAGACTGTCGGCGAGGGCCTGGCCGCGCTTTTGCAGCGGCGTCAGCGGACGTTGCGACGGGGTCTGGTCAAAGACTGTCTTGCGGAAGCCTAGCGGATTGAGGTTGAGGAATGGTTCAGACGCGGGTACGGGCGAGCTCCCGCCAGCCGATGTCGCGGCGGCAAAAGCCTTCTGGCCAGTCAATCTTGTCCACGCCTGCGTAAGCACGCTGCTGCGCCTCCCGGACACCCGTCCCCAGAGCGGTCACATTGAGCACACGACCACCCTCGGCAAGTAAACGCGCGCCGTCGCGACGCGTTCCCGCGTGGAACACATGAACATGCTCGGAACCGGCATTTTCCACGCCCTTGATCTCGGAGCCCTTGGAATAGCTGGCTGGATAGCCCTGGGTCGCCAGAATGACGGTGAGCGCATACTGATCCTTCCAGCTCACCTCATGGCCGCCCAGGGTGCCGGTCGCGGTCGCGTGCAGCAGCGGCAGCAGATCGCTGTCCATGCGCATCATCATGACCTGGGTTTCCGGATCGCCGAAGCGGGCATTGTATTCGACCAGACGGGGGCCGGTTTCAGTCAGCATCAGCCCGGCATAGAGCACGCCCTGATAGGGTGTGCCGCGCGCAGCCAGCCCCTTGACGGTCGGCCAGATCACCCGCTCCAGCGTCTCCTCGTAGATTTCGCGGGTCATCACCGGAGCAGGGGAATAGGCACCCATGCCACCCGTATTGGGGCCGGTATCGCCATCAAAGGCGCGCTTGTGATCCTGCGCGGTGGTCAGCGGCAGAATGTCGGTGCCATCGCACAGCACGAACAGGCTGACCTCCTCGCCTTCCATGAATTCCTCGATCACCACTTCCGCACCCGACTGGCCATAGGCACCAGCAAAGCAGTCGATGATCGCGGCTTCGGCTTCATCCACACTCATGGCAACGGTGACGCCCTTGCCCGCGGCCAGACCGTCGGCCTTGATCACGATGGGTACGCCCTGGGTATAGAGATAGGCCAGCGCCGCCGCTTCGCTATCAAACCGGCCATAGGCGGCGGTCGGGATATCCATCTCGTCGCACAGCGCCTTGGTAAAACCCTTGGAGCCTTCAAGCTGACCAGCAGCCTTGGACGGGCAGAAGCAATCAAACCCGGCGGCGCGAACATCATCGCCCAGACCGGCCACCACCTGCGCGTCGGGGCCCACCACGACGAAGTCGATCTTTTCGGACTGGCAGAAGGCGATGACTGCTGGGTGGTCGTTGATGTCGAGCGCCACGTTCTGCGCAACAGCCTCGGTGCCGCCATTGCCGGGAGCGACATACAGCTTGCTCAACAGCGGCGACTGGGCGATTTTCCATGCCAGCGCATGCTCGCGTCCACCTGAACCGATCACCAGAACCCGCATGCTTGTGCCCTCCGCGCTTGCTGCGCGCGTGATGCACCACCACGGCGAGGGGTGCAAGTCCCCATGGTCGCAATTGCGACCAGTGGGTCTGGCTACATCTCGGCTTCCTGGAAGATCCGGGTCATGTCGCCATTCCATGCGCCGGCCAGCTTGTCGCGCCAGCGATCGGCTGGCGATTTGGACAGCCGGATGGTTTCTTCGAGCGGCGCCAGATGGATGGTTTCGTCCTGACCTGCCGTGTTCAGGCGATTGCGGCGGATCAGCCCGGCTTCGGCAATGCCGACGGCCTGAGCAGCGAAATCATAGATATTGGTGCGCCCGACCGGTGTCATCAGACCCAGACGAGGCACTTCGCGGCGCATGGCGTCGCGTTCGCCCTGGGTCCATGGCTCGATGAGCTCATAGGCGGCTTCGAGCGAAACCGCGTCATAGAGCAGGCCGGTCCAGAAGGCCGACAGCGCCGTCACCGACCTCTCGTCGCCCATATCGGCGCCGCGCATCTCAAGGAACTGCTTGAGGCGCACTTCGGGGAAGATGGTCGACAGATGGTCTTCCCAATCCTTGATGGTTGGCTTTTCGCCGGGCAGTTGGGGCAGTTCGCCGCGCAGGAAGGCCCGGAAGCTCTCGCCCGCCACATTGACGTAATCGCCATTGCGGATGACGAAATACATCGGCACGTCCAGCGCATAGTCGGCATATTGCTCAAAGCCAAACCCCTGCTCGAAGGCAAAGGGCAGCATGCCAGTGCGGGCGTCGTCGGTATTCAGCCAGATATGGCTGCGGAAGCTGAGATAGCCGGTGTCACGGCCATCGGCGAAGGGCGAATTGGCAAACAGCGCGGTAGCGATAGGCTGCAGGGCGACGGCCACGCGCAGCTTCTTGACCATGTCCGCTTCGCTGGAGAAATCGAGATTGGTCTGTACGGTGGCCGAGCGGAACATCATGGATGTGCCCAGCGTGCCGACCTTTTCCATATAGGGCTTCATGATGCCGTAGCGCGATTTAGGCATCGAGCAAATCTCATCAACCGACCAGATCGGGGTGACGCCCAGACCCAGAAAGTGGATATCGAGCGGACCGGCGACTTTCTTGCTGACGGCCATATGTTCGGCCAGCTCGGCTGCCGAAGCGTGCAGATCGAGCTGGGGCGAGCCGGACAGTTCGAACTGCCCGCCGGGCTCCAGCGAAATACCGCCCGCCACTTCATCGTTGCGCAGCCCGATCGGGTTGTCGCCATCATAGAAGGGATGCCAGCCGGTTTCGGCCTGGATGCCATCGAGCAGCGCGCGAATGCCATTGGGGCCTTCATAGGCGACCGGGCGCAGCGGATTGGTGTGGAACACGTGCTTCTCGTGCTCGGTGCCAATGCGCCATTCGCTCTCGGGTTTGCACCCGCGCGCCATCGCCTCGATCAGGTCCGCACGCGATTCAATAAGAGGGCTGTAGCTGTCGGCGCCGGCCATGAAGTGTCCTCGGTATAGGAGGGGTCAATGTTGGGCGGAACATAGCGTTGCGCAAGCACAAAGCAATCGCCTTTTATCGCCAATCACCGATGATTGCCTGAATTACCGCCAAGGCAGCCACCGCAGCGGTGTCGGCACGCAGAATGCGCGGGCCCAGACTGATCGGCACCACATAGGGCAGGGCGATCAGTTTTGCGCGTTCTTCATCGGAAAACCCACCCTCGGGCCCAATCAGAATGCCGACCTTGTGCCCCTTCAGGCTGCCAAGGGTTTCGACCGGTGAGGAAGATGCGGCGCTCTCATCGGCCAGGATCAATGTGCGATCGGCAGGCCAGCCATCGATCAGGCGTTCAAGTGTCATTTCGGGCTCGACGCTGGGCACGCTGAGCACTTCACATTGCTCGGCAGCCTCGATGGCATTGGCCACCATGCGCTCATGCTTGAGGCGATTGACCTGGGTATAGCGGGTAATCACCGGCTGGATGGTGCCCACGCCCATCTCGACCGCCTTCTGGATGACGTAGTCGAGCCGTTCGCTCTTGAGCGGTGCAAAGCCATACCAGAGATCGGAAACCGGGGTTTGTCCGGCGATCCGTTCGACCAGTTCGAGCTGCACCGATTTTTTGGAATCGCTGATCAGACGGCACAACCAGGCACCATCGCGACCATTGAACAGCACCACTTCATCGCCCACGCTCTTGCGCAGCACGGCGGCCAGATAGAGCGACTGCTCCTTGCCCAGCGTTAACTGGGCGCCGGCGCTCAGATCGGGTTCAACATAAAGACGGGGAGGCTGGCATGGGTGCGTGGCATGGCGCAGCGATAGCATCGCTGGCCCCGAATTGTCATCTTTCCACTTGCCCCGTTTTAGCGACGGGGCGAATTCTGCTAACCACTGGTCCAAAGAGTCGCCGGTCCCCATCCGCGTGACATGATCAAGGAGCCTGCCCATGTCCGATGTTGAACAGTCCGGCACTGTTGCTGATGCCCAGTCGGACAATTGGGTGGATCGCTATGCGCCGCAATGGCTCAAGCCCTATGCGCGACTGGCGCGCTGGGACCGGCCCATTGGCTTCTGGCTGCTGTTCTGGCCCTGCACCTGGGGGCTGGGGCTGGCCGCGATTGCCACACCGGAGCGCGGTTTTGACTGGATGGCAGCAATCCTGATGCTGGTTGGGGCCGTGCTGATGCGTGGCGCGGGCTGTACCTTTAACGACATTGTCGACCGCGATATCGACATGCAGGTGGCCCGCACCCGCTCGCGGCCAATCCCTTCAGGCGCGGTAACCGCGCGCGATGCGCTGGCTTTCCTGATTGCCCAGGCTCTGCTGGCCTCGGTCATCCTGTTCCAGTTCAACCGCTTTACGGTCTGGGCCTGCGTCGCCTCCCTGATACTGGTGGCGATCTATCCCTTTATGAAGCGCATTACCTGGTGGCCGCAGCTGTTTCTGGGCCTGGCCTTCTCCTATGGCGCGCTGGTGGGCTGGAGTTCGCAGACCGGCAGCTTCGCGATGCCGGCACTGCTGGCTTATCTGGGTACCATTTTGTGGGTGATCGGCTACGACACCATCTATGCGCTGCAGGATGTCGAGGACGATGCGCTGATCGGCGTCAAATCCACTGCCCGTCTGTTTGGCGACAAGACAAGGCCCATCGTGACCGGGTTCTACGCTGGTGCCTATGTGTTGTGGCTGGCTGCCGCGACCCTGGCGGGCGCCGGCATTGTGTTTGCGGTGATCTCGCTGGTGGCGCTGGCGCTGCTGGCCTGGCAGGTGCAGACGGTGGACGCCGATGTGGACGACAATCCGCGGGCCCGGTTTTATTCCAACCACTATGTCGGCATCACGCTGGCGCTGGCGCTATTGGCTGACTGGGTCTGGTAGGCAAGTCCACGACGCCCAAAAACGCCAAAAGGGCTGACCGCACCACCGGTCAACCCTCTTGAACGTCACTTGGAGGCGTCGGTAAACTTAGGCTTCGGCCTGACCAGGCTTGCGGCGGTTGAGGAAACGGGGTCGACGGCCCGCCTCGGCAACCAGCTTGCGGCGCGACTGGCTTGAGCCAACCATCACGCCATCAACCTGCTGGCTATAGGGCATGTAGGCACCATCGCCGGCCTTGATGAACAGCGGCAGGCGCAATTTCTTGCCCCAGTTCTGCCATTCGGCGACGACGTTGTGATTGCCCTCTTCTTCAAACACGCGGTAGTTCAGCTCATGGTCCGAATGCACCAGTTCGATCGAGCTGGTCAGAACACCCTCTTCCGAGAGGGTAGTGGCAACTGCCACGCCAATGAACTCGGTGACCGGCACCTTGATCTTGATTGCCACACCGCTCTGCTCGAGCATGCGGCGGACTGTAACGGTTTTAACCGGATCCTTGGGACCGTTATCGTTCGAGGCGACAAATCGGCGCTCCGCCACTGCGGGCTTGCCGAATGCCAAAACGACCGACGATCCTTCCATCGCAACGCCATGAACCATGTGAATTTGCCTTCCTGTCAACTTCGAGAGCTGGTTTTTGTTGCTCTCTTTCTTGCACCCAACATAGCGCGCCGACTTACCTGCCCCCTTAATCGGTTGGGTTAAGTTTATCTTGTTTTTCGAGAGGGTTAGCAGGGTGTTGCACCCAGTAGGACCCGGTTAACCCCACCCGGTGTCGCCCTGTTAACGCTGCCATAATTGACAAGCTGGTGATCGGGCGCAGGCGGCCCCTTGTCCAAAACCCGGGGCAAGCCTAAAAGGCCCGGAATATGCCCATTCCGCCCACCACCTACGCTGAAGATCTCGAACTGCTCCGCGCCTCCGCGGTAGCAGCGGGCATCATTGCCAGCGGCTTCTTTCGGCGCGAAGTGAAGAGCTGGAACAAGGAAAATGCCTCGCCCGTGAGCGAAGCGGACATCCTTGTTGACCGATATTTGGCCAATGCATTGCTCCAGGCGCGTCCGACCTATGGCTGGCTGAGCGAAGAAACGGCGGATAATCCTTCACGATTGGATTGCGAACGCGTCTTTGTGGTTGATCCCATTGACGGCACGCGCGGCTTCTTGCGCGGCGAAGACAGCTGGACTGTGTGTCTTGCGGTGGTCGAGGACGGCGTGCCTGTGGCCGGTGTCGTCTATGCGCCCATGCGCGACGAACTATATGAAGCCACCCGCGATGGCGGGGCGCGCCTGAACGGCAAGCCCATCCAGCGCCGCCGTCGCCCCGGCTCCCCGCCGGTCATTCCGGCTGCCGGTGCCGTGCACCAGCATTTGCAGGATGCCGGACTCAACTATACGCGTGGCCCTTATTATCCCTCGCTGGCCTATCGGCTGGTCCAGGTGGCGACCGGCAAGCTCGACGCGGTGGCCAGCCGCCGCGGTAGCCAGGATTGGGATATTGCCGCTGCCACGGTCATTCTGGATGAGTGTGGTATGGATGTCGCCGACGTCTGTAGCGGGTTCCCACAATTTAACAGACGAGATGTGCGTCACGGGGCGCTTGCGGCACTTGCCGACATGAGCCTAAAACCGCTGCTTCACGCGGCGCTTATAGAAGTCTATGGCTGTCCTGCCGACGAGGCGCTCACCGCAGAACCTACTTCTACCGATGAACGGATTTGACCGATGGCTGAAAAAGAAGTCCCCAACGAACAATTGCTCCACCTGGTGATCGGTGGCGAACTGTCCAGCATTGAGGGCGTCACCTTTGCCGATCTCGACAAGGTGGACGTGGTTGGCCTGTATCCCAACTACGCTGCAGCCCTGGTCGCCTGGAAGCAGAAGGCGCAGATGACGGTCGATAGCGCCCAGACGCGCTACTTCATCGTTCACCTGCACCGCCTGCTCGATCCCCAGACCGACAAGAAGTAAGGTTTCTAGGCCTCAATGGCCTCCAGAATGGCCTGCATCGCACCGGGGCCGCCAATGTTTTGGCGGCCTATCGCCGCCTGACGCCGCCGCTCTTCATCATTTTCGAGCAAGCCACGCAGCGCGGCCCCGATGGCAGCCGCCTCGGCCGGCACCACGGTGCGGGCTTCGCCAAACAGTTTCTGCTCATCATTGAAGCGCGAGCGTCGATCCCGTGGATTGACGAAGGTAATGGCGGGCTTGCCTAGCCCCAGAGCCTGCACGGTCGCCGTGCCCGCTTGCGAGAGCACCAGATCCGATGCCGCCAGCAGATTGCCCATCGCACCACCGCGCGCCATGTGCACGCTCAGCGTCCCGTCGGACAATTCACCCAGATCATCGGATTCTGCGCTCAGCATATGGGTGCGGCGCAGGCCGGTCTTTTTGGCCAGATCGTCAATATTGATGCCGCCGGCCACCGCCAGGAAGATATCGGGGCGCTGATCAGCGGGCAGGGAACGCAGCGCATCGATCTGCAATTCGAAGCTCTCGGCAGTCAGTGCGCGGCTGCCGGGCAGCAGTGTGACCGCCAATGGCCTTGTCCGGCGCGATTGGGCGTCATAGTCCCCGCCGGGAATGGTATCCATCATCACATTGCCGGCCGAGCGTGCATCCACGCCGACCTGCTCAAGCGTCTGCGCCAGATTGTCGGCCCGACAGAACGCGGTGGTGCAGGTGCGCTTGATGACAAAGCGTTCGGCCGCTGAGTAAAGCCGCGCCGCGCCCGTCTTGTAGACATCGAGATAGATCAGATCACGCAGGCCACAGGCATAGGCGGCCAGCACGCCGGTGACATCACCCACGATGATGACGCGCTCATATCTGCCGCGGATCTCGCGCAGAAATCGTAATGCCGGCGGGATGGTCTTGAGGCCGCCGCTGGTCAGGTCGCGCTGCAGCGAGCCTTTGACATTGCGCCAGCCCTCCGAGGCCAGCGTGGCGCGTGGACCCACGATCGGACACACCCCGGTATAGGCATTGCCCGCACCGATCATGGGATAGGCATTGACCTCGATCGATTTGGGCAGGCGGGCCACAATGGCTGAAGCGATCCAGTCTTCGCCATGGCCGTTGGATATGAACAGGAAACGACGACGGTGTGGTGACGCTTCCACAACCATCAGGCGCCCAGGCCGAACCGTTCGAACGCCGTATTGGCGACGGAGGCATCGGCATAGGCCTCTTGCCGATCAACATTCCAGTAGAACAGCTCATCGAGCGGGATCGGCTTGCCGGTGATGGCGCAGCGGGCAAATGTGCCCGGCTTGAGCACGACATAGTCGCCATCAAGGTAGCGGATCACGGCTTCGGTGGGCGCAAAGCCCTTGTCAAAAAGGTTCATGATGAAAATCCTTTAACCACGCTCGATATAGCGAGCATTGATACCGATCAAAAGAGGCTTTCTTGAGTGTCGCTGTCAACTTGTCCGCGTGGTTTCTTCTTGATAACCGGACTGCCTGCAATTGTGGCGCCGACCTCACCATCGGCAAATTCGATGGCCACCGCATCGCCCGGCGACAGCGTGGCCCGGGCCTGCACCAGATTGCCCTGATCGTCCTTGATCACCGCATAACCGCGCGCCAGCACACTCTTGTAGCTCAGCGAGGCGAGCAGCTTGTCCGACTGCGTGAGCGTCGCGCGCGCCTCGCCCAGATTGAGCGCCATGCTGGCGCGCAGCCGCGCTGTCAGCGGCGTCAGCACGCTGTGGGCGTGGCGCAATTCGGTCTTGAGCGCGCTTGGCGACAGTTTCGGACCGATGCCGGCGAACTGGGAATGCTTGCGCTCGATCAGCCGGGAAACCGAAGCGTCCAGACGCTCGGCGCGCGGATCAAAAGTAAGGCGGGTGCGGTCCACCGTCTTGCGCAGCCCCGCATTGGCGCGCAGCGACAGATTGCGCAGCTTTTCGGCGGCTTCCTGGCGCTGGCCTTGCAGCAGGCGCGGCGTGAGCTTGGAGTCCGTGCGCGAATAGCGCACGCGCAGTGACTGTACCGAATGGCGCAGATTGCCCAGCAGGTTAGACGCCGCGTGATCAAGCTGCTGGCGTTGCAGTGATACCAGATCGGAGGCGCGGGGCAGCCCGGCCACGGCCGCACGCAGACGGTCGCGCGCGGTCGCGGTTACCCGGCGCGTTGCCTGGCGTTGCCGGCCGCCCAGATCATCGACATAGCCGATCAGTTCGGCCCGCACCGGCACTGCGGCTTCGGCGGCAGCCGTCGGCGTTGGCGCCCGCATATCCGAGACATAGTCGATCAGCGTGGTATCGGTTTCGTGGCCAACCGCGGAAATGATCGGGATGGTGCTGGCGGCTACCGCGCGCACCACGGCTTCTTCGTTAAAGCCCCACAGGTCTTCGATCGAGCCACCACCACGCGCCACGATCAACAGATCGGGCCGGGGCATGGCGCCGCCGGCGACCATGGCGTTGAACCCCTCAATGGCATTGACCACTTCGGCGGCGCAGGTGTCGCCCTGAACCCGCACCGGCCAGACCATGACATGGCTGGGGAAGCGGTCGGCCAGGCGATGCAGGATATCGCGGATCACCGCGCCCGTGGGGGAGGTGATCACACCGATCACGCGGGGCAGATAGGGCAGGGACTGTTTGCGTTCGCGGGCGAACAGTCCTTCGGCGGCCAGCTTGCGCTTGCGCTCCTCAAGCAGCGCCATCAGCGCCCCGGCACCCGCGGGCTCAATATTGTCGATGACGATCTGGTATTTGGAGGAACGCGGGAAGGTGGTCAGCCGCCCGGTGGCGATCACCTCTAGCCCCTCTTCGGGCTTGAAGGTCAGCTTGGCGTAATTGCCCTTCCAGACGACGGCGTCAATTGAGGCGCTTTCATCCTTGAGGGTGAAATAGGCGTGGCCCGAAGAGTGCTGGCCGCGAAAGCCTGATATCTCGCCGCGCACCCGCACATGGCCGAATTCATCCTCGACGGTGCGTTTTACCGCCTGTGCGATTTCGCTGACGCTGAATTCAGCAGCATTTGTGAGTGTCTCGGCCATGGCCTGTTGGTGCGACATCGGCCCCGACAGGTCAAGAGTGCAGCGCGCTTACTCCGCTGCTTCTGTGTCGCTTGCCGCTGCATCAAGGTTGCCCATCGACTGCACAATATGATTGGCCAGCGCATCATAAATGCCGCCATAGGCGTGGCTGGCCCGCATCAGGGCGATCTGGGCATCGGCCAGATGGGGCAGTTCGTGATCGTCATCGACCACCCGCATGCCCGGCTGCAGGGCGCTTTCGGGCAAGAAGCCAATCGCCAGGTCCGACAACACCGCACTTGAGATCGCCGTAGCGTTTGATGAGGTATAGGCGATGCGGTAATCCTTGCTCGCCCGGTCCAGTGCATCCTGGGCATCCTTGCGCCAGATGCAGAAATGCGGACCACAGGCGATTGCCAACGGGTCGCTGGCCAGGGCGCGACCACCGTGGCTGGCCACCCAGTGCATCTTTTCGGTGCGGAACAGCTCGCCATAGTTCTGCTCGGTGCCCTGGGTGAATACGATCAGATCGTAACGCCCGGCCCGCATGCCTTCGGTCAGATGCTCGGAGGCCATGCAGGATACGTCCACGGCAATCTTGGGGTGGGTGCGCTGAAAACTCGACAGGATCACCGGCAGCAGCCGCACGGCATAATCGTCGGGCACGCCGAACCGGATCGAGCCAGCCAGCACGCCATCGGAGAAGTGGTCGAGGATTTCCGCATTGGTGCGCAGCATCTTGCGAGCGCGGGCATAGAGCGCCTCGCCATGCAGCGTCAGCGTGACGCTGCGACCCTCGCGCGCCAGCAGGGTCTGCCCCAGCCGTTCCTCGAGACGCTTGATCTGCATCGAGACCGCTGACTGCGTCTTGTTCACGCGGCGGGCCGCCTCGGTAAAGCTGCCGCAATCGGCAATTGCGCAAAAGCTCTGCAACTGGTCCAGATCAAGCGGCGCAGCCATCCTGCCCTCACATAACTCAAATTGATGAATTAGATGAAATCTATTTGTTGGACGAATAATTGTCCAGAGCGCTACTGCTTGATCATCGGCACCAGAACACACGGTGTCGGATCCGCCGAACTCCCTTCGGCACAACCACATGTTTGGAGAACATCATGGCTATCTCGCTCTCCGGCGAGCGGTCACTTGCGCCCGCCACGCCCAATCCATTTGTCGCGCTCACGCGCTGGATCGCCAAGGCGAAAGCTGCACGAACCCGCCGGAATGCGTTGTACGCCCTGCTTGAACTCGACCACGACCGCCTCAGCGATATCGGTATCTCGCGCGACGATATCACCACCGCTCTCAGCCGCAAGCAGCCTGCCGGGGCGCATGTGCTCAGCGCTGCCCGCGCCCGCAACGCACGCCTCTAGGCGCCGCGATCAAGTTTCCATCGCCCGGATACGTTCGGGCGATGTTCCCAGGTTGGTACGAATTGCAGTTACGAGCGTCGTGCCATCTCCCGGGTCGGTTTTGCCACCGATCCCGTTTCCTGATGACTTGCCGGACAGTGCCTCGCACTCGTCCGGCTTTTTTACGCTACGTTGAAGCTGACGCCGAGTTCGGCTTCGGTGCGCCAAACCACGTGGCAGGCGTATTTGCGCCCGTCATCCATGGCCAGTTCAAACTCATCGGGAATGCCGACAATGCTGGCCACCCGAAGCCGGGCACCCGCCTCGGACAGATTGCGCACCGTGCAGTCATAGGTGGAATAGCCCGCATTGGTGACAACGCGGCCGCCCTTGAGGGTGCGATGCCGAATGGTCGCGCGGCGTTCTTCAGTCATTGGTGGCGCTCCGGATCAAGGGAGTTGCGCAAAGCCGTCTTTGAGGCCGTTAAGCGACACGGGAATGCCAATGCCCTCTTCGGGGGTCTTGAACACCACAAAGATCGCGCTGCTGCCATCGGACAATGTTTCGATCAGGTCGTCGTCCAGTACCACTTCGGCAACGCAACCATTGGGCAGGCAGCGCACAAAGGCCACCCGGCCCATGTCCTGACCGTCCACATTCAGGCCAAGACCATTGGGCAGCAGCACGCCCAGTGGTGCCAGTACACGCAGCAGACGGGCCTCGCGATCGGCGGTGCGCAGTATAATGACGGACAGACCGACATTGGGCTGATCTTCGGCCAGAACATTCTGGATGATGGCGCATTGCTCAAAGCTGGCACCCGGTGGGGTATCGCAGCTCATCTGCCAGTCACCATATTGGGCGCGAACAACGCCTTGGCCCAAAACGGCGCTGCCGCCTGCGGCAACTGCCAGAACAGCCAGGCCAATGCCAGCCAGGTGACGCTTCAAAATCCGCTTCACTCTCTTAATACTCCTGCCGAATCGTGCGCACGCTTCAGGCTCCAAGTGTTTCCGTTACGCGATGCCGCAAGTCAACCAAAGCCCGGATTTGCTGACGATATGTCGGGCAAACTGCGGCAGGGGTGAGGCGGAAACCGGCGCTGCGCCGCGCAATATGACGCAGCATTACACAGTGTTGCCGCAATGGACTTGCCCCTTTCAATATGATTTAGGTCTCCGGAAGAGTTTTTCGCTCCGAGGTTGAGTCGGGGCGGCGTTATCTATGCCGCTGTTATGCCACTCAATCCCGGTGCGGATGCGCCAATTGCAGTCGATACAGGGGTTTATGGTGATCGGTCAGTTCTTGAGAAAGATGGGCGCTTTCGCAGCTGCCGCAGTGGCGCTGGCCCCGGCTCTGGCTGCCGCGCAGGAAGAAGCGGGCTATACGGCCGGCCATCCACTGCCAGGGCAGTTCCATTTGCAGCGGTCAGTGACGCCAATCATGGACTCGATCACGAGTTTCCACGACGGCATTCTGATGTGGACCATCAGCCTGATCGTCGTCTTCGTGCTGGCGCTGCTGCTGTGGATCGCCTTCCGCTACAATGCCAAGCGCAACCCGACACCAGCCAGCTTCACCCACAACACCATGGTTGAGATCGTCTGGACCGTTCTGCCGATCGTGATCCTGATCATCATCGCCATCCCGTCCTTCGGTGTGCTGTCCGATCAGTTGACCACACCCGATGGCGAGCGCAAATATCTCGGCTCCAACATCTTCTCGTTCGGCGAAGTCGAGGTGCCTGCACCCGAGCTGACCGTCAAGGCAACGGGCCAGCAGTGGTACTGGGATTACCAGTATGTCGACCAGGACATCGAGTTCACCTCGCTGATGCTCAATGAAGAAGATCGTCTGGGCACCAAGCCGGCCCAGCCGCGCCTTCTGGCTGTGGACAATGAGCTTGTCGTGCCAGTCGATACCACGGTGCGCATGCAGGTGACCGCTGATCCGCTCGGCGTCATCCATGCCTTTGCCGTCCCATCGTTCGGCATCAAGATTGACGCCGTGCCCGGTCGCCTCAATGAGACCTGGTTCAACTCGCGCGAGACCGGCATTTTCTATGGCCAGTGTTCCGAGCTTTGCGGCAAGGACCACGCCTTCATGCCGATCGCCATTCGCGTCGTCACTAAAGAAGAATTCGCTGCTTACATGACTGCGTTCGAGGGGGGTGACTACACCGCCGCCAACGCAACGCTTGCAGCAGTGCAGTAGACCACGGGTCAGGGGATAAACGAATATGACCGACACCGCTCACCTCGAAGCCCACGCGACCGGACACGATAGCGCACACGACGCGCACACGCCGACCGGTTGGCGTCGCTGGGTCTACTCGACCAACCACAAGGACATCGGCGTGATGTACCTTGTGTTCGCAATCTTCACCGGCATTATCGGTGGTCTGCTCTCCGGCGTGATGCGCATGGAATTGCAGGAGCCCGGCATCCAGATTTTCCACGGCCTTGCGGCCATGGTCTATGGCATGGATGCGTCGGGTGCCGCGGCGCTCGACGCTGGCAAGCACATGTACAACGTGTTCACCACCGCGCATGCGCTGATCATGGTGTTCTTCGTGGTCATGCCTGCCACCATGGGCGGGTTTGCCAACTATTTCGCGCCGCTGATGATCGGCGCGCCCGATACCGCGTTTCCGCGCATCAACAACATCGCGTTCTGGCTGTTGCCACCCGCGTTCATCCTGCTGCTGATGAGCCTGTTCTTTGAAGGCACTGGCCCCGGCGCTCTGGGCTTTGGTGGCGGCTGGACCGTCTACCCGCCGCTGTCCACCACCGGCCATCCCGGCCCGGCCATGGACTTTGCCATTCTCTCGCTCCACGTTGCCGGCGTCAGCTCGGTTCTGGGCGCGATCAACCTGATCACCACGATCTTCAATATGCGCGCTCCGGGCATGACGCTGCACAAGATGCCGCTGTTTGCCTGGTCGGTTCTGGTGACCGCATTCCTGCTGCTGCTGGCTCTGCCAGTGCTGGCCGGCGCCATCACCATGCTGCTGACCGACCGCAATTTCGGCACTGCCTTCTTCAAGCCTGCTGAGGGCGGCGATCCCGTACTGTTCCAGCATCTGTTCTGGTTCTTCGGTCATCCCGAAGTGTACATCATGATTTTGCCTGGCTTCGGCATTGTCAGCCACATCGTGTCGACCTTCAGCCGCAAGCCGATCTTCGGCTATATGGCCATGGCCTACGCCATGGTTGCCATTGGCTTTGTCGGCTTCGTGGTGTGGGCGCACCATATGTACACCACAGGCCTGAGCCTGGACGTGCAGCGCTACTTCGTGGCGGCCACCATGGTCATCGCGGTGCCTACGGGCGTGAAGATCTTCTCCTGGATCGCCACCATGTGGGGCGGTTCGATCACCTTCAAGTCGCCAATGCTCTGGGCTATCGGCTTCATCTTCCTGTTCACCGTCGGCGGTGTGACCGGTGTGGTGCTGGCCAATGCCGGTGCTGACCGTGCCTTGCACGACACCTACTATGTGGTTGCTCACTTCCACTACGTGCTGTCGCTCGGTGCCGTGTTCTCGATCTTCGCTGGCTGGTACTACTGGTACCCCAAGATGTTCGGCTACATGTACAACGAGACCCTGGCTGCCGCGCACTTCTGGACCATGTTCGTTGGCGTGAACCTGATCTTCTTCCCGCAGCACTTCCTGGGCCTTGCCGGTATGCCGCGCCGTTACATCGACTATCCCGATGCCTTCGGCTTCTTCAACCGCATCTCCTCGTTCGGCTACTACATCACCTTCGTCGCCATGATCATCTTCTTCTATGCGACATGGGAAGCAGGCCGGAAGAAGCGTCCTGCGGGTGACAACCCTTGGGGTGTTGGTGCAACCACGCTGGAATGGACGCTGAGCTCGCCTCCACCGTTCCACCAGTTCACCACGCTGCCCAAGATCGACTCGACCAACGCGCACTAAGTGCATCCGGGCCGCGTTCGCGCGGCCCGATCAACGACCCCAAGGAAAGCAAAGCCAGTGGCTTTAATGGATGACACCAGACATCTATCCGGCATGACGGGCGAGGCACGCGTCGAGGACTACCTCGCGCTGCTCAAGCCTAATGTCATGCAGCTGGTAGTGTTTACGGCCATTGTTGGCCTGGTTGTTGCCCCCGGTGGCATCAATCCGCTGCTTGGTGTCATCGCCGTGGTCTGCATCGCCATCGGTGCAGGCGCCTCGGGCGCGCTCAACATGTGGTATGACGCCGATATCGACGCCATCATGAGCCGCACCGTCAACCGGCCCATTCCGGCCGGTCGCATCAGTGGCGGCGAAGCGCTGATCTTTGGCGTCGTGCTCTCGGTGTTTTCGGTGGCCCTGCTGGGTCTGGCGACCAATTGGGTTGCCGGCGGCCTGCTGGCCTTCACCATCTTCTTTTATGCCGTCGTCTACACGATGTGGCTCAAGCGATCGACGCCACAGAACATCGTGATTGGCGGCGCGGCCGGTGCCTTTCCACCCATGGTGGGCTGGGCCGCGGTAACCGGCACGATCAGCGTTGAAAGCATCGCGCTGTTCATGATCATCTTCCTGTGGACCCCGCCGCATTTCTGGGCGCTTGCGCTCTACAAGCAAAGCGATTACGGCGCGGCCGGCATTCCCATGCTGCCCAACGTCAAGGGTGCGGCGCACACCAAGGTGCAGATCTTCATCTACACCATCCTGCTGGCGCTTTCTGCCATGCTGCCAACCGTGCTGGGCTTTGCCGGCGTGGTCTATACCGCTGTTGCCGTGGTGACGGGCGCTGCTTTCCTGTTCTTTGCCTGGCGCCTGCTGCGCACCGGCGAGGATGTCGCCATGCGCAAATCGGCACGCGCCCTGTTCAACTATTCGCTGGGCTATCTGTTCGTTCTGTTCTTTGCCCTGCTGGTCGACAATCTGCTGCTGCGTTTTGGGGTATTGGCATGAGTGCACCCGACGAAATTCGCGCTGTCGAGATCGAGGCCCCCGAGGTCGCTGCTGCGCGTGCAAAGGTCCGCCGCCGTCGCTCGATTGCCTTGGCCATCGCGCTGGCGTTGTTCGCCATCACCTTCTACACGCTGACCATCGTCAAGATGGGGCCAGCGCTGTTTGATCGGGCTATGTAATGGCTGATCTGACCCATCATGACAGTGCGACGCGCACCACCACACGCAACCGGCGCACCGCGCTGGGCGGGCTGGTGATCGCTGCGGGCATGGTGGGGCTGGCCTATGCTTCGGTGCCGCTCTACCAGTTGTTCTGTCAGGTCACTGGCTTTGGCGGCACGACCCAGGTCGCGACCGAAACGCCCAAGGGCATTATTGCCCGCGAAATGAAGGTGCGCTTCGATTCCAACGTGTCCAACGATCTGGCCTGGAAAGTGACCCCGGCCAAGCCGATCACCGACAGGATCGGCGCCGTCGACACGGTCAATTTCGTGGCTACCAACTATTCGAGCAAGCCGGTTACCGGCCACGCCATTTTCAACGTCGCGCCCGAACGGGCAGGCGTCTACTTCAACAAGATCGAATGCTTCTGCTTCACCGAGCAGACGCTGCAGCCCGGCGAAACCGTCGAAATGCCGATTGTGTTCTTTATCGACCCCGAGCTTGACGACAACCAAGAGCTCGACACCATCAAAGAGATCACGCTCTCTTATACCTTCTACGCTTCAGACAACGAGGGAAGCTGACCATGGCTGGACTTGCCAAGAACCACGACTATCACATGGTCGAACCGAGCCCGTGGCCGTTCGTCGGCTCGGTCTCCGTACTGATCCTTGCCATTGGTGGCGTCTTCTGGATGCACAACTGGACCCCATGGGTGTTCTTCATCGGCCTAGTTGGCGTGCTCTACACCATGTATGCCTGGTGGGCAGATGTGGTCAAAGAAGCCAATAACGGCGTCGATCACACCCCCGTCGTGCAGATGCATCACCGCTACGGTATGATGCTGTTCATCGCCTCGGAAGTGATGTTCTTCGTGGCGTGGTTCTGGGCCTATTTTGACGGCTTCTTCCGCCTCGACGACGTCGAGCAGTACGCCCGCGTTGCCGCAACCGGTGGTGTCTGGCCACCCATGGGCATCGAGCTGTTCGATCCGTTCCACCTGCCACTGTTCAACACGCTGATCCTGCTTACCTCGGGCACCACCGTGACCTGGGCGCACCATGCTCTGCTCGAAGGCGATCGCAAGGGTCTGCGCTGGGGTCTGGTTCTGACCGTTGCGCTGGGCGTGCTGTTCTCCTTTGTGCAGGCACTGGAATACTCCGAAGCTGGCTTCTCGTTTGCCGGCTCGATGTATGGCGCAACCTTCTTCATGGCCACCGGTTTCCATGGCTTCCACGTGCTGATCGGCACCATCTTCCTGGCCATCTGCCTGATCCGTGCCGAGCGTGGGGAGTTCACCCCCGAGCGTCACCTCGGCTTCGAATTTGCTGCCTGGTACTGGCACTTCGTGGACGTGGTCTGGCTGTTTCTGTTTGCCTCGGTCTATGTCTGGGGCAGCTGGGGCGTGGCCCTGAACCACTAGACGAAATCTGACGGAATGTACGGGGCGCAGCAGCAAGCTGCGCCCCGAATTGTTTGGAGGCCTGCTTTGACCCAGCCATCGCCGATAACTGCCGGTCTGCTTTGCCGCTGCCCGCGCTGTGGGGAAGGCAAGTTGTTCAAGGGCTATCTCAAGGTTGCGCCAAGCTGCACGGTCTGTGGGCTTGATCTCTCCTTTGCCGATAGCGGCGATGGCCCGGCCATCTTCGTGATCTTCCTGGTCGCCCCAATCGTGATCCTGCTGGCACTGGTCGTCGGCGCAGTGTTCAACCCCGCACCCTATGTCCATCTGATGCTGTGGATACCAACCACCATTGTGCTGTCGCTGGCGCTGCTGCCGCCCTTCAAGGGTGTTCTGGTAGCCCTGCAGTTCCGACACGACGCCCATGAGGGTCACCAATGAGCCCCCAACGCCGCCTCGGCCCGCTGATGACGGGCACCTTTGTGGTGCTGATGCTGGCACTGGCCGTGGTGTGCACCTGGCTGGGAACCTGGCAATTGCAGCGGCTGGCCGAAAAGGAAGCGCTGATCGTTGCGGTCGATGAACGTCTCGACGCCGCGCCGATCGCTGCACCAAATGCTGCCCAATGGCCCGGGCTTGATCTGGCGGAACTCAATTTCCGGCCGGTCTCGCTGACCGGTGCCTTTCGCTACAACCAGACGGTGACGGTGTTCACCAGCCTCGCCAATGCCCGCGGCGCCGCCTCGGGACCCGGCTATTGGGTAGTCACACCCTTCGTGCTGGCCGAGGGCGGCACGGTATTCGTCAATCGCGGCTTTGTGCCAGAAGCCTTGCAGGAAGCCGCTGTTAGCGACAGCGAAAGCGATATCACGCAGGTGACCATCACCGGCCTGCTGCGGCCGGGCGAAACGGCCGGCTTCATGACGCCTGCGCCAGACACCTCCAACAGGGTGGAGTGGGTGCGCGATCCGGTTCGACTGGCCGAGATGGTCGATCCTGCGCTGGCGCCGTTCGCCCCATACTATGTCGATCTGCCTGCCGGTGCGCCCAATGAGCTGCCCCAGGGCGGGGAGACGGTCATCGAATTCCCCAACAACCACCTCGGCTACGCCTATACCTGGTTTGGCTTCGCCATTGTGGCTGTGGTTATGTTGGGCTTCTGGCTGGCGCGGCAGCGCGCGGCACGCAAGAGCTGAGTTGGTGAACTTGCGGTTCAGCCGCGGTTTCACTAGGTTGCAACAATTCTAAAAGGGCGCTTCCCCCCAATGCAGTTTGTTTCAACGCGCGGTCAGGCACCCGTGCTCGGCTTCTCTGACGCAGTTCTCGCTGGCCTTGCTTCTGATGGCGGGCTCTATGTGCCGCAGTCCTGGCCCCAGCTCAGCACCGCTGAAATTGCCGGTTTTGCGGGCAAACCCTATGCGGATGTCGCTTACGCCGTGATCAGCCGCTTCGTCGGCGACGAGATCGCGCCAGCCAAGCTCAAGCAGATCATTGATGATTCGTACGGCGTGTTCCGGCACCCCTCGGTGGCGCCGCTGGTCGAGCTGGCGCCGGGCCACTTCGTGCTCGAACTTTTTCATGGGCCCACCCTGGCGTTCAAGGACGTCGCCATGCAGTTTCTCAGCCGGGTGATGGACCATATCCTGGCTGAGCGCGGGCTCAAGGCCACCATTGTCGGCGCGACTTCAGGTGATACCGGTTCGGCTGCCATCGAAGCTTTCCGTGGCCGCGACACCACCGATATCTTCATCCTGCATCCCCAGGGGCGCACCTCGCCGGTGCAGCGCCTGCAGATGACCACCGTGCTGGACGCCAATGTCCACAATATTGCGCTTGATGGTACGTTTGATGACTGCCAGAACATCGTCAAGGCGATGTTCAACAACCACAATTTCCGGGACCGGGTGCGCCTGTCCGGCGTCAACTCGATCAATTGGGGCCGCATCGTCGCCCAGATCGTCTATTATTTCACGGCGGCCGTGTCGCTCGGCTCGCCGCACCGGCCCGTCAGTTTCACCGTACCGACGGGTAATTTTGGCGACATCTTTGCCGGCTATTGCGCCAAGGCCATGGGCCTGCCGATCGACAAGCTGATCATTGCCACCAATGCCAATGACATCCTGCGTCGCACCATGGAAACCGGTCGCTATGAAATGGCCGGCGTGGCGCCCACTATCAGCCCCTCAATGGACATCCAGATATCCTCGAACTTCGAGCGTCTGCTGTTTGAAGGCGCTGGGCGCGATGCCGGTGCCGTGGTGCGCATGATGGACGGTCTCAAGCAGTCAGGTGGCTTTGCCGTGCCCGAAAATGCCCTCAGCGCGATCCGTCGCGGCTTTGACGCAGCGACCACCGACGAGGCCACCACCAGGGCCACCATCGCCAACACCCTCAAGGCCGCCGACTATCTGCTTGATCCCCACACCGCCGTGGGTGTGCATGTGGCCCAGCAGAACCTTGGCGCCATTCCGATGGTCACGCTGGCCACAGCCCATCCGGCGAAATTTCCTGCAGCCGTCAAGGATGCATCAGGCATCGATCCGGCGCTGCCAGCCTGGCTGGCTGACCTCTATGATCGTGAGGAACGCCTCAGCGTCCTTGCCAACGACCAGCAAGCGGTCGAAGATTTCATCTCAGCGCGCACGCGCGCTGCCTAGCGACAAGAGGGACCAGCGGTCACTCGATCGCTGGGCCTGAGGAGAATCTCTAGTGAGCGTACAATCGACGACCCTGGACAATGGCATGGTGGTCCTGACCGACCACATGTCGCATCTTGAAAGCGCCTCGCTGGGGGTCTGGGTCAAGGCGGGTGCGCGCTCCGAGCGCAAGACCGAGCATGGTATCTCCCATCTGCTCGAACACATGGCGTTCAAGGGCACCACCTCGCGCACCGCGCTGGAGATTGCCGAGGCCATCGAAAACGTCGGCGGCGACCTGAACGCCGCCACCTCCATCGAACACACCGGCTATTTTGCCCGCGTGCTCAAGGAAGACGTGGTTCTCGGCGCTGATATTCTCGCCGATATCCTGCAGAACTCGCTGTTTGATGAAGACGAATTGACCCGCGAAAAGCAGGTCATCGTGCAGGAGATTGGCGCGGCGCGCGACAATCCAGACGATCAGGTGTTCGACCTGTTTCAGGAAGCCGCTTTCCCCAGCCAGCCTATTGGCCGGACTATTCTGGGCACGGTGGATTCGGTGCGCGAGTTCAATCCCGACACCATCCGCAAATATATGAACCGCAACTATGTGGGCGACCATATGGTGCTGGCTGCGGCGGGCAATGTCAGCCATGAGGGACTGGTCGATGTGGCGCGCGAGCGCTTTGCCGATCTCAAGCCCAATGGTGCACCGGCGCCGCAGCGCGCTGAGTATCAGGGTGGTCAGGAACGGCTGGTCTCCGATCATGAACAGGCCCATATCGTGGTCGGCTTTGAGGGCCGGGCCTATAATGCCGATGGCTTCTACGCAGCCCAGGTGCTGGCCTCGATCCTGGGGGGTGGCATGAGCTCGCGCCTGTTCCAGGAAGTGCGTGAGAAGCGCGGCCTGTGCTACTCGGTCTATTCCTTCCACTGGGCCTTCGCCGATAGTGGTGTCTTTGGCGTTGCTGCAGCCACTGGCGAAGACGAGGTTGCCGATCTGGTGCCGGTTGTGCTCGACGAGCTCAAGCGCGCCACCGAAAACATCACCGAAGAGGAAGTTGTCCGGGTGCGCAACCAGATCAGAGCCGGTCTGCTGATGTCGCTCGAAAGCCCCTCGGCCCGTGCCGGCCAGCTGGCCCGCCAGCAAATCCTGTGGGGGCGTCCCATTCCGATGATGGAGACGGTTGATCGCATCAACGCCATCACCGCCCAGCGCGTGCAGGATATTGCCGAGCAGATCTTCACCCAGGGCAATCCGACAGTGGCCGGCATCGGCCCCATTGGAAACCTGGCTGATGTTCAGGCCATTGGCGATCATCTTCGGCGCTAGGAGCCACAGCGGTGCTCTGGCCCTGGTCCTCGCCGACATCCCTGATTACGCTGCGCAGTGAGAACACCCTGCTGCGCTTGCCGCAGCTTTCAGACTATCAGCAATGGTACACGCTGCGCCGCGAAAGCCGCGAATTCCTGCGACCCTTCGAGCCGCGCTGGACCGAGGCTGATCTGGCCCGCCGGATCTTTGTTACCCGCGTCAAGCGCGCGCGCCAGGAGGCCGAGGAGGGGACCGACTATTCGCTGTTCATTTTCCAGCCCGATGGCAATAAGGAGCGGCTGGTTGGCGGCATTACCCTGTCCAATGTCCGCCGCCGGGCGGCCCAGTTCGTCAATCTGGGCTATTGGATGGGTCAGCAATATGCTGGCAAGGGATTGATGACCGAAGCCGTGGCCACCTGTCTGCCCTTCGTGTTTGAGACCCTTGATCTGCACCGCATCCACGCCGCGTTTTTGCCGGGCAATACGCCCTCGCGCCGGGTGCTGGAAAAAAATGGCTTCGTCGAAGAGGGTTTTGCCGAGAAATATTTGCAGATCAATGGTCGCTGGGAAGACCATGTGATGTTCGGACTGACCAAGGAGCGCTATGAATTGGCGCACTTTGTCAGCCGGGCCATCTAGGTGTGTGGCTATTTCATCACAGTTCTGCAACCTTGTCGCTTGCGTCAATCCCCGCTACCAAAGGACGCTCCCCTCAAGAGGATGCCGTTTCCGCTCATAGCCGATTTCTGTGGCTTGTCTGGATCGATGCCACAATGAAGCCTACCGCAGGATATAGTCGCCCTTGATGCGTCACTTTTATGCACTCGCGATGTGTCTTGCGTTCGCGCTGGCATCCCTCGCTCCCGCCCTAGCTCTCGAAGTCATCTCGGTCCCCGATGATGTCAACGCGGTCAATTTGTCTGACGTGCTGGAAATCCGGCCCGGTGATGGCGGTCGCGTGCAATTGTCCACCGCGCCCGGTGCTGACGGCATTATCCGCCGCATTGAGGTGCTGGCGTCTGAAAAGGGCACCGACCCCGGATTCGCGCTCTTCGCCCTGCGCAATGACAGCGATCAGCAGATCGAGCGCCTGTTGGTTGCGCCGTTCTATCGGCTGCCCGGTTCAGGGATCCTGCAGCCAGATCTGGGCAGCGATCGCATCACCGCCCTGACACCAAGTGCGGGTATCCGGCCGGTTCGTCTCAGTGATTCTGAGGCCGACGTCTTTGAGGTCACGCTCGACCCGGGAGCGACGGTGACCTTCGTGGCCGAACTGACGGGCGAGGACCTGCCCGAACTCTATATCTGGCAACCAAACGCCTATCGCGACTACGTCAACTCCTTCACCCTGTTCCGAGGCGTGGTGCTCGGCGTTGCCTCGCTCGCCGCCGTGTTCCTGACCATCATGTTTGTGGTCAAGGGCCGTGGCGTGTTCCCGGCCACCGCAGCCGTGGCCTGGGCTGTGCTGACCTATCTGTTGATCGATTTTGGCGTGCTGGGCCGCCTGCTGGGTCTGTCGGCTTCGGGTGTGCCGCCGCTACGGGCTGCAGCCGAGGCGGGTATCGCCACGACGCTGGCCGGGTTCCTGTTCATCTATCTCAACCTGCATCGCTGGCATCTGCGCTTTGTGCATCTGGCGCTTGGACTGGCCGCGCTGTTTCTGGCGTTGTTCGGCTTTGCCTTCTTTGAGCCTGCCATCGCCTCGACCATTTCCCGGCTGGTGCTGGCCCTGCTCGGTCTGTCGGGCTTCTTCCTGATCCTGCTGCTGGCGCTGCGCGGCTATGACCGCGCCGTGCTGCTGGTGCCTACCTGGATCATCCTGATTGCCTGGCTGTTCTATTCCTGGCTCGTGGTGTCCGGTCAGGTGTCCAATGATGTGGCCCAGCCTGCCGTGGGTGGTGGTCTGGTGCTGATTGTCATGCTGCTCGGCTTTACGGCAGTGCAGCATGCCTTCTCTGAAGGTCAGGTGACCATTGGCACGCTGTCCGAAGTCGAGCGCCGTGCGCTGGCGCTGACCGGCTCGGGCGATTTTGTCTTCGACTGGAATATCGAGCGTGATCGCGTGGCGGTCAGCGACGAACTGGCAGTGCGTCTGGGCGAAAAGCGCGGTTCGTTGCGGGGCGCCATCAAGCTGTGGCTTGATCGCGTGCATCCCGATGATCGTGATCGCTTCCGCACCGCGTTCGACACACTGGTCGAACTGCGCCGCGGCAAGGTCTCCGCCGATATGCGCATTGCTGGCCATGACGGCAATTACCGGGCTTTCCGCATGCGGGTAAAGCCGGTGCTGGGCGGTGATGGTCAGGTCAACCGCATCGTGGGCACATTGCAGGATGTCACCGAGGACCGCGCCTCGCGCGAGCGTCTGTTGCATGACGCCGTCCATGACAGCCTGACGGGTTTGCCCAATCGTCAGCTGTTCCTGGATCGTCTCGAGCGTGCACTGGTGCGTGCCCGTACTCCCGGCGGCACCAAGCCGGCCGTCTTCCTGATCGATATCGACCGTTTCATGGAGCTTGAAGAGCGCATTGGCCACGCGGCCTCTGACTCGGTTCTGCTGGCCATTTCGCGCCGCATCTCGCGCATCATGCGGCCGCTCGACACCGTCGCACGGGTGACCGGCGACCAGTTCGCGGTGATCCTGGCGTCCGAGCAGGCCGCGGGCAAGATTGCCGAGACAGCCGAGCAAATCCGCAAGGCGCTCAAGGCCCCGTTCAATTTCGGTGATCGCGACCTGACGCTGACAGCTTCAATTGGCGTGACGATCTATGACAGCAACCCGGCCGAGGCGGCCGATGTGCTGCGCGATGCCGAGTTGGCCATGTATTATGCCAAGCGGCTGGGTGGCGACCGCATCGAGGCCTACCGCGCTTCAGCGCGCTCGATTGCCGCCTATAACCGTGCCAGCGAGGAAGACCTCGAGCGCGGCATGAAACAAGGCGAACTGCATGTGCAGTTCCAGCCTGTAATGGACATTCAGACCAACCAGATGGTTGGTGCCGAAGCGCTGATGCGCTGGACCCACCCCACCCGTGGCGTGGTCAATCCCGATGAATTCGTGCCACTGGCCGAACGCTCGGGGCAGATCGAAAAGCTGGGACGTCTGGCCTTTGAACAGGCTGCTGCCCAGGCCAAGGACTGGATGATTGCCTTCGGTCTGCCCGAGGATTTCTTCATCTCGGTCAATCTGTCACCCAGCCAGCTGGCGACCGAGACGCTGCTCAATGACATGCGCAGTCTGGTCAGCCAGGACAAGGAACTGGCCCATCACCTCAAGCTCGAGATTACCGAGAGCCAGGTGATGACCAATCCCGAGCACTCCGCCTATATGCTGCAGGCGCTGCGCAATCTGGGACTTGGTCTGGCGCTCGATGATTTCGGCACCGGGCACTCCTCGCTGAGCTATCTGCACCGCTTCCCATTTGACACCATCAAGATCCCGCAGCCCTTCGTGAAGATCAGCGAAGGCAATGGCATCGCCCATACCCAGGGTCCGATCATCAAATCGGTTGTTACCCTGGCCAGCGATCTTGATCTGATGGTGATTGCCGAAGGCGTCGAGACGCCTGAGGAACTGGACCGCCTGCGGACCCTGAACTGTCGCTATGCCCAGGGCTATGCCTTTGGCGCGGCAATGACAGGTCCCGAATTTGGCAAGAAGCTCGCCGCTCAGCTTGGTCGCTAGGCGTGACCGGCATCCGGGCTCAGCGTGGCCCGGTTGATATTGTCGTTCAGGCTCGCCAGCGCAGCCTCATAGCGGTCTTCTACGGGTGTCTCGAACAGCAGGGCGCGTGAGAAGGGCACGGTGAGCCAGCCATTATTGGCCAACTCGTCTTCCAACTGGCCAGGGCTCCAGCCGCAACAGCCCAGAGCGAATAGCGACGATGTCGGCTTGGGGCCGAAGGCGACGGCCTTGAGCACGTCCAGCGTGGCCGTCAGGCTGACCCCGCCTGCAACAGGATAGGTATTGCCGCTTTCATAGTCCGAAGAGTGCAGCACGAAACCGCGCCCCTTTTCGACCGGACCGCCGCGCATCACGGCGCGATCGCGGATGGCGTCGGGAACCTTGATGAGATTATCCGCCTCACCCAGATCAAGCTCGTCGATAATGTCAGCAAAGCGCAGATTGGCCAGTTCGTGGTTGACCACCAGCCCCATTGCGCCCTCTTCGCCATGGCCGACCAGCAGGATGACGCTTTCTGCAAAGCGTTCATCATCCATGTCCGGCATGGCGACGAGGAATTGTCCTTCAAGAGATTTCATAACCCCATTGTAGGGGTCCATTGTGGCACTGCCAAGTTGCCGGTGAACGAATGAGCCTGCTGGTCTTCACGAAGGCCTGATGGCGTCCTAGCTGTTTCTTCACACAGGACTGCGCTAAATCCATCCCATGCGTCCAATTATCCTGTCGTTTGCATTGTCCGTTTTAGTGCTGCCTGCCATTGCGGGCGAAACGCCGTGGCAGGAGGTGGCCCCCGGGGTCAAGATTCGGCTGATCAGCACAGGCCAGATCAAGCCGAGTGGCCACACCCTGATGGGCATCGAAATCGACATGCCTGCCGACACCAAGACCTATTGGCGTGTGCCGGGCGAGAGTGGACTGCCGACTGAACTGGATTTCGGCGCGACAGACGGGGTACTTGGGCACGAAATCCTCTGGCCTTATCCGACGCTGGATATGACCGGTGGCTATCTGGACTATGTCTATTTCGGCCCCACCGTGCTGCCCATTGATGTGGCGCTGGCACCCGGTGCCACTCAGGTGGACCTCTCGGCCATTCTGGGGATCTGCTCCGATATTTGCGTCCCGGCTCAGGCGCAGTTCTCCTTGGCGCTTGATGATGGCAGCCCCGATCGCGCTAACGGTCTGCGGTTGCGGCAGGCGCTGGCCATGTCGCCCATCGATTGGGACGACTACGCCCAGCCCATCGGTGACGTGGTGTTCGACGCGCGCACCAATATGCTTGAAATTCCGATCAGCGATCCTGCGCTTGATCCCGGCTCGTTGATTGCCGCTACGGCCAGCGGTGAACCGCTGTTTGGCGCGCCGCAAAAAAGCCCGGAACCGAACCTAGTGCTGATCCCGGTTTTAGGGGAGGCCGATCATACTGATCTGGGTGATCAGCGCGTCGAACTGACGTTTATGACCGACATGGGCGCCTTCGAGATCGAGCGCTCGGTCGCTGTCGAACTGGCAGACTAGACACGGCACGGGGAAACCCCTCCAAGGCCTTGTCTGGGCCGGCAAAGCCCCTTATTCCGGAAGCAATTGAGCGTGGTGAAGCGCTGCTGCTGGCAGCCATAGTCATAAGGTCTACCGAATATGATTGAACGCGGCAGCAAGCTACCGTCCGTGCCGACCAAACTCGTCAATGCCGACGGCATCTCCGACACCACCACCGACGCAGTGATGGGGCAGGGGGTGACGGTTCTGTTCACCGTGCCCGGCGCCTTCACCCCGACGTGCCACGTCAATCATCTGCCCGGCTTTCTGGCCAACCAGCCCAAGCTCAAGGCGGCAGGCGTCGAGCGCATTATCTGCGCAGCGGTCAATGATCATCACGTCATGAAAGCTTGGGCGGAAAACACCGGCGCTCTGGGCCAGATCGATTTCATCGCTGACGGCAATGGTGCACTGGCCAAGGCCTTTGGTCTTGAACTGGACCTGACGGCCGCCGGCATGGGCCCACGCCTGGCACGCTCAGCAATGCTGATCCGGGACGGCGTCGTGCAGGATATCTTCGTGGAAGATGGCCCAGGCGTTGGCGCCAGCGGTGCCCCTGCTATTCTGATGGCCCTTGAAGCCGCCAACAGCTAATATCGCGCCAGGAGATTTGCTGATGACCACATTCACGCCCCTGGCTCTGCGCCTGTCCGCAGCCGCCTCCGCCGCAGTCTTGCTGGCTGGCTGCTCGATGGGCAGCATGTTTGGCGGCGGCAGCGCCAGCCAGACACAGACCCTGCAAAACGCCACAGCGACGCCTGCAGCGGTCGCCCAGGCCCAGAGCAGTGCCCTGCCAGCCATCGCCAGCCAGTGCCCGCCGATCCGCGTGCGCCCCGGCAGCGAAGCCATGTTCTACTATGGTAGCGGCAAGACAGGCGACGCCCGCGCGCTGCAATATCAGGGCGTGATCGACGAGAGCACGCGCAATTGCGTGGTGTCGAACGGCCTGATCAACGTCAATATGGGTGTTACCGGCCGCGTGCTGCTGGGCCCCCAGGGCAAGCAGACAACGGTCAATGCTCCGATCCGCTTTGCCGTCGAGCGCGACGGGCAGGCCATCTTCTCGGAAAAATACACCATTGCCGTGCCGATCGATGCGACCGCCCGGTCCGCCGAGTTCGTCAAGGTGATCGAGAATGTCGCCATCCCCTATCTGGGCGGCGAGGACATCACCATCTGGGTCGGCTTCGACACCCGAAACTGATCGCGACAATCCAGTTCGAACACAAAGGGCCCGTGGAGTGATCCACGGGCCCTTTGTCTCATTCGGCTGCCTGGGGCAGATCGTCTGGCCGTTCCCATTTCAGAATGGGTGAGCGCGCAGCGCGGGTCTCATCAAGGCGCCGGCGCGGGGCATTGAGCGGAGCTGCGGTGAAACGCTCGGAATTGCCAGCCTTGGCATCGAGCGCGAGTTCTTCCATCACGTCACAGAAGCGGTCCAGCGTCTGCTTGGATTCGCTTTCGGTCGGCTCGATCAGCATCGCGCCATGCACCACCAGCGGGAAGTACATGGTCATGGGGTGGAAACCCTCGTCGATCAGCGCCTTGGCGAAATCGAGCGTGGTAACGCCCGTGCCATCCAGGAAGCTATCGTCGAACAGCGCCTCGTGCATGGTCGGGTAATCGGTGAACGGCACCGAGAACACATGCTCAAGGCGAGCCTTGATATAGTTGGCGTTGAGCACTGCGTCTTCTGCCGCCTGAGCCAGCCCGTCGCCGCCATGGCTGAGCATATAGGTCAGGGCGCGGACATACATGCCCATCTGGCCCTGGAAGGCGGTGATGCGGCCCAGAGCGCCGGTCTGGGTGTGTTCGACCAGCTCCAGGCCCTTATCGCCCTTGCGCACGAAGGGCACCGGCGCAAAGGGAGCCAGCGCCGCCGACAGCACCACTGGACCCGCACCTGGGCCGCCGCCGCCATGCGGCGTCGAGAAGGTCTTGTGCAGATTGATGTGCATGGCGTCGATACCCAGATCGCCCGGACGCACCACACCCATAATGGCGTTGAAATTGGCACCATCGCAGTAGAAGAACGCTCCCGCATCGTGGATCGCCTTGGCAATCTCGATTACCTGAGGCTCGAACAGGCCGCAGGTATTGGGGTTGGTCAGCATGATTGCCGCCACTTCGGGTGAAAGGGCATCCTTGACCGCCTGCACGTCCACGGTGCCATCGGTGCGGGCCGGGATAGCCTTGACCGAATAGCCCAGAAAAGCGGCAGTTGCCGGGTTGGTGCCGTGGGCGCTTTCGGGCA
The DNA here is from genome assembly GCF_055808475.1 of Devosia sp. J2-20. Taxonomy (NCBI): domain Bacteria; kingdom Pseudomonadati; phylum Pseudomonadota; class Alphaproteobacteria; order Hyphomicrobiales; family Devosiaceae; genus Devosia; species Devosia sp. J2-20. The sequence continues at coordinate 2,792,899 of NZ_CM147870.1, read as the reverse complement.
CCAGCACGATCTTGCGATGACCCTGACCGGCCGCTTCCTGCGCGGCCTTGATCGCCATCATGCCCAGCAATTCGCCATGGGCGCCAGCCTTGGGACTCAGCGCGACAGCAGCTGTGTTGGTCAACGTCATCAGCCAGTGGCTGAGTTCGTTCATCAGTTCGAGCGCGCCCTGCACGGTCGAGACCGGCTGCAGCGGATGAATATCGGCAAAGCCGGGGAGGCGGGCCATCTTTTCGTTGAGGCGCGGATTGTGCTTCATCGTGCACGAACCCAGCGGATACATGCCGCTATCGATCGAGTGGTTGAGGCGGCTGAGACGGACATAGTGCCGCATTGCCTCGGGCTCGGTGAGGCCAGCCAGATCAAGGGGAAGCTTGCGCTCAAAACCGCCCAGGCGGGCATTGCTGATCTTGGCGTCGGGCAGGTCGACGCCGGAGTGTTCGGTATCGCCGATCTCGAACAGCAGCGGTTCATTGGGCAACATGGATGAGCCCGATGTGGAGGCAAAGCCCGAAGTGCCCGTACCGGTTGGGCGACCCTGATTGTTCATGCTCATGCCAGTTCCTCCGTCAGGGCGCTGCACAGGGCGGCGATATCACCATCAGTGGTCAACTCGGTCGCCGCCAGCACGATCAGCTTTTCGACACCAACAGCTGATGGCTCAAGGCGGCTGACCGGCACGCCGGCCAGAATGCCGCGCTTGGCCAGACGCTCGATAAGCGCGGCAGCGGGCTGGCTGGTACGGATGGTCATTTCATTGAAGAAGGTGCTGTTGAGAACCTCGACACCGGGAACGGTTTCCAGCGCATCGGCCAGCTTGCAGGCATTGGCGTGGTTGAGGCGGGCGAGCCGGACATATCCAGCTTCACCCAGCAGCGCCATGTGGATCGAGAAGGCAAGTGCGCACAGACCCGAATTGGTGCAGATATTGCTCGTCGCCTTTTCGCGGCGGATATGCTGCTCGCGGGTGGACAGGGTCAGCACAAAGCCGCGCTGTCCCTCGGCATCCACGGTTTCGCCACAGACACGACCGGGCATCTGGCGGATGAACTCCTTGCGGGTTGCCATCAGGCCCAGATAGGGGCCACCAAAGTTCAGCGCATTGCCGATCGACTGGCCTTCGGCCACCACGATATCGGCACCCAGCGCGCCGGGAGCTTCAAGCAGGCCCAGCGAGACAATCTCGGTGATCACCACGATCAGCAGCGCGCCCTTGGCGTGTGCCGCATCGGCAGCGGTCTTGATATTGCGCAGATGGCCATAAAAATCGGGCGTCTGCACGACAATGGCCGCGGTCTGCTCATCGATATGATCGAGGATGTCGCCCTGACCTTCAGGCGATGCCGACAGGCATTCGAGATCGCCATCGTCCTTGAGATAGGCGCGGACGACGTCGCGATAATGCGGGTGCAGACCGCCCGAGAGCACGATCTTGTTGCGCTTGGTCAGGCGGCGGGCCATCAGCACGGCCTCAGCGGTGCCGGTGGAGCCGTCATAAAGCGATGCGTTTGCCACATCCATGCCGGTGAGCTTGGCCACCTGGGTCTGGAATTCAAACAGCATCTGCAGGGTGCCCTGCGAGATCTCCGGCTGATAGGGCGTGTAGGCGGTCAGCCATTCCGAACGCTGGATCAGATGATCGACCGTGGCTGGCACATGGTGGCGATAGGCGCCGGCACCAACAAAGAACGGACCATCGGACCCGGCATGGTTCTGCCCGGCCAGAGCCCGCATATGGGCTTCGACCAGAAATTCTGGGCTGTGGGCTGGCAGGCCGAGATCAAAGCTCTTGAGCGCGCCCTCGGGGACGGCGCTGAACAGGGCATCGACATTGGCTGCACCGATGACGCCAAGCATCTCGGTGCGTTCGGCTTCGGAATGGGGGAGGTAGCGCATGAGTGTCCGTTACTTCGTCAAATCGGCATAGGCCGCATCATCAAGCAGGGCGTCGAGCTCGCCGGCATCGGCGATGGCGATCTTGTAAATCCAGCCGCCCGCTTCGGGATCGGTGTTGATCAGGCCGGGTTCGCCCGACAGCGCTTCGTTGACTTCGGTGACGGTGCCCGCGACCGGGGCATAGATTTCCGAAGCGGCTTTGACAGATTCAACAACAGCAGCTTCGTCGCCCTTCTTGAGCACCTTGCCGACGCTGGGCAGCTCTACAAAGACGATATCGCCCAGCGCTTCCTGAGCGTAGGGGGTGATCCCCACAACGCCGGTAGCGCCCTCGACGCGGATATATTCGTGATCAGGGGTGAACTTGGTGGTCATGAGCGATCCCTCAACTGGCTTTGGGCTTGCGGAAATAACGATGAGGCACGAAGGGCGTCGCCACCACTTCGGCAGATTGGGCACGGCCGCGCACGCTGACCTGCAGCGTGTTGCCGATCTCGGCATGGCTGGGCGGCACAAATCCCAGAGCGATGGCCTTGCCCAGCGAGGGCGCGAAACCGCCGCTGGTGACCACGCCAATCGCCGTGCCGGATGCGTCGAGTATTTCGGCGCCTTCGCGGGCCGGGGCGCCGGCCACGATCAAGCCGACACGGATGCGGCTCGGGCCGTTTTCGCGTTCAGCCAGGATGCGCTTGGCGCCGGGAAAATCAGCGGCCTCGCGGCGACGCTTGGAAACGGCAAAACCAAGACCGGCTTCAACCGGAGAAACGGTTTCGTTCAGGTCGTGGCCATAGAGCGGCAGACCGGCTTCCAGACGCAGGCTGTCGCGGGCGCCAAGGCCAACTGGCCTGACGCGTTCATCGGCCAGAAGCGTGTCCCACAGCGCGTGTGCCTTGTCGGCTGGACACAGAATTTCAACGCCGTCTTCGCCGGTATAGCCAGCGCGCGCGACCATCAGGATGGCGCCCTGCCACTCGATGGGGGTGTATTGCATGAAGCCCAGTTCAGCCACGCCGGGCAGCAAGACCGCAGCAACTGCAACAGCCTGCGGGCCCTGCAGCGCCATCAACGCACCGTCATCGGCGCGCACCAGTTCGGCGCGGTCCCCGGCAGCGGCTGCGATACGGGCGAAATCGCCCTCCTTGGTGCCGGCATTGACCACAATATAAAGCTCGCCCGCCGTGGTGGCAGAGCGGGCCACCATCAGATCGTCAATGGCGCCGCCGGTTTCATTGAGCAGCAGGGTGTAGCGGATCTGGCCGGGCTTGAGCCCGGCAATGTCGCCACAGATCAGCGGTTCGATAATGGCGGCAATCGCGGCATGATCGGCCTCGGCGTCGCCGCTGGGACTGCTCAGGCGCAAAAAGCTGGGACCCATATGGGAAACATCAAACAGGCCGGCGGCTTCGCGGGTCCATCTGTGCTCGGCCATGATGCCGGCGGGGTATTGTACGGGAAGGCTGTAGCCCCCGAACTCGACCATGCGGCCGCCAGCATCATTGTGACGCTCGAACAATGGGGTGGTCTTGAGGTCTTGGGCTGTGGTTTGGGCCATCAACTCTTTCCGGATATGAACTCGGTGACACGATTGCACTCACCTTGCGGCGAGCTCCGTGCCCCCTCTGTCCTGATCACCTGAGAGATTTCCCGGCTGAGCGCCGGTTGCTCCTTCGGTGGGACCCGGCAATATGCCGATCCGCTTTCCAGAGTTGTAGCGTCCTGCGGTCCTTTGGCCTGAGAGTTTCCGGGGCGGTTGCTCCTTCGGCGCTGGAGAAAAACCAGTCTCTCCCGCAGTGATTTCACCATGGTTGAGATTCCGCGGGGCGTCAATCGCGCCCGGTGCATGGGTACAGTGATTTGTGCTGCCTGCCTGCCAACCTGCACTGTCAGGGGAGGCACCAAGGGGCCCAGCCAAACAAAAAAGGCGGGCATTGCTGCCCGCCTTCGAATCTTGAACTCGCCAACCCCTAGTTCAGGCGATTGCCCACATCGGCGATGGCCTTGTCGACGACTTCACCGCCCTTGCGGTTCATCTCGTCGGTCAGCACCAGACGGGCTGCCTCGATGGCGACGTCAGCCGAGCGCGCACGCACTTCAGCGACAGCCTGAGCTTCCGCCTGAGCGATCTTGTCTTCCACCGACTTGGTGCGACGGGCGACCAGATCAGCCAGCGATGCCTGTGCCTCGGCGGTGAGGCGGGTCGCCTCTTCCTTGGCAGCGGCGATGATGCCTTCGGCTTCGCCTTCTGCAGCCACACGCTTCTGCTCATATTCAACGAGCAGGGCAGCGGCTTCTTCGCGCAGCTTCTTGGCTTCGGCCAGATCGTCGGCGATCTTCTGGATCTGCTTGTCCAGCATGGCGCCGATGATCTTGGGAATGCCGAAATACATCGCCAGACCCAGGAAGATGACCAGCGCTACAAGAGCGTAGAAGCTATTGTCGAATTCCATCTCGCTTACTCCTTGGCCTTGGCGACCGCAGCGCGAACGCTGTCAGCCGACACATCGCCGACCAGCTGGGTCACGACGGTCTGGGCAGTTTCGGTGGCGATTTCATCGACGTGAGTCAGCGCCTCAGCCTTGGTGGCTGCGATGCGGGTCTCAGCGGCCGCGACCTTGGAGGTCAAATCAGCTTCGACAGCGCCACGCTTGGCAGCCAGATCAGCCTGGATTGCCTCGCGGCTCTCATTGGCAATGCCCTGAGCCTTGGCCTTGGCTGCAGCAAGAGCGGCTTCATAAGCGGCAATCGCTGCATCGGTCTTCTGACGCGAGGCGTCGGCGGCTGCCAGATCGGCATCCATGATCGCCTTGCGGTTTTCCAGAATGCCGCCAATGCGGGGCAGGGCAATCTTGCTCATCAGCAGGTAGAGCGCACCAAAGGTAATGGCGAGCCAGAGCAGCTGCGATGGGAATGTTGCTGGGTCAAAGGGCGGGAACACGCCCGAATCATGCTCGCCACCATGGGCTTCGGTCGTGGCATGAGTATCAGCGGTGGGGTCGGCGTGGGTTGCGTCGGTGGCGCCATGCGCGTCGACTTGCCCTTCGGCCGGTACAGCCGCTTCTTCGGCGTAAGCTTGCGTTACCATCAGGTGAGGTCCCGTTAAATCCGGTCAGCCGGCATCACGCCGGAGAATAGCGCGCAGCCGGACCGAGCCCGGCTGCGGAAGATCGTGATCGCAGCGTAGCGTCTTAGACGACGAACAGCAGGATCAGGGCAACCAGGAACGAGAAGATGCCCAGAGCTTCGGTCACGGCGAAGCCGAAGATCAGGTTCGAGAACTGGCTCGGAGCAGCCGACGGGTTGCGCAGGGCGCCCGACAGGAAGTTGCCGAAGATGTTGGCAACGCCGATGGCGGCGCCAGCCATACCGAAACAAGCAATACCGGCACCGATGTACTTTGCGGCTTCAGCTTCCATTATAATAGTCCTTTCAAGCGACTTTTAAGCGGGGGTTCTGGCGGAACAGCCCGCCGTGACTGGTAGTTAGTGAGATGGGTGGATCGCGTCGTTGAGATACATGCAGGTCAGGACAGCGAAAACGTAAGCCTGAACAGCACCGACGAGAAACTCAAGGCCGGTGAGCGCAACGGCCATGATCAGCGGCAGCGCCGACCCCAGAATACCCAGGAAACCCAGGCTACTCATGGTGACGATGAAACCGGTGAAGACTTTGAGCGTGATGTGACCGGCAAGGATATTGCCGAACAGACGCACGGAAAGCGAGATCGGGCGGCTCATGAACGAGATGAACTCGATTGGCGCCACGATGGGGAGAATGTAGCCGGGCACGCCTGAAGGCACGAACAGCTTGAGGAATTTCGGGCCGTTCTTGGCGAAGCCGTAGATCACCACGGTCAGGAATACCAGCATCGACAGCGCGAAGGTGACGATGATGTGGCTGGTCACGGTGAAGAAATACGGCACCATGCCGAGCATGTTGGCCACGAAGATGAAGGTGAACAGGCTGAACACCAGCGGGAAGAAGGTCATGCCGGCGGTGCCGGCGGCGCTTCGCACCATATTGGCCACGAAGCCATAGACCAGCTCGCTGAGAAGCTGCGCCCGATTTGGCACCACACTCTTCGATCCGGTCGACAGGATCAGATACAGAGCAATGATCGCAACGGTTGCGACCATGAACAGCGCCGAATTGGTGAAAGCGAAATTGAGGCCAGAACCCTCGGTGCCGTCACCGCCAACGGTAAACAGCGGGAACATGTCCTCGATGACGAATTGGTGGATCGGATCAGTACCGGCCAAGATAGAGCCCTCTAAGCGTCATCGTTATCATCTTCGTCTGTCTCGTCAGGTCCCATATCGGACCCAGCCGGGGCAGGCGATGCGGCATTCATTTGCGCCACCACGCGGGTGACATTGAGTATTCCAGCGGCGAAGCCCACCAACAACATGATGAGCAAACCCCAGGGGCTGGTCCCCAGGCCAAGATCGATGAGGTAACCGAATACGGCACCCACCAGGATCGCGGCGATGAACTCGGTACCGATGCGCATGCCGCGCGCCATACCGCTCATCTCCGGGGATGCTTCAGCCGAGGCTCTGTTGTCCTCGATGGCGCGATCCCGCTTGGCCAGGGCAATGCGCGATGCAAGATCGTGCGTCACCCCTTGGGCGCTGTCGGACTGACCTTTGGTGTCTTGCGGTTTTGCCATCCGCTCACTCCTCGGTCGGCCGTGCCCCGCTGTTTTCGGGACGCCCTTTTAAGTCGCGCGCAACATAGTAGTGGGGTCCGAGAGTGTCAAGATAACCTTACCGACTGTAAGCTGTTGTTATTGCAGGTGAAAAAGACGTGACGCGGGGGTGCGGCATGCTGTCCACCCTTGAACGTGGCGAAGTCAGGGCGAGGGACAGGGGATTCTCGACTGCCAGCGGGCATGCGGACACCATAAGCGGTCCTCGTTTTGACGGTGGGCACAGTGCTTGGCGTGTCCGATCACATGGTGGGGACTAAAGGGGCGTTTGGGTGCGTGGGGCCAAGCCCTCACAAGGTCCGCGCTGCGTCACCAGTTGATCCCAATCAATGCGCCGATCCTGCATGAGCATAGAGTTGATCGATAGCGCCTCGTGTCCGACGTCCTGTCGGTCTTGATGCTGCTTTGATCCCGGAGACTGCAATGATCCTGCCCAAGGCCATAATGATCACCACGTTCGTGCTGCTCGGCACTGGTCCGCTTGTCGCCCAGGACATTGATCGCGTTGCCGAGGGACAGGCGCTGGTGAGCATGTATTGCGCCGATTGTCATGCCACACAGTCAACGGGCAACAGTCCATTGGCCATCGCGCCGCGCTTTCGCGAACTCCACCTGCGCTATGATGTGTCGTTTCTCAGCGAGGCGCTGGTCGAGGGAATCGTGACCGCCCACCCCGAAATGCCGCAATTCGAGTTCGACCCCGAACAGGCGTCGGCGATCATCGCCTATCTCAAGTCGTTGGAACCGCAGCAGTAGCGGGCCCGAGGAGCTTCATCCCACTTCGAGAAACGTCTCGGCTGTGGTCAGGTCGACTGAGACAAGCTGGCTGACCCCGCGTTCGGCCATGGTGACGCCGAACAGGCGATCAACGCGGCTCATGGTGATCGGATTGTGGGTGATGACCATGAAGCGCGTATTGGTACGCTGGCGCATGGAGTCGAGCAGATTGCAGAACCGTTCGACATTGGCGTCATCAAGCGGCGCATCGACTTCGTCGAGCACGCAGATCGGCGCCGGATTGGTCAAAAACACTGCAAAGATCAGGCTCATCGCGGTCAGGGCCTGCTCGCCACCCGAGAGCAGCGTCATGGTCTGGGGCTTCTTGCCGGGTGGCCGGGCGATGATTTCCAGGCCCGCCTCGAGCGGATCGTCGCTTTCGACAAAGGTCAGCTCGGCCGTGCCGCCGCCAAACAGCGTGGTGAACAGCTCCTGGAAATGTTCGTTGACCTTGACGAAGGCCTCGTTAAGCCGGGCGCGGCCCTCGCGGTTGAGCGAGGAAATGCCGGTGCGCAGCTTGGCGATGGCCTCGATCAGATCGTTCTTGTCGTTGACCATCAGGTCGAGCTTTTCCTGAACCTCGATGGCTTCCTTTTCGGCCGACAAATTGACTCCGCCCAGGCGCTCGCGCTCGGCCTTGAGCCGATCAACCTTCTGCTCGGTTGCCGCTTCGGTCGGCAGCGATTCTTCAGCCTTGATCCCTGAGGCTTCCAGCGTTCTGGAAGCCGGGATATCCAGCGTTTCTTCAATCTGGCGTTCGATCTGCTGGCGCTGGGCGATAAAGCCTTTGACGCGCTCTTCGATCCGGGTCAGCTCGATCCGTGCATTCGAGAGTGTCTCGCTGGCCAGTCGCAGAGTCTTGTCGGCCTCGCGCAGACTGGTCTGGGCCACATTGAAGCTGTCGCCTGCCGCCTTGTGTTCGATCTTCGCCGTCTCGATCTGATCGTCGAGCTGCGCGCGGCGAGCGGCAAAGCCATCGGGTGTTTCGCTCGCGGTTTCCAGCTGCGCCTGAACTTCGGCGGTGCGCTGATCAAGCGTTGATAGCTGCGCTCTGGCGCTGTCGCGGCGGCGGCTCCAGCTCTGGGTGTCGCGCTCTAGCTGCGCCACACGGCCCTGCCGCATCTGAGCCGCGGTTTCAAAGTTGCCCAGCTTGAGCCGAGCCTGATCTGCCCGTTCTCGCGCGCCGGTCAGCACGCCCTGTTTGGCATCAGCAATTTTGGCGGCATCGTCCTCGGTACCAGCAGCGGCCAGCGCCTGTTCGGCTTCGCCCCGCTGGGCTTCGGCTTCGCTCAGGCTGGTGGCAAGGCGCAGGCGGGCTTCTTCGAGCGTCGACTGTCGCGTTGTCAGGTCGCCAATGGCGCGCTGCGCCTTGTCGACTTCGGTCTGGGCTGCGCCAATGGCGTGTTGTGCAGCGCGCCAGGCTTCACGCTTGTGCCGCTCATCTTGACGGGCGCCGTCAAGCGCGGCGACCAGTGCATCCACGTCGCGCTTCCAGCCATTGCGTTCACCCTTGGTGCGGGTGATTTCCTCGTCCAGTTCGGCCAGACGGTTGCGCTGCGCCAAGCGCTGGGCGGCGGCGCTGGGGGCGTCGGCTGCAGCAATGAAACCGTCCCAGCGCCAGACCGCACCCTCAAGTGTGACCAGGCGTTGGCCCGGCTTGAGCGCGTGCATCAGGCTGGGGCCGTCAACAGCGTGGATCAGCCCGATCTGGTCGAGACGGCGCTTAAGCAAGGGGCTGCCTGTAACATAGCGCGACAGGGGCTCGGCGGCCTGGGGCAGGGCGGCATCATCGCTATGATCGACCGGCACCGACCAATGCATGGGCGCACCGGCATCCGAGCTGGCTTCAAGATCGTCGCCCAGCGCCGCACCCAGGGCGGTTTCATAGCCCGGCGTTACCTTGAGTTCGTCGACAATGGCTGGCCACAGACCGGAGCCCACGTTGAGCATCTTGCCCAGCGTGGTAGCTTCGGCTTCCAGCCGGTTCAGCGCCGCATCGATCTCGGCCAGACGCGGCCGGGCAGCGTCAAGCTTGGATTGGGCGACAGCGGTAGCCTCTTCGGCAAGGGTGGCAGCCTGCTCGGTTTCCACCGTGCGGCTTTGTGCCTCGACAAGCGCCGCGCGTTTCTGGTTCAGCGTTTCATCGGCATCGAGTCTGGCGGCGATGTTTCGGGCTTCGGTTTCGACATCAGCAATCTGCTGGGTCAGCCGCGCCATGCGGGTGTCTGCATCCCGCTTGCTGCGCTCGGCCTGATCGCGGCGTGCCCGCACCTGAGCCAGCGCATCTGCAGCGTTGCGAGCTTCGATCTCAGCAGCGGCAACAGCAGCCTTGGCGGCGTCAGCGTCACCTCGGGCGATGTCAAAATCGGCCTGAGCGGCCGCGCCCTCGGCCTGCAACTTGCTGAGTTCTTCAGCATTGGCCGCCAGAGTCGTTTCGCTCTCGGCCACCAGATCGCGCTCGCGCTGGCCATCGGCGGCGAGCTGGCGAATACGATCCTGCAGTTCGGCCTGACGCTGGCTGGCGCGCCGCGCTTCCTCAGCCAGCTGTTCCGACAGAATAGTGTAGCGCTGCAGCACGGCACCGGTGACCGCCTCGCGATCACGCAAGGGCTGCAGGGCCGCATCAGCGGCTTCGAGCTTTTTCTGCGCCTGCAATTCGAGATGGGTGGCATCGGCCAGTTCGCGCACCAGCACCGCCTGCTGGGATTGAGTCTCTTTTTCGGCGTAGCGCGCGGCGACCCAGCGAATGTGAAACAGTGTGGCTTCAGCGCGGCGAATATCGCCGCTCAACCCACGATAGCGCGTGGCCAGACGGGCCTGGCGCTTGAGGGTTTCCAGCTGGGTTTCGACCTGCGCGATAATGTCATCGACGCGTTCAAGATTGGCCTCGGCAGCCCGCAGCCGCAATTCGGCCTCATGGCGGCGCGAATGCAGCCCCGAAATGCCGGCGGCCTCTTCGAGCAATGCGCGGCGGGCAGTGGGCTTGGCGGCGATCAGCTCGCCGATCTGACCCTGGCGCACCATGGCGGGAGAATGGGCGCCGGTCGAGGCATCGGCAAACAGCAATTGCACGTCGCGGGCGCGCACTTCCCTGCCATTGACGCGATAGACCGACCCGGCCTCGCGCTCAATGCGGCGGGTGACTTCAAGAATATCGGCGTTGTTCAGCGCGGCCGGGGCGGTGCGCTCGGAATTGTCGAGCACCAGGGTGACTTCGGCCGAGTTGCGGCCCGGGCGATTGCCCGATCCCGAAAAGATCACGTCATCCATGCCCGAAGCACGCATCGCCTTGTATGAGCTTTCGCCCATCACCCAGCGCATGGCCTCGACCAGATTGGATTTGCCGCAGCCATTGGGGCCGACAATGCCGGTCAGCCCGGGTTCCATGACAAGAGTGGTCTCGTCAGAGAACGATTTGAAGCCGTGCAGTTTAAGGCGTGAAAACTTCATGGCAGCGCCACCGTGGTAGCGCTGCCTAAGCTCAGATTATTGCGCAGCGGGTGCCATTGCATCGGCAGCAGGCGCCATTGCGTCAGCCGGAGCCATCGCATCAGCAGCAGGCGCCATCGCGTCGGCTGGAGCCATTGCGTCAGCAGCAGGCGCCATTGCGTCCGCTGCCACAGGCGTTGGCGCCACGAAATCGGCAGGCACAAGCGGGTCGATCGCGGCAGCGAGCTCTTCAAGCGTCTTGTCACCACTGAGTGTCTTGCCGTTGACATAGAATGTCGGCGTTCCCACGAGCCCGAAATCGTTCAGTGCCTGCTCACGCACCGCTTCCATCCCGGTAAACAGGGCCTGATTCGTCAATGCGGCGTCGAAAGTTTCCTGGGTAAAGCCGAGCTGCTTGGCGATTTCCAGAATCGCGTCGCGTGGCTTGTCCGAGCTGGCCCATGTGGTCTGGGTCTTGAAATAGGTAGCGACCACATTGTGGTAATTGTCCGGGCCAGCGGCTTCAGCCAGCATGAACACAGCCGCATCGAGCACATTGCGCACAAACGGGCGGGTGATCAGATAGACCTTGCCGGTATCGACATAGGCTTCGATGAAATCGGGCAGCACTTCATTGGCGAAAGTGGCGCAGTGCGGGCAGGTCGGTGAGGCATATTCGATCACGGTCACAGGCGCGTCAGGGCTGCCTTCGGCGTGGTCGACATAGTCACCGGCGGGCGCCATCAACTGATCAACAGCGACCATGTCGCCTTCAGCAGCGTTGGCGGTGGCGACCCCGCACAGGCTCAAAGCCGATGCGGCAGCGGCCAGCATAAGGGTGTCACGGCGGGTAAAATTCACGGCTAACGCTCCTGTTTTTTCTTTGCGGCGACACTACACGGGACAAATGTGGGAGCAAGTAGGCATGCTCATCACTGCTCGGTGAACACACTATCCATTATTTCGCTCCGACCGGGTGGACAGTGCGTGTCCCAATGTCCGTAACGCCTCGCGCAAATCCTCGTTTTCCACTTCGGCCACCTGGGCCCCGACCTTGGCAATCACGCTCTCGCTCGGTTGAAAAGGAGCATCGTCTTTTTGCCTGAACCGGGTGTGAATGGCTCGGCCGACAATCTGACAGAGCCCACCAGCACGAAGCCGAAATAGCGATTGACCGCGGCCGCGATCTTTTCGCCTTCATGCGAAATCGCCAGCGCATGGCCCGGCACGCAGCGCAGCACCAGCGTGGCGCCCTCGGCGCTGCGCTCGCCGCGTGGCCAGCTCAGCTTGTCGGGAATGGCCACCTCGTCATAGGGCTTTGGCGCCATCACTGACCAGTGTTCAATGATATCGCGACTGGCGAAGCCACGCTTTTTCAGCACCGGATCCAGCGCACCCGACAGCACGTCGGCCACACTCATGGTGCGGTTGCGGCGCTTGGGTTCTGGAAGATCGTCTTTGGCCATGGGTCTTTGCGGTGACACTGTGGGGTGAAGGACTTGCGCGTTGGCCTGTCCTACTCCAAATCTGCCGCCCATGCACCTGTCCGATCCTGCCCTTATCGACGCGCCGTCTGTCCTCGCCTGGTATGATCGCCATGCCCGCGATCTGCCCTGGCGTGTCGCGCCAGCGGCCCGCGCAAAAGGAGAGCACCCCGATCCCTACCGGGTTTGGCTGAGCGAAGTGATGCTGCAACAGACCACGGTGGCGACGGTCAGAAGCTATTTCGTACGCTTCACCGGCCTGTGGCCAACCGTGTTTGATCTGGCTGCCGCACCACTGGACTCCGTGCTGAAGGAATGGGCCGGGTTGGGCTATTACGCCCGCGCCCGCAATCTGCATGCCTGCGCCCAGACGGTGGTGAATGAGCATGCGGGGCAGTTTCCCCAAACCTCGGCGGGTCTGCAAACCCTGCCGGGTATTGGCGCCTATACAAGCGCGGCCATCGCTGCGATCTGTTTTGACGAACAGGTTGCCGTGCTCGATGGCAATCTCGACCGGGTGCTGGCGCGCTATTATGCGCTCGACGTGCCCGTGCGCGAGGCCAAGGAGGAATTGCGCGCGGCGCTGCAGGCATTAGTGCCGCAACGCGCCGGCGATTTTGCCCAGGCCATGATGGATCTGGGCGCTACGATCTGTGCGCCCCGTGCGGCTGCCTGCATGCTGTGTCCGATCCAGCCAGGCTGCATTGCTACCCGACAGGGCGAACCCACCCTCTATCCGATCAAACCGGCCAAGGCCGACCGCCCCGTACGCAAGGGCCATGCCTTCGTCATGCGCGATGGTGATGGCGACGTTTACCTGCAGACCCGTCCCACCAAGGGGCTGCTGGGCGGCATGACCGAAGTGCCGGGATCGGACTGGGCCGCTGAACTGGTTGAGGTCACCTATCCAATGGACGGCGAGTGGCAGCATCGCGGGCAAGTGGTGCACATTTTCACCCATTTCCGGCTTGAGCTCGAGGTGTGGTCGGCCGCGGTGGAGCCCGATGCGCTTGAGGGCGGCTGGTGGGCCGAGCCTGCAGCGCTCAAGGGTGAAGCACTGCCGACTTTGTTCCGCAAGGTGCTGGCGGCAGCCGGGCTGGAATAGGCCGCGCTTTTTCAATCATCCAAAACTGCGCTACGCTTCTTGCGGACCCACGCCGTTTGCATGGTGATTGGAGGCAGGTTTGATAATCCGCGACGAACACCCCGGCGACGAAGACGCCATCCACCAACTCACCGAGCGCGCCTTTGCGCCAATGGCCTTCGCAGATGGCACCGAGGCGTCGTTGATTGGCGAACTGCGGGCGTCGGGCGATCTCACCCTTTCCCTTGTCGTCGAAATCGACGGGCAGATTGTGGGGCATGTCGCCTTTTCGCCGGCGAGCATCAATGGCGTTCACGGGGATTGGTATGGACTGGGGCCGGTGTCGGTAGAGCCCGACATGCAGCGTACCGGAATTGGCCGGGCGCTAATTTCCTGTGGTCTGGACCGCCTCAGATCAGCGGGCGCCGCAGGATGCGCGCTTATTGGCAATCCCAAAGTTTATGGTCCAATGGGGTTTGCAAGCGATGGGGCAATTAGCTATCGCGACCTGGAAGCGCGGATTGTCCAGCGGATCGTCTTCGTGGGCGAGGCCCCAGCGGGTGAGCTGCTCTTCGCGCCAGCCCTTGAAGCCACCTGAAGGCGCAGAAAGTCGCCCCGTCATCCTGGGCAACAGGGCCCGCCGATGTGGCGGGCCCCTCGTCGTTTTGGCGGACCGGAACTTAGGCGCGCAGCAGGACCTTGCCAGCGCGGCCCGGCACCAGGGCAGCGTCCATCGCCTTGGCAGCATCGGCCAGATCGAAAATGCCACCAACGGGTAGGGGCAGCTTGCCCTGAGCCGCGAGGGTCACCAGATCGCCGATGAGCTTGCCCTTCTTTTCAGCGGCCATGGCAGCGCCGACCTTGGCACCCCAGAAGCCCTTGATGGTGATGTGCTTGAAGATGATGGCACCCGAGTTCAGCGGCATTGGCGCGCCAGTGGCGGTACCAAACACGACCAGTTCGCCTTCATTGCCCAGAACATCAACAAGGCCGGCGCCGACGTCTCCGCCAACCGAATCCACGGCGGCGTGGGCACCGGTCTGGGCCTGTGATCGCCTTTACCTGATCGATCCAGTCCGCGTCCGAGGTCACCACGATATTGGTCATGCCCAGATCGGTCAGTTCCTGCACAGCTTCCTGGCGGCGCACCAGATTGACCAGACCAATGCCGCGCTCGGCCGTCAATGCAGCCATGACCTTGCCCACGGCGCCATTGGCCGCAGTCTGGACGAGCCAGTCACCCTTTTTGACGGTGAGGAAATCGAGCAGCGAGATGGCGCTGAACGGCATGGCGATCAGCTGGGCTGCAGCTTCATCCGAAATCACATCAGGCAGCGGCACGATGCCGGTGGCCTGGGCGATGAAGAACTCGGCCCAGGTCCCGTGAATGCCGGCGGCAGTAACGCGTTTGCCAACAAGCCCGGCGTCGACGCCTTCGCCAACGGCATCAATGGTGCCGACAGCTTCGGTGCCGCCGATGGCGGGCAGGGTCGGCTTGTAGCCATAGCTGCCGCGCGTGGTCCATAGATCATGATTGTGGATGGGCGACAGGATGGTGCGGATCCGCACTTCGCCGGCACCGGGATTGGGCTGGGCGACATCGCCCAGTTTGGTGACGTCAGCGGGATTTCCAAAAGTCTCATAGATTGCTGCGCGCATGGCGAAGTCCTTTCTTGGGTCGTTGTTGAATTGGCACGCGGGGTGCGGGCCGAATGGGTTCAGGGAAAAAAGCGTGCGCTCGTATCGTTGAGGGCATCGCGCAGCGGCTGCTGGGATTTGCTCAGCTTGGACAGGATCGCTGCGCCCAACCATTGGCCGTAGAGCAGTCTTGCCGCTTCAGCCGGATCTGCAATTGGCTTGATCGAACCATCCGCCACGCCGTCGCGCAAAATGCGCTCAATCCGCTCGTCCAGTGCGATAACGCCTGCATCAAAAATCAGCCGCATGTCCTCGGACATGTCTGAAATTTCGCTGGCGAGTTTTACCACCAGACAGTTTTCAGGGATCGAAGTGGAAGCGTCCCTCGAAAGCCAGGCCTGACAGTACTGCTTCAACCGCTCACCACCGCTCAGGGGCGCTGCCACCAGAAGGTCGAGGCGTTCCAGATACTCGGCGACGTAGTCGTCCAACATGGCGCAGCCAAACGCCTCTTTGGAGGCGAAGTAGTGATAAAATGACCCCTTGGGAACGCCGCTGACGCTCAGCAACTCCTTCAGGCCCATCCCGGTAAAACCCACACCCAGCACCAGCTTGCGCCCTGTCGTCAGGATGCGCTGGCGGGTCTGTTCTGATTTGCTTGGCTCGATCATGACCGGCATATAGGAAGGAATAGACCGGTCGTCTAGTGATCGTACGGAATTTATTTTGCTGCTCGCATTCGAGCCGCCATAAGCGGCAACGGTTGTGGAATGGGGTTGGCTTTATGTGTCTGCCCGGAACGATCTTGGGGCGAAGGCGTTCCCAAACCTCACCCGGATTTGCGCCAATGGCGGAATTGGGATTATGGCTTCAAACGTGGCGTCCCCGCCAATGGAGATGAGCATTGAGCGTAGCGTTCACCAAGGAAGACAGCGCCGAGACTGCCGCAGAGACCCAGCTGCCCGATCGGCCAATTTCCGGCGCAGCGAATCTGGTCACCGCCGAAGGCCTGGCGGCACTGGAACGGCAGCGCGACGCGGCGCGCGTCACCTATGATGCAGCCATGAAGATTGAGGACGTCAACGAACGGCGCCGTCAGGCCGCCCATCCGTTCCGCGATCTGCGTTACTATACCGAGCGCCTGCGGACGGCTCAGCTCATGCCCGTGATTGCCGCGCCGACTGAGGTAAGCTTTGGCGCGACCGTCACCTTCTCCAGAGATGATGGTCGCACGCAAACCTATCGTATCGTGGGCGAGGACGAAGCTGATCCCAAGAGGGGCTCGATATCCTATGTTTCCCCTATTGCCAGTGTCCTTATGGGCAAGGGCGTGGGTGAACTGGTGAGTGCGGGTGCGCTCGAACTTGAAATCATCGCCATCGCTTGAGGCTGCGGCCAACGACAAGTGGTCACGTGCTAGGCTGCGCGCCGTTTGTCGGTGGAGCGCTGGGTCGGGAGCGGTGCTGACGGGCCGTGCACCACGACACGATTACGTCCGCCAGACTTGGCGGCATAGAGGGCCGCGTCTGCGCGCTCGAAGGCATGGCGCGCAGCCTCATGGACGCCATAGGTGGCGACTCCGAAACTGGCGCTCAATCGCTCATCCAATGGCAGGGCATCGTGGATGCTCTGATGAAACTGAAGGCGCACCTCTTCGGCAACCGCAGCGGCCTCATCGGCCTCGCGGCCGGGCAGAATGATCGCAAATTCTTCGCCTCCAATTCGGCCAGCGGTCTGGCCCGTCGCGTCCAGCAAGTGCGCGAAACTGCAGATTACGGCGTCACCCGCGCCGTGGCCGTATCGATCATTGACCCCCTTGAAGTGATCGATGTCACAAAAGATGACCGCTCCACCTTGTCCCGTTGTCTCGGCCTTTGCATCCATGCTGCGCCGGTTGAAAAGGCCGGTCAGACCATCGCGCTCGGAGCGGTCTCGCAGGGTCTGGGTTGTTTCAAGAATGATGCGCGCCAGCAGCAGAATGGTTGCGAATGGGGTCAAGACGCTGGCCGCGCCAAAGAACAGATTCTCCGCCAAAGATGTCTTGAACAGTTCAAACGATGCGTTTGGTCCGAAATGTAGCGGCAACATCAGCAGCCGCATAGCGGTCGTCGCCAGCAGCGCATAGGCCACGAACTTGAAAGCTGTCTGCAATCCTGAGGCGGGATGATGTCGGACACGCCAGACCAGATCAATCATGGCCACCAGGCAGGCCAGCTCGAAGGCTGCAGCCTGAACCGGAAATGGTGCGTTAACCAGATGCAGGCCCACGGCGGCCATTGACAGCGCACCTACGGCAATGATGGTGCGCAGCCGATGGCCCAACGGGGGCCCAAGGCAAGCCATGGCCTGACTCGCGGCCAAAAAACTGAGCGGCGCCAATACTGCTGCCGAGAGAAACTCCACAAGCCTGTCGGAGGCAAAGGCGATGACCAGCGTCTGCAGCGTACCGTTGGCTAGCGCCGCCGCCGTCCAGGTCAGCGCATCATTACGCCCCAAGCTCAGACTGGCGACAAGACAGAGCATGGACAGCACGCCGAGCACGGCGGCAACAACGATGTGAAGTTCTACGAGTGCTGTCACAACAATCTATCCCGGTCAGGTCCAGACCAGTGTGCGCGGGCAGGGTTAAGAGCACGCATCCAAGGCAGGTCGCATTGCGACTATCGTTAAGTTTTGCCGAATGCTGTCGTGTTCGCTTCTGCCCCCATGATCGCCAACCACTCGATCGCTGGAGGATAGAAAAAGCACGGGTGAAAGGTCCCAGTGCGAGGCGACGGATTCGGCGTCAGGACAAAAAAAGGCCGCCGGGGCAAACCGGCGGCCAATTCAAATACCTGATGATTGGAGGTCAGGATCAGGCAGACATCAATTCGAGTTGCGCGCGCACACCAGCCCGGAGGTCATCAATGGGAGCGGTGCGGCCCGCCTGTTCGTGGTGCCAGAAGGTCCACCCGTTGCATGCCTCTGCCCCCTGAACCAGCGCGCCAACCTTGTGGATTGAACCCTGGTGGGAACCTGAGACGAGTGAGCCGTCTGCACGAACCATGGCGAAGTAACGTTTCGTTAAGTCGAAGAGTTGCGTGCCAGGCTCAATTAATCCTTGCTCGATCAGCGAACCGAACGGAATGCGGGTTTCCTTACGCTTGGGCGTCACCGATTGCAGCGCCTCGAAGGTGCCCGGACGGATCGCCGCAATGCGCTTGAGCGCAGCACTGATATAGGTGTCTTCGCGCTCGATGCCGATGAAGTGACGGCCCAGCTTGCGGGCTACTGCGCCAGTGGTGCCGGTGCCGAAAAACGGATCAAGCACGATATCGCCAGGCTTGGTGGTCGCATTCAGGATGCGGAACAGCAGCGCTTCCGGCTTCTGGGTCGGATGGACCTTCTCGTCGTCATCATCCTTTAGGCGCTCTGAGCCGGTGCAGATGGGGAACAGCCAGTCGCTACGCATCTGCGTATCGTCATTGGCCAGCTTCATGGCTTCATAGTTGAAGGTGACGCGGCTCTTCTGGCTCTTGGCGGCCCAGATCAGCGTCTCATGCGCATTGGTAAAGCGCGTGCCGCGGAAATTGGGCATTGGATTGGCTTTGCGCCAGATCACATCATTGAGCATCCAGTAGTCGAGATCCTGCAAGGCAGCCCCAACCCGGAAAATGTTGTGGTAGCTGCCGATGACCCACAGGGCGCCATCCGGTTTGAGCACCCGGCGCGCGGCTTTGAGCCAGGCGCGGGTGAATTTGTCGTAATGGGCAAAACTGTCGAACTTGTCCCATTCGTCGTCCACCGCATCAACCTTGCTCTGGTCAGGACGCGTCAGGCCCTGGTCGAGCTGCAGATTGTAGGGGTCGGCGAAGATCAGATCTACCGAACCAGCCGGCAGGGCATTCATGTGGTCGATGCAATCACCCACCAGAATGGAATCGATCGGAAGACGCGGTGCCTCTTCCGCAACGGCTTCTGGAGCCTTACGCGCGGTACGCAACATACACTTAACCCTAACGCAGTACTAACAACCCCGTTATAGAACCGCAGAGTTAATGGAGCGTATGCAAGGGGTTAGCAGGAGGTTAAGGCGTAGCTTTCCGCAGCCCTAACCGGCCAGTGCAGTCAACCTGAGCCGCGCCTGTGCCACAGGGCCAAAGGCCTCGCGGTGGTGCCGGCAAGGACCATGCTCACTCAGCGCCGTCATGTGCCTGGCCGTGCCATATCCCTTGTGACCAGCGAAGCCGAAGGCAGGCGCGTCGCAATCCATGATTGCGCACATCCTGTCCCGCGTCACCTTGGCGACAATCGAGGCCGCCGCTATCGAGACGCTGCGCCCGTCGCCGCCGATCAGCGCCATGCCGTCGCAGGGCAGGCCCATCGGCACATCACGCCCATCGATCAGTACCCGGTCAGGCCGGATGCTCAGTCCACACGCGGCTTGCGCCATGCCCCACAGCGTGGCGCCCCGGATATTGTGGCTCAGGATAATAGAGGGCGGGGCAACCACGACACTGATTGCCAGCGCCGAAGCAACCACCTGTTCGAACAGCGCCTCGCGTTGGTCCTGATTGAGCTTTTTGGAGTCATTGAGCCCCGCCGGAATGGCATCGGGGTCCAGCACCACGGCCGCTACAACCACCGGACCGGCCAGTGGGCCACGGCCCGCTTCATCGACCCCAGCCACAATTCGTGCACCACGCGCCTTGAGTTCGGCCTCGTGGGAATAGTCAGGCGCGCTCTGAACTGTCGAATCGAACATCATGGGCGCAGCATCGCTCCCACGCCGGCCAAGTCAACACGCCTGCGGACAGAGCCGATATTCACACCGACAAAATTGGAGGCCGGCGGTGGCGTCTGGCGCCGGGGCTGCTATAGGTTTTCCGCTGGGGGCAGCATGGGAAACAAGACACAATGATTGCCAAATTCGGCTTCGCCCTCGTTATGACGCTGGCCGCGACCTTTCCACTGGCCGCCGAACCCTTTCATCACCCCTATGGCGAATGGCGCGAGTATCATCGTGACTGGCTGGCGGCCTGCCCCGACGTGATCGATGAAGACGCTACCGATTTTTACGGGCACTCCTGCTTTGCCAGCACCGGCAGCCAGCAGCTTAACAGCGCCGGTCTACCTGCCTATAAGCTCACCCTGCTGCGCAATCGCCTGACCGGTGAACTCGATATTGCGGTGACAGTGGCCGCTGACAAGGCGCAGACCGATACCAGTCGGCCACTCAAACTGAACTTTCATGGTGGCGTCACCATGCAGTTCGATTTCGTTGCTGATCTTGAGACGCGCTACAACACCACCAACCAGTTCTATGTAGCCGATCCGGTGCGCAAGGCGGCGCTGCTCGAAGAGATGAAGCGGTGCAATGCACTGACGATGACTGTGCCCTTGAACGGTGATGGGGGCGCGAGCGAGGAGGTCTGGCTATCGATGCGTGGCGTTCTGGCCTCGCTTGATTTCATGGCCAGCTTCGCCCGCAAGGTTGCCCAATACTGACCACCCCTATTGCTCCCCAAGACTGGACCTGCTCATGATCCCGACGCCCGGCGCCGCGCTGCTGTTCGACATTGACGGCACGCTGGCAGACACCGACCCGCTGCATCTGGAGGCCTTCAATCGCAGCTTTGCCCCGTTTGGCCATAGCTTTGACCGGGCCCGCTTTGTCCGTGAACTACAGGGGCTGGCCAATGTCGATATCGCCGCGCGCTTTCTGCCAGACCTGGATGCTGATGCACGCATGGCGGTGATGGATGACAAGGAAGCTTTGTTTCGCGAACTCGCCGCCACCGAAATCCATGCCGTAGCCGGACTGTTTGATCTGCTGGACCAGGCCGATGCGGCAGGTATTGCCATGGCGGCGGTCACCAATGCGCCGCGCGCCAATGCCGAATTGATCCTGCACGGTCTGGGTATCACCAGCCGCTTCAAGGCGGTGGTGATTGGTGCCGAACTGCCGCATGGCAAACCGCATCCCATGCCCTACCTAGAGGGCCTGCGCCTGCTCGGCGCCCAAGCCGAACATTCGCTGGCGTTCGAGGACTCGCGCACTGGCATCGCCTCGGCCACGGCAGCGGGCATTGCCACGATAGGGATGCGCACCGGCCTTGATGACGCAGCGCTACGTGCGGCCGGAGCGGTGCTGTCGGCCGACGGCTATGACGATCCCGCGTTGCTCGCCTTCGTTGCCGATCGGGTCAGCGCCAGCCAGATCGCCTAGAACAGGCTCATCTGGGCGCTTTCGATTTCGGGAGCCTCGAACAGGTCATTGCGCAGACCCGGCAGCTTGCCGTCCAAGCCGTAGCGCTCGCGTGCTTTTTCGAAGCGCTGTCGCAGCAGGGTCGCATAGGGGCCTTCGCCGGTCATGCGGGTGCCAAAGCGGGAGTCGTAATCCTTGCCGCCGCGTGTGTCGCGCACCAGCGAGAGCACATGACGCACCCTGTCGGGGAAGTGACGCAGCAACCATTCGCGGAACACGTCGCGCACTTCGCCGGGCAGGCGCAGCAGGATCATCTGCGCACTGGTGGCGCCCTGTGCTGCTGCAGCATCGAGAATGCGTTCGAGTTCCATATCGTTGATCGCCGGGATCATTGGTGACGCGAATACCGCGACAGGAACACCGGCCTCGGTGAGCAGGCGAATGGCCTCGAGCCGGCGCGCCGGGGAGGATGCACGCGGCTCCATGCGGCGGCTCAGCTTGTGGTCCATTGATGTCATCGAGATCGCCACCTTTACCAGCCCCAGCTTGGCCAGTTCGGTCAGCAGATCCAGATCGCGGGTGATCAGCGCCGACTTCGTCGTGATCATCACTGGATGTCTGGTCGCCAGCATCACTTCGAGAATGCCGCGCGTCAGCTTGTGCTTGCGCTCGGCCGGTTGATAGGGGTCAGTATTGGTGCCCATGGCGATGGGCTTTACCCGGTAGTTCTTGGCAGACAATTCGGTCCGCAGCGCCTCGACCGCGTTGGTTTTGACGTAAATGTCGCGCTCGAATTCGATACCGGCCGAATGGCCCAGGAATGCGTGGCTGGGCCGGGCATAGCAGTACGAGCAGCCGTGCTCGCAACCGCGGTAGGCGTTGATCGATCGCTCAAACCCAATGTCGGGACTGTCATTGGTCGTGATGATGGTTTTGGCGCGCTCAGTGTGTTCGACCGTCTCGAAGATCGACAGCGGCTCGACATTGTCCCAGCCGTCATCAAAAGACTCGCGGGTCTGCTTTTCAAACCGGCCGCTGCGATTGCTCTGCGCGCCCCGTCCGCGAACCTGATCGACATCCAGCAATTCCCGCCGTGCCAGATCGGCATCCCGGCTGCGGCTGAGTTGCTCGAGAGCTTCAAATGATGGGGCTTGATAAAAGGCCATGAAAACGTCTCCTGCCGAACGCGCAACAGTCGAATCGTGACTGGTCAACGCGTCTCAGGATGTAACAGTTCCACGAGAACAGAACAAGAACGATGTCGGGTTT
Source organism: Devosia sp. J2-20 (assembly GCF_055808475.1). NCBI lineage: Bacteria > Pseudomonadati > Pseudomonadota > Alphaproteobacteria > Hyphomicrobiales > Devosiaceae > Devosia > Devosia sp. J2-20. The sequence continues at coordinate 2,770,430 of NZ_CM147870.1, read as the reverse complement.
GTTAACGTCCTGTGGTGGCAGAAGCGCAACAGATTGCCACGCGCACACGCGCTATGCGCACTGCCCGATGGACCGTGGCCATTTTTAGGAATATGCCGGGCCTCCGCTGCCGCCAACGGGGCAATTGCTGGCGCGCGGGCCTATCTGAATTCTATGCTGATCATCGCCGGGCAACGGCGAATATGCAGCCCGTTGCCGACGCATGCTGACACGGGCTGTCACCACATTTTCTCATGGTGTTGTCGAAGCTGGAAGACATCAACCGTCGCACTGTCGACGCTGCTATTTTATTCGAGGGATTTCTATGACCATTGACGCAACAACCACGGGTGATTTGCCCTCGGGCGAGGTCGACAACTCTGCCCGCAACAAACTCGTCATCGCGCTGCTGCTTGGCTCCACCTTTGTCGTCTTTCTCAATGAGACGATGATGAGCGTGGCCATCCCTCATCTGATGGCGGATCTGGGCGTCGCGGCCAATATCGCGCAATGGCTGACCACTGCCTTCCTGCTCACCATGGCTATCGTCATCCCCATTACGGGCTTTCTGCTGCAGCGTATGAACACAAGGCCCGTCTTCATGCTGGCCATGTCGGTCTTTGCTGCTGGCACGCTGATCTGCGCCGCCTCGCCCGGCATCGAACTGCTGATCTTTGGTCGCGTCATTCAGGCTGTCGGCACGGCCATCATGTTGCCGCTGCTGATGACCACGGTGATGACGCTGGTGCCGCCCGAAACACGCGGCAAGACCATGGGCAACATCTCCATCGTCATCTCGGTCGCGCCCGCGATCGGGCCGACCATTGGCGGGTTCATCCTGGCCAATTTCGAATGGCGCTGGATGTTCATCCTCATGCTGCCAATCGCACTGGGTGCGCTGGCTCTGGGCAGTCGCAAGATGCAGAACGTGACCACGCCGCGTTATGCGCCACTCGACATCGCTTCGGTAATCCTGTCTGCGCTGGGCTTTGGCGGACTGGTCTATGGCCTGTCCAGCCTGGGCGAAGGCGAACAGGCCGGTGCGGCCTTCCCGCTCTGGCTACCTCTGGTGGTCGGCGGCGTGTCCATGGTTGCGTTTATCTGGCGTCAGATCGTGCTGTCGCGGCAGGACAAGGCGCTGCTTGATCTGCGCACCTTCCTGTCGCGCAATTACACCGTGTCCGTGCTGACCATGGGAATTGCCATGATGGCCCTGTTCGGCACGGTCATCCTGCTGCCCATCTACACCCAGAATGTTCTGGGTCTCGATACGCTGCAGACCGGCCTGTTGCTGTTGCCCGGTGGCTTGCTGATGGGGCTGCTCGCGCCATCGGTTGGCCGCTTGTATGACCGCATCGGCCCAACCAAGCTGCTCGTACCCGGTACGGCACTGGTCTCGATCGTGCTTTGGGCGCTGACCCGGGTGGATCAGCACACCTCGGTCTGGGCCATCCTGACCGGTCACATCATCATCAGCATCGGTCTGGCGCTGGTGTTCACACCATTGTTCACTGCCGCTCTGGGCTCGGTGCGGCAGGAAATGTACTCGCATGGCAGCGCCATTCTCGGCTCGGTGCAACAGGTCGCCGGGGCCGCTGGTATTGCGCTGTTCGTGGCCTTGATGAGCATTCGCACCGCCGGTCTGGCTGCGGAAGGTGTGGAGCCCGTCAGCGCCCTGGCTGGTGGCATCCAGCTGGCATTCATGGTGGGCGCGACCATTTCCCTGTTCGCAATCGTCACCGCGTTCTTTGTTCGCAAGCCCGAAGGCGGCGCGCCCGGCATGGGCGGCCACTAGACCATCCAGAACGGCGCCCGGCGGGCGCCGTTTTCTTATGGAGCCGAAACCTCGACAACCACAGCCCCGCGCTTGCGCCCGCTATCGACCAGCGCATGCGCCTTGGCAATCTCGGTGAAGGGCACGCGGCTATCGATAGTGGCCCGCAAAACACCCGCCGCCGCCAGATCCCGCAGTGTCTCGATATCTGCCAACAGCTCGCCTGCCACGCCGACGATGATCTGCCGGCCACCCAGCAATTTGCGCAATCCAGCGCGCAGCATCATGCCGCCGCCAGCATTGCTGGCGATCAGCTGGCCCGTCGGGGGCGTCGCTCGTTCGAACTGGGCGAAACTGACCGTGTCCACAGTGTCCATGATCACGTCATACTGGATGCCATTGCGGGAAAAGTCAGTCTGCCCGTAGTCGATCACATGATCAGCACCCAGGGCCCGCACCATATCCAGATTGCGCTCGCTGCAGACGCCCGTGACCTCTGCGCCGAAATGCCTGGCCAACTGCACGGCGAAGCTGCCCACGGCGCCGCTGGCGCCATTGATCAACACCTTCTGGCCTGGTGCAATCTTTGCCAGACGCAAGAAGTGCAGCGCCGTCAGGGCACCAAAGGGCAGGGCGGCAGCTTCGGCGAAATCCATGCCTTGGGGGAGGGCGGTGATAGCCGCGGTTTGCGGGACCACCTTGTATTGGGCGTGGGCGTCATAGACGTGCATGCCAAACACCCGATCGCCGGTTTTCAGTCGCGTCACGCCCGCACCAACCGCCTCGACAATGCCGGAGAACTCAGAGCCGAGAACGCTCTTGCGTGGTTTGGTGATGCCCATGAACAGGCGCGCAGGGAGCCAGAATGCAGCGGGAATGCGGAAGGCCCGCAACCGGGAATCGCCCGAGGTGACGGTGGTGGCGACAATGCGCACCAGCACTTCACCCGACTTTGGAACAGGTTTGGCGATCTCCGTGATTTTCACGACATCGGGGGCGCCATAGGCAGTCTGTACGGCGGCTTTCATTTCGGTTCTCCAGAATTTTGGGCAGGCTTCGCCCGCCGCCTCGCTTTGGGGCAGTTTGTTGGTTCAGGGCCTGGGTTTCAGCCTATTCGGCGGTCTTCTTCCATTGGAACACGGTGCCGATTTCCACCTCGAACACCTCGGCAATACGGAAGGCGGCTTCCAGCGAGGGCGAGTATTTGTTCTGCTCGATGGCGGCCACGGTCTGTCTTGTCATGCCGATACGGTCGGCCAACTCCTGCTGGGTCATTTCGTCGGCATCGAAACGCAAGCGCCTGATGATATTGCTGATGGGGGGCGGCGTGGCCATTACGCGCTGATCCGGAACGCGACGATATGGGTGGTTTCGCGCACCAATTCGGTGATGACGAAAGCCATCAGCACACCATTGGCAAAGATCAACGCCACGGCGCCGCCGGGATCAGCCGGGTAGGCAGCCTTGATGGTGTCGGTGGCCAGCAACCCGCCAATCAGCCCGACCGGGACCAGCAGCTCGAGCAGCCGGAAACCAAAGCGGTCGGCCCGCGCCTCGATGTGACGCTCCATCTCATCGGGAGCGGCATCGAGGTTTTTCTTGCTCATGACGCCGGCAAACACATTCAAGCCGATCATCACCACCAGCGAAATGCCCATACACACCAGGAATCGCACCAGCACTTCAGCCCCGTCCACGATCCCGGCGAATGCTTCGATCCAGAACGCCCCGAAATAATAGCTCCAGACCACCAGGGTAATCCCGACGGCAATCCATGCGTTCTTCTCGCGTAAAGACATCGCGTCACTCCATGTTTGTAATCTATGACGCTATATCATCTAAAACGAACATCATGTCAAATATATATAACACCATGTTGCGGGGACTTAACCTGGGCGACGCAGGTCGCCACCCAGGCCTCAGGGCTAGTTGTTGCCGATAAAGCCGCCCGATTGCCGCGCCCAGAGCTGAGCGTAGATGCCGTTCTGGGCCAGCAGGCTGTCATGGGATCCCATCTCTGCAATTCGCCCCTGATCCAGCACCACGATGCGATCCATGCGGGCAATGGTGGACAGGCGATGGGCGATGGCGATCACCGTCTTGCCCTCCATTACGCCATAGAGGGTGTCCTGAATGGCCGCTTCTGCCTCGGAATCCAGTGCCGAGGTGGCTTCATCCAGCACCAGTATGGGGGCGTTCTTGAAGATTGCCCGCGCCAGGGCAATGCGCTGACGCTGCCCGCCTGAGAGCAGCACCCCGCGCTCACCGACATGGGCGTCGTAGCCGCGACGGCCCTGTTGATCGACCAGACCTGCAATAAATTCCGACGCCATGGCCTGCTCGGCCGCTGCCGCGATGGTGGCCTGTGGTGCATCGGGCTGACCATGGGCAATGTTATCGCGTACGGAACGATGCAGCAGGCTGGCATCCTGGCTCACCATGGCAATGGCGCCGCGCAGGCTGTCCTGTCTCACCGTTGCAATGTCCTGACCATCAATGCTGATCTGGCCCGCTTCAGGCTCAAAGAAGCGCAGCAGCAGATTGACCAGTGTCGACTTACCGGCACCCGAGCGCCCCACAATACCGATCTTTTCGCCGCCAGCAATGTCGAAGCTGACGCCGTCCAGCCCGCCGACGCCTTTGCCATAGTGGTGGCTGACGCCGGAAAAGCCGATGGCTCCTGTGGTGATCGTCAAGGCTGGCGCATTGGGTGCATCGACGACTTCTAGCGGCTGCGCCACGGTCTGCAATGCCTGCCGTGTGGCCCCCAGATGGGTGAACATCGACGACACCGCATCGAGCATCCATTCAGCCATGCCGGTAATGCGAAAACTCAGCGCCAGCGAGGCCGCAACCAGCCCCAGCGGTGCGCCGCCAGCCTGCCATAGCACCACGGTATAGCCGACCAGCCCGACAATCAGCAGGCTGCCCATGAAAATCATGCTTACATTGACCGTGACCTCCAGCTTTTGAACTGCCACGAGTGTGCTGCGGGAGGCCGCAAAGCGCCGCATGCTCTCGGCGTCCTCGGCAGCCTGATTGGCGAACAGCTTGATCACGTCGATGTTGGCGTAACCGTCCACCAGCATGCCGGTCAGATCGGCATTGGCGCCCTGCAAGTCATGCGAGGCGCGATGCAGGCGCGGCACGACATAGACCATCAGGCCAACAAAACAGGCGATCCAGACCAGCAAGGGTGTGATCAGCCTGATATCGATCGAGCCGATCAGCCAGGTCGAGCCGATCACATAGATCATCACATAGGTCAGCGTGTGGAGCACCTGATAGACCGCGCCGGTCGCTGACGCGCCGATATCGCGCACCTGATTGGCAATGCGGCCCGACAGGTCGCGCCGGAACCAGCCGACCGATTGGCGTTGCACATGACGATGCGCCCGCCAGCGGATCAGGGTTTCGGCATTGGGGCGATAGGCGATGTCGTCCAGGCTCTCGCCAATAAAACCGGCGAGGGGGCGGAGCAGCAGGAGAATGGCGGCTGCCCCGAGCAGCTCGAGGCCGTGGTCTTCCCAGAATCGACTGGCTTCGGCCAATGCCAGCGTATCGACCAGCGAACTGGTATAGCCGATCAGCCAGACCTCAATGCTCGCGCTGATCAGCGTCAGCAGCAGGCTCAGCGCGATGACGCGGTGAAAGGGTTTCAGGCTGTCGCCAACAAACTGCCAGACAGAGGCGCTGGGTGTCGTTTCGGCATGGGGCGTGAACGGGTCGACGAGCTTTTCAAAGCTGGGAAACATGGGATGCCCTCCAGGGGCAGATGATCAAAATGATGAGGAGCTGACAGGCAGCCCGACATAGCGGCGCGGCCCGTCTAGCGGTGCGTGCGTATGTCCATAATTCTCATCAAAGATCTCCCAGCATCGTGCTGTCACCAGTCAGGCTAGCCGCGCTTGCTCGCGCTGTCATGACCCAATTTGGCTTTTGCGGGCGCCAGCTTTGCAGCGTTGCCCATCAGCAACACGGCTAGCGCTCGTCCAGCCTTGGCATCAGCTCGACGAAATTGCACGGTTTATGCCGATAATCGAGCTGGTGGGTCAAAATGCCTTCCCATGCGTCGCGGCAGGCGCCACGGGAGCCAGGCAGGCAGAACACGAAACTGGTGCCGATCAAGCCTGCCGTGGCGCGTGACTGCAGCGAACTGGTGCCCACCGTGGTTGCCGAATACTGGTGGAACAGTACCGAAAAGCCTTCCATGCGTTTGTCGAATAGCGGCTCGACAGCTTCGGGCGTGACGTCGCGACCTGAAAAGCCGGTACCGCCCGTGGTCAGCACCACGTCCACCTTGGGGTCAGCGACAAAGCCCTGCACCGCCTGACGGATCAACTGGATATCGTCCCGTACAACAACGCGGTCGGCGCAGATGTGCCCATCAGCTTCCAGCAGAGACTTCAGCAGCGCCCCGCCTGTGTCGGTTTCCAGTGTGCGCGTGTCAGACACGGCAATGACCGCAATCGACAGGGGCTTGAATGCCCGGTCCTCAAACTGCGCCGTTTTGAACATTGGGGTTCTCCTCGTCATTCAAACCGGCCAGCTCTTCGGGGACGGGTGTTTCGTCGACGCGCATTTCGATGTCGTCAGCTTCGGCGCGGGGGTCAAGCACGAAGCTCTCCGGGGTGACCTGGCGATCATTGCCCATGGGCTGGAATGGCGCGCGGTCGGCTGCGTCGACGCTCTTGCGGATGCGCATGCGCAGATAGGCGGTGACCGCGAGCGCACCATGGAAGGACGCGGTGACCATGAACAGGCCCACCGGCGACCAGGCGCCCATGATCAGCGAGGATACGATCGGGCCGATGGCCAGACCGATGCCCAGGATCAGCAGCATGCCGCCGGCAATCTTGGCGAACTCGCCATCCTTGGCATAGTCATTGGCATGGGCGACGGCCACGGCATAGATCGGGTTGGCGGCAAAGCCATAGGCGGCAAACAGCACATACATGCCCCAGCCCGCTTCGGGATTGATCAGCACCGTCAACACGCCAACAATCGAGGCGAAGCCGGACAGCCCGATCATCACGATGCGGCGGTCAATGCGGTCAGAAAGCCGGCCAAAGGGGATTTGCGCGACCGCGCCCAGAATGGCGGCGATGGCAAACAGCAAGGCGATGCCGCTGGCATCCAGGCCACGCTGGTAACCATAGACAGGCGCCAGTGTGCCGAACGAGCCATTGGCCATGCCGACAGAAAATGCGGCAATCGCCGCCACCGGCGAGGTGCGGTAGAGCAGCCCGATATCGATCTTGGCCGACGATAGTGGCCGTGGCTGTGGGCTGGAGGTCAGCGCGGTCGGCAGAGTGGCGCAGGCAAAGGCGATGGCGCCGATCACGAAGGGGATATAGCCCGCCGTGCCGGTCACAGACATGGCAACCTGACCCAGCGTGGAGGCAGCCATATTGATCGTTACATAGATCGAAAAGATCGTGCCACGGCTCTTGTTGTCGGCCACCTCATTGAGCCAGCTCTCCACGATCATCGCTGCGCCGGCGAAGCAGAAGCCCGACAGCGCGCGCAGCACGATCCAGCTGATATCGTTGACCCAGAGCAGGTTGAGCAAAATGGTGATGGTGCCGATGGCCGCCATCACCGAGAAGGCCCGGATATGGCCCGCATTGCGCACGACCATGGGCACGGTAATCGAGCCGGCGACAAAGCCGATCGACCAGCCGGTGCCGATCAGGCCCAGTGAGAGAACCGAGAAACCTTCCTCGGCACCACGAACCGAGAGCAGCAGGCCCTGCAGCCCACCACCGAACATCAAGAGGGCGGAACCCAGGAACAGGGCGTAGATTTTGATTACGGAGGCCATGGCGCTTTCGGCTCTGCGGGAGTGGAGTAGCGCGGCAAATCACGCAACAGTGACATTAGTGCGGCGTTCCGGCACGGGTGCAATGGAAAACCCGCCAATGCCCCCCAGAAATTCCCGCTCCAGCCGCTCTGGACGCCTAGTGGGCCAGACCGAGCGCCTCGATCTTCAACTTCAGGCTCAGCATGTCGGCCCAGGCCTGTTCCTTGGCAGGAGCGTTGCGCAGAAGATAGGCCGGATGCAGCGTCGGGATGGCCTCGACCTGATGGCTGCCAATGGTCACCCCGGACCACTTGCCGCGCATCTTGATGATGCCGCTTGTGGTCTCAAAGATGGTCTGCATGGCGGGTCCGCCCAAAGTCATCACCAGCTTGGGTGCAACCAGTTCGACCTGTCGGTGCAGAAAGGGCAGGCAAAGCGCCATTTCCTCGGGCGTCGGGGTGCGATTGCCGGGTGGACGCCAAGGCACGGTATTGGCGATATAGACCTTGCTGCGATCAAGCCCGATCGCTGCCAGCATACGGTCAAGCAATTGTCCCGACTTGCCGACAAAGGGTTTGCCCTGCCGGTCCTCTTCAGCCCCCGGCGCTTCGCCGATCAGCATGATGTCGGCAGCAGGATTGCCATCGGCAAACACCAGCTGGGTCGCCCGCAGTTTCAGCCCGCACCCGTCATAGTTTTCCAGCAGCGCCTGCAGCTCGTCCAGGGACTTGGCCGATGCCGCCAGACTGCGTGCTTCGCCGGGATCTCCGCCAATAGCGGGGGCTCGACGGCACGCTGCGGTGGTGCGGCGCCCGGCATTGCAGTGGGGGGCGGTGTCGCCGCAGGACGGGCCGGTGGTCGTTGTGCAAAGCGGTCGACCGGCTCTTCGCCCACGGCGATATCCACGCCAGCGGCGCGATACCAATCCAGCACGGCGAGCATTTCGTCGTGATTTAGCGGGTGATTTTCGGTCATGTTCTCTGTTATGTCACAGCCCGTTTGGCGCGGCCAGCCGCGTCCGGAATACAAGAGGCATTCTATATGGCAGAGGCTGGCACGCGCGAAACCATTTCCACTGATGTGCTGATTGTCGGCGCCGGCCCGTCGGGCCTGGCTGCAGCCATCCGCATCAAGCAGCATCACCCTGAACTCGGGGTGACCGTGGTTGAAAAAGCCGCCGAAGTTGGCGGCCATATCCTTTCGGGCGCTGTCATGGATCCGCGTGGCCTTGATGCCCTGATCCCCGACTGGCGCCTCAAGGGAGCCCCGGTGGGCCCCGATGTCACCAGCGATACCTATCACCTGCTGACGGGCAATGGCGATCTGGCCTTCCCACACTGGTTGATGCCACCACAGCTCAAGACCCCCAATGGCGTAATCGTCAGCCTGGGCGATCTGGTGCGCTGGCTGGGCGAGCAGGCGGCCGATCTGGGCGTTGATATTTTCCCCGTGACGGCCGCCGTCGATGTGCTGGGCGGCGGCGGTGGCCCGGTGCGCGGTGTCATTACCGGTGATCTGGGCCGCGACGAAGCAGGCAATCCCAAACCCGGCTTTGCCGAGGGCATCGCGCTGGAAGCCAAATATACCCTGATCGCCGAAGGCGCGCGCGGCTCGCTGGCCAAGCAGATCATTGGCGATTACCAACTGGCCAATGATCCCCAGAAATATGGTCTGGGCATCAAGGAGGTCTGGGAGATTGCCGCCGACAAGCATCAGCCCGGTCGCGTCGATCACTATCTCGGCTTCCCGCTCGACAACGCAACCGCCGGCGGGGGCTTTGTCTACCACGCCCAGGATCGCAAGCTCTATGTCGGGCAGGTGACCTATCTCGATTATACCGATCCGACATTGTCACCATTTGACGAGTTCCAGCGCTTCAAGACTCATAAGTCGGTCGCGCCACTGCTCGAAGGCGCCACCCGCATCAGCTATGGCGCCCGTGCGGTGACCGCGGGCGGGTGGCAGTCCATTCCCACACTGGCTTTCGCCGGCGGTGGTCTGATTGGCTGCGCTGCCGGGTTCATGAACGCACCGCGCCTCAAGGCCATCCACAACGCCATTCTGTCGGGTATCGGCGCGGCTGATGCGGTGGCCAGCGCCATTGGCGCCGGGCGCCAGCACGATGTGATCGCCGATCTCAGCGATCGCGTCATGCAGACCGGAATTGCCGACGAACTCAAGGGAGTGCGTAACGTCAAGCCGCTCTGGTCCCGTCTGGGTACCGTGCTGGGAGCGCTGGCGGGCGGTGTAGAGCTTTGGTCCTCCGCGATTCTGGGCCGCTCACTGCTGGGCACGCTGTCGCATGATAAGCCCGACTTCGCCGGCCTCAAGCCCAAGGCCGCCGTTTCCGGGCGGCGCTATGGCAAACCTGACGGAAAATTGACCTTCGATCGGGCATCCTCTGTCTATCTGGCCAATCTGGCGCATGACGAGGACCAGCCAGTCCACCTCAAACTGGCCGATCCTGCTGTGCCCGTGCGGGACAATCTGCCCAAATACGGTGAGCCTGCACCGCTTTATTGCCCGGCAGGGGTCTATGAGGTGGCTGAGGAGGGCGGGGCACCAGTATTCCGCATCCATGCGGCCAATTGCGTGCACTGCAAGACTTGCGACATCAAGGATCCGGCGCAGAACATTACATGGGTCCCGCCCGAGGGGGGCAGCGGGCCCAATTATAGCGGCATGTAGTCGCCATCCTTGATCACGCTTGTGGGGTGGCCTTGCGGCGCAGTCCCAAAACGGCCAATCTTTGCCGCGAGAACGGGTCCGCAGGGACCAAGGGAGAATACACCGTCGTGACATCGCTTTTGAACCGCTTCGCGCGCCCGGCCCTGGTGGCCATCCTGCTGGCGGCAACAGCATCCCAGCCCGGCTATTCAGCCCAGGCCGTGCAGACCGCCCAATCGGATGCACGCACCAATTTCGACTTGATGCCCATGTTCCGGGCCAGTGTCACCGGCGCCTATATGGCGGGCCAGCAGGCGCTGCAGGATCTGCGCACCGACGAGGCAGCCCGCTATTTCTATCTGGCGGCCCAGGCCGACTGGCAGAACCCGGTTCTGGTTGAACGCGCCTTTATCGCCTTCGCGGCTGATGGGCAGATCGGGCAGGCAGCCTCTACCGCAAAGCATTTGCTTGAGCTCGACCCCACCAATGAGCTCGCCGAGCTCGTGGTGGCAACCGAAGCGCTCAAGGAGCGCCGCTATGACGCTGCAGAGCGCCAGTTGGGCGCCATCGGGCAGGATAGCTTTACCGGCATCACGGCCAGCATTTTGCGGGCTTGGGCGCTGGTCGGCGGCAATCGCAAGTCCGAAGCCGATGATATGCTGGATACGCTCGGCGAATCCGGACTCGATGATTTTCTGGTCTTCCACCGTGCGCTGATGGCCGAAGTGGCTGGCGAGACAGACCTTGCCATCGATCTGGCGAGTCAGGCGTTTGAATCCGAACCCTACGTGGCCCGTATCGTCGAGGTCTATTCGCGCATGCTGGCCAATGCCGGCAAGCTTGATGAAGCCAAGGACGTCATTACTGAATTCCAGAGCCAGGGGCTGAGCCATCCCGTGGTCACCGTTGTTGGTGAGCAGATTGAAGCAGGGCAGCGCCCCGGCATCTTCGCCCCCAATGTGCAGGTCGGTGCAGCCGAAATGTTCCACGGCATCGGCGTGGCCCTGTCGCGTGATGGCAGCCTCGATCTCTCGCTGGTATTCCTGCGCATGGGGCTCTATCTCGACCCCAATGCAGACGTGATTTCACTGGCTCTGGGCGAACTGCTCGACACCGCTGGTCAGCACGACGCGGCCAATCGCATCTATGATGGCGTGCCGGTCACCTCGGCCATGAAACCCACAGCGGTGGTCCGGATCGCCCAGAACCTCGACGCCCTTGGCGATCGCGAGGAAGCCCTGCGGCGCCTGAGCAACATCGTGGTGACCCGTCCCCACGATTTGGACGCCGTATCTGTCTATGGCGACATGCTCCGCTATGACGAGCAATACGCCGAAGCCGCCGCTGCCTATTCGCATGCGCTGGAGATCACCGGTGGTGATCATCCAAGTGATTGGCGCTTCTATTACGTGCGCGGCATCGCCTATGAGCGGGCCAAGGAGTGGCCAAAAGCTGAAGCCGACTTCCTCAAGGCGCTCGAACTCAACCCCGATCAGCCCGCTGTGCTGAACTATCTGGGCTATAGCTGGATTGATCAGGATATGCATCTCGAAGAGGCACTGGGCATGATCGAAAAGGCCGTCGATGCCCAACCCCAGGATGGCTACATCGTCGATTCGCTCGGCTGGGCGTTCTACAAACTGGGTCGCATCGAAGAGGCCGTCCGCACACTTGAGCGCGCTGTACTGCTGCGACCCAACGACCCCGAGCTGAACGATCACCTGGGCGATGCCTATTGGAAGGTCGGGCGCCGTCTCGAAGCGCGCTTCCAGTGGAATGTGGCTGCTGCGATGGACGAAGTGGGCAACGTCAAGGAACGGGTGGCCGAGAAGCTAGCGGACGGGCTGACGGCCGAGAACGCGACGCAATAGCGCCTTGGTGCTCGAACCTGTCACCCAGATTGCCCCGGCAAAGATCAACCTGGCGCTGCATGTCACGCGGCGCCGGGAGGACGGCTTTCATGATCTTGAGAGCCTTGTCGTGTTCGCCGACGTCGCCGATGAACTCGAGGCGGTGCCGGACAATCAGGATTCGCTGAGTATTGTCGGCCCCTTTGCGCAGGGGCTGGGCGCCGGGCCCAACAATCTAGTTTCCCGGGCAGTCGCCGCATTTCGTGTGCGCTGGCCAGATGCTGTGCCGACAGGGCTGGCCATGCGCCTGACCAAGAACCTGCCGGTGGCAGCGGGCATTGGCGGCGGCTCCGCGGATGCCGCCGCAGCGTTGCGGCTGATGGTGTCGCAATCCACTCATCCCATTCCGGTGTCCGAGCTGTCCGACATGGCCGCCGGGCTGGGAGCCGATGTGCCGGCCTGTCTGGTTTCGGCGCCGCTACTGGCGCGTGGCGTGGGTGAGCTGCTCGAACCTCTGCCGCAGTTTCCCGCGCTCCACATCGTGCTGGTCAATCCCATGGTGCCCCTGGCGACCGCCGACGTATTCCGGCGTCTGCGGGCCCATGACAATTATCCGCTCCCTGCTTTGCCATCGCCGCTGACCCGGCCGGTACAGATCGGTATCTGGCTGGCGGAAACCCGCAACGACCTGCAACCACCGGCCGTCAAGCTGGTGCCGGTAATTGGCGAGATCGTGGATTATCTGGCGTCAGCGCAAGGATGCATGCTGGCCCGCATGTCAGGCTCGGGCGCGACTGTGTTCGGCTTGTTCGGCTCCAGCGGACAGGCTCATCAAGCCGCCCAGATGATGCGTGAACAAAATCCTGAGCATTGGGTGGCTGCGGCGCCGCTGCTGGTGCCCGGCGCCTAGTAAGCGCGCAAGACGCTGAACTCGACCACATCGCTGAGCAGGGCGCGCATGTCCGATGCCGGAAGAACCTCCAGCGCCTGTTGGGCCGCCCGGGCATGCTCATGCGCCTTGGCCAGAGTACGGGGCAGGGTCTCAAGCCGGGTCAGGATCGCCACGACGTCGGCCACCTGTTCGACAGTCGCCTCGGGGTCGCCCAGCGCCTTGGCGATAGTATCGCATTCCACCTCGGTGCCTTCGGCCAATGCCAGAATGATCGGCAGGGTCATCTTGCCTTCGCGCAGATCATCGCCGGTATTCTTGCCCAGCGTTCCGGCCTGCCCACCATAATCGAGAGCGTCATCGACCAGCTGGAAAGCATTCCCCAACTCGAGGCCGTATTGCGCCAGCGCCTTGCGACCAGCCTCGTCAGCCCCACCAGCCATGGCGCCCACTTCGCAGGCGGCTTCGAACAGCACAGCGGTCTTGGCGCGAATGACGGCAGCGTAATCTTCGGGCGAGGTTGTCAGATCGCCCGTCTTGGCAAGCTGGAACACTTCGCCTTCGGCCATCACGGCAGACGCAGCCGACAGCACGCCCAGCGAATCGATGTCGCGAGTTTCCACCATCATCATGAAGGCCTGGCCAAGCAGGAAGTCGCCCACCAGAATGGACGCTTTATTGCCCCAGACCATGCGAGCTGCAGGTTTGCCGCGCCGCATATCGCTCTCATCCACCACATCATCATGCAGCAGGGTCGCGTTGTGCATGAACTCCACGGCGGCGGCGAAATTGATCGCCGAACCATTGCCATTGGCGAACAGTTGGGCAGCCGCGACGGTCAACATCGGGCGCAGTCGTTTGCCACCGCTTTCAATGAGATAGCGGGCAAGTTCGGGCACCATCTCGACATGCGAGTCGGCCCGGCTCAGGATCAGCGCATTGACCTTGGCCATGTCGTCCGCAGTCGCATTGAGCAACCGGTCGATCGGCGTGGCGGCAGGCGCCTCTTTGATTTGCGTCAGCACTGACACCGTGTATCCATCCCAACATGCCGACATCGGCAAAATTGATTGAGTCTGCGGTCTTTGCGCATGTAAGGTCGCGCAAAACCGGCCTTTTCGGGTGCGATGTCCCTAGACCAGCCTACTGCCTTTGTAAAACACCAAACGGTAACGCGCGACGCCTTTTTGGGCGGTAGCCTCACTGTGTCGCAGCCCAGGCATGGCTTTCGCGCCGGGCTGGACAGCGTGTTGCTGGGGGCGGCCACAGACGCCGGGCGCAAAACCCTGCTTGATCTGGGCTGTGGCGTGGGCACGGCGGCGCTGGTCGCCTTGAGCCACCAGCAGAGCCTGACGGCCGTGCTGGCCGATCAAAACACCGAGATGCTGGCACTGGCGCAAACCAATATTGCCGAGAATGCCATGGTTGAACGCGCTAACACGCTGGCGGTCGATGTCAGCGCCAAGGGCGCGGTGCGGCTGGCCGCCGGGCTGGCGGACAATGCCTTTGCCACAGTCATCGCCAACCCGCCGTTCTTTGCCGATGGCGCGGGCACACTGGCTGGCGACGCAGGGCGGGCCGGGGCGCGCCACATGGATGCCGAAGCGCTGGACCTCTGGGTCAAGACTGCGGCGGGGTGCGCGGCCGGGGGCGGCGAGATCATTTTCATCTACCCCGCTGAAAGCCTGACACCACTGCTCAATGCCTTTGACCGGCGTTTTGGTGCGCTGACCGTGTTGCCGCTGACCCCCAGGCCTGGCGCTGCCGCCAGCCGGGTGCTGGTGCGGGGCATCAAGGGGTCCAGGGCGCCATTGACCCTTCTGGCCAGTCGGGCGCTGCATGACGATAGCGGGCGCGGTTTCCAGCCCGCGTTTGATGCAATCTTCCGGGGCACGGCGCGTCTCGACTGGTAATCGGCGCCAGCACGACCTAAGTCTGGCAACGACGCAGCGCAAGGAGCGACAATGGACGACACGGCCCCCACGACGCGGACCTGGCTACAGCGACTGACGGGTCGGGGTAAGACGGTTATTCCTGTGGTTCGCCTGCACGGTGTTATTTCCGCGGACCAACGTCAGGGGCGTCTCAACATTGCCAATGTCGGCCCACTGCTCAAACGCGCCTTTGCTGTCAAATCAGCACCCGCGATCGCCATCATCGTCAACTCGCCAGGCGGCTCGCCGGTGCAGAGCCGGCTGATCTCCAAGCGTATTCGCGATCTGGCCAATGAGCACAACAAGCCCGTGCTGGTGTTTGTCGAGGATGCCGCGGCGTCGGGCGGCTATTTCATCGCCGTGGCAGGGGACGAAATCATCGTCGACCCAAGCTCCATCATCGGCTCGATCGGCGTCATCATGGCCGGCTTCGGCTTCGTTGGCGCATTGGAAAAGCTGGGCATCGAGCGTCGCGTCCACACTGCGGGCAACAATAAATCCACGCTTGACCCGTTCATGCCTGAAAAGCCCGCCGATGTGAAACGCATCAAGCAGTTCGAACTCGATATCCATCAGGTCTTCATCGACCACGTCAAAGCTGGTCGGGCCGGCAAGCTCAAGGGCGAGGACAAGGACCTGTTCACCGGTGAATGGTGGACCGGTCAGCGCGGTGTCGATCTGGGCCTGGCCGACGCCATTGGCGATCTGCACGAAACGCTGCGCACCCGCTATGGCAAGAAAGTTCAGATCAAGATGATCGAACCCAAGCGCGGCCTGTTCAGCCTACCGCGCTTTGGTTTTTCAGCTGCGGGCGTCACTGCCGATATCGCTGCCACCGTTGAAGACCGTGCCGTCTGGGCGCGACTGGGACTCTAAGACAATGACCGCAATGCTGCTTCGTGTCCTGATTTTCGCCGCTATCGGCATTTTCATCTATCTTGGTGTCCGCCGCATCTGGCGCGACTGGACCGGACAGTTCAAGGCCGATGATGAGGAAGCCCGTCGCCTGCGCCGTGAACGCGACCAGCGCGAGCGCGAAAAGCCGGGCATTATCGATCTCAAGCGCGATCAGGATGGCCGCTTCCGTCCCGATGATGATGACAAACGCCGTTGACCCTGCGGGACGGCCAAACTAGAGGTTTGTCCCAGTTAGCAGGGACTGCCAAATGACCAACCGCCCATCATTCATGGACCCAAGGAATTCGTTTCAGGGTCTGATCCTCACGCTGCAGCAATTCTGGGCGGAGCAGGGCTGCGTCATTCTGCAGCCCTATGACATGCCCATGGGCGCCGGTACCTCACACACCGGCACTGTGTTGCGCGCGCTGGGTCCCAAGCCCTGGAAGGCTGCCTATGCGCAGCCATCGCGCCGCCCCACCGATGGCCGCTATGGCGAAAACCCCAACCGGCTGCAGCACTATTATCAGTTTCAGGTGATCCTCAAGCCATCGCCGCCCGATATTCAGGACCTCTACCTCAAATCGCTCTATGCGATTGGTGTGGACCCTGCACTGCATGATCTGCGCTTTGTCGAGGACGACTGGGAGAACCCCACGCTGGGCGCCTGGGGTCTGGGCTGGGAAGTCTGGTGCGACGGCATGGAAGTCAGCCAGTTCACCTATTTCCAGCAGGTGGCCGGCTTTGAGTGCAATCCTGTTGCGGGCGAACTGACCTATGGTCTGGAGCGCCTCGCCTGTTATCTGCAGAATGTGGACTCCATCATGGAGCTCAACTTCAACGGCGGCGCCGGCGACGACAAGGTCACCTATGCCGACGTGTTCCTGCAGAACGAGCAGGAACAGTCCAAGTACAATTTCGAAGCTGCTGACACCGACATGCTGTTCCGCCACTTCGCAGATGCCGAGCAGGAGTGCCGGACCATTCTCAAGAAGGGCGCTGAGGCCAACCGCCAGACCATGGCCATTCCCGCCTATGAACAAGTGCTCAAGGCCGCGCATAACTTCAATATGCTCGATGCCCGTGGCGTCATCTCGGTCACCGAGCGCCAGAGCTACATCCTGCGCATTCGAGAGCTGTCCAAGAGCTGCGGCGAGGCCTGGCTGCAAACCGATGGTGGCGGCGCGGAATAGGCGCGTCAGCCATTGCGCTGATCGCAGGGCAATGCCAGTGTCCGCAGCATGTGAAAAGCGCTTGAGGGAGCCTGCACCATGATCGGTTGGATCATTCTGGGTCTGGTGGTTGTTGCCGCCATTTATGCTGTCAGCATCTATAATGGCCTCGTCAAGAACCGGCAGATGGTCGAAGAAGGCTGGTCGGGCATTGATGTCCAGCTCAAGCGCCGCACCGATCTCATCCCCAACCTGATGGAGACGGTGAAGGGCTATATGAGCCATGAGCGCGAGACGCTCGAAGCGGTTACCAATGCTCGTGCGGCTGCCACCGGCGCCGCCAATGGCTCGCCCGAACAGCGCGCCGCAGCCGAAGGTCAGCTCTCATCGGCTCTGGGGCGCCTGCTCGCCATCGCGGAGTCCTATCCCGACCTCAAGGCCAACACGACATTTCTTGAGTTCCAGTCGGCCTTGCAGGGTGTCGAGGACGAAATCCAGATGTCGCGCCGCTACTACAATGGCGCCACCCGCAATCTCAACGTGATGGTCGAGAGCTTCCCCTCCAATCTGGTCGCCAACAATTTCGGCTTCCAGAAGGCCGAATATTTCGAGCTCGAGAACGAAGCCGACCGGGCCGTCCCTTCCGTCAAGTTCAACTAGCCGCAATGCCTGCTTTGTTTCGGTCGATCATCGCCTTGCTCATCGGCCTGCTGCTGGCCGTTCCGGGCGTGGCGCGCGAGGAAATTCGCGCCTATGCCAGCGACATCACCATGGCGGTGGATGGCACCGTAACGGTCACCGAGACCCTCACCGTCAACGCCGAGGGCGATGAAATTCGTCGCGGCATCTACCGTGATATTCCAGTGGTGCTGGCGGGCAGCGACGGCGGCAAGGTTCGCCCCGATTTCGATGTTCTCAATGTACAGCGCGACGGCCAGCCCGAGACGTACCGGGTCGAACGCATGGGCGATTTCCAGCGGATCTGGATCGGCGACCCCGATGTGTTCCTCAACTATGGCAACCATAGCTACACCATCACCTATTCCATGAGCCGCATGGCGCGCGCCTTCGAAGATCACGATGAGCTCTATTGGAACGTGACTGGCAATTACTGGGTGTTCCCGATCCTGTCGGCCCAGGCTGTCGTTCGCCTCCCCGATGGTGCCCGCATTTCTGATGTGTCGGCCTATACCGGACCAGTCGGCTCAACCAAGCAGGGCGCTGACATACGCCGTCTTACCGATCAGACTGTTGCCTTCAAGACCACCAGGGCCTTGGGGCCGGGCGAGGGGCTGACCGTGGCGGTCTCCTTTGACAAGGGTGTCATCGTATATCCCACCGGCGTTGCGGCATTGAGCCAGCAGGTAGCCGATCTGCGCGACAGCATCATCCCCGTGATCGCCGCCTTGCTGGCGGCCGCCTATAATGCGCTGGCCTGGTTCCGCGTGGGTCGCGATCCGCAGAAGGGCGTCATTATCCCGCGCTTTCACGCGCCGGCCGGATTTTCGCCCGCTCTGGTCCACTACATCCACAAATGGGGTTTTAGCGACAGTGGCTGGACCGCGCTGACCGCCGCAATCTTCAATCTGGGCGTCAAAGGCCTGATCACTATTGATAATTCCACCAAGAACCTCCGGCTGGCCAGAACGGGGAAACAGCCCGCCGAAACCTTGCCGCCCGGTGAGGAAGTGGTGTTTGAGTATCTGCAGTCGCGAGACGCCGTCGTGATCAACAAGTCCACCGGTCCCGAACTCGCCAAGCGCCGCAATGCCTTCACCACGGCCATCACACAGGAAAACCGGCTTGTCTGGTTCAAGAACAATACCGGCTATTCCGTGCTTGGCTATCTGCTCGGTATTGGTTTGCTGGCAGGCATGGTGTTCCTCGACATTCTCGATCCGCTTTGGCTGATTGGCTCGGTCGCGCTGGGCATCCTGCTGTCCTCACTGGGTGGCCTGATCTCCAAGGGCTTTCAAAAGCGCTATCTGTCGCGTGTCTTCATTGCCATCTGGGTGCTCATTGCCGGCGTCAATATTGTGGGGCTGGCGTTTGACAGTCTCACCAGCCTGACCATCAATGTTGCCTCGGTCTCTGCAGTCTCAATCGTCATTGTCACCATCGTGTTCGCCTTCCTGATGCGGGCGCCCACGCTGCAGGGACGCAAGGTGATGGACGAAATCGACGGCCTCAAAATGTACCTTGAGACAGCCGAAAAAGACCGCATGAACATGAGCGACGTGCCGCCCATGACGGTGGAGCGCTTTGAGCGCTTGCTGCCATTCGCCATCGCGTTGCAGGTGGAAAAGCCCTGGAGCGAGCACTTCGAAGCTGAGTTGGCTCGTCACGCTGTGGTCGATGCGCCGGATCACTACGCCCCCGGCTGGTATAGCGGCGGCAATGTTGGCCGAGCCCGTAGCGCTGCCTCCAACATGACGACCGCGGTCAGCGCCGCAGCCAGCTCAATGACGGCGGCCATGGTTGCCGCTCAACCAGTGCAATCGAGCTCGTCCGGGTCATCCGGCGGTGGGTTTTCTGGCGGCGGTGGCGGCGGTGGCGGTGGCGGCGGTTGGTAATCGTCTTGTAGACATCGCCGCCCGCCCAAGTTAAGCAAATCCGCGCCTTTCTAACCCTTGGTATCCCCTATGCCCGAACTGCTGCTCGAACTCTTTTCCGAGGAAATCCCGGCCCGCCTGCAACGGCGCGCGGCCGATGACCTCAAGAAATTGGTCACCAATGCACTGGTCGATGCCGGTCTGGTCTATGAGGGTGCCAAGGCTTTCGTGACGCCACGCCGCCTGGCGCTGACCGTCACCGGCTTGCCTGCGCGCTCGCCCGATACCCGCGAAGAAAAGAAGGGCCCCAAGGTTGGCGCGCCGCAGCAGGCCATTGATGGCTTTTTGCGCGGGGCAGGGCTGACCTCGATTGATCAGGCCAAGGTCGAGAGCGATCCGAAAAAGGGTGATTTCTACGTCGCGCTGATCGAAAAGCCCGGCGCTGATGCCGTGACGCTCTTGTCGACCATACTGCCAAAAGTGCTGACCGACTTCCCATGGTCGAAGTCCATGCGCTGGGGCAGTGGCAGCTTCAACTGGGTGCGCCCGCTGCGCGCCATCACCGCGACTTTCGGCGCGGAGAACGAAGAGCCCATCGTCATCCCGTTTGACTCCAATGAACTGACCTCGGGCCAAACCACCTTTGGTCACCGCTTTCTGGCGCCCGAGCCGATCAAGGTACGTCGTTTCGATGACTATGTGACCGCGCTGGAGCGCGCCAAGGTCGTGCTCGACATTGACCGTCGCAAGGACATCATCAAGACCGACGCCGAGCAGCTGGCCTTTGCCCAGGGGCTGACCGTGATCACTGATGAAGGCCTGCTCGAAGAGGTTGCGGGTCTGGTCGAATGGCCCGTCGTGATGATGGGCACATTCGAACCCGATTTCCTCAAATTGCCTGAAGAAGTCATCATCGCCACCATTCGCGCCAATCAGAAATGTTTCTGCCTGCGTGACGCCAGCGGCAAGCTGGCGCCCAATTTCATCATCACCGCCAATACCGAAGCCAGCGATGGCGGCACGGTGATCACCGCGGGCAATGAGCGCGTCATTCGCGCCCGGCTCAGCGACGCCATGTTCTTCTACGAAGGCGATCTGGCGCTGCCGCTTGAACACGGTCTACCCAAGCTCGAAGACACCGTGTTCCACGCCAAGCTGGGCAGCCAGTTTGCCCGCGTCGAGCGACTGGTGAAGCTGGCCGGTGAGATCGCACCAAAGGTCGGTGCCGATCCCGAGCGCGCCAAGCGTGCCGCCATGATTGCCAAGGCCGATCTGACCACCGGCATGGTCGGTGAGTTTCCCGAACTGCAGGGGCTCATGGGGCGCTATTACGCCGCCGCCCAGGGCGAGCCCGCCGACATCGCGACGGCCGTCGAAATGCACTACAAGCCGCTCGGCCCCACCGACAAGGTGCCCACCGAGCCGACCTCGATTGCCGTGGCACTGGCCGACAAGCTCGACCTGCTGACCGGCTTCTGGGCCATCGATGAAAAGCCTACCGGTTCGCGGGATCCGTTTGCCCTGCGCCGCGCCGCGCTCGGCGTGATCCGCATCATCATCGAGAACAATCTCAAGCTGCCGCTCACGGTGGAAGCCGATCTGCTGGCATTCTTCCATGATCGCCTCAAAGTCATGTTGCGTGATACCGGCGCCCGCCATGATCTGGTCGATGCCGTGATAGCCGAAGACAGCGATGACATGCTGCAGATTGCCCAGCGCGCTGAGGCACTCTCGACCCTGCTGTCATCCTCCGATGGCCAGAACCTGCTGGCGGGCTACAAGCGCGCTGCCAATATTCTGGCTGCCGAAGAGAAAAAGGACGGCACCAGCTATGCCGGTACCGTCTCCCAGGATGCACTCAAGCTGCCCGAAGAAACTGCGCTGGCCTTTGCCGTTGATGCCGTCAACGCCGCCGTGAGCACCCACGTGGCCCAGGATGACTATAAGGGCGCAATGGCCGAACTGGCCTCGTTGCGGGGCCCTGTGGATGCGTTCTTTACCGCCGTAATGGTCAATGACGACGACGCCGCCGTGCGCACCAACCGACTAAACCTGCTGGCACGCCTGCGCGACACCATGCATCTGGTTGCCGATTTCTCCAAGGTCGCCGGCTAGGCAATTCGCCTAGCCCTGGGGCAGGGCGCATTTGAGCGCGCCCATGCTGGTCTCGAAGTCGAAGACCGTGTCGCCATAGTCGTCGGTGACGAAGTGGCCGGTCAGACCGATGTCGGCCAGCGGACCACTCTGTGCCGTGACATGGGAGCCTGATGAGGTGACCTGACCTTGCCCGCGCGGAATGGTTTCGGAGGCAATGTCATAATCGCCGGCCACAAACAGGCTCAGCGTGCCAAAGGCCGCGCCGTGGCCATCAATGCAGACATAGATGCCCGGCGGCGGGAATTGCGCCAGCGCAGGCGCAGTCAGCGCCAGAAAACTCAGCATCAGTGAGACAAGCCATTTCATGGCGCTGACTCAGCCCGTTTCGGCGTGCGCATGCAAGTCATACTCCCGTGACTGGCCGCCAATGACGGGCTTGGCCTGGGGGCTGGTCGGCGCATTACCGGCGTTACGAATCTGTAATGCACTGTAACTTGTGGTGCCGGCTCAACCTCACCACAGTGCCGACGTCGCCTCCTCCCGGCGACCTGTTGAGAATTCCCAGCCTTGAAACTTGCACTATCCCCTCTCGAGGGCGCCTGGCACATGGTGTCTGCCCGGCGCTTTGTCGACGCCAGTCGCATTGCCCGCCAGATATTGAGCGATGATCCCGACAACCCCTCTGCCATGGTCTGCGTCGCCATGGCCGAATGGGAACTAGGCCATCCGGTGCAAGAGTGCATCGCCTTGCTGGAGCGCGCCGTGACGCTGGCGCCCGGCACGGCGCCCTATTGGCACAATCTGGCGACGCTGCAGGCATCCAGCGGCGATATGGCTGGTGCGCGTGACAGCTTTGCCCAAGCGCTGCGCATCCGGCCTGACGATACCATGGCGTTTTATGCACTGGTCCAGAACCAACGCTTCACCACCGAGGATCAGACGGTCCGCGATATGCTCACGCTTTATGGCTCTGGCACGCTCGCCCGTCAGGCGCTGGAGTTTTTGTGCTTTGGCCTGGCCAAGGTCTATGCCGATCTGGGCAATCATGCCCGGGCCATGCATTTCTGCATCGAGGCCAACTGGCTGGCCGATCGCCGCTATGACAATGGCCCTCAGCGCCAGCGCATGCAGAGCCTGACGGCACAGGCTGAAGCTGGAACAATACCGCAGGCGCGTGGCAAACCACCGGGCCCCGCGCCGGTGTTCATTGTGGGCATGCCGCGCTCGGGAACGACCCTGGCCGAAGCGATCCTCAACCGTCATCCCGCCGTGTTCGCGCTGGGCGAAACCCCAACTCTGGGTGCGCTCGAGCACAACCTGCTCCAGGGAAAGCCGGATCGATTGACGCAATTGGGCCGCGACACACTGCGGGCCAGCGCCGAACAGGGCCTGCGCGCCATGCGCGCCGGTGCCCCTGAAGGGACCCGCGTGCTCACCGACAAAACGCCCGACAATGCCTTCCGGGTGGGGCTGATCGCGGCGCTGTTTCCCAACGCGCGGATCATTCACATGCGGCGCCATCCACTCGATTGCGGCCTTTCCAACCTGTTCACCCGGTTCAACGCTGGCCACGGCTTTGCCTTTCGTCAGACCGACCTGGGCGAGCGCATCCGCCAGACGGCCGATATCATGACGCTGTGGAAGCGCACGCTGAACCTGCCCATTCTTGATCTCAGTTACGAGATGCTGGTCGCCGACCCCGATGGTCAATCGCGGCGGCTGATCGACTTTGTCGGTCTGGACTGGGATGATGCCTGTCTTACGCCCGAGCGCGATAGCCGCCAGATCCACACCGCCAGCCAGTGGCAGGTGCGCCAGAAGATTTATTCGCGCTCTGTCGGCAAGTTCGAGGGATACAAAGAGTGGCTTGGACCGTTGGTAAAGGCGATGGGCGGCCAGGACTGGATCGACAGTGAGGCTCAGGACCAGTTGCGCGCCGGCTAGTCATCGCTATGGTCGGGCCTTGTATATGGGGGATTCTCGATGAGCGTCGGACTGCTTGCACTGCTTGATGATGTTGCCGGTCTGGTCAAGGTGGCCGCTGCGTCACTGGACGATATTGCCGGACAGGCTGCCAAGGCCGGGGTCAAGGCAGCAGGCGCGGTGATCGACGATGCGGCGGTGACGCCGCGCTATGTTGACGGCTTCAGCGCAGATCGCGAGCTTCCCATTGTCGGGGCCATCGCGCGCGGCTCAATCAAGAACAAGCTCATCATCCTGTTGCCGGCAGCACTGGTGCTCAGCACGTTCGTGCCTTGGCTCATCACCCCGCTGCTGATGATCGGCGGGGCCTATCTCTGTTATGAGGGCGCCGAGAAAGTGTTCCATGCCCTCGCGCCGCATGAGGCAGAGGCCCATGAGGCTGGTCTTGAACCTGTCGCCGTCAATGCCGAGGCGCTTGAAGACCAGAAGATCGCTGGCGCGATCCAGACCGATTTCATCCTGTCCGCGGAAATCATGACCATTGCCCTCTCGGCCATTGAGGCGCCAGACGTCATCTCGCGCGCCTTGATCCTGGCTCTGGTGGCCATTGGCATCACCGTGGTGGTCTATGGCGGTGTTGCTTTGATCGTGAAGGGAGACGACTTCGGCCTGTGGATGGCCAAGAATGGCCGTACCGGCGCAGGCCGCGGTTTTGGCCGGGCACTGGTCAAGGGCATGCCTGCGTTCATGCAGGCTCTAAGCGTGGTCGGCACCGCCGCCATGATCTGGGTCGGCGGCGGCATCATTGCCCATGGTCTGGTCGAATTCGGCATCACCGGGCCCGAGCACTTCATCGAAGGCGCGTCCGAGTGGGCCGCGCACGCTCTGCCCGCTATTGCAGGGTTTGCGGGCTGGTTCATGATGGCGCTGATCGACGGGATCGGTGGCCTGATCCTGGGCGGTCTGTTGATCCCTGTCGTGGGCTTTGTCATCGCCCCGATCGCCAAGGCACTCAAGCCACTGGCCCAGACCGTGCTGAACCGGCGCCCTAGCGACCGTTCTTGAACGGCGCCATGCCATCATTGGCGAGCTGATCGGCGCGCTCGTTCAGATCGTGTCCGGCATGGCCCTTGACCCAGCGCCAGTCAATGCTGTGGCGCTTGGTGGCCTCATCGAGCGCCTGCCAGAGTTCGAGGTTCTTGACCGGCTTCTTGTCGGCCGTGCGCCAGCCGTTTTTCTTCCAGCCCTTCATCCAGCTTTGCACGCCGTTCTTGACATATTGGCTGTCGGTGTGGAGTTCGATCTCGCAGGGTCGCGTCAACGCGTTGAGCGCCTCAATGGCGGCGGTCAGTTCCATTTTGTTGTTGGTGGTCAGCTCAGCGCCGCCGCACAATTCCTTGGTCTTGTCGCCATATTGCAGAATGGCGCCCCAGCCACCGGGGCCAGGATTGCCCGAACAGGCGCCGTCAGTGTGGATAATCACCGTGTCAGTCATGCGCCCTCGGCCGGTTATAGACGTGGAACTGGCAGACAAGTCCCCCTGGCTCCGTTTCCAGATGCGTCGGCACCATGCCGATCCGCCTTAGCACTGCCAGCGAGGGCTCATTGCGCGTATCGGCAAAGCCGATGAAGTGGTTATGCTCGGTCTCGGCAAAGATCCAGTCGCGCAGTGCCGATGCCGCTTCTGTCGCATAACCCTGACCATGGTGCTTACCAAACAGGGCATATCCTAGCTCGGGTTCGCCTGTGCGGGGATAAATCCCATAGCCCGCTCGTCCGATCAGGACACCGTCGGATTTGCGCGTCACCCGCAACTTGCCCAGCTGGCGGGTTTCGAACAGTTCGATCCAGCCTGCCAGCGCCGCTTCTGCCTGCGCCTGGGACCAGGGTTCGCCGCTGGCGCTGAGATATCTGGCAATCTCGGGATCGCCATGCAGGCGAACCAGATCTGGCAGTTGATCCATCGACCATCCAGACAGCAACAAGCGGTCGGTCTCAATCAAGACGCGATCGATCATTGCGTGGCGGCAGCTTCGATCGCCCGCAGCTCGCGCGGAATGTTGAAGGCGATGTTTTCCTTGGCGGTCACCCGGGCCTCAACCTTGATGTCATAGCGTTGGGCAAAGGCTTCGATCACCTCGTCGACCAGCTTCTCGGGCGCCGAAGCCCCCGCTGATACGCCCAGTGTCCTGATGCCCTCAAACCGTGCCCAGTCAATTTCCGACGCACGGTCCACCAGCATGGAGACCTTGCAGCCTGCTCTTTCGGCGACTTCCACAAGACGCAGCGAATTGGATGAATTGGGCGAGCCAACAACGATCATGGCATCCACCTCGGGCGCGACGGCCTTGATGGCCTCCTGCCGGTTGGTGGTAGCGTAGCAGATGTCTTCCTTGTGCGGGCCATTGATGGCCGGAAAGCGTTCCTTGAGCGCGTTGACGATCTCGCGGGTGTCGTCAACCGACAGTGTGGTCTGGGTGACAAACGCCAGCGTGTCGGGATCGCGCGGCTCAAACACCATGGCATCGGCCACGGTCTCGATCAGCGTGATGGCGCCAAGCGGCAATTGCCCCATAGTGCCCACGACTTCAGGATGGCCCTTGTGGCCGATCAGCACGATTTCGTGACCTTCGGCAAAATGACGCTGCGCCTCGACATGCACCTTGCTCACCAGCGGGCAGGTGGCGTCCAGAAAGAACATATTGCGGCTCTTGGCATCAGCCGGCACAGATTTCGGAACGCCATGAGCCGAGAACACCACCGGTGCTTCGGTCTCCGGTATTTCGCTCAATTCCTCGACAAAAATGGCGCCTTTGTCACGCAGACCATCGACCACATATTTGTTATGAACGATGGCGTGACGCACATAGACAGGAGCGCCGTATTTCTCGAGGGCGAGTTCAACAATCTGGATGGCGCGATCGACCCCGGCGCAAAAACCGCGGGGGGCGCAGAGCAGAATGTCTAGTTGTGGCCGCTTTTCCATATGAGATGAGATGCTTTCGTCACGCCGGCAAGTCAAGTCTTGTTGCAGCGACCAACAGGCACAGGCATGATGCCGGTGCAAGAAAAGCAAGGACTTACCCGTGAGTTTGGCGCAGGAAATGTTCGCGATTGCCCCCGCAATGGGGAAGGCGAACCTGTCTGCGAGCCAGCTCAAGCTGCTCAGCGGCAAAGCGCGCTGGATTTATCGTGTCGGTGAAGCCGGATTTCCGACCATCCCCACCATCGTTTTGACTCGCGCTGCATGGGAGGCCTTGCAGTCTGAACGCACGCGCAAGGATGTACGGCTGCGCACCCACTGGGTCGCCTGTCTGTTCAAGCTGGTCGACAAGGATGGAGCGCCGCCCCCGCTTGTGGTGCGCACCTCCGCCGCCAAGCACAATGCAGGCCTGATGCCCGCAAAGCTGGGTATCGCGGCCCCGGCCAATCCCGAAGATTCGGTCGACCCCCACCGCGCATTGGCTAAGGCGATCAAGAACGCCTTTGACAGCTATGGCTTTGGCCATGGCTGGACCGGGCGCCCCGATGATGATCGCAGCAAGCAGATCATTCTCGTGCAGGCCCAGACCGGTGGCGAGATCGAACAGTTCCTCACCCGCAACGGCACGACCGGGGCTCTGGGCCCGGCGCCGCTCGATGGCGCGCCGCTGCCCAAATTGCCCGAATCGGTTGATGCCCTCGTGGCGCTGGTCGACGCCAAGGCGGGGCGGCATATGTGCTGCGCCGTGGCCGTTCAGCGCGGCAAGCTGCAGTTTCTGTCAGCTCGCCCGTTTCAGGCGTCGGCGGCCGCCGATCTCGAGGCCGCGGTTGACCGGGTCAAGCGCAAGGTCTGGTCGCCGCAGAACGCCGTCAGCCGCGTCGATCCGGCCCGCCTGACCCAATTGCTGCATCCCCGGCTCAAATCCACCGGTGGCGCTGCCCCCATTGCGATGGGGTTGGGCGTCTCGCCCGGTGCGGCCAGTGGCACCATCGTATTCAACCCCGAAGATGCGGCGCGTCTACGGGCGCGCGGCAAGCACTGCATTCTGGTGGTCAACGAAACCGGCCCCGCCGATATCGAGGGTATGAAGGCCGCTACCGGCATTTTGACAGCGCGCGGCGGCATGTCCAGCCATGCCGGCGTGGTGGCCCGCATCACCGGCAAGCCTTGCGTTGCGGGCGTGCGCACGCTGTCGGTCGACGCCAGCGAAATGATCTGCTGGATCGGTGAGCGCGAATTCCGTACCGGCGATCAGCTCACCATCGATGGCAGCGACGGCACTGTCTATGTCGGCACATTGCCGCTGGCCCAGCCCCATATCGGTGGTGCCATTGGCACACTGCTCGACTGGTCCGATGCCTCGCGCAAGATTGCGGTGCGCACCAATGCCGAGACCGTGGAATCGGCGATGACGGCGCTCAGCTTTGGCGCCGAGGGCATCGGTCTGGCCCGCAGCGAACACATGTTCTTTTCGCCCGAACGCATGGTCGCCCTGCGACGCATGATCCTGAGCGAAGACGAGGATGATCGCAGTCAGGCCGTCAATGGTCTGGTCGGCTATCAGACCGGCGATTATTCGGCGCTGTTCTCGGCCATGAAGGGGCGCCCGGTCACCGTGCGGCTGTTCGACCCGCCACTGCACGAATTCCTGCCCCGCACCGACGAAGACATCGAGGAAACCGCCGCGTCACTCGGCCTCGCCGTGCGCCAGTTGCGCTTGCGCCTCGAACGCATAGCCGAGGTCAATCCGATGCTGGGTCATCGCGGCGTCCGGCTGGCCATCACCTATCCCGAAATCCTTTCCATGCAGATGCAGGCCATCATAGCCGGCGTGCGTGCGGCCAGCGAAAGCCAGGACGAGCCGGTGGCCGTCGAGGTCATGGTGCCCTTCGTCTCGACCGCCAGCGAAGTCGCCTTTGTGCGCGAGCGCATGAATACCATCGCCGCCAATTCGGGACTGTTGCGCACCGAGCGGGTCAAACTCTCCTTTGGCACCATGATCGAACTGCCGCGCGCCTGCCTGCGCGCGGGCGATATCGCCAATATGGTCGATTTCTTTTCCTTCGGTACCAATGATCTGACCCAGACAACCTTCGGCATTTCGCGCGATGATGCGCCAACATTCCTGGCCGCCTATCAACGCAAGGGGATCTATGAGCGTGATCCGTTCGTAACCATTGACGAGAAAGGCGTGGGCGAGTTGATCGCCATGGCCATCGAACGGGGCAGGGCGGCTAATCCGCGGCTCAAGATCGGTATATGCGGCGAACATGCCGGCGATCCGGCCTCGCTCAAGTTCTTCTCGGGGCTGGGCGTCGACTATGTCAGTTGTTCACCCTATCGTGTGCCCGTTGCCCGGCTGACACTGGCGCAGGCCACCGCTTAAATAGCGGTCGCACAATCCCTATATGCAGGGGGAACAAGCTGGCACCAAGTCAGCACAATGGGATGGGACTTTATCGACGTGAAACGATTGTCGGCTCTAGCACTACTGCCCCTGTTTGCGGCGCCAATGCCCGTTGCATTCGCCCAGACGGGCATTTCGCAATGCGTTTTGATCGAGACCGATGTTGAACGTCTGGCCTGTTATGATGGGCTGTTCCGCGACACCGCCGCCGCCCAGAGCGGGCTGAGCGTAACGTTGCAATCGGAAACCCTGATCCCCGCCCGGCCCAGTGGTCGTGCGCCAGCCACCATGACGGTAACCTGTGATGCCGATGTGCTCAGTGTGGCCTTTGCCTTTGCCGGCAACACCATGTCGGCCCTGGGTCGCGATGCGGGGATTACCCTGCAATACGATCTGCGCGCTGCCCGCAGTCAGACCTTGCCGGTCAACACTGACAACACGGCCATTGTGCTCGACAATAGCCGCGACGCTGCCGCGTTTCTGGACGGTCTGGCCGGCGCAACAAACCTCACCGCGCGGGTAACCCCGGTCAATTCCCGCTCGCTTTCCGTCCGCTTCCGGGTTGATGCCTTCATCGCTGAAGTCGTCCCGGTCCGCGCGGCCTGCGGCATCTAGAACCGTCCTTCGCGCTCCAATCACAGCAATGCCCACTCCGTGCCACGGTTGCACCATTGCCATGCCCAAAACGCCGTTTACGCGCTGCTAACCCTAATAAGTCATCATCACCACTGTCGGCATTCTAGCGTCTCTATCGCCGATCAGTAGTTGTGTTGCGTTGTGTTGAGTTGCGTAGATGGTTTTTTCCCACCGGCCAGTGGCGCGTTTGCGCGCGGCTAAAGCGGTTCGCCGCGGGCGCCCTATCGCCAGATTTGTGGCTGTAGCCGCACTCGGATTGCTGAGCTATGCCGCCCTGACTGGCGGTGCTTTCGGCCCGGTTGCCGACCTCGCTGAAACACTTCCCACCGAAATCAAACTGGCCAGTGCCAGCCTGTCCTATTCCGGCGTTGATCCCGTCATTACCGGGTCGGTCAACAATCTGTTTGCTTCTGCCAGTTTCACTGGTCCCAATCGCGCCGAGAAGGGCGATCGCGTTCGCCCCGCCGTCGATGCACTGGCCTTCTCACGCAGCTTTGCCGAAGTGCGTACCCGCCTGGCAGCCCTGCGTGCGCCCGCTGATCCCACCATGGGCCAGACGCGCTTTGCCGATATCGAGCCGACCGGCGACGTCGAGATCGGGCCGCGCATGTCCATTGCGGCCATCAATCCATCCACGGCAGCCGCGCTCGACGCCATTGCCGGTATCGCCCCAACCAGCGACGCTACCCCAATGCCAATGCTGGCCTCTGAGCAGCTCGCCTATGCCCGTGAAACGGCACCTGTCACCGGCGGCTTTGCAACCGGACAGGCCATTGCCACCTCGGACAAGGAACTGTGGTGCCTGTCCACGGCAATCTACTTTGAGGCGCGCGGCGAAAGCTATCGCGGCCAGGTGGCCGTGGCACAGGTGGTGCTCAACCGGGTCAAGGATCGTCGCTATCCCAATACCATTTGCGGCGTGGTGTTTCAGAACCAGACCAAGCGCAATGCCTGCCAGTTCTCCTTTGCCTGTGACGGTATTCCCGAATCCATCAACGACGCCAAGTCATGGGCGCAGGCCGAGGACATCTCCCGTCGCTTCACCGATGGTGAGCTTTACCTGACCGAAGTGGCCGACGCGACGCACTATCACGCTACCTATGTCCGCCCGGCCTGGGCGCCCCGCATGACCAAGCTGACCCAGATCGGCTTGCACGTTTTCTATCGCTTCAAGGCAGGCTGGCTGTTCGGCTGATCAGCAGACCCGGAAGCCCTTGCCGCTGACGCAGGTGCGATTGCCCCAGGTGCTAACGCGCGTGTCGCCCGAGCGGATATAGAGGAACGAGTTGACCTTGCGGCTGTTGAAGCTCGACCAGCCGCCACTGCGCCAATAGAAGAAATTATTGGGGCGATAGGTCACGTCTTCCACCGTGATGCCGGGATATTGCACCTTGTTGGAGAACAGCCCGTCGGTCGAATAGGTGCCGGTGCTGGTGGTGGCAATGGTCACGTAAGACACCCGGCCGCCTTCGACCTTCTTGACCACATCGGACGAAATGGGGTCCTGCGACACCCAGTTTTCGGCCCGAATTTCGTAATCCCGGTCTTCGAACCTGACCAGCTTGGTGGTGTCAAAGCCCGGCGCCACGACCGCTGGTTTCAGCATCTCGTCAGCAAAGGTTTCAACCACTGCGCCCGGGCCGGTGACAGCCAATACGCTGGCGCACATGGCACCCAAGGTCATCCCAATCAGAATGTGGCGGCTTGGCAGGTCCATGATTTCCGTCCCGGAATGAAGCGAAACCGGGTTTCGCGTTAACGGAATAAAAACCATAGCCACCTGTCACACGCAAAGTTCATCCCTTGTTAAGGTTAATATACACAGCCGCCAAAGTGCTGGTACTAAAGGGAAATTGCTTCGAAGGCCGCCACGAAGCGATCATGCGCCTCGCCTGTGGGCCAGGGGCGGATCAACCGGTCGAATGCATCGACATCAAAGGCTGGTTGGCCCGGTGCGCCGAAGAATTTGCGCGCCTCTGATTCCTCAAAGCCCGCCAGATGAACCGCCTCGAAAAACGCGGCCTCGCGGTCTGCTTTCTTGACCAGCTTTGCGACCGCTCCGGTCATCGCTGCGGGCAGCGAAAAGCGCAGGAAAATCGCGGAAAGCAGGCGGTTTTCAACGTCCTTGTAATTGCCGCCCATCGCTGCCTTGAAGGGCGAGATGATGTCGCCCATCACATATTCGGGGGCGTCGTGCAGCAGCGCCTGAAGCAGGGCAATGGGTGTTGCATCGGGGTTGCTGGCGCGAAACAGCTCGAGCACCAGCACTGAGTGCTGGGCCACCGAAAACGGGTAATCGCCATAGGTTTGGCCGTTCCAGCGGGCAACGCGGGCCAGGCCATGCGCGATGTCGGGCAGTTCGACATCCATCGGCGAGGGGTCAAGAATATCTAGGCGGCGTCCTGACAACATGCGTTGCCAGGCCCGTGAACTGGTCCGTGCCATCTTGCCCCAATTGGTTAGCAGACTGTTAGCGTTGAACGCTACTCATCGGCACTCGATTCGCCAAACGTGTATGCGGCCCAGACCGGCAGATTCAGCGTCACGGGTTTGTCGCAAACCGTCACGGCTGACAGGTCGGTGATGCGGTCGAGCCGGACAATGGCAACCGCCACCCCATCCACGACAGCACCAATCTGGCCAGCCTCGCGTCCCCCGGCCATTACGGGCGAACCGGCAGGCCCCTCAATGCCCGATACGATCACCGGGCGGCGGCGGGCGGTGCCGCGATGTTTCATCCGCGAGACCACTTCCTGACCGACATAACAGCCCTTGGCGAAGTCGATGCCGTCCAGAATGTCGAGCCCGATATCATGGGCAAAGGCCTCATTGGCCGCGAAGTCATTGCCCTGATGGGCAATGCCGACGCCGATACGCTCTGCCTGATAGAAGGCATCGTTCTGAACCCAGTCGCTGGTGGCCTCGACCGGGGCAATCACGCGCCAGCCGATATTGAGCGGGCCAAAGCGATCGGTGTGACGGATCCCTGCCGGTTCCGCATCCTGGGCAAAGCCGACGCGGTGGCTCTCGCGCAGATCGTCAATCACCGCCTGGGCGCGCAGGCGGTACATTTTCATGCGCTTGAAAAAATCGTCGGCGACCGATTCATGCACGTCCACCCAGATGGCGTCTTCGGCATGGCCGGCCAGGCCCTCGGCCAGAATCTTGCCCTGGGGCGAGAGCAGCGCCCACGCGGCGGCCGGCTCGCCATCTCCGGCGCCCGAGGCGGGTATTGGACCGGTGACGACGTCATTGAGAAGTTTATGCGCGTCGGCGCCCGAAAAACGGAATACGGCACGGTCGGCGCGCAGATGGGTGGTCATGGTCGCTTGCCTCTTGGTCGCTGCCTCCGCTAAACCGGGCTAACACGGGGAACGGCAGGACCAGAGACATGGCGCAGTACGACACGATTTTCAAGAACGCGACACTGGTCAATCACGATGGCGAAGGCCGGGCCGATGTGGCGGTGCGCAATGGCACCATTGCGGCGCTGGGCGATCTGTCGGGCGATAGCGCCATCGAAACCGTCGACTGCACCGGCCTGCACATCCTGCCCGGGGTCATCGATACCCAGGTGCACTTCCGCGAGCCGGGCCTGACCCACAAGGAAGATCTGCAATCGGGTTCCCTTTCCGCCGTCATGGGCGGCGTGACGGGCGTATTTGAAATGCCCAACACCAACCCGCTGACCACCAGCCGGGAAACCTTTGAGGCCAAGATTGCCGCCGGCACCAATCGCATGCATTGCGATTTCGCCTTCTATATTGGCGGCACGCACGAGAATGTCGGCGAACTGGCCGAACTCGAAAGACTGCCCGGTTGCGCTGGCATCAAGGTGTTCATGGGAAGTTCCACCGGCTCACTGCTGGTGGCCGATGACGATGGCGTCGAGGCTATCCTCAATGCCATTTCGCGCCGTGCCGCCTTCCACTCCGAAGACGAATTCATGCTCGAGCAACGCAAGGGCCTGCGCGTCGAGGGCGATCCATCGAGCCATCCGGTCTGGCGCTCGCCCGAAGTAGCGCTCAACTGCACCAAGCGGCTGGTGGGTCTGGCCCACAAGACCGGCAAGCGCATTCATGTGCTGCATATTTCGACTGCCGAAGAGATGGTCTATCTGGCCGATCACAAGGACGTCGCCAGCGTCGAGGTAACCCCGCATCACCTCACGCTCGATGAGACCGCCTATGATCGGCTGGGCACCTATGTGCAGATGAACCCCCCCGTCCGCGATGCCCAGCATCGCGCGGGGATCTGGGCGGGGGTGGCCAATGGCGTCGCCGATATTCTGGGGTCCGATCATGCCCCGCATACGCGCGAGGAAAAGGATCACCCTTACCCCGCCAGCCATTCCGGCATGACCGGCGTGCAGACCCTGGTGCCGATCATGCTCGACCATGTGAATGCCGGAAAACTCAGCCTGCAGCGCTTTGTCGACATGACCAGCGCCGGCCCCAACCGCCTGTTCGGCATCGCCAAAAAGGGTCGTGTTGCGGTGGGCTATGATGCCGACCTCACCATTGTCGATCTCAAGCGCCGCGAAACCATCCGCAATGCCGACGTCAAAAGCCGCGCCGGCTGGACGCCCTATGACGGCGTCACGGTCACCGGCTGG
Source organism: Devosia sp. J2-20 (assembly GCF_055808475.1). Classification (NCBI taxonomy): domain Bacteria; kingdom Pseudomonadati; phylum Pseudomonadota; class Alphaproteobacteria; order Hyphomicrobiales; family Devosiaceae; genus Devosia; species Devosia sp. J2-20. Next base: position 2,736,252 of record NZ_CM147870.1, on the reverse strand, counting down.
CCCGTGGGCACCATTGTGCGCGGCAAGATAGTGATGTGGCAGGGCGAACTGGTGACGCCCTCAACCGGCCAGCCAATCAGCTTCTTGGAAGCACTGCCACAGGACGCATAGCGCTTCGTCGGGTTCGGGTAGCGGACAGTCTGCTACTAGGGCGGTCAGTTCGTTAAGCAGACAGCGATCAAATTTGAGGCCGGAAGAAGGCTGTCGGGCACTATGTGAGCCGTGGCGTTGAGCGGTGGTAACATCAAGCGTTGCGACCATGTCCACCACAGCAACACCACTCTATCGGCCGGATACCGCAAATCGTTCGTCGGTTTGGGATGCTAGCAGACTGTCTGCAGGCGAGCAGCGTCGCCTCAAGCCAGCCTCAAACAATAATTTCTGCTTAGGAATTAATTAGTGCGTATGCTCCATAAGCGAGTTGCTTATATGCACGAGGCGGAAGGCTCCATGGCACTGTTCACATCGCGAACCAAAAGAAAAATAGCAACGGATGACCACGCGACGCTCGCCGCGCTGTCGGCTTCACAAGCGATTATCGAGTTCAATCTCGATGGCACCATCCTTACCGCCAACGCCAATTTTCTGGCGGCAATGAGCTATGAGCTTGATGACGTCCAGGGCAAGCACCACAGCATATTTGTGGAGCCTTCATACGCGAAGTCCGCAGATTACCAAGAGTTCTGGGCGCGGCTCCGCAACGGTGAATTCAACGCTGCCGAATACAAGCGCATCGGCAATGGTGGCAAAGAAGTCTGGATACAGGCCTCCTACAATCCGGTTCTGGACGCAGCAGGGAAGCCCTTTAAGGTCATCAAGATTGCGACCGATGTTACGGCACAGAAACTCGCCAATGCTGATTATAGAGGCCAGCTCGCCGCCATCTCGAAGTCACAAGCGGTGATTGAGTTTGACCTGTCCGGGACCATCCTAACCGCCAATGAGAATTTCTGTGCGACGATGGGCTATCGGCTGGAAGAGATTAAGGGTCAGCATCACAGCATGTTCGCTGTACCCGACTTTGCCAGAAGTAAAGAGTACAGCGAGTTTTGGAGAGCTTTGGGGCGCGGCGAATATCAGGCTGCCGAATACCAGCGACTTGGCAAAGGGGGCAAGGAGGTCTGGATCCAGGCGAGCTACAACCCGATTTTTGACATGAATGGCCGCCCTTATAAAGTTGTCAAATACGCAACCGACATTACTGCACGCAAGGCTGCTGTAGTCACTATCGGGGCAAGTCTATCAAGGCTTGCCGGGGGCGATCTGGCCACCCGCATCGACGCTCCGCTAGTGGGCGAACTTGATGAAGTGCGCCTTGCCTTCAATGATACGGTGGAAAAGTTCGCCAGCATCATGTCCCAGCTGCGCGAAACCTCGGCAATCCTGAAGACCGCGACGGGCGAAATCCTGTCGGGCGCCAATGATCTGGCAGACCGGACGACCCGCCAGGCCGCCGCCATCGAAGAAACCAGCGCTGCCATGGAGCAGCTCTCCACCACGGTGCAGGAAAATGCCAAGCGTAGCGAGGCGGCAAACACCCGTTCTCTTGCCGTGTCCGAAGCCGCTAGCAGCACAGGCGTGGTTATGGGCGAAGCAAATCAGGCAATGGAGCGGATTTCAGTATCCTCTGCCAAGATCTCCAACATCATCGGTATGATTGATGATATCGCCTTCCAGACCAACCTGCTAGCCCTGAATGCTTCGGTAGAAGCGGCCCGTGCGGGGGACGCCGGCAAAGGTTTTGCCGTGGTCGCAGTGGAAGTGCGTCGACTGGCACAGTCAGCGGCCAGTGCGTCCTCGGACGTCAAAGTTCTGGTCGAGCGTTCTGCCGAAGAGGTGGAGTCGGGCTCCAAGCTGGTCTCTACTGCCGCAGCCAAGCTGAACGACATGGTCGAAAGCGTTCGTCAGAACAGCGAGCTGATCACCGAGATCGCTCACGCCACCCAAGAACAGTCAACTGCCATAGTCGAGGTGAGCACTTCAGTTCGCGATATGGACGAAATGACCCAGCACAATGCGGCGCTTGTCGAGGAAATGAACGCGGCTCTGGAGCAGACCGAAACGCAGGCCAGCGAGCTGGATCAGATCGTCGAAGTCTTCACCGTTGAACATCGCGAGACTGTCGCCAAACCGTCGGCAAGGCATGCGCAACCAGTGGCCCCCAAACAGACCGCAAATGACATCAAGTCGCAGCAGTATCGCGCCGGCAACGCTGCCAAGGCCTATGCGGTGAACGGCAATGCGGCCATCAAGCAAGACTGGAACGAGTTCTAGTTAAGTCGCTGCGTGGCCGCTCTCCCACCTGTCGTCACCCTCGGCCTTGAGCCGAGGGTACTGTACTTCATGGTTTCGGCAGGGGCAGAGGCGGCGCGAGTTCTGGGATGGGATCGTCAGTGAAGAACCCTCGGGTCAAGCCCGAGGGTGACGCGCGGTGGGTGGTGAGCGGCTTGTTTCAGCGTCAAGGCTTATCGGCCTGAATGTCTGAAATGGGGTCGCAAACCGCGTCCGGGTCACTGAATTTCAGTGAACGCTCTAAGGCCTCGAACGGCCTACTGCAGGATCTTGTCGAGGTTGTATTCGCCCGAGCGGATGCGGTCGGGGAGCATGGCGACTAGGTCGGCAGCGGCTTCGTCGCCGTGCAGCTTGACCAGTGTGGCCAGCGCCGCAAACAGCGATGCATGGGCCAGTGAGCCGCTCTGCACACCATCTTCTTCAGCTTCGTTCCAGGCCTCGGCCAGATATTCCAGCGCGATCTGACGCTCGCCGCTTTCGCGGTCGAAAACGCCCAGGCCCGAAGCGGGTGCAAACATGGTCTTGCTCGTCGTCATAACACCTCGGGTAGCACAGGCTGTTGCGGTGGGCGCGGCAGAAGTAACCCGAAGGTTAACAAGTCGTACGCGTTTGTATCCAACCCATAGCAGAGCCGGACTACTCTGCGAACCGGGTGTGAATGTCGCGGGCGGTGCGTTCGGCCTCATCAAGCAGGCGCGACAGCGCCGCACTGGCAGCCGGGGTGCAGGCCCGGTGGAACCGCGCATAGGCGGTGTAGCCTTCGTTGAAAGCACCGGCCAGCCGCTGGCGACGGTCCTCATCGGGCTGGTCCAGCGCGATCAGATCGGCCATCTGGGCGCGCCAGTCAGTCCGGTTGGTGCCGCATAGCGGCTGCAGGAAATACAGGCTTCCCATAATCTCCGAGAGGCGCTCCATCTGCCGCTGATAGGGCGGATCAATCGCCAGCGCGGGCAGGGCGCCCAGCACGAGCAGACAGGCGGTGATGGCAATTTGGCGCAGGTTTTTCATGGCGGTCCGCAACAATACCGGCCTCCTGTATCAGCTTTGCCCTAGCACTGCGAAGGCCCTGGCGAGAACGTCATCAAGGCGGCTGGTCGTGCGAAAGGCGATCAGCGCCGTTGGATCCACCCACAGATGATCGGCAACCTCGTCGGAGGGCGTCACCTTGCCAGTGAAGTCGCCCGTCACGAATACCTGGAGCATGAAGGCCTCGTCGCGCCCCAGCGCCTGCAGGATCACCGGCCGGGGATTGCGGATGGTGATGCCCACTTCCTCGGTGATTTCGCGCGCTGCGCATTGCTCGATGGTCTCGCCCGGCTCAATGCGGCCGCCCGGCAGGGTCCACAAATCCTTGTAGGGTTCATAGGCGCGCTTGATCAGCAGCACCTTGCCATCGCGCACCAGAGCCACGCTGGCGGCATTGGGGAGTTTGTCGGTCACGGGTTTGGGCGTCCAATTGCGATTCGTTGGTTCACACACTACCTGTTGTTGGCCAATTGGGAGACATCGAACATGTGCGGACGCTATGCCTCCACATTGCCACCTGAAATGATGGAAGAGCTGTTCAAGCTGCTCAATCACATCGAGATGGTGCCGCGCTACAATATCGCCCCGACCCAGCCCGTTGCCGCGATCTGGGAAGAGGGCGGTCGCCGCGAGGGCCATTTTGCGCGCTGGGGTCTGGTGCCGCGCTGGGTCAAGGATCCGCGCGAATTTCCGTTGCTGGTCAATGCGCGGGTGGAAACCATGGGCGAAAAGCCCGCCTTCCGCGATGCCCTCAAGCATGGCCGCTGCATCATTCCCGCCAGTGGCTATTACGAGTGGCACACCAATCCCGACAAGTCCAAGCAGCCCTATTACATCACCTTCGAGGACGACCGGCCCATGGCGCTGGCCGGGCTCTACGCCACCTGGAGTGGCCCCGAGGGCGAAGAGATCGATAGCCTCGCCACCATCACGGTGCCGACCAATGGCCAGCTCGCGCCCATCCATCATCGCATGCCTGCGATCCTGGAAGGGCAGGCGATCGATGACTGGCTCAACGTGCGTGATGTGCGCGCCAACACCGCCGCCCAACTGGCGCTGCCGCTGCCCGATGGGGCGCTGAAATATCATCCGGTGTCGACCCGGGTGAATTCTGCGCGCGATGATGATCCGGGGCTGATTGTGCCGGTGACGGTGGAAAAGCCGGAACCGGTGCGCAAGGTCGCTGGCGGCGGCGGGCAGCTGGATCTGTTTTAAGGGATATCTGGGGGATACCCCCACCTAGCCTCCCCCTGATAGGGGGAGGTGGGGCGCCACTCTCTGGGCAATATCTGACCACAACCACTAAGCCATACCTCCCCCTGTGAGGGGGAGGCAGGGAGGGGTGGGGCAGGGTAAACCGCGCCCCGTTCGACCCGCTAAACCCCGATATCGAAATAGCCCAGCGCGTCGCCCATGGCCTCTTCCTCGTAGCCAAGGTGAGACAGCAGCACGCGCTCCAGTGCCTGATAGATTTCCCGGGTTTCCTCAAACCGCGCCTGAGTTGGCTCGCCGGCCAGCGCGTTGAGCGCGTCGACCAGCGCCAGCAACAATTCATGGACCACCACATGCTCGGCCTGCAGCCGCTCGGCAATGGCCTTGAATACCGGACCCTGCTCGGCCAGCGCCGGGAAGATCGCGTAATCCTCGATGGAATGGTGGGTGTGCACGATCTGACAATACTGCCCGCACAGATTGCCGAAGCGGCGATAGTTCGAGACCATTGCCAGATCGCCGGTTTCAGCCGCGATCTCGGCGGGCGTGATGCTACCGGCCCTGGCGCGCGCGATCAGCTTGCCCAGGGTGGCCATGTTATCGCGCAGATGATCATGGATCATCTTGAGATGCTGGCCCGGCTGACGCTGGGCGTCGGTCAGGCCCTCAAGCCTGGGGGCGGGGGGACGGGTGGCGTCGTCGAGAAAGGCGATATTGAGCAACATGGCGCAATAGATGGGCCGCTTTGCCGCTGGGGACAAGACGGCACCATTTTGTAACCGTCAGCCCAGCATCTTGCCGGGGTTCAGGATGCCCTTGGGATCAAGCGCAGTCTTGATGGTGCGCATCAGCGAGAGCGCCACGGGATCCTTGACCTGCTTGAGCAGGTCCACCTTGAGCTGGCCAATGCCATGCTCGGCCGACACTGAACCGCCCAGCTTGAGTACGATCTCGTAGATCGCCTCGTGCAGCTTCTCGTCATATTCGGCCATGAACGCCTTGGGATCAGCGCCCTCGGGCTGGCTGAAATTGAAGTGGATATTGCCATCGCCCATATGCCCGAACGGCACGGCGCGAATGCCCGGCGAAATGCGCTCGCCCGCTGCAATGCCTTCGGCGATCAGTTGCGGCACCGCGGCAATCGGCACCGAGACGTCATGCTTGATCGAGGCGCCTTCCTTGGATTGCACCTCGCTCATCTGTTCGCGGAACGACCACATGCGGGTGCGGTCAGCCAGCGACTCGGCAAACACGGCATTGTCGATCAGGCCCTGTGCAAAGGCGGTCTCGATGGCGCTCATCAGGCTGCCTGCCTCGCCGCCCTGCATGCGCGCCACTTCGATCAGCGCATACCAGGGCGAGGCCCCGGCAGTGGGGTCTGAATCCAGAAATCCGTGCTTGAGCTGCATTTCCAGCCCGATATGGGGCACCAGCTCAAAAGCGTTGAGCCGGCCACCAATGCGTGCCCGCAGCAATTCAAACAGCGGTAGCGCCGCTTCGGGCCCGGCAATGTTGACGATGGTGGTCTCGTAGTCTTCGGGCTTGGGGAACAGCTTGAGCGTGGCTGCCGTGATGATGCCCAGCGTGCCCTCCGAGCCCACCAGCAGATCGCGCAGATCGTAGCCGGTATTGTCCTTTTTCAGCGAGTTCAGCCCCTGATAGAGCTGCCCGTCGGCCATGACGGCCTCGACGCCCATGGTCAGCTCGCGCGCATTGCCATAGGCCAGCACATTGACGCCACCGGCATTGGAGGCCAGCAGACCGCCAATCCGCGCCGAGCCCTGGGAGGCCAGCCAGAGCGGGAAGATGGTGTTTTGCGCTTCGGCAGCGGCGTGGGCATTTTCCAGAATGACCCCGGCTTCGGCGGTCATGGTGCCCGCGGCCGTATCAACGGCGCGGATTCGGTCCAGCTTGGCCATGCTGATGATCACTTCGTCGCCGCGCAGGGGCACCTGCGCCCCGACCAAACCGGTATTGCCGCCCTGGGCGATGATGCCGACGCCGGCTGCGTTGGCCCAGCGCACGACGGCCTGCACCTGTTCGATCGAACTGGGCATGACCACCGCGGCGGCCCCGGTGTGGAAGCGCTTGCGCGGCTCGTGCAGATAGATCCCCATCTGTCCCGGCTCGCCGATCACGGCATTGGCACCAAGCAGGGCCGTGAGCTGGTCGACAATGGTGGCGGCGGAAACTGACATTGAAATTCCGTTGTCTGGTGATCTCGAAACGCGCGGCAATCTTGCCCCATCAGGTTGCCATGTGCCACAAGCGGGCCAACGACTCCAGTACGACATAATATCAATTCTGCTGGTGGTACCACATAGCTGCCAGTCGCTCTGGCCGGTGGTGTCAGAAGCAAGATCCACTAATTTGGTACTGGCGTCGCTGTCATCGGCGTGGTGCTGCCTGTCAACCGGGCGCCAGCGCCAGCGCCGAAACTGCCCATCATCTGGGGCCAACAAACGCCAGTACGCACTGGCGAGAGCGGGATTGAGCATGACGACCTTTCAATGGCCGGATTTTTACTTTGCCCGGCACGGCGAAACGGACTGGAACCGCGAACAGCGCTACCAGGGCAGCAAGGACATTCCGCTCAACAGGACCGGGCAGTTGCAGGCCGATGCCAATGGCATTCTGCTGCGCGAAATGCTCGAACGCGATGGTGTTGATCCCACATCGCTGAACTGGTTTGCCTCCCCGCTCAGCCGCGCGTCCGAAACCATGGACCGCATGCGCGCCGCTTTCGATATCGAGCTGCCCCCTGTCATTCTCGACAAGCGGCTGATCGAGATTTCATTCGGCGATCTGGAAGGCCGGCTGCACGCCGATCTCAGCGCGGAAATGGCTCAGGCGCCGGGCCAGCGCGATGCCAGCTACTGGCACTTCCGGCCCGAAAACGGCGAAAACTATGATGATGTGGCCAATCGCCTGCTCGATTTCGCGCAGGAGTTGACGCAAAACGCCGTGGTTGTCGCTCATGGCGGTGTGCTGCGCGTGCTGCGCCATCTGGTCGAGGGCGCCGAGCGGGCCGATGTGCTCAACTGGCCGCCGCCGCAGGGGGTGATTGCCCATTTCACCGGTCGGCAGATGGCGCTGCACTCGGCTGCCAATACGTGGGATGCACAACGCCAGTCGGCACGTTGATTGACCACTCGGCCATAGGCCCCTAGAACGTCGACAACATCCGGGACCGCGCCATGTCATTCAATACATTTGGACATCTGTTTCGCTTCACCACCTGGGGCGAGAGCCATGGGCCAGCCCTTGGCGTGGTTGTCGACGGCTGCCCTCCCGGCTTGACGCTGACGCCCGAGATCATTCAGCGCGATCTGGACCGTCGCAAGCCCGGCCAATCCAAATACACCACCCAGCGTCGCGAGGCCGACGCGGTTCGCATCCTTTCCGGCGTGTTCGAAGATGAACGCACCGACGGGCCGCGTACCACTGGCACGCCCATCTCGTTGATGATCGAGAACACCGACCAGCGCTCCAAGGATTATTCGGACATCCGCGACAAATACCGTCCCGGTCATGCCGACTATACCTATGACCAGAAATATGGCGTGCGCGATTATCGCGGTGGTGGCCGCACCTCGGCGCGCGAAACCGCAGCGCGCGTGGCCGCTGGCGCCATTGCGCGTCAGGTGCTCGGCGGCATCACCATCCGTGCCAGCCTGGTGCAGGTTGGTCCGCACAAGATCGACTACAACAATTTCGACTGGGATCAGGTCGGCGAAAACCCCTTCTTCTGCGCCGATGCGACGGCCGCAGCGCTGTGGGCCGACTATCTCGATGGTATCCGCAAGGAAGGCAATTCGGTTGGCGCGGTTATCGAAGTGGTCGCCGAAAACGTGCCGGCAGGCTGGGGCGCGCCGATCTATGGCAAACTCAGCGCTGATCTGGCCTCGGCCATGATGAGCATCAATGCGGTCAAGGCGGTGGAAATCGGTGCCGGCTTTGAATCGGCCAGCCTGACCGGCGTCGACAATGCCGATCAGATGCGGGCGGGTGCGGACAAACCCTATTTCCTGTCCAATCAGGCCGGTGGCATTTTGGGCGGCATTTCCAATGGCGATCCGGTGGTCTGCCGCTTTGCCGTCAAACCGACCTCATCGATCCTGACCCCACGCCAGACCGTGACCACGACCAACCAAGACACCGATATCATCACCAAGGGCCGTCATGACCCCTGCGTCGGCATCCGTGCCGTGCCAGTGGGCGAGGCCATGATGGCGCTGGTGCTGGCCGACCACTATCTGCGTCACCGCGGCCAGACCGGCCGTGAAGGCGCCCTCGGGTTCGAGCGGAACTAGCCTGCAGTCTTGCTGAAAATCGCGACCGTTTCGGTATTGCCGTCGCCGCCCGTAATGGGGGAGGGGATCGACAGGCGGTGGGCAAAGCCCTGTTCGCGCATAAAGGCCACCATTTCGGTCAGGGCCGTATCGATGGCCTCCTGACTGGTCACGATGCCGCCCTTGCCCACATTGCGCCGACCCACTTCAAACTGCGGCTTGAACAGGATGACGGCATCGGCGCCGGGCGCGCACAGCGCCAAAGGTGCTGCCAGAACCTTGGTGACCGAAACGAAGCTGACATCGGAGACCAGCAGGGCGATCGGCTCGGCAATGGCCTCTGCCGTCAGATCCTTGGCGTTGACGCCTTCCATGCTGACCACGCGATCGCTGCCCTTGAGCCGCTGGTGCAACTGGTCATGGCCGACATCGACGGCATAGATGCGGGCTGCCCCGCGCTCCATGAGTACTTGGGTAAAGCCGCCCGTGGATGAGCCGATATCGGCGCAGATCTTGCCTTTGGGGTCGATGGCGCCAGCATCGAGCCCGGCGACCAGCTTGAGAGCGGCGCGCGAGACGTAATTGGCAGCCGGATCGCTCAGCTCAAGCTTGTCGTCCTTGCCCACCATCTGGTTCTGCTTGACCGCCGTGACACCATTAATGGTGACGGTGCCGCGCAAAATCGCGTCGCGTGCCCGCGCCCGGCTGGGCAGCAGACCACGCTGTTCAAGCGCCAGATCGAGGCGGATGCGCTCGCTCACAGTCCGACCAGACGCTTGACCTTGGCGGTCGCAGTGTCCCGATCTTCCTCATAGGAAATCGTGCCCTGGAACGTGCCATCAGCATTGACCAGGAAAGTCAGGGCGGTGTGGTTGACCAGATAATAGGGGTCGCCGGGCTCGCCGACCTTTTCAGAGAACACGCCAAAGGCGGCCTTGGCATTTTCGGTCTGTTCCAGGCTGCTGGCGACCAGACCAATCACGCCCGGATCAAAACCTTCGACATATTCCTTGACCATCTCGAGCGTGTCGCGCTCGGGGTCGACCGACACGAAGATGATGCGCAACTGCTCCGGCGTCAGCCCCAGCGCATCACGGATGGCGGTGGTTTCGGCCAGCGTGGTGGGGCAGACATCGGGGCAGAAGGTATAGCCAAAAAAGATCAGGCTGGGTGGACCAATCAGATCGTCCTGGGTGAAGGCGCCGCCGCGGGTCGAGTTCAGCGCGAATTCCTGCCCGGTAATGCCCAGCGGGCGGGCAGGGGGCTGGAATACGTAAAGCGCGGTGGCCGCCACTGCTACAATGGCAACAAGTGACCACAGCACGACGCGCAGATTGCGGAGGGTCTTGGTGTTCATGATGTCTCGCTGGCTGACGCCTAGGCGTCGAGGGGCTCGGTGCCCGTGGGATTGCCGTCGCGCGACAGGGTGATCTTCTCGATGCGGGCCTCAGCGGCCTTGAGCAGCGCTTCGCAATGCGCCTTGAGGGCTTCGCCGCGCTCATAGATGGCAATCGATTCCGCCAGTGGAGCCTTGCCCGATTCCAGCTTGCCGACAATTTCCTCGAGCTGGGCCAGTGCGGCCTCAAAGCTCAGCGTCTTCACATCGTCATTGTCGGCCATCAGCAAATTTCCTATTCGTCCAGGTGCCCGATGGCACCGTCCATCAGCATGGCTACGTGATGGGAAACCCCACCGGCCAGTCCCTTGAGGTCATAGCCACCTTCGAGCAGCGAAACAATGCGGTTCCCGCAGTAGCGGTCGGCCACATCCATCAATTTCCCCGTGATCCAGCCATAGTCGGCCGAGCTCCAGTTCAACTGGGCCAGTGGATCGCGCTCATGGGCGTCGAACCCCGCCGAAATCAGGATCAGATCGGGAGAGAAATCGACCAGCGCGGGGATGATGCGGGTGAGGTAGGCGTCGCGCATTTCAGCGCCACCGGTATGGGGATCAAGCGGGCTGTTGGCGATATTGCCCACCCCGGTCTCGTCGGCCCTGCCGGTACCCGGAAACAGCGGCATCTGATGGCTCGAGGCGTAAAACACGCTCGGGTCGGCCTTGAAGATATCCTGTGTGCCATTGCCATGATGCACGTCGAAATCGATGATGGCGACACGCTCCGCGCCATATTTGCGCTGTGCCTCACGCGCCGTGATGGCCACGGTGTTGATCAGGCAGAACCCCATGGGCGTGGCAATTTCGGCGTGGTGGCCCGGCGGGCGAATGGCGCAGAAGGCATTGTCGACCTCCCCCATCAGCACCGCGTCCAAAGCGCTCAATGCGCCGCCCAGCCCGGTACCGGCAACAGCCAGCGACCCTGCGGAAATGAAGGTGTCCGGATCAAGCTGGCCAATACCCTCGGCGGGGCGCGCATCGCGCAGCTTGGCCATATAGGCAGCATTGTGCACCAGCTCGGCCAGCGTAAGATCCCCACTGGGGGCATCGCGCCGGATCAGCTTGTCGAATCTGGGTCGCGCCAGGGCGTCTTCGACGGCGCGCAGCCGGTCCGCGCGCTCGGGATGACCCTGCGGCGTGACGTGATCGGCGAAGTTCGGTTGATTGACAAGTAGCGTACTCACGCGCGGTCGGGCTCCTATGCTCTTGCCCCTTCGTCTTGACGCGCCTCGTTGGCGTTGTCAAACAACGCCGAGACCCATGAAGGATGTCATGACCCATTCTGATCCGAAAACGGTGGAAGACGCTGCAGCTCTGCTGCGCGCCGGCCAGTTATGCGCCTTTGCCACCGAGACCGTGTATGGGCTGGGCGCCGACGCCACCAATGCCGATGCGGTACTCTCGATCTATGAGACCAAGGGCCGTCCGCGCTTCAATCCGTTGATCATCCATTGCGCCGATCTGGCCATGGCCGAGACGCTGGCCGAGTTTTCGCCACTGGCCCGACGGGCTGCAGCGCTCTGGCCCGGGCCGCTGACCCTGGTGCTGCCCGTCAGGCTGGGCAATGGACTGGCCGATGTGGCCATGGCCGGGCTCGATACCGTGGCCATCCGCATTCCCGATCACCCGCTGGCACTGGCGCTGCTGGCCGCTGTTGGCAAGCCGCTGGCTGCACCCTCGGCCAATCCTTCGGGGCGGCTGTCCCCGACCACGGCTTTTCAGGTGCGGTTGGGTTTTGATGGGCGCGTACCGGTACTTGATGGCGGGCCCTGCCGGGCCGGGGTGGAATCCACCATTGTGCGGGTGCTGGAAGATCAACTGGTGCAATTGCGCGCCGGCGCGATCGCCCGCCACGATATCGAGCAGGCGCTGGGCCTGACAGTGGCTGTAGCCGACAAGGACGCAGCCGTGGCGGCGCCCGGCATGCTGGTGAGCCATTATGCGCCCAATGCCAGCCTGCGGCTGGACACCACGCCAAAGGCGGGAGAGGCCTATCTGGCCTTCGGGAAGGCCCAAGACTTTGCCGGTCCCACGCGCAATCTCTCACCCAGTGGCGACCTGCATGAAGCCGCGCGCAATCTGTTCGCCATGTTGCATGAGCTTGATGGGCTGGGCACCGACATGATCGCAGTGGCGCCAGTCCCCGACCGGGGGCTGGGCGAAGCCATCAATGATCGTTTGCAGCGCGCCGCGGCGCCAAGGGACTAGGGTGTCCTCACCTCTCCCTTTAAGGGGAGAGGCAGGGTTTCGCTAGTCGCGGACCTTGTAGGGCTTCTGGTCACGCATGAAGCGGGCCAGCGCCTCGAGATCGGCATCCCCGCCGGGCGGCAGGATGACCTTGAGATTGGCGTAGAGATCGCCGGCGCCATAGAGCCCCTTGCCCTTCAGGCGCAGCGCCTTGCCGGTATCCATGCCTGGTGGCAGGTTCAACTCGACAGAGCCATCCAGCGTCGGCACGCGCACCTTGGCACCCAGCACCGCCTCATAGAGCGTGATCGGCACATCGGTGCGGATATCGGCCCCATCGCGGCGGAACTGCTTGGACTTTTCAAAACGCACCGTGACCAGCGCATCGCCGGGCTCGCCCATGCCGGGAGACCCCTGGCCCTTGAGCCGGATCTGCTGGCCCTCTTCGACCTTCTCGGGCAGCTTGACCGAAAGCACCTTGCCGCTGGGCATGCGCACCTGGATCGAGGCCGCCTTGTGGGCATCCTCGAGCGAGACTGTGGCGTTGACCACCACATCATCGCCCTTCATGGCGCGTCCTGCACCAGCGCCGCCGCCTGCAGCTGCGCCGGCAAACGGGTCCCACTGGGCGCCGCCGGCACCGGGGCCGGGGCCACGACCAGCGCCGCCACGCGGCTGGCCGCCAAAGCCGCTCATGAATTCCTTGAGGATGTCCTCAGCTGTAAAGCCGCCCTGCGCGGTGCGGCCACCGCGCTGCCCGCCGGCGCCGGGATGGAATCCGGCAAACTTCGGATTGCCGTCGGCATCGATCTCGCCGCGATCGTACTGGGCCCGCTTTTCCTTGTCGTTGAGCAGGTCATAGGCATTGGTCGCCTCGGCAAATTTGCCGTGCGCTGCAGGATCGTCTGGATTTTGGTCAGGGTGGAACTTCTTGGCCAGCTTGCGATAGGCGGACTTGATGTCCTTCTCGCCAGCCGAACGAGGCACCCCAAGCACGGAATAGGGATCGCGCATTTGGTCCATTCAATTGATGCGGGCGTTGCTTCGCCCCGGTTTCGAGTCCTATATGGCCACGCCCCCCGGCTTGTCCAGTTTTGCGCGACGAAGGGATGATATCGATATGCTGCAGACTTTGACCGAACGCCTGTTTTATGATGCGGATCGCACCGCCCTGGACCCCCTCGCGCTGTTCGAAGAATGGTTCGCGCTGGCGCAGGAAGCCGAGCCCAATGACCCGCACGCCATGGCTTTTGCCAGTGTTGATGGCGATGGTCTGCCCGATGTGCGCATGGTGCTGCTCAATGCGCGCGATGAGCGCGGCTTCAGCTTTTTCACCAATTTTCAAAGCACCAAGGGCCATCAGCTGCTGGACCAGCCCAAGGGGGCCATGGTGATGCACTGGAAGTCGCTGCGCCGACAGATTCGCATGCGCGGGCCGGTTGAGCAGGTGACGCCTGCCGAGGCCGACGCCTATTTCGCCAGCCGCGCCAAGGGCAGCCAGATTGCTTCGTCGGTATCGCAGCAGTCTCGGCCGCTCGAAAACCGCCAGGCCTTGCTCGACGAGGTTGCGCAGCGGACCAGCCAGATCGGCGAGGACGGGGTGACCCGGCCCCCGCACTGGTCCGGCTTCCGTCTTGTGCCCTCGAGCATTGAATTCTGGAAGGATGGCGAGTTTCGCCTGCATGACCGGGTGCGTTTCACCCGCGAGGGGATCGACCAGCCCTGGACCAGCCAGCGGCTCTATCCCTAGCAAATTGGCACTGACCATGCTTTCCAATCCGGCCTGCCTCCCCTAAAACGCAGGGGAGGCGGAGATTTGGCATGGTCATGCAACAGGGCCCGGGACGACCGGTGCCGGTCGTATTCACCGGAACGCGACGCGAACTGGGCGGCCTGCTCTTGCGCGGCTATCTGCTGCTCTTGCCCACCATTGGCCTGTATCGCTTCTGGCTGCTGACCTGGAAGCGGCGTTTTTACTGGTCCAATACCGAAATTGATGGCGATAGCCTTGAATATACCGGCAATGCCATGCAGTTGCTGCTCGGTTTCCTGATGGCGCTGGCGGTGTTCCTGCCCTTCTATGTGGTGTTTTTCTACCTCTCCACACTGTCCACAGACGCGGCCATCATTGGCTATGGCGGCATCGGTGTCGCGCTGTGGTTCCTGATGGGCTACGCCATCTATCGCGCCCGTGATTTCCGCTTTTCGCGCACGCTGTGGCGCGGCATTCGCTTTGATCAGACCGGCAATGGCTGGGCCTATGCCCTGCGTCGCTTCGGCTGGTCCCTGCTGATGATCGTCACCGCGGGGCTGGTCTACCCGTTCATGGCCGCCAGCCTGTGGCGCTATCGCTATGGCCATAGCTGGTATGGCGATCTGCGCTTTGGCTTTGTCGGCAGTTGGAAACAGCTCGCCGCGCAATACTATCTGACCTATGTCGCGGTGGTGATCATCGGCGCCATCGCGGCAGGCGTCGGGCTGGCCATGGATGTCGTGCCAGCTGGGGGCGAGTTCAATCCGCTGGGCCTTGTGCCGCTGGGCATCGGGGCCTTGCTGATCGCGCTGCTGGCCCTGCGCTATCAGGCGCGCGAGCTGAGCCGCATGTATTCCAGCGTCCGGCTGGGCAGCGCAGTTGTCACGGTCACGGTAACCGGTCGAGCCCTGTTCGGGCAATATGTGCTGTGCGGGCTGGCCCTGCTGGGCGCCTTCGTGCTGCTGGCCATTGGCGGCTTCGTCGTGCTGGGGCTGGTGGCCAATGAGGCTTTTGCCGGCGGCTTTGATCCCGAAATCTTCTTTCGCTACATGCAGGGCAGCCTGATCACCCTGATCGCCATCATTTTTGGCTATCTGCTGATCCTGGGCGCCTTCACCATGATGACCGAGCTGTTCATTGGCCTGGGCTACTGGAAGCTGATTGCCAGCGGCGCCAGCATTGCCGGGGCCGACAGCCTGCGCGGCGTGCGCGCCCGCAGCGAGGACAAGGCGCTGGCGGGTGAAGGTCTGGCCGATGCGCTCAATGTGGGGGCTTATTGATGCCGATCCTGGGGCGTTTCCATGATGGCCGCGTGGCCGAGGTGCACGGTGTCGAGCTGCACTATCTGGCCGAGTACGAGACCGGCAGCCTGCTGATCAATGCGGCGACCGATCATCATGAGCTGGCGCGTTGGCCGGCAGCGGACCTCTATGTTGTTCCAGGTCGCCGGGGCGAATTGCGGCTGGCCTGCAGCAGCGCCTCGGCCGGCGCACGCGTGGTGGTGCAGGGCGCTGAAAATGTCGCGCGCATCCGGGCCACCCTGCCGGTGCTGCAGTCCAAGCAGCGCCGCGAAGCCGGGCGTCAGACCCGTCTGGCGGTGATAGCCACCCTGGCGCTGGCCTCGGTAATTGCCGCCTATCTCTATGGCGTGCCGCTATTGGCCAACCGCCTTGTGGGATTGGTGCCTACCGATTGGGAGCAGCGGCTGGGCGCCACCGTCGCCACCCAGATGGAGGCCAGTCTGGGCGGCTTTCAGCTGTGTGATCCCGATCCCGATAGCCTCGCCAACCGCGCCATAGCCCGGTTCGGTCAGGCCGCCATGGCCGAGAGCGGGTCGCCCTTTGCGCTCAGCATCAATGTGGTGCGGTCCGACATTCCCAATGCCTTCGCGCTGCCCGGCGGGCAGGTATTCTTCTTCTCGGCCTTGCTCGAACAGGCGCAGTTCCCCGATGAATTCGCCGGTGTACTGGCCCATGAGATTGGCCACGTCGCCCATCGCCACGGCATGGAGCAGCTGATTTCCTCGGCCGGCACCGGTGCGCTGATCGGCTTCATTCTGGGTGACATGACCGGTATTTCACTGGCGGCGGGCCTGGGTTCCACCATCATCGATGCCAGCTTTTCGCGCGATGCCGAGCGGCAGGCCGATGCCTTTGCCGCCGCGGTTGCCCAGCGCATGGATTTTGACCCATCCGGGCTGGCCGATCTGCTCAACCGTGTCGGTCGCGACGATGATTTCGCCCGCGCGCTGGCGCTGCTCAGCACCCATCCCCTGACCGATGATCGCAAGGCCGCCTTGGCCGAGCTGGGTGCACAGCGCCCCGATGGGCTCGAGCCGCCTTTCACCCCCACCGAATGGCGCGCCATCAGAACCATGTGTGACCGTACCGCGTTCAATATCGGGCAAACCAAGACCAAGTGATGCGCAACGGCAAAATCTTCAAACTCGCGCAACACCTTGGCGCTATGTCTGGCTCAAGTGAAGCGGCGGCGGCAGAGTGCGCATACTGATCCGGACATCGCGATGGGCCATCTGGGCGCGCCGACTGGGCAGCGTCGCGGTGCCGCTTGTCATCATCTCGGTGCTGCTGCACCGGCTGCGTCTGATTTCCAGTGACCTGTTCTTGACCACCACCATCGGCGCCGCCCTTGTCGCCCTGCTGGCCGTGCTATGCGCGGTAATCGCGCTGGCGCGGCTCTGGCAAACCGGCGATCAGGGTTGGAGCAAGGCGCTGTTCGGTCTGTTTTTTGGCCTGCTTTGTCTGGCCCCCTTTGCCTGGTACGGCAATCTGGCGCTGAAATATCCGGCCGTCACCGACATCGCCACCACCACGCGTGGCGCGCTACCCCTGGTGTTCGAGCCCGGCACGGCGGCCATGCCACCCCCAGACTGCTCACCGCCGCGCAGGCACAGTCGATTTTCCCCAGCGCCGAAACCCGCGCCTACCCGCTGGGGCAGGCGCAGACCTTTGCGCTGGTCGAACAGATCATCCAGGATCATGGCTGGGACGTACGGCTGGTGCGTGCGCCCGATGCGGCGCTGGCGCCGGCGCAGATCAACGCGCAGATCATGACCATTCCCGGCTGGCGCGAAGAGGCCGTGGTCCGCGTTACCGGCACCGCCACCACGGCCATGGTCGACATGCGCTCCGCCTCGCTCAACGCGCTGCATGACTTTGGCGCCAATGGGCAACGCATCGAGCGCTTTCTGGCCGAGCTCGACGATGCCGTCACCGTGCTGCTGCGCGATAATCCCAACGTCAATCAGCCCGACATCGAGCCCGTCGAGGATGACGTCGCGCCGCTCAGCTAGCGCGTATCCGTGTGCCCCATGGGCGCCGCGATACGCTGAGCTGGCCGAGGTTTTCGAGATATTCGACATGGGCGGCAATGGTCATGCGCGCCGCCATGCGCACCGGCAGGCTCTGGCTGGGGTAGATCGCACTGACCAGAGCGCCGATGCTGTGCGCACCGTCGGCAATTGCAGCCAGCACCTGACCATTGCGCATGTGCCGATGCGCCTTGAGCGCCCGGGCAAAACCGGGACCGTTCTCGATGGCTCCACCATGGGCAGGCACATAGCGCTGCTGGGGCAGGGCAATGACCTTGTCGAGCGAGGCAAAATAATCGGCCATTGATCCGTCCGGCACCGACACCAGTGTGGAATTCCAGCCCATCACGTGATCGCCGCTGAGCAGGACATCGCCATAGCCAAAGGCCAGATGGTTGGCGCAATGGCCCGGCGTGGTGTGCACGCTGATGCGCACATCGCCCGCCGCAATGGTCTCGCCATCAATCAGTATGCGGTCGGGCACCAGATCCCAGTCGCAGGACTTGCGCAGCACATTGCGTTCGAATCGCCGCAGCGGCCGCGATAGCCGGTGCCGCCCGCCAAACCAGATCGGCACGTCATACTGGCGCCCCAGCCGGGCGGCAGCGGCGCTGTGATCGCGATGGGTGTGGGTCAGGATGATCGCCTCAAGCGCTCGACCGGCCATGGCCGCGTGCAGCGCCGCCAGATGGGTGGCATCGTCGGGCCCCGGATCAACCAGGGCAAGCCGCTCATGGCCGAGCAGAAAACTGTTGGTACCGGTGAAGGTATAGGGGCTGCCATTGGGCGCGGTAATCCGCACCAGGCCCGCGCAGACCGGCACGGCAACGCCGGTTTGCGGGTCAAATTCCCTATTGAAGGTGAGGGTGGCAGCCATTGCACTCCCGAAGGCGTCAGATTATGAAGTGAACATACGAACTGTTGTGCGTCCCGCAGAGGGGTGCCGGTTCCCGTTTTGCATGGAAGGTATGAAATGGCCGTCACTTTGACCACGCCCAACACGCTCCTTGGCCTCTACCAGCCCAAGGGTGACGCTGCCAAGCTGGCGTCCAATCTGGCAACAGTCGTTCTTGGCACGCTGCTGATCACCCTGTGCGCCAAGATCAACGTGCCGGTCTGGCCCGTTCCCGTGACGCTGCAGGGCTTTGCCATTGCCGCCCTGGCCGCAGCCTTTGGCATGCGCATCGGCGTTGCCACTGTTGGCCTGTACCTGCTCGAAGGCGCCATGGGCCTGCCCGTGTTCGCCACGGGCGGTGGTCTTGCCTATCTCGTTGGCCCCACCGGCGGCTTCCTGCTCGGCTTTGTCGCTCTGGCAGCCATTGTCGGCTTTGCTGCTGACCGCGGCGCCTCAGGCAAGCCACTTGCGCTGTTCTCGGCCATGCTGGTCGGCGATGCCGTGATGTTCGTGCTCGGCTTTGCCTGGCTGGTGATCATGGCTGGTCAGGCCGGCTGGATCGACCAGACCAATGTGATCGCTTCGGCCTTTGCCAAGGCAGTGCAGCCCTTCGTGATCTGGGACATCCTCAAGATGGCGCTGGCTGCCCTGACCGTTACCGGCGCCTGGAAGATGGTCGCCAAGCGCTAATCGCGTTCAACATGTTTTCGAAAGCCGGCCCCTTGTGGCCGGCTTTCTGTTTTTGCGAGATAGCATGGCTGTAAATCCCTGGACTTTGCTCGATACGGCCAGCGTGCCCGGCGGCGAGGGCGATCTGCGTCTGATGCAGCGCGGCAGCGAATTTTCCATCATGGCGGGGACCACCTCGCTGATGAACAGTCGCATGAGCGGCTCCGAAGAGGCGCTGGCCAGCCTGAGCTGGCAAGCCATTGCCGGCCGCGCCAGGCCGCACATGCTGATCGGCGGTCTGGGCATGGGGTTCACCCTGCGCGCTGCGCTCGACATCCTGCCCGCCGATGCCCGCATTACCGTGGCCGAACTGGTGCCCGCCGTGGTCGAATGGGCTCGCGGGCCCATGGCCGACGTGTTCGGCACCTGCCTGTCGGACCCGCGCGTCACCATCCGTCTGGGCGATGTCGGCACAGCGCTGGTGGGTGAAAATCTCTATGACGCCATTCTGCTCGATGTCGACAATGGCCCCGAGGGCCTGACCCGCGATTCCAACCAGCAGCTCTATAGCGTCAAAAGCCTGCGCCGCACGCTGACCAGCCTGCGTCCCGATGGGGTGCTGGCGGTCTGGTCCTCCCACACCAGCGCCCCCTTTACCAAGCGCCTGACCATGGCCGGCTTTGCCGTCAGGGAAGAAAAGGTCCGCGCCCGCGGCAAGAAGGGCGGCGAACGCCACCACATCTGGCTGGCCAAGAAAGCCAAATAGGGCAGGGGTCCCGCCAACAGAAAAGCCCGGCCTCATCAGAGGTCGGGCTTGGTTGGTCGGAGTAGAGTGATTCGAACACTCGACCCCCTGCTCCCGAAGCAGGTGCGCTACCAGGCTGCGCTATACTCCGTCAGATCTCGCGATACGGGATAATGTGGCGGCAGATGCCCAGCACAGGGAGGCGTCGCGGCCATTCGCGATGCGGGGCGTTATAGCCAAGCTGGCTTTGCCGTTCAAGCGTTGCGCAATGGCATTTAAGGCCGCTCAGACCATGTTGCGAAGCGCCTCCAAACCGTGTACGAACCGCGCCAGTTGGGGCGTCGCCAAGTGGTAAGGCACCGGTTTTTGGTATCGGCATTCCCAGGTTCGAATCCTGGCGCCCCAGCCATTTCTCATTGATCAAAAACCGTCGCGGATTGGCCGCAGTCATGGTCTTTGCGACCGCTGGGTGCGATCGCGGGTTGAGCTGACACCCGGCAATGGGTATCTGGTGCCAACTCCAAACGCATCCGCGCGAACCACAAGGCACACCCTGGCATGACCCCAGAGCTTCTCGTCACCCATTCCGGTGGCTTCCATGCCGATGAACTGCTCTCCAGCGTCATCCTGACCCGACTGTTTCCCCAGGCGCGCATCGTGCGCAGCCGCGCGCCCGAATGGATCACGCCGGGACCCGACCGTGTCGTTTATGACGTGGGCGGGGCCTATGATGCCGAGGCGCGGATCTTTGATCACCATCAGCGCGGTGCGCCGCTGCGCGAGGACGATCAGCCCTATAGCTCGTTTGGCCTGATCTGGAAGCATTTCGGCCGCGATTACCTGGCCGCTTCAAATGTGCCGGCGGATCATGTCGAGACCGTATTTTCCAGCTTTGACAGCAGCTTCGTGCTGCCCATCGATCTGGTGGATAATGGCGCCCTCAGCCCGGCCACGGCCGGTATTCTGGCCGGCCACACGCTCTCGGCACTGCTCGAAACCCTCAAGCCGGTCTTTGACGAAACCGATCCCGAGGCTGAGGACCGCGGCTTCCACGTGGCGCTGGGTATTGCGCGCACGTTCGTTGAAGCCAGAATCGCCCGCAGTGCGGCCAAGCTGCGCGCTGAATCGATGGTCATGCAGGCCATCGAAAAGGCCGGGCAGGGGCATGTGCTCGAGCTGCCCATGGGCATGCCGCATCGCCCTGCCATCATCAAGGCGGGCGCTGATCACCTGTTGTTCGTGGTCAATCCACGTGGCGATGACTGGTCGCTGGGCACCATTCGCAGCGCCGATGAAGGCTTTGACGTGCGCGCCGATCTGCCCGCCACCTGGGCGGGTTTGACCGGCGCCGAGCTTGAGGCTGCCTCGGGCGTGCCGGGCGCCAGCTTCTGCCACAATGGTCGCTTCATCGCTGCTGCCAAGACGCGCGAAGCAATTCTGGCCATGGCCGATCTGGCTGTCGCCGAGGCGCTTGCCACGGCAAAGCCAGACCAGGCGTAACGCCATCGCGCAAATGGGTCGGCTTGACGTCGGCCCGTTTCCCTTCACTATCGCGACAGCTTGAGGGTAGGCCGTCACGATGAGCGATTTGAAGTCCCGCAGTTTCGTCAGCGCGCAGATGGTGGCCGACAAGGCCGGCGTGTCGCGCTCTGCCGTGTCGCGCACCTTTACCAATGGCGCCAGCGTCTCGGAGGCGACCCGTACCAAGGTGCTCGCAGCCGCCAGTGCGCTGGGTTATCACGTCAATCATCTGGCGCGCGTGCTGCGCGAGCGCAGCAGCATTGTCTGCCTGGTCGTGGCTGACATGACCACGCCGATCCGCGCCACCATGGTCGATGTACTCACCCGCAAGCTGCAGGCAGCGGGCAAGATCACCATGGTGATCAATACCGAAACCGATACCGAAAGCGTTTCCTCGGCCCTGCGCCAGACCTTGAACTACCGGGCCGATGCCACGGTCGTGCTTTCGGGCACGCCGCCGGCGGCGCTGATCGAAACCTGTCTGGCCAATGGTCAGCAGGTGGTGCTGATCAATCGTGATGATCAACTGGTGGGCAGCCATAATCTGGGGGTCGACAATGCGTTGGCCAGCACCGAGGCGCTGTTCCTGCTGCGGCGCGCCGGTTGCCAGCGGCTGGGCGTGATCACCTCGACGGCGGGCACCGCCAGTCTGGTGCAGCGCGAACGGACCTTCGTCGCGGCGGCCCAGGCCGTGGGGATGCAGGTAGCCATCACCGCGACCGGTCCGACCAGCTATGCCTCCGGGTTCGAGAGTGCACGCCAGGTCTTCGGACGCTCGCAGGCCCCCGACGGGGTGTTCTGCGTGACCGATCTGCTGGCCCTGGGTTTCATGGACGCCGCCCGCCATGAATTTGGCCTGCGTATCCCCCAGGATCTGTGCATTGTCGGTTTTGACGATATCGAGCAGGCCAGTTGGGAATCCTACAAGCTGACCACCTTTGCCCAGCCGCTGACGGCCATGGCCACCCATGTCGTGGACCTGCTGCTCGATCCCGATGCCGCCGGCTCCGAACGCCGCCTGTTCGAGCCCGTACCGGTGTGGCGCAAGTCGGTCAGGCCCTCCGCATCCTGAGCGCTGGGGCGCGACTTGCACCAGATGTGCAATTATATTGCACACGTGATCAGTCGTACTTTGTCATCAAAACGTTATGCGCGCTCGATAAGTGTCCCGACAGTCGCTGAAAACATTGCACTTGTGTGCAAGCGGTTTTCGGTGTTGTCTTGTGCTTGCGAGCAAGCGCCCGGCAATACCCGACACAAGATTGGGATTGCCTTCCGCTGATCGTTGTATCGGGGGAGGAGCCCCATGAGGTGGGCGGATACATGCCGTTCTGAATTCGCCTTCGACCGCGGTCGATGTGCCACCTCCAGGATCGGCAAACAGCGTAGAGGCTCGTCTTGAGCCGTCTAGATGGGAGAGCAAAATGAAACGTCGTACTTTTATGATCTCGGCTGCAGGGACCGCCGCCGGCATGGCTCTGATGCCGCGCCTGGCCTTCGCCGAAGAAGGTCGCATTGACTGGTACACCAGCTCGGACACCAATATTCTCGACTTCTGGACCAATACCGTGCGTCCCGCTTTCGAGGCCGCCAATCCCGGTATTTCGATCAATCTGGTTGATGGTGGCGACGGCGCCGGCATCATTTCGATTGGCGAGCGCGCCATGGCCGCCAAGCAGAACAATGCCGATCCGCAGGCTGACTTCTTTGAATCCGCCGACGCCCTGCTGCCCTCGGGCGCCATCGAAGCCGGCGTTTACACCAATATCAAGGAAGCGGGCCTGTCCAACTACGCCAAGGTCAACCCGCTGGCCATCGAGAGCGATTACAGCCTGCCCTATCGCGGCAGCCAGGTGCTGCTTGCCTATGACACCACCAAGCTGGCCCCTGCCGATGCCCCCAAGGACTGGGATGCGCTGGTCAGCTGGATCAAGGCCAATCCCGGCCAGTTCGTCTACAACCGTCCCGACAAGGGTGGGTCGGGCGGCAATTTCGTGCGCCGCGCCATCCATCAGGCCAATGGTCTGGATCCAGCGGTGTTCACCGTCGACAACTATACCGAAGAATTCGGTGAGGAAGCGCTGGGCAAGGCCTGGGCGCTGCTGCAGGACATCGCCCCATCGCTCTATGATGGCGGCGCCTATTCCTCGGGCAACACCCAGTCCATCCAGCTGCTGGCACAGGGCGTGGTCACCATGACCCCGGTCTGGTCCGATCAGGTGCTTCAGGCTATCGATCAGGGCGTTCTGCCCGCCGATACCGGCCTGGTACAGCTGCAGGATCTGGCGCTGGCCGGCGGTTTCACCCGCTCGGTGGTCATCGAGAACGGCACCAATCGCGACGCCGCGCTCAAGCTGGCCGATTTCATCCTCTCCGAAGAAATGCAGAGCGCCATCCTGACCGAACTGGGCGGCTTCCCCGGCGTGTCCTGGGAATATGTCTCGCCTGAACTGCGCGAGCGTTTTGCCGACATCGTGCCGACCTCCATCCCCACCTTCCCCGGTGGCGACTGGTCCTCAGCCATCAATGATGGCTGGTACCGCAATGTTGCACCAAACGTTGACCGCAACTCGTGAGCGAGGCGACTAAGGCGGAGCATCGGCCGCTGATCGATGCCACCACCGACAGCAGGAGGCCAACCGGCCTCCTGCTCGTCGGCATCCCCGTGCTGTTGATGGCCTGGCTGGTCATCTGGCCCATTATCAACGCCATTGTCCGCACCATTTGGCGCCCCGATCTGTCCGGCGACTACGGGCTGGATTTTTCGAGCTACGCCTTCTTCTTTTCCGACGGCTACAGCCTGGCCAATCTGAGCGTCACGCTGTGGACCACGGCTGTCTGCGCCATCTTCCTGCTGCTGATCTGCCTGCCGATCGCGCTTTATCTGCGCTTTTCGAGCGGCCGGCTGCCGGGCTTTGTGCAGGCACTGGCCATCTTTCCGATGTTCGTGCCCTCGATCATCCTGGCCTATGCATTCATTCGCGTGCTGGGACCTAATGGCATGGTCGACATCGTGCTCAATTCGGTTGGCCTGCCCAAGATCCGCACGCCCTATCTGACGCCCTGGGGGCCGGTCATCGGGCTGGTCTGGGACAATATCCCGCTAACCGTGCTGATCCTGCTCTCGGGGCTGGGCAGCGTCGCCAATCAGGCCATCGAAGCCGCCCGCGATGTGGGCGCCAATCGGCTTGAAGTGTTCTGGCACATCATCCTGCCGCGCATTTCCAATTCGATCCTGGTGGCCCTGTCCTTCTCCATTCTGGGCATCTTCTCGGCCTTTACCTTGCCCTATCTGCTGGGCCCGGCCGCGCCTGAAATGATGGGGCCGTTCATGCAGCGTACCTTCCGCGAGGTGAACGATCCGATCAATGCCGTCACCCAGGCCGTCATCACCTTCGGCTTCTGTATTGCCTTCGGGCTCTTCTACGTGCGCTCGGTCGCGCGCAATCAGAAGGAAATAGCCATGGCAGTCACCATTACAAACCGGCCGCGCATTGACTGGCTTGGCATTGTCTTCACGGCTCTGCTGGCGATCGCGATCATCTTCCCGCTGCTGGTGGTGGGCACCTGGGCCTTCACCGAAATCTGGCGCTATCCCAATGTGGTGCCACAGCAGTTCGGCCTGCGCTTTTGGGAACAGACCCTGACGCGTCCCGATGTGTGGAGCGCACTGACCCTGAGTCTGCAATTGTCCACCGTCGTCACCCTGATGTCGGCGGCCATTTGCCTGCCCGCGGCCTACGCCTTTGCCCGCATGAACTTTCCTGGCCGCACCGTGCTGTTCTTCTCGTTCCTGGCCGGGCACGCTTTTCCCAAATTCGGCCTGTTGATCGCCATTGCGGCCATCTTCCTTCAGCTTAATCTGATCGGCACCTTCTGGGGTGTCGTGCTGATCCAGCTGGTGGGCACGCTGTTGTTCATGATCTGGATCCCGGTGGCGGCGTTTCAGGCGGTGGATCGACGTATGGAGGAGGCGGCCCGCGATGTCGGCGCCAGTCCCCTGCGCGTGTTCTGGTCCATCACCCTGCCGCAGGCCGGCCCGACGATTGCGGCGGCGGTGCTGCTCAGCTTTGTCGGCACCTTCTATGAAACCGAAGGCGCCTGGCTGATCGGGGCGCCCGGCATCCGCACCATGCCGGTGCTGATGATCAGCTTCATCAACAACCAGATGGTCATTCAGTACGGCGCCGTGCTGTCGGTCATTCTGTGGGTTCCCTCCTTTATCGCGCTCATGTTTGCGCGCCGCGTTATCGGCGGCGGTGCCTTTGCCCGTGGCTTTGGCGGCTAGGAAAAGAATATGTCTGTTCTCAATATCTCCGACGTTTCCAAGGTCTTTGCTGGCGGCACGGTGGCTGTCGAACGCTTCTCTCTCGATGTGGCCGATGGTGAGCTTGTCTGCCTGCTGGGGCCCTCGGGCTCGGGCAAGTCGACACTGCTGCGCATGGTTGGTGGCTTCGAGCAGCCCTCCGCTGGCGTGATCACCATTGATGGCGAAGACATCACCCGGCTGTCACCCGACAAGCGGCCCACCGGCATGGTGTTTCAGAGCCATGCACTGTGGACCCATATGAATGTGTTCAAGAACCTCGCTTTCGGGCTCAAGCTGCGCAAGCTGCCCGTTGACGAAATTCGCGACAAGGTCGAGGCGGTTCTCGAACTGGTGGGGCTGGCCGGCTATGGCGATCGCCTGACGCATCAACTGTCGGGCGGCCAGCAGCAGCGCGTGGCGCTGGCGCGCTCGCTGGTGCTCGAGCCCAAGATCCTGTTGCTCGACGAACCCTTCGCCAGCCTGGACCAGCACCTGCGCGAACGGCTGCGCGAAGAGGTGCGCGACATTCAGCAGCGGCTCAAGATCACCACGCTGTTCGTGACTCACGGGCAGGACGAAGCGCTCTCCATGGCCGACCGGATCGTTGTCATGCGCGATGGTCGCAGCGAACAGGTCGACCGGCCCGATGTGGTCTATCGCAACCCGCAGACCCCGTTTGTGGCAGGTTTTATCGGTTCGATGAATCTGGTGGATGGCAGTGTCAGCAATGGCCAGTTCAATGGCTCGGGTATCGAGGTGCCCCTGCCGGTCAGCGATGGGCCGGCAACGCTGGCGGTCCGTCCCGAGGCCCTCGATCTGGTCGCGGCCGATCCCGGCGCTGCCAAGATCCACCGCATCACCGATTTCGGCACGCATGGTCTGGTCGACCTTGATCTTAAGGATGGCACCCGCATCAAAGCCATGGTTTCCCATCCTGATCTGTTCAGCGCAGGGCAGGGCGTCAACCTGCAGCCCAAGGCCATTGCCGCCTTCCGCGACAATGCCCAGATCTATCGGGGATGAGCATGGCGGACCCCCTCTATGTTGAGCGTGACGGCCATCGTACCTGGCTGAAATGGCATCGCGGTCGTCGCAAGGCGTCCGATCCGGTGTTTACCGGCAAGCGCATTGTCGAGGCGATGCGGTTGGGCGCCAGCGTCGAGGTCGATCTGGTGGTCCATGCCGATCATGGCATGGCCGTGCTGCATGATCTGACGCTGGAGCGGGAAACCACCGGGACGGGCGCAATCGCCGAGGCTCGGGCGGCTGATCTGCGCCAATTGCATCTGCGCAATGAGGCCGGCGCGCCGATTGCCGACAACGTGCTACTGCTTGAAGACCTTTGCGCCTTGCTTGCCAGGCAACAACCACATGCCGACGCGTTGCTGCAGCTCGATTTCAAGCAGGATGCAGCCGCGCTCGATCCCCAGACCATCGCCAATTTCGCCGCCAGTATTGGCGGTCTCGCGCCGCATATGATTGTCTCGTGCGGCGATGCGCTGGCTGTCGAGCAATTGGCGACGGCCACACCCGGCCTGCGCCGCGGCTACGATCCCTGCTACGGCGCTTCGCTGGAACGGCTGCAAGCCAGCGGCGATTTTGCCCGGTTCACTGCCGACGCGTTGGCAATCGCACCTGAGGCCGACCTCATCTATCTGCACTACGAAATCGTGCTTGAGGCCGACCGCAGCGGCTTTGACATCATCGCCGCATTCCAGGCCGCAGGGCACCGGGTGGACGCCTGGACGATCCGCGCCGTCACCCCCATCACCGTGTCGCAGGTCAACCGTCTGCTGGCGCTCAAAGTCGACCAAATCACCACTGATGACCCGGAGGGTCTTGCCATGGCGTTGACCGCATGACCGTCTCTTATCCCGACATTCTCGACCAGATGGTAGCGATTGCCCGCAGCGCTGGTGAGCTGACCCAGCGCCATTTCAAGCGCTTCGCCGAGCTCGAAATCGGCGTCAAAGGTCCCGGCGATTTCGTTTCTGATGCCGACAAGGAATCCGAGCAGCTGATCCGCGCCGGTCTGTTTGCAATGCAGCCCGACTGGAGCCTGACCGGCGAGGAATTTGCACCCGTCGAAGGCAGCGACGCCGAGCATCGCTGGCTGGTTGATCCCATTGATGGCACCACCAATTTCCTCAATGGCTGGCACTACACCATCACTATCGCCCTGCGCCGGGGCAACCAGACCATGTGCGGTCTGGTCTATAATCCGGTGTCCGATGAGATGTTCACCGCGCTCAAGGGGGGCGGCGCGTTCCTCAATGGCGAGCGTCTGAAGGTCAGTGCCAGTACCGATGTGGCCATGATGTGCGTGGGTACGGGCCTTCCCACGCCCAATTTGCAGCTTTACCCCGGCGCCTATGACCGCCTCGACGCCATCCGCGCGCCAATCGGTGCCGTTCGCGTGGTCGGCAGTGCCGCCAATTCCTGCGCCTATGTCGCCTGCGGTCGTCTGACCGGCTATTACGAGGAAACCGGTTTCGTAGACACCGCCGCCGGTATCCTGCTGGTGGAAGAGGCAGGCGGCATTGTCACCGACTGGTGGGGCCGTGGACCCGAAACCTTTGAACGCACCGGCGTGCTGATCGTGGCTAACCGGGCCACCCATGCGTTTCTGCTCGAAAACCTGCAGGGCGTGCCACGCAAAGACCCGGTAGGGTGAGCTAACTGACCTTGCATCTGGCGCGGCATGGACCCAGCATGAACCTTGCGCCTGATTTGGCGCGAGGCTGTCGGAGCGCTGGATGTATTTGATCGCTATTCAACTGATTGCAGCAATCGTGCTGTTGCTATGGGCCGTCCGCATGGTGCGCACGGCAGTTGAACGCGCCTATTCCCCCCAGCTCAAGCGTCTGCTGGCGCACGCTGATTCCAGTCGGATCAGTGCCGCCGGTGCCGGCACCTTGATGGCCATTGCGCTGCAGAGCTCAACGGCGGTGGCCGCATTGGCAGCCAGCTTCGCCGCAGGTGGGTTGATGGAAGGCGCCACCGGGCTTGCGCTCATGCTGGGCGCCTATTTCGGCTCAGCCATCATCGCCAGCGTGCTCTCGTTTGATCTGACGCTGCTGACGCCGCCGCTGATCATTGTGGGCGGCCTGCTGTTTCTGCGCGGCAATAGCCGCCAGACCAAGCAACTTGGGCGGCTAATACTGGGTGTCGCCTTCGTTCTGCTGTCGCTCGAAATGGTCTCGCAAGCCACGGCGCCATGGCGCGGCAGCAGCCTGTTTGAGGCCGCGATCGGTTATCTGCAGGGGGATCTGTGGACCAGTTTCTTCGTGGCCGCCCTGATCACCTGGATTTCCTATTCCTCCGTGGCCACCATTCTGGTGATCATCACCTTTGGCTCCGCCGGGGTTATCCCCTTTGAGGTCGCCGCCGCCTTTGTGCTGGGCGCCAATCTGGGGGGCACGCTGATTGCGGTGGGCATGACCCGCGGCGCCGATGTGCGGGCCCGGCGCATGGCTCTGGGGGCGCTGGCGCTGCGCGGCGGCGCGGCCCTGATCTGCCTGGCGGCGTTTCAGGTGTTGCACGGCTATCTGGGGGCGCTGCCGGGTACGGTGGGCCAGCAGGCCAGCCTGCTGCATATCGGCTTTAATGCAGCCGTGCTGCTGCTGGGCCTGCCGCTGACCGGGCCATTGGCCCGTGCGACCGAGCGCTTTGTCGCCGAGGCGGTCGTGCCCGGCGATTTCAACGTGGCGCGTATGCGTACGCCCGCGCTACAGGCCGACAACCAGACCAATCCCGACTTGGCGCTGGCCAGCGTGACGCGTGAATTGCTGCGCATGAGCGAAACGGTCGAGGTCATGCTCCAGCCCATCATGGAAATCTACCAGAGCGCCGACAAGGCCGCGAGCCGACGGGTCAAGACGCTGGAACTCGACGTCAATCAGGCCAATCGTGAGATCAAGCTTTTCCTGACGCGGCTCAAATGGGATGCCATGACCCCGGCCCAGACCCGGCGCGCCTCCGATCTGATCAACTTCGCCATCGGGCTGGAGCAGGCCGGCGATATCATCACCAAGCAGATGCTCAAGCTGGCTGATCAGAAGTTCGAACGCCGGCTGAGCTTTTCCCCGCAGGGCTGGCAGGAACTGACGGATCTGCACGCGCGGGTACTCGAAAACATGCAGCTGGCCGCCAATGTACTGGTCTCCGAAGACACCGAATCCGCGCGCGAACTGGTGGCCGAAAAGGAAGAGATCAACAGCATGGAGCGCTCCAGCATGTCGCAGCATTTTGCCCGGCTGCGGGCTGGCAACTCAACCAGCATGCAGACCAGCGATTTGCATCTGGAGACCATCCACGCGCTGCGGCGCATCAATTCGCTGCTCAGCGGCATCGGCTATTCCATCCTCAGCGACAATGGCGAATTGCTGCGCTCCAAGCTGGTCAATGCGCCCTGAGCGCGTTGATATCGGCTAGAACGACTGCCCGACGCCCAATGCCAGACCGCTTGATGAGGCGCCCTGGATATGGCCCGCATCGAGCCGGTGCTGCAGGCCGATCTGCCACTGCCCCGAGCCCATGGGCTGGCTATAGGCCAAGCTGAGATTGAACTCGCGCCCACCCGGGGTCAGATCAGCGTCCTGCTGGCGGTGCTCAATGGCGCCATCCGCATTGCGCGACACCGGTAGCGACAGACCCATCGTGCCGCTCTCGATCCGCAGCGGCTGGGCCAGCGAAAAGCTCAGCCGGTCGCTGGCAAAGAGCACCGAATTCATCCGGGCGCCGACCTCAAAGCCGGAAAACTGCAGATCCGACATACTGGCCACCAGCCCGGACGTCGCGCCGCTCTGGCGGGCAACCCCATATTCGAGCCGGCCGAACAGCGCGAGATCGGTCGCGATCTGCTGATCCAGCCCGATATGGGCCGTTCCTGCAGCGCTGCCTGTCCCCCAGCCAAAGGCCGCGTTTTCGGGCATGCCCAACAGGCCGCCCTGTTCGTTCATAAAGCTCACACCGACACTGGCGCGGCTGCCGCCAGCGCTCCAGCTCAGATTGACCCCGGTGCCGCCAATGCCCGCCGTCTGTCCATTCACCCCGCGTCCGGCAAAGCCGATCGCGGTGATGTCGAGCGGGCCGGCATTCTGGGTGGCAATGACCGCCACGGCGTCCTGGACCATGCCAAACACCGAGCTGCGTTCGGCCAAAGCACTACTGCCAGGCTGCTCGAAGACGCCAGTGGCGCTGCTGAGCATGGCAACCGATGCGCCATCCTCGGCCAGATCTGGCGCCTGCCGCAGCAATTGCTGATAGGAGGGCAGGGCGCCCCAATGCGGTGTTTCCACCGCGCCAAGCAGGTCTGGCAGCATGGTGGGGGCGGGGCGGGAAACCAGCGCCGAGCCCTCAACGGCGAACCCGCGATTGAGCGCGTCGAACACGGCCACATCGGTGCCTTCGAGCGCCGTGGTCAGCCCATCGCCAAAGGCGGCAGGAGCCAACAATACGCTCTCGGCCAGCCCGACGCGCGCACTGCTTGTTACCGTGGCGCCCGACAGCACGGCGACGCTGCCGATCGGCGCCAGCGCCGCGCCGATATCGAGCACCCCATGGCCCCATTCGGTGGAATAGGCATGACTGACGCCATTGCCGAAATCGACCGAACCGGCCACCGGCACGCCCAGCGTGGAGAACCAGCTATTGTCCGCGCTCGCCATCAGGCGCTTGGCCCATTCCTCCGGGGTCATGTCGGGAAAGGCCTGTGCCAGGAGCGCGACCGCGCCCGAAATCTGTGGCGCAACATAGGAGGTGCCGGTGCCCGCCGAATAGCCGCTGTCCGACGCGCCATTGGCCGCCGTAGTGGTGCCGTCACCGGCAATGCAGAACCGGGCAGCCAGCCCACAGGCGGCCGAGAGCCGGATCGCCTTGCTGATGTCCCCCGCGCCGTTGACCTCGAAATACCCGTTGGCGGCAGCAATCCAGGCGCCCTGCAGCCTTGTGTCAAAATAGGGCAGGGTGGCCATCACGTCGCCCGACGTCATGGCGTTGTCATTGGACAGGGCCCAAACGACCACACCACCGTTCTCGAAGGTGTTCAGGGCATCGAGATAGGATTGCCATTTGGCAGCGCCAAAGCCGGCAACCACGGCATTGAGTGCCTGGGCGGTGCTGTGTCCAGGATTGGCAGTCAGGTGGTTCTGCAGCGTGCGGGCATCGACATTGTAGCCCCACGAATTGTTCTGGGCCACCGCGCCCAGACTGGCCGCATTCAGCGTGCCGGCAATGACATTGTCGATGTCGAGCGTGCCGCCGCCCGCTGGATCAAACGAGGTCAGGTGCAGATTGGCGCCCGGCGCGACACCATGCATGCCCACGCCGTCCTTCACGCCGGCAATGAGCGACGCGACATGCGTGCCGTGATCGGCCAGCGGCAGCGCGCCGGTCTGGCTCAGCGTCTTGCCGGAGAATTCGCGGTGCGTCAGGCGGAAGCCATCATCAACCACAGCCACCAGCTTGCCGGCGCCGGTGACACCCGACGACAGGGCGGTGTGCAGATTGTGCAACTCGAACGCCTGCGATTGCCCTACTGCCGGGGTGCCCGCAGCGGCGCAGCCGACAAAGGTGCAATTGGCATCGGCATTTCGAAATTCGGCCGAGAGCAGGATGCTGGCCGCCACCGCAGGATTGAAGGTCACGCTGCGGGTCGCCCAGCCGCTTGTTGCGCTGGGCGTTGAACTGGGGGCGCCGCCGCTCGAACCCCCGCCGCCGCCGCCGCCGCCGCCACAAGCAGACAGCACGGTCGCCATCAGCGCCGTGCTCATCAGGGATTTGGCAATGGTGATACGCGCGCGTGGAGCCTCGGAAGGCGACGCCTGCTTGCTGGATGTCGACATGCCTCGCCATTATCATGGCCGTCGGCGGGCGCTACATCACAAGTTCTTGCTACTGCGGCCTGACGGGCCAATTCATTGACATCACAGCATATTCCGAAGTGAAGGAAATTCCTGACACGGGCTGTTCAGCTGGGTTTTGGGGCGCATTGCGTCGAATCGAGCCACGCGAGCGCGGCGCGCTAGGGCGATTTGGCCGCAGGTTTTGGGGCCTTGGACCGGGGACGTGAGCGCTTTGCAGCAACGGACGTTTCGTCCACTGGGGAGGTCACAGCAACAGGCTTGATGATGGTGATGTCACGACGCGGATACGGGATGCCGATGCCGTTCTGCTTAAGCCCGTACCACAGCGCGATCAGCACATCGCTCTTGATGTTGATGACGCCATCGCTGGGATCGGAAATCCAGAACCGCAACACATAGTCGACCGAGGAGTCGCCATAACCCTTGAGGTGACAGACCGGCGCGGGAACGCCGAGCACGCGCTTGGGCTGTGCGGCTGCCTCGATGGCCACCTTGCGCACGGTCAGCGGGTCTGACTCATAGGAGACCCCGAACTCCACTTCCAGCCGCACCCGCGGATTGGTGTGGGACCAGTTGACCACCTGATTGGTGATTAGATCCTCATTGGGGATGAGATATTCGCGACCATCGCGCGTCACCACCGAAACGAAGCGCGCACCCAGCTTGGATATCCAGCCAAAGGTATCGCCCACTTCGATCACATCGCCGGGCTTGACCGATTTATCGAGCAGCAGGATGACGCCGCTGACCAGATTGGACACCACCTTTTGCAGTCCGAAACCAAGCCCCAGACCAATGGCGCCGGAAAACACGGTTAGCGTGGTCAGGTCCAGCCCGACCGATTGCAGACCCAGCACAATGGCGATGGTGAACAGGCCGACCCGAACCAGCTTGCCGGCCAGCACGCGCATGGATGGAGAAATCTCGTCCAGCGATTGCAGCCGGGTTTCGGTGAAGCCCGAAATCATCTGCGAGATCGTCAGCAAGACGCTCAGAATGAAGATGGTCTTGACCACTGTAAGCAGTGAGATGCGGAACTCACCTGCCGACAGGGCCGCCGCGTCGAGCACTGAAGCGGCAATGGGGATGGCGCCCAGGATTTGAAGCGCCACCAGCACAACGACGCTGACGGTCAACAGGCGGGCCACCAGCGGGCTTTTGACCAGCTTGCTGATCAGCGAAGTTGCCAGCCAGACCGTGGCAATGCTCGCCACCACCCCGATCAGATAGGAGCGGCTGGGCCAGGTGGTCATCCGCATCACCAGCCAGATCGCCCAGATGCTGGCGCAAAAGAATACCAGATGGAGCCGCCGCAGCAGGATCGCATAGGCCCGCATGGTGCGCCGATTGGTCTCGAGCCCGCGCACCCATTTTTCAAAGACCGGCTCGATCCGGCGCGCTATCAGAAAGGTGACGCCCAGCACTACCAGCAGGGTTACGATCTGGATCTGCCCCCAAGGCTGCCAAATCAGCGAGAACAGCCCGCTGCTGAGGAAGTCGAACGCCTCGATCAGTTCGCCCCACAACTCCGACCAACCTGTCGCCGCTTCACCTGTGTCCAAACGCAGACTCCTCGCTATACGCTGACAGACTAGGCCATGGCGCCCCGCATGGGCATACACAATGTGCCCATCAGGCTCAGATGGCCATTGCCTTGGTTCACCTCTAATGCAGCAGCGGGGGCGGGCCGACCATGGCGAGCAGTTCCTGCTCGCTCAATACATGGCGGCGCATGCTTTCAAAGAAGGAGCGCAGCAAATAACCAACAGCATCGGGCGACAGCTTGGACGCTCCTGCGCTCAGGTCATGTAGCGCTTCGCTGACCTCGGCTGCGGTGCTGTGATCGGCCAGATGCTCTTCGCGCAATCGCGCCAGCGTGCGGCTGAGCTGCGGATTCTGGCTCGCTGCCAGCAGAGGAAAAAGTGTCTCTTCTTCCTGCTGGTGGGTGCGGGCGACCAGCGGTTCAAGTGCATCCGCCAGGCTACGGCATACCCGGGCATTGATCTCATGGGGCAGGTTGTCAGCCACCGTTTCGAGGGCGTCACACAGCGCCAGCAGCTCACTATAGCTTTGTTCCAGTGCCGCGATATGGCGATTGGGCAGAGTCATCGGGTGTTCCACTAGGCTGGCAAGTCCAAAGCCTAGCACCGCCCCTGTCGCAATATTTGACCCCGATCAACTCAGACTCAGTTTGAGCCAATGGCCGTCTCGCTCAATCGCTTGAGAGGGCTGCCGTTGCATCGAGCACGGCTGCCGCGGCCTGATCCTCATTGCCCAGTAGCGCTGCCACCCGTTCCAGCGAGGCAATCAGCATCGCCTGTTCCCAGTCATCAAGGGCTGCGAACTGCTCCTGAAAGCGGGCGTGCACCCCGTCAGGAGCAATGGTCAGCACCTTGCGGCCCGCATCGGTCAGTGACAGCCATACCTGGCGGCGATCCGTTTCGCCCTTGCGGCGCTGTATCATGCCCAGCGCTTCAAGCTTTTGCAGCAGGGCCGTGGTGGTAGCCTGGGTAATGCCCATGCGTCCGGCAACATAGCCAGCGGTCTGCTCGCGCTCGTCGTCGAGCAATTGCATGAAGATCAATTGAGATGGTGTCAGTCCGGTTTCCTGCATCAACCGCTTGCTGTTCAACTCGGTGGTGCGCAGGATCTTGCGCATGGCAGTCAAGGCAACCTTGGTCCGATTTTCCAACGCAACACCCATCTCGATCAACTCCAATACTCTAGCGCCATAGGAAACTGAACCCAAGCGGATAAGCGAAAACGGCCCTGCGTCACATTTAGTTCGCAGAATCTAAACAGTTTTATCACAATGCGCTCTCGCCGTCGGAGAGTGCAAAAATAACTTTGGCTGGGGAAATCACCTCAATCCCACAGAACACATAGATTTCCTGAGTTTACCTTGCCGTGGAAGGTATTATGTGATGCCGGATCGTGTTGACATTTAGTTCTGACGATCTAAATAGTCGCTCCATGATTCAAGGGAATGCCGTTCTGAACAAGACCGGGTTGCATCAGGCAGATGCATCTGGCGATCTGAAGATTCGCTTGCGTGCCCCGCGGGATACCGATGGTTCCCGGGTCTGGGCGCTGATCGAGGCAACACCTGCACTCGATAGCAATTCGCTCTACGCCAATCTGCTGCAATGCTCGGATTTCGCCGATACCTGCACCATCGCCGAGCGTGATGGCGAAGTGGTCGGCTGGATGTCGGGCTACGTGCCGCCAGCCCAGCCCGACACACTGTTCGTCTGGCAGGTCTGTGTTAGCGACGCGGCACGCGGCCAAGGCCTAGGCAAACGCTTGATCGCTGACGCGCTAGCCCGTGCGGGCAATGCAAAGCTGACCCAGGTGAGTTGCACCATTACTGGTGACAATGAGGCATCATGGGCGCTCTTCGGCTCCGTAGCCAAGGCGCTTAACGCGCAATTGCAGCGCGCCGAACGCTTTGATCGAGACAGCCATTTCGCCGGCGAACATGCCAGCGAATTCGCCGTGTCGATCGGACCAATTCAACGGGATCGCGTGGCCAGCCTGGCCGCAGCTTGATCTGACTTTTTCATCTCTGACTGACAATCGTCCTGGGAGACGCGCTCTATGACTTTGACCAAAACCACTTCGCCACTTGCCACTTTCGACCGCGTTGAAAGCCGGGTGCGCTCCTATTCGCGCAGCTTTCCCAAGATGTTCGACAAGGCAGTTGGCGCCACGATCTACGACACCAGCGGCAAGGCCTATACCGACTTCCTCGCCGGTTGTTCGAGCCTGAACTATGGCCACAACGATCCCGATCTCAAGGCTGCACTGATCGAGTACGTCTCCGCCGATGGCATAGCCCATGGCCTGGATATGTTCACAGACGCCAAGGAGCACTTCCTGGCCAATTTCGAACAGTACATCCTCAAGCCCCGCGGCATGAACCACCGCGTCCAGTTCACCGGACCGACTGGCGCCAACGCCGTTGAAGCCGCGCTCAAGCTGGCGCGCAAGGTCACCGGCCGCAACAGTGTGATCTCCTTTACCAATGGTTTTCACGGCGTGACGCTGGGCGCATTGGCCGCCACCGGCAATGGTAAGCACCGCGCCGGCGCCTCGACCCCGCTTTCGGGTGTCACCCGCGCCGCCTTTGACGGCTATTATGGCCCCGAGATCAATACAGCCGACCTGCTGGACCACCAGTTGTCCGATCCCTCCAGCGGCGTGGATGCGCCAGCCGCCATCATCGTCGAGACCGTGCAGGGCGAAGGCGGGCTCAATGCCGCATCCAAGAGCTGGCTGCAGCAGATCGAAAAGATTGCCCGTAAGCACGGCGCGCTGTTCATCATCGATGACATTCAGGCCGGCTGCGGTCGTACGGGCGGCTTCTTCTCGTTTGATGGCATGGGCCTGTCGCCCGACCTGATCACCATGGCAAAATCGCTCTCGGGCATGGGCCTGCCGCTCGCCGTCACGCTGATCAAGCCAGAGCATGACATCTGGAAGCCAGCCGAGCACAACGGCACCTTTCGTGGCAATAACCACGCCTTCATCACGGCAGCCGCCGCGCTGGAGAAGTTCTGGGCCGATGACAGCTTCGCCACCGAAGTGGCCAAGAAGGCCGAATATCTGGCCGATCGCCTGGGTGCCATTGCCGATGAGCATGATCTGGGCATCAAGGGCCGCGGCATGATGCTGGGCGTTGATGCGGGTAGCGGCGAACACGCTGCCGCCATCTGCAAGACCTGCTTCACCAAGGGTCTGATCATCGAGACCTCGGGCAGCTTTGACCAGATCGTCAAGGTGCTCGCGCCACTCACCATTTCAACCGAGCAGCTTGCTGCGGGCCTGGACACCCTGGAGGCGGCTTTTGATGCGGTCATGGGTCTGCACCGCGCAGCTGCCGAATAGAAGGATACGCGACATGATCGTTCGAGATCTCCATGAGGCCCGCAAGGGCGAACGCCTCGTCAATTCTGATGGCTGGGACAGCACGCGTCTGCTGCTGGCCGGCGACGACATGGGCTTCAGCTTCCACATCACGCGCATCCACGAGAACACCAGCCACGTGTTCCACTACAAGCATCACTTCGAAAGCGTTTACTGCGTGTCCGGCGAGGGCAGCATTGAAGAGCTCGATACCGGCAAGGTGCACCAGATCCGCCCGGGCGTGATGTACGCGCTCGACAAGAACGACAAGCATCGCCTGACCGCCAAGAGCGAGATGGTCATGGCCTGCTGTTTCAACCCGCCGGTGACCGGCACCGAAGTCCATCGTGAAGATGGCTCCTACGCCCCCATCACCGAAGACGCCTAGTCGCGTCCTTTCAACCCTCAAAAGAGAAAGGCCAAGACATGACAATGCCCGCCACAAACACTGCCCAGCAGGACGACTACCCCACACGCTTGCCAGCCGAGCAATGGCTCGAGCGCAAGGACCCCACGGTTTGGGGCAAGTGGTCGCCTGAAGCGCCGCTGACCCGCGCCGAAACGGAGTCGTTCGAAAAGAACGGCTATCTCGTGCTCAAGGGTGTTTTTTCATCCCAGGAGATCGAGGCGCTGCAGGCTGAATCTGCGCGCATGCGCTCGGGAGAAGCCAAGCTGGCCCCGGAAAACATCATCACCGAGCCCAATTCGGACGAAGTGCGCACCGTCTTCCGTCTCGACGAGCAGAACGCGCTGTTTGACCGTCTCGCCCGCGACAAGCGCGTGGCCGGTCGTGTCAGCTATCTGCTCAATGACGATGTCTATCTCCACCAGTCGCGCCTGAACTACAAGCCGGGCTTTACCGGCAAGGAATTCTACTGGCACTCCGACTTCGAGACCTGGCACGCCGAGGATGGCATGCCGCGCATGCGCGCCATTTCGGCCTCGGTTCTGCTGACCGACAATGATGCCCTCAACGGGCCGCTCATGCTGATGCCTGGCTCGCACAAGACCTATGTGGCCTGCGCTGGCGAGACCCCGGACGACAACCACAAGACCTCGCTCAAGAAGCAGGAAATTGGTGTGCCCTCGCAGGACAGCCTGTCCAAGCTGGCCCAGACCTTCGGCGTGGACTACGCCGCCGGCCGCGCCGGTACGGTCATCCTGTTCGACTGCAACACCATTCACGGCTCGAACGGCAACATCACGCCATTCCCGCGCTCCAACGCGTTCTTCGTCTACAACGCCTGGGACAATCGCGTGGTCGAGCCCTTTGCAGCAAAGGCACCGCGTCCGGCATTCCTGAGCTCGCGCGATCCTGCGGCACCGATCAGCATTGAGGGCGGCAAACTCGTCTAGGCCGGCCGCCCCCCGAATTTTGACACCAAGGCACCGCTTCCCCCGCACCAAGCCGGGGAAGCGCCGGAGACGACATGACCAATACGACTAAGCACCACACGGTTGAAAAGATCGGCGGCACGTCCATGACGCGCACCGCCGAATTGCTCGACACCGTGCTGATCGGTACGCGCGAGGGCGACGACCTCTACAATCGCATCTTCGTGGTATCCGCCTATGCGGGCATGACCGACAGCCTGCTCGAGCACAAGAAATCGGGCGAACCGGGAGTCTATGCCCTGTTCGCCAGTGCCGAGGGTAGCTGGACCTGGGGCGATGCCCTCAATCAGGTCGCCGAAAAGATGTTTGCGCAGAACGCTGAAATCTTCAGCGATGACGGCGCGCGGCAAACAGCCAACCGTTTCGCGCGCGAACGCGTCGAAGGCGTCCGCTCCTGTCTGATCGATCTGTCACGGCTCTGCTCGTTCGGGCACTTCCAGCTTGAACAGCACCTGCTCACAGTTCGCGAAATGCTCGCCTCGCTGGGCGAGGCGCAGTCGGCCTTCAATACGGCAATGCTGCTCAACATGCAGGGCGTCAATGCCCGCTTTGTTGATCTCACCGGCTGGCGTGAAGACAGCCAGTTGCCGCTGGACGAAGCCATCGCGCGGGCCTTTGAGGAGATCGATGTCAGCCGCGAACTGCCCATCGTCACCGGCTATGCCCAGTGCCGCGAAGTGCTCATGGGCACCTATGATCGCGGGTATAGCGAAGTGACACTATCGCGCGTGGCGGTGGTCACCGGCGCTGGCGAGGCAATCATCCACAAGGAGTTTCACCTCTCCTCATCCGACCCGCGTGTGGTCGGTGTGGACGCCGTCCGGGTCATTGGCGAAACCAATTACGACGTGGCCGATCAGCTCTCCAATATGGGGATGGAAGCGATCCATCCCCGGGCAGCCAAGAGCCTGCGTCAGGCGGGCATTCCGCT
The DNA here is from genome assembly GCF_055808475.1 of Devosia sp. J2-20. Lineage (NCBI taxonomy): Bacteria > Pseudomonadati > Pseudomonadota > Alphaproteobacteria > Hyphomicrobiales > Devosiaceae > Devosia > Devosia sp. J2-20. Next base: position 2,696,528 of record NZ_CM147870.1, on the reverse strand, counting down.
CCGGGTAAAGAACGCCTTCGAGCCCGAGCACGACGGCACGCTGATCCGTTCGGACCTGCATGCACGTGCGCCGCAGGTTGAGATCGTCACCGGGCTGCGCAACGTGTTTGCGCTCGAGTTCTACGATCAGGACATGGTCGGGGTAAAAGGCTATGATTCCGGCATTCTGGACGCGCTCAAGCGCCACAGCGTCTGGATCATCTCCAAGACCTCCAACGCCAATACCATCACCCACTTTCTCAAAGGGTCGATGAAGGCCATTCGCCGGGTTGAAGCCGATCTGTCTGCAGCCTTCCCGAGCGCCGAGATCACCCTGCGCAAGGTGTCGATCGTTTCGGCCATCGGGCGCGATCTTAGCGGCACCGCCGTGCTGCTGCAGGCCATCAAGGCGCTGGCCGGCGCCGGTATTGAACCACTCGGCGTGCATGACCTGATCCGCAAGGTGGACCTGCAGGTCGTGGTCGAACAGGCCGATTTCGAAAACACCATCAAGGCCCTGCACAAGGGCCTGATCGAGAATTGGGCACCGGCGCAACGCGAGACGCTGCACGCCGTCGCCTAAACACAGGCCGGTTGAATTCGAATGGGCTGCAACCGGCTACCTGCCCGAAAATCAAAGAGGAGCAACACCATGACGAAATTCGGAAAGAATGCACTCACAGCACTGTCTGCGATTGCCGTATCCGCAATGGCCTCCACGGCCGTCAGCGCTGCAACGCTCGCAGAGATCCAGGAATCAGGAACCATCCGCATCGCGGTAGCCAACGAAATCCCCTATGGCTATGTCGACCCCACCGGCGCGGCGCTGGGCGCAGGTCCAGATGTGGCCAAGGCCATCATGGAAAAGCTTGGCGTCGACAACATTGAGTGGGTCACCACCAACTTCTCATCGCTGATCCCCGGCCTGCAGGCTGATCGTTTCGACATGGTCGCCGCTGAAATGGCCATCCGTCCCGATCGCTGCACCCAGGTGCTGTTCTCTCAGCCAAACACCTCCTATGGCGAAGGCCTGCTGGTGGCAGAGGGTAACCCCAAGGGCATTCACGCCTATACCGATTTTGCTGAAAACCCCGACCTCAAGGTCGCTATCATGGCCGGTGCCGACCAACTCGACATGATGCAGGAACTCGGTGTTTCCGAGGCCAATCTGGTGACCATCGCTGCCAATGCCGACGCGATCTCGACCGTGTCGACGGGCCGTGCTGATGCCTATGCCGCGACCAGCCTGACCGCCAGCGGTCTGGCCGATCAGGGCAAGGGCGTTGAAGTCGCCAGCGATTTTTCCGATCCCGTGATCGGTGGCGTACCCGTGCGCAGTTGGGGTGGTTTCACCTTCGCCAGCGGCAATGAAGAACTGCGTGACGCCGTCAATGGCGCTTTGGCCGAATTCAAAGCAACGCCAGAATGGTCCGAAACGCTGATGGGCTATGGCTTCACCCAGTCCGACGTCGACGGCTCGGGCACCAAGACCACCGAAGAACTCTGCGCCGCCGAGTAATCGACGCGCTCTGATGCTGCTCTGGGCGGGTGCTCCGGCACCCGCCCTTGGCGCGTTTCAACGCCTGTTTGCAGGGAAAAGACCATGCATTGGACAGATTACATCACGCCCCTGATGGAGGGGGCCTGGGTCACCGTCCAGCTGACCCTTTATTCCACCGTGCTGGGCGCCGTGCTGGCCTTCGTTTTCGGCATCGGCAAGCTCTCGCCCAACTGGGCGATCAAGGGTATCTCGGTTGCCTATATTGAAGTGTTCCGTGGCACCTCGCTGCTGGTTCAGCTGTTCTGGCTCTATTTCGCGCTGCCGCTGGCCGGTACGGCGATGGGCATCGACCTGCGCTTGCCGCCGGTGCTCGCCGGCGTGCTGGCTCTGGGCCTCAATATCGGTGCCTATGGCGCCGAAGTGGTGCGCGGCGCCATTCAGTCGGTCCATACCGACCAGCATGAAGCCGCTCGCGCGCTCAACTTCACCTCGCGCCAGACCTTGTGGAACATCACCATTCCCCAGGCCATCCCCGAAATGATGCCTTCGTTCGGCAATCTGGCGGTGCAGAACCTCAAGGACACCGCACTGGTCTCGCTGATCAGCCTGGGCGATCTGACATTCCGCGCCGAACAGATCCGCAATTTCACCCAGGACAGCACCACCATCTATTCGATGTTGCTGGTGACCTATTTCGGCATGGCGCTGGTCGTGACCGGCCTGATGCGACTGCTTGAGCGCTACGTCACGCGCTGGCGCACGGTGGGAGGCTAGCCATGTTATTCGGATTTGAATGGGACCTGTCGAGCCCACTCGCCTTCGCCATTTCCATCATGCCGATCCTGTTGATCGGCATGTGGGTGACAATCCAGGCCACCGTGCTCGGCTTCTTTGTCGCGCTGGTACTGGGGCTGGTCTTTGCCGTGCTCAAGAGCGCACCGTCGCGCTTCATCTCGTGGCCAGCGACCCTGATCACCGAGTTCATCCGCGACACGCCCCTGCTGGTGCAGCTGTTCTTCCTCTATTACGTGCTGCCCGAGTACGGCATCGTGCTGCCCGCCTTCATGACCGGCGCGCTGGCATTGGGCATCCAGTACAGCGCCTACACCTCCGAAGTGTATCGGGCTGGGCTCGAAGCGGTGGCCAAGGATCAGCATGAGGCGGCGCGGGCGCTCAACCTGTCGGCGGCGCGGACCTTTACCCATATCGTGGTGCCGCAGGCCATTCCGCGCATCGTGCCGGCCATGGGCAATTACCTGGTCTCGATCATGAAGGACGTGCCGGTACTATCGGTCGTCACGGTGCTCGAGATGCTCAACGTCGCCAAGATCGTTGGCGATCGCACCTTCAGTTACCTCATTCCGCTGTCACTGGTTGGCGGCCTCTACCTCATCATGACGCTGGTTGCGTCGGCAGGCGTTCGCCTGCTCGACAACTGGCTTCCCAAGCAGGGGATACCCCTAAAATGAGCGATTCAATCATCAAATTCGACAAGGTCGTGAAGCGCTTTGGCGACCTGACCGTGCTCAACGAACTCGATTTCGAGGTCAAGCGCGGCGAGAAGGTCTCCATTATCGGACCATCCGGCTCGGGCAAGTCGACCGTGCTGCGCATCCTGATGACGCTTGAGGGCATTGATGGCGGTGTCGTCTCGGTCAATGGCGAACCGCTCTGGCACGAGCAGGGGCCTGATGGGCTCAAGCCGGCCAGCGAGGCGCATCTGCGCAAAATGCGTGCGCAACTGGGCATGGTGTTCCAGCAGTTCAATCTGTTCCCGCACATGACCGTGCTGCGCAACATCACCGAGGCACCGGTCAAGGTGCTCGGGATGAGCAAGAAGGAAGCCCGACAGCGGGCCGAGGAGCTGCTTGATCTGGTTGGCCTGGCCGATCAGTCCAGCAAGTATCCGCACCAGCTTTCGGGCGGACAGCAGCAGCGTGTCGGCATTGCCCGGGCCCTGGCGATGCGGCCCAGCATACTGCTGTTTGATGAGCCCACTTCGGCGCTGGATCCCGAACTGGTCGGCGAAGTGCTTACCGTGATCGGTCGCCTGGCCGAGGAACACGATCTGACCATGCTGCTGGTGACCCACGAAATGCGTTTCGCCCGCGAGATTTCGGACCGGGTCTGCTTCTTCGATCAGGGTCAGATCCGCGAAGAGGGCACGCCCGAACAGTTGTTCACCGACCCCACCGAGGCGCGGACCCGTGAATTTCTGCAGGCCGTGATCGACTAGCGGTGGGGCATCGGGGCGCGCCAGTCCAGATGTGATCAGGGATGTGGGAACGCAAAGGCGCATTCAAGGTTTACATCGCACAACAAGCGAGGTGAAGCCGATGACCCTATCCTGGACTCTTCTGACCCCCCAGCAACAACAGGCCCTGAGCGCGTTGCGCGCAGGGCGTAGCGGCGTTGACAATGAACTCGTGGAGCAGTTGCGCAATCTCGGCCTTGCCGAGATTGGTCGCTCCGGCGTGTCTGTGAGCCTGCTGGGTGAGACCATTCTGCCGGCAACCGTTCACTAAACTGCCGACCTCCAAAGCGAGCAGTGCTCGGCCCGGCGCGGCAACCTCTTTGAGGTGTGCAGCGTTGGGCCGATTGCCGTTTGAGGCTTGATACCCAGTGCAAACACGTTTGAGGAGCCAACCATGATTGAGCGTTCCATTCCCCAACCCGACGGCTTGCCCACAGGTGCAGGCACCGGGCTAAACGACGTCGCTGACCCCCATCCCGAGGTGCATGAGGATACCGACAAGGTCCCCCATCCCGGCGGCGCCGATCAGCATCCAGAGCCCGATATCGGACCCAATAGCTATGCCCATGACGGCACTCCGCCGCCCAAGCCCGATTATAGCCGTCCAACCTGGACCGGCGAGGAAGAATAAGAAAAACCCGCCACAGCAAGCGCTGCGGCGGGTTTGTTTTGGCGTGTGGATCGCTTTTAGCGCGGCTCGGCCATCAGGCCCTTTACCAGCGCCACACAGCCCAGCAACAGGATCACCGCAAAGGGCAGGCCGGTTGAAACGGCCATTGCCTGCAGTGCGGCAAGACCGCCACCCAACAGCAGGGCGATAGCGACCAGACCCTCAAAGCTCGCCCAGAAAACGCGCTGTCCCACGGGGGCATCAAGCTTGCCACCGGCCGTGATGGTGTCGATCACCAGCGAGCCGGAATCCGATGATGTCACGAAGAACACAATGACCAGAACAATGCCCACAAAGGACGAGATCTGGGTCAGTGGCAGGGCCGCCAGCATTTCGAACAGCTGCAGCTCCAGGCTCGCATTGGCCACGGCCTGATACCCATCATTGACGATCTGGCTAATGGCTGTGCCACCAAAGGTGGTCATCCACAGCACGCTGGCCAGAGCCGGCACCAGCATCACGCAGATCAGGAATTCGCGAACCGTGCGGCCGCGGCTGACCCGGGCGATGAACATGCCGACAAATGGCGACCAGGAAATCCACCATGCCCAATAGAACGAGGTCCAGCCTTGACGGAAATTGTCATCTGTCCGACCAAAGGGATTGGATAGCGCAGGCAGATTGCTGCCATAGGCCCACAGATTGGCAAAGAAGCCGCTCAGGATCTGGATAGTTGGTCCAACCAGAATCACAAACAGCAGCAGCACACCGGCCAGCACCATGTTGATCTCGGAAAGCCGCTTCACACCAGCATCCAGACCCGCAAGCACCGACACCAGCGCCACACCTGTAATGGCCGCAATAAGCAACACCATGGTGAGATTATTGGTGGGCAGCCCAAACAGGAATGAAAGTCCCGCATTGGCCTGACCGGCACCGATGCCGAGCGACGTCGCCAGACCGAACAGGGTGGCAAACACGGCCAGAATATCGATGATATGACCGGGCCAGCCCCAGATCCGCTCACCCAGCAGCGGGTAGAAGATCGACCGCATGGTCAGCGGCAGACCCTTGTTATAGGCAAAGATCGCCAGCGACAGGCCGACAACCGCATAGATTGCCCAGGGATGCAGACCCCAGTGGAAGATGGTCGCGGCCATCGCCAGACGACGGGCGGAATCGGCATCGCCAACAGCTGCGCCAAGTGGCGCCCAGTCGGTGCGTGCGCCGCCATCCGAAACAATGCCGCCCATGGAAGACGTAAAGTGGGAGACCGGTTCGGAAACCCCGTAGAACACCAGACCAATGCCCATGCCCGCAGCAAACAGCATCGCCAGCCAGCCGGTATAGGAATAGTCCGGCGTCGCGTCACGACCACCAATGCGGATTTTGCCCAGCGGGCTCAGGATCAGGCCGACGCAGACCAGCACGAAGATGTTGCCAGCCAGCAGGAAGAACCAGTCAAATGTGCCGGTCAGGAAGTCACGCAACCCGACAAAGGCATCGGTTGCGATAGGACCGGTGAACAGGGTCAGGATCACAAACCCGACAATGGCCAGACCTGAAATCAGAAAGACCGGGTTGTGAATATCAACCTTGAGCCAGCCTCTTCGACGAACGATGTTGTCCTGACCGATCTCGTAATCGGTCTGGATAACCTCGGTCGGCCCCTCCGGTGCTCTGTTTTCTGACGGATCGTCATTATCGATGCTCATTGGATCTCCCATTGTTTGGCAATGTGACGCTCAGCACGGGGACCTGCCGTCCGCATGCTGCTCAGTGGTGATTTGCAAAAGAGCCAAGGTCACCATCGTGCGATGGCAACGACACCCCCATAAGCACTACGCGCCCACGGCCAAAAGGTTCAAAATAAGTCCTGTCGCCAGCCACTTTTCAGCCGGCGCAGCGCAATAACTGCCTCACACAGTGCGCGGGGAGGTTACCCGATTTGCCCGCTCATGGACACCGCTGTGCATCGATCAGTCTGTACAGGGGAAGCGGTTGGCTAATGGAGCGGAGAAACCTGGGTCCAGCCCATCACCCGGTCGCGGCCGGCAGCCTTGGCTGAATAGAGCGCTTCGTCGGCGCGCCCGATCAGTTCGGCGGCCGCCCGACTATTGCTGTTGGGACCATAGTGAGCCAGTCCCACACTGACCGTGACAACGCCCTTTTCGCTGGCGCTGTGCGGTATGGCCTCGTCGCGGATCGCCTTGCGCAAGGCATCGCCCATGAAATAGGCGCCGTCTTCATCGGTCTCGGGCAGAATGATGGCGAACTCCTCCCCGCCATAGCGCGAAGCCATATCGCTAAAGCGGCGCATGGATGATTTGATGCTGCCCGCCACGGTCTTGAGACAGCGATCGCCTGACTGGTGACCATAGGTGTCATTATAGGCTTTGAAGCGATCCACATCGACCATCAGCAGCGACAGATGGCTGTTGGCGCGAACGCTGCGATTAAGCTCACGTGCCAGAGTTTCGTCAAACACCCGCCGATTGAACAGACCGGTCAGGTCATCAACCGAAGCCAGCGTCTCAAGGCTGGCATTGGCCGCAATCAAAGCGCGCTCGGCGACCTTGAGTTCTGTGGCATCTGACACCAGCACCAAAGAGCGACCATCGGGGGCAGGGCGATTGCGCAGCTGCAGATGGCGGCCGTTGAACAGCTCGATTTCCTCGACATTGGCCTGTTTGAGCTGGTTCGATGTGTAATCAACCCACGCCTTTTCACCCGAAACGGGCAGTTGCACCTGTTCGCCGGTATCCACGACCGCCTGCAGGATCTGCCTGATATGCACGCCGGGGCGGCGCAAATGCGCGGTGAGCGGAAAGGCGTCGCGATACTGGTCATTGCAGAACAGCATGAAGCCATTGGCGTCAAACATGGCCAGCCCGTCGCTCATTTCGGCCAGGGCCGTGGCCAGCATGTCGCGGCTTTCAACCAGTTCGTGCTCAAGCTGCTTGAACATGGTGGTTTCAACCGTCACGCCAGCCAGCCCGATAATGCGGTTCTCATGGTCGCGCAGTGGGGCCTTGGAGGTGCGATAATTGTGCTCGACGCCCTGTGCGTCCTTGACGACTTCTTCGATATCATTGCTGGCCTGGCCGGTCTGCAGGATCACCTGTTCCTGCTCGAACAGCTGTTGCGCGCGCTCGGGCGGATATAGATCAAAATCCGATTTGCCGACCAGCTCGCCGGGCTCATTGAATCCGTTGTGTCGGGCAACAGCCCGGTTTGCCGCGACGAACACGCTGGATGTGTCCTTAATATACTGGAAATCTGGCGATTGCTCGAGGGCGGCATGCAGGATGCTGCGCTCACGGGCGATGACGCCTGCATGCAGCACCGTCAGGCCCATGGTGATCGTGGCCAGAAAGCTCATGACCGAGGTGGGCAAGGCGAAACCAGCCAGAGCCCGGGCCTGTGCTTCGGTGGGCAGCAACATGATGGACGCCCAGATCAAGGCAACCATGGCGACACCCAGCAGAAGAATGCAACGTATATTGGGTCCTGACGCGGCGCTCAGCCGGCGCACGCCCAGTCCGATCAAGGCTGCTGCCACGAGGTTGGCTGTGCCCACCACGACGCCCGCGCCCCCCTCAAAAGCGCGATAGGCCACGGCAATCACGGTCGCAATCAGAGCAACAACCGGGCCGCCGAAAAAGGCACCCAGCGTCAGCAGGCCTGAACGCAGGTCGAAAAACACCCCAGGCGACACCTCGACCGACATGGCGATGGTCGCCGCTGCGCCCAGCCCGACCAGCAGACCCAGCGCCGCACGTCGTCGCATCGGGCTTTGGTCATAGAGCCACCCCAGCATCTGCGACCAGATTGAGGTCACCAGCGCGACGACGGCAAAATTCGCCACCAATGCTTGCCACACGTAGGTCATGGCATGAGCCTCCAATTTATCAATGCAGTGTGCGCTCAGGCCCTGAGCAAAGCGTTTAAAAATGCCGGTAAAATGTAGCGTCTTCGATCACAATTGATCGCTGGTATCGGTTCTGCGAGGCATTGGTGGTGGCAGGAAAGTCTGGAGGATGGCCGGCGATCAGGCTGGCTGGCACGAGCCCAGATTTGTCAGTCTGTCGGCCAGCAAGGTGCTCTGGCTGGCAATGTCGTTCTCAGGCGCGCCGTCGACAATTGCCTCTTCGAGATCCGCGGCTTCGGTCGAGACGGCCGGCATGCCGAAAATGGCTGCAGCACCCGCCAGCCTGTGCGCGATCCTGCGGATCCGATTGAGCGCGGTTTCGTCCACGACAACCGTCCCTGCCAGGAGCTTGAGTTCCTCGCCTTCGCTGCGGGCGCGCGTCGTGAAATGCTCGCGCAAGGCGGCCATCGTGATCTCAAAGGGTACTGGTTCGGTCATGTTGAAACCCACATACGGTGATGACGCCATGCGCCACCTGATGAGCCAACAATGCCTCAAAAATCCCGCCTTGAACGGTCAGGTTTTTCCCGACTGATCGCGCCAGAACCAGCTTGCTAATTATTGTCCAACCAACCTTCGCGATGGGCAAACTGGAAAATGTCGGATCGACTGAACAGGCCCAGCTTCGCCAGACCACGTGCCTTGTGGGTTTCTGCTGTCTTGGCGGCAATACCCAACTGGGCGGCAATCTGCTTGCCGGACAGGCCACGCGCGACCATCTGCAGGACCTCGAGCTCGCGATTGCTCAGCGCATCCACGGTCGCGCCATCGCCGGTATCGTTGGGGCTGTTCTCGATTTCGAGAAATACCTCGCCAGCGGCCACGGTGCGAATGCAGTTGAGCAGTTCACCGGACACGGCCGTCTTGCCGATCACGCCCAGCACCCCGCCATCCACCAGCGGGCGCAGCGTGGCCAGATTACGCCGTGCCGTCAGCACGATGATGGCGATGTCGGGATGGGTCGAGCGCAGCCAGCGAATGACTTCTTCGCCAGGCAGTTCGGGCATGCCCAGATCTGCCACGACGATGTCAGGGGCCAGTTCGGGGATCTCGGTCATGGCGTCCACACCCGAGGTGGAAGAGCCAATGACAGAAAGATCATCGGCCTGGCCGATCATGGCGCGCAAGGCTTCGATCACCAGAGGGTGGTCATCAAGCAAATATATGGTGGTCACAGATTTTTCGCCGGTTTGCATTTTCTTCTCGGCAGCTGGACGAGGCCTTCAGGAGACATCCTATGTCTATTAAATCGACCAATTCGCGCGCCACGGCAAGGGTACAAATTGGCAGCGCGACCACCTTGCACCAAAGTGTGCCCGCCAATGAAAATCTGGTCTGGAACCAGATACTGTTCGGCCGGCGCGTGCGTGAACTTGGTGTTGCCGGCGCGGCCAGCCTGTTGGCATCGCTGCTGAAATACCTCGAAAAAATCGATCAGGAACTGGAAGGCGAGGTGATTGACGAGGCGTCGTTCGACCTCATCCGCAGTGATCTGTCGCCCATTTCGGTGTTTCTCGGCTTCGACGGACTGTCGGCATTGCTGCTCAACGCTGACATGTCAACGCTCGCCAGTCGCGCGAGGCTGGCTGCTTCCGTCAAGCAAGTCATCCTCGAATGCAGGGCTTATTGTGCAAAGTTCTCCTGACCATATGGCGAGCCAAGCAGCGCGGACGGCCCATATGGCCGCCGCAGAACAGCGAGATCTCGATTGCGCCCGCGCACTCCCCCATGGCGCAGGTCACGCTGCAGTTTCTGCTGGTCGGTGTTGTCGTCTTCGCCATGGCGTGGACGGGGATTTGGCTGACACGCGAAGCCGGTCGTGTCGCCTCAATCTGGTTTGCCAATGCCTTTCTGCTCAGCGTGGTGTTGGCTGCCCCCACGCCGGCACGCTTGCGGGCGGGCGCAGCAGCCCTGATCGGAAATGTACTGGCCAATCTCGCTTCCGGGGATGTTGGGACCGCCGCGCTCGGACTTGCGCTGTGCAATACAGTTGAGGTGTTCAGCGCCGTTTGGCTTTTGGATCGCTTTGCCCCCAATCTGAGCTTTTCGTATGTGCGACACCAGGTATTGTTCGTCGCTTTTGCAGCCCTTCTGGCACCAATTGTGTCGGCAATGCTGGCCGCCGTGCTGCTCTTGCAGCTTTATGACGCGCCGCTGAACGAGGTGTTCTGGTCCTGGTGGCCCGCCGATGCGCTGGGCATGCTGATCATTTTCCCGATCGCCTGGAGCGTCCGCAATCTCGATATGAATGAGGAACTGCAGCGTCTGGTACAGCCGCGTGCCCTGCTTCTGCTGGCGCTTGTATTGGTGGTCACCGCGATAGTGTTCGGGCAGGCGCACTATCCACTGCTGTTCATAGTCCTGCCGCCGCTGGTGCTGGTGGCGTTTTATACTGGCTTCTTCGGTGCGGCAGTGGCGGTGCTGGGCGTTGCATTTGTCTCGATTGGCCTGACCATGACGACATCCGGTCCCGTGCAATTTGTGGACGGTGATCTTCAGGAACGCATGTTCTTCCTGCAGGGCTTTCTGGCGGTTTGTGTGTTTCTGTCGCTGCCTGTGGCCGCCATCGTGGCTGGCCGGCGTCGCATGCTAGAGGAATTGCGCGAGGCCAATGAACAGGTGCGCAAGGCCAGCGCCGCAAAGACCGAGTTTCTGGCCACCATGAGCCACGAAATCCGCACGCCGCTCAACTCCATCACCGGGTTTACCCAGGTAATCCTGGCGAATGGATCGATCAATGAAACGGTGCGCCGCCAGCTCGATCTGATCCAGCAGGCCAGCGCAGCACTGGTCACCATCGTTGACGACGTGCTCGATTTCTCCAAGATCGAGGCCAACGGCATGGCGATGGTGCAGGCGCCATTCAAATTGCGGGCCATGGCTACCTCGTGCTGCTCGATCGTTCGCAGTCAGGCAGAATCCAAGGGTTTGTCGCTCAATCTGGTTCTGGATGATGACCTGCCCGAGGTTGTGACTGGCGACGAAGCGCGGGTCCGCCAGGTGCTGCTCAACCTGTTGGGGAACGCCATCAAGTTCACCAATGTCGGTACGGTGTCGCTCACGGTCACACGCGAGAGCACGGCGGGTTCTCCTGGCAAACTGAGCTTTGCGGTCACCGATACCGGGATCGGCATACCGCTTGAACGCCAGTCACAACTGTTCGAGAGCTTTGCCCAGATCGACAGCCGGATTTCCCGGCAATATGGCGGCACTGGGCTTGGTCTGGCGATCTCCCGGCGCATCGCCGAGAACATGGGTGGCAAAATCCTGCTCGACAGCATGCCTGGGCGCGGCTCGACCTTTACCTATCTTGCCGTCCTGCCCGAAGCCGTAAGCCAGGCCGCCAAGACAGACCTGTCTGAAATTGCCCTGGCCAAGGCCAGACCCGCCAAATTGCTGCTGGTGGAAGACCTTGCCATCAATCAGGAGGTCGTGACGGCATTGCTGACGCCAATGGGTCATACGGTGACGGCAGTATCGAGCGGCACAGAGGCGCTGGTCGCCATTGCCGAGCACAAGTTTGACGCCATTTTGATGGATATCCAGATGCCCGGCATGGATGGGGTGGAGACAACCCGCCGCATTCGCGCCATGCCCGGTCGCGTCGGACAGACGCCGATTATCGCGCTGACGGCCAATGTCGTGGTCGAGGAAATCGCCCGGTTCAAGCGCGCTGGCATGAATGCCCATGTCGGCAAGCCATTCGAGCGCGATGTCCTATTGGCCCAGATCGAACGCGTCATCGACGGACGCGAGGCGCTCAAGAGCGATGACGTCTCGCCCCCGACAAGCCCGGAGCTGGTCAAACTCATCGCCGTCATGGGTCAGGAACGTGTCGATCAATTGCTGGTACGCTTCGAGACGCAATTGTTGGCCGCAGGTGTTGGCGACGCCAGCGCGGATGGCGCCGAATCCGAAAAAGTCACAGCGCACAAGCTGATCTCGACCGCCGGGTTGCTGGGCTTCACCAAGCTCTCCGACGCCGCTCGCCAGCTGGAAACAGCCCATCTGGCGCAGGCGGATCTGTTGGTGCCCCGCATGCGGTTTCAGCAGGAGCGCCACGCCGTGCTCTCGGCACTCGACGAGATGAAGTTCGAGGGCCCCAAGCCGGGCACCGATGGCAAGGCGGCCTGGTCGGCCAGCCGCACGCTGCAATAGGTCGCGCCGCCTCTAGCTGATCTGGTAGGGCACGATGGCGCGCCGATTGCTGTCGATGCTGATTTCGGCAGCCAGCGGTGGTACCGATCGCTGTGGACAGTGACGTCGCTCGCAAATGCGGCAGGCCACCCCGATGGGGTCAAAGCTGGCCCGCGCCGGGTCAATATCGCTGCCATAGACCAGCCGGTTGGCGTGGCTGATTTCGCAGCCCAGCGCATAGGCATAGCGCCGCGTCACGCCATGATAGCCGCCGCTGCGCTTTTCGCTCGACCACGCCAGACAGAGATAACGATTGCCGTCTGGCGTTTCCGCCAATTGCCGGATGATCTGGCCATGCGCTTCGAACGCACGATGCACATTCCATAGCGGGCAGGCGCCGCCAAAGCGGGCAAACTGCAGCGCGGTTGCCGAGTGGCGCTTGGTGATTGTGCCGGCCGCATCGACCCGAGCAAAAAGAACGGCACCCCCTTTTCGCGCGGCCGCTGCATGGTCGAGAGCCGGTGCGCCACCTGCTCCAGGCTGGCGCCGAACAGGTGACCAAGTTCCTCAATGTCGTAGCGATGCGCCTCGGCAGCCTTGAGATAGGCGCCATAGGGCATTTGCAGCGCGCCGGCGAAGTAATTGGCCAGCCCCATGCGGGCAATGGCCCGCGCTTCGGTGGTCTTGAAACTGGCCGCGTCGAGCAATTGCTCGAGCAGGGTAGTCTGCTCCATCACCGCCAGATGGGCGGCAATCTGGAAGAACTGGGTCGCCGGCTCCAGCCGCGCATTGATCGCCAGCGTCCGCGTGGAGCGATCATAGTCCTTGATCAGATCGGGGCGTGTCGGTGCGGTCAACACCACCCGAAGGTCATGGGCCTCCCCACAATAGGCCATCAGCCGGTTCAGCCGGTCCGGCTCGAACGTGCCCAGTTCGTCCGCCAGCGCCTCGGCCGCCCGATCCAGCGGATCGATGTAGTTGTCGGCATAGTGGAAGAAGTCGCGCACTTCCTCATAGGCGGTCTGCATGCCCGAATGCGGATCGCGCGTTAGCGCCGCATCAACGCTCGCCAGCCGCTCATTGGTTTTGCGATAGGTTTCGTACAGAGCCAGCATCGCCCGCGCCATATCTGGCGCATTGGCCGCCACGGTCTTGAGTTCCTGCAAATTCGGCACGCCCTCGCCAAACACCGGATCGGCCAGCGCCTCGCGCAGATCGGCCAGCAGACGATCGGAGCTGTCGGTCATCAACTCGGACAGATCGAGATTGAACCCGTCCGCCAGCGCCATCATCACCGATGCCGTGAGCGGGCGTTGATTGGACTCGATCTGGTTAACATAGGAGGCCGAGATATCGAGCCGCGCTGCCAGCTCGCCCTGGGTCAACTTATGCTGGATCCGCAGGGCCCGTAGCCGCGCACCAGCGAAGATCTTGCGGGTGGCCATTCACACAAATCCACAAAATTACAAATTCGATCTTGTGTGATTGTAACAGGCGCGCCCTTTGCTGTCTTGGGGGATCGGTCACAACGCGCTAGTCTCCCCCTCAGCAGGGAGACGAACGCATGCAGGATATCATCGCTCAACTTGAAACCAAGCGGGCCGAAGCGCGGGTCGGCGGTGGCCAGCGGCGCATCGATATCCAGCACGGCAAGGGCAAGCTGACCGCGCGTGAGCGGCTCGAAATCCTGCTCGATCCTGGCAGTTTTGAAGAATACGACATGTTCGTAACCCACCGGGCGACCGATTTCGGCATGGCCGAGACCATCATTCCCGGCGACGGCGTCGTCACCGGCTGGGGCAAAATTGATGGCCGCATGGTCTATGTCTTCAGCCAGGATTTTACCGTCTTCGGCGGCTCACTGAGCGAAACCCACGCCAAGAAAATCTGCAAGATCATGGATCTGGCCATGCAGAATGGCGCGCCGGTGATTGGTCTGAATGACTCTGGCGGCGCCCGCATTCAGGAGGGCGTGGCCTCGCTCGGTGGTTATGCCGATGTGTTCTGGCGTAATACCCAGGCCTCGGGCGCGGTGCCGCAGATTTCGGTGATCATGGGCCCCTGCGCTGGCGGTGCGGTCTATTCGCCCGCCATGACCGACTTCATCTACATGGTCAAAGACACCAGCTACATGTTCGTCACCGGCCCCGACGTGGTCAAGACGGTGACCAATGAGACCGTGACCCAGGAAGAGCTCGGCGGCGCCTCCACCCACACCAAAATCTCCTCGGTTGCCGATGCGGCGTTCGAGAACGACATCGAGACCCTGCTCGAAGTCCGCCGGCTTTACAGCTTCCTGCCGCTGGCGGCGGGCCAGAAGCCGCCGCGCCGGCCGACCCACGAGCCCATCGTGCGCGATGATCCGAGCCTGGACACCATCATCCCCGACAGCGCCAACAAGCCCTATGATATGCGCGAAGTGGTCGAAAAGATCGCCGATGAAGGCGATTTCCTCGAGCTGCAAAAGGACCATGCTGGCAATATCCTGATCGGCTTCATCCGCCTCGATGGTGAAACGGTCGGCGTCGTCGCCAACCAGCCGCTGGTGCTGGCCGGCTGCCTCGATATTAACGCCAGCAAGAAAGCGGCGCGCTTCATCCGCTTCTGCGACAGCTTTGAAATCCCCATCCTCACCCTGGTCGACGTGCCCGGCTTCCTGCCCGGCTTGGCCCAAGAATATGGCGGCATCATCAAGCACGGCGCCAAGCTGCTCTTCGCCTATGCCGAAGCCACGGTCCCACTGGTCACCGTCATCACGCGAAAAGCCTATGGCGGCGCCTATGACGTGATGGCGTCCAAGCACATCAAGGCCGATGTGAACTACGCCTGGCCGTCAGCGGAAATCGCGGTGATGGGCGCCAAGGGCGCCTCGGAAATCATCTATCGCTCCGAGCTGGGCGACAAGGACAAGATCGCCCAGCGCACCGCCGACTACGAAGCCCGCTTCGCCAACCCGTTTGTGGCCGCCGAACGCGGCTTCATCGACGACGTCATCATGCCCCACGGCACGCGGCGGCGGGTGATCCGGGCGTTTTCCACCCTGCGCAACAAGAGCGCGCAGGGGCCCAAGAAGAAGCACGACAATATTCCATTGTGAGGGGATGACGTTGGCCTTGCACCCCCACCCTTCTTCCCTCCCCACAAGGGGGAGGGAGATCCTCTCAATCAACTGTGCAACGATGCATGGCGGAGCAAGCGACGAACGCGTGATCGGACGCCACGCTTTCGGTTCTATCGTCTCCCTCCCCCTCGTGGGGAGGGATCAAGGGTGGGGGGCTATGAGCATTCAACGTGCGCGCAGTTTGCGGAAAACCATGCCGCCAGCAGAGGCCAGGCTTTGGAATGCCTTGCGGGAGCTCAAGCCGCTCGGCCACCATTTCCGCCGCCAGGTGCCGCTCGGTCCCTACTACGCGGACTTCGCTTCACACCGCGCCAAGCTGGTCATCGAAGTCGACGGCGATAGCCATCACACGGGACAGGCGCTGCTTCGTGATGCCGCACGCGATGCCTTCATCGCCGCTCAAGGCTATGACGTGCTGCGGATCAGCAATGACGATGTGCTGCACAATCTGGATGGCACTATGACCATGATCCTCGGCGTGCTGGCCGACACCCCCACCCTTGATCTCTCCCCACAAGGGGAGGGAGACGCAGAACCGATGGCCCCGTGAACAACAAAGGCGCTGGCGAAAAATGATCACCAAACTCCTCATCGCCAATCGGGGCGAAATCGCCTGCCGGGTTATCAAGACAGCCAAACGCATGGGCATTGCCACCGTGGCGGTCTATTCGGACGCCGACCGCGAAGCGCTGCATGTGCGCATGGCCGACGAGGCCGTTCATATTGGCCCGTCACCGGCCAAGGACTCGTACCTGCAGATCAACAAGATCATCGCGGCCTGCAAAACCACTGGCGCGCAGGCTGTGCATCCCGGCTATGGCTTCCTCTCGGAAAACCCCAAATTCGCCGAAGCCCTGCAAGCTGCCGGGATCATCTTCGTCGGCCCACCAGTCAAGGCCATCGAGGCCATGGGCGACAAGATCACCTCCAAGAAACTGGCCGCCGAAGCCGGTGTCTCCACCGTGCCCGGCCATATGGGGCTGATCGATGACGCCGAACACGCCGTCACCATCTCGAAGTCGGTCGGCTACCCGGTGATGATCAAGGCCAGTGCCGGCGGCGGCGGCAAGGGCATGCGCATCGCTTGGACCGACGCCGAGGCGCGCGAAGGTTTTGACCGCTCCAAGTCCGAAGCCGCGTCCTCGTTTGGCGATGACCGCATCTTCATCGAAAAATTCGTCACCGAGCCGCGCCACATCGAAATCCAGCTGATCGGCGATAGCCACGGCAATGTGCTCTATCTCAACGAGCGCGAATGCTCGATCCAGCGCCGCAACCAGAAGGTCATCGAAGAGGCGCCATCGCCCTTCCTCGACGAGGCCACCCGCAAGGCCATGGGCGAGCAGTCCGTCGCGCTGGCCAAGGCCGTTGGCTATCAGAGCGCCGGCACGGTCGAATTCATCGTCGACAAGGACAAGAAGTTCTATTTCCTTGAGATGAACACCCGCCTGCAGGTGGAGCACCCGGTGACCGAGCTGATCACCGGTCTCGATCTGGTCGAACTCATGCTGCGCGCCGCCAATGGCGAAAAGCTGCCGCTGCAGCAGGCCGACGTGCAGC
Source organism: Devosia sp. J2-20 (assembly GCF_055808475.1). Lineage (NCBI taxonomy): Bacteria > Pseudomonadati > Pseudomonadota > Alphaproteobacteria > Hyphomicrobiales > Devosiaceae > Devosia > Devosia sp. J2-20. The sequence goes on along the minus strand of NZ_CM147870.1, from coordinate 2,679,435 downwards.
GCAATGGCTGGGCCATTGAAAGCCGGCTCTACGCCGAAGACCCCTATCGCAACTTCCTGCCCTCCACGGGCCGCCTGACCAAATATCGTCCGCCGGTCGAAAGCGTGACAGGCGATCTGGTTGTCCGCAATGATACCGGCGTTTTCGAAGGCGGCGAAATCTCGACCTTTTACGATCCGATGATCGCCAAGCTGTGCACCTGGGCACCCACCCGCGGCGAAGCCATCGACGCCATGGCCGTGGCGCTGGACAGCTTTGAAGTCGAAGGCGTCGGCAATAATCTGCCCTTCCTCTCCACTGTCATGGAACAGACCCGCTTCCGCGAGGGGCGTCTGACCACCGGCTATATCGCCGAGGAATTCCCCGAGGGTTTCCACGGCGCCGAGCTCAGCGAGGAGCATGTCTTCGATATCGCCGCCGCTGCGGCCATGATGATGACCCGACGCGTGGCCCGCAATGGAGACACCGCGACCGCCCATCACTGGCATGTGCAACTGGGCGAGCAGGCATTGCCTGTCAGCATCAGTCCGGATGGCGACGGCTTTGTCGTCGACGCCGAATGGCGTAGTCAGGCCGCCCGTCTCGACTGGCGGCCCGGTTCGGGCCTGGCCCATGTCGACTGGTCCGATGGTCGCCGCGCCGTGCTCAAGGTCAACACCACCACTTCGGGCTTCCGCATCCGCTATCGCGGCGCGGACCTCAAGGTGCTGGTGCTCGCGCCCCATGTTGCGGCCCTGCTCAAGCACATGCCGATCAAGGTGCCGCCCGACATGAGCAAGTTCCTGCTCTGCCCCATGCCGGGGCAGGTGGTGCGCATCGATGTGGCCGAGGGGGATGTGGTCGAGGATGGCCAGACCCTGGCCATCGTTGAAGCCATGAAGATGGAAAACGTCCTCAAGGCCGAAAAGAAAGCCCGCATCAGCAAGGTCCACGCCGTTGCTGGCGAAGTGCTTGCCGTCGATCAGGTCATTCTCGAATTTGAGGCGGTGTGATGAGCCAATGCCCCCACCCTCATTCCCGCCCCACAAGGGGGAGGGATGCGCAGACGCCGAAAGTTCAATGGTGTGACGCGGGCCATGCCGCGTCGTCTCCCTCCCCTTGTGGGGCGGGAACAAGGGTGGGGGTTATGATGTCTGACCAGAAAACCAATTTCGCCCACTGGGCCAAACTCGCCCAGGCCGAACTCAAGGACACGCCGCTGGACTCGCTGAACCGCGACTATGGCGGCGTCCCCGTGCAGCCGGTCTATTTCGGCGAGGATGGCGAAGTGCCCGGTGCCGAGCCGTTCACCCGGGGCGTGCGCGCCACCATGTATGCCAACCGGCCCTGGACGATTAGGCAATATGCCGGCTTCTCGACCGCCAAGGAGTCCAATGCCTTTTACCGGCAGGCGCTGGAAAAGGGGCAGAAGGGGCTTTCGGTTGCCTTCGATCTGGCGACCCATCGCGGCTATGACAGCGATCACCCACGCGTGGTCGGCGATGTCGGCAAGGCTGGTGTGGCCATCGATAGTGTCGAGGACATGAAGATCCTGTTCGACGGCATCCCGCTCGATCAGATGAGCGTTTCCATGACCATGAATGGCGCGGTGATCCCCGTGCTGGCCATGTTCATCGTGGCGGCCGAAGAGCAGGGCGTCAGCCAGGACAAACTGCAGGGCACCATCCAGAACGATGTGCTCAAGGAGTTCATGGTCCGCAATACCTATATCTACCCGCCCGAACCCTCCATGCGCATTGTTGGCGACATCATCGCCCACACCGCCGAGCACATGCCCAAATTCAACTCGATCTCGATCTCGGGCTATCACATGCACGAGGCCGGGGCGACGGCGGTGCAGGAGCTGGCCTATACCCTGGCCGACGGCATGGAATATGTCCGCGCCGCGCAGGCGCGGGGGCTCGATATCGACAAATTCGCTGGCCGGCTGAGCTTCTTTTTCGGCATCGGCATGAACTTCTTCCTCGAAGTCAGCAAGCTGCGCGCCGCGCGCCAGCTCTGGAGCGAGATCATGACAGAGCTGGGCGCCAAGGACCCTCGAAGCAAGATGCTGCGCACCCATTGCCAGACCTCGGGCGTGTCGCTGACCGAGCAGGACCCGCACAACAATATCGTGCGCACCACCATCGAGGCGCTGGCCGCCACGCTGGGCGGCACCCAGAGCCTGCACACCAACAGCTTTGACGAAGCCATCGCGCTGCCCACCGAGTTCTCCAGCCGCATCGCCCGCAATACCCAGCTAATCCTGCAACATGAGAGCCGCATCACCGATGTGGTCGATCCGCTGGGCGGCTCCTACTATGTCGAGGCGCTGACCAGGGAACTGGCCGACGGCGCCAAGGCGCTGATCGGGGAATCCGAAGCCCAGGGTGGCATGACCAAGGCCGTCCAGAGTGGCGCGCCCAAGCTCGAAATCGAAAAAGCCGCCGCCCAGCGGCAGGCCCGTGTCGATCGCGGCGAGGATGTCATTGTCGGCGTCAACCGCTACCGGCTCGATGTCGAGGATGCCCTTGAGGTGCGCGATATCGACAATGCCAAGGTACGCGCCGAACAGATCGCCCTGCTGCAGCGCGTCCGCGCCAGCCGCGACGAGGCCAAATGCCAGTCCATGCTCGCCGCCCTGCGCGAATATGCGGCCATGGATGAGGGCAATCTGCTCGACGCGGCCATTGCTGCCGCCCGCGCCCGCGCCACTTTGGGCGAAATCAGCCAGGCCATGGAAGATGTCTTCGGTCGCCACGCCGCCATCACCCGCGTCATCTCGGGCGTCTATGCCGATGGTTATGGCGATGATCCCGAATTCGCCGCCATTGCCGGGCGCATCGACAGTTTCAGGAAAAGCCGGGGCAGGGCGCCGTCCATCTTTATCGCCAAGATGGGCCAGGACGGCCATGATCGCGGCGCCAAGGTGATCGCCAGCGCCTTCGCCGATCTCGGCTTTGATGTCCATATGGGCGATCTGTTCGAGACCGCTTCCGAAGTCGCCGCCCATGTCGGAGAACTCAAGGTCGACGCCGTGGGTGTCTCCTCGCTCGCAGCAGGCCACAAGACCCTGGTGCCCGAACTGATCGCGGCGCTCAAGGATCGCGAACTGGGTGAAGTCACCGTCATTGTTGGCGGCGTCATTCCTGAGCAGGATTACGACTTCCTGCTCGATAGTGGTGTGGCCGCCATCTTTGGTCCCGGCACCAACGTGCTCAGTGCAGCCTTTTCGGTGCTCAGCCAGATCGAGGGAAGGCTCTCCAACCAATGATCGGTCGCCTCAACCACATCGCCATCGCTGTCCCCGATCTGGCCGCGGCTTCCGCCAAATACCGCGACCTGCTTGGCGCCAAGGTCGGCCAGCCGCAGGCGCTGCCCGGTCATGGTGTCACGGTGGTGTTCGTCGACACTGGCAACACCAAGGTGGAACTGCTCGAGCCGCTCGGCGAAGCTTCGCCCATCGCCGCTTTTCTGGCCAAGAACCCGGCGGGCGGCATGCACCATATCTGCTTTGAGGTCCCCGACATCGCCGCCGCTGCCGCCACCCTGACCCAAGGCGGTGCGCGGGTGCTGGGCGATGGCACGCCGAAAACTGGTGCCCATGGCAACCCGGTGCTGTTCCTGCACCCCAAGGACTTTGACGGCACGCTGATCGAACTCGAGCAAGTGCCGGCCTGAGCAAGTCTGTGCGCTGTCACGCAAGCGTCACAGCTTCGTCACCCAACCGATAAGTACCATTGTTAGGCAGCCCTCGCTCGCATCAGACGAGCCAGTGAGGGCGCCCGTCCTGCTGATATTTTCCGTCATGTAGGAGAGACCTTATGGTTCGCCTTTCCCTTGCCGCACTCGCACTCGCCCTGACCTCCACCACCGCCTTCGCACAGACCGAAGTGAGCTGGTGGCACGCCATGGGCGGCGAACTGGGCGAAAAGCTCGAAGAAATTGTCGCCACCTATAATGATAGCCAGTCCGACTATCACGTGACCCCGGTCTATAAGGGCTCCTATACCGAGACCATGACCGCTGCCATCGCCGCCTTCCGCGCCGGCGAACAGCCAGACATCGTCCAGGTGTTTGAAGTGGGCACCGGCACCATGATGGCCGCCCAAGGCGCCGTTTACCCGGTCTATCAGCTGATGGCTGATATGGGCGCCGATTTCGATCAGTCCGGCTTTCTGCCCGCCGTTGTCGGCTACTACACCGACACCCAGGGCAATATGCTCTCGATGCCGTTCAACTCCTCGACCCCGATCCTGTACTACAACAAAGACGTGTTCGAAGCCGCAGGTCTTGACCGCGACGTGCCACCCAAGACCTGGGAAGAACTCGAAGCTTTCTCGCACCAGATTATGGAATCGGGCGCTGCCACATGTGGCTTCAGCTCGGGCTGGATTTCCTGGGTGCAGCTTGAGAATTTCTCGGCCTGGCACAATCTGCAGATCGGCACTGAAGAGAACGGTTTTGCAGGTCTCAATACCGAGTTGACCATGAATGGCCCGGATCAGGCCAAGCACTGGGCAAACCTGAAGAAGTGGCAGGATGAAGGCCTGTTCCAGTACGGCGGCCCTGGCGGCGGTGCTGATGCCCCGGCCAAGTTCTACACCCAGGAATGTGCCATCTACATGAACTCCTCGGCCTCGCGTGCCGGCGTGATCAACAATGCTGCTGACTTCGAAGTTGGCTACGGCATGCTGCCCTATTATGAGGGTGTCGAAGGCGCACCACAGAACTCGATCATCGGCGGCGCGACCCTGTGGGTGCTGCAGGGCCATGACGAAGCCGAATACAAGGGCGTTGCTGACTTCTTCAGCTACCTCTCCTCGGCTGAAGTTCAGGCCGACTGGCACCAGTTTTCGGGCTACCTGCCAATCACCCAGGCTGCCTATGAACTGGGCCAGCAGCAGGGCTATTACGCCGCCAATCCCGGTTCCGACGTCGCCATCAAGCAGATCACGCTGAACGCTCCCACGGTCAACTCCAAGGGTCTGCGCTTCGGCAATTACACCCAGATCCGCGACGTGATCGATCAGGAATTCCAGGCGCTGCTGGCAGGTGACAAGACCGCCCAGGAAGCTCTGGACGCGCTGGTAAGCCGCGGCAACGAGATGCTGCGTGATTTCGAAGCCACCAATAACTAGGCCTCACCTCCCGGGCAGGGGCGGCCATGGTCGCCCCTGTTTCCTTGCCACTTCTCGGCCGAGGTCCATCCCCGGCAGACTTCAGCGGACCCGGTCATGGATACCAAGCGCACCACCTTTCCCAGCATGGCATTGCCCTATTTCCTAGTGGCGCCGCAGCTCATCATCACCTTGATCTTCTTCATCTGGCCCGCAGGGCAGGCGGTGAAGTCATCATTCGAGCGCGAAGATCCGTTTGGGCTTTCCACCAATTTTGTCGGCCTGCTGCACTATGGCCGTCTGTTTGCCGACCCTGACTATCTCGCCGCAATCGGCCGTACGGCGCTGTTCGCGCTGGCCGTGACCATCATTTCGATGGGGTTGGCCTTGATCCTGGCGGTCTGCGTCAATCGGCTGATCCGCAGCGGCACGGCCTATTCCACCATGCTGTTGTGGCCCTATGCGGTCTCGCCCGTTGTGGCGGGCATATTGTGGTGGTTCATTTTCAATTCCAGCACCGGCATTCTGCCCTATCTGCTGGCCTATTTCGGCATTGACTGGGACCATCAGCTCAACGGCACTCAGGCGATGATCCTGATCATCATCGCGGCCAGCTGGAAGCAGATATCCTACAACTTCCTGTTCTTTCTGGCGGGGCTGCAATCGGTGCCCCAATCGCTCAGCGAAGCGGCCGCCATCGACAGTGCCGGACCCTGGAAACGCTTCTGGACCATTGTCTTTCCGCTGGTCTCGCCGACCACCTTCTTTCTGATGATCGTCAACCTCAACTACACCATGTTCGACACCTTCGGCATCGTCGATGCCACCACCGCTGGCGGGCCCAATCAGGCCACCAACATCCTTGTCTACAAGGTTTATTCGGACGGCTATATCGGCCTCAATATCGGCTCGTCCTCCGCCCAGTCGGTCATTTTGATGATGTTCGTCATCGGCCTCACCATCATCCAGTTCCGCTTCGTGGAACGCCGGGTGCAATACTAGGAGCACGGCCATGGTCGAAAATCGTCCCTTCCTGACTGTCCTGACCCACCTGTTCCTGATCGCCGGGGTAATCGTGGTGATCTTTCCGGTCTATATCGCGGTGGTCGCGGCCACCCATGGTCCGTTGGCCCTATCCTCGGGGGCCATGCCCATGCTCCCCGGTAGCGAGCTGATCAACAACATCATGCAGGTGCTGACCGAGACCCGTCGCGGTGTCGCGCCGTTCTGGCTGATGGCGTGGAACTCGCTGATGATGGCGGTGCTGATCACCGTCGGCAAAATCGCCATTTCGATCATCTCGGCCTATGCCATCGTCTATTTCCGGTTTCCCGGCCGCCTGCTGGTGTTCTGGCTGATCTTCATCACCCTGATGCTGCCTGTCGAAGTGCGCATCATTCCTACCTTCAAGGTGGTGGCTGATCTGGGCCTGCTCAATTCCTATGCTGGCCTCACCATTCCGCTGATCGCCTCGGCCACAGCGACCTTCCTGTTCCGCCAGTTCTTCATGACCATTCCTGACGAGCTGATGGAAGCGGCACGTGTCGACGGTGCGGGGCCCATGAAGTTCTTCCGCGATATCCTGCTGCCGCTCAGCCGCACCAATATCGCGGCGCTTTGCGTCATCCTCTTCATCTATGGCTGGATGCAGTATCTCTGGCCGCTGCTCGTCACCACCGATCCCAAATACTACACGCTGATGATGGGCGTGAAGCGCATGGCGACCGTGGCTGACAGCGACCCGCAATGGAACATCATCATGGCCGCTGTCGTGCTGGCCATGCTGCCCCCCGTCCTCATCGTCATTTTCATGCAGCGCCTGTTCGTCAAGGGCCTGGTCGAAACGGAGAAATAGTCATGGCAAGCATCGACCTGACCGGCGTCAAGAAAACCTATCCCGGCGGCGTGGCCGTAGTGCACGGCATCGACCTGCAGATTGCCGATGGCGAACTGGTCGTGTTGGTGGGCCCCTCGGGCTGCGGCAAGTCCACCCTGCTGCGCATGATTGCGGGGCTCGAAACCATCACCGAAGGGGAGATTTCCATCGATGGTGATGTGGTCAATCGCAAGGAGCCCGCCGAGCGCGACATCGCCATGGTGTTCCAGAACTATGCGCTCTATCCGCATATGAGCGTGCGCGGTAATCTGGAATACGGGTTGAAGAACCGGGGTACCCCGCGCGCCGAGATTGACGCCCGCGTGGCCGAGGCGGCGCGCATTCTCGAGATCACGCCTTTCCTTGATCGCAAGCCGCGCCAGCTCTCTGGCGGCCAGCGCCAGCGCGTGGCCATGGGTCGCGCCATTGTCCGCAAGCCCAAGGCGTTCCTGTTCGATGAGCCGTTGAGCAATCTCGATGCCAAGCTGCGTGGACAGATGCGCATTGAAATTCGCCGCCTGCAGCGCGCGCTCAAGACCACCAGTGTTTACGTTACCCACGATCAGCTTGAAGCCATGACCCTGGCCGACCGGCTGGTGGTGATGAATGCCGGCCGCATCGAGCAGGTCGGCAAGCCCATCGAACTCTATGACCGCCCAGCCTCGTTGTTTGTCGCGGGCTTTATCGGCTCGCCGCCAATGAACCTGATGCCCATGGAGCAGGTCCAGGCGCTTGCCGGCATTCATGTCCCAACCGATCTGCCCCAGGGCACCGACATTGTCGGCGTGCGTCCCGATGCCGTGCGGCTGGGCAAGGCCGGAGCAGGGGAGATGGGGCTGAGTGGTACGGTCGAGCTGATCGAACCGGTGGGGGGCGAGAGCCATCTCTATTTGCGGGTCGAAGGGCTGGATCAGGCGGTAATCGTTGTGGCTCAGGGGCGCTCTGAGCTATCAGAAGGTGCGCGCCTTGATCTGACGCTGCCGCGCGCTGGCCTGCATCCCTTCAACAGTGCCACCGGCCGCCGGCTCGATGATGGCGCTGCCGTCCCTGATCGTCAGCCAGCGCCGTTGCCCGATGCCATCAACTCGTTTGCCACGCCAGCAGGATAAGCCGCTCATGAACAATATCGCACTCGGGGAGCTTGTCCTCACCAATGCCCGGATCGTTCTGGCCAATGAAACCATCGAGGGCTCGGTGCGGGTCGATGGTGGTGTCATCACCGATATCGGCACGCCCGTCCGCAAGGGCATTGATCTTGATGGCGATTACCTGATCCCCGGCCTGGTGGAACTGCACACCGATCATCTCGAAACCCACTATGCGCCGCGCCCCAAGGTGCGCTGGAACCCGGTAGCAGCCGTGCAGGCCCATGATGCCCAGATCGCCGCCTCCGGTATCACCACCGTGCTTGACGCCATCCGTGTCGGGCTCGACGAGAATTCGGACATGGGCGCTGTTGAAATGAAGACCCTTACCGGTGCCATTGCGGCGGGCACCAAGGCGGGGCGACTGCGCGCCGAGCACCACATCCATCTGCGTTGCGAAGTCTCCGCGCCTGACTGCCTGGAGAGCTTCAACCTGCTCAAGGATGATCCGCAGGTGCGTCTGGTGTCCCTGATGGACCACGCCCCCGGCCAGCGTCAGTTCGCCAGCATGGACGCCTACAAGACCTACTACCAGGGCAAGCTTAAGCTCAGCGATGCCGAGCTCGACGACTTTACCCGCCGTCGCAATATCGAATCCGATAGCTTTGCCGGGCCACATCGCCGGGCCATCGCCCAGGCCTGCAGGGCGCTCGGCATCGTGCTGGCCAGCCATGATGATGCCACCCGCGACCATGTTGAGGAGGCTGTGGCGCTGGGCATTGATGTCGCCGAATTCCCCACCACCATGGAAGCCGCCAAGGCATCACGTCAGGCAGGCATGGCCATCCTGATGGGCGGACCCAATGTGGTGCGCGGCGGATCTCATTCCGGCAATGTATCGGCGCGGGCGCTGGCCGAAGCCGATCTGCTCGATATCCTGTCGTCGGACTACATTCCTTTCTCTATGCTACAGTCTGCATTCTCGCTCGCCGAGAACGTTGAGGGGATAAGTTTGGCCAAGGCCGTGCAATTGGTGACCAAGCGTCCCGCAGAAGCTGCCGGTTTCCGCGACCGGGGCGAGATTGTCACAGGCAAGCGTGCCGACTTCGTTCATCTGCGTGCCGAGGACGGTATCCCCATCGTGCTGACCGTGTATCGTGAAGGCCGTCGCGTCATATGAGTGGGACTTTTGTCGCCGTTGTCGGCCCCAGTGGCGCAGGCAAGGACAGCCTGATGAACTTCGCCCGCGAGCGGCTTGAGCCGAGCGGCCTGATCCATGTCGTGCGTCGCGTTGTGACGCGTCAGGCCGATGGCGATAGCGAAGACCATGACAGCCTTGATGAGGCCGCCTTTGCACAGGCTGAACGCGATGGTGCCTTTGCGCTGACCTGGGGTGCCCATGGCCTGCGCTATGGCCTGCCCATCGGGCTCGAGGACGATCTGAGCGCCGGTCGGATCGTGGTGGCCAATCTCTCGCGCGCGATGATCCCGCAACTGATCGAGCGCTATGCCGATGCTGTGGTAGTGGCGGTGTCTGCCGAGCGTGAGGTTATCGAACAACGTCTGGCCGATCGCGGGCGCGAGACGGCGCAATCGATCCAGAACCGTATGGAACGCCGGGTCAGCGACCGCCTGCCAGCAAGCACCATCCGGATCGACAATTCCGGCACGCTGGAGGTCGCAGGCATGCAGTTCGTGGCGCTGCTCGAGGATCTGGCCCGGCAGGCCAGACGCGCCTAGACCACAAGTTCCATACGCTCAGCCGGAAACCGACTCAGGGCATAGGAGATGGGATGACCCTCTGCATCCTCGTCAACGGCCTCTGACACCAGCACGATGGCCCCGGCCGACAGCGCCAGCAGCTTTGTTTCCTCGACATCGGCATGGCGTGCCGAAATGCGGGTCGAGGCACGCGCATAGTCGGCAATCCCATAGCTGGCAAAGGTCGCCGTGAACGAGGTCATCTCGATGATGCGCTGGCCGAAGTCGGCAAACTGGCGATAGGCCAGCCAGGTGGTGCTGCGCGACAGCGGGCGGCCATCGGCCGATGATAGCCCTTCGATCCGCACGACCTTGGCGCCTGCGGGAATGGCCAGTGCGCGGGCGATACTGGCTGTGGCATTCTCGATTTTGTCGCCTAGATGCTGGGTGGACAGGCTCCGGGCCTGACCGGCCAGACCTTCGGAAAACCGGGTACGGCGGCCAATCGGATAGCTCAGTCGTCGCGCGCTGCGCACAAAGGTGCCGCGCCCCTGCTCGGCGGCCACAACCCCTTCATCAGCCAGAACAGCCAGCGCCCGGCGCACGGTATGACGATTGGCAGAAAAGCGAGCGGCCAGCGCCGCTTCCGTTGGCAGCCTGTCGCCCGCCGCCAGCTTGCCGCCGACAATGTCGAGCCGGATCGCATCGGCGATGCGTCGCCACAGCGCGACCCCGCCCAGAGCACTTTTCTGATCTGTCATTGCACTTTCACACAGAACGCCTAAGACCGGAATGAGGACACTAGTTGTCTAGTAGATTAGACAAATCGAGGCAAGCATGCAAACCGCAACGAGCAGCGATCAGGCCCGGCGCAAGGCAGCGCTCGATACGCTGGCCAGCGCGCCGGCCCGCGAACTGGCCGCCGTCTGGGACGCCTGGACCGACAAGCCCGACTTCACCCCCATTCGCGGACCCGAGGTCGGGCTCGTCATGGTGCGCGGTCGGGCCGGTGGTGGCGGCGCCCCCTTCAATATGGGCGAAGCCAGTGTCAGCCGGGCCAGCGTCCGCATTCTAACCGGTCAGATAGGGCACGGGTATTGTTTGGGGCGCGATCTGGCCAAGGCACAGGCCATCGCGGTGATCGACGCGCTCTGGCAGACCCGGCCTGAGGCGGTAGAGGCGCAGATTATCGCGCCATTGCAACAGCTTGCGCAGCAAAACGACGCCGTGCGGCGCGGCGAAGCGGCGGCAACCAAGGTCGACTTTTTCACCATGGTGCGAGGGGATAACTGAAATGGACACGCTGCTTGAAGGCGGATTTGCCGATCCAGTGCTGCAATCGGGGGCTGCGTTCCGCGCCGTGATGGCTGCGCTGGCCAACCCCGGAACAGTGCAAGACCTGGTCACACCTGCACCCATTTCTGACAGCATGTCGGCCGAATTGGTGAGCGTACTGCTCACACTGAGCGATCACGACAGCCCCATTTGGCTCGATGACGTGCTGCGCGCCGACACGGCCGTTCTGGAGTTCGTGGCGTTTCATGCTGGCGCGCCACTGGTGAGCGACCCGCAAAAGGCGGTCTTCGCCATTGCTGGCGAAGCAACACGTTTGCCCGCCTTGGACCAGTTCAATCTGGGTACCCAGGAATACCCTGATCGTTCGACCACCATCGTGCTCGCCGTGCCAGCGCTGCATGGTGGCGCGGCGCTGACCCTGCGCGGCCCGGGCATCAAGGACACCCTCCATATTAGCCCGCTTGGCCTGCCCGAGGATTTCCGTGCGCAATGGGCCGCCAATCGGGCGTTGTTCCCGCGCGGCATCGATCTGCTGCTGGTGGCCGATGGGCAGGTCATGGGCCTGCCGCGCTCCACCCGCATTGTGGAAGGAAGCTGAGATGTATGTAGCCGTAAAGGGCGGTGAGGCCGCCATTGCCAACGCCCATGCACTGCTGGCCGATCGCCGCCGCGGCGACCGTTCCGTGCCCGGCCTGCGCCTCGACCAGATTGTCGAGCAATTGGGGCTGGCCGTCGACCGCGCCATGGGCGAGGGCTCGCTCTATGATACCGAGCTGGCGGCGCTGGCGCTGCTGCAGGCTCGTGGCGATCTGATCGAGGCGATCTTTCTGGTGCGCGCCTATCGCACCACCTTGCCGCGCTTTGGCTATTCCCGGCCCATCGAGACGGGGCAGATGCTGATCGAAAGACGCATCTCGGCCACCTTCAAGGACCTGCCTGGTGGGCAGATGCTGGGCCCAACCTTTGATTACACCCATCGCCTGCTCGATCCATCAATTGTCGATGGCGATGTGCCAGCCCCGATCCTGCGCGAGGAAGCCCCTGTCGCTGCGCCGCGCGTTACCGACTTGCTGGGGCGTCAGGGGCTGATGGAGCCCGATGGCGAAACCGATCCGGATCGCCCGGTGGGCGATCTGACCCGCGAGCCGCTGGACTTCCCGCTCGACCGTGACTTGCGCCTACAGGCTCTGGCGCGTGGCGATGAGGGTTTCCTGCTGGCACTGGCCTATTCCACCCAGCGCGGCTATGGCCGCAGCCATCCTTTCGTCGGCGAGATCCGCATCGGCGAGGTCGACGTCGAATTTGACGTTCCCGAGCTGGGTTTTGCCGTCAATCTGGGCCGCATCCGCGTCACCGAATGCCAGATGGTCAACCAGTTCAAGGGGTCGGCCAAGCTGCCGCCGCAGTTCACGCGCGGTTATGGCCTGGTATTCGGGCAGGCTGAACGCAAGGCCATGGCCATGTCGCTGGTGGATCGCGCGCTGCGGGCGCGTGAATTTGGCGAGGACATTGTCGCCCCTGCCCAGGACGAGGAATTCGTCATTGCCCATTCCGACAATGTGCAGGCCACCGGCTTCGTGGAACACCTCAAACTGCCGCACTACGTCGATTTCCAGGCCGAGCTCGACCTGATCCGCCGCATGCGGGCAGAACATGAAACGGCAGGGATCAGGGAGGCGGCAGAATGATGCCCGGTTTTCTGTGCCTGTGGCCCCACCCCCTCCCAACCTGGCAGGCTCACTCATGAACGCCGTCACGCGTTACAATTTCGCCTATCTCGATGAGCAGACCAAACGGATGATCCGTCGGGCCATCCTCAAGGCCATCGCCATTCCCGGTTATCAGGTGCCGTTTTCCAGCCGCGAAATGCCCATGCCGTATGGCTGGGGCACGGGCGGGGTGCAGGTGACCGCCTCAATCATCGGACCCGATGATGTGCTCAAGGTCATCGATCAGGGCGCCGACGACACCACCAATGCGGTCTCGATCCGGGCTTTCTTTGCCAAGGTGGCGCAGGTGGAAACGACCACGCACACCGCCAAGGCCTCCATCATCCAGACCCGCCACCGCATTCCCGAACGGGCACTGGGGCAGGGGCAGATCCTGGTCTATCAGGTGCCGATCCCCGAGCCGCTGCGCTTCCTTGAACCGCGCGAAACCGAGACGCGCAAGATGCACGCGCTGGAGGAATACGGGCTGATGCACGTCAAACTCTATGAGGACATTGCCCGGCACGGCCATATCGCCACCACCTATGCCTATCCGGTCAAAGTCGAGGGACGCTATGTGATGGACCCCTCGCCAACCCCCAAATTCGACAACCCCAAAATGCACATGAGTGCGGCCCTGCAACTTTTCGGGGCAGGGCGTGAACACCGCATCTACGCCATTCCGCCTTTTACCGAAGTGGTCAGCCTGGACTTTGAAGACCATCCCTTCGAGGTGCAGCATTTCGAACAGCCCTGCGCGCTGTGTGGTGCCGAACAGGTCTATCTCGACGAGGTCATTCTCGATGACCATGGCGGGCACATGTATGTGTGCTCGGACACCGATAATTGCGAGGAACGCCGCGAAGCCGGGCATGTCGGCGCCCTGGGCGTGCAACAGGAGGCAGCCCAATGAGCGCCGAACCGCTTCTCAAGGTTGAGGGTCTGACCAAATATTACGGCAGCCGTCTGGGCTGTGCCGATGTCAGCTTCGCGCTCTGGCCCGGCGAAGTGCTGGCCATTGTCGGGGAATCCGGCTCGGGCAAGACCACACTGCTCAATTCGCTCTCGGCGACGCTCGAGCCCAGCGCGGGCCGGACGCTTTACCGCATGCGCGATGAGCAATGGCGCAATATCTATGATCTGAGCGAAGCCGAGCGCCGCTTTCTAGTGCGCACCGATTGGGGGTTTGTGCATCAGAACCCCGCCGATGGTCTGCGCATGACGGTGTCGGCTGGTGCCAATGTCGGCGAACGGCTGATGGCAGTGGGAGACCGGAACTACGGCCATATCCGCGAAACCGCGCTCGATTGGCTCGGCCGGGTGGAGATTGCCGCCGACCGTGTTGACGATCAGCCGCGATCCTTTTCTGGCGGCATGCGCCAGCGCCTGCAGATTGCCCGTAATCTGGTGACCGGGCCGCGCCTGGTGTTCATGGACGAGCCCACTGGCGGCCTTGATGTGTCGGTGCAGGCCCGCCTGCTCGATCTGCTGCGCGGACTGGTTGGGGAGTTGGGACTGGCGGCCATAGTGGTGACCCATGATCTGGCCGTCGCGCGTCTGCTCAGCCACCGCATGATGGTGATGAAGGACGGCCACGTCATTGAATCCGGTCTGACCGACCGGGTGCTGGATGATCCGCGTGAGCCCTATACTCAATTGCTCGTCTCCTCGATCTTGCAGGTGTGAGGGTGAGATCCTCCACCCTCATTGCCTTCCCACAAGGGGGAGGGAAGCCTGTCCAGTGCGCGGACGACACTGTGCCAGCGATCGTTGCCCCGTCTTCTCCCTCTCCCTTGTGGGGAGGGACCAAGGGTGGGGGTTTCTTACACATCTGCGGAGCTATCCGATGACCGCCCTATCCGTGAAAAATCTGGCCAAGACCTTCACCATGCACCTGCGCGATGGCGTGGTGCTGCCGGTGGTCGACAATGTGACCTTCGACGTCCAGCCCGGCGAATGCGTCGTGCTGGGCGGACCATCGGGGGCGGGCAAGAGTTCGATCCTCAAAATGGTCTATGGCAATTATGGTGTTGATGCTGGCACCATCGTGTTGCGCCACCATGGTGAGCGGGTGGATCTGGCCAGTGCCGACCCGCGCACCGTGCTGACGCTCAGGCGCGATAGCATCGGCTACGTCAGCCAGTTCCTGCGCACCGTACCCCGCGTTTCTGCGCTCGACGTAGTGGCCGAACCGCTGGTTATCCGCGGCGTTGAACGGGAATTGGCGCAGGGGCGGGCGCGCGACCTGCTGGCCCGGCTCAACCTGCCTGAACGGCTGTGGAGCCTGCCGCCAGCGACTTTTTCTGGCGGCGAGCAGCAACGCGTCAATATTGCGCGCGGCTTCATCACCGCCCATCCGGTGCTGCTGCTCGATGAACCGACGGCCTCGCTCGACGCCACCAACAGGGCCGTTGTGGTGGCCATGATTGCCGAGAAAAAGGCGGCAGGTGTCGCCCAATTGGGCATCTTCCACGATGAGGAAGTGCGCGAGCAGGTCGCCGACCGCATTCTCGATGTGACTGCCTTTGCGCCCAGGATCGCTGCGTAGGCCCCTGTTGCACACGATCAAGTAGAGCGGGCACTCAAAAGCGCTCCCTGGCATCGATCCCAGGGGGCGTTTTGCCCGTTCAGGGCTCCCAAATTGCGCTCTTGTGCATCGTCACGCAACCGTCACCCCAGTGTAATCCCAGCTTCACGTCGCCGCCCTAGGTCTGCCGCAGTTCAACAGCGAGGGCGCTGATGCTTACGATTTCAAATGTCTCGCGGCGCTTCGGCGACAAGCTTGCCGTCAGCGACGTGAATCTGGAAATCCCGCAGGGGCAGATGGTCGGCATTATCGGCCGTTCAGGCGCCGGCAAGTCGACCCTGCTGCGCATGATCAACCGGCTGACCAATGTGTCCGAGGGCGCCATCCGCTTTGATGGCGTCGAGGTCTCGGCGCTGCGCGGCAAGGCGCTGCGCAACTGGCAACGTGATTGCGCCATGATCTTTCAGCAGTTCAATCTGGTGCCACGTCTGGATGTAATCACCAATGTGATGCTGGGCCGGCTCAACCATCGCTCGACGCTGCTGTCGCTGTTGCAGATTTTTACCGAAGCTGAGCAGTTGCGGGCACTCCAGGCGCTCGAACGGCTCGACATCGCCCAGACTGCCACCCAGTGGGCCCAGACCCTGTCCGGTGGCCAGCAGCAGCGTGTGGCCATTGCCCGGGCGCTGATGCAGGCCCCGCGCATGATCCTGGCCGATGAGCCGATCGCGAGCCTGGACCCGCGCAATGCCAAGATCGTCATGGACAGCCTGCACGCCATCAACCGCGAGCAGGGCCTGACCGTGATTACCAATCTGCATACCCTGGATACTGCGCGCGCCTATTGCGGTCGCATCATCGGCATGGCGGCAGGCCGGGTGGTGTTTGACGGCACACCCGAGCAACTGACCACCGATGTGGCGCGCCAGCTCTACGGTGCCGATGGGCTCGAAGAGGCCTTCTCCGAAGCCATGACTTCCACCAGCATCGAGCCCGCCCGGCGGCCCACGGCCAAGCCCCGCGAACTGGCCGACGCCCTCTGAAATTCAAGCGTTCCGCGGCTGCACAACGGGCCCAGCCCGGCAGTCCGTCGACATCTTTGCGTCACCAAAGGAGACTTCCATGACCGCAATTCGTACCGTCCTGCTCGCCGGCATCGCGCTCGCTGGCGTCACTGCACCGACCTTCGCCCAGGAAATGGATGTAATCCGCATCGGCATCCTTGGCGGCGAAAACGAGACCGACCGTCTCGCCAACAACCAGTGCCTGATCGACCTGCTGCCAGAAGCGCTGGGCGTCAAGGAAGTCAAACTGTTCCCCGCAGCTGACTATGACGGTGTAATCCAGGGCCTGCTCGGCGGCACGCTCGATATCGCCGGTCTGGGTGCTTCAGGTTTTGCCAAGGTCTATCTGGCCGACCCCGAAGCCGTTGAGCCCTTCAACACCACCGTCCAGCTCGACGGCGCCATGGGCTATCACTCGATCCTGCTGGCCCGCAAGGATTCGGGCATCGACACCCTCGAAGCGGCCAAGGGCAAGACCCTGGGCTATGCCGATCCGGACTCCACCTCGGGCTATCTCATCCCGCTGGTGACCTTGCCGGAACAGACCGGCATGGCCAATGACGAGTATTTCTCGGCAACCTCGTTCAATGGTGGCCACGAGAACAACGTTCTCGCCCTGCTCGACCACAAGGTCGATGTGGCTGTGACCTGGACCTCGGGCGTTGGCGAATTCTCCGAAGGCTATAGCTCGGGCAATACCCGCTCGATGGCCGACAAGGGCATGCTGGACATGGAAGACGTGACCCAGCTCTGGCTGTCGCCGCTGATCCCCAATGGTCCCAATGTGATGCGCTCGGACCTGCCACAGGCCATGAAGGACAAGATCGTCGCCTTCTACACCAATCTGCCCGAGACAAATTACGAGTGCTTCAGCGGCATCGAACGCGGCGACTACAAGGGCTATGCCCCCGTCGACGCCGATTTCTACAAGCCCATCATCGACGCCCGCAAGGCAACCATCGGCGGCTGATCGCCAATCCGATACCGGCAGGCGGCGTGATCACACGCCGCCGCCATTCTTTGAGGGCGATCCATGAGCGAGACCATCCTTCCCGGCAATCCGGCCCCGCTTTCCAGGGAACTGGGCGTGGTGCATGCGCACTACCGGTCCCTGCTGCGCACCAGACGGCTCTATACGCTGCTGGTCGGGGGCGCCTTGCTGGTGGTGCTGTCCGCTTCGCTCTGGTTTGCCAATGCGTCAAACGCTGGCGCCTTCTTCGACCGGCTGCCCTATTTCTTCGACTTCTTCATTCACTTTCAGCCCGATGAGCCGATGGAAATCGTGCGCGCGCTGTTCGACCTGCCTTCGCCGCTGGCCGATGGCTCGTTCAAGTACAATTACGAGGAAGGCCGGGTCTATCTGCTCGGCGATTTCTATCTGCCCGAATATTTCTACCAGATGCTGGTGACGATCAATATCGCGCTGGTCTCGACCATTTTCGGCGTCACTTTTGCCTTTGGCCTGTGCTTTCTGGCAGCCAGCAATGTGACCGGGTCACGCACGATCCGGTTCGTGGTGCGGCGTTTTCTCGAAGTGCTGCGTGCTTTCCCCGAAATCGTCGTCGCCGGCATGCTGGTGGCCATCCTCTCGGTGGGCCCGATCGGTGCTATTGTTGCGGTCAGCCTGCATACGGTGGGCGCGCTGGGCAAGCTGTTCTACGAAGTCACCGAGAATGCCGATGGCCGCGCCGATGAGGGGCTGCGCTCGGTGGGGGCCAACTGGTTCGAGCGCGTCCGCTTCGCCTTCGTGCCCCAGGTCATGCCGAACTTCGTCTCCTATGCCTTGTTGCGCGCCGAGATCAATGTGCGCGCCTCCACCATTATCGGCGCGGTGGGCGGCGGCGGCATTGGCGAGGTGTTCCGGCTCTCGATTGGCCGCGATCATGCCGCCAAGACCTACGCCATCATCATCCTGTTGTTTGCCACCATTATCGGCATCGACGCGATCTCCGGTGCGCTGCGCAAACGTCTGGTCGGCCCGTCTGCCTTCCAGTTCGGCGGTTGAGGAAAACACCATGTCCAGCATGCAAATGACCGCCGGTGAGGCTCTTGCCCTCAAGGCCCGCCACGGCGCCGTGTTTCATCGTCCCCTGCAGCAGCGCCTGACCATGCCGCTGGTGGCGCTGGGAACGGCGGCCTATCTGGTGTTCTGCTTCTTCTTCTTCGATATCTCGGGCGTGTTGGCCAATGCCCAATGGGCCCGCGCCAGCATCTATATTGCGGACTGGTATTCCTGGGAGGCCACGCCGCGCTTCCGCTTCAAGAATGACAGTGTCGAACTCGAATGGACCCGCTCGCTGCTGGGCGACAATCCCGATCCCGACTGGATCGAGCAGACCGGACCCAAAAGCTATGTGACAAGCTTTGGTAGCCCCGCCAATAGCGTCGAGATCAGCCCGACCGCCGTGGTCGCGGTGGTCGACGGCCAGCGCTATGACGTGCCCATTACCGATGATGGGGCGCTATTGCCCGTCGATGCGCCCGCCGCCATGTCGCTCAAGGGAGGCCGGGTGACGGTCGACTACGGCTTTGTCGGGCAGGCCGAGATCCGCAATACCCAGGTCTATGTCCGTCATCGTTTTCTGGGCTGGCCCAATTTCTTCTTCGATACCAATTCGCATTTCTTTGGCATGACCGCCGCCGAGGTCTGGCGGGCGATCACCGAGGCGCCGCGCTTTGAGCCCGACATGCCCAATGTGCAGTTGATGGCGGTCGAGTTTCTCTACAATGCCGAGTGGCAGCATCTTGATGTCTATGACAAGCTGCTCCAGACCATCGTCATGGCCTTTGTTGGCACGCTGTTCGCCGCATTGCTGGCCTTTCCCCTTTCCTTCATTGCCGCGCGCAACATCACCGCCAATCGCCCCGGCAACTGGCTGATGAAACGGGCCTTCGACTTCCTGCGCTCGGTGGACATGCTGATCTGGGCACTGTTCTTCGTGCGTGGCTTTGGCCCGGGGCCCATCCCGGGCATCGCGGCCATTTTCTTCACCGACACCGGCACGCTGGGCAAGACCAATACCGAGGCGCTCGAAAACATCGATGACCGCCAGCGCGAAGGCGTCAAATCCGTCGGTGCATCGGGCATGGCGGTGCATCGCTATGGTGTGGTGCCCCAGGTGCTGCCGGTCTTTGTCAGTCAGGCGCTATATTTCTGGGAGAGCAATACCCGCTCCGCCACCATTATCGGCGCTGTAGGGGCAGGGGGCATCGGGCTTAAACTGATCGAGGCCATGCGCACCAATCAGGATTGGGAGAACGTTGCCTATATGGTCATCCTGATCCTGATCGTGGTGTTCATCTTCGACAATATTTCCAATGCGATCCGCTCGCGTCTGACCGGTCCGGCAGCGCATTGAGCGACATCCGGATGCGTCCATTCTTTTTATTCTTCGGCGGAAGGTAACATCTGGTTATCCCCGTCTTGTAACGTCAGCTTAAGTGCGGGTCTTTAAGGTAAGGGTGCTCTGGTAAAGGCGGCACCGTGTTTTCTTCAATGAATTCTCTCTTTCCCGCTCATGATCCCCGCCTTCTGGCCTGGGCAGCTGTGGTTTGCCTGGTCGCCGCCTATGGCAGCACCAATTTGCTGCGGAAGTCCCAGCGCCACAGCGGCGTCGCACAGGGCATCTGGATCAGTGTCGCCAGCGTCTTGATAGGGCTGGGCATCTGGGCGACCCACTTTATCGGCGCGCTGGCCTGGAACCCAGGCTTTGCCATCAGCTTCACGCCGGGGGCGATTGATCTGTCGCTGCTCGTTGCCGTTCTGATCAGCGGCGCTGGCGTCGCGCTGGCCACGCGCGGTGACGGCATCGGCATTCGGTTCATGGGCGGCGCCGTGGTGGGTCTCGCCATGGCCTCCATTCAGATATTTGGCCGCGCTGGCACGGTGATCGGCGGTACGATCGGCTGGAACCTGCCATTACTCACGGCGGTGGTCATCGTCGGCATGGCGCTGGCAGGGCTGGCCTTTGTGGTGGCGATGCGGCGCCATATCACGGCTGGCGCCCTGTTGCTGGGCGTCGCGACCTACGGCATGAATTTCGGCGCCATGGCGGCCGCAGATTTCTCCAACAGTTCGGCGCTGCCAGCCATCGGCAAGATCACCAGCGAAATGATGTCGGTCGGCGTCACGGTAATCTCGCTGATCGCCTTGACCATCACCTTTGCCAGCATGGTGCTCGAAGAGGCCGATCGTCGCCGCGCCGAAACCGAGCGTCAGCGCCAATTGGCAGACGCCGAACAGATCACGGAAGTGACCACGCTGTTCGAACTGGCGACTACCCATATGGCGCAGGGCCTGTGCCTGTTCGGCCGCGATGGCCATCTGGAGTTTCACAATAACCGGATCTCGAACCTGTTCGGCGATCGCATTGGCGACCACGATCTGGTCGGCATGCATTTCCGCGATCTGGCGCTGGCACTGCAGGGCACTTCCCAGCCGGTTGCCGACGCCCTCCGCGAAGAGGCCGAGCACCGCATTGACGGCATCATCAGCAAGATTATCAGCGGCGAAACCTGTGATTACATGCGCACCATGAATGACGGGCGCATTATCCGCTTTCTGCATAGCCCGATTGTCGATGGTGGCTGGGTAACCACGATTGACGACGTGACCTCCGAGCAGCGCTCGCAGGCCCAAGTTGCCCATCTGGCCTATCATGATCCACTCACCAGCCTGCTCAACCGCGCGGCGTTCAATGAGCGCGTCGACGCCGCCGTCTCCATCGCCAGCGAGACGGATGTGAACTTCGCCGTGGTGGCTATTGATCTGGACCGGTTCAAGGAAATCAATGACAGCTATGGTCATCTGGTGGGTGATCAGGTTCTCAAGGCCCTCGGCACGCGGCTGAGCACAGGCCTGAAGGAAGGCGAGACAATCGCCCGACTGGGCGGCGACGAGTTTGCCGCGCTTAAGATGTTCAATTCGATCGAAAGCCTGCGCGAGTTTCTGGACCGCATCGAAAGCGCGCTGTTTGCCCGTATTGTCACCGACCAGGTCACCGTGAGCACGGCGGGCAGCATTGGCGTGGCCGTCTTCCCCGATGATGGCGGCGACCGCTCGCGCCTGCTCAACAATGCCGATCTGGCGATGTATCGCGCCAAGGCCGAGTTTGACCGGCGTCTTTGCTATTACGAACACGACATGGACGAATATGCCCGTGAGCGCCGTGCCATGAGCAAGGACCTGTGGCTTGCGGTCGAGAATAACGGCTTTCACCTGGCCTATCAGGTGCAGAAATCCGTCGAGAGCGATGAGATCACCGGTTATGAGGTCCTGCTGCGCTGGAACCGGCCGGGACACGGTCTGGTGCCGCCCATGGACTTCATTCCCATTGCCGAAGAAAGCGGCGCGATCACCGCGATAGGCGCCTGGGTCCTGCGTACCGCCTGCTATGCTGCTGCAGCCTGGCCCGAAAAATACAAGATCGCGGTCAATATCTCAGCCGTGCAACTCGGCCAGATGGAACTGGTCACCACGGTGCGCGATGTCCTGCTCCAGACCGGGCTGGCCGCATCGCGGCTGGAACTGGAAGTCACCGAAACCTCGATCATCGCCGACAAGCAGCGGGCGCTGCATATCCTGCGCCAGATCAAGGCCATGGGGGTGTCGGTTGCCATCGACGATTTCGGCACCGGCTATTCCTCGCTCGACACGCTGCGCAGCTTCCCCTTCGACAAGATCAAGATCGACCGTTCCTTCATGGCCGATGTCGACAATAATGATCAGTCAAAGGCGATTGTCCGGGCAATTCTGGCGCTCGGCAAAAGCCTGTCGGTCCCGGTTCTGGCTGAAGGCGTGGAGACCAGCAGTCAACTTGATGTGCTGCGCGCGGAAGGCTGCAACGAGGCGCAGGGCTATTTCCTGGGGCGACCCGGCGAGATCCAGTGGGCCAGCAGGGTCACGCCCTTGCTGCGCAAAGTGCAGCTCTAGCGCCACATGCCAGTGGCTTTGCAACGGGAGCAGAGCATGGGCAAACATGCCGGAACCGCCATCTGGTGAGAATTCAGAAACCTTGTTGCGTAACATCAGTTTAAGCCGCGCGGACTAGATTTGCGGCAATTGCGGCGCCAAGTGGCGTCTGTCAGTCGAATTAGGCCCCGCGCGTGTTCGCTTTTGTCGATTTCTTCCTGCAGCAGCACGACCCGCGCTTTGTCGGGCTGGCTGCTATTGTCTGTCTGGTGGCGGCTTATGCCTGCGTGAGCCTGCTGCGGCACGCCCGCCGCGCCACCGGCCGCATGCATGTGATCTGGATTGGCGTGGCTGCCCTCGCCGTTGGTCTGGGCATCTGGGCTACCCATTTTATCGGCATGCTGGCGCTGCGCCCCGGCTTTACCCTGAGCTATGACCTGTTGCTGACCGGCGCTTCGCTGCTGATTGCCATCGGCATTTGTGGCGTCGGCATTGCGATGGCCGCGCGCGGCCAGAGTGTGGCCGATCAATTCCTCGGTGGCGCGGTCGTGGGCATTGCCATTTCCTGCATGCACTATACCGGTATTGCCGCACTGGTCATGGGCGGCGCGATTGGCTGGAACACCGCCATGATCGCCCTGTCGGTTATTGCCGGCATGCTTCTGGGTGGCCTGTCCTTCGTTGCGGCCATGAATGGCCGCATGCTGACGGGGGCCTTGCTGCTAACCCTGGCCATCTGCGCCATGCACTTCACCGCCATGGGCGCCGCCGACTTCTCGCGCTGCTTTCCGCTCAGCGCTGGCGGGGAAATCGATAGCGGCTGGTTGTCAGGCGGCGTTGCCCTGATTTCGCTCCTGGTGCTGGGTGCAGCCTTTGGCAGCGTGCTGCTCGACGAGGCAGATCGCCGCCGCACGCAGCGCGAAAAGGAACGGCAGGAAGCCGATGCCGCGCGGATCAACGAGGTCACCTCGCTGCTCGAACTGGCGACCACCCACATGGCGCAGGGCCTGTGTCTGTTCGACAATTCCGGCCATTTGCGGTTTCACAATCAGCCCGCCACCGATCTGATCCGGGCCCAGGGCATTGGCGACGATGCAGTGGGCGGTCATTTCCGGGATCTCTCGCTGGCCATGCAGGGTGCATCCCGGCCCAATACGACAGCCGAACAGCAGGAAGCCGAAACGCGGATCGATGAACTGATTGCCGGGATCGCCCGCGGTGAAGTCAAAGACTATCTGCGCACCCTTGATGACGGGCGCATTGTGCGCTTCGTTCACCGCCCCATTGCCGATGGTGGCTGGGTGACCACGATTGATGACGTGACCGACGAGCAGCGCTCGCAGGCCGCCATTTCCCATCTGGCCTACCATGATCCGCTGACCAATATCCTCAATCGCGCCGCGTTCAACGAACAGCTCGATCACGCCTTGCACACTGCAGGCGAAACCGACCAGAATTTTGCAGTCATCGCCGTCGACCTCGACCGGTTCAAGGAAATCAACGACACCTATGGCCACCAGGTGGGGGACCAGGTGCTCAAGGCACTGGCAACACGCTTGAGCACGGGCCTCAAGGAGGGCGAGGTGGTGGCGCGTCTGGGTGGCGACGAATTCGCCGCGCTCAAGATGTTCACCTCCATGGATGCCTTGCGCGACTTCATCGCCCGCATTGAAAGCGCGCTGTTTACGCGGATCGAGACCGATGTTGTCACCGTGAACAGTTCGGCCAGCATCGGCGTGGCCATCTTCCCCGAAGATGGTGGGGACCGCTCGCGCCTGCTCAACAATGCCGATCTGGCGATGTATCGCGCCAAAGCCGAATTTGATCGCCGTACCTGCTACTACGAACACGACATGGACGAGCATGCGCGCCAGCGGCGTGCCATGGCCAAGGATCTGTGGACAGCCTTGGAAACCAACGGGTTTTCGCTGGTCTATCAGGTGCAGAAGTCGGTCGCGACCGACGAGATCACTGGCTATGAAGTGCTGCTGCGCTGGAGCCGCCCCGGCCACGGCATGGTCTCGCCCGCCGATTTCATTCCGGTGGCCGAAGAGTGCGGCGCCATTACCGCCATTGGCACCTGGGTGCTGCGCACTGCCTGCCGCAATGCCGCCAGCTGGCCCGAAAATCGCAAGATCGCCGTCAATGTTTCAGGCGTGCAGCTGGGTTCGCTCGATCTGATCGATACCGTGCGCGACGTCCTGACTGAAACCGGTCTGTCGCCGTCCTTGCTGGAGCTCGAAGTCACCGAGACCTCGATCATCGCCGACAAGCAGCGCGCGCTCCATATCCTGCGCCAGATCAAGGCCATGGGTGTCTCCATCGCCATTGACGATTTCGGCACTGGCTATTCCTCGCTCGACACGCTGCGCAGCTTCCCCTTCGACAAGATCAAGATCGATCGCTCCTTCATGACCGAGGTTGATCACGACGAACAGTCCAAGGCGATCGTCCGCGCCATTCTGGCGCTGGGCAGGAGCCTGTCGGTGCCGGTTCTGGCTGAAGGCGTGGAGACCTGCGCCCAGCTTGAGGTGCTGCGTGTCGAAGGCTGTAGCGAAGCGCAGGGCTTTCTGCTCGGCCGCCCCGGCGAGATTGACTGGGAAGACCTGATCGAGCCCATGTTGGGCCAGATGGTGGTCTAGTCGCGGCCGCGAAACCGCCGCTGATAATCCGGATCGTAGAGCGAACTCTCGCGGAAATCGGTGGCACCCAGCGTGCGCCCGACAAAGATGATGGCGGTGCGCTCCACCGGATCGGCGGCAAAGCGCTCGACTATATCGGCCAGCGTGCCCCGGATGATCTTCTCATCGGGCCAGGAAGCGTGGAACACGATGGCGACCGGGCAATCCGCGCCATAATGCGGCGTCAACTCCTCAACCACGCGATCGAGCGCATGAATGGCCAGGTGAAGGGCTAGTGTCGCCCCGGTAGCGCCAAAGGCGGCCAGGTTTTCGCCCGACGGCATGGCCGAGGCACGACCCGAAATGCGGGTCAGCACCAGGCTCTGGGCTTCAGCCGGAATGGTCAGTTCGCGCCCCAGTGTGGCTGCCGCTGCCGAAAAGGCCGGCACGCCGGGCGTCAGTGAATAGGCAATGCCCAGCCGATCCAGCCGCCGCATCTGTTCGGCGACGGCACTCCACATCGACAGATCGCCCGAATGCAGCCGCGCCACGTCCTCGCCGGCCGCATCCGCCTTGGCGTATTCGGCCTCGATTTCGTCCAGCGAGAGCGGGGCGGTGTCGATCAGGCGGGTATCGGGCCCACACCAGGCCAGCATTTCCTGCGGCACGATGGAGCCGGCATAAAGGCACACCGGGCAGGCGGCGAGCAGGTCGCGCCCGCGCACGGTGATCAGATCGGCCGCGCCGGGGCCGGCCCCAATGAAGTGCACAGTCATGGCTTGCTCCAGACCCATTGGGTAATCGGCATGGACGGGCGCCAGCCCGTCATGGAGCCGACAGCATCGGCCCGGGCGACGGCAATACGGGTCAGGCTGCCGCCCAGCCTAGTGTGATGGGCGAGCAGCAACGCTTCAAGCTCCAGCGTCACCGCATTGGCAACCAGTCGACCGCCGGGGCGCAGCGCCGCAATGGCGGCGTCGAGAACGCCGGGATCCGAACCGCCACCGCCGATGAAAATGGCATGGGGGGGCCAAGCTCGGCCAGCGCTGCGGGGGCGGTGCCGACGGCGATCTTGAGATCGGGCACACCAAACGCGCTGGCATTGCGCCCAATGCGCGCGGCCCGCTCGGGATCGGCCTCAATGGCGATGGCGCGCAGGCTGGGATCGGCCAGCATCCACTCAATGCCGATCGAGCCGGACCCCGCCCCGATATCCCACAATGTCTCGCCGCGACGGGGCGCCAGTGCTGACAGGGTCAGGGCGCGCACCTCGCGCTTGGTCATCTGGCCGTCATGCTCGAACAGCGCGTCATCCAACCCCGATGTCAGCGGCACAACGCGGGCGCCGGGCAGGGCGACGACGCTGATGGCGCAGATGTTGAGCGGGTTGATCCCGGTAATGTCGAAATTCATCGCCACCTGGCTGCGCACGGTCTCATCGCCCCCGCCCAGTGCTTCGAGCACGGTGACGATGGAAATGCCGAACCCGGCTTCGCTCAAAAGCGCCGCCAATTGAGCCGGGCCGTTCTCATCAGACGTCAACGCCAGAATACGCGCGCCGGGATGCAGATGCGGGCGGATCAGATCGAGTGGGCGACCGTGCAACGACAGGCTGAGCACATCCTGCAGCGGCCAGCCCAGTCGGGCAGCGGCGAGGCTGAACGAGGAGGGATGCGGATAGACTGCCATCTGGCTGGCATCGACATGGCGCGTCAGCGTGGCGCCGACGCCGAAATGGAACGGATCGCCCGAGGCCAGCACGCAGACCCTGCGGCCCTTATGCGTCAGCACCGCCGCAATGGAGTCCGAGAATGGCGACAGCCATGGCTGGCGCTCGCCGGTGATGACAGGGGTGGCCAGTTCGAGGTGACGTGCGCCGCCAAAGACGATCTCGGCTGCGGCAATGGCCGCCTTGGCGGGCTCGCCCAGACCGACCAGACCATCCTCACCAATGCCGGCGATCGAAAGCCACTTCATTTGGGCGCTCCAAGGGAGCGCGGCGAATAGACCAGCGGCGCCTGATTGGGGCGCTCGATGACGCGGGTTTCGGGCGAACCGATGACCACACAGGTCGCCATATCGGCCTTGGCCGGATCGGCGTCGGCCAGGCTCACCACGCTGATCACTTCATCGGGCCGGCCTGCAGCGCGGCCGAAGATCACTGGCGTGGTCCAGGGCAGCACTTCGCGCAGGATGGAGAATGCACTGCCCAGCTGCCAGGGACGGGCCTTGGAAATGGGATTGTAGAGCGCAATCACCAGCCCTGCAGTGGCTACCGCGCGCAGGCGTTGCTCAATCACCGTCCAGGGCTTGAGATTATCCGACAGCGAAATGGCGCAGAAATCATGACCCAACGGGGCGCCGGCGCGGGCCGCCACAGCCAGCATGGCAGTGACACCGGGGACGATGGACAGTTCCAGCTCGCGCCAGGCAGGCGGGCCGTCTTCAATGGCTTCGCAGACCGCTGCCGCCATGGCAAACACACCCGGATCGCCACCCGAGACAACGCAGACCTGTTCGCCCGAGGCGGCCGTCATCAGCGCATCCTTGGCGCGCGCCAGTTCCTCGCGATTGTCCGAGGCCACGCGACGCTGATCGTCGCGCAGGGTGAGGCGGTCGAGATAGGGACCGTAACCAAAGAATACATGGCTGGCCGCAATCGCATTGACCGCTTCGGGCGTGGTCTGATCGGGATTACCCGGACCGGTGCCGACAATGGTGAGCTTGCCCGTCATGCAGCACCTGCCGATGTGGGGCGGGTGTTCCAGCCGGGCACCAGGATCAGCGCGAAATAGGGGGCGACATCATCGGGCTTGTCGACCAGCCGCATTGAGGCGCCATTGGCCATGGTGCCGCGCTCGACATAAACGGCAGACTCGAGCCGACCAGCCGCCGCAATGGCGCGGCGGACCTTGGCCATGTTGCGGCCCACCTTCATGATGACGGCGCCATCGGCATTGCCCAGGCGCGCTGTCAGATCGGCTTCTTCCAGCGTACCGGGCAGCACGGCCAGAATGTCATCGCCCTGCACCAGCGGCAGCCCGGCCTGTGACCAGCAACCGGACATGGCCGTGATCCCCGCCACAACCTCGGTGGGATAGAGATGGGCCAGCCGCACATGGATATGCATATAGCTGCCATAAAACAGCGGATCGCCCTCACTGAGCACGGCCACCGTGCGGCCTGCATCAAGATGGGCGGCGACGCGCGCGGCGGCTTCAGCGTAAAAATCGCTGGTGGCCGATTTGTAATCGGCATGGCGGCGGTCGATCTCGGTGGTGACCGGATAGCCCAGTTGTTCTTCGATCTGGGTGGTGATCAGATCGGCGACAATGGCGCGCGCATTGCTCGAATTGCCCTGCTTGGCGAAATAGGCAATCACATCGGCGTTTTCGATCGCGCGCACGGCCTTGAGCGTGAGCAGTTCCGGATCGCCGGGACCTGTACCGACCCCAATCAGCTTGCCGCTCATATGCCCGTCCTCGCCAGCGCATTGAGCGCCGCAGCGGTCATGGCCGATCCGCCCAGCCGGCCGCGCACGATGGCATAAGGCACGCCATAGGAGTTCTCGGCCAGTGCGGCCTTGGACTCCGCCGCGCCGACAAAGCCCACCGGCATGCCGATAATCGCCGCAGGTCTTGGCGCGCCGTCGCGCAGCAGTTCGAGCAGGTAGAACAGGGCAGTGGGGGCGTTGCCGATGGCGACCACAGCGCCTTCCAGGCGCGGCAGCCACAGCATCAGTGCCGCGGCGGAGCGGGTATTGCCGATATCCTGTGCGATGCCCGGCGTGGCCGGGTCACGCAGGGTGCAGACCACCTCGTTATTGGCTGGAAGACGGGCAGCGGTGACGCCACGGGCGACCATTTCGGCGTCGCAGAAGATCGGTGCGCCGGACTTGAGCGCGGCCTGTCCGGCGGTGACAAAGCCGGGACCAAATTCGAAATGCTGCGCGGCATCGACCGAGCCGGCGGCATGGATCATGCGGATGGCAAGTTCGGCCTCGTCGGGCGAAAAGGCAGACAGATCGGCTTCGGCCCGGATGATGGCAAAGGACTGCCGATAAATGGCGTCGCCATCCTTGATGTAGTCGTATTGGGTCATCGTCATCCTTGCCCGGACGGGCCGATGGCGGACTCAAGCTGGTCCGCGTGCAAAACAGTCTGTGGCGTATCGCCCGCGCTGCCGTTGATGACAAGACCGTAACCGCCTGCCTGACCCACCAGCGTCAATGCAGCGCGGCGCGGATGAGCGCAGCCCTTGGCGCAACCCGAAACGTGCAGATCGCGCCCAGCGGGCAGGGCGGACGCCAGTTGCTGGGCGATTTCGCGGGCCGGAATATGGCCTGACGCACAGCCGGCACTGCCGATACAGGCGCTGATGCGGGTGCGGGGATCGCTCGCATCGGTAATGAAGCCGAGCGTGGCGGCGTCGTGGACAAAACCCGCTGGCGCGTTGATCGCGAGCAGGGTGTGATGCGGCGCGAGACGCAGTTCGGCAATGCCATGATCTGTGGCAAGGCGCGCAAGCGCCATCAAAGACGGGCTGTCGCTGGCGCCGAAGGGCAGGGCGATACCTGTTGCGCTGCCGCTGGCCAGAGTGAACTGGCCGATGGTCTGGCTGGACGACGGGGCGGCCGATGCGCGGGGTGTGACCAGATCGGTGGCGCGCGCGGCTGGACCCAGCTCGACGAGCTTGTGCAGGACGGTAACAACGGCAGCGGCCGCCGCGCTCTCGTGCAGTTCGCTTTGAGGCTGCTCGGCAATGGCCAGTGACCAATGCTGGGGCGCGATGGCGGTCAACCGGATACCGGCCTTGAGCCCGGCACGGGTGATCTGGCCCATGCCGTCGACCACCACGGTCACCTTGGGGCCAAGTTGCTCGCCCAGCGCTGCGGCAAGGTCCCTGATGGACACAGCAAGCGCGCGTGGGTCGCTGATTTCAGTCGCATCGTCTCCGGCCAGTGGTGGCGTTTCCACCACTAGGCCCTGCTCGATGTCGACAACGGCGTGGACGGCGGTGGCGAAAGGGGCAGTGCTGGTCAGTGTCAGCCCGCGCACCTGCAGATTGCCGCGCGCGGTGATCTCGACCTGTCCATTGCCGTGATGGGCGGCCTGTTCGGCAATGGTTTGTAACTGCGCTGGCGTCAGGCGCCCCTCGCCAACGCGTAGCCGCGCCAGCAGGCCATCACCAGTCTGCATCGGCGCTTCAAGCGTCGGGCAGGCGCCACGGCGACGGGGCGATGGGGCAGCGATGGGTTGGGCGGTGGACATGGCAGGTGGTGTAGCCGATTGGATCGCAAGGGGGAATATCTGCCTTTGGGCGGATGATGGCCCAAGACCGCCCACCCGCGCGCCCATGCCCCAAGGGGGAGGGGAGAGCGGGCGGCAACTCCTAGTCCCGCTTGCGCAGCAGATAGGTATCCATGATCCAGCCATGCCGGGCGCGGGCGGTCTGGCGCGTTTCGACAATCTGGCTGGCCACATCGCCCAACCGGCCGGAAATGGTGATTTCATCCGGCGTGCCGAGATAGGCGCCCCAGAATATCTCGAGGTCGGGATCGGCCTCGGTAAAGGCGATCTGGCCATCGAGCATGACAATGGTGTCTTCGCTCACACCCGCCAGTTTTCGGCCGGTGGTGATATGCACTGGCTGACCGATGCGGTTGAGCGCAATGCCATGGGCTGCCGTCAGCGCCTGCACAGAGGTGATACCCGGCATGATTTCGACGCTGACCGGGTGGGTCTGGCGCAACCGCTCGACAATGCGGATGGTTGAATCGTAGAGGCCCGGATCGCCCCAGACGAGGAAGGCGCACACCCCGTTATCGGGCACTTCGGAGAGCAGGCCGGCAAAGCGCTCGGCGAGTGCCGCGTGCCAGTCATCGACGCCGGCGCCGTAGTCGGGATTGCTGGCGTCGCGCCGGGGCACGGCATAGCCCAGCGTGCGGCTGGCGGGATTGGTCACATAGCGGGCGATGATCTCGCGGCGCAGGTCGGCCAGATCGGCCTTGCTCGCCCCCTTGTCGGGGATGAACAGCACATCGGCGCGGTTGAGCGCGTTGATGGCCTGAATGGTGATGTGCTCGGGATTGCCCGCCCCGATGCCCACGATGAGAATGGTCTTCATGCCCGGTTCTTGCCTCAGGGCTGGAGCGTTGACAAGCACTGCGGCTACCGATGGGGCAAAGCGATCACAACTCCGCGCACCAATCGAATTCGGCTTGACCTTCCCAGAGGGGAAGGCGCCACACATCGGCGTCTTCTAACAAACGGATTTGCGATGAAATCTCTCCTGCTTGCTGCAACGATCACCCTTGGCCTGATGCTGCCCGCCTTTGCGCAGGATCACGGCGCGATGACTGGCATGTCCGGCGCCGAGATGCCGGCCAGCCATGCCTATGCGGCCATGGCCGAAAAGATGCATGCCGACATGGCCATGACCTATACTGGCGATGCTGACCTTGATTTCATCAATGCCATGATCCCGCATCATCAAGGGGCCGTCGAAATGGCCCGTATCGCGCTCGAACATGGCAACGACCCCGAGGTGAGGGCGCTGGCCGAGGCAGTGATCGCGGCGCAGGAGCAGGAAATCGCCTGGATGCAGGACTGGCTGGCCAAGCGCGACCAGTAGCTCAGCCCCGTCGCGGTCCACTGACCGAATTGCGCACGATCAGCTCGCTGCGCAACAGCACTTCGTTCTTGGCGGGCGTCTCGCCCGCCAGCAGCGCCAGCAGCAGGTCCATCGCACCCTCGCCAATCTTGTGGCGCGGCTGCTTCATGGTAGTCAGCGATGGCGTGACGAAGCTGGCAAACGAAATATCGTCAAAGCCCATCACCGAGAAGTCGCGCGGCAGATCATATTTGCGCGCACTCAGCGAGATGATCACCCCCAGCGCGGTGGCGTCGTTGACGCACAAAAAGGCGGTGGGCAGCACATCGCGGACAAACATGTGCTCGGTCGCCGCTCGACCGCTTTCCGTGGTGCCATCGCCGTCCAGGATCAGCCGTGGGTCAATGGTGATGCCCGCGCCGCTCAGGGCCGCGCGATAGCCCTGCTCGCGCAGCATGTTGACCGCCTTGCTGGTCGAATGCCCGATAAAGGCGATGCGGTGGTGCCCCTGGGCGATCAGATGCTCGGCTGCAATGCGGGCCCCCTCGAAATTATCGACACCGACAAAGGGCACATCGCTATTGGAGACCGGTTCGTTGACCGCCACCATGGGCGGCAGGCGCACGGTATTGCCCTGTTCGCCAATGCCATAGGGCAGGTGACCGGTAAGCAGGATCAACCCGTCAGCCTGATTGGAATTGATGAAGCGCAGATAATCAGTCTCGCGCGTCGGATCATTCTGGGTATTGCCGATCAACACCCCATAGCCGCGCTTGGAGGCCTCGGTTTCGAGCCCCACCAGAATGTTGGAGAAGTTCGGATCGCCCACATCGGGCGCCAGAATCAGGATCATGTTGGAGCGGCGCATGCGCAGCGAACGCGCCATAGCATTGGTGGTGTAGCCGGTGCGCGCAACGGCCTCGGTGACCTTGCGGCGCGTCTCGTCAGCAACCTTGGTGGGCTCATTGATAGCGCGGCTGACCGTGGCGATGGATACGCCGGCGATCGCCGCTACGTCTTCAATTGTGGCCAGTTTTCGGTGCTGCAATCTGTGCCTCGCACGCCCACTGACGCCCGCTATCGCTGCCTTTAGCAGATGGCTCACGCGGCGCCAGACCCTCCTCTACGGCTTATACCGTTTCTCCCGTTTGTAAACCTTTACATCAATCATGAAAACCTTTACATCATTGTCTCAGGAGCGAAGAGACGGGGTTCAACCCTGCCGCGTTCAGGGAGGGGTTCAACGATGTCCAGCGCCGAAGTCATGTCCGCGCCAGCGATCCTGTCCGCACACCGGATCAGTAAATCGTTCGGCGAAATCCCCGTCCTGTTCAGCATTGATTTCGATATCAAGCCCGGTGAAGTTCACGCCATTATCGGCGAGAACGGCGCAGGCAAATCAACCCTGATCAAGGTGCTGTCCGGTCTCGAGCAGCCGACCTCTGGCACCATCTCCTATGATGGCAAGACCGCTGTGCTGCCGCCCAATGGCGAAGCCGAAGCCATGGGCATCGTGGTGATCCACCAGGAATTGCTGCTGGCTGAACATCTGACGGTCGCCGACTCCATTTTCCTGGGTCGCGAGCTGACCAAGAAGGGCTTCTTGCGGCTGGCCGACATGCGGGCCCAGGCCGCTGCCATTCTTGATACCCTGCACGTCAATGTCGATCCGGACGCACGCATCAACACGCTGTCGGTTGCTGACAAACAGATGGTCGAAATTGCCAAGGCCATCAGCCGTGACGCGCGCGTGCTGATCATGGACGAGCCGACCGCCGTGCTGTCGCAGGGCGAAACCCAGACGCTGTTCGAACAGATCCGCCGTCTGACCGCACGCGGCGTGGCCGTGATCTTCATTTCCCACAAGCTTGACGAGATCATGGAACTGGCTCAGCGCGTCACCGTGCTGCGTGACGGCCAGTTGATCGCCACGGTGGGCACCGAGGCGCTGACCCCGGATTCCATCGCGCAGATGATGGTAGGGCGCGAGCTCTCCAATCTCTATCCGCCCAAGCATGAGCCCGATGTCGACGCCCCCGTAGTGCTCTCGGTGCGCAATCTGGTGGCGCCTGGCGTCAAGGACATCTCGTTTGATCTGCGCAAGGGCGAGATCCTCGGCTTTGCCGGGTTGATCGGCTCGGGTCGCACGGCTGTGGCCGAGGCCATTGTCGGGCTCAATCCGCGCGATGATGGCACGGTGGAGGTCAACGGCACGCCGCAGGACTTCACCGACGTCGCCAAATCGGTTGCTGCCGGACTGGCCTATATGACCAAGGACCGCAAGGGGCGGGGGCTTTTGCTCAATGTGGGGCTGGAACCCAATCTGACCCTGCTGACGCTCAAAAAGCACCTCAAGAACGGCTTTCTGGACGGCAAGAGCGAAGCCAGTGCGCTCGAGCGCGCCGTGCGCCGTTTCGATATCCGGGCGCGCGATGCCTCGGTCAAGGTGGGGCAGCTATCGGGCGGCAATCAGCAAAAGCTGATGCTGGGCAAGACCATGGAAGCCGAGCCCGACATCATCATCATGGATGAGCCGACGCGCGGCATCGACGTGGGCACCAAACAACAGATTTATCATATCGTCGCGGCACTGGCGGCCGAGGGCAAGTCCATCATCCTGATCTCTTCGGAGATGCAGGAAGTGATCGGGCTTAGCCATCGGGTGCTGGTGATGCGCGAAGGGCGATTGGCCGGCAAGCTCGAGGGCGCCGAAATCGCGGAAGCAGAAATCATGCGGTACGCCGCAGGCATCAAGCAGGGTGGGGACGATGAGCGTATCAGCGCATGAGGCTGCAAAGCCGGGCAGAAGCTTCCGGATTGATCTCAAGACACTGGGACCGCTGCTGGCGCTGATCCTGCTGGTGATCCTGGGCTACAGCCTCAATCCAGCCTTCCTCAATGAAGGCAACATCACCAATATTCTGACCCGATCGGCCTTTATCGGCATCATCGCGGTGGGCGCCACTTTCGTGATTACCGCAGGCGGCATCGATCTGTCGGTGGGCTCCATGGCCGCCTTCATCGCGGGCGTGATGATCATTGTCATGAACACCGCCGTGGACGCGCTGGGCGCCTCGATCTGGACGGTGCTACTGGGCATTGGCTGCTCGCTGATCCTGGGCGTGGGTGCCGGCTATATCAACGGTTTTCTGACCACCAAGGCCAAGATCGAAGCCTTTATCGTGACGCTCGGCACCATGGGCATCTATCGCTCGCTGGTAACCTATTTTGCCGATGGCGGCACGCTGTCGCTGGCTTCGGGGGCCCGCGATATCTATCGCCCGGTCTACTATGAGAGCTTCCTGCGCATCCCCATTCCGGTCTGGGTGTTCATCTTCGTGGCGATCATCGGCTGGGTGCTGATGAACCGCACCGCCTTTGGCCGCTATTGCATGGCGATCGGCTCCAATGAACACGTGGCGCGCTACTCGGCCATCAAGGTCGACCGGGTCAAGACCGCCACCTATATCCTGCAGGGTCTGTGCGTCTCGCTGGCCACCATCATCTATGTGCCGCGTCTGGGCTCGGCATCATCGGCCACCGGCGTGCTCTGGGAACTCGAAGCCATCGCTGCGGTGATCATTGGCGGCACCATGCTCAAGGGCGGCTTCGGCCGCATTGGCGGCACGGTGATCGGCGCGCTGATCCTGACGGCCATCGGCAATATTCTCAATCTTACCGAGATCATCTCGAACTACCTCAACGGGGCAGTGCAGGGCGTGATCATCGTGGCGGCAGTCTACCTGCAGCGCGGCTCGCTCCGCGGTGCACGCAAGAAGGCCGAATAATCCAAGTCCCCAACGGGGCGGGAGAACCGGCGCCAAAGCAGCGCCAGAACACAGGGAGGACTAAGCTATGTCTTTGAAGTCAATCGCACTGGGCCTGTTGGCCACCAGCGCACTGGCCGGCGCAGCATTCGCGCAGGATCAGATCAAGATCGGCGTCTCTATTCCAGCCGCAACCCATGGTTTCATGGGCGGCCTGAACTGGCACGCAGCAGAAGCTGAAAAGCGCCTTGAAGCCGCCAATCCCAATATCGACATCATCATCGTGACCGCTGACGGCCCCGCCGATCAGGCCAGCGATCTCGAAGATCTGGTCTCGGTGCATCAGATCGACGCCCTGGTGGTGTTGCCGTTTGAATCCGAGCCTCTGACCGAGCCTGTCCGCGCCGTTGCCGACACCGGCGCCTTCATCACCGTGGTCGACCGTGGCCTGACCGACCCGTCCATCCAGGACGTCTACGTCTCGGGCAACAATACCGAAATGGGTGAAGTCTCGGCCGAGTACATGATGACCCGCCTCGGCGATGGCGACAACATCGTCATCCTGCGCGGTATCCCCACCGTGCTCGACACCGAACGCTTCGACGCCTTCATGGGCAAGATCGAAGGCTCGGGCATCAATGTGCTCGACAACAAGTTCGCCAACTGGAACCGCGATGACGGCTTTGAAGTGATGCAGGATTTCCTGAGCCGCTTCCCCGATATCGACGGCGTCTGGGCTCAGGATGACGACATCACGCTGGGCGTGGTCGAGGCCATCAAGCAGGCTGGTCGCGAAAGCGAAATGTTCGTGGTCGGCGGCGCTGGCATGAAGGAAATCGTCAAGGGCGTGATGGATGGTGATCCGCTGGTGCCCGTCGACGTGCTGTATCCACCGGCCCAGATTGCCACGGCAATGGACGTGACGGTGAACCACTTCATCTCCAATGGTCCGGTTACCGGCAGCTACATTCTCGGCTCGCCCCTGATCACCCAGGAAAACGCCGAGCAGTTCTACTTCCCAGACAGCCCGTTCTGACCTCCCATACCCAGAACGGACAGCAAAGGGCGCCCCTGGGGCGCCCTTTGTTATTGGGATGGATCAGTTTGTTTGCTTGGGCACCCCCACCTAACCTCCCCCTACAGGGGGAGGAACCCGTGCAGTGGGTGGGCGGGATGTTGCCAAGGCTCCGATGCAGCTCCTCCCCCTGTCAGGGGAGGTCGGGAGGGGTATCCCCGAGCTAAGCCGCCTCAGGCGTGTAGCCGGCTTCGCGGATGGCTTCTTCACCCTTGGCGCGGTCGCCGGTAAAGCTGACCTTGTGTGATGCCAGATCGACGTCGATCTCGGCGCCGGGCAGGGCCTCTTCCAGAGATTTTCGGATGGCGCCGACGCAGTGATTGCAGCTCATGTCGTTGACGGCGAAAACGGTCTTGTCGGTCATTTCAATGTCCTTTGCTTGGCGTTGGGACGCCCGCGAGGTCGTCCAGAATGGGGCAGTCGGGGCGATCATTGCCTGTGCAGCAATGCGCCAGATGCTTGAGGGTTTTGACCATGGCCTGCAACTCGTCGATCTTTGTTTCGAGCGCCGTGATATGGCTGACCGCGACCTCCTTGACCTCGCCGCTGGCCCGGGACTTGTCCTGCCACAGGCTGAGCAGGGTCGCGGTCTCTTCGACTGAGAAGCCCAGCGTGCGGGACCGCTTGATAAAGCGCAGCACATGCACTTCATCGCTGCCATAGACCCGGTAATTGCTGTCAGTGCGATGCGGCGGGCGAATAAGGCCGATGGATTCGTAATAGCGGATCATCTTGGCCGAAACGCCCGAGGCGTTGGCAGCCTCGCCAATATTCATAGCGTCACCCCTTTCACCCCGCGCAGCCGCTGGGCATTGGAGACCACAAGGATTGACGACATCGCCATCGCGCCGGCACCCAGCATGGGTGAAAGCAGGATCCCGAACGCCGGATACAGCACGCCTGCGGCCACCGGAATGAGCAGCACATTGTAGCCGAACGCCCAGAACAGGTTCTCCCAGATGTTCTTCATGGTCGCCCGGCTGATTACCAGCGCATCAAGCACACCTTTGAGGTCGCCGCCGAGCAGCACCACATCGGCGCTCTCGATTGCGGCATCGGTGCCGGTGCCCACGGCAATGCCGATATCGGCTTCGGCCAGCGCAGGGGCGTCATTGATGCCATCGCCGACAAAGGCCACCGTGCCGAACTGGCGCAGCGATTTGATGGTGTCCACCTTGTCGGCGGGCAGCACTTCGGCGCGCACCTCATCAATGCCCAACTGACGGGCAATGGCTTCGGCCGTGCGGCGATTGTCGCCCGAGATCATCGCCACCTTAAGGCCTAGTTCGTGCAGCGCAGCGATCACCGCCATGCTGGTGGGCTTGATGGTATCGGCGACCACAATGGCGGCGGCGAGTTTATCGTCGATGGCGGCAAACACCGGGGTCTTGCCTTCATCGGCCAGCTTCTCGATGGCCTGGGCGAAGTCGGAGAAATCGAGGTGCCCCAGATGGCGCTGCGAGCCAATCGACACCAGTCGCCCATCGACGCGGGCGGTGACACCATTGCCAGCGTCCGATGCGAACTCGGTGACGGCACCCAATGTCAGGCCGGCTTTTTCGGCAGCGGTCACGATGGCGGTGGCGATGGGATGCTCTGATCTGGCTTCGACAGCCGCGACCAGGGCCAGCACTTCATCATGCTCGAAATCATCATCGAGAATGATGTCGGTCAGGGCCGGCTTGCCTTCGGTCAGCGTGCCGGTCTTGTCCAAAGCCACCACAGACACATCGCGCAGACGCTGCAGCGCTTCGCTCTTGCGGAACAGCACGCCCATTTCGGCCGCGCGGCCCGTGCCCACCATGATCGAGGTCGGTGTGGCCAGCCCCATGGCGCAGGGGCAGGCAATGATCAGCACCGCCACGGCGTTGACCAGCCCAAAGACATAGGCGGGGTCTGGGCCCCACACCAGCCAGATCGCAAAGGTCAGGATCGACAACGCAATCACGGCGGGCACAAACCAGGCCGTGATCTGGTCGACGACGCCCTGAATGGGCAGCTTGCCGCCTTGGGCTTCCTCGACCATGCGGATGATCTGCGACAGCATGGTGTCGCCACCCACCTTGGTGGCGCGGAAACTGAAGCTGCCCGAGGTGTTGAGCGTTCCGCCAACCACCTCGGCACCGACCGTCTTGGAGACGGGCAGGGGTTCGCCCGAAATCATCGATTCATCGATATGGCTGGCGCCCTCTGTGATCTCGCCATCCACGGCGATCTTTTCGCCGGGACGCACCACGATAATGTCGCCGACCTGTACCTGCTCGATGGCGATCTCGGTGATCTGGCCGTCGCGCTCGACGCGGGCGGTCTTGGCCTGCTCGCGCACCAGACGTTGAATGGCATTGCCGGTACGGCCCTTGGCGATGGCCTCAAGCAGGCGCCCGACCAGGATCAGCGTGACGATGACCGCAGCGGCTTCATAATAGACATACTGCGCCTGGCTGGGCAGCACCTGCGGCACGAACGTCGCGACCACCGAATAGAGATAGGCGGCGCCAGAGCCAAGCGCCACCAGCGAGTTCATCTCTGGCGCGCCGCGCAGCAGGGCGGGAATACCCACCTTGAAGAAGCGCCAGCCCGGCACGAACAGCACGAAGCTGGCCAGCACGAAATAGAAGATATGCAGTGTCGGTGTGGGGATCAGGGCGGTCAGCCACATGTGGAAGGGCATGTAGAGATGCCCACCCATTTCCAGCGCGAACAGCGGCAGCGTCGGAATGGCCGCCAGGATCACGTCACGCCGCAGGATGGCGGCGTCTTCATCGTGATGCTGATGCCCGGAATGCGCGCTGGCTTGGGGCGTTTCATGGCCGGTATAGCCAGCCTTCTCGACCGCGGCGAGCAGGGCGGCGACATTGCTCGTATCGGCCATCCGCACACTGGCGCGCTCGGTGGCAAAGTTCACGCTGGCGCTTTCGACACCGGGAACCTTGCTGAGCGCCTTTTCCACCCGCATCACGCAGGAGGCGCAGGTCATGCCGTCAATATCAATGCTAATAGGTTTGTTGTGGACGTGTTCGTTCATTTCAATCACCTCGTCCTCAGCCATATAGACCTTCCCATCATGGTAAGGTCAAGGCCCGTGTCGCGATGATTCAAGTGAGCTGTCCGCCGCGCATGGTCAGCACCCGGTCCACCGTGCCTTCGGGGATGCCGGCATGGGTCACAAGGATCACCGTGCGCCCGGTGGCAGCCTTGCGCAAGGTATCAAAGAACGCGACCTCTGCGGTACGATCCAGACCGGTGGTGGGTTCATCGAGCAGCAGGATGGGCGCAGGGCTGAGCAGGGTGCGGGCAAGGCATAACCGCCGTCCCTGACCCGCCGAAACGGTCCGGCCAGCTTCTCCCACCAGCGTATCGAGGCTTTTGGGCAAAGCGCGCACGAAATCGCCAATGCCGGCGGCGTCCAGCGCCGCCCACAGGGCATCTTCATTGGCGTCGGGACGGGCGATCAGCAGATTGGCACTAATAGTGTCGTTGAACAGCGGGCTGTCCTGACTGAGCAGGGCCATGCTGGTCTGCAGATCGCACAGGGCCAGCGCGGGCAGGTCGACGCCACCCAGGGTGATACTGCCCGATTGCGGTTCGGCCAGTCGCAGCAATAGGTTGAGCAAGCTGGATTTGCCAATGCCGCTGGGACCCACAATGGCCACATGCTCGCCCGGCGCAACGCTGAGCTCGAGATCATTCAGCACCGGCGCGCCGCCATCATAGGCAAAGCGCACCTTGTCCAGAGTGATCGCTAGATTGTCGGGCAGGGCGATGGGGCTGGCCGGATCGACGATCTCGATTGGGGCATCGGCAATTGCTGTCAGCCGTTCGGCGGCGGCCATGGCGGTGGTCAGCTTGGTGACGCTGCGCACAATGACGCTGCTGGCCTCAAAGCTGCCCAGAATGGCGAGCAGCAGGCCGACCAGTACCGGGCCGTCAATCTGCTCGGCCGCGAAGGCCTCCAGGCCCAGCCAGAGCGATCCGGCCAGCGCAATGGCCGCCAGTGCCTGCACGCCAAAGGCGGCAAACCCGCTCAGTGTGGCAAGGCGCCCGCGCGCCTCGGACAGGGCTGTTGCGGTCTCTGAAAAGCGCGCCTGAGTGTCGCCCAGCGCCCCGAACAGCGTGAGATCGGCATGGCCCTCAATACCATCGAGTACCGCGGCACGCGCCGCAGCGGCACGCATCACAATCGCCGAGCCTGCCTTGCGGCTGGTCAGCACCAGACCGGCGGGCACCAGTAGCACCGCCATGCCAAAGCTCAGGCCATAGACTACAGCTGCTGCAG
The DNA here is from genome assembly GCF_055808475.1 of Devosia sp. J2-20. Taxonomy (NCBI): domain Bacteria; kingdom Pseudomonadati; phylum Pseudomonadota; class Alphaproteobacteria; order Hyphomicrobiales; family Devosiaceae; genus Devosia; species Devosia sp. J2-20. Next base: position 2,638,816 of record NZ_CM147870.1, on the reverse strand, counting down.
GCAGCAGGAACGCCAGAATGCTTGTCAGAACGGTGCCGATCACCACAGCGGCAGTAATCGGGCCGATGGCGACCAGAAAGGCGGTGTCGAGCGCGTCGACATCGGCGGTCAGCCGGCTGACCAGATCGCCATGGCGCATATGGCGATCATTAAGAGGCAGGCGTGGAAACAGCCGCCCGAACAACCAGCCCCGAATATCAGCCAGCAGGCGCAACGTCGCGTCATGGCCGCTCAGGCGTTCGCCATAGCGTGCCAGAATGCGCACAAAGGAAAAGCCGCGCACCATGGCTGACGGCACAAAGAGGTTGAACGCCAGGCCTGCACTGGTCAGGGCCGTTGCAGTGATGAACCAGCCCGACGTGCCCAGCAGCGCCACGCCGGAGGCCAGCGCCACCAGCGAGAGCAGCAGGGCGATCAACAGACCTTTGGCCTGACGGGCAAACAGCCCCCGAAAAGCGAGCAGCGCGTTCATGCAACACTCCTGACACTGGCGGCGGAAACCGGGGTGGCCAGCAGTTCCGCCCCGGCAATGCGATAGGCATGGTGCATGCGCTTGGCGACGGCCTGCGAATGGGTGGCAATGATCAGCGTGCGACCGTGCGCAAAGTCGAGCAGGGCATCAAGCACGGCCTGTTCGAGTTCTGCGTCAAGATGCGCGGTCGGCTCATCGAGCAGGATCAGGCCGGGATCGCGCAGGAAGATCTCGCGCCAGGGCGATGCGCTGGGTCTGTCCACCTGAAAGACCAAGCCCGCCTTCACCCAAAAGCGTATCGAGCCCTTCGGGCAAGGCATCGGCAAACCCGGCGGCCTGAGCACGCTCGGCAGCACTGCGAATCTGCGCGGGCGTCGCATCCGGGCGCGCCATGGCAATATTGTCCGCCATGCTGCCCGCAAAAATCCGGGGCTTCTGGCCCAGCATGGCGACGCTGTGGCGCAGTTCGGCTTCATCCCACTCTTCCAGGGACTGGTCACCCAGCGTGATGGCACCACCATGCGGGCGCAGCCGGGCAATGGCTTCGAGCAAGCTCGATTTGCCAATGCCACTCTGGCCGACAATGGCGACATGCTCGCCTGCTTTGATGTTCAGCCCCGTCTCATGCAGGATTACGCGGGCATTGTCGGGCGTGCGCAGGGTGAGCTTGTCCAGCCGCAATGCCATTGCATCCGGCGAAGCTGACGGTTCGGCGTGGCCGAGCGGGACGATCTCTGCGGGCAGGGCGCCAAGCTGGGCCTGGATTTCGCCAATGGCCGACTTGGCCGAGGCCCGGTCGTGATAATGCGCTGCCAGCAGACGCAGGGGATTGTAGACTTCCGGCGCCATCAGCAGCAGGAACAGGCCCAGCTCAAGCGTCAGTGGTGTGCTGCGCAGGTGCAGGAAATCGATGAAGGTCAGCCCGACATAAAGCGCGATGCCTGCTACGCCCAGCGCAGCGAAGAATTCCAGCACGGCCGAGGACAGGAAAGCGATACGCAGCACACGCAGCGTGCGGTGACGCAATTCGTCGCTCGCAGCCACAATGCCAGCCGTCTCGGCTTCGGCACGACCGAACAGTTTCAGTGTGGTGAGCCCCCGCAGGCGGTCGGCAAAGCGACCATTGAGCAGGGACAGCGCACGGGCTTGCCGGTCGGTGGCACATTGCGCGCCCCAGCCCACCAGCGCCATGAATACCGGGATGAGTGGTGCGGTGACGAGAAACAGCAGGCCCGCCAGCCAGTCGAGTGGCAGGATGATGGCGCCAAAGGCCAGCGGCAGCAGGCTCGCCTGCACCATGGCGGGCACGTAGCGGGCAAAGAACCCATCCAGCGCCTCGACCTGATCAATCATCGCCGAAGACGCTGCGCCCGAATGGGGCTGATCAGCGGCACGGGGCGAGCGGGACAGCAATTGGGCAAACAGCGCTTGCCGCAGATTGGTCTTGATGGCCTCGGACGCGGCCGTGCCGGCCCGATCGCCGATCGCGGCCAGCGCGGCGCGGGTCAGCAACAGCCCAAAGATCAGTACGATGCCGGGCGTCATCGCCGCGATGACAGCGCCATTCTCCACCACGCCACCAACAATGCCTGCCAGGGTCCACGCCTGAACCACCAGCAACACGCCGCCCAGCAGTGGCGCCGCAATCGCCAGCCACAGCCACGGCCCGCCGAAACGGCGCAAGCCGGACAACGTCTTGGCGTTTTGACGGTCCGGGCTGGTCACGGTGGGCTGGCCTTGAGGTGGGATGGGGGCGGCGGGGGAGGTCGACGTCTTGGGCATGGGCGCACCCTATATTGAGCGGTCGAACGCACATTGATTTAGGTCAATGCGGGCGCGAGCGCGGACAGGCAAATAGCTTCTAATCGGTTGCGACTCGGCGCGCCGACAAGCGTAGAGGCAATATCGCTATGATCGACATGACTGTCGTTGAGCTGTCGCGGTGGCAATTTGCCGCCACCGCCATGTATCACTTCCTATTCGTGCCGCTCACCCTGGGGCTGTCTTTCATGATGGCCATCATGGAGAGCACCTATGTGATGACCGGGCGCGAAATCTGGCGCAAGGCGACCCTGTTCTGGGGCACCCTGTTTGGCGTCAACTTCGCCATGGGCGTAGCCACCGGCATCGTCATGGAATTCCAGTTCGGCATGAACTGGAGCTATTACAGCCATTATGTGGGCGACGTCTTCGGCGCCCCGCTGGCCATCGAGGGCCTGATGGCCTTCTTCCTCGAAGCTACCTTTATCGGCCTGTTCTTCTTCGGCTGGGATCGCCTGAGCAAGGTGGGCCATCTGACGGTGACCTGGCTGACGGCGCTGGGCGCCAATTTCTCCGCGCTCTGGATCCTGATTGCCAATGGCTGGATGCAGAACCCGGTCGGCGCCAAGTTCAATCCCGACACCATGCGCATGGAAGTCACCGACTTTATCGCCGTGATCTTCAACCAGGTGGCGCAGGCCAAGTTCGTGCACACCGTCAGCGCCGGCTATGTCTGCGGCGCCGTGTTCATCTTCGCCATTTCCGCGCTGTTCCTGCTCCAGGGCAAGCATATCGAACTGGCCAAGCGGTCCATGGTTGTTGCCGCCAGTTTCGGTCTGGCCTCGGCCCTGTCCGTGGTCGTGCTGGGTGACGAGAGCGGCTATGTCGCCACCGAACACCAGCAGATGAAGATCGCCGCCATGGAGGCGATGTATCACACCGAGCCGGCCCCGGCCGCGCTGACCCTGTTCGCCATTCCCAGCGATGTGCCCGGCGAACCGGCATTCCAGGTGCAACTGCCCTGGGTGTTGGGCCTGATCACCACCCGCTCGATCGATCGCGATCTGCCCGGCATCACCGAGCTGACCGAGCACGCCGCGATCCGCGTCCAGTCCGGTATCGTGGCCTACAAGGCCCTGCAGGAAATTCGCGCTGACGGCACCAATACCGCCGCCCGGGCGACCTTTGACGAACATTGGGCCGATCTGGGCTATGGCCTGCTGCTCAAGAAGTATCGCGAGGATGTCGAGAACGCCACGGGTGAGGAAATCACCATGGCAGCGCTCGATACCGTGCCTGATGTGTGGCCGCTCTTCTGGAGCTTCCGCGTCATGGTCGCTATCGGCTTCTTCTTCATCGCCTTCTTTGGAGTCTGGTTCTACCGCGCATCGCGTGGCTGGCTCGACACCAGCCGGCCCATGCTGTGGATCGCCTTTGCGACACTGCCGCTGCCTTGGCTGGCAATCGAAGCGGGCTGGCTGATCGCCGAATATGGTCGGCAGCCCTGGGCGGTCGAAGGCGTTCTGCCCACCTTCTACGCGGCCTCAGGCCTGCACTTCTGGGATCTGGTGATCTCGCTCACCTTCTATGTGGCACTCTATACCGTGCTGCTGGTCATCATGGTCATGCTGATGCTCAAGATCATCAAGGCCGGGCCACAGGACAAGCTGTTTGCCGCTGCCGATGAAGGCGAGGACGCCGACTTTGTTGTCGCCGCCCTGCCTGCCACTCCCGCCAACAAGGAACTCGGATCATGAGCACCATTCCGCTCGACTACGAAACGCTGCGCCTCATCTGGTGGGCATTGCTGGGCATCCTGCTGATCGGCTTCGCCGTGATGGGAGGGCGTGACCTGGGCGTGGGAACCTTGCTGCCCTTCGTCGCCCGCACCGACGCCGAACGCCGTGTGCTGATCAATGTGATCGGCCCGACCTGGGAAGGCAATCAGGTGTGGCTGGTGCTGGGTGGCGGCGCCATCTTTGCCGCCTTCCCCCTCTACGCCGTCAGCTTCTCTGGCTTTTACCTGGCCATGATCGTGATCCTGCTGGCGCTGATCCTGCGCCCGGTGGGCTTCAAGTTTCGCGGCAAGGTTGCCGATACACGCTGGCGCTCGGCCTGGGACTGGGCCCTGTTTGTCGGCGGCTTCGTGCCATCGCTGATCATGGGCGTGGCCGTGGGTAACGTCCTGCTCGGGGCGCCCTTTTATCTCGATGATACGCTGCGCGCCTTCTACACCGGCAATTTCTTCCAACTGCTGATGCCATTCGCCCTGCTTGCCGGGCTGGTCAGCGTGGGCATGATCGTGCTGCAGGGTGCCGTGTTGATTACCGGACGGACCACGGGTGTGCTGGCGGATCGGGCCCGCACATACGGGACGTGGGCGGGACTGGCGACCATCGTGCTGTTTGCGCTGGGTGGCGTCTGGGTGGCCTTCGGCATGGACGGCTATGCCATCACCAGCATTGTCGACACCAATGGCGCCATCAACCCGCTGGGCAAAACAGTCGCGCTGGTCCCGGGTGGCTGGATGACCAATTATGGTCTCTATCCCTGGATGATCGCGGCGCCGGTGCTGGGCTTTGTGGGCCTGGTTGCAGCGGTTCTCGGGCTGCAGGCACGGCTGCGCATTCCAACCCTTGTGGCCTCGAGCATGGCCATCTTTGGTATCATCTCGACGGCAGGACTGTCGCTGTTCCCCTTCCTGCTGCCGTCCTCGACGGTGCCAGAGTCCGGGCTGACATTGTGGGATGCCTCTTCAAGCCACCTCACCCTGTTCATCATGCTGCTGGCGACGGTGATCTTCCTGCCCATCATTCTGGCCTACACCGCCTGGGTGTTCCGCGTCATGCGCGGGGATGTCACCACACGGTCGCTCGAAAAGAACCCCAACGCCTACTAGGAGACGAACATGTGGTATTTCTCGTGGATTCTGGGCGTCGGGCTGGCCTGCAGCTTCGCCATTCTCAACGCAATGTGGTTCGAAATGCGCGAAGATCGCCGTCATGCGCAGGAGAACCGCTCCGCCACCAAGCGGTGAGTGCATAACGGGCAATTAACTGGTTAAGCAAAGCTTAAGGCGGGCGTCGCGGCAGTGGCGCCAATTTTGCGTATGTATATCAAATAGTTGGCCCGAAACGGGCGTGACAGATTCGGCTGGGCAGCTATACCCAATATGAACGAACTGCCTCTTTAATTTGCATCCAGTGCATAACGGATGTGCACAAAGTCCACCTACTAATCACGACTGGCTGAGTATAGATATTGGTCATCGAAACGAAGGGGAACCGAAAATGAACATCCGCCAGAAGCTCAACCAGTTTGCTCAGTACCAGCGCACCATGCGCGAGCTCAATGCACTCGACGCTCGTCAGCTCAACGATCTGGGCATCACTCGCGGCGACATCAAGAACATCGCCCGCGGCAACTACGCTCGTTAATTCGAGCCTGCCGACACTAGACTTGAGATGAAGGCGTCCGATCGGGCGCCTTTTGTCTGTCTGGGGTTCCGTTTCTAACGGATCAGGTCGACGGCCTTGCCGCCCAGTGCTGCCACGAGGTCATCAGGCTTCATGCGGATCTGCAGGCCGCGCTGTCCGCCATTGAGGAAGATCGCATCTTCCAGTGTCGCCAGTTCCTCGACCGCCGTGGGCACCTGCTTCTTCTGCCCAAACGGGCTGATCCCGCCCACCTTATAGCCGGTCAGCCGCTCGGCGTCGGCCGGCTTCATCATATGCGCCGACTTGCCACCAAAGGCTGCGGCAAGCTTTTTCATATTCACCTCGGCATCCGAGGGCACCACCACGCAGACCGGCTTGCCATCCACCTCGGCCATCAGCGTCTTGAGCACGATGGATGCCGAGACCCCCATGGCCTCAGCTGCCTGCAAACCGACTCGGTCCGCATCGGGATCATAATCATAGGTCGCCGTGTCGAAGGCGACATTGGCTTTGATCAGCGCCAGTGTGGCAGGTGTGGTCTTGGACATGGCCCTGTTTTAGCGCAGCCATAGCGCCGGGCAAGCCCCTCTCAGGCGCCAAATATAGCCCGGTCCCGCGCGACGATCTCGGCAAGAAACTCGGCCACCAGCGCAACGCGACGGATCGCCCGCAAATCCTCATGCACTACGGTCCAATAACTGCGGGTAAGAGTGTGGGCGGGCAGCACGGGCACAAGGTTTGCGTCGCGCTGCGCCATGAAGGCGTGCAGAATGCCGATGCCCGCGCCAGCCCGCACCGCCTCGGTCTGGCCCATGGCCGACGAAATCGCCAGGGTCGACCCCCATCCCTTGAGGAATTCAGCGGTGTAGTCGAGCGAGGCGGTAAAGATCAGATCGTCTACATAGCCAACCAGCCGGTGCTGGGCGAGGGCGGCCAGATCGGCCGGTGTGCCCTGCTGATCGAGATAGGTCTGGCTGGCATAAAGCCCGAGCCGATAGTCGGTCAGCTTGCGCGCCACCAGTCGCCCCTCGCGTGGGCGCTCCAGGGTCACCGCAATATCGGCCTCGCGCCGCGACAGCGAAAAGGCGCGTGGCACCGGTACCAGTTCCACCCGCAGGCCCTTGTGCCGCTCGATCAGTTCGCCCAGCCGGGGCGCCAGGAACGCCACGCCAAACCCATCCGGCGCGCCGACGCGCACTGTCCCGTCAATCAGGCTATCGGCACCCGCCGACTCGCTGGCCGCCAGCATGGCGCTTTCCATCCGCTCGGCATGCAGCAAAAAGCCTTCGCCGGCGCTGGAAAGTTCCGAGCCATTGGTCTTGCGGGTGAATAGAGTGCTGCCCAGCGCCTGTTCCAGCGCGGTCAGGCGGCGCGCGACAGTGGCGTGGTTGAGCCCCAGGCTGCGCGCGGCCCCCAATATCTGGCCGCTGCGGGCGACTGCCAGGAAGATACGAACGTCATCCCAGTTCATCGGGCTATACTTTCTGCACAACAGATACGAAATCTATCGCGTTGCGATGCGATAAATGTAGCGCCATACCCTTGTTCAAACAAGGGAGACCGACATGCGCACCATTGGCCATTTCATCGACGGCGTCGAAACCACCGGCAACAGCGCCGAATTCCAGGATGTCTTCAACCCCGCGACAGGCGAAGTTCAGGCTCGCGTGGCGCTGGCGACGCAGGCTGATCTGGACGCTGCCGTGGCATCGGCCGCGCAGGCTCAGCCCAAATGGGCCGCGACCAACCCGCAGCGTCGAGCCCGGGTGTTCTTCAACTTCGTGGCGCTGATCAATCGCGACATGCAGGAACTCGCCGAACTGCTCAGCCTCGAGCATGGCAAGACCGTCGAGGACGCCAAGGGCGACATTCAGCGCGGCATGGAAGTGTCCGAGTTTGTCGCCGGTGCCCCGCATTTGCTCAAGGGCGAATTTACCGATGGGGCCGGACCGGGAATCGACATGTATTCCATGCGCCAGCCGGTCGGTATTGGCGCGGGCATCACCCCGTTCAACTTCCCGGCCATGATCCCGCTCTGGATGCTCTCGCCCGCCATCGCTGCGGGTAATGCCTTCATCCTAAAACCATCCGAGCGTGATCCATCCGTGCCGGTCAAACTGGCGCAGCTGGCCATTGAAGCAGGGCTGCCCAAGGGCATTCTCAATGTCGTGCATGGCGGCAAGGCGGTCGTCGACGGCATCCTGCATCATGACCAGATTGGCGCCGTCAGCTTTGTCGGCTCGACCCCGATCGCCCGCTACGTCTACGCAACAGCGGCCGCTGAAGGCAAGCGCGTGCAGGCTTTTGGTGGCGCCAAGAACCACATGATCATCATGCCCGACGCCGACATGGAAAAGGCAGCCGATGCGCTGATGGGTGCTGGCTATGGTTCGGCCGGCGAGCGCTGCATGGCCGTGTCTGTGGCCGTGCCGGTGGGCGACGAAACTGCTGACAAGATCATCGCCGCACTCAAGCCGCGCATCGAAAAGCTCAAGGTTGGTCCCGCCACCGATCCGGCCAGCGAAATGGGCCCGGTCATCACCCAGGCCTCCAAGGACCGCATCGCAGCGCTGGTCGAGAGCGGCATTGCCCAGGGCGCGACCCTGGCCGTCGATGGCCGTGGCTTCACCCTGCAGGGCTACGAGAATGGCTATTTCGTCGGACCATCGCTGTTCGACAATGTCACGGCCGAGATGGATATCTACAAGGAAGAGATCTTTGGGCCTGTGCTCTCGGTGGTGCGATCAAAGACCTATGAGGACGCGCTCAAACTGACCATGGACAACCCCTATGGCAATGGCACCGCGATCTTCACCCGCGATGGTGACGCCGCGCGCGACTTTGCAGCCCGGGTCAATGTCGGCATGGTGGGTATCAATGTCCCTGTGCCGGTGCCACTGGCCTATCACAGCTTTGGCGGCTGGAAGGCCAGCGCCTTTGGCGATCTCAACCAGCACGGCACTGACGCCATCAAGTTCTGGACCCAGACCAAGACCGTGACGGCCCGCTGGCCCTCGGGCATCAAGGACGGTGCCGAGTTCCAGATGCCAACGATGAAGTGAGCCTGACGTCTGCTCCTTTGGCACACCATGCCGCTTGCTCTGCGCCACACCTCCCCCTTGATGGCGGAGGCCCGGAGGGGTGACGCCGCAAGTACAGCGCTTGCCGGTCACGGTCACGGAATTTGCGAAGATCCAAGTCCTGTCTCGCTTCCCTCCCACAAGGGAGGGCGAATCCGGTGGGAAGGCAGAAGCCATGAAAAAACCCGGCGCTTGCGCGCCGGGCCAGTTGGTCTTCATCAGGAGAAGGAAAGAAGCGTCAAACAATGCCGCTTGAGCCCGCTTCGATGGCCGGGCGGACCTCGGAAACCTTGGCGCGATAGCCGGAGGCGCGGTAGGTGCCCAGCAGGTCAATGGCGCCGCCATTTTCCAGCCGAGCCATGGCCAGGATCGGCTCGACATCGGTGCGATAGGCCTGACGCAGGGCTTCCGTTGCCGCCAGCGCGTCATTGCCACTCTGGGCTGCGGCCAGCGTCTTGCGATCCACCAGCAGCGCCTGCGCATAGGCGCGCTGCACATCGGCGGCCGACAGCATCAATGACTCAATCGGGTCGGTGACATTGTGCGACTGATCCAGCATGTGGGCCGGATGGAAGTTGGCATCCTTGCCTTCGATGTCGACCAGTTCATTGAACACCAGGAACAGGCGATACGGATCTATCGAGCCGGCGTCCAGATCATCGTCGCCATATTTGGAGTCGTTGAAGTGGAAGCCACCCAGCTTGCCGAACTGCGCCAGCCGGGACACGATCATCTCGATATTGACGTTGGGTGCGTGGTGGCCGAGATCGACCAGGCAATAGGCCTTCTCGCCCAGTTCCTTGGCGATCAGGTAATTGGTGCCCCAGTCCTGCACAACCGTGGAATAGAAGGCCGGCTCGTACATCTTGTGTTCGGTATAGATGCGCCAGTCATCGGGCAGGGCGGCATAGATGGATTTCATGGAATCCAGGTAATGGCCAAACTGGTTGGCAAAATTGACCTGGCCGGGGAAGTTCGAACCATCGCCGATCCATACGGTCAGCGCCTTTGAGCCCAGCGTCTTGCCGATCTCGATGCATTCCAGATTGTGTTCGATGGCCTGCTGGCGCGTGCCCTTGTCAGCATGGCTGAGCGAGCCGAACTTGTAGCTCTGCAACTGGCCCTTGGCATCGGCGAAGGTGTTGGAATTCATCGCATCAAATCCCAGACCAAAACGCGATGCGGCCTGCTTGAGGCGGTTGGCGTCGGCCTTGTCCCACGGAATATGCAGCGAAACGGTATTGGTGGCCTGCGTCAGCTGCGCGATGACGGCGCAGTCGTCGATCTTGTCGAAGATATCGCGTGGCTCGCCCAGACCCGGGAAGCGGGCAAAGCGGGTGCCGCCCGTGCCCACACCCCATGAAGGGACGGCCACGTTAAAGCCGGCAACCTTGGCCTTGATGGTGTCGATGGCAATGCCGCGACGGTCGAGCCGTTCGCCCAGCGTGTCATAATCGACATTGAGATCAGCCAGACGGCGGGCGTTCTCGGCTTCGACGACGGTTGGATCGATAATGGTATCGGTCATGTTAGGGCTCCTCCCCAAAATCGTGGCTCTCAACCCCCACCCTCGATCCCTGCCCACAAGGGGAGGGAGACGACTGCCAGCACGGTGCTGTCGGTCCCTGCGCATCCCTCCCCCTTGTGGGGAGGGAATGAGGGTGGGGGCAACTAGCCGATGTACTTATCGTGTGAACGACTGGGCGTTGCCTGCGTCCACATTGATGATGTTGCCGGTCGACTTGGCCGAGGCATCCGAAGCAAAGAAATAGATCGCTTCAGCGATATCCTCGGGGAACACCGAACGCTTGAGCATGGAACGCTCGCGATACATTTCCTCGAGACCATCCTTGTCAGTCTTGTAGGTCGATGCGCGCTGTTCAAGCCATTCGCCGGCCCAGATTTTCGAGCCGCGCAGCACGGCGTCGGGATTGACCACGTTGACGCGGATCTGCTCGCCAGCGCCTTCCAGCGCCAGGCAGCGGGCCAGATGGATTTCAGCAGCCTTGGCGGTGCAATAGGCCGAGGCGTTGGGCGAGGCGGCCAAGCCGTTCTTGGAGGCCACAAACACCACATTGCCGCCGATCTTCTGGGCGCGGAACAGGCGGAAAGCTTCGCGGGAAACCAGGAAATAGCCCGTGGACAGGATGTCCATGTTCTTGTTCCAGAGCTCAAGCGTGGTCTCTTCAATTGGCGCAGAAGAGGCCAGACCCGCATTGGACACCAGAATGTCCAGACCGCCGAATTCGACCACCGCATTGGCGAAGCCGGCAATGACCTGCTCTTCGCGCGTCACGTTGATATTGACCGGACGAACGACGTCCTTGCCGAACACACCCGTGAGTTCCTCGGTGGCATTTGCCAGCGCGGTCTCATCGATATCGGCCAGCACCACGCAGGCGCCTTCACGCAGCAGACGCACGGCGGTGGCCTTGCCGATACCGCCGGCACCACCGGTCACCACGGCAATCTTGCCGGCCAGCGACTTTGGCTTGGGCATACGGGCCAGCTTGGCCTCTTCAAGCAGCCAGTATTCGATGTCGAAGGCTTCCTGCTCAGGCAGACCCTGATATTCGCTCACGGTCGAGGAGCCGCGCATCACATTGATGGCGTTGACATAGAACTCGCCGGAAATGCGGGCCGTCGCCTTGTCCTTGGCGAAGGTGAACATGCCCACGCCCGGCATCAGGTAAACGACAGCGTTCGGATCGCGCACGGCTGGTGAATTGTCGTGCTTGCAGCGGTCGTAATAGGCTTGGTAGTCGACGCGATAGGCGGCGATGTCCGCGGGGATCTTGGCAACCACGGCGTCGACATCGGGATTGGCGGGATCAAACTCGATCACCAGCGGCCGAATCTTGGTGCGCAGGAAGTGGTCAGGGCAGGATGTGCCCAGCGCGGCCAGCGGTCGCAGATTGTTGGAATTGACGAATTCGAGCACAGCCGGGCTGTCATCGAAATGGCCCAGCTTGTGGCTGTCTTCCGAGATCAGGCCGCGAATTTTCGGCATCAGCTTGGCGGCAATGGAACGGCGCGCATCGGCGTCCAGCGACTTGACGGCTTCGCCTCCAAAAATGGTCTTGCCTTCGGTCTGGGTTTCGAACCACTCAATGGCCTGATTGATAATCAGAAGCGTGGTTTCGTAGCATTCCTTGGGCGTGTCGCCCCAGGTGAACAGGCCGTGGCTCTCCAGGATTACGCCCTTGGAATTGGGGTTCTCCTCGCAATATTTGCCCAGCCACAGGCCCAGCTCGAAGCCGGGCTTCTTCCAGGGCAGCCAGCCAATGGTGTCGCCAAAGATCTGCTGGGTCAATTCTCTGGAATTCTTGGAGGCAGCAATCGCGATGATCGCGTCCGGATGCATGTGGTCCACGTAAGCGTGGTTCACATAGGCATGCAGCGGGGTATCGATCGAGGCGGCGCGCGGGTTCAGATTGAACGTGGCGTGGGGCAAATAGCCCACCATCTCGTCTTCGAATTCAACGCCGCGATACAGACCCTTCAGCGCGCGCAGCTTGTCCATATAGAGGGTCGAGAACCCGTCGAGCTTGATCGAGGCGCTGTCGCCACCCGAGCCCTTGACCCAGAGCACTTCGACTTCTTCGCCGCTCAGCGGGTCTTTCTGGAAGATCTTGGAGGAGGTGTTGCCACCACCATAATTGGTCACACGCTTGTCGCTGCCCAGCAAGTTGGAGCGGTAGACGAGACGCTCGGGCTCGCTCATGGCGGCCGCCTTGGCATCATCCCAGAGATTGGCGAGGCGCTTTGGCGCGGTGGTGGACATGAGACTCCTCCCAGAGATTGGCTGTAATCAGGATTGGCCGGACATAGCCATGATCAATCACGCTCGTCAATCAGAAACAATCACAAGCAAGCATAAATGTTCGCGTATTTTTGAAGTTGACGGTTTCATGATTGACAGTGATTGAATTCGATGGGAAGAAATGCGTGAGGGAGATAGCTGCATTGCACGAAACAGAACGCCACAGAGTGATCATTGCCGCCGTGCAGACGCGTGCCGTCGCCACGGTCGCTGATCTGTGTGAGGTCACCGGCTCGTCCGAAGCGACCATTCGCCGGGATATCGCGGCGTTGCATCTGCGCGGCGATGTGCGGCGCGTGCGCGGTGGTGCCGAGGCGGTCAATCCGCCTGAGCAGACCGCCTTGATGGGGCGCCCCTTTGCGGTCAATGAAACCATCAATATCGAGCAGAAGCGCGCAATTGCCCGCGCCGCCTCCGAGCTCTGCAATGATGGCGAGCCGATCATCATCAATGGCGGCACCACCACTTACCAGATGGTGCATCACCTGACTTCGCGCCGGCTATCGGTATTCACCAACAGCTTTGCAATCGCTGAATACCTCATCCACAACTCGCGCAATTCCGTCGTCATCCCCGGCGGCACGGTTTATCGCGAGCAGAACGTCATCCTGTCGCCCTTTGGCGGCGTGGTTGCCTCACATTTTTACGCCAAGCGCATGTTCATTGGCTGCCAGGGCATCGGCGAGCACGGATTGATGGAGGCCGATCCCATGGTCGTCCAGTCCGAGCTGGGCCTGATCGGGCAGGCCGACGAGCTGATCGTGCTGGCTGACTCTTCCAAGTTTTCGGGCAGATCGAGCCTCATTCTATGCGGCCTCGACCGAATAGCCGCCGTCGTCACCGACGCCGGCATCCGCGACGAAGACCGCCAAATGCTCGAAACGGCAGGCGTGCGGCTCATCGTGGCGGAAACGACTGCTCAGGCCGACAAGCAATCCACAGTCGCCTGAGACCAAAGACGACCACCATATTCCAGGGAGGAATACCAATGAAGTTCTTGAAAGTTCTGGCAGCCACCACCGCTGTCGCCGCGCTGCTCGCCAGCCCGGCCTTCGCCCAGACCCGCATCGCGCTGGTCGTGAAGTCGCTGGGCAACGGTTTCTTTGATGCCGCCAATAAGGGCGCACAGGAAGCTGCCGCTGAACTCGGTGACGTTGAAGTCATCTATACCGGCCCGACCTCGGCAACTGCCGAAGCCCAGATCGAAGTGATCAACTCGCTGATCGCACAGCAGGTCGACGCCATTGCCATCTCGGCCAACGATCCTGACGCCCTGGTGCCTGCGCTGCAGAAGGCCATGGAACGCGGCATCAAGGTGATCAGCTGGGACTCGGGCGTTGCGCCTGAAGGCCGTCAGTTGCACCTGAACCCATCGGAAACCAATCTGATCGGCGAAACCATCATCAAGCTGGCTGCTGACTATCTGCCAGACGGTGGCGATGTTGCCATTCTCTCGGCTGCATCCACTGCAACCAACCAGAACGCCTGGATCGACGCCGCCAAGGCTGCGCTGCCAGAGAAGTTTGCCAATATCAATCTCGTGGCAGTCGTCTATGGCGATGATGACTCGGTCAAGTCGACCGACGAAGCCAAGGGCCTGATCGCGTCCTATCCTGACCTCAAGGCCATCATTGCCCCAACCACTGTTGGTGTCGTGGCTGCCGCACAGGTCGTCACCGATCAGGATCTGATCGGCAAGGTGAACGTGACCGGCCTGGCACTGCCATCCGAGTTCAAGCAGTTCATCGACAATGGCGCTTCGCAGGCCGTTGCCCTGTGGAACCCGATCGATCTGGGCTACTCGGCAGTGATGCTGGCCAATGATCTGGTTGAAGGTGCTGAAGCCGGTCCCGGCGCAACCCTGTCAATGGGTCGCATGGGCGAGCTGACTCTGGACGATACTGCTTCGGGCGCCATGGCTGCCCCGTTCACATTCGATGCGTCCAACATCGAAGAATTCTCCAAGATCTATTGATCCTAGTATCCCGGCGCCTCGGCGCCGGGATGTCTCCCTTCTCCGGCTGATCTGTTCGGGTCTAGCCGGGCAGGGGCACTTATAGCGGACAGCCCCCATGACCGACCCAATTCTGACCCTGACCGGCATTTCCAAGAGCTTTCCCGGTGTCAAGGCGCTCAACGAAGTGTCGCTGGAGCTCTATCCCGGCCAGGTGACTGCGCTGATTGGCGAAAATGGTGCGGGCAAATCCACACTGGTCAAGACTTTGACTGGCATCTACCAGCCTGACGCTGGTGAAATCCGTGTTGGTGGCGAAATCGTCAGCCTGCCCACCGCCCACTCGGCCTCCGCCGTCGGTATCACCGCCATTCATCAGGAAACCGTGCTGTTTGACGAAATGACGGTCGCGGAGAATATCTATCTGGGCCATGCACCAACCAATCGTTTTGGGATGATCGACTGGCGCACCATGCGCGCCGAGGCCAAAGAGACGCTGGACTCCATGGCTGCCGGCATCGACCCCGATATCAAGCTCAAGGAATTGGGCATCGCCAAAAAACATCTGGTTGCCGTGGCGCGCGCGCTCTCGATTGATGCCCGCGTGGTCATCATGGATGAGCCGACTGCCGCTCTCAGCCAGAAGGAAATCGAAGAGCTCTATGTGCTCATCGAACTGCTCAAGGAAGATGGCAAAGCCATTCTGTTCATCAGCCACAAGTTCGACGAGATCTACCGCATCGCCGACCGCTTCACCGTGTTCCGCGATGGCGAGCAGGTGGGCAAGGGGTTGATCGAGGACACCAGCCAGAGCGAAATCGTCCAGCTCATGGTTGGCCGCCCGGTTGAAGGCATCTTTCCCGCCCGCCATGCCGATATTGGCGAGGTGGTGCTGCAGGCCAAGGGACTGAGCCACCCAACCGAATTTGACGACATTTCGTTTTCCGTCCGCAAGGGCGAAATCCTGGGCTTTTATGGTCTGGTCGGCGCGGGTCGCTCCGAGGTGATGCAGGCCGTGTTCGGCATGACCCAGACCTCCTCCGGCACGCTCGAGCTCAACGGGCGGACCATAACGCCCAAATCCGCTGCTGACGCCGTTGAAGCTGGCATCGTCTATGTGCCCGAAGAGCGCGGCAAGCAGGGTGTCATCACCGGCGAGCCGATCTTCAAGAACGTTTCGCTGCCCTCACTGGGCAAGACCAGTAAATCGGGTTTCCTGCGGATGGCTGAAGAGTTCGCGCTGGCCCGCACCTATACCGAGCGCCTCGATCTGCGTGCTTCTTCGCTCAGCCAGAATGTGTCGACACTTTCGGGCGGCAACCAGCAAAAGGTGGTGATCGCCAAATGGCTGGCCACCGAGCCCAAGGTGATCATTCTCGATGAACCCACCAAGGGCATCGACATCGGCTCCAAGGCCGCCGTGCATGAATTCATGGCCGAGCTGGTCGCTCAGGGCCTGAGCGTCATCATGGTCTCGTCCGAGCTGCCCGAGGTGATCGGCATGAGCGACCGCATCGTGGTGATGCGCGAGGGGCGCATGGTCGACACCATTGAAAACAACAACCTCAAGCCCGAGACGCTGGTGCGACTGGCTGCCGGTATCGTCGAGGAGCAGGCAGCATGAACCGCCTTATGAAACACCGCGAAGTCTGGCTGGCGCTCGCCATTCTGCTGGTCATCGTGATGGTCACGCTGCGCTTTTCGCGTTTTTCACAGCCGAGCAATCTGCTGACCATTTTCAACGACACCTCCATCCTGATGATGCTGGCTCTGGGGCAGATGGCGGTCATTCTGACCCGATCGATCGACCTCTCCATGGCTTCCAATCTGGCACTGACCGGCATGGTCGTCGCCATGATCAATGCTGCTTTCCCTCAAGTGCCGATCCCCTTGCTCATGGCGCTCAGCCTTGTGGTCGGGGCAGGGTTGGGGGCCTTCAATGGCGTGCTGGTCTGGCGGCTCAATATTCCGCCCATCGTGGTGACGCTGGGCACGCTGACCATCTTCCGTGGTCTGGTGTTCGTCATCTCGGGCGGCGCCTGGGTGAACGCGGCGCAGATGAGCCCGGACTTTATCGGACTGCAGCGCGTGATTTTCCTGGGGCTGCCCGTCTTGAGCTGGTTCGCCATTGTCACTGCTGTGCTGTTCTACATCCTGATGACCCGCACGCCGCTCGGCCGCTCGCTCTATGCCATCGGCGTCAACCCGACGGCCTCGGTCTATACCGGCATTGATGTGGGCAAGACCAAGTTCCTGGCCTTTACCATTGCTGGCGCCGTGGCCGGGCTGTGCGGCTATCTGTGGATCTCGCGCTACGTCATCGCATCGGTCGAAGTGGCGGGCGGCTATGAGCTGACCATCATCGCGGCCTGTGTGATTGGCGGCGTCTCGATTGCCGGTGGCATTGGCACCGTGCCCGGCGTGCTGCTGGGGGCGATCTTCCTGGGCGTGATCAACAATGCCCTGCCGGTGATCAATATCAGCCCGTTCTGGCAGATGGCCATTTCTGGCTCCGCCATTCTGCTCGCCGTAGTGCTCAATGCACGCGGTGAAGCCAGCAAGGGCCGCATCATTCTCAAGAAGGCGGAAGCCGCATGACCGACACTGCTTCGACTGGCCGCCAACTGCCAGACCGTCTGGACAACCCGCTCAAATCCGCTGTGCTCAGTTGGGAAAGCCTGCTGGTGCTGGTGGCCGTGGTCATCTTCATCGTTAATTCCTTTGCCTCGCCCTATTTCCTCAATGCCTGGAGCCTGAGCGACCTTACGTTCAACTTCACCGAGAAGGCACTGATCGCGCTGGCCATGGCTCTGCTGATCATTTCGGGCGAGATTGATCTGTCGGTGGCTGCCATCATCTCGCTGGCCTCCACCCTGATGGGACTGGCCCTTCAATATGGGGCGGATACGCCCGTTCTGGTGCTGGTGGGTATTGGCGCGGGCCTGGCCTGTGGTGCGGTCAACGGGGCACTGGTCACCAAGCTCAAGCTGCCCTCGATCGTGGTCACCATCGGTACCATGAGCCTGTTTCGCGGCATCAGCTTCATCATTCTGGGCGATCAGAGCTTCAAGGGTTATCCCAAGAGCTTTGCCTGGTTCGGTCAGGGCTATGTCGGCTGGGTCATCTCGTTTGAGCTGGTGCTGTTTCTGGTCTGCGCGGTGATCTACTGGGTGCTGCTGCACCGCACCAATTTTGGCCGTCGCGTCTTCGCCATCGGCAATAATGATGTTGCCGCGCGGTTCTCCGGCGTGCGCGTTGATCGCATCAAGTTCATTCTGTTCTGCCTGACTGGCCTGATGAGCGGTGTGGCCGCTGTTCTGCTCACCGCCCGCCTGGGCTCTACCCGGCCTTCCATCGCCGAAGGTTGGGAACTTGAAGCCATCACCATGGTGGTGCTGGGCGGTGTCTCCATTCTGGGCGGCGCAGGGTCCATCATCGGCGTGGTGCTGGCAGCCCTGATCATGGGGCTGGTGACCTTTGGTCTTGGCCTGCTCAATGTGCCGGGCATCGTCATGTCGATCTTTATCGGCGGCCTGCTGATCGTGGTCATCGCGCTGCCCATTCTGTTCCGCATGTGGAGGCAGCGCGCATGATCATCACCGACGGCGACTACGAAAAGCATGCCTTCAAGATGCACCTCAATCCCGGGCAGACGGCCGAGTACAAGAAGCGGCACGACGAGATTTTCCCCGAGCTGGTCGATCTGCTGCACCAGGCCGGGGTGAAGGATTATTCGATCCACCTCGACGAAGAGACCAATACCCTTTTCGGCGTGCTCTGGCGGCGCCGGGATCACACCATGGCCGACCTGCCCGCGACGGCGGTGATGCAGCGCTGGTGGGCTCACATGGCCGATATCATGGCGACCAATGCGCAGAACGAGCCCATCGCCACTGATCTGGTGCCCCTGTTCTGGATGAAGTGAACCGCTAGCGGTTCTCGGCGATGGCGGCGATCAGCGCTGCGCCCAGCGTGGCCCCGCCACCATCGCGCGGCCAGCACAGCCAGAAATTCATGTCATGGCGCCGGGGCAGGGCCAGTTGCGCCAGATCCTCGCGAATGCGGCTGACCGAGGTCTGGGGCAGGATCGACACAAAGCCGTGGTGCAGCACCAGATTGAGAATGACTGGAATGGAGTCGATTTCGATCATCTGCAGCGCGTCTCGCTCGATGTTGCTGAGATAGGTCGCAAGAATTTCGTTGATTGATTGCCGCAAGCCCGAGCGCGCGCTGGGCACCGCCAGCGGTGCGGCCAACAGCGCATCGGCAATGCTGGTGTGCCCCGCGCGGACGCCGACCACCGCCAATGGCGACGTGGCGACGATCTCGCCATCCAGATCGGGGAGGCGTGCGGTATCGAGAAAGGCTACATCGAA
The DNA here is from genome assembly GCF_055808475.1 of Devosia sp. J2-20. Taxonomy (NCBI): domain Bacteria; kingdom Pseudomonadati; phylum Pseudomonadota; class Alphaproteobacteria; order Hyphomicrobiales; family Devosiaceae; genus Devosia; species Devosia sp. J2-20. The sequence goes on along the minus strand of NZ_CM147870.1, from coordinate 2,619,913 downwards.
CAAGCCGCTCTTGAGACCCGCCATAAGCTGGTCGGCCGTGGTCGAACTGACCAGCAGTGGGGCGCGGGGACGCTCGGCCAGCCAGCGCGCCGCCAGATTGGCCAATTGCCGGGCAATCTCGCTCTCATAGCCCAATGGAATGACCGAGCCGAGCCGCGCCGTTGCTGCCGCCTTGCGAAACCGCTCATTGGAGGCGCCTGACAGTTCCCGCCAGACAGCCAGCAGGGCTTCGGCCCGCATCTGAAAGGTCTTGCCCTCGGGCGTCAGTCGCGAGCCGCCACTGCTGCGCTGCAATAGTGTCTTGCCCAGCGTGGCTTCGAGTTGTGCCAGTTGGCGCGTCAGCTGCGGCTGTCCCAGCCCCATGGTGCGTGCCGCGCGCCGGATACTGCCCACACTGGCCACCTGAATGAAGCGCTCCAGCGCGTCGAGCTTGATGGCGTGATGCGGCGACACGGCCTGCGCCAGTTGTGCTACCTGTTTGATGGCCGGCTCCAGCCGCACCGCTTCAAGACTGGCGACCAGGCCTGAGCCGGCGCGCTCGATTAGCCCGATCGAGACTTCTGCTTCAAAGCGGGCGATAGCGGCGGCAATTGTGGACGCGGGCCGGCTCAGCACTCTGGCGGTGCCGCGCACGCTGCGGGTCCGCAGAACGGAATCGACGGCGATCAGCGTAGCGGTGTCCATCTGCCTGCCTTTCGAGCAGACTATGGTGGTGCACAGAATGAGCGCATAGCCTGTTCAGTAATTGGGATATCCCAACATGGCTGACTATCCAATAGCGTGCCCCCATGAATGATCTGGCCATGACAGTGCGCGGCGACCCCATCATCCTCAACGGCAAGCCGCTTAGCTTTGCCGACATTGCGCGAATTGGCCGTCGCTCGGCCCGTCTGGTTGCCAATGACGACGCGCTGGTGCGCGTGGCAAACGCCCGTACGGTGGTCGAAGACGCAATAGCCGGCGGACAGGCCGTTTATGGAGCCACCACCGGCGTCGGCGCCATGAAGGATGTCGAGTGGACCCCCGACCAGCTCGATGCGTTCAATCTCGGGCTGGTGCGCGCGCACCATTTTGGCACGGGTGATGCCTTTTCCAGTGAGATCGTCCGCACCGCAATGGCCATTCGCGTCAATATGGCGCTGACCGGACGCGTTGGCTGCACCACCGATCTGGTTCACGCCTATCTTGCTTTGCTGTCCACCGACGTCGTGCCGGTCGTGCGGCGCACCGGCTCGATCGGCTGTGCCGATATCGGCCTGATGGGCCAGATCGGTGCGGTGCTGACCGGTGCAGGGGAGGCCACCTTCAACGGACAGCGCCTGCCCGCAGCCGAGGCGCTCTCACAGGCCGGTCTGAACGCCTTTCGACTGGCGCCACGCGATAGTCTGGCGTCGATCTCCACCAACGCCGTCGGCTATGCCGCGGCCGCCAACGCCATCCGCGAGGCCGCCAGAACCGTGCGTGTCATGTTGGCGACCGGCCTGACCACGGCAGGGGCGCTCGGCGCGTCGCGCGATCCGTGGAAAGCGGTGGCTCATGTTGGAACCGAACGCGAGGCGGGGATCGGGGCCTGGCTGTATTTCAATGCGATGGGCTGGGACTGGCCCAATGCCACCCATATTCAGGATCCGCTTAGCCTGCGCATGATGAGCCAGGTTTTTGCCACCGGCTTTGAAACCCTGGTTTCCGCTGGCAAGACATTGCTGGCTGCCACCGGTCGGACGGATGATAATCCGGTCGTGGCTGGCGGGCAGGTGCTGACCTCTGGCGGTTCGCTGCCGCTGGATGTGACGGTCTTCATGCAGACCGCGCAATTGGGGCTGGCCCATATCGCCCGCAATTCATTTAACCGCTGCGTATTGCTGGGCAATGGTGGCCGGCGTGACCTGCCGGTCAATCTGGTGGCGCCCGGATCGATCGCCACCGGCTTTGGCCCCATCATCAAACTGGCCGGGGAACTGTTTGCCCGCGTGCTGAGCATGACCAACCCCATTTCAGCCAACTCCATGGTGGTGGCGGGTGGGCTGGAGGATGAAGCGGCTTTCCTGCCACTGGTCGTGGAACGCTTTGAGCGCCAGGTCATGGCGCTCAACCGCCTGTCAGCACTCGAAGCCATACTGGCGGCGCAGGCCATGGACATCTCGGGCGACCGTCCGGGTAATGTGCCGGGCATCATCTACCAGCTCGTGCGTCAGCACGCTGAATACTACACGGTGGATCGGCCACTATCGGCCGAAGTTGAGGCTGTCGAACACGCACTCGGTTCTGACGCAATTATGAACGAACTAATCGCTCACTCAGCGATTATGGAATTGGACGAGTTTTTCGCCCTGGGCCCTGTCGAATAGAATTTGCGATCTGGCTCATTTCTACCAAGACGCTACGTTAGGGACAGTCGGGTAACAGACCCGGAGAAAACGGAGAAACCAATGCGCCTCACATCCACGCTTTTGAGCGCAGTCGCTGCGCTCGCCATTTCCGTCACGGCCGCAAACGCTCAAGTGGTTGTATCGTCCAAGATCGACACTGAAGGTGGCGTTCTGGGCAACATCATCAAGCAGGTACTTGAGGCCAACGACATTGCCGTCGAAGACCGCATCCAGCTTGGTGGCACGCCCATTGTGCGTCAGGCCATCACCGCGGGCGAGATCGACATCTACCCCGAATATACCGGCAACGCCGCCTTCTTCTTCGAAAAGGCCGATGATCCGCTCTGGAACGACGCTGCACTGGCTTATGCCGAAGCCGCCAAGCTCGATTTTGAGGCCAACAATATCGTCTGGCTGACGCCATCGCCCGCCAATAACACCTGGGCCGTGGCCATCCGGTCCGACGTTGCCGAAGCCAATAGCCTGGACACCTTCAGCGAATTCGGCGCCTGGGTTGCTGGCGGTGGCGAGGTCAAGCTTGCCGCATCGGCCGAGTTCGTCAATTCGCCTGCCGCGCTGCCAAAATTCCAGGAAGTCTATGGCTTCTCCTTGACCCCTGATCAGCTCATCACCCTGTCGGGTGGCGACACCGCGGCCACCATTGCCGCTGCCGCCCAGCAGACCAATGGCGTCAATGCCGCCATGGTCTATGGCACCGATGGCGGCATTGCCCCGTCCGGCCTCAAGGTGCTCGAGGACGACAAGGGTGTGCAGCCCGTCTATCAGCCTTCGCCGATCATCCGCGCTGACGTGTTGGCGGAATACCCGCAGATCGAAGAACTGCTCAAGCCCGTCTTTGAAGGCCTGACGCTCGAAGTGCTCCAGGACCTCAATGGTCGCGTGCAGGTCGGTGGCGAAGCCTCTGCCGCCGTGGCAACCGACTATCTGACCCAGGGCGGTTTCCTGCAGTAGGCCGAACCGGGGTGAGGGCAACGCGCTCACCCCATTCCTTGCTCCGGCGGAGTAGGGGCCCTTTCAAGGCGAAGCATCTACTGACCGTTCTGGAGCCAGCATGAGCATAGCCGACACTCCCGCTGCCGCCACGCGACCCGTTTGGTTCGCGCTCGACAAGCTCGGCGTCATGATCGCCCTGATTGCCGCCGCAGGCGCCGCGCTACCCTTCGCCCTGTTCCGCGCCAACCGGATCGTGCTCGGCGAAACCAAGGGACTGTTTGAGGCGCTGCCGGGCCAGTTTTCCGCGCTGCTCACACTCACATTGCTTGCCGGTTTCGGTGTAGCTCTATTGCGCCTTGCCCCGCTGACCAAGCTGATCGTCGGGTTTTCCGTCCTCGCCGTGCTGTTCGTCCTGATGGGCCAGTCAGCGGCCTTTTTGACGCCCGAGGGCAACACCTTCGCACGCGTCTCGCCCGGCGCGGGGTTCTGGCTGCTGGTCTTCGCCTTCGCCTTGCTGGAAACCGACGCCCTGACCTCGGCTGGCCTTCAAGCCCCTGACACGCATCGCCATTCTGATCGCGGTGGCGGCAGCTATGGCGCTGCTGTTGTGGAGCGGCGGCTGGGATCAGCTTTCCATGCTCAAGGAATATGCCAATCGCGCCCCGGCCTTCTGGTCTGAAGCGCACACCCATCTGGTGCTGGCCTTCGGCTCGGTCGCCATTGCCACGCTGGTCGGCCTGCCGCTGGGCATTGTTTGCTACAAGGTCAAACCCCTGCGCGCCGGCGTGCTCAATGTGCTCAACATCGTCCAGACCATTCCCTCAATTGCCCTGTTTGGCCTTCTTATCGCCCCACTGGCCTGGATTGCCGCCAACATCCCCGGCGCATCGGCCATCGGCATTTCGGGCATCGGCACGGCGCCTGCTCTAGTCGCGCTGTTCGCTTATTCGCTGCTGCCCATCGTCTCCAACACCGTGGTGGGCCTGCAAAGCGTCTCGCCGGCAGCCATCGATGCGGCGCGCGGCATGGGCATGACCGATTTCCAGCGCCTCAGAGCGGTTGAACTGCCACTCGCCTTCCCGGTGATCCTGACCGGCATCCGTATCGTGCTGGTGCAGAATATCGGCCTGACCACCATCGCCGCGCTGATCGGCGGCGGCGGCTTTGGCGTCTTTGTGTTTCAGGGCATTGGCCAGACGGCCATGGATCTGGTGTTGCTGGGGGCTGTGCCGACGGTCGCCCTGGCTTTTGCCGCCGCAGTGGTGCTCGACGCCCTGGTGGAAATGACCGCGCGCGAGGGGAAGCGCTCATGATTGAGATCGACGACCTCACCAAAAGCTATGATGGCACCGTGGTGGTGGATCATGTCACGCTGACCATTCAACCCCACACCATTTGCGTGGTGGTCGGCACCTCGGGCTCGGGCAAGACCACGCTGATGCGCATGATCAACAAGCTGGTGACGCCCACTTCGGGCACAGTGCGCATCGATGGTCAGGATATCGCCGATATCCCAGCCTATGAACTGCGCCGTCGCATCGGCTACGCCATTCAAGGGCATGGCCTGTTTCCCCACCGTACCGTGGGCCAGAACATTGCCACCGTGCCCAAGCTGGTCGGCTGGGACAAGGCGCGCATCGCCCGCCGCGTCGACGAACTGATGGCGCTGTTCCAGCTCGATCCCGGCCAGTTCCGCGATCGGCTTCCGCACGAGCTCAGCGGCGGCCAGCAGCAGCGCGTTGGCGTAGCCCGTGCTTTGGCGGCCGAGCCCAATATCCTGCTGATGGACGAGCCCTATGGCGCACTTGATCCGGTGATCCGCGCCAAGGCACAGGAAGATTTGCTGGCCATTCAGCGCAAATTCGGCACCACGGTCGTGCTGGTTACCCACGACATGGAAGAGGCCATTCACCTCGGCCACACCATCGCGGTGATGGACGAGGGCAAGCTGCTGCAATGCGCAGCGCCCGCCGAGATCATCGCCAATCCTGCAACGCCCTTTGTCGCCGAACTGATCGGCACCAGCGAGCGTCCCTTCCGCCTGCTCTCGCTGTCCAGGGTTGCCGATCACATTGAGCCCGGCGAGGCCAGCGGCGACCCCATCGCGGCCGAAGCTTCCCTGCGTGATGCCTATGCCGAGCTGCTCTGGTCCGCCCGCCCGGCATTGCCCGTGCAGCGCGATGGCCAGATTGTCGGTCAGGTCACGCTGGACGCGCTGGCCAAACTGGCGGCGCGGCCACAATGACCACCGGCAATCTCCTCCGACTGCTGGCGTTTCTGGTGCTGGGCCTGTTTCTGGCCAGCCCCGAGCTGTTCAGCGGCTTCTTCAGCCTGTTCACCAAAAACAGCCAGCCCGCCATCTACAATCAGGGCAGCCTGCTCGACATCACCCTCAATCACCTGGCCATCGTGGCCGCCGCGACCGCAGCCTCCACCATCATCGCGGTGGGCCTGGCCATCATCGTAACCCGGCCGTTTGGCGCCGAATTCCTGCCGCTGTCGCGCAGTCTCGCCAATGTCGGGCAGACCTTTCCGCCCGTGGCCGTGCTGGCGCTGGCGGTGCCCATGCTGGGCTTCGGCACCGCCCCAACCCTGGTGGCGCTGTTTCTCTACGGTCTGCTGCCCATTTTCGAGAATACGCTGACCGGCCTGACCAATCTTCCACCCGCGGTGACCGACGCGGCCAAGGGCATGGGCATGACCGGCTGGCAACGCTTGCTCAAGGTCGAACTGCCGCTGGCGCTACCCGTCATTCTGGCCGGTATTCGACTTTCCGTGGTCATTTCGCTGGCCACCGCTACCATTGGCTCGACCGTCGCTGCACGGACCTTGGGGGAGGTCATCATTGCTGGCCTGCTTTCGAGCAACACCGCCTTTGTCTTGCAGGGCGGGCTGATCGTTGGGGTGCTGGCCGTGTTAATTTATGATGGCCTGTCAGCGCTGGAACGCTTTTTGATGGCCAGTACCGGGCAATTGGGCCGGGCGGCGGCCACATCATGATACAGCTGGGGGCTGAACCATGTCTGACTTCGATCTCGTCCTGGCGGGCACTGTTGTGCTGCCAGATCTGATACTCGACCATGGCTACGTCGCGATACGCGACGGCAAGATCGTCCATGTCGGCGAAGGCACGCCGCCCCATGCTCATGAACGCCATGAATTGGGCGACGCGCTGATCCTGCCCGGCGCCATCGACGCCCAGACCCATTCGCTCAGCCAGCGCGATCAGGAAGACTTCATCTGGTCCACCCGCTCGGCCGCTGCCGGCGGCGTCACCACCATTGTCGATATGCCCTATGACGAGGGCAATCTGGTCGCCTCGGCTGATGCCGTGCGCAGCAAGGTGGCTCACGCCCAACCGCAGGCCCGGGTGGATTTCGCGCTCTATGGCACCGTGGTGCCCGAGGAAGGCGCCAGCCGCATCGCCGAACAGGTCGCGGCCGGAGTGGCCGCCTTCAAGTTCTCCACCTTCGGCACCGATCCGGTCCGCTTCCCGCGTATCCCCGCTGCTTTGCTCGAGGAGTGCTTCGCGGCGATTGCGCCCACCGGACTGACTGCAGGCGTCCATAACGAAGATGACGAGGCCGTGCGCGCGGCAATGGCCAGGGTCAAGGCGCTGGGCATCACTGATTTTCGCGCCCATGGCCTGAGCCGCCCACCGCTGACCGAATTGCTGGCCAGCCTGCAAATCTATGAAACCGGTGCCGCCACCAGTTGCCCGGCCCATGTTGTGCATTGCTCGCTCGGCCGGGGCTACGACATTGCCCGGTCCTATCGCGAGCAGGGGTTTGCAGCCACCATCGAATGCTGCATCCATTATCTGACGCTGGACGAGGAAAACGATGTCGCCCGGCTCGGCGGCAAGGCCAAGATCAACCCGCCCATCCGTCTGCGCGCCGAGGTTGAAGAGCTCTGGGAGCATGTGCGGGCCGGTAATGTCACCATGGTCTCGACCGACCATGTGAGCTGGTCGGAAAACCGCAAGACCAACCCCGACATGCTGGCCAATGCCTCAGGCGTACCGGGCCTTGAGGTCATGGTGCCGCTGTTCATCAAGGGCGCCTTGGAGCGCGATATCCCGCTGACCTGGGCCGCAAAGCTGATGGCCGAAAACCCGGCAAAACACTTCCGCATCGACCATGCAAAAGGCGCGCTCAGTGCCGGCAAGGATGCCGATATCACCGTGCTGTTCCCGCGCCCCAAACGCTACGACGCTGCCGAGAGCGGGCACAACGTGGTGGGCTGGTCGCCCTATAACGGCATCGAGCTGCCCTGGACGGTCGGCCTGACCTATCTGCGCGGCCAGCAGGTCTTTGACGGCACCAATGTTGGTGAACCGGGTTTCGGACGTTTCGTGCGGCCGGAGGTGGGCGCGTGAGCGGCCCCCCACCCTCACTCCCTCCCCACAAGGGGGAGGGAAGCACATCCTGCGAGAAACCGATAATTTTGCTCCTGAACGCGCACCCATCGTCTCCCTCCCCCTTGTGGGGAGGGACCAAGGGTGGGGGTGGAGCATCCACCGGACGGGAGCAACCGCTGTCATGAATACCAATTCCACCATTCGCGCCCGGCGCATTGCCGACGATATCGACGCGCTGGCCGGTATCACCGAACCGGATCGCCCCTATACGCGGCGCGCATTTACCCCGAAATTCTTTGAGGGCCGCAAATGGCTGGAACAGGCCATGCGCGACGCCGGGGCCGTGACCCAGATCGACGCGGCGGGCAATCTGATCGGCACCATTCCCGGCGCCCATCCCGATCTGGGCACCATCATGCTCGGCTCGCATTCCGACACCGTGCCCGATGGTGGCCGCTTTGACGGCATTGCCGGGGTGATTGCCGCCCTCGAAGTGGTCCGGGCGCTGCGGGATCAGGGCACTGTTCTTGATCATACACTTGAAGTAGCAGATTTCCTCGCCGAAGAGGTCTCGATCTTTGGGGTCTCCTGCATCGGCAGTCGCGGCATGAGCGGCTCGCGACCGCCTGAGTGGCTGCAGCGCGTGGCCGGTGAACTAACGCTCGAACAGGCTATTGCCGATGTCGGCGGCCACCCGCTGCACAGCGCCGAGCGCGACGACATCAAGGCCTTCCTCGAACTGCATATCGAGCAGGGCCCCGTGCTGCAAAATGAGAAAATCGATATCGGTGTGGTCACGGCCATTGCCGGCATCACCCGTATTGAAATCATCGTTGAAGGCCGCGCTGACCATGCGGGCACCACCCCCATGGGCGCACGCAAGGACGCGCTGACCACCGCAGCCTGGATCGCATTGGGTGTCGAGGAACTCGCCAAGGCGCTGGCCAGCGGCGAAGCCCATTTCGCCGCGACGGTCGGCGAATTCGAAATGACCCCCAACGCGGCCAATGTCGTGCCCGCCAGGGTGCGCATGCTGATCGATGCGCGTGCCGAACGGCGCGAGGATATGGAGCGCTTCGTTGATGAACTCGACAATGGCGTCGGGGCGATTGCTTCCAAGACTGGCGTGGCGGTTTCGGCGCCCCGAATTGTCTCGGACAATCTGCCGACGCCCGGCGATGCCGACCTGCTCGACGTGCTCGATGCCGCCTGTGAAACCGCTGGCGCCAGCCACCGCCGCATGGCCTCGGGGGCAGGGCACGATACCGCCTGGATGGCGCGAATCACCAAGGCAGCCATGATCTTTGTGCCCTGCGTCGATGGTCGCAGCCACGCCCCCGATGAATTGGCCACCGCTGAAGATATCGCGCTGGGCGCGGCCGTCCTGCTGGATGCCGTCATGGCGCTCGACACCAAACTGCAAGAGGACATTTGATGGGCCGTATTCTCACCGAAAAGGATGTCGAAGCAGCCGTTCTGGGCGGTTCAGTCTACGCCGCTGGCGGTGGTGGCTGGGCCGATCATGGCCGCATGCTTGGGCACGCCGCGGTCTCGGTCGGCAAGCCCGAGCTGGTCAGCATTGAAGAGCTCAATGCCGATGACTGGGTGGCCACCGCAGCCGCCATTGGCGCTCCAGCCTCCACCACGCCATGGGAAATGCAGGGCGTCGACTATGTCAAAGCCGTGCAATTGCTGCAGGACGCGCTGGGCGAAAAACTCAGCGGGCTGATGGTCGGGCAGAACGGCAAGTCATCAACCCTCAATGGCTGGCTGCCATCGGCCATACTGGGCACCAGGGTGGTCGACGCTGTCGGCGATATTCGCGCTCATCCCACGGGCGATATGGGCTCGATCGGCATGGCTGGCTCCCCCGAGCAGATGATCCAGACCGCCGTGGGCGGCAATCGCGACGAGAACCGCTATATCGAACTGGTAACACGTGGCGCGACGGCCAAAGTCTCGCCCATCCTGCGCACTGCTGCCGACATGTCCGGCGGCTTCATTGCCTCCTGCCGCAATCCGCTGCGCGCCAGCTATGTACAACGCCACGCAGCCCTCGGCGGCATTTCGCTGGCACTCAAGCTGGGCGAAGCCATCCTCGCGGCGCAGGGCAAGGGCGGCACCGCCATCATCGAAACCATCGCCAAAACCACAGGCGGCACCATCCTCTGCGAGGGACGGATCACCGACAAATCGGTGGTCTACACCAGGGAAGCCTTCGACATCGGCACGGTCACCCTGGCATCGGGCGATGTGCTGCATGTGATGAATGAATATATGGCGGTGGACGACAGGTCCGGCACCCGGCGGGCGACCTTCCCCGATGTGCTGACCACGCTCTCAAGCGATGGCGAACCGCTCAGCGTTGGCCAGCTCGAAATCGGCATGCAGATCTTCGTGCTGCACGTCCCCAAGACCGTCATTCCGCTCAGCTCCTCCGTGCTCGATCCCACTGTCTATCCCTTTGTCGAGGAGCGCATGGGGATCGATCTGGCCAGCTATGCGCTTGCGCAGAACTAGTCCCATTTACGGTGTCACCCTGCGCAGGCCGGGGTCCATCCCGAGATGCTGCCGCGCCCATGATCTTCGGGATGGATTCGGGCCTGCGCCGGAATGACACCGAGTTTTTGCAGGTTCAGACGAAAGACCAAGAAATGCCCACACCAAACCCACGCCATCCAGACTTTCCCATCCCCGGCGGTCCTGAACTGCGCGCCAAAGGCTGGCGTCAGGAAGCGCTGCTGCGGCTGCTGGAGAACGTGCTCAGCGTCGGCGAAAACCCCGATGAGCTGATTGTCTATGCGGCGCTGGGCAAGGCCGCCCGCAACTGGGCCAGCCACAAGGCCATCGTCAAGACGCTGCTGGAAATGGACGAAGATCAGACCCTGATCATCCAGTCCGGCAAACCCATTGGCCTGCTCAAGACCCACGCCAAGGCGCCGCTGGTCATCATGGCCAATTGCAACATTGTCGGGCAATGGGCCAGGGCCGAAGTGTTCTACGAACTCGAGCAGAAGGGCCTGATCTGCTGGGGCGGTCTGACGGCAGGCGCCTGGCAATATATCGGCAGTCAGGGCGTCATTCAGGGCACCTACGAGATTTTCATGCGCATCGCCGAAAACCGCTTCGGTGGCACGCTCGCCGGCCGCTTCATCCTGACCGCTGGCCTGGGCGGCATGGGCGGCGCCCAGCCTTTGGCCGGTCGCATGGCGGGCGCGGCGATCCTCTGCGTTGATGTCGACGCCGACCGGGCGGCCAAGCGCCAGGAAATCGGCTATCTCGAAGCCATCGCGCCCGACCTCGATACGGCGCTGGCAATGATCGACAAGGCCGTTGCCGAAAAGCGCGCCACCTCGATTGGTCTGGTCGGCAATGCCGCCGAAATCTACCCCGAAATCGCCCGCCGCGGCATCGTCCCCGATATCGTCACCGACCAGACCTCCGCCCACGATCTGGTCTATGGCTATGTCCCCAAGGGCATGAGCATGGCCGAGGTCAAACGCCTGCGCGTCGAAGGGCCCGGCCAGTTGATGGCGGCCAGTCAGGCCTCCATCGTCGATCACGTCCGCGCCATGCTGGCTTTCCAGCAGGCTGGGGCCGAGGTATTCGACAATGGCAATCTGATCCGCACCCACGCCAAAGCGGGCGGGGTCGAGAATGCCTTCGACATCAAGATTTTCACCGAAGCCTATCTGCGCCCGCTGTTCGCCCGTGCCATCGGCCCATTCCGCTGGATGGCCTTGTCAGGCGACCCCGCCGATATCGCCAAGATTGACGACAAACTGCTCGAAATGTTCCCCGACAACAGGATCGTCACCAACTGGATCGCGCTGGCCCGCGAACATGTTCCGTTCGAAGGTCTCCCCGCCCGCATCGCCTGGCTCGGCCATGGTGAGCGCACCGATCTGGCCCGGGCCGTCAACACCATGGTGGCCGACGGTACATTGGCCGGTCCGATCGCCTTCAGCCGCGATCACCTCGATGCCGGGGCCATGGCCCACCCCAATATCATGACCGAGAACATGCAGGACGGTTCGGACGCCATCGCCGACTGGCCGCTGCTTGACGCCATGCTGCTCTGCTCCTCCATGGCCGATCTCGTCGTCGTCCATTCCGGCGGTGGTGGCTATGCCGGCTACATGACTTCGGCCGGGGTCACGGTGATCGCGGACGGTACGCCCGGTGGTGATGAACGGCTCGACCATGCGCTGACCAATGACACCGCGCTCGGCGTCATGCGCTATGCCGATGCGGGCTATGATGAGAGCCTCGATGAGATCGCTCTCAAGGGTATTGGGCATATCCCGCTGGGTAATTAATCCCGAACTGTAAGGCATCCTCGAGGGATGCGCAGACGGGCACAAAGCCGGTTTGAGAGTGGTCCCCGGATGCTATCCGGGGACCGCCGAAGGACGGGGGACGCCCTTTCGGCAAAACCAGACACGAGCCGAGGTCACACCGGTTCTGTCTGCGTGTCAGGCACTCACCGCCAGAGCCGGGTTCGCGACCGCGCGCATCTGCAGTGCGTTGCCCACAGCAAAGATCGTGGGCGCGGATAGTGGGAAGGCGGTGACAGCGGCAATCGCTTCACCAATGGTGCCACGCCAGACCTGCTCATCGGCCCGACCCACATTGCCAGCGATGATCGCTGGCGTGCTCAGGCTCATGCCTTGGGCCTGTAGCTGGGCGACAATCTGGGGCAGGGTGCGGCGGCTCATATAGTAGACGCTGGTGGTAGCCGGATCAGACAACGCCCTCCAGTTCAGTGTGTCGGGCAATACGCCCTGACGTGAATGGCCGGTGACGAAGTGCACCGATTGCGCATGATCGCGGTGGGTCAGCGATAGCCCGAGGCGACTGGCCAGTGCCAGCGCGGCCGTGATGCCGGGAACAACCGAGACCGCGATACCGTGGCGCTCCAGCATTTCTATCTCTTCACCGGCGCGGCCGAAGATCATCGGATCTCCCGATTTCAGCCGCACCACATGCATGCCCTGTTGCGCCAGACCCAGCATCATTGCGTTGATGTCTTCCTGCTTGCAGCTTTCGCGCGCAGCGCGCTTGCCCACCAACATGCGCTTGGCCTCGCGGCGTGCCAGTTCAAGCACTTCGGCGGACACCAGATCGTCAAACAGGATAACATCGGCCGATTGCAGCGCGCGGACGGCCTTGATCGTCAACAGGTCCGCATCGCCGGGGCCGGCGCCGACCAGCGTGACACGACCAGGGATTGGATTGGCATTGTTGCGTTCAATATCGCCATCGGCAGCTGTAGGCGGGGTGTCGCCAAAGGCCCGCTCGGCCAGTCGCTCCCAGAAGGCGCGGCGCTTAGGGCCTGCTTCAAGCCGTGCCATGACGGCACCGCGTACGCGTTGCGCCAACTGCGCCCAGTCGGTCAGTGTGGCAGGCAGCAGCGTTTCGATGCGGCGACGCACGGCCTGCCCCAGAATGGGGGCTGCACCTGCCGTGGAAATGCCCACCACCACCGGCGAGCGATTGACGATCGAGCCAAACTGGAACTGGCAATATGCCGGGCGGTCGATGACATTGTAAGGAACACCCTGGCGCTGTGCCGCCTCAACAAAGGCAGCGGCTTCGGCATCGTCCTCGATGTCGGCGACCGCGAGCGCGGCGCCGGACATATCTGAAGGGGCCCAGTGGCAATCAACGAGGCTGATCGTGCCGGCTGTGCGGCTGGTCTCGGCCAGTGCCACCAGCTCATCGCACCAGCTCTCCACAGGCGCCAGCACCTGCACATGGGCGCCAGCGGCAGCCAGCAGTTCGATTTTCCAGCTTGCTGGCTCCGACCCGCCAATGGCGATCACCCGTTTGTCGATCAGGTCGAAGAAGACCGGCAATACGGCCAGTGGCGCAATACGTGCCCTATTCGGCTGCTGCGAGACGATGCGCATCGATGATCCCCCTGATTTCAGCGCGGCAGGAGCCGCAATTGGTGCCAGCCTTGGTGCATGCGCCGACAGCCTCGACGGTGCTGCAGCCCTGAGCGGTGACCGCGGCGGTAATGGTGTTGACCCCCACCGAAAAACACGAGCAGACAATGGCCCCGCTATCGGGCATGTCGGCGCCTGGTCGGCCTGCAAGGACCGTTGAGGCGCTCAACCCCTGGGCTGACAAAAGACCCACTGCCCATTGCCGCGACACGGCAACCGGCTCGGGGGCGGTGTAGAGCGCCACGACGAGCTGCCCCTGTTCGAGCACGACAAAACTTCGACGACCCGAGCCACTATCGAGCATCGAATGGATGCGCGCGGCTTGCGGCAGCGCAAAGGCAGATCGTAGCCAGTGATCCCAATCGGCGGGTTGCTCGAACCAGGCCAGCTCGCCCCGCATCCCGCCGACAGCCTCCGCCACGGCCCAATAGGCGCTGTCCAGCGCAGGACGCTGAGCCGACACAAAGAAGCCGAACAGCGCGGCATTGACCGGTTCGGCCTCGACCTCGGCCATCTTCAGGGCAGGCTGGGACGAGAATGGATCGACCTTGGCCGTGACCAGCGCATCGATCCTGCCATTGGAGGCAAATTGATCGGTCCAGTGCATAGGGCTAAACAAATGGCCACGCCGCTGCCGGTCGGTCACCAATGCGCGCACGACGACGCTACCGTGCCGATTGGACAGGCGCACCAGACTGGCCCGGGCGATGTTGAGCCGGTCGGCGTCAGCGGGGTGGATTTCGACAAACGGTTCGGCGTAGTGCGCAGACAGGCGCGGGGTTTTGCCGGTGCGAGTCATGGTGTGCCAGTGATCCCGGACCCGCCCGGTATTGAATATGAAGCGGCCCGGGGCCGGGGCGAAGGGCGGTGGCGGCAGGACGGGCACAAAGCGCGCCTTCCGGTCTGGCGTAAAGAACCGGCCATCACCAAACATGCGGGCGCGTGACGCCCGCCGCACAGGCCATTGTGTCGGCGCCAGACTGGCATAATCGGCCTCGATCAGACCGGACAGATCAAGATCGCGGCTGCCATCATTTTCAAAGCCGGTCAGGGCTGAGTGCTCGGCAAAAATATCGGCTGGGCTGGCATAGCCAAAGGCATCGCCAAACCCCATCCGCCTAGCCACCTCGCTGACGATCCACCAGTCGGGGCGGGCCTCGCCGGGCAGGGCGAGGAAGGGGCGCTGGCGTGAGATGCGGCGTTCCGAATTGGTGACTGTGCCATCCTTTTCGCCCCAACCCGCTGCGGGCAGGCGAACATGGGCCGTGACGCCGGTATCGGTACGCGCCGACATGTCGGAGACCACAACGAAGGGGCAGGCGGCCAGAGCTGCTTTGACCATGTCCGCTTCGGGCATGGAATCCACCGGATTGGTTGCCATGATCCAGATCGCCTTGATCTCCCCGCGCCCCATGGCAGTGAACAGGTCGACGGCCTTGAGCCCAGGCTCGGTTGCAATGCTGTCGCTGCGCCAGAACCGGCCGACGCGGTCAATCGCTTCCGGGCTGAAATCCATATGGGCGGCCAGCGTATTGGCCAGTCCACCCACTTCGCGACCACCCATGGCATTGGGCTGACCCGTGACCGAGAAGGGGCCCATGCCGGGTCGGCCAATACGACCGGTCAGCAGATGGCAATTGACGATGGCATTGACCTTGTCGGTGCCAGCCGCCGACTGATTGACACCCTGCGAATAGACCGTGACGGTCTTCTCGGTCCGCGCGAACCAGTCGTAGAACAGAGCAATGGCGTGTTCAGGCACCCCGGTGGCCGTGGCAACCCGCGCGACAGTCCAGTCCTCGGCCACCAGCAAGGCCGCGTCGACGCCGCTGGTGTGGTCGGCGATGAAACCGGGCGCCGTGACGCCAGCATTGGCCAGATGGGCAAGCAGGCCGACAAACAGGGCGGCGTCGCCATCCGACTGCAAAGGCAGGTGCAGATCGGCAATATCGGCGCTGACCGTGCGGCGCGGGTCGATCAGCACAATCCGCATATCGGGGCGCTCGGCCTTGGCCTTGACGATGCGCTGATAGAGCACTGGGTGGCACCAGCCCAGATTGGACCCCACCAGCACAATCAGGTCGGCCAGCTCGAGATCCTCGTAATTCCCCGGCACGGTGTCTGAGCCGAAGGCGCGCTTGTGGCCGGCGACCGAGGAGGCCATGCATAGCCGCGAATTGGTGTCCATATTGCCGCTGCCGATGAAGCCCTTCATCAGCTTGTTGGCCACGTAATAGTCTTCGGTCAGCAGCTGACCAGAGCCATAAAACGCCACCGAATTGGGTCCGAATTCGGTAATGGCTCGCTTGAAGGTGCTGGCAACCCGCTCCAGCGCTTCGTCCCAAGTGACTCTGGCGCCATCACTTTCTGGATAGAGCAGGCGTCCATCCAGCGACAGCGTCTCACCCAGCGCCGACCCCTTGGAACACAACCGGCCGAAATTGGCCGGGTGATCGGGATCACCGGCGATGGCCACGCTGCCATCGGCCTGCGGGGTTGCCAGCACCCCACAGCCGACCCCGCAATAGGGGCAGGTGGTGCGGGTGGTGGTGCTGGCAACAGACAGGGTCATGGCTCAGGCCGCCGAATGGGGCATCTGGCCCGAACTGGTGCGCTGCGTGCGCTTGTTGCGAATGCGATCGAGCGTTTCCTGATCCGGATTGGCACCGCCTTCATAGGCCTCGAGGAAGCCCAGCAGTTCCTCGCGATAGGCGTAGTAATCCTTGTGGGCGAGCAGCGCCTTGCGCGAGCGCGGTCGGGGCAGGTCGACATCCATCACATTGCCAATCCGGGCATTGGGACCATTCGACATCATCACGACCCGGTCGGCCAGCAGGATGGCCTCGTCGACATCATGGGTGACGCAGATGGCGGTCACCTGGGTTTTGGCCCAGACATCCATCAGCACATCCTGCAACTCCCAGCGGGTGATGCTGTCGAGCATGCCGAAGGGCTCATCGAGCAGCAGCAGCTTGGGCGACAGGGCGAAGGCGCGGGCAATGCCGACGCGCTGCTTCATGCCATTGGACAACTCGCTGGCCTGACGGTGCATGGAGTCGCCCAGCCCGACGCGATTGAGATAGTATTCGACAACGTCGCGCCGCTCGGCAGCGCTGGCATTGGGGTAAACCCGGTCCACACCCAGTGCCACGTTTTCGCGGGCGGTCAGCCAGGGCATGAGCGAAGGTGCCTGGAACACCACGGCGCGGTCGGGTCCGGCGCCGACTACCTCGGAATTGTCCAGCACGACGCCGCCCGAGGATATCGGGTTCAGGCCCGCCACCATCGACAGCACCGTGGACTTGCCGCAGCCCGAATGGCCGATCAGGGTGACGAACTCGCCCTTGTTCATCTTGAAGTCGAAGCCGTCCACCACGGTCAGCGGACCTTTGGGCGTGGGGTAGACCTTGGAGACCTGAGAGAACTCGACATAGCCCGCTTCGGTGGGCGATGCGGCGGCATTGGCGTAGGCCGCCGGCAGCTTCTGGGACTTGCCGCGACTGATCGGCACCACATTGGGCAGAGCCACATCATGGTCGCCCGACACATTGCGACCAGCACCCACATCCATGAGGTATTCGGTGATCTCGCGACGTAGCGTGATGAACCGGTCATCGCCATTCAGGGCGGCGCGGTCACGCGGACGTTCAATGCCGACAGAAAATTCGGGCCCAAGCGTTGCCGCCGGTCCTGGCGTCAGCGGGATCACCCGGTCGGCCAGCAGGATGGCTTCATCCACATCATTGGTGATCAGGATGATGGTCTTTTTCTCGGCCTCCGAGATCAGCGCGAATTCGTCCTGCAGCTTGGAGCGCGTCAGTGCATCGAGTGCTGAGAGCGGTTCGTCCATCAGCAGGATTTCCGGCTGCATGGCCAGTGCCCGGGCGACGGCCACGCGCTGACGCATACCCCCCGACAACTCGGCAGGGCGGCGGTCCACAGCGTGGGCGAGACCGACCATGTTGATATAGTGGTTGCGCAGCGCCAGGCGTTCGACCCGGCTCTTGGTCCTGTGCACGGCGTTGACGGCCAGATCCACATTGCCGCCCACCGACAGCCAGGGCATCAGCGAATAGGACTGGAACACCACGCCGCGCTCCGGGCTCGGTCCGCTGATTTCGCGATTGCGGAAGATGATCCCGCCGCGATCGGGCTCTGTCAGCCCCGCCAGCATGGAGATCAACGTCGTCTTGCCCGCACCCGAGAAGCCGAGAATGGCGACAAACTCGCCCTCTTCAACGCTCAGATTGATGCCGGAAAGAACTTCGGCGCGCTTGGCACCTTCGCCATAGTGCTTGCACACATCGGACAGTTCGAGAATGGCTGGCATCAACGCCTCCTAGCGGTTCGACGAGAAGGTGAAGGCTGTCTGCAGGGTGAACATCACGCGGTCGAGCATGAAGCCGATGACGCCGATGGTCAGCACCGCCACGATGATGCGGGCCAGCGAATTGGAGGAGCCGTTCTGGAATTCATCCCAGACGAATTTCCCCAGGCCCGGGTTCTGCGCCAGCATTTCAGCAGCGATCAGCACCATCCAGCCCACACCCAGTGACAGGCGCAGTCCGGTGAAGATAAGCGGCATGGCCGAGGGCAGCACCAGCTTGGCGATGGTGGTCGGTGTCGATAGTTGCAGCACCTTGCCGACATTGATCAGATCCTTGTCGATCGAGGCGACACCCAATGCCGTGTTAATCAGGGTTGGCCACAGCGAGCATAGCGTCACAGTCACCGCCGAGATGATCAGCGCCTTGGGGAAGGCGTCATTGACGTCCACATAGACTGCCGAAACGATCATGGTGACGATGGGCAGCCAGGCCAGCGGCGAAACCGGCTTGAACAATTGCACCAGGGGATTGAGCGCTCCATTGAAGGGGCGGCTGAGCCCCGATGCGATGCCCAGTGGTATGGCTATGACCGTGGCAATCGCAAAGCCGAGGCCGACCGTTTTCAGGGACGTGAAAATCTGGTCGATGAAGGTCGGCTTGCCAGTAAAGCCACGGAACTTGACGTCATCCTCGCGACCCTCGGCGATCAGCTTGGCGTTGCGGTCGTCCTGCCGGGTATAGAACGCGGCCTCTTTTTCACGCTCGTCGACATGGTCCTGCCACAGCGCACCGGCCTGCTCCCAGACCTGCACCGGCCCTGGAATGGCGCCCAGCGATGTCTGCACCTGCGGGGCCAGTGCCGCCCAGGCCAAACCGAAAATGACAATGCCCATCAGCGGGAACACCAGACTGTCGCGCAGCTCGCCCATCTGTTCGCGCGGATTGTCGCCCGCAGCGATCTTGAGCAGTGGCGTCAACCACCCCAGCCCGAGGGCGCCCAGCCAGGCCGATGCGCGATTGATCCCGGCAAACAGCTTCTGGCGTCTATCATCTGAACGGCCCTTGGAGCCGATGTCGCTGGCGATGCTCATGGTCTTGATCCTGTTTTCGTCGCGTTGCGCTGGCCGGACCGCGCTGGCCCGGCCATGCTGTGTGGTGGCGCTATTTTGAGGCCGCGGTTTCGCCGGTCTTCAGGCCAATGGGCAGGCTGTCGATATAGGCATTGGGGGTGCGGCCATCATAGGCAATGCCGTCGATGAACTCGTCGGTCGATGGCCGGAAGCCATCGGTGTCCCAGGGGATGTCGCCCTCTGCGATCATGCCCTCGTCAACCAGCATGCGCGCCGCCTGCAGGTAGATATCGGGGCGGTACACTGACTTGGCGACGTCGGCATACCAGTCATCGGACTTGTCTTCGGCGATCTGCCCCCAGCGGCGCATCTGGGTCAGGTACCAGATGGCATCGGAGTAGTAGGGGTAGGTCGCAAAGTAGCGATAGAACACGTTGAAGTCGGGCACGTCGCGAATGTCGCCGGGCTCATACTCAAAAGTGCCGGTCATCGAATTCGCAATGACCTCGGCGTCGGCGCCGACATATTCCGAGCGCGACAGGATATCGACCGCTTCAAGGCGATTGGCATTGTCGTTCTCGTCGAGCCACTTTGCGGCGCGGATCAGCGCCTTGGTGATGGCGATGGTGGTGTTGGGATTTTCCTCGACAAATTCGGCGGTCATGCCGAACACTTTTTCGGGGTTGTTCTTCCAAAGCTCGTAATCGGTGATGACCGGCACGCCGATCTTCTTGAACACCGCAGCCTGGTTCCAAGGCTCGCCAACGGCATAACCGTCAATGGTGCCCGCTTCCATGGTCGAGGGCATCTGCGGTGGAGGCGTAACCGACAGATAGGCCTTGGCGCCGATCTGGCCGGATACATCGTCAGGTGAGTAAAAGCCAGGATTGACCCCACCGGCCGCAAGCCAGTAGCGCAACTCGTAATTGTGGGTCGAGACCGGGAACACCATGCCCATATTGAAAGGACGGCCCTCATCGGCGAACTGGTCGATGACCGGTAGCAGTGCTGCTGCACTGATGGGATGTTGTGGCAAGCCGTCGGCACCCATTTCCAGATTGGGCTTCATCAGTTCCCAGACCGCGTTGGACACCGTGATGGCATTGCCATTGAGGTCCATTGAGAAGGGGGTGACGATATGGGCTTCGGTGCCATACCCGATGGTTGCCGCCAGCGGCTGGCCCGCCAGCATATGCGCGCCGTCAAGCGTGCCGGTAATCACGCCATCCAGCAGCACCTTCCAGTTGGCCTGCGGCTCCAGCGTCACATAGAGCCCTTCATCTTCGAAATAGCCCAGCTCATAAGCGATGGCGAGCGGCGCCATATCGGTCAGTTTGATGAAGCCGAATTTGAGCTCATCCTTCTCCACGTCGAGCATTTCGGCGTGGGCACCCAGCGGTGCCATTACCGTGGCGGCCAACAGCCCGATCGACAGCGCGCGCAAAGCTGCGCGTTTCTTGCCGGACTGGGTCGTCATTGTCTTAGTCATCGAGTTCTCCATCTGCACCGATCGGAAAAACAAAAAAGCTGCCAACTGGCTGACGCAGGGACCTGAGGACCACATACGACACCGGTTGGCAGCTTTGCCTGGAGACGCCCAGCTTTGGACGTCGATCAAAGGAGCGTCTTGGGAGGAGCGCCTTTCGCCAACTTCATTGCAGGAACTATGCCAAGTTGGTTTTGAGAGACATTATTGTTCTGTATCAGTCACTTGATGGATTCTAGGGTTTTTCGATGCCACGGCGTGGAAAACGGCCACGGCTCAAAACAGCGCCATTTTGCGTATTTTTTGATCAGATGTGAATCTCGCCTAAAAATTGGCGGGGCCAGCTGCGCGCCTGTTCGGCGATGTAGCGGTCGAGGGCGGAGGGGTCGAAGACCTGACCGTCAAAGAACTGGTCGGGCCCCATGGTGAGCGAGCCGCGTGTGCCCGCGATCTGGTAGGGGCGGTCGTGGGTGCCGTCGGTCTTGTCGTCGAGCACCGGCACATTGATATCAAGGGGTGCCAGGGCCGCGCGATACAGATCAGGACGGAAGCAGGCTGCCGCGATGGCTGCATTGGTCGGGCTGCTCGTCACCTCGCCCCAGCGCACCATCTGAGAGTAATACCACAGCGCATGGCTCTTCCAGGGGAAGTTGGCAGCGCTGGCATTGGGAATGAAGTGATCGGGCACCTGCGCCACCGCGCCGGCGCCAATCTCGAACCGACCGCTCAGCGCGCGACCGACAATATCGGGCGCCGCGTTGAGATAGGCGGGCTTTGCCATGGTCTGGGCAATTTCGGCGTGATTGGCCGGGTCGGCGCAGAACTCACCGGCGCGGTAGATCGCCCGGATGATGGCCGCAACCCGTTCGGGTTGTGCCTGCGCCCAGTCGGCGCGCATGCCGATGACCTTGTCCGGGCTGGATTGCCAGATCGCAGCCTTGGTGGTGACCATATGCGCGCCCTTGGTGGCCACGCCAATGCTGTTCCAAGGCTCGCCCACGCAATAGCCATCCAGCCCGCTGCTCCCCAGCGCGTCGGGAAGCAAAGAGGGCGGCAACACGACGATCTCGATATCGCGATCGGGCTGGATGCCGCTGGCAGCCAGCCAATAGCGCAGTTCGTAATTGTGGGACGAGGTCTGATGCACCACGCCAAAGCGCAGCTTGCGCCGCGACGCGGCGACAACCTTGGCCAGCGCGGCGCCCGATGGGCCCGCAGCAAGATTGCCCGGCGCGCCGTGATCTGCCATGGAGCGCCACAGATCGGCGCTTACCGTGATGGCGTTATTGCCCAGCCCGCAAACGACTGGCGCGATCATCTCGCTGGCCAGTGGCGTCAGGCCCAGACTGGCGGCCAAGGGCATGGGCGCCAGCATCTGGGCTATATCAAAATGCCCCAGCGCCGCCTTGTCGCGGATATTGGCCCAACTGGTCTCGCGCACCAGATTGAGGTCGAGCCCTTCGGCCTCAGCGAAGCCTTTTTCGCGCGCCAGCACCAGCAGCACGCTGTCGAGCAGGGGCAGGAAACCGGCGGTGAGGTGCGTTGTGGACATGGGCGTTCCTATGGGCCGAGCAGTTCGGCCGCGGTGACAAGGCTTTGAGCGATGTCGACCATCCTTCGGTTCTGGTTCATGGCGGTGGAGCGGAGCAGGGCATAGGCATCCGCTTCGGCCAGACCGCGGGTCTTCATCAAAATGCCCTTGGCCTGATCAATGATCTTGCGGTCTTCAAGCTCGCTGCGGGCCTGCTCCAGTTCCCGTGTCAGCTTGGCGAAGGCATTAAAACGCGAGATCGCCATATCAAGGATGGGTTTGACTCGCTCCTTTTTCAGGCCGTCCACGACGTAGGCAGACACGCCGGCCTCGACCGCTTTTTCAATCATCTGGCTCTCTGAGCGATCAACGAACATCGCGATGGGGCGCTGAATGGCGCGCGACAGCGAAAAGAAGTGCTCCAGCGTATCGCGCTTGGGGTTCTCCAGGTCGATGAACACAACATCGGGAGAGGTGTCGGCAATCGTGCGGCCAACCTCGTTCACATCGTGGATGACCACCACGCGTGCATGCCCGGCCTCGCGCAAGCCGTCCTCGATGATGGAGGCGCGGATGCGGTTCTCGTCGATGATCAAAATGGACAGATCGGGAATGGGCATCGGCGACAGTTACGTCATTGCCCACAAAAACCACAAGTCCTGTTTCTGCACATTTCCTATGCAGAAACAGGATTGAGGGTTTTGATGCTCTTAATTCTTGGCAGCGACCTCATTGCGCCAGCTGAACTGCGGCGAATAGCCCAGCATGCGCTTGGCCTTCTCGATCGAGAGCAGCGTGCCGTTATTGGTGAGGTTGCCCTTGGTTTCCACGCCCGGAAAAACC
This sequence comes from Devosia sp. J2-20, assembly GCF_055808475.1. NCBI lineage: Bacteria > Pseudomonadati > Pseudomonadota > Alphaproteobacteria > Hyphomicrobiales > Devosiaceae > Devosia > Devosia sp. J2-20. The sequence goes on along the minus strand of NZ_CM147870.1, from coordinate 2,597,021 downwards.
TCGGCCAGCAGCGACATGTTGGAGCGCGTCATCACGCTATCTGCATTGGCGATGATGAAGGCCTCAAAGCCCGTAAAATCAGCCTGAATGCAGCGCCGCACGGCCTGAGCCCCGTCACGGGCGTCGATATAGGCCCACAGATTCCATTTGCGCAGCATCGGGTCGTGATCGAACTTGGGGAAGGCAGCATAGTCTTCAGGGTTCATCACATTGGAAAAGCGCAGCGCCGAGATGCGGAGATCAGGATCCCAGCGGCAGAACTGGGCAGCCATGGTTTCATCGAGCAGTTTGCCCAGCGAATAGGCCGATTCCGGACGCGGATAGTATTCCTCATCGACCGGTGCATAGGGCGGGGGGTATCAAAGGGCAGACCCAGTACGGTTTCACTCGAGGCAAACGTGATGTTCTTGATGCCCGCCATGCGCGAGGCCTCAAAAACATTGTAGGTGGTGGGCACATTGTTGGCGAAGGTTGCGGCATTGGGCGCGCGGCCGGGCGACGGAATAGCAGCCAGGTGAACAACCGCGTCGAATGGCCCGCCGCGCTCGTCCACCCCGCCCATGATCGCTGCCGCAACCTGACCGAAATCAGTCAGATCGACCTGAACGCTGGGGCAGATGGCTTCGGTGAGTGGCTGCTGATCAAGGTTGAGCACGTCATATCCATGCGCGACCAGATCCCGCAGCACTGCGCGTCCAAGCTTGCCGCTACCACCTGTGACGAGAACTTTGGTCATTCTAACCTCCTCAAATTGCAGCACTTCGTGCCTGATATTGCCCCGAGCGTGGCACGGAACTCAGGCGCTGCCAACCCGCTAAGAGGGGCGGCTGCGGCAACTGAAAATGCCAGTTTTCCCAGATGAACGGTTTCTGAACAGCGATATCAGGTCTGGTTCAAGCCGGCCCAGGCAATCTCCCCGTCAAGCCAGCGCTCTTGAGGGAGAGACAGATGAACAAGCAGCAGGAAAAAGTACTCATCGCCACATTGTGTGGTCTGGTGATCGCCGCCGCCAGTGCCTTTGCCGTTCAGCCAGCCATGGCTGAGGGCTATGGCGTGGACCAGTTGGCGCGGGTGTCCGGCGTTGCCCATTGGGATCAGCTCAATGTTCGCAAATGGCCTGCTGCACACTCCCAGAAAACCGGCGCACTCGCGCCCGGTGTAGCGGTCTGGGTCGAGCGCTGCATTACTTTTGAAACCGGCTCGGACTGGTGCCTGGTAGATCGCAATTATACCCAGGGTTGGGTCAATGCGCGCTTTCTGACCCCGGTTTACGATGCTGATATCTGATCCGGCTTGCCCCGGCCTGCATAGTCGGCCCATGCAATCTGTTGACTTTTCCGGTCCTGCGCTGTTCTGAGAACAGCCTGGACCGGAGTTTTTCTGATGGATGCCAATCCCATTCTCGCCGAAACCATTCGTGGCAACTGGGTAGAGAACCGTCACCGCGGCGCCTTTGCGATCATCGATGCCGATGGCATAATTATTGCCTCAGCCGGCGACATAGAGCGTTCCATCTTCCCCCGCTCGGCCATCAAGTCGATGCAGGCTCTGGCGATTTTTGCCCGTCACGCTGACACCCAATTCCACCATAGTGCTGAAGAATTGGCCCTGGCTTGTTCCTCCCACAATGGCGAAGACTTCCACGTCGAGGTTGCCGCTGGGCTGCTGGGCCGCCTTGGCTTGTCCGAGGCCGATCTGGAATGCGGCGCGCATCAGCCCATCAATGCAGCCGCGCGCGCCGCCTTGCGGGCGCTGGGCGCCAAACCGTCCACGCTGCACAATGCCTGTTCGGGCAAGCATTCGGGTATGCTCAGCGTCGCTCTGGCCATGGGCGAGCCAACCGCAGGTTACGCCAATCGCGAACACGCCGTGCAGCAACAGGTGCGTGCCAGCGTCGAAGCGGTGATCGGGGAGCCGCTGAGCGAAGCCAAATGCGGCACCGATGGTTGCTCTATCCCCACCTATGCCGCGCCGCTGCGTGCCTTTGCCAGGGGCTTTGCCCGCATGGCAACCGGCACCGGCCTGACGCCCGACACGGGGGCGCCGCCAAACGGCTGCTCGACGCCGCAACATCCCTGCCACATCTGGTGGGGGGCACCGATCATGCCGACACCCGCATCATGGCGGCCTTCAATGGCCGCGTGATGCAGAAATATGGCGCCGACGGCGTGCAATGTGGCGCGATCCGCGACAAGGGCTGGGGCTATGCGCTCAAATGTGACGACGGCAATGTGCTGGCCGCCCATGCCATGGTCGCTGGCATGCTGCTCAAGTTCGCCGAGCCCGACGCCGACCAGCGCGCTGTCCTGGAAACCATTGCACACCAGTCCATCAGGAGCGTCCGCGGCGACGTCGTCGGCGAGATGCGCTCGGTGGGCTTCTAAGCGCTAGTCGATGGTGACATTGCGGTAGCGACCGGCATTGGCGATCAGATCCGCTTCGACAACATCGCTCCAGGCCAGTCCGACCACGGCCTTGTCGGCGCCGCTGATGGCATTGCGTCCGATCAGCACCGTCCCGGCGCCCTCGGCAACGCTGACCCCAATGCCAATGGTGCTGGCAGAAATCACATTGCCCGAAATCATCACATTGCGCAGGAAGCTGCCATAGCCGGCGGCAATGGCGACACCGGGCACGTTCTGCACGGTATTGCCAGTAATGGCGGTTTCGGCCTCGGCAAAGATGCCGATGGGAATGGTGTCCGGATTGACCGCCGAAGCCGGGGTGATGTTGCGCACGATATTGCCCGAACACACCGCCAGCTGGCCGCCACTGTCCAGATTGGTGATCGATATGCCGGTCGCGGCGCCATCGATGATGTTGTTGGCAATGATCGAGCCCGAAAAACCGAACTCCGAAAAGATCGCCACCTCGCCCGAGCGCATGCAGATATTGCCGCTGACCTGGGTGTTGTTGGTTGAATTGAGCCGTATGGCGGTAAAGGCGCAATCGGCGATGTGATTGTCGGCGATGACCACTTCATCGGCCCAGAACACATTGATCCCGTTGCCATTCTGACCGTTGCCGCCGCCGCGCCAATCGATATTGGCAATCCGGTTGCCGGTGATGATCGAGCCGTCCGAGCCGTTCTCGCCACGCCAGATACGGATCCCGGCATTGCCGCAATAGGTGATGCGATTACCCGATATGATCAGGCCCCGACTGTCCATGGAGTGGATCGCTGCGTCACCGATCTGGGAGAAACTGCAATCGCGAATGGTCACGGCGGCGTCGAAAATACGCAGACCCGTCGCTGGCGCCTCGCGCAGGGTGCAGCGTTCCAGCGCGATGGTGGCGCTGCGTTCTATGTTGAGCAGGGCCGGGGTCTGCTGGGCACTGCCCGCGCCGGCAAAGATAATGTCGCGCAGAACAACCGAGTTGCGTTCGACAATATTGGCGATGATCCCACCGTCGGCGGGGCTGACCACGGTGCTGCCCGGCACCCCTTCAACGATCAGATTGCTGGGAAATATCAGATTGCTGGCTAGGATATTGCCCGCGGGCAGGCGCAGGATCTGCCCTGCAGCTGCAGCCAGATCAAGCGCTCGCTGCAACACCGCGCTCTGATCCAGTCCCGAATTGGCCGTCAGGCCCAGCGTCGATGGCTCAAGCACACTTTGCGCATGGGCAGAAATAGGGGCGCCGGCAGCAAGAACAATGGCTCCGGCAAGGACTTGGCGGCGATTGGCGAACGCTGTCTGATTCATGGCGCCATATTGCCCTGCCGCGCGCCGGCCCGCCATGGTCATTGGAAAACAGAGTTACGAGTTGTCCCGTGCCGACCGGGACGGCTATAAGAACGCAACTTCCAAGGGTGGGTGCCAATGCTCGTTGACGACAAGATCTTTCTCGGAACCAGCACGCAGCCGGAATACATCGCCCTGAAATATGGCAATCGCCACGGGCTGGTGACTGGCGCGACGGGCACGGGCAAGACCGTAACCCTGCAGGTCATGGCCGAGGGCTTCGCCGCCGCAGGCGTGCCGGTCTTTGCCGCCGACATCAAGGGGGATCTCTCCGGGGTCGCCAAGATGGGCAAGGCAAAGGACTGGCAGACCCAGCGTGCCCAGGAAATCGGCTTTTCCGAGTTCAAGGACGACATCTTCCCCGTCATTTTCTGGGACCTGTTCGGGCGCCAGGGCCATCCCATCCGCACCACCATTTCAGAAATGGGTGCGCTGCTGCTCAGCCGCCTGCTTGAACTCAACGACACCCAGGAGGGCGTGCTCAACATCGCCTTCAAGCTGGCTGACGATGAAGGGCTGCTGCTGCTCGACCTCAAGGATTTGCGGGCGCTTCTGGTCAATGTGCAGGAGCGCGCCAAGGAAATCTCGACCCGCTACGGCAATGTCTCGACCGCCTCGATCGGGGCCATCCAGCGCTCGCTTCTGGTGCTTGAGCAGCAGGGGGCGGAAAACTTCTTTGGTGAGCGCGGGCTCGACATCGCCGACCTGATGCGGACCGACCGCGATGGTCGTGGCTTCATTTCGATTCTGGCCGCCGATGATCTGATGCAGTCGCCGCGGCTCTATTCGACGTTCCTGCTCTGGATGCTGTCCGAACTGTTCGAGGAACTGCCCGAAGTCGGCGATATGGACAAACCCAAGCTGGTCTTCTTCTTCGACGAGGCCCATTTGCTGTTTGACGATGCGCCCAAAGCGCTGATCGACAAGGTTGAGCAGGTCGTGCGACTGGTACGATCCAAGGGCGTGGGTGTGTATTTCGTCACCCAGAACCCCGTCGACATTCCAGAATCGGTGCTGTCACAGCTGGCCAATCGCGTGCAGCACGCTCTGCGTGCCTATACCCCTCGCGAGCAGAAGGCAGTGCGTGTCGCGGCCGAAACATTCCGCCCCAACCCCGCCTTTTCGACCGAAGAGGCCATTACCCAGTTGGGCATTGGTGAAGCGCTGGTTTCAGCGCTGGAGTCCAAGGGTGTCCCATCTATGGTCGGGCGCACCATGATCCGGCCGCCATCGGCGCAGGTTGGGCCCATCCTGCCCGAAGAGCGCAAGGCCATCATGGCGAACTCGCCGGTCGGCGGGCTGTACGATACCGCGATAGACCGCGATTCCGCCTTTGAGGTGCTGACCCGCAAGGCACGTGACAAGCAATTGGCCGAAGAACGCCAGCAGCTCGAAGACGAAGAGCGCAAGACCGCCAAGCGGACCTATCAGGATGATGCGCCCAAGAAGCGACGCTCGACACGACAGACACCGGCCGAAGCGGCCATGAATTCATTGGCCCGTACCGTGGCCAATCGCTTGGGTAACGCGTTGGTGCGCGGCATCCTCGGCAGCCTGAAGCGCGGAGGTTAGCACCATGGAACCCACCAAACGTGGCCCCGTCCTGGCCGTCTTCGCTTCCAATAAGGGCCCCGGCGACGCCGAACGCGCCTCGCTCATGAGCCAAGCGGGGACCTATTTCGCCAAGCGCGGTGCGCAACTGGTCTGTCTGGCCGAGAAGGGCGTCATTCCCGTGCCGCTGATCACCGCGGCCCGTGCCGCCGGCGGTGCCGTGCAGGTTGTGGCCGACGCCAGTATCGTGCTGCCACCGGCGCTCAAGGGCGTCACCATGGAGGTGGTCGAGGATGCCCCAGCGCGGCTCAATCGTATCGCCGAGCTGGCCGAGGGCATGGTTGCTCTTCCCGGTTCACTGGCCTCGGCGACTGAACTGTTCGGTGTCTGGTCCGCCGCCAAGGCGTTAGGCCGCAACACGCCCGTGGTCATGCTCAATCGCCACAAGGCTTTCGAGGTGATGCGCGGCTATTCCGTAGATGTGCTCTCGCCCGGTCTGCCCGGCTATGACCGCGCCATCCAGTTCGCCGACAATATCGAAGATTTGTGGAGCCGGATCAGCCGGCTGGTCAGCGAAGCGCGCTAGGCGCGCGGCTCCATCACCGGATGCTGTGGCTTGCGCCGGTCAGGAAACAACGGCACCACATTGTCGCTGGCACGGCGCGCTGGCTGCGGCGTGGGGATGGGCGCAAAGATGCGGTTACGGCGTTCGGGCCCACGATAGCCGCCCAGCGTTCCCACGACACTGCGTGTGCGCAGCCGGATCTGGATACGCTGAAACAGGTAGCGTGGTGACATCGGCTTGATGATCACTTCGTCAATGCCCGCGCTGATCGCCTGATGGCGCATGGGTGGGGTGACATGACGGGTCAGGGCGATCACGGGGACCTCCTGGCTAAGCAGGTCGCCATTGAGCCGGATGCTTTCCACCATCTCATAGGCGGGACGGCCCTCGCGGTCGAAATCGCAGACCAGCATGTGGATCGGCGAGACGCGCATAAAGGCAATCAGTTCGACTTCGCTCTCGAAAATGCGGACATTGAGCCGGGGGTCACCGGCCACAACCATCGCTAACAAAGAAGACAGTGCCGGGTTTGCCGCAATAATGGCAACGACCTTGGCTGGTTGTGTCACAGGCATCCCCCGAATAGTAAACAAAGCGTTACCACGCTCGGGTGGAGCATTGAAGGGCGCTGTTTGCAAAGCAGTAAATCAGCGGGGGAAACGTGTGGGAAACCGCATGAAAAAGCCCGCCAGCGCGGGGCGCTGACGGGCTCTAATGCTTGTGGAAACAGCCGCTTAATTGGCTTCTTCGAACATCAGCTCGACGTGTTCCCAGTTCACCAGGTTGTCGAACCAGGCTTCAAGGTACTTCGGACGGGCATTGCGGTAGTCGATGTAATAGGAATGCTCCCACACATCGACACCCAGCAGCGGGTGCGCGCCGTGAATCAAGGGCGACTCGCCATTGGCAGTCTTGGAGACTTCCAGCTTGCCATCCTTGAGCGACAGCCAAGCCCAGCCCGAACCGAACTGGGTGGTGCCAGCAGCGATAAAGTCAGCACGGAACTTGTCGAAGCCACCCAGATCTGAGTCGATGGCTGCCTGCAGCTTGCCTGGCAGCTTGTTCCCGCCGCCATTGGGCTTCATCCAGTTCCAGAAGTGAACATGGTTGTAGTGCTGGCCAGCATTGTTGAACAGGCCGGCATTCTTGCCGTGGGCTTCCTTGACGATGTCTTCCAGCGGCAGGATTTCCAGACCCGAACCCTCGAGCAGCTTCTCACCATTGGTGACATAGGCCTGATGGTGCTTGTCGTGATGGTACTCAAGCGTTTCAGCCGACATGTAGGGGCCGAGCGCGTCATAAGCGTAGGGCAGGGGCGGCAGCGTGAACTTGGTCGTCATAAAGGCCTCCATTTGGAAAGACGCTGAGGGAAGTAAGCTTGGTATAGGGCGTTTTGATAACGGCAACAATTAGTTGGAAGTGAATGATCCTTCCAAACCAACGGCGTTCAGCGCAAAGGCGTAGCACATTGCCGTTTCCTTGAGCCGGTCGAAGCGCCCGGAGGCGCCGCCATGGCCCGCACCCATATTGGTCTTGAGGTACAATGGTGCGGACCCTGTCTTGGTTGCCCGTAGTTTGGCAACCCATTTCGCGGGCTCCCAATAGGTAACACGCGGGTCAGTCAGGCCAGCCAGTGCAAATATCGGTGGGTAGTCCTTGGCGGTCACCTGCTCATAGGGTGCATAGGCCGCGATCCGGGCATAGTCTTCGGGCGAAGCCAGCGGATTACCCCACTCCGGCCATTCTGGTGGTGTCAGCGGCAAGGTCTCGTCGAGCATGGTGTTGAGCACGTCGACAAAGGGCACTTGAGCCAGAATGCCGCCCCACAGCTCAGGGGCCAGATTTGCAATGGCGCCCATCAGCATGCCGCCCGCCGAGCCGCCCTGTGCCACGATGCGACCTCTGCTGGTGTAGCCCTTTTCGATCAGCATCTCGCCAGCGGCGATGAAATCGGTGAAGGTGTTGGTCTTGTGTTCGCGGCGACCCTGCACATACCAGCGATAGCCCTTTTCCATACCGCCGCGAATGTGAGCGGTGGCATGGACAAAGCCGCGATCCACCAGCGACAGCGCCGAGATGGAAAACGCAGCTGGCATCGACATGCCATAGGCGCCATAGCCATAAAGCAGGGCCGGGGCTGAACCGTCGAGCTTGGTGCCCTTGCGATAAAGCACGGTGACCGGGACCTGCTCGCCATCGGGTGCAGTGGCGAACAGGCGGCGGGTTTCGTAATGATCCGGATTGTGACCGGAGGGCACTTCCTGCTCCTTGAGCAGGGTGCGTGTGCCGGTTTCCAGATCCACATCGAACGTGCGCGATGGTGTGGTGGGCGAGGAATAGGTCAGCCGGAACACCGAGGTGTCGAACTCATAGCCGACCGACATACCCAGTGCGTAAGCCTCCTCGTCGAACTTGACGCTCTCTTCCCGGCCATTGCGCAGGTCGCGCACCACAATGCGCGGCAGGCCTTCAAAGCGTTCCAGCCGCAGCATGTGGTTCTTGATCAGCACGGTATCGAGGATCAGCACGCCCTGGCTGTGTGCTACCAGATCGGTCCAGTTGTCCGCGCCCGGATTATCGATCGGCGCGGTGACGATCTTGTAGTCCTCGGCGCCGTCAGCATTGGTGCGGATATAGAGCAGGCCATCACGCTCATCGACGTCATATTCCCGGTCGGTGAGGCGCGGGGCAACCAGCTGCGGCGCGCCACCGGTCTCGGCGTCGATCAGCCAGCATTCAGAGGTCTGGTGGTCATGGGCGTCGATGACAATGAACTTGTCGCTCAGGGTCCGACCGACACCGACAAAGAATCCGGGGTCCTTTTCTTCAAAGATGATCGGGTCATTGGCCTGATCGGTCCCGATCACATGCAGACGCACCCGGTAGGGCCGATGATTGTCGTCATATTCGGTGTAATAGATGGAGCCGCTATCATTGCTCCAGACATAGGAGCCGGCGGTATTGGTGATCACCTCGGCGCTGTCTGCCCCGGTCTCGAGATCCCGGATGACAATGTCATAATATTCGGAACCCGCCCGGTCTGCTGCCCAAGCGAGGAATCTGTGCGAGCGATCATGCTCGGCGCCAGCAAAGCCGAAATAGCCGTCGCCAGCTTCAATATTGCAGTCCAGCAGCACGCTCTCGGGACCGCCATCGCGGGCAGTGCGTACGATCTGGGGGTATTGCTTGCCCTCAAGCATGCGCGAATTATAGGCGAAAGGGCCGTCCGGGGTCGGAATGCCGCTGTCGTCTTCTTTGATGCGGCCGCGGATTTCCTTGTAGATGGTATCCTGCAGCTTGCTCGTGCGAGTGCCAAATGCATCGTCGAAATAGGCGTTCTCGGCGTCGAGATAGCTGCGGATCTCGGGATCCAGCGTTTCGGGCTTCTGCATCACCTCTTGCCAATTGGGCGCCCGCAGCCAGTGATAGGGGTCGTCGCGCTCGATATTGTGAAACGTCACGACGTGGGATTTGCGGGCGGCAACAGGCGGCGTGGTCTTGGTCATGGCAGGTCCGGACTTGGAGGCGGTGGCAGAACCGCAATTGGCTCTGGCGCTTTGGGTGTGGCCTTCAGACATAGGGCGGCGCTGGCCTGATTGCCAGCACTGCGATTTCCCCAACTGATGCCGACACTTCGTCGCAGACGAACGGATTAGGCTTGTCGCCCCCGGCTCAATGGTTAAGGTCACCACACAACAAAGCGGCCGCAAGGCCCGATAGACTATGGAGTTTCTCAGTTGGGGCCAAACATTGACGCGAGCATTGCACTGGTGGCGATTGCGCCATTTGTTGCGGCTGCGCTGGCGCCACTGCTGCATCGCTTCACTAAACCCCTGTCGGGTTGGATTTTAGCGCTTGTTCCCGGTGCCATATTTGTCTTTTTGCTGAGCCTGATCGAGCCTGTCCTCGCCACCGGTTCGATCTCTGCGCGCATTGGCTGGGTCCCCGCCTATGGACTGGACCTGTCGTTCTTTGTCGACGGGTTGAGTCTGACGTTTGCGCTGACGATTTCGGGAATCGGCGCGCTGATCATCATCTATTCGGGTGCCTACCTGCAGGGACATCAGCATCTGGGGCGGTTTCTCGCCTTTCTGATGGCCTTCATGGGCGCCATGCTTGGCCTGGTTCTGGCCGACAACATGCTCGGCCTGTTCGTGTTCTGGGAGCTGACGGCAGTCACCTCCTTCCTGCTGATCGGCTTTGACGCGGTGCGAGCGGCGGCCCGTCGCGGCGCCATCCAGGCACTGGTCATCACCAATATTGGCGGCATGGCCCTGCTGGCGGGCGTTATTTTGGTGCAGCAGCTGACCGGCACCTGGGAGCTCAGCGAACTGCGCGGGCTCGAAGGCGGGCTGCAGGGGCATTCGCTCTATGGTCTGGTGCTGGCCTTCTTCCTGATCGCCGCCTTCACCAAGTCGGCGCAGTTTCCGCTGCACTTCTGGCTACCCAATGCCATGGAGGCGCCGACCCCGGTGTCGGCGTTCCTGCACTCGGCAACCATGGTGCAGGCCGGTGTCTATCTGCTGGCGCGCACCACGCCCTGGCTCGGACACACGACCGCCTGGACCACGATTCTGGTGTGCTTTGGTGGTGTGACCCTGCTGTGGGGCGCGCTTGGTTCGCTCAAGCAGACCGATCTCAAGCAGATGCTGGCGCAATCAACCATTGCCTCGCTGGGCCTTCTGGTGCTGCTGATCGGTCTGGGCACCGAGACTGCCATTGCCGGCATGGTGATCTATTTTGTCGCCCACGCTCTGTACAAGGCTGGCCTGTTCATGGTGGTCGGTGCGATCGACCACGAGGCCGGCACCCGCGATATCACTGCGCTGGGCGGGCTCTCGGGCAAGATGCCTATCACCTTCGTGGCGGCCATGCTGGCCGGGCTGTCCATGTTCGGCCTGCCACCCACCATCGCCTTCTTTGCCAAGGAAGAGATGTATCTCTACCTGCTCTCGCCCCAGTGGCAGGATCTGGCTGTGCTGGCCGTACTGATCTCTGGCAATGCGTTGCTGGCCGCTGTCGGCGCACTGGTTGCGATCAAGCCGTTTCTCGGCCCCGCCATGCCGACGCCCAAATCCGCGCATGAAGCTCCGCTCGGCCTGCTTGCCGGGCCGGTCATTCTCGGGGTAACCGGCATTGCCTTTGCCCTGTTGCTGGACTGGTTCGGCCATACGGTTCTGGAGCCGGCCGCAACCGCCATTCTGCACGAGCCAGTCAAAAGCCATCTGACCTGGAACATCGACCTGACCAAGCCAGTGGTCTGGCTCTCGGTTGCCACTTGGGTCCTGGCAGTGCTTGCCTATCGCAATGCGGCTACCATCCGCACCCTGCTGCGCCGCTTTGATGCCGCGCTGGGCTGGACAGCCGATACGGTGTTCGACATCGTCATGTTCGGACTGATCCGCTTTGCCGGTGCGGTAACGCGCCTGCTGCATCATGGTCGCCTCGAGCTTTATCTGGTCACGGTGTTCGCCATGCTGGCGCTGGCCCTCATGGTGCCGCTGTTTGGTCTTGGCGCCGTCAACGCGCTGTTACCGACCGCCGAGCTGGGTAGTTGGGGTACCAAGCTGAGTTGGCCCAATCTGTCGCCCTATGAATGGGGTGTGGTCGGTCTGGCCCTGCTGGGCCTGGGCGCCATCGTTGCTGCGCCCAACCGGCTTTATTCCATTCTCGCGCTGGGCGTGCAGGGCACAGCCGTCGCGCTGATCTTCCTGCTGTTTGGTGCGCCCGACCTGGCCTTCACCCAGCTCATGGTTGAAATCCTCTCGGTGGTGATCCTTGCGCTGGTGATGACCCGGCTCAATCTCGATGAACGCGATCACCGGCCGTTCGAGGATCTGGCGCGTGATGGCACATTGGCCGTCGTCTGCGGCGTTGGCGTCAGCCTGCTCCTCATGGTGGTGCTCTCGGGAACGCTCGACACGCGACTGTCCGATTTCTTCATCGCGACCAGCGTGCCGATCGCGCATGGTGCCAATATCGTCAACGTCATTCTGGTCGATTACCGTGGCTTTGATACGCTGGGCGAAATTTCGGTGCTGATGGCCGCCGGCATCTCCATCATGGTGTTGCTGCGCAGTCGTAAAAAGCCGGTCCCCGTTGCTGCGCCACTGCCGCCCAATCCTGTCGTGCCCAAGATCAAGCCCAAGAGCACGCGCGCCAAAGCGGCTGCAACCCCGCGGGCTACAACCACGGCAAAAGCCACGACAAAGCCAAAGGCCGCCGCGGCCAAGCCAGCTTCGACCAGAACGCGCGCCACAAAAACGGGCGCGGCCAAGACCGCTGCAGCGACGACCCCGGCAGCCCCCGCCAAAGCGCCAGCTGCGCCGACCAAGACACCGACCACGCGCCGCAAGAGGGCTGAGTCATGAACACGGTCATCTTCCGCACCATCGCCCCCATGATCGTTTCCACCATGCTGGTGTTCTCGGTCTATGTCTGCCTGCGCGGCCATAACGAACCAGGCGGCGGCTTTATTGGCGGGCTGATCGCGGCCTCCGCGATTGCGGTTCTCGGCATGGCGTCGAGTGCAGCCGACGCACGGCGTGCCCTGCGCTTTGATCCCCTCAGCATTGCCGGTTTCGGCGTGCTGATCGCCGGGCTGTCGGGCATGTTGTCCATCTTCAACGGCAACCCGTTCATGACCAGCATCTGGCTCTATCTTGATATTGGTGGCTCCGTGGTACCGTTCTCGACCCCGCTGATCTTTGATATCGGCGTCTATCTGGTGGTCTTTGGCACCCTGGCTTCCGTGGCACTGGCGCTTGAAAGCGAAGACGGGGAGGAGCTCTGATGGATTTTGTAATCGCCGCTCTCGTCGGGTGTTTCGTGGCGCTGGGTGTCTATATGCTGCTCTCGCGCTCGCTGATCCGCATGCTCTTGGGCGTAGTGGTGCTGGGCAATGGCGTGAACCTGCTGATTTTCACTGCCGGCCGCCTGACACTGGAAATTGCCCCGATTGTCCCCAAGGGAATGAAGCATCCAGCTGGCCCCATCGCCAACCCCTTGCCTCAGGCGCTTATCCTGACAGCTATCGTTATCGGCTTCGCCATGTTCAGCTTCCTGCTGGTGCTGGCTTATCGCGCCTATCAGGCGCTCGATGCTGACAATACTGACACCATGCGTGTGACCGAACCCGAGAACACGCCCAACCCTCCATTGAGTTACTGAGATGGCCGCAGAAAACGTGCCGTCAGCGATGATCGAGACCGTTACCCAGACCGCTGACTGGGTGATCGTTTTGCCTATGGCGCTGGCCCTGATGGGCGCTGCCCTGCTGTTGATCCTGCGCAGGTCCGCCGGTCCCGGTTTTGTTCTGGCGCTGGCCATCACAGTGGGCATCATTGCTTGTGAAGTCAGCCTGTTATTACGTGTGGTCGAGTTCGGCCCCCTCAGCATGACCATGGGCAAGTGGCTGCCGCCCTTCGGCATCAGCTTTACCGCTGACGTGTTCGGCGCCAGCTTTGCCCTCGCCGCGGCCGTGGTCACGCTGATCGTCCTGATCTATGCCGAGGCGGATCGGCCCCCGGGTTCGGCCGGCGATGGTTTTTACGCCCTGGTGCTGCTGCTGCTGGCCGGTGTGACCGGCTCGTTCCTGACCGGCGACCTGTTCAACCTCTATGTCTGGTTCGAGGTGATGCTGATCTCCTCGTTCGGTCTGCTCGTGATTGGCGGTCGTCCGATCCAGCTCGATGGCGCGGTCAAATACGGCTTCCTCAACTTCCTGGCCACCACCATTTTCCTGCTCTCGCTGGGACTGCTGTACGGCCTGTTGGGCACGCTCAACATGGCGGACATCATGCGCGTGGCGCCGTTCGCCAACCCCGCTGCAATGGTCGGCGTTGCCGCGCTGATGCTGCTGGCCTTTGGCATGAAAGCGGCAGCCTTCCCGGTCAATACGTGGTTGCCTGCCTCCTATCACGCGCCACCAGCAGCAGTGTCGGCCCTTATGGCCGGCCTGCTGACCAAGGTTGGCATCTATGCCTTGCTGCGCACGCTGGTGGTGCTGTTACCCAGCACCCACGCCGTGCTTGAGCCGGTACTAGTGGTCATTGCTGTCGCGACGCTGCTGGTGGCGCCGCTCGGCGCGATTGCTGAAACCAATCTGCGCAGATCGATTGGCTTCATTGTCATCGGCGGCATTGGCGCTGTTCTGGCTGGTATCGCCATGCCATCGCTGGCCGGCGTGAGCGGGGCAGGGCTCTATATCTTCCACGCCATGCTCACCATGACAGCGCTCTATCTGGTCGCCGGGCTGATCGAAAAGCAGACCGGAGAATCGGACACCAGGCGGATGGGCGGGCTATACGCCACCAGCGCGCCGCTCTCGGTGCTGTTCCTTGTTCTGGTATTGGCAGCCGCTGGCGTGCCGCCGCTGCTCGGCTTCTGGCCCAAACTGGTGCTGATCCAGGCTGGCCTTGCCGAGGGCAGCGTCGTGGGCGGCATTCTGGTGCTGGCCCTGCTGGTCAATGCCGTGCTGACCATCATCGCTGGCTCGCGACTTTGGGCTCATATGTTCTGGCGCGCGGACTTTACGCCCGAGGCACCACCCACCGAGGCGCCGAACCGTCTGCACTACCTCGCCACCGGGGCGCTGGCCGTGCTGATCATTGCCGCAGGGCTGTGGCCCAACCCGATGTTTGAGGCTGTGGGTATTGGTGCTGCCGATATGGTAGACCCGGCACGCTATAGTGATGCCTTCGGTCTTGCGGAGATCACACCATGAACCTGGCAATGATGATCGTCAGCCTTGCCTTGGTCTGGGCTGCCATCACCGGCAATTTTACCGCACTCAATCTGCTGCTGGGCGCGGGTATCGGTGCCTTGACCGCCCTGATGCTGCGCAACTGGTTCGCGTCACCGCGCGTCTTGCTGCGCCTCAAGCGGGTCATCTCGCTGGCCCTGCTGTTTCTCTGGGAGCTCATGGTCAGTGCGGTGCGGGTTGCCATCATCGTGCTCACACCCGATATCAAGTCGGCGCTGCGCCCGGCTATCATCGCATTTCCGCTATCGGTAAAGTCCGATGCTGAAATTACTTTGCTGGCCAATATGATTACGTTGACCCCGGGTACACTGAGTGTCGATGTCGCTGAGGATCGCAGCGTGCTCTATGTTCACGTCCTTCATCTCAGCGATCGCGATGCCCTGATCGCCGAGATCGCCCGTGGCTTTGAAACCAAGATTAAGGAGGTGTTCATATGAGCACAGCCGAAATCGTCTCGCTAAGCACCATGATTGCCTTGATCATGCTGACCATCGCCATGGGGATTGCGGTGATCCGCGTCGTCATCGGGCCGACGCTGGCAGATCGCGTTCTGGCGCTTGATCTGTTGACCGTGGTGGCCATGGGCTTCGTTGGCGCTATCGCCATCCGTACCGGCCTGACCCTTTATCTCGATATCGCGATCAGCCTGGCGCTGCTCGGCTTCCTGGCGACGGTCGCTTTCGCCCGCTACATGCTATCAAGATTACGCGATCAGGAGAGCCGCTCATGATCGCCAATCTGGCCACCTATCTGGGTTGCGCGTTCTTGCTGGTGGGCGCGGCATTTGCTTTGCTGGGCGCTGTTGGTGTCTTGCGACTGCCCGATCTGTACACGCGCATGCACGCCGCATCAAAGGCTGGCGCCGTTGGCGGCGGCATGATCCTGCTTGCTGTTGCCCTGATAAGCTTTGATGGCGCCGTGGCCCTGCGCGCCATATTGGGCACTGGTTTTCTGCTGCTGACCACCCCGGTTGCCGCGCACCTTCTGGCGCGTGTCTATCACCGGGGCGATGAGCATCGCGCAGAAATCATGGTGGTAGACGAGTTTCCGTCTGAAAGTAGCCAGAATCCTCCTGCATAACATTCGCGGGTCGTTACATGCTAACGACGGTAAATCGGGTTGCAGTGGCCAATAAACAGCCCTAGTAGTCTAAGGTGGCTGTGAGTGTGAATTCACGGCCCAATAAAAAATCGGAAGGTTGAAATATGAGTGACACCACCGGCGCGACGCCCGGTTACGAGCAAGACTTGATCGAGCTCAGCACCGAGATCGTCTCTGCCTATGTGAGCCACAATGCTTTGAGCCCAAGTGATCTGCCCAAGCTGATCGCGGAAGTTCATGGCGCACTGCGCACACTCTCGACAAATGAAGCCCCGCTTCCTGTCGAAGAGCTCAAGCCAGCTGTACCCGTGCGCAAATCTGTTGCGGCTGACTACATCATCTGTCTCGAAGACGGCAAGAAGTTCAAATCGCTGAAGCGCCATCTTCGTACCCACTACAATCTCTCGCCCGAAGAATACCGCGAGAAGTGGGGCCTGCCAGCTGATTACCCAATGGTTGCCCCCAGCTACTCGGCAACCCGATCCAAGCTGGCCAAGGACAACGGTCTGGGCCGCAAGGCTGCCTAAGGCGAATTTCGCCACTCACGCAAAGAGACGTCGCGCTCAATTATCCGCATCCCAAGCTGCGGTCGGGCCCCGGCGAGAACGACGCTTCAAACGGTCGCCCCACGGGGCGGCCGTTTGAATTTGTGGGACATGGTCGCGCGCTGTTGTGCGACTTATCCCCGCCCTGCTTGCCAAATGTCAGTATCTAGGAATAAATTCCTGCATATTGACGAGGCCAGCCGATGTTTCAGTCCTTTCTATCTACCCAAGCCATTCCAGCCCTGTCCGCGCCGTCAATCAACACCGGCGCATGCGACGCGGCTATCGCGTTGATTGCGCGCGAAAAACGCATCCCTGTTCGCCTGCTGACCCACCGTTCGCGCTGCCGCATGGGAACGGCCCGGGCCCGGCAATTGGCCATGTACCTCTCCCACGTCATTCTGGGGTGCACCTTGCGTGAAATCGGCGATGCGTTTGGCCGCGATCGGACCACCGTTTCGTATGCCTGTGCGGTCATTGAAGATCTGCGTGACGACCCAGGCTTCGACGAGGACGTCAGTGGGCTTGAGCGCCAGCTCGAGGCACAGCTGGACGCGGGGACCCTTCATGCCCACTGATCAGACCGCAGTGGATCGACTGGCCGCCAGTCGCGACAATGATGGGCAGGCTTTTTTGGGGCCACACCACGTGCAGGCAGCGCAGCGCCTTGAGCGTTTGATCCGGCGCGCCCAGCTCGCGCCAAGACTGACCATGTCCTATGACCCGGCCCGGGTGGGCAGCAAGTCGGGTGGAACCGCCGGGGATATTGCCGATAGCGCCAGTCACGCGCGACAGCGTCTGAATCGTCTGGCCGCGCAACTGCCGCCCGATTGCTGGGGCGTTCTGTTTGATGTGTGCGGGTTGGGCAAGGGCCTGCAGGCCGTCGAAACCGAGCGCCACTGGCCACGACGCAGCGCCAAGCTGGTATTGCGCATCGGCCTTAGCCAACTAGCCGCACAACTGGGGCTGCTCGAACAAGCGGCCGGCCCGGAACACCTGTCTGCCCGAACCTGGCGCAGCGAACGTCTGCCGATTATCGCGGAAGACTGTTCTTAACTACGTAATGATTGGTAATGATTGGTCATACAAATTGCGTGATAACCGAAATTCATGGGCCACAAATTCTTCTCGATCCAATACCTGCGCGGACTGGCGGCGATACTTGTCCTGGCATCGCACGCCCTTTTGTACCCGCTGGTCGAGCACAATCTCGGCTTTAGCCGCCTGGGGTGGCTCGGGGTCATTCTGTTCTTCGTGATCTCGGGATTCATCATGGTTGTGGTGACCGGGGAAGGGCGGTTTTCAGCCGCCGAATTCCTCCGGCGTCGCTTCATCCGCGTCGTTCCAATGTACTGGATCGCCACCCTGCTGGCTGCTGCGCTGGCGCTTTACGCGCCTCAGATATTCAAGACGACGGTCTATGACGGCACCCAGTTGGTATTGTCCCTGCTGTTCATACCCTTCTACAATCCGGTCAGTGGCGGCATTCATCCGCTCTACAAGCTCGGCTGGACACTCAACTATGAGATGTTCTTCTATGTCAGCTTCGCCCTGCTGGCCTTTCTGGGCGCGGGCGCGCGGGTGGTTTGCCTCACCATCGCATTTTCCGCACTGGCGCTGATGGGGCTTGTCTTTGAGCCGCAGTCGGCCATTCCTCAATTCTACACCAGCTACATGCCGCTGGCCTTCTGTGCTGGCGCCTGGGTGGGCTTGGCAACCATGCGCGGCAAGATCAGCCAACTCTCGCGAAACGCGATCTACGCAGCTGCCATTGTTGGTCTGATCGCGATGATTGAGGGATTCGCCTGGGGCGCCGAGATTGTCGAGGATGGCTACGCCTTTATCGGCTTCCTGATTTTCGCGACGGCGCTAGTGCTTCTTTTGGTGCGGCTTGAGCCAGTCATGCCACGCATCGCCCTGTTCGAACGCATTGGCGATGCTTCTTATTCCATCTATCTGGTGCACATATATGAGGTGGCGATCCTGTCGGGCATCGCCTTCAAGCTGCTGGACCCTGCAGATATGTTCGCGGACTATTTGGTAGCGGCGGTTTCGATCATCGGCGGTACAACGGCCGGCTGGATGCTCTACCAATGGGGTGAGCTGCCGCTGCTGCGCTTTGTCAGCAAGCGGTTCGCGAGCCGCAACAAGCCGCCCGCTGGTCCGGTTACGCCGGCAGCCGCCTAGCGCAGGGCGGCCCCCTCAGACCGGATACGATTGACCATTGCCACCAGCCCGTTGGAACGCTGTGCCGTCAGGTGTTCGCGCAGGCCCAGCTTGTCAAAGATGGCAATGGCATCGGTGTCCGCGATGTCGCCGGCAGGGCGCCCTGAATAGAGCGCCAGGAGAATGGCGACCAGCCCCTGAACGATCATCGCGTCACTCTCGCCGCGATAGCGCAGCACGGTCTGCCCGTCCTGCGTTTCGGTCTCTGCCGATAGCCAGACCTGCGATACGCAGCCATGCACCCGGTTCTCATCGGACTTTTCTGCGTCGCTGAGCTTGGGCAAGGCCTGCCCCAACTCGATCAGATAGCGGTAGCGATCCTCCCAGTCGTCAAGGAAGGACAGGTTCTCGGCGATATCCTGGAAGGCTGCTGGCTCACTCATGCCCCCTATCTAGGGGGCCGGCGCAGCGCTCGCAAGCGACAACGCGGCGGCATCATCGCACATCTAAAGAAAAAGCCCCAAGCACGGGGCAGCGTGCTTGGGGCAGGGCCAGGGTCGTTGGAGTGCGTCACTTGGGGAAGAGACACGAACCCTGGGGTACCGCAGGGCGCCGTAGTGGCGCCGCTTAACCCGCCCAGTCCGGCCGGGGCCGGGGAATGGGGGCCAGACTGCTTGTCGGCATCACATGCATGGGAAGACCGACTGACGGGGAAGACTGCAGCGCTGCGGCAAACACGGCCTTGCCACCAGCGCATGTGATATCTGTGCATTCGATGCGATTGATCTGTTCGCTCACCACTTGAGAACCGGCCGCCATGGCTTGCGCGGCGACGGCATTGCCATCGGGCAGATCAACGCCGGGGCGGATCACCATATAGGCGACGGCAAGCCAAAAAACGGAACGAACGACGACAAACATCTGGTAATCCATAGTTTTCGCAGGGCTTGTATGACCCTGCACAAACCAAGCTACGCCCCGCCTCTTAAGCCGGACTGGGGCAATTCGATAAAATTTGAGGCAATTGCCACGCAGTTTGGCAGCAAGCGAAACACCTTGTTTACGCTAACCCCAGAAAGGCCCCTCTGGACCCATCGCCAAGCCATTGGTGGCCCGAGATTTAAGCTCGCCTTAGCTCTTGGCCGCCAGTGTGGGCTCAACAAGACCCGGAGTTCATCCGGGCCGGGTGGGACGCGTAAATGTCTGACCCGGGGTGCCTCGGCACCGTCACCGCTGGCGTCGTGATAGTGAGTATTGTGTATATGCGTAGCCTCTTCTCTTTTGTCGCAAGCAAAGAGATGCCCCTGGCCGTCGCCGGGTCCGGCAACCGGCCCGAAGTGCTGCGTCGCAAGACGCTGGCCAACAATTCCCGAATTGCGATCGTCACCAGCGCTCTGGTCATGCCGCTGGCCATTTACTGGCTGGTCACCGGCACCGTCCTGCCCTTCATCCTGGCGGCAGTGGCGCTGGCGAGCGGCATGACGACACTGGCTTTGCATCAGCGCCAGCTGTTTCAGCAGGCCGTTGCCGGCCAGGTCTATACCTTGCTTGGTCTGGGGCTGCTGCTGACCCTGGCCGATAATCGATTTGCCGATATCGGCATGGCCGTCGCGCTGATGGGCCCCGTGCTGGCCGCGCTGCTCGGCCACACCAGATTGCGCCAGCATAGCTGGATCATGGCAACGGCCATTGTTGCGCTGGGCGCCGTAACCGCCATCATTGGCGTGCCGACCCCGTTCATGCCGTCAGGCATTCTCACGCTGGCATCGGGCATTACCCTGGCCGTCAGCGTCAGCGTGGTCATCCACACTGCCAACCGCATCAACGGGGCATTTGAAGTCTACGACAAGGCCCAGGTCACCGCCTATCGTCACCTGATCGAGCATGTTCAGGATGCAGTCATCCGTTTTTCCAGCAATGGCGAAGTGCTGCTGGCGTCGCGTTCGTCCGAAACGCTGTTTGGTTGCCGTCGCTTTGAGCTGACGGGTAGCGGCCTCGGCGCGCGCATGCATGTGATGGATCGGCCTGCCTATCTGACCGCCTTCGCCGATGCCAATCAGGGCGGGGAGACCCGGTTGATCGAAGTGCGGATGCGTCAGGACGATCCGCATTCCTCGCCGACCGTACCCCGCTTCGTCTGGGTCGAGATCAGCCTGTCCCCGGTCCTTGATCCGGACAATACCGGTGTGCGCCATGAAGTCATCGCGCTGTTCCGTGACATCACCGCACGCAAGGACAACGAAGCGGCCATGATCGAGGCCCACCGGGCCGCCGAGGAAGCGTCCAGCGCCAAATCGCGCTTCCTGGCCACCATGGGACACGAGCTGCGTACACCGCTCAATGCCATTGTCGGCTTCTCCGAAATGATGAGCACAGGCATTGGGGGTGAGTTGTCGCCGACCCACAGCGAATATGCCGGATTGATCCATCAGAGTGGCAAGCATCTGCTCGAGGTTGTCCGCATGCTCCTCGACATGTCGCGCATCGAGGCTGGCAAGTTCGAGCTGCAGAGCGAACCCTTTGAACTGCAGAACATCATCGAGCCGTGCTTTAACATGGTCGAGGCTTTGGCCCAGGAACGCGACGTCCGCCTTGTCAGCAATGTCGAAGACAATATGCCGACCCTCAATGCCGATGAGCGCGCCTGCCGCCAGATCCTGCTCAACCTGATGTCCAATGCCATCAAGTTCAGCCATCCCGGCAGCACGGTTGTCGTCAACATGAAGCGGCAGGGCCAAAGTTTGAACATGTCCGTGATCGATCAAGGTGTCGGCATGGCCCCTGAGTCGCTTGCCCGTGTTGGAGAAGCCTTCTTCCAGGCGCAGGGCGGCCTTTCCCGGCCATACGAAGGTACCGGGTTGGGGCTGTCGATCGTCAAGGGACTGGTCGAACTGCATGAAGGCACCCTGCGTGCCATGTCCGAGATCGGAGCGGGGACAACAGTGACTGTCTTGCTTCCCATAAACGGTCCAGCAATAAACACCGCAGAGACTGCCACCATCACCCCACTCCACAGAGAACAAGCCGCCGAACGCAGCACCCCATGGCAAGACGAAAAAGAAAAGCGCAATGACAGCATCCACTCTGACTCACCTGCCGCTGGCTGCAGGAAGCGCTGTCGCGGCCTCGCTGGGTCGCGCAGGCCTATGGGCCCTGTCGCACTATATGAAGGCGCCGCTGGCATCGACCGGTCTGATGGCGCTGGTGACCCTGACCGCACTGGCGGGCAGCAATGCGCTCTATTTCCAGCCCGGCCACCATCCTGCGCCGTTCTTTGCGCCGGCCCAAAGCGGGCAGACCGCAATTGTGGACCCCGTTAGCGCGCCTGAGCCCGCTCCAGCGCCGGCCGAGCGTCTGGCTGTTGTCGCGCCCTTGCCAGCCAATGACACCACAGGCAGCGTTGCAGCGCCGACCCAGCGCATTCCAGAAGCGCCTGTTGGCAATCGAGAAGCCTTTGCCGTCCAGAAGAAACTGACCGAGCTTGGCCTGTTCAACGGTAAGGTCGATGGCTTTTACGGGCCAATGACAGCCAATGCGATCCGGTCGTTTGAAGAGCGCAACGGGCTTGAGCCCACAGGCGCGCTGACGCCCGCCGTCGTGGAGGCAATCCTGGGAGCCGACGCAGCAGGCCGAGTTCCCGTGACCCAGCAGGCCGCTCAGATCGCGCCGCGTCCGGCGCCGGTCGCCACCCGCCCTGAACCCGTGCAGCAGGCCGTCGCCCAGCCCGTTCAGCCGGCACCGACCCAGCCAGTTGAGCAGGTGAAGGTGATCGCCCGCCTGCCAACCCTGACGCCAGTCGACAATGCTGTTGATACCGTCGGCAATGCTGCCGCGCAGACCATTGATTCCATTGTTGCGGCAGTTGGTGGCACGCCTGCCGCGCAAGGCACCAGTCCGCGTCCGGCCGTCGCGCTGGGCAGTTCCGCCCAACCCATGCCCAAGCCTGTGCAGGTGGCCTCGCTTGAACCCATGGCGGCCCCGATTGCTGCCCCGGCCACCCCTGCGCCGCAGCAGGTGGCTGGTGTAAGCACTGGTGCGCCAGCCAATGATCAGCAATTGGTCAGCCAGATCCAGCGCGGCCTCGCCAGCCTTGGCTTTTATCATGGCTCCATCGATGGTCAGCCCGGTGACTCAACAGCCCGCGCGATCCGTGAGTTCGAGAATTTCCACAGCTACAAGCTCACCGGTGAGGTAAAGCCTGACCTCGTGAGCCTGCTGCGCAGCGCCGGCGCTTCCATCTAGGTGAGTACGCTCCGCAGCGATATTTGGTGCGGTGTGTTCGTGCGGCGGCACAATGATCTGGGCAATATGTGCGTGGTTTCCCGGCGCGGTGATCCGATCGCCGGCCAGGTCTTTATTGAAGTTGACCATCTCGACGGCACGGTCTCACTTTATACACCCGCGCCCATGGTCAGTCGCACTGATGGCAGCGCGGCTCTGGTGTTCCAGCAGCGTTTCCATCGTAGTTCGGCTGCAGACGTGCGCGATCGCATCGCCCGCGAAGTCGATTTCGATCCCGATCTCTGGGTGCTCAGTCTGGACTTGCGGGGTGACGATGTGGGCATCGATGTCGTCAAATAACCCACATGTCCTGTTTCCGAGCCGCGCCTAGCTGGCACGCTTGATGCCGATGCGGGCCAGGGCCTCGATGGCCTGTTCCACCACAGGATTATGCGCTGGTGCAAGGCTAGATGGCGTGCGGCGGCTGGTCTCGGTGAACGGCTTGTATTCTGGCTTGGCCAGTTCGAGCAGGTTCACTTCGCCACGCCAGGCGCTCATCAGATAAGCCATTGCATCCGGTGTGACATTGCCGAACATGGTGGCAAAATCAGCCAGCGCACGCGAGCGATCATTGTCGTGGCTGGTCGCGTGGATCAGCACCTTGAGCCCGTCATAGGCGCTGCAGCCAAAGGCCCGCAGGATCACGAACAGGGCAGAGCCGGTAACGTCATGGGCGATCTGCCCGCAACGCACTTCATCCAGACCGGTAATCTGGCTGAGCAGCTTGGTGACCTCGGGGCGGCGGTTCTCGGAGAACAGCTTCATCAGTGCCTTGGTCAGCTCGGCATTGGCAACGGTCAGCTGTTCGATGGTCTTCTTGATCGGGGCAACAGGGGTTTCGCGATGGGCGAAGGCCTGAATGACCTTGAGACGATCGGTGTCGGAGAGATCAAAGAAGGCCGGGGCCAGCAGGGCCGCGTCGAAGTCGGACCGTTTGGCCAGCGACTCAGCGACCATGTGGTCCATCTGCGCCGAACGGGCCAGGGCGCTGAGATAGGCGCCCCGGGGGACGATATGGGTGTTGGAGGCCAGCGCGCGGTAGACCTTGCGCGAGTTCATCTGGAACAGCTTGGCCAGCACCACATTTGAAAGATCGGGGCGGGCGGCAATGGTTGCAGCGCCCGGCACGTCATAGCGCGACACGATGCTGAGCATGGTCTGCTCGGACAACTCCTTGGCGCCATTGAGGAATGTGTTGAGGTCTTCGCCGATATTCTCGACCACCAGACGCTCCAGCGCTGGCGAGAGAACCTCGGCACGACCCAGAATGGCAGCACCCTTTGCCTTGGCCTGCGGCCCGGCAATCGGGAACAGGCGGCTGGCCAGCGCTTCAAACTGTTCCATTTCGGGAGCAGTCGCCTTGCCGCGCCGCGTATAGGCGTCACACGCCGCAATCAAAAGCGTGTTCGTTCGGTCAATGCCGCCGGTCTCGATCAGCAGTTGAAACGTCTCGTAGGGCTGGAAACCAAGCATTTTATAAGAACCGTCACTTCGGAATCGCATCACATTCGATGTGTACCCACCTTTGCCGCCAATTCGTTAGCAGACTGTTAACCTTGACGATCTCTTAATGGGTTTCGGAAGCACGAGGGGCGTCGTGCTGGCCGATTTGCAACACGAGACGCTGTCCTCAGGGAAAGGGGGAGCGAGTTCAGATGGAGGGCAGCTTGGGAAAGCTCGTCAAATTCGATGGGCGACGGAAGTCGCTTGATACGGGAACCAGAAAACCTGTCGACGCCCAGATCCTGATTTTTACCGGGGTGCGTTATGAACGCGGGACGCCGTCTCTACCTAAGAAGTCTCTCGACCCTCGGCCAAAACGAAAGCGTGGTTGACCGCGTTCGCACAAGCTTGCGCCTGATTACGATTGTCGCGCTGACCGGCCTGCTGGCTGGCTGCATCGCGCGACCTGTCGGCGATTTCGGCCGCGCGCAGCCCAGCTTCACGCATGACACCGCCATGCCTGCGGCCGGCAACGTCATTGCCGGCATGCGCAAAGAGCCCGTGTCCGGCTTCAACAAGACCGACCAGGAAACCGAGATGCACGATCGCGTCTGGCGGTTCCTGATCGCGCCCCATGCCAAGGACTGGCTGTTCGACACCTCGGTCGAACTGCAGCGCACGCGGATCATCCCGCCCAAAGACACCTATTACCAGACCGATCGCTATTACGATTATCTGCGCAAGACGGCCTACCAGTCCTCGCGCACCCGCTACAGCACGGTCGGCGCCAATGTTTCGATCGACAATCAGACTCTGCCAACTACCTTTGCCGCCATCTGCGCGGTGATCGCGGTTGATCAGCAGCGCGCTGCCGCCCTGGCCAGCCTGCGCGCCGACCTGCCTGCAAGTGCCTCTGGCGACGTCGCTGCCCGCAAATATGAGAACGACGCCTATATCGCCTGGTTCGTGCGGGCCCTGAACTATCGCTATGACAGCTATGACTTCGCGCTGGACAGCCTGCTGGTGGAGACACCCCATGAGCAGTCGCTGACGGTGGATGAGGCGCTGCGGCAGATGTCGGTCTATGTGACCCGCGCCAACCGCCATGATTTCTGCGGCGATGGCACCTCGGGACGCGGCAAGGGTAGTGTCGTGATACCGTCACGCTTCCAAAATAGGGGCGACACCGAGATCGTGCTGCAGAAGTAGCGCCTGCCATTCCGGAGCCCGCCTTGGATACCTCACCCGTCAAACCCGCCGGATCGCCGGGCGAAGTCTTTGCCGCCTTTCTCAAGCTCGGCGTAACCGCCTTCGGCGGCCCGATTGCCCATCTGGGCTATTTTCGCGACGAACTGGTCTTGCGGCGCAAATGGCTCGATGACGCCGCCTATGCCGATCTGGTGGCGCTGTGCCAGTTCCTGCCCGGGCCGGCTTCCAGCCAGGTCGGCTTCGCGCTGGGCCTGTGGCGGGCAGGGCCCATGGGCGCTCTCGCGGCATGGGCCGGCTTCACCCTGCCATCGGCAGCATTGCTGATCGCCTTTGCCATGGCCGCAAATGCGCTTGATGGCGCTATCGCTCAGGGCGTGCTGCATGGGCTCAAGCTCGTGGCAGTCGCGGTGGTGGCCCAGGCCGTATGGGGCATGGCCCGATCGCTGACACCAGACCGTATCCGCGCCAGCATCGCCGTATTGGCGATTGCCGTCATGGTGCTTGTACCCGGCGCGCTGGGGCAGGTGCTGGCTATTGTGCTGGGTGTGATCGGCGGGCTCTGGCTATGTCGTGATCTGCCGATTCCCGGCTCATCGCCGGTTCATTTCCCCGTCAGTCGCCAGACCGGCTTCACTGCCCTTGTTCTGTTCGCCGTGTTGCTGCTGGGGCTGCCTGTTCTGGCCGGCATGGCCGATAACCACGCCATGGGGATGATTGACGCCTTTTATCGTGCCGGATCCCTGGTGTTTGGCGGCGGCCATGTTGTGCTGCCGCTGCTCGAAGCCGAGACGGTGGCGCGGGGCTGGCTGACCGCCGACAGCTTTACTGCCGGCTATGGCGCGACCCAGGCCGTGCCCGGTCCGCTCTTCACCTTCGCTGCCTATCTGGGCGCTGCCCAACCCCCATGCCTAATGGTATTGGCGGCGGCCTGATTGCACTGCTTGCGATCTTCGCGCCGGGTTTTTTGCTGCTGGTCGGCGTGCTGCCCTTCTGGAACACAGTGCGCACGCGTCCGCTTGCACAAGCCGGGATGCGGGGCGCCAATGCTGCCGTGGTCGGTATTCTGGGCGTCGCACTCTACAATCCCGTTTTCACCAGCGCCGTGCTGGGACCGATCGACTTTGCTCTGGCCGTCGCAGGCTTTGTATTGCTGGTCGCCTGGAAGGCACCCCCATGGGTGGTGGTGCTGGCGCTGGCCGTGAGCGGCGGGGTGCTGGGTGTCCTTGGCATGGTGGCAGTCTAGCACCGCCATGGACCCAGCCCTGTTCATCAAAAGCTTCATACTGGGCCTGGCTATCGCCGCGCCGCTGGGTCCAATTGGCGCGTTGTGCATCAATCGCACGCTCGAGCGCGGTTTCTGGGCTGGCATGGTTGGCGGGCTGGGCACCGCTTTGGCCGACGCACTCTATGCCACGCTGGCTGCGCTGGGTTTTGCCGCTTTTGCGGCGCTGCTGAGCCATGTCGACGGCCCCATGCGGCTGGTGGGCGGGATGTTCATGATCTGGCTGGGCTGGCGGAGCATGAGGCCCAAACCGGCACCAAAGGCGGCCCGTATTGGCGCCGGGGACCTGCTGGGCACCCTGTTGGCGACCTTCATGCTCACGCTGACCAGTCCACTGACCATTGTCTCGTTTACCGCCATCTTTGCCGGGCTGGGACTGGCCAATGATGCGCGGGACGGCGGCGCCGTCATGGTCGTTGCCGGTATCTTCCTCGGCTCGCTGTGCTGGTGGGCCCTGCTCAGCGGCGGCGTGGCGCTGGCCCACCAGCGTCTGCCGGCCGGTTTTGCAGGCTGGGTCGCACGACTGTCCGGATTGGTGCTGATCGGCTTTGGCGTTCTGGCCATCAGTTCTCTGGCGTGGATGGGCTAGTTCACCGGCGCAAAACGGTTCAATCTCCGCCCATTCTTGTCTGAAGGGGGACGATCATGCATTCGGGATCCTGCCTGTGTGGCGCCGTGCAGTTCAGCGTTGCGGGCGACTTGCCCGAGGCATCTGCCTGTCACTGCACCATGTGCCGCAAACACACCGGACACTACGAAGCCGGTGTCGATGTGCCACGATCATCGCTAACCGTGACGGGCGACGACAAGATCACCTAGTTCAAATCATCGGACAAGGTGCGGCGCGGCTTTTGTGCTGTGTGTGGATCCTCGCTGTTCTTCGATCCGGTCCACCTCGACTGGATCGGCATCATGATGGGGGCGTTTGACGGCCCGACCGGCACCAAGCTGGCCCTGCACATCTTCGTGGCCGACAAGGGTGACTATTACGAAATCGCCGATGGCCTGCCGCAGAACGCACAATAGCGGCGACCCCGGAGAAAAAACCAGAGGCCCGTGGCTGCGCAATTTGACCTGCCTCAATTGCGTTTGAGTAAAACGGCATATTGTAGCGGTACGGGATGGACCGGCTTTTGTCGGAACGTGCGTGTTCCTGAGGCGTTTCCTTCGTGGCGATTCAGACGCAGAACGCCCCAATCCCCTTTGCCGTTCAAATGCTGGAGATCGATATGTACACCTTTAACAAGACCCTTGCCGATACCACGTTCGAGGCCGCGATCGATCGCACCAGGGCGGCGCTTGCCGATAAGGGCTTTGGTGTGCTCACGGAGATCGACGTGCAGAAGACCATGAAGGCCAAGCTTGACGAGACCATTCCGGGCTATGTGATCCTTGGTGCCTGCAATCCGAAGATGGCTTTTGAGGCGCTCAAATTGGAGCCTCGGGTCGGGGCCATGTTGCCCTGCAATGTTATCGTCCGCGAACTGGACAATGGCGGCGTTGAAGTCAGTGCGATTGACCCCGTTGCATCCATGAGCGCCATCGAGAACGCGCAGTTGCAGTCGGTTGCAGGGCAGGTCCGACAGATGCTGTCCGATGTTGTCGAAGCGCTCTGACCGCTGGGGCCTAGCTTAGGTAAAGACCTGACATCAGTTGTTTTCAAGCGTTCATCGTCCTGCAATGGCGCAGGGCGATGATACATTGTGACGTCTGTTCAGTAATAAACGGGAAAGCCTACGCGCCTTAACAGAATGAATTCCGCAACGGAATTTATTATGCAGGGTCTCACTAGGAGATCCAAGATGCGCGTAATGGTCGTTGAAGACAACAGCTCCAACCTCGCCGTTATCTGCCAGCTGGTCGGTCGGCTGGAGCATGTTCAGTGCACCGGTTTTGCGGACTCGCTGGACGCCCTGGCAGCACTGTCCGAATCCGTGTGGGACCTGGTCATCGTCGACTACCTCATGCCGGGCATGAATGGGCTGGAGCTGATCCAGGAGATGCGTGCAACGGCGATGCACACCCATGTGCCCGTGGTCATGATCACTGCGGACCGCGATCGTGCCCTGCGGCTGCAGGCCATTGCAGCTGGCGCTACTGACTTCCTGACCAAGCCGGTCGATCCGTTTGAATTGCGGGCCCGGGTGACAAACCTGCTGGATTTGCGTCAGGCCCAGAATGCGCTCGCCAAGCGCAGCGAAGACCTGCAGGTGCGGGTGGACCGCGCCACGCGCCATTTGCAGGAGCGGGAAGAGGAAGTGGTGTTCCGGCTGGCGCGCGCCATCGAGTTTCGCGACGGGGAGACCGGTCAGCATATTGAGCGCGTCGCCCAGATTTCGCAGTTCATCGCAGAAGAAATGCAGCAGAGCGAAGCCTTTGCCCGCACGCTGGCTCTGGCTGCGCCACTGCACGATGTCGGCAAGATTGGTGTGCCCGACGCTATTCTCAACAAGCCAGGCCGGCTGACCGATGAAGAGTTCGACATCATGCGCACCCATGCGGCGATCGGTGCAGAAATTCTCTCTGGTGGCAGTTCAGATCTGGTCCAGATGGCCGCCATTGTAGCGCTGGGCCACCATGAACGGTGGGACGGCAAAGGCTACCCCAATGGTCTTGCCGGCGACGCGATTCCCCTGGCCGCGCGTATCACTGCAGTCGCCGACGTGTTTGACGCGCTATGCAGCGAGCGCCCTTACAAGAAGGCTTGGTCGGTCAACCAGGCGCGCGCCGAAATCAATCGGTGCGCAGGTAGCCAGTTTGATCCCAACTGCGTAGCCGCCTTCGAGCGCGCCTGGGGGCGGATCGCGCCGCTCACGGCTGCCGCCAAGCTTCAGACCGCAGCCTGAGAACAGCCCATGCACACCCGTCTCACCACCCTCGCCATTGCCTTTGTCGCGTTCGCTGCGGTGCCTTCCCAGGCTGTGCCGCTGCAAACGCCTCAAGGGCCGGTGTTGCTGACCGTCACCGGCAACATCGCTTACACCAATGCAACTGGCCGCGCCGAGTTTGATCGCGCCATGCTTGATGCATTGCCGCAGCATACCACAACCGCCACCACGCCCTGGTATGACACCGCGCAGAGCTTTACCGGGCCAGAAGCCCTGGCCTTGCTCGAACTGGTCGGCGCCAGCGGCACCACCGTGACCGTCACGGCGCTGAACGACTATTCGGCTGATATCCCCTTCGCGGATTTCGAGAACTACCGCATCATACTTGCCAACCAGATTGACGGGCAGCCGCTATCGGTGCGTGACAAGGGGCCGTCCTTTGTCATCTACCCCTTCGACCAGGACGAAGAACTTTACAACGAAGTCATCTTTGGTCGCTCCGTCTGGCAGGTCACCTCGATCGCGGTGAAATAGGCATGGCTGGCAAGGCGATAAAACTTCGGCGCAAAGTGACGCGGCGGATCGGGTGGAGCATCATTGTGCTCACCGTGGCCAGCGCGATCATGCTGGCATCGGTGATCTGGCTCGTTTTCGGCATTGATGAGCGCCAGAATGCGCAGGCGCAAAGTGTGCGCGAGGACGCCGTGTGGGCCGCCTATCAGGTCGATCGCGAAACCTCACGTCTCATTGAAGCGGCCATGCATGCCAAGGTCGACAGCACCGTGGATGAGCTGCTGCTGCGGTTCGACCTGCTCTATAGCCGTATTGGCCTGCTGGGCGGCGGTAGTTATGCAGTAGTCTTTGGTGCCGGGTCTGACGTCGGCGACAGCGCGCGCGCAGTAAGCGATCAGGTGCTCGCTCTTACCCCTGAACTGGATGCTCTGGCCACCAATCCAGAGCAGTTGGCGACCCGTATTGATGCGATAATCGCCGCCGCGACCGAATTGCGCAGCGCCACAGGCAACTTGATCGTCGCGGCCAATGCTGCAGTGGGAGAAATCCGCGTCAACGAGCGCGAAGCGACCATGCAGGCCTATGTTCATATCGGCTTGGCAATGGCAGCGCTCACCATAGGGTTGATCCTGACTGTCGTCATGCTGGCGCTGCAACTGGCGCATCTTTCGCGCAATGGTCGCGAGGTCGAACTGCTCAGCCAGAAGAACGCACGGGCGGCCCGCGCCGCGCGGGCGGCCAGCGAAGCCAAATCCATCTTTCTGACCACGATGAGCCACGAAATCCGCACTCCGCTCAACGGCATTATCGGCATGGCCGACGTGCTGGCCGACACCCCGCTTGATACCGAGCAGGCCGAGCAGGTGGGCGTGATCCGCCAGTCCGGTGACATGCTGCTCGACCTGATCAATGACGTGCTCGACTTCTCCAAGCTTGAGGCTGGTGCCATCCAGTCACAGCCCCAGCACTTCGCGCTGGCCGAGGTGATGGAATTTGTGCGCAACATGATGGCGCCTCGGGCAAAGGCCGCGCAGCTGCAGTTCAGCTTTTCCTATCCCGATGTCACCCTCACCGCTGATCCGGCGAAGCTGCGCCAGGTGCTGGTCAATCTGGTTGGCAATGCCCTCAAATTTACCGAGCATGGTGCGGTCAGCATCGTTGCCACGATCGCCGACGGCGTGCTGCGCTGTCGGGTGGAGGACACCGGACCGGGCATTGCAGCAGGCGATGTGCGCCACCTGTTCAAGCAGTTCAGCCAGCTCGATAGCTCCAGCACCCGCGTGCACGGCGGCTCCGGGCTTGGACTGGCGATCTGTCGGGGGCTGGTCGAGGCTGTCGGCGGCCAGATCGGCGTCGACAGCACGCCCGGCCATGGCAGCAATTTCTGGTTCACGCTGCCCGTTTCGGCCGTCGAGGCGCACGAGCAGCAACCGGATCTGGCCGCCATGCCGCTGGAAACCCTGCCGGGCCTGTCACCGAGCCGACGCGAGCCGGCCGCCAGAACCGGGCGGGTGCTGATTGTCGATGACAATGCCATCAACCGTCAGGTTGCCGGGGCTCTGGTCAAAAAGATGGGGCTGCAGCCGGTCTACGCCCATAATGGCGAAGAGGCCATTGATGCGATCGCCATGGGTGGCCTGGATCTGGTGCTGATGGACATGCAGATGCCCGTGCTCGACGGCGTCACCGCGACCAGTCATGCCCGTGCTCTGGGGTTCAACGTGCCCATTGTCGGGCTGACCGCCAATGCGATGACCGAGGACCGGCAGGCCTGCGCCCGCGTGGGCATGGACGATTTCATCGCCAAGCCGGTAACCCGCGCCAAGCTCGAGGCCACCCTGTCGCCATTGCTGCACCAGCTAGAGAACCGCCCGCTCGATCTGACCCCCAGCGATATCGATCAGGACTACCAGAAAACCCTGATCGAAGAACTGGGTCCCGACAGCTTCAGGCAGCTTGAGGTGCAGTTCAAGACCGATGCCGTGCACTTGGTTGACCGCGCCATTGTCGCACTCGGCCAGAGCGATGAATTCGCGCTCAAGAGTGCCCTGCATACGCTCAAGGGCGCCGCGCTGGCACTGGGCTATTCGGCAATCGCTGCCAGGGCCGATGATCTTGGTGCCGGTCCGCTCGATCGCGAGCAACTCGAAACGCTCCGGCGCGATGCGGCCTGAGCGGCATGTAGTCTGACATGCTGTAATTTTCCGGCGTCCGTGCAAATATATGCATGGGTAGGATATTGGTAACGCTGTGCGCATTTGACGAGCTTAAATGCAGATAAGCGACTGTATTTCCCCAATACTGGTCCGCCATTAAATATTGCTTCGGACAATCTGCTTACAACGAAAGGCTTGAACAGGGACGCGCCAAGAATGGCGGTGACGGAATAGATGAAGACTGAGCGCGGGCCAGAAGGCCAGACAGCCGCATCCGTTTCAACGGTCGATTCTGTGAGCGTACAGAAGAGTTTAGCCGAGCACATCGCCGTTGCTTACCGGCCCCTGCATCGTGGCTTTCTGATTGCCACGATGGCCTACTATTCCTTCGTCACCTTCGCCCACTTTCCCGATGAGAGCGGCATCACACTTGTGGTTATGGCGTCCATCTCGGCGGCGACGGCGCTTTATTCCGTTTTGCTCTGGCGCATTGTCGAAACCCGTCAACTATCCGTCGGCGGGCTGGAACTCCTCAATGGTGTCCTGCATCTGCTGATGCTGCTCAACGTGCTGGCCTATCAGCTGGCGCACTACGAACCAGCCAAAATGGTCTACTTTCCCCTTCTGGCTGTGGCCTTTGCCATGTCGTCGGTGACCCAACGTTCAGTCCTGATCAGCGTTGCCGCTGCGCTGGGTTCAATGCTGCTGGTTGCGCGGAGCAGCGAACCCGCCAGCTTTGGACCCTACATCTTTATCGCGATCGCCTCGGCGGTGACCTGTATCGGGCTCTCCACCCTGCTGCGCGGCGTGGTGCAGCGCGAGGTGACGGCGCGCATTCGCAGCGAAGCGGCGCAATTGGCCACGCTCGAGCTGTCCGAAAAGAGCGCCCGTTTGGCCAATATAGATTTTCTGACCGGTCTGCCCAATCGCCGCCACTTCATGCAGATGCTCACCGATATGGTCGAGCAGGCCGACGGGGTTGTGGTGTGCATTGTCGATCTCGATGGCTTCAAGGGCATCAATGATGCCTATGGCCACGCCGCTGGCGATCAGGTGCTGGTCGAAGTGGCGCGCCGACTGCAGGGGGACGGCCGGCTCAAGCCAGCCGTAGCCCGCATTGGCGGCGACGAGTTCGGCATTCTGCTGCCCGGCAAGCCTGACGCTGAGATTTTGCAGGGTTGGTCGCAAATGCTGATCACCCAGCTCAAGCAGCCCTTCTATCTCGATGCCGCGGTCGCCCGACTGGGCGGTTCACTGGGCATCGCGGAATCGCTTGAGGGTGATTCCGCTGAAACCATTCTCGACCGCGCCGACTACGCCGCCTATGAGGCCAAGCACCATCACAAGGGTGGCCTTGTCGTCTTTGGCGAACAACACCAGGCCACGATCAGCCACACCCACAAGATTGAACGAGCGCTGCTGCAGGCCAGCTTCGAGCATGAACTCGTGCCGGTGTTTCAGCCCATCATCAATATCGCGACGGGCAGGCCTGAAAGCTATGAGGCGCTGGCGCGCTGGCACAGTCCCGAGCTGGGCCAGGTGTCGCCGGCCAGCTTCATCCCGATCGCCGAACGGCTGGGCCTGATCCCGCGTATTACCCAGTGCATGGTGCGCCACGCGCTCGATCTGGCGGCCAAACTGCCCGATCAGCAGCGTGTCTCGGTAAATCTCTCAATGCACGATCTGGCCTCGGCCGATGCGATGTATAACCTGTCGGCCATTCTGGCAGCATCTGATCTCAAGCCCTGCCGCATCGATTTCGAGATTACCGAAACCGCAGTGATGCACGATAGCCAGGAGGCCACCACGGCGCTCAACGTGCTGCTGGCCCATGGCGCGCGCATCTCGCTTGATGACTTCGGCACTGGACATTCCAGCCTGTCGCGCGTGCAGACGCTGCCGCTGAACCGGATCAAGATCGATCAGTGTTTTGTCGCCAATGTCGAAACCAGTCGGGCCAGCCAGGCCATCGTCAAGACCACACTCGATCTGTGCCAGAACCTGGGTATTTCCTGCGTGGTTGAAGGCACCGAGACGGCAGAGCAGATTGCCGCTCTGCGGGCGCTGGGCGCGACCATGTTCCAGGGTTACTATTTCAGCCGCCCGGTCAGCGCCGCCGTCGTGCTCGAGGGTCAGAGCAAGAAGCCGCGCTCCTCAGCTGCCTGATCGATCGGCCCGATTGCCGCAACCGGTTTGAGCCAGCACATCGGCGAAGCGGGCGCGCATGGCCTGATGGGGCGGCAGCAGGCGCACCAGCGCGAAGATGTTGTCATCATCGGACTCCACCACCAGCAGGCCTTCGGCCACATCAAGCTGCTGCTGCGCGAGCAGGCGGGTTTGCGCGGCATTGAAAATGCCCATTTCCAGCGTTTGGCCGATGCCATCGCGATTGGTGGTCGAATAGGTCACCACGCCGGCTTCGTTGTAGATCGCAACCGACCAGTATGCCTCGGGCAGCACGCCGCTGATATAGCCGGGGCCCTTGGCCAGATCGAGCTGACACACCCCGTAGATCACCTCGGGGTCAAGGCCGAGTGGGTTGGGTTCGCCAGGCGCGATCTGCGGCAGGATGGTGACGCGATCAACCGCATCAATGGCCGCGATGCGGGTCCACACGGTGTCCTCATCGAGCCGGGGCAGGGTGAGGATGACGATGATGTGGATGATGCCGCCCAGCAGCACGCCTCCAGCCAGCCAGAGCAAAAGCCGCATCATGAACAATTGCCCCGGATAATGGTGGGCATGGATTCATCACTCGAAAAGCCCGAGAATACGGCGGTGTCGTACAGGGTCAGGACTAGGCTGAACGGCCCCGATCCGGTCAGCTCGAGCCAGTTGCCCGGCATCAGCGATGTGCCGATTCCGATCTCGATAGAGCCATCATTGAGCCGTGCCAGACCCGAGGAACGCATGGCCATCTGCGTGTCGGGCGCCGCGATGTTGCGCCCTTGTGCATCAAGCGCCACCAGTGTCCAGGCCGTCGCCAGCGGCGTATTGCCCTTGACCCGGTAGCTGCATTCTCTCGTCAGTGGCTGCTCGTCACCATCCACGCTGGCGCTGAAACGCAGCCCTTCGGCTTGCCCGAGCTGCAGCGTGGCCTCGCGCGCCAACAGGCCGCGCGTATAGGGATTGGGGGCATCGGAGCCGACATCTGGCCAGGCGGTCCAGGGGCCCACCTGCACAGCGCCAAACAGGCGGCCATCGGTCAACGCATAATAGCTCAGGCCGAACCCCACGCTGAGCGCAACGGCAATCATCATCAGCAGATAGAGGACAAAGCGCACGGTCTAGCGGCTCTGGTTGAAAATCGGCATGGGCAACACGGACCTGCGCGGAGTGGCTGGCTTTAGCCTATAGCAAGGGGCCGGGGCGGGCGGAAGGGTCGATGCACTGATCAGCCCAGATCATCCATGCTCACACCAAGCGCCTCTGCCAGCTTGCCGCGCGTCGCGACCGAGCCAGTCTTGCGGCCTGCCGCGATATCGGCGATCTAAACACGGTTCACGCCCGATTGTGCGGCCCGTTAGGACTGATTGTAGCCCCGCTACACTGTAGTCAAAGCCTACAGTTCTTCAACGGCTGTGGGCAGTGGAGCGCTGGCTTCGGTGGTGATGCTGCCTGTTTCGCGCTCGGCTTTGAACATATTGGCCAGAATCACCAGCTTGCGCGCAGCTTCCGGGGTCAGGCTCGGTGGGCGTTCGAGAATGTCCGTATCCGTGCCATCGGCATCAGCGTCGGCAATGATGGTCTGCTCGGGCACAAAATCGACCCCGAACACCGGTTTGATGTCGATATTGGTGTGGGCATAAGCCATGAATTTCTGCCACGCCATGGCGGGCAGATTACCGCCGGTCAGATTGTTGGTGGGGTGATAGTCGTCATTGCCGAACCACACCGCCGCAACGTAATTGCCGGTAAAGCCACAGAACCAGGCATCGCGATATGATGAGGTAGTGCCGGATTTGCCAAGGGCCGGGACACCGGGCACCTGTGCGCGTCGTCCGGTGCCACCGGTGACCACGCCGCGCAGCATGTAATTCATGTTGGCGACCGTGGTTTCGCTCAGAATGCGTTCACGCGGCGCATCGGGGTCCAGGTCAAAGACCGGATCGCCACTCAGCGTGGTCATGCGGGTAATGCCAAAGGCCGGGGTCTTGTAACCGTCATTGGCCAGCACCGCATAGGACGAGGTCATATCCAGCACCGAAACCGAAGCCACGCCCAGCGCCAGCGAGCGGGTGACGGGATAATCGGCCTGCAGCCCCATGCGGTGGCTGAGCGCGGCAATGGTATCGCGACCCGTCTTGATCGACAGGGTCACCGGCACGGTATTGAGTGACTGCGAAAAGGCGCTGGCCAGGGTGACGGTGCCCTTATAGCTGCGGCCATAATTCTGCGGGCACCAGTCGCCAATACATACCGGTCGATCGGTGATCATATCGCTGGGGGTCAACCCCAATTGCTCGAACGCCTCGGAATATACGAAGATCTTGTAGGCCGAGCCGGGCTGGCGCGTGGACACAATGGCGCGGTTGAACTGGCTCTTGCCGTAATCGGTGCCGCCCACCATGGCGCGAATGGCGCCCTTGGTATCGGTGACCACCATGGCGGCCTGTTCGACATCATACTGCTCGGCGCCCTCGCGCACGGTCGAAATCACCGCTTCTTCGGCATATTTCTGCAGCGTGGTGTCGATGGTGGTGCGCACGACAAAATTATTGGTGGTGTGATTGCGCGCCTCGATCAGCTTCTTGGCTTCGACAAAAGCCCAATCAAGGAAGTAGTTGGGCGAATTGGCATCTGCCACCCGGTCGATCGGGGTCGCCGGATGTCGCCGCGCGGCGGTCACCTGACCTTCGGTCAGAAAGCCGGCCGCGACCAGATTGCTGAGCACCAGATTGGCGCGACCACGGGCAGCCGCCAGATCGACATGGGGTGCATAGCGGGTAGGGGCCTTGAACAGGCCCGACAGCATGGCCGCCTCGGCCAGGCTGATATCCTGTACCTTCTTGCCGAAATAATAGTCGGACGCCGCCACCACGCCGAAATTGCCACCCCCCATATAGGCGTTGTCAAAGTAGAGCTTGAGGATTTCGTCCTTGGAATAGTGCCACTCCAGCCAGACCGCCAGGAACGCCTCGATCACCTTGCGCTCGATGGTGCGTTCCGAACTCAGGAACAGGTTCTTGGCCAGTTGCTGGGTGATCGATGAGCCGCCCTGGGTGCCACTGTCACCGCCGGCATTGCTCACGATGGCGCGCAGCGTGCCCACCACGTCGATGCCGAAATGGTCATAAAAGCGCCGGTCTTCGGTCGCCAGCGTCGACTTGATCAGATAGTCGGGCATATCGGCCAGCGCCACCGAATCGTCCGAGCGAATGCCCCGGCGGCCGATTTCGGCGCCATAGCGATCCAGAAACACCACCGAATAGTCTTCGGCCTTGTTGAACTCGCCTGTCGCGGTGGCGTCAAAGGCCGGCACCGCCAGCGCCACCATCAGCACACAGCCAATCGCAAAGAAGGACAGACCGTCCGAAACGATCTCCACGAACAGCCGCTTGAAGCCGCTGACATGGAAAATCGACATGAAATCCTGAAAACGAGTCCAGCCTCGGCCCAGCGACTGGCCGAACTCATAGAGTGAGGAATCAAGCCACGCATCGGCCGCCAGCATGCTGGAGGTCTTCTTGCGCTTTTCCTTGGTATAGAACGGATCCTGCACGGATTTCCCCGGTTGGCACTCACAGACTGTTGTCCGCAACCCAGCGCCAATGCAACATTATCGCTGGAATATGATTGCGGCGCGCGCCACACAAGCGCAAACCGACCATAGTGTTACCATGACCGGATTAAGATGGCCTTTTGGGAAGAAAAAACCCTCGATCAAATGACCGAGACCGAGTGGGAAGCGCTGTGCGATGGCTGCGGCCGCTGCTGCCTGCTCAAGCTCGAGGATGAAGATACGGGCATCCTGATCACCTCGGATGTGCGCTGTCAGTTGCTCGACGGTGATACCTGCGGCTGTACCGACTATCCCAATCGTCAGGCCAAGGTGCCCGACTGCATCAAGCTGACGCTGCAGAATGTCACCGAAATTCCCTGGATTCCCAAGACCTGCGCCTATCGCCGCATTTCCGAGGGCAAGGGACTGGCCTGGTGGCACCCGCTGGTGTCGGGTGATCCCCAGACGGTGATCGACGTCGGCGTGTCGGTCAGTGGCCGCACCGTACTCGAAGGCGATGTCGAACCCGACACCTGGGAAGAGCACGCCGTGGAGTGGCCCGAATGGGAGCCGCCCGAAGAGCTTTAAGTTCGGAACGATTACCTTCCCCGCAAATCTTTATGCCTCGTTAACCATCTTGTGGCCTGATCAACCCTGTGCAGAGGGAGTGCAGGCCTAGGATGGGCAGCGAAATGACTGACACAGCGTTCGACAAGGAAGTCGCCGAGCCGTTCTGGCCGCGCGTGCGGGCCGCGCTCGCATCACTGCGTCCGGTCTCGGCAAGCCGCCAGCTCTCCTATGATCAGCCTGCCATTGCCCGCACGATCGGTTTGCGTCCCAAACTGGGTGAACGCATCGACGAAGAGCTTGCCAGTGGCTGGGCCGCTGCGGCCCATCGTCATGTTTCGCTGTCGCTGCTGGTGATCGAAGTCGATGCCATGAACGACTACTTCATTGCCTATGGCAAACCGGCAGCCGATGACTGCATTGCCAGCGTGATGCAGGCCATTACCGAGAACCTGCCCCGCGCCACCGACACCTGCCTGCGCTGGGGACCTTCGAGCCTTGTCGTGGTGCTGCCCGACCTACCCGTGCTCATGGCTCGCGCCAGCGCCGCCAAAATGCATGAGGCCGTGCGTCGCCTGGGTCTGAGCAACAAGGAAAGCCATGCCGGTGCCGTCACCGTCAGCATGGGCCTGGCGGTCGGCAATCCGCGTGGCAATTACGACAAGAAGTTTTTCCAGACCGCGGTCGATGCGCTCAAGAAGGCGCAACGCAAGGGTCTGGGCCGGGTCGAGACCATCGACCTGCGTCCCGCACAGGACCGCAAGCGCAAGAAAGCCGCCTGACCCCGGCTTGCGCGCATCGCCATCACCCCTTATGACGGCCATCCCCCGGGCGCGCTGACGCCCGCCTTTCCCATGGATGAGCGGTAATGACCCAAGCTTGCGGCCTCGACTTTGGCACGTCCAATTCAACCATGGGCCAGCTCGACGCCGATGGCGTCCCCTATCTGCTGGCGCTTGAAGACGGCAAACCGACCATTCCCAGCGTGCTGTTCTTTGGCTTTGAGGATGACACCATCCATTTCGGCCGCAAGGCGGTGGCCGAATATGTCACCGGCGCCGATGGCCGGCTGATGCGCTCGCTCAAGAGCGTGCTGGGCACCGCGCTGATCGGCGACACCACACGGGTCAAGGCGCGCAGCTATGGCTTTGTCGAGATTCTGGGGCTGTTCATTGCCCAGCTCAAGCAGCGCGGCGAGGCAGAGCTGGGCGCCGGCCTCGACAGCGTGGTATGCGGCCGCCCTGTGCACTTCGTCGATGATGACCCGGTGGCCGATGCCGCAGCGCAGGATCAGCTGGAAGGTGCCGTGCGGGCGCAGGGTTTTAGCCATATCGACTTCCAGTTTGAACCGATTGCCGCCGCGCTCGACTATGAGCGGCAGGTGCGCTCCGAAAAGCTGGCGCTGATCGTCGATCTGGGTGGCGGCACCTCGGACTTTTCGGTGGTGCGGGTGTCGCCAGAGCGGGCCCGGGCCAGCGATCGCAGCGGCGATATTCTGGCCACGGCCGGTGTGCATGTCGGCGGCACGGATTTCGACCGGCTACTGTCGATGGCCAAGGTCATGCCCGAGCTGGGGCTGGGCACGCTGACCCGGGACGGCAAGCGCCATCTGCCGGTCGCACCCTATTATGACCTCTCTACCTGGCACCGCATCAACCGGCTCTACAACGCCCAGGCGCTGCGCGACCTGCGCGGCACCCGTCGCGAGGCGCAGGCGGGTGAGCGGGTGGAGACCATGATCGAGCTGATCGAGGACCGGCTGGGGCATCGGCTGGTTGGCGCCGTTGAGGCCGCCAAGATTGCGCTTTCGGATGCCGACGCCACAAAGTTTGCCTTCCCGGTGCGCGACCAGACTATCAGCACGGCCATCTCGCTTGCTGAATTCACCGCCGCGCTGGCCAATTCGGTGGAGCGGATCGAGGCCACCATCAGCGAAACCCTCAGGCGGGCCGGGGTGGGTATCGGCCAGATCGACAGCCTGATCCTGACCGGTGGTTCAACCCAGGTGCCCGCCATCGCCCAGCGGCTCGAGGCGCTGTTCCCCGAGGCGGAACTGGTGCGCACCGATGTGCTGGGCAGTGTGGGGCTCGGCCTGGCCATGGATGCCGCGCGCAAGTTCGGG
The DNA here is from genome assembly GCF_055808475.1 of Devosia sp. J2-20. Taxonomy (NCBI): domain Bacteria; kingdom Pseudomonadati; phylum Pseudomonadota; class Alphaproteobacteria; order Hyphomicrobiales; family Devosiaceae; genus Devosia; species Devosia sp. J2-20. The sequence continues at coordinate 2,556,460 of NZ_CM147870.1, read as the reverse complement.
CCGCGCGGCTGACCGCGCCCACGCGCGCCGACACCGCGTCGATTTCCGACAACCCTTTGCCCGCGCCCGCGTTATAAAGGGCAGGGGGTTCTTCCATGAGTCAGATTGCATTCCAGATACGCCAGATCGTGCAGCGCATGTGGTTTCTGCCCGCAGCGTTCTCGGTCGTGGCCATATTGAGCATCGGCATCGCCTGGTTTCTGGCCCGCTTCGCCCCGGAAAATCTGCCGTTCACCATGCCCTCCAACGGCGTGGTGTCGATCCTGACCATTCTGGCATCGAGCCTGCTGACGGTGGCGGTGTTTGCCCTCTCCACCATGGTCAGCGCGCTCTCGAGCGCCTCCAATTCCACCTCGCCGCGCGCCGTGTCGCTGATCACCGGGGACCGCAGCGCCCAGACCTCGATTTCGGTGTTTATCGGCGCGTTCCTGTTTTCCATCGTCGGGATAATCGGGCTGTCGGCCGGGTTTTACAGCGAGGCGGGACGGCTGTTCCTGTTTGCGGTAACGCTGGGCGTGGTGGTGCTGGTGGTGACCGCGCTGATCCGCTGGATCGGCCAGATTTCGGCCATCGGTCGCGTCGGCCACACGATTGACCGGGTCGAGCACGCCACCCGCGAAGCCTTCACCATGATCACCGAGCACCCGTTTTTTGATTGCCGCCTGCAGATCATCGCGCCGCAGGGCATGCCCATCAATGCGCGCGCTGTGGGCTATGTGCAGCATGTCGACGCCAGCAAGCTGCAGCGCATCGCCAAGGAAAACGAGCTGACCATCGCCATCACCGCGCGCCCCGGCGCCTATGTCGCCCCCAATCGGCCGCTCATGCTGGTTGAAGGGTCCGTGCCCGACGCGTGCGTCGATGATCTGGCGGCGGCCTTTGTCGTGGGCGACAGCCGCACCTTTTACAGCGATCCGCGCTTTGGTCTGGTGGTGCTGGGCGAAATTGCCAGCAAGGCCATGTCACCGGGCATCAATGACGCGGGCACGGCCATCGACGTGATCGGCACGCTGGTGCGCGTGCTGGTGGCCCGCCAGCCCCATAATGAGGATCAGCAACCGCGCTATGATCTGGTCTCCGCGCCGCCGCTTGATCCGGCCGATCTGATCGACGACGCCTTCCGCCCCATCGCCCGCGACGGCGCGGCAACCATCGAAGTGGTGCTGCGCCTGCTGGCGGGGCTCAAAACCCTGGCCCATGCCAGCGACGAACTAAAGCAACCCGCCCTCGCCATGGCCCGCGACGCCGCCGCCCGCGCCCGCCAGGCCATGACCGCCGAGAGCGACCTCAAGACGCTGGAAGACGCAGCAGCCTTTGCGCACGAGCAGGGCGGGGAATAAGTCTGGTCTATCTCTTGTAGGGCAGTCTGCCCCACCTGGGCGGAGATAGGTGCGCGCAAACGGGCCGCACCTTGACGGTGGGCGTAACGCTGGCCAAGGGCAGCAGTATATTTTGGCCAGAGAATGCGGCGCAGGGGCGTACTTTTCTGCGCGACGCGCGTTACCCCAACAACTCGGCTCTTCTGGTACAACAACATGTCACATACAAAGCGGATCGCGGTAGTCGGGGGTGGACCAACCGCCGTCTACACCTTGAAGAACCTGCTGCAGAAAGCGACCAGGTCGCACATCACCATTTTTGAAGCGGGACCGGTCGCAGGTTGCGGCATACCCTATTCGGAACTGCACAATTCAGCGGACATGATGGCCAACATCACCTCAGTTGAGATTCCGCCAGTGCTGGTATCGCTTTCAGACTGGGTCCGTTCTGCAGATGCCGCAGTGCTGAAGAGGTTCGGCATCGCACGCGACAAGGTGAGCGACCGTGATTTCTATCCCAGGGTGCTGATCGGTGCCTACTACAGTGACCAGCTCATCCGGCTGGTGCAGGACTGCGGCCCCTGGCAGACCGTTGCAATCGAGACCAATACCCGCGTGCTTGACATCAAGCCGGATGGAAACAGGACGACGGTCTTTGTCGACAAGGAAGGTAAGCGGGCCCGCCGGCGCTTTGATGTCGTGATCATGGCCACCGGCCACATGACTGAAGCGGACAACAACGCGTCCGTTGGGGGGCTCTACCGCTCTCCCTATCCGGTGCAGGACATCGAACTGGGGCGTGATCGCGCGGCCCTGATTCTGGGATCCTCGCTAAGCGCGATTGACGCCGCCGTCAGTATTGCCAGCCGCTATGGCCGATTTGAAGGCGAGGAACAGAACCTGTCCTACAAGCCCCTGTCAGACAAGCCGCTGCGCATTGTCATGGCCTCCCGCAAGGGGACGGTCCCGGACGCCGATTTTTTCTATCCGATTCCCGAAGAACCGCTGATGATCTTTACCCCAGCGCGGCTCGACCTGTTGCGCAAGGAGGGGCAGAAAGGACTGCTGGCCAAGGCCTTCAAATTGTTCAAGCAGCAATTGGCATCCGATGATCCGGACTTCCTCGATCGCCTCGACGTGAAACGGTTTACCCCGGAAAGCTTCGGCAAGGCCTATCTCGCCATGCGCAAGGCACGCCAGGGTTTCGACGCGATCGCCGAAAACCTCGAGCAATCCAGACGAGACTATCGTGCCCGGCGTGTCATCATGTGGCGCTATACGCTGATGCGGGCCCATGAGGTCTTTGGCGAGATCGTTCCCTTTCTGGACCGCAAGGATCTCGCCCGGTTCCGGCGCCATCTCGCGCCGGTTTTTGCCGACGCCTATGGCTGTGTCCCCCACCTTTCCATCCAGCGCCTGCTGGCCTTGCATGGCGCCAACTGCCTGGACGTTGTGGCCCTTGGGGAGACGGGCAGTATCCGCTATGGATCGGGCGTTTTTGCGCTCGCCGCCGATGGTCGTGCGGAAAGCTTTGGCACGCTAATCGATGCACGTGGGCAGAATGCGGCCTCCATATCAGATCTGGGTTTCACCCAGCTCGACCAAGCGTTGGCAACCGTTGACCAGCTCAAGCGCACCAGCGGCCAGAGCGCGGATGACCAGTTTCGGCTCCAGCTCGATGATCGTTCTGCCAGCGACATATTCTGCATTTCCATCCCTGTCATGATGGAACGCTATCCCTTCGCGCAGGGCCTTGTGGCCTGTTCTGAAGCTGCTGAAGCGGTGGCGGCAGCGATATGAGCTTGGCGATCAAACCCGGTATCTCACGGCAAGGATGTTCATGACCAGCTTCCGCATCGAGCAGATGTTTCTCTATCCGGTCAAATCCCTGGGCGGGATGGCGGTGCAAGAGGCGCAGATCACGCCAAGTGGCTCGCTGCGCGGCGACCGCGAATGGCTGGTCACGCGGCCCGATGGCAGCATGCTCTGGCAGGGCGACATTCCGCGCATGGCCCTGCTTTCGGCACAGCTTGAGATGGACAGACTGGTGCTGAGGGACGCCGAAGGGCGGCCGGGCCCCTTGCCCGAAAATGCCTCGGACAGCCCGGTCATGGTTGAGCAGGAGGGCTATCAGCTGCCCGGGTTTGACCAGGGCGATGCCGTCGCCAACTGGCTGGGCGCCTGCCTTGGAGCGGCCTGCCGCCTTGTTCGGCTCGGTGAACAGGCCCATCGCTGGGGCGGGCTGAACCCGGTACACGCCGTCTCCACCGTCTCGCTTGCAGCGCTCAATGCGCGTCTGGCCGAACGTGGCGAGTCGGCCATCGCCGTCGAGCGCTTCCGCCCCAATATCGTGCTGTCGGGCAACCACGCAGCCTTTGCCGAGGAAGCCGCCCGCGCACTGGACTTCGGGCCGGCAGCGCTGGATCTGCGCGAGCCTTGCGTGCGCTGTGAACTTCCCAATATCAGCCTTGAGGATGCCAGTCGGCAAAAGCAGCCGCTTAAACTGATCGGCGCCATGAGCCGCGAACGCTCCACGGCGCGTCCGGCCTCTTTTGGGACTTATTGCACGGCCCGGGGCGCGGTTCTGCGGGTCGGGATGTCTACCTAGCAACAGAGTTTGCAGGGCCGTGGCTCATAACCATGCCCGGCGCGCTCCTCCTCCGGTCTACACCTTTGATCGGCGCCAACCAGCAGCACGCGCCTCTGCTTCTGAGCAGAACCAGCGCTCTCCGTGTGAGGCGCTAATTCGCGTGCGGTCATAATATCGCTGTCCGGGAACGTGGTAGATTCGCTCTCCCCTGGTGCTGACATTGCCCTTGATATTGCAGGCGTCATTTTCGCCTGCCGTGGCGGCGGTCGCAACAAACATGGCCAAGCCAAAAGCCATGAACGCCGACGCGACGAGTGTAATGGGTTTCATTTCTATTCTCCTGAGGGCACTGAGCACGCCCTCGGCCCCATCTCAAGTCTCAGACCCCAGGTTGGCGTCAAATTTCCGAAACTTAATTGCGAATTTCCAATGGTTTAATCGTCTTTAGCTGATGGATCACAACCTTCAAGGAGTGGCTTTGGGGATCCATTCAAGACGAACCAGAGCCGCGTCACTGTCGCCGCAGCAATGACCTGCCCATCCGCCAAACTTCCCCCTCTTATCCCCGCGTCACGCTGGTCTGCTATTGTTCTGACATGATCGGAAAACTGGGCCACACGGACCCGGGCCGATTTTTCAGCGAGGCAGTGATGCGCACAAGCGAGCCGACGGCAGAGACTGGCGCGGTGAATTGGGCTGTCATTCGCCAGGAGTATGAGAGCCGAAGCTTTCTGCCGGCCATGATCTGCAAGCGGCACGGGATTACCCCCTACCAATTGCGTTATCGGCGGCAGAGCGAGGGCTGGTTGAGTTGCCGGGCCCGGATCGTCACCAAGGCCGATCTGGTAGCCCGCATGCTCAAGGTATTCGACAAGCAGATCAGGAATTTGGAGGCGGCGGTGAACGAACCGATCGACAAGCAGGCCAATGTGCTTTCCACCATGACCAAGACCCTCGACAAGCTGATCGAGATGGGCGCCGCCGAACGCGATGTGGAGCCGCCAAGCCGCAAGGACATGGCCGATCTGCGCGACAAGCTGGCCAAACGCCTTGATCAGTTCAAGCAGCGCTGAGGCGCAGGCCGAAGTCGCCGCCAAGACCGATGATCAGGTCGAGGCGCAGTATTATGACTGGAACAAATGGGCGCTACCCAAGCAGCGACCGCCGCGGGGGGACTGGACCACATGGCTGTTGATGGGCGGGCGCGGCGCGGGCAAGACAAGGGCAGGCGCCGAATGGGTGCGCGGGCTGGTCCGGCAGCGGATCGGACCGATTGCCCTGGTGGGTGAAACCATCGCCGAGGCGCTGGCGATCATGGTGCGGGGCGAAAGCGGGCTGCTCAACGTGCATCCCGAGCTGGAGCGCCCCGTCTTGCGCGGGCACCAGCTGATCTGGCCCAACGGGGTCGAGGCCACGCTGCTCTCGGCTTCCGACCCGGATCGCTTTCGCGGCCCCCAATTTGCCGCCGCCTGGTGCGACGAGATCGGCAAATGGCCACGCGCGGAAGACGCCTGGGACATGCTGCAATTTGGGCTGCGGCTGGGCGAACGACCGCAGCAGATGGCGACCACGACACCGCGACCGACGCGGCTGCTCAAGCGCCTGCTGGCCGACCCGCAGACCGTGGTGACGCGCATGGCCACCATCGAGAATTCTGCGCAGCTGGCGCCGCAATTTCTTGATGCGGTGGTGGCGCGCTATCGCGGCACGGTGCTGGGCCGGCAGGAGCTGGATGGCGAACTGATCGAGGATCTGCCCGGCGCGCTGTGGCAGCGCAACATGTTTCGACCGCCCCAGAGCCTGGCTCTGGAGCGCATTGTAGTGGCGGTGGACCCGCCGGTGACCGGCCACGCCAGATCCGATGCCTGCGGCATTGTTGTTGCCGGACGTCAGGGGGAGGAGGCGGTGGTGCTCGAGGATTGCACCCTGAGCGCCGCATCGCCGCTGCGCTGGGCCCGACGCGCTGTGGCGGCGTTTCATGCCCATCAGGCCGACGGCATTGTGGCCGAGGTCAATCAGGGCGGCGATCTGGTGGCCTCGGTGATCGCGCAGATCGATCCCAAGGTACCGGTGCGACCGGTACGCGCCAATCGCGGCAAATGGCTGCGCGCCGAACCAGTCGCGGCGCTCTATGGGCGTGGGCTGGTAGCCCATCTCGCCGGGCTGAGTGCGCTGGAAGACGAAATGTGCGGCTTTGGCGCTGATGGCAAAAGCGACGGCCATTCGCCCGACCGGGTCGATGCGCTGGTCTGGGCAATCACCGAGCTGTTGCTCAACGATGTGCAGCCACGGGTGCGCGGGCTTTAGAGTTCAAGGAACCAAACCATGCCGAACTGGATCAACCGCCTGCTGGGCGTGCGAAAAAACGCGCCTGATGAACGCAAGGATTTTGCCGGGCACAGCCTGCTCAGCCTCAACCAGCTGGGCGCGGCAAACTGGAGCCAGCGCGGCTTTGCCAGCCTGGTCAATCAGGGCTTTGCGCGCAACCCGGTGGTCTATCGCTGCGTGCGGCTGATCGCCGAGACGGCCAATCGGGTGCCGCTGGTGGTCAGCGTGAACGGCCAGCGCGTGGAGGAGCATCCGCTAAGTGAACTGCTGGGGCGGCCCAATGCGCGCCAATCGGGCGGCGAGCTGCTCGAGGCGGTCTATGCCTATCTGCAGACAGCGGGCAACGCCTATCTGCAAGCGGGCATGATTGATGGCGCGGTGCGCGGGCTGTTCTGTCTGCGGCCCGACCGCATGAAGGTGGTGGCCGGCGCCGATGGCTGGCCGGTGGCTTATGACTATACCGTGGGCGGCCGCAGCCAGCGCCTGCGCCAGGACAGCGAGCCGCTGCCCGCGGTGCTGCACATGGCGCTTTTTCACCCGCTCGACGATCACTACGGCATGGCGCCGCTCGATGCCGCCCAGACCAGCCTGGATATCCACAACGCCGCCGGGCAGTGGAACAAGGCGCTGCTCGACAATGCCGCCCGGCCCAGCGGGGCGCTGGTCTATTCCATGGCGGCGGGCACGCTGACCGAAGACCAGTTCAACCGGCTCAAGGATGAGCTCGAAGCCAATTTCGCCGGAGCGGGCAATGCCGGGCGGCCCATGGTGCTCGAAGGCGGGCTGGACTGGAAGACCATCGCGCTGAGCCCCCGCGACATGGATTTCATCGAGGCCAAGCACGCCGCCGCCCGCGACATCGCCCTGGCCTTTGGCGTGCCGCCCATGCTGCTGGGGATTCCGGGCGACAACACCTACGCCAATCTGGCCGAAGCCAACCGCGCCCTGTGGCGGCAAACGCTGATCCCGCTGGTGGTCCGCGTCGCCGATGAACTCAGCAACTGGCTGGCCCCGGCCTTTGAAGGCGCGACGATTGCCCCAGACTTCGACGGCGTCGAAGCCCTGGCCGAAGACCGGGCGGCGCTGTGGAGCCGGATCGGCAGCGCGGAATTTCTCAGCGACGCCGAGAAGCGGGCGATGTTGGGGATTTAGGCGGCGTTGGTGCTGGGCGGTTTTTGGATTTGAGATCTTGCATCGGCACGAGCAGCTGGAGATTATTGGCAGATTTCCGACCGTGAGGCTCCTATGCCTTCAAGAACGCAGGCCCTCAACGCGATCAAAGTCGGCGACGTGATCTTTGGGCTGGGTGCCGGCGGGCAGGAGAAACTGCTGCTCGTCTACAGGGCCGACAGTAGCAGCTTCTCGGCGCGTCACGTGACCACACAGATAGCCTACAGGTTTGCGCGCGACGGCAGAACCCGGACCTACGCCGATGGTGGTTATGTCGAGATCGTGTCAACGGCCCGACTGCCGGCGGACCAGTATGACGTCACCCTCGGGCTGGATCGCAAGTCTGCAGCACGGCCGGACTATCCCGACAGCATCTTGAGCAAGGCAGAAATTACCCTGCTGCTTACCCACCCGAAATTCTTCAAGGCACAATTGCTCCCGGGCGCGGAAGCGATTGTCAGGGCCGCCGACAAGCTCAACGGCGTCAATGCGATCCTGCACCGGGAATGGGACCCGATTGACGCCAGGGACAATCCGCCGGGATTGCGTGAATACCGCGACGATCTGCCGGCTTTGGTGGCGCTGCTGGAACAACCCGCTTCGCTCGATGGTGTTGCCGCTTTTCTGTCCGACATGGCAGTGCGCAAGGGGCGGACGCGCGCGGTGGCCGACCGCAGCCAGGCGGCTGCCGCAAGCCTGGTGCAGTTGCGAGAGAGTTGGGTCTGAGCGCCTTTCCTGCGCCGGATTTCAATGACGACCAAGCGCTGGCCGAAGACCGCGCGGCGCTGTGGAGCCGGGTCGGCAGCGCGGAGTTTATCAGCGACGCCGAGAAGCGGAGCATGCTGGGGATCTGAGGTTAGGGCCCGCAGAGGAAGGCATTCCCTCGGCGGACGTCAGGTAGCAGCTCGGCCAGTATGAGCGTTTCTGCGCCTGACCCGAGAGCTAACTTGGCATCGGACAGTCCGTCACGGTCGACGCGAAGGGGCCCAAAGCCCTCTGGTCCGACTACTCGCGGTCTTGGGTCAGGCGCACCAGATCGCGAAAAATTGCCAACGTATGCAAGGGCGCCTTCTGGAACAATAAAGGCCGCTGGATCAGTGTCCACGATGTAACCCGACGTGTTGAAGGAGCTCACAACATAAGCGCCGGGTGGAACGTCGAACACAAAGTAGGACGTTCCGGTTGTTCCTGAACTTGCCTCCGAATGGTCGTAACGACTGCAATTTCCAGCATCACCGGTGGCCCGGTCATAGCGTGCCAGCGCGACCGCCAACGGGCCGTTGGCCGCGTCTAATCCATAGATCAGGCGTGTGACGGTCTGGGTCGCATTGGGCTTGGGAAGCACACCCAGGCGGACGCCGTTGCTAGGTCCGAACAGGCAACCTTGCAAGCTGACTGCCAGGGCGGACGACAGCAACACGACAAATAAACGCCGAACAGACGGTGGCATCTCGGGTCTCCTTTCTACAAGGCCTCCCATGAGCTGACGCCCCCTGCAACAGGATTCCTGGAGATCACCATGGACGAGCTGACGCGTACCGTCATTGAGCGGGGCGATCTGGCGCATCTGGCGCTGTTCCTGTGGGCCAGTGGCGCGAGTGCGCTTTTGGTGTGGAGCCTGCGTGAGATGGCGCGGGTGAATCAACACTTCAACGACTTCGTGCAGGAAATCGCCAATCTGAATCGGCTTTTCAGAAAGGATGACTAAGCCCATGGCAAAAAAGAACAATTTTCCCAAAGCGCAACAGGTCTTCCGGCAGTTTGCCTGGAATTTGGCCGGTACGCTGGCCAGCCCTAAACCCGGTGGCAAGAGTGCGGCCAAGCCGAGTGGAAAGCGCTGATGGGCGCGATTTCAAGCGCCATTCCCATCGATAGCGACGGGCGCTTTTCCGGCTATGCCAGCCTGTTCAACCGGCGCGATGCCGGGGGCGATGTGGTGATGCCGGGCGCCTTCACCCAGAGCCTGGCGCGCCGCGGCAAGCGCATCAGATTGCTGTTTCAGCATGACCCCAAGGAGCCGGTCGGCACCTGGGAGACCATTGGCGAAGATGGGCATGGCCTATTCGTGACCGGACGGCTGGTGCCCGGCGTGCCGCGCGCCGATGCACTCAGACGGCTGATTGAAAACGGCGCGCTGGACGGACTCTCGATTGGGTTTCGCACTGTGCGGGCAAGCCGCGCTGGCGGACTGCGCAAACTCTGGCAGATCGATCTGTTTGAAATCTCGATCGTCACCTTTCCCATGCTGGAGGACGCACGCATTGCGCCCTCGGGCTTGAGCACCGGCGCGGCCATCGCCGCCGCCACCCACACCATCCGCAACCGATAGGGATATTTGCATGACCACCACCAGTGACGGCCTTGAAACCAAGGCCGGCGCGCAGGGCGATATTGCCGCGCTGTTCGCCGAATTCTCGACCGCCTTTGAAGAGTTCAAGGCCACCAATGACCAGCGCCTGGGCGAGCTGGAAAAGCGCGGCAGCGCCGATGGCCTGCTCGAAGGCAAGCTCGACCGGCTCAATGCCGTGCTCGACACCAACAAGGCGGCAATGGATCGCGCGCTGATTGAGCGGGCCCGCCCGCAGCTCGACGGTAAGGGAATGCCGATTGATGGCGAATACAAGCAGGCTTTCGCCTCCTATGTGAAGCGCGGCGAAGAGAAGGCGCTCTCGGTGGGCGTCAATGCCGATGGCGGCTATGTCGTGCCGCCCGAAACCGAGACCGAAATCACACGACTGATGACGGCGGTGTCGCCCATTCGCGCCATTGCCGGTGTGCGACAGGTGTCCGGCTCGGTCTATAAGCGCCCCATCTCGGTGACGGGACCCGCAGTGGGCTGGGTTGGTGAAACCGCAGCCCGCCCGATTACCGGCAGCCAGACCCTGGCCGAGCTGAGCTATCCGACCATGGAGCTCTACGCCATGCCGGCGGCGACATCGGCCTTCCTCGAAGACGCGGCGGTCGATGTGGGGCAGTGGATTGCCGACGAGGTCAATGCGGCCTTTGCGGCGCAGGAAACCACGGCATTTGTCAGCGGCGACGGGGTCAACAAGCCGAGCGGCTTTCTCAATGCCACCAAAGTCGCCGAGACCAGCTGGAGCTGGGGCAATCTGGGTTATGTGGCGACGGGCGCGGCCGGGGCTTTGCCCGCGAGCAATGCCAGCGACGTGCTGATCGATCTGGTCTATGCGCTCAAGGCCGGCTACCGGCAGAACGCGTCCTGGCTGATGAACCGAAAGGTGCAGGGCACGCTGCGCAAGCTCAAGGATGCCGATGGCAATTATCTGTGGCAGCCCGCCGCGACGGCCGACGGCAAGGCGCGCTTCATGGGCTTTGATCTGGTCGAGGCCGAGGACATGCCCAATATCGCGGCCAATGCGTTCTCGATTGCCTTTGGCGACTTCCGGCGCGGCTATCTGATCGTCGACCGTCAGGGCGTCAGCGTCTTGCGCGACCCCTTCAGCGCCAAGCCCTATGTGCTGTTCTACACCACCAAGCGCGTCGGCGGCGGGATCGCCGATTATGACGCGATCAAACTGCTGAAGTTCGCCGCCTCGTAAGGGCGGTGATCCTGGCCAGCTGGAGCGGCGTTTCTGCGCTTCGGTGCTCACTTACCTGAAAGTACGCTGCGCGCCGATGCTCGGCCCGCCATGCCATCTGACTCAGGCTGACAATGGGGGTGCCTGACATTTGCCACAAGACTGGCAGTCATCTCCCTCCCCCTTGTGGGGAGGGATCAAGGGTGGGGGTGTCTTGGAAAGCCTGCCGGACCAACCCCCACCCGACCCCTTCGGGGCCACCCTCCCCACAAGGGGGAGGGAGGTCGACCGAAAACTCGGCTAACAAATCAGAAGGTAGAAAACATGACGTCTTATCTTCTCGCGGGACCCGCCGAGGAGCCGGTTTCGCTTGCCGAGGCCAGGGCTTTTCTCAAGGTCGATGACAGTGCCGAGGACGGGTTGATCGCTACGCTGATCGGCGCGGCACGGCTGCATGTCGAGGGCGTGACCGGGCAGGCACTGCTGGCGCAGAGCTGGCGCGTGGTGCTGGACGCCTGGCCAGAAGATCGGCAGGTGAAACTGCCGGTGAGCCCGTTCATCAGCGTTACCGAGATCACCGCGTACGATGGTGATGGCGCAGGGCATGAAGTGCCTCTGGCGCAGTTTCTGAGCGAGCCCGACCGGCTGCTCTTGCCAGCCAGTGTGGCGGGCATGCCGGTGCTGCGGGAGCGGCAGGGGATTGAGGTCGACTATGTCGCCGGCTTCGGGACCGAGCCCGAGGATGTGCCTGCCGATATCCGCCAGGCGCTGCTGGTGCTGGTCGGCTATTGGTTTGAGCATCGCGATGCGGTGATCGTGGCGGGCTCGGGCGCTGTGGTGCCCAGCGGCTTTGACCGGTTGGTGGCGCCTCACAAGCGGGTGCGGCTATGAGCGAGCGCGTTCCGCCCATTGGCACACTGACCGACCGCGTGCAGCTCAAACGGCGCGAAATGGCCGCCGACAATTCGGGCGGCCATGGCACGGTGTTTGTGCCGCTGACCGCCGTGTGGGCGCGGGTACGCTCGCTGCGCGGGCGGCAGGGCACCAGCGCCGACGGCCGTGCGGTGGAGATTTCGCACGCTGTGGTGCTGCGTTTTCGCACCGATATCAAACCGGGTGACCGCATTCTTTATCGCGGGCGCAACCTGGATGTGGTGAGCGCCGCCGACCTCAATGGCCGCCGCGCCTATCTCAGCTGCGCCTGCAGCGAAACCAGCTTCACGGGGTAGGCCATGCACCCGATCACCGTTCTGCAGACGGCATTGGTCGCCGCGCTCAAAGCCGATGTCGCGCTGCGCGCAATCATTGGCGATGACGGCGTCTTCGATGCTGCGCCCCGGGGGCGAGCGCCGCCCTATGTGCTGATTGCCCGCCACGACGTGTTGACGCGCAATGTTGATCTGGCACCGGGGCAGGAACACCGCCTGCAGCTGCATTGCTGGGGCGACCAACCCAGCCGCCAGCGCGCGCTCGACATGGCCGAGCGGGTGGTAGCGGTGACACTGGCGCTCGAGGCACCGGAACTGGCGCTCAGCCATATCGGCCATGTGCGCACTGACACCGTGATCGACGACGATACCGGGCTGGCGCGGGCCGCCGTGGCGATCCGGGTGTTCAGCGCGGCAAGCTAGGGCAGCGTCCGCAGCGTCACCCCCACCCTTGATCCCTCCCCAAAAGGGGGAGGGAGACGATGAACACGGACATCCGATCTGGCGCCTCCCTCCCCTTGATGGGGAGGGATTGAGGGTGGGGTGGCTAGCACGGCGCCGTGGCAATTCTTGAAAGGCAAATCTCATGGCCGCTCAAAGCGGCAGCAACATGCTGCTCAAGCTCGACCAGACCGGGTCGGGCAGTTTTCTTACCGTGGCGGGGCTGCGCACGCGCGCGCTGGCGTTCAATGCTGCGGCCGTCGACACCACCGACCAGGAAAGCGCCGGACGCTGGCGCGAATTGCTGGCTGGCGGTGGGGTGAAACGCGCCTCGGTGTCGGGTGCCGGGGTATTCAAGGATGGCGCTTCTGACGCGCAGATCCGCGCCCTGTTCTTTGCCGGCACATTGCGGGACTGGCAGTTGATCATCCCCGATTTCGGCACCGTCACCGGGCCCTTCCAGATCGTGGCGCTGGAATTCTCTGGCGACCATGCCGGCGAGGTGACGTTCGACCTGGCGCTGGAAAGTGCGGGCGAGCTCAGCTTTGCCGCGCTCTAGGCACTCACCGAAAGGACCACGAACATGGCCATCACCCAACGCGGGGAAATTGACGCCGTCATTGGCGGCGAGACGCTGACACTGTGCCTGACGCTGGGCGCTCTGGCCGAGCTGGAGGCGCGACTGCAGGCCGGGGATCTGGTGGGACTGGCAGAGCGCTTTTCTGGCGGGCGGGTTTCTGCTTCCGATCTGACCGCCATTCTGGGCGCCGGCCTGCGCGGTGGCGGCAATGAACTCAGCGATGATGATCTGGCGCGGTTGAGCATTGAAGGCGGGCTCAAGGGCGCCGCCGAGATTGCTGCGCGCCTGCTTAAGGCAACATTTGGAGAAGGCACATGACGCCGTTTCCCTGGGGCCCGGCGATGGGTTTTGGGCTGGGCGTGCTGCGCCTGCCAGCCCGCGATTTCTGGGCGCTGACGCCGCGTGAACTGGCAGCAGCCTGGGGCGCCATTATGGGCGCGCCGACCGGTCCGCTCAGCCGTGGCGATCTCAGTGATCTGATGGAGCGTTTTCCCGATGGCCGATGATCTGTTTGCCGACAATTTTCGTGACGAATTGAGCGATGTGTCGCTCGAACTCGACCGCATTGGCGATCTGGCCGATGGCGTTGCCCGCTCCATCAGCAATGCGTTTCGCGGGGCGCTCAGTGACGGCAAGTCGTTCAAATCCCTGCTCGGCGACATCGCCAAGAGCTTTGCCGATATCGCGCTCAAGGCCGCCATTCGGCCGCTGGGCGATCTGGTTGGCGGGATGGTGGGCAATCTTTTTGCCGCCACCAATCCGGCGCTGGGGGGCGTGACGCCCTTTGCCAAGGGCGGCGTGATCGCCAGCCCGAGCTATTTCCCGCTGGGGCAGGGCGTGGGCGTGATGGGCGAGGCAGGCGCGGAAGCGGTGTTGCCACTGCAGCGCGGCAGTGACGGTCGGCTGGGCGTTGGTAGCGGTGGTGGCGGCGCGATCAATGTGACCTTCAATGTGACGGCCAGTGATGCCCGCAGCTTCGCGGCGAGCGAGGCTGAGCTCAGCGCCATGCTGTTGCGCGCCGTCAAGCGCGGCACGCGCGCGAGCTAGCAATACCCCCACCTAACCTCCCCCTGAAGGGGGAGGGATGGCGCGGAGGCGGAACCAAGATCGAGCACCTTTCACCAACCTACCCCTCCCCCTTCAGGGGGAGGTTGGGTGGGGGTGCGCAGCAGTTGGAGATCTTCATGGCCTTTCATTCCATCCGTTTCCCGCTTGATGTCGCGCTGGGGGCGCGGGGTGGGCCGGAGCGCAGAACCGATGTGGTCACGCTGGCCGGTGGCGGTGAGCAGCGCAATGGACGCTGGCACTATTCGCGGCGGCGCTACAATGCGGGTTATGGCGTAAAATCACGCGCCGATATGGCGGCGGTGCTGGCGTTCTTCGAGGAGCGGCGTGGCCGGCTGCATGGCTTTCTGTGGCGTGATGGGCTCGACTTCTCCAGTGCGGGGACAATGCCAAGCCCGCTGGATCAGGCGATCGGCACCGGGGACGGGGCGCAGACCGCGTTTGCACTGACCAAGCGCTATGGCGCTGATTTTGATCCCTATCTGCGGCCCATCACGCGGCCCGTATCGGGTTCGGTGCGGGTGGCGCTCGACGGGGCGGAGCAGCTCAATGGCTGGACGGTGGATCTGACCACGGGATTGGTCAGCTTTGATATGGCGCCGGGGCTGGGTGTGGCCGTCACCGCCGGGTTTCTGTTTGACGTGCCGGTCCGCTTTGACACCGACCGGCTCGATGTCGAACTGACCAGCTTCGATGGTGCCGAAGTACCCAGCATTCCGCTAGTGGAGCTTCTGCCATGAGAACGCTCGATATCGGACTGGCGGCGCATCTGGCGCAGAGCGAGACCACGCTGTGCCATTGCTGGAAGCTGACGCGGGGCGATGGCGTGGTGCTCGGCTTTACCGATCATGACCGGGTTCTGAGTTTTGATGGTACAGCCTACACGCCGGCCAATGGGCTCGATGGCAGCGAGGTGCCGGCGCGGTTGGGCGCGCAGGTGCAGACCAGCGAGGTGCTCGGCGTGCTCAGCGCCGAGGTGATCAGCGAAGACGATATTCTGCTCGGGCGCTATGATGGCGCCCAGGTGCAGACCTGGCGGGTGAACTGG
This sequence comes from Devosia sp. J2-20, assembly GCF_055808475.1. Lineage (NCBI taxonomy): Bacteria > Pseudomonadati > Pseudomonadota > Alphaproteobacteria > Hyphomicrobiales > Devosiaceae > Devosia > Devosia sp. J2-20. Next base: position 2,541,172 of record NZ_CM147870.1, on the reverse strand, counting down.
AGCGATGTGGGCCAGCGCCTGCTGCTGCGGCGCGACAGCATTGGCGAGGTCGTGCGCGAGGACGGGGTATTTCGTGCCGAACTGCGCTCGGCCCAGCAGGGGCTTAACGCGACGCATGGCCGGATCTATCAGAGCCTGTGCGATGCCCGTGTGGGCGATGCGCGCTGTGGGGTGACGCTGGCGACGCCCAGCCTGCAGGGCTCTGCCACGGTGACGGCACTGGATGATCCCTATCGCGCGGTCGTGACCGGGCTGGAGGGCTTTGCTGAGGGCTGGTTCAGCTTTGGCACGGTGCTGTGGAGCGATGGGCGGCGAGGTGGGCTTTCCGATGCTGTGGTGAGCCATGCACGGCGGGGCAGTGTAGGTGTCCTGGGGTTCAGCACCCGGATCGGCGACTGGGTGGCGGTGGGCGATACGCTCAGTGTGACGGCCGGGTGTGACCGGCGCTTTGCGACCTGTCAGGCCAAGTTCGACAATGCGGTCAATTTTCGCGGCTTCCCGCATATTCCAGGCAGCGACTACGTGTTGCGCCATCCGCGCAATGGCGATGCGCTCGATGGACGGGCGGTGGTGCCGTGAACCCCGATGCGGTGGTGACGGCAGCGCGCGCCTTTCTGGGCACGCCCTATCGGCATCAGGCGGCGACAATTGGGGCAGGGTGCGATTGCCTGGGCCTGCTGCGCGGTGTGTGGCGGGCGCTGTATGGCAGCGAACCCATGGCGGTGCCGCCCTATCGTGCCGATCTGCGCGATCCGCTGAATGCCGGGGCCCTGCGGGTGGCAGCTGAAGCGCTGCTGCGGGTCGAGCATGGCGCGCTGGGAGCCGGGCAGGTGGTGCTGTTCAGGCTGGCCGGGCACGAACCCAAGCATTGCGGCATCCTGATTTCAACGACGCGGTTCATTCACGCGCAGGAGCGGCTCGGCGTTGTTGAGGCCAACCTGACCGAAGCCTGGGCGCGCCGGGTCGCGGGGCGGTTCCGGTTTCCGGGGTGCCTTGCTGCGGACTAGGCAGCCTTTATCCTCAATCACAGGAATATCTCATGGCCACTCTTGCGCTTTCGCTGGCCGGACAGGCTGTCGGCGGGCTGGTTGGCGGGCCCATTGGTGCCACTATCGGCCGGGCGCTTGGCGCGTTGGCCGGCAGTGTGCTCGACAATGCGCTGTTTGGAGAAAAGCCCGAGACGGGCGGCGTCGACATTCGGCTGCAGGGGTCCAGCGAAGGCGGGGCGGTGCCGCGTCTGTTTGGCTGGAGCCGGCTCGCAGGCAATATTATCTGGGCCCGCGAGCTGGAACTGCTGGGTGGTGAAAATGCCGGGGCCAAAGGCTTCGGCGGCGATCAGACCCAGGACGCGGTCGGCGCCAGCTTTGCCGTGGCCTTCTGCGAGGGCGAAGTGCATCGGCTCGGCCGTATCTGGGCTGACGGGCAATTGCTTGACCCCGAGGGTCTGACGCTGCGGTTTTATCGGGGCACCGAGGATCAATTGCCTGACGGGTTGATTGAAGCGACCCAAGGCACCGCGCCCGCCTATCGCGGGCTTTGCTATCTGGTGGTCGAGCAACTCCCGCTCAACCGTTTCGGCAATCGCATTCCCCAGCTCTCGGTCGAGCTCTGCCGGGTCGTGGGCGACCTCGAAGCCAATATTCGGGCGGTGACGGTGATCCCCGGCGCGACAGAGTTCGGCTATGATCCGACGCCGCGCGTGCGACTGGCCGGGCCGGGCGAAACGGTGGGGGAAAATACCCACGTCTTCCCTCATGTCAGCGACTGGAGCTGGTCGATCGACGAGCTGACAGCGCTTTGTCCGAACCTGCAGCACGTCGCTCTGGTGGTCGCCTGGTTCGGCGATGATCTACGCTGCGGCCAGTGCAGCATCGGCCCGCGCGTCGAGGCGGCGCACCGGCCCATGCTCGATACGGACTGGTCGGTGGCGGGATTGGCACGCGGCGATGTGCCGGTGGTATCCAGCCACAATGGCAGCGCGGCCTACGGGGGCACGCCCTCGGACAGCGCGGTGCTGGCCGCGATTGCCGATCTCAAGGCGCGTGGCCTGTCGGTGACGCTCTATCCGCTCATCATGATGGATATTCCGACGGACAATATGCTGCCCAATCCCTATGGCGGCGCAGCGCAGCCAAGCTATCCCTGGCGCGGGCGCATCACCTGTGACCCGGCGCCGGGCCAGCCCGGTTCGCCCGACCAGAGTGCGGCTGCGAGCGCGCAAGTGGCAAGCTTTGCTGCGGCCCACCGGCAGATGGCACTGCATTATGCCGGACTGGCGGTGGCTGCCGGCGGCGTCGACGCCCTGATTATCGGCTCGGAAATGGTGGGCATCAGCACGGTACGCGGGGCTGGAAACAGCTTTCCCTTTGTCGATGCGTTGGTGAGTTTGGCCAGCGACGTGCGCGCCATTGTCGGGCCGGACACCAAGCTGACCTACGCCGCCGACTGGAGCGAATATGCGGGCTACCAGCCTGACGGCGAAAAGTTCTTTCATCTCGACCCGCTCTGGGCCTCGGCCAATATCGATGCGGTAGGGATCGACAACTACATGCCGCTCGCCGATTGGCGCGACGGCACCGGCCATGCCGACGCGAGCTCGTCCAATACCGGGCACGATCTGGACTATCTGCAGGGCAATATCGCCGGTGGCGAGGGCTATGACTGGTTCTATGCCAGCACTGCTGATCGGCTCAGCCAGATCCGTACGCCGATCAGCGATGGTGCCTATGGAGAGCCCTGGGTCTGGCGTTTCAAGGATATCGCGAACTGGTGGAGCCAGCCGCACCATGATCGTCCCAATGGGGTACGCAGTGGCACGCCAACCGCCTGGGTGCCGGGCGCAAAGCCAATCTGGCTAACGGAACTGGGCTGCGGCGCCGTCGACAAGGGCGCCAACCAGCCCAATATTTTCGGCGACGACAAGAGCGCGGAAAACGGGCGCCCGTACTTTTCCAGCGGTCTGCCGGACCCATTGATCCAGCGTCAGGTTCTGCGCGCGCATCAGGCGCATTGGCGCGATGGCGGCAACAATCCACCCGGCATGCTCGATACCGACCGGATCTATCACTGGAGCTGGGACGCCCGGCCATATCCGGCCTTTCCGGCGCTCAGTGCAGTCTGGTCCGATGGCGTGAACCATCGCAACGGCCATTGGCTGACCGGGCGGCTGGGCGGGCTGTCCAGTGATGAACTGGCCAGCGCTATCGCAACCGCGCATAGCGTCGAACTGCAGGCGCAACCAGCTTTGCCCTTTGTCAGCGGCTACGCACTGACGCGTGTGACCACGGCGCGCGACGCCCTGGAGCCGCTGATCGCGGTGGCGGGGCAGGGGCTGTTCAATCGTCCGACCGGACTGCATCTGGGCAATGCCGCACATGGTTCGGCTGCGCTGTTGGCGCCAGACGAACTGGCGCATGGAGAAGCAGCTGATCTCCTGCGCAGAAGAGGGGATCCGGCGGAGCGGCCGGGGCGGCTGGCGCTGAGTTTTGTTGATCGCGAGCGCGATTATCTGACCGGCACGGTGACGGCTGTGGCGCAGGACGACGGGCCTTTGACAACGCAGGCAGTGGGCTTTGTGCTCGATGGCGCAGCAGCGCGGCTATCGGCCGAACGCCTGCTTGATGGGCAGGCCGCGCGTCGCGAGACGTTGGAGTTTGCCCTGTCACCGCATCAACTGGCGCTCGAGCCGGGTGATCTGGTGGAGATTGATGGGCTCGCCGAAGGTCCGTTCGAGATCGCTGAGATCCGCGATGGTCTGATGCGACGGGTGACGGCGCACACGCTGGTGCCGAAAACCGCACAGGCGGTGGGAGCTGACCGGCCCGTGCGCGGTGGCAGTGGCACCGCTGTGCGGGCGGTGCCACTGGTGACGCTGGCCCATCTGCCACCCTTGCCGGACAATCCCGGCCGCTCGCGACTGCTCTTGGCGGGCTATGCCAGTCCCTGGCCGGGCACACTTCAACTGGTGGACGAAACCACCGGTGCATCCGTGCTCAATCTGGATCGGCGCGGTTATCTCGGCACCTTGGCGACGGCGCTGGAGCCGGGGCCAACAGCCCTCTGGGACAATGGGCACAGCCTCGAGGTATTGCTCCATGCTGGCCATCTGGCGGCTGCCGAGCCGCTGGCCGTACTGGCCGGCAGCAACCGCATTGCGGTGCAGAGCGACGCGGGCAGTTGGGAGGTTATCGGTTTCGCAGAGGCCAGCCTGATCGCGCCGGGGCGCTATCGGTTGGCCAAGCTGCTGCGCGGGCTGCAGGGAAGCGATCCCGAAATGGGTTCTGCGGCAATCGGCCAGCGTGTCGTGGTGCTCGACAGTCGAGCGGCCAGCTTGCCGGTTGAACCGGGCTGGCTCGGTGAAACGCGCAGTTTCCGTATCTATGCTGGCAGTAGCGATCCGGTGGGTATTGAAGAAACAGTGGTGGTGGACGCCGACCCCGCCCTGCCGCTGCCGCCGGTCCATCTGCGTGCAACCCGCCGGGACAGTGGCGATATCACGCTGACCTGGGTGCGGCGCAGTCGGGCCGATGCCGATGGCTGGGGCGTAGCGCAAACCACGCTTGAGCATGCGCCTGAAGCCTATCGGGTGACCATTCTTGATGGACCCACACTCAAACGCGTCATCGAAACCGAAAACGCTGCAGCGACCTATGCGAGCGCTGATCAAACCGCCGATTTCGGCGCGCCTGCAACCAGTTTCAGCTTCACCATCGCCCAGCTAAGCCCGGTTCTGGGCGCGGGCCACGCTGCAGTGGGAGAGTTCAATGAGTGAAACCCGATTTGAAATTTGCCTGAACGCCGTGCTGCAGCACGAGGGCGGCTATGCCGATCATCCGCGCGATCCGGGCGGCGCCACCAATCTGGGCATTACCCGCAAGACGCTGGCCCGCTGGCGCAATGTTTCGCCCTGGTGGGCGCTACCCAAGGCTGATGTGCAGGGGCTGGGACGCGCTGAAGCCGCGCGTATCTACCGGGCGGGCTACTGGAGCCGGGTCAATGCCGATCAGATGCCACCCGGTCTTGACCTGGCGCTGTTTGATTTTGCCGTCAATTCCGGTCCCGACCGGGCTATCCGGACGCTGCAGGGGGACCTGGGCGTGCTGGTCGACGGCGCAATCGGGCCGCTGACCCTGGGCGCGCTCAAAACCCGTATAGCGCTTGAAGGGGCTGCCACCCTGATCAATGCGCTGTGCGATCGTCGCATGTCCTTTCTCACGCGCCTTGCCAGTTTCGCCACCTTCGGCAAGGGCTGGTCGGCCCGCGTCACGGCCATTCAGCAGGCAGCGCTGGCCGCTGCCGGTGCCGCCCCATCGATCACCAAACGGAGACAGACCATGGATATCCTGAACGGGTACAAGACCTACATCACGGCCGCCCTGATGCTGCTGGCCGGACTGGCGCAGGTACTCGGCATTGATCTGCCAACGCTAGATGGCGGCTCGGCCGGCCATCTGATCATGGAGGCGCTGGCAGTGATCTTCCTGCGCAAGGGGCTCAAGGGCGATATTGCGCAGGCCTGAAAGCCTTGCGGGCGGGTTGTTGCGTGCTGATATGACAGAGCGATTGGGCGTCTCGGGCCATGAAAATCTTGACCCTCTGGCGCCGCTTGCCCCATTCATGTCCCATTCAGCTTGCCCGCCATAGATTGGCCTCATGAAAACACTGCTCTCAAAACGCCTTGCCCCCCTGGCCATTGCTCTGGCGCTTGGTCTGGCCGGTATTGGCTCGGCCGGCGCGCAATCGTGCCTTGATAATCGACAGATCCAGGAGGCGGTATCGTCCGGCCAGATCATGTCGCTGGCCGCCGTGCTGGCCGGTGCCGGTATCGACGGCAGCGCGGAAATCCTCAATGTTGCGGTATGTGACGAGGGAGGCGGTCTGGTCTATGTTATTGGTCTGCTGACCGCGACCGGCGAAGCGCAGAACCTGGTTCTGGACGCGCAATAGACATTCCGACTGCATCTGGGGGCCAGACAATGCGCATTCTCGTTGTCGAAGACGACGTCAATCTCAATCGGCAGCTCAAGGACGCCCTGACCGAAGGCGGCTATGCTGTCGATGTCGCCTTTGATGGCGAAGAGGGGCACTTTCTTGGTGATACCGAGCCCTATGACGCCATCGTCCTTGATATCGGCCTGCCCCAGATGGACGGTTTGTCGGTGCTGGAAAACTGGCGCCGCGATGGCAAGACAACCCCCGTGCTGTTGCTGACCGCCCGCGATCGCTGGAGCGACAAGGTGCAGGGCATCGACGCCGGCGCTGATGACTATGTCGCCAAGCCGTTTCATATGGAAGAAGTACTGGCGCGTCTGCGGGCTCTGGTGCGCCGCGCGGCCGGACTGGCTTCCAACGAGATTGTCTCGGGTACGGTGCGCCTTGATGTGCGCTCGGGCAAGGTGACGGTTGATGGCCAGTCGATCAAGCTGACCAGCCATGAACTGCGCCTGCTCAGCTACCTCATGCACCACAAGGGCAAGGTGATCTCGCGCACCGAGCTGACCGAACATCTCTACGATCAGGATTTTGACCGCGACAGCAACACCATCGAGGTGTTCGTCGGGCGCCTGCGCAAAAAACTGCCCGAGGACTGCATTCAGACCGTGCGTGGTCTGGGTTACCAGATCGCCGAAGACTGAGCTGGAGGCTATGCGCAAAGGCTCGATCGCCGCATCATTGTTCTGGCTGTCGGCGGGCTGGCTCGTTGTGGCGCTGGTCGCCACCGGCTTTTTGCTGACCGACCTCTATTCCCGCGCGCTCGATACAGCGCTCTCGGATACGCTGGATTTCCATGTTGAAAGCCTGGCCGGATCTTTGCTGGAGACCGGTGACCCGCAAAGCCAGGACATAGCTCTGGCCGATCCGCGTTTTGGCCGGCCGCGCTCGGGCTGGTACTGGGCGATTCGCGATGCCGACGGCACGCTCTATAATCTTTCGCGCTCGGTGGTGGGCATCGACACACCCGATATTCCCGGTCCGGTGAGTGCCTCGGGGCGCCAAACCGCGATCATGGATGACAGCTTTGGCACAAGCCTGCGGGTGGTCGAGCGCACGGTGACGATCGGGCCCGACACCTATGAAATCATCGTCACCGGTAATCTGAGCGAAATCCTTGAACTGGTTGGCAATTTCCGCGGTCAGGCCTTTATCGTGCTGGGCGCGGTCGGGGTCATGCTGGCCATGATGAGCTTTATCGTTGCCCGCTTTGCCATGCGCCCCGTGGACCGGTTGAGCGCGGCTATTGAAAGCGTGCGCGCCGGCGAAAGCGCGGCGGTAACCGGCACCTATCCACGCGAAATCGCGCCGCTGGCCGAAGAGGTCAACGAATTGCTGCGCTCCAACACCCAGATCATCGAGCGCGCGCGCAATCAGGTTGGCAATCTCGCCCATGGCCTGAAGACGCCCATTGCCGTGCTGCGCAACGAGGCGGGCACCAGTAGGGGCGCTCTGGCCGACGTCGTGCTGGCCGAAAGCGACAAGATGAGCACCATGGTCACGACCTATCTCGAGCGGGCGCGTCTGGCCGCGCGTACCTCAGTGGTGGGCAAAAAGGCCGATGCCGCCAAGATCATGGCGCGTCTGTCGCGCGTCATGGCCAAGATCCATCCCGATATCGCCATCACCCTGCACCCACACGAACACGCGCTGCCCTGGTTCCGGGGGGACGAGGCCGATCTCGAGGAGATCGCCGGCAATCTGCTCGACAATGCCTGCAAATGGTCCGGGGGACAGGTGGAGGTCCGACTCAGCGCCGAGCAGGGCAGTGCAGGCACGGTCCTGTTGCTCGCCATTGATGACAATGGCCCCGGCCTGAGCGCCGAGGACGCCCAGAAAGTGTTGCGTCGCGGTGTCAGGCTCGACGAGAAAACACCTGGCAGCGGCTTGGGGCTCGATATCGTCAAGGAACTGGTGGATGTATATGGCGGCGATCTGGCCCTGAAACGCTCGGTTTTGGGTGGCCTGTTGGTCGAGTTGCGCCTGCCGACAGCCCGCCAGAGCGGTGTCACGCGACCTGCAACCTGACGCACTTTCGCCGCATTGGAACCACAAGACCCTACCAACCACGCAGAGACCGAGAAACATGACCCGCTTCGCCATCATTGCCACCCCGCTGCTCGCCCTGACTCTGGCTGCTTGCGCCAGCACGGGATCCAATCAGGTGGCTCAGGCGCCGGTCGCTGCGCCGATCACGCCCGTCTATTCGGCCCCATTGGTTGCCAGCCCCGCGCAGACCACCCAGCAGGCGCTGCTGACCACAAGCGTTTCCAATGGCTTTGTCGATACGGCCGCCCTGGCACAGATGTCGGCCAAGGATTCCGCTGCCGCCAACACCGCCCAGTTCTATGCCCTGCAGTTCGGCCGTCCCGGTGCGCCGCGCGCCTGGACCGGCGACAAGGGCACGACCGGCTCGGTGGCCGTTGGCCCCTATGTCCGCGTCAACAATCTTGATTGCCGCGATTTCACCCACACCGTCAAAATCGGTGGCCAGGAATTCGTGAAAAAGGGTACCGCCTGCCGCGAGCAGAACGGCAATTGGACAGTGGAGAAAGCTGCCGCCTAACAGCGGTCTTTCCACTGGGGCGATAGGGAAAATTTACGAACGGGCTATAGGCTTAGGTCAATACCTATCCTCAGACCGACTGCTTATATGTCCCAAGCTGCCAACCGATCCGAACCGTCAGCCGCTGCCGCACGTCCGACCAATCGCGCCGGACGCCCGGCAGTGCGGCCTTTTGCGGGGCTGCTCGATGTGGTGATCGTTGAAGATCCCGCGACCTTTACGTTCCCGGGATCGATTCGCCGCAGCAGCGTTGTGGCCGGCTGGACCTGGGTCTGCCGCGACATCTGTTCCGATTTCATTTCACCCGATGAAATTGCTGATGGCAGCCTGACCTCGGCAGTGCTCGAGCCACAACTCCCCAAGATCATGGCCCGCATGAAGGAGGCCCTGGAAAAGGCCGATGCGGACCCCGAAACCGCCCGCCGCCTGCGCACCATGCTGGGCAGCGACGAGGCCCGCGATGCCCTGCCGCAGATCCTGTCGGCGCTGCGTGCCCGCCCGCTGCTGGCCAAGGCCACGGCCTTCGGCAAGGCCATCAACAATATCGGCGAAGATTCCGCGCTCGGCGTGGCATTGCAATCCATGCCGCTGCGCGATCCGCCGCTGGCAGCATTGCTGTTTCATGCCGCCATGCGCCAGATCGTCAATCCGACCCGTCTGGTCACCACCGTCATCAAGCTGTCCGGCAATGCCACTGAAGCCTCGGTGGCCCGCAGCGGCTTTGCGCCGGTTGTCGACGCCATGCTGGCCCATGCGCAGAACCAGATCTATCTGCTGCAGCCCAGCGGGCCATTTGCCGATATCGACCTGATCTGTCGTGGCCTGGATCGCTTCCACCGGCTGGTGCGGGCCCTGACCGGCTATATCGAATTTGAGCGCGGCAGCACATGGGCTGCCATTCTGTCATCGCTGACCAAGCAGGTTTCCGATCGTATCGAACCGCGCCTGCGCGATGTCGTGCCCGACCTCAATCAGGCGCTGCGCCGGGGCCGTGACGCCAGCACCGACCGGCTCGACAATGACCGGCTGCTGGCGGCGATCAACGGCATCTATCTGCTGGCCACTGTCCGCGAATGCCGCGCCTCCATGGCGCTGAACGCGGTGTTTGATCAGGCATGGAGCCAGTCGGGTGAGGCACTCGAAATGCAGCTGCAGCGCAATCTCGACCTGATCCGGCAAAACCCTGCCGATCCGATCATTTCGGCCCGGCTCGATGCCGGCATCAAGATGGCTGAAGTGCGCTTCAACCCCGAATATGCCGAAACGCTAAAGCGCGCCCGCGCATCGGCTCAACGCGCCAACTAGACTTGCTCTGCCGGATAGGCTGACAGCACGCGAACCGGTGTCGCACGTCCTGGCTCGCACACGGCCGCTGTCTGCCCGGCTTGGGCAAACCCGGCCCTGAGCAAAGCAATACAACCATCCTTGTCGTGCCGCAGCACCACGCCAACCGCCGCTGCAGGATCAGATACGTCGCTATTGGGCTGGATCAGGGCGCCCGCCTCCAGCCAGCGTGCATCATGGGGCTTGACCAGCCACAAACCGGCATCGCTGCCATAGCGGTCGGTCAGGAACTCCGGGACCAGTGGTGCTGATACATGCGCTGTCGGCGCCCTGTCTGCTGCTGTGGCAATCGTCACCATGGGGACGCGCTGCTGGGCCACCCTTCCGGCATGCGCGGGATCAATTTCCCTTAACTGCACACCAGCTGCCACATCGGGCGCCCCCAGAGCATGGGGACCATCGGCCAGCGACCAGTCCGGCGCCGATGCGCCCTTGATCCAGTCATGCCGGCGCGCCGGGGCCGGGGTTGGCCGCTCGATACAGCTGCGCCCACCATCAAGGAAGCTGCTATGGCCGGCCCCCGCAATCGGCGCGATTGGCGTCGCGGCGTCCGGCGTTTCGTAAATGGGATCGACGCCATGTTCGCTGACGCTGCGCGGCGCGCGGCCAAGCAGGGCATCAATGGCAGCCTGACCACTCTCAAGACAGGCCTGATGGCCCAGATGTCCCGCCGCATTGCCGGCCAGAACGATACCGTCGGGCCCATTGGCGGCCTCCAGGCGTTGCCGCTGGGCATTCCATTGGCTGTTGCCGCCCGCCATGTGCCACAGGCTCAGTTCGGGCTGCCAGCCGCCGCAGACCACCAGACGATCGACCTTCAGGCCCGGCTCGGTGCGGTTAAAGCCATCCACCGCCAGCTGCGGGGTGATGGACAGGCCACGCCCCTGCGAAGCCCGCCGCGCCTCGGCGATGATGGTGCCCGCCGCCAGCGTCATGCCGTAGGCCTTGGAGTATTCGATGAAGCGCGATTGTGGCTGGGGCCGTGCATCGATGATGCGCGGAACGGCAATGCCGGCGTCGCGGGCCAGCATGGCCAGACGATAGGCGGCGCTGCTGGCGGTGGCAAAGACCGCCGACTGCCCACACCAGACCCCGTAATGTTCGGCCATATCATAGGCGTCGCGCACCCCGACCGCACCGGGTAGCCGATTGCCCGCAAACAGCGGCAGGCGCTCGGTTGTGCCAGTGGCCAGCACAATATGGGGGGCATGCATGTCGACGACGCGGGCCGTAGGTGTTGGTCCCGAGACATCGGTGATGTGCACACGCACCACGCCGGGCCGCAGCGCGAAAGCTGCGGCATGGGTGAGCGTGGTGATATTTGGCGCGCTGGCAATGGCGGCGCCCAGCCGTACAAAGCTGGCATCGGCCGCTTCTTCGCCCTCAAGCGTGCCGAACAGCCTCGCATGGCCGCCCAGCCGTGGGGAGGCTTCGAGCACCAGCACACTCAGACCCGCATTTGCCGCGGCAACCGCCGCGGCCATGCCAGCAATGCCGCCGCCCACCACGATGAGCTGGGCCGGTGTTTCCGCCACCCCGGCAATTGTCAGCCAAGGCTGGCGCATGGCCGCTGGATGGTCCAGGTCCAGACCCAGCGTGGTGCTTGGCGATGCCAGACGGCGCAGGCCATCGATAAGCACCTGTCGCTTGTGTGGGGCCAGGGTTACATAGTCCGCACCATCTTTGGCCGGCGTGCGCTCCATGGCCAGGGCCCGCTGGGTGTCGGTGGCCAGTGCTGCCGGAATGATCGCTGGCGCAAACCGGGGCGACAGCGCCAGCGTGCTGTCACCGCGCTTGCCGACAGCATCAACGCCCGACGCCAGCACGGCGCTGAGCACGGTATCGCCGACAAAGCCGGCAATGGTGCGGCCATCAAGGCGGAATTGCAGGGGTTGCCTGCGGTCAATGGCGCTGCCGGAAAACGGCCCGGCGGTTTCCGCGGCCAGCCGGTTGGGTTGCCCTCTCATCGTGCCGCTCCGATATCGCTGACCGACCGGTTGGCTGTGCCGCGATTGATCAGGCGGGCGCCGAACCACGCATTCTCGGCGGCGTTGGCTGTGCCAGTCAGCCAGCGGGCAATCGCTGGTGCCAGAAACGCCCCGATACAACCGAACCCCGCCAATATATCGGCCCCCGTGCCATGCAGGCGTCCCAAAGCGGGTGCGCCGTCACTGGTGCGCAGACGCACGGACTGCGTCTGCCCGGCATGCTCGATCGTGTGCTTTTCCCCGAGCAGATTGCCGAGCATCGCCGAGAAGGCGGCGATATCGCCCGGCCCCTGGGCGAGAATGCCACCCTCGGCCTGTTGATGCAGCAACACACCATCATCGAGTTGGCACATCACCGGCGCAGCCAGCGGGAGCGTCGGCTCGGTCAGGATGGTGCTCACACTCTGTCGGTGCAGCAGGGCAGGCCAGGCACTATCACGCAGATGCGCCAGAATGGCGTCGTCGTCGGCCAGAATGGTCTGACCAATGGTCATTGGCTGGTTGTCCAGCATGGCTTCGGCGCTGCCATCGCGCGCAATATGCAGCCTGGCATCTGCCGGCAATTGCCGCACGCCGCTTTGTTCGAGCCACCCGTCAAGCGCTGGCCCCAGCGCTGCGCGGCGCAACAGCACCGCGTCACGCAGCACGACGCCCTGACGGCCCGCGCCCAGATAATTGAGCGGCGTCCGCTCTGCAGCCACACCATGGGCAGCTGCCATATGCCGGATATGTCCCAGCGCCTGCTGTCCCGCAGGGTGATCGGCAAACACGACAGGATCGAGTCGCGCGATGGCGGCACGTTTGCCGATCCGGCTGATTAGTCTGGTCGCTTCGGGCGCGGTCGCCCTCAAAAGCGCCCAGCTCTCAGGTCGCGTCATGGCGCCCACCGAGAGATCCAGATCGCGCGACAGGCGCAGGCCAGACGCCCGTTCGCCCTGCAGCAGCACCGACTTGCCATGGGTCGACGCCAGCAGTCCGGCCAGCAGCCGGGCCAACGGTGTGGCGCCGATAATCAGAAAGTCGACCGGGCTATGCGTCATGCCACCTGCTTGACCTGTGGCAATGCGTCCGCCTCAATGATCCGTGTTTTTGTGGTTTTTCGCCATATTCCGCTTATAGATGGGCAGCAATTGCCGCGCGGCGGCGCGAAGTAACTGTGGCTCATGATATTCTGGTTTATTGCCATCGCCGTTACCACCATTGCGTGCGCTGCGCTTTTTACGCAGCCGGTTCGCATACGGTCAACGCAAACTCGCCCGAAATCACTGATGCCAACAGCCATTTTGGGCTTGTACTGGCCGGCATTGATGCCGATCAGGCCGCTGGCAAGCTCAGCGAGGCCGATGCGCTGGCTGCCAAAAGCGAACTGGCCCGTGAACTTCTGCGCTTGAAGGCCGAAGCAGGCCCCGCCGCTGCGGCCACCAGACAGGTCGGTCGCACCACCATTCTGGTCGGCCTTGCTGGCGTCGCCACCATTGCGCTGGGGCTTTACGCCGTGCTGGGCAATCCCGGCATGTCCAGCCAGCCATTGGCCGGGCGTGTTGCCGAGGCCGCAGAGCAGCCGGTCGATCTGACCAGCGCCATCACCCGCATCGAAGCCGCCCTGGCGGCCAATCCCGACGATGTGCGCGGTTGGACCGTGATCGCCCCCGCCTATATGGAACTGGGGCGCTTTGCCGACGCGGCCAACGCCTATCGTCGCCTGATTGAACTGGATGGGGCGAGTGCGGACCTGCAGACCAATCTGGCCGAGGCGCTGATGTTTCAGGCCCAGGGCGCCGGATCACCCGAGGCCATGGACCTGTTACGAGCCGCTGCGGCCAGCGACCCTCAGCACGTGCTGTCGCGGCTTTATATCGCTGCCGAACTGACGCGTCAGGAAGACTTCCCCGCCGCCATAGAGGCCTGGAATGGGGCACTGGCGCTGTCCAAGGGGGATGAGCCCTGGCTTGGCGCGGCTCGACAGGGTCTATTGGTGGCCACCAATGATGGTGTTGCTCCCAGCAATGATCAGGAAGCCGAAATGATCGGCCAGATGGTCTCGGGCCTCGCGACCCGTCTTGCCGATCAGGGCGGCCCGATTGACGAGTGGACCCAATTGGTCCGCGCCTATCTCGTTCTGGGTGATACGGCCAAGGCGCAGGCTGCCTTTGACGACGCTGTTGCCGCCTATCCCCTGGCATTTGATCGCGGTGATCTCGACACGCTGGCGCTCGATTCCGGCCTGACCATCAATGGAGCTTCGCAATGACCACGCCCGTCGGCATGCGTAAGGCGGGTTGGACCCGCAAGCAGAAGCGATTGGCCGTGATCGCCGGTTTTGCTGTGGTGGTGGGCCTTGCCACCACACTGGTGCTGGTGGCGCTGCGCGACCAGATCGTGTTTTTCTATTCCCCCTCGGACGTGATCGCCCGCGACGTTGCCATCGGCCAGCCCATCCGTCTGGGCGGTCTGGTCAAGGCCGATAGCTGGGTGCGCGACGGTCAGGACAACAGCTTTGTCGTCACCGATGGCGCTACCGATGTGGCAGCCCATTATGTCGGACTGCTGCCCGACCTGTTCCGCGAAGGGCAGGGGGTGGTTGCCGAGGGCAGTCTGCGGCCCGATGGCGAGTTTACGGCCACCAATGTGCTGGCCAAGCACGACGAAAATTACATCCCCAAGGAAGTCGTCGAGGCGCTTAAGGCGAGCGGCGAATGGCGGCCGGAGATGGCATCACAGTGAGCATTGAACTCGGACATTTCGCCCTGATCCTGGCCTTTGCCATTGCCACAATGGCAACGGTGGGTGGTTTCCTGTTCTGGCGCTCGGGCAGCCGTATTGCACTGGTTCTCCGCCAGGCTGCCGTACTGCAGTTCGTTTTGGTCGTGGTCGCGTTTCTGGCCTTGATCCAGGCGTTCGTAACCTCCGATTTCTCGCTGCTGCTGGCGGTCAATAATTCCCATTCGCTCAAGCCGCTGATTTTCAAGATCTCCGGCGTCTGGGGCAATCACGAAGGCTCCATGGTCCTGTGGATCATGATCCTGGTCGGCTTTGGCGCCATGGTGGCTGCCTTTGGTCGCCGCCTGCCCAGTGATCTTCTGTCCCTGGTTCTGGCCACCCAAAGCCTGCTGACCGCCGCGTTTACCGGTTTCACCATCTTCACATCCAACCCGTTCGAGCGGGTCTTTCCGGCGCCGTTTGAGGGCAATGACCTCAACCCCGTGCTGCAGGATATCGGTCTGGCGATCCACCCGCCGCTGCTCTATGCGGGTTATGTCGGCTTCTCGATCTGCTTCTCCTTTGCCATTGCCGCGCTGATCTCGGGCCGTATCGATCAGGCCTGGGCGCGCTGGGTGCGCCCCTGGGCCATGCTGAGCTGGACCTTCCTGACCCTGGGCATCGCGATGGGTTCCTACTGGGCCTATTACGAACTCGGCTGGGGTGGCTGGTGGTTCTGGGACCCCGTGGAGAATGCCAGCTTCATGCCATGGCTGGCCGGCACGGCGCTGCTGCATTCGGCGCTGGTGATGGAAAAGCGCAATGCGCTGAAAATATGGACGATCTTTCTGTCCATCATCACCTTCAGCCTGTCGCTGCTGGGCACCTTCCTTGTGCGGTCGGGCATTCTGACATCGGTGCATACCTTTGCCAGTGACCCGACACGCGGTCTGGTGATCCTGACCATGCTCGCCATTTTGATTGGCGGGGCCTTCTTCCTGTTCGCGCTGCGGGCTGCCGCTCTGCGCCAGGGGGGCTGTTCGCGCCGGTCAGTCGTGAGGGTGCGCTGATCCTGAACAACCTGTTCCTGGCGACCGCCGTTGGCGCAGTGCTGGTGGGCACGCTCTATCCGCTGCTGCTTGATGCAGTGGCCGGTACCACCATCTCGGTGGGCGCACCGTTCTTCAATCTCACCTTTGGTGCTCTGATGGCACCCTTGCTGGTGGTGCTGCCCTTTGGCCCCATGCTTGCCTGGAAACGCGCCGATATCGTCGCGGCCGCGCAACGCCTGATGTGGGCCGGGGCGCTGGCGATCTTTTTTACCATCCTGATTTCAGCGTTGGGCGGGGTATCCATCTCGCTGGCGCCATTGGGCTTGCTGCTCGGCTTCTGGGTAGCCTTTGGCGCTTTCGCTGAACTGGTTGAGCGCACTCGGCTGGGCCGTATCCCCGTTTCCGAAAGCTGGCGCCGGCTGATCGGTCTGCCACGCGCAAGCTGGGCGACCGCGATTGCCCATTTCGGGATTGGCGTCACGGTCCTGGGCATTGTCGCCACCAGTGCGTGGGAGACGGAGCTGGTCACCACGCTGAACCCCGGCGAGAGCGCTGAACTGTCCGGCTATGTCGTGGCTTTTGACAGCTTCATTCAGGTGCCGGGCCCCAATTATGTGGCCGATGAGGGGCGCTTCACCATCACCGCGCCCGATGGCAAGATGCGCGACACCATGGCTGACCGACGTACCTATGTCGCCAGCGGTATGCCCACCACGGAGGCGGCCATTCAGACCTATGGCTTCTCCCAGCTCTACCTGCAGCTCGGCGAACCACTCGAAAACACCCATGTGGTGCGCATCTGGTTCAAGCCCTACATCACGCTGATCTGGATCGGCACGCTGCTGATGGCACTGGCGGGCATCATTTCGCTCAGTGACCGGCGTGTCCGCATTGGCGCACCGCGCCGGGCTGCTGCGCCCGCTCTGGAGCCCGCAGAATGATCTGGCTGCGCGCACTGGCCCTGAGCCTGGCCCTGCTGCTGAGCGGCGCCGCGCTGGCTGTCAGCCCGGACGAGCTGCTTGATGACCCGGTGCTCGAGCAGCGGGCCCGCGATATCTCCGCTGGCCTGCGATGCCTTGTCTGCCAGAACCAGTCCATTGATGACAGCGATGCCGATCTGGCCAAGGATCTGCGCGTGCTGGTGCGCGAGCGCCTTGTCGCCGGCGATAGCGATGAAGCGGTGCGGCAATATCTGGTCGACCGCTATGGCGAATATGTTCTGCTCAATCCGCGCCTGAACGAGCACACGCTTCTGCTCTGGATCGCCGCGCCGCTGCTGTTGGGCGTTGGTCTGATTGTGTTGGTGATTGTTGGCCGCCGCCCCGCGCCCGTGCCCCAAACCGAGCTGAGCGCCGAAGAACGCACCGCGCTCGACGCGCTTGAGCGCCACACCAGCGACTAAGTCTTCCGCATTCTCGCCGCCAACATTGCCAAACCTTAATGTTGGCGCAACCTCTCCGAAAGCTCGGGTGTTCCATACCTACACCGTAAGCTGTTGAGGGCTTGCCCGAAGGAGAAGAATTCGCGATGCGTCCATCTATCATGAAGCGTACCAGTCAGTGGCTCGGGGCTTCCGCCTTGGCGCTGATGATCGGTATCGGCGGTGTTTCGACCGCCTATGTCATCACCGGCCAGACCGCCAATGCCCAGGTGCAGAACGCCGCCCAGATTGTCGTTCCCCAGGCCGTTCAGCCCCATGCTGGCTTCGCCGACCTCGTCGAAGCCGTCAAACCAGCCGTGGTTTCCATTCTTGTCGAAGCCCAGGAAAGCCCGCGCAATGTGCAGCGTGGCGGCGGCCAGTTCGACTTCAATTTCCCCGATCTGCCAGAAGGCCACCCCTTCCGCGATTTCTTTGACCAGTTCGGTCAGCAGAATCCGCGCGGCGGCAATGACAATAGCGGCGAGGCACCACGGCCACGCCAGTTCATGGCAGCCGGTTCTGGCTTCGTGATTTCCGCTGACGGCTATGTCGTCACCAATAATCACGTTGTCGAAAACGCTACCAAGGTCACCGTGGTGTTCGACGACGGCGTCGAACAGGAAGCCACCATTGTCGGTACCGATGAGCGCACCGATCTGGCCGTGCTCAAGATCGAAGGCACCGACCTGCCATTTGTGAAGTTTGAATCCGAGTCGAGCCGCGTTGGTGACTGGGTTGTCGCCGTGGGTAATCCCTTCGGTCTGGGCGGCACCGTTACCGTCGGCGTCATCTCCGGGTCGGGCCGCAATATTGGTGGCTCAAACTACGGCGATTTCCTGCAGATCGACGCGGCCGTTAACACCGGTAACTCCGGTGGCCCGGCCTTCAATACCCAGGGTGAAGTGGTCGGCGTCAACACCGCCATCTATTCGCCCAATGGCGGCAATGTCGGTATCGCCTTTGCGATCCCCGCGGCTACCGTCAAGGGTATCGTCCAGCAGTTGATCGATGATGGCTCGGTAACCCGCGGCTATCTTGGCGTGTCCATTCAGGATGTCACCCGTGACATTGCTGACGGTGTTGGCCTGGCCGATGCCAAGGGTGCCATTGTCCGCGAGCCTGCCTCTGATGGCCCTGCCGGCGCTGCTGGCGTCAAGTCGGGCGACATCATCACCGCAGTCGACGGCGATCCGATCGACGATGCACTCGACCTCAGCCGCACCATTGCCGGCAAGGCCCCCGAGTCCACCGTTGAGTTGACCATCTGGCGCGATGGTGCCGAGACCAAGCTGTCGGTCAAGCTGCAGACTCTCAACGAGGAAGCACCGGCCGTTGAGGAACCAGCACAGCCCACACCACCGGCTGAAATCCCCACCAAGTCCAGCGTTGGGCTGACCCTTGTGCCCAATTCCGATGGTACGGGCGGTCTGCTGATCCAGGACGTTGAAGAGGGATCCGAAGCTGCCAAGAAGGGTCTCGCCATCGGCGACGCCATTCTGGAAGTCAACAACACGGCCGTCTCCAGCCTCGACGAGTTCGAAGCTGCGCTTGATGCGGTCAAGGCCAAGGGCCTCAACACCGCTCTGGTCAAGGCCAGCCGCGACGGTCAGGCCCGCTTCGTCGGCCTGCCACTGAGCGAATAAACCAGTACGGCTCCGGGGCATTGCTCCGGGGCCATTTCCCATCAGTATCCCGGGGGCCCCGCGGTGAAGATTTTGTTGATCGAAGATGACCGCGAAGCAGCGAGCTACCTGATCCAGGCGCTCGATGAAGCCGGTCATATTACCCACCACGCCGCCGACGGCGAAACCGGTTACGCCATGGCTTCGGGCATGGATTATGACGTGCTGATCGTTGATCGCATGCTGCCGCGCCGCGATGGCCTGTCCATCGTTGAGTCGCTGCGCGCTGAAGACGACAAAACCCCTGTTCTCATTCTCTCGGCGCTGGGCGAGGTTGATGACCGCGTCACCGGCCTGCGCGCCGGCGGTGATGACTATCTCACCAAGCCCTATGCCTTTACCGAATTGCTGGCCCGCGTCGAAGTGCTGGCGCGCCGCTCCAGCCCCTCCGAAGCCGCCACCAGTTATGCCGTCGGCGGCCTGACCCTGGATCGTCTCTCCCGCAAGGTCGAACGCGATGGCGAAACCATCCTGCTCCAGCCACGTGAATTCCGCCTGCTCGAATATCTCATGAAAAATGCCGGCAAGGTGGTGACCCGTACCATGCTGCTTGAAAATGTCTGGGACTACCACTTCGACCCCCAGACCAATGTCATTGACGTCCACATGTCGCGCCTGCGCTCCAAGGTCGACAAGGGGCATGCCAGCCCCTTGCTGCAGACCGTGCGCGGCGCTGGCTACATGATCCGCGAGTAGCCTTGTGAACACCATTGCCCAGCTCTGGCGCACATCCACGGTCCGGCTGACGGCAACGTTTATCCTGATCTTCGGGATATTTTCGATCCTGCTGCTGGGCTTTATCGGCTGGCAGTCCAGCATCTCGATCCAGCGCCAGCAGGCCGACGATATCGACCGCGAAGTGCGGGTGCTGCAGCGCATCGACACCAATCAGGGCGTGCGCGCGGTGGCTTTCGCCGTCGAGCGCGTATCGCGCTCACCCGGGCCCGGCGTCTACTATCTCGGGGACGCTTCTGGCCAGTATCTGCTTGGCAATATCACCGATGTACCCGCCGAGGTGCTGGTTACCCCCGGCACCTACGGCTTCGACTACGAGCGCGCCGAGGCGCTGACCGACACCACCGATCAGACCGACGGACGCCCGCCGCGCGCCAAATCAGGCTATGCCGTGGTGCGTTCGGTCGAGCTGAGCAATGGCATGCGACTGGTGGTCGGGCGCGACGTGATCGAGCGGCGAGGCTTCTCGGCGATCATCATTCAGAGTTTCCTGATTGGCGTGCTGGGCATCATACTGTTCTCGATCATTGCGGGCGGGATAACCGCGCAACGCGTGCTGCGCCGCATCGACACCATTCGCGACACCTCCACCAAGATCATGTCGGGTAACCTGTCCGAGCGCGTGCCGGTCACCAAGCGCAATGACGAATTCGATGGGCTCGCCACCAATCTGAACGCCATGCTCGATCGCATTGAGCAGCTGCTGCAGGGCCTCAAGGAGGTCACCGACAATGTGGCCCACGATCTCAAGACGCCGCTGACCCGACTGCGCAATCAGGCCGAGTCCGCCCTGCGTGAAGGCGCCAGCGACGAAACCCGGCAGCTGGCGCTCGAAACCACCATTGCCGAGAGTGACCGGCTGATCCAGACCTTCAACGCGCTGTTGATGATTGCCCGTGCCGAAGCCGGGGCTCCTTCGGGCGCCTTGAGCGATGTGGACGTCAGCGCCATCGTTGCCGACGTTGCCGAGCTCTATGGGCCGGTGGCGGAGGATGAAGGCATTGTGGTGGAAACCTCCATCGCTGACGCGGTGCACCTGCATGCCAATCGCGAACTGATCGGCCAGGCCATGGTCAATCTGCTCGAAAACGCCGTCAAATACGCCAAACCCCATGGCGAGGGGCAGGGGCGGATTACTGTCGGGCTGCGCCAGGCCGGCAATCGTGTCCTGATCGAAGTGGCCGATAATGGTCCTGGCATTCCCGAGGCCGACCGCAAGCGGGCCATTGAACGCTTCGTGCGCCTCGAAAAGAGCCGTTCCGAAGTCGGCTCGGGTCTGGGTCTGTCACTGGTAAATGCCGTTGCGAGCCTGCATGGCGGCAGCTTCCGTATCGAGGACAATGATCCCGGCGTGCGCGCCGTGATCGATCTGCCCGCCGCCGCTGTGTGATGCGCGCCCACCTTGCCCGTTGCACGGCGCCAAGATAACCATGTGCCTATGGTCACAACACTGAACGCCCTGCCTCCGATCAAAACGCCGGTCTTTGACGCATGGCTCGCTGAGGCCCCGGCTGACCAGCGCGCTGCCCTTAAGCCCAATGCGCCCGCTATCGGGCCGCTGCTGGAATCAGCGCCTTATCTGCTCGCATTGGCGCAGACCAATCTTGATTGGTTCGTCGAGGCGCTCAGCGATAATCCTGATGGTGCCTTCACCGACATCATCGAAGCGGTCGACACTGCTGGGCGCAGTGCCGGCGACGAAGCCGAACTCGCCCCGCTTCTGCGCATTGCCAAGGGGCGTACCGCCTTGCTGGCAGCCGTCGCCGAAACCGGCGGCGCCTGGACCACCGCGCAGGCCACAGCCGCGCTGTCCCATCTGGCTGACGCGGCTCTTGATGCCGCACTCAACATGTTGATGCGGCAGGCTGCCGAGCGGGGCCAGCTGACCCTGGAACCCGAACAGGCCAATGCGGCAAATTCAGGTCTCGCCATTTTCGCCTTGGGCAAGCATGGCGGGCAGGAGCTGAACTACTCCTCCGATATCGATATTGTGGTGTTCTACGATCCCGAAAAGGGCGTGCTCAAGGATCCTTTGGAAGCCACCAAGATCTATTCGCGCATGGTCCAGAAGCTGGTCGGCCTGATGGAGGAGCGGCAGGCCCATGGCTATGTGTTCCGCACCGATCTGCGGCTGCGGCCCGACCCTGGCTCGACCCCTGTCGCCATCTCGTTCGATGCCGCGCTGTCCTATTACGAAAGCCGGGGCCAGAACTGGGAGCGTGCCGCCTGGATCAAGGCGCGCGCCTGCGCTGGCGACAAGGAAGTGGGCAAGGCCTTCCTCAAGGAACTGGCGCCCTATGTCTGGCGCAAGCATCTCGACTTCGCCACCATCGCCGATATCCAGGCCATGAAGCGCCAGATCAATATCGCCAAGAATGTCGGCGATATCCGCGTTGAGGGACACAACGTCAAGCTTGGCCGTGGCGGTATTCGCGAGATCGAGTTCTTCACCCAGACTCAGCAATTGATTGCCGGTGGCCGCGACAAGACGCTGCGCGTCAAGCCGACTGCCCATGCACTGGCAGCGTTGGCCGATGCCAACTGGATCACCCCACGCGCCGCCTCCGAGCTGCGCCATACCTATTGGTATCTGCGCGCTGTCGAAAACCGTCTGCAGATGTTGCGTGACGAACAGACCCATGTCATGCCCGCCACCCCCGAAGAGGTGGCAATAATTGGCCAGCTGATGGGGCAGCCCGATCTGCGCCAGTTCGAGGCCGACTATCGCGGCGCGCTGGAGCTGGTCTCGGCCTATTATTCCGAACTGTTCACCGAGGGCGAAAGCCTTGGGAGCGGGGAAGGCAATCTGGTCTTTACCGGCAATGACGACGATCCAGGCACGCTGGAAACCCTGACCAATATGGGCTTTGGCGATGCATCCAAGGTCATCGAGATTGTCCGCAAGTGGCACTATGGCAGCTATCCCGCCACCCGTGCTTCTGCGGCCCGGGGCCATCTCACAGAATTGCTGCCCGCGCTGCTGACCACACTAAGCAATGCCGGCAATGCTGATGCGGCATTGGCCAAGTTCGACAATTTCCTGTCGCGCCTGCCCACGGGCGTGCAACTGTTTGCCCTGCTGCGCAATCACCCCAGCCTGCGCACCCTGCTGGTGCAGTTAATGGCGTCGGCACCCCGCATGTCCGAGGCCGTCATTCATCGCGCCCATGTCATGGATGGATTGATCGACCCCGCCTTTGCCAATGATGTGACCCATCGTGATGTGCTGGTGGCCAAGGTCGATGCCTTTCTGGCGGATGCCCGCTCCTATGAGGAGGTCATCGACCGCGCCCGCATTATCGGGCAGGAGCAGAAATTCCTGATCGCCGCAGGCCTGCTTTCGGGCACGGTTGATGCGCATGGGGCCGGGGAGCAGTTCACCGCCCTTGCCGAAACCCTGCTCAATCGCCTGTTCGGTAGCGTCCGGTCCGAGTTTGAACGCCGCCACGGCATCATGGCCGGTGGCACGGTGGCGCTGCTGGCCTTCGGCAAGATGGCCAGCAGAGAGATGACTGTCGCCTCCGATCTCGACTTTATTCTGCTTTACGACGCACCAGATGGCGAATCCGACGGTGAAAAGCCTCTCAGCACCAATCAGTACTATACCCGTCTGACCCAGCGTCTGGTTGCCGCCATAACCGCCCCGACGGCCGAGGGCGTGCTCTATGAAGCCGATATGCGCCTGCGCCCCTCAGGCAATGCCGGCCCGCTTGCCACCAGCCTGGCAGGTTTTAGCGCCTATCACCGCGACAATGCCTGGACCTGGGAGCATCTGGCGCTCAGCCGCGCCCGCGTTGTGCTGGCCGATGACAGCTTTGGTTATGCCGTCGCCGACGCCATCTCGACCGTGATGTCGCGCGCGCGCGATGCGTCCAAGACCATTGATGATGTTGTCGAAATGCGCGGTCTGATGGGCAAGGAGCGGCCCCCCGGCACGCATTTGATCTCAAGCTGGCCGATGGTGGTCTGGTCGATCTCGAATTCATCGCGCAATCCGCCCAATTGGTCGCCGGCAAGACCATTGCCTTGCCCCAGGCAACCCCGGCGCAGGTCCTGGTGCGGCTCAGCGAAACCGATCTCGTGCCCGCTGGTCGGCGCCTTGCCGAAATCCATCAGGTCTATTCCACGGTGATGCAGGTGATGACTGCAGCGCTGATCGACCCGCTCAAGGATGAGCCCTGGCCCAATGCGTTCAAGGAATTGCTGGCAGGTTTGACGCACTATCCCGATTTCGGGCGGCTCGAGATCGATTTGGCCGATATGCGGGCAGAGGTCTCTGCGGCAGCGGCACAATGGTACGCCAAGGCGCGCACGCTCTGAAGGAGTTGTGATCTCAGGCGGCGACGGAAACGTCGCTGGTCACCTGCAGCGGCAGGGAGATTGCGACAGTGGTGCCAAGCGAGGGACTGGAGTCGATCACCAGATGACCGCCGCTCAGTTCGGCAATGGCGCGCGCAATCGAAATGCCCAGACCTGGCCCCATGCCCTCGCGGGTGAATGTCGCATCGCCAAGCGCGAACGGCTGGGACAATGTCGCCAGGCGCTCCTGGTTCATGCCGATGCCGGTATCGGTGATCTCGATCACCACCCCGTCATCGGCTTGATAGGCGGCCAGCGCGATCTGTCCGCCCGGTTGGGTGAAGCGCAGAGAGTTCTCCACGATATTGGAGATCATCCGGACCAGACCCAGTTGATCGCCTTCAATGGTGGCGTCGCAACTCTGGCTGATGCTCAATGCCAGTTTGGCGCGTGCCGCGGGGGCGGCGAAACGCTCCATGACATTGCGCAGCACCGCATCGATAGCCACCGGATCGCGGCGCAGGGCTTTCTGACCGTTCTCAAGCTCAGCGAGATCCAGGATGGTGGCGAACGACGCCAGCAGGTGTTCGCCAGAGGTCTTGATCGACTGCACATAGTCGGCATAACGCTCATCACCCAGCGGGCCATAGGCCTGGTGTCGCATCAGTTCGGCAAAGCCGATAATGTGGTTGAGCGGGGTGCGGATATCGTGGCTGAGATGGGCGAGGAAGTTGGTCTTGGCGTGGCTGGCAGCCTCGGCCTTGAGCTTTTCCTCGTGGTAGCGCCGGGCCAGATGGCGTTGCTCTTCGCGGATCGCGTGCAACATGGTGTCGGTCTTTTTGCGCTCGGTCACGTCGCTGACCAGCGTCATGAACCCGCCATCGGAAAGCGGGCGCTCATCGATCAGCAGGCAGGATCCGTCATGGCGGTGTACTTCGAGCAGGCGATTGTTTTCGTCTTCATTGAGCAGCTTCATATAGCCGCCCTCGATCATGCGTTTGACGGCGTGATGATAGGTCAGTGATTTGCCGAGCAGCTTGAAGCGCTCGCGATACTGCTCATTGCACACCACCAGCGAGCCGTCCTTGGTCCAGCACGCCACGCCCATCGGAATGGCTGCCGCCAGTGTGCGGTAATTGTGGCGTTGCAGTAGGTCAGGCATGTCGCCGCGCCGGCGACGCCACACAAAGGCGGTCAAAACGCCCGCCAGACCAAATGCAATACCCGCCCGCTGGCCAATGGCCGACCAGGCACTTTCCGGTGTGGCTTCGAGCGCCAGCGTGCCGTGGTCTCCGGCGGGCACGAACTGGCTCAAAAAGGCGGGAAGATCAACGGCCTCGCGCGCTGATGACAGGCTGGCGCGGGTCACGGTGTTGAAACGCTGGGGCAGGGTATCCACGGCCAGAGCCGCCGCTTCGGGCGCAAGCCCCGCAATGTCTGCCGCGATGCTGCTGCCGATAACCGCCAGTTCGTGGCGCGCATCCTCAAAGGTGCGCATGGTGTCATAGGCGACAAAAAGTGTTGCCGCGCACAGCGCGGTGAGTGCCACAGCGGCTGTAATGGGTGAGATAACGGCCTGCCAGCCCAATGGGTTGGCGGGGCTTCTGCTGTCGTTGACCTGGCGAGTGTTCGCCTGCTCCTGGTCTGCGCCGAATCCATTGGCGCCGACGCCGGATGTCTCCGCCGACCGCATAAGTGTCTCCGTCTTGTGGGGGGTGGTAGTCCGACCCGATTTGCCCTTAACGAACAATGAATCAGCAGGACTCCGGTGTCCAGACCCGCAAAACGCCCGACCAGGCCTGACCCGCAAATTTGCGAGTCAGGAGAATCACTTAGCTGCAGAAGAAAAATTCTTCCAAGCTTGTCCGTATTTTAGCTTGCCAACATGCGGGCAAGTATGTCCGCCGTGTTGCGGCTCAGCGAACCCTTGGTCTGTAGCCCGCCCAGCGCCACCTTTGCGGCGTCGCGACGGCTCTGATCCAGCATCGGCCAGATCCGGAAGCCCGTCAGCACCCGGGCAGCCACCTGCGGATTGATCTTGTCTACCTCGGCAACAAAATCAGCCACAAAGCGGAAACCGGCCCCATCGGCGCGGGCGAACTGGGTCGGGTTGTTCATCGTGAACGATCCCATCAGTGAGCGCAGGCGGTTTGGATTGGTCTTGGGGAAGCCCGGATCGGCCAATACCGCCTGAATGCGCTCGATCACCCCATCTTCGGGCACCGATGCGGTGACCGCCAGCCACTTGTCCAGCACCAGCGGATCATTGGCCGCGAAATTGGCGTGGAAGTCGCCCAGCAGCTTGGCCGCGTCGGGCGTCCATGCAAGGGTGCTTGCGCTCAGGGCCGCCAACCGGTCGGTCATGTTGCGCGCGCCGGCATATTGCTGGGCGGCCAGCCCGACCGCACCGGCGCAATCACTGGCGACCATCAGGGCCAGCAGCCGGTTGCGCAACGACCGGCGACCCGTGCTCGCGGCATCTGGCGCATAGGGCGCCTCGCTCGACAGCGCCAGATAGGCATTGAGCATTTCCAGCGCCAGCGGGGCGAACACCGCCTGCAACAATTCCTTGCGCACCTTGTGCACGCGGTCCGGATCAATCTCCTTGCCAATGGTCCGGCTGATCTGCGCTTCGGCGGGCAGGCTCAGCGCCAGCGCCTTGAACGCATCATCCAGCGTGTCGCTGGCCAGGGTTTCAGCCATGGCCTGGCTTAGCGCCTTCACCGATGCGTCGCTCCACGGCGTGCCGTCAATGGCGGCCACGGCCAGCCCCATGCCGACATCCTGCAGCGCCTGCCAGCGATTGAATGGATCGCTGTCATGCTGGGCCAGGAACAACTGGTCGGCCTGGGACAGCGCGCTGTCCATGCTCACCGGCGCAGAGAATTCGCGCAGCAGCGAGGGGACCGGCTTGCTCGGCACGCCGCTAAAGGTGATCGTGGCGCTGGCAGCGTCGAGCACGATCATGTCCTGGCGCACATCGCCGCCCGTTACCCCGGTCCAGCTCATCTCGCTGCCATTGGGTCCGATCAGGGCGAACTTGATGGGCAGCACCAGCGCCGATTTTTCCGGCTGACCCGGCGTTGGCTGGGTCTCCTGCTTGAGGTTCAGCGTATAGGTCTGGCTGGCCGCATCATAGCTGTCGCTGACGCTCAGGCGGGGCGTGCCGGCCTGCAGATACCAGGTCTTGAATTGCTCCAGATCGACGTCATTGGCCTCGGCAAACACGGCCAGGAATGCCTCGATCGTGGTGGCTTCGCCGTCATGGCGCTCGAAGTACAGGTCCATGCCCTTGCGGAACCCGGCCTCGCCCAGCAGCGTCGCCAGCATGCGCACGATTTCGGCGCCCTTATTGTAGACGGTGGCCGTATAGAAGTTGTTGATTTCGTCATACTGGCTGGGCCGCGCCGGATGGGCCAGCGGGCCGCCATCTTCGGGGAATTGCGCCGCACGCAAGGTCACCACATCGGAGATGCGCTTGACGGGTCGGCTGCGCTCGTCGCTGGTGAATTCCTGATCGCGATACACCGTCAGCCCTTCCTTCAGGCACAGCTGGAACCAGTCGCGGCAGGTGATGCGATTGCCGGTCCAGTTGTGGAAATATTCGTGCGCGATCACGCGCTCAATGCCATCGTAATCGGCATCAGTGGCGGTCTCGGGCTGCGCGAACACCAACTTGTCGTTGAAGATGTTGAGACCCTTGTTCTCCATCGCGCCGAAATTGAAATCGGACACGGCCACGATGTTGAAGATATCCAGATCATATTCGCGGCCAAAGCGCCGTTCATCCCAGGCCATGGAGCGCTTGAGGCTATCCATGGCCCACAGGCACTGGTCTTCCTTGCCATGGGTGCAATAGATCGCCAGATCGACCTTGCGGCCCGAAGCGGTGGTGAAGCTGTCCGTGATCGATCCCAGATCACCCGCCACCAGCGCAAACAGATAGCTCGGCTTGGGGAAGGGGTCTTCCCACACGGCAAAGTGCATGCCGTCGCCGGCATCGCCCTGTTCGATCAGATTGCCGTTCGACAGCAGCACCGGCGCGACGGCCTGCGGCGCGGTGATGCGGACCTTGAACACGGCCAGATTGTCGGGTCGATCCAGATAATAGGTGATGCGGCGGAAGCCCTCGGCCTCGCACTGCGTGCACCAGGTGCCGCCCGAGCGATACAGCCCCATCAGCTTGGTATTGCCTGCGGGCTTGATGGTGACTTCGGTCTCGAGCACAAAGCGGCGCAGCGGCGGCTCGACTATGGTCAGGCTCGTCGCATCGGCGGCATAGGCCGATTGCACCAGTGGCGCGCCGTCAATGGCCACGGACCCAAGAGCAAGTTCATCGCCATCCAGCACCAGCGGCGTGCCTGCGGCAGTACCGGGGTTGGGCTCAATGGTCAGCTGCGCTCGGACCCGCGTATCAGCCTCGGTGATCTTGAAGTCGAGGTCTGCTGACACAATCCGGTACGGGCTGACCGCATAGTCCTTGAGGTAGATGGTTTGCTCGGTCTCGGTGCGCATGGAAGGATCCGTAAATTCGTCGGTCTGAAAATAAACTGTGGCCGCGCCGCAACAGCAGACTCGGCACTTTCGTGTAGTCTGGCGTCAGCGACTGCGCAGGTCCACTCTTGTACGCCAATTGGGACGGTATTGGGGAGGGGGTGTTCAGCCGCATCACGTGCCTCCTCTGTGCCAATTGCGGGCATATCGAGCGCGGTATCCGAATTTTTCGATCGGTCCTGCCCCTTTTGGCCTGTCCCGCCCGACCCGCAGCTGTGTCTGGGGCGGCGAGACCGGCCCCGGTGCAGGGCCCTTCGGCTCTAACCATGGTGACGACAATGCTGCGTTGGTTTGAACGGCGTCTCAATCCCTATCCCCCGGGCGACCCCGGCGAGCCGCCCAAGGGGCTGCTGGCCTTCTGCCTGCACTATAGTCATGGCGCCAAGAAGTGGCTGGCGTTGATGGCCGTCACCTCGGCGCTGATCGCCGCCGGTGAAGTGCTGCTTTATAGCTTTGTCGCCGATATCGTTGATTGGCTGGCCGATGCGGATCGCACCACTTTTCTGGCGCAGGAAGGCTGGAAACTGGCCCTGATGGGTGGCTTCGTCCTTATCGTTCTGCCGCTGCTGGTGCTGCTGAGCACGCTGGTCATGCACCAGACCCTGCTGGGCAATTTTCCGCAGCGCATTCGCTGGATGACCCATCGCTACCTGATCCGTCAGTCGATGAGCTATTTCCAGGACGAGTTTGCCGGTCGCATCGGCGCCAAGATGATGCAGACCTCGCTCGCCGTGCGCGAAGTGGTGATGAAGCTGCTCGATATCCTGGTCTATGTCGTCGTCTACTTCATCGGCGCGGTCATTCTGGTTGGCTCCACCGATCTGCTGCTGGCCGTGCCCTTCCTGGCTTGGCTCGCGGCCTATGTCGGCATGATGTTCTACTTCGTGCCAAGGCTGGGCAAAATCGCCCAGGAGCAGGCCGATGCCCGCTCGCTGATGACCGGCCGCATTGTCGACAGCTACACCAACATCGCCACGGTCAAGCTGTTCTCCCATTCCAACCGGGAGGAGACCTACGCCAAGGAGGCCATGGACCAGTTCCTCGACACCGCCTACCGGCAGATGCGACTGGCCAGTGTGCTGCAGGTCTCGATCCTGTTCTCAAACTATGTCCTGCTCGCAGCTGTGGCAGGCGTCGGCATCTGGGCCTGGCTGGGTGGCAATCTGACTGCTGGTGCGCTCGGCGTGTCGCTGGCGCTGGTCATGCGCTTTCAGGGCATGAGCCAGTGGGTGATGTGGGAAATGTCCTCGCTGTTCGAAAACATCGGCACCGTGCGCGACGGCATCTCCTCGATCTCGCTGCCGCGCGTCGTTTCCGATGATCCGGCAGCCGAGCCGATTGGTACCGTCAAGGGTGATATCAAGTTCGAGAATGTCTCGTTCCACTATGGCAAGACCGGTGGTGTGATCGAGGACCTCAACCTGCATATCCGGCCCGGCGAAAAGATCGGTCTTGTCGGACGTTCCGGCGCGGGCAAGTCGACCATCGTCAATCTGCTGCTGCGCTTCTATGACCGCGCCGATGGTCGCCTGCTCATCGATGGGCACGATATCGCCAAGGTCACACAGGACAGCCTGCGCGCCAATATCGGTGTGGTCACCCAGGATACCTCGCTGCTGCATCGTTCGGTGCGGGAGAACATCCTCTATGGCCGCCCCGATGCGACTGAGGAAATGATGCGCGAAGCAGCCGATCTGGCCGAAGCCAGCGACTTCATCGTTGGGCTGAGTGATCCCAAGGGGCGCATGGGCTTCGACGCCCATGTCGGCGAACGCGGCGTCAAGCTCTCCGGTGGGCAGCGCCAGCGCATCGCCATTGCCCGGGTATTGCTCAAGAATGCCCCGATCCTGGTGCTTGATGAAGCGACTTCCGCGCTCGATTCAGAGGTGGAAGCAGCCATTCAGGGTCAGCTGCAATTGCTCATGCAGGGCAAGACGGTGATCGCCATTGCCCATCGGCTGTCCACCATTGCCATGATGGATCGTCTGGTGGTGCTCGATAAGGGGCGGGTCGTGGAGACCGGCACCCATGCCGAGCTGGTCGATAGCGGTGGTATCTATTCCGGCCTCTGGCATCGCCAGTCGGGTGGTTTCATCGACGTCGACCAGGCCGAGGTCAGCCGCCCAGTAGGCGGCAAGCAACTCACCGGTGCCGCGAACCGCTAGTTTGCGGCACCAAGCTTTTCGATGGATTTGGCGCCCCAGCTGGCTTGCTCCTGGGCAACCTGCGTGAGCATGGTGTCTTCATCGACCGGCCGCCCGAACAGATAACCCTGCATCAGCGTGCCGCCCAACGTCTTGAGCGTGGTCAGCTGTTCCTGGGTTTCGACACCCTCGAACACGCACGAAATCCCCAGATTGTGGGACATGTCCACCATCGTCTTGACGATGGCCCGGCTGGTGGTGTCACCGACAATGTCGGCTACAAAGCTGCGGTCGATCTTGATCCGGTCAAGCGGCAGCTTCTGCACATGGGTCAGGCTGGAATGGCCCGTGCCGAAATCATCCAGCGCAATGCGCGAACCAAGCGTCAGCAGGCTCGCCAGCGCATCGCCAGCCTGCTTCATGTCACGCATGATGGCCGTCTCGGTGATCTCGAAGTCGATCCGGCAGGGCTGCCCCGCCGCTTCCACCAATTCGATAATGGCCTCGGTCGCAGGCGTCGATCCGACATCGTTGGCCGACAGATTGACCGATAGCCTGATATGCTGTGGCAACTTGGCGGAGGCTGCCAGTGCCTTGCGCAGCACGGTCTGGGTGATCCGGCAGATCACCCCGGTGCGCTCGGCCAATGGAATGAACTCAACTGGAGAGACCTGACCCAGAACCGGGCTGTTCCAGCGCGCCAGCACCTCATAGCCTGTCGTGCAGTTCAGCGCCGTGTCGAATTGCTGCTGGAAGACGATGGAAAGCTCGGCATCCAGATCGGCCGTGTAGAGTTCATGCTCGATGCGGCGCACCTTGCTGATCTCGTGCTCGTGGCGTTCAGCGAACACCAGCGCGCTGCCGCGGCAGTCCCGCTTGGCAAGTGATGTCACATAGTCAGCCCGGTCATAGACCATCGCGGCGCTGTCGCCGGGGCGCGCCGTGGCCAACCCTACCGAAGCCGACAGATGGATATTGGCGCTCTGCAAATCAAAGGAACTGCGCATGGCCCGGCACAGCACGGCTCCGAACTTGTTCAGGATGTCGTCGGACATCGGCCCTGACAGCACCAGCGCAAAATTGTCCACGCCCAGCCGCGAAACAAACGTGCCCGGCGGGCGCAGCATGTTGAGCCGGCGCGCCACTTCCACCAGAACGCGGTCACCGGTTATCTGGCCAAAGATCTCATTGACCGACTTGAAGCTGTCCAGATCAAGTCGCACCACGGCGATTTCGGACCCTTCAGGCTGTGGCGTGCTCAGCATTTGGTCCAGATGACGATCGAGCGATCGGCGATTGGGCAGACCGGTCAGCGTATCGACATTGGCCAGTCGGTCGTTTTCATCCGACAGCCTCTGGGTTTCGGTCTGTTTCTGCGCCATGGCCGTACGTGAGGCCACCAGGGCCGAGAAGTCGCGGTAATTGCCCATCAGCACAAACAGCATCACCACCACGACCGCCGCCAGATTGATGGCCATGGCCGCCAGCACCGGATGGTTCATGGCCAGCATCACCAGGGTGAACGGCAACAGGGCCAGTGCCCCCATGGTCAGCGCCGCGGCGCGCACATGCATCAGGCAGAACATGCAGCCAATCGTGGTGATGCCGCAAAAGAACACCACCTGTGATTGCTGATAGCCATCGCCATAGGGCAATAGGCCGATGGTCCATACGGCAAAGCCGACCGAAAGGACCGGCATGACGCGCATCATCATGCCAATGCTGCGCCGCGCTTTTTCCAGATCTTGCGAATTCCCGCGATCGCGCCACCACGAAGCAATGCGCGCCAGACTGGCCAGCGTGAGGATTGCCGGAACGTAGATGGCCAGAAGATCAGGTGCGACGCCGACATGGGTGCTGGCCAGAATAACGGTGTTCACCAACACCATGGCGTACATCAGCGGCACCTGCCGTGACAGCGCTTGTGCCTGCGCCAGCACGAGCTCCGGATCGTCGGGAACCGAAAACAGCCGTTTGATTGACTTTACTGTCCACATGGACGGGTCCCTTGCCTGGGCACAGGTTAGACGCGCAAATCCTAATACAAGCGTAAACGTTGTCGCTGCCAAAACCAGCATTTGGTTGTTTGCCTGCAATAGCAACGCTGCAAAAACTCAAAAATCCCTCATTTCACCCATTGGAAGCGCTCAAAAGATTGGGTAGACCTGCAATGAAATCGATTGCATAGGGGCTTCCAACCCCCATTGCACCCAGAACCAAGCAGTGAGGGTGGGCCAGGCGGCCCCCCGGAGGAGCCTTTCATGTCCATTCCCGCCACCTATTCGGCTCTCGATCTGGCCGGCAGCTTCGCGCTGACATCGCCGACCAGCGATATCGCCGTGCCGTTGACCCTGCCCGGGGATGTGCATGCCGCGCTGCTCGCCGCCGAGAAGATTCCCGACCCCTATTATGGCGAAAACGAAAAGCAGGTGATGTGGGTCAACGAGACCGCCTGGTCCGTTGAGCGCAGCTTTTCCGCCAGCGCCGCCGATATTGACGGCTATCTGACCCTGACCCTGGCCGAGGTCGATTGCATCGCCACCATTTCGCTCAATGGTGAAGTGGTCGCCGAGACGCAGAACAGCTTCCTGCGCAACGATATCGACGTGACCGGCAAGGTGCGGGAAGGGGACAATACCCTGCGCATCGATTTCGCCATCGCGCCCGACGTTGCAAAGGCACGTGCCGATGCCCATCCGTTCCCGATCCCCTTCACCAAGAACTACCAGACCAATGGTCTCAAGGGCATCCACATGAACTTCATCCGCAAGGCCGCGTGCCATGCGGGGTGGGACTGGGGCATCTGCATCATGCCCATCGGCGTCTATGGCACCATGAGCCTGCGCAAGTCGCGCCTGGCGCGTCAGGAGAGCGTCCAGGTCGATCAGGCCCATGGCAGCAATTCGGTCGAACTGTCTGTCAAGACTCGGCTTTTTGCCTTTGCCCATGGTGAAGTAGAGCTTGAACACACCATTGACGGTCAGACCATCACCGACAAGGTCGTGGTCAATAAGGGCGAGAACGTCTTCATCCATAACCTCACCATCAAGAACCCCAAACTGTGGTGGCCAGCCGGGCAGGGCGAGCAGCCGCTCTACGAACTGGTGACCAATCTGGAAGGGGAGAAGACCACCCGCCAGATCGGTCTGCGCAAGCTGGAATGGATCGTCGAGCCCGACGAAATCGACCACACCTTCAAATGCCGCATCAATGGCCGCGACATCTCCATGCTGGGTGCCAACTGGATCCCGGCCGATGCCATTCCCAGCCGCATCACCCCCGATGTCATTCGCGACCTGCTTGGCAGTGCCAAGGCCGCCAATATGAACATGCTGCGCATCTGGGGCGGTGGGCAGTACGAGCCCGATTATTTCTACGAGATGTGCGACGAGCTGGGCATTCTGCTCTGGCACGATTTCATGTTCGCCTGCATGAGCTATCCCTCCGACCGCCCATTCCTGGACAATGTGCGCGCCGAGATCACCCAGCAGGTCCGTCGCCTCAGCCACCACGCCTGCATTGCCCTGTGGTGCGGCGACAATGAAGTGATCGGCTCGCTCTCCTGGTATCCCGAAACCAAGGCCGCGCCCGAGCGCTACGTCGCCAATTACGACCGCCTCAACTCCATGCTCGGCAATATCGTCGAGGATGAGGATCCCGCGCGCCGCTTCTGGCCGTCCTCGCCCTCCATGGGTTATCTTGACTTCTCCGATGGCTGGCACGCCGATACCCGCGGCGACACCCATTACTGGGACGTCTGGCACTCGGCCAAGAGCTTCGAGGCCTACCGCACGGTCAATCCGCGCTTTGCCTCTGAATTCGGCTTCCAGTCTTTCACCTCGATGAACATCATCGAGACCTTTGCCGAGCCCAGGGATCGCAATCCGTCCTCGCCGGTGATGGAAAACCATCAGCGCAATGATGGCGGCAATGCCCGCATTCTTGAAACCATGACGCGCTATTTCCGCTTCCCGCGCGATTTCGACCAGATGGTGTTCCTCTCCCAGATCCAGCAGGGCCTGGCCATCAAGACCGCCATTGAATACTGGCGCTCGACCAAACCACGTTGCATGGGCACGCTGTTCTGGCAGATCAACGACATCTGGCCCGTCGCGTCATGGTCCAGCCTGGACTACGGCGGGCAGTGGAAACTGCTGCAATATATGGCCAAGCGCTTCTTCCTGCCGCTCAGTGTTGTCGCCGTGCCGGTCCATGACGATGTGCAGACCAATTCACGCGGCACGCCCGTCGAAGGCGCTGAACCCACATCCATCGTGCTGCGCGCCATCAACGATACGGGCGCTCCGACCAGCATCGCGCTCGACGTCCGCGCCGTCAAAATCGGCGGTGGTGACCGCGTCGTCTTCTCGGGCAATTGCGCCGTCGGTCCCGACGCTGCCATCGAGGTGTCCAAACTCGCCGCTGCCGATCTGGCCGCCGACGAGTTCCTGTTCTTCTCCTGGCGCGATGCCAAGGGCAATCTGCTGGGCGAAAACGACTATTTCCCCAAGCCCTACAAGGCCTACGAACTGGTCAGCCCGACCATCACCAGCGCCTGGTCCGACCGCGATGGTCAGCCGGTGCTGACCCTGTCATCGGACAAGCCCGCCCTGTTTGTCACCGCCACGGTCGATCTGCCCGGCTACTTCTCGGACAACGCCATCACGCTCCTGCCGGGCCGGACCACCGAACTGGTCTTCACCCCGCGCCACGGCGCTACGGTCTCGTCGACCGATCTGGCCAAGAGCCTGAAGGTGCGCAATCTGGCCGAGACGTTCTAAGAACTCCAGCCACACCTCTCGGCCTCCCCTTGATGGGGGAGGCCGGGAGGGAGTGACGCGCCGGCCAACAGAATCCGTCGATCTCATCACAATCATCTACCATACAAGATTTTGCCGCCGGTGACATTGACACCCATGGCATGATCTTTATGCCTGTATCCAAGGCCGCGCCTCCTCGCGGCACTCGGATCAGCCATGTCTACAGCTTTTGCACCGCCCCCTGAGCGCCGTCTGTTCGGCATCGGGCTCGCTCTCGTCGCCTACTTCGTGTTCACCGGCATCGACAGCTCGGCCAAATGGCTGGGACAGCTGGGCTTCCCGCTGATGCAGATCGTGTTCCTGCGCTATGTCGTCCATCTGGCGCTGGTGTCGGCCATCAACCTGCCGCAACAGGGCCTGAACCTGGTGCGCACCGGCAATCTGCGGCTGCAGATCCTGCGCGCGGTGGCCATGCTGGGCATGTCGGTTGGCAATTTCCTCGCCGTGCAATACCTGCCCCTTACCGTTACCGGCGCCATCGGCTTCACCATGCCGCTGATCCTGTGTGCCCTCTCGGTGCCCATGCTGGGTGAAACCGTGGGCTGGCGCCGCTGGGCTGCCATCGGTGTCGGCTTCATCGGCGTTCTGGTGATCGTGCGCCCCGGTTCCGACGCCTTTCATCCCGCCTCGCTGCTGGCCCTGGCAGGCACGGCCAGCTCGGCCTTCTATTTCATTTTCACCCGGCGTCTGGCCGGCGTCGACAGCCCGGCCACCAGCCAGTTCTATGTCGGCATTTTCTCCACGCTCGTGCTGGCGCCCTTTGCGCTTGCCAATTGGGTCTGGCCGGACTCGATCGACGGCTGGATCGCCTTTTTTGCCATCGGCATGTTCGGCTTTGTCGGTCACCAGTTGATCACCGTCGCCTATGGCTTCGCCCCCGCCGCAGTGATTGCCCCTTTTCCTATCTGCAGATCATCTTCATGGCGCTGGCCGGCTGGCTGGTGTTCGACCAATTGCCCGATATCTGGCTTTATGCTGGCGCGCCAATCGTCATCGGCAGTGGCCTCTATATCTGGCTGCGTGAGCGTCAGCTGGCCAAGCCGGTGGTGACACCCATCGCCGAGGTTCGCTGATGGCGCGCCCGGTGGCCGGCCTGGAAGAAAACGCCAGCAAGGGCATTCTGCTCTTGCTGGTTGCGCAGTCCATTCTGGTGTTTCTCGACATCTCGGCCAAATGGCTTTCGGGCACAGGCATGCCAACCTCCGAGATCATCTTTGTGCGCTATGGCGTACATGTGGCGCTGCTGCTGGCGATCTTTGTGCCCCTACGCGGGCGCGATATGTTCGTCACCCGAAACTGGAAGCTTGAGGTCGCGCGCGGGCTCTGCCTGCTGGGCACCACCGGCGGCAATTTCCTCGCCATGCGCTACCTGCCGCTGACGGTCACCGGCGCGCTGATCTTTTCGTCGCCTCTGATGGTCTGCGCGCTATCGGGTCCCATGCTGGGCGAAAAGGTGGGCTGGCGCCGCTGGATGGCCATTGGCGCTGGCTTCATTGGCATTCTGATCATCGTGCGCCCCGGTACCGAGGCGTTCCACCCCGCTGCGCTGCTGGGTATCGGCGCAGCATTTTTCATCGCGCTGTTCTCTATCCTGACCCGCAAGCTTGCAGGGGTGGACACGGCGGTCACCCAGCAGGTCTACGCTGGTGGCACCGCGCTGCTACTGGTTACGCCCATTGCCTTCACCGATTGGGTTTGGCCTACCCAGACTGCTTCATGGCTGGCCTTTTTGCCGCAGGCACCGCCGGCATGATTGGGCACATGCTGATATCGGTCGCACACCGTTACGCCGCGCCGTCGACGCTGGCCCCGTTCAACTATCTGCAACTGCTCTATCTGGCTCTGGCCAGCTGGGTGCTGTTCAGCCAGCCGCCCGATAATGGCTTTTATCTTGGCGCCAGCATCATCGTGGCCAGCGGGCTCTATATCTGGCTGCGCGAGCGAAAGCTGCGCCGGCCATCCACCTCGGTGGACGAGGTGCTTGAGGCCTGAAGTTCAGAGCATGCCTTGCTCAATCGCCCTCGCTGACTTCCTTGATCGGCGCAGGGCCATTGGCGTCGCCCTGGGTAATCAGCCGGGCACGGCGCTGGCCGCTGAGATAGATCCACAGCCAGCTCAGCGTCACGAAGATGCGGTTCTTGAGGTCCACAAGAAAGTAGATGTGGGCAAAGCCCCACACCCACCAGGCCACCCAGCCGGTCAGCTTGATCCAGCCGAAATCGATCACCGCCGCCTGCTTGCCGATCGCCGCCAGATCGCCGGCATGGCGATAGCGAAAGGGCACAGGCTCGGTCCTGCCTGCCAGCCGTTGATTGATTACCCGCGCGGCGTGCCTGCCGCCTTGCTTGGCCGCATCGCCCACGCCTGGCACTGGCTTGCCGTCATCCATGCTGATGCTGGCCGTGTCGCCCACCACAAAGATTTCGGGATGCCCCGGCACCGACAGATCTGGTGCCACCCGCACTCGACCGGCCCGGTCAGGCTCGACCCCTAGCCATTTGGCGGCTGGCGATGCGGCGACCCCTGCCGCCCAGATCACCGTATGGGTCGCGAGGCGCTTGTCGCCATAGGTCACGCCCTCGCCATCAATGGCACTGACCATCTGCCCCAGTTCAACCTCGACCCCCAACTGCCGCAGCGCCTTGAGCGTATAGGCCGATAGGGATTGATCGAAATTGAGCAGCACGCGGTCGCCGCCCTCGATCAGCACCACCCGCGCCTCATTGGGCTGGATGGTCTTGAACTCGCCCTGCAGGCTTGATCGCGCCAGCTCGATCATTGCCCCGGCCATTTCCACGCCGGTCGGGCCCGCACCGATAATGGCAAAGGTCAGCAGCGCGCGCCGTTTGTCGGGATCGCTTTCGCGTTCCGCCGCCTCAAATGCCAGCAGCAGCTTGCGGCGGATGGTAGTGGCATCTTCAAGGGTCTTCAGACCCGGAGCGAACTGCTCCCAGTCGTCATGGCCGAAATAGGCGTGCCGCGCCCCGGTGGCCAGGATCAGGCTGTCATAGCCGACCGCACTGCCATCATCGAGCTGCACCTGCTGCGCAGCCGTATCGACCCCGGTCACATTGGCCAGCAGTGTCGTGACATTGTCGCGCTTGCGCAGGATGTGTCGGATTGGCCAGGCAATTTCAGCGGTGCTCAGCGAGGCCGTCGCCACTTGATACAGCAGCGGCTGAAACAGGTGATGGTTGCGCCGGTCGATCAGCGTCACGTCAACATCCGCCTTGGCCAGCGCCTGCGCCGCCGACAGACCGCCAAAGCCGCCGCCGACAATCACCACACGATGCTTTGCACTGCTCATCACAACCCTCCGCTCGAGAGATAGGGAAGCGGGCCAGAGCCTTCAATCAGCCCGGGCGCATGGCTCCCTTGTCAGGCCAGCCGCTGCCGCCAGCGTTCGGCATAGCCGTCAAAGCCCACATGCTGCAGCGGTGCCACGGGCGTGCCTGAAGCCACTCCTGCCGCCCCGCCAAACAGCATGCTGGCACCCAGGCTGGTGCCGGTCGCATCGCCCGATGCCACCACTGGCACACCGGTTAGCCGCGCCAGCGCCGCTGCATAGAGCTGGTTCCGCGCCAGTGGTCCCTCAATGATTATCTGCTTGCCCAACCCGCACAGCTCAAGACAGGTCTGGGTCACCAGCGCCAGATAAAGCGAGACCGCAGCCGTGCGCTCGCCTGGGCTGAGTATATCGGGGTCACTTGTCCAGCAGCCGACATGGCCGGGGAAGGGCCCCACGCCCGCCATGAAGCTGGGCAGCGCCTGAACGTCCCCTTTGATCACCGCATCGGCATCTTCGCTCGTCGGTGTCACTGCGCCGGGCGCCAGCATGTCGAATTCGCGCCCGCCCATGAAGCGCGCAGTCGGCACCGGTCGGCCATAGGCATCGACATTGGCCAAGCTGTCGCGTGCCGGATCAAGATGGGTGGTGTCGCCGCCAACGGTCATGGCGATGGCCCAGGTGCCCGTCGACAGGATCGTGAACGGCTCCTCATGCGCCCCCAGATGCGGCAGCAAGGACGCGTTGGAATCGTGAATGCCGCAGGTGACCGGCGTCTCGGCCCGCAAGCCGGTGGCTTCGGCAATATCTGCGCGCAGCGT
Source organism: Devosia sp. J2-20 (assembly GCF_055808475.1). Classification (NCBI taxonomy): domain Bacteria; kingdom Pseudomonadati; phylum Pseudomonadota; class Alphaproteobacteria; order Hyphomicrobiales; family Devosiaceae; genus Devosia; species Devosia sp. J2-20. Next base: position 2,501,770 of record NZ_CM147870.1, on the reverse strand, counting down.
TCCCAGCACGGATGCCGCAGGCCGCACCTCGGGGAACAGGTCGCGCCAGCCTTGCCCGGTCACCAGCGACGAGAAATCGGCTTTGCCGGGCGCCCACAGATCGCTATGGCAGCCCAGCGACGTCACTTCGCTTGCCATGATGCCGGTCAGTCGCCAGGCCCAGTATTGCGGATAGCTCAGAATCTGCGTGACCGTGGCGAACGCCTCGGGGAATTTCTGGCTCTGCCAGAACAATTGCGCACCGATATTGAGCCCGTTGGGCAGTCGCGGCGACAGCGTCTCGGCAAAGTCGGGTCGCACCGCGCCATAGGCGTCACGCATATCCTCGGGACCGGCATGTTCATAATCGAGTACCGGCAGCGCCAGCGCATCGCCCGCCAGCAGCGCCGCCGTCGCGCCATGGGTGGTGATCGAAATGCCGTCCACCCCGTGCTCGGTCTGCAGTGCCCCCAGGCTCTCCAGCATGAAACTCCATAACCGCTCCACATCAGCATGCGGATAGGGCCCGTCCGCGCGCACCGTGTTGGGGGTGCTGCGCGCCGCCAGTTGCTGCTTGGTATGGGCATCAATCAGCACAACCTTGGCATTGGTCTTGCCAATATCGATGACGGCGATGAAACGGGGCAGGGGCATATCAGGGGCACTCGCTGAACGTCGTGCAGCCGCAATACTGGAATTTGGCGCCAATGACCATAACTGACATGTTAGCCCTTGGTGCAATGCACCTCTGTCCCCAGCCACTGGCCAATCTGCACGATCTGCGCTATTTGCCCGCCCCATGACCGCACTTGCCCGCGCCCGACGCTTTAGCGTCGCCCCGATGATGGACTGGACGGACCGCCATTGCCGGTACCTCCATCGCCTGTTGACGCGCCAAAGCCTGCTGTTCACCGAGATGGTCACCAGCGCCGCCATCATGCACGGCGATGTCGACCGCCATCTGCGCTTTGACTCGTTCGAGCAGCCGGTTGCCCTGCAACTGGGCGGCTCCGATCCCGCTGAGCTCGCCGCCGCCACCCGCCTTGCCGATAATTACGGCTATGCCGAAATCAATCTCAATGTCGGCTGCCCGTCCGACCGCGTGCAGTCGGGCCGTTTTGGTGCCTGCCTGATGGCCGAGCCTGATCTGGTCGCCCAATGCGTCCGCGCCATGCGCGATGCCACCGACCGCCCGGTGACGGTGAAGTGCCGCATCGGCATTGACGATCAGGATGTCGAAACCGGTCTCGACCGCTTCGCCGACGCCATGGTCGACGCCGGCGTCGACGCGCTCTATGTCCACGCCCGCAAGGCCTGGCTCCAGGGTCTCTCGCCCAAGGAAAACCGCACCATTCCGCCGCTCGACTATGACCGGGTCTATCGCCTGCGCGCCCGTCTGGCGCCGCTGCCGGTCTTTATCAATGGCGGCATCGACACGCTGGAACTGGCGCAAGCCCAGTTTGAGCACACCGATGGCGTCATGATGGGCCGCGCCGCCTATCACAATCCCATGCTGCTGGCCGAGGTCGATCAACGCTTCTTTGGCGCCACCACCGAGCCGGTGACCCTGGCCGCCGTCATGCACGCCATGGCCGATTATGCCGATCGCGAACTCGCCGCCGGTGCCCGCCTCAACAACATCACCCGCCATATGCTGGGTCTGGCGGCCGGACTGCCCGGCGCCCGCCAGTTCCGCCAGATCATGAGCGTGGATGCCTGCAAGCCCGGCGCCGATTCAGCGGTCATGCTGCGCGCCCTCGATGCGGTAAACCGCCATCGTCTCGAACAGGCGAGCTAGCCACGGCTGCCCCAGTAATCGGCCTGCAGCGCGCTGGCTTCATCCTCCAGCAGCGGGCCGACTACCTCGGTTGGCCGCTGCCCGGCCTCAAATACCACCACGCAGGGCAGGTCCAGCGTCGGGTTTTCCGGATTGTCGCCGGTGATCGCCTTGAGCGCCACCTCGGTCTGGCCGAACACCACCCGGCCAATACCCGCCCAATAGATCGCGCCCGCGCACATCGCACAGGGTTCTGCCGAACTGTACAGCGTCGCCCCGGCCAATACCGTCAGGCTGTAAGTCTTGCCCGCCCGTGTCGCCAGCAGCTTTTCCGCATGCGCCGTGCGGTCGCGTCCCTCAGCGGTAAAGCCATTGCCCTGTTCCATCAGGATCACGCCCTTGCTGTCGGCCAGCACCGCGCCAAAGGGGTGGTCGCCGCCCGCGCGCGACTGACTGGCCACGGCGAAGGCGCGGCGCAGATTGGCTTCGTCATAGGGGCGCTGGCTCATGGCAATTCCACTCCTGGGTTTGGGGCTTCAGGCTAGCCCGCGCGCTGCGCCAACGGAAGTCATCAATGGCTTTCGTTAATGCGCGCAAATATTTCGTTTGTGGCGCGTTCGGTTTCGTATTAGGGGCTAGGTAACATGTCAGTGACGGGTAATGGCCCGCACTACAGCAAGGGGAGCCTCTACATGTTACGCAAATTCCGCCTGTTCCATATTGGATGGGTCATCATTCTTCTGGGCGCATTGCTCGCTCATTTCATTCAGACCTCCGGCGACGTGACCATCAAGGATCTGCGTTTTACCGGCAATAACGGCCAGACCCTGAGCGGTCTGCTTTATGTGCCACCCGGCGTCAGTGCCGAAAACAAGGCCCCCGCCATTCTCGCGGTTCATGGCTATATCAACAGCCGCGAAACCCAGTCCGGCTTTGCCATCGAATATGCCCGTCGCGGCTATATCGTGCTGGCGCTCGATCAGTCCGGTCATGGCTATTCCGACGCGCCCGCCTTTGCCAACGGCTTTGGTGGACCCGGCGCGCTGGCCTATCTGCGCAATCTCGATATCGTCGATGTCGACAATATCGGTCTTGAAGGCCACTCCATGGGCGGCTGGACCATTCTGGCTGCCGCTGGCGCGCTGCCCGATGGCTACAAGTCCATGGTGCTTGAAGGCTCCAGCACCGGTGCGCCGTTCGCTGCCGATGGCACCACCGAATGGCCACGCAATCTGTCGGTCGTGTTCTCGAAATATGACGAGTTCAGCCAGCTGATGTGGGGCGTTGATCGTGCCCAGGATGCGCCGACCAGCCCCAAGCTGCAGGCCGTGTTTGGCACCACCGAAACCGTTGTGCCCGGCCAGATCTATGGCGACATCGCCGCTGGCACAGCCCGCGTTCTCGAAATGCCCAACACCACCCATCCCGGCGATCATCTTTCGCCAGAAGCCATCGGCTATTCCATCGACTGGTTCGCCCAGACGCTCGATGGCGCTGACCCAATCCCCTCCGGCGACCAGATCTGGCTCTGGAAGGAAATCGGCACGCTGATCGCTCTGATTGGCTTCGTCGTTCTGCTCGCCGGGACATTCGACATGCTGCTGGCCGCACCCGCCTTTGCCGCCATGCGTTCCACTGCCGTGCCAGCTGCGCACACCAGCCGTGGGGCCAAGTGGTGGATTGCTTTCGCGCTGAGCGCCTTTGTGCCTGTGCTGACCTACTACCAGTTCTTCGCCTGGGGTGGTCAGCTGTTCCCGGCCTCGGCATTGCTGCCACAGACCATTACCAGCCAGATCGCCTTCTGGGCGGTTCTGAACGGCCTGATCGTCTTCCTGGTCGGCTTCGTGCTCAAGGGCGACAAGGTCGAAGGCCGTGGCCCCATCTGGGGTGCCGTGCTGATCGCGCTATCCACCGTGGGTATCGGCTATCTGTTCGTGCTGGCCGCCGACTTCCTGTTCAAGATCGACTTCCGCTTCTGGGTTGTTGCCCTCAAGCCGATGAGCCTTGTCCAGTTCAAGATCGCTCTGGTCTACCTGGTGCCGTTCACTGCCTTCTTCGTGTTCGCCCTGCGCGGCCTGCATACTGGTCTGTCGGTGGCTGGCGATAGCCGTCTGGTCCAGTACTTCAGCAATGTCGGCGCGCTTGCGCTCGGCTTCCTGGTGTTCCTGGCCTTCCAGTACGGCACGCTGCTGTTCAGTGGTCATCTGTTCTCGATGAACGAGCCGCTCAACACCGTGATTGCCATGCAGTTCCTGCCACTACTCTCAATCGTGGCGTTCCTGTCCACCTTCGCCTGGCGCCGCACCGGCAGCTATCTGCCTGGCGCCTTCATCAACGCCCTTTTCGTCACCTGGTACATCGTGGCCGGGCAGGCGACACAGTTCCCCGTCAGCTAACGACGCGGACCCGCGAAAACGAGACGGCCGGTGTGCGCACCGGCCGTTTTTTTGCTCTAGTCCAGCAGCTCCAGCGAATTCTGCGTCACGCTGTACCGGCTCAGTGTCTCAAGGAACGTCATCCCCAGCAAGCTGGTTTCAAGCGCATCGGCCTCGGCGACAAACGCCACAATGCCCTGCCGGGCAATACCGCCCACCACCAGATTGTCCAGCTTCACCCGGGCCGCGCGCCCGGTGCCATTGGCGGTCGAGACCGGAACGGAAAACCGCAGTTTCTTGGTGCTGATCCCCGCCGCTTCCGCATCGGCAATAGTCAACACTACAGCGCTGGCGCCGGTATCGAAGATCATCGGCGTGGTATGGCCGTTCACTGTCGCATTGATTTCGAAATGCCCGCCAATGCCGCGCCGGAATGTCGCCGTGCCCTGTTCCACATTGACCATGGCAACGCCGGGCTGCAGTTCGCCGGCCACCCGACCCCAGACGCCCAGGATTTCATCGCGATAGGCGTAGCTCAGGCTCGCCACGCCGAAAATGCCGACCCACAGCACCAGGCTTGTCAACAGTTCCTTGGCCTTGCGCCGCCTTGTGAACAGCCCACCGGCGAACACGATGAGCAGCACCAGGAGCGGGATCAACTGCGCCGTCTGCATCTGGTTCAGCCCCACCAGCGTACCGGCATCGGCGCTGATCAGCAGGGCCAGCCCGACGGCGACGAGCAACGCAATCCCAATGAAAATCATACTGTTGCGCTTTCGTGTCGTGACAGGGCTCTGGTTTGATAAAGGCATTGCAGGTGGCCAATTCAAGGCCGCCCGGCTCAGGCAAATGGCAGCAGCGCACACAATACGGCGATTTCAACCAGGGCTCCAAGCGCGCCGATCAGATCGCCAGTCTGTCCCCCAACCAGTCGCCTGCACAACGCGCTCCAGCCTGCGATCACCACCAGCGCGGCCACCAGGGCAAACCCCAGTGCCACCAGATTGGTTGCCGGCGCGGCCAGCACAAACAGCAGCACCACGGCAAACACCGCCCCGACGCCAAAGCTGCGGCCACGGACGGTGCCCGCCGTTGCCGAGACCCCGTCGCTGCGGGCAGCAGGCAGTGCCACGGCCAGCCAGAGCGCGCCCGATCGTCCCACAATTCCTGCGGCCAGCCAGATCGCGCCGGCGGCCAGGGGGTTGAACGCAGCGATCGCGCCCAGCCCGCTTACCCGCAACATCAGGAACAGGCACAGCGCCGCCACCCCATAGGTGCCGTGGCGGCTGTCTTTCATGATCTCGAGGCGCCGGGCCACACTGTGCCCGCCAAACAACCCATCCGCCGCATCAGCCAATGCATCTTCGGCCATCGCGCCGCTGACCATCACCATGGCGGCCACTGCCAGTGCGGCAGCAAAATAGGCCGGCAGGCCGATCAAACCTCCGCCGATCAACAGCAGGGCCGGGCCAATGCCAATCACCACGCTGGCCAGCGGCAGTGCCATGGCAATCCGGTTCAGCTCCGGCTTCTGATGCGGCGAATTGCCAGTGGGCAGACGCGAGAAGAAGCGCAGCGCCATCACCAGATCATCGGCCAGCCCCAAGCCGCCCGGGCGTGTCTCGGCGCGGCTCGGCTCCATTGCCTCAGGCGCAATGGCGTCCTCGGGTCGGTGCTCGGTCAATTGCTTTTGGCCTCGTTCTACGCAACAAGATGGCCTCCTTCCTACCACAGCATTTCGGACACGCCATGCCTTCGCTGAATCCCGCCTACGCCGACGTTCTGGAGCTTCTGACTATCGCGCCCGAGGGCGATGAAGCAGCTGTCGCCGAGGTCCGCGCGCGCGATTCGCAGCTGACCAAGCCACCCGGCTCGCTTGGCGCCCTTGAAGGCCTGGTCGAATTTCTGGCCCGTTGGCAGGGACGCGCCCAGCCGCGGCTGGACAATCCCATGGTCACCATTTTTGCCGGCAATCATGGCGTTACCGATCAGGGCGTCTCGGCCTTTCCACGCGAAGTTACGGCTCAGATGGTCGCCAATTTCACCAATGGCGGCGCCGCCATCTCCCAGATCTGCGCACTGCATGAAATCAATCTGCGGGTGTTTGAACTGGCGCTTGAACTGCCCACGGGCGACATCACGCGCGAAGCCGCCCTCGACGACAAGATGTGCGCCGCCACCATCGCCTACGGTATGGAAGCCATTGCCGGAAAGCCCGACCTGATCTGCATTGGCGAAATGGGGATCGGCAACACCACTGTCGCTGCCGCCATCTATGCGGCGCTCTATGGGGGCACGGGTGCGGACTGGGTTGGCCGTGGCACCGGCGTCGATGAAGCCGGCCTCAAGCGCAAGGCGGATGCCGTCGATCAGGCTCTGGCGCACCATGCCGGCGAACTCGATCATCCGCTGGCCATTCTGGCCCGCGTCGGCGGCCGTGAAATCGCCGCCATGCTTGGGGCACTATTGGCAGCACGACATCAGAAGGTGCCGGTAATTGTCGATGGGTTTGTCGCCACCTCGGCTGCTGCCATTGCACATGCCGTCAATCCGGCTGCGATCGATCACTGCATCTTCGCCCATGTCTCGGCAGAATCGGGCCACGCGCGCGCACTGGAGGCGATGGGCCAGAAGGGACTGCTCGATCTGGGCATGCGCCTGGGCGAGGGGAGTGGCGCGGCGCTTGCAGCAGTGCTGGCCAAGACCGCACTGCACCTGCACAACAATATGGCCACCTTTGAAAGCGCCGCGGTCAGCGGCAAGGACGCTTAGTCCTCGCCAGGCGCCATGATCCAGTCGAGCTCGCGCACCAGGCGCGCCTCGACTTTGCCCGCTGCCGCCATCGAGTGCAGTATCGCCATGGCCTCGGCATGCGTCTTGGGCTCTTTATAGCTGCGCCGTTCGATCAGCGCCGCATAGACATCGCACACCGTGATGATGCGGGTCATCTCATTGATGTCGCTGGCTGTCAGATTGTCGGGATAGCCGGTGCCATCGAGATATTCGTGATGGCCGCGCACGCTGCTCAGGATTTCGGCATCCATGGTGCTGTTGTCGACCAGGTAGTTATAGCCAGCCACCGGATGCACGCGAATAGCATCCATCTCGCGCAGGGTCAGCGCGCCGGGCTTGTCCAGAATGGACACTGGCACATTGGACTTGCCGATATCGTGCAGCAGGCCCGCCACAGTCATGCGGACGACTTCTTCGCGCGGCATATTCGTTTTTGTGGCGAAGGCCGCCACGACCCCGGTCACCAGCATGCAATGCTGAAAGGTACCGACGTGGCGGCTGCGCACAGCCGAGAGCCAGTCGCATACCCCATCGACGCAAACGGCGTCGGCAATCTTCTCGCAGGCCGCAATGACACCTGCATTGTCCAGCTCGATCTTGTTGGCCATCGCCTGAAAGCTGTTGTCCAGTGCCTGCACGCCGCTGCAGATCGACGCCAGCACGGCCTCGTCCTGTGGCACATGCGCGCTGATCCCGAAATGCTTGTCCAGGGCCGCGTGCATCTGAGCCACGGTGGCCTTTTTTGATAGCAGGTGGTTGGCGCCGAGAACATTGGCATGCACCGAGGTTACCCGGTTATCGGTATCGATCAGGAAAATGCGACAGCCAGCCCCACGCGGGGGCAGGGCGGCCTTGAGCTGGCGGACAATGTCGACATCGCGCAAATCGACATCAACAATCAGGCTGGGGTCACCATCTAGTCTGCGGGCAGCAAGATCACTCAGAAAGACCGCATCGGCACCAAGTTCTTGGGCGACGCTGCTCGTCTCCGATTGGGTCGGTCGGTCAGTAACAAGTAGTACGGCGCCGCGCTCGCTTTGCTTGCGCATAAGATCCTCCAGCCTGAAGAATCACCTTAACGGAAGAAGCTTCACGCCACATTAATAAAATGCCGCAGAAGTATTTAAGTGGAGGTCAGCCGGCCGCCGAATAGATCTCGAGGCGGTTCTTGCGCTCTACGACGGGCGCCAGCGCATCCATGACACGGGCGCGTGGGAAGGTAGCAATCACTTCGGTGCCGAAGCGCAGCTTGCTGAACAGGTCAAAGCGGCCCTGATGCAGCTCCATGATCTTCTGCACGATAGGCAGGCCAAGGCCTGCGCCTTGTTCAGCGGTCTTCTGCGCCAGTGAGCCCTGTCCGAACGAGGACAGCACAGTTTCGATTTCGTCCTCGGGAATGCCGGGGCCATTGTCCTTGACCGAGACCAGTTGTCCGCCGTCGCCGCTGCGGGCCACCAGCAGAATGATCTTGCCGTGTTGGGGCGTAAACTTGATGGCGTTGCTGAGCAGGTTGAGCACCACCTGACGAATGGCACGTTCATCGCCCCACAGCTTGGGCAGATTGTCGCCGACGCTGAACACCAGCTCGATGCTCTTGGACTTGGCGCGCAATTCCATCATGCGGCGGCAATCAGCGGCGATATCGACCAGCGATACCACTTCCTCATTCAGCTCATACTTGCCTGCCTCGATGCGGCTGAGGTCGAGCAGCTCGTTGATCAGATTGAGCAAATGCTGACCACTGCCATGAATGTCGCCAGCATATTCCTTGTACTGTGGCACCTGATGGGGACCCAGTAGCTCCGACTGCAGCACTTCGGAAAAGCCGATAATGGCGTTGAGCGGGGTGCGCAGTTCGTGGCTCATTGTGGCCAGAAACTGGGATTTGGCAATATTGGCCTGCTCGGCATGACGCCGCGCCTCGTCCGACATATGGCGCGCTTCTTCAAGCTCGTTGATCAGCGCATCTTTTTCGGCCTGATGGGTGATGGTGTGCAACTCGGAGGCATGAAGCTGGCGAGCCAGATAGACGAAGAACACCTCGCCACACATGGCCACGGCGGCCAGCGTGTAATTCAGCGTGCCGCCCAGCAGGATCAGATTGGCCGACACGGTCACGGTCACCGGCAGCGTGCTCATCAGCGTGGCTGGGGGCAGGGTGCGCGTGGTGATGGCATTGGCGGCGATGGCCACCAGCACCATGGCAAACATTACCGGCGTCAGTGTGTCGGGATTGGCCACCAGGGTGAACAGCGCCAGCAATGACCAGGCAAGACCGAGCAGGGTTTCGCCCGCCACGAATGAGGTGGTCCATTCACCGGCATTGAACTTGGTGGGCTCTGCGCGCTTGAAGCGCTGTGCCAGCACCACCACGATCAGCATGCTTAGCAGCACCAAGCCGGCCCACAGCGCTGTGAACAGCACCGGCACCCAGAAGGTCGCGACAAATGCCAGAATGCCCACCAGCGCTGCCATGGGCAACGCAGCGTTGAGCCGGGAATTGGCATATTCGTGCATCAGTTCGAAGTCGAACGACGAGCGTGTGCCCGAGCTTGAGGTCAAGCGCTGACGGGCGTCCAGAACGGTACGCTGGGCCGTGCGTTTGCCTTCTCGGCCCATTTGCGAACGGACATCTTCTATGACAGCCGAAGGGGTCGTCATGGGTACTCGTTACTCGTTACTACCAATGCGCACTCAAGACGCGTGCACTACTCTTGGCGAAACACTAGCCAGCGCGTAGTTAACGGCTGGTGAAATCCAACGGCTAACGATGTCTCGTTCCACACTCTTTTCCGGTCGGCGTGGTGCTGTCCTGGCAATAATCATCCTGGCTGGCGTCGCCCTGCTGGCAAACTGGCTCGATGCGCCCCTGCCGCCGATCGCGGGAAACGCTCGCGTCAGCGATGGTGACAGCTTCCACCTGGGCGACGACCGGGTGCGCCTGCTCGGGCTGGACGCCCCCGAACTGGCGCAGGATTGTGCACGTGCTGGCGGCGGGCGGTGGCCCTGTGGACAACAGGCCCGAAACCGCATGGCCGAACTGCTCGCCAGCGGCCCGCTCGATTGTCGTCCTGAGGGACGCGATCGCTATGAGCGCCTATTGGCGCGTTGCAGTGTTGATGGCGCGGATCTCGGCGCGATCATGGTAGCCGAAGGGCTGGCCGTTTCCAGCGGCGACTACTGGAACGAGGAATCTGCCGCCCGGTCGGCCCGGCGCGGGATCTGGGCCGGTGCCTTCGACAGACCGTCTGACTGGCGTGACGACCATGCACGTCCCAGCGGCTTGCTGGGTTGGTTCGGGCTCTAGGTTAACAAGACCTTGATCGCGCTGCTCAACTTGCAGCGCGCAAGATTATTGCGAACACGGGGCGGATGTGGCACTTCTTCAGCCAAATTTGGACCAGATTTGTTCATTCTCAGAAATCAAATTCCGCAGGGGGCGTAATGGCATTGGACAAGATTGATCGAAAAATCCTGACGTTACTGCAAAAAGATGCGACGATGCCGGTGGCCGAAATCGGCCGCAAGGTCGGTCTGTCGACCACGCCGTGCTGGCGCCGTATCCAGAAAATGGAAGAAGACGGCGTCATTCAGCGCCGCGTCGCCGTGCTCGATCCGGTCAAGGTCAATGTGGGCGTGACCGTCTTCGTGTCAGTCAAGACCAACGAGCACAACGACATCTGGATGCGCAAATTTGCCGGCGTCATCGACGAATTTCCCGAGGTCGTGGAATTCTATCGCATGAGTGGCGATATCGACTATCTGATGCGCGTCGTGGTGCCCGATATCGGCGCCTATGACTCCTTCTACAAACGCCTGATCGGCAAGATCAACCTGACCGATGTCAGTTCCGCCTTCGCCATGGGCCAGATCAAGTACACCACAGCCCTGCCGCTCGATTTCGCGCTGATTTCGGATGACGACAAATGAGCGGCCTGATCGGGTTCGAGCATGTCGGCATGACCGCCAGCAATGCCGAGCGGACCATCGCCTTCTACTGCGACCTGCTCGGCCTGCGCCTGGCCTTGCGCAAAGCCCAGTCCAATGGGGATTTGCTGTTTCTCGATGCCGGTGGCGGCATGCTTGAGATCATGGTGCCCAATATTGTCGACACGACGCGGTCGCGTGATGTGCAGCCCGGTGAGGCGGGGATGCGACACCTGACCTTTGCCTTCACCGATGTCGACGCCATGCTGGCCAGGCTCGAAGCGGCCGGCGTTGAAGTCGTCGAGCGTCCGCGCAATGCGCACAACACCGAAATGGTCAAACGCGTCGCCTTCGTGCGCGATCCGGATGGCATCATTGTCGAGCTGATCGAACGCGCCGAGAACCGCTAGGGTCTAGCCGCCTGTTACGCTCATGTGCCGCGCCACCGAAGGCGCGGTGCTGCTGCGATCCAGCACGAAATCGTGCCCCTTGGGCTTGAGCAGCATGGCCTGATCAAGGGCAGCGTCGAGCGCCTCGGCGCCGCCAGTGCGCAGCGCATCGCGCAGGTTGACCTGATCGTCCTGCCCCAGGCACATGAACAGCTGGCCCGTTGCGGTCAGCCGAACGCGATTGCAGCTCTCGCAGAAATTGTGGCTCATCGGCGTGATGAAGCCCAGCACGCCACCGGTTTCGGCAACATGTACATAGCGCGCGGGGCCGCCGGTGCGCTTGTTCAGTTTTTCCAGCGTATAGCGCCGCGCCAACTGGTCGTGCAATTCGCGCAACGGCAGATAGCTGTCCACCCGATCAATGCCCACTTCGCCCAGCGGCATGCCCTCGATCAGCGTCAGCCCCATCTTGCGCCCATGCGCCCAGGCCATCATTGGCTCGATCTCGTCGTCATTGGCGCCGCGCATCGCCACCATGTTGATCTTGATGGCGATCCCGGCCGACTGCGCCGCTGCAATGCCATCCATCACGTCGGTCAGCCGACCGCGCCGGGTGATGGCGGCAAAGCGCGCCTCATCCAGCGTATCGAGCGACACATTGATCCGCTTGACCCCCGCCGCCGCCAGCCCGTCGGCATGCTTTGCCAGCTGGCTGCCATTGGTGGTGATGGTCAGCTCCTCCAGCCCCTGACCAATGCGCGCGCCCAGCGTGGCCACAAGCTCCATGATATCGCGCCGCACCAGCGGCTCGCCGCCGGTCAGCCGGATGCGCGTCGCACCGCGCGCAATGAAGGCACCGGCTATGGTCTCGATTTCCTCAAAGCTCAGCACGTCGCGCTTGGGCAGGAAGGTCATGTCTTCGGCCATGCAGTACACACAGCGGAAGTCGCAGCGATCGGTCACCGAAATGCGCAGATAGGAAATATGCCGCCCATAGCGGTCAACGAGCGGGCGGGCAGGGGACGCGGTGCTGATCATGGCGCAAACCTAATCCTCTGCCCGGTTTTTTCAAAGCCACCCAGCAACAAAAAAGGGCCGCCTGCTGGCGACCCTTTGACAATTTTTGGCGAGGACCGCGTCCGGATCAGTGATTGACCACGATACGGGCACCGACCTGCACGCGCTCATAAAGATCGGCAACGTCTTCATTGGTCAGGCGGATGCAGCCCGAAGAGACGGCCAGACCGATCGAGCGGGGCTCGGATGTGCCATGCACGCGATACAGGGTCGAGCCGATATACAGGGCCCGTGCGCCCAGTGGATTGTCAGGGCCACCGGGCATATAGGCTGGCAGATCAGGCACGCGCTTGCGCATCTGCGCTGGCGGCGTCCAGCCTGGCCACTCGGCCTTGCGGGTGATGCGGTGGGTACCCGACCAGGTAAAGCCGTCGCGACCAACGCCAATGCCATACTTCATGGCCTTGCCGTCTTCGAGCACCAGATAGAGACGACGCTCACCGGTTTCGACAACAATCGTGCCCGGCGCATAATTGGAGGAGTAGCTCACGATCTGCTTGCGAATGGCGCTGCCGCCGCTTTTGCGGGCCTGGAGCGTCGACGCGTCCACCCAGTTGGCGGTATCAGGATCATAGACACGCTCCGCCATGGTCGGCGCAGCACCGCCGAGCGACATTAGGAGTGCAATCGCGATAACGATCGCGGACTTGAATTTGATCATCTTGAAGACTTGGCCCCTGCAAGTAAGAACGAGCGTTCGATCTGCGCGTTAAACAACTGGCGTTGCTTACGCGTTTTGAAGAACAGCGAAAAGAGGCACAAGCCTCGATTTAGCCACACTTTAGCCAGCATGCCCAAATTGTGTTGCCAGCTGGTTACAATTTCCATTCACCAATCCGTGATTGACCCGCCCCCTGGCCATTGACACAGCCATGTCGCCCTGCGATGCCAATTTTACCGGGCAGCGAGGGCATTATGAGCGAAGAACTGAAGCGGCAGGCAGCCGCAATGGCGCTAACGCAGGTTCAGTCGGGCATGCGGCTCGGGCTGGGGACCGGCTCCACGGCCCGCCATTTCGTCGACCTTCTCGGCGAAAAAGTCGCTGCCGGTTTCAAGTGCATTTGCGTGCCAACCTCTGAAGCCACGGCGCGCCAGGCCGAAAGCCTCAATATTCCGCTGTCCGATCTCGATACGCTCGACCGGCTCGACATCACCATTGATGGCGCCGACGAAATCGACCCGCAGCTCAATCTGATCAAGGGCGCCGGTGGCGCCTTGCTGCGCGAAAAGATCGTTGCCGCGGCCTCGGATCTGATGATCGTGATCGCCGATTCCTCCAAGCTGGTCGAAACGCTTGGGCGTTTCCCGCTGCCTATCGAGGTCAATCGCTTCGGTCTGGGCGCCACGCGCCGCACGGTTGAGGCTGTCTGCCGGGCCCATGGTTGCGCTGGCGAAGTACGCCTGCGCACCACAGCGACAGGCGAAAGCTATGTGACAGATGGGGATCACCTGATCCTCGATGCTTTTTTGGCCGCATTTCGCAGCCAGAAGCGCTTTCAGCCGACTTGCTCGATATAGCCGGGGTGGTCCAGCACGGCCTGTTCCTCAATATGTGCAAGAAGGCTTATGTGGCCGCGCCTGATGGCGTAAGAACGCTCTCAAGCGACAATTGATTTTTTGGGTATCGACAGGATGGGTGGTTCAACAATGACCGGTGTAATGATGCGCGTCAAAGCGCTGGTGGCAGTAATGCTCAGCCTGAGCATGATGGCGATGGTTGTCCCTGCAATGGCGCAGGAAGTACCACCCGAGCAGTTGGCATTGGCCCGCAAATATATCGATCTGACTGATCGTGCGTCCATTTTCGAGATCACCATGGTCGAGATCGGCATCGGCACCATGCGCCAGATCGTCCAGCAGAACCCCGAGATCAGCGAACAGACTGACGCTGCCATTGGCAAGATCCTGGAAGAATATCGCGATCGCAAGGGCGAACTGCTCAATCAGTTCGCGCGTGTTTATGCGGCCCGCTTCAGCATTGAAGAGCTGCAGGAAATCGTCGCCTTCTACGAAAGTGAAACCGGCCAGAAGCTGGCCAAGGCCAATACGGAGGTGAACGCTGATCTGCAGAACGTGATGCAGGTTTTCACCAACAATGTCCGTCCCGAGTTTTTTGCCAAGGTCCGCGCCGAATTGCGCGGCCAGGGTATTCAGCTCTAGTCTGAGCGGCACGCCAACAACGGACCCCGCCTTGTGCGGGGTCTTTTTTTATGCGATCCGCGGTCTATATTCATCGGTGATTGCCGATAGACCCACGCGCACGGAGCCGTCCCATGAGCACTTATGATCTGGTTGTTATTGGCGCGGGTTCGGGGGGCGTTCGCGCCGCCCGCATGGCGGCCAGCTATGGTGCCAAGGTCGCCATTGTTGAAGAGTTCCGGGTCGGCGGCACCTGCGTGATCCGCGGCTGCGTGCCCAAAAAGCTCTACGTTTATGCCAGCCGCTTCCACGACCTGTTCGACGTCGCATCCAGTTTCGGCTGGAAAGTCGATGCCAGCTTTGATTGGCCCACCCTTGTCGCCAACAAGGAAAAGGAAATCACCCGGCTCGAGCATGCCTATGTGACCAATCTTGAGAAGCCCGGCGTCGAGATCATCCGCGACCGCGCGGTGGTTGCCGGTCCCAATAGCGTGCATCTGGTCGGTCAGGATCGCGATCTGGATGCCAAATATATCCTGGTGGCCACTGGTGGCCGGCCCTTCACGCCCGATATCCCGGGCGCTGAACTGGGCATCAGCTCCAATGAGGCCTTCGATCTGCCCGCCCTGCCACACTCCATTCTGATCGAGGGTGGCGGCTATATCGCTGTGGAATTCGCCACAATTTTTGCTGGTCTGGGCGTACACACAACCATTGTCTATCGCGGCAATTGCCTGCTGCGCGGCTTTGACGATGACATGCGCCGCGGCCTTGAAAGCGGCCTGACCGACCGCGGCATCAAGATCATCTACCAGACCACGATCGCCTCACTGGCGCGAGACGGCGCTGATATCGCTGCCACTTTCAGCGATGGCGTTACCGCGCCCTATGGTGCTGTCATGTTCGCCACGGGCCGCTCGCCCAATGTTGATGGCCTGGGGCTCGAACAGGCTGGGGTCAAACAGCACGCCAATCAGACTATTGCCGTGGATGCATTCTCCAAGACCTCGGTGCCATCCATCTATGCCGTTGGCGACGTCACCGGCCGCGCGGCGCTCACGCCGGTGGCCATCCGTGAAGGTTGGTATTTTGCCGAGACGGTGTTCAACAACAACCCGATGGCGGTTGATCACTCCGAGATTCCCACGGCAGTGTTCGCCGAACCAGAGATCGGCGTCATCGGCCTCACCGAAGCCGAAGCGGTGACCCATGAGGACATCGACGTCTACGTCTCACGCTTCCGGCCCATGATGAACACGCTGTCCACGCGCACCGAGCGCATGATCCTCAAGCTCATAACCGAAAAGGATGGCGGCAAGGTGCTCGGCGTCCATATTCTGGGGCACGGCGCTGCCGAAATGATCCAGCTCGTGGCTATTCCCATCGGCATGGGCGCCACCAAGGCCGATTTCGACCGCGCCATGGCGCTGCATCCTTCTGCGGCCGAGGAACTGGTGACCTTCAAGGCCCCCAGCTACACCTATCGCAAGGGCCAGAAGATCGGCGGCTAGGGCGGGGCGCTTTGCGCCGTCCAATACCTGCAGATCCGGCGCCGCAGTGGCCCAATGGCGAAAACCCATCGGGTCATTCCGGGATTCATCCTGAGATCAGCCCCCTCCCGGCCTCTCCCATCAAGGGGGAGGTGCTGCGCAGTGGCTGTGGCACCATCCGCACCACGCATGGAGTTCAGCTCGCTTGATTTGGAGCGCTGAAGAGGGGTTGCGGCCTGACCTCGATCTAGCCAGCGCCACCGTCCTGCGCGTCCCCCATGATGGGGGAGGTAGGGAGGGGAGCGAGAGCCCCGATTTTGCCCCCACCACCAGACCTGTTCCTCCCCCTGCCAGGGGGAGGCTAGGGGGTCTCCAAAACCTTATCCATCTAGTGCCCGCCCGCTCGCCCCGTGCCATCATGGGCCCGTTCCCGCCAGTCACTGGTCCCAACGCAGGGCCAGGCGGGAGGGCCGGGGGATGGGGGCGCCTGTCCAGTGGGGCAAGCGGCAGTCGCGTCTGAAACACCGGCGCAGGCTGAACCGCCCCCCGCACAAAACCGGTTCGTGACGGGCGGCCCTTGGACCGTTCTCTACATTCTTGTGGCCCAATGGCCGCCCGTTACCCGTGATACCGCGACGCCACAGGGCCGGGCGGGGTTTTGGCACGCCTCAGCCCCGATTATCCTTGGCACAGCCGTCCTGCCTTGGTATTCCGCCAGCCAACAGCCTGTAACCCGCGTGAGCGAGACCCGATATGACCACCTGGACCCCCGATAGCTGGCGTGCCAAGCCGATTTCACAGGTTCCGGCCTATCCCGATCAAGCGGCCTTGAGCGAAGCCGAGCGTCAGCTCTCCACCTTCCCCCCGCTGGTGTTTGCCGGCGAAGCGCGTGACCTCAAGACCCGGCTGGCCGCTGTCGCCCGCGGTGAGGCATTCCTGTTGCAGGGGGGCGATTGCGCCGAGAGTTTTGCCGAACATGGCGCGGACCATATCCGTGACTTTTTCCGCGTCTTCCTGCAGATGGCGGTGGTGTTGACCCACGGTGCTTCCAAGCCCGTCGTCAAGGTTGGTCGCGTTGCTGGCCAGTTCGCCAAGCCGCGCTCTGCCGATACCGAGACCATCGACGGTGTCGAACTGCCCAGCTATCGCGGTGACATTATCAACGCTATCGACTTCAATGAAGGCTCGCGCATCCCCGATCCCGATCGCATGCTGCAGGCCTATCGTCAGTCTGCCGCTACGCTCAACCTGCTGCGCGCCTTCTCCATGGGCGGCTATGCCGAGCTGACACGTATCCACGAGTGGACAGTCGGCTTCATGAAGGGCTCGAACTATTATCCGCGTTACGAGGAAGTGGCGCGCAAGATTGACGACGCCATCACCTTCATGAGTGCTCTGGGCATCACGCCGGAGAACACGCCCGCGCTCAAGCAGACCAGTTTCTTCACCAGCCATGAAGCGCTGCTGCTCGGCTATGAGGAGGCGCTGACCCGTCGCGACTCCATTTCCAATGACTGGTACGCAACCTCGGGCCACATGCTGTGGATTGGTGATCGTACCCGCCAGCCCGATGCGGCCCATGTCGAGTATTTTGCCGGTATCAAGAACCCGATCGGCATCAAGTGCGGCCCATCGCTGTCGAGCGAGGACCTGCTGCGCCTGCTCGATCGGCTCAATCCGACCGATGAAGCTGGTCGCATCACCCTGATTACCCGCTTTGGCGCCGACAAGGTGCACGATCACCTGCCGCGCCTGATCGAAACCGTTCAGAGCGCCGGTCGTACCGTTGTCTGGTGTTCCGATCCGATGCACGGCAATACGATCAAGGCGTCGACCGGCTTCAAGACCCGGCCATTTGATCGTGTTCTGTCCGAGGTGAAATCGTTCTTCGATGTACACCGCGATATGGGCACCTATGCCGGTGGCGTACACATCGAAATGACCGGCGACGACGTGACCGAATGCGTCGGTGGTGTTTCCGCGGTGACCGAAGCCACGCTCTCGGATCGCTACAACACCTATTGCGACCCGCGCCTCAACGCCAGTCAGGCGCTCGAACTGGCTTTCCTGGTTGCCGAGGAAGTCCACGCGCAAAAACCGGCGCATCAGGGTCTTGCCGCGGGGGAATAAACCCGCAATGAATTGAAACCAACATGGACACCTGTGCGTTTGACCCGATGCGCGCGGGTTTCTTGTGCGTCTGATCGTGCTTGCTATGCGCCAGATTCATGAAGGCCTTTAATGCCAAAGTCGTTGTTTCCCGCGGCCTCCGCCGAGACCCGTGCCCAGTTGGAGTCCGATCCAACCCTCAAGCTCGTCAATGAATATGACTGGACCAGCAATCCGCTTGGTCCCATTCCCGAATGGCCCGAGAGCCTTAAGGGCGCTGTTCGTGTGATGATGGCCGCCTCGGCGCCGATGGCCATGCTGATCGGCCATCAGGGCATTCTGATTTATAATAATGCCTATGCGGTGTTCGCCGGCCAGCGTCATCCTGCGATTTTTGGCATGCCGGCTGTCGACGCCTGGCCCGAAGCCGCTGAGTTCAACGCGGACAAGGTCATGCGCTGCATGCGCGGCGAGACGGTCACGCTCAAGGATCAGGAAATGCTGCTCGACCGTCATGGGCAGTTTGAAACAACCTGGCTCGATCTGCACTATAGTCCCGTGCTGGGGGAGGACGGGCAGCCGCTGGCCGGCATTTGCGTAGTGCTCGACACGACCGATCAGGTTCTCGCCAAGCAGGCGCTGGCGCGCAGCGAAGAGCGCCTGTCGCTGGCCCTGAGTGGATCGGGCCTTGTCGGCACCTGGGACTGGGATGTACCCGGCGATACCGTCACCGCCGACGATCGATTTGCCGAACTGTTCAACCTTGACCCGCAGCAGGCCGGTCTGGGTGTGCCGCTCAAGGATTTCCTGGCTGCCATCTATCCCGAAGACGCCGAACGCGTGGGCGAGGAAATTGCCACATCGATCCGCGAAAAGTCGCCCTACCATTCCGAATACCGCGTGCAGGGCCGCAATGGCGAGATCCGCTGGGTTGTGGCATCAGGCCGCCCGCGCTTCAACGCTGAGGGTGTGATTCAGCGCTTTCCCGGTGTGCTGGTCGATATCACAGAACAGCGCCGTACGACCGACGCGCTTGCCGAAAGCGAATTGCGTTTCCGCACCCTGGCCGACGCCATGCCGCAAATGGTCTGGTCAACGCTGCCCGATGGCTTCCACGATTACTACAACGCCCGTTGGTATGAGTTCACCGGCGTGCCCGATGGCTCGACCGATGGCGAGGCATGGAACGGCATGTTCCATCCTGACGATCAGGACCGCGCCTGGGGCGTCTGGAAGAACTCGCTCGATACTGGCGAGCCCTACCAGATCGAATACCGCCTGCGGCACCGCTCGGGCGAATATCGCTGGACGCTGGGCTTGGCCCTGCCCATTCGCGATGCATCGGGCACCATCGTGCGCTGGATCGGCACCTGCACCGACATTCACGAGGCCAAGCTGGCCGCCGAAGAGCGCGAACTGGTCGCCCAGGAACTCAGCCACCGCATCAAGAACATTTTCGCCGTACTGACCGGCATCATCAGCCTGTCGGCGCGTAGCCGCCCCGAACTCAAGCCGTTCGCCAATGAACTGCGCCAGCGCATCTACGCCCTGGGCGAGGCCCACGACTTCGTGCGGCCCCACTCCAGCGAGTCACGCCCCAGCGTCAGCCAGAGCTCGCTCAAATCGCTGATCGAGCGTCTGATGCAGCCTTATCGCGATGTCGATGAGCAGCGGGTGACATTTGAGGGCGATGATACCGAGATCGACGATGGCGCCGCGACGCCGCTGGCCTTGCTGTTCCATGAACTGGCCACCAATGCCGCCAAATACGGCGCGCTCTCCATCGACACCGGCCGTGTTGTGCTGACCGGGCAGGGGCCAACCGATGGCCGCTATCATCTGTCATGGAAAGAGGTGGGTGGTCCCGAAGTCACTCCTGGTGAGACGTCAGGCTTTGGCTCTCGCGTCATCGAACTGAGCGTTCAGGGACAGTTGCGGGGCGAGTTGCAGCGGGCTTGGGATAAGGATGGTCTGCGCGTCGAGGTCGATCTGCCGATTGAAGCCCTCAAGCGCTCGGCAAAACTGCAGCGGCAGAGCTAGGTCGGGTTCAGCGAACCCGGCAGCTTGAACAATTGCAGGCGGCGCGGTGGTGCCGCCTCTGAAGCGCGGTGACGTGCGACAGCATATGACACGGCATCTCGCAAATCCTGATCGGTCACCGGCTTGGGCAGAACGCCGATTGTACCGGGCACACCTGAGCCGAGCTGGGCAGGGTTGGCGGTCATGAACATTACGGTAACGCCATGCGTCTGCGACAGGATGCGACCAATATTGATGCCGGTGGCACCGTCACGCAGGTTGAGATCGACCAGTGCAACATCGGCTTTGCTTGCCAGAGCAAGCGCTGCACGCTGTTCAGCAGCGATTCCGACAGGCTCAAAGCCCATCTCCTCGATCACATGTTCGATTTCCGTGGCTACGAAGATCTCGTCTTCAACCACCAATATCCTGCACGTCATAAGTCCAACTCTCGGTCACATTTCGCCAACTGGCTAAGGGCAACTCGTCAGTAAGCGTCTGGTTGCCATTTTATCGCATTTTCCTGCAAGCGTGATCAAGCATGCGCCGATGACGTTACCAAACCGCCAATGCGGCCTCCGGCGCGTTTAGCGGAACGTTAACCCTAATACTTCATAGCTTGGGTCTGGAACCACACGGCTGTCGAACCGGAGAACCACATGAAGCGCTCCCTCAAAGGCGCCGTTGCCATACTGGCGATGCTCACTGCAGCGCCCGCACTGGCCGCCGATTATCCTGAAATGCGCCCAGCCTACCCCGAAAGCTGGCAAAACCCGGACGATGACCTGCGGTTTGAGTTTGGCACGCGCTACTGGATGTCGTGGGGCGAACAGGACGCCGGCTTTACCGCTGTCAGCGGCGGTACGACGCTGGGCGATGTGACCATCTCCACCCGCGATCAGACCCATATTGGCGAACTGCACGGCAAGATCGAAGATCTGTCGACCCAGACCTATTTGAGCGGCAAGGCCGGTCTCGGCCTGTCCACGACGGGTACCTATGCCGTCACGCCCTCATCGTCGGGCTCGATTGGCCGCAATTCCAACATTGGCTATATCGGCACCGATTTCGGCTGGTTGCCGTGGGGCGATATGGACGAGGGTTTCTCGTTCGGTGGCCTCATCGGCTATCAGTACTGGAAAGACGCGCCCGACATCGGTTCGGGCCAGTACGGCGCCACCTTTGATGGCGCAAGCAATCCAACCTCCTTCGGTACCGCCAAGGACGATTTTGACATTCATGCTGTCCGCCTGGGCGTCAAGGGCCAGGCCGAGTACGAACAATTCGACTTTCAGGGTGAAGTCGCAGCCGTCCCCTATGCCGCCATTTCCGGTACGCTGGGCGGCAACTCTCCGACGGGCTACAATTTCCCCGGCTTTGGCAATTTCCAGGAACGCGCACCGACCACGCTGACCGGTCGCGGCTATGGTGTCATGGCTGAAGGTCTGGTGGGCTTTCACCCAACCGAGAACCTCACTGTACGCGTCGGTGGCCGTGCCTGGTATCTCGAAGGCCAGCTCGATGCCAAGTTCACCTCGTCTTCGGGCGGCGCCAACCTGCCAACTCTGGACCTGCCCAGCAATTTCGCCCGCATCTTCCGCTATGGCGCGCTGTTCGAGCTGACCGGCCGCTTTTAGTCCGCCTGCCGGCTGACGTTGTGCGCTTGCCCTGATAGGGGCGAGCGGATAAGTCTTGCGCGCGTTCCGGCACTTGCCTGCCGCTGCGTCCGCACATCCTCAGACAACGGGCAGATTTATCGTGACAGACCGCCTCCGAATTGCGCTCGCCCAGCTCAATCCCAAGGTCGGCGACCTGCCGGGCAATCTGGCGCTGGCCCGCACAGCTCTGGCCGATGCCGTTGCAGCCGAAGCCGACATCCTGATGTTCTCCGAGCTGTTCCTGACCGGCTACTTCCCCGATGACCTGCTGTTCAAGCCGCAATTCGTCAGGGACGCCATGCAGGCTGCCCGCGATCTGGCAGCCGATACCGCTGGCACCGATGTCGTCGTCGTGCTGCCCACCATCTGGTGGGATAAGAATGGCCTCTACAATGCTGCCATTGTCGCCGAGAAGGGCGAAATCATCGCCACACGTTTCAAGCGCGAACTGCCCAACAACGACGTCTTTTACGAAAAGCGCTACTTCACCGCCGGGCCACTGCCAGATCCGGTGACCATCAAGGGCGTGCCGGTGGGCATCCCCATCTGCGAGGACGTCTGGCACGCCAGCGTATGTGAACATCTGGCCATGCGCGGCGCTGAGATCATGCTCTGCCCCAATGGCTCGCCCTACTGGACCAACAAGCAGCATATCCGCAAGGAACTGGTACGAGCCCGTGTCGCTGAAGATGACGTGCCTATGCTCTATCTCAATCAGGTTGGCGGACAGGACGAGATCGTTTTTGACGGCGCCTCATTTGCCATCGAACCGGGCAACAAGCTGGTCCTTCAGGGCAAGTCCTTCGCCACCGATTTCATTGTCTCCGACTGGGTGCGGAGTGACGATGGCTGGACCTGCGCCAATGGCGAGGTCACCGAATTGACCACCACCGATGAAGCCCCCTGGCTGGCCTGCGTGCTCGGCCTGCGCGACTACGTCCACAAGAACGGCTTCAAACAGGTCGTGCTGGGACTCTCTGGCGGCATCGACAGTGCCGTCGTCGCAGCCATGGCGGTCGACGCCTTTGGTCCCGAAAACGTCCACTGCATCATGCTGCCCTATCGCTATACCTCAGAGGCAAGCCTCAAGGACGCCAAGGACTGCGCGCTCAACCTTGGCGTGCGGTACGACATCGTCTCCATTGGCAGCCCGGTCGACGAAGCGCTGGAACAGCTTGCCCCGATCTTCGGCGATCGCCCCGCCGATCTGGCTGAGGAAAACATCCAGTCGCGCATGCGCGGCGTTGTTCTGATGGCCGTCAGCAACAAGCTGGGCTCTATGCTGCTCACCACCGGTAACAAGTCCGAAATGGGCGTGGGCTATGCCACCATCTATGGCGACATGAATGGCGGCTACAATCCGCTCAAGGACATGTTCAAGATGGAGGTCTACCGGCTCGCCGACTGGCGCAACAGCCATGTTCCCGGCGATTGCCTTGGCCCCGCTGGAGAAGTCATTCCCCAGGCGATCATCGAAAAGGCACCCAGTGCCGAGCTGCGCCCCGACCAGACCGATCAGGACAGCCTGCCGCCCTATCCGGTGCTCGATGCCATCCTCAAGGGCATCGTCGAAGACGAGCTGTCCCTTGCCGAGATCGTCGCTCAGGGCCACGACGTCGCGCTGGTTCAGCGCATTGAACGTCTGGTCAACATCGCCGAATACAAGCGCCGCCAGTCCGCCCCCGGACCCAAGCTGACCCCCAAGGCCTTCGGCATGGGGCGCAAATACCCCATCACCAATGGCTACAAAGACCGGAGCATTTGATGACCATCGTTCGCTGGGCACCGTCCCCGACAGGTCGCATCCATCTCGGCAATGCCCGCCCGGCGCTGCTCAACTGGTTTTTCGCCCGTCGCAACGGCGGCAAATATGTGCTGCGCATGGACGACACCGACCTGGCGCGCTCCACCCGCGAATTTGCCGACGGCATCGAGGTCGATCTGGCCTGGCTTGGCATCACGCCGGATCTGCTGGTGCGCCAGTCCGAGCGCACCGACCTCTATGATGCGGCTCGCGACCGGCTGATTGCGGATGGTCGGCTTTACCCCTGTTACGAAACCGCTGGTGAACTTGATCGTCGTCGTGCCCGGGCCCGTGCGCTTGGTCGCCCGCCCATCTACGACCGCGCCGCCCTCAAGCTGACCGATGAAGATCGCGCCCGGCTCGAATCCGAAGGCCGCAAGCCTCATTGGCGCTTCAAGCTTGATCGCCGCCCGGTGCAGTTCGAAGATCTGATCAAGGGGCCTCAGACCGTCAACACCGCCTCAATGTCAGACCCGGTCCTGATCCGCGAAGATGGCAGCTATCTCTATACGCTGCCGTCGGTCGTGGACGATATCGATCTGGCCATCACGCACGTCATTCGGGGCGAAGACCACGTTTCCAATACCGGCACGCAGATCGAGATCATTGAGGCCTTGGGCGGCACCGTGCCGATCTTTGCCCATCACAACCTGCTGACCGATGCGCAGGGGCAGGGATTTTCCAAGCGCCTGGGTTCCCAGTCGCTCGCCGATTTCCGCGATGAGGGGTACGAAGCGCTAGCCGTAGCCATTATGGCATCCATCACCGGCACCAGCTTGCCCGTTGAACCCTACGCCTCACTCGACGAGATCGCCGAACGGCTCGACTTCTCGATGATTTCACATGGCTCGGCGCGCTTTGATCCAGTTGAACTCGATGGGCTGAACGCGCGCCTGCTGCACGCCATGAGCTACGAGGATGCCTTGCACCGTCTGACCAGCCTGGGTCTGGAAGGCGAGGCGATCTGGCTGTCCCTGCGCGACAACCTCACCAAGTTCAACGACATCAAGGATCTTGCCAAGCTGATCACGGGCCCTGTCGAGCCTGTCATTGCTGACGAGGATCGTGAATTTCTGGCATTGGCCAAGGCCATGTTGCCGGCCGAGCCGTGGTCGATCGACACCTGGTCCGAATGGACTGGCGCGCTTAAGGCCACCACCGGCCGCAAGGGCAAGGCCCTGTTCCTGCCACTGCGCCTGGCCTTGACCGGGCGCCATGACGGACCAGAACTTAAGTCCCTGCTTCCGTTGGTTGGGCGTACGGGGTGTCTGGACCGACTACCCTGACCACCTTGTCGCCGAACTGAACCAGTCGCAGCGCCGTTTCGGCGGGTGACTGGTTGACTGGTCGGGTCACTGGCGTTTCGCCGGGGCCGGCTGGCCGTGGGCGGGGCAGGGGCACATCAACCAGCGTTGCGGTCTGCAATGGCGCTGCTTCGACCGCCATGACCGGAGTTACCCCGCGCGGGTCACGCAGCGGCATGGGAAAGCGTTCACCGGCAACCTCGATCATCGCGCGCGTGCTGCCATCGGCGCGTTCGGCCATGGTGATGGCACCATCGGACTGCGGCGCCACCTTGCAACTGGCGCTCGGGCTGGTGTCGATCTCGTTGCGATAGGCAAATGCGCTTGGCAGCGCTGTATAGGGCTCGCCAAACTGATTGCGCATCTGTTCGGGCTCTTGTCCGGGATTGTCATAGAAATACAGCGCTACCGGCGTAGTCGGGCAGCTCTGCTGGCAGCTTTGCGCATCATTGCCGACATAGTCGGCGAGCGTGGCGTAGCTGATGGGCCAGAAATACCCGTCGCTCAGGCGCACGCAGACCGTGCGCACTGTCTGATAGCCCTGATAGCCCCAATAATCGCCGCCATCGATCATCTGACCGCCGGTGAAATCGCCTTCCGAGGTCGTGCCGAAAATGCGGTCGAACAGCGTCTGCCGATCATTGGAGAACGTGGCGCTCGAACCGCGATCGGCACCGCAGCCAAAGCGGGCCATTTCCTGCAGGATTGCCTCGCGCTGACCGGCAACTGCATTGGCAGTTTCCACCTGCCGGGAAATGTCGGCGGCCACTTCGCGCAAGCGCAAGACCTCACGGCCGATCTGCCGGCACTGCGGTGTCAGCGTGCGTCCGGCCTTGGCGTCGTCGTTACACCCGTCACGGACATAACGACTTTCCATATTCTGCACATCGCGCTGCGCCTGCCGGGCTGCCTGTGAATTGCCGCCCATCTGGCGGAAGTCGCCATTGCGGTCGAACTGGCGCAAGGCATTTTCCAGCCGTACGCATTGCGATGACTGCGCATAGGCGACATTGACGTCCACAACCGTGCATAGTGCGGCCAGCGCCAGAAGGATCAGGGCGCGCGCGCCATTGCTGCTTGAAAATACCATTGAAACCCGTTGGCGCCCTGCGCGTCGTTATTGGGCCTTAAGACAACGCTAGGACCCAAGGCAACATTATAGTGTCAGCACGTGCGTCGCGGTAGCGCTGCGCGGTCACACCAGCAAGAGAATACGTTCAATGAAGCTTGCAACGCTGAAAAACGGTCGCCCCGACGGACTACTTGTCGTCGTCTCGGCAGATTTGACCCGCTTCGTCTCGGCTGGTCGTATTGCCCCTGACCTACAGGCTGCGATCGATGATTGGCAGGTTGTGGCGCCGCAATTGTCCGCGCTCGCCGAGCAGCTGGACGCTGGCGCTATCTCCGGCCAACCCTTTGATCCTGCAACGGCTTTGGCGCCATTGCCGCGGGCCTATCAGTGGATCGATGGCTCGGGCTATCTCAGCCATCTTGAGCGCGTGCGCAGCCTCAAGGGCAGCAAGGACGAGGAACTCCAGTCCACCCGCCCCCTGCTTTATCAGGGCGGCTCTGATTCGCTGTCGGCGCCCGCCGACCCCATCATTGCCACTGATCCTGAACTGGCGATCGATTTCGAGGCCGAAATTGCCGTCATCATCGATGCTGTGCCCATGGGTGCCACGCGCGAGCAGGCCGCTGCGGCGATCTCGGCTGATCACTGTCTGCAATGACGTTTCGCTACGCCGTCTGGTGCTCGATGACCTGCAGAACGGGTTTGGTTTCTTCCATTCCAAACCATCGACTGCCTTTGCCCCCATCGTTGTTACCCCTGATAGTCTGGGTGATGTCTGGCGCGACAACCGCCTGCATCTGCCGGTACGCATCGAGGTCAACGGAACGCTCTACGGACAACCCAATGCGGGCACCGACGTGCATTTCGATTTTGCCGATCTGATTGTTGAGGCCGCCCGCACCCGCAGGCTCGCTGCCGGCACCATTATCGGTGGTGGCACTGTGTCCAACCGGCATGACGAAAGCCTGCCCATCAAGCGCGATGGAATCGGTTTCGCCTGCATTGCCGAGGCGCGGACCGTCGAAAAACTCAAATATGGGCGCGCTCGCACCCCGTTCCTGAAGGCTGGTGACGTCGTTCGGATCGGGGCAATTTCCGAGGGACAGTCGGTGTTTGGCGATATCGAACAAACAGTCACGCTCGCCTAACCTCTTGGCCGGGCTGATAACATTCCCGTGTGCGCATTGGGCCTGTCACAAGCTCATGCGACAGTTTGTCCAGAAATGATCTCTGCGCGTTGAGGGTGCATCTATGTCGCTGAAGAAGATTGCTGCCATTGCTGTTGCCGGTCTGATGTCGGTCGGTGTTGTTGCCAGCGTGGCACAGGACTTCGTCGCCCCCACCACGGCTGAAGAGGCCATGGCTGCCCGCGAAATGCTGATGAAGCAGAACGGTGCATTGCTCAAATCTGCTGGTGCGCTGACAGGTGCCGAAGCCGAGACTGCCATGCAGTCGCTGATCGACAATTACACCCACATCCCCGCCGTCTTCCCCGAAGGTTCCAATATCGGTGACAGCGAAGCGCTACCTGCCATCTGGGAAAACTGGGATGCCTTCACCGCCATCGCCGAAACTGGTCGCGCTGCCGCGGCAGACGGGTTGGCCGCCGCTCAGGCGGGCGACGCCGATGCCTATGGCGCCGCCATCAAGGCCATCGGGGCCACCTGCGGCACCTGCCACAAGCAGTATCGCAGCTAGCAGTTCAATCGCCTCCAAAGCGATTTGGCGGTCCTTCGGGGCCGCCTTTTTCTTTATGCTTGATTTCCGGGCGTCCGGACGCCAATGTCCAGCCCATGAAGTCGCAGATCATTCTGATTAACCGCTGCATTATTACCTGCTAACCACTCGTTGGCGGCGCGGTCTTCTTCATCCTGATTTTCTGATACCTGAAGAGCCGTCTGCCAGCGCACTTCCGCATGGCCAGGGACGGACCACATGACCACGCCGCAGCTCAAGCTCTACAATACGCTCACCCGCGCCAAGGAACGCTTCGTTCCCATCGATCCGGCCAATGTGCGCCTGTATGCCTGTGGCCCCACGGTCTATGACTTTGCCCATATCGGCAACGGCCGCATGGCGATCGTGTTTGATCTGTTGTTTCGGCTGCTGCGCCAGACGTATGGCGCCGATCACGTCACTTATGTGCGCAACATCACCGACGTCGATGACAAGATCAATGCGCGTGCCGCCCGCGATTACCCGGACCTGCCGCTCAATCAGGCCATCCGCAAGGTGACCGAAGGCACTGCTGCCCAGTATCAGGCCGATGTGACCGCGCTGGGTTGCCTGGAGCCGACCATCCAGCCCCGCGCCACCGACAACATCGCTGAGATGCAGACCCTCATCGCCGAACTGGTCGCCAGGCAGCACGCCTATGTCGCCAATGGTGAAGTGCTGTTCGACGTCAAATCCATGCCCGACTACGGCCAGCTTTCCGGTCGCAATCTGGAAGACAATCTTGCCGGCGCTCGCATCGCCGTGGAAGCTCACAAGCACAATCCCGCCGACTTCGTGCTGTGGAAGCAGTCCAGCGATGGCGAGCCGGGTTGGGACAGCCCCTGGGGACGTGGTCGACCCGGCTGGCACATTGAATGCTCGGCCATGAGCGAACGTTATCTCGGTCAGCTCTTTGACATTCATGGCGGCGGGCTCGACCTGATCTTCCCCCACCATGAAAACGAGATTGCCCAGTCGCGCTGCGCCCACGGCACCCATGCCATGGCCAATGTCTGGATGCATAATGGCTTCCTGCAGGTCGAAGGCCAGAAGATGAGCAAGAGCCTGGGCAATTTCTACACCATTGCCCAATTGCTCGAGACCACCGATTTCGGTGGCCGCCAGTGGCCCGGTGATGTGTTGCGTCTGGGCATGCTGATGACCCATTATCGCGAACCCATCGACTTCACCGTCAAGCGGCTCGAAGAAGCCGAAACCAAGCTGCGCGACTGGCAGCGCGCTGCGCAGGGCGCAACGCTGACCGAGAGCGATGGTCCCGATCAGTCCGTGATAATGGAGCTTGCCGACGATCTGGGATTTCACCGCGCCACCGTCGCCCTTGATGTCATCGCCAAAAAAGCCAATCGCGATGGCGGTGACATAGCCAGGCACTGCCTGGCTGCCACGTTGCGTTTCCTGGGTTTTGGACTCGATACACTCTTGGCCACCGAAGCCGATACCGCTGAGCCGCCCCATCTTGCCACCGCCATTGCCGACCGTCTCGCTGCGCTGAATGCCAAGGATTTTGCCAAGGCTGACGCCATTCGCACCGAACTGGCCGATCAGGGCATAACCCTGATGGACTACAAGGACGAGGCAGGTGCCCGCCAGACCAAGTGGGAGATCAAGCGATGAGCGATGCCCCTCAGGTTTACACCGGCGGTTGCCAGTGCGGCGCTGTGCGGTTCCGGGTGACGCGGTTGGGCCGTCCCTCCATCTGCCATTGCCGCATGTGCCAGAAGGCCTTTGGCGGTTTCTTCGGCCCGCTGGCCACTGCCCACAATGCGACCTGGACCCGTGGCACGCCAAAATGGTTCCAGTCCTCCAATGCCGCGCGCCGCGCCTTTTGCGGCGATTGCGGCACGCCGCTGGCCTATGAGACGCGCTTCGGCCTCGAACTGGCCATCGGCGCTTTTGACGATCCGGCGGCCGCTGTGCCCGAAATCCAGGTCAACCTGGCTGATAAGCTACCCTTTTTCGATGGTTTGACCGCGCTGCCGGTCCGGGCCGAGGCCAATGATGAGTGGGCCGCCTTTCTGGCGGGCATCCACTCCCATCAGCACCCCGACCATGACACCGCCGACTGGCCACCCAAAGAGGATCGGCCATGACCCAGACATTTACCGGCGGTTGCCAGTGCGGCGCTGTGCGCTATCGTTTCGATCAAAAGCCTGACGGCGCCCATATCTGCCACTGCCGCATGTGCCAGAAAGCCTTTGGCAGCTTCTATGCACCGCTCGTCGGTGGACCGCTCAATAGCTTCGCCGTCACCCGCGGCGAGATTGCCATCTTCCACTCTTCCGATCAGGCCGAGCGCGGCTTTTGCCGACAATGCGGCACACCACTGACCTTCGGATATCGTGATGGCGATCACATATCGGTTTCGATCGGTTCGCTGGACCAGCCCGAGGCGTTCCCGCCGGTCGATCAGCACGGCGTCGAAAGCCGCCTGGGTTGGGTCAACGCCATGGGCCATCGCCCCGATCGCCCAAGCACCGAGGCTGAGCAGCCCGACACTGCCGCCTTCATCGCGTCCACCAATCATCAGCATCCCGATCACGATACTGACCGCTGGCCTGAGTGAGTTTAATGACCAAAGAACGCCTCTATATCTTCGACACCACCCTGCGCGACGGTGCGCAGACGGCCGGAATCGAGTTCTCGGTCGAGGACAAGATTTCCATCTGTCGGCTACTTGAAGATCTGGGCGTGGACTATATCGAGGGCGGCTATCCCGGCGCCAATCCGGTGGATACGGAGTTCTTCGAAACCAAGCGCACCAGGCGCGCCAAATTCACCGCTTTTGGCATGACCAAGCGGGCAGGGCGCTCCGCCGCCAACGACCCGGGCGTGCAGGGCCTGATCAATTCACAGGCCGAAGCGGTGTGCTTCGTCGCCAAGGCCTGGGACCACCAGATCACCACGGCGCTCGAAATTTCGCTCGAGGACAATCTCGACAGTCTGCGCGACAGCGTGGCGGCGACAGTCGCGGCCGACAAGGAAGCGCTGATCGACTGCGAGCATTTTTTTGATGGCTTCAAGGCCAATCCGGATTACGCGCTGTCGTGCGTGCGCGCCGCACTTGATGCCGGCGCCCGCTGGGTCGTCCTGTGCGACACCAATGGTGGCACCATGCCCAGTGAAGTCAGTGACATTGTGGCCAGGGTGCTCACAGTCGCTCCCGGCGATCATCTGGGGATCCATGCCCATGACGATACCGGTCAGGCCGTGGCCAATACCCTGGCGGCTGTGCAGGCCGGGGTGCGCCAGGTCCAGGGCACACTCAATGGCATTGGCGAGCGCTGCGGCAATGCCAATCTGATCACGTTGATTCCCACTCTGGCGCTCAAGCCGGTCTTTGCCGACCGCTTCGATACGGGCATCAGCGCCGATAGCCTGTCGCGCCTGACCCAGTTCTCGCGCGCCTTTGATGATCGGCTCAATCGCGCGCCGCTCAAGCAGTCGCCCTATGTCGGTGCCTCGGCCTTTGCCACCAAGGCTGGCATTCACGCCTCGGCCCTGCTCAAGGATTTCTCAAGCTATGAGCACGTGCCACCAGAGAGCGTGGGTAATGAACGCTCCATCATGGTTTCCCAGCAGGCCGGCAAGTCCAATCTGCTGACGGCGCTGGCGCGCCACGGCATTGAGCTCGCCAAGGATGATCCGCGGCTCGAAAAGTTGCTCGCTACCGTCAAGGAGCGCGAATCGCGCGGCTATTCCTATGACGGCGCCGACGCTTCATTTGCCGTTCTGGCCCATGAAGTGCTCGGCACGTTGCCCAGCTATTTCGACGTCGACACCTATCGGGCCTCCGTTGAGCGCCGCCACAATGCGCAGGGCGAGGAGATCACCGTCACCGAAGCGGTGGTCAAGATCCGTGTCGAAGGCGAGTTATTGATGTCGGTGGCTGAAGGTAACGGCCCGGTCAATGCTCTTGATCTGGCCTTGCGAAAAGACCTCGGCAAGTATTCGTCTCGTATCGAGGACCTCGAACTGGTGGACTTCAAGGTGCGTATCCTGGACGGCGGCACGGGCGCGGTCACCCGTGTACTGGTCGAAAGCCGCGACGGCACGGGCGAGCGTTGGTATACCATCGGCGTTTCACCCAACATCATTGATGCTTCCTTTGAAGCTCTGTATGAATCAATCACATACAAGCTGCTCAAGACTGAAGCGCTCTAGCGCGCAACCCGACAGCTGATCACACCGGACGGCGTTGCCGTCACAACGGTCCGGGAGGACAAACTGGCCGATTCCGCTCCGAAACCAACCGCTCCGAAACAGCCTCTGGCGCTCACACTCGGAGCTGCTGCGGTCACTGTCGCGATTATTCTTGGCGTTCTTGCAGGGCCCAGCGTGGTCACCTGCTTCAATGCTGATGATGGCTTGGGTCAGTGCCTGCAGGGCAAGCTGCGCGAAACAGGACTGTTGCCCGGCGGCGCGCCTGCGCCGGTCGAAGCGACGGCCACTGCGGTTGATCCCGTTGAAGCGGTAGAACCTGCCGCGGCGTCCGAGCCCGAAACCGACACGGCTTTGGTTGAACCCGAGCTTGATGTCGTGCCCGCCGATGCGGCGGCAGAAGCCCCCGACAACCTGATCGCGGCGACATTTGGTCTGTTGCGCGCCGAGCCTGATGGTTCGGTGGTGATCGCCGGTAGCGGAACACCTGGCAGCGAAATCGAAATCTATTCTAATGGTACCCTGCTGGGCACCACCACTGTTGAGGCCAGCGGCGACTGGGTGCTTGTGCCCGACGTCCGCATTGCCCCCGGTGGCACCGAGATTACCCTTGGTGAGACGGGCAAGGAGGGGCTCGCCCCGCAATCCTTTGTCGTTGCCATCAATGAAGACAAGACTAGCGAGCCGCTGGTGGTCGCCAGCACCCCCGGCGCGGTCAGCGAAGTTCTGCAGGGTCTGCCGCGCGCCACTGCGGGCAGCAAGACCCAGATAGCAGCGGTGAGCGCTGAGGCCACCACGCCAGACCCCGCGACACCTGCGCCCGCCGCTGAACCAACAGCAACCGAACCGGCCGCAGCCGCTGAGGCATCCATTGCAGCGACCACGGCGATGGCGAGCGAGCAGACCGCAGAAGCGGCCGCAGCAACAACCGCTTCCGCTGCCACTTCTGCAGCGACCGCGGTAACCACTGCCCAGCCGGCAACGCCCGCCAGCGAAGCGTCCACACCAGCCGCACCAGCTGAAACTGCAGTTGCCACGGCAACCGCAACTACAGATGCGGCTGAGCCAGCAGCTGATGCGGCAAGCTCAAGCGAA
Source organism: Devosia sp. J2-20 (assembly GCF_055808475.1). NCBI lineage: Bacteria > Pseudomonadati > Pseudomonadota > Alphaproteobacteria > Hyphomicrobiales > Devosiaceae > Devosia > Devosia sp. J2-20. The sequence goes on along the minus strand of NZ_CM147870.1, from coordinate 2,468,868 downwards.
CCCGCAGCGGCCGCAGCAACGTCTACCCCGTCAACGGCTGTGGCTGAGACAACCGCGCAAACCACCCCAACTGAGCCTGCTGCGCCGACGACAGAACCGGCAACGGCAGGGGCAGCGGCCGATCCGGTCGCAGCACCCGCCGTCGAAGCGGCCGTGGTCGAAGCTGCTGCACCAGCAATTGCGAGCGACATGGCTGCCGTCACCATCGACGCGGTCGAAGTCGAGGGTGAACGCACGTTCTTCGCGGGTAGCGGCCCCAACGGCGCCACTGTCCGCCTTTATGTCGATGATAGCTTCATTGCTGACAGCACCGTTTCCGATGGTCGCTGGCTCATTGAAGCGGGCAAGGTGCTGACCAAGCCAAACCAGCGCGTTCGTATCGATATGCTGCAAAGCGGTAGCGCCGAGGTTGCATCGCGTGCCGAAGTCGACTTCGTCATCGACATGCCCGCTATTGCCGAGCCTGTCGTAACCGCCGAGGCCGGCCAGACGACAGTACCCGCTGCGACGCCAGCCACGGACAACCCCGCACCGGCTGATACTGCCGCACAGCCCGCTGCCGAAGCAGATCCGGCGATCCCGACCATGGTCGCTGTGTCGGTGGGCAGTGTCGATGATCAGCGATTTGCTGCCGGCAAGGCCATTATCCGTCGCGGTGACAATCTTTGGACCATTGCCCGGCGCGTATATGGCGAAGGGATTAAATACACCACCATCTACGAAGCCAATACCGGTCAGATCCGCGATCCGGACAGAATCTATCCCGGTCAGGTGTTCAATCTGCCCGAAGGCGCGATCAACTGAGTACAACATGGCCCGCCTCACTGGCGGGCCATTGATTATTTCGGCGGATACTCCCATATATCGTAATATGCCGATCAACGCAGTTGAACCGATGCAAGACGACGACATTGCCACCATCATGCGGGCGCTGGGTCATCCGGTACGCCTGAACATTCTCCGCATCATCGCCCGTCAGCAGCGCGGTGAGTGTTGCTGCGCCGATGTGACCGAATCCCTGACCCTGGCACAGTCCACAGTCAGCCAGCACATCAAGGTGCTGCTTGATGCCGGGCTCATAGAGCGCAAGCCCCGCGGCACCCGTAATTGCTACATCATTCAGCGCGAGCGTCTTGATGCTCTCGGCTCCGCCTATTCCGGCATGCTCGCCGGCTTGGGCCCGACCACCCCGAAAATGGAAGCGGAAACCGTCTGATGTCGTCTGATACCGATGAGAAGAAAGCGTCCGTCAGCGCGGACGAAGGCTCCGTATTGTCGACGATCAGGAATTTGTGGACCTATATGTGGCCCACCGACCGGGCCGACCTGCGGCTGCGTGTGGTGCTGGCCATTGGCGCCCTGCTGCTGAGCAAGGTTGCGACCACGCTGATCCCCTTTGCCTATAAGGGCATTATCGACAGCCTGGATGGTGATGCTCCTGACAGTGCCCTGATCATGGGCCTTGCCATCCCCGTCGTGCTGGTGATTGCCTATGTGCTGGGCAACATCATTGATGCCGGCTTCCAGCAATTGCGCGACGTGCTGTTCGCCAGCGTTGGCCAGAACGCCGTGCGCAAGCTCGCCCTGCGCACCTTCCATCACATGCATCGGCTGTCGCTGCGCTTCCATCTCGCGCGCCGTACGGGTGGCCTCAGCCGGGTTATCGAACGCGGCACCAAGGGCATTGAAACCATTGTGCGTTTCACCATGCTCAACATCGCCCCCACCATCGTTGAATTCGCCATCACCGCCGTGATCTTCGTGTGGATGTTCGGCATCAGCTATCTCGGCGTACTGATCGCCATGATCTGGGGCTATCTGTTCTTCACCATCAAGGCGTCGAACTGGCGCATTGGCATCCGTCGGGACATGAACAATTCCGACACCGATGCCAACGGCAAGGCCATCGACAGCCTGCTCAACTACGAAACGGTCAAATACTTCGCCAATGAGAAGATGGAAGCGGATCGCTACGACGCCTCCATGGCCGGCTATGAGCGCTCAGCGATCCGTATCTGGACCTCACTGGGCTTCCTCAACTTCGGCCAGGCGTTGATCTTTTACGGCGGCTTCCTCGTCATCGGCATCATGGCCATCAACGGCGTGCTCAACAAGACGCTGACGCTGGGCGATTTCGTGCTGCTCAACACCTTCCTGATGCAGATTTACCGCCCCCTCAACTTCATCGGCTTCGTCTATCGCGAATTGCGTCAGGGCCTGACCGACATCGAGGAGATGTTCAAGCTGCTCGATCAGGACCCCGAGATCGAGGACAAGGCGAACGCCAAGCCGCTCGCCGTTACCGGTCCGGTCATTCGCTTTGATGATGTGACCTTCCATTACGACCCCGACCGTCCGATCCTCAAAGGCGTCAGCTTCGAGGTTCCGGCGGGCAAGACCGTGGCCATTGTCGGCCCAACAGGCGCGGGCAAATCCACCATCTCCCGGCTGCTCTATCGCTTCTATGATGTCACCGGCGGCGCCATCACCATTGATGGTCAGGATCTGCGCGACGTGACGCAGGAAAGTCTGCGTTCGGCCATCGGCATGGTCCCGCAGGACACGGTGCTGTTCAACGATACCATTGGCTACAACATCGAATATGGCCGCCCCGGCGCGACGCCTGAGGAGGTCCGTGAAGCGGCGGCCATGGCACAGGTCGGCCCCTTCATCGAAACCCTACCCAAGGGCTATGATACGCCTGTGGGCGAACGTGGGCTCAAGCTGTCGGGTGGCGAAAAGCAGCGCGTGGCCATCGCGCGTACCATTCTCAAGGGCCCGTCGATCCTGATCCTGGATGAAGCGACCTCGGCGCTTGATACCAAGACCGAACGCGACATTCAGTCAGCGCTCGATGTGGTCTCGGCCAATCGAACGACTGTCGTCATTGCCCACCGTCTGTCCACGGTCGTCAATGCCGATGAAATCCTGGTGCTGCGTGAGGGCATCATTGCCGAGCGCGGCGGTCATCAGGATCTGCTGGCCCAGGATGGCCTGTACGCCCAGATGTGGAACCGTCAGCGCGAGGCCACCGAGGCCGAGGAAAAGCTGCTCCAGACTGCCAACGACCCCGACGGCTTCGTCAAGCGTGGCAAACCGGCGGGCGAGTAGAGGCGGGGAGCCATAGCTTGGCTTCCCTATAGCCCTCATCGGCGCTAGCTTTGGGTATGACCCAGGCTGAGCCAATGCTGGTCGCTGCCAGACACGACCAACGACTGCTGATCGAAAATCTCATTCAGCTTTACCTCTACGACATGACGAGTTTCATGCCGTTTCCTGTCGGCTTGGATGGTCGGTTTGAATATGACTTTCTGGACCGCTTCTGGCGTCACCCCTACCTGGTCATGGTCGGCGACGAGATCGCGGATTTTGCACTGGTCGTCGACGAGTGCCCGCTCACCGGTCGCCAACCCTGCTGGTTCATGGCCGAGTTTTTGTACTTGCGGCGTATCGGCGGCGTGGGGTTGCCCGGCAGGCACTAGGTGCCGCACTGGCGCGGCATTCCGGCGACTGGCACATTGCCGTACCGCTGGCCAATACGCCCGCTTTAGCCTTCTGGTCATCAGTGCTCGACACCCGAAAACCTTCTATCCGCCAGCTGAATTTCGAGGGCGACGACTGGCGGCTGCAGGCGTTTTCGACGTGACTGACTTTGTGGGGCGGGACATCCGGCCAGCGGCCAACGGCTTTGTTGGAGAAACACAAAAAGGCCCGCATTACTGCGGGCCTTCTGTACTCATTTGCGCCGATCTTACTCGGCCGCTTCAGGTCGATCCGGACGGCTGACCACGGTCACGCCGTTCTGTTCCTTCTCGACCAGCCCTGCATCGGGGCTGACGATATAGCGTCTGGAGCCATCGGCATCGGCCGGAATCTCAACGGCCATGCCGTCAAACCCCGCCGGAGCTGCAGTTGCTGGCTGGTCGCCGCGGCCAGTGGCAAATCGCGCCAGTCGGGCAGACTGCTCGCCAAGCCACTTGATCTGCTTCCACAGCACATTGGGCGCCACCACCATCACCGGCACCATCACCAGCGTCAGGGCAGTGGACACGAACAGGCCCGACACCAGCGCCGCCGACAGGTGGATGAACCACGAGCCGGCAATGCCGCCCACCACGATTTCGCGGCGGATGAAGTCGAACTCGATGTTCAGTGCCATCGGGATCACGCCCAGACCAGTCACCATCGCCGTCAGCAACACTGGACGCACACGCTGGCTGATGGTGATCAGCATTGCCTTGATCGGCTCAACATGTTCGTCGCGATTATAGTGATTATAGGTGTCGATCAGCACGATGCCGTTCTTCACCACGATACCCGCCAGCGCCACGATACCCAGCCCTGTCATCACCGCCGAGAAGCTCATTCCGGTAACGAGCATGCCCAGCAGCACGCCACCGACGGACATGATCACCGTCGTGAGCGTCACCAACACCTGATAGAAGCTGTTATATTCCAGCAGCAGGATCAGGAAGATCAGGAACATCGCGGCACCAAAGGCGGTCACGATGAACGCATTGGTGTCGTCCACCTGCTCGGCAGCGCCGCCATAGACGATGTCCACACTCGCGGGCCATTCCTGCGTCGCCTGCCAGGCCTTGATCTCCTTGATCTTCTCGGCGGAGGTGACTTCAACGCCCTCGGCGGTGGTTGGGTTGAGGTTAGCCGCGACCGGCATGGAATACACGCCATTGCGTCGCGAGATATTGGCAACCTTGGGCACGGCCTTGCGGTCGATGAAGTTCGATACCGGCACAAGACCCTGGGCTGTCACGATCCGCAGCGAGATCCAGCGCATCGAACGTACGTTCGCTCTTGGGCAGGCGGACCCGGATGTCGAGTTCGTCGCCGCCATCGTCAGGACGGTAGGTGCCCAGCTTCACGCCGGAGGTGACTAACTGCACATACGGGCTCAGCTCACGCACGCCGATGCCGTATTTGGCAGCAGCTTCGCGGTCGATAGTGACCTGCCAGTCAATACCCGGGGCAGGGCGGCCATCTTCAACTTCGATAGTGTCGCCCAGATCGTTCTCGATGAAGTCGCGCAGCTTGGCCACGGTCGGGGCGATATCGTCATAGACGCTACCCTCGACGCGCAGATTGATGGCCTTGCCGGCTGGTGGGCCATTCTCCTGGGCAGCGATCTGCACTTCAAGGCCCGAAATGCCAGCCACGCGCTCGCGGATGTCCTGGAAGATTTCGGCGGCCTTGACGCGCTCATTGTAAGGCAGCAGCTGCAGATTGAACGAGCCAATGGTATCGGGAGCGGAACCCCCAAAGCTCATGATCACGTCCTGAATGCCATGGACCTGCAGCAACTGGTCTTCCACCTCGACCAGCATGTCGCGGATTTCGATCGGCGAATAATTGCCGCGCGTGATCACGTTGACCGTGCCGAATTCAGGCTCCGATGCCGGGAAGGCTTCGGTGCCCGTCGGGTTCATCATATAGGCGGCAAACATCATCACCACGATGCCGAAACCAACCGCCAGTGTGATCAGCGGCTGGTGCATCAAGTGTTCCATTGCCCGCACATAATAGCCGGTCACGCCGCGCACCTTCTTGGTGTCGAACTTGTCGGCATACATGACGATGTCTGCGGCTTCCTTTTCCTTCTCGTCGACATGACTCGAAGCGATGAAGGCGCCGATGATCGGCATGAAGATCAGCGCTGATACCAGCGAGGCGACCATCACCACGATCACCACGATCGGCAGGTAGCTCATGAACTTGCCGATAATGCCCGGCCAGAACAGCAGGGGCACAAAGGCGCCCAGCGTGGTGCAGGTGGCCGACACCACGGGCACAAACATCTTGCGGGCCGCCAGAATGAAGGCTTCCTTCTTGGACACGCCTTCCTGCAGTTTTCGCTCGGCGTATTCGACCACCACAATGGGGTCGTCCACCAGCACGCCCACCGCCAGCACCAGACCAAACATGATCATCATGTTGATGGTCATGCCCAGCATCTGGACGACCAGAAATGCGATCATGAACGAGATCGGGATCGACATGCCGATCATGATAGCGGCGCGCCAGCCCAGCGTCGCGATACAGGTGATCAACACCAGCGCCACAGCGGTAAACACGGCGGCTTCGAGCGAGCGGAACATGCCCTTGGTGGAATCAGCCTGATCGATCAGGAAGCTGGTCTGAATGCCCTGTGGCCAGTCAGCGGTGAATTCGTCCGTGATGCGGCGCACCTCATCGGACACGTCGATGACGTTGCTGCCCAGCTTCTTGGACACGCCAAGGGTCAGGGCAGGTTTGCCGTTGACCTGGGCGTATTCGGTGGCGTCCTCGAAAGTACGGGTAATGTTGGCCACCTGGCCAAAGGTAATGACGGTGTCGCCAACAGTCTTGAGCGGCAGGGAGTACACGTCCTGCGCGTTCTTGATCAGACCGGGAACCTCGACATTGAACGAGCCCTGGCCGGAGTCCAGCGTGCCGCCCGGCACGACCATATTGTTCTTGGACAGCGCGTCCAGCAGTTGCGCGGCGGTCAGGTCATAGGCTTCAAGCTGCTTGAGGTCGATGGTCACCTCAAGCACTTCATCGCGCGAGCCCGAAAGCGTCACGCTCTGAACATTGGCCATGCCCTCAAGTTCTTCCTTGAGATCCTTGGCACGGCGAACCAGTTCGCGTTCTGGCACAGCACCATAAATGGCCACCGAAATAACCGGCTGATCGGTGAACGAAATCTCGGACACGGTCGGCTCGGTTGCATCATCGGGAAGTTCCGATGACACGCCATCGAGCGCGGCGCGAATATCCGATAGCGCCTGATCCTTGTCGGCACTGACGTCAAACTCCAGAAACACCGAGACATGGCCTGTCGTCGATGTGGAGGAGTAGTTCTTGAGCCCGTCGAGTTCCTTGATGCGGTCTTCGATCGGCTTGGCCAGCAATTGCTCGGCATCGCGCGGGGCGACGCCAGTCTGGCTCACCGAGACGTAGAAATACGGGATGTCGATCGCCGGGAAGCTTTCCTTGGGCAAGGTATTGTAGGCCATGAACCCGGCGCCAAGCAGCAACACCATCACGGTGAGTACGACGCGTGGCATCCGCAGGATACGTTCGATGAAATCCAGCATGGGTCTAGCTCGCTGTTACGTTGGTAGCGTCGACGGCCTGACCGTCGGTGACGTACTCTTGGCCGATCACGATAACATCGACCGCAACTGGCAGGCCCAGCACCCACACGCCATCGCGGGTGTCACTGGCGATCTCGATAGGCACGAATTTGACAGCGCCATCCTCAACCGTGGATACGCCCAACACGCCATCTGCATCCAGGGTCAGTGAAGACTGCGGGATCAGGTGTGCGGGCGCCACGCCCATATTGACCACGGCTGTGGCCGTAATGCCGTCGCGGATCGAGCCATCTGGATTTGGCAGTTCAATTTCGGCTGGGAACGACCGGGTTGCGGGGTCGGCCGTTGCGGCGATGAACGTCACCTTGCCCTTGACTTCCTGTCCGGTCACCGTGGTGATAACCGCATCCAGGCCAAGCTTGGCAAGCCCGACGCGGGCTTCGGGAACCTGACCGATGAACAGCATGGGGTCGAGCTGAACGATGGTCGCGCAGGGCTGGCCTTGAGGCAGCATGGCGCCGGCCACGGCCAGTGGTGCCTGGACAATGCCGGCGACCTTGGCCTTGATTTCCGTGCGGTCGAACTCGGCCTCGGCGTTTTCTACATTGGCTTCAGCCGACGTAACGCCTGCCTGGGCGGCAGTCAGGGCCACTTCTACACCGCGGGCGCTGTTGGCCGATGCCAGGCCCTTGCTGCGGAGCTCGGCATTGGTGTCGAAATCGGCCTGTGCCTGGCTCAGCGAGGCTTCTGCCTGCGCCAGACCCGCCTTGGCCTGCGCCACTGCCGCAGCGCGTGTGCCCTGATCAAGCGTGCACAGCAGGTCGCCGATTGCGACTTCCTGACCCTTTGTCACATGGACCGTATCGATGATGCCCGAAGTCTCGGCCACCGCGCCAACCGAAGCTTTGGCTTCGGTGCGGCCGCGCAGCGACACTTCAATTGCGTAGGGCTGAGCCACATAGGTCGTGGTGCGAACCGACTGCAGCCCGGTAGAAGCGCCATTTTCGGCTTCGTTACGCTGGGCGATCGTCAGCGTTGGATCAATGCTGTCGTCTTTTTCGTGATCAGCCAGCACGCCGGCTTCAGCAAGCTGCGTGGCGATCGGACCGTGGTCTTCGCCCTCAAGCACTGAAGCGATCGGACGCTCGCCCTCGCCGGGGCCATTGCCGCCCATGACCAGAGTCCCCGTCGCCAACCAGGCGCCAGCCAGGATCAGTATAAGAAACGCAATACCGTAGGAAAATAATGCACGCATCGAGAATTCGCCCCTTTATTCTGCCGCGTCTTTTTCTGGCTCGGCTCGCGCCATTGTGATCAGTTCGTGCATATGGGTGCGGGTGTGCCGTTCGGCAACCTCCATCATTGCACGTCCGTACTCCATGACCCATGACTCAGCTGCATTGCAGCTGCGCTCGGATCGGATTTCTTCGAGTTTCTTGCGGTCTTCTGTGGCGCGGCGCAGATATTCTGTAACCCGCGCTTCGACCAGCCCGCGCGGCAAAATATGCGCATAGCGGGCGAACAGCAGAAATGGGCTGCGGAAAACGTCCTCGCCTAATGGCTCTGCCAGTTGCTGCTTGAACTCGGTGCGACCAGCTTCAGTGATCGAATAGACTTTTTTGGCCGGCTTGCCGTCCTGCTGCTCGGTGCGGCTCACCACGAAGCCGTTTTCTTCCAGCCGCGCCAGCGCCGGGTAGATCGAACCAAAGCTCGCTTCGATGAAGTAGGAGCATTCGCCTTCCACGCAAAGACGCCGGATCTCATATCCGGTTGCTTCCCCTTCAAAGAGGATGGACAGACAAAGCGTTCTGACGTTCATGCACGAAGCTCCACGGGCATATGCCGGGTTGATATATGCTGGGTGTGTATATGCCCAACATGAATCGTGCAAGTTGTACGGGGTAGTAGAACGGCCAGATCAGTTAAGACTATGTTGCATGGCTGGCGAACTGGCCCAGAATTCTGCTCATTTTTGTAGCAGCGCGTTGTGCCAGCCCTCGGTTGGCAGCGGCCACGAAGTAGGGATTGAGAAAGCCAGAGGTCCCTTTGCCATATCCCAGGCGCTTCCCGTCCAGCGTCACGACGGTCCCGCCCGCAGCTTCCAGAACCGCTTGCCCGGCAGCCGTGTCCCACTCACATGTCGGGGTAAATCGCGGATAGAGCTGGGCGTCGCCGCGCGCCAGCAGGCAGAATTTCAGGGACGAGCCCACCGAAACATCCAGATCCACCGCCAGCGTTTCGCATAGCGTCGCCAGCGCGGCGTGGCCGTGCGATCGGCTGGCCACAATGCGCAGCGGGGTATCTGACGAAACAGTTACCACATGCTTGTCGATGGCGGCGCCGGAACGCGTGTTGCACGCATAGGCGCCGGTGGCGTCGCCCACGAACGTTTCGCCGGTCACCGGTGCCAGCACCACGCCCATTACCGGAAAGCCATGTTCGACCAGAGCGATATTCACGGTGAACTCGCCATTGCGCTTGATGAATTCCTTGGTGCCATCGAGTGGATCGACCACGAAATAGCGCGCGCCCAGTTCCGGGATAATCCCAGCGGCAACGCTCTCCTCGCCCAGCACCGGAATGCCGGTGGACTTGAGGTGATCCAGGATTATGGCTTCCGCAGCTGCATCAGCCTGCGTTACCGGCGAGCCGTCCGACTTGTCGATAGCGATGATCGGGCGACCATAGACATCCATGATGACTTCGGCAGCCGCAATGGCGGCTTCCAGCACCAGCGCCGTCAGCGCTGCATTGGTCGGCGCCTGCAGGCCTGCGGTCATCTCAGACGCCGATCGTCACATCAAGGCCCAGATCGAGTGGCTGCGCGGCCATGGTGATCTGGCTGGTCGAAATATAGTCCACCCCAGTCTCGCCGATCGAACGGACCCGGTCCAGCTTCACACCACCCGAGGCTTCCAGTCTGGCGCGACCCGCATTGATTGCCACGGCCTGCCGCAGCATCTCGTTGTCCATATTGTCGAGCAGCACCACCCGGGCGCCCGCCGCCAGTGCTTCTTCCAGCTCCGCCAGATCCTGAACTTCAATCTCGATTGCCACCAGATGCCCGGCAAAGGCCTCCGCCGCCTGATAGGCTGCTGTTACGCTGCCTGCGACGGCAATGTGATTGTCCTTGATCAAAATCGCATCATCGAGTGCATAGCGGTGATTGGCCCCGCCGCCGCAGCGCACCGCATATTTTTCGAAGGCCCGCAGCCCCGGCGTCGTCTTACGTGTGTCGCAAACCTGCGCGCCAGTGCCGGCGACCGCATCCGCATAGGTCCGCGTCAGCGTGGCAATGCCACTCATGTGATTGAGGAAGTTCAGCGCCACACGCTCCGCAGACATCACCAGTCGGGCAGGGCCGGTCACCGTGGCAACAACGCCGCCAACCGCCACCGTGTCGCCATCAGCCAGCGCGGGTGTAAACACCACCCCGTCGCCGACCAGCCGGAACGCGGCCGCTGCCAGATCCAGCCCGGCGATCACCCCCGCCTCGCGCGCCGACAGGCTCGCACTAGCCGTGGCATGAGGAGCCAGTGTTGCCTGGCTGGTCAGATCGCCCGCCAGCCCCAGATCTTCTTCCAGCGCAGCGGCAACGGCGCGCTCCACCAACAGGCGGGGCAATTGGGCGGGCAGGCGGTCAGGACGGGACATGGCATGGGTCTCTCGCTTCGAGCGGTGATGTACGCGCCACCACCGCCCGATGCAACCAGCAGCGCCTGCTAGTGGTGCTGCTTGACGGTGTGCTCGGCCTCGATGATTGCCGCCGTCAGGCTACCCGTAGCGGGGTAGAGCGGGATCAGGCACGCCTGCAGCGCATGGTAGATGTCAGGCTTGCCGGTAAACAGGCGCGATGTTGGCTTGAGGTCCTCGGTCAACTCGCTCAGCCAGCCGCCCCGCACATGATCGATCACATGGTTCTCGGCATGGTCCCACAGCTTGCGATACCAGATCTGGAAATAGTCATCGCGGTCATAGGCGCTCAGAAACGCTGCCGCGCCAATCGCCTCGGCCACAGGCCACCACAGCTTTTCGCGCATGATCGGCTTGTTGTCCCAGTCCAGCGTATAAAAGAACCCGCCGTGCTGGGTATCCCAACCCAACTCGATCGCCTGACGGAAAAGATTGCGCGCTGCATCGGTCATCCAGCTCAGTCGCTTGTCGCCCAGAATCCACAGCTGCATCAGCAGCCGCGCCCATTCCAACGCGTGTCCCGGCGTTACACCCGAGGGACGGAACATTTCCGAGCCCAGATATTGCTTGTCGAGCACCCAGTTCTCGTCGAAATGCTCCGCCACCCGATGCCCCAGCGGCACGGCATGCTTGGCGATGATCAATTCGGCGATCCGTTCGGCCTTGGTCAGATAAGCCTTTTCGCCGGTGGCCTCATAGGCTGCCATCAGCGCCTCGGTCAGGTGCATGTTCGAGTTCTGCCCGCGATAGGTCGTGATCTGCGACCAGTCATTGGCGAATTCCTCGCGCACTGCGCCCACTTTCTCGTCCCAGAACCGGCGCTCGATCACCTCGGTGACATCGGCCAGCATCTTGTCAGCCAGTGGATGCCCCACCAGCTTGGCGCTCGATGCTGCCAGCATCACGAAGGCATGCCCGTAGGCCTGCTTGGTTCCATCGGTGACGCCATTGTCGTCCAGGCCCCACACATAGCCACCATGTTTGGCGTCGCGATGCTTGTTCCAGATATAGTCCATGCCGTGATCGACCATTTCGCCCGAGCCAGGCCGACCGATCAGACTGCCAATGGCGAAGCTGTGCACCATGCGCGTGGTGCCATGCACCTGCCGCGTTGAATTGGCCGCGCTCAGCGCCTTGCCCTCATCATCCAGCTCAAAGAACCCGCCCTTGGGGTTCAGCGACGGTGCTTCGAAGAAATCGAACAGATTATTGGCCTGCCGCATCAGATATTGCCGATGAAACGGCCGGCTGGTCCACGGGCTGGAATTGGTTTTGGGCAAGGTGGTGTTCGCGTCGGTCATAGTGGCTCCCGGCCGGCAGCGTAGGGCGCCGGCACCTCAATCTGCCAGAGCTATAGCGCCCCAATAAGAACGTTGCAATTTCTGCCCGCGCAATTTCGCGGGCTGCAGCAAACTCTTCCTCCGGCAATCAGCAGCAGGCCAGAAGGGCGGCTTACAAAGGAACGCCTACGCCTGGGCGTACCAGGCAACCACGCGGGCTACCTCGTCAGCCGAGCCCAGCACCACCGGCACCCGCTGGTGAATATCGGTCGGTACTACATCGAGCACACTCTGCTGCCCGGTCGTCGATGCGCCGCCCGCTGCGGCCACCAGCATCGCCATCGGATTGCCCTCATAGAGCAGCCGCAACCGGCCGCCTTTGGCAGCGTTCTCGCTGTCCAGCGGATAAAGAAAAATCCCGCCCCGCATCAGGATACGATGCACATCGGCCACCATCGATCCGATCCAGCGCATATTGTAGCGCTTGCCGGCAGGCCCGGTCTCCCCAGCCACATTCTCGGCGACATAGCCCTTGGTTGCGTCATCCCACAGCCGCTCGCGCGCAGTGTTGATCGCGTATTCCGCTGACGCCTTGGGTACGGCGAGCTTTTCGGTGGTCAACACGAACACGCCGTCATCGTTGAGTGTAAACACCGCTGCCGATGCCCCGAAGGTGATGACAAAGCTCGTCGCCGGTCCATAGGCGGCATAACCCGCGCCCAACTGCGCCGAGCCGGGCTGCAGCAGACCCTTGCGGGCATCCAGGATCGAAAAAATCGTTCCCACGGTGACATTTACGTCCAGGTTTGATGAGCCATCCAGCGGATCTGTTGCCACCAGATAGGCGCCCCGATTCTCGATATGAACCGGCTCATCCAGTTCCTCGGACACTAGAATCGAAATCTCCGGATTTTGCCGTATGTGATTCAAAACAATATCGTTTGAGATCACGTCGAGCGCCTTCTGGTCCTCGCCCTGCACATTGGTGTGCCCGGCCAGCCCGGTCTGCCCGCTAATCGCCGATTGCCGTAGCACAGCCGCAATCTCCGCACTCGCGGCGGCCATGGTGGTCATCACCGAAGCCAGCTTGGCGTCAACACTCTGGGCGGCTAGCCAGTTTGAAAGGGTGGTCATGTGCGGCTCTGGTTTTGGGGCAGGGGCCTTCAATGTCCCCATGCCGCGTCCAGATACAATCCGACTTTGGCATAGGGTTGCCTGGTCCACCTCTCGAGTGGAGCGATACCTCCCCTTGACGGGAGAGGCCATGTGGGGGGCTACATGCGCTAGCTGCTCATTGGCCCCAATCCCTATTTCCACATGCCTCGCATCTGCGCGGAAATATCCATCCGCACCGGCGCAGGCGACAGCCCCTCGATATGGGCCGGCGTGACTGGCGGCCACAAGATATCCTCGAACAGGCCTGTCATGGCGCGTGGAATGAAACGCGTCCGCTGCGCATACAGATGCCGGTCGCCATGCTTGGCCTGTTGCGTCACGAAAAACCGCTGGGGCACGATCAGGTTCAGATCATCTCGCGCCCGTGTCATCGCCACATACAGCAGCCGCCGCTCTTCTTCGAGTTCATGGGTTGATCCGGTTCCCAGATCCGAGGGGATGCAGCCATCAACCACATTGAGCACATGCACTGACTTCCACTCCTGCCCCTTGGCGGAATGGATGGTGGAGAGGATCAGATAGTCTTCATCGAGCAGCGGCACGCCCGACTGGTCGCTGGTTGCATCGGGCGGGTCCAGCGTTAGCTCGGTCAGGAACCGTTCGCGGCTCGGATAGCCGCCAGCAATCTGCTCGAGCTGCACAATGTCCTGCACGCGCACCATGGCGTCGTCATAAGCCTGTTCCAGCAGCGGTTCATACCACAGCCGCGCATAGCCCAGCTCCGCGGGCCAGCCCGCATCCCCCTTCGCCAGACGCCGCATCAGCTCGACCATCCCCGCCCAGCGCTCGCCGGCGCGGGGCGGCGTAGGGATCTCGCCCAGCGCCCAGATCGGGTCCGGTCCGGTCGCCATGGCGTCGAGCACCTTTTCCTGCAGTGCCCGGTCCCACACCGGGCAGCAATTGCAACACGCGGAAACCGGCCACCCTGTCGCGTGGATTTTCAGACCAGCGCAGGATCGACAACAGATCCTTGATGTGGGCCGCATCGAGGAATTTCAGCCCCCCGAATTTGACGAAGGGGATGTTCTGCCGGGTCAGTTCGATCTCCAGCGGCCCCGAATGGCTTGAGGTCCGAAACAGCACGGCCTGGCTTTTCAGCGCCATGCCACTCTCGCGTGCTTCGAGCACCTTGTGCACCACATAGCGGGCCTGATCGGCCTCATCGCGTACCGTCACCAATAGCGGCTTGGCGTCAGACTGGCGTTCGGTCCACAAATTCTTGGTAAAACGCTCGCTAGCCTGCTCGATGACCGCATTGGCAGCGCCCAGAATGGGCTGTGTCGAGCGGTAATTGCGGTCCAGCGTCACGATATCGGCTGCCGGGCTGAAGGCCGACGGGAAATCAAGAATATTGCGCACCGTCGCCGCCCGGAACGAATAGATCGACTGCGCATCGTCGCCCACCACGGTCAGTCCATGCCCCTGTGGCTTGAGCGCCAGCAGGATCGAGGACTGCAGCTTGTTGGTGTCCTGATATTCGTCCACCAGGACATGGTCGAACCGCGCCGCAACCTCGGCCGCCATTGCCGGTTCGGCCATCATGCCGGCCCAGTACAGCAGCAGATCATCGTAATCGAGCACGTTCTGGCTCTGTTTGGCAGCCACATAGCCGCTGAACAGCGCGCGCAATTCCTTGCTCCACATCGCGCACCACGGGAAGGTCGTCTTGAGCACCGCGTCCAGATCATCTTGCGCATTGACCACGCGCGAATAGATCGACAGGCAGGTGCCTTTGGTAGGAAACCGGCTCTTGGCCTCGGAAAACCCCAACTCGTGCCGCACCAGATTCATCAAATCCGCCGAGTCTTCGCGGTCATGGATGGTGAAGGCCGTATCCAGCCCGATCTGGGTGGCGTGCTCGCGCAGCAGCCGCGCGCCAATGCCATGAAATGTTCCGGCCCACGCCAGGGCATCGGTCACCGCGCCTGCGCTCGTGCCCAGCACCTGCACCGAGATCCGCTCCACCCGCCTGCTCATCTCGCTGGCGGCGCGTCGTGAAAACGTCATCAGCAGGATACGGCGAGGATCGGCACCATTGACGATCAAATGCGCCACCCGATGCGCCAGCGTATTGGTCTTGCCCGATCCCGCCCCGGCAATCACCAGCAATGGCCCCGGCGCGGCTTCCCCGGTGCCATGCACGACGGCGCGACGTTGTTCCGAGTTCAGGGCGTCAAGATAGGTAGGGCTGGCAAGCACGAATCGGCATCCTCCGGAGAAGGTCTCAGGGAACACGTTTCTTGTTTTGTTCGCAATGCCATCTGACGCCATTGCTCCGGCGACCCCAAGGGCCTCCGGACATCATGGTCTTCTATTCTTGCGCCAGATCGGCCATCAGACCCGCGGCGACGGATAGCCGTGACACGGTCAACTTGCCCTGGGTCAGCTCGGCCACGGCTGCGGCGGTGCGTTCAATGCCCGCCTTGCGCCGCACCTGCCAGTTCACCAGCTTGGCATCCACCGATTTTCCTTCGGTCTTGAGCACGTCAGCGGTCAAGTCGCGCTGCGCCCGCATCAGATTGGCCAGCGCACGGTCCAGTGCCATGCGGTCAAACCGGTCGTTGAGCAACAATGCACGGCTCTGCGCGATCACCGGCCACAGCCGGAATGTCGTGAACACCCCGAAGAACGCGGTTGCCCCATCAGCCAGCGACACGCCCGCGCGTTCGCTAACCAGCACGATGTCGCTGGCATAGCCGATCACAGGCAGTTCGGCGATCTGCTGCGCAGTGGTTTCGGGCACGCCCTTGTCCTTGAGCGATTGCGCCATCTCCGCCACGTCCTGCGCCAGTGAGGCAGGCAGATCCGTTCCCCTCAGGCCGCGCAGCGCAGCAACACCGGCGGCATGACGCTGTACCAGATCGGACAGACCCTGCGTCACATCGGCATTGCGCAGGAACCACAGGCTCTCCTGCCGTAGCAGCGCCATCACTTCAGCATAGAGCGCCAACTGCACATCGCCGTCGATCAACGTGTCGAGTGCATCAATCGCGGTGTTCAGCGCGCTCAGTCCATAGACATCACGCGCTGCCGCATAGGCCAGCGCTGTTTCGCCGGGGCTGGCGCTGGTTGCCGCAGTCAGATCGGTCACGAATGCCGGTCCGCCGCGATTGATCATCGCATTGGCCAGCACTGTCGCGATCACTTCGCGTTTCAGCCGATGTCCGGCCACAGCCTCGGGATAGGTGCTGCGCAGCGTGCCGGGGAAGTAGCGATAGAGCTCACCCGCCAGATAGTCATTGTCGATCGAGCGACCGTCCAGCAAATCCGCGTATAGCGTGAGCTTGGCATAGGCCAGGATCACCGCCAGTTCGGGCCGTACCAGTGCCGTGCCTGCCGCCACCCGGTTTTCCAGCACTGTATCACTGGGCAGAAACTCTACGGCGCGATCAAGCAGTCCACGGTCTTCCAGCCGTTCGATCAGTTCGCGGTGGTCCGGCAGTTCCGCCAGTCCGGCACGTTCTGCCAACGAGATCGCCAGCCCCTGCAGGTAGTTATTGCGCAGGCACAGCGCTGCGACCTCATCGGTCATGGTCACCAGGAACGCATTGCGGGCTTCGATGCCAAGGGTGCCAGCTGCCAACAGGGGCGCGACGGCGATCTTGATATTGACCTCCAGATCGCTCGAGTTCACGCCGGCCGAGTTGTCGATGGCGTCGGTATTGATCCGCCCGCCCTTGAGCGCATACTCGATGCGTCCGCGTTGCGTGGCGCCCAGATTGGCGCCTTCGCCGATCACCTTGGCCCGCACCTCGCCACCGGTAATGCGGATGGCATCATTGGCCCGGTCGCCCACCTCGGCATTGCTTTCCAGGCCAGAGCGCACATAGGTGCCGATGCCGCCGAACCACAGCAGGTCCACATCGGCCTTCAGGATTGCGGTGATCACCTCATTGGGCGTGGCGTGATTGGCCGTGATGCCGAGCAGCGTCTTGATCTCGGCCGACAGCGGCACCGACTTCATGCTGCGCGAGAAAATCCCGCCGCCGCTTGAGATCAACGCCTTGTCATAGTCCTGCCAGCTTGAACGGGGCAGGGCGAACAGGCGGTGCCGTTCTGCCAGGCTCTTGGCTGCATCAGGATTGGGGTCGATGAAAATATCGCGGTGGTCAAACGCGGCCACCAGCCGCGTCTGCGCACTCAGCAGCATGCCGTTACCGAACACGTCCCCGCTCATATCGCCCACGCCAACAGCGGTGAACTGCTCGCGCTGGATATCGCGGTCCATCTCGCGGAAGTGACGCTTCACAGCCTCCCAGCCGCCGCGTGCTGTAATGCCCATTTTTTTGTGGTCATAGCCCGCAGAGCCGCCTGAGGCGAAGGCGTCGCCCAGCCAGTATCCCCGGCTGATGGCGATCCCGTTTGCCGTGTCCGAAAAACTTGCCGTACCCTTGTCGGCAGCGACCACCAGATAAGGATCGTCACCATCACGTCGCACCACGGCGCGGGGCGGTACCACTGCACCATCGACCAGATTGTCGGTCACATCGAGCAGCGCGCCGATAAATATCTTGTAGCTGGCAATGCCTTCAGCCTGAAACGCCTCGCGCGGCATACCGGCCACCAGGCGCTTGGGCACAAATCCCCCTTGGCACCGACCGGCACGATCACCGCATTCTTGACCTGCTGCGCCTTGACCAGCCCCAGCACCTCTGTGCGGAAATCCTCGGGCCGGTCCGACCAGCGCAGCCCGCCGCGCGCAATCGCTCCAAAGCGCATATGGATGCCTTCCACCCGCGGCGAATAGACCGAAATCTCGCGGTAGGGACGGGGCGCGACCATGCCCTCGACCATGCTGCTGTCGAACTTGATCGCCAGCGCCGGCATGCGATTGCCTTCCGGGTCGCGCTGAAACGCATTGGTGCGGATCGCCGCTTCCATCAGATTGAGGAAGCGCCGGATGATGGTGTCTTCGTCCAGTGAGGCCATTGCATCGAGTGCGGCCGCAATCTGTTTGCGCGCCCCATCCGCCTTGGCGTCCCGATTGGTTTCGTCAGGGTCGTGCAGCGCGTTGAACAGCCCCACCAGCGCTTCGGCAGCGCCTGACTGGTTTACCAGCACCTGCGCGATATAGCGCTGCGAATAGGAAATCCCGATCTGCCGCAGATAGCGCGACAATGCCCGCAGCAGGGCTGCATCGTTCCAGCCCAGCGCCGTGCGGGTCACCAGCGTATTGAGCTGATCACTCTCCCCCAGCCCGTCCCACACAGCCAGCAGCCCGGCCTCGACGGCTGGTCCGCGCGTATCAAGGTCCAGCACAACGCCATCACTGGGCGCCAGCACCATGTCATGGATATAGCGCTCTACACCGTCCCGTGGCGTCACCGTATAGGTGCGCTCGTCGATCACCCGGAACCCGAAGGCTTCGATCATCGGCACGCGGTCACTCAGTGGAATGGCGTGCTCGCGGTGGTAGAATTTCAGCCCGAGAGCGCCATCGGCGCCGTCTCGGCTGCGCAGCCGGATGGCCACCCGGGCGCTCTCGCCCAGTTCATGCAGAACCCCGACATCGACATGCGCATCCTCGGCGGAATTGCGCGATTGATAGGCTGCGGAGAACGCCGTGCGATAATCACTCATCACCGCCGGATCGGTCGCCGTGGCCATCAGAATGTCGCCGAAATTGCTCGTCAATGCGTCAACATTGGCTTCAAGTTCTGCACGGCTCGGTTGCGGGGTTTTTCCCGCAATTCGGCCGATGATCACATGCACCCGTACCAGTTCGCCTTCGGGGAAATGCGGATAGAATGCTGACACCCGGCCATCATAGACTTCGGCCAGATACTGGGTGATCCGCGCCCGAGCCGCGCCGTCATAGCGGTCGCGTGGCACATAAACGAGCACCGAGACAAAATTGTCGAACCGGTCGATACGCGGCAGTACCCGCACCCGGGGGCGGTCATATAGGCCGGCAATCGCGGTGGAGAATTCAAATAGCTGCTCGCCGCCGATCTGGAAAAGCTCGTCGCGCGGATAGCTGTCCAGCGCGCTCAGCAGCGCCCGGCCGTCATGCCCGATCGGATCAACGCCCGACTTGCGCATCACCTCGGCAATCTTGCGCCGGATGATCGGCACTTCGGTGTGCGGCGTGGCCTCCGCCTGCGATGTGAACAGCCCCACAATGCGCAACTCGCCAACGGCCTTGCCGCCGCCGTCATAGATCTTGATGCCCACATAATCCATGTGCTGGCGGCGATGCACCCGCGCGCGCACATTGGCCTTGGTCACCAGCAGCGGTTCGTTCGAGGCAATGAAGGCGGCGTGCTGTGGCGTGGATTCAACAAAAGTCGGGCCACTGCGCAGCACCTTGACCTCACCGTCGGTCAGAATGCCCAGCCCGCTCTTGGCGACCGGCGCCAGCGTCTCGCCATCGATGCGGTAGTCGCGCATCCCCAAAAAAGTGAAGTTGTGCTCGATCAGCCAGTCGAGAAACCGCAGGGGTTCATCGGCCAGACTCGACTTCTGTTCGCTCAGCGCGCTGATCGCCTTGCGCAGGCGCTCCAGCATGGGCTGCCAGTCCCGCACTGCCTGGCCCACCTCGGCCATGGTGGAGTCGATCTCGTTCACCATGGCGTCCAGATCACTGACGGGATCGCTGTGAATATGCAGCACGCTGAGCGCCCGCCCACTGGGTTCACGAACCACCGGGTGCGCAAACAGCCGCACCGTGCCGCCTGCGGCGCGTAGTGCGGCCAGCGCGCTGTCGACGATGAAGGGCATGTCGGGCGATACGATATCAAGCACCAGCGGTTCGCCGGGCTGGGTCGGCGCGGTCACGCTCAGCTTGCTGCCCGTACCGCTATAGGCTTTCAGATGCGCATAGGATTGGCGCAGGATCGCTTCGAACCGATCAGGAGCCTGTCGCGCCAGATCCTCGGTATCGGTCGCCAGAACGGCCGAACGCAGGAATTCGGCGAACCCCGCGTCTTCGCTTGCCAGGGCTGCCGCACGCTCCAGCAGGGCAGGACGGTTCGCTTGTACCAAATTCATCTTCGACTCCTCAGCTCGCCTTGCCAGTCTAGGGATCACATGCGGCTCTGTCTGCCATCCCTTTTGCCAATATCAGCCCACAAAGATGCGCAGATGACGCGACGCCAAAATTAGGACCTCGGTAAGGTTCTGGAATGGGATTGCGCAGCGCCGCATTTTGGTAGGCTTCTGGCGAGCTTTTTCCTGATTTGGCGGCGTTCGAGGCAAAGCATTTCTATTGCGGCGTTTCGGTGGCGGCGCTTTACCTTGTAATACCCCACCAATGTGGTAGTCTTTTATCAGGCGATCTCCTGGGAGACCACAAATGACCTACATGTCCAGAATTCTTGCTTATGCTGCTCTGATTGCCTCGCTTGTGCTGGTCTTTTCAGTCACCAGCCACGCTCAGGATCGCACCCTGACCAATGTCAGTTATGATCCCACACGTGAGTTCTATGCCGATTTCGACGCGGCCTTCGTCGACCACTGGCAGCAGTCCACCGGTGAGACCGTTGCCGTTCAGGTCACACATGGTGGCTCGGGCGCACAGGCCCGCTCGGTCATCGATGGTCTCAATGCAGACGTGGTCACCCTGGCGCTCGATAGCGACATCAACGCCATTGCCGATGCTGGCCTGATCAATGCCGACTGGCGTGGCAGCTTCACCAACAACAGTGCACCCTATACTTCGACCATCGTCTTTCTCGTCCGCAAGGGTAACCCCAAGGCCATCGTCGACTGGGGCGATCTGATTGCTGAGGGCGTTGAAGTGATCACCCCCAATCCCAAGACATCGGGCGGGGCACGGTGGAACCTGCTGGCTGCTTGGGCATGGGCCAAGGCGCAGCCAGATGGCAGTGACGCCACGGCGCAGGAATTCGTCCGTCAGCTCTATCGCCACGTTCCTGTGCTCGATACTGGCGCGCGGGGGGCAACCACCACATTCGTGCAGCGCGGCATTGGCGATGTGCTGTTGGCCTGGGAAAACGAAGCTTGGCTTGCCCTTGAAGAACTGGGACCCGACGCCTTCGATATCGTGACCCCTTCGGTCTCGATCCTGGCCGAACCGCCTATTGCTTTGGTTGACGTCAATGTTGATACGAACGGCACCCGGGATTTGGCACAGGGCTATCTCGACTATCTCTACTCAGACGTCGGTCAATCCATTGCTGCAAAACACTATTTCCGTCCGTCGCAGCCCGAGTTTGCAGCCCCCGAAGATCTCGCGCGCTTCGCTGAACTCAACCTTGTGACCATTGAAGAATTTGGTGGCTGGCGCGATGCGCAGGCCCGCTTCTTCGGCGATGGCGGTATCTTTGATCAGATCTACGCCAACTGACTTTTGACCGCCGGCATTCCCACCAGGTATTCTTCAACCATTGCCTGGGGACTAATGGACCGTACTGCTTGGCGGCGCCGGTGCGTCCTCATCTGGATCATCGTCTGAGCCTAGCTTGGGACCGGCCCAAAACACCAGATAAAGCAGCTCTTCACCTTCTGCGTCAGTGATCTCGATCGATCGCGGTACGCGGGTATCGCCCCCGGTATTGGCAGCCTGTTCGACAATCGCCTTGGCCAGTGCCGCTGCATTGTGTTCCGCCGCTTCCAGATCTGGCAGCTCACTGCCATCATCGTCGCGGATCAACTCGTCATCGGTGCGGTAGTGGAAGTAGTATCTGGGCAAGCGCGTCTCCCTTTGGGGAGTGGGTTGAGTTCAAAGCAGCGCAAGAAATAACCGCCGCCTCGCCAATTCGTTGCGCCCAGCTTGCCATCATGCCGGCGCTCAGTCGAGCCCACCCAGCGTGTGGTAGTGGTGCCGCTGCCAGATCAGGGGGGAACGACTGGTCGTTGTTTCCACTTCGATAATCGCTCCGGCAAACAGCACATGGGTGCCCGTCTCGATGGCGCCAACCACATCGCAATCCACAGCCGTGACCGCCCCGAGCAGCATTGGGTGCCCTGATGGCCAGCGTGACCATTCGCCCACACCGAAGCGATGCTCCGGCTCCATTCCGCCGGCAAAGGCATTACCGACCTCTTGCTGGTCATCGGCCAGCATCGCCAGGGAAAACCCGTTGGTCTTGGCAATGATGTCAGCCAGCCGGCTCATAATATCGATGGAAATCAGAATGGTCGGCGGGTTTATCGCCAGCGACATCATTGAAGTCACGGTGCGGCCGATCTGCTCATCGCCGCGACGTGCCGTCACCACGCTGACGGTGGAGGCCATTGCTGCCATTGCCGAGCGGAATTCGGCATTGCCGACCACCGGATTGCGGGGCGGGCGCAGCTTCATGGTATCGGGGAGTTCAAAATCGGCCATCAGTGTCGTCATGATCCTTCTCCGGGCTGTTCCGAGAACAGGTCGCGGAGTTTGTTGGGCTGGCCCGCCATGGCCTCGGCATTTGCCGGCGGCACGCCCACTTCAGTGATGTTCGGCCAAAGCCGCGCATATTGCCTGTTATGTTCAATCCACGGTGCCAGGCCCGGTTCCATATCCGGCTTGATGGCCTCGATCGGACATTCGGGCTCACATACCCCACAATCTATGCATTCGTCCGGGTTGATGACCAGCATGTTTTCGCCTTCGTAAAAGCAATCAACCGGGCATACCGCCACGCAATCCATATGCTTGCAGGCTATGCAGTCTTCCGTCACCACATAGGTCATGGCCGGCACCGTCCCGCCAACGCGGTGTCATCCAGCCCGGCAGCCTGGGCCCGCTCGGCGATTTGCCGAAGAGCCTCCCCAACCAGTTTGACACCGCATTTGTTACGCATCAGGCCTTAGCCCAGATTGGCTTCGGCAAATTCATAGTTGGCCAGCGTGTCGAGGAAGTTGCTGACATAGTCCGGACGACGGTTGCGAAAGTCGAGGTAGTAGCTGTGTTCCCACACATCGAGCCCAAGCAGTGGCTTGCCTTCGCCCGTCGCCAGCGGATTGCTGCCATTGGCGGTCTTGGTGGCTTTCAGCTTGCCGTCCGTACCCAGCACCAGCCAGGCCCAGCCCGATCCGAACTGTGTCGTCGCAGCAGTCTTGAAAGCGTCCTTGAACGCGGCGACCGAACCGAAATCGTCGATGATCTTGGCTTCAAGCCGGCCACCAGGCTGGCCACCCTTGGGTGACAGCGCATTCCAGAAATGGATGTGGTTCCAGTGCTGTCCGGCATTGTTGAACACCGGCGCCAGATCGGCCTTGTCCTTGGCGAGGGTGATGATCTCTTCGAGCGATTTTCCCTGCAGATCGGCGTTCTTGTCCACCAGGCCGTTCAGCGCCGTCACATAGGCTTGGTGATGCTTGTCGTGGTGCAGTTCCAGCGTTTCCTGACTCATGCCGCGGTCGGCGAGAGCGGAATGGGCATAGGGCAGGGCGGGGAGTTCAAAGGCCATGACAGTCTCCTGGTGTTGGCGGGACGCACTTGCGTTTCAGCGTCATGCGGTTTAATTTCCAAGTTATGACTTTGAAAACCTTTGAGCCAGATATGTCAAGTCAGTCCTTGGAAAACCCGGCGCCGGACAATCTTGGCTGGTCGCCGCGCAATCCGGCCGAACGTGTGCTGATGGCGCTCAAGATGCATGGCGCCATGTCGGCTGCCGCGATTGGCAAGATTTTGGGCACGACCGGCGAAGCCGCCCGCCAGCAATTGGCGCGGCTTGCCGACGAGGGGCTGGTGGTAGCCACCAGCCAGGCTAGTGGCGTCGGTCGCCCTACCCAGCGTTGGGCGTTGACCTCCGCGGCTCAGGCCCGCTTCCCCGATACGCACGCGGCCCTGACCGTGCAATTGCTCGATATCGTCCGCAGTTCGCTGGGGGAGGGAGCTCTGGATACCATTATTGCCACGCGTGAGGCCGAAACCCACGCAGCCTACCAGGCCGCGATGGCTGACCGCACCGGCCTGCGCGACAAGGTCGCGACCTTGACTGAGTTGCGCTCGCAGGAAGGGTATATGGCCGAGTGGCGCGAAGAGCCCGATGGCTCACTTCTACTGCTTGAAAACCATTGTCCCATCTGCGCCGCTGCCACCGCCTGTCAGGGTTTTTGTCGCGCCGAGCTCGATGTCTTCCGCGCCGTACTGGGCCCCGAGGTCGAAGTCACTCGCCATGAGCACATTGTTTCAGGCGGCCGCCGCTGCAGCTACGCCATTCGGGAGGTCTGAGTGACCGACAATCCACGACCACCCATCGGCACCCAGCACCAGCGCGTTGGCTGGGACACCCCTGATGGTCTCGATGAAGCCATGATCCGCGCCGTGGTGGACCGTTTCTACGCCGATGCTCGCCGCGACCCCGTCATCGGGCCGGTGTTCAATCGCATTATTGCGCCCGAGGCCTGGCCGGGCCATCTGGCCACCATTGCCGATTTCTGGAGTTCCATGCTGTTGGGCACCGGCCGCTATGCCGGCCGGCCCATGCCCAAGCATATGGCCATTCCCGAACTCTCCGATGCCCATTTCATGCGCTGGCTTGCCCTGTTCCGGCGCACGGCCGAAGAACTCTGTCCGCCCGATATCGCCCAACTCTTCATCGAGCGCTCCGAGCGCATCGGCAACAGCTTCCGCATGAACATCGCCATGCGGCGCGGCAATGACATTACCGCCATGGCGCCGCTGGAACGCGAGACCCCACTCTGGACCCCGCCCCAGGACTAGACCCAGGCCAGGTCACTGGTAGCGTCCATCAAACGAGCCGTTACCTTCCTCAAGAGGAGGTTCCGAAGCGCATCGCCACCAAAAACACCCCCATTCCCAAAACACCCACCCGCTGAGCACAATATTTCTCGGTGCGCCACGCAAACGCCATGGCGCTGCTTGTTAATGCCTACTGATCTTGTAGAGTTTGGCTGTCCTTTGGGATGGGAGGCTCCCCATGTCTGTCGTCGCTGCGACTGCCCTACGCCCGAAATGGCGCTTTCGACAGCCCAGTGTCATCCCCGGTTTTGGGCTGACCTTCGGCTTCACCACCACCTGGTTTTCCCTGATCATCCTTATCCCCTTGCTGGGTCTGGCCATTCGTTCAGCTGGCTTGGGTCCCAGCGGTTTCTGGCAGGCGGCCACCGATCCGCGCGTGTTGGGCGCGCTACGCGTCAGCTTCGTCACGGCCATCCTCGCCGCGTTGATCAACACCGTCTTCGGCACGCTGATCGCCTGGGTGCTGGTGCGCTACCGTTTCCCCGGCCGCCGAATCTTTGACGCCGTCATTGATCTGCCCTTTGCGCTGCCTACCGCCGTCGCTGGTATCGCGCTGACTGCCATCTACGCGCCCAACGGCACCATTGGCGCGCTGCTGGCCCCGCTCGGTTGGCGCATTGCCTATACGCCCGCTGGCATTGTCATCGCCATGATCTTCATCGGGCTCCCTTTTGTCGTGCGCACCATCCAGCCCATTCTTGAAGAGGTCAGCCACGAGGTCGAAGAGGCCAGTGCCACCCTCGGTGCCAACCGTTTCCAGACAGTCACCCGAGTTGTCCTGCCCAGTCTCACTCCAGCCATTTTGACCGGCTTCGCGCTGGCCTTTGCCCGGGGCGTCGGTGAGTTTGGATCAGTCATCTTCATTGCCGGCAATATTCCCTATGTTTCGGAAATCGCCCCGCTGCTGATCTTTATCCGCCTGCAGGAATACAACTATGTCGGCGCCACCGTGATCGCTACGGTAATGCTGCTGATCTCGTTTGCCCTGCTGTTTGCGATCAACCTCATTCAGGCCTGGAGCCGGCGGAGATATGGCTATGGCCACTAGGCTTTCTGCGCGTTCCTCGCGCGCCAACCCCACCAGCGAAAGCCGCGCGATGCGCTGGCTGCTCATCGCCATCGCCATGGCCTTCATGGCGCTGGTCCTGCTGCTGCCCCTTTATGCCGTCTTTCACGAAGCCTTTTCCAAAGGCGTCGGCACCTTCCTGGCAGCGCTCTCAAGCAAGGATGCCCAGGCCGCCATTCGCCTAACGGCGCTGGTTTCGCTGATTGCAGTGCCGCTCAATCTGGTGTTTGGCCTTGCCGCCTCCTGGGCCATCGCCAAGTTTGAGTTCCGCGGCAAGGCCTTTCTGATCACTCTGATCGATCTGCCATTCTCGATATCGCCGGTCATTTCCGGTCTGGTATTCGTCCTGCTGTTCGGGGCGGGGAGCGTGCTCGGCCCGTTTCTCAAGAGCTATGGCATCGAAGTGCTGTTCGCGCTGCCTGGCATTGTGCTTGCCACCATTTTCGTCACCTTTCCCTTCGTGGCCCGCGAACTGATCCCGCTCATGCAGGATCAGGGTACCGGTGACGAGGAAGCCGCGCTGTCATTGGGTGCCAATGGGTGGCAGACTTTCTTCCGCGTCACCCTGCCCAATATCAAATGGGGCCTGCTGTATGGCGTGCTCCTGTGCAATGCCCGCGCTATGGGCGAATTTGGTGCTGTTGCGGTGGTGTCAGGCAAGATCCGCGGCCAGACCACCACCATCCCGCTGCAGGTCGAAATGCTCTACAACGAATATAACGCCACCGCCGCTTTCGCCCTGGCCTCTCTGCTGGCCTTGCTGGCACTGGTCACTCTGGTGCTCAAATCGGTCCTTGAATGGCGCTTCAGCGCCGAAATCGCCGCTGGCGGCCATCGATAGGAAGTCTGGACATGGATGTTCGCGTCACCAATGTGCGCAAGGAATTCGATCGCTTCCCGGCGCTGCACGATGTCTCGCTCGATATCGTCTCGGGCGAGTTGATTGCGCTGCTCGGTCCTTCCGGTTCAGGCAAGACCACGCTGTTGCGCCTGATCGCCGGCCTCGAAGTGCCCACCAGCGGCCGCGTCTTCTTCGGCGATACCGATGCCTCCGAATGGAGCGTTCAGCAGCGCAATATCGGCTTTGTGTTTCAGCACTATGCGTTGTTCCGCCATATGAGCATTCTCGAAAATGTCTCCTTCGGCCTCAAGGTGCGGCCGCGCTCAACCCGGCCACCAGCCGGTGAAATCCGCCGCCGCGCCCTCGAACTGCTTGATCTGGTGCAGCTCTCGGGTCTTGAAAAGCGCTACCCCAACCAGCTTTCGGGCGGCCAGCGTCAGCGCGTCGCTCTGGCCCGCGCACTGGCCATTGAGCCAGCCGTGTTGCTGCTCGACGAACCCTTTGGGGCGCTCGATGCTCAGGTCCGTCGCGAGCTGCGCAAATGGCTGCGTGAAATGCATGATCGCACCGGTCACACCACGGTCTTTGTCACCCATGATCAGGAAGAAGCCCTCGAACTCTCGGACCGCCTCTGCGTCATGAGCCAGGGCAAGATCGAACAGGTTGGCGACCCCGACACCATTTACGACACGCCGGGTTCGCCCTTCGTCTTTGGTTTCATCGGGGAGTCCAGCCAACTGCCTGTCACCATGACAGG
This sequence comes from Devosia sp. J2-20, assembly GCF_055808475.1. Taxonomy (NCBI): domain Bacteria; kingdom Pseudomonadati; phylum Pseudomonadota; class Alphaproteobacteria; order Hyphomicrobiales; family Devosiaceae; genus Devosia; species Devosia sp. J2-20. The sequence continues at coordinate 2,441,305 of NZ_CM147870.1, read as the reverse complement.
TGGCGAACTACGTTTTGACGGCCAGTCCATCGGTCTGCCGGCCGACACCAGCGCTCCGGCCAATGCGCGTCTGTTCTTCCGTCCCCATGATGTTGATCTGGTCGATAGCGGGCCGTCCTTGCTGGGCACGGTCACCGCCAGTCGCCGGGTGGGAGGCACCCGTCGTGTCGAACTGGCGCTCGATGGCGGACATCACGCCGAGATCGATTTGCCCTTTGATCACGCCGCAATCGAGAGCAGCCGCATTGCCTTCAGGCCCCGTCGTTGGCAGCTGTTTGCGGCGTCCTGACCGAAATTTCTCAGATAAACAGAGATTTTTGCTGCAGGCATTAGGAGTTTCGCCAGAGAATCTGGTTAAGCTACAGACGGTTACCACGTCGAGCGCCCCATGACTGATCCTGGAGCTGCCATCGCTGACGAGTTTATCCGGGGCACGCGCCTGTTGCGAGCCGGGCGGGGCGAGCAGGCTTTGGCGGCGTTTCGAACGGTTTATGCTCGGGCCGAGGCTGCTGGCGACAGCGATTTCATGGCCGCCGCTTTGTGCGAAATGGCCTGGAGCTGCTACCGCATCGGTGATGCCGAACAGGGTCTGGAATGCGCCATGGGGGCCAAATGGCTCTGGGAGCGTCTGGGCAACCGGCTTGAAATGGCCCGCGCCATGGCCGTTGAATCCATCCTCTTCCTCGATCTTGGCTTCAGCGATGAAGCCTATGATCTTGCCACCATGGCCGTGGAAATTGCCCAGGCCAGCGACGACGCGCCCATGCAGGCCTTTGCGCTCAATGCCAAGGGCATCGTGCTCACGGTCTGCCGCGAGAGCGAGTTGGGCGCCAATCTGGTCGAACAGGCCGTCGCTATCGCCACCCAGCAGAAAAATGGCGGCGCTGCCGGCTACTACCTGCTCAATCTGGGATTCTGCCACGCCAAGATGGCCGAGGAGGCAGGGTCTCTGGGGCAACCTGATCGCGCCATGGGCGAACGCGAGGCGGCCATCGAATTCACCAATGAGTCAATTGAGCAGGCCCGTCATAGCGGCGATGCCTGGACCCTGCGCGCAGCCTTGGGTAACAAGGCGGAATTGCTGGCGCTGCAGGGTAGCTTCGATCTGGCGCTGGAGGTTCTGGCGCAGTGCGTTGAGCTCAACGACGCGCCCGGCACCGGGCTGCGCATCCACTATCTCTATACGCTGGGCGATGTTCTGTTCCGTGCCGGTCGGCTCGATGAGGCATTGGTCAGCGCCACTGAGGCAGTAGAGCTGGCCGACACTACCAGGCTTATCGATCACCAGACCAACGCCGTGGCCAAGCTCGCCGAAATCCTTGAGGCCAGGGGTGACACCTCAGCAGCGCTGGTACAGTTCAAGCGCTTCCACAATCTCTATGTGCGCCAGTCCGGCGAGACCGCCCAGCGGCGCGCCCGGGTGGCGTCCATTCGCTCCGAGACAGATCTTTGGCGCGACCGCGCCGCCGTGTTGGCCGATCAGGCCCTCAGCGATCCGCTCACCTGCATTGCCAATCGCCGCAGCTTTGATCAGATCCTCAACCGGCTTGCCGGCACCGCCTTTTCGACGGCCATCGTCGATCTCGACAACTTCAAGACCATTAATGATCGCTACTCCCACATCGTGGGCGATGCAGTGCTGCAGCGCGTGGCGCGGACACTGGTTGATCAGCTGGGCCCGCATGGTCATGCGGCCCGTCTGGGCGGCGAAGAATTTGCCCTGGTCTTCCCCAATGTGCCCGAGCAGTCCGCAGTGGCCTTCTGCGAGGGCATTCGCATCGCCATCAGTTCGATTGACTGGTCCGACCTTGGCGCGGGCCTCGGCGTTACCGTCAGCATTGGTCTGGCCACCGGGCAGGGCGAAGAACCCTCCGGTCTGCTGATGCAGATTGCCGATAATCGCCTCTATGCAGCCAAGGCAAACGGGCGCGATTGCGTGATCTGGGCTGACACCATTCCCGCCGATGAACGTCTGCGCGCATGAGCCAGCATTTCCGTGATTTCGAAGAGCGCCTCGCGCGCTATGACGATCCCGCAGAAACCGGCGCAGCCCTGCACCAGCTCGCCCGGGCGGTGATCGGCGTGCGCCTGTTCACGCTCACGGCGATCAATATGGATGCCGGTCACGTCCGTCGCGTCTATTCCAGCCATCCAGATGTCTTTGCCCTTTTGGGCACCAAGCCCATTGTCATGGATGACTGGTTCCGCGCCATGCAGACCGAACGCCGGATCACGGCGATCAACTCCGCAGCCGAGATGGAAGGCAATTTCCCGGATCTCCAACTGATCCGCACCCTGGGCTGCGATGCCTCGATCAGCATTCCGGTCATGGCGGGCAATCAATTGCTCGGTACGATCAACGCGCTCGATGCCGAGGGCAGCTATGGCCCCGATGCGGTCGCCAGGGCCGCAGACCTGATCGTCCCGGCAACGGCAGTCTTTCTGATTTTGCGTAATCATTTTCAGCTTTAGGGGCGTTTTCTGAAAACGCACATTAAGGACTGAAATTGCCGCGAAGGCGCTTGCAGTAAAATTTTTTGGTGCTGCAATACAAATTATGTTGAGCCCATTGCGTATCGCCGGTCTGCCGTCTTCAGCACCCCTTGGGTGTGTCTGATATGCCGGGCTTTCTCCTTCAACGTTTGGGCATGATGCTGGTCACCCTTTGGGCCATCGTCACCCTGACCTTTTTCCTGATGCATGCCGTGCCCGGTGGGCCATTCGTGTCCGAGCGTATGCTGGCGCCCGAAATTGCCGCCGCGCTCAACGCCAAATATGGCCTCGATCAACCTATCTGGGTGCAATACCTGAACTATCTTCAGGGCGTGCTCAGCTTTGATCTGGGGCCCTCGTTCAAATACCCGGGCGTGTCGGTCAACACCATGATCGCCAATGGCCTGCCGGTTACGATGCAGACGGGCCTGCTGGCCATCATCTGCGTCATCGCCCTGGGCATTCCGCTGGGCATCATCGCCGCGCTTAACCGCAATAAGTGGCCCGATACCGTTGTGATGATGATCGCCACCATTGGCGTGGCCATCCCCAGCTATGTCATCGCCACCGTCACTCTCTACATCTTCGCCTTGCGTCTGGGCTGGGTGCCCACCTTCGGGCTTGATGACTGGCGCGGCTATTTCCTGCCGGTCTTTGCCCTGTCGGGGTTCTGGATCTCGTTTGTTGCTCGCCTGACGCGCTCCTCGCTGCTCGAAACCTTCGAGCAGGATTACATGACCACCGCGCGTGCCAAGGGCCTGCGTCCCGGCCAGGTGCTGTTTAAGCATGGCCTGCGCAATTCGCTGGTGCCGGTTGTCACCGTGCTGGGTCCGGTCGTCGCCAATCTGATCACCGGCAGTTTCGTCATCGAGCAGATTTTTGCGCTGCCCGGCATCGGCCGGCAGTTCGTGCTCTCGATCACCAATCGCGATTATACCGCCATTATGGGCATCACCATCTTCTACGCCGCCGCGCTCATGGTGATGATCCTGATCGTTGACCTGCTCTATGCCGTGCTCGACCCGCGCATCAAACTGTCCAAGGCCGCAGCATGACCGATCAGCCACACACCATTGCCCCGCACATGTGGGAAAAGCTGGGGCCGGGCGATGCCGAGGCAGCCATTTCTGCGCCCAGCCTGACCTATTGGCAGGATGCCCGCCGCCGCCTCTGGGCCAACAAGCCCGCGGTGATCGCGCTTGGCTTCATCATCGCCCTGATCCTTGGCGCCATTTTCGGCCCCTTGTTCAGTCCCTTCAGCTATTTCGAGCAGAACCTCAAGCTGGCCAATATTCCGCCAGCCTTTGAAACCTACGCCATTGATGACGGGCAGGGGGGCGCAACCCGCTTCTTCCTCAACGCCTCCAATTTCAACCTCTATGAAGTCGACGCCGAAGGCCATGTTCTCGGCCTCATTCGCGGTGGCCGCAAGGACATGAAGAAGAAGGCCCAGCCCTTCACCTTCGGCGATACCGATATCAGTCTCGACTATTCCAGCCTGCCGCCCAGGATCGTCAGTGTCGATGGCGACACCATCACGCCATCGGGCTGGTCTTGGAACCGCACCTATCTGTTTGGCACCGACCAATTGGGCCGCGATGTGCTGGTGCGTCAGCTTTATGGTGCCCGCATTTCTCTGACCGTCGCCTTTGTCGCGACGCTGGTGAACTTCTTCATCGGCATCTTCTATGGCGGTCTGTCCGGTTATATCGGTGGCAAGACCGATGCGGTGATGATGCGCATCGTCGAAATCATCTCCACCATTCCGCTGACCCTCTATGTCGTGTTGCTCATGGTGGTTTTCGACTCTGGGCTCTATTCCATCATCATCGCCATTGGATCGGTGTTCTGGGTGGATATGGCCCGCATCGTGCGCGGCCAGATACTCAGCCTCAAGAGCCAGGACTACGTCGCTGCCGCCCGCACCATGGGCGCCGGCACATCGCGCATCCTGACCAAGCACCTGCTGCCCAACTCCATCGGGCCCATCATCGTCACCCTGACCATGCTGATCCCCTCGGCCATCTTTATCGAAAGCTTCATGAGCTTCATCGGCCTGGGCGTTACCCCGCCATTGGCCAGCTGGGGTACGCTGACTTCCGAGGCCGTCGAAACCATGCGCGCCTATCCGCATCAGCTCTTCTTCCCTGCCGCCGCCATCTCCCTGACCATGTTCGCCTTCAATTTCCTGGGCGATGGTCTGCGCGACGCGCTTGATCCAAGATTCCGCAAATGAGTGTTCCGCAAACGGGTGAACCCGTCCTCTCCGTCCGCGATCTGAAAACCTCCTTCTTTTCCCAGCGCGGCGAAGTGCAGGCCGTGCGCGGTGTCAGCTTCGATGTCTATCCTGGCGAAATCCTCGGCATTGTCGGTGAATCCGGCTCGGGCAAATCCATCACCTGCATGTCCGTTCTCCGCCTGCTCAAGGCATCGGGACGTGTCATCGGTGGTGCCGTCGATTTTGACGGCAAGGATCTGATGCAGCTAGATGAAGCCGATCTGCGCGACATTCGCGGCAATCGCATCGGCATGATCTTTCAGGATCCCATGACCAGCCTCAATCCCACCCTTAGCGTGGGCGAGCAGGTCATCGAAACCATTCTGCGCCATCGTCAGGCCAGTCGCGCCGAGGCCCGCGCCCGCGCCATTGAACTCTTCGAACTGGTGCGCATCCCCTCGGCGGCCGAACGCCTCAAATCCTACCCGCACGAATTTTCCGGCGGCATGCGCCAGCGCGTCATGATTGCCATCGCCCTCGCTTGCGACCCAAAGCTCCTGATTGCCGACGAACCCACCACCGCCCTCGATGTCACTATCCAGCGCCAGATCCTGGGTCTGCTCCGCGATCTGCAACAGCGGCTGGGCATGGCTGTCATCTTGATCACCCATGATCTGGGTGTCATCGCCGAAGTCACCGATCGTATCGTGGTCATGTATGGCGGTCTGGTAATGGAAACCGGCCCGGTCCGGCCCATCTTTGCCACCCCGCGCCATCCGTACACTCAAGGCCTGCTGGCGTCGGTCCCTGATCTGCGTGACGACAGCCACCAGCGCCTCACCCCCATTCCCGGCGCCCCGCCCGATATGGCCCATCCGCCCGCCGGCTGCCCCTTCACCGCCCGCTGTCCGCACGCCATGGCTCAATGTCAGGCCGAACTGCCGCCCCTGTTCGGTGAGGCCCAGGCCGCCCGCTGCTGGCTCCACCACCCCAACGCCCCCTGCGTCCCCGGCGTCAACGAGGTGGCCGCATGACCGTTTCAGTTGCCAACAACGCGATGCAACACCTCCCCCTTGATGGGGGAGGCCGGGAGGGGGTGTCCTCCCCGCACACTAGGTCCGTGGGATCACGAGGTCGGGTTCGCCCAAAAGCAGCAATAGGGGCCGCCCAATGACCGAAGCCCCACTCGTCTCCATCCGCAATCTGAAAAAACATTTCACCGTCGGTCGCAAGCTGTTCGGCCCCAAGCCGATCCTGCGCGCCGTCGATGGCGTCGATCTCGATATCAGGCGTGGCGAAACTCTCGGCCTGGTCGGAGAGTCTGGCTGCGGCAAGTCCACACTCGCCCGCACCCTGATCCGCCTCTACCAGCCCAGCTCGGGCGAAATGGTATTTGACGGTCAGGACATCGCCAACCTCTCCGAGCGCGACCTCACTCCGTTCCGGCGTCGCGTGCAGATGATCTTTCAGGATCCCTACGCCTCGCTCAATGGCCGCATGACCGTGCGTGACCTGATCGCCGAGCCCTTGGAAATTGCCAGGATCGGTACGCCCGAAAGCCGCACAGCCAGGGTGATGGATCTGCTCGCGCGCGTCGGCCTGCATCCCGATCATGCCAATCGCTTTGCCCATGAGTTCTCCGGTGGACAGCGCCAGCGCATCGGCATCGCCCGCGCCATCGCGCTTGAGCCCGAACTGGTCATCTGCGACGAACCCATTTCGGCACTCGACGTCTCGGTGCAGGCCCAGGTCGTCAACATGCTTGAAGACCTGCAGGACCAACTCGGCCTGACCTATCTGTTCATCACCCATGATCTGAGCATGGTGCGCCACATCTCGGACCGCATCGGCGTGATGTATCTGGGCAAGATCGTTGAGCTGGCCTCCAATACCGATCTCTATGCGCGTCCCAGCCACCCCTATACCCAGGCGCTGCTGGCCTCCATTCCCGTGCCCGATCCGACGGCGACCCGCCCGGCCGATCCGGTGCGCGGCGAAATTCCCAGCCCCATGGCCATTCCCAGTGGCTGCCGTTTCCGTACCCGTTGCCCGCTCGCCACAGAGCTGTGCGTCGGTCAGGAACCCGAACTCAGAGACATTGGCGGGGGGCACCTTGCCGCCTGCCACTACGCCGGTGATGCGGCCACGCCAAAGGCAGCCTAAGCTGCCCTCAAGATAACCAATGGACAGGGAGGAGACCCTGCCCGAAAAAGGAGAGAAAGCATGACCAAGCACTTTCTGCCACTGCTCACAGCGGCATTCCTTGCTTCCACTGCCGGCGCCTTCGCCGCTGGTGAACTGACCTATGTGGTCAACAATGAATCCGCCAAATACGATCCCGGCACCACGGCTGAAACCTTTGCCGCGCCCATCATCGGCAATACCTTTGAAGGCCTGGTCCGCTTCGATGCCGATAGCAATATCGTACCCGCTCTTGCCGAGAGCTGGGACGTCTCCGAAGACGGCCTCACCTACACCTTCAACCTGCGCGACGCCAACTGGTCAGACGGCAAGCCCGTCACCGCGGGTGACTTCGTCTACGCCTGGGACCGCGTGCTCAACCCTGCGACCGGCGCGATGAACGCAGCCATGCTCTATTCCATCGTTGGCGCCGAAGAGGCCTACAATGCTGATGGCGTCGGCGACATTGCCATCTCGGCTCCCGACGACAAGACGCTGACCTTCACTCTCAAGGCCCGCGTCCCCTACATGATGCAGCTTTTGACCTACACCACCTTCTTCCCCGTCCGTCAGGACGTTGTTGAAGCCGATCCAGAAGGCTGGACGCGTGATCCAGCGACCTTCATCGGCACCGGTCCTTTCCGCGTCACCGAGTTCAATCAGGGCGAGTCAGTCGTGTTTGAAAAGAACCCCGAATATTACGACGCTGATGCCGTCAGCCTCGACAAGCTGACCTTCCGTCTCATCCCAGATCCCGCAACGGCTCTGGCTGCCATGGAAGCTGGTGATGTCGATGGCATCGAATCTGTTCCGGCTCCGGAAATTCCCCGCCTCTCGGTTGAATCTGACGCCTTCATGGTCGTTCCGGCCCTCGGCACCACCTACGCCTTCTTCAACACCCATCAGGCCCCACTTGATAATCTCAAGGTTCGCGAAGCCCTCTCAATGGCGATCGATCGCGAAGAGATCGTTGAGTTCGTGCTGCAGTCTGCTGACATTCCCGCCCTTGGCCTGGTGCCTCCCGGCATGACCATTGCCGGCGAAGAATTCACCGATGGCCGCGATACCTTCGGTCTGGGCGAAGCCGCCGAGATCGAAGCAGCCCAGGCCATGCTGGCCGAAGCGGGTTACCCCGATGGCGAAGGTTTCCCCGAAACCCTGTTCGTGACCTATTCTTCCCCGCCAATCGAAAAGCTGCTCGAAGCCATCCAGCAGATGTGGAAGCAGAACCTCAACATTGACGTCAATATCCAGGCGTCCGAATGGCAGGTCTATTACCCTGAAGTGCAGAAGGTCGAGTACCAGATCGCCCAGATGGGTTGGGGCGCTGACTATCCGCATCCCATGACGTTCCTCGACAACTTCGTCACCGGTAGCCCCAACAATCTGGGCAACTGGTCCAACGCCGATTACGACGCTGCCATCGCAGCGGCCAAGGCCACGGGCGACGAAGCGGAATCGCTAGCCGAGATGCGCAAGGCCGAAGCCATTCTGATGAATGACCACGCCATCCTGCCGCAGTATCACCGCAACAACTACATGATGATGAGCCCTGAAGTGACCGGCTTCTGGCGCTCGACATTGAACGTCCCATACTTCCGCGACGCCCAGATCGCTGAGTAGGACGAGCTGCTAAAAATGACTTGGGGCGCCTCGCGAGAGGTGCCCCTTTTAGGAACCTCCTAGGCGCTGCCTCATCCCATTCTGCCTCCATCATCAAGGGGAGGTGGGCTCCACTCTTGGGCACAATCGTGGCTCACACACTAAACGGCACCTCCCCCTTGATGGGGGAGGCTGGGAGGGGGATATTACAGGGCCGAGATCATGGAGAGCCTGCCGCGTGAGGAGCGACTACTCCTCGTCCCCCTTCACCGCCTCCATCGACACATGCGTGCTGGTATGGGCCACATGTGGCAGCGCCGAAATGCGTTCGCCCAGCACCTCGCGATAGCCGGCAATATCCTTGGTGCGCACCTTGAGCAGGTAGTCAAAGCTCGAAGCGATCATATGGGCTTGTTCCACCTCGGGAATTGCCCGCACCGCCTTGTTGAAGGCATTCAGCGCTGCCTTGCGCGTGTCGCTCAGTTTCACCTCGACAAACGCCACATGCGGCAGTCCCAGCCGTCGCGGATCGATCACCGCGCGATAGCCCAGAATATAGCCCGCCTTCTCCAGCCGGGTGATCCGCGCCTGACAGGGCGTCTTGCTCAAATTCACCCGACGGCTCAACTCGGCAACACTGATCCGGCCGTCTTGCGCCAGAATATCCAGGATATGGCGGTCGATCTGGTCCAGAGTCTCGTAGGTCACAGTTTTCATGGGCGATTGTCCTGCTGATCGACGGCACTTTACATCAGCGCTGCCCCTCCGGCTATGCAAATAGGCGAAAGGCCTGATCGAGTTGTGTCACTCTCGGTCTCATAATCAGCGGGCTTTTGCATCTATCACCGTGTCATCCCGGCGCAGGCCGCGATCCATCTGAGACATGCTCGCCGCGCTTCACTGCGGAGACATCAGCATGACCCAGTCCAGCCCCATTGCGGCCATCGCCGTTGCCCGCCAGTCGCTGCGCGCGCTCAATCTTGCCGATGAAACGCTGCTGGTCCGCCAGCTTATCGCTGACACCCGGCTTGATGATGCGGCCCGCGCCGCCATTTCGACCCGCGCCGAAAAACTGGTCACCACGGTGCGCAAGGGCAATCGCCTGGGCCTGATGGAATCCTTCCTCTCCGAATATGGCCTGGCCACCGATGAGGGCGTGGCGCTGATGTCGCTGGCCGAAGCGCTCCTGCGCGTCCCCGATTCCGAAACCGTTGATGAACTGATCCACGACAAGGTCGGTGGCTCCAACTGGACCGGGCATTTCGGCGCTTCCTCCAATCATCTGGTCAATTTCTCCTCGCTGGCGCTCAGCCTCACTGCCGAGGTGCTGGGCGATCCGGAAGTGGCGCCCCGGTCGGCATTCCACCGCGCCGTGGCGCGTCTGGGCGAGCCGGTAATCCGCACCGCAGTGGGGCAGGCCATGCGCCTGCTCGGCAGCCAGTTCGTGTTCGGCCGCAGCATTGAGGAAGCCGTCACCCGCGCCAAAAAGCAGGAATCCAACGGCTACACCTATTCCTATGACATGCTGGGCGAAGCCGCCCGCACCAGCGCCGATGCCGCTCGCTATTTCGACGCCTATGCCAATGCCATCGCCCGCCTGGCGCCCAATGCCAAACCCGGCGGCGTGCGCGACAATCCCGGCATATCGGTCAAGCTTTCGGCGCTGCACCCGCGCTATGAGTTCGCGCAACGCGACCGCGTCATGACCGAACTGGTTGATCTGACTCGTAAATTGGCTGTTGCCGCCAGGAACGCCAATATCGGTTTCAACATCGATGCCGAAGAAGCCGACCGGCTCGATCTGTCGCTCGACATCATTGCTGAAGTCCTCGCTACACCCGAACTGGCGGGCTGGGATGGCTTTGGTGTGGTTGTGCAGGCCTATGGCAAGCGCGTCCTGCCGCTGATCGACTGGCTCGATGCCACCGCCAGGGCGCTTGATCGCCGCATCATGGTGCGACTGGTCAAGGGCGCCTATTGGGACGCCGAGATCAAGCGCGCCCAGGTCCAGGGTCTGCCCGACTACCCGGTCTTTACCCGCAAGGCCTCAACCGACATCAGCTATATCGCCGCAGCGCGCAAACTGTTTGCCGCCAAGAATATCTATCCCCAGTTCGCCACCCACAACGCCCATACCGCTGCCGCCGTGCTGCATCTGGCCGAGGAAATCGGGCAGGGCACCGATACCTTCGAATTCCAGCGTCTGCATGGCATGGGGGAACGGCTGCAGGATGTGCTGCGCACCACTGCGGGCACCCGCACCCGCATCTATGCCCCCGTCGGTGCCCACAAGGATTTGCTGGCCTATCTGGTTCGCCGCCTGCTTGAAAACGGGGCCAATGGCTCTTTTGTCTATCAGATTGCCGATGAGGACATTCCGGCCGCCGCCGTTGCCGAAGACCCCATTGCCAAGACACTGGCGCTGGGCGATGCCATCCCCAACCCCGTCATTCCCGCGCCATCGGCCATTTTTGGCGAGCGCGTCAATTCGGCTGGCCTTGATCTGACCGACCCCGTCGCCTTCCCGGCCATGCAGACCGCCCGCGATGCCTTCGCGACCACCAAATGGCACGCGACCCCGCTGACCGCGCCCCTGCGCAAAGAGGCCGGGACGCCTGTGAACATGATCAACCCGGCCAGACACACCGACACCATCGGCAGCGTCACCGATGCCACCACCGATGACGTCGCCGCCGCCATCGATGCTGCAGTCGCCGCCAACTGGTCCCAGACCCCTGTGGGCATCCGCACTGCCGCCCTGCGCACCGCGGCTGACCTCTACGAAACCCACAGCGCCGAATTGTTCGCCCTGCTGGCCCGCGAGGCCGGCAAGTCCTGGGCCGACGCGATTGCCGAGGTGCGCGAAGCCGTCGACTTCCTGCGTTACTATGCCGAACAGGCCGAACTGCTGCCGCTGGCCAGCGCCCGCGGCCCCATTGCCGCCATCTCGCCCTGGAACTTCCCGTTGGCCATTTTCACCGGCCAGATCGCAGCTGCTTTGGTTGCCGGCAATCCTGTGCTGGCCAAGCCCGCCCTGCAAACCCCGCTAATCGCCTTCCGCGCGGTCCAGCTGCTGCATGAGGCCGGCATTCCGGCCGATGCGCTGCAATTGCTTCCCGGTGCGGGTGAGGTGGGCACCGCACTCACCTCCAACCCGGCCATTGCCGGCGTGGTCTTTACCGGCTCGCTGCCCACCGCGCGCCGTATTGATCGGGCCATGGCGACCCATCTGCCTGCCACCGCGCCGCTTGTGGCGGAAACGGGTGGCCTTAATGCCATGATCGTCGACTCCACGGCACTGCCCGAACAGGCCGTGCGCGACATCATCGCATCGGCCTTCCAGTCGGCCGGCCAGCGCTGTTCGGCGCTGCGCATTCTCTACCTGCAGGAAGATGCTGCCGAACGCACCATCGAGATGCTCAAGGGCGCCATGGACGAGCTGACGCTGGGCGATCCCTGGACGCTTGCCAACGATATAGGTCCCGTCATCGACGAGCCCGCTCGGGCAAAAATTCAAGCGCACATCGACACTTACACCAAGGCGGGCAAGTTGATTCATCACTTGAAGGCACCGGTCGGCGGCACCTATGTCGCGCCTGCCGTGCTCAAGGTGAACGGCATTGCTGAGATCGCCGAAGAAATCTTCGGGCCGGTGCTGCATATCGCCACCTTCAAGGCAGACCAGATCGATGCAGTCATCGCCGACATCAACGCCTCGGGCTATGGCCTGACCTTCGGTATGCACACCCGCATCTCCTCGCGCGTCACGGCCGTGTCCCGTGCCGTCCGGGCCGGCAATATCTATATCAACCGCAATCAGATCGGTGCCGTGGTTGGCTCCCAGCCTTTCGGTGGCGAAGGGCTCTCGGGCACCGGGCCCAAGGCGGGCGGGCCGCACTATGTGCAGCGCTTCACCACGGCGCCGGGCCCCACCGATAGCGCCCCCGTGGTGCTGCCGGGCCCGACCGGAGAGAGCAACATCATGCATTCTGGCTCCGCGCGGTCGCGTGCTTTGCCTGGGCCCCACTCCGGCCGATCAGCAGGCCCAGGCCGTCATCTGCGCCAGCCTGGGCAATACTGCCCTTCTGGCCGAGCTTGATCTTGAAGGCCTGCGTGACAGCGACAGCTTCGATGCCGTCGCCTATTTCGCTGAGGACCCCGATCTGGGCCGTATTCGCATCGCACTGAGCGAACGCGAGGGCGCCCTCATTCCGCTGCTGACTTCTCCTGACGATGCCAGCCGCCTGCTGCTCGAACGCCATGTGTGTATCGACACCACGGCCGCTGGCGGCAATGCCTCACTCATGTCCCAGGCAGGCTGACCTCAACTCGAGCGCACCGCTCCCTGAAAGGGAGGGGTGCGCATGACGATTGTCAGGCCGCGTCCTCACATTTTGGCGGCGGCGCGTGGAAGCACTTCAGTGCGCGAGCCCCTCTTTTATTGGCAAAATCTGGGGGTGCCAGCCCCATAGCGGCGCCTTGACGACTTTTTTGATATGACGAGGATGAACTCGGCGCATATCAAATGCGTTGGTTGATTTGGCGATGCTGGGATTTCCCTGCTGCAGACAAGGGGAATTCCATGACCAACACCAATGAAGAGCGGCGGATTGAGTTCGAAATTCAGCGCGAGGGTCGCGGTGGAACGGACCCGTTCGCCGCTGCCGTGCGCGCCACGCGCATGCCCATGCTGATCACCGATCCGCGCCAGCCAGACAACCCGATCGTGTTCGTGAATGACGCCTTCGCCAGACTGACGGGCTACTCACGCGAGGAAACACTGGGGCGCAATTGCCGGTTTCTGCAGGGGGCAGGCACCAATGCACAGGACGTCACGCGGATGCGTGAGGCAATCGCGCGTCGTGTGCCCATTGAGCTGGATCTGCTGAACTACCGCAAGGACGGCACCACCTTCTGGAACCGGCTGCTGGTATCGCCCGTCTTCAATGAAGGCGAACTCAGTTTCTATTTCGCATCGCAGTTCGACATCACGCCAGAGCGTGAGAGGCTGGTCCGTGTCGCCCAGGACCGCGACGCTCTGGAGGGCGAGGTATCGCGCCGCGTAAGCGATCTGACCGCGTCCGAGGACCGGTTGAGATCCACGCTTGCAGCCGGCCGACTGGGGGCCTGGACCCTTGATCTAAGCGAGCAGAGGCTCGTCGCGTCAGGTCCATGCAAGGCCAATTTCGGCCGCGAGGCCTCGGACACCTTCACCTATCAGGACCTGCTGGCGGCCATTCTGCTCGAAGACATCGAACACTGGCGCCATGCCTTCCAGCAGGCTCTGGCAGGCAGTGGTGATCTGGAAGTCGATTACCGAATTCGTACCCCGTCTGGCGAACTGCGCTGGATCGAGGTTCGCGCGCAGACCTCGCTTTGATGCTGACGGTAAACCCATCTCGATGGCTGGCGTGTCGCAGGACATTACAGCCAGAAAGCAGGCGGAAAACCACCGAGACCTGCTCACCAAGGAAATGAGCCACCGCGTAAAGAACACCTTGGCCACCGTTCAGTCCATTGTCGGACAGTCCCTGCGCAGTGCCGATGTCTCCCCCGACGTAGCCAGCACCATCACGCAGCGCCTCCAGGCACTCGCCGGCGCGCACGATGTGCTGACCGATCGCGGTTGGGCACAGGCGCGCCTCGCCGACATCGTCGCCTCAGCCACCGCGCCTTTCGATAGTGGTGGGTCCACGCGCATCCATGCGGGCGGTGACGAAGTCGAAGTCTCCTCGCGTGCGGCAACAGCCATTGCGCTTGCCATGCATGAGCTGGCGACCAATGCGGTTAAGTACGGCGCACTGTCCAGCGATACCGGTGATGTCACCATCAACTGGACAATTGATGGCGGCAAGTTCGAGTTGGTCTGGACCGAGAGCGGCGGGCCACCCGTCGCCAGTCCCACGCGGCGCGGCTTTGGATCGCGCATGATCGAGCGCGTCCTGTCAGCAAGCATCCAAGGCAATGCCGAAATCGACTATCGCGCAGCCGGTATCGTTGCGGTACTTCGGACCGATCTGGAACACCTTATTGAGCCCACCAGCGCCGAAAGGGGCCGTGACTACTGATCCCGTGCGAGCCGCACTGGCTCTGCGCGCACTTTGGCTAATCACGGAATGTCTATCGGAAAAATCCTGACTACTGCCAAACGCACGATGCCCTAAACATGCCGGTCGGTTTCGAGCAGCGAAGCCACCAGTTTGGAGCAGCACGTGTATTTTCCAGTTTCTAAGGCAGTCGCCGTTTTTCTGGTCGCCCTGGCCACCAGCGCTTGCGCGACAACATATGGCCCCATGAGTGGCGATGGCGGCTACACCGATCTGCGCGTCTCCGAGTTTGTCCATCGCATCAACGTTCGGGGCAATGAAAACACCACGCGCGAAATGGTGCAGAATTTCGCGCTGTTGCGCGCATCAGAACTGACACTTGCCAGCGGACGCGATCGCTTCGTGATTTTGGGCGAAGACATCGCAACGTCCTCGGCATTCAAGAGCTCCGGCGGCAGCGCGGCCACGAGTGACGGCTGGTTCGGTGGCACATCGACCAAATACGAGGCGCCCCAGATTGATACGATCACCAAGGCCGGCGGCACCATGGTCATTGAAATTGTCGCCAAGGATGACCCGCGTCATGCATCCGCCTACGACGCCGGGCTGATCGACCGCCAGTTGCGCCCCGAACTCGAGCGGAACTGGTGGCAGTGGAACCAGCTACAAGACGCGCGTCCGGTGCTGCCCCGTCTTCTTGCGCGCCCAGTCAGGCTTGGCGCGGCTGACCGCGGACGGGAGACACGCCATCGTCAAAGGGCACAAATCGGCGCCGGAAAGATGTCTCCGCGACAACTTCCGGGCTGCTGATCCGGTCCATGCGGAAATGCCGGAAGTCATCCCGCACGGGATCCCACGCCACCAGATACCAAAGGGGTGGCAGGATCAGCATGGCTTGCGGCTCGACCCGCCGGCTGGTGATCGCCCCTTTCGCATCGCGGTACTGAAACCGCAGGTGTAGCTGTTCCAGAAATGCAGTCTCGAATGCAGGCAACAGGTCCGGGTCGATCTCGCCCAGATCCGAAATGTTCACCTGTGGCGAGAGGGGCCCGACATACAGGCAATCAAGAAACCGCCGCAGGTCGCGCACCTTGTCGGGGGGCAGGGCCTTCTCGAGCTTGGCGAGCCCGGCATCTGCCAGCCCCAGAAACGGCAGGCCACCAGCGGCCCGCATTGACGCAACGCTGATGAGCAACGCAAAGACCTCGGCCACCGACAGGCGGGCTGTGGTCTGAACCGATTGCGCATCAAGTTGCAGGCCGCCCCCACGACCGGGTTCGGAATGGATGACGAAGCCCTCATCACGCAGTGCGCTGATATCGCGCAAAACCGTGCGTCTGGATGCGCCGACCTGCGCCGCCAGTTCGGCGATTGTCGAGGTTCCGTTGCGGCGAAGGCTGCGCACGATGGCGTCTAATCGGTGACGTAAGTTCATATCGCCAGGTTACGCTTCAATGGTGCCAGAATTTGGCACCATTGGATTTTAGGCAGGCGCTGTACACCTCAGCAAGGAGAATTTGAAATTGCAGCGCACATCCATAGCCCTCTGCAGCAAGCATCATCTCGGGCACAACGCGACCTCTGACCAATCCCGCAAAGGGCAGGGAGGCGCACAATGATTAGTCAGAGCCAGTTCCCCACGCCCACCCTGATTTCGGTCAACGGTGTTGAGCTCGAAGTCTTTGAAGCAGGGCGCGAAAATGCGGGCCGACCGATAGTGCTGTGTCACGGCTGGCCAGAGCATGCATTTTCCTGGCGGCATCAGGTGCCCGCCCTCGTCGCGGCTGGCTACCATGTCATCGTCCCCAATCAGCGCGGCTACGGCAACTCATCGCGTCCAGGCGCCGTCACCGACTATGACATCGAACACCTGACCGGTGATCTCGTCGGGCTTCTCGATCACTACCGATATCAGGATGCCACCTTTGTCGGTCATGACTGGGGTTCAATGGTCGTCTGGGGGCTAGCCTTGTTGCATCCGGGCCGAGTGAAGCGGTTGATAAACCTCAGCGTCCCCTATCAGGAACGTTGGGAAAAGCCCTGGGTCGAGATGATGGAAACCATCTTTGGCGGCGATTTCTATTTCGTTCATTTCAACCGGCAGCCAGGCGTTGCTGACGCCGTACTCGACCAGAACACCTCCCGGTTCCTGCGCAATCTCTACCGCAAGAACCAGCCGCCCATGGCGCCAGAACCCGGCATGATGATAATCAATCTCGCCCGACAGGAAACGCCCCCCGGCGAACCGGTCATGAGCGATAGCGAACTGGCCGTGTTTGTGTCCGCCTTTGAAGCGTCAGGGTTCACGGGCAGTATCAACTGGTACCGAAACCTTGATCGCAACTGGCACCTCTTGGCCGATGCGAACCCGATCATCCAGCAACCCGCGCTGATGATCTATGGCGATCAGGATCCGGTCGCGAAGTCGGAAAACTTGTCGGACTTCGTGCCCAATGTGGAGGTCGTCAATCTCGATTGCGGCCATTGGATCCAGCAGGAAAAGCCGCAGGAAACCAACCAGACCATACTAAACTGGCTGGAGCGGCAGGAAGCCAAGGCATCTCTGCAGTAGAGCCGAGCACAAACAAAACAGCCCGCAGCATGTGCCGCGGGCTTGTTCATTCCAGATGCAGCAAGACCTATCGGGCAGCGACCAGTGCTGCCAGCTTGGCGGGCACGGCGAGCACGTCGTGGATCAGCTGTACGCGCTCAGGGGTGTAATAGCCGTCTTCGTGCAACATGTTGACCGTGCCAATCAGTTCGCCGCCGATCACGACTGGCATATTGACCACGCTTTGGCAGCCCAGCGAGTCGATCAGCTCATAGTCGGGGAATACCTTGGCGATGTCGGCAATGGTATTGGCGACGAAATACTGCCGCTGCTTGTGCACGATGTCGAACCAGCTGTCATAACGGATCGGCTTGGTGCCGGAGCCGGGATAGTTCGTCGGATCGCTGGTATAGGCACGACGCGCCAGCTCGGCGGTCATGTCCACGGTCATGAAGGTGAACAGCTTGGTGCCCACAGTGGCCTCGGTCAGCCTCTGCAGCGCCTTGAAAGCAGCCTCGGCACCCTTGGCTTCGGAAATCGCCGCATCAAACGTGGCAATGGCAGCAGAATAGTCAGTCATCAATATCGTCCTTGGGTCGTAAAATTCGTGCCCCGCACGTCGCGCATATTGCTGGGGGCGGGGGAGGCGGGTGTCGTCAGGCGGTCACGCGCCCCTCTGTCGCCGCCAGCAATTCCAGCGAATAGGGCTCCACCAGCGCGCCGTGCTTGAGCTGGGCCACATCGGCCACCTCGACGATCCGGCCATGCCGCATCACCGCCAGGCGGTCGCACAGAAAACTCACCACCGGCAGATTATGAGTCACCACCAGATAGGTCAGGCCCTGTTCGGCCCGCAATCGCTTGAGCAGGTTGAGAATTTCTGCCTGTACGGACACATCCAGCGCCGAGGTGGGCTCGTCCAGCAGCAGCACCTTGGGCTCCAGCATCAGCGCCCGGGCAATCGCCACGCGCTGCCGCTGCCCGCCCGAGAGCTGGTGCGGAAAGCGGAACCGGAAGCGCCGGTCCAGCCCCACCTGGGTAAGTACCTGTTCCACCCGCGCATCGCGATCGCCAATGCCGTGAATGGTCAGTGGCTCGCTCAGCGTGGCGTCAATGGTTTTGCGCGGATGCAGCGAGCCATAGGGGTCCTGAAACACCATCTGCACCTGCCGCGCCACAGTGCGATCCACGCCGTGGCTGCGCGGGGCATCCAACACCTCGATCTGGCCGGTCCACTCGGATGCCAGCCCGGCAATAGCCCGCAAAATGGTCGACTTGCCCGAGCCGCTCTCACCCACCAGCGCGAAGCTCTCGCCCTCGGCAATGTCCAGGCTCACCCCATGCACCACCTTGGTGTCGCCGTAGGAAATATCGAGATTGTCCAGTCTGATCGCGCTCATGTGCCCGCCCATTGGCTGCGGTCGAGCACCGGTAGCTCGTCACGGTTCTCATTGATTGTCGGCATCGCTGCCAGCAGGCCGCGGGTATAGGGATGCTGCGCCTGATCGAGCTGCCCTGCCGCACATTCCTCCACGACCGTGCCCGCATTCATCACCAGAATGCGGTCGCAATAGCGGCTGACCAGATTGAGGTCGTGGCTGATCAGGATCAGGCCCATCCCTTTACGCGTCACAAGGTCGTCAATGATATCAAGCACCTGCGCCTGAACACTCACATCGAGCGCCGAGGTCGGCTCATCGGCAATCAGCAGTTCGGGCTCAGGGATCAGCATCATGGCGATCATCACCCGCTGCCCCATGCCGCCCGAAACCTCATGCGGATACAGCCCCGCCACGCGCTTGGGATCATTGATCCGCACCGCCTCGAGCATGGCCAGAATGCGCTCATCGACTTCGCGCCGGCTCAGTTTCTCATGCGTCACCAGCGCTTCGGCGATCTGCTCGCCCACCGTCATCACCGGGTTCAGCGAGAATTTTGGGTCCTGCATCACCATCGAAATGCGCGCGCCGCGAATGGACCGCATCTGCTTTTCGCTCTGGGTGCGAATGTCGATCCCGTCAAATTCCAGTCGGTCAGCCGTCACCAGCCCCGGCTTGCGGATCAGTTTGAGGATCGCACGCCCGGTCATCGACTTGCCCGAGCCGCTTTCGCCAACAATGCCCAGCCGCTCGCGGCCCAGCTCAAACGAAATGCCCTTGACCACTTCGACCCGGCCGCGATGGGTGGGAAAGCTTACCCGCAGATTTTCAACGCTCAGCATCGGCGCCATCACTTGCCCTCATTCTTGGGATCGAGCACGTCACGCAACCCGTCGCCGAGGAAGCAGAAGCCCAGGCTGACAATGATGATGGCAAAGCCCGGCATGGTCGCTACCCACCACTGATCGAGAATGAAGGTGCGCCCGCGCGAGATCATCGCGCCCCATTCGGGCAGCGGTGGCTGTGCGCCCAGCCCGATAAACCCAAGCCCGGCAGCAGTCAAAATCACCCCGGCCATGTCCAGCGTCACCCGGATGATCATCGAGCTCGTGCACAACGGAAGCACATGCTGCACGATCACCCGCATGGGTGAGGCGCCCTGCAGCTGCACCGCCGCGATGAATTCCGAATTGCGGATGGTCAGTGTCTCAGCCCGGGCGATACGCGCATAGGCAGGCCACGCGGTAATGGCGATGGCGATAATGGCATTGTTGATGCCCGGTCCAAGCGCTGCCACAAAGGCCAGCGCCAGGATCAGCTTGGGCATCGACAAAAAGATATCGGTGAACCCCATCAGCAGCCGGTCGGTCCAGCCGCCGAAATAGCCCGCCACAGCACCCACCAGCAGCCCCAGCGGTGCCGAGATCAGCGCCACCAGTCCGACGATTGTCAGCGTGATCTGGCTGCCCCAGATCACCCGTGAAAAGATATCGCGACCCAGCTCATCGGTACCCATCAGATGCACGGAGGAGGGGGCTGCAGCCGGTTTCCCAGATCCTGCCCAATGGCAGAATAGGGCGCCAGCCACGGTGCAAAGATTGCCGTGAAGATCAGCACCATGATGATGATCCCGCCCAGCACCGACAGCGGATTGCGCAACAGCGCGGTAAACACCCGATAGGCCCGTCCCGCGTTGGCCTGCAGCCGCGAGGTCGGGGAGTCTTCGAGCAGCCAGTCTCTGGTGGTCATCAGCGGGCCCTCGGGTCGAGGACGCGATACAGCACGTCCGAAATCTTGTTGATGAAGATGAACACCGCGCCGATCACCAGCGTCGAGCCGAGCACGGCATTCATGTCGGCATTGAGCAGCGCCGTGGTCAGGTAATTGCCGATCCCCGGCCACGAAAACACGGTCTCGATCATCACTGAGCCCTCCAGCAGCCCGGCATAGCTCAGCCCGATCACGGTAATCAGCGGTACGCGGATCGGATTGAACGCATGGCGCCAGATCACCACGCGCTCAGGCACACCCTTGACCCGTGCGGTGGTCACAAATTCCTGGCTGAGCTGGTCCAGCATGAAGCTGCGCGTCATGCGGGCAATATAGGCCAGGCTGAAAAAGCCCAGCACCGATGCGGGCAAAATCAGATGGGTAATGGCGTTCCAGAAGATATCGATCTCGCCAGCCAGCAGGCTGTCCACCAGCAACAGGCCGGTTACCGGGCTGACCAGTCCGTCATAGAAAATGTCGAGCCGGCCCGGCCCGCCAACCCAGCGCAGTCGCGCATAAAACAGCGCGAGGCCCACCAGCCCCAGCCAGAAGGCGGGCATGGAATAGCCCAGCAGGCCCACCACGCGAATGATCTGGTCGATGATCGAGCCCTGACGACTCGCCGCGATAACGCCCAGCGGCACACCGACCAGCACGCCGATCATGATGCCGATAGTGGCCATTTCCAGCGTTGCCGGGAAGAACCGGCTCAGATCCTCGACCACGCTGCGCCCGGTGCTGACCGATTGGCCCAGATCGCCCGAGAACACATTGACCACATAGTGGAAGAACTGGATCACCAGCGGCTGGTCCAGCCCCATGGCCGTGCGCGCTGCGGCATAGACCTCATTGCTCGCCCGGTCACCCACCACCGCCAGCACCGGATCGATCGGGATCACCCGGCCGATAAAGAAGGTGATGGCCAACAGGCCCAGAAAGGTGAGGAAAACCGTCGCGATAAAGCCGCCAATGGCGACCAGACGACGGCTCCAGCGACGGCGGGTGGCAAATGCGCTACCCTCGGCAATGGTGATTTGCGGATCCAAACTCAAGCGAACATCCTCTTGAGAAAACAAGGCGTTACGCCCGCAGAATGAATCTTCTGCAGATCGTGAACACCTTCACATTTCGCTTTCACCATACAGAAAACTTTGCTTATATCAAAAAAATTTTGGTGGACTGATGACCAATGCAGCCGAGGACAGAACCGAGAGTGAGGGACATCCCAAAGTGGGTGCGCTCATCCGTGCCCGTCGCCGCCAGCAGCATATGACGCTTGAAGCGCTGGGCAAGTCGGCCGATGTTTCGGTTGGCTATCTCAGCCAGGTCGAGCGCGACCACGCCACCCCTTCGCTGGGTACACTGGCGCAGATTGCCCGGGCCCTGGGTGTCGGTATCGACTATTTTGTTTCCGCCCCCACGGCCAAGACGGCGCTGACCCGCGCCGGCGAACGCAACCGCTTTTCGCTCGATGGTTCCTCCATCGTCTATGAGCGACTGGGCACCGACTTCCCCGGCAATACGCTCTCGAGCTTCATCATGATCGTGCCGCCGGGCTACCAGTCCGAGACGGTCGCACATGAGGGGGAGGAAATCCTCTACGTGCTTGAAGGCGCCATCACCCAGCGCCTCGATGGCGACGAGATGATCATGAATGCCGGCGACAGCCTGCACTTTCGCGGCAACCGACCCCATTCCTGGTCCAATCACACCGAAACACCCGCGCGCCTGCTCTGGACAGGCACGTTGGCTCTCTTCCGTTCCTCGGCCAAGCCCTCGCGGCAGCTCGAGGCGGTTGCAAAACCCGGCATCAAGCCGGTGAAGAAGAAAAAGATCGTCAAATAGGGGTTTTGAAGGCTCCTGCGGGTCCGCCCGCAGTTCAATTCAAGGCTCCGCCAACAGGAGAAAAGCTGATGAAACTCTTCCGTGCTGCCTTGCTGGCGACGGCGTTGGCTCTGCCCTTGAGCAGTGTCGCCGCTATTGCCTCCACCCCTGCCGACGCCCTGGTCGTCGCCCAGAACATCGATGACATCGTCGCTCTGGATCCCGCACAGGCCTATGAGTTCACCTCGGGCGAGCTCAATACCAACGTCTATGACCGTCTAGTGGGCTATGAAGCCGAAGACACCACGGTGCTGGCACCCGGTCTGGCTACCGAGTGGACCGCTGATGACGCTGCCAAGACCATCACTTTCACCCTGCGCGACGCCAAGTTTGCCTCAGGCAATCCAGTGCGCCCCGAAGACGTGGCCTTCTCGTTCAGCCGCGTGATCAAGCTGAACCTGACCCCGGCCTTCATTCTGGCCCAGCTCGGCTGGACCGCTGACAATATCGACAGCATGGTCACCATCGACGGCAACACCGTCACCGTGAAATATGAGGGCGATTTCTCGTCGGCCTTCGTGCTCAACGTGCTGGCTTCGCGCCCCGCATCCATCGTCGATGAAGTCCTGGTCATGGCCAATGAGACCGATGGCGATATGGGCAATGCATGGCTCAACACCCATTCGGCTGGCTCGGGCCCCTTCGTGATGTCCGATTACCGTCCTGCGGAAATCGTGCGCCTGACCGCCAATGAAAACTACTTCCGTGGCGCCCCCGCCATGAAGTCCGTGATCATCCGCCACGTCGCCGAAGCCGCAACCCAGCAGCTGCTGCTCACCTCGGGCGATGTCGACATTGCCAAGAACCTGACGCCGGAACAGATCTCGGGCCTCTCCACCGACGCCATTAAGGTCGAGACCTATCCGCAGGCCGCCGTGCACTTCCTTTCGTTCAACCAGAAGGAAGAGTCGCTGACCCCGCCAGCCGTCTGGGAAGCTGCCCGTTATCTCGTCGATTACGACGGCATGACCCAGTCGTTCCTCAAGGGTCAGATGGAAGTTCATCAGGCCTTCTGGCCAAAGGGTTTCCCCGGCTCATATGACGAAACGCCATACACCTACGACGTCGAAAAGGCCAAGCAGATCCTGGCTGACGCGGGTGTGCAAACCCCCATCGACGTGACCCTGGACGTGATCAACGCGACCCCGTTCACCGATATGGCGCAGTCGCTGCAGGCAACTTTCTCCGAAGCCGGCATCAATTTCGACATCCTGCCCGGCACCGGTGCCCAGGTCATCACCAAGTACCGCGAGCGTACCCATCAGGGCATGCTGCTGTACTGGGGCCCTGACTTCATGGACCCGCACTCCAACGCCAAGGCGTTCGCCTACAATTCGGACAACTCCGATGACAACTACACCGCCACCACCACATGGCGGAATGCCTGGGCTGTGCCTGATGAGCTGAACAAGGCCGTCACTGCTGCCCTGGCCGAGCCCGATCAGGCCAAGCGCAACCAGATGTACATGGACATCCAGAAGCAGGCTCAGGAAGACTCGCCAATCGTCATCATGTTCCAGGCCGCGCTGACCATTGCCATGGCCAACAATGTCGAAGGCTATGTCAACGGCGCTACCTCCGACTTCGTCTACTACCGTCTTGTGACGAAGTAGGCCAAATGGCGGTGGCCCAAGACACCGCCACCCGGAGCCGCGCCTACTGACCTTGGCGCGGCTCCGACCTCTCAGGCCGCTACGACCGCACCCACCGGCCTCTCCCAATGGGGGAGGCGTCGCACGTGGGGCGGCAATACAGCGCCACCCACCGGCCAGTACCTCCCCTTGTTGGGTGAGGCCAGGAGGGGGCACTGAGAGCCCTGAGCTTCCCCTATTCTGCCCAAACCTCCACCACCAGAACCGAGCCCATCATGAACGCCACATTGACCACCCGTCTCGCCAATCTGCGCGCCCGCATGGCCGCCACCCGGACCGATCTGGTGGTCATCGGCCCATCCAGTCACATGATCTATCTGGCCGATCTCGCCCCCCATGGCGATGAGCGCCCCGTCATGCTGCTGGTTTCGGCCAGCTTTGCCGGTTTCCTGATGCCCAAGCTCAATGTGGACAGTTCGCGCCAGCACACCGATCTGCCCTTCTTCCCCTGGTCAGACGACACCGGCCCCGACGCTGCGCTTGAAGAACTCCTGACCGCCACCGGCATCGACCGCACTGCGCCCTCCATCGTGCTCGACGAAACCATGCGCACCGACTTTGCCCTGCTGGTGCTTGATGCGCTGCCCGGCGCAACCCGCCGCTTTACTGGCGATACCGTAGGCTATCTGCGCTCCCGCAAGGATGATGCCGAATACGCTGCCATCAAGGCCAGCGCCGTGCTCAATGACGCCGCCATGGCCGCTGGCTTTGCCGCGCTGCGCCCCGGCATCACCGAGCGCGAAGTGGCCACCGTCATCCGCGAATTCTACAAGGCCAATGGCGCCACGCCCGAATTCACCAGCGTCTGCTTTGGTCCTAATGGCGCATTTCCCCATCACCACACCGGCGCCACCGAACTCAAGCCCAATGATGCCGTGCTGATCGATACCGGCGGCCGCATCCAAGGCTACCCCAGCGACATGACCCGCGTTGGCTATCTCGGCACCGCCCCCGAAGGCTTTGCCGAAATCCACGCCATCCTTGATCGCGCTGTCGATGCCGCCCTGGCGGCAGCCAGGCCCGGCGCACCGGCCAGCGCCGTCGACCAGGCCGCCCGTGACGTCATTACCGAGGCGGGCTATGGTCCCAATTTCATGCACCGTACCGGCCACGGTCTGGGCATCGATATCCACGAAACGCCGTATATCACCGCCACGTCCGAGACTATCCTCGAAGAGGGCATGGTGTTCTCCATCGAGCCGGGCATCTACCTGCAGGGCCGCTTCGGTCTGCGTCTTGAAGAGATTGTCATCATCCGCAATGGCGTAGCCGAGATATTCTCGGACATGCCGCGCTCCGCGATTGCCGGCGGGGCCTGATGCCGGCGCCCACATTGCGCACTGAGCGGTTGATCCTGCGCGGCCATACCCGCGCAGACTTCGCCGCCAGTTGCGCCTTGTGGGCCCATCCAGAGGTTGTCCGCTACATCACTGGCCATCCCAGTCCGCCCGAGGAGGTATGGGCGCGCATCATGCGCTATGTGGGACACTGGGAGTTGCTCGGCTTTGGCTATTGGCTGGTCACCGATGTCCGCTCCGGCGCGGTGATGGGGGAGGCCGGTCTGGCCAATCACCTGCGCAAATGCGAACCGCCTCTGGGCGATACCCCCGAAGCTGGATGGGTCGTCCTGCCGCAATATCAAGGTCATGGCTATGCCCGCGAAGCCGCCAGCGCCGTACTCGACTGGGCCCGGGCGCAGGGCCTGGGCCGCACCGTCTGTCTGATTGACCCCGCCAATACCGCTTCGCTACGGCTGGCCGAGATTCTGGGCTATCGCGAATATGCCCGCACCCTGCTCAAGAGCAGCCCCGCCATCATGCTGGAGCGCGCCTGACACGCCGTGTCGGCGATCACCCCGCCAGCAACGCCATATCGGCCGCGATATCGCGCTCCAACACCAGCACGCCATCAGCCACGGTCAGGCGCGCATGATGCACTGCCGTCCGCCGTGCCGCAGCATCGGGTGGCCCCGCCTTATCGCTGGCCTCGTCCCATAGCGGGTGGGTGAAATAATACAGCGCCGCATGTCCCCCCACGACCACCACATCGGCATGGCGCATATAGCGCCGGTCCATGTCGTCGCTGCCCGGCACCTCGCCGATCAGCCCCTGCCGCACCCAGTTCCTGGTGTCGTCAGAACGATAGGCGGCCTGACCGCGCCACTCATCCACGATTAGCCAGTACCAGCCGCCCAGTGCGAACACATTGGGCCCCTCATGTGGCGGCGCCTCTGGTGACCCCGGCAGCACCTTGCCTTCAAGCGTCCAGTTGAGCATGTCCGTGCTGGTGGCGCTCCAGGTGCTCGAACCCTGACCTTCATCCTTGTACCATAGCCGCCACAACCCATCGGGGCTGGCGAATACGCATGCGTCGATGACATTGTCGCTCGATAGCGCCAGCGGTCCCACACGGGTCCAGTTTTCCAGATCCGGGCTGGTGAACTGCACAATGGTGCGCGGTACGGCCCAGCCATCCGGCACCCCGCTGATATAGCTCAGGAACATGTGGTACTGCCCATCGGCAAACATCACCTCGGGCGCCCAATGCGTGTTGAGCTGTCCCACATCGGCCGGATCATCCAGTCCCTTGACCGTGCCCCGATAGGTCCAGCTGGCCCCGTCATCACGCGACACCGCCACCCCGATGGGCGAGCCGTGAATCCAGCTAAACCCCGGTCCACCGGCATTGGCCCGCCGATTGGTGTAGAACATCCACCACTCATTGGTCCCCTCACGGCGGATCACTGTGGGGTCAGCTGCCCCATCCTCAACCGGATCACGATAGATTGGCGCGCTCATCAGCTCTCCTCAATACACGCGCACCAGCCGCCCATCGGGCCGGTCCGCCAGATGGCCGGGCTGACCAATCAGCGCGTTGGCCAGCGTCACCATTTCGGGATCGGTGGCCAATTGGCCGGCCCCGGCATCCTCGGTGCTCAGCACGCTGGCCTTGAGCAGGCGTGAGTAAGGATGTTCGGGATTGTCGAGCACCGTGCGCGCATCGCCCATCTCCACGATCCGCCCGCGCTGCATGATGATCAGCCGGTTCGAGATGTAGTAGGCCGTGGCCAGATCGTGGGTGATGTAGATTACCGACACGCCCAGATCATCGCGCAGGCTGCGCAGCAGGTTGACAATGCTCATGCGCAGGCTGGCATCGACCATGCTCACCGGCTCGTCGGCCACCAGCAGCGGTGGGTTGGGGATCAGCGCCCGCGCAATGGCCGCGCGCTGCAGCTGCCCGCCGCTCATCTCATGGGGAAACCGCCCCTTCACCTCAGCCAGGCTCAACCCGACCTTCTGCAGGGCTTCATCCATCGCCCGGTCCAGGTCGCTTTGCTCGCGCAGTTTCAGAAACCGCTTGGCGGTAGATTCCAGATAGCGATCGATCCGCTTGAGCGGGTTGAACGCCTCGAACGGGTTCTGAAACACCGGCTGCACATTGGCCATGAACGCCAGTCGCTCGGCTCGGCTCACCTTGTGGCTCACCGTCTTGCCACGAAAGCTGATCTCCCCGCTTGTGGGCAGTTCCAGCCCCAGGATCATCCGGGCCAGCGTCGTCTTGCCCGAGCCGCTTTCGCCGATGATCGTAAAGATCTCCGGCGTATCGAGATTGATCGAGAAGCTGGCGTCCTGCACGGCATTGACCATCTTGCGCGACAGCACGCCGCCCATGGTGAACTGCTTGGAAACCCCTGAAATATCGAGCAGTGCGCTCATGCCATGGCTCCCTGCAATGCCTGTGGTTTGACCAGCGGTTCGACATCCTGCCAGCGCCAGCAGGCGGTGCGATGATCCGGCCCCACTGTTTCAAGTGGCGGTACTTCGGTCCGGCATTTGTCGACCGCCAGCGGGCAGCGCGGATGAAACCGGCACCCCTGCGGTGGTTCGGCCAGGCTGGGTGGTCGTCCCTCCAGCGCCGGGCGCTGCGTGGTGTCACCAATGCGCGGCAGGCTGGCCACCAGATGGGCGGTATAGGGGTGCTTGGGCGCAAAGAACATTTCGCGCGTCGGCCCTTCCTCCACCAGCCGCCCGGCATAGATGATGCCCACGCGGTCCGCGATGTTGGCATGCACGCTCATATCGTGCGTCACGAACACCACGGAGCTGCCCATTTCCCGCTGAATGTCGCGGATCAGGCTGAGCACTTCCTTTTGCACCACCACATCGAGTGCGGTAGTCGGTTCGTCCGCAATCACGAATTCGGGGTGGCACACCGTGGCCAGCCCGATGGTGACGCGTTGGCGCATGCCGCCGCTGAGTTCATGAGGGTAGGCGCGCAGCACATCGGCGGGCAGCTTGAGCCGTTCGAGATGCCCCAGCACCCGGGCCCGATAGGCCGGCCCGCTCAGCCCCAGCGGCCGCTTGGCGAAATCCTCAAACGTCTTGCCGATCCGCCGCACCGGATTCAGCGTGCTCATCGAACCCTGCATGATATAGCTCAGATGCTTCCAGCGCACCGCCGCCACCTGCTCGGGCGTGGCGCTGGCAACATCGAAGGGCCCGTTCTTGAAATCATATTTCACCGACCCGGCAACCACCCGCATGGGCGGGCGAATGGCGGCGGCCAGCACCTTGATGAAGCTGGTCTTGCCCGAGGAACTCTCCCCGGCAATGCCATAGACCTCGTTCTTGCGAATGGTCATTGAGATGTCGTCTACGGCGCGCACTTCGCGCTCTACGCCGAAATAGCTCATCTGGTAGTAGGCCTTGAGGCCCTCGACCTTGAGCAGGTCTGTATTGTCGTGGGTCACGCGTTCTCTCCAGCAACTCGGAGGGACACCTCTTCCCTTGCGGGGGAGGCAGGGAGATGGGGGGCAAAGCCTGGCTTGGCCGAGCTGATAATCATGCGCCCATCCTCCTTAGACGGCTGCGCGGGTCGATATATTCGTTCATGCTCACGGCCAGCAGGAACAGGCCCAGGAAGGTGATGACGATCAGGATCACCGGGATCACGATCCACCACCACACACCCACCACCATGGCCGAATGGCTATTGGCCCAGTACAGCACCGTGCCGATGGTTGGCTGGTTGATATTGGTGAACCCCAGCACCGCCAGCGTCACCTCCAGCCCGATCGACCACAGCATGTTGTTCATGAAGGTCGCGAACACGATGGGCATCACATAGGGCAGGTGCTCTTCCAGCAGCACCTTGGGTGTGCTCATGCCGGCGAACACGGCGTGGCGCGTAAACTCGCGGTGCTTCAGTCCCAATGCCACCGAACGGATCAGGCGGGCGTCAAACGGCCAGCCAAAACAGGCCATGATCAGCGCCAGCGTCATGCTGTCCATATGGCTGCGCAGCACGAAGTAGAACAGTACCAGAATGGGGAAGATTGGCATCGACACGAAGATGTCGTTGATGAACATCAGCGCGCGATCAACCCAACCCCCGACATAGCCTGCTGTCAGCCCCACCGAGATCGAGATGATGCGGCTCAGCACGGCCACGGTAATCCCGAAGGTCAGACTGTTCTTGAAGGCCGCCGAGAGCTGCCAGAACATGTCCTGACCGCGCGAATTGGTACCAAACCAATACTGCCATGAGGGCGGCTGATCGGGAATGGTCAGGTAGATCAGCGAGGGGTCGACTGGTGAAAAGAAGCTGGCGGAGGCAAACACCGTGACCACGCCGACCAGCACCACGCCAATGGCGAATTCGATATTGTAGCGAATGAGATCGCGAAAAACGGCAAACATGCTGGGCCTACTCCGTACGCACGCGGGGATCGAGCAGCGGATGCAGCAGGTCCACCACGAAAATGGCGATGGCCACCGCCGTGATCGACACTGTCGATACCGCCAGCACCAGTGAATAATCTCCGGCATTGACCGCATCGATGAGCAGTGAACCCAGGCCGGGATAGTTGAACACCTGCTCGGTGATCACCGTGCCGGAAAACACGCCGCCCAGGGCCATCGCCAGCGCCGTCAATTGCGGCACGATGGCGTTGCGGATCACATAGCTGCCAACAATGGTCTTCTGGTCCACATTGGCCAGTTCGGCATAGGTGACGTAGTCGTCATTGACGATGTTGGACACCAGCGCACGCATGCCGATGAACCAGCCCCCAAATCCAACTAGCACGACCGATGTTGCGGGCAGGATGCCGTGTTGCAGCACCGAGCTGATAAACGGCCAGTTCCAGCCTGGGGTGACGTCCATGGCGAAGCCGCCCGATATGGGCAGCACGGGCCACAGGAACCCGAAAATGATCAGCAGGATGAAAGCGACGACGTAATAGGGGATGGGCTGGATCCCCATCGCAAAGATGCCGAACGCCTTGAAAAACCTGTTGTTCTGGTTGTACCCGGCGAGTGCCCCCAGCAGATTGCCGACCACGAAGGTCACCAGGGTCGCGGACACCAGCAGCCCCAGGGTCCAAGGCATGGCGCGCATGACCAGGGTCATGGCGGGGGTCGGAAATGCCATCAGGGAAGGGCCCAGATCGCCCCGCACAAGGCGCGCCCAGAAGCTGAAATACTGGTTCAGCATTGGTTGACCCGTGCCGTACATCTCGCTCAGCGCGGCGCGGGTCGAGGCAATGGCTTCCGGTGACAGATTGGCCCGCGACGACAATCGCCCAAGCACCTGTTCAACCGGATCAATGGGGGAGAGATGGGTGACCAGAAAGGTCGCGGAAATGCCGCAGAAAATCACCGCCAGCATCTGCAGCGCGCGCTTCCCGACAAACCAGAAATAGCCTTGCATTCGAACTCCTTGCGTCTCCGCTCTGACGCGCCTGTCCTGGTGGCTGGGGCGGCTTGCCTCCCGTCACCCTCGATCCGGCGTTAGCTGGACTGGACAGTTCATACCTGCCAATGGCGCCACCTTGCGATGACGCAGATTAGTGGAGGGGCGCGTAATCCGCGCCCCTCCAGGCAGCCCGGCACAAGCCGGACCACCCGGGAGGACGCGCTTACGCGACGGGCGTGATCTGCGTGAAGATGTACCGACCGTTCGACCAGTTGGTGACCGGATTGGCATAGTTGTTTTCTGCATCCGGCCAGCCAGTCCAGAACTGGTTCGACTGGATGGAGAACACATTATAGGCCATGATCGGGATGTTCGGCATCTCCTCGAGATGCAGCTTGACGAACTCCTGGCCGTACTCGATGCCCTTGGGGTCATTGAAGTCGATGCCACGGATTTTTTCGATGATCGCGTCAAGCCGCGGATCGGACCAGCGCATCCAGTTGCGGTCTGGCTGCGATGCGCCCGGCTCAGCCACATAGGCGGAGTGGTAGCTGTCGAGGAAGAAGCTGAGATCGGGATGACCGCCCCAGGTTTCCACGGCCCAGGCGATGTTGACTTCATAGTCACCCACGCGCTGGCGGCCCCAGGTGTCCGAATCCACCTGAGCGGTGGCCTGAATGCCGTTCTGGGCCCAGGTCTGGGCGATAATGACACCGAGGCGATTGACCACGCCTTCCTGCGGCACCATCACTTCGAAGGCGAACGGTTGGCCATCTGGCATCATCCACTGGCCGCCGACCTTGTTGAAGCCGGCTGCGGTCAGCAGCTCTTCAGCCGCCGGGATGTTCTGCTTCCACCAGCCATAGCCGAACGCGTTGCGGATAGCGGCCTCTTCGCTTGGCACTGCGTCCCCGAACTGTGGGCGCACCATATCGGCGATCTGCATGCCGATGGTGGGATCATACGGCTTGACCTTTGAGGTGCCGGTGTCGATCTCGTAATTGATCAGGAAGTCCTGCATTGGCGCATGGTAGTCGCGCGGATGCGTTCCCGTTGGCGGCACCGAGATGGCCGACAGCGTCGCCGCGCCACGATAGGACGCCATCGACATCGACCGCGCATCCAGCATCATCGCCAGAGCCCAGCGAACGCGCTTGTCCTGGAACTTGGGGTTCTGCAGGTTCGGGATCGCCATCACCAGGGTAGGATCGGGATGAGCGTATGGGAAGCCGGCGAACCAGCCCTGGACGTTCGGATCTTCCTTGGTGATTGAGAACGTGCCTTCCGGCGTCAGATCGTGGACCATGTCCAGATTGCCGTTGCGCATCTCGATCAGGCGATTGTCGGTCGAGATATTGTTCCGGTAGAT
Organism: Devosia sp. J2-20; assembly: GCF_055808475.1. NCBI lineage: Bacteria > Pseudomonadati > Pseudomonadota > Alphaproteobacteria > Hyphomicrobiales > Devosiaceae > Devosia > Devosia sp. J2-20. The sequence goes on along the minus strand of NZ_CM147870.1, from coordinate 2,409,460 downwards.
CACATATTTCGGCTTGGGTTCGGCGACCATGCCCATGGCCGTCTTGTCCCAGTCTGCGCGTTTTTCCCAGATGTACCAGGTGCCGTTCGGGTCGAACGAATGCAGCGTGTAGGGCCCAAGGCTTACGGGCGGGTTGTTCTCGAAGGTCAGGATGTCGTCGACCTTTTCAAACACATGCTTGGGCATGATCCAGGCGGCCGTCCAGCGCACCGAGAACAGCGCGTGGAAGCGCGAGTTTGGCGCATTGAGCTTGAAGTGGACCGTATAGTCGTCTGGCGCCTCGACCGAGGCGACCTGGGCCGTGAACGCGCCATTATAGGGCGTGCCTGGCGTCGCCTTCTGGGTTTCGACCGTATAGACGACGTCGGCGGAAGTGAATTCGACGCCATCGCTCCACAGGATACCCTGCTTGAGCTTGACGGTCATTTCCGAGAAGTCGTCATTGTATTCCCACAGGCCGTCGGCCAGGGAATTGTACACGGCATTGGTGCTGGCGCCTTCAATGCCCGCATCGGGGTCGATGAACCACAGCGTATCAGTGGTAAGCTGGTGCAGGCCATTGCTGGTACCCGCGCCGCTGCCCACGACCCATGGGTTGAACCATGCCGGATTGCGGATCACGCCCTCTGGATTATGGACGATGACCGTCTCGTTGCGTGGGAATTTGCCCAGATCGGGCGCGGCGCCTTCACCGTCTTGTGCGTATGCAAGCCCGTTTCCGGCCGCCATCAGCGCGCCAACGGCCGTCGTGCCGATTAGAAAACTGCGTCTATCCATATCTAACTCCTCCCTTGTCGAAACGCCTCCCGCGTTCCGTATGTAGATGCCCTCCAGCACCTATAAATCATACTTAACCAGCCCCTTATGCTTGTCAACGCGCATTGTGATGTAAATCGGAAAACATGATACACAATGCAAAGAGGCGCACCGTTGCCGATGCGCCTCCGTTGGTCGCGTGCTGTGCTCAACGCTAACAGTCTGCTAGCCAATTGCTCGCAACGGTGGGTTCAACGCCTGCCAGATCGGCCAGCCTCGCATTCGCGCGGGGCAGGGGTGTTTTCCCTGTTTCCCCGCTATCGGCAGCCGGCGCTAAACCTTCACCCGCACCATCTGGTACGAATAGGGCGGCAGTTTCACATCCAGCGAACCGCCTTCAGCCTTGGCGCCATTCCCCTTGCGGGGCGCCACTTCTGCCTGGTTCTTGGCCGTATTGACCGCTTGCAGATTGTCATGCGTCATCACCTGATGATCAATGATGGTGCCGGCGGCAAAGCCCTGCAGGCTCACCGACACATCGATCGATTCCGTGGCATGCCGGTTGACCAGGAAGAAACTCAGCGTCCCTTCCTCTTCATTGTGCACGCCCGACACATCCACATAGGGGGTGTTGTCGGCGTGCTTGCTATCATAGCCGGGCGAATTGACGATCAGATTCAACGCCGTACCACGGCCGAAGATCGATGCGAAATAGTACGGATAGTAGATCGTCTGGGCCCAGGCCGGGCCGCCCTTTTCGGTCATGATCGGGGCGATCACATTCACCAGCTGCGCGATGCAGGCGATCTTGACCACGTCCGAACGGCGGATGAAGCTGTTCAGGATCAACCCGACCATCAGCACGTCTTCGAAATTGTAGATGTCCTCGAGCAGACCCGGTGCGTGCGGCCAGCCGCTATTGCCCTCCAGGATAACCCGGTCCTGCTTGTTGGAGTGGTACCAGACATTCCATTCGTCAAACGAGATGTAGACGTCGCGCTTGCTGCGCTTCTTGCTCTTCACCTGTGTGATGGTCGAGGCCACCGTGTCGATATAGGTTTCGAGTTTATGGTTCAGTGCCAGATAGTTGGCGGTGTCCTTCTCGCGATTGGCAAAGTACATGTGCAGCGAGATATGGTCGACATGCTCATAGGTGTGCTCGAGGACGATGCGTTCCCAGTCGGGATAGCTGGCCATGTCCGCATTGGATGAGCCGCACACGATCAGCTCAAGCTTGCTGTCAAACATGCGCATGGCGCGCGCCGTATTGGCAGCCAGCTTGCCATATTCATCGGCATCCTTGTGGCCGACCTGCCAGGGCCCGTCCATCTCATTGCCCAGGCACCACATCTTGACGTTGAACGGCTCCTTGCGGCCATTCTTGATGCGCAGGTCGCTCCAGTAGCTGCCGCCCGGATGGTTCACATATTCCAGAAAATTGCGCGCGTCGTCGACGCCGCGTGAACCCAGATTGACCGCCAGCATCATCTCGGTGCCGACCGTGTCGCACCAGTCGGCAAATTCATGCACGCCGACCGCATTGCTGTCCGAGGTGTGCCAGGCCAGATCCAGCCGGGTAGGGCGCTCTTCACGCGGCCCAATGCCGTCTTCCCAGTTATAGGCGGAAACGAAGTTACCCCCGGGGTAGCGCACTACGGGTACATTGAGATCCTTGACCAGCTTGGCCACATCGCCGCGCATGCCGTCCTTGTCGGCGCTCGGGTGGTCTGGCTCGTAAATGCCTTCATAGATTGCGCGACCCAGATGCTCCAGAAAGGCCCCGTAAACCCGATCATCAATAGCGCTGACCGTAAAATCCTTATGTGCGACGACCGATGCTTTCACGACGCCCTCCTCCCTCTAATCCCGTTTATCTGATTTATATCAGTTACCCCGTTGTAAACGAGGCGGCGCGGATCACGCAAGGGGAGGCAGGAAGTATTTCGTCTAGGCTTCGGTCTGCAGGCGCATGATGATTTCCTGATCGTAATTGCCGAAGCCGCGGCCAAAAATATTGATGCCGCCCGGGTGTTTAGCGTCTGGCTTGACGGCGATGCGCAAACGGATCGAATGGTGATTTGCCAGATCCAAATCGCTCAGCGAGATCGGAGAAATCTTCATCCCGTCGACATAGGTGCCGTCTGTCGTCACCCGCCAGCTCTTGAGTTTGCCATACTGGCTACCCTTGAGTTTCCACCAATCGGGGGTATAGACGCCGCGTTTGTCGCCAAAATCACCCGGGCTCATCCAGGTGCCGATTTCGGTCCCATTGACCGACAGCGTAATGTCGCTGGGCCAGTCTGCCGAGGTGCCCGGCACCTCTGAACTGAGCTCCATGGAAAACTCCATGGCCTCGATCGTGTGCTGGCTCAGCTTGGCGTTATTGGGAAACTGGTATTCGAGATAACCGCGTGTGAACCAGATCAGCCCGGCCTTCATCCGGTCGGGATCCAGAAACGTATCGGGCACATCCAGCAGCCCGATAATCCCGTCCGTCGAGCACAGCCCACACGGCGCCGACACGTCGCAACTGGTGTAAAGTCCAAGCGGCATGGCCACTTCGATGGTATTGGCCGCCAACGGTTTGATGTCTTCCTTGAACATCACCATCACTTCGTCGAACATCGAATGGCAGATCTTCTGATTGCCCTTGCGCGCCTTTTGCGTCTCGGTACGGATCAGGCCGGCGCTCTCCAGAATCTGGATATTGGTCGAAACCGTGGATTGGGGCAGGCTGAGTTTGTCGGCAATATCATTGCCGTTCATCGCGCCTTCGACATGCAGCAGCTTGAGGATTTTCACCCGGATTGGCGAAGCCAGACCCTTGAGAACATCCATATCCTCTTCGGGGTCAACGACCAGAAAATTGCGGCTCATCAGGGCTCTTTCGCGGCAGGAACAGGCTTGTGATCATTTCTATCACGAATGCTGATCCAATCAACCTTGGCCGTCTGGCGCCGCGTTGGCCCGCCCCCCGATAGCGCCAGATACCCCTGGGGATTTCAAACTTGTCCCCCTGCCTGCGCCGATGGTGTAAAACTGTCCCCCAGACGCTTGCAATCTCAGCCGGCATTGTCTATGCAGTCCCCGCGTCGGGATGATCCGTCTCCCCACGCCAGCCGGTCATCGGCCTGCTGGGGAATAGTTCAATGGTAGAACTGCGGACTCTGACTCCGTCAATCTTGGTTCGAATCCAGGTTCCCCAGCCAATTCTTTTTATCAAATTCCATCGATGACTTGTCGGGCTGTTGTAGCAGGCGGTCGTCGCTCTTTGTGGTAGCACTCTGGCTTGTGGAATAGTTCTGCAAGCTTGGGGTATAACAATGACCGTTCGATTGATCGCCATTGTCGTGATGGCACTTGCATTGGCCGGGTGCGGTGGCGACGATTCTTATACTTTCTACCGCAACAGCCCACTCGATGCGGCCATGCGCATACACATTGCCTCGTTCGATAGCGGCGAGGGCGCTGCCTACAACCAGGAGAATTGTCAGGTGGCTGCCGAATTGTTCAACGCGCAGCCCGGTGTCGCTAGCCGCTTTTGGTGTGAAAAAGGGCGCTTCCAACCGTGAGGGTGTCGCGGGCTGTTGAGCATCGGCTCGCCAATTTGTAATTCTTTCAGCTACCAGTGTCGCGTTTCTGTTCGGGGCTGGTAACGAGACCATTTGAGCGCGCGCTACAAAATCGGGCACTGCCGGCATCGCTCGTGAAATAGGCGGCAAACCCGCTCTGACAGCGGTGCTGATCATCGCTACCGGGATCCTGGGGGCGCAGAGCGTCACGCCGTTGATGAAGGCCCCCAAGCTCAACAATTACGCTGCAGGCTGCTTTGCCGTCGGGCTGACATCGCGTGGCTGCGGCACGGCAAAGGCGTTTCAAGTCGATCAGCTTGTCGGCGCGTTCGTGAGGCTGGTCTAGGCCCTCAATGGCGGCGACACGGCATTGCGGTTCGGCTTTTTCTGACCGGTTGCCTAAATGCGCAGCCCACTATCGGCATCAAACACATGCACGTGCTCGGGCGCGATCGTCAGCGCGATGTGATCGCCGGTCCTAAGCCCTGTCCGCTCCGATTGCACCAGCGTCACCAGCCCGTCTGCCGAGGAGATGAACGTGGTCGATCCGGTTGATTCAACGGGGCCGACTTCCAGCCTGAACTGGCCATTCTCCGGCACTGCGCGCAAGTGCTCTGGGCGCAGACCCACCACAATGCGGCGCCCAGCCTCCAGCGCTCCGGACAGGGGGACAGCGCCACCTTCGGCGGTGTTCAGGCCAGCGCTGCAGCCATCTGCACTAACTGTTGCGGCGACAAAGTTCATCGCGGGCGACCCAATAAAGCCCGCCACGAAGCGGCTGATCGGTCGGTCATACAGTTCGAGCGGCGAGCCCTGCTGCTCGATCACCCCGTCACGCATAACCACCACATGGTCGGCCATTGTCATGGCCTCGATCTGGTCATGGGTGACATAGACAGACGTGGCACCGAGCCGGTCATGCAGGGCACGGATTTCCTTGCGCATATGGACGCGCAGCGCCGCATCGAGATTGGACAGCGGTTCATCAAACAGGAACGCCTTGGGGTTGCGGATGATTGCCCGGCCCATGGCCACGCGTTGCCGTTGCCCGCCCGAGAGCTCGCGCGGATAGCGCCCCAGCAGCCCGCTTAACCCGGTAGTTTCCGCCACATCTTCGGCTGCCCGATTGGCCTCGGCCTTTGAAGTGCCCTTGAGCCGCAGCGAATAGGTCATGTTCTCAAGCACAGTCATATGCGGATAGAGCGCATAGGTCTGGAACACCATGGCCACGTCGCGCTTGCGCGGCGGTACATTGTTCATCACTCGACCCGCGATCTTCATCGTGCCGCCCGAAATGGTTTCCAGGCCCGCCAGTGAGCGCAACAGGGTGGATTTGCCACAGCCGGAAGGCCCCACCAGCGCCACGAACTGACCTTTCTCTATGGTCAGGCTGATATTTTTCAGCGCATGGAATTCGCCATAATGCTTGTCGATGCCGACCAGTTCAATTTGCGGTTCCGTGCTCATTTGAGGGCTCCCGAGGTAAGGCCGGAGACAATCCGGCGCTGCAAGAGGACAAAGGCCGCCAGGATCGGCGTCACATAGATTGAGGCATAGGCCATGATGTTGTTCCACTCGGTGGTATTGGGGCCCATGAAGGCATTCAGACCAACACTGGCTGGCTGCAATTCCACGGCCTGAATAATCGACTTGGAATAGACGAACTCGCCAAAGGCCTGCATGAAGATCAGGATGGCCGACACCAGAATGCCGTTGCGGGCCAGCGGCAGCACGATGTTCCAGAATGCGCCGATGCGTGAATTACCATCGACCTGAGCGGCTTCTTCAAGCTCGCCGGGCACGCTCATGAAGGTTGCCCGCACCAACACCACAAAGAACGGCATGGTCTTGGCCGTCAGCGCCAACACCACGGCCAGTTGTGGGTGGTTGAGCAGACCCGCCATGGAAAAGCCGACAAACAGCGGCGTGATCATCAGAGAAGCGGGCAGCACCTGCAGCATCAGCACCAGAAACAGCGCCACATCGATCCACATATTGCGATACCGCGCCAGCACATAGGCGCAGCCGGTGCCCAGCAGGGCCGTCAGCACCATAGTGCCCGAGGCGATGATCACCGAGTTCCACAGGAACCGGCCCATATCGCGCAAGCCCCAGACATAGCCGAACACGCCCCATTGCGGGTCTGCCGGAACAAAGCCAGGTGGGGTGGCAAAGATCTCCGAGCCGGTCTTCAGGCTGGTCACATACATCCAGTAAAGCGGGAACAGATAGAGCAGGGCCAGCAGGATCGCGACCACCAGCAATAGGCGTTGGGTCCATAGCGGGGTCATCCACGCACCTCATGCTTGGTGGAACGCACATAGACAATGGCAGCCAGCATCACCACGGCGATCATGACCACCGATACAGTGGCGCCGCGCGCGAAGTCGTATTGGCGGAAGCTCAGCTCCCAGGCCCAATATTGAGCCACGTTGGAGGAATTGGCCGGACCACCCGAGGTGATCGAGGCGAACAGGTCGAACTGCTGCAGCGTGAAGATCAAACCCAGCGACACCACGGCGCCGATAGTGGCGCGCATCATGGGCAGGGTAATGGTCCAGAATCGCTGCCAACCCGTTGCACCGTCCAGCGCCGCGGCCTCGTAGAGGTCCTTGGGAATGCTGGCCAGTCCGACCGACAGCAGGATCATGTTGAACGCCGTGCCCAGCCAGATATTTGCAATGATGACTGCCCAGAGCGACCAGTTGGTATCGGAGCGCCAGAAAATGCTCTCGGAGATGAACCCGAGCGATTTCAGCACGTAGTTGAGCACGCCGAAATCCCCGGCCAGTATCCAGTTCCAGATCGCGCCGACCACCAGGCCCGGCATCACCCAGGACACCAGGAACAAGCCGCGCATATAGGCCGCGCCCGGGAATTTCAGCGAGAAGAACAACGCCAGACCAAAACCGAGCACGAACTGCCCGGCGATTGAGGCACACACAAACACCGCCGTATTGCGCAGGATGGGCCAGGTCTCGGGTTGGCTGAACACGGTGACGTAGTTGTCAAAGCCGACCCAGGGCCGATTGAGCGTCCCCAGGCTGAAGAGGTCAACTTCCTGAAAACTCATCACCACATTGTACAGCAGCGGCAGGCCGCTGAGCACCACCAGAAACAGCAGTGGCACGGCAACAAGCACAATGTCGAAACCCTTGCCGTCACGCAGGCTCGAAAGCAGCCGGGACATGGTCGGTCTCCTCACGTGGTAAAATCGGCTGCCCGACACAATGCCGGGCAGCCAGTGATAGGGGGAGGACCCTATGAACCCAGCACGCCCGAAATCGTTGAGGCGGCCTGATCAAGCGCATCTTTGGCGCTCATCTGGCCGGTCAGGGCCGACTGGATGGCGTCCTGAATAGCCTTGGAGATCTTTGGCCATTCGGGGTGTGGACCGCGTGCCTGCGCATACAGCAGCTGTTCCTGGAACACTTTGAGCGCGGCATCCTTGAGCGCAATGCCCGTTTCTGGGATGGCGATATCGGAACGCGCTGGCAACTGGCCAAATTCGGGGAACAACCGGTCGTCCTGGCTGGCGAAATATTCAAGCGCCTGGAAGGCCTCGTCAGGGTGTTTGGAGGACGAGAAGATCGCCCAGTTGAAGTCGCCCATGGCCGATGACCGCGGCGCGCCTTCTTCCGGCACGGGCAGCAAGGCCACGCCCCAGTCAAACTTGGCCTCGTCCAGCATGCGGTTGAGCTCCCACGGTCCGGAAATTACCATGGCAGCATTGCCCGAGTTGAAGGTGCCGGTGGAGTCCCACTGACCTCGTGTCAGCGTGTCGGGCGAGGCCAGCTTCTCATCAAGGATGACTTTCCAGGTCTCAAGTGCCTCTACCGCACCCGCGGCATTGATATTGTCATAGCCGCCGCCAGCCATCTGGGCCCAGGGCAGGAACTGGAACGTGCCTTCCTCGCTGGCCTTGGCTGAAAAAGCCAGGCCATAGACGTTGTTTGCGGGGTCGGTGAGGGTGCGGGCGTCTTCGACCAGCTCTGCCCAGGTCTGAGGCGGTGCGTCGATGCCTGCTGCGGCAAACAGGTCCTTGTTGTAGTACAGCGCGATGGTGTTGGTGGCCTTGGGGACGCCGAAAATCTTGCCATCCCAGCTCACGGAATTGAGCGGGCCCGGGAAGTAGTTATCGGGGTCAATGGCTTGGGAATTGGCCACCATGTCAGTGATGTCAAGAAATGCGCCGCGTGCCGCAAACAGGGCATGCTCGGGGTTGTCGACGGCAATGATGTCGGGCGCCTGGCCGGTGGCGAAGGCGCGCATGGACTCGCTGACCACGTCGTCGAACTGGATCTGGCGGTAATCCACCGTGATGCCATTGTCCATTTCGCTGAACTCTCGCGCCAGATTGAGCGCGGGCTGGTTTTCGTCATCGAGCGACCAGATGGTGATGGTCACATCTTCCTGGGCTGCGGCATTGAGCGACAGCAGCGAAACGCTCGCCAGTGCCACGATAAGGCTGGTGGTCTTGAACATGTCTTTCCTCCCTGTGCAGAACATCTGCGATAAACGCGCCGCCCGAACCCTCCCTGGCCCGGCCGGCATAACCGGCTTCAGGCCGGATTCTTCAGTGATGGATCACCGCCATCGTAGGCGGCCTGGGCGTCAACGAAGTCGCCGCCACGGCACTGTTTGAGATAGTTGAGACCACGTACCTGACCGGTCATTTCCAGCGCGTCACGGTAGACCGGGTCGTGCCAGCCTTCGATGTCGATCGAGCCCTGATAGCCGGCCAGTCGCAACTCGGAGATCACATCGGTCCAGTTGCTGTCGCCAAATCCGGGCGTGCGCATGAAGACGAACGGCTCCTTGCCGAACACGCCATGTTCGCGAATGACCTCCCAGCGCACCGTGGCGTCCTTGCCATGTACGTGAAAGAATTTATGCGCCCATTTGCGGATCTGGGGCAGGGGATCAATCAGATAGACCAGCTGGTGGCAGGGCTCCCATTCGAGCCCGATATTGTCATCTGGGGTCTCGTTGAACATCAGTTCCCAGGCGTCGGGATTGTGCGCAATGTTCCAGTCGCCGGTCTGCCAATTGCCATCCATGGCGCAATTTTCAAAGGCGATCTTGACGCCCTTGTCAGCGGCGCGCTTGGCCAGTTCACTCCAGACCTGCTTGTATTTGGGCAGGCTGTCGGTCAGCTTCTGGTTGCGAATGCGGCCGGTGAAGCCCGCCACGCAAGTGGCACCGAAATGGTGGGCATTGTCGATGCAGTCCTTCCAGCCCTGCAGGGTCTGGCGATCCATCTCCTGGTCTTCCAGTGGATTGCCGAACATGCCCAAGGTCGAAATGGTAATGTCTCGATCACCAATGGCGTCGCGTGAACGCTTGCCCAGTTCGGCAAGATCCTGACCATTGGTGGTCTGCCAGAAAAACGGTTCAAAGCTCTCAAAGCCCAGATCGGCAATAGCTGCGATATTCTCGGGCGCCTTGCCCTCGGTCGCCTGAATCATGGTGCCGATACGGATGGATTTGGCTGGATTGCTCACGAGTGAATTTCCTGATTTGCGATAAGGACGCGTTGGCCGATCTTGGCGCTTTCGATGGCGGCAAAGACCATGGCCAGACTGTTGATATTGTCAGTGCCGACAGTTTCGGGTGCGCGGCCCTCTGCAATGGCATCGAGGAAGTCGGCGATCACGCTGGCATGGCCGTGGGTTTGGGCAATGTCAGCGGGCTCTGGAACGTCCAGAGGGGTCAGCTCGCGGAAGAAGCCACTGTCGCCGCTCACCACCCTGGCCTCAAAGCTCTCTTCGCCATCCCACAGCAGCGTGCCCTTGGTGCCGATGATCCGCCAGGCGCTCTCCCAACTGGTATTGGCGCCCTCGGCACACCAACTGCCGCGATAGTTGAAGACCACACCGTGATCGAACTCGAAGATCGCATTGGCGGCAGCCCCGTGCGCATACCAGGACCCGCTTGGATTGGTTTCCAGGCAATACACCGCCTTGGGAGCAACGCCCGCCATGTAGCGCGCAGCGTCCAGTGTGTGGATGGCCATGTCCAGCAGCAATACGTTGTCCATTTCTTCGCGGAAGCCGCCAAAATGGGCGCCGATGAAGAAGTCACAATGCAGCGCAGTGACCTCGCCCAGGCTGCCGCTTTCGATCAGGCGACGAATACGTCGAATACCTGCGATGAAGCGCCGGTTCTGAACGATGGCATGCACGCGCCCGGCAGCCTTTGCGGCAGCAATCATGGTCTGCGCGGCATCCAGACTGGCCGCCATCGGCTTTTCGCTGAGCACGTGGCAGCCATGGTGCAATGCGCGCGTCACGACGTCCTGCCGCGCGGTCGGCACAACGACATCAAACAGCAAATCCGGCTTGGTAGCGCTCAGCACGGTTTCGAGGTCGGTGCCGATCATCGCGTCGCCTAGTCCAAACTCTTCGGCGCGCGCCTGTGCGGTGGCGAGGTCAAGATCGACCAGACCAACAATCTCGACGCGACCCTGCAGGGGAAGATGATCGGCGAGCGCCGACAACCAACCTTTGGACATGCTTCCGCAACCCGCGAGAACGGCCTTGAACACCAAAATGAAAACCTCCCAGGGCAGCGCCGCTCTCATCTTGCGTGAGGATAGTGCGCATATCCGTAAACGTTTACGACGATAGATTGGCGACGGGTGCCCTGTCAATGCTGCTTCGTAAACGTTTCTGGATTTGGTCGGGCATGTGGATAACTGAGCGCCTCAACGCTTGCAATGCAGGCAGGGGGCGTTCATTGAAGACATTGCCGCGCCGCGCCACACGCAGCGCTAACACCTTGGGAAAGCTGCGACATGAAAGGCATTCGGCGTCTCGCGCAGCATCTCGATATTTCTATCGGAACGGTGTCGCGCGCCCTCAATGGCAAACCCGATGTAAACGAGAAAACCCGCCAGCGCGTGCTCGAGGCTGCGGCCGAACTGGGCTATGTGCCCAATCAGGCCGGACGCTCGCTGCGCAAGGGAACGACAGGTGTGGTTGGTTTCATGATGCAGACGGGTGCCCAGATCACGGGTGAGGGCGACGTTTTCTTCATGAGCGTGTTCGACGGCGTGCAAACAGTCTTCGCGCGTCATCAACTCGATCTGGTCGCGCTGCTGTGCTCTTCCGAGGAAGATCCTGATGACTATCTGCAACGCATTGTGGCCCGAGGCTTTGCCGATGCGCTGATCATTTCGGCCACTAAGCGCGTCGACCCCCGTATCGAATTTCTGGCCAATCGCAATATTCCCTTTGTGGCTCTGGGTCGCAGTGAGACCGATGCCGGCCAGCCCTGGCTCGATCTGGACTTTGCCGGCATGGCGACGATGGGCGTCGACCGGCTGGTCGCCAAGGGCCATCGCCGCATTGGCGTGTTCGTGCCGCACGATGAGCTCAATCTGGGCTTCGTGTTTCTCGAAAGCTACCGCAAGGCGCTGGCGGCGCATGGTATTCCGTTTGATCCAGCTTTGGTCTTCCGGGCCTATCCCAATGAGCGCGGTGGTCACCAGATCGCCCAGAGTATTGCATCCATGTCCAAGGATCAGCGCCCGACCGGTTTTGTGCTGACCAATGAGGTCATGTCGGTCGGACTCTATCGGGGGCTCTACGATAGCGGTCTCGAGCCGGGCAGGGACTTTGCGATTATTGGGCGCGACAGTCCCCACGCCCACTATCTCACGCCCAAGCTGACCTGCTTTCGTATTTCACTGCGCGATCTCGGTATCGCCCTTGCAGAAGCGCTGCTCGCCACTATGCCCGCCTATGCTGACCAATATCGTCTGGGGGTGGTTCGGCGCGTGGTCCCCATGCAATTGGTTGAAGGCGATAGCGACGCCCCGGTGCGCTGAGGCGCCACTTGAACGGCTGGCATTGTCCAGACGCTTTCACGCAAAAAACGGCCGGCTCCAGGGAAGCCGACCGTCTTCGGGAGTGTGGGTTAGGTTGATCAGCGATCCACCCCGAGGGTCAACTAGCCCTTGATCTGGAAAGTCTCGAGCTGAGCCGCATTGGTCTCGTCGATCAACACGCAGTCCATCGAGATCTTCTCGTCAACGCCGGTCGAGCCTTCCTTGAGATACTTGTCGGCCAGTTCCACAGCATACTGAGCCTGACGGTAAGCGGGCTGCAGCACGGTTGCGTGGATCTTGCCGGCGGTGATGGCGTCGCGCACGTCATTGGAGCCATCAAAGCCCACCACGATCACGTCACTGCGGCCCGCGGCTTCAAGTGCCGCCACGGCGCCCATGGCCATGGTGTCATTGCCGGCGATAACGCCCTTGATGTCCGGATTGGCCTGCAGGATGGATTCCATTTTGGTGAAGGCTTCGGTCTGGCTCCAGTTGGCGCTTTGCTGCGCAACCATGACCATGTCAGGATACTGATCGATCACGTCATGATAGCCCGAAGAGCGGATACCGGCATTGGTGTCGGATTCCTTGCCCACCAGTTCAACATAATTGCCAGCTTCGCCCATAGCTTCAACAAAGGATTCAGCACCCAGTGTTGCGCCCTGGTAGTTGTTCGACACGATCTGCGCGACAGCAACGCCGGTGGCATTGATTTCACGGTCGATCAGGAACGAGGGAATGCCTGCGTCCTTGGCCTTCTGCACCGCAGCGACCGAAGCGTCAGCACCAGCATTGTCCAGAATGATGGCAACGGCGCCAGCAGCGATGGCGGAGTCGATCAACTCGTTCTGCTTGTTGGCGTCGTCATCGTGCGAATAGACCTGCGTTGCATAGCCCATTTCTTCGGCGCGCGCTTTTGCACCCTCAGCTTCAGCGGCAAAGAATGGGTTGTCGTGGCTTGGCGTGATAATCACGACCAGGTCCTGAGCCATTGTTGGCGCTGCCATCGCAACGCCTGCGATGGCACCCAGTGCCAAAGCAGCAATAGTCTTTACGATCTTCATTGTGTCCTCCAAGTGCCCTGTATGGGGGCGTTTCGCAAACACCAGCGCTTTCGGCTGATTGGTATTTTTTGCGTTTTTTGATGATTACAAATGAAGTCAAGAAGAGTCAATGAGCCGTTTCTTTCGAAGGGCGTAAAAATTCAACATACAACTAGACAAACGGTAGCGTGCCGCACAGCTAGGGCGACAGGGAGCTTGCTATGGACGAGGAAGAAAAGACGCAGGAAAGCCGCGATCAGCGCGCGACAATAACTTCAATGCCGCGTTTCTCGAATTCTGCACGGTCGGCATCGGTGATGCCGTCATCGGTGATGAAACCGCCGATCAGATCGATTGGCCCCAGCGACGAGAACGAGGTCCGGCCAATCTTGGAGCTGTCAGCGACCAGATACACTTTTGAAGCCGCCTTGATCATGGCGCGTTTGACATAGAGGTCGGCCATGGCGGGGAAGGTGAGCCCGGCTTCAAACGACACCGCGGCCGTGGCCAGGAACAGCTTTTCGGCAAAAATGCCTTCAAAGAAGTCGCCTGATTTCTCACCGGTCAGCGATAGTGTGGGCGCCTTGAACAGCCCGCCCGACATATGCACCGTCATCGACGGCAGGGCGCCCAGCGTCAGCGCAATATTGATCGCATTGGTGATCACGTTGAGATTGTGATGTCCCAGCAGGCTGTTGGCGACCTCGGTTGTCGTTGAGCCGGAATCAATGATGATGGTTTCGCCGGGGCCAACCAGAGCGGCAGCAGCGCGACCGATCTTCTTCTTGTTGTCCATATTGGTCAGATGCTGCAACGACATGGACTGTACCTGCTGCGGCATCGATTTTAGGTAGGCGCCGCCATGCTCGCGCACAACGAAACCATCAGTATCGAGTTTTTCCAGATCCTGCCGAATGGTTGCCTCGGAAACGCCGAACGCAACCGACAGATCCCGCACGCGCGCGCTGCCTTCTTCCTGCAGCCATTCCAGGATTTTCATCCGGCGCGGTTCAGCCAGCAGGTTTTGCCGCGACGCATCCGTGTTCGCTGTGCGGGCCTTGCGTGTGGGTTTGGCGCTGGTTGTCCTGGAATCGGCCAAGTCGTCGCTCCTCGCGTGGGTTATGCCCCTCCTACCCCTGACGGGAATTGGCGGCAAGCCTGCGTTGCAACTGATCGAGCACAACAGCGGCAATAATCACAAGTCCTTTGATCACCATCTGCCAGAATTCCGAAACACCCATCATCACGAGGCCGTCGCTCAGCACGCCGATAACAAAGGCGCCAACGATGGTGCCGCCGATCAGACCGCGGCCGCCCGACAGCGAAGTGCCACCCAGAACCGCCGCAGCAATGGCATTCAATTCGAATGTTTCGCCGCTGGCCGGGTGCGATGCCACCAGCTGCGACGATACGATCAGGCCGACCACGGCAGCGCAGAATCCGGAGATCATGTAGACCGCGATCTTGATGCGATCCACACGCACACCGGACAATGCAGCAGCACGCTCATTGCCGCCCACGGCGTAGACGCGGCGCCCGAATGGTGTGCGTTGCGCCACATAGGCAGCAATAAGGGCCAGTACGATCAGCATCACGATCGAAACCGGAATGCCCAGGATGGAACCCGAGCCAATGAAGGGATACCCCTGATTGCCCAGTTCCGGCTTGCCCACCAGGTTCGAGAATGTCGCGCCGCCTGACAGCAGCAGTGCCGAGCCACGCGCAACATACAGCGTGCCCAGCGTGGCAATGAACGGCGCAACACCCAGTTTGGTTATGAGAAACCCGTTGATCGCCCCGATCGCCGTGCCTACGCCCAGCGCAATCAGCACCACTTCAATCACGTTGGGGTAGATGACCACACCCAGCATTGGCAATTGCAGGCCGTGTACGAGCAATCCGCCTGCGACCATCCCGGTGAGGCCCACGATAGAGCCGACAGAAAGGTCGATACCCCCGGTCAAGATGACGTAAGTCATGCCGATCGCCAGAATGGCGTTGATCGCCACGTGCTTGGAAACGATCACCGCATTGGCGACTGAGACGAAGTTCGGCGCCATCAGCGCGAAAAATACAACGACGATGATCAGCGCAATAAAAGTGCGCAATTTCAGCAACAGCAGCAGGGCTGACTGGCTGCCGCCAGCACTCGATTGGGCAGATGCAGTGGCAGTAGACATGATGGCTCCTTAGGCGACCGCTTGCACGTCGGATTTCGGGGTGGAAGCGAGTACAAGCGCTTCGTCGGTAGCGTCTTCGGCGCGTAAATCCGCCGTGATCTTGCCATACGCCATGACCAGAATGCGGTCGGCTACGGCATGTGTCTCTTTGAGGTCCGAGGTGGTGTAAACCACCGCCAAGCCGCTGTCGGCCAGATCGCGCATGGTGCTGAACACCTCGCCCTTGGCCCCGATATCGATGCCGCGGCTCGGCTCGTCGAGTAGCAGCACGCGCGGCTGGGTCAATAGCGATTTGCCTATGACAACCTTTTGCTGATTGCCTCCCGAAAGCGATGTGATTGGCGCATCGGCGCTGGAGGTCTTGATATGCAATTGGCCGATTACCTGCTGCAGCAATGGGGCTTCAGCGCTCTTTGATATCGATAGAAACTTCGTGAACCGACGCAGGCTCGCCAGTCCCAGATTGCCGCCAACGGACAGGTTCTGCACCAGACCATCGCGTTGGCGATCCTCCGGTACCAGCAATAGTCCGGCCTTCATGCGGCGATTGATGGAGTGGCCCGCAAGTTCTTTGCCATCCAGCAGCACCGAACCGGTGGCGTTGGATCGCAATCCATAGAGGCTTTCAAACAGCTCTGTTCGGCCAGCGCCGAGCAGGCCGTAGATCGCCGTTATTTCTCCGGTTTTGAACGACACCGAGACGTCGTCGACCGCCAACCCTGCACCCGGCCGCGCGAGCTTGAGATTCTTCACTTCCAGAATGGTAGGGCCCGCTGGTGCCGCTGGCGGCCGCTTGGCGACGACCTCGTCGGCGCCCAGCATTTTCTGGATGATCCACGGGATGGTCACATCTGCGCTTGACGCTGTCGCCGCCAACTGACCATCGCGCAACACTGTAAAATGGTCGCCGATCCGCACCAGTTCTTCCAGGCGGTGCGAGATGTAGATGATCGCAACACCGGCGCGTTTGAGCTCGCCAATCACCTTGAACAGCACTTCCACTTCCGAGGCCGAAAGTGCCGAGGTCGGCTCGTCCATGATCAGGATGCGCGCGTCCTCAGCCAAGGCTTTGGCGATCTCAACGATCTGCTGCTCGCCAATCATCAGATCGGCCACCAGTGCATCGGGATCAATGGCGTGTTCAAGCAGGCCGATAAGCTGGGCAGCGCGCTCTTTCTGGGCTGCGCGGTCGACATGGAAACCCATCTTTGCAATGTCACGCCCAAGAAAAATGTTCTCGGTCACGCTCAGATTGGGGCAAAGATTGAGCTCCTGAAACACGATGCCAATGCCCTTGCTAGCAGCGTCCCGAATGGAGGAGAAGCTGACAATCTCTTCTCCCATGGTGATCGTCCCCAGGGTTGGTTGCTCCACGCCTGCCAGAATTTTCATCAGCGTGGACTTGCCTGCGCCGTTTTCGCCGATCAGCACGTTGACCGCCCCGGCATGGACGTCAAAATCGACGTTCTGCAGGGCCAGTGTGCCGGGAAAGGCTTTGGTTATGGCACGGGCGCTCAGGACAATATCGCTCATGGCCCCGTCTTCTCCAGAACCACCGGGGTGATCAGCATTCGGTCACTGGTGCTGGCGATGCTCATGGCGCCGGTAAAAGCTATTTGGTCGCCGACTTTCAACTCTTCTATGCTGCCCGATACGCCTTCTAGCGCCAGCGCAGTCAGCGCCTTGCCAGCGTCAGCAAATTCGAGCTGGTTGATGAAATCCTTGAAAGAGACAAAAGGCAGGGCATCTCGTACTGCATTGCCACGGATGACCGGACCGATTTGCAGCATTGCCTGCAGTGATCCTGTCGCGTCATCGAGTTCGACAACCATCGTACCGGCGCGAGACTCTGTGTTCTTTTCGACGACAGTGCCGGTGCCGGTAACGACAAAACTCCAGGGAGAGCCTTCGCCGGCCCGGCTGCCATATTGCGGGCCCGCTACGCTCAGATCTGCACGGATTGCCGGCAGAACCTCGGTTACCGGTTGCGCCGTGTCCCCGAAATGGGCGAAGCCGCGTTCGCTCCAGATCGCGCTGGCATAACCGGCGGCGTCAAAGCCCGCCTCTTCTTGCGCGCCATCCTCGCTGATCGGTACAATCTTGCACCCCGCCAGGGGCACAGCGAGAGCCAGCGTCAGGGCAATGCCGACAACAAACCGGTGAACCACTGGCAATCTCCTCGTTATCGTACCGCTGACCATTCCGGTTCATTGCGATAATTTTCGATTTCCGTTCTTTGAAGCATCTCTGCGTAGTGTGTCAATGGGTCTCATTCACCTGTTAGTCGCCTATATCACCATGTTTTTGTGCGCTTTGCTTCATTTTCGTTTTCCGCAGAAAACGCAAATTTTCTCATTGCCACCGTCATCGCCCGGCGCTAGTTTGCCGACTATACCCGCCAGACGCCCACCTGCTGCTAGCGACAGGACGAACATCAAGTGCCCTTTACACCTCACAAACGCCAAAATGACACGGCTGCTCTCATCGCTGAAAAGGCGTTGTGGATCCGCCGTCGCAGCTTTCAGATGGTTTATGAGGCGCAACTGGGTCATCCGGGTGGTGATTTCAGCGCGGCCGATATTCTGTCGGCCTTGTATTTTGGTGTGATGCGCTACGATCCGAGCAAGCCAAATGATCCGGCGCGCGATCGTTTCGTGATGAGCAAGGGCCATTGTACCGGCGTGTTCTATTCGGTGCTCGCTGCTGCCGGCTATTTCCCCGAGGCGGACCTGTCCACCTACATGCAGCCGCTATCCAGGCTGAACGGCCATCCCAATCGAAACTATCTGCCCGGCGTCGAGACCAATACCGGGCCGCTCGGCCATGGTCTGCCAGTTGCCCTGGGCATTGCCATTGCCGGTCAGATCGACAATGCCGATTTCCGCACCTTCGTACTCACCGGTGATGGTGAGTTGCAGGAGGGTAGTAACTGGGAAGCGGCGTTGACTGCGGGCCATCGCAAGCTGCGCAATCTGACATTGATTATCGACCGCAATCGTCTGCAGCAGGGCGCGCGCACCGAGGAAACCGCCTCGCTTGATCCGCTGGATGACAAATGGCGTGCTTTTGGCTGGCATGTCGAAATGATCGACGGCCACGATCATGCCCAGCTACTCGATGTACTCAGCGTTGATCCGGCTGCCCGTGATAAGCCGCTTTGCATTATTGCCAATACATTCAAGGGCAAAGGCGTCAGTTTCATGCATGACAACGTTGCCTGGCACCACGGCGTGCCCAACAAGGAACAATACGAACAGGCCATGGCGGAGTTGGTTTAATGAGTGCAGCAGCCCCCGCACAGGCCGGCTTGTTTGATTGCCGTGACAGTTTCGCCAGCACCATTGAGGCGCTTGCGGAGGCTGATCCACGCATCGTCACCGTTGTCAGCGACAGTGTTGGCTCGTCCAAGCTGGGCGGTTTCCGCAAGAAGTGGCCCGATCGCATGGTCAATGTCGGTATTGCCGAGCAGACAGTCGTCGCGGTTGGAGCCGGTCTCGCCAATGGTGGCAAGGTGCCGTTCGTTTCAGCTGCATCCTGTTTCCTGACCGCCCGTGCGCTTGAGCAGATCAAGGCCGATATCGCCTATTCCAATGTCAATGTGAAGCTGATCGGCCAGTCCAGTGGCGTCGCATATGGCGAATTGGGCCCAACGCACCATTCCATCGAGGATATGGCCTGGCTGCGCCTCTTGAACAATCTTACTGTCATCGTGCCAGCGGACCCTTGGCAGACAGAGCAGGCCATCCGCGCCGCAGCAGCGATGAATGGTCCCGTTTTTGTGCGCGTCAGCCGTATGCCGGTTCCTGCGCTCGAGCGCAGCGACGCCAGCTTCGAGATCGGCAAGGCCGAAACTCTTGTGCAAGGCGACGACATCACCATCATCGCCAATGGCACCATGGTGCACCGTGCCGTGGCGGCGGCCAAAATCCTGGCTGGGGAGGGCATCTCGGCCCGCGTCGTCAATATGGCGACCATCAACCCGCTTGACGAAGCCGCCATTCTGGCTGCCGCTGATACCGGCGCGATCGTGACCGTTGAAGAAGGCTCCGTACGCGGTGGTCTTGGTGGCGCAGTGTCCGAACTGGTTACAGCCAACACCCCAGTACCCGTGCGGATCATGGGGTTCCCAGGTTTCGTGCCGACCGGTTCAGCGGATTGGCTGATGGATCATTTCGGCCTGACCGCAACCGGCATCGCCGATGCTGCACGCCAGACAATTGCCCGTAAGCGATGAGTTCGACCAACTTCGTACTAGCCATCGACCAGGGCACCACCAACACCAAAGCGTTGCTGGTCACCGCCGATGGTCGGGTTCTGCATCAGGCTTCGGTCCCCAACACCGTCACCTATCCCCAACCCGGCTGGGCCGAACAATCGGCCACTGCACTGGTTGATGGCGTTCGGCAGGTAATCGCTCAGGTCGTTGCCAAAGCAGGCGCTTCTACCATCGTGGCCGTGGCCATTTCCAACCAGCGCGAATCCATCGTTGTGTGGGATGCAGCGACCGGTGAACCCATCGGCCCCTGCATCATCTGGCAGTGCCGACGTTCGGCACCCAAATGCGAATTCCTGCGCGCTGCCGGTCATGCCGATGCGATTGAACGCAAGACCGGCCTGGCGCTCGATCCTTTGTTCCCCGCTGCAAAAATTGCCTGGCTGCTCGACAACGTGTCCGGCGCACGTGCGCGCGCCGAACGCGGTGAACTCCGCGTCGGTACCGTGGACAGTTGGCTGCTCTGGTCACTGACCAACGGCGCCGTACACGCCACGGATCATTCCAACGCCTCGCGCACCCAACTGTTTGATACGGCCGCTCTGCAATGGGACGCTGATCTCGCCAACCTTTTCGACGTGCCACTCTCAATGCTGCCTGAAGTGCGCAGCTCGGATTCAAATTTTGGCCATCTGGCCGAAGGCGCTACCGCGCTGCCTGCCGGCATCCCGATCCATGCCATGATCGGCGACTCCCACGCGGCCCTGTTTGGCCATGGCGTGCGAACCCCTGGTGCGGTCAAGGCCACCTATGGCACCGGCACTTCGTTGATGATGTTGACCGGTGAGCGCGTGCTCTCCAGCCACGGCATATCCAGCACGATCGCCTGGAGCCAGAACGGCCAGCCAGTTCACGCGCTCGAAGGTAATATTTCGGTATCAGGCCAGTCCGCTGCCTTCATGGCAGAAATGCTCGGCCTGACCGACGCGGCGGCCCTCTCAGAACTGGCCGAAAGCGTTCCGAACAGCAATGGCGTCAGCTTCGTCCCCGCTTTGGTTGGCCTGGGCGCACCCTATTGGCGCTCCGATGCGCGGGGCACACTGACCGGCATGTCACTGGGGACCAAGCCAGCCCATCTGGCGCGCGCGGCAATCGAGGCAATCGCATTTCAGGTTGCCGACGTTTTCAGCGCCATGCAGCGCGATATCACGGTGCGGCTGGCCGAATTGCGCGCCGATGGCGGCGCCTCACAGAATGGTTTTCTGATGCAGTTCCAGGCTGACGTGCTGGGACGTCCCGTCACCACGGGCGGCGCGCCTGAGGTCAGCGCACTGGGTGCCGCTGCACTTGCCTTTGCCGGTCTGGGTATCGCCACATCGACGGTCCCTGAAACCAAACGCTACATCCCTACAATCAGCGAAAATGACCGCGCTGCGCATCTTTTCCGCTGGCACGGCGCGATGGCGCAGACGCTTCATACACAACCCCGAACGGGGACGAACGGAGGAGAATTATCATGAGCAAACAGCTTTACGGCGCCGGCATCTGGCATTTTGCTACCTATGTGGACCGCTACGCGACCGATGGTTACGGCCCGCCGCGCAGCGTGATCGAGGCGATTGATATTGCCGGTCAGGTCAAGGACCTTTCGGTTGTCGACATCAACTACCCCTATTTCGGTGGTGAGTTCTCCAAGGAGCAGATCAAGACCGCGCTGGATCGCAACAATCTCAGCGTCATCGGCATTACGCCCGAGATTTACACCCGCGAGTTTGCTAAGGGCGCCTTCACCAACCCCGACGCTGGCGTGCGCCGTCGCGCTCATGAGCTGATTACAGATGCCGCCGAACAGGTGCGCTTCTTCGGGGCGGACTACGTCAAGCTGTGGCCCGGTCAGGACGGCTGGGACTATCCCTTCCAGGTCGATCACGGCACGTTGTGGAAGAACTCGCTCGATGGCGTTGGCCAACTCGCCAGCGAAAACCCCGACCTAAAATTCGTCATCGAATACAAGCCACGCGAGCCACGCGTGCATATGAGCTTTGACTCGCTGTCCCGCACGCTGCTGGGCATCGAAAAGATCGGCCTGCCCAATGTCGGCATCCTGCTCGATTTCGGCCATGCCCTGTTTGGTGGTGAATCCGCAGCAGATTCCGCCCAGATGGCCATCGACTACGGTCGCCTGTTCGGCATGGACGTGAACGACAACTACCGCTCATGGGATGACGATCTGGTCGCCGGCAGCCTGCACCCCATCGAGTTGTTCGAGTTCTTTTACGTGCTCCGCAAGAACAACTGGGAAGGCGTCTGGCAACTCGATCAGTTCCCGTTCCGCGAGGACAGTGTCGCGACCGCCAATCACGCCATTGATTTCCTCAAGGCCGCCGGCCGTGGCCTCGATGTGCTCGATATCGATGCGCTCAAGGAAGCCCAGAGCAAGCATGACGCCATTGGTGCGCTCAAGATTGCTCAGAAGGCGCTGTTCAGCTCGTTCTGAGCCGACGACAATTTATGGAGACTACAAGACATGCTTCCTCCCAATAAGCGTGCCCGACTGATCCTGAACACTGACGCCAAGAACGAGGCGGACGATCAGTTCACTATTGTGCACGCACTGCTAACGCCGACGTTCGACTTCCACGGCATCATTGCCGCCCATTTTGGTGACCATCGCTCCAAGACGGCGATGCTCGATAGCCGTAAGGAAATCGACCATATCCTTGATTTGATGGATCTTTCCGGCAGCATTCCCGTAGCCAATGGCGCGGCAACTGCACTACCAGACGAGAACACCGCCGTACCGTCGGCGGGTGCACAGATGATCATCGACCACGCCATGGCTGATGACGACCGGCCGCTCTACGTGGCCTTCCTTGGCCCGCTCACCGACATGGCGTCGGCCCTGCTGATGGAACCGCGCATCGCTGAGCGCAACGTGGTGTGTGTCTGGATCGGTGGCGGTACCTGGCCAGTCGGCGGTCGTGAGTTCAATCTGATGAACGACATCGCCTCGGCCAATGTGGTGATGCGCTCCAAGATCGAGGTGCGCCAGATCCCGTCCACGGTCTATCGCATGATGTCGGTCAGCTATGCCGAGCTGCAGGAACGCTGCGAGGACAAGGGCGCCATCGGCAAGTATCTGGTCGATCAACTGATCGACTGGAACCTGCGTGTCCACCAGGGCCCCATCGAGCATCGTTCGCTCGGTGACACGCCCGCATTGTCGGTTATCCTCAACCCCAATGGTGGCGTGTCGGACTGGCGTCCGGCGCCCGAGTTCAACAGTCACATGAACTACGTTCATACCGGTCAGAACCGACCGATCCGGGTCTATGACAGCATCGATATCCGCTACATCCTTGAGGATTTCTACGCCAAGCTCGCCCGTTTCGATCGCGGCGTGCAGGAACTGGCCAACTTCGGATAATCCCGAACGCCGTCATCCCCGAGATAGAGGCCCCGGATGCACAGCATTCGGGGTCTATTTTGTTGGCGCCACGCCGGGTCGCAATCGACCAATCGCCGTGCACAAAAAAGCCAGCGAGCGGATTTGATCCCCTCGCTGGCAAGTTGGTCGGAAATCATCCTGCCGTATAGGGCAGGGGTATGATCAGCCCTTCTTGCGGCAACGAATGGCCAGATAGGGCTTGCCCGGCAACTTGACACTGAACGCGGCCAGTGGCTTGCCGCCGCGCACCACTTCGCCATGGCGCGTCGGATGCGGCACGATGGCGTCAATGATCTCGGCTTTGCTGACCGTCATGTTCCAGGTGTCGATCACCTCGACATCATAATCGCCCGGCTCCATCGGCAGTCCTGAACCCCACTCGACCGGCTGATGTTCGCCAAAATAGATGTAGCGAACATCGCCATCGGTCGCGCCAGACACGCGGCTCCATGGGAAATCGGTGGATTTGCCGATAGGCGTCAGCCCGTTTGTGGCGTCCTGCTCAAGGACTTCGCGGAGATACTTCAGACGCTGCCAGGCCTGACCGTAGAGCTTGCCACCCTTGGCCCACCAGATGATGTCTTCGGGATGCGCATAGGTCTCGCCATGCCCGGCATAGCCGCCACGCATGGTCGTGGTCCAGAACCGGTGCACCAGCTCCTGCGCTGTGATGTTGCCCCAGGACGGCCAGATATTGCCCTCATATTCCGGCTCGTCATTGATCACCGGCTTGCCGTAATCATCGCGCCAGTCCGAGGTGCGCTTCACATCCCAGTTCTGGATGCAGACATGGCTGACCCAGGGCTTGGAGTGGTCGTAATTCTTGCGCACATCGCCATTATGGATCGACTTCAGGCGGCCATAGGGGTCGTTTTCTTCCAGAATCTGGAAGAACCGGTCCCACTGTTCCATTGGCTTGGTATCGAGCAGGAAGTCGTATTCATTGGCCAGCGCCCACCACACATTGCGATAGGCTGCCAGGCGCGCTGCAAGATAGGCCACATAGCGATAATCCTGGTCCGCCGACATGTCGGCATAACCCCAGCGGTCATAGGGGTGGAACATGATGACATCGGCTTCGATGCCCATATCGCGCAGCTTGCCGACCTGCTGTTCGAAATGCCGGAACGCGACGGGGCTTGGCCGATCAAAATCGGGCTTGCCGTCAGGACCTTCCAGAAACACTGAGTGCAGCGGTTCATTGGTGTTGAATGGGTAGTCCTTGGGGAACACACCCATGCGCAACTTGTTGAAACCTGCGGCTTCAAGCGTCTTCAGGGTTTCGGCCTGCAGCGCCAGCGGCTGGTGTGTCCAAGCATAGCAGGTCGTGCCGAACGGCAAATAACGCGTGCCATCAGCATAGGCGAAGTGGAACTGGTCCTTCACCACCACAGGTCCGTGCACGTCCTTGGCTGCTGCTATTGCCGTCACGCTACCGGACTTGCCGTCCAGTGCTGCCGTTGCTGATTTGGTTTTGTAGCTCCACTCGCCTTCGGCATCGGGCATGAAGCGCACGATATAGCGCCCGTCACCATCGTAAAAACCGGGCACCCGCACGCTGCGCGTGCCCTGGCTGAACACAGCCTCAAGGGAAACATCCAGATACGGATTACCCGCAGATGGGCCCTCCAGAACGAGGTCGAAGAAGTCCCATTTCGCAATATTGTCCGTCATCTCAATAATCTCCGATGGCTCAGGCGTCGATGCGCTTCAGCAGCACTGCTTGGTAGGGCTTGGGCGCGAAATGCAGCACGTCACCGCGCTTTACGCTGTCCGCAAGCGGGGTCTGGGTCATCTCCCAGGTGTCGATCAACTCGGCGCTGTAATGCTCGTTTGGTGGCACGGCCACGTTCAGTTCGCGCGGTTGATTGCCGCCGAAATAGCTGAGGTAGTAGCGATGCGGCTGGCCCGCGGTGGCGTAAAAGATGCGGGCTGGCACCCAGTCCTCCTCGCCTGGCATTGGCGCAATCAGATCGGGGAGTTTGACAAGGTCTAGCCCGCCAGCAGCCATAATGCGGTAGCGCCCGGTATGCGGCAGCGGGTCCAAACCTTCATCTGGGCCGTCTTCGACGATACGCTTGAGAAAGGCGATGCGGGCAGGGCTCTCGCCCGTCAGCTTTCCGCCCTTGCTCCACCACAGCGTTTCGCTGTCGTTGTAGTAGGTTTCGCCGTGGGTCATGTACCCGCCACTGACCATGCCCAGCCAGAACCGGTGCACCATTTCGCTGCCGCTGATATTGCCCCAGTCCTCGGCGATATCGCCCTCATAGGAGCATTCATCATCCGAAATCGGTTTGCCATGGGCCAGCCGCCATTCCAGCGCGCGCGACGTGTCCTGCCGCTGGATCGAGACATGGGTGATTTTGGGGTGGTTGTAATCGAAAGGCGCAAAGCCGTTATGGATCGACAGCAGGTGATCAAAAGGATCGCTGTTCGAGACGACCTCGATCATCCGGTTCCAGTCATCTAGCGATTTGGACGCCATGAAATCGTACTCATTGGCCATCGACCACCACACATTGGGGAAAGCCGAAAGCCGGGCAACCAGATAGCGCAGGTAAAGATCGTCCTGCGCCGGTGTCATGCGTGAAAAGCCCCAGCGATCATAGGGGTGCAGCACGATCAGATCGGCCTCGACGCCAATCGCCGCCAGATCATTGATGCGCTGCTCCAGATGCTGGAAAAACGCTGGGTTGAACCGCTCGAAGTCAAACGACCAGCCTTCAAATGGTTTGCCTGGCCAATCGCTCCGGCCCTTGCTCAGCATCTCATAGGGATAGAGCTCGGGCTCGTTCTGATTGTAGCGATAGTGCTTGGGGAAAACGCACATGCGGATCTTGTTGAACGGTGACTTGGCGAGGCTGGCCAGTGTTTGTTCTTCCAGCGCGCCGCCCTGATGGGTCCAGGCATAGGCGGTGGTGCCCATGCTGACATGGCGCGTGCCGTCAGCGTGGCGGTAGTGGAATGTGTTTGCGGGGCGCACCGGACCGTGATGGTGTGCTTTGGCGGGGGCCACATCCAGCTTGCCCTGTACTCCGTCCAGCGCATCCGCATTGCTGCGCGTCACAAAGGACCATTCACCAGTCGTTTCGGGCAGGAAGCGGATGCGATAGACGCCATCCCCGTCATAGAACCCGGTGGTCTTGATCTGCTTGTCGCCCTGCGTGAACACCGCGGACAGCGTGACATCCACGAACGGATTGCCCTCACTGGGACCGTTCAGCGCAGCTTCATAGGTTGCCCACAGCGATGCTTCGCTGGAGGATTGAATTGAAGAAGACATGTCTGGTT
Source organism: Devosia sp. J2-20 (assembly GCF_055808475.1). NCBI lineage: Bacteria > Pseudomonadati > Pseudomonadota > Alphaproteobacteria > Hyphomicrobiales > Devosiaceae > Devosia > Devosia sp. J2-20. Next base: position 2,383,126 of record NZ_CM147870.1, on the reverse strand, counting down.
CCTGTGTCTGAGAAGACTCTATGCCGAAACCACGCCGGGGGATGATGGTGTTACCCGAGGCCGCCAGCGCTTCTGCGTGCTTGGGATCGAGGAGAGGAGCAGCTTGGTATAGTCGTGCTGCGGATTGCCCATCACGGACTGCGCCGTACCAAACTCCACAATGACGCCCTTGTTCATCACCGCCACGTAATCGCTGATGTAGTAGGCGGTCGCCAGATCGTGGGTGATATACAAAAAGCTCCGCTTGGCCTCGAGCTTGAGTTTGAGGAACAGATTGATGATGATCATGCGGCGCGACGCGTCGATCATCGAAACAGGCTCGTCGGCGATGATCAGGCTCGGCTCGGGGATCAGCGCTCGTGCGATGGAAACGCGCTGCAGTTCACCACCAGAGAACTGGTTGGAGTACTTGCCGCGCACATCGGCATATTCCAGTCCCACAGATGCCAGTGCAGTTTCGATGGCACCATAAGCCTCTTCGCCCTTGAGGCCGGCGACGCGTGTCGCCGTCTCATGGAGATAGGCGTCGACCGGGCGATAGCGGCTGAACGCCTCAAACGGGTTCTGAAAGATAGGCTGGATGGAGCGCAGGAACTCGCGCTTGTTGGGCCTGACGCCCTTTCCCGCCACCACCTTGTCGTAGACAATTGCACGGCCCGAAGTGGGCTCGACCAGACGGAGCAGGGTCTTGGCCAGCGTTGTCTTGCCGCTGCCCGACTCCCCCACCACGCTGATGATGGCGGGTTCGTCGCTCTCGATGTTCAGGTTCACATCGTGCAGCGCTCGGATTTGCTTGTTCCGGGTCAGGCTGCCCAGGCGGTAGACCTTGTTGAGCCCTTCAGTGCGCAAAATTACTGCCATGATCCGTCCCCCGACTGCGTAATTTCGGTGCCCGCATAGTGGCACGCGGCCCATTGTCCGGGTCTGTGTTCGATGAATTGGGGCTCTTCGGCCCGGCATTTGTCGGTTGCCAGCGGGCACCGGTCGGCAAAGCGACAGCCGCTCAGTTTGCGCCAAAGGCTTGGTGGCGTCCCCGGAATGCCCTGACGGGCGCGGTCGTCGCCAATGGTGGGCAGGGAGTTGATCAGCATGCGCGTATAAGGATGCAGTGGATCGCGGAAGATGGCTTCGGACTCGCCGTACTCGGCGGCCTTGGCGGCGTACATGATCAGCATGCGATTGGTGACCTGATAGTGCACACCCATATCGTGCGACACGATAAGGATCGTGTTCTTCATCTGCTCCTGCAGTTCCATCAGCAGCAGCAGGATTTCCTTTTGCACCACCACGTCGAGCGCCGTGGTCGGCTCATCAGCAAGGATGAGTTCGGGCTGGAAGAAGGTGGCCAGGGCAATCATCACACGCTGGCGCATGCCGCCCGAGAGCTGATGCGGGAAGGCATCAAGGGCTTCCTGCGGCAGCCCCAGCTTGCCGACATAGGCGCGCACCTGCTCCATGACCCGCTTCTTGTCGGGGTCCGAACCAGGAAAGTCGACAAACTGCGTGCCCACGCGCACCACTGGATTGAGCGAGTTCATCGAACTCTGTGGCACGTAGGAAATGCGCTTGAACCACTCTTCCTGAATGTTGGAGCTGGTGATCTGCTCGCCACGTTCGTTCTTGAAGCCGTAGTCGATCCCGCCTTCAGAAAGCGTCATCGGGGACATGATGTCTCCGTAGATCGCCTTCATCAATGTGGACTTGCCACACCCGGACTCGCCGGCAATGCCGACAATGCAGCCATCGGGAATTTCAACAGAGACACCGTCAACAGCATTGATGGCGCCGCGGCCGGTTCGATAGGAGACAACGAGGTTATTAAGACGGATCATGCAACACCGCGCTTGCTTGCAAATGCGGCATTAAAGCCGGTCGAGGTGAGAAACAGGCCCAGGAACAGGGTCACTGTGGTGAGAATGGGCGCAACGATCCACACATAGTTGCCGGTGAACATTGCGTTGTAGCTGAGCGCCCAGAAGATGATTGAGCCCAGGGTCGGCACCTCCACCTTGGACAAGCCGATCACCGCAAGGGTGGCTTCGGTATTGATGGCGAACAGCACCGTGTTGATGAAGCCCACCAGCAGATAGGCCGACACATAGGGGAAGATCTCGTTGACGAGCACGTGGATCGTATTGGCCCCCGAAAAGCGCGCCATGTTGATGAACTCGCGTTCGCGCAGGGTCAGCGCCATCGACCGTACCGTTCTGGCACCCCAGGCCCACCCGAAGATGATGATCACCAGACCAACTGTCAGAAAGGTCGAGCTGCCGCGAATAACCGCGCCCAGAATGATCAGTACGGGTAGCAAGGGGATGGTGATGAAGGTGTCGACGATGAGCATGACGATCCGCTCGAAGCTGCCCCCGATATAGCCGGCACTCAGGCCCACGATCGTGGAAATGATCGTCACGCCGATGGCCACCACAAACCCAAGCGTCAGGGAGTTGCGGACCGAATAGACCAGGTACCAGAAGATGTCCTGACCCAGCGAGTTGGTGCCCAGAAGGTGCTCGCCCGACATGGGCAGGTTCTTCCAGTATGTCGCCTGTTCGGAGGGGTCGACCGTGTTGAAGATGGGCAGGATGTAGCTGCCGACAGCCAGCACGCCGACGATGGTCAGGCCGATGATGAGCCGGATGTTGAGCAGCCAGAGCAGGCTCTCCCATTTCGGGCGAGTGCTCAGCAGCACCGGGGCGGCGGCAGTTTTGGTGTTGCTACTCATTTGTGACGAATCCGGGGATCGAGGAGTGGGTAAAGCAGGTCGATCACAAGGCCGGCAGTCGCCACCGCGATGATCGACACGGTGATCACGCCGTAAAGGACGTTGTAATCGCCCCCGCTTGCTGCGGTGCGCATGATCAGACCGACGCCGGGGAATGAGAAGATGATCTCGGTGAGCAGGGCGCCGTTGAACACGGTGCCGATGGACAGCGCGAGCGCTGTGACCTGGGGCAGCATGGCGTTGCGGAACACGTAGCGTGTCATCCGCGTCCAGTTTGACGCGCCCTTGAGCCGTGCATAGGTCACGTAGGCTTCTTCGGTCGTGGCGACCGCCAGGGCTTTCATGCTCAGGATGTTCCAGCCAAACCCGGCCAACACCAGTGCCAAAGCGGGCAGGAAGGAGTTGTAGATGATCAGCCACATCTTGTTCAGCGAGAACTCACCGACCGGGAAGGTCGCTGACAGCGGGAAGATCGGCCAGACATAGGCGAACAGCAGGATCACTGATACCGCCAGGATGTAATAGGGGATCGGGTAGATCATGATCCCCACGATCTCCAGCACCGTCGCCATCTTGCGGGTGTGGAAGTAGCCCGCCACCAGGCCCACCATATTGCCCAGCGCCCAGCCGATAACGGTGGTGGTCAGCAGCAGCGTCAGCGTCCAGGGCAGGGCGTTGAAAATGATCGTTTTGACGTCGGCGGGGTAATAGGCAAAGGAGGGGCCGAAGTCGAAGCGCAGGATAACGCGCTCCAGATAGGACAGATACTGGGTGCCGATGTCACCCTTGAGGCCGTAGAGCTCCTCGAGATTCTCTCTGAGTTCGGCAATCGCCTCTGAAGTCAGGCTCCCTGAAGACAGTGACTGCAGTTCACCGATATAGCCATCAATCGGGTTCACCGGCATCACGCGCGGGAGGAAGAAGGTGATCGTCAGGCCAACAAACAGGACTGCAAGGTACAGACCTACTCGCTTGGCAACGTACTGGAGCACGCCCATAACTTAATCCTTGAATCGTCGAGGAAGTGGAGGGGGCGACGCGAACGCCGCCCCATCACTAGTCGGGAGGACTATTCCTTGCCCGTGGGTTCGATGTTCACCAGCGTCTTCTTGAACGAGGACCACCAAGTGTAAGGAGCAGCATAGAAGTTGTCCTGCTTGGAGTAGTTCGTCCAGTAAGTGCTGTTGGTTGGAACCGTCGTGGGAATACCCATCAGGTTGATCGCCTGCATCGTGGTGGTCAGCTTGTGCGCAATCTCAAGACCATTGGCGATGTATTCGGGCGAGGTCGTCTCAAGCGAGGCGCTCTCTTCGACGATGTCGAAGATCTCGGGGTCGGTGACACGCATCCAGTTGCCGTTCAGCGCTTCGTCCGAATTGGCATCCTTGACGTTGTCAGCCTTGAACACGCCCCAGCTATTACGCCAGTTGGCGTTGTAGACGCAGGTATTGGCCCAATCCAACATCACTTCCATCTTGGAGTTGGTTGTCCGGGTTGCGCCGAACTCACCACTGTCGACCTGCTGGACGGAAACATTGATACCCGCCTTCTTCCAGCTGTCGGCGATGGAGAAACCAAGCCGCTGCATGTTCTTGTTCCAGTCGCCCGGAGTAGTCAGGGTGATTTCCCAAGGTGTGCCATCTGGCATCATGTAGAAGCCGTCATCGCCTTTGGTCATGCCGACCGAAGCGAACAGCTTTTCGGCTTCTGCGGTGTCGTGCTTCCACCAACCGCCACCAAAGCTCGCCGCGATATTGTCGGCGGACGGCAGTTCGGATTCAGGCATGCCCTGTTCCTTGAGCGCAGCAACAAGGTCTGCACCAAAGTTTGGATCGAACGGCTTGTAGCCGTCAGACAGGGTCAGGTTCGAAAGGAAATCAGCCGAAGGCTCATAAAAGATCGGACCGGTCACAGGTGTGTCGGCGATCGGCAATGCTGCAACCTTGAACTGGCCACTCAGAGCGGTGATGCCAACCTGCTTGAGGTCGAGCGACAGGGCCATGGCCCAACGTGCCTCTTCGAGGTCGTAAGGAGCCTGGTGCTGGTTCATGTACAGTGCCCACGAGCAAGCATCGTTCATGTCATGGTAGGGAAGGCTGTCGGAGAACGTCTGAATGTTCGGATTGCGAGCCTTCGCCGCCTGGATCGAATCCGGGCTCATGAAGGTGTCGATATCGTACTGGTTCTGAACGAACGCCAGCGTGCGTGTCTCTTCAGCGCCAAAGTCCTTGTAGAGAACGTACTTGGCCTTGGGCTCGCCCAGATTGCCCCAACCGGAACGCTCCCAGTCATCACGCAGCTCCCACAGCTGCCAGAAGCCATTCGGATCGTATTCCTTGATCTTGTATGGCCCGAGCGTAACGGCGGGAGCGTTATTGAAGGTGATCACGTCATCGCCAAGCGGCTCGAAGATGTGCTTGGGAACGGGCACGAAGCGGGCGCCCCATGAGTACACACCCATGGCCGTCTCGAAATCGTACGATGGTTCGGTGGTTTCGAACTCAATGGTGTAGTCGTCGATCACTTCCCAGCTCTTGATCAGGCTGGCGACCTGGGAAACGCGGGTGAGCTTGTCCCGGTACTTGAAAGTGGCGTCGAGCGTGTAGTCCAGATCGGCGGTGGTGAATTCCACACCGTCGCTCCAGTACACGCCCTCGCGCAGCTTGACGCGGAACTTGGTATGCTCGTCGTTGAGTACCTCAGGCATCTCCGCGGCAAGCTCGGTATAGGATTTACCGGTCGCGGTATCCATCTCCCACAGCGAGCTCCAGCCGAGCTCACGGAAGCCACGCCAGATCGCGTAGGAAATGAAGGGGTTCTGTGCATCGGGATTGGCGACCTTGCCGTCAAAGGTCTGCACGATCAGTGTCTCGTTGCGGGGCGTGCCGACGTCGGTCATCGTCCCCTGAGCAAGTGCGGTTGTCGATAGTAGTGCGCCCAGTAGCGGGGCCATCATGAAGCGGCTGAGCCGTGTCATATACTTTCCTCCCAGATCGGCCCGGACCGCCATGGTCGAGCCTCCTCCTTAGGGTAATTTCGAAAATCCGGACACGACCGCGCAGCATCAAACAGTCCACCCTCCGGGACCGTCGATCAATCGCCTGACGTGCGTACCTCAGATTTCGCGCCTACCCCGACGCGCACCGCTGTTTTGTGACTTGTTGTTCTTAACTGCGGTTAATTATCGAATATGTGGCAATTTCACCAAAAGTCAATGCAAGTGGCGATCCGTTATGACGTTGCATTTCGCCCCGCTATTTGGCGAAATGCGCTCCCGTTTTCAGCGAGAGCGAAGGTCACTCGCGGGTGGGGATGACGCCAAATTTTGCGGTTAGCATGCACAGATGCGACGTCGAATAGAGACAAATTACGGTTTTGTATCAGTAGCTTGGCAGAGGCGCTGCTGTCATCGAGCTGTATCTGACCATCAGATACGCATCGGGCACCTCAGGCGCGCTTAGAGCGACAGTCGGCAATTATTTGCGAAGTTGAAAAAAATTCGACAAGGAACGAAAAAAAACAAAAAACTTGAGAATTTTTTCGTTTGATTTTTGGTGGGTGTCGCCCAACGCCGAAAATGGACTCCGAGGCGCTCTGTCATGCGCGCGGGTCGTTCTGGCTGGAACGCTGCTCAGCGCGGTTCGGCACCGTTAGAAATAAGCGTTCAATCTCAAGGCAACAGTGTCGTTTTGCTACCACGCAAAGTCAAGCGTTGCGCCTTTTTGAGCCCGCTGAGGCTGGATTCATCGCGCGAATTAAAGGTCGCGCAGCAACAGGGCGGGGCGTCGAGATGTGGCACGCAGGATTGTCAGCGCACCTAGCAGCGCGGTGATGGCGATCGCACATCCCAGAACGATGCCCAGCGCATCGAGCTGAACCGTGAATTCCACATCCAGCAACGCCAGACCAATCAGCCAACCCAGTCCGATTCCCAGCGCGACAGCGGGTATCGAAGCGATGATCGCCAGTACCAGATACTGCATGCTGGCTGTTGCCAGCAGTTCAATCCGGGTGGCGCCCAGTACCTTCGTGATCACGGCGTCGGCTTCGCGCTGCCGGCGCCCCGTCGCCAGGCTGCCGATCAGGACCAAAAGGCCGTTGCCCACGGCCAACCCACCCACCATCGCTGCAGCAAATGACAACTGGCCAAGCGCTGTTGTGATCTGTTTGAGCGTGTCGCCGACCGCAATGAAATTGATGTCTGGGACGGCGGTAGCCAGCGCCCGCTCAGCGGCTTCCTCAGCGCCGGGCTGCGCGGTGACGGCTGAAAACAACGTCATGGGGTAGGCATCCAGGACACCCGGCGAAAACGTCGCCAGAAAGTCGATGCCGCCCTGCCAGGAATAGTCTCGGAAACTGGCAATTTCGACATCCACAGCGTCGCCGAAAATGTCGAAGGTCAGGCTGTCCCCGATGTCGACGCCAAGACCCGAGCGCAGACTATGATGCAAGGATACCTTGCCTGGTCCGCTGTAGTCGGCTGCCCACCATTCGCCCGCCATCAACTTGGATGCCGCTGGCATCGATGGCCGATAGGTCAGGGGAACCTCACCCGATAGCAGGAATGTTGCTTCGGGGCCGCGGGTACGCACGTCTTTCACCGCCACGCCATTGATCGCCGTCAGTGCCCCACGCAACATCGGTGTCGCAACCGCCAGCGCAATATCGCTATCAACGCCAACCATCGCCTCCATGGTTTCGACTTCATCAGGAAACAGGTCCGATGCCACCAGCGTGGGCACATCGAAGGACGAAGCGCCGAGGAATTCCTGACGAAGATTGCCCTGCAGCACCAGCACCACAATCAGCATGGTCAGTGCCATGCCCATCGAGATCACCACGGCGGCCGCGTTAGATCCGTACGCGGCAATGCCGCGCAAGGCGTGCCGCACGATACGCAGTGGAACATAGGGCACGCGCCCCAGCGACAGGCGGGCAAACAGGCTCACCTGGTGGAACACAAATGCCGCCAGTACACCTACTGCGCCGAAAGCCAGCACGATGAGGGGATCGCCGGTCATCAGCACCGCCAGCCAGTAAAATCCCCCGATGATCGCCAGTAGTGGAGCGATCTGCCAGGTCAGCAATAGCCCGCGCCAGTCCACGGGTGGCGCCTCCAGACCCCGCGATTGAAACAGTGTCACGGGGCGGATGGCCTGGGTTTGCTGCAATGGCAGATAGGCGAAGGCAAAGGCGGTCAGGAACCCGGCACCTCCGGCAACGAGCAGGGGTTGGAGATGCACGCTCGGTGCCAGTTCAATGCCCACTGCCTCACCAATGGCCGGCAGAACCACATAGGCGGCGACCCCGCCGACCAACAGGCCCGCGCCCACGCCAATGGCAGCAAGTGCGGTCACCTGCGTGAAAAAATGCAGCATCACGCGGGACTTTTCGGCCCCAAGGCTACGCAGAATGGCGATGACACTGGACCGCTCGGAAATATAGGCCCGCATGCTTGTCCAAACGCTAACACCGGCGATCATCAGCGATCCAAGACCTACAATCACCAAAAAGCGCATGAACAGGTCATAATAACGCACCATTGGTCCAAGCCCGTCGCGCGCGGTGCGGCTCGACCAACCCGTTGCGCCAAGTTCGTCATCCAGTGCGGCGCGGACCATTTCGACATCCTGCCCGGCATTCAGCAGCAGCTTGTAGCGGAACCAGTTGCCCAGCCCGGGCAGGGGTGAACTGCGATCGCGCAGACTTGCCAGTCCCTCATTGGTGACCACTGTGGTCAGCCCCAGCCGGAACCCACGCACCGGTCCGTCAGGCAGTTTGGTCAGGGTGCCGCGTGCCTGGAAAGTCGTGCCACCCAGTTCAAAACTGTCACCGACAGAAAGGCCCAGCTGGTCCAGCAACACTGGCGCCAGAAGTGCGCCATAGAGATCATCGCGGGGGGCAAGGAACTCGGAGATTGGGGTGCCGCCCGCCAACTGCGGGCTGACAACCCGTCCGAGCAGTGGATAACCGTCACCCACCGCAGCCAGATCGACAAAGGCATCCTGCGCTGCCGATTGCGCCCGCACATTGGTATCAACGACTGCCGCGACCTGCCCATATTGTAGCATTTGCGCGAGCTCAGCGCTCGTTGCCGGTCTGTCTGCGCGCGATAATTCGAGATCGCCGCCCATCAATTCGGCGGCGTTTCTGTCGATTGCCTGGGTGATGCTGGCGCCCACCGAGTTCACCCCGGCAATCAACGCCGTGCCCACTGCCAGACACACCAGCAGCAATATGAACCGGCGCATATCGCCGCGCAGATCGAGCAGCCCGATCCGTACTGTGGCCCAGATCACGCGCATCAATGCGTCACCGCAGCTTCAACCAACTCGCCCTGTGTCATGGTAAGCACCCGGTCGGCGCGAGCCGCTAATGCCGCGTCATGGGTGATCAGCACTACGGCAGTCCCTCGTTCACGGGCCAGATTGAACATCAACTCGATCACCATGGCGCCGGTCTTCTGGTCCAGATTGCCGGTCGGTTCATCGGCCAGCAGGAGCGGCGGATTGGCAACCATGGCGCGCGCCAGACCGACGCGTTGTTGTTCACCACCTGATAGGGCGGTGGGGCGATGCTCGAGCCGATCAGCCAGTCCGACTGCCGCCAGTGCGGCGCTGGCCTGTTCCCGGACTTGGCTTTGCGACAATTCCGGTGCCGCAATTTCCAGCGCCAATCCGACATTGTCGATCGCGCTCAGGGACGGGATCAAGTGAAAACTCTGGAATACGATCCCCATAGTGTGGCGCCGAAACCGGGCCAGATCATCTTCGCCCAGCGCTGTCAGATCGGCGCCGTTGACAGCCAGGCTGCCCAACGTCACGCGTTCCAGCCCCGCCAGCAACATCAGCAATGAGGTCTTGCCGCTGCCCGATGGGCCGACAATAGCAACCACCTCGGATGGCTTGGTCTGCAGTGAGACATTCTTGAGAATATGCAGCGGACGACCCGCAACTTGCAGTGTGTAGTTCACCGCGCGGACATCGATAATGGACTCGTCAGATTTGCTCACCTAGTCCGCCTTATGAACTCGCTGGTTACGTATTGGCGGCTACTTTGCATGACGCTTTATTGCGCCAGTCTTAAGTCGAGCGTCCGTTGCCACACTTTTGCAGCTGCCTGACGCGACCAGATAAGGGGCCGGTTCAGAAATCAGTCTGCGGAGGAGACCCTCGAGTGAAGAAGCCAACAACCATATTGTCATTGCTCCTGATGGTGCTGGCCACGCTGGCCCCCAGCGCACCAGCCCATGCCGGGGTGGCCGAGGTCGAATTGCTTTCGACCTACATCGATCAATGGCGCGGCGAAGGCACGCTGATCGGCGGGGATGAGCCTGAGCCATTTCGCTGCCGTTTGTCGGTGGCCAAAGGCAATCAAAGCCGCATCAACTATACCGGGCGTTGTTCATTGGTCGACACCACGCTCTCGATCAGTGGCACCATTGCCTATAGCGATGATAACGGACGCTATGAAGCGGTGATGAGCTCCAATGCCGGCTTTACCGGTTCAGCGATTGGCATCAAACGCGGCGACCGCATCAGCTTTGATCTGCGCGAGTCTCAGCGTGATCGTTCGGGTAGCGAGGTCCGCATCGGGGCGCGCATCCTGCTGGTTGATGGCACCATCACGGTAGATTTTGAAGTGGAGTTCAATGAGTCCGGTTCGGTGCTCACGGCCTCCGTTCCGTTCTCGCGCTGATTGGCTTCAAAGCCAACTGCATAATAGGAAAATGCCCGCGCCACTTTCAGGTGGCACGGGCATTTTTGTCTAGTTGATCGCCCAGGTGGCGATCGGTGGGAAGAACAGGATGATCGCCAGCACCACCAGCTGCAGCGCAATGAACGGCAACAGTGCGGTGTAGATGTGCTTGAGCGTGATCTCCTTTGGCGCAACGCTCTTGAGATAGAACGCGGCCGGGCCGAATGGTGGCGTCAGATATGATACCTGCATGTTCACAGCGAACAGAATGCCGAACCAGATCGGGTCATAGCCCAGCGTGATCACGATCGGCACGAAGATCGGCAGGGTGAGCAGTGCGATGCCGATCCAGTCCAGGAACATGCCCAGCACCAGCAGGATTGCCATCATCACCATGATGATCACCACCGGCGGTGCATTCAGGCTCAGAATGGCGTCGGCCACAAAGCGGTTGCCGCCCATCAGGTTATAGACGCCGACCAGCACCGCTGCTGCGATACCGATCCAGATGATCATGCCGCAGGTCTCGAGCGTATGAACCAGGCTGTCCTGCACCATTTTGACGGTCAGTTCGCGTCGCATCAGCGACACCACCAGCACCGCCGACACACCAAGCGCGGCGGCTTCGGTGATCGAGGCGATGCCGCCATAGATCGAACCCAGCACCACCAGCACGATGAACAGGGGCGCGGCCACCGACTTCAGCGCGCTGCTGACGGATTCCTTGGCCATCTCTTCATCGGACATGGGCGGGCCCATTTCCGGATTGCGAATGCAGATGAACAGCACATAGGCGATGTAGAACGCCAACAGGAGCAGGGCAGGGGTGATCGCGGCCACGAACAGATCGGCAATCGAGACACTGGCCACCAGACCGTAGATGATCAGCACGATCGATGGCGGCATCATGGTGCCAAGGGAGCCACCGGCGCACACCACGCCAATCGACAGGTTGCGATCATAGCCCAGGCGCAGCATCTGGGGCAGTGCCAGAATGCCCAGCAGCACGATCTCGCCGCCAATCACGCCCGACATCGCGGCCATCAGAATGGCCACGATCAGCGTCTGCACGGCGACACCACCCGGCAATCGCCCGGCCAGCACCCGCATGCCGTTGAACAGATCCTTGGCGATGCCGGATCGATCCAGCATGGCGGCCATCAGGATGAACATGGGAATGGCAACCAGCGAATATTCGGTGATGAAACCGAAAATGCGCGAGGTCACCAAAGGCAGGGCGTTGCCGCCAAACCAGCCAAAGGTGAAAATCAGGGCAACCAGACCGGTTACCCAGGCCAGTGGCTGGCCGGTCAGCAGCAGCAAGAAGATGCAGCCAACCAGAATGTAAGAGCCGTATTCAATTCCAAGTGCGCTGAAGCCCATGATTATTTCTCCCCGGCGCGGTTGGCCGGTGCGGAAACATCGCGGCGAATGGCGGCAATCAGATGCAAAAAAGTCTGCACGAACATCAGGGCAACGCACACCAGAACTAGCATTTTCAGCAGGGCCGGCGTCGGCGGGTTCCACGAGGTGCCCGTGCCCTCAAAGCGGATATCGCCCGTGGGCGAGTGCGTGGCCTTCCACGACATGATCCAGCCCGCATAGGCAAGCCCGGCGAAGAACACCATGGCGATGATCGAATTGACGATATCGAGGATGCGGCGGCCCTTGGGCGAAACCGCATCATAGATCATGCGCACGCGGATATGCTTGTCGCGCGCCAAGGCAATTGGTCCGCCAACCAGAAAGATCGCGGCAATCAGAAACGTGGTCGTCTCATGCGCCCAGAAGGTCGGGCTGTCGAAGACGTAGCGCGAAATCACTTCATAGACGGTAATGCCAAAAGCCAGGAAAATGGCCCAGGCCAGTATCTTGCTTGAGCCTGAAACTACCCGGTCCAGACCGGTGCGGATTTCGGCGTCGCCATCATCGGCGACCGCGGCAATGTCAACGTCGTCGGCCATCTGGGGTCTCCTGGTCGATACATTTGCGCCCGGCCGAATGCTCCGCCGGGCGCTTTGTTTTGGTGTTGGTACCTAGACCAGACTAGATCAGGTTACGGCCTTCGAGATAGGCAATGACCGTGTCGTAGTAGCGCTGGGTCATATCGGTCTTGGCGGCCCAGTTCTTCCATTCGTCCTGCGCAATGCGGCGGAACTTGGCGCGCTCGTCACCCGACCAGTTGATGATCTCGATCTCAGGGTTAGCCTTGGCTTCCGCCACGGCTGCAGCATCAAGCTGACGCACCGAGTAGATGTGCTGGAAGATGAACTGGTCGACCGATGCATTCAGGATCGCCTGCAGATCGGCTGGCAGACCGTCCCAGATTTCCTTGTTCATCGAAATATCGATCAGCGGCAGCGAGTGGAAGCCGGGATAGAGCGGGTAATGAGCGATATCGTTCATGCCCTGGCCCTGATTGGCGGCAAACACCGTGTAGTCAGCGGCATCGATCACGCCCTTGTCGAGCGAGGTGAACACTTCCGAACCGGGCAGGGCCACTGGCGAAGCGCCGGCCTTGGAGAAGATCTCATAGACCATGCCTTCAGGTGCACGCATCTTGAGGCCCTTGAGGTCTTCAACGCTGCGCAGCGGCACCGAAGCCACGAAGGCTTCTGGTTCAGTTGCAGCAGTGCCGATCAGGTGCACACCATATGGCTCAACCAGTTCGGCGTAGAGCTCATTGCCGCCACCGGACTGCATGAAGCCCAGCAGTTCGAATGGATCGCTCCAGGCACCAACCAGATTGCCCATCATGGCAAATGCTGGATCCTTGCCGGCAAAATAGCTTGGGTCGGTCAGGTGGCCCTGCAGGATGCCGGCGCCAACCGATTCCAGCGTATCGGTGTGTGGAACGACCGCGCCGATTGGCAGCAGTTCGATTTCAATGCGGCCACCGGACAGTTCGGTGACGCTGTCGGCCCACTTCTGCTTGTTGATGAAGCCAGGCTCGCCAGCGCTTTCCGAGGTCTGGAAGGTCCAGTTGTAGTCAGCGGCCAGAGCGGCGCCGGTCAGCGCCAGAACCGAAACGGTAAGCGCGGCTAGTCCCGCGAATGATTTGGTGAAACTCACGTCTCTCTCCCATGTCGATGCAGTTTGTTTGGTCGGGCAATAGACCCGGGAGTGCATCGTTCTCGCCGGATGGTTGCCCGAACTGTGCACGAATTGCGCACGCAATCAATCAGGGCAATATCACTTTTTGACCGTTTTTCCGCTTTTTGTCATACCAGTTACCCCCATATCGGCACAAAGGGGGTTGGAATTCTGCGGGTTATTGCCAGATGCTGCGCTTTTATGCAAAATCTGGTCCTACAAAAGTTGTATGCCCAGTTTTGGCCCCTGCCACCGGAGAAGCCGCCTTGATCTCCCCACGCCCCCCGTTGAACCTGCCGATACATCGGTGCGCGCCCGCTCGGCCGTGGAGGCACTGGTGCTTGATATCCGGGGGCTGATCGATAGCGAACTGCTCAGGGTTGGTGATGCCCTGCCATCTGAACGGGAGCTGTGCGAGCGTTTCTCCACCAGCCGCAATACGGTCCGCGAGGCAATGCGTATGCTCAAGGCCTATGGCGTTGTCGAGGTCCGTCCCAAGGTCGGGGCGACCATCATCGACAACCGCATGGCGCGCGCCTTTGATCTGTTCACGTTCAACACCATCGAGATTTCGCGCAAGACCTTCACCGATATCCAGGGCTTCCGTACCCTGATCGAGGTCAATTCGGTTGATGCCATGTTCGACAATCTCACCGATGAGCATCTGGCTGTGCTGAATGCCGCCAATGCGGCCATGGGCAATGCTGAGACCAAATCCGATGCATCCGAGGCCGACTTCAACTTCCACGTCGGTCTGGTCCGGATACTGGACAATGACGCGCTGATCGAACTTTATCGCATCATGAAGCCGGTGATTATCGGTATCATGGAGAAGGGCAAGTCCCGGCAGGACTTCCGCACCAACACCTTTGAGCAACATGCCGCAGTCATTGAGGCCCTGGCTGCGCGCGACCGCATCAGCTACCAGTACGCCCTGCAGTTCCATCTCAACATGGGCTTCAACACCTTCGGCGAATAGGGCCGGGGCATGAAGCGCGCAACTGTTTGGTGACAGGCGTGTCGAGCACCTCTCCAAACGGTTATCTTGCCGCGGGCGCTGGAGCTTGCCGTCCGGGCGCTCCCACCACATATTAGCGCCATGGCGGAAAAAGATCGGACAAAGCAGGGCAGTATTCTGCGTCAGGACGGCAAGGTCAGCGACAGCGTTGCCGCCTTCGTGCGCAAGGTCGGCGCGGTAGCGCGGCCCAATGCAGGCCAGGATGGACGGCTATTGTTCGCCCTCGACGCTACAATGAGCCGGCAACCCACCTGGGATTTGGCCTGTTCGCTGCAGGCTGAGATGTTCAAGGCCATTCCCAAGGACAGCGCGCTACAGGTGCAATTGTTGTATTTCCGTGGGCTGGGTGAGTGTCGGGCTTCAAAATGGGTTATTGACGCCGGTGCCCTATCAAAGCTGATGAGCGGCATTGATTGCCGGGGCGGCAATACCCAGATCGGCCGGGTTTTCGCCCATGCCCGCACCCAACATACCAAGCGCCGTATCAACGCTGTGGTGTTTGTCGGTGATGCCATCGAGGAGAACGTCGACGCTCTCGCAGCAAAAGCCGGCCAGTTAGGGCTGCTGGGCTGTCCGCTATTTGTCTTTCAGGAAGGCCGCGATAGTCGGGTCGAGGCCGCTTTTCGCGAATTTGCCCGGCTGAGCAAGGGCGCCTATGCCCGCTTTGATGCTTCTGCACCCCAGGAACTGGCCGCATTGCTCAAGGCTGTTGCTGCTTTTGCCAGCGGTGGCCGCGATCTGCTCAAGCTGCAGAATAGCGGACAGGCCAAGGCCCTCCTGGCCCAGATCGGCCACGGATGAGTTATGTATTTCTTGGCGCCCTGGCGCTGCTCGCGATCCTGGCGATCTATCAGTTCTTGCGCGGCGTTGACCGCGGGCTGCTGATGACCTGCCTGCGCTGGCTTGTCGTTGGCGTCGCCGGGCTGGCCGCTGCCTTCATGATTTTCGCCCGACGGATCGACATCGCTCTGATTCTGGGCGCCACCGCTATCTCCGTATGGCGCACTGGGCGGCTGGGGCCTTTCTCCTTCGATGGTCCACCCGAAGGTAATATTTCCAAGGTGCAAAGCAGATACCTGGCCATGGAGCTCGATCACGATACTGGTGCCGTAGAGGGCCGGGTACTCAGTGGTCCCTTCGCGGGCGCTGATCTGATGGATCTGGGCGAGAATGAGACTCGTGCACTGATCGCCGAAATTGAAGCCGACCCCGATAGCCTGCATTTGCTCGAAAGCTGGCTTGATGCCAACCGTGCCGGCTGGCGGGAGTATTTTGCTGAAACCGAGCGGGACAACCAGCATGGTGAGCGCGCTGGTGCTGCAGACCCGCTCGCGGAGGCCTACGAAGTCCTTGGGCTCAAGCCGGGTGCCAGCGATGAAGCGATCAGGGCCGCCCACCGCGAGCTGATGAAAGCTGTGCACCCCGACCATGGTGGCTCAAGCTATCTTGCCGCCAAGATCAACCAGGCGCGCGACCTGCTGCTCAGCCAGTAACCGCCCCTAGCTGCCCAGAAGCAGCTTGATTACCAGCCCCACCAGTCCAACTGCCAGCACACCGGCGAGCCAGAGGCCGATGAACCACCCAGCTTGCGTGAAGGCGGGTTTGGTGGCCATCAGTGATACCCCTCTTCAGGGTCGATCTTGCCGCGGAACACCCAGTAGGCGTAGCCGGTATAGGCCAGGATTGTCGGGATCAGGATCACCGCACCCACCAGCAGGAACTGCAGCGAACTGTCGGGCGCAGCGGCTTCGGCAATGGTCAGCGCGCCAGGCACGATATAGGGATAAAAACTGATCCCCAGGCCGACAAAGCTCAGCACGAACAGCCCCAGTGCCGCCAGAAAGGGCTGCAGGTGCTTGTCGGTGATCAGTCCGTGCCACAGACCCAGCGCACAGACGCCCAGAAGCGCTGGAACAAAGGCCGAGAAGAACGCCGTCGGCCAGCCAAACCAGCGTTCGAAATAGATCCCGCGCACAAATGGCGTCCACAGGCTCACAACACCGATCAGCACCAGCGTGCCAGCACCGGCAAACATGGCGATCCGTCGTGCGTGCGCCTGCAACTCGCCCGATGTCTTGAGGTTGATCCATGTTGCGCCCAGCAGGCCGTAGCCCACCACCACAGCCAGCCCGGTCAGCAGCGAGAACGGCGTCAGCCAGTCCCACCAGCCGCCGACATAGCTGCGGTCTGCGATATCGATGCCCTGCACCAGTGCACCGAGCGCGATACCCTGGGTAAACCCGGCCGCGGTCGAGCCCGCCCAGAACCCGACATCCCACCAAACCGATCCGCGTTGCGTGCGGTGCCGGAATTCAAACGCGACGCCACGGAAGATCAGCCCCAGCAGCATGGCGATGATTGGCATGTAAAGCGCTGGCAGCACAGTGGCATAAACCACCGGAAACACCGCCATCAGCCCGCCGCCACCCAGCACAAGCCAGGTCTCGTTGCCGTCCCAGACGGGCGCAATCGAGTTGGTCATGATGTCCCGGTCCCGGCGGTGCGGAAACAGCGGGAACAGGATGCCCACGCCCAGGTCGAACCCGTCCAGAATGACATAGGCCAGCACGGCAAAGGCAATGATGCCCGCCCAGATGGTTGGCAGATCAATGGGCATTGGGGCCTCCCAGCGTTTCTTCCTGCGCCGGTCCGGGCACCAAACCCGCGGCGCGGGTTGGACCCTTCTCCAGTTCCATGTCCTCGATTTCCAGCGGTGGCCGGCGGAACAGGCGGAACAGGTAGAAAACGCCAGCGCCAAACACCAGGAAGTAGACAATCACGAAAGCCAGCAGCGAGGCCCCTACAGCGGGCGCAGCCACCGGAGACAGGCTATCTGCGGTGCGGAGCAGCCCGTAGACCGTGTAGGGCTGCCTGCCCACCTCAGTGGTGTACCAGCCCGCCAGCACCGCGACGAAACCCGAGCCACCCATCGGCAGCGCTGCCCGCAGCAGCCACCTATTGGTGTAGAGCGTCTTGCGGTAGCGCGCCCAGAGCGACCACATGCCCATGCCCAGCATCAACAGGCCAAGCCCCACCATGATGCGGAAGGTGAAGAACGGGATCAGGGCGGGGGGCGGTCCTCCTTGGGGAAAGCCTTGAGCCCCTCAATGGCACCATCCCACTCATGGGTCAGGATCAGCGAACCCAGCTTGGGAATTTCGATGGCGTATTTGGTTTCCTCGGCTTCGTCATCGGGAATGCCGAACAGGATCAAGGGTGCCCCGTCTTCATGGGACTCGTAATGGCCTTCCATCGCGGCAATCTTGGCCGGCTGGTGCTCCAGCGTGTTCAGGCCATGCATGTCGCCAACCAGGATCTGCATCGGCGTGACAATTGCCGCCATCCACATGGCCATTGAGAACATGATCCGCGCTTGCCGGTTGGTGCTGTCCTTTAGCAGGTGCCACGCCCCCACTGCGCCCACGGCAAAGGCCGTCGTCAGGAAGGCAGCCAGCACGGTGTGGGTCAGCCGATAGGGGAAGGAGGGGTTAAAGATGATCGCCCACCAGTCCTCGGGATAGAAAATCCCGTTGGCGTCGATGCCATAGCCAGCCGGTGTGTGCATCCAGCTGTTTGCCGACGTGATCCAGGTTGCCGATATCAGTGTGCCGATCGCCACCATGGCTACAGCAACCATGTGCAGCGTGTCGCCCACGCGTTTGCGGCCAAACAGGGCAATGCCGAGAAACCCGGCTTCCAGAAAGAACGCGGTGAGCACTTCATAGCCCATCAGCGGACCAATCACGGCGCCGGCCTTGTCCGAAAACACCGACCAGTTGGTGCCGAACTGGTAGCTCATCACAATGCCCGACACGACCCCCATGCCAAAGGTCACCGCAAAGATCGTCTTCCAGTATTCAAACAGCTTGAGATAGGCCGGGTCGCGCTTCCACAGCCACAATCCGTTGAGCACCGCCAGAAAACTGGCCGTGCCGATCGAGAAGGCCGGGAAGATGAAGTGGAAGGACACCGTAAACGCGAACTGGATACGGGCCAGGATTTCTGCGGTCATACCGAAGGTCATGGATCGTCCTGTGAGCTGCCCCGACAAGCATTGTCCAATCGGGTTGGCCATATATTGGGCAGGGTCACGTCGCGATTCCACCCCGCATGGTGACGCAGTTTACACTGCCTGCCTCGATCCGGCTAACGTGTTGCAGTAAAGCAATTTAATTGCCTGATTCAGACGCGTTGCCGCAGCTGCATGCAGCGTTGTCGCAGCCAGTTGCGGTCGGGCTCAGAGCCTGAAAGCTCTATTGCGCGCGCATAGGCAAGCAGGGCCGGCGCGGTCTGCCCGGTACGGGCCAGCAGGTCCGCGTGGGCGGCGTGAAAGGGCTGATACTGATCCAGTTCTCCGGCAACCATGCCCGTCTCTTGCAGCGCCAGATCAAAAAGGCCGGTTTCCGCCAGCGCCACCGCCCGGTTCAATCTGACGACCGGCGTCGGCTCCAGACGCCAGAGTTCATCATAGAGCAGGGCGATTTGCGGCCAGTCCGATCGCTCGGCCTGAACATGACACGCTGCGATAGCCGCCTTGATCTGGTAAGGCCCCGGTGTCCGTCGGGCCATGGCGCGCGCGACCAGCGACAGGCCTTCCTCAATCATCGGGCGGTCCCAAAGTTGCCGGTCCTGCTCGGCCAGTGGCACCGTCACTCCATTAGTGTCCAGCCGTGCGGCTCGCCGTCCATGGGTGATCAGCAATAGCGCCTGGCAGCCTTCAATCTCTGCTTCATCGGGGCGCAGCCTATCCAGCATCCGCATCAGATAAATCGCCTCTGTTGCCAGGTCGCGAGCTTCTGTCGGACCGGCGGCATAGCCGCTGGTAAACACCAGATAGATCACTGCCAGCACCGCTTGCAGTCGACCCGGCCAATCCTCTGCCTGTGGCACGGCGAAAGGAATGCCAGCTGCCGCTATCTTTGTCTTGGCCCGCGACAGGCGCTGACCCATCGTGGTTTCGCTGTCCAGAAACACAGCAGCAATCTCAGCTGTCGAAAGTCCTGCAATGGTTCGCAGGGTCAGCGCCACCTGTGATTTGCGCTCAAGGGCAGGGTGGCAACAGGTAAAGATCAGCCGCAGGCGCTCATCGGGAATTTCGTGTGGCTCCACGCCAGTCTCTCCACCGAGCAGCGGTTTGAGCGCCGAAACTGTGCGGGCCTGCGAGCGGTCATGTCGAATGCGGTCAATTGCCTTGCGGTAAGCCACCTGCAGCAGCCAGCCCTGCGGCGAATGCGGCACGCCATTCCGGCCCCAATGCGACACCGCCGAGACCATGGCATCCTGCAGGGCATCTTCCGCCAGTTGAAAATTGCCCAGTCGGGCAATCAGCGCTGCGGTCAGCCGCCCCCGTTCATTGCGCACCAGGTGATCAAGCGCCCGTGTTGCGGCAACAGCGCCGGAGGCGGCCGATACCATCGTTCTAGCCCGCTGGATTATAGGTCATCAGCGGACGCACCTCGACGGTGCCCCACTGGGCCGATGGCACCATTGCGGCATAGCGCAGCGCGGCATCCAGATCAGGCACCTCGATTACGTAGTAGCCGCCCAGATGTTCACGCGTTTCGGCAAACGGACCATCCATGGTTTCGGTCTTGCCGCTGCGTACGCGCACAGACGTCGCCGTTTCGATGCCTCTGAGACCCTCGCCCGATACCAGCACCTTGTCGGCTTTCATCTGCTCGTTGAGCGCGAAGAACTTGCCCATCATGGCTTCAAATTCCGGCGTACCGTAGCGAGGCTCGGTGGTCGGGTCATTGTAGATCAACAGCATGTATTGCATTTCAGAATTCCTTTTGACGCCTTTGAAGGCAATGTTTCACAAACCGGTGACAATCCGAACCAGCGGGATCAGCAAAATCAACACGGCCAGCATGTTGCTCCCGTTGCCGAGATAGCGCAGGGGATGTCCTGCGTTGTGGATGGCCAGCCCAAACGGGTGCACAATGCGCCCCAGCACCAGCAAGATGCCCGCCGCGTGCAGCCATTGCGCATCAGCCCCCTGCGCCTCCGCCAGCACCATCAGCAGCAGCACGAAGGGTACCCATTCGATGAAATTGCCGTGGCGTCGAATGACCTGCAGCAGGTTCTTGTCGTCGGCATCGCCAATCGAACAGGATAATGCCGCCCGATGGCGCGACACGTTCACCCAAAGGACAAACCAGATCATGGTCAGGGGCAGGGCATATAGGGTGGTTGTAATAAGCGTCATGGATCATCACCTCTTTGGTTAGTGGATGATCCGAGAACGGAAGCCAGTCGTCGATTTCGACATGGCCCGACAGATTTTCTGCCTTTTTCGCGCTTTTGTCTCACGCTCGCCAAACCATGGAGACGTTTAATGTCCGCCGACAAGCCACAAGCAGATTCCAAACAGCCTGCGCCGACCAAGGATGCCGAGCACCACCAGCACCATACCCCAGAGGAGCTGGACGCGGAACTCGACCGCGAACTGGCCGATTCCTTTCCCGCCAGTGATCCTCCAAAGGTGACGCGCCCCGGCCACGAGGATTGAGCCGGGGGCTTGGCGCTATTCGGTGGCGGCCAGTGCCTGATCAATCGTCATCAGGATGCGACCATCCACCAGCGTAACGGGGTAGGTCTGCACGTGACCGCTATCGGCACCCTGGGCCACGCCCGTTGCCAGATCGAAGACCCAGTTGTGCAAAGGACAGGTTACCGACGCACCATGGACAATGCCCTCGTTGAGCGGGCCGCCCTTGTGCGGGCATTGATTGTCCATGGCAAAGATCTGGTCCTCCTGCGTGCGGAACACAGCAATCTTGCCACTGGGGGTGTTCACGCATCGCGCACCTCGGCGGGGGATGGCGTCAATGCTGCCGATGTCGATCCACTCGCTCATGCTCTGCTCCATCATTCTGCCGCCACCGGCATGCCGAATTCCGCTAGGGCCGCGAACTCATGCGCGTCCTTGCCGTTGACCCGCTCTTCCCAGGGGTCAACCTGGGCAAAGGTCTGCGAATAGACGAACCGCTCATAATAGGCGCGTCGCTTGTCGAGATCCTCGACCACATTGGCCAGTATCGACGGTGTCCCCACCCGCTTGGCCCATTTGTAGATGCGCTCGAGATAGCGGCCCTGTTCGCGATACAGCTGGGTCAGCGCCACGATGATCTCGAGCGCCTCGTCCTCGGTATCGGCGTGGCACAGCAATTCGGTGCCCTTGATGTCCAGACCTGCCGCGCCGGCAAACTGGATGTCATAGCCACTGTCGACGCAGATCACGCCGATATCCTTGCACGTCGCCTCGGCGCAGTTGCGCGGGCAGCCCGACACTGCAAGCTTCAGTTTGGCTGGAGTCCAGGCACCCCACATGAACTTTTCAATCCGAATGCCCAGCCCGGTGGAATCCTGCGTGCCAAACCGGCACCAGTCCGATCCCACACAGGTTTTGACCGTCCGCAGTCCCTTGGCGTATGCGGCGCCCGAGACCATCCCGGCTGCATTCAGATCGGCCCATACGCCCGGTAGATCTTCCTTCTTGACCCCCAACAGGTCGATGCGCTGGCCGCCGGTGACTTTCACGGCAGGGATCGCGAACTTGTCGGCCACATCGGCAATAGCCCGCAATTCCTTGGGGTTGGTCATCCCCCCCACATGCGCGGCACCACCGAATAGGTGCCATCTTTCTGGATATTGGCGTGCACCCGCTCATTGATGAAGCGTGACTGCCCGTCATCGACATATTCGCCAGGCCAGTCCGAAACCAGGTAGTAGTTCAGGGCAGGGCGGCACTTGGCGCAGCCGCAACTGGTTTTCCATTCCAGTTCCTGCATCACTGCGGGGATCGATTTCAGTCCTTTGGCAATGATCAGGCGGCGAACGTCGTCATGGCCATATTCGGTGCAGGCGCACATTGGCTGGACGGCCGCCGGATTATAGCCCTCGCCCAGCGTCAGATGCAGCAATTGCTCCACCAGATGGGTGCACGAACCACACGAGGCCGATGCCTTGGTGTGGGCGCGCACGCCGTCGAGCCCGGTCAGCCCCTTGCCGGTAATGGTCGTGGTGATCTTGCCTTTGCATACGCCGTTACAGCCACAGATCTCTGCCTCATCCGGCAAGGCTGCAACGGCCGCCATAGGGTCCAGGGGGTGCCCCCTGATACGCCTGGCCAAAAATCAGGGTGTCGCGCATTTCCTGCGTATCCACCCCGCGTTTGAGCAGGTCAAAAAACCACGGTCCATCGGCGGTTTCGCCATACAGCACGGCGCCGATGATCTTGTTGTCTTTCAGCACGAGCCGCTTGTAGACCCCGCTGCTGGCATCGCGCAGTACGATTTCCTCGCGGTCCTCGCCCTCGCCGAAGTCACCTGCTGAAAACAGGTCAATTCCGGTCACCTTGAGCTTGGTCGAGGTCACCGAGCCTTGATAGCTCGCAGGCTGTCCGATCAGCGTATCAGCCAGTACCTGTCCCATCTCGTAGAGTGGCGCGACCAGCCCGTAGCACAGGCCCCTATGCTCGGCGCATTCGCCCAACGCATAGATATGCGGGTCATCGGTGCGCATCTGGTCATCCACCACAATGCCGCGATTGACCGCCAAACCACTCTCCTTGGCCAGACCCGTCGCGGGACGAATACCCACGGCCATCACCACCATGGAGCAGTCGATCACCGTGCCGTCGGCCAGTTCCACCCCTTCCACACGCTCCGTGCCCAGTACCTGCTTGGTATTGGCCTGGGTGATCACGCGTACGCCGCGCTCGCTAAAGGCATTCTCCAGCAGATAGCCCGCCGCAGGATCAAGCTGACGCTCCATCAGCGTTGGCGCCAGATGCAGCACGGTCACATCCATGCCCCGCATCTTGAGCCCCGCTGCAGCTTCAAGCCCCAGCAATCCGCCGCCGATCACCACGATCTTGCTGCCCGCGCCTGCAGCCAGCATCTTGTCGACGTCATCAAGGTCACGATAGGTCACCACGCCCTCAAGCTGATGACCGGGCACGGGTGGAATGAATGGGCTGGACCCCGTGGCGATCACCAGATGATCATAATACGCGACCAGCCCGTTGGCCGAGACGACCCGCTTGGCCGCCCGATCAATCTGGCTCACCGGCGAGGATTTGTGCAGCGTAACGCCATGTTCGGCATACCACTCATCGCCATGGGTGATGATCTCTTCATAGGTCTTTTCACCCGACAGGACGGGCGACAGCATCAGCCGATTGTAGTTCACCCGCGGCTCGGCATTGAAAATGGTGACGTCGAATCGACCTGGCGCCGCTTCAAACAGATGCTCAAGCATCCGTCCGGGTGCCATGCCGTTTCCGACAATGACGAGTCTATCGCTCATACGCGTTCTCCTGTTCGGCGCAGTGCAAAACAAAAAAGCTGCCAATCGAAGCGCGCCGGTTTGCACCGGAGTCGCGAAACGATTGGCAGCTTTGCCATGCGGGGGCGCCCAACGTTGGACACCCAAACTTTTCAAGCTCACTACGAGCTCTCCCTAAACTCAAAGCAGGAAACGTGCCAATGTCGCGCCTGCCTGAAAGGATATTTGGATCAGAGGTTTAGGCTAGCGCGTTGAATCAGTGTCGCGCGCAGTACTGCTCGCGATCGCACATTCACGCAGCATTCTGCCTAACCAAATGGCATTTTCTCGGCGTGCCTTGTTCTGCGTCATTCGGGTGTCCCCATCGCATGCAGGGGCTGCGACGCATTTCATTGCGCTCAACCGAACCTTGCTCTACCGTTGAAGATGACACGCAAATAAGTGCGTTCGGGCGCGACCGGATCTGCCGGCTACAGCGACCGCGCACATCAGGAGACTAATGTGACCGATTCCGATCGGTCCGCTGCCGTACCTCCGTCTTTGGACGAGCCGGCACTCCGTGCTCCATCTGGTCCTGACCAGGTGGGGAAGACAGTGGCCAAGGGGCCGGCTGTCCATACGGACAAGCGGACAGCGCCCGCCACCAATCCGACTCGCAAGCATCGCGGGCCGCTTTACGCCGCGCTCGACCTTGGCACCAATAACTGTCGCCTGCTGATTGCCCGGCCCCATGATCATGGCTTCCGGGTGCTCGATGGCTTTACCCGTATCGTCCGGCTGGGCGAGGGCGTGTCGGTCACCGGCCGTCTTGGCGAAGCAGCGATGGACCGTGCGATCGACGCCTTGCGCCAGTGCCGCAACAAGCTGCGCGAACACCAGCCCGCCCGAATGCGCCTGATCGCCACCGAGGCCTGCCGTGCCGCCGAGAACGGGCCGGCCTTCCTCGAGCGCGTCAAGGAAGAGGTCGGGCTTGAGCTCGAAATCGTCGATCGCCGCACCGAGGCCGAACTGGCTGTTACCGGTTGCGCGGATCTGATCGATGCCGATACCGCTGGCGCCCTGATCTTCGATATTGGCGGTGGGTCGTCCGAACTGGCCTGGCTCGATTTTCGCGGTGGACGTCCAAAGTCCCAGGGGCGCATGCCGGCTTCCATCCGCTCATGGCAGTCCCTGCCGGTCGGGGTGGTTTCGATCGCCGAGAAATTTGGTGGTGTGAATGTCACTCCCGAAGTCTTCGAAGCCATGGTCAACCATGTCAGCGATCACTTGCGCCAGTTCCGTGGCCGCGAAAAGCTGCGCCAGATGATTGCCAGCCACCCGGTCCATCTCATTGGCACCTCGGGTACGGTGACAACCCTGGCCGGCCTGCATCTGGGGCTGGAGCGCTATGAGCGCCAGAAGGTTGACGGGCTATGGATGCACCGCGACCAGGTTGATGAAACCATGAATGTGCTGATCGGCATGCCGTTCGAACGGCGGGTCGCTCATCCCTGCATTGGCCGTGACCGCGCCGATCTGGTATTGCCCGGCTGTGCCATATTTGAAGCCATTCGTCGCGAATGGCCCACAGAGCGGGTGCGGGTCGCAGATCGCGGCTTGCGCGAAGGAATTTTGATATCGCTGATGGATGCCGACCGGACCCGGTCGCGTGCCTCGCGCTATCCTCGGAGAAACAACAATGGTGGATAAAGCTCTCGGGACCGGCGGACGCAAGTCCGAAAAGGACCTCAAGATCCGGCTCAAGACGGCCCGGGGCCGCAAGACCGGTTCGACCAAGTGGCTCGAGCGTCAGCTCAACGACCCCTACGTTGCCCGCGCGCGCGCTGAAGGCTACCGCTCCCGTGCGGCCTTCAAGATCAAGGAAATGGACGACAAGCATAAGCTCTTCCGCAAGGGCATGCGCATTGTCGATCTGGGTGCGGCGCCTGGTGGCTGGTCACAGGTCGCTGCCAAGGCCATCGGCTCGACCGACGCCAATCCGCTGATCGTGGGCATCGATTATCTCGAAATGGACCCCATCCCTGGCGTCAAGCTGCTGATGAAGGATTTCACCGATGACGACGCGCCCGCCATGCTGATCGAAGCCATGGGCGGCAAGAAGGCCGATCTGGTCATGTCCGACATGGCCTGGCCGACGACGGGCCATCGCCCGACGGATCACATGCGCATCGTGCAGCTGATCGAAGTCGCCGCGGCCTTTGCACTCGATGTGCTGGCACCGGGCGGGGTGTTTATCGCCAAGGTGTTCCAGGGGGGCACCGAGCATGAACTGCTGCACATGCTCAAGCGCCATTTCAAGTCCACCCACCACGCCAAGCCACCCTCCAGCCGCGCTGACTCGGCTGAGGCCTATCTCATCGCAAAGGGCTTCAAGGGCACCAATGACACCGTCCCCGGCGAGGGCGAATACGACCGCTAAAGCGGTTCAAACCGCTCTCCCGGCAGGCGGCTCGCTGAGCACCCATTCACGGCGCAGCACCCTTCCCTGGTAGGAGGAGGGTCATGCCGGTTTCAGTGTGCCCCGCCGCCAGCATGCGTCAACTGATGGCCTGCATCTTTCGGTAGCCGGAAGAACATCACTGTCGAGATCAGACACACTCCCGCCAGCACCATAAATGCGAAGTGGAAATCGGCCAGCACCAACTCGCCGCCATGCAGCGCTGTGCTCAGCTCGAGCATGCCGCCGCCCAGCGCCACGCCCAGTGCAATCGACAGCTGTGTCGACACCTGGCTCATAACATTGGCCTGACCGGCGTCCTTGTCGTCGATATCGGCAAACACGAACGCATTGCTCCCGGTCCAGAACACCGACTGCCAGAAGCCGACAAACACCAGAATGCCGATGATCAGCATGATCGCGGTCTCCGGCGTGTATAGTCCCATTGCCAACAGCCCCATCGCCGAGACAAGCGTGGACACTGTCAGGGCGGTGCGAAAGCCGATCCGCACAAAGATCGCGTTGGCGACGAATTTGGCGGCGATCGCGCCGATGGCCGCCGAGAAGGTGATCATCCCCGATTCGAACGGGGTATAGCCAAAGCTCAACTGCAGCATCAGCGGGAACAGAAACGGCGTCGCGCCCTGGCCGAGCCGGAAGAACGTACCCGCCACCACCGCGCTGCGAAACATCGGAAACCGCAGCAGCCGGAGGTCAAAAAGCGGATTGTCGGTGTTCAGCGCATGCCGGGCATAGAGAAACGCCATCAGTATGCCGATGACCGTGGCCACCACGCCCACCAAGGGCGGCAGGGCCGGCAGGCTGATCACCGAGGTGCCGAACGCAAACAGCGCAAATGCGGGCGCGGCCATTCCAAAACCCTTGAAGTCGATGGCACGCGGCGCGACGCGAGTGGTGTCGGGCAGAAACTTGCTGACCAGCACGATCCCCAGAATGCCGATCGGCACATTGATCAGAAAGATCCAGTGCCACGAGAAATACGTCGTTAGAAACCCGCCAAATGGCGGCCCGACAATCGGCCCGATCATGCCCGGAATAGTGAGCCAGGCCATGGCATTGACCAGATCATGTCGTGGGGTTGAGCGCACCAGCACCAGTCGGGCCACCGGGGTCATCAGCGCGCCGCCCATGCCCTGCAGGAACCGCGCCGCAACAAAGGCGAACAGCGAGATCGGCAAAGGCGCAGGCGATGGAGCCCAGCACGAACACCAGCATCGCCATCCGGAACACATTGCGCGCCCCGAACCGGTCGGCCATCCAGCTTGAAATCGGAATGAACATGGCCAGCGCCACCAGATAGGCGGTCAATGCCAGCTTCAGCGAGATCGGATCGGTGCCAATATCGATGGCAATGGCCGCCAGTGAGGTCGCAATGACCGTGGAGTCCATGTTTTCCATGAACAGGGCAGTGGCCAGAATGAGAGGGGTGATACGGGACACGATGTTTCGATCAGGGGCAGACCCTGATCACTCCTTTTGCGTTGCCATCGCCTTGTGGCCCGAGACATTGCTGCCCGCGTCCACCGGCAGACGCCAGTAAATGAATCCGGCCAGCGCGCTCAGCCCGCCCACCACGAAAAATGCGATCTGAAAATCCACCAGCTGCAGTTGGCTGCCACGCATCTGGGTGCTGGCCTCAAGAATGGCGCCCGCCACCGCCACGCCAAACGCCACGCTCAATTGCTGTGCCACCGCGACAATGGCCGTGGCCTGGCTGGCCTCGGCGTCGCCCACATCGGCATAGCCCAGCGCATTGGCGCCGGTGAAAAACACCGACCGCAAAACCCCGCCGAGCAGCAGCACCACCATGATCACCAAGACCGGCGTAGCGGTGTCAAACAGCCCCTGAGCCGCTATCAGCACCCCGCCAAAGAACGAGGCGAAGCCCAGCGTTCGGGGAAAGCCGAAGCGGGCATAGACCTTCTCTGCCAGAAACTTGCTCATGATCGCGCCGATTGCCGAAACGAAGGTGATGGCACCCGATTGAAAGGGCGTCATTCCGAAGCCAAGCTGCAGCATGAGCGGTAGCAGGAATGGCACTGCCCCGACGCCGATGCGGAAGAACGAGCCCCCGATCACCGCCGAACGAAACAGCTTGTGCCGGAACAGGTGGGGGTCAAGCAGCGGGTGTTGCGTGCGCCGGGCATGCACGAAATACAGCACGCCCGCTGCCAACCCCACTGCCAGCGTTGCATAGCCATAAACAATTGGCAGCGCTGGCAGGCTCACCACCGAGAGGCCAAACACCGTGCCCGAGAACGCCACGGCGGCAATCAGAAAGCCGCGGAAATCCAGCCGTCGCTGGCTGCGCTCTTCGGGAACCTTGAGAAAGATGCCGACCAGAATGATCCCGGCAATCCCGATCGGGATGTTGATCCAGAAGATCCAGTGCCAGCTCAGGTATGTCGTCAGAAACCCGCCAATCAGTGGCCCGGTCAGCGGCCCCAGCAGCGCGGGAATGGTCAGCCACGCCATGGCCGACACCAGCTCATTGCGCGGCGTCGAGCGCACCAGCAGCAGGCGTCCCACCGGCGTCATCATCGAAGAACCAATGCCCTGAAAGAACCGCGACAACACGAAGGTTTCTAGCGAGAACGAGAACGAACAGGCCAGTGAGCCCAGCATGAACACGCCAATGGCAATGCGGAAAATGTTCTTGGCCCCGAAGCGGTCGGCCATCCAGCCGCTGATCGGAATGAAGATGGCCAGCGCCACGAAATACGCCGTCAGCGCCAGCTTGAGCGCAATCGGCTGCGTGCCGATATCGGCCGCGATCGCTGGCAGCGATGTCGCGATCACGGTCGAATCCATCTGTTCCATGAACAGGGCGACCGCCAATATGAGGGGTGTGACGCGGATCACGAGGGCAGGGACCGGGGAGGAATCGGAAGCGTCGCGAGCGCGACAGATCTCAGTATGAACCGCTCTGGCTGTTCTGAGAACCCTTGCCTCGCCCTTGTATGGTAGAATTTGTGCAGCATGGCGGCGCTTTAGGCGCTTATCTGGCAAAAGCGCCACGTAAGCCCGGCCCCCTATGCAAGCCGCACTGCCGGTGCTATTGACCCTCGCCAACCTGAACCCGACGATTTCAATTCCGTCCGGTTCAATACCCTACATCTCTGATCTCATTCAGAAGTCCGGAAAGGTCTGGCCTTGGCGAAGATTATTACCACTGTTACTGGCGATGCGGCGCTGACCTTCGACGACGTGCTGCTGCAGCCCGCGCGCTCTGATGTTCTGCCCACCGAGACCGACATTTCGACCTATGTCACCAAGGACATAGCACTCAACCTTCCAATCCTGTCGTCGGCCATGGACACCGTTACCGAGAGCGCCATGGCCATCGCCATGGCTCAGGCCGGTGGCATGGGCGTGATCCACAAGAACCTCACTGCCGAACAGCAGGCCGAGGAAGTCCGCCAGGTCAAAAGCTTTGAATCCGGCATGGTGGTCAATCCCATCACCATCGGCCCCGATGCGACCCTGGCTGATGCCCTCTCGCTGATGCAGACCAATCGCATTTCGGGCATTCCCGTTGTTGAAAACGGCGGTACGGGCGGTCGCGCCACCGGCAAGCTGGTCGGCATTCTGACCAATCGCGACGTGCGCTTCGCTTCCCATCCTGCCCAGCCCATCCGCGAACTGATGACCTTTGAAAAGCTCGTCACCGTGCGCGACGGCGTCTCCAAGGAAGAAGCCAAGGTGCTGCTGCACAAGCATCGCATCGAAAAGCTGCTGGTGGTCGACGCCGACTATCGCTGCACTGGCCTGATCACCGTCAAGGACATCGAAAAGGCCCAGCTCAACCCCAACGCGGTCAAGGATGATCGCGGTCGCCTGCGCGTCGCTGCCGCCTCCACCGTGGGCGATGCCGGCTTTGAGCGCTCCATGCAGCTCATCGATGCCGGCGTCGATCTGCTGGTCATCGACACGGCCCATGGCCATTCCGTCCGCGTCGCCGAAGCCGTCGAGCGCGTCAAGCGCGAGAGCAATGGCGTTCGCATCGTCGCGGGCAATGTCGCCACCGGCGAAGCCGTCAAGGCGCTGGTTGGTGCAGGCGCCGATTCCATCAAGGTGGGCATTGGCCCCGGCTCGATCTGCACCACCCGCATTGTTGCCGGTGTCGGTGTGCCCCAGCTCGCAGCTGTCATGGGTTGCGCCGAAGAGGGTGATCGCCTGGGCGTGCCCGTTATTGCCGATGGCGGCATCAAGTTCTCCGGCGACATGGCCAAGGCCCTGGCCGGTGGCGCATCCTGCGTCATGGTCGGCTCGCTCCTGGCCGGCACCGATGAAAGCCCCGGCGAGGTCTATCTCTACCAGGGCCGCTCCTACAAATCCTATCGCGGCATGGGCTCGGTCGGCGCCATGGGCTCGGGCTCGGCCGATCGCTACTTCCAGCAGGATGTGCGCGACCAGATGAAGCTGGTCCCCGAAGGCATTGAAGGTCAGGTGCCTTACAAGGGCGCTGCCGGCGCCGTGCTGCACCAGCTCGCTGGCGGCCTGCGCGCCTCCATGGGCTATACCGGCGCCCACAATCTCAAGGACTTCCGCGACAATTCGGTCTTCGTCAAAATCTCCGGCGCCGCGCTCAGCGAAAGCCACGTCCACGACGTCACCATCACCCGCGAAGCCCCCAACTACCGCAGCGGCCGCTAGGCTCAATTTGCTCGCACCTTCACCGAACGAATCCCTCCCCCTGCCAGGGGGAGGTTAGGTGGGGGTCGAGAGCCCCGATATCTGCGCCAACCGCCCTCTCCCTGACCCTCCCCACAAAGGGGGAGGGAGACGACTGCGATTTCAGGGTCAGTATCTACCCCCTTATCCCCGCGCCAAAAACCACGCGCATACTGCTCCCCATCTCTCCCGCGCGGACGGCCTGCAGGCGACAGTGGCGGGAGAGCCCGGGCGTGGGCCATGCCAGCACCACGGGTCTAAGACTGGGCCGCCAGCCTGCGAGCGATGGGTTTGGCCATACGGTCTGGGCAAAAAACCGGTGCCCCGAGGCGGATTTCGCCTCATATTTATTTACTCAGAGGCGAAACACCGTCTCGGGGACCGTCCACTATCGTGATAACCGCGCTTCAGGCGGCGCCTTGGCGTGCCCAGGCATTTGTGATTCATCTACAAGCGCTTGTCGCGCGTATCGGAATCAACACTGGAACCGCAAACATGCCCCTCATCGTCAAATTCATGATTCTCGCCATCGCCGCCCAGGCATTGCTCACCGTCGCCATTCTCGTGCTGATGGGGCGCGAACGTGTTCCCCGTGTCATGTCTGGCGAAATTCCCGAAGCCGACATTGCCGTTGATCGCAGTGGCTACCCGCTCAGGGCCCGCCTGCTGTCCAACAGCTTCGACAATCAGTTCCAGCTCCCGGTCCTGTTCTACGTCATCGCGCTACTGGCCATCAGCACTGGCGGCGTTGTCTGGCTGGAGGTCATGGCAGCCTGGCTCTTTGTTGTCCTGCGCTACGTCCACACGGCGATCCATCTCACCACCAATCGGGTCCACAAACGCTTTGCCGTCTACACTGCTGGCCTTGCGGTGCTGGTCATCCTCTGGCTAATGGTCCTCATCCGCCTTTTCTTAGCTTGAGCTTGTCCCATGCGCCTTCCAGGCCGCCTATCCGCCGCTATTGCCGTTCTGACCGACGTTGAGACGCGCAAGCGTCCCGTCTCCGAAGCGCTCAAGGCCTGGGGCATCAATAATCGCTTCGCCGGAGCAGGGGATCGCGCCGCCATCGGCAACCTCGTCTATGACGCCCTGCGCCGCCGCGCTTCCCATGCGGCCATCATGGGCAGCGACACGCCCCGCGCCCTGGTGCTCGCCGTGGCCGTGCGCGACTGGGGGCAGGACCCCGCCGCGCTCAACGAGATATTCGTCACCGACGATCACGCGCCCGAGCCATTCAGCGAAGAAGAATTGGCCCGCGTTGTCGGCCAGCTTTCCGATGACACACCCGCCCACGTCATTGCCGATGTTCCCGAGTGGCTCGCCCCATCCATTGAGCGTGCCTTTGGCGATAACTGGATTGCCGAGGGCCAGCACATGGCTGCGCGTCCCTCGCTTGATCTGCGCACCAATACGCTGAAATCCCAGCGCGAGCGCGTCCTCAAATCGCTCGCCCGCTTCAACGCTGTCGAAACCGCGATCTCCCCGGTTGGCGTCACCATGCCTGCCGGTTCGGGCGATGCCCGCACCCCCAATGTCACCACCGATGAGGGCTACCTCAAGGGTTGGTTCGAAGTGCAGGATCAGGGCAGTCAGATCGTCTCCGCGCTGGCTGGGGCGACACCGGGCGAACAGGTGCTCGACTTCTGCGCCGGCGCTGGTGGCAAGACCCTGGCTCTGGCCGCGGCCATGGGCAATAAGGGCCAGATCTTCGCCTATGACAGCGACCGCAACCGGCTCGCGCCCATCTATGATCGCCTCAAGCGCAATGGCGCGCGCAATGTGCAGGTCCGCGCACCGCTGCCCGACGCGCTCGATGATCTGGTTGGCAAGATGGATCGCGTCATCATCGACGCGCCCTGTACCGGCACGGGCACCTGGCGCCGCCGCCCAGATACCAAATGGAAGCTGACGCCCGAGCTTCTCGCGCAGCGCGTTCAGGAACAGGCCGCGATCCTCGCCGATGCCCAGCGCTTCCTCAAGCCGGGCGGCACGCTGGTCTACATCACCTGTTCCATCCTGCCCGAAGAGAACGATGACCAGATTGCCGCTTTCTGCGCGGCCCATCCCGATTTCACCATGGTTGACCCAAAGGCACTTTGGCAGGCCGCTTTCGCGTCGGCTGCGCCCGCGGGCGTGGTGACGGCAGGCTCGGGCATCGCGCTCACGCCGCGGCTGACCAATACCGACGGTTTTTACCTTGCGGCCCTGAAGCGTGGCGCATGACCACCCAGGCGCCAGAACCCGGGGATCAGCCCACAGCGATCACCCTGCCTGTCTTCATCGCGGCGGCGGCGGTACTGATCATCGGGGCCTTTGCGCTGATCTGGTTCGCCATTCCCGGGCCCGATACCCGTCAGGTGCTCACTGCACCGTCGGGCGACAAGTTCATCGAGCTTGGCGAACTGTGCAATGACGATGATTGTGCCCGTGTTGCCGTGCTCGACGTCGTTCAGCCAGATCAGAGCCATCTGCGTACCTATTGCCCGCTCGATCGGCCGGGCAATGCGCCGCTATTTGCCGGTGTTGTCGCAGTCTGGGCACTAGCTGAAGACAGCGTAACCCTGCAGTTCACATCACCAGAAGGTCCGCCGGAATTGCTGACCATCGTTCTGGCTGAGTGTACGCGCACCCAATAAATGAACTGACTGCCTCAGCGTTACGTTACAAGTGTATCGACAATGCAATCAGGGGCGCCGCCATGACCGTTACTATCGATTACAAATCGCCCCGAACCTGGATCACCCTGGTGGTCTTCATCGTCGTCGTGATCGGCGTAGGCGGTCTGATCGGTAGTCAGTCCACACCTGGCGCCTGGTATGAGAGCCTCAACAAGCCCCCCTTCAATCCACCCAACTGGATATTTGGGCCGGTATGGTCGACCCTCTACCTGATGATTGCAGTGGCTGGTTGGCGCATCTGGATGCTGGCGCCAGCTAGCACCGCCATGAAGCTGTGGTTTGCCCAGATGATCTTCAACTGGATCTGGTCGCCAGTCTGGTTTATCGGCGAGATGCTGTGGCCCGCCTTTGCCATTATCACGGTCATTCTGGCATTGATCGTCGCCTTTATCCTCGTCGCCCGCCAGCGTGATACAGTCGCTGCATGGCTCTTCGTCCCCTATGCAGTCTGGGTTGGTTTCGCCTCGATCTTGAACCTCTCCATCGCCATCTTCAACTGAGGGTGGCCGCAGCGGGAATTTTGCGCTCGCAAGCCAGTCCTGCAACGTGCCATCTTGCACAATTCGCGCAGCACGGCTAAGGGCTCGCCATGCAAAGCCCAGACACTATTGACCACCCGCAATCGATCCTGATCGTCGACTACGGATCACAAGTCACTCAACTGATCGCGCGCCGTATTCGCGAGACGGGTGTCTATTGCGAAATTCACCCATTCCAGAGCGCTGGCGCCGCCATGGCGGCCATGCAGCCAAAGGGTGTTGTGCTGTCGGGTGGTCCGGCCTCAACGCTGGATGAAAACGCCCCCACCATCGACCAGTCGATCCTTGATGCTGGCGTTCCCATTCTGGGCATTTGCTACGGCCAGCAGGCGCTTTGCCAGGCGCTGGGCGGCAAG
This sequence comes from Devosia sp. J2-20, assembly GCF_055808475.1. NCBI lineage: Bacteria > Pseudomonadati > Pseudomonadota > Alphaproteobacteria > Hyphomicrobiales > Devosiaceae > Devosia > Devosia sp. J2-20. The sequence continues at coordinate 2,348,596 of NZ_CM147870.1, read as the reverse complement.
GTCGAAGCAGGTCACCACCGCGAATTTGGTCGTGCCGAAGTCAAGGTCGAGAAGACCTCCGCACTTACGAACGGTGTTTGGGATCTGGGCACAGAACATCAGGTCTGGATGAGCCATGGCGATCGTGTCGTAGCACTGCCAGAAGGCTTTGAAGTCGTTGGCACCTCGCCCAACGCGCCTTTTGCCATGATCGCCAATGAAGCGCGCCGTATCTGGGCTGTGCAGTTCCACCCTGAAGTGGTGCACACGCCCGACGGCGCCAAGCTTTACGCCAATTTCGTCCACCAGATCTGCGGCGTTGCCTCAACCTGGACCATGGCGGCCTACCGCGCCAAGATGATCGAGAAGATCCGCGAACAGGTCGGCTCCGGCAAGGTCATTTGCGGCCTGTCGGGCGGCGTCGACTCATCGGTTGCTGCCGTGTTGATCCACGAGGCCATCGGCGATCAGCTCACCTGTATCTACGTCGACCACGGTCTGATGCGCCTCAATGAGAGCGAACAGGTCGTCACCATGTTCCGCGACGAGTACAACATCCCGCTCGTCCACGTCGACGTATCCAAAGCCTTCCTGCGCGAGCTCGACGGCGTCTCTGATCCCGAAACCAAGCGCAAGATCATTGGCCGCCTGTTCATCGAAACCTTCGAGGAAGAAGCCAAGAAGCTGGGGGGCGCCGAATTCCTCGCTCAGGGCACGCTCTATCCCGACGTTATCGAATCCGTTTCTTTCACCGGCGGTCCCTCGGTCACCATCAAGAGCCACCACAATGTTGGCGGTCTGCCCGAGCGCATGAACATGCAGCTCGTCGAGCCGCTGCGCGAGCTGTTCAAGGACGAGGTGCGCATCCTGGGCCGCGAACTCGGGCTGCCCGAGAGCTTTATCGGCCGCCATCCCTTCCCGGGACCGGGGCTGGCCATTCGCTGCCCCGGCGGCATTACCCCGGAAAAGCTCGACATTTTGCGTCAGGCTGACGCCATCTACCTCGATGAGATCCGCAAGTCTGGCCAGTACGACAAGATCTGGCAGGCCTTTGCCGTTTTGCTGCCTGTCCAGACCGTCGGCGTCATGGGTGATGGCCGTACCTATGAATTCGTCTGTGCTTTGCGCGCTGTTACTTCCGTCGATGGCATGACCGCTGATTTCTATCAGTTCGACATGAACTTCCTCGGCAAGACTGCCACCCGCATCATCAACGAAGTCCGCGGGATCAACCGCGTCGTCTACGACGTGACTAGCAAGCCGCCGGGCACCATTGAGTGGGAATAATCCCGGGCGCGTTTGCTGGGGCTAGAAACGCACCAGAAACAGCAGAAATGGCCGGGCCGGGCGCATTTGCATTCGCCCGGCAGCGTGCTAAACGTGCGCTCCAATTCGAACACGACCATTAGGCAGATCATGGCCGAAGACAATATTTTCCGTGAAGTTGACGAGGAGCTGCGCAGCGATCGCATGCGCGCACTCTGGCGTCGTTTTGCGCCCTATGTGATCGGTGCTGCTATTGGCGTCGTGGCCATCGTTGCCGTCAATGAAGGCTGGACCTGGTACCATTCCAACAATGCTGCCCAGGCCTCCGATGAGCTCTACACGGCCTTCGAATTTGTCGATGGCGGCGATCTTGAAGCGGCCCGCATCCAGCTCGACACGCTGATTGCCGATGGTAGCGGTGGCTATCCGACCCTTGCCGAATTCCGCAAGGCCGGCGTGCTGGCCAAGGAAGGCAAGATCGACGAAGCCATCAATACCTATGATGCGCTCGCCAATGCGCAGTCCAACCCGCGCCTGCGCGAGCTGGCCCTGGTGCTCGGCGGCACGCTGATGGTCGATAACGGTACCCTGGCAGACGTCGAAAGCCGCGCAGGTAGTGTTGCGAACGATGCCAGCCCGCTGCGCAATGCTGCGCGCGAAACCCTTGGCCTCGCCCAGTATAAGGCCGGTGATTTCGCCGCCGCTCAGGCCAGCTTCGAAGCTGTTCTGAACGACGAGATGACCCAGACCTCGACACGCAACCGCATGGGCTATTATCTGGCTCAGCTGCTGGCTGAAGGCGCTATTGCGCCGACCTCGACTGCTGATGCAGCCGCCGATGCCATTGATGCCATCGTCAGTGGCGATGCTCCTGCTGACGCTCAAACGACGCCTGAAACTCCGGCAACCGATGAATCGGCCGCCACCACCGAGACCGCTCCAGTCGCGCAATAGCGGCTGCTGTCTCCGCCTGATCGGAACGCAATAAATGACCGTCACCGTCGCCATTGTCGGTCGTCCCAACGTTGGTAAGTCCACGCTCTTCAACCGTCTGGTTGGTCGCAAGATCGCCCTGGTTGATGACACGCCCGGCGTAACCCGTGATCGCCGTGAGGCCGAAGGCCGCATCGCTGATCTGACTTTCCGCATCCTTGATACCGCCGGCTATGAGGACGTCACGGACGGCAGCCTCGAAGACCGCATGCGTCAGCAGACCGAGCTGGCGATCCGCGAAGCCGACGTCATCCTGTTCATGATCGATGCCCGTGCCGGCGTTATGCCGCTCGACCAGCGCTTTGCGCAGGTTCTGCGCAAGGCCGGCAAGCACGTGCATCTGGTCGGCAACAAGGCCGAAAGCGGTGCTGCCGAAGCCGGTCTGGTCGAAGCCTTCAAACTGGGTTTTGGCGAGGCGATTTCCCTGTCCGCAGAACACGGCCTGGGCCTGTCCGAACTCTATTCCATTGTCTCGGCTGCCATCGACAAGGCGGCTGCAGAACGTGGTGCCGCCGAGCAGGCCATCATTGATCTCATGCCCGAGGTTGATGTCGACATCACCGAGGACATGCTTGAGGGCGAGGGGATGAAGCCACGCTGCGCTGGAATCCCAAGCGCTACCTCAACGTCGCCATCGTTGGTCGACCCAATGCCGGCAAGTCCACCCTGATCAACCGCATGGTTGGCGAAGATCGCGTGCTCGTCGGTCCCGAAGCTGGCATCACGCGCGACTCCATCCTGGTGCCATGGGAGTGGGAAGGCCGCGTTATCAACCTTGTCGATACCGCCGGTATTCGCCGCCGTGCCCGCGTGACCGAAAAGCTGGAGAAGCTCGCGGTTGGCGACAGCCTGCGATCCATTCAGTATGCCGAAGTCGTCGTGCTCATGCTCGACGCGACCATTCCGTTCGAAAAGCAGGATCTGGCGCTGGCCGATCTGGTCGAGCGCGAAGGTCGCGCTCTGGTGATCGCCGTCAACAAGTGGGATCTGGTCGAAGACAAGAATGCGGCGCTGGCCCATCTGCGCGAAGCTTGCGAGCGCCTGCTGCCCCAACTGCGCGGCGTGCCATTGGTGACCCTGTCGGGCCTGACCGGCAAGAACATCGACAAGCTGATGGATGCGATCTTTGCCATCGAGCGCACCTGGAACACCCATGTCTCGACCGCCCGGCTCAATCGCTGGCTGCAGGGTATGGTTGATGGACATCCGCCTCCGGCCGTGTCGGGCCGCCGCCTCAAGCTGCGCTACATGACCCAGGCCAAGACCCGGCCACCCAGCTTCATCCTGTTTGCATCCCGGCCCGATGTGCTGCCGACCTCCTACCAGCGTTATCTGGTCAATGGCCTGCGCGAAGCCTTCAATATCAAGGGCAGTCCGATCCGTTTGTGGGTCCGTGCGGGCAGCGAAAACCCCTACAACGACAAGACCAAGCGCCGTCTGGGCTAATTGACTGGAATATGTCGCGGATTGACCGCGACATATTCTCTGAGGCCATGGCGTCGAGCCCGACTTTGCCCCTATATTGCGCGCGTTGAAGCGACCCGATGCTGAGTGCGGGGCGCATGATTTGAAATTACCTTGTTCGCAGAATTATTGATCGTCGTCGTTCTGATCATCATCAATGGCCTCTTGGCCATGTCGGAACTGGCTGTCGTCTCCGCTCGACCCGCCCGCCTGCGCACCATGGCCGATCTCGGCAATGGCGGCGCCGCCACTGCCATTGAACTGGCCGAGGATCCGGGCAAATTCCTCTCATCGGTACAGATCGGTATCACCCTAGTAGGCATCCTCTCGGGTGCCTTCTCCGGGGCGACGCTGGGTCTGCGCCTTACCGACTGGCTCAAATCCGTCGGCATGGCCGGCAGTCTGGCTGACATCCTCGGTGTTGGTGTTGTGGTTGTCGGTATCACCTACATTTCGCTGATCCTGGGTGAATTGGTGCCCAAGCAGATCGCGTTGCGCGATGCAGAAGGCGTGGCGGCCCGCGTGGCGCCAGCCATGAAGCTGATCGCCAAGATCGGCTCGCCGATTGTCTGGGTGCTCGACATTTCAGGTCGCGCCGTGCTTGCCCTGCTGGGGCAGGCGGGCGACTCCGAAGAGACCGTGACCGAAGAAGAGGTCAAGACCATCATCGCCGAGGCGACAACTGCCGGTGTGATCGAGACCGATGAACACTCCATGATCTCGGGCGTGATGCGACTGGCCGACCGCTCGGCACGTGGCCTGATGACGCCGCGTCTGGACGTCGATGTGCTCGATCTGTCCGACGAGAGCGAAGAAATCCGGCGCACCATTCTCGACACGCATCGTTCGCGCCTGCTGGTGCAGGACGGTGACGGCGATTCCATCATCGGCGTGGTGGCGATCAAGGACATAATCGGCGTCTTCGCCAATGGACTGCCGCTCGAGCTGCGCAAGTTCGTCCAACCTGTCCCTGTGGTCATGGATCACGCTGACGCGCTCGATGTGGTCCGTGCCATTCGCAATTCGACCGTGCACATGGCGCTGGTGGTGGACGAATATGGCCACTTCGAAGGTATCGTCACATCTGCCGATATTCTTGAGGTTATCACTGGCGTCTTTCAGGAAGAGACCGGCGATGACCCCGCCGTGGTCAAACGTGAAGACGGATCCTGGCTGGTTGCAGGCTGGATGCCGGTCGATGAGTTCGGCGACAAGCTCAAGATTTCCATCCCGCGCGATGCCAAGTTTGAGACCGTGGCTGGCTATGTGCTCTCGATCATCAACCGCCTGCCGGCCGTTGGTGAGACGTTCGAGCATGATGGGTTCAAGTTTGAAGTGGTCGATCTGGATGGTCGCCGCATCGACAAGATCCTGATGACCAAACTGCCGGACTAGTCGGCTAGAGCCATGCCCATCCAGACCGTTCCGCCAACGGTCTGGAGCGGCGCAAAGCCGCTGTGTTGCCAGAACGCGATGCCGCCGCTATTGGCGGCATTGGCCCCCAGATGGATGCCCCGCACATTGGCGGCGCGTGCATCGGCCACCCAGGCCTCCAGCAGAGCCGTACCAACACCCTGGCCGCGCAGGCGACTGCGCAGGTTCATGTGAATATGGGCGGGGTAGTTCGCGACGATCGCCGCCGGGGTAACGCCGGGGTGCTTGATTGCCGCGATACGCTCTCTGTCGGCCTCGGTGAAGCCCGTTGATGCGTCAGCGTAGCGTTGGCGCAGTGCTGGCCACCAATCGCGCTCCTGGCGCGCTGCAAAGCCGTCACTGTCCAGCGTGCCGACGATATAGCCAGCAACGCCCAACGCGTCCTCAGCCAGGAGCACGCGCTCCGGCTCCAGCGCCCCATAGGGCGCTGCATAGATATGACCGACAAGCTCAGGATCGCTGTGCAGTGCGCTTGCGTCCGCACCCGACGCGCCGGTGGTCAGGCAGATATCATAGAGCGCCGGTAGGTCGTTCGGCCGAAAGCCGCGCAGCGTCACCATGGGCTGGCCTAAAGGTCGCTCAGCGTATCGTCAGCCGCGTTGAACAGCTTGCCATTGTCCTTGTAGGCGGGGCTGATCATGTCCACCAGCTTGGGCGCAATATCAGCCGGTGTCGGCAGCGTGTTGGGATCCTCGCCGGGCATTGCCTTGGCCCGCATCGCGGTGCGGATCTGGCCTGGATAGAAGATGTTGGCCTTGACCTTGGTCTGGGCGATTTCGCCTGAATATGATTTCACCATGGCATCCACCGCGGCCTTGCTGGCGGCATAGAGCCCCCAGAATGGCCGTGCGGACTTGGCCGCGCCCGAGGACACGAAGACAGCGCGGCCCGCTTCGGCCTGACGCAGCAACAGGTCGGTGGAGCGCAGCAGGCGATAGTTCGCGGTCACATTGACAGCGATCACCTTGTCAAAGTCTTCAGGCTTCACATGGGGCAGGGGACTGAGAACACCAAGCTGACCAGCATTGGCGATCAAACCATCCAGCGCACCCCAGCGCTCGAAGATAGCAGCGCCCAGACGATCAATGGCGTCGCCATCGCGCAGGTCGAGCGGCACCAGCGTCGCTGACGACCCCAAATCCTGGATCTCGTCATCCAGTTCTTCGAGCCCGCCAACTGTGCGGGCGACGGCGACCACGTGGGCGCCCCGTCGGGCCGCCTCCAGCGCGGCCGCATAGCCAATCCCGCGCGACGCACCTGTTACGAGTACGACCTTGCCGGCCAGATCCTGATCCACAGCCATCAACCGGCCTCTTTCAGCAGAGAAACTTTTTTCGGCTCATTCTTATCGCGGCCGGTCAGATCGGTCAGCTGCGTCGGATAATCGCCAGTGAAATAGTGATCGGTAAATTGCGGCGCCTGATCATTGCGCTTCTCGCCGCCAACAGCCTCATAGAGGCCATCAATCGACAGGAACTCAAGCGAGTCCGCGCCGATGAACTTACACATCGATTCCAGCGTTTCGTGCTGGTTAGCCAGCAGCATTTCGGGATCTGGCGTATCGATGCCGTAATAGTCCGAATGATAGATCATCGGGCTCGCCACACGGATATGAACCTCGGTGGCGCCAGCATCGCGGATCATCTGCACGATCTTGAGCGAAGTCGTGCCACGCACGATCGAGTCGTCAATCAGCACGACGCGCTTGCCGGCAATTTCGGCGCGGTTGGCGGAATGCTTGAGCTTGACGCCAAACGCCCGGATCGACTGTGTTGGCTCGATAAAGGTGCGGCCCACATAGTGATTGCGGATAATCCCCAGCTCGAACGGGATGCCGCTGGCTTGTGCATAGCCAATGGCCGCCGGTGTGCCGCCATCGGGCACAGGCACCACCACATCGGCGTCGACCGGGGCTTCCTTTGCCAGGTTCATGCCCATGCGCTTGCGGGCGCCATAAACACTGCGACCGGACACGACCGAATCCGGCCGTGCGAAATACACATATTCAAACAGACAGGGACGTTCTGGTGTGGGCCGGGCGGGCTTGCGCGCCTCAATGCTGATCGATCCGTCTGGCTGCGTCTCGCAGATCACCACTTCGCCGTTTTCGACGTCGCGAATATACTTGGCGCCGATCATGTCGAGCGCACATGTTTCCGAACAGAAGATCGGTTTGCCATCCAGCTCGCCCATGACCAAGGGGCGAATGCCGATCGGGTCGCGTGCCGCGATCAGCTTGGTGCGCGTCATCGCCAGCATGGCGTAGCCGCCTTCCATCTGGCGGATCGCGTCGATGAAGCGGTCTGTTGTTGAACTATGACGCGACCGTGCCACCAGATGCAGCACCACCTCGGTATCCGATGTCGACTGGCAGATGGCGCCGGTCGCGATGATCTGGCGTCGCAGGGTCAGGCCATTGGTGAAATTGCCATTATGGGCAATCGCAATGCCGCCGTCGCCCAGCTCTGCGAACAGCGGCTGCACATTGCGCAACGCGACTTCGCCGGTTGTCGAGTAGCGGGTATGGCCCATGGCCATCGTGCCGGGTAGCTTGGCCAGCAGGGCCGGGTCGGTATAGTGGTCGCCGACCAGCCCCATCCGCTTTTCGGCATAGAACTGGCGGCCATCAAAACTGACGATACCGGCTGCTTCCTGACCGCGATGCTGCAGCGCATGCAGCCCCAGAGCAGTCAGCGTGGACGCGTCGCTGTGTCCCAAAATGCCAAACACGCCACACTCTTCGTGCAGCGTGTCGCCATCGAGATCAAAACGGTCATCGTTCGGATGGTTCAACGGGCTCTCCATGCCAATGCTGCCTCAACCGCGGACGTCGCGGGGCCGCGCTATGCGACCGAACCAGAGCGGGAAATCTATCCCCTGACTCTAGCTCATTTTTGATGTCCCGACCATTGCCCTGCAAGGTGGTCAGGGTTGTGGCGAGCGCTGTGCCCTCGCCAAAGCGTGATCGGATCAGGCGCCTGGTGCCGGTTGCACCGAACCGTCTTCGGTTGCGTCTGTACCGTCTTCAACTGGCGCAATCGGACCGCCGGAGGTTTCGTCGGTCAGGCCCGTACCGCCCTTGAGGATCTGGGTCACCTGCGCCTCAAGTTCTTCTGGCAGCATGGAGATCAGTGTATTGCCCATGGTCTGAAGCTGCGGCAGCGTCTGCGAGTTTGCAGCCCAAGGCGGCAGATTGTTGGGAAGGAGCCATGTACCGAAAATGGTGATGACAATCGCGATCAGTATGCCGCGCAACACGCCAAACACAAACCCCAGTGTACGGTCGATCGGGCCCACGCGGCTATCGACCACAAAATCGGCGATGCGCATGGTCAACAGATGCAACACGATCAGGGCGACGATGAAGGTCACAACCACCGTGGCGATATCGGCCACAAGTGGCTCGGCAATGTAGCCACGGGCGATTTCGGGGTGATACTGCCACATATAGATGGCGATGGCGGCAGAGCCGGCCCATGTCGCCAGCGAAAGCACTTCGCGGGTCAGGCCCCGCGCTGTGGCCAGAATTGCTGAAATCAGCACCAGCACACCCACACCAACGTCGAACGCTGTCAGCATCTTTGTTCGCTAAGCTCCTATAGCCGCCCCGGCTGTATTGGGCCTCGTTTAGCGGCTTTGCACGCCGCTGCCAAGGGTTGGCCACGCCTTCGCACAGTATCTGCGCACAAAGCCCGAAGGTGTCACGCCCTTACCACTCATCGCGGTCAGGTTCGCGTGGCTTGCCATTGGCAGCAATACGCCCCACCAGCTCTTGCAGTGTGCTGTATTCAGATACCTCCAGCCCGCTATTGCGGTCCGCGCTCGCCAGGCGCCCCGTTGACACCGATTTGAACCCCAGCTTCTGGGCTTCGCGCAACCGCAGCGAGCCATGCACCACCGGCCTGACGCCGCCAGCAAGCGAAATTTCGCCGAAATAGACCGAGTCCGAGGGAAGGGGAGAACTGGTCAGCGAGGAGATCAGCGCCGCAGCCACTGCCAGATCGGCGGCTGGCTCGTTGATCTTTAGCCCACCAGCGACGTTGAGATAGATGTCATTGGCGCCGATCCGCACGCCGCACCGCGTTTCGAGCACTGCCACCACCATCGACAGGCGGGAGGAATCCCAACCGACAACGGCGCGGCGTGGTGTGCCCAGTGGTGATGGCGCCACCAGTGCCTGGATCTCAATGAGAATCGGACGCGTGCCCTCCATACCCGCGAACACCGCCGAACCTGCCGCGCCTTCATCGCGTTGATCGAGAAACAGGGCTGAGGGATTGGCCACCTGCTCAAGGCCCAGTTCGGTCATGGCAAACACGCCGATTTCGTCCGTCGCGCCATAGCGGTTCTTGACGCCGCGCAGAATTCGGAAGGTGTGACTGGTGTCACCTTCAAAATACAGGACGGCATCAACCATATGCTCGACGACGCGAGGCCCGGCGATCTGCCCGTCCTTTGTGACATGGCCTACCAGCACCACTGCAGCGCCGCTTTTTTGGCGAAGCGCGTCAGTGCCTGCGCCGACGTGCGCACCTGCGTGACGGTTCCCGGTGCGCTGTCGACGCGGTCGGTCCACAGGGTCTGGATCGAATCGATAATCACCAGATCGGGGGCAGGGCCGCTCTCCAGTGTGGCCAGAATGATTTCGACATTGGTTTCAGCCGCCAGCAGTACCGGCGCTTCGCCCAGGCCAAGCCGCTGCGCGCGCAGCCGTACCTGCGCCACCGCTTCTTCCCCCGACACATAGACAACCCGCTTGCCCTGATTGGCCAGTGCCGCAGCCGACTGCAGCAACAGTGTCGACTTGCCGATGCCCGGATCACCACCCACCAGCAGTGCCGATCCCATAACAAAGCCGCCGCCTGTCACGCGATCCAGCTCCGCCATGCCGGTGACAACGCGTGCGGCGCTTTCGGTTTCACCCGAGAGTGGCACCAGATTGGTCGGCCGACCGCCTGCCTTGGCCGACTTGGGGCCCGCACCGACGCCGGAATCGGTCATCTCCTCGACAATGGTGTTCCATTCGCCGCAGGCGTCGCAGCGCCCCTGCCAGCGTGTCGTAACAGCGCCGCATGACTGGCAGACAAATGACGAGCGGGACTTGGCCAAGACGAACCTTTCGCGAAACGATGGGCAGGGTGATTGGGCTGCCCCCTCAAAGTGCTCGCGATACTAGTCGATCAGCGTGGAGACGCAAGAACAAACAGCGAACCTATGCCGGCGGGAGATTGCCGTCGCCAACATAGTTGCGGTTATACCGGCCCTTCAGTGAGGTCAGCACTTCGTACCCGATCGTGCCGGCGGCATCACCCTGGTCATCAACGCTTATATTGGCGCCAAGGACTTCAGCGCCTTCGCCTGGCTTGGGAATGTCTGGACCCAGTTCGGTGATGTCGACCACCACCTGATCCATCGAAACCCGGCCGATCACCGGACACAGCTTGCCGCGGATTGCCACCTTGCCGCCCGGTCGCGAATTGGTCGCCGACAAGGAACGGAAAAAGCCATCGGCGTAGCCATGGCTGATGATTGCCAGCCGACTGTCGCGTGACAGCGAGTAGGCAGCGCCATAGCCCACCGTTTCGCCGGTACGGGCTTCCTTGACCTGCAGGATCGGCACATGCAGCGTCACCACTGCGGCCATCGGGTTCTTCCGGCCTACCAGCGCCCGGCCGCCGTAAAGCGAAATACCGGGGCGCACCATCTGGAAATGGTAGTCGCGGCCGCTCATCAGACCGGCCGAGTTCGCCAGTGAGGCGGGAATGCCCTGAAACTGCGTCATCACCGAGCCAAACAGCGCCAACTGGGTGCGGTTCTTTTCATGATTGGGCTGATCGGCACAGGCCAGATGGCTCATCAGCATTTGTGGCGCATAACCCAGCGCCTCGATGCGTTCACGCACGAAGCCAGCTTCGTTCAGCCGGAAGCCGAGCCGGTTGATACCGGTATCGAAGTGAAAGGCTGAAGGGTAGGCCTCGTTGCGTTCAAGGCACTTGGCCAGCCACTCTTCGAGCATTTCGACCGAACAGAGCACCGGCATCAGGTTCTGGCGAATGTAGAGATTGGCTGCGCCGGGATAGAGCCCGTTCATCACAAAGATATGGGCCTCAGGAACGGCGGCGCGTACCGCCATGCCTTCATCAGGCGTGGCAACAAAGAAGAACCGCGCGCCAGCGGCATGCAGAGCCTTGCTGGCCACGGTAATACCGGTGCCATAGGCGTCTGCCTTGACCACCGCACCGGTCAGCGCACCCGCACTGACCTTGTCCAGTGCGCGCCAATTGCGGGCCAGGGCCCCGAGATCGATACTGAGTTGCCCGCCAAGGCCAGACGTCAACGCCATTACTATTCCATACGCTCGGGCAGGTAGTCGGCACGGGCCAGATTGCCAAAGCGCGTATACTGCGCCTCGAAGCTGAGCTGCACCGTGCCCGTAGGACCGTGGCGCTGCTTGGCAATGATGACTTCTGCCTTACCGTGCACCTGTTCCATTTCCCCCTGCCAGGTCATGTGCTCTGGCGTACCTTCTTTGGGTTCTTTGTTCTTGAGGTAATACTCCTCGCGATAAACGAACAGCACCACGTCGGCGTCCTGCTCGATAGAACCCGATTCGCGCAGATCCGCCAGTTGCGGATGCTTGTCATCGCGCGATTCTACCTGTCGAGACAGCTGGGACAATGCGATAATGGGGACTTCGAGTTCCTTGGCAAGCGCCTTGAGCGTGGTGGTGATTTCGGTCAGTTCCTGCACGCGGTTCTGGCTTGATGCCTTGCTCGAGCCGCTCAGCAGCTGCAAATAGTCGACGATCAGGAAGTCGAGGCCCTTCTGGCGCTTCAGGCGACGTGCGCGGGCCGCCAATTGCGCCACGCTGATACCGCCAGTGTCGTCGATATAGAGCGGTATCTTGCTCATCATATTGCTGACATCCACCAGCTTGGAAAACTGGCTGTCATGAATGCGCCCGCGACGAATATCGGAAGACGAAATCTCCGCCTGCTCGGCCAGAATACGCGTTGCGAGCTGTTCTGAACTCATCTCCAGGCTGAAGAAACCAACGATGCCGCCGCTGATGGTCTTGTTATGTCCGTCCGGCGTCACCTCGGCCTTCCAGGACTTGGCGATGTTGAACGCAATATTGGTCGCCAGCGAGGTCTTGCCCATGGCGGGACGGCCGGCCAGCACGATCAAGTCGGAACGCTGCAAGCCGCCCATCTGGCGGTCCAGATCATCGAGTAGCGTGGCGACGCCCGACAGGCCGCCATCGCGCTGATAGGCTTCGCCAGCCATCTGGATCGAGGCACTCAGCGCGCTTGAAAAGCTCAGGAAGCCGCCGTCGTAACGGCCTTTTTCAGCCAGCTGGAACAGCTCGCCCTCGACCTTTTCGATCTGTTTGTTAGGTGTCAGCTCCACGTCTGACTCATAGGCGACCGAGACCATCTCCTCGCCAACCAGAATCAGGTTCCGGCGGATCGCCAGATCGTAAATCGCCTGGCCATAATCGGCAGCATTGAGCACGGTTGTAGCTTCGGCAGCCAGCCGAGCCAGATACTGTGCCATCGTGACGTCAGGCAGCAGCTGATCTGGCAAATGCGTCTTGATGGTGGTGGGGTCGGCCGATTTGCCGGCGCGGATGATCTTGCCGGCTAGCTCGTAAATATCGCGGTGGATCGGCTCGTAGAAGTGAATCGGCTCGAGAAAGTCCGAGACCCGGTAAAACGCGTCATTGTTCAGCAGAATTGCGCCCAGCAGCGCCTGCTCGGCTTCCACATTGTGAGGCGCCAGGCGAAATGACTTGTCTTCGGTCGGATGAAGCCTTGCGATCTCTGCCATGAGTCCCTCGAGTTAAACGTCAGCCTTTCTTAACCACGCAGCGCGGGCCAGAGTCTCGGCCTACCAACGGAGTTCTTACCGCTGTCTAAAACGGCGCTGTGAACACTGTGGACAACGGGGATTGTGACAGCCAGCGCTTGCATGCGGCCAAGCATGTAGAATGCGCCGAGTCGCGGCACGACCCAAACAAAAAGGCCGGGCGATGAGCCCGGCCTTTTCAATTCACTAGGAAGCGTAAGGCCTAGGCTTCGTCGTCGAAGCGGTCGTCCTGCTTGGCATCCTTCTGGCCGGCAGCGAAATCGCCATCGACGTCGTCTTCATAGACGGTCACGGTGACGTCTTCACCCGATGCCTGACGCTCAGCTTCGTCTTCGGAGCGGGCAACGTTGACTGTGATGGTCACGGCAACTTCAGCATGCAGGTTCAGGGCCACGGTGTGCAGGCCAACCGACTTGATCGGGTCGAGCAGGTCAACCTGGCTGCGCTGCACGGTGAAGCCGGCTTCAGCCAGCGCCTCAACGATATCGCGCGAAGCAACCGAACCGTACAGCTGACCGGTTTCGCCAGCCTGGCGGATCATGGTCACGGTGCTGCCGTTCAAGCCTTCGGCAATGCCCGAAGCGGCATTGCGGCGCTCTTCATTGCGCTTTTCGATATTGGCGCGTTCGGCCTCGAACTTCTTGCGGTTGGCTTCGGTGGCGCGCAGCGCCTTGCCCTGTGGCAGCAGGAAGTTACGGGCAAAGCCGTCCTTCACAGTGACTTCGTCGCCGATCGAACCCGTACGGGCGATGCGCTCGAGAAGAATGACTTTCATGTGGGAATTCCTTTTGGCTGTCCCGTCTCTTGGACGGTTAGGAGCCCCGGACCATTCCGGATGCCCCAGCGGTGTGCCTGTTGGCACAGATAGGCGGGTAGGCGAGTGGTCGGGCTGACCGAAGCCAGCCCAGCCCGAGTTTACTGAACGGCGTAAGGCATGATGCCGATGAAGCGGGCACGCTTGATGGCGCGAGCCAGTTCACGCTGCTTCAGTGCCGAAACGGCGGTGATGCGGCTTGGGACGATCTTGCCGCGCTCGGAAACGTAACGCGAGAGCAGACGGACGTCCTTGTAGTCGATCTTTGGCGCGCCTTCACCCGAGAATGGGCAGGTCTTGCGACGACGCTGGAAAGGACGACGGGCCTGGGCGGTCGTGAGATCTTTGATTGCCATAGCTATGGGGTCCTTTTCTTAGAAACGGCGCGGGCGGCGTTCGCCGCTGAAGCCACCACGGTCACCGCCACGATCGGGACGGCTGTCGTCACGGTCACGCTTTGCCATCATGGCAGACGGGCCTTCTTCATGCTCGTCCACGCGGACGGTCATGAAACGCAGGATGTCTTCATTGATGCGCATCTGGCGTTCCATTTCAGCGACCGCCGCTGGCGATGCATCGATGTTCAGCAGCGTGTAGTGCGCCTTGCGGTTCTTGCGAATGCGATAGGAGAGACCCTTCAGGCCCCAATATTCATTCTTGGTGACCTTGCCGCCGCCATTGGACAGGATATCGGTCAGTGCAGTGGTCAGTTCTTCGACCTGCTGCTGGGAAACGTCCTGGCGTGCCAGGTAGATATGCTCGTAAAGGGCCATGAATGCGCCTTCCTTCGTGGTTCAAACACTGCATTTCACTTAGCGCGGAGCCTCCTTGAAGCCGGGAAGGGCGTCAAAGCAGTCTTGCAAAGAGCGGGAACACGGGAGGCCGGATTTTTCGTCCTATTTGCAATAAGCAAACCCTCCGTTCAGCCCCCGGCCAAACGAATTGCTGGCGCGTCTATAAGCGACAGGTCGGGCAAAGGCAAGCGTGCTCGCGGCTTCAGCCCACGACACCTGGGCCTCCCAGCGGGGGAGGGCTGGGCGGCATCCCGTTCAGAACCGGTCGACGTCCTCTGCAAAATTGCCTCTTGTTGCACTCCTTTGGGCTCGAGCCTGTCGCCAGCCCGCAAAAAACGCCTCGGCGAATCCCGGTTCAACAAACTCGGTGCTGCCCTCCGGAAGCCCCAGGATGCGATCGGCGATAACCCCTTGAGTGAGCCAGCGACGCTGAAATGCCGCTGCCGCTGCTTTGAACGCCTCTTCGGAGTCCGCGCCCACCAGCCCAGCGACGGCTTCATGCGTGGTCGAGCTGATCCCGAGCAAGACTTCAGCAATGGCCAGTGGATCCCCCGGCAAGAAACTCCCGTCATCCATGCCCTGTTGCAGGATCGTTGCCATAATCGGGTTCATGACGCGGCTCACCCGGGTAAAGACATGATGATGCAGCGCCAGATTCTGGGGATGGAACAGCGCTTCGAACAAGGCGAGTGTTTCCGGTGCCTGTTCTGCCTTGAGACGCTGATTGAGCCTGAGAAATTGCTGCAGCCGCTCGAAGCCATTCAGCGTGTCGTCTGTCAGTATGGGGCGGATATTGACCGCAGCCTCTTCTGCCATCTGTTCCGCCAGTGCCTCCAGTACCGCCCCCTTGGAGGGGAAGTAGTAGTAGAACGCGCCCTTTGAGACCCCGGCGCGCGCAATAATTTCATCTACGCTGGTCGCGTCGTAACCTCGCTCAAAGAACAGCGAACGGGCAGCGCCGACGAGTTCCGCGCGGCGAACTTCGGGGTGTTTTACGGTGCGGGCCATGATCTATCCGAATGAATACTGACTGCCGGTCGGTTTATAGACTGACCGTCAGTCTGTAAATGATGTCGTGCGCCCACATGCTATGCGGGTGGCGCACAGCACCACCGGTACACCGGCGTGCGCGCCGGACGAGCGCTGTTCACAGCGGAATTTGCGCTCTTGGCGTCAAGAGGGGCCGTTGCCTTGACTCCGACACACCCGCGGGGCAAATGCGCCGGCAACTGGACAGTGCCTCTCTAGCCTGTCTAACTGATCCCCTGGAGGACTCTCATGACCAAGCGCGCATTCACTTTTCCGGGGCAGGGCAGCCAGGCTGTCGGCATGGGCAAGGAACTGGCGGCGGCCTATCCCGAGGCCCGCGCCGTGTTTGAAGAGGTTGACGAGGCGCTCGGCCAGAACCTGTCGGCGATTATGTTCGAGGGGCCTGACGACACGCTGCGTCTGACCGAAAATGCCCAGCCTGCGCTGATGGCGGTCAGCCTCGCCGTTGTGCGCGTGCTTGAGGCCAAGGGCATTTCTCTTGCCGATCACGCCGCCTTCGTTGCTGGGCATTCCCTGGGTGAATATTCGGCCCTTTGCGCCGCCGGGACTTTCTCGGTGTCGGACGCGGCGCGCCTGCTCAAGACCCGCGGTCAGGCCATGCAGAAAGCAGTCCCCGTGGGCCACGGCGCCATGGCTGCGTTGCTCGGATTGGATTTGGAAACGGCCCGTGCTGTGGCTGCGGAGGCCGCCGGTGACGAGGTTTGCGATGTGGCAAATGACAATGCCCCCGGCCAGGTTGTCATTTCGGGCGCAACGGCTGCGGTCGAACGGGCACTGGAAATTGCCAAGGCTAAGGGCGCCAAGCGCGCTCTGCTTTTGCCTGTCAGCGCCCCGTTCCATTGCTCTCTTATGCAGCCTGCCGCTGAGGCCATGGCCGCAGCGCTTGCAGAGGTAACCGTCAATGCACCGGTTGTGCCACTCGTCGCCAACGTTCTTGCGACGCCTATTTCCGATCCTGACGAAATTCGCCAGCGCCTCGTCGAACAGGTCACGGGCGTGGTTCGCTGGACAGAAAGCGTCGCATGGCTGACCGGCGAGGGCGGGGTGACCCATCTGGCTGAACTGGGCACCGGCAAGGTTCTAACCGGCCTGGCCAAGCGCATTAATGGCGATGCCGTCGCTACCGCGGTCGGGACGCCGGCCGATATCGACGCCTTCGTCGCTGAGCTTTCTGCCTGATCGCATTCCAGCCCCGTTGGCTTGAATCACTTTCTCCACAGGAGACAACTAAATGTTTGATTTAACTGGTAAACGCGCGCTTGTGACGGGTGCAAGTGGCGGTATTGGTCGCGAGATCGCCAAGGCCCTTGCAGACGCCGGCGCCGTCGTTGCACTCAGTGGCACTCGCGTTGGTGCCCTTGAAGATACCGCGGCCGCAATCGGCAAGGACAGCCCCATCCTGCCCTGTAACCTCTCCAGGCTCGATGAGGTCGACAGGCTGGTCCCGGCCGCAGAGCAGGCCATGGGTGGCCTCGATATTCTGGTCAACAATGCCGGCATGACCCGCGATAATCTCTTCATGCGTATGAAGGACGAAGAGTGGGACGAAGTTATCGCGGTCAATCTGACCGCCGCTTTCCATCTCAATCGCTCCGCCCTGCGCGGAATGATGAAACAGCGTTTTGGTCGCATTATCGGCATTTCTTCGGTCGTGGGCGTCATGGGTAATCCGGGGCAGGGCAATTACGCCGCCTCCAAGGCCGGCCTGATTGGCATGAACAAGGCGCTGGCGCACGAAGTCGCGTCGCGCAACATCACCGTCAATTCGATCGCGCCCGGCTTCATCGCTTCGGCCATGACCGATGAGCTCAATGACAAGCAGCGCGAGTCGATCCTGTCGACGATTCCTGCCCACCGGTTGGGCACTGCACAGGAAGTTGCTGGTTGCGCAGTTTTCCTTGCCAGCGATGCCGCAGCATATGTCACGGGCCATACGCTTAACGTCAATGGCGGCATGGCGATGGTCTGATAACGGTTCAAGCCGTTGAAAACCGGGGCATTGGCTTATGGCGCGCCGCGGTCAAGTGTGCTAATCGGCCCCGATTGCACTGCTGGCCATCGCCTTGCGGGCGCTCCAATGGGCGCCTACATTGACGTTGAGTTAGCCAACAGAGCGCTTGAAGATTTGGCAATGCGCCAATAAGAAACGAAACGAAACCTCGATTTCGAAAAGGGAAGTCAAACTATGAGCGATGTCGCTGATCGGGTCCGCAAGATCGTTGTGGAACACCTCAATGTGGATGCCGAGAAGGTTGTCGAAAAGGCCAGCTTTATCGACGATCTGGGTGCCGACTCCCTCGACCAGGTCGAGCTGGTGATGGCCTTTGAAGAAGAATTCTCGGTTGAGATTCCTGACGACGCAGCCGAAGGCATTCAGACCTTTGGCGACGCCGTCTCGTTTCTCACCAAGGCAGTCGGCTAATTACCGATTGAGATAGTTGACCATGGAACTTCGTCGCGTTGTTGTCTCCGGGCTTGGCCTTGTTACGCCACTCGGTTGCGGGGTTGAGGCCACTTGGGCCAATATTCTTGCTGGCAAGAGCGGTGCTAAACGCATCGACGACTTCCAGGTTGACGATATCGCCTGTCAGATTGCTCATCGCTTGCCGCTCGGCGACTACGCCGACGGCAAGTACAATCCAGATGAGTGGATGGACGTCAAAGAGCAGCGCAAGGTTGACCCTTTCATCGTTTATGCGATGGCGGCGGCGACCCAGGCTATTCAGGATGCCGGCGTCGAACCCAAGACCCAGGAAGATCAGGAACGCACAGGCGTTCTGATCGGTTCGGGCATTGGCGGTGTCGGCGGCATCTACGACGCTTCGGTTACCCTGCACGAAAAGGGTCCGCGTCGTATCAGCCCCTTCTTTATCCCCGGTCGCTTGATCAACCTGGCTTCAGGCCATGTGTCGATCCGGTTCGGGCTCAAGGGTCCCAATCATTCAGTTGTAACGGCTTGCTCCACGGGCGCCCATGCCATTGGTGACGCCGCCCGTCTGATCGCCCTGGGTGACGCTGACGTCATGGTCGCAGGTGGTGCTGAAAGCTGCGTCAATCGCCTGGCTCTGGCCGGCTTCGCCGCCTGCCGTGCCCTGTCCACCGGCTTTAACGACAACCCCGAAGCGGCTTCACGCCCCTATGACAAGGACCGCGACGGTTTTGTCATGGGTGAGGGCGCCGGCATCGTGGTGCTGGAAGATTACGAGCGGGCCAAGGCCCGTGGCGCCAAGATTTATGGCGAAATTATCGGCTATGGCCTCTCCGGCGATGCCTATCACATTACCGCACCATCCGAAGATGGTGATGGCGGCTTCCGCTGCATGCAGGCCGCCATCAAGCGTGCAGGCATTGCACCGTCCGAGATTGACTACATCAACGCGCATGGTACCTCGACCCCACTGGGCGACGAAATCGAACTGGGTTCGGTCACTCGCATGCTGGGCGATGCCGCTCAGAGCGTGGCCATGAGCTCGACAAAATCGGCTATTGGCCACTTGCTGGGCGCTGCCGGTTCGGCCGAGGCTATTTTTTCGCTGCTGGCCATGCGCGATAATATCGCGCCACCTACGCTGAACCTCGACAATCCATCGGTTGATACCGTGATCAATCTTGTGCCCAAAAAGGCATTCAAGAAAGAGATCAACGTGGCGCTTTCCAACAGCTTCGGCTTTGGCGGCACCAACGCAACGCTGGTCATGCGCAAGGTCCACTGACTTTTCCACGGCTGTCAGAGGCACTTGGCGCTGTGGCGCAGCGTGCCTCTTGTCTTTGCGCTCTGGCTTGCGAACAATGCCGCAGCCGTCGTCATGACCGGCTGCTGTTTTACCGACAAGATTCGGCGCTATGTGAAGCGACCGGGCACCAAGATTGAGCCGCAAAATGAATGATCGCAAAGTTCGGCGCCAGCGCCGCCGTTCGCGCAACGGTTTCGTTGATATCCTCAACGGTCTGCTGACCCTGCTGGTTATCGGCCTGCTTGTGGCTGGTGGGGCGGTTCTTTATGGCGCGTCGCAGTTCTATGGCGATGGTCCGCTGACAGAAGAAGCCACTTTCCGCGTTGAGGCTGGCTCCGGCCTGAGCTCGATTTCCACCCGACTTGAAGAGCAGGGGCTCATCTCCAACCGCTACATCTTTCAGGCTGGTGGGCGCACACTGGAGCGGGTTTCCATCATCCAGCAGGGTGATTTCCGCATCCCCGCCGGTGCCAGCATGGCCGACATCCTCAGGGAAATCACCGAAGGCAACCCGATTCGCTATGCGGTGACCATTCCTGAGGGCTGGACCTCCTGGGAGGTCGTGCAGCGCATCAATGCCAATGAGAATCTGATTGGCGAAATCAGCACCATACCTGCTGAAGGCTCCGTGCTGCCCGCCAGCTACGATTACGTCCCCGGCGATACCCGCCAGTCCGTGCTGGATAAGATGCAGACGGCCATGACTGACGCACTGGCCGAGGTCTGGGCTGACCGCCAGGCCGACCTGCCAATTGAGACACCCGAAGAACTGCTGATACTCGCGTCGATTGTTGAACGCGAGACCGGTGTGGCCTCGGAACGTCCACAGGTCGCGGCCGTTTTCGTCAATCGCCTGCGCGACGGTATGCGCCTGCAGTCAGACCCGACCATCATCTATGGCATTACCAAGGGTCAGGCGACGCTGGGCCGCGGCCTACGCCGCTCCGAGATCGAAGCCAAGACAGATTACAACACCTATCAAATCGACGGTCTGCCCCCCACACCTATTGCCAATCCGGGCATTGAAGCGCTGCGCGCGGTCGCCAATCCCGATAGCCACGACTATCTCTACTTCGTGGCCAAGGGCGCTTTGCCCAGCGAGGGACACGTTTTCGCCGAGACCTATGCTGAGCATCGCAAGAACGTTGCGCAATATCGCAAGATTGCCGATGAGGCAGAGGCTGCCCGCAAGGCTCTCGAAGACGCTGAGGCTGGTCAGGCTGCTGACGCCCCGGCCGCTCAGTGAGCCAGTCTCTGGCGAGCATGACCGGATACGCCCGAGCCACTGGCGCAGTCTCGGGTGCCGCTTTCACCTGCGAAATCAAGTCGGTCAACTCCCGGGGGCTCGACGTAAGGCTGCGCCTGGCGCCCGGTTTCGATGCATTGGAGAGTGAAATCCGCCAACTGATCGGCAAGATGATTTCGCGCGGCTCCATTACCTGCAGTCTCTCTATTGAACGCGATGGGGCAGGCGGGCACGTGCTGGTCAACGAGCAGGCGCTGGCCACCGTGCTAGCGGCCATGAGCGAAATGACCGGCAAGATTGCTGCCTCGCCGCCGACCCTCGATGGCATTCTCGGTCTCAAGGGAGTGCTTGAGCAGCGCGACAAGCCGATGACCGCTGCAGCAGAAACAGCACTGAGCACAGCGATTATCGAAGGCGTCTCTCAGGCGCTTGTCGATCTGGTGCTGGCCCGACGTCAGGAGGGCGGCCGCATTGCGGCAGTCTTGCTCGAGCGCCTGCAGGAGATCGAAGATCAGATTGCCCAGGCCGAAGCCCATCCTGCCCGTACCCGCGAGGCCATATTGGCGCGGCTGCGCCAGCAGGTCGCCGATCTGGCCGATGATATCTCGATTCCCGAAGAGCGTCTGGCGCAGGAAGCCCTGCTGCTGGCGACCAAGGCTGACATTCGCGAGGAGCTCGATCGCCTGACTGCGCATCTGACCAGTGCGCGTCAGTTGATTGCCGGCGGCGGCGCCGTCGGGCGCAGGCTCGACTTTCTGGCACAGGAATTCAATCGCGAAGCCAATACCCTGTGCTCCAAATCCAACGCCGTGGAACTGACCGCCATCGGCCTTGACCTCAAGGCGTCGATCGATCAATTACGCGAGCAAGTGCAGAACATCGAATAGGAAAAGCCAGATGGAATTCCAGCGTCGGGGCGTCATGCTGGTGATTGCGTCGCCTTCGGGCGCCGGCAAGTCGTCGATTTCACGGGCCCTTTTCGGTGCCGATCCCAATATCCGCCTGTCGGTGTCCGCCACCACACGGGCGCGGCGGACCGATGAGGTTGATGGCAAGCACTACCACTTCATGGATGTGGACAAGTTCAAGCGCATGCAGGCCGACGGCGAATTGCTCGAATCTGCCGAAGTGCATGGCAATTTCTACGGCACGCCACGCGCCCACGTCGAAGAGCAACTCGCTGCTGGCAACGACATCCTGTTCGATGTCGACTATCAGGGCACGCTGCAGCTCTACCGCAGCGCCCGCAAGGACATGGTCACCGTCTTCATCCTGCCGCCCTCGATCAAGGAGCTGCGCGCACGGCTTGAGCGGCGCGCTCAGGACAGCGTGGGCACCATCGAAACACGTCTGCGCAATGCGCGTGTCGAAATGGATCATTTCGAAGAGTACGACTACGTAATCGTCAATCAGGACCTGGAAAACTCGACCCAGCAGGTCCGCACGATCCTGGCCTCCGCCCGCCTACAGCGCCAGCGTCAGCTGAATTTGCCAAGCTTCGTCAGAGATTTGCAGAGTCAGATCGATTCAATCTGACAACGTCTTGAATCGATCGATCAGCTTTCGCTCTGGGCCTTGCGCAATTCGGGCAATGCCCGCGCCATGGCCAGAAACACAGAAATGGGAAGATCTTCGGCCCGCTCATTGCCGTTGATCCCTGCCGCCGCGAGCAGGCCTTCGACTGGGACACCCGTCGCTTTCAGGCTCTGCCGAACCATCTTGCGCCGCTGGCCAAAGGCCGCCTTGGTGATCTGTTCCACATGCTTGACGGCCAGATCAGCTTCCACCGGCTTGGGCACCAGATGCACCACGGTAGACGTCACTTTTGGCGCGGGCACGAAGGCCTCTCGGCTGACGTTGAACGCCATGCGCGCGTCGCTGCGCCAACCTGCCAGTACGCCCAGCCGCCCATAGGCGTCATCACTGGGCTGTGCGCAGATACGCTGCGCCACTTCACGCTGAAACATCAGTGTCAGGCTGTCGAAAAACGATGGCCAGGGGTTCAGCGTCAGCCAGCCGGTCAGCAATGGGGTAGCAATGTTGTAGGGCAGATTGGCAATGATCCGTGTCGGCCCATCCGCCAGATTGCGATAATCGATCTCCATGGCGTCGCCGCTGATCACCGTCAGCCGTCCTGGATAGGCATCCGAGATCTGTTGCAGCGCTGGCAGTGCGCGCGCATCGCGTTCAATGGCAATCACCTCGCGCGCGCCTTCGGCCAGCAGCGCCCGTGTCAGCCCGCCGGGCCCCGGACCCACTTCAATCACGCGAACGCCCTCGAGTGAGCCCCCAACCCGCGCTATGCGGGCTGTCAGGTTCAGATCGAGCAGAAAATTCTGACCCAGTTCCTTTTTTGCCCGTAGACCATGCTCGGCGATGACGTCGCGCAGGGGCGGCAGGTTATCGATTTGGCTCATTGGTCCGCCGTCATTGCGTCCGCCATCGCGATGGCGGCCAGAAAACTCTTGGGAGATGCCTGACCGGTACCGGCCAGATCAAAGGCTGTACCATGGTCGGGCGAAGTACGCACGATGGGCAGGCCCAGCGTGACATTGACGGCGTCCTCGAAAGCCACCGTCTTGATCGGGATCAGTGCCTGATCGTGATACATGGCGACCACGGCATCATACTGTGCCCAGTGGGCCGGATAAAATAGCGTGTCAGCGGGCAGGGGGCCGGTAACGGCGATCCCCTCAAACTGCAATTGTGCCACGGCAGGTCCAACGATCTCGAGGTCTTCGCGACCGATACTGCCGCCTTCTCCCGCATGCGGATTGAGGCCGGCCACGGCAATCTGCGGATGGGCAATGCCGAAGCGTTGCCGAAGATCGTGGGCGACCACGCGAACGGTGTCGACGATCAACTGCTTGCTCAGCAGTCCGGGAACATCGCGGATCGGCACATGGATGGTTACGGGTACCGCCCGCAGCCCACCATGAGCTAGCATCATCACAGGCAGTCTCGGGGTGCCCCCGCCCGCGCAAAGTGCTGCGAGAAATTCAGTATGGCCCGGGTGCTTGAACCCGGCCTGATACAGCGCACCCTTGTGTATTGGTGCCGTTACCAGTCCGCGACAGGCGCCGCTAAGGGTGGATGCGACAGCATCTTCAATCGCAGCGATCACCGCATGGCCCGATAGTGGTGTGGTCTGGCCGGGGTGGTCGGGCACATCGCCCTCGATAGGCGCGACGGGTAGGGCGTCTGCAAACACGTCCATGGCACCTTCCGGCCCCACGGGAGCGAAGGCGATCTCCAGCCCCAGCCGTGCTGCCCGCGCCATCAGGAAATCGGTATTTCCAAACAGGCAGAAGGGCGGCAGATTCAGCTCGGCCCGATGGGCGTATAGCTGCAGTGCAATGTCGGGACCAACGCCTGCGGGCTCGCCCATGCTGATGGCCAGCGGCTTGTGCATCTTGGCCCCCATCGGCGAATTGGTGGATAGCCCGCAGCGCGGGCTATCCGATTAGTTGTAGATGATCTTGGCGCGCTTGCGCAGTTCAGCCAGATACTTTTCGGTTTCCCCAGCCAGTGCATCATTGCCGGCCTCGGCACGCAGATCGCTCTTGATGAATGTCAGGTCTTCAGCCTGTGCCTTTTCACACACTGCCAGCATTGAAACGCCGCTCTCAACTACGCGCGGCTTGGTGATGCCGCCCACATTGAGCCCGGCCAGTTCCTTGGCGATAGCCTCGGGCATCTGGGTAGCGTGGCGGCGACCGACATCGATCACGGCCGCATCGGTGAATTTCAACGATAGATCGACCGCGCTGTCACAGCCGGCAAAGCTGCGGCGATAGGAATTGGCCTGACCGGTCCGGGCGCTCGAACCCTGTCCGACGAAGATCACTTCTTTGAGAATATAGTCGAAGCCCTGATAGGCCTGAATCTGGTTGGCGGCCTGCTGATCCAGTTCCAGATCGGAAATCTGAACCTGTGGCATGATCGCCTGCTCGGTCACGGCGTTCCAGGCGATAGCGGCCCGCAGCCGGTCCTTGAGTGTATCCATGTTGATGCCGCCCTGCTGCAGCATCTGGCGCAGCTTGTCGCTGCTCATCTTGAGATTGCGGGCAATCTGCAGGAAGGCATCGTCGACCTGTGCATTGGACACCGAAATACCCAGACGCTTGGCCTCGGCCAGCTGGATAGCTTCATTGATCAACTGCTCGGTCGCGCCCTTGCTGCCGCCACGATTACCTTCAAGCGCGAACAGCTTAACGCGCTGGGAAATCTGCACATCGGTGATGGGGGTGCCATTCACGGTCACACGGGCGCTCTGCGCCAGCGTTGGCATGGCCGCCGCAACACTCAGCAGGACTCCGACGATCAGGGCGCTGACTGTGCGTCCCCACAAACCATTTGCCATCATTGTCTCCTGCCTCGCATTCATCTTCCCGCTCTCCATGCGGCGGGAAACCCGCGCTGTCAATTGCCCGCACAATACGGCCAAAATCCGGTGATGCTTACTGCCCGGCCTGGAAGGCGCGGCTGTATCCAAAATTGAGTCCCGCAGGTGCCTTGATGGCAAATGTTGCGGTGATGGTGGTGTCATCCACCGTGCCATTGGTCTTGGTGCCGTCCAGCGACATTAGCAGATAGCCGTCATCGTACTGGACCCCACCGCTGACATTGTACCATTTGCCTGCCTGCAGATCCCAATAGCTCGCGGCCCTGATGGTCCAGTAATCGGCCACTGGTACGCCCACGCCTACGCCGATCTCGTGCTGGTCGCTGATCACACCGGCGGCTGTGTTGGCGGCCAGATAGTTGTAGTCCGCCGAGGCCGTATATCCGTCCTGCGAGAAGCTGGCGCCAAATCCACCACGCGTAATGCGGGGAGCGAACGTATCGATCTGCAGCTTCCCGCCGATCTTGATGCCCGGTTCAAATGCCCCATAGGCTCCCAGAACGGCGTAGGAGGCAGTCGTGTCCAGCCCGGCACCAGTTGCTGTCTGAGCAGGGTCGGTCGCGGCAAAGGCGTTCGCACCAGCCAGATGAAATGATTGCCCGCCGATCAGCTCCAGATAGGCGTCGTCGGAGAAGCTGACCTGATAGCGTCCGCCAATATTGGCGCGCAGCCCGGTTTCCTGACGGTCTCCGCCAGAGAAACGATTGAAGCTGAACAGATTGGTGTCATCGAACACAAAGCTCTGCGCGTCATCATTGGTGATGCCGACAGCAGTCGTTTCCGAGCCGCGATACACCAGTTGGGCGATTGGTTCGACCAGATGCACTGTCTGCCCGTCACCAGCAACCATCGGAAAACGTACATCCATGGCCGCAATTGGTGTTGCGCTCCATAGGGTGGTAGCAGCCGGGCCGGTGCCGTTACCGCCGTCGTAATAGGCGGCGTCCGCTCGACCGCCAAGATAGGGTGTGAACACAAAGCCGCCCGCGCCGACATATTGGTTCTGCCAACCGGCCTGCAGGCTGACGTGCTGCTTGGTGCCGGCATACCCGAACACATAGGGCGTACCATTCGTGGTGGTGCCGGAATCAAGATCGCGGTGTATCCCGAGCAGACGGCCACTGATTTCGATCCGCCCCATGCCTGGTGCCAGATCCTCGACATGTTCAAACCGCACTGTGGGCAGCGTCTGGCCCTGTTGTCCGTGACTGGCTTCGGTAACGTTACCCAACTGGTTGAAGTGCTGCACCCGCGCATTGATGTAGGTGTCGCGCGTCAGATTGGTCGCATAGATTTCATTGACCGACGATTTGGCGTCAGTTCTGGTATAGTCGGGCAAATAGGCCGCGTCCGTGAACGCGGTGTAGCTCAATCCCACCGTCCAGTCGTCGATTGGCGTGAAGCTGCCGCTGAACTGCGCCGCCCCGCGCCAGTCCCGCTTTGCTTCGCTAAAGGTGAACGCACTCTGGTCCAGCTGGTACAGAGCCGAGCCCTTGACGGTGAACGAGCCGCCGTCAAAGCGTTGTGTCCAGGCCGCACCCATCAGCAGGCCTTGGCGGCTCATCAGCGTTGGCGTCAGCACGACGTCGCTCCAGCGCGTCGAGTAGACCGTTGAAGTGAACGCCAGCGAATGGCCGGTTTTCTCGGTATAGCTGTAGGTCGGCTTGGGCACCCGCGACAGCGCGTTCTCGCTGGTGTCCGGCATCCAGAAGAACGGCAGCCATGCCACTGGAATGCCCAGGATCGCCAGGCTAGGCTGATCCATATACAGCGAACCATCCGCATTGGAGATGATCCGCTTGGCCTTCATCGACCAGCCAATCCGGCGTCCCTTGTCGTCAATGCATTCCCCGCACGGCGCGTAGGTCGCGTTTACCAGCAGGGTTTCCAGCGCAGCGTCATAGTCCGCACTGTCTGCGGTAATGCGCGCGCCATCATAGGTGGTGATGGTCATGGCATCGAGAAATGCCTGCTTCATCCCGCCGGTGATCTGCAGATCGTTGGTTTCGGTCAGATTGCCCGATGGATCGCGAATAGTCACCGCACCGGTGAAATACACGTCATTATTGCCGCGGTGATAGGTCAGGTTCTGCCCGGTCAGCGTGTAGCCGCCCCGTTTGAGAACCACATCGCCACTCGCCAGGATCACGTTGGATGCCTGATCAAAGGTCAGTGTGTTGGCTTCAATTGCTGACGGCGAACTCGGATCGATGGGGGCGTTGAAGAAATCGGTGGGAATCAACTCTTGTGCCGGTACGCTGGTCGCAGCCATGAGGGCCACCACCGCACTGGCACTGGCCAGGCGGAGCGCCGACGTCATGAAATCGCTCCAACCCACTTGTCTCACGCGCGCCCGTCTTCCTTGTGCAGCAACACCGTCACGCCAATGACAATGGCTACAAATGCTGGTCCGACTGCCGCAAACGTAGGATCGAGAACGCCGGTCGACCCAGCGCGGTCGGCCATCTCGGTAATCACGAACACAACGAAACCCAGCACGATCCCGTAAAGGACCGCAGGACCATAATTAGATGACCTTCGATAACCCGCGGTAAACGCAAACGCAATGAACAGTGAGCCCGTCAGAACCAGTGGCAGGGCGAGTAATTTGATTAGCCGCATGGTGGCGGCAGATCTGATCGCAGGGTCAGAGACACCCTTTTGCAGCAGGTCGGCGAGCTCGAAAAATGTCATGTCTTCAGTTGAGGACAGTTTCAGGCTGATCTCTGCCGGTGAGGAGGTCGTGGGCAAACGGTAGTCGCGCACGTATCGCGCTGGCTGCAACGCGTTGCGGATAGTGGCTCTGGGCAAAACCCACTCGCCGTCTTCCAGCAAGGCTTCAGCGCCTTCAATCCGATCATCGTCGCCGCCGTTGAGACGAAAAATCGTGACATTGCCCAGCAGCGTACCGCCCGGCTGCATACCTGTCGCCATCATCAGATAGTGGAAATCGCCGCTGCGCTGTTCCAGCCAGATTTCACCCGCCGGCGTCTGCAGCGTCGCCTGACCGGGTGGGGAGGGGTACAGACCACGATTGATCATCGTGCTCGCCGTTTCCCCGCCCAGCGCGATCAGCAGGCTTGCCAGCCCAAGCGCGATGGTTGGCGCCCGAACCGCCCGCCACATTGAAATCCCGCTCGACTGGATCACGGTCAGCTCGTGACGCGCCTTGAGGTCGAGGAAGCCCAGAATCGCGCCCATCAGCACGGTCACCGGCAGCGTCTTGATGGTCCAGCGCACGGCGCTCATGGCCACCATCAATGCGGCCATAGGCAACCCATAATTGTCGGCGACGAAGTTGAAGCGCCAGGTGTCCAGCGATTCCGCCAGCGTGATGATTCCGTAGAAAATCAGCACTGTGACCCCAATGCGGCTGCCCAGACGGTTCAGCACAATCCAGTCAATCCGGGTCATATTGCGATCCCCGGCAGGGTCTTGCGGGGGCGCGTCATGATCAGCACCGCCCCGCCACCTGCAATGATCATGGCGAGTGCGCCCGTCGAGGGCCCCAGGGGGCTGTAGGCACTAAACCCGCGCTCACCAAACGCAATCAGCAGCACAACCGCTTCAAGTGGGACGTTGAACCGCGCCCGTCGACCGCTGGGAAAGCCAGCCAATGCGAGCACCAGCAGGCAAATGCCGATCACGCGCAGGCCTTCGGCGCCGCGATTGCCCAGGGCCGTCAGCACTTCGGGCGACCATTGCCCACTTGCCAGCGCGTCTCGGACCAATGTCAGGCTGTCGGTTTGATACAGCATGTTGGGTTGCCCGACGGGCTGCGAGAACTGATCAACATTGACGTCATAACGCGCAAAGGTAATCTCGGTGAAACGCCCGTTCGGCTCGCTGTTCTGCAATGCGCCATCGCGCAGCTCGAGCACGTAGTTTGTACCGTCGGTCGAAACCCGCGCCGACTTGGCGATATAGGTGCGCCGCGTTTTTGGATCGCGGCGATCATCGGCAAAGAACTCCTGGATTTCGCCGTCGCCGCCCCGTCCGCCGATCAGCATCACCACGCCAGGTGTCACCTGGGTAAAGCGCTTGGGCTTAAGCGTTGAGCTGACAAGATCGGCCGCCACATTGGCGCTCAGCACGTTCAACCGGCGATTGGCTTCAGGCTCGATGAAATTGGACAGCAGCAGCACGCCCACAACACCGGCCCCGGCCACGATTGCTGTGGCCTTCCACAGCGAACCCAGCCCGCCACTGGTGTGAATGATATGCAGTTCGCGATTCCCCTGCAGCGCCTGCAGCGCCCGAACCAAACCAATGCCGATACAGACGTAGAAGAACGAAATGGTCAGCGGCGGCAGCGTCAGCAAACCTTGCAGGGCGAGCGTCATCACGCCTTGGCCCTTGACCGAGACAACGTCGAAAGAGCGCAGGCAGTTGACCAGCCAGAGCAGGAAACACAACACCCCGAACAGGATCACCGCATCGGTGACGAACAGGCGCGCAAGATAAGCGGTTAGTCGCTTCATGCTATCTGAGTAGCGCCTCCAGATGCCGCAATTGTGTCTCGATCATTGCGCGGACCTTGGTGCAGTTCGCCCAGGCAGACAAGCGCCCAAGACACCCCGCGCCGATTTGTCCGTAGCCCTGTTGCGGGATTGACGCGCCGCCCAAACATCTCAATGTAAGCCAATCATTCCTTCGCGCGCTTTGCGCCGCTTCGCCCACCAAGGCTTTTCATGTCCCAATCCCTTGATATCCGTACGGCTGCCCATTCTGCCACCGCCGCCGCCCTCACTGTTATTTACGCCGCCGAAGGGCAGGCCCCATCCGGTGCTGCCGCCGCTAACTGGTCGGCAACGGGCCTGGACTGGGCCCAATCGGCAAAAGCCGGGGCATTTACCGGTCGCCAGGGTCAGGCACTCGATATTATCGGGCAGGCCGGCTCGCGTCTGCTCGTTCTTGGCTCTGGCAAGGCCGAGGGTGATGCCCCGCTCAATGGCTGGACCGATCGTGGTGGCTCGCTCATGGCCAAGATCGCTGCGACCAAGGTCGACACAATTGCCGTGGTGATTGATGAGGCACAAGCCACGCCGGCTGCGATCGCTGAGCTGGCCGCCGGCCTGCGGCTGCGCAATTATCGGTTCGACAAGTACAAGTCCGCCCGCGCTGATGACGCCCCGACCAGCCTGACCATTACACTGCACGTTGCTGACCCCGGTGCTGCTGATCAGGCCATTGCCGATCGCAATGCCACCGTCGACGGCACGCTGCTGGCGCGCGATCTGGTAAACGAACCGGCCAACGTGCTCGGACCGGTAGAGTTTGCGGCCCGCGCAGCTGAACTTGCACAACTCGGCCTCGAGGTCGAAATTCTTGAACCAGAAGCCCTCGAAAAGCTGGGCATGGGGTCGCTGCTGTGCGTGGCCAAGGGCTCCGAGCGTCCCGCCCGTCTGGTGGTCATGCACTGGAAGGGTGGCAAGGCCGATCAGGCGCCGCTCGCCTTTGTCGGCAAGGGCGTCGTATTTGACACCGGCGGCATTTCCATCAAGCCAGCTGGCTCCATGGAAGACATGAAGGGCGACATGGGCGGCGCCGCTGCGGTCACCGGCCTGATGTGTGCGCTGGCAACCCGCAAGGCACCGGTCAACGTCGTCGGCGTGCTTGGCCTGGTTGAGAACATGCCGTCTGGCAATGCCGTCCGGCCCGGTGACATTGTCACCGCAATGAGCGGCACCACGATTGAGGTCATCAACACCGATGCCGAGGGGCGCCTCGTTCTGGCCGATGCGCTCTGGTACACTCAGGACCGTTTCAAGCCCAAATTCATGATCAATCTGGCCACACTGACAGGCGCCATCATTGTGGCCCTGGGCCATGAACATGCCGGCCTGTTCTCCAACAATGATGATTTGGCCAACAAGCTGCTCGGTGCGGGACTTGCCGCCAATGAGAAGCTGTGGCGCATGCCGCTGACCCCCGTCTATGACAAGATGGTCGAATCCAAGTTTGCCGATATCCGCAATTCGGTCGGTCGGCCCGCTGGCTCCATCACTGCGGCGCAGTTCCTGCAGCGTTTCGTCAACGATGTGCCCTGGGCTCATCTCGACATTGCCGGCACCGCCTTTGGCGTCACCGCCACCGAGGTCAACTCCTCGTGGGCGCCCGGCTTTGGCGTTGCACTGCTCGATCGGCTGGTGCGGGACCACTACCAGGGCTAGGGTACAGCAATGGCTGACGTGCTCTTTTATCATCTCGAACCGCGCCCGCTCGAGGCGGTCCTTCCTCAATTGCTGGAAAAGACCATCGAGCGGGGCTGGCGCTCCATTGTTGAGGTCGGCTCCAGCGAACGGGCCGAAGCGCTTGATGCCCATTTGTGGACCTACCGCGACGATAGTTTTCTTGCCCATGGCCTGGCGGGCGCCGATACCGATAGCCACCAGCCCATTCTGATCACTACCGAGACCGACAATCCCAACGGAGCGGTCTGCCGCTTCTTTGTGGATCGGGCCGTGCCGCAATCAGCCGAGGGCTATGAGCGCATTGTCTATATGTTCTCGGGCCACGACCCGGATGCTGTCGCCGAGGCCCGACTGGCCTGGCGCGCACTCAAGGGAACGTCTCAACTCACCTATTGGCAGCAGGAATCTGACGGCCGCTGGATCAAAAAAGCATGACACCGGATCTCTCGACGCCAAGCCGCCACAAACTGCACGAAGACATTTTTGCCATGCTGATCGGCACCATGCTGGTCTCCCTCGGCATCGTATTGTACGCGCAGGTCACCCTGACAACAGGCAGTACGGCGGGTCTCGCCCTGCTGCTGCAATACGGCACCGGCATTCCATTTGGCTGGCTGTTTTTTGCCATCAACCTGCCATTCTACATTCTGGCCGTGCTGCGCATGGGCTGGCCCTTTGCCATCAAGACCTTCGTCTGCGTCGGGCTGGTGTCCTATTTCAGCGCGCACATTCCCGAGTGGCTCGATATCGCATCGGTCCACCCGCTTTTCGCCAGCCTGGTGGGCGGTGGCATGATGGGATTGGGCATTCTCTCGCTGTTCCGCCACAAGGCCAGCGTCGGCGGCATCAATATCCTGGCGCTTTACCTGCAGGAAAACTTCAACATTCGCGCGGGCTACTTCCAGCTTGGCGTTGATGCGATCATTCTGGTAGCCGCTTTTTTCGTGCTGCCGCTGGACCGGGTTGTCTACTCGATCCTGGGCGCGCTGATGCTCAATCTGATCATTGGCTTCAATCACAAGCCCGGCCGCTATGTTGGCTTCAGCTGACCGGGCCGGGCAGGGGACTTTACCCTATTGATAGGCAGGCAGAATGTCGTTGATGTAGAGCCGGAACATTTCCTCGGCCAGTTCATAGCAATAGATCACTTCGCTATCGCCGGGGCTGTAAAAGGCATTGGCCTGACCGCACTGCGTTGCGCGGAAGGTCACCGGGCCCGGTAGCACATAGCTGGCCATGATAAGATCGGCCGCCCGCTCCAGCACCTGCCGCGCTTCCAGCTCGTTGGCAAATTCGGTGAAATCGCCAGCCTCCTCATAGACAACCGAGATTTCGGCGCCGCGGGCGTCCGTCACTTCGTGCTGCTCGAGCACCACCGCCCAGGATGTGATGGCTTGGTCGAACGTATAGGCGCAATTTTCCTGCTGCTCTGCTTCGAGGCCATATTCGTCCGCTGTCTCTGCGAAGGCGTCTGGATCCTTGCCTACCATCATGCAGACCATGGCGTAGGCCCGCTGGATGTCGAGACTATGCTCGTCATAATAGGAGAAGTCGTCCACGCCCGAGCCGGTGGAGTTCACCGCGTTGAAATACCAGCCATCGGCGCTGTCGATCAGCGCCTCATAGGCATCATCATCTTCTTCATCGGTCAGCAGCAGAATTGTTGCCAGTGAGTCAGCGGCGTCCTCTTCCTTGCCCAGCACGGGCAGGCCCAGTTCGCCCACCAGCATGTGGCCGATCTCGTGATACATGGTGAAAACGGCGTCGTGCATGGCGAACTCCATCGCCCACGCCGCGTCGTCCTCGCTTACCTCCTGCGCGTGAACAGGCAGGCTCAGGCCAGCAGCCAGCAACAGTGTGGCAGCAGTCAGTATCTTCATGTCGGTGTCCCCCGGTAGCAGCGCCGTTAAGCGGCGCTATTGGTGCTTGTCCTTATTGCCATTCATCCGGCCTGCCTCGGGCGCGAATTTGGGCATATTGGCCGCGTAGATATCCATATAATCCTGCATTAGCTCGTAGCAGAAGATAATCTCTGCATTGTCCGGATCATAAAATGCATTGGCCTCGCCGCAACGCTTTGCGTTGAACTGCACCGGCTCACGCAGGCTGTAATTGCGGCGAATTTCATCGGCGACCTGATCGAACACACCGCTGGATTTGAACGCGTCGGCAGCGTCAGCCAACCGGCCACCGACAGCGTGATAGGTGACTGTCACATCGCTGCCCGGCCCGGTCTTTGCACTATGGCGATTGAGAACGCTCAAAAGACCACGGTCGACCATCTCGTAATCCCAGTGGCAACTGTCCTGCCGGTCGCGCGATAGGTGATAGGTGTTGGCCATCGAGCGGAACGCCACCGCGTCCTTGCCCACCATCAGGCAGACAATCTGGTAGGCCCGCTGCTTGTCCAGAATATGAGGGGCAGCATAGTCGCTTTCCGAACCGCCGCTGTCATAGGCAACGCCGGACAGAAACCAGCCCCGAACCGAGTCAGCCAGTGCGCGGTCCGCCCGCGCCGAACCCTTGTTGAGCAATGTCCAGGTGGCCAGATTATCGGCCGCGTCTTCCTCGCGGCCCAGCACCGGCAGGTCGAGCTGGTCGAACAGCAGGTGCGCCACCTCATGGTAGAGCACGAACATGCTGTTATTGTAGGCGAAGCGGCGCTGTTCGGCGAATTCCTGCTTGCTCAGGCTCCCTGCCTGGGCGAGGGCCGTCAGCCCAACGATCCAGATCAGCAAGATAGCCGTGAGGCGGTAGCCAAAGTCACGCATGAGAGTAGTTCGCCTGCAATTCATGGGTGTAACAGACGGCACGCTGCCCAGCCTGTCAACGACGCGAGCGCCAGCCGGTTAATCGCGGCCGGGCTCCCACCCAGGTGCCGCCATCTCGAAGCCAGAAAATCTGAAACCCGGTGCAACGGTGCAACCCACAAGCGTCCAGTCACCTGTGCTTTGGGCCGATTGCCATGCTGATCGCGGCACGATCATCTGCGGACGTTGACCCGCTTCGAGATCAGGCCCCAGCACAAAGCTGTCGACGGTTATGCCGTCCGAAACCCGCAGAGTAAGGGGCGCGCCGGTATAAAAGTGCCAGGCTTCAACAGCATCGACGCGATGCCAGGCCGAAACATCGCCGCGCTCAAGCAGATAGTAGATCGCCGTCGATCGCGAGCGACCATCGGCTTTGGACTCGTCCTCAAACGTCTGTGCGTACCAGCCGCCCTCGGGGTGCCGCTGCAACCCAAGGGTAAAGATCACATCTTTTGCGGCGAGTTTGCTCATGCGCTTTCGGCAGTCTCCAGCTCGGCGCTCAACGCCAGCCATTGCTCTTCGGTTGCTTCAAGATCGTTGCTGAAACGGGCTTTGTCCTTGCCCAGAACGATCACCTGTTCCGGGCTGCCATTGTAGACTTTGGGATCCTCGAGCTGGGCATCTATTTTGTCGATTTCCCGCTTCAAACGGGCGATCTTGGTTTCCGCATCCTTAATGGCGCTCTTGATCGGCGCGATCTCGGCGCGCTTGGCCGCGGCTTCCTGCTTGTTGGCCTTGCGTTCGGCCTTGGTGCCGCCCTTGCTCTCTTTGGCAGAGGTGATCGAATTCTGGTAGCTGTCCAGATCCTCGTCGAGCACTCGGATCGTGCCGCCTTCGGCGATCCACAGCGTATCGCAAGTGGCTTCGATCAGATGGCGATCATGGCTGATGATCAGTACCGCGCCTTCATAGTCATTGAGCGCGTGTACCAGCGCATCGCGGCTGTCGATGTCCAGATGGTTGGTTGGCTCATCCAGGATCATCATGCCCGGACCCGAAAAGGTGATCAGGCCCATCAACAGGCGGGCGCGCTCGCCACCGGAGAGATTTTTGGCCAGCGTGTCCATGCGCGATTTGGTCAGGCCCATCTGACTCAGCCGCGAGCGACGACGGCTTTCGCTATCGGTCGGCATGATGTCCACGATGTGCTCGAACGGGGTCCATTCGGGCTTGAGCTTGTCCATTTGATGCTGGGCAAAATGCGCAATTTCCAGCTTCTTGCCCTTGGCGAAGGTGCCGCCCATTGGCTTGATATCGCCGGCCAGCAGCTTGGCAAAGGTCGACTTGCCGTTTCCGTTCACCCCGATCAGCGCAATACGATCACCGGGATCGATGCGCATATTGATGTGGCGCAGAATGGTCTTGTCGCCATAGCCCGCCGAAGCCCCGTCCAGCGAGATCATCGGCGTCGCCTGCTCGGTCTTGGGCTGCGGGAAAGTGAATGGCGCAGAGTACTCGTCAAACATCGCTGCGGGCGGCTTGAGCTTGGCAATCATCTTCATGCGGGCCTGCGCCTGCTTGGCCTTGGTCGCCGAGGCGCCGAAACGGTCCACGAATTTCTGCATATGGGCGATCTGGTCGAGCGACTTCTCGCGCCCCTTATTGTTGAGCTCCATCTGCATGCGACGCGTGCTCTCGAACGTGTCGTAATTGCCCTTGTAGAAGGTCAGCTTGCGGTGCTCGAGATGGATGATTGAATTGACTGACTTGTTCAGCAGGTCGCGGTCATGGCTGATCATGAACACGGTATAGGGATAGGTGGAGAGATATTTCTCCAGCCACAGCGTGCCTTCAAGGTCGAGATAGTTGGTGGGCTCATCGAGCAGCAGCAGGTCGGGCTGGCTGAACAGCACACCGGCCAGGGCCACACGCATGCGCCAGCCACCCGACAATTCATGGGTCGGCGAATTCTGCCGATCCTGCTCAAAGCCCAGACCCTTCAGAATGGACGAGGCGCGTGCCTCCGCTGTGTAGGCGTCGATATCAGCCAGCCGGATATAGATCTCGCCAATCCGGTCGGGGTCGGTTGCTGTTTCCGCCTCCGCCATCAGTGCCGTGCGTTCCTTGTCGGCCGACATCACAACGTCCAGCACGGTCTCATTGCCAGCGGGAGCTTCCTGCGCCACCGCGCCAATACGGGCCTTCTTGACCAGTTCGATCCCGCCCGCATCGGGGTGGATATGCTCCTGGATCAGATGGAACAGCGTCGTCTTGCCCGTCCCGTTCTTGCCGACAAAACCGGTCTTGGATCCGGTCGGCAGCACCACAGACGCGTCCTCGAACAGTTCGCGACCCTGAATACGGTAAGTGAGGTTGTTGATCGAGAGCATGGCAACGGCAATCTATGGAAGAGGGGCAGGCGAAACAGCGCATCGGCTCAGGCCGTGCGCGTACCCACAAAAAGTCTTTGCCGCTGGATAAAGTTTACCGCGCCCAATGGCAACCGGCGTTGACGCATGTCTGCCCCGTCTTGCCTCCGTCAAAGTCTCCCGCTACAAGGCGCCACCATTCCCTACAGACCCATTCAAGGATCTTATCCCATGGCGCTCGAACGCACCTTCTCCATCATCAAGCCCGATGCCGTCCGTCGCAACCTGATCGGCAAGATCATTGCCAAGTTCGAGGAAGCCGGTCTGCGCCCGATCGCGCTCAAGAAGATCCACATGACCCGCGCCCAGGCCGAAGGCTTCTATGCAGTCCACAAGGAACGCCCCTTCTTTGGTGAACTGGTCGAGCAGATGATTGCTTCGCCCGTCGTCGTCCAGGTTCTCGAAGGCGAAAACGCCATCCTGAAGAACCGCGAAGTCATGGGCGCTACCAACCCTGAGAACGCTGCTGAAGGCACCGTTCGCAAGGAATTCGCTCTCTCGATCGGCGAAAACTCGGTGCACGGTTCGGACGCTCCGGAAACCGCTGCTGAAGAAATCAAGTTCTTCTTCAACGACGACGAACTCGTCGGCTAATCGGTCCTGAACCGATACGAATTCGAAGGCCGCCCGCCGGGGCGGCCTTTTTGCTTGTTTGTGCTATAATGCACCAGAATGCAGAATGCCTTCGCGCCCTCTCGACCATCAAGGGGAGGTTCGGGTCGGTGTTCTCCCCCACCCGAAAGATACCCATTGTCTCTGCCTGATACCATTTCTGCCCCACTCGCTCGCGCCCTTGCCACCAAGGGCTACGAGACCCTGACACCTGTTCAGTCCGCAATCATTGAACCCGAGACCGCTGGCCGGGACCTTCTCGTCTCCGCCCAGACCGGTTCGGGCAAGACTGTCGCCTTCGGCATGGCCATTGCCGCCACGCTGCTCGGCAAAGCTGAAAGCTTCACCTCAGTTGGCGCACCGCTGGCACTGGTGATTGCTCCGACCCGCGAGCTCGCCCTTCAGGTCGAACGCGAACTGCAGTGGCTCTATGCCGAAGCCGGTGCCAAGATGGCGACCTGCGTCGGCGGCATGGATGCCCGTACCGAGCGCCGTGCACTTGACCGCGGTGCCCACATTGTTGTTGGCACCCCCGGTCGCCTGCGCGATCACATCACGCGCGGCGCACTCGATATGTCTGCACTGCGCGCCGTTGTGCTCGATGAAGCTGACGAAATGCTCGATCTGGGCTTCCGCGAAGACCTCGAGTTTATCCTCGATGCTGCGCCCGAAGAGCGCCGGACCCTGTTGTTCTCGGCAACGGTGCCCAAGCCCATCGCCCAGCTGGCCAAGACCTTCCAGCGCGATGCCCTGCGCGTGGCAGCCACCAGCGGCGGCGAACAGCACGCCGACATTGACTACAAGCTCATGCTGGTCCCATCCAATGAGCGCGAAAACGCCATCATCAACACGCTGCTCTACTTTGAAGCGGTCAACACCATCGTGTTCGCCTCCACCCGTGAAGGCGTCAAACATCTTTCGGCCCGCCTGCACAATCGCGGCTTCGACGTGGTGACCCTGTCCGGCGAACTCAGCCAGGCCGAGCGCACCAATGCGTTGCAGTCCATGCGCGATGGTCGCGCGCGTATCTGCGTCGCGACCGACGTGGCCGCCCGCGGCATCGATTTGCCCAATCTTGATCTGGTCATCCACGCCGACCTGCCCACCAATCCCGACACGCTGCTGCATCGTTCGGGCCGCACCGGGCGGGCAGGGCGCAAGGGCACCTGCGTCATCATCTCGCCCATGCATCGTCGCAACGTCGCGCAGCGCATTCTGCGCACCGCCAAGCTCGACGTCACCAACATGGCGCCACCGACCGCTGCCGAGATCGATGCGCGTTATCGCGAAGGCATTCTGACCGCGACCGCGCTGACCCTGCCTGTCGCCGAAGAAGAGGCCGAATTCGTCGCGCAGCTGATGGAGCGCCATTCGGTCGAAGCCATTGCCGCCGCTTATCTGCGTCAGCAGCTCGCGGCCCGGCCTGCGCCCGAGGATGTCACGGAAAACCCGGAGCCCGGCAAACCCGGCGACAGCGATCCGCGCACCCGTGAGCGCTTCGAAGGGGGCACCTGGTTCAAGGTCAATGTCGGCCGCAAGCAGCGCGCCGAGCCCCGCTGGCTTCTGCCCATGCTGTGCAAGGCTGGCGATGTCACCAAGACCGCTATTGGTTCGATCCGCATTTTCGATACGGAATCGATCTTTGAAGTGGCCGCCCAGAAGGCCGACGCATTCTCCCGCAGCCTGGCCAAGAACGGCTCGGGCGAGCGTGGCGTGACAATTACCGCTGTTGACGGTCCTGGTGAACGCCGCGCTGGTCCACCACCATCGCAGCGCCGCCCGCCAGGCCCCATCGAGCGCTACGATCCCAATGCCCCACGGCCCGAGCGCGCTGACCGCCAGGCGCGCTATGGCTCCGCCGGGCTGAAGCCCGATGATTTTGAGACGCCCGCAACCGGTGCCTGGAACCCATCTGCTGACGCTGACAAGCCGCGCGCGCCAAAGCGTGACTTCGACAAGCCACGTCCGCCCAAGGTCAGCAAGGCACCGCCAAGCAAGGACAAGGGTAAGCCCAAATGGGCCGGAAAGCCTGATGGCGCTGCCAAGCCGCCCAAGAAGGATCACAAGGCCAAGCGCAAGCCGCAGATCTGAAACGGCAACGAAACAATCAAGAACGGGGTGGCCAGTGCCGCCCCGTTTTTTGACTCAACTGGTTTCTTGGCCGCGTGATAGGTCAGCGCCAGCGCGATCACATGACGTAGCGCATGCAAATCAGCGTCAGTCGGCACCAGCACGGCTCGCTCGCCCTGATAGTCGAAACTGTCCGGATACAGGGTGCGATAGCGGCTCACCAGATCTGTCTGGCAATGCACATACAGCGCTGCTGCACCGGTCTGCTTGTCCCGGTCGATGCGGATGGTAGTCCCACTGCGGCTCTGTTTGGTCAGATAGCTCACCTGACCCCATTTCAGTGTTTCTTCCAGCGCACCGACGCCATCAGTACGCGCCGCGGTTTCCAGAATAAGCGCGCGCAATCCCATCAAAGCCGCTCGCGCCTCTGCTGGATAGGCGTCAAACACTTCTGCAACGGCTGGATTCAAAATTTTGCTCTCCCGGCTGGCACATCAAAGAGCCTAACCGTACCAGCGTGACAATTCCT
Source organism: Devosia sp. J2-20 (assembly GCF_055808475.1). NCBI lineage: Bacteria > Pseudomonadati > Pseudomonadota > Alphaproteobacteria > Hyphomicrobiales > Devosiaceae > Devosia > Devosia sp. J2-20. The sequence continues at coordinate 2,308,964 of NZ_CM147870.1, read as the reverse complement.
GTCAGGAGCGTTTTACGACGGTCGCGCTGCAGCGTTTCTTCCAGGGCCAAGGCACTTTTTTAGGAAATCAGTCAACGTTATCAATCTGCTATCGAGAATTTTGGAATCAATCTGCCAGCGTCCAGTCGACGCTATATTGGTCCATCCCAACTGTGGTCTTTGCGCCGCTCCTGCCGCCAATCAGTCCACGCGCGACAATGTCAGTGGCCAAATCAGTCTGTTTTGCTAGAATCGCCGCACTGTAATAGCCGACCTGCGTCACCGGCCCACAATACTTGGAGAGCATGCGTGCCCTTGCGCTGGCAGGAAGTGGCTGTGCCACTGTCGATTATCGTTTCCCTTCTCATCCTCAAATATATCCCGTTTACTGCCGGTCTGCCGCTATCGCGCGCTGCTGGTGTTGTTGCGTTTGGCTACGCTGCCTTTCTGGCGCTGCGCCTGGTGCAGGGCGAGGAGGCGGCCCAGATTGATGGCTGGTCCGAACTGCGCCCCTCAATGGTTGAGTATTTTGCCTGTTACGGCGCTGCAGCATTGGCGGTGGTACTAATGTCCGCGATTATTCTGGTCGGCGGCGCCAAACATATTCCTGCCGCCCAGATGATCGCCACCTTCGCCGCTTCGCTGCTCCTCGGGGCAGGCGCCCTGGGCATTGGTCTGGGCGGTCTGTTCGTCCGCGTGCGCTGGAACCACACCAAACTCGAATATTGCTCAGCGCTTGGTCGCCAGACCAGCATTGCCTGGTCCGACGTCCGTTCGGTGCGCCCAAACTGGCGCGGCATCACCATCGCCACCCACGCCCAGGATCGGGTCACGTTCTCCCAGTTCCACTCCGGGGCGGCCCAACTGGCCCTGCACGCAGCCAATCGCGCCCGCCGCAACGCGGAATCCGCCAGCAAAGCGTTCGCAGCGCCCTAGTGTTCGCCCCGTCACCCCCCGAAGGCATTATCGTGCCACTTGCCTACGCCATCAGCCCGGATGATCCGGCGATCACAACTATAACTTTGCACCAGACCCCAGACCCGCGTATTTTCGCGCTATGAACAAGCCCGTCGCCCTGCGCACCGTCCGCTCCGTCTGTCCTCATGATTGTCCGTCGGCCTGTGCGCTCGACGTCGACATTCTCGACGACCACACCATTGGTCGGGTGCGCGGCGCCAAGGATGATCCATATACCGCAGGCGTCATCTGCGAGAAGGTGGCTCGCTATGCCGAGCGCGTGCACCATCCCGACCGCCTGACCCAACCACTGCGCCGCAGCGGCCCCAAGGGAAGCGGCCAGTTCACGCCGATCTCCTGGGACGAGGCACTGGACGAAATCGCGGCCCGCTTCAACCAGATCGAGGCCGACCACGGCGCCGAAGCCATCTGGCCCTACTATTATGCGGGCACCATGGGCCACGTGCAGCGCGACGGTATTGATCGCCTGCGCGCCGCCAAGGGTTATTCCCGCCAATACGACACCATCTGCACCGGCACCGCCTGGCCCGGCTACATTGCCGGCACCGGCATGCTCGGCGGCGTCAATCCCGAGCAGATGGCCGAGAGCGATTGCGTCGTTATCTGGGGCACCAATGCGGTGCACACCCAGGTCAACGTCATGACTCACGCCATGCGCGCCAAAAAGGAGCGCGGCGCCAAAATTGTGGTCATCGATATCTACCAGACCGCGACCATGGCCCAGGCCGATCTGGGCCTTGTGCTGCGCCCCGGCACCGACGGCGCTCTGGCTGTCGCCGTCATGCATATCCTGCTGCGCGATGGCCTGGCAGACCGCGCCTATATGGCAAAATTCACCGATTTTGGTCCTGACTTCGAAGCCCATCTGGCGGACAGGACCCCCGCATGGGCCGCCGCCATCACCGGCCTGAGCATCGCCGAAATTACCGAATTCGCCCACCTCGTCGGCACCACGCCGGCCAGCTATTTCCGTCTCGGCTACGGCTTCACCCGTCAGCGCAATGGCGCCACGGCCATGCATGCGGCGCTGTGCATTCCCACCATGACCGGCGCCTGGCAGCATCGCGGCGGCGGCGCCTTCCACTCCAATTCAGGAACCTGGGCGCTCGACAAGTCACGCCTCACCGGTTCGGGCCTGCAAAAGGGCGATCCGCGCTGGCTCGACATGTCCGAAATCGGCCCCATCCTCACGGGCAACGCCAAGGCACTCAAGCAGGGCGGGCCGGTCAAGGCCATGATCGTACAAAATACCAACCCTGCCTCGGTCGCCCCAGAACAGGCGCTGGTCCGGCGGGGGCTGGCCCGCGATGATCTGTTCCTCGTCGTCCACGAGCAGTTCATGACCGAAACGGCCGAGCTGGCCGATATCGTGTTGCCCGCCACCATGTTCCTCGAACACAATGACTATTACACCCGCGGCGGCCACACCCGCGTTCTCTATGGCCCGGCGATCATCACCCGCCCCGGCCAGACTAAGTCAAACCACGAAGTCATCAACGCTATGGCCCTGCGGCTGGGTCTCGACGACGACACGTTCAAAACGACTGATCGCGACGTGATCGCCGACACCTTCCACCGCTCGGGCTATCCCGCCTTGGAAGAAGTTGAAAAGACCGGCTTCGTCGATCGCGAACGCCCCGACGCCACCGCCCGTTACGCTGACGGCTTTGACTGGCCCGACAAGCGTTTCCGCTTTGCCCCCAATTGGCAGGGCACCGCCGACAAGAAGAGCTATCAGTGGACCTGTGACCCCGCCGACATGCCACGCTTCGCTGACCATTGGGCCATCACCGAGGCGGCCACCGTCGAACACCCGTTCCGCCTCGCCACCAGCCCGGCACGCGCCTTCCTCAACTCATCCTTCAACGAAACCCCGGGCAGCCAGAAGCGCGAAGGCGTGCCCTCGGTCTTCATCCACCCCGATGATGCTGCGCGCCTCGTTATCGCCGACGGTGAGTTCGTCACAATCGGTAACCGCCGCGGTACCGTTGATCTGACTGCCCGCGTTCGCCCCGGTCTGCCCACTGGCGTGCTGATTGCCGAGGGCCTGCATCAGAACAAGGCCCATCGCGGGGGCAGGGGCATCAACACCCTGACCAGCGCCACTCCAGCGCCGCCCTTCGGCGGCACGGTCTATCACGACGCCGCGGTGTGGATCAGAAAGGCGGAGTGACAATCACCCTGGGGCTCGCCGGGGGATATTCACCTACCCCAGATAAGCGCCCCAAAAGAAGTACCCTGTCATCACCAGCCCGTAGATAATCACCGCTGCCCGGATCACCTTGGTTGGAAAGCGGTGCGCATTCCTGGCGGCCAGATAACCGCCCACCACGACGCCTACCAAGGCGATTGAGCCATGATACCAGTCGATCGAACCATTGAACGCGAACCGCGCCACTGCCACCAGTGCCACTATGGATGACACATAAAGCTTGAGCCCGTTCATGGCGTGAATGTCGCTCATCCCCGCTGTGGCCAGAAACGCCAGCAGCAGGATGCCCAAGCCGGCATTGAAAAAGCCGCCATAGACGCATACCCCGGCCAGAAACAGCAGCAAAAGGCCACTGCCCACCAGCTTCATGCCGCGTCCGCCCCCACTATGTGCGGCGACATAGGCGTTCAGCTGATTGCCAAATGCAAACAACAGCACGGCAAAGAGCATCAGCCACGGCACCACCAGCGCAAACTGCGCATCGGTCACCACCAGCAGCAGTTCGGCGCCGACATAGCCAAACACCGCAGCGATAACGCCATAGAGCACCAGCAAGTGCTTATGCTGCGCCATGGCATGCCAATAGCCATAGGCCCCGCTGGCATAGCCGGGCAGGGCGGCGAATGTGTTGGACGCATTGGCCATCACCGGTGGCACGCCGACAAACAGCAGTGCCGGAAAAACGATGAACGAGCCGCCTCCCGCCAGCGAGTTCAGCGCCCCGCCCAGTAGGCCGGCAATCAGCAGGAACAGCGTTTCAACCATTTTTGGACCGTCCAGTTTCGCGGTGTCATCCCGGCGGCAGGCCGGATCCATCCTGAGGTATCTGCATCAGCCCATACGCGCTTCGGCATCCCGCGCCCAACACATTTGTCTGATCCCTCCCATCACCAGCGCTGATCACAACCCGGCCATGCAGTTGACAAAACCCGGTCTCGGGATCATATCCGGCGCAGGTCGCTGGCACCTGCCGCTCGCCGGACGCAAGTCCGATGGTGAAGTCCAGTCTCCGAGCAGAAACGACCGTAAGGTTCATCTTTGCGAGGCGCTTCATGGCAATGCGAGCTCCCATGCAACAGACGCCTCATGCAAATGAGAGATCCTGTTATGACGTTTTCACTCGATACCCCATCCACTCAGACCCTGAAATCTGAAGCCCGCATGCTGCGCGAAACCCGTGCGCAAAGCGGCGAGTCCTTGAGCCAGAGCGCGGCTCTGGAGCAGATTGCCCGCAGCCATGGCTACCGCGACTGGAACACCGCCAGCGCCAGCCTGCCCAACCGGACTGCCGTGCCTTTCCAGGTCGGCCGTAAGGTTGTCGGCACATATCTCGATCAGCCCTTCACGGGCACGCTGATCGGCGTGCAGATGCTCGGCGATATGGAACACTTCACACTGACCATCCAGTTTGACGCGCCGGTGAACGTCACGCCGGACTTCATGTTCGCCAACAATCGCCATCGTGTGGTCTCTACTGTGAACAGCAATGGTGTGTCATCGGCCCTGCGCGGCAATGGCAATCCACAAATGGTGGTCAAGCGAGCATGATGTGTTCAAATGAGGGGCAGGGCGAAACGCTCATGCCTTGCCCTTCATCGTAATTTGCCGATACAACAGGCGCCAACGAAAACGACGAATGGACCGGCAATGACCACCCAGACCAAGCCCATCGAAGCCTACTCGCTGCCCACCCCAAACGGGCAGAAAGTTCACGTCATTCTCGAAGAGCTTGGCGTCCCGTACAACTATCACCGCATTGACATCGGCAAGGGCGAGCAGTTCACCCCCGAATTCCTCGCCATTTCGCCAAACAACAAGATCCCTGCCATCGTTGACCCAGAGGGGCCGGGCGGCGAGCCCATTTCGATCTTCGAGATCCGGCGCGATTCTGAAATATCTCGGCACCAAGTTCGGCCAGTTCTATCCCACCGATCCGCGCCAGCAGGTCAAGGTCGACGAATGGCTGTTCTGGCAGATGGGCGGCTTCGGCCCTATGCTTGGCCAGAACAATCACTTCAGCGTCTATGCACCTGAAAAAGTGCCTTACGCCATCAAGCGCTACAGCGATGAAACCCATCGTCTGTTCCGCGTGCTGGACAAGCAGCTTGAAGGCAGGGATTTCATCACCGGCGAGTACTCCATTGCCGATATGGCGTGCATTGGCTGGGCCCAGTCCTGGGAGCGCTATGGCATCGACAAGGCTGAACTGAAGAACTTTGCGGCCTGGATCGAGCGTCTCAACGCGCGTCCAGCTGTCGCCAAGGGCCTCAATGTCGGCAAGGAAGCCCCGCTTGATCTGGCCAGCGACAAGGACGCCCAGAAGGTACTCTTCAACCAGCGCTGATTGTTTCAGCCTTTGGGTCCGGGACCCCCGGGCCCAACCGCCCACCTGAAAGGGTAGGCAACGCCAACGACAATGATTCTGACAGCTCCGGCCGCCGCGTTTGGCTCGCGACAGGCTCATGTTTCGTTGCGATCGGGCCCGGGAAACAGCGCGAGCTGTGAGCGCGCCGTCTTTCACCCCAAAAACCACTTGCGTTCATCCACCCCGCCCGTTATCCACCCCCTGCCGGAGAGGTGGCCGAGTGGTCGAAGGCACGCCCCTGCTAAGGGCGCAGATGGGAAACTGTCTCGAGGGTTCGAATCCCTTCCTCTCCGCCATCCACCCATCTTTTGCACGACGAGCGCAGCACGTGGCCGGCCAAGGCGCGCTCGCTAATGCCGCGTGTTGCTAGAACGCAAAGCGGCGCGCAAGGCCCAGGCCCGCGGTGAATTGATGCTGGCTGCCCGATGTAACGATCGGCGAGGCCAGAGCATCACCGACAAAGTTGGAATAGGACCCCTTGGCGCTCAAGTAGGTGTCCGGGACTATTTCATAGCGAGCGGCCAGTTGCACACCGACTGATTTGACGCCGCCATTCGGGTTGTACGCGCCAAGACGTCCTCCGGTTGCGGCTGCTTCGCCTGCCGTTACGCCAAAATAGGTGTCCATGTAGTTTTCGGAAGCAAAGCTGATCAACGGGCCGCCGACAACTTCCAACTGCGGTGTCAGCTTCGCGGTGATGTCCACACCCGCTTCGCCAATGAACCCCTCTGCGCCGCCAACAGCATATCGCGCCGCCCCGTAGAGTTCACCGCGGAGCACGTCGTTCAATACCAGTTCATAGCCGATCCGCGCGCCCAGGGCGTAAGTCGCCTCAACGTCATTCAGGCCCACCAAAGCGGTGTGTTCGGCGCTCACGCGCTTGCTGGCAATCGAAAAGGACGGTGCAAAACTCAAGCCGCCAACGTCCTCACCCCCACCGATATCGATCAGGCCCGGAATACGAAACCGCTGGACCTCGATGATCGGACTAAAGGTCACACCATATTCGGCTGCGCCCTCGTAGACCGGCGCTGTGCCGATGCCGACGCCAAGGACGAAAGCGAAATCTGAAGCGGGTTGTACCGCCACCAGATCCGGCGCAGCGCCGCCATAGCGATCGAATTCCGCGGCACCGACTGAAGTCGACAGGACAGCGAAAACAGCTGCGTTGGCAACGAGGCTTACTGGAATGCGCATGGAGACTCCGCGGGCTGTAGGATTGCCCTGCGAAATACATGGACAATGACATTTTGCACGACCGTCCGGGGAGACTTGCATGCTCAGGCATGTGACGCCCCGTGCATTTGTAGGGGGCATGCGTTGTGCGGACAATGCACTGATTTCTGATACTTGTTACGCCGCCATGCGCGTTCCGGATCAATCCCTGTCTGAGTCCAGGAAGTGTCGTGGAATCCGCTAAACTGTCCGGTCAGACAGGGTGGGTAGCGAGTTGGCCGTTCAGGACAACTTGGCGCCGAGGGTTTTCAGAGCGGGACGCAGTTGGCCGTTGTGCAACTCAAGCAATCGGCGTGCTGCCTCCATACCATCAGCGCCGGCCGCGAGCACGATTGCGGGTTTCACCGCGCCATCTGCGAGCGCAAGCCAGTGCGCCGCTTGCGCGTCGGTCACCCCGGTGACGTCCATCACAATGCGTCGGGCGCGGTCGCGCAGTTTGGCATTGTCCGCGACCACATTGACCATATAGCCGTCATGCACATGACCCAGATGCACAGCAACCATGGTCGAGAACATGTTGAGTGCAATCTTCTGCGCCGTGCCCGCGCCCATCCGGGTCGATCCGGCAATCACTTCGGGGGCGTGCTGAGGCATATGGCAATGTCGACACGGTCAAACAGGGCAGCGCCGGCATTATTGGCAATGCCGATGGTGCGCGCCCCGGCCTGACGTGCGGCTTCTGCGGCGGCCATAGGGTAAGGGGTGTAACCGCTGGCGGTCAGGGCGATCAGGCAATCATGGGCTTCGACTCCTGCCTTCGCAATGCCTTGGCGCGCGGCATCTGCATCATCCTCGGGCCCGCCTGGCATATCGGGCAGGGCGTCAATGCCCCCGGCAAACAGGATAACGATGCGGTCGCGGTCAATGCCAAACGTGCCGGGCAACTCAACGGCGTCGGCCATCGCCATCAGGCCCGAACTGCCTGCTGCAGCATAGATTAGTCGCCCGCCGGCGTTCAGACTGTCGGCCGCCATTCTCGCGGCCGCTGCAATCTCGTGCACGGCGTCCTGGGTCGCGGTGGCGGCTGCTACCTGCGCTGCGGCGAGAATCGATAATGCGTCGCTGGCGTCGCGGGTGTCGAAGCCCTTCGCGCTCGCATGCGTCATCTCGGTTTGCGGTGCACTCATGTCAGTCTCCAGTTGACGTGATAATGCCAAAAAAATACCACTTGTCCACATAACGTTCCCGCTGGGAGTGCCATTGCCAGCGCAATTGCAGCCGAAAGGCCAATTGCTTCAGGACGTCCCAGTAATTTTCCAGCAATTCCGCATTGCCTGTTGGAAAATGGTATTTTATTGGTATTGTTGCGGCGCTCGGTCTGCACTAGTCAAAGTTGCGCGGGATCAGTGTTATGCAATGTCGCGCAAGGCGCCAACGGGTGAGGGGATAAGTGACAGATTTGTCGAACGGTTTCTTTGCCGATGGTCCGGTGGCGCTGCCCAGCGGGGGACCGCTCTATCTGCAACTCAAGCGCTGGATTGAGGATGCGATCCATCGCGGTGACATCAATCCCGGCGATGCTTTGCCTTCCGAACGCGATCTCGCTGCCAAGGTCGACGTGTCCCGCGTCACCGTGCGTAAAGCCGTGCTGCAATTGGTGCAGGACGGTGTGCTGGTGCAGCGTCATGGTTCGGGCACCTTCGTTGCGCCGCCAACCCAGCGCGTCGAGCAGTCGCTGTCCCAGCTGACCTCGTTTACCGAAGACATGGCGCGGCGTGGCATGGAAGTGCACGCGCAATGGCTGGAACGGGGGCTCTACCTGCCATCGCCCGAAGAAACCATTATTCTGGGGCTGTCATCTGGCGACCAGGTGGCGCGAATCTCTCGGCTGCGGCTCACCGGGGAAACCCCATTGGCAATCGAGCGTGCCAGTCTGTCGGCGCGGGTGCTGCCCGACCCCACAGCCATTGGCAATTCGCTCTACAAGCATCTCGACAAAACCGGCAACCGGCCTATTCGTGCCATCCAGCGCATTCGGGCTGCCAATCTTGATGAAGAGAATGCTCACCTGCTGCAGGTGCCGGTCGGCTCCGCCGGCCTGAATATTGAGCGCACCTCCTATCTCGCCTCCGGGCGTGTCATCGAATTCACCCGCTCCATTTATCGGGGCGACACCTATGACTTTGTTGCCGAACTGCGGATCGGTGATTCCCCCAGCAATGGAGGCAATAAGCCGTGACCATGCCTGATCAGACCCATATGCGCCGCGAAATCTCGGAAATTCCCGGCGTCGTCGCCAACTTCCTCGACAGGAGTGGCCCGGTGCTCGATGCAGCTGCTGCTGCCCTGCGCCAACGCGACCCTTCGCTGGTTGCCACGGTGGCGCGCGGATCTTCCGACCACGCTTCGGCCTATCTCAAATACGCCATTGAACTGACGCTGGGCCTCCCGGTGGCCTCCATCGGTCCCTCGATTGCATCGATCTATGGCAAGGATCTCAAACTGGCCAACAGTGCTGCCATCGCCATTTCCCAGTCTGGCAAATCGCCTGACATCGTGGGTATGGCAGAGTCGGCGCGCCGCTCGGGCGCCATCTCCATTGCCATCACCAATACGGCCGGCTCGCCTCTCGCAGCCGCTTCCGACTTCACCATCGATCTGCATGCCGGTGTCGAACAGAGTGTGGCCGCCACCAAGACCTTCGTGACGTCGGTGGTAGCCGGCCTGGCGCTGATTGCACGCTGGAGCGGCGATACAACCTTGAACGCAGCCGTCAACGAGCTGCCCGAGGCGCTCTCGCGGGCCGTCTCCTGCGACTGGTCCGGCATGGCTTCGGCGCTCGACGGACACAATGCTCTCTATGTCCTGGGCCGTGGCCCCGGATTTGCTATCGCCAATGAGGCCGCACTGAAATTCAAGGAGACCTGCAACATCCAGGCCGAATCCTACAGTGCTGCTGAAGTGATGCATGGTCCTGTCGCGATCGTTACCCCGGGCTATCCCGTATTGGGGCTTGCCGCGCGCGATGCCGCCGAAGGCTCGGTTGTTGACATGACACACAAGCTGGCCGGGCAGGGTGCGCTGGCCTTCCTCACCAGCGACCGCCCGGGCCAAGCGCGCCCGTTGCCGTTCGCGGCGACAGGGCACCCCATCACCGATCCGCTGGCGTTGATTGTCTCTTTCTATGGCTTTGTCGAAGCGCTTTCGCGCCATCGCGGCTTCAATCCCGATCTGCCCGTAGCGCTCAACAAGGTCACCGAGACGGTATGAGCGACCTTCTGGCAATTGCCGGGGTGCCCATTTTTGACGGGCAGGCCTGGCACAAGGACGCAGCGCTGCTGATTGAGTTTGGTATGGTGTCCGCGATCGTCCCAAGCGGCGATGTCCCTGCGCGCGCCGAGCGGGTCCACCTCGACGGCGGCAGCATCGTGCCTGGCTTCGTTGACCTCCAGGTCAATGGCGGCGGTGGCGTGTTGTTCAACAATGATCCGTCTGTCGGCGCTATTCGCACGATCTGCGCGGCTCATGCGCGGTTCGGCACCACAGCGCTTTTGCCGACGCTGATTACCGATACGGTGGCGATCAACATCGCCGCCATTGCTGCAGGCCATGCTGCGGCGCAGCAAGCAGTGCCCGGTTTTCTCGGTCTGCACCTTGAGGGACCGCATCTGTCACTGGCGCGCAAGGGGACCCATGATCCTGCCTTGATCCGACCCATGGATGACAGCGATCTGGCGCGCCTCGTTGCCGCAGCAACCGATTTGCCCAACCTGTTGCTGACCGTCGCTGCAGAGACGGTAACGCCGCAACAGATCACGACCTTGGCCCGAGCGGGCATTACCGTCAGTCTGGGCCATTCAGATGCCAGCTTTGCCGATGCGTCCGCCGCTTACGCAGCCGGCGCCTCCATGGCGACGCACCTGTTCAATGCGATGAGCCAGTTGGGCAATCGCGAACCTGGCATGGTGGGCGCCTTGCTGAGCACCCCGAGAGCGCATGCGGGCCTGATCGCTGACGGTATTCACGTTCACCCTGCTGCGATCGAACTCGCCTTGCGCGCCAAAACAGGACCCGGACATATCTTTTTGGTGACCGACGCCATGTCGCAGACAGGGACGGAGTTGACCGAACTCACCCTTAATGGCCGCACTATTACCCGGGCAAACGGTGCCCTGCGGCTGGCTGACGGTACATTGGCAGGCGCCGACCTCGATATGATCGACGCGGTCGAGTTCATGCATACCAGGATCGGTTTGCCGTTCGAAGAAGCCCTGCGTATGGCATCACTTTATCCAGCACGGGCCTTGGGCGTTGAAGGTGACCACGGCCATCTTTCCCCTGGGGCGATCGCCAACTTCGTTCATCTTTCCCATAGCAGGAAAGTCCAGGCGACCTGGATCGCAGGCACCGAAGCTTACCGCGCCTGACGTGATTACACTGTCTCGCCGCAGGATTTGAGGGTTCAGGTCACACGCAATTTACGTGTCCGCCCTATTGTCCTGGCGCTCCCTCGCATGCGCTTGATAGGGCTCGGCAGTGTTTCAGATTATTCGGATCAGTATCCTGACGGCCATCCTTATCGGCCTCGTCGTGTCTGTGCCTTCGCTGAACAAGCCCGCCATGCGCGCAATACAGGACGTCGGGGATCTTTTTGACGCGCGGCCTGAACGCCAAATTCTGTTCGTGGGCAACAGCCGTACCTATTTCAACGACATGCCTGCAATGGTCCGCAGCATGGCCGACTCTGCGAACGCACCTGAGAAATATCGTATCCAGATGCATGCACCGGCTGGCAGGGCTTTGGCGGATCATTGGGCAAATCCGCAAGTGCATGATTTGCTGGCGCAGCAATGGCACCACGTCGTGATTCAGGCTCAGAGTGGGGAACAATATGATCGATCACTGTCAGCGCAGATGCTGGGTACCGCCAGAAAGCTGATCAGTGAAGCCAGGCTGGGTGGCGCCGCGCCCGCGATGTTTGTGACATGGCGGTATACGACCGACTGCCCTGAAGCGGCTGGATCTGACACCACCGGATATCGCCAAATGCATGCCAACATTCAGGCCATGCACCGGCAACTCAATCGTGAGACCGGCGTCGACCTGGTCAATGTCGGTCGCGTTTGGGAGGTCATTCTCAAATACTCTGCGGAGATCCCACTCTACCTCGACTGCAACCACCCCTCCATATACGGCAGTTACCTATCCGCTCTGGCGTTCTACGACTACTTCTCGGGTGGCGACGTATTGGCTGTGACCTACGTGCCCGATGGCATACCGCAAGACCAGGCCAAATTGCTGCGCGAGGCGGTCTCAAGGTATTCCAGCGCCGCAGCGCAATGACCCCTGTCCTCACCCGCGGCCGATATAGGGCATGTTGGTGGCCATCACGGTCATGAACTGAACATTCGCGCTCAGGGGAAGCGCAGACATATAGAGCAGGGCGTCCACCACGTGCTGAACATCAAATGTCGGCTCGGGTGCCATTGTGCCGTTGGCCTGTAAGGATCCGCTATTCATTGTGCTGGTCATGTCGGTGGCGGCGTTGCCGATGTCGATCTGCCCGCAAGCGATGCCGAATGCCCGCCCATCGAGCGCTATCGACTTGGTCAGCCCCGTGATCGCATGCTTGGAAGTTGTATAGGATGCCGCCTCAGGCCGCGGCACATGCGCTGAGATGGAGCCATTGTTGATGATGCGCCCACCCTGGGGTGTCTGATCGCGCATGATCCGGAAGGCTTCGCGCGCAACATAGAAGGCACCGTTGAGATTGGTATTGATCATCTCTTGCCACGTCTGCACGTCCAGATCGCCAAACGACGTGGCTGGTGCAAAGCGACCGGCATTGTTGAACACCACGTCGACACGCCCGTACCGCTCGTGCACGCCGCCGAAAAATGCAGCGACCGCATCGGGGTCGCCGACATCGCACGCGCCGGCATAACCACCAATTGCCTCGCGCACTGGCTCAAGTGCATCGCGCCGGCGTCCACATATGGCAACTTCATAGCCCTTTGTAGCGAAACCGAGTGCTGCCGCTTTGCCAATGCCAGATCCGCCGCCGGTAATAACGGCTACCTTCTTGTCCTGATTCATGGTCCCCCCAATTGTGGTGGCGCCGACCGTTTCGCCACGTCTGCTGACGATTCCGCGCACATTGCCGCCACATAAGCGGACCGCGCCCTCGGTCCATTTGATGCCCCTAAATGCGACTTGGCGCCAGTCACCTCGCGTCAAAGCCCAGCAAAACCTGCAATTTTAACGCTTCGTTCAGTCCGGTTAACAGTTGGTTTCCAAGTGTGTGCTGAATCTGCAACATCCAGATCGCAACCACCCTGTGCGGCCGCAAAACGGCCTTTGCGTGATTGCGTCGGCCTTCGCCATGCGTAGAGTGGGTCTTGCGAATCCATGCATGGGATCGTTTGTCGGTCGCAGCGCGACGGCAACACACTGCACCACGAATAGTGTGGTCGCGTTTCGACAAACCTGCCGGGCAACCGGCGCCAAAATATGACTGACTTTGGAGGTCAACCTATGAAACTCAAGAGCCTTATCCTCGGTTCTGTTGCTGCTGCCGGTCTCTCGACCGCTGGCTTTGCTGCCGATCTCGGCGTTCTCACCTCGCTCGACGTTTGTGACGACCTGGGCCTTTCGGGCCTGACGATCTCGTCGGACACCAACTGCCTGCAGATCACCGGCGGCGTTGAGTATGAATTCAACTTCGGCAACTATGCTGGTGCTGACGTTGACGTTGCAGCCATGTACACCACTGCCGGTGTTGTTGCTTACTCGCTGAAGGGTGTCGACACTCCTGACACCGTTGGTGGCATCAGCAACGACTGGGATTCCAAGGTTGTGTCCTGGTTGAAGTTTGTTGGTACCGCTTCGAGCGACTTCGGTCCTGCTCGCACCGTCATCAAGCTGAAGAATGAGCACAAGACTGTCACGACCAACGGCGGCGCTCCAACTGCTGACACCTATGACGTCGTGATCGACGAAGGTTACGTGCAGGTTGGCGATGCGACCGTTCTTTCTGCTGGTAAGAAGGGCTCGATCTTCAACAAGGGCGACGACGCTCCATTCAACTTCACTGGCCTGTTCGCTGCTTCCAAGGAAGACACTGGCGTTGTTGGTTCGGATGAGTACATCAAGTACTTCCCCGCAACTGGCGGTCACGTGATCCAGGTTGAAACCAACCTCGGCAACGGTCTCGCTGCTAAGGTCGGTCTCGAGAAGCTCGAAGCCGCAGGCACCGTTGTTGGTGTTCTGGACTACGCTGGCGACTCGATCACTGCGCACATCAGCGGCGCTGTTGGTGGCATCCTTGACGGCGTTTCCGACGCTGGCGATACCTACGCAATCCACGCTGGCATGACCGGTACCTTTGATCAGTTCAAGCTCCGTGCAGCTCTCGCTGCTGGTGGCTCGACCTTCACGACCGATCAGTCTTCCTACATCAACGGCCTGATCTCGGCTGAAGGTTCGTTCGACATGTTCAAGATTGCAGCTTCGGCTGAAGTCCTGAGCCTGACCGACGCAGCTGGCAACCGCACCACTGGCTACGGCTTTGGTGGTTCGGTTGGTGCAACCGTCACCGACGGCGTGACCTTCAATCTCGGTGGTCGTTACTTCGGCCAGGACATCAATGGTTCGGGCGCTGGCTACCAGGTCGCAGCTCAGATCGTTGCTGACGTGACCGAGACCATCAAGGCAACTGCTGAAGTCGGCGTCTATGGCCGTACCGAGCGCACGATTGCTACCACTGCTGCTGCTTACTCCGACGTTTACGGTAAGGCAGAACTGGCTTGGGCTCCAGGCGGTGGTTTCACCTCCTCGCTCGGCGCAACTGTCCAGCAGAACGGTGCCTACAAGGTTACCTTCAAGGCTGCCAAGTCGTTCGAATAGTCTTCGATCGTACTTTGATACGGAAAGGCCCGGCTCACGCCGGGCCTTTCTGCTTTCGGGCGTCCCTCTAGGCAAGGTGCCCTCTGCAGATCTCCTGATTCTGTAGATGTTCAGTGAGATATCGCCGTCCTGATGCAGGCTTTCAAAAAGTCGTTGTCAACCAAGGGTTTGCTGGCCCATTTTTCGTTTCATCTCTTGGCGAAATGCACTAGCGTTGCCCTAAATGCGGCCATCTCATCGGAACAGGAATGATTAGGGACCTCCTCAAATGGGTTGTGCCGGGACTTGTCACAGTCTTGGCCGGATCAACGCTTTCCCTGGCAATGACCTCACCCGACATTGAGCGCGACGTCATCGGTCAAACTTCGGCGACAGCCGCTCGGGCCGGTTTTGATTGGGCTGAACTTTCCATTGCAATGCGCGATGTCACGCTGTCGGGCACCACGACCGATCAGGCTTATGTCGACGCAGCCGTGCAGCGTATCGCCATGATCCCCGGCGTTCGTAGCGTGAAGACGAATGTAACCCTGGCACCTCTGGCTTCGCCATATCGGCTCGAGGCTTCGATAGATGGAGGAACGGTTTCACTAGCCGGCGGTGTACCCGATGAAACGACCCGTCAACTTCTGCTGAATCGCGCAAAGATTGAGCAGGGGGCGCTTGAATTGCGCTCCGGCATGCCTGAGCGTCAGCTCTGGGTGGCTGGTGCGCAGTTCGCCATTGATCAATTGCGCTTTTTCGAGGAAGGCGGGGCCACGATTTCCGATCTTAAGGTCGATGTCAGCGGCCGCGCCAAATCAGCACGCGATTTTCGGGACCTTCTGATTGCCCTGCGGGCCGGTGCGCCTGCTGGTGTGACACTCGGTGAAGTGGAAATCACCCCCGCGCTGGTGTCGCCTTATCAGTGGAGCGCTATATCCGACGGCAGGCGCATAGAGGTTTCGGGTTTTGTACCCGACGAAAATCTGGTCGAACGGTATCGAAGCGCCGAAACGGGCGGCAAGTCAGTTGCCACTGGCCTGGCATTGGCGTCGGGTGAGCCAAGTGGATTTGCCGAAGTTTCTCAAAAGCTTATTGAGCAACTTTCACGACTTGAATACGGCACTGCAAGCATCGTCGATGGTCAAAGCACGCTGACGGGCGCGCCACCGACTTTTGAAGTTGCGCAGGCCGTGATGGAGCAATTGCAGGGCGCCGGATCGATCATTGAGCTTGAACCGCCACGTGTCGACGACTACTGGGCCAGCGCTACACTTCAGGCCGGTGGCGCACTGATTTTCGACGGATACGCCCCCGACACGGCGACCCGTGATGAACTCAAAAGCGTTGGCGGCGCTCAAACAGACTGGCTTCAGTTGGCGCGCGGCGCGCCAGAGCGCTACCAGTCGGCTATGGATTTTGGTCTATCGGCCCTGCAACGCATGAGCGAGGGGCGGTTTTCGCTGCGCCAGAATGTGTTGAGTCTGAGTGGGGTTGCCCGATCAGGTGAGGACTACCAGGCGCTGATGAAGACCATCGCGGAGGACGCGCCGCAGGGCTTCGTATTAGCGCGCGCCGAGATTGATGCACCGGTTGCCGCCGACTATCAATGGTCGGTTCGCAAGAATGCGGCTGGTGAACTCTCACTATCCGGCATGGTGCCCAATGCGCCCGCGAAGTCATCGCTGGTGACAGCTGCAGGTTCTTCAGTAAGCGCTGATCTGGCATTTGCTTCGGGCGAACCGCGCAATTTTGTGGCGTCGGCGGAGACGGGGATACTCCTGCTCGAATGGCTGGCGAATGGCGAGGTTGTGTTTGACGGCAGTGGCTGGACCATTACCGGCACGGCAAAGTCTGAGATCGACAAGGCCGCTATTGAAGCCGATTTCGTCTCACGCAAGCTGGCGGGTGCTGGCTGGTCCATGTCTATTGCAGCCCCGGTGCCAGTAATCCCCGTTGCCGAACCCTACACCTGGTCCGCGACCAGCGCCGGGGCTGACGTGACACTTACTGGTTATGTGCCCGATGCTGATGCACGGCTAAGGTTTTCGAGCAAAGCGCCTAACAGCGCCGACACCACACAGGTGGCAAGCGGTGCGCCTGATGGGTTCGTTGTTTCAGCGGAAGCGGCGCTGGACGCAGTGATGGCCATTGGCGATGCTGAAGCCCGTTTCGATGGCGCCAACTGGTCACTAGCCGGTCGTGCGACGTCCGTTGAAATGCGCGATGCGGCTCTGGCGGCCCTGGAATCCACAACTGATGTGGCGAGCTGGTCTATCGCGGTAGAAGCACCCGAGCCCGGTCCGACCGAACCTTATCTCTGGTCGGCAACCAAGACGCCCGACGGTGCTGTAACCGTTGAGGGTCTGGTGCCTGCTGATGAGCTGAAGCGCGTTGTCGCGATGCGGGTAGGGGAGGGTCTGAAAGATCTGACCGTCATCGATCCGCCTGCGCCGGATGGTTTTCCGCTCGATGTCCTGGCGGCTATCGATAGTCTGTCTCGCCTGTCTGATGGTTTTGTCAGCTTTGATGGTGCGCAATGGCGTATAGACGGCAATCTGCTCGATGCCGAGGGCGCCTCAGCAATTGATACTGCGCTCGCCGGTGCAGCAACACCCGCCAATGCCTGGCAGCTTACTTTGCTTGAACCGGTCGTACCTGCTGCACAGGTTGAACCTGAAGCCCCCATAGAGCCAGAGATTGACGCGGCGACAGCCACTGCCCAGGAGCCAGCATTGGTGTCTGCAGTTGATCCCGACTATGCCTTTTCTGCCAGCCGCGCCGAAGACGGCAGCTTCATTCTGAGTGGCCAGGTGCCGAGCGATGAGGCTCTCAGTCGGATTGCAGGCATTACCGATGGCGACACTGCCGAAGTCAGCATTGCAGATGGCGCGCCCGAGGGCTTTCTGACTAGCGCAAAAATTGGCCTTGGCGCGCTGTCGCTCCTGACATCGGGACAGCTTGACCTCATTGATGGCACTTGGCGGCTTACCGGCGCTGCCGATGACACCACCGAGCGCGATGGCGTTCTCGATGCTATTGCTGCAGACGAGGCCGCGACATGGAGCGCCGACATTGCGGCGCCCGAGCCCGTGCTTGATGAACCCGTCGCTGCAGTCCAACCTGTGGCGACGCCCGCGGCCGATAAGGTCGATATCTCGGCCTGTGTGGGCCCTATCGCTGATTTCTCCGGTCGCAATGCCATTCTGTTCCAGTCAGGCGCTGCGCTGATCGCCAATGAATCCGAGATTGCGCTCGATGAACTGGTCATCATTCTGGCGGAGTGTCCGGATGCGCTGATCCGGATTGAAGGCCACACCGACGCCGATGGCGACGCCCGCCTCAATCTGGGCCTGTCCGTGGCACGGGCAGAGGCTGTGGTTACCGCACTGGTCGAGCGGGGCATCGATCCGCAACGCCTCTACGCTCTCGGTTATGGAGAAACCAAGCCGATCGCTGATAACGGCACCAGCGCAGGCAAGCGCCTCAACCGACGCATCGTGGTGACGGTGAGCGATGAGCACTTCTGAGCGGGCACACCATAGCGGTGATGGGCGATGAGCTGGGATTCAGTGGTTTTTTTGCTCGGATACTATTGGCCCTATCTGACTGTCGTGGCCATTATCGGTACGGTGGTGGGATGGCGCAGTTTCACTGCGCCCAAGTCGTGACCAGCCGGCCATGACAAACCTTACCCATGTCCTGGAAACCACGCTTCTGTTTCTCGCCGCCTATCTGTTCGGCTGCGTCCTCGGGTATAGCGTCCGTTGGGTTCTTCATGCTGGCCGAGGAACCCGCATAGTGACACCCGAAGCCATCGCTGCCGCGCGGGCAGCCGATGCAGCGCCCAAACGGGTCATGTCCTCGGCGGCGCGTCTGGCGCGGGCTGCCTCCAATGAACCAGCGCCCCCTGCCATTATCGCCACACGCAAGCCAAACAAGGCCGCGCAGAAGACCGCTGCCAGGCGGACGGGACCCAAGCCAGCGTCGATCAAGGTCCCGCGTCCCGGCGGTGCCGATAATCTGAAGCTTATCAAGGGTATTGGGCCAAAGATCGAGGCGTCGCTCAACGAGTTGGGCGTTTATCACTTCGATCAGATTGCTGCCTGGTCCAAGACCAACACCAACTGGATCGACAAGAAGCTGGTCCTGCGCGGACGCATTGCGCGCGAACGCTGGGTTGAGCAGGCCGCCGAATTCATTTCCGAAACACGGGCCAGTGCCTAGGCCGCACGCGCCTTCAGTACAGCGCCAACTTTGGCGACGAATTTGGCGACCGCTTCAATTTCTTCGCGTTGGTCGAATAGGGCAGGAGAGCCTTGGCCCGAAATGGTCAGCGCAACAGCGTCTGGGCGCCGTCGCACCATCTCGTCAAAAGTTTCGCGACGCAACTGGTCGGTCAACTGGGTACGCAGCAGCATCAGGGAGGCGCAACCAAGCGCGTCGAAAAGTGGCCACTGCGCAGTCAGCACATCGTCGAAGTTGATGTCGGCCAGTGCATCCATCAGGCGCTTGTCATAAAGGGGTTGGGCGCGTCCGCGTTTGTCGAGATAGTGGCTCCGCCCGATTAGCTTATCGAGCTGCTCGACCGGCAGGCCTGGATAGTCGCCGCCCAGAACGCGTCGAAATCCTGCCGCTACCGACTTGGCGCCGCGCAGGGCTTCGATATGTTCAAGATTGCTGCGCAACCGCACTATGCCCCGCGAATCCGTAACGGGGCCGGAATCCAGCAATATCGTGCCCGCCACCAGCAGCGGATGAGCCGTGGCCAGTGCCATGGCCACCTGTCCGCCTTGCCCCTGTCCAAGGATCACCGCGCGTTCAATTCCCAGCGCCGCCAGGACTGCAGCCACGTCGCGCGCATCGACCAGCGAACTGTAGTCCTCAGCGTGCTGGCGGTTATCGGCTCGTCCGCGCCCTGGCAGGTCCAGCAGCACCACTGGCGCTGCATTGCCGAGGCGGCCGAAATCGTCGGCGAACGCGGTGAAATCGCTCATATTGCGCTGATAGCCCGGAATGCAAGCGATCGGCAGGCTTCGGCTTGAAAGCTCGCCGCGCACATGCACCGCTGCCCGCACACCGCCAGCCACGGAGACATGGATGATTGGCAGGTCCGCAAAGGCTGGGTGATTGTCAGGAATGCTTCTGGGGCGGGGCATATGGGGCAACTTTCGAGTGTCCCCATCTAGCGGCAGCGGGGGAGCGGTCTCAAGCAATTTTAGTCAAACGCGCTCGTTCACACCGGTTTTCGCAGCGGAACGCCGACGGCAATCGCATCGGATGTCATTTTGCCGTCATCTGGGCCACAACTAGGCGTTGTGGTGTGATTTGATAAAAACTATGGTGCAGCGTCAAAAAATCGGCAGCATTGCCGGTTCAAACCATCTGCTGCGGCACTGCCGTAGCACTCTAAACCAAGGAAATTTCGACAAATGCTGCGAGGATCGATACCGGCGCTCATCACTCCCATGCGTAATGGGATTGTCGATGAGAAAGCCTTCGCCAGCTTTGTCGAATGGCAGATCGAGCAGGGCAGTCACGGCTTGGTGCCAGTTGGCACGACCGGTGAGAGCCCGACCGTCAGCCATGAAGAGCATCGTCGCGTTGTCGAAATCTGCGTTGAAGTTGCCAATAAGCGTGTGCCTGTTCTTGCTGGCGCCGGCTCCAACGCAACCGCCGAAGCCGTCTCCTTGGCCAAGTTCGCAGAGGCGACCGGTGCGGACGCCGTGCTTTCCGTTGTGCCTTACTACAACAAGCCCAATCAGGAAGGCCTGTTTCAGCACTTTTCGGCTGTGGCCAGTGCGGTAGGGATTCCAATTATCCTGTACAGCGTACCCGGTCGCACGATTGTTGACCTGACCGTCGATACCATTGCCCGTCTGCACGAGGCTCATCCCAACATTATCGGCGTCAAGGATGCGACCGGTAATCTTGAACGCACCAGCATGCAGCGCGCCAAGTTGGGCAAGGACTTTATCCTGCTCTCTGGCGATGACATGACCTCGCTCGCCTTCAACGCCTATGGCGGCAATGGTTGTATCTCGGTGACCGCCAACGTGGCGCCCCGCATGAGTTCGCAGATGCAGGAATTGTCGCTCGCGGGTAATTTCCCCGATGCACTGGCGATCCATGACAAGCTCGTCTACCTGCACCGGGATCTGTTCATGGAGCCAAATCCGGCGCCCGCCAAGTACGTCGCCAACCGGCTGAACCTGTGCGCAAACGAAATGCGCCTGCCACTCGTACCCATTTCAAAGTCCACCCAGGAGGCCATGGACTTTGCAATGGCCCATGCAGGTCTTATCTAAAGCCTATGGCTCCAAAGAACGATAAATCGAAAAACGGTGTGATCAGCCACGGTCTCGTGGCTGAAAACCGCCGTTCGCGCTATGACTACGCTATTGGCGAAACCATGGAGGCCGGCATTGTGTTGACCGGCACCGAGGTCAAGTCGCTGCGTCTGGGCAAGGCTCAGATCACCGAATCCTACGCCTCACCCGAGGGCGGGGAGCTATGGTTGATCAACGCGCATATCCCTGAATACCTGCAGGCGAACCGCTTCAATCACGAAGAAAAGCGCCGCAGAAAGCTGCTTGTCTCGCGCAAGCAACTCGCTCACCTCGATCAGGAAGTCTCGCGCGCCGGCAACACCATCGTGCCGCTCAAGCTGTTCTTCAACGATCAGGGTTTTGCCAAGCTGCTTATTGGCGTGGGCAAGGGCAAGAAGAACTACGACAAGCGCGAAACCGAGCGCAATCGCGACTGGAATCGCGACAAATCCCGCATCATGAAAGAAGGCGGGCGCGGCTAGTGTAGCCGCGTCAGGCTTTCGACATCACTCGTCGGCCGGCATGGGCACCTGAACCGGACGCGTTACCGGTGGGCGGCCGACGGCCTTGGCCAGATCAGCCACATCGATGAAAAAGTCGGCCTGGCGCCGCAGATCGTCCGAAATCATTGGGGTCGAGGAGGTCAGTGTGGACACCACGGTGACCCGCTTGCCCATGCGCTGCAGCGACTTAACCAGAGCGGTGAAGTCGCCGTCGCCAGAGAACAACACCATGTGATCGTAGTGTGGGGCCAGTTCGAGCGCGTCCACGCACAACTCGATATCCATATTGCCTTTGACCTTGCGGCGGCCTGTGGCGTCGGTAAATTCCTTGGCGGGCTTGGTCACCACGGTGAAGCCGTTATAGTCAAGCCAGTCAATCAGCGGGCGGATTGAGGAATATTCCTGATCTTCAACCAGCGCGGTGTAGTAATTGGCGCGGAGCAGGAACGCCTTGGCTTTGAACTCGGCCAGCAAGCGCCGGTAGTCGATGTCGATGCCAATCGCTTTCGATGTCGCATAAAGATTTGCGCCATCGATAAACAGGACGATTTTTTCGTTTGGATCGATGCTCATCTGAAAACCCTCAATCAACTGGCAACGGCGCGATCACGGAAAGTCGGTCTATAAGATCTCTTAAATTCCGCAGAAAGCCTTAATTGTCGAGACGTGACATGTTTTTATCGCACTGGCAAGATTAAGCGCGATTTCGTGAAGCGCGGGCAGGGGAGGGCACGCTATCCTTGTGTCCTGTGACAGGCTCGTGTATGGGAAGCGCTCATTCCATAAATTTTGGAGACGTCCGTGGCCCGCGTCACCGTTGAAGACTGCATTGAAAAGATCGACAATCGCTTCGATCTCGTTCTCATGGCTGCGCATCGTGCGCGCATGATTTCGTCGGGGGCCCAGATCACCGTCTCGCGCGACAACGACAAAAACCCCGTTGTTGCGCTGCGTGAAATCGGCGACGGCGCCATCTCGCCTGATGATCTGCGTGAAGATCTGATCCACTCGCTTCAGAAATATGTCGAGGTCGACGAGCCTGAGAGCCATGCTGCGCCTCAGATCGAAAGCGCCAGCGACGATGATTCGATGAGCTTCGATACCATGAGCGAAGAAGAGCTGCTCCGTGGCATCGAAAGCCTCGCGCCGCCCGAGCGTCGCGACGACTGATTTGCGTTCTGACGCAAACTGCATGTAAGAAAAGAGCGTCCGATGTGCATCGGGCGCTCTTTTCATTTCTGTTACAGGCGCTAAGCTCTTTCCTCCGAGCGAGCGACCAATCCCATGATGCGTCAGTACGAGCTTGTCGAACGCGTTCAGGCGTATAACCCGAACGTCGACGAGCAGTTGTTGAATAAGGCCTACGTTTACGCCATGCAAAAGCATGGCTCGCAGAAGCGTGCCTCCGGCGACCCCTATTTCAACCATCCTCTCGAAGTGGCGGCCATCCTCACCGAGCTCAAGCTCGATGATGCCTCCATCGTCGTGGGGCTGCTGCACGACACCATCGAGGATACCGACGCCACCCGGGCCGAGATCGATCAGCTCTTCGGTGCTGAGATCGGCGCTATCGTAGATGGCCTGACAAAGATCGAACGGCTCAATCTGGTATCGCGCGAGGAAGCCCAGGCTGAAAACCTGCGCAAGCTGCTGCTGGCGATCAGTCAGGACGTACGCGTGCTGCTGGTCAAGCTTGCCGATCGCCTGCACAACATGCGCACCCTGCAATACATGCCGCCCGAAAAGCGCACGCGTATTGCTCAGGAGACCATGGATATCTATGCCCCGCTCGCCGGCCGCATGGGTATGCAGGACATGCGCAACGAGCTTGAGGACATCTCCTTCAAGATCCTGCAGCCCGAGCACTACTTTGCCATTGTCGCCCGTCTCGACGAGATGCAGGCCGCCTATAGCGAAACCATCGAAACCATCTCGACCGAGTTGACCGAACGGTTTCTGGCCGAAGGCATCACCGCACGCGTCAAGGCCCGGGTGAAGTTGCCCTATTCGATCTTCAACAAGATCGAACGCAAATCCATCGCCCTTGAGCAACTCTCCGACATCATCGGGTTCCGGGTGATCGTTGGGTCGATTGATGAGTGTTATCATACACTTGGTGTGGTCCATACCAAGTGGAAGGTCGTGCCCGGTCGCTTCAAGGACTATATCTCGGTCCCCAAGCACAATGACTACCAGTCGATCCACACCACCATTGTCGGCCCCGGACGTCAGCGCGCCGAGCTGCAGATTCGCACCGAAGAGATGGATCGGATCGCCGAGTTCGGCATTGCCGCACACGCTCTTTACAAGGATGGTGCTTCGGCTGATCTCAGCCGCATCGAGAATGAATCCCAGGCTTATGGGTCGCTGCGCTCGACCATTGCCCATCTGACGGCTGGCAGTTCTACCGAGGATTTCCTCGAATATACCAAGCTTGAACTGTTTCAGGATCAGGTGTTCTGCTTCACTCCGCGTGGACGGTTGATTGCCCTGCCGCGCGGCGCGACGCCGATCGACTTCGCCTATGCTCTGCACACCGATATCGGCGACACGACCGTCGGCGCCAAGATCAACGGCGCCATCCTGCCGCTGGTGACGCAATTGCGCTCGGGCGACGAAGTCGAGATCATTCGCGACCAGAACCACATGCCGCCCATGAACTGGCTGGGCATCGCCGCCACCGGCAAGGCACGGGCAGCCATTCGCCGGGCCGTACGCCACGCTGCTACCCAGCGCACCTTTGCGCTGGGTGAACACGTCCTCAACATGATGCTTGAGCGCGAAGGCGTCATGCTCGACGAGACCGAGGCCAAGACACTCGCAGAGGCCCTTGGCAGTCCGAGCCGCCGCGACCTGCTTATTGCGGTCGGTGAGGGCAAGATCGCGTCCGAAGCCCTGGCCACCGAGCTGGCGACGGTCAAGGGACTGCGCAAACGCCGCCGCAAGCTTGATTTGCCGGTTGCCGATACCGCCGATGGCTGGTTTGCCTTGCGCTCCACTGACCTGTTTCGCTTCCGCGTCCCCGGCGGGCAGCGCTCCGGCCCCAAGGCCAAGGCCGCGCTGGCGCAGCTGGATTTCCACATGGGCGTCACGGTGACTTCCGAGGGCGTCGTGCCGGGCGACCGCCTGGTCGGCATTCTGCAGCCCGACAAGCCCATGCTGATTTACCCCATCCATTCCGATGCCCTGATCGATCTGCACGACAGCGATGTTGCCTGGGTCGATGTGCGCTGGAACCTGGTGGGCCGCGAAGATCGCCCCTATGCCACGGTCATCTCCATGGAGTCGGTGAACAAGCCCGGCTCTCTGGCCCAGATTTCCTCGGCAATTGCGGCCTGCGACGCCAATATCAACAATCTGGTGATGCGGATGATTTCGCCAGACTTTCACCAGATGATCTTTGAAATCGAGGTGCGTGACCTTGCGCAACTCACCGATGTTCTGGCAACGCTCAAGCGTAGTCCCGGCCTCAGCGCCGTGCAGCGCGCCGGCACCCGCGAGGCATCGATGATTTCCACGCTCGAATGGGACGGCAACGTCGACAAGAGGTTTAGCGATGACAAGAGATGACGTATTGGCCGTGTTCCGCGAATGCGGTGCCATGCTCGAGGGGCATTTCATTCTGTCATCGGGCCTGCGCTCACCAGTCTTTCTGCAAAAGGCCAAGGTCTTTCAGTATCCGGCCCAGACGGAAAAACTCTGCAAGGCACTGGCCGCTAAAATCCATGCCGATGGCTTTGGCGATGTGACCAAGGTCGTCTCGCCCGCCATTGGCGGCATCATTCCCGGCTATGAAACAGCGCGCCATCTCAACCTGCCAGCGCTCTATACCGAACGGGTCGATGGCAAGTTTGAGCTGCGCCGCGGCTTTGAGATTGCACCTGACGACAAGGTGATCGTGGTCGAGGACATCGTCTCAACCGGCCTGTCGATCCGCGAATGCGTCGCCGCTTTGCGCGGTATTGGCGCCAATGTCGTTGCTGCCGCCTGCCTGATCGATCGCTCGGGCGGCGAAGCCGATGTCGGTGTGCCGCTGGTCAGCCTGATCGAATACAAGGTACCGGCCTATCCCGCCGATCAGCTGCCGCCAGAGTTGGCCGCCATTCCCGCCATCAAGCCCGGCAGCCGCGGCATTCAGGGGGTCAAGTGATCATCGGGCTGGGCTCGGACCTCTGCCAGATCGGTCGGGTCGCCAAGACCCTTGAACGCTATGGTCAGCGCTTCACCACGCGCTGCTTTACCGAGATCGAGCAGCGCAAGTCAGACCGCCGCGCCGAACGCGCCGCCTCCTACGCCAAACGCTTCGCCGCCAAGGAGGCGTGCTCCAAGGCTCTTGGCACCGGCCTGAGCCACGGCGTCTACTGGCGCGATATGGGTGTGGTGAACCTGCCTTCGGGCAAACCGACCATGCATTTGACCAATGGGGCCGCAAAAGCGCTCGACCGCCTTGTGCCGCCGGGCTATCAGCCCCACATCCATCTCACCATCACCGATGACGCCGGGCTTGCCCAGGCGTTCGTCATCATTGAGGCGCTGCCGATTGACCCGGCTGCCGCAACGGAATAACGCTGCCGCGTTACCGATCCGGGGAAATCCATGAGCCAGCCAGCCGACAAGTCTGCCAACAAGTCCGCGACCAATGAATGGGTTGAAACCTTCGTTGTCGTGGTCGAGGCGCTGCTGATCGCCATCGTGCTGCGGTCTTTCCTCTATCAGCCATTTTCCATTCCCACCGCATCGATGCAGCAGACGCTGATGATTGGCGACTATTTCGTCGCCAACAAATACGTCTGGGGCTATGGCAAGCACTCCTTCTCGCTGGGGCGCTACGGCAACTTTACGGCGCTGGATTTCGAGCTGCCGATCTCCAACCGCATTCTCGGGCGTGATCCCAACCGTGGCGACGTTGCCGTGTTCCGACCGGTCCCGCAGAACATCGAATACATCAAGCGTATCGTGGGTCTGCCCGGCGATCGGGTCCAGATGCAGGGCGGCCGCCTGTATATCAATGATGTGATGGTCGAGCGCGAAGAGATCGGTACCACCATGGATACCGACAGCTCGGGTCAGACCGTCGAGGTCACCGTGTACCGCGAGACCTTCCCTGAAGGCACCACGCACACAATCCAGGAAATCTCCGACAGCGCTCCGCTCGATAACACTCAGGTCTACGTCGTGCCCGCCGGCCACTATTTCATGATGGGCGACAATCGCGACCGCTCCGCTGATAGCCGCGTTCTCAGCCAGGTCGGCTATGTCCCCGATATCAACCTGATTGCCAAGGCCGAGGCGCGCTTCTTCTCCATCAAGGATAACCTGCCGCCTTGGCAGATCTGGCAGTGGCCCGCTAACGTGCGCTGGGATCGTATGTTCCAGTCCGTCTACAAATGAGCCGTGCAGCGCGCAATCACGACAAACTTCAGTTCCGGCTAGGCTATCGTTTTGCCGATCCGGACCTGCTTGATCGCGCGCTCACGCATTCCAGCGCCGTCTCGCCTGCCAAGCGTATTGAGCGGTCCTATCAGCGTCTGGAATTTCTTGGCGACCGCGTGCTTGGGCTTGTCGTCGCCGACATGCTCTATCGGCGTTACCCAAAGGCCAATGAGGGCGAACTCAGCCGTACGCTGAATACGCTGGTGCGCAAGGAAACCTGCGCCATCATCGCCCGCACCCTTGATCTGGGCGGCGAACTCAATCTCGGCGAGAGCGAGGCGCGTACCGGCGGCGCCGAAAAAGAGGCCATTCTCGGCGATGTCACCGAGGCCGTCATTGGCGCCATCTTCTGCGATGGCGGCATGGGCAAGGCCTATGAGTTCGTCGAACGCATGTTTGAGGAATTTCTCGCTGACGGTCAGGCCAACAAGGCCGACGCCAAAACCACCTTGCAGGAATGGGCCCAGGCCCGCGGCCTTGAGCCACCCAGCTATATCCAGGTCGGCCGCTCCGGTCCCGACCATGCCCCCGAATTTACCATCGCCATCGCCCTGGGCGATTTCGAACAGGTCAGCGCCACCGGTCCTTCCAAGAAGATCGCCGAACACAAGGCCGCCGAACTGTTCCTGATTTCCCAGCAGGTGTGGAAGGATCCCAAATGAACTCACCCACTGAACTCGCCGACACCTCTTGCGGCTTTATCGCGCTGGTTGGTGCCCCCAACGCCGGCAAATCGACGCTGCTCAACTCACTGGTTGGCACCAAGGTTTCCATCGTCACCCACAAGGCGCAGACGACCCGCAGCCAGGTGCGCGGCGTTGTCACCCAGGATCAGGCCCAGCTTGTCTTCATCGACACGCCCGGCATCTTTGCGCCCAAGCGTCGGCTCGACCGGGCCATGGTTGATAGCGCCTGGGGCGGGGCGGGGGATGCGGACATCGTCGGCTTCATTATCGATGCCGAACGCGGCATCACGCCCGATATCGACGCCATGCTCGAAGGTCTGGCCAATATTAGCCACCCCAAGATCCTGATCCTGAACAAGATCGACACCATCAAGAACGAAGCGCTGCTCGAGCTCAGCCAGACCCTCAATGAAAAGCTGCGTTTTGAAGCCACCTTCATGATTTCGGCCCTCAAGGGTTATGGCGTTGCCGATCTGATGGACTGGTGCGTCAAGCACATCCCGCCCGGCCCCTGGCATTTCCCCGAGGATCATCTGACTGATTTGACCATGGCCATCACGGCCGCCGAGGTCACGCGCGAGAAGCTGTTCCTGCGCGTTCATGATGAGATCCCCTATAACTGCACGGTCGAGACCGAGAGCTTCAAGATCCAGAAGGATGGCTCCTACAAGATCGATCAGGTGGTTTATGTCACGCGCGACAGCCACAAGAAAATCGTGCTGGGCGCAGGCGGTCAGACCATCAAGGCCATCGGTCAGGAGAGCCGCAAGGATTTGATGGAAATGTACGAGGTGCCCATTCACCTCTTCCTGTTCGTCAAGGTGCGCGAAAAATGGGGCGATGATCCCGAGCGCTACCGCGAGATGGGCCTTGAATACCCGCACGGAAAAAACTGATCCAATGCCCGGCTGGCTCGATCGTGCCAGGCAGTGGGCTCGCACCATCAAGCGCGATGTAATCGCCGTCTGGCTCGCGGCCAGGGACGTCAGAACACCAATGGCGGTGCGCATTCTTGCTGCCGCGATTGCGGCCTACGCCCTGTCGCCCATCGATCTCATTCCCGATTTCATTCCGGTGCTGGGCTATCTCGACGACCTGCTCATCGTCCCGCTCGGCATTGTCGCCGTGGTCAAACTGATCCCGGCGCCGCTTTTCGCCGAGTTTCGCGCAGCTGCCAGCCAGATTGCAGCAAAGCCGGTCAGCAGGCTCGGCATGCTGGCCGTCATCCTGATCTGGCTGCTGGCGGTCTGGTTGACACTCATGCTCGCAACGGACTGGGTATAGGCGATGGAATGGACCGGGGAGGGACTGCTGATCGGCGTCCGCCGTCACGGCGAATCCAGTGTTATTGCCGAAGCGATGGTGGCTGGCCGGGGCCGCTGTCTGGGTCTGGTACGCGGGGGCGCTCGCCCAGACAGGCCGCAGCACTGCAGCCTGGCAACACCGTCCAGTTGACCTGGCGCGCGCGCCTTGAGGACCAGTTGGGCATGTTCACTGTCGAACTGCTGCAGGCGCGCGCTGCCGAGCTGATAGCCGACCGGACGCGGCTCTATCTCAGCCAGCTCGTGTGTGAGCATCTGCGTCAGTTGCCGGAGCGCGATGCCCATGATCGCCTGCTTGGCATGGCGTTGCGTCTGATTGATTCGCCACCCGATGGAGTTGCGCTGGTTCGCTTTGAGCTGGCCGTGCTCGATGATCTCGGTTTTGGCCTGGATCTCGACCACTGCGCGGTGACAGGCGCGACCGAGGATCTGACCCATGTCTCGCCCAAATCGGGCAGGGCGGTGTCGCGCGCGGCGGCTGCGCCCTATCTGGACCGGCTCCTGCCGCTCCCCAGTTTCCTCACCGCCCGTGGCAATGCCAGTCCGCATGACATTGCCGACGCCCTACGCCTGACCAGTCACTTCCTCCAAACCCACGTCCAAGGGCCCCGTAACCTCACGCCATCGGCCACTCGAGACCTGCTGGTAGCGGCATTGACCCTGGAGCATTGAGGGCGGTCGCACGCTTTTCTGAACACCCCGCTGCCTTGCCCGCCGACCTGTCGCCACATGCGATGTCACACCGGCAAAAGGCCGGGGTCCATTCCGAGATTTCGGGCAGCGCCGGGAAGACGACTGCACTCATCGAGACATTGGCCAGAAATGTCTGCCCTTTATCCCCACGTGCAAAACCGCGCGCATACTTCTGACATTCCCGTCAGCACGCGACCCCAACGCAGGGTTGGACGGGGAGGCTGGAGACGGGGGCGCCCGTTTGGCCGGGGAATTGGCAGTCGGGCTTGCAATACCAGCCTGGGCTGAACCGATCCTGGTGAGAAAGCTCCAGACCGTGATGGGCGGCCTTTGGCTCCCTGAGTTAGTAACTGGATTGAGCCAATGGCCGCCCATTACCCGTCACAAGCGCGACGCCGTAAGGCCGGGCGCAATTTCGGCACGTCCGAAAACCGTGCAGAACCGGCGTCTTTTCGCGGCAAAACCGTCGGAACCGGCGCGAGCCCCGCTATAGTGCTTTCCTGATTCGTTCTCGTGGAATGCTCGCCGATGTCTGACACCGATACCCTTCCGCCTGCCGATGACCAGCGCGTCGTCGACCTCAAGCAGGCGCTTGAGGAGCGGTACCTATCCTACGCTCTCTCGACGATCACCCAGCGTGCTCTGCCTGATGCGCGTGACGGTCTCAAACCCGTTCACCGCCGCATTATCCACGCCATGCGACTGCTCAAGCTTGATCCGGGCCAAGGCTACAAGAAGTCGGCGCGTATTGTCGGCGACGTGATCGGTAAGTTTCACCCGCATGGCGATCAGTCGATCTATGACGCCTTGGTGCGCCTGGCGCAGGATTTTGCGCTGCGCTACCCACTGGTCGATGGCCAGGGCAATTTCGGTAACATCGACGGCGATAACGCCGCTGCCATGCGATACACCGAAAGCCGCATGACCGATGTGGCGATGCGCCTGCTCGAGGGCATCACCGAAGACGCTATCGATTTTAAGGCGACCTATGACGGAGAGGACGAAGAGCCCGTCGTCCTGCCATCCAACTTTCCCAATCTGCTGGCCAACGGCTCAACGGGCATTGCAGTGGGCATGGCCACCTCGGTCCCCCCACACAATGTCTATGAGCTGTGTGAAGCGGCCCTGCATCTTATCAATGTCAATCCAGATGCTTCCGCCGAAGAGCTGACTCAGTTCGTGAAGGGGCCAGACTTCCCCACCGGTGGCATCATGGTGGAATCGGCGGCCTCGATTGCCCGCTCCTATGCCACGGGTCGCGGCTCGTTCCGTCTCCGGGCCAAGTGGGAGATCGAGGAAACCGGCCGCGGTTCCTATCTGATCGTGGTCACCGAAATTCCCTATGGCATCCAGAAGTCCCGGTTGGTCGAAAAGATCGCCGAGCAGCTGCTCGCCAAGAAACTGCCACTGCTCAAGGATGTGCGCGACGAAAGCTCGGACGATATCCGTCTTGTGCTTGAACCCCGCGCCCGCACTGTCGATGCGGTGATCCTGATGGAGCAATTGTTCAAGGTCAGCGATCTTGAAACCCGCTTCCCGCTCAATCTCAACGTGCTCGACAAGGGCGCCGTGCCCAAGGTGATGAGCCTGCCGCAGGCCCTCAAGGCCTGGCTTGAGCATCGCAAGGAAGTGCTGGTCCGCCGCTCGAACCATCGCTTGGGCCAGATCGCCCATCGCCTTGAAGTGCTTGGCGGCTACATCATTGCCTATCTCAACCTCGATGAGGTTATCCGCATCATCCGCGAGGAGGATGATGCCAAGGCCTCGCTGATGAGCACGTTTGAGCTCTCCGACGTGCAGGCCGAAGCGATCCTGAATATGCGCCTGCGCTCCTTGCGCAAGCTTGAGGAAATCGAACTCCGCAAGGAACACGAGAACCTGACCAAGGAGCAGGGGCAGCTTGAAGCGCTGTTGGCGTCTGAAAAGCGTCAGTGGTCCAATATCAGCAAGCAGGTCGAAGCCCTCAAGGCGGCCTATCCGCTGCTTGAGGCTGATGGCACGACGCCCCACGCACTGGGCGCCCGTCGCACTATCCTCAAGGATGCCCCCAACGCAGACCTCTCCGAAGTCACGGAAGCCTTTATCGAGCGCGAGCCGATCACGGTCATCCTGTCCGAAAAGGGCTGGATCCGCGCACCGAAGGGTCACACTGACGATATCGACGACAAGGGCTTCAAGGCCGGTGACCGGCTCAAGCTGTCGATCAAGTGCGAGACCACCGACAAGCTCCTCATGCTCACCACTGGTGGCAAGGTCTATACGCTGGCTGGCGACAAGCTGCCCGGCGGTCGCGGTCAGGGCGAGCCGGTGCGCATCATGGTCGATATCGAGGAAGGCCAGGATATCGTCGATATCTTCGTCTATCGCGCTGGCCAGAAGCGCATTGTTGCCTCCACCGCAGGCTATGGCTTCATCATTGGCGAAGACGACATGATCGCCAATACCCGCAAGGGCAAGCAGGTCCTCAACGTCGCGGCGCCTATCGAAGCGGCGTTACTCGTTCCGGTTGTTGGCGATCGCGTGGCCATTATCGGCCAGAACCGCAAGCTCCTTGTCTTCCCGCTCAGCCAGCTGGCCGAAATGAGTCGCGGCAAGGGCGTCCGCCTGCAGCGCTACAAGGATGGCGGCGTCTCTGACATCAAGACCTTCTACGCTGCTGATGGTCTCACCTGGACCGACAGCTCAGGTCGCACCTTCACCAAACCGATGGAAGAGCTGACCGCCTGGATTGCTGACCGCGCTACCGCTGGCCGTCAGCCGCCCAATGGCTTTCCACGCAACAACAGGTTTACCGGATGATCCGCCACTGCGTCTTCGTCAAGTTTCGTGCCGATGTCGCCGCCGCCGAGCGCGCCGAGATTTACGACGGGCTGAGTGCACTGGTGGGCCAGATCGAGGGCTTGCTGTCTGCAGATTTCGGACCCAATATTTCGCCCGAGGGCGTGTCGCAGGGTTTCAACGATGGTTTCATCATGGATCTGGCCGACGAGGCTGCCCGTGATCGTTATCTGGTTGATCCTGCCCACAAGGCTGCCGGCGCGCGCCTTGTTGCCGCGCTTGAAGGTGGCCGCGACGGCATCATGGTCTTTGATCTGCAGGTCAACTAGTCGGGCAGGGGAGAGCTCGGTTGCACCGAGAATGTGAACACCACCGGCAGATGATCGCTGGCTGTCCGCCGGCCTGCATGGAGTTCGTGCACCACCACACCGCCGCGGGTCATTACGTGATCCAGGGGCAGGAAGGGGATCGTGTCCTGCCAGGCGCCGAAGTAGAACCAGCGTAGCGGATAGGTCACCAGATTGACCGTCTCGCGTACCAGCCCGTTGCTGCTCACAAAATCACGCAGTGCGTAGGACCATGGTGTGGAATTGAAATCGCCCGCCACAATGAGCGGACCCTCCACTTCGGCAACAACTGCAGAGAGCCCCACCAATTGCGCGCGCTGACGTTCCACCGGTAGCGGCCAGTCCATATGTGTGGTCAGCACGGAAAAGGCGCCATACCCGTCAGGCTGAAACCGTGCCAGAATATGGCCTGTCCGGTCGGTCACATAGGCGTTATTGGGGCAGGCGCCGTCCTGCACCTGTTCAAACGGGATTCGAGAGTAGAGCCCCAGATTGGCCCTCTTGCCGCCGCGACAGCGAGTGAAAAACGGATAGTCAGCCAGCAGGCGCGGGTGCAGATCGGTGGCCTGCTCGCCGAAATATTCCTGCAACACGATGATGTCGGGATCTTCTGCCGCAATCGCCGCAGTTACCTTTGCCATCTCGTAATTCATGCCGAACAGATTATGCGTCATCATCGTCACGGTGCCCGATGACGGCGGCGCAGGGCGCACCTGCATTCCTGAAATCAGTTCGGGCACCATCACATTGGCCGAGGCCGCCAGTCCGACAAAACTATAAATCAGCGCGACACGGCGCGCCTGACCACGCAGGGCTAGCGCCAGGATCACCAACCCGAGCAGCGTGCCGGGAAACAGGAATATCTGGGCATGGTTGAGCAGGTCCAGCGCGCCAAAGGCAAAACCGAACAGCGCCGCAACTGCCAGTGTTGCCGCCAGCAATGCACCGAGGACAAGGCAGGTCCGGACAACGTTGAGCAGTGATGTCATACCGAATCCGGCGCCAAAGGGATCACCACGATCTGGATGAGCCGTGTGGCCCAAACATGGCGCCTAGCTTAGTTCGACCCAGCCAAGCGGGCCGCGCTGCACCTGTAGCGGCCGAAATTGCGCCTTGTAGGCCATCTTGGGGAGTCCTGCACCCAATAGCCCAGATAGACGTAGTCCAGGGCCGCAGAACGGACCTGGGCGATGTGATCGAGAATAAGGAAGGTGCCCAGGCTGCGGTGGGCCATATCGGGGTCATAGAACGAATAGACCATCGATAGCCCGTCCGGCATCACGTCCGTCAAGGCCACAGCCACCAGAGGCTGGTCCGGATGCTCGCGCAAACGGTACTCGATCAGGATCGACTGAACCGGCGTGTCTTCGACCATATATTCGTAGTCGACATAGCTCATCTGGGTCATGCCGCCACCGGCATGGCGCGAGTCCAGATAGCGCTTGAACAGATCATACTGCTCGCTGGTTGCCGTGGTTGGCCGCACTTCGATGCTCAGATCATCATTGGCGCGCAATGCCCGCCTGTAGCGCTTGGATGGCGCGAACCCATCTGCAACGATTCGTACAGACTGGCAGGCATTGCAGCCTTCGCAGGCTGGGCGGTAGATCAAATTCTGGCTGCGCCGAAACCCGTTTTCACTAAGCAGATGATGCAGGTTCGATGCCCGGCGGCCACTCAGATGCGTAAACAGCTTTCGCTCCTGCTTGCCCGGCAGATAAGGGCAAGGCATGGCGGCTGTCAGGAATAGTTGGGTGGTTTCTGGCGTCTGATCGGTCATTCACGACCCTTGGGTGCGGTTGAGGAACTCTACGCTCCCCAATCATCCGCGGCAACGGGTCAGTATGCCTGATTGGCCCGTGCCGAATGGTCGCGCCAATGGCGTTCCATGGGAGAGCGTCGCACCATCAGCGTACCGGTGATCAGGTCGTGGATCATCTGCCGGCGGGGCGTGAACAGGGCAAACAGCAACGAGAGGGGCCAGGATATCCAGGTCGTGACCCAGAACACGCCTGCATGGACGAATGCCATCCAGCCATCCAGTGGCTGCCCACGTGTCGGCGTCAGCACAATGTCCATGGCCTGCATGCCCAGCGTTGCGCGCTTCGGCGAGCCCAGCGTGGCGCCGTAATAAAGAACGATTGTGGCCGGGACGACAAACATCAGCGCGAGCCAGCCCAGACCAAAGGTCACGAAGCCGACGATCAGCCCGACAAAGGCGAAGGCCAGGATCATCAATCCCATGACGAACAAGTCGATGAAAAAAGCCATGACGCGACGCGTCAACACGCCCTCGAACAATGCGGGAGCGGTCTTGGGGTCGGGCAGGGTAGGGCCGGTAGTGTCTGTCTGGTGCATGTCTTCAACATTGTTATGCCCCCGCGTCAGCGCAAGAGGCAAGGGCACACAAATGTTACCGCGCCAGTTCCCGTGCCATCTCGAGCGCGAAGTAGGTCAGTACGCCGTTGGCACCGGCACGCTTGAATGCGTGCAGGCTTTCGACAATAGCACCCTGGCGATCAATGGCGCCCGCAGCCGCGGCCATTTCGATCATCGCGTACTCGCCGCTCACCTGGTAGGCATAGATCGGAATATTGAAGTTGTCCCGGGCACGTCGGACGATGTCGAGATAGGGCATGCCCGGCTTGACCATGACACTGTCCGCGCCCTCGGCAATGTCCTGTTCGATCTCGCGCAGGGCCTCATCAGAATTGGCGTAGTCCATCTGGTAGGTTCGCTTGTCACCCTTGAGACGACTGCCCGACCCGACAGCTTCGCGGAATGGTCCGTAATAGAAGGAAGCGTATTTGGCGGCATAGGCCATGATCTGGGTCTGCTCGTACCCGCTGGCATCCAGCGCGGCACGAATGGCGCCAACCCGACCGTCCATCATGTCTGAGGGCGCAATGATGTCGGCGCCAGCCTTGGACTGCACCAGGGCGGATTTGATCATCACCTCGACGGTCTCGTCGTTGAGAATCTCACCATCGCGCACCAGGCCGTCCTGGCCGTCGCTGGAGTATTCGTCGAGCGCCACATCGGCGATCAAGCCGATCTCGGGCACTGCGCTCTTGATGGCGCTCAGCGCCCGGCACATCAGATTGTCGGGGTTGAATGCCTCGGCCCCGTTCTCGCTGCGTAGATGGTCGGGTGTGTTTGGAAACAGCGCCAGCGCCGGGATGCCGGCGTCGCGCGCCTGCTTGGCCGCTTCGATACACAAATCCACGCTCAGCCGTTCCACGCCCGGCATGGTGCGGATCTGGGTTTTCTGGTTCTGTCCCTCAATCACGAATAGCGGCCAGATCAGGTCAGCCGGCGTAAGCGTGGTCTCGCGCACCATGGCCCGACTCCAGGCCGTGCGGCGTGTCCGGCGCAGCCGACGACCACCCAGTAGATCCATATCGTGCTTGTGCCACTGCTCGGCCATCTTGGTCTCCTGTTTCAACAAGCGGTTTAGCAGTGGCAGGCGGCGCCTCCAAGCACCGGCTTGTCGCATCCCTTGCCGACAGATAGAAAACTGCCATGGATTTCAACGCTCCGCCTATCGGCATCTATATTCGCATCGTCGCCATCATCAGCCTGCTGCTTGGGCTCAACGATGCTGCACGGCTGCTCGGCGTCAATCTGGGTGCTGTCAGCCCCATATCCACCATGGGCATGACCGGCTTTGTCTATCTGGCGATCTTTGCGCTGGCGCGCCTGTTCGCGGCGGTGGGGCTCTGGATCAAGGCCAGTTGGGGCGCAGTGCTTCTGGTGGGGGCCACCGGCGTCGAATTGGCGCTCTATCTGCTGGGTAGTTCTGATGTGGACATGACCGCCATCGGCTTCGCCGTACGTCTGGTCCTGCTGGCCTCTATCATCATCATCTTCGCGCTCAGCATTCGCAACAGCCGCGCCCGCGCCGCCGACTGAATAGCAGGGCTTCAAATCATGCCCGGCGCGTTTACACCCCCGTAAGGTTACAAATCTCTCTACTGGTGTAACGAAGAATAAAGCCAAATTCTCATTGCATTCCAGTAAGATGCTCTTAATCACGCTGCTTAGGGCGATCTTAGAAACGTGCCGGTAGTTTGTCCTCATGAGATGCGAAAAATCGCACAGACTGCATAACAGTGAGGCTAAAATGGCATTCAAATCCAACGCAGCCGAGGCATTGACCCCGGAACGTCCCAAGAGCTTGAAGCCGCTTTATCTGGAAGCCGTTTCCCGGGTAGAGCGTCTTCATCGCCGTTTGCTTGATCTCATCAAGGATGAGTTCGACCGGATGGGCTGGGATGATATCAATCCAGTTCAGGCACTGCTGATGTTCAACATCGGTGACGCAGAGCTGACCGCTGGCGAGTTGCGCTCCCGCGGTTACTATCTGGGCTCGAACGTCTCCTACAATCTCAAGAAATTGGTCGAAACCGGCTACATCTTCCAGGAGCGCTCGCGTTCTGACCGTCGTTCGGTGCGCATTAAGCTCACCCCGAAGGGCGAGGAAGTGGCTGAAGTGATCGACGAACTCTATGATCGCCACCTCAAGTCCATCGACAAGGTCGGTGGTCTGGGCGACGACGAATTTGACGGCCTGAACAAGGCACTGGCCCGCCTTGAGCGCTTCTGGGTCGATCAGATCCTTTACAAGCTTTAACTCAACGGGCATCTGCTGTTGCCCGAGCGCCACACTGCATTGCAAACGCCGGTCCCCAGGGGCCGGCGTTCTCATTTTCGCCGCAAACACAGGTAAAGGGCACTATGGGGTTCAGGCCATTCCCTCGTCCTGACGGGCATGATCCGTCGGCATCACATGCGTTTGACCGCGTTGTGACCTCAGCTTGGGGATGGTAAAAGTTGATCTGCTTCGGCAGTCAGACAAAATCGGGTGACTTAATGCGGCTCAATCGACGTTCTCTCCTCCGGTACACGGCCATGGCCGGGGCTTCCATGGCCTTGCCAACCGCCTTGCGCGCGCAAGAAGGCGAGTCGATGTTCGACATGTTCGAGCGCAATCGCGTCCTGCGTGATGCCGACAGGGGCGGCAATACGACAGCGGCCGAGGCACTGATTGCAACCAATGAGCCGATTCTGTCTTTTGATACCGCCTACAACCTGCAGCTGGCGATCTCGCAATATGAGCCTTTCGTTGCCGCTGGCGGGTGGGAAGAAATCCCTCAGGAGGCTTATGGCCTGACGCTCGGTAACTCGAAGAAGTCGGTCATCGCCCTTAAGCGCCGCCTGATCTCGTCAGGCGATATGGGCATGGTCGACAACGTCAACGATGTTTTCGATGCGGATACCGATGCGGGCGTGCGTAAGTTCCAGGCGCGCCATGGTCTCAACATCAAGGGCCAGGTCGACGAAGCAACATGGTACGCCATGGCTGTTCCGGCCTCGCAGCGCCTGCAGCAGCTCTATCTCAACTATACCCGCGTCCAGAACATGGCCGCCAAGCTTAATCCACGTTACGTCGTGGTCAATATTCCGGCCGCTACCATCGAGGCCGTCAATGACGGCATGGTCGAGCAGCGCCACACCGCAGTGGTCGGTCGCGTCGATCGCGCCACGCCGATCATGGCCAGCAAGGTCAGCCAGATCAACTTCAACCCTTACTGGCATGTGCCCAAGTCGCTCGTTGAGCGCGACCTGACCAAGTACATGAAGGAAGACCCTGAATATCTGGCAAAGCAGAACATCCATATCTATGACGGCAAGGGCAATGAGATCTCCCCGGCCACCATCGATTGGAACAATTTGGGCAACGCGATCAATTACATGTATCGCCAGGAACCCGGCGCGGCCAATTCCATGGGCCACTGCAAGATCAACTTCTACAATCCGTTTGATTGCTATCTGCACGACACGCCGTCCAAGGCCTTGTTTGACGAGAACGCCCGGTTCCACTCGTCCGGCTGCGTCCGCGTTGAAGGTGTCAATCAGCTGGTGAACTGGCTGCTGCGCGACAATGGCGACTGGGATCTGAATCGCGTTGATCAGACCTTTGACCTCGCTTGAGCGGCTCGACATTGAGTGCAAGGCACGCGTTCCCCTGCACACAACTTACATTACGGCCTGGGCCAACCGTCAGGGTACCGTCAGCTTCCGTGACGACGTCTACAAGTTCGACGAACAGGGCAAGGTCAGCTTCGATCAGGCCTGATTCACTGAAATTCTTGCCATTTTTCCAACGCCCTCCCTTGCCGGAGGGCGTTGTTGTATTCGCAAGGCGTAGAATCTTGCTATCGTGGTGCCATGGCGCAGGGTGAAGTCTTATTCGAGTTTTCGCAGGTCGGCCGTCAGATGCGGGTGGCCGCGTTCGACGCTGCCACCGGCGTTGAAGTGATCGTCATCACCCCCGTCACGGCAACCAAGACCCAGATGCAGCAACTTGCCTTGGCCAAGCTGCGCCGAAAGCTGGGCGAAGGGGCCGCACCACCGGCCTCACCGGGCAAGTTCGCTTGAACTGCCCGCAATTGCCCTTTCGCTGGCTTGTATTTTGCGCCATAATTCCAGCGTTCGCGCGACTGGCGAGAAGAGATGGGGAACCATCGGGGAACGCGAACCTTGAAGAGCCGCTCGCCTGGGCACCCATCCGCATATCAGGGGAGCCCCGATGCATCAGACCCAACTTTCTTGGCCTTGGAATCGCACTTCGCGACGTGATAAAGGCACCGTCACGCCCACCTGTATCGCCATTTGCGAGGTAATCGTTCCATGAGCGCCGCCACATCACTTCCGCTCTTCCCGAACTTTTTCACCAATTCCGTGGGTCAGACCGATCCGGAACTGGCTGCCGCCATCAAGGATGAGCTTGGCCGTCAGCAGAGTGAAATCGAGCTTATTGCCTCTGAAAACATCGTGTCCCAGGCCGTTCTGGACGCGCAGGGGTCGGTTCTCACCAACAAGTACGCCGAAGGCTATCCCGGTCGTCGCTACTATGGTGGCTGCCAGTATGTTGACGTCGCCGAGACGCTGGCCATTGAGCGCGCCAAGCAGCTTTTTGGCGTCGAGTTCGCCAACGTCCAGCCCAATTCTGGTTCGCAGGCCAACCAGGGTGTCTATCAGGCGCTGATTCAGCCCGGTGATACCATTCTGGGTATGTCGCTGGACGCCGGCGGGCATCTGACCCATGGTGCCAAGCCAAACCAGTCGGGCAAGTGGTTCAACGCCATCCAGTATGGCGTCCGCAAGCAGGACGGTCGTGTCGACATGGAGCAGGTGCGCAGCCTGGCCCATGAGCATCAGCCCAAGATGATCGTCGCCGGTTTTTCGGCTTATTCACGGACCATGGACTGGGCCGAATTCCGCACCATCGCCGATGAAGTCGGGGCAATTCTGTTTGTCGATATGGCCCATGTTGCCGGCCTGGTGGCGGGTGGCTCTTATCCAAGCCCATTCCCTCACGCCCATGTTGCCACAACCACGACCCACAAGACTCTGCGCGGCCCGCGCGGCGGCCTGATCCTGACCAATGACGAGGCAATCGCCAAGAAGGTTAACTCGGCGATTTTCCCCGGTATCCAGGGCGGCCCTTTGATGCATGTCATCGCTGCCAAGGCCGTAGCCTTCAAGGAAGCACTGCAGCCAGAGTTCAAGTCCTATACCCGTCAGGTAGTCGCCAACGCGAAGATACTGGCGGAAACCCTGGTCAAGGGCGGCGTTGATATCGTCACCGGCGGCACCGACAACCACCTGATGCTGGTTGATCTGCGTCCCAAGGGCTTGACCGGCAAGGCAACTGAAGCCGCTCTTGAGCGCGCTCACATCACCTGTAACAAGAATGCGGTCCCCTTTGATCCTGAAAAGCCCGCCATCACCTCAGGCGTTCGTCTGGGCACCCCGGCAGGCACGTCCCGCGGTTTCGGTGAAGCCGAGTTCCAGCTTATTGGCGAACTGATCATCGAAGTGCTTGATGGCCTTAAGGCCAATGGCGAGGACAATAACGCGGCTGTCGAGGCGCAGGTTCGCGACAAGGTCAAGACGCTCACCGATCGCTTCCCTATCTACGGTCTGTAAGGGCTTTTTATGCGCTGTCCCTATTGTGGAAATGACGACACCCAGGTCAAGGACAGCCGCCCGACCGAGGATTCCGGCGCCATTCGCCGCCGCCGTGTCTGTAATGGCTGCGGCGGCCGCTTCACCACGTTCGAACGGGTCCAGCTTCGCGACCTGACCGTGGTCAAAAAGAGTGGTCGCAAGGTACCGTTCGATCGCGAAAAACTGGCCCGCTCGGTCTATACCGCCTTGCGCAAGCGCTCGGTCGAAGCCGACAGGATTGAGCGCATGATCTCCGGCATTGTCCGCCAGCTGGAAAGTCTGGGCGATGTGGAAGTCACCTCTGACCAGATTGGCGAATATGTCATGGACGGGCTCAAGGGCCTCGATGACGTGGCTTTTGTCCGGTTTGCCTCGGTCTATAAGAATTTCTCGGCTGCCGATGATTTCCGGAATTTTCTGGCTGAATTGGCGGAGGGGCAGGGCACTCTGCGCGACGACGATTGACCCAGCTATCTGCCCAGGACGAGCGCTGGCTTGATGCTGCTGTGCGCTATGCGACGCCATTCCTGGGTACCACGGGCGACAACCCCTGTGCAGCCGCCCTGATCGTTGATCCACACAAGCAGACACTGATCGCCCGCGCCGTCACGGCGCGCGGTGGCAGGCCGCACCCCGAAACAATCGCGCTTGAAAATGCCGGCTTCGACGCCGCGGGCGCGACCCTGTACGTTACGCTTGAGCCTTGTCATCACTGGGGTCGCACACCGCCCTGCGCTGACGCGATTGTTCGCGCCGGCGTCATGCGGGTGGTCATTGGCGTTGCCGATCCGGACCCGCGTACAGCCCAGGCTGGCGTTGAACGCCTCGAATCTGCCGGCATTGAAGTCGTGCTGGCCGAACACGCGCCGTCCATGGCCTTGCATGCTGGCCATATGCGCCACCGCGTCAAGGCTCGGCCCTATGTCACGGTCATGATGGCAGTGTCGCCAGACGACAAGGTTGTCACCCCAGCCAGCGGTCCTGCTCGCGATTGGCTCGACCTGCAACGTTCCCGATCCAATGCCGTGTTGATCGGCGCCGCGACCGCGCGCCATCTCGATCAACAACTGGCAATCGCCTTGCCCGGTCTGGCATCTCGGACCCCATTGCGGGTGGTGCTGTCAGGGGCCGAAGGACTTGATCGCAGCTTGAATCTTATTGGTGGTTTTTCCGGCTATCGCACTGCAATCATTGCCGAAACTACCGTCTCGATTGACGCGCCTGTCTCAGTCGAGGTCTTACGCGTCAATGGCACAAAAGGGCGCCCGGACCTTTCGGCCAGCCTCGCAGCGCTCGCCGACAAGGGCATTCAGAATCTGCTGGTGGAGTCTGGTCCGCGACTGACATCGGCACTGTTGCTTGCCGGGCTGGTTGACTGCTTCGGCTTGATCACAACTGCTGCTGGCGACACCGCAGGCCCGGCAGCTTCAAGTACCGGGCCGATGGCCGATTTGATCCGCGAGCAGGGGCTTGTCGAGACCGGCCAGCAAGCGCACGGAGCCCACACGCTCAAATTCTTTCGACGGCCCGCATAGCTGCAGGCGTGCCAATTGTATTGATGTTCCTGCCGGAGGCGACTATGGGGTTGGCCCTTGCCGCCCGGTGCCTCCAGCCCGGAATCAAAAGAGTGACTTTCTATGGCTGATGCCCCCAAGCGCGATCCCCAGACCGACCGACCCGCCAACCAGCGCGGCGCCGCCCGACTGGCGGCTGTGCAGGCGCTCTATCAGATGGATATCGGCCGGACCTCGCTGGAAGATACGCTTGCCCAGTTTGGCAGCTTCCACCTGGGTCGCGAGATCGAAGGCGAGCAGTATCTGCCTGCTGACGCTGACTTTTTCAAGCAGATCGTCACCGGAGTCACCAAGCATCAGCTGGCGATTGACCCTGCCGTGGATCAGGCCCTGGCCGAAGGTTGGCCGGTCGAGCGCGTTGATGCCACCTTGCGCGCTATCCTGCGCGCCGCTGCCTTTGAACTGCTGCGCCGCAAGGATATTCCGCCGCGCGTGGTCATCACCGAATATGTCGACATTGCCAAGGCCTTCTACGAAGACGAGGCCACCGGCATGGTCAATGGCGCACTCGACGCCATCGCCCGCACGGCCGGCTCGGACATGTCCGAGACCAAATAGGGCAGGGCCTATTGCGGCATGGGCGCCTTCTCGTCCTGCCATTTCTCTTCAGCAAGATCATCGCCACCGGCCGCAATTACCGCTTTGATGGCGTAATTGGCGGCGTGGCGAGCATGGCTCGGCTCGTGAGCGGTCGCAGCTGAATGCGCTGCGGCGCGGGCCGCGTCGCGGGCCACCGCATCACCCGCATCGCGTGCAGCAGCATGGCCGGCAACGGCGGCCTTGCGGGCTTCTGCCATGGTTATCTTGCCGCTCGCCCAGCGTCGTGCTGCTGAAATTGCCGCCTTGGGACGGGAATCGCCTGGCTTTGCGGCTTCAAACAGGGGCAGGACGCGCTCGGCGCAGTCTGCTGCCCAGCTGGCGATCGCCTTGTGGTGCTTGGTATTGTGCTGCATCTGTGTCTCCAAAAGCAAAAAGCCCCGGTCTCCCGGGGCCTTCGATATCTCTGCGCAGCCGGTCTAGAACGACTGCAGGATCTGATCGATAAAGGTGCGGTCTTCGCCAAATGATGGCGTACGCCGTGTTTCCATGGCGATGGTCTTGCCGTCCTGAAGCGTATAGACGGCCTTGTCGACCACTTTCTTGTTCTTGTCGAAATAGACCGCCAGGACTGTGCGCGAGTCGATCATGCTCATGCCGAACGCGGTCTGGCGAATTTTGGTCTCCACATAGTACCAGGCCGACTGGTCACCAAATGTATTGGTCGACTGCGGAGAGCCCAGCACAAGGCTGACCAGTTTCTGGCTCTGACCGGGGCGAATCTGGGCCTGAGCGCTCTCGGAAATCTCATAGCCTTGGGTTCGCGAGCTCACCAGCGAGGTGCTGCTGGTGCAGGCTCCCAACGCGACCGCGATCACGACAGCGGCTGCGATTGGCGCAAATGGACCGGAGACGGAACGCAGGGACATGAATTTGACTTTCTCGATGGCTCTCGACTATAGGCACGACCACAACGCGGCAAACGCTTCAGCCGCCGGAATGTGTAGCTGCCAATCTGCCCGTCTGGCAAGCTGGCAATGGTCCGATGGGCCGTTTTGCCCGGGTGTTAGGCCGACCACGAAGCTGAGCGCAACCCCATGATACTCAACCTGTTCCGCAAGAATACCGCCACCGAACCGGTTTACGCCGTTTATAGCGCCATTGTGGCGCAATCCCGGCAGCCCCATTTCTACGCCGAATGGCAGGTGCCTGACACCGTCACCGGTCGCTTCGACATGATCAGCCTGCATATGGCCCTGCTGTTCCGCCGGCTTCGTGCCGAGGCCAGCACGGATAAGGATTTTAGTCAGGCCGTTTTTGATCTGTTTTTCAAGGATATGGACAGATCATTGCGCGAGATGGGGGTCGGCGATCTCGGCGTTCCCAAGCGCATCCAGAAGATGGGCAACGTGTTCTTCGGTCTGCTTGCTGCCTTGTCTGATGCGATGGATCGCCATGATCTGGTCGCACTGCAAAGCGTATTGTCGCGCAATATTTATGACGAAGCCGAAGGCAGTCACGTCGAGGCTATGGCTGCCTATCTACTGCGTCAGGATGCAGCCGTGTCCCGCCAGTCCGCTGATGCCATAACAAAGGGCACTATTGAGTTTGAGAGCCCGCAATGAGCCAGTCCGACGCCCCCATACTCGACGCGATCGTGCGCATTGACCGTCTCCCCGCTTCGGGACGCTCGGTCAAGGTCGCCACTGATGCGCAAAAGCGCGCTGAACTGGCGCAAATTCTCAAGGTTGATGCTGTTGAAGCTTTCGACGCCAACCTCACCGTCACACCGCTGCGCGGCGGTATCCGTGCCCTCGGCCACCTGAGCGCGCGCGTCGTTCAGTCCTCTGTGGTGTCGTTTGAGCCTGTCTATCAGGATATCGAAGAAGCAATTGACCGGGTGTTTCTGCCACAGGACACCGAAAAGGTTGCCACGCCCGGATCTGAGGTTTTTGTCGACCTTGAGGACGACGACTTTCCCGATCACATTGACGGACCCGAGGTCGATTTGAGCGCATTGCTGATCGAAACCATCGGCTTGGCCATCGATCCCTATCCGCGTCGTCCCGGCGAAAGTGTCGAATCTCTGGGGCTGAATGTCGATGGCGAGGCCTCCGGGCCGTTCGCTGCACTGACAAAACTCAAGAAGTCCAC
Source organism: Devosia sp. J2-20 (assembly GCF_055808475.1). Lineage (NCBI taxonomy): Bacteria > Pseudomonadati > Pseudomonadota > Alphaproteobacteria > Hyphomicrobiales > Devosiaceae > Devosia > Devosia sp. J2-20. Next base: position 2,263,998 of record NZ_CM147870.1, on the reverse strand, counting down.
CGACATTGATCAGTAGCACCAGCGGCGGGGCTTGCACCGACTCCCCGATGGGATATGTCTCGCAGGCCTGCCGATTAGGCGGAAAACGGGCGGAAATGATCGAAACAATTACTCTATCAGTGGATGCCATGGGCGGCGATAACGCCCCCCGCGCGGTTATCCACGGCGCCGACCTGCTCCTCAAGGAGCACAATAACGCGCGGTTCATCTTTCACGGGCGGCAGGAGCAGATCGATCCGCTGCTCAACGAATTCCCCGCACTCAAGTCAGCCTCATCGGTGCGCCACTGCGAAACAGTGATCGCCATGGATGAAAAGCCCAGCCAGGCGCTGCGCAAGGGGCGTGGCACCTCCTCGATGTGGATGACCATCCAGGCCGTCAAGGACGGAGAGGCCAGCGTCGCCGTCTCTGGCGGCAATACGGGCGCGCTGATGGCCATGGCCACCTTCTGCCTGCGACCGATGGAGGGCATTGCCCGTCCCGGCATCGCGGCCATCTGGCCGACGCTGCGCAAGGATATTGTCGTGCTCGACATGGGCGCCACCATTGGCGCAGATGCCCAGCAACTGGTCGATTATGCCATTCTCGGTTCGGCGCTAGCGCGCTGCCTGTTCGACGATGAGTCGCCCACCGTGGGTCTGCTCAATGTCGGCACCGAAGAGGTCAAAGGTCTCGAATCCATCAAGGAAGCCGGTCGCATTCTCAGTGATGCCAGCGGATCGGGATTCACCTATCACGGCTTTGTCGAAGGCGATGACATCGGCAAGGGCACCGTGGACGTTGTGGTGACCGAAGGTTTTGTCGGCAATATTGCTCTCAAGACCGCCGAAGGCACCGCCCGCCAGGTTGGCTCCTATCTGCGCACGGCGCTTAAGTCGAACCTGATGAGCCGTATTGGTGCTCTGTTTGCCACGTCCGCACTGAACGCCTTGCGCAAGCGCATGGACCCACGCACCGTCAATGGCGGTGTGTTTATGGGGCTCAATGGCATTGTGATCAAATCGCACGGTGGTACCGACGAAGTCGGTTACAAAAGCGCCTTGAATCTGGCCTATGGCATGGCCCGCAGCAATCTTGTCGCCAAGATCGACGAGACCATGAAACGTTTCCCTATCAAAGCGGCACCTGTCGCAGCTGATGCAGAATCCGAGGCAAAACCGGCGTGACCAAGACGCGTTCCATCATCCGTGGTGTCGGCAGCTATTTGCCTGAGAAAATCCTCACCAACGACGAACTGGCCAAGCGGGTCGACACCTCTGACGAATGGATCCAGCAGCGGGTCGGCATTAAGCAGCGCCATATCGCTGCTGAGGGCCAGTACACGTCAGATCTGGCAGTCGAGGCCGCCAAGCGCGCCATGGCGGCAGCTGGCGTGACGCCCGACGACATTGATCTTATCATCGTTGCCACCACCACGCCCGACTACACCTTCCCATCAGCGGCCACGCTGGTACAGATGAAGCTGGGCATGCATCACGGCATGGCCTTCGACTTGCAGGCGGTCTGTTCTGGCTTCGTCTATGGCATGGTCACCGCCGATAGCTACATCAAGAACGATCTGTCCAAGCGGGCTCTCGTGATCGGGGCCGAGACATTCTCGCGCCTGCTCGACTGGACCGACCGCACCACCTGCGTGCTGTTTGGTGACGGCGCCGGTGCGGTTGTGCTCGAAAAGGCCGAACTGGCAGACGATGCGCCTGAACAGGGCATTCTGGCCTCAGCACTGCGCTCTGATGGCCATCACTGGGACAAGCTCTACGTCGATGGCGGTCCGTCCACCACCGGCACTACCGGCCATGTGCACATGCAGGGCAAGGAAGTGTTCCGCCACGCCGTCGGCAAGATCACCGACGTGGTCTATGACACGCTCGACAAGGCTGGCTATACCGTGGACGACCTCGACTGGTTCGTGCCCCATCAGGCCAACCGGCGGATCATCGAAGGGGCAGGGGCCAAGCTTGGCCTGCCGCCTGAGAAGGTAGTGATGACCGTGGGCGAACACGCCAATACCTCGGCGGCCTCGGTGCCGTTGGCGCTCAGCGTTGCTGTTGCCGACGGGCGCATCAAGTCCGGTGATCTGGTCATGCTCGAGGCCATGGGTGGTGGCTTCACCTGGGGCGCTACCCTCATTCGTTGGTAGACGCCGTCGCAGCCCGATTGACCTTAGGTGTTTCAAGGCGTTAGTGTCATTTTCTAGTGGAGGACACGGTGCAAAATTCTGCCGCATGAGGGGTTTGTGCGGCGCGTTTGCGCTGACTGGAAGGACGGGTTTCTGCGGTTTGGCGCGACCTTTGGCAGGTCCAGTTGAACCGCACAAAAGACTGGGATGGTAACGATTGTTCCGCCCGAGGAGCCCAGCCATTCGGACAACACGGGGTTTCGAATGACGCAAAAGACGGTAACGCGGGCGGATCTCGCCGAAGCGGTCTACGGCACGGTCGGCCTGTCCAGAACCGAGTCAGCTGAATTGGTAGAGCGGGTATTGGAACTGATCGGCGATGCGCTGATTTCGGGGTCCAATGTCAAACTTTCTTCCTTCGGGTCCTTCCAGGTGCGCTCAAAGAACGAGCGCATCGGCCGCAATCCGAAGACGGGCGAAGAGGTCCCGATCCTGCCCCGGCAGGTTCTTGTGTTCAAACCGTCCAACGTGTTGAAGTCCAAGATCAACAAATCTATGGTTGTGACTGGAAAATAAGCCATCCAGCGAGTCTCAGCCTTCGTGGACAAGTCGCCAGACGCATTCCGGACAATATCTGAAGCCGCCGAGGAACTGGACCTGCCACAGCATGTCCTGCGTTTCTGGGAGACTCGCTTCAACACGATCAAGCCGCTTAAGCGCGGCGGTGGTCGCCGCTACTATCGTCCCGACGATGTTCTGCTGCTGCGCGGCATCCGTCACCTGCTCTATGATCAGGGTTTTACCATCAAGGGTGTGCAGCGCATCATCAAGGATCAGGGCAGCCGCTATGTCATCGCCGTAGGCGAGGGCAAGTCGATCGATGATATCCTGCCCATGATCGAGGAAGCCGAAGCCGCTGGTGACGAGGCCGAGATCGAAGACGCCATGATGCAGGCCAATGCTGGCCTTGATCAGGAATCCCGGGACAAGCTGTCTCAGGTGATGCGTGAACTGCTCGAGTGCAAGCGCATTCTGGAGCGCGCACGCGAAGCGTGAACGCAACGCCGGGTTTCCGATCTAAATGGAATGTATGTTCTGAATTGACAATATGACGGTTGATGTGTTGCATCGCTCTCTATTGTTGCAGGAGACTTCCCATGACTGTTCGTTTCGGCCTGCTGGGCGCTGGCCGCATCGGCAAGGTGCATGCCAATGCTGTGTCGTCCAATTCCAAGGCCAAGCTGGTTGCTGTTGCTGATGCCTTCGAGAAGGCGGCGAGCGATCTTGCCGGCCAATATGGCTGCGCGGTGCGTAGTATTGAGCAGATTCTGGCTGCCGATGACATCGATGCAGTGGTGATCTGCACCCCCACCGATACCCATGCCGAGCTGATCGAACAGTTTGCGCGTGCCGGCAAGGCGGTCTTCTGCGAGAAGCCCATCGATCTTGACGTCGAGCGGGTCAAGGCCTGCCTCAAGGTGGTCGACGCCGAGGCCGCCACGCTCATGGTTGGCTTCAACCGGCGCTTTGATCCCCATTTTCAGGCCGTGCACGACGTGATCGCCAAGGGCGAGATCGGCACCGTTGAGATGGTCACCATCGTCTCGCGCGATCCCGGTGCCCCGCCTGTGGACTACATCAAACGCTCTGGTGGTATCTTCCGCGACATGACCATCCACGATTTCGATATGGCCCGCTATCTGCTGGGCGAGGAGATCGAATCCGTGACCGCTCAGGCCTCGGTGCTGGTCGACAAGGCCATCGGCGAGGCAGGGGACTTCGACAGCGCCTCGGTCATGCTCCAGACCGCCACCGGCAAGCACGCCACCATTTCGAACTCGCGCCGCGCCACTTATGGCTATGACCAGCGCATCGAGGTGCATGGCTCCAAAGGCGCGGTTTCGGCGGAAAACCAGCGCCCGGTCTCGATCGAAGTCGCCAATGCCAGTGGCTATACGCGCCCACCGCTGCACGACTTCTTCATGACCCGCTATCTCGATGCTTATGCCCATGAAATCAGTGCCTTCATCGACTTTGTGGAATCAAAATCTCCAGCATCACCGAGCGGTATCGACGGGTTGATCGCGCTGGCACTGGCCGACGCGGCGGTCAAATCGGTCAAGGAAGGCCGCACCGTCAAGGTGAGTGAAGTCACCGGCGTGATGGCTGATCGGTCGATCTTTCAGGGGCGGTAATTCGCTCATCTGCGCTACCAACTAGTCACCCTCGGGTCGAGCCCGAGGGCGACTATTTTCATGCGAACTTGCACTGCCGTGGAGTACCTATTTCAGCAGCCACTCATGCTCGGCCGCGTTGTGGAATTTCCACACGCGCTTGGGGCCTGCCATGACGTTGAGATAATAGAGGTCATAGCCCGCGGTCGTCGCCACGGGGTGATAGCCCCTGGGCACCAGCGTCACATCGCCATCCTCAATTACCAGCGCCTCATCAAGGCTGCGATCATCGGTATAGACGCGCTGCATGGCAAAGCCCTGCTGCGGCTTCAGACGATGGAAATAGGTCTCTTCGAGCATGCTCTCGTGGGGCAAATTGTCCTGATCATGCTTGTGCGGCGGATAGGAGGAGGTGTTGCCCTGCGGGGTGATGACCTCGACAACCAGCAGCGAATGCGCCGCGCCGTCATCTTCGGGCATGATGTTATAGACGTGGCGCACATTGGCGCCCTTGCCGCGGGTAACCTGCGGGTGCCGCCCCGGCTTGATGACATGGGCCTTGTAGTCGCCGCCACCGGGGGCTGCACATACTGCCAGTTCAAGTGGTGTTGTCGCTTCCACAGTCCAGCTACTGCCCCTGGGCAGATAAACTGCCCAAGGCGCGCCTTCGAACGGGCTCATGCGCTCGCCCAACTCGCCAAAGTCTACACCGTCTACGGTGAACTTGCCCTTGCCGCCGACCAGCACCAGGCACAATTCCTGCTCGCCAGCGTCGCCGCCGGCGGTGTCGCCAGCGCCAAGCTTGTGCAGGGCAAACCCCACATAGGTCCAGCCGGCATTAGCCGGGGTTACGTTATGAACTTGGCCCGTTATCCCCTTCGGGCGGACGCGGAGGTTCGGATTGGTCGCCATTATCGGGCTCCTCCTTGGGAAACGCATAAAAGAAATTATAGAGCGAATAGGCCAGGGCCGCGCCTACGAGAAAGGCCCAGAACTGGTCCTGGGTCCAGAACAGCTCCCAGACGACCCAGATCGCCAGAAACACTGTTACCGCAACGCGGCGCCAAAGCGGCCGAAACCAGCTTATGTCATTTTTCTGCACGCCAACCTGCCTTCACTCTGCAATCCCAACGGATTGGATGTAGCACATGGCGGCGGCAAAACTCACCCCTTGGGCACAACTCAGCCCTTCGGAAAGCCCTGTGTTTCCACAGTGTAACCGGCATTGGTCATGACGCGCATAAGTTCCTTGTAACCAAGCTGGGCCATGGTCAGAGGCGGGTTGGCCTTGGGGTCCTGCTCGGCCTCCACAACAAACCAGCCCTCATAGCCATAGTCCGCGAACTTCTGCACGATCGCGCCAAAGTCCAGCGAGCCATCGCCCGGCACGGTGAAGGCGCCCAGCGCCACGGCATCGAGGAAGGATTGACGGCTGCGGTCGAGGGCATCGATGACACCCATGCGCACATCTTTGACGTGGACGTGGTTGATCCGCTTGTGGTGCTTGTCGATCGCGGCCAGCACATCGCCGCCCGCAAACGCCAGATGACCGGCGTCAAACAGCAGGGGAATGCCCTCGCCAGAATGGCTCATGAAGGTATCAAGTTCAGCTTCGGTCTCAACCACGGCCCCCATATGATGATGGTAGGAGAGAGGCATGCCCTGTTCGGCGCACCATTCGCCAAATGCGGTGAGCGTGCGGCCATAAGCCTTCATCTCGTCATCGTCGAGCCTGGGCTTGGTGTTGAGAGGACGCGAACGGTCACCCTGTACCGAACGACCGACTTCGCCATAAACGATGCAGGGCGCATCGACTGCCTTGAACAGCTCGATCATTGGCGCAATGCGCGCCTTGTTGGTCGCCAGGTCTTCATCGACCAGCGTGCCTGAGAACCAGCCGCCGCAGAGCGTGACATCGGCCGCCTGGAGAATGGGCAGCATTACCGCAGGATCATCGGGAAAACGCCGGCCCTTTTCCATGCCGGTGAACCCGGCCGAGCGCGACTGACGCAGGCATTCCTCCAGCGATACGTCATCGCTGAGTTCAACAAGATCGTCGTTCCACCACGCAATCGGCGACATGCCGAGTTTGGCTTTCATGCTCATCGTCTGAATTCCCTTACGACCGCTGCTGCTTGAGCGCGGTCTCATACTCTGCGCGCGCCGCGTTTACTTCTGGCCGGGCGCTAACCTCGGGCACCGCAACATCCCACCAGTGACCACCTTCATCAGTGGTGATCAATGGATCTGTATCGATCACGATCACCGTGGTGCGGTCAGTGCTTTCGGTTTCCTGCAGGGCTGTTTCGAGCTCGGCAATCGAAGCGACCTTGCGCGAGGCAGCGCCCATCGCAGCAGCATGCGCGGCAAAATCGATTCCCGGCAGAGTGACATGGTGGGTGTCCTTCAACAGATTGTTGAAGTTGGCACCACCGGTCGCCATCTGCAGCCGATTGATGCAGCCATAGCCGGCATTGTCGAGCAGCACGATGGTCAGCTTGGCGCCCAGCATGATCGAACTGGCAATTTCCGAGTTCATCATCATGTAGCTGCCATCGCCAACCATGACGATGACATCGTCATTGGGGCGAGCCAGTTTAACGCCAAGACCGCCGGCAATCTCGTAGCCCATGGTCGAGAAGCCATATTCCATATGATAGCTGCCGGGCTGGTCGGCCTTCCACAGCTTGTGCAACTCGCCGGGCAAGCCGCCCGCCGCGCAGACCAGCGTGGCGTTCTCGCGCGCCCGCTGCACTGCACCGATAACCTGAGCGTCCGATGGCAGTTCGGCATTGGTGGTTGCGGTCGCCTCGGCAGCGGCATTGAGCCAGTCTTCCTTGCCGACCTTGGCGCGGTCGGTCCATTCGGGGTCGGCCTGCCAGCCTGTCAGGGCTGCATTGAGCGCTTCAAGACCGGCGCGGGCGTCGGCAACCAGGGGCAGGGCGCGATGCTTGTGCGCATCAAAGGCCTGCACGTTCAGCCCGACGATCTTGAGATCGTCATTCTTGAACAGGGCCCACGAGCCGGTGGTGAAATCCTGCAGCCGTGTGCCGATCGCCAGAACCACATCGGCTTCTTCCGCCAGCGTATTGGCCGCCGCCGTACCGGTAACACCGACCGAACCCATATTGAGCGTGTGATCATGGGGCAGGCTGGACTTACCGGCCTGAGTTTCCAGCACCGGCACGCCATAGCGCTCGGCAAAGCTGCGCAGCGTCGCGCTAGCCTCAGAATACAACACGCCACCACCAGCAATGATCACCGGCTTCTTGGCCTTGATCAGCGCGGTTGCGGCATTGGCGAACTCATCGCCATCCGGCATGGGGCGGCGCACGCCCCAGATCTTTTCGGCAAAGAAACTTTCGGGATAGTCATAGGCCTCGGCCTGCACGTCCTGACACACGCTCAGCGTCACCGGGCCGCATTCGGCCGGATCAGTCAGCACCTGCATGGCCCGGCGCAGGGCGGGCATGATCTGCTCGGGGCGCGTGATGCGGTCGAAATAGCGGCTGATGGGCTTGAAGCAATCATTGGCGGTGACACTGCCATCGCCCCAATCTTCGACCTGCTGCAGCACGGGATCGGGCAGGCGGTTGGCAAACACATCACCGGGCAGCAGCAGCACGGGCAGCCGGTTCACATGTGCCAAAGCGGCCGCGGTGACCATGTTCAGTGCCCCTGGGCCGATCGAACTGGTGCAGGCCATGAAGCGACGGCGGAAGCTTGCCTTGGCATAAGCAATGGCGGCATTGGCCATGCCCTGCTCATTCTGCGCCCGATAGGTGGGCAGCGTATCCTTGACGCCGTGCAGCGCCTCGCCCAGACCAGCCACATTGCCGTGCCCGAAGATCGCGAACACGCCGCCGAAGATCGGCACGATTTCGCCGTCGATCTCGGTCTTCTGCATGGTCATGAAACGGGCCACGGCTTGGGCCATTGTCAGTCGAACGGTGTTCTGGCTCATCGCCTCAGTCCTTGTCGTCGGCGCCATGGGCGCCTGCATGTCATTGTGTCCAAGCCTATCACAGCCAGACGGTGCGGGCAGGGATGTCAGGCCGGTTTGTGATCGCCCAGACGTTCCCACACCGCGACCAGCGCGCCGAAGCGTTGTGCCATGTCGGCAATGGCCTCTTCGTCGCTCATGGAGCCCGCCAGCCATGCCTTGGCGGCGGCAGCGAAGATGGTGCGCCCCACAGCAAAGCCGCGGACCTGCCGGGAGGTGTGCGCGAGGGCAAACCCAGCTTCCAGCGCTTCATGGCTGGCTTCAAGCCCGAGCAGCACAATGCCGCGACAGAGCGGGTCGCGCGCTTCGATGACCTGATCGATGGCGCTCCAGGTTGCAGCACTGGTTTGCGGCTCCAGTTTCCACCAGTCGGGCCGAATGCCGGCATCGTAGATCTCGGTCATGGCGCGGGCGATGGTGTCATCCCCCAGCGTGCCATGCTTGCCAGCGATGATCTCAACCAGCAGGTCCCGGCCAATTTTGCGGGCGGCGTCGTGCGCGGCACCCAGTTTGGCGATCTGCTCGACCCTGAGCGCGGCAGGATCGTCGGGGTGAAAGAAGCACAGCACCTTGATGGCGTGCTCGATCGGCCAGTCGATAATCCGGCTGCCAACGTCCTGGCTGAATTCGAATTGCAGCGGCCGCGAGCCGGGCAACTCGATGGGGCGGGCAATCCAGAAGCCCTGGGCTTCGGCGGCAAACAGCGCTTTGCGGCCATGCTTGTCGTCGAGCAGCATGCCAAAGCCCGGCCGACCATCCGCAATGCGTGACGCCGCCGTTACGGCAAGTTCCTTGAAGGCGGAAATCGACGCTTCCGTCGCGCCGGGGATTTCCTCAAGCTGGCTACGATGATCAATCGCCAGCGCCATCAGCTTTGGCCAGGCGCGGCGGCGTGTGGTCGCCCAGTGGATATGATTGAGATCGTCGTCATTGCGCAGGGCGCGCTTGGGGCTGCCCTTGGTCATGAAGTGATCGAGCTCGGCCCAGCTGGGGTATTCCGGCGAACACATCAGGCGCGATACGGCGAAGGCGCCGCAGGCATTGGCCCAGGTGGCGCTGGTGGCGTGGCTCTCGCCGCTCAGCCAGCCGCGCAACCAGCCGCTCATGAAGGCGTCGCCCGCCCCCAGCACATTATAGACCTCGATGGGGAAGCCTTCACCGACGATGCCGGCTTCCAGATCATCGGGGATGGCACCATCATAGACGATGCAGCCCATGGGCCCGCGCTTCAAGACAATCGTAGCGGAGGAAAGGCCACGGATCGTCCTGAGCGCGGAGAGCAGGTCGGCTTCACCGGAGGCAATGAGGACCTCCTCTTCGGTGCCGACGATCAGGTCACAGTCGGGCAGCACCGACTGGTATTTTTGCGAGACGATGTCGGAGGCGACATAGCGCTCAAAGCCTGCATCATGGCCGGCAAGGCCCCACAGATTGGGGCGGTAATCAATGTCGAAGGCAATACGGGCGCCACTGGCCCTGGCAATACGGATCGCCTTTTTCTGCGCCGCTTCGCTATTGGGGCGCGAGAAATGGGTGCCGGTAACCACGATGGAACGGGCAGAGGCGATCAGGGCTTCATCGATATCGCCTTCGTCCAGTGCCATGTCGGCGCAGTCGGTGCGATAAAAGATCATGGGCGAGACGCCCTCGGCCTCGACCGAAAGCAGCACCAGCGCCGTCAGGCGCGCGGGGTCGGTGGCTATACCGGCAGTTTCAACGCCCTCGCGGGCCAGCTGTTCGGTGATGAAGCGGCCCATCTGTTCGTGGCCGACGCGGGTGATCAGCGCCGACTTCAGCCCCAGCCGGGCCGTGCCCACCGCAATATTGGCGGGGCAGCCGCCCACGGATTTGGCAAAGCTGCCGACGTCTTCAAGCCGCGTGCCGATCTGCTGGCCATACAGGTCCACCGAAGCGCGCCCGATGGTAATGACATCGAGCGTTTTCGTCCCGTGTTCGGGCTGCGCGTTTGTCACGGCGATCCTCCCATGCGGCCAACGGCCAATCAGTCTTCATCCAGCGATCTGGATGCCGATTATGAAACATAGGTTCCGGCGCTTCGTCAATATAGAACGCGCGTTCTATTTGTGGAATGTCAGCCCCGGCGCCGCTTTTCCGCAATGCTAACCGTCAGCGCCATGGCAAAGGCCATGCTCGCCGATAACGAGCGGAAACCGGCATGGTCGGCTTCGACCACCTCGAACCATTCCCGGGAACACTCTGCCAGTGGCGAGAAAGCCGAGTCGGTCAGCGACACCACCGGGATGTCGCGCGCCGCCAGCGCCCGCGCCTGCGCCGCGCTTTCAGAAGCATAGGGGGCGTAACTGATGGCGAAGGCAGCATCTTGCGGTGTGGCCATGGCCAGCAGGTCATCATCGGTCCCCGCAGAGGTGCCGACCAACTGGCACTTCACCCGCAGCTTGCCAAAGGCGTAGGCCATGTAATTGGTGATGGGGTAGGAGCGGCGCTTGGCGATCAGATAAATGGTGTCGGCACCTGCCAGTAGCGTCACCGCACGTTCCAGCTGATCGGGATCCACGGCGGCGGCAATGGCGTCAATGGATCGGTGCCCGGCAGCCAGAAAGCCGTTGAGCAGGCTGGTGCTCTCGGCAATTGTGGTGTCGCCGGCTTCTAGCGCCTTGAGCCGGTCGTCATAGGATGAGGTGCGCTCCCTCAATCGGGCGCGGAACAGCAATTGCAGGCCGGAAAAGCCGTCAAACCCGAAATGCTGGGCAAAGCGCACCAGCGTTGACGGTTGCACATTGGCTGACAGGGCAATGCTGGCTGCCGTGCCAAAGGCGATCTCGTCGGGATTATCCAGCGCATAGGCCGCGACCTGGCTCAACCGCTTGGGCAATTCGCTCTTGCGCTCGATAATCGCGGTGCGCAGGGCATCAAAATCCTGCGGTGGCTCGGCTGTGGCGGTGACTTCAGACATGCGGGTCCTCGCTATTGCGCCGCCATCTTCCCCAAACTGCTCCAGCATTCAAGTCTTTTTGGAAAGCCTGTTCCAAAGGTGGAATAAAACACGATGCCCTGGTGGACCCCGTTGAACCGGTTACCAGCAGGATACAATATGCCCACCGCGCGGGGACAACTGGGCATGAAAAAGGGCCGCCTGTCGGCGACCCCCTTGGCATATCAGGCCATGCTGAGTTTCTGGCGGTTCTGCGATTCATTCCACAGAATGAAGGTCGACGCCGCCAGGATCAGGATCGACCCAGGCCAGAACCAGATCGATGGGGCCTGGCTGAGAACAATCCAGCCCAGCAGACCGCTCAGCGGCACCTTGAGATCGCCAAATGGCTGCAGATAGGTCGCGTCGGCGACCTTGTAGGCGATGCTGAGCAGATATTGCGCGGCTGCCGTCAACCCACCCAGCAGCAGCAACAGCCACAGCCCGGTGCCGGAGGGCAGGGCGAAGGGGAAGCCGGTGGCCAGCCCGTTGGGGACCAGCGTCGGCGCCAGCCAGGCGAAGGCGTTCACGGCCAGCAGGATCAGCAGGTGATTGGGCGTGACCAGCACCAATAGCGACACAGTCAGCGTTTCCGGCGATTCAGTGCGCGACAGATATTTGGTCAGCACGTCGGTGGTCGCCCACAGCGCAGCGGCCGCAATCGGGATCAGCGTATAGGCGCTGAGCCCCTCGACGCCGACACCGGAGACGATGATGGCACCGACAAAGCCGACCAGGCCCGCGCCAATACGAGCGGTCGAGGCGCGTTCGCCGAGGAACAGGGTTGAGCCCAGAATGATGAAGAGCGGGCCGGTGGCGAGCAGGGTGACCATCTGCCAGATCGGCACGCCCGAGGCGAAGCCGTAGACGAACACGTGTACGCCCAGCGCCGACACAAAGGCACGAACCCCGTGCAATACCGGGTGTTTGGTGCGCAGATTGTGCACCCCGATGCGCATGATGAGCGGTAGGGCCAGGACCGAGGCGATGACATATTGCCAGAACGCCATGCCGGTCGAGCTCATGCCATAGCCGCCATATTCCACCGGCGTTGGCAGCGCCGATTGCAGCACGTTGGTGCCGGCGAAGGCAAGGCTTGCCACCACCATGAACAGGGCGCCTGTGACGGCGCTATTTTGGGTAGACGAGGAAACGTGGTTCATTACAAAAGTCCTTTCCGTAACCAGTTTCCTCAGGGTTACGGGAAGTCTCGCCAACGCCCGCGGCCCGGCCCTTAAAAGGGTGCGGACGCGGGGCGTGCCAGCGTGGTCCCGTTCTCTTTCATCCGGACTATACCGTCGGCTCCGGAGTTACACCGGATCTGCTGACCTTCGCTTGCACGAAGCGCTCGCGGGCTTGGCGTCGCCGCCTTTACCGCCGGTGGGGAATTGCACCCCGCCCTGAGAACATTGCGAAACTATCGTTCCGCAGCGCCGAACATAGGGGAGGGCCCGGGCGCCGACAAGTAGCTACATGGCTGTAACCGTGCGTCTTGCTGGCCCATCGAGGAAACTGGTCGCGCGAAAGCGCCGCCTGAATGCGGTTATCGAGCTGCGATGGCGAGGCGGCTGCCTCCAAGGGTATAAAGTGAAAGTGAGACAGCCGCCTCGCCATCACGCCGGGGCTTTGCACGGGTCGGGCATGGCTGGCCGTATTGCAGACCGAGGCAGCACACATTTCCCCCGCGTGACGGGAGCGACCTCCCATCCCCGGCAGTCCCTGCGCGCATCACTCGTCATGACTGGGCTCTGACGCAGGCAATGACAGAACTATATGCGCAGCCATTGGCCACGGGGATAAGAAGCACAAGATTGGGGGCTTTTTTTGCTGGACCGGAAGGCGGTCTTTCGCCTGCCAAGCTGGTTTGTTGCTCCCACCTGACCTTCCCCCGTGGGGGAAGGCCGGCAGGGAGGAACCGCTAGTTGCCGTGATCGAGCCAGGCAACCTGTTCGGGGGTCAGCTTGATGTCGAAGGCCAAGAGGCTATCGTCGAGTTCGCCCAGCGTGCGGGGCCCAATCAGCGGGATGGACGGGAAGGGCTGGGCCAGAACGAAGGCCAGGGCGACATGGATCGGATTGTGACCGATCTTTTCGGCCAGCTCGATCGCGCGGTCGCGACGGGCGAAGTTCTTGTCATTGTACCAGCAGCGGACCAGCTCTTCATTGTCGGTCTTGTCGCGACCGGCACGGTCGGTGAAGAAGCCACGGCCCTGACTGGACCAGGAGAAATTGGTGGTCTGGGTGTCGGTCAGCCACTTTTTCCAGTCGTCCGAGGCCGAGGTGACGCAGCCATCCCAAATCGGCTCCAGCATTTCGGACAGCGCGAAATTGTTCGACAGTGCCATCGGCTTGGTCTTGCCGGTGCGTTCGGCATAGGCCACGGCCTCGTCGAAGCGCTCCCGGGTCCAGTTGGAGCCACCGAATGGTCCGCGAATGCGGCCATTCTTGACCTCGGCATCCATGGCGTCGACGAACTCGCCAACCGGGACATCGAGATTGTCGCGGTGCATGAAGTAGATATCGACATAGTCGGACTGCAACCGGTCCAGCGACTGGGTCAGCTGCTTGGCGATCACGTCGGGATAGCACAGAGGGCTATGCGCACCCTTGCCGATCAGCACCGAGCCTTCGCGCGTGCCGCGATTGGTGTGCCACTCGCCATAGAGCTTTTCGGTATAGCCGCCGCCATAGACAAAGGCGGTGTCAAAGATATTGCCGCCACGCTCCCAGAATGCGTCGAGCAGGATGGCGCCTGACGCGAAGCTCTTGAAGTCCTCAAAGCCCAGCGCCACGGTCGAGGCCTGCTTGCCCAGACCTGGAATGGAACGCTTGGGAATGACGCCCTGATTGGCGCCCAGCGGGCGATTGGCCAGCGTGTTGACGCGGTTGGCGCTGGTTTCGACCGAGAACTCGATCCCGGCATCGCGACGCCACTGATCGAGCACCCGGGCATTGCCCAGAGTGTCATTCCAGCTCATGCCTGGCTCAGCCAGTTCCTGCCGCCTGGCGAGGATGGCCTCAGAGGCGGCATCGACCTCGAACGAATAGACGTGGCGCTCTTCGCCCACGCTGACCGTTTCAGTCTTGCCGTCCTTGATGATGTCGATCTTGCCGACGCCCTTGGTGCGGTCGCCACCGGCAAACCAGAAGTCAGGCACCTCGATACGGCCATCTGCACCGTGAATGCGCAGCACATTGTCCAGATTGGCCATCACTGCGCAGGAGACCTGCGCCACTATGCCGTTTTCGAAGGTCAGTACAGCCGCGGCCCAGTCATCCGTGCCTTCGGCATTGAGCTTGGCGGTGCCAGCCACCTTGACCGGATCGGCGAAGGGCCTGCCCATGGCAGTGCCGGCAATCAGCCGGGCCATCGAGACGGGATAGCCGCCGACATCAAGAATGCCGCCGCCGGCCAGCTTGGAGGCGAACAGGCGGTGCTCGGGCTGGAACTTGCCCATGGAGAAGCCAAAGCTCGACTGGATCATCCGCACGTCACCAATGACGCCCGATTTAAGCAGTTCGATCAGCTTGGCGGTCTGCGGGTGCAGGCGATACATGAAGGCTTCGCCAGCAAAGGTACCTGCCTGCTTGTGGGCATGCAGCACGGCGCCGATCTCGAAGGCTGACAGCGCGAAGGGCTTTTCCACCAGCACATGCTTGCCCGCTTCGGCCGCCTTGATCGCCCATTCGGCGTGGCCGGTATGGGGTACGGCGATATAGACCGCGTCGATCTCGGGATCGGCAAGCAGGGCGTCATAACCCTTGACCACGCGAATGCCGGGGAAGTCTGTAGCCAGGTTCGGCTTGCTCGGATCGCGCGTCGCAATGGCCGCCACAACCCCGTGCCGGGAGTCGTTGGCGCCACCAAAAAACGCCTTGGCGATGCTGCCGGGTCCGATAATGCCCCAGCGAATTTTCTCAGCCATGAAAATGGTCCTTTGTAACGGATAGTAGTCCGGCCAAGCGCCGGGATTGGAAAACTGATTGGCGCAGCGCTAGCGGACGCGCTGGCCCTTGTCGTCGAACAGATAGGCCTTGGCCGTATCGATTGAGACCGTGATGCTTTCGCGATCGTGCTCGTGGCGAGACTCTTCCCGCTCGATGATGATCTGTTCGCCCGATTTGGTGTTGGCGTAGATATAGCTCGTCGCGCCCAGATGCTCGGCAACGTCAATGTTGACGCTCATTTCAGCGCCGCCGGCGCCTTCAAGGCCGAAGTGCTCAGGCCGCACACCCATGGTTACCGCCGCACCGACAGCCGGCGGCGTGTCGGAGACGGGCAGGGTAACCTGCGCCTTGCCCTGATGGGTCAGCTCAACCGTAACCGATCCATTGCCCGATGCCGTTACAACGCCCGCCATCAGGTTCATCTTGGGCGAGCCGATAAAGCCGGCCACGAACAGGTTGGCAGGATCGTCATAGAGCTCCAGTGGCTTGCCGACCTGCTCGATAATGCCATCACGCAGCACCACGATCGTATCGGCCAGCGTCATGGCCTCGACCTGATCATGGGTCACATAGACCATGGTGGTCTTGAGTTCCTTGTGCAGCCGCGCGATCTCGATGCGCATATGCACGCGCAATTCGGCGTCCAGGTTCGACAGCGGTTCGTCAAACAGGAACACTTCCGGATTGCGCACAATGGCGCGGCCGATGGCGACGCGCTGGCGTTGCCCGCCCGAGAGTTCCTTGGGGAAGCGGTCCAGCAGGGGCTCCAGCGCCAGAATGCGGGCGGCTTCATCGACCTGGCTGGCTATCTTGTCCTTGGCCACACCGGCAAAGCGCAGCGCAAAGCCCATATTGTCGCGCACCGTCATATGCGGATAAAGCGCATAGGACTGGAACACCATGGCGATGCCGCGCTTGGATGGATCGACATCGTTCATTCGCTGGCCACCGATGTCGAGATCACCCGCGGTGATCGCCTCAAGCCCGGCAATCATGCGCAACAGGGTGGACTTGCCGCATCCTGACGGACCGACAAACACCACGAATTCCTTGGCCGCAATATCCAGATCAATCCCCCGGATCACCTCGACGGTGCCATAGGATTTGCGCACGCCTCTAAGCTTCAAGCTGCTCATGGTTTTGAACCTTATTTGACCGCGCCCAGCATGCCTTCGACGAAGCGACGCTGGAGCAGGAAGAAGATGATCAGGGTGGGAAGGGTGGCCGTTATCGAACCAACCATGACGACACCGAAATCGGGCGTGTAGGCCGATGTCAGGCCCGCCACCACAAGGGTGAGGGTTTTCATGTCATTGGTCTGCAGCACGATGAGCGGCCACAGGTAATTGTTCCAATTGGCCATGAACACGATGATGGTCGCCGCCGCATAGGTCGAGCGCATCACCGGCATGTAGATGAAAAAGAAAATCTGCCATTCCTTGAGCCCGTCGACCTTGGCTGCATCACGCAACTCGGTCGGGAACGCCTTGGTGGCCTGGCGGAAGTAGAAGATGATGAAGATCGAGGCCACGGTGGGCAGGATGATCGCCTGATAGGTGTTGATCATCTTGAAGCTCGCCATCATCACGAAGAGCGGGATCATCAGCGCCGCAAACGGGATCGACAGGCCCAGGATCATCACCCCGAACACCTTTTCACGCGCCTTCGAGCGGAACATCTCAAAGCCATAGCCGGCCAGTGACGCCACGATCAGCGTGGCGATGGTGCCCACGCCAGCGATGAAGAACGAGTTGAACAGGATGCGGGGCAGATCCACCGAGTTCACAAATGTCGCAATGTTATCGAACAGGGCCGTGCCGGGCGTGGCCTTGCCGCGAATGATGTCATTGGAGCTGTTGGTGGCCCCCACGAGCATCCAGAAGAACGGGAACACCGAAATGAATGCCGCCAGCGTGAGCAGGGCATAGGTGGCGGTGCGGCTGAGCAAAGCGAGGGGGTTACTCATGCGCGTTTATCCCGTGCCGCGAGGAACTGAATGAAGCTCAGGATACCCACCAGGATCACGATCACGTAGCTGACCGTGGCCGCGTAGCCAAAGCTGGGCATGAACTTGAAGGTCAGGTTGTAGATGTAGAGCGACAGCGTCAGCGTGGAATCCGAAGGTCCGCCCTGGGTGATCAGATTGACCTCGTCGAACAGCTGCAAGGTGCCGATGGTGGAGATCACGGTGGTGAACAGGATCACCGGCTTGAGCATGGGCACGGTGATGTAGAAGAAGCGCGCCCAGGCCGGCACGCCATCAATGCGCGCCGCCTCATAGATCGAGCGGTCGATATTCTGCATCGCGGCGAGATAGAAAATCATGTTGTAGCCGGTCCAGCGCCAGGTGATCGCCAGGATCACCACAACGCGCGCCCAGAACGGGTCGGCCAGCCAGGGAATGGGGTCGGCAATGACGTGGATCGCCATCAGCATCTGGTTGATGATGCCATCCTGGGCAAACATCGAGCGGAAGATCACCGAATAGGCCACCAGCGAGGTCACGCAGGGCAAAAAGATCGCCGTGCGGAAGATGCTGCGGCCCCACAGCCTGCTGTCGTTGAGCGCATTGGCAAACAGCATGGCCAGCACCAGCATGACCGGCACCTGGACAGCCAGGAAGATCATCGTATTGGTCAGCGCCCGCTGAAACACCGTGTCCTGGGTCAGCCGGATGATATTGGCCAGACCGCCGAAACTCAGATTCATCCCGCGCCCGACCTGGAAACTCATCCAGAGCGACCACAGGATGGGATAGACCATGAAGACACCCAGCAGCACCAAAGCGGGCATGATGAATGCCCAGCCGTTGATCTGCTCGCGTCGTATCAGATTGGATTGCGCCACCTGCTGCCCCCTGCTTGCCGTTTGGCCGTGTCAGTGCCTGCCGTCTGTGCCGCCTGCACCAGACCTTAGGTGCCGAAGGCGGGAAACCCGCCCCCGGCGTATCAGATCAGAGCCTACTGGATCTGCTGACGGACCTGGCTGTCGATGGCCGCGATGATCTCATCGACATTGCCACCGCTGGTGATGGCCGGGATCTGCGCAACAACAGCCGCGTCGGCTTCGTTGGTGAAGATGCCGTAATTGACGGACGGGATGGCGCCCAGCCAGTTCGAGAAGTTCTGCCAGACTTCAGCACCACCAAAGAAGGGGTCGCTGGCCGAATAGGCTTCACCATCGCGGGCCGCGAGCAGCGAACCGAGAGCGCCCTGATTGACCAGGATTTTCTGGTAGAAATCGGCATCCTTGCCCCAGACTTCGGCGAGGAAGTCGATGGCGGTGTCCTTTTCGGGGGCCGAGGACATCACATACCAGCTCGAGCCGCCCAGATTGGACGCATTGGTTGCGCCCTCGACGCCGTCCAGAGCGGGCAGGGGCGCGATGCCCCACATGCCGGACTGATCCGCATTGGCCTTGATCGTGCCGGTCATCCACACGCCGGTAAAGGTGGCGGCGGTATCGCCTGAGGTGAAGCTGCCGGTATATTCGGTCCAGCCGGCAACCGGCTTGGAGATACCGGCGGCGAGCAGGCGCTGATAGGTCTCGATCGAGGCCTTCCAGAACTGGATTGCCTTCGATATTCACGCTGCCATCAGCGTTGAAATACCACGAGCCTGCCGACTGCATCATGATGCGCAACCAGCCAGCGTCGTTTGGATCGATCGGCAGCAGGGTGTCGCCGGTCTTTTCCTTCACGTCCTGGCCGATTTCGATCAGCTTGTCCCAGGTGATGTTTTCAAGATCTGCCGCTTCATAGCCAGCCTTGGACAGGATGTCGGAGCGATAGAACAGGCCGGTCACGCCGGAGTCGAAAGGCAGCGAGTAGGTCTGGTCGCCCACGGTTGCCAGTTCGACCTTGTAGGGTGCGAAAGCAGAGTAATCGACGCTGTCATTGAGCGCTTCGAAGGCGCCGGGGAACGACTGCAGATATTTCTGTGCGCCGTAGTCCTCGATCAGCACAATGTCGGGCAGCCCGTCCGTAGTGCCCGAAGCGAGCTGCGCCTGCAGCTTCTGCTCAAGGTCGGCCTTGGCAAAGTCGACAATGTTGAACGTGACGTCGGGATGCATGGCGGTATAGCGCTCGCCAGCTTCCTTCATGGTCGCGCCATTGAAATTGGGATCCCAGCACCAGACGGTGATTTCCAGTGCCGAAGCAGCGGTGACGCTGAGCATGCTGACACCGGTGAGTGCGACGGCGAGGGTCTTGCTCAGGTGAGATGCGATGCGAGTCATATTAGTCCTCCCTTTTAGTTTGCTCTTACGACGAGCGCTTTCTAAGCTATGCTACTGGTGCAAGGCGTCTATGCCAAAAGGTATGCAGAGTTGGCGGAAAGTAAGATGGCGGCGCGGGCGTATTACGAACCCGAAGCCAATGGGGTGGAGCGACTACCGACTGAGTTGCACATGTTTCATTCATCACCACTGGTGATGCGCGGAGCCCATTGGCACGCTCAGGTCGAGGTCAATTACATCGTGCGCGGTTGGGCGCACTATCGCATGAGCGGCCATGATGTCCGCTTCAATGCTGGGGATATGGCTCTGTTCTGGGGCGGGCTGCCCCACTGGCTCGACGATTCCTCGGACGATCTGATCTATGCCGGTGGGCACCTGCCGCTGGTGCATTTCTTCCGCCTCCGGCTCCCCCAGGACGTACAGTCAAAACTCATGCAGGGCGCTACCCTGGTGACCAAGGCAACCGATGCATCCGATGCGCTCAATTTTGCGCGATGGAACGATTATGCCCGCTCTGGCGACCCGATGAAGGCGGGTATGGCGGTGGACGAACTACTGCTGCGCATTGAGCGTGTCCGCTTTGACCCTTACGAACTGCTGCCCGGACCTGCCGATGTCGTCAGCGCCGTCGAGGGACTGGATCACCATTCCTCGCCTATCGTGGTGCGCATCTGTGACTTCATCGCCGACAATTTCCGCGAGGATATTGATTCTGGCGATATCGCCGCCGCAGCCGACATCCACCCCAAATACGCGATGAACGTGTTCAAGAAATCCACCGGGATGACGCTGAACGACTATGTCAATCTGATGCGGCTCAGCTACGCCCAGGCATTGCTGATGCAGGAAGACGCAAATGTGCTGCAGGTTGCCATGGATAGCGGCTTTGGTTCACTCAGTGCATTCAACAAGTCATTCCGCAAGATTGCCGGCATGTCGCCCACCGATTTCCGGCGTGATGTGCGGTGCCGGCCCAGCGTCCCCGGCGTCATCCGCGCCCATTCCAGCGGTTCGGTAAACTAGGCTCGCATAAAACGGCGCCCGCGGGCGCCGTTCTGCATTTCGTCGGCAGCGCGTTGCGCTACTCCGCAGGCTCGGTCTTGACCGCCTTGAGCTTGTCGATGCCCAGCACCTGCAAAGCCAGATGCTCGTAAAACGGCTCGGACTGTCCCGACCGCATCTTGCCCATGAAGTATTTCTCGAAACCGACCTTGGCCAGATGCACCCACTTGCCTTCCGAGGACCAGTTCACATTGCGCGGTGGCAATTGCGGCTGGGCGACGAAGGCAATGCCGGAATCCCCGAAATCGGCGAGACAGATGGCGTTCCAGGTCGGCACCGCATTGGGCTCTTCGCCGGCGATCAGTCGGGCAATGTTCTGCACCGTGGCCGTGACCATGGATTCGATCATGAACCCGGTCTTGGGCACACCGACGGGAACCGGCGTCTTGCCGACCGGCGGTATGGCAACGCAGACCCCCACCGAGAAAATCTCGGGGAAGGCGGGATTGCGCTGATATTTATCAGCCAGAATGAAGCCACGCGGATTGGTCAGCCCCTCAATGTCACGGACCGCCTCGACGCCGCGGAAGGCGGGCAACATCATTGAATAGGCAAACGGCAGTTCATGGGCCTGTTTGACTGAGCCATCCTCGGCAATTTCGGACACGCTGAGCTTGCCATCCTCGACCTTGTCGACCTTGGCGTTGCAGATCCATTTGATATGGCGGTCGCGCATGGCGCTTTCGATCATGCCCTTGGTGTCGCCAACCCCGTCCAGCCCCAGATGACCGACATAGGGTTCCGAGGTGACAAAGGTCATCGGCACGCGATCCCGCACCTTGGCGTCGCGCAGTGCCTTTTCCAGAATGAAGGCGAATTCGTAGGCCGGGCCGAAGCACGACGCGCCCTGAACGGCGCCAATTACCACCGGACCAGGATTGGCCACCAGCGCATCAAAGGCCGGTTTGGCCTGCAATGCATGATCGATCTGGCAGACCGACTGGGTAAAGTGCTCCGGACCAAATCCGGGGATCTCGTCAAAGGCCAGCTCCGGACCTGTCGAAATGGTCAGATAGTCATAGCTGATCGACTGTCCATCAGTGAGTTCGACGCGCTTTTCGGCGGCATGCAGCCGCTTGGCGCCCTGCGGGTGAAAGTCGATATTGCGCTTGGCGAAAACCGGCGCCAGATCAACGGTTACCGCGTCCCGGTCGCGCCAACCTACAGCAACCCAGGGGTTTGACGGAACGAACGAGTATTCCGGCCCCTTGTTGATGACGCTGATCTGATGCTCTGACCCCAGCGCATCGCGCAGCTCATAGGCCATGATTGTGCCGCCGAGACCGGCGCCGAGTACGACGACATGTGCCATTGTATCCTCCTTGAACGAGCGTGAAGCTCGTGTGGTGGGCAGGCCACGCGCAGGTGGGCCATCCCGCTAATGTCCCAGCCTAACAAATCGCGACGCGCACCCTTTTGACCTGCATCAAGGGTGTGAGCGTTTGGCCGGGCGCGTCTGCGACCCCTTTTCGTTTGTGCAGGGCAGGCGGCATGGTTAGGACTCGGGACAGTCCTAACCATGGTGTGTCTGCAGTGTCCGACGAAAACGAACTGAATTCCTCGCTGCTCGGGCAGGCCCGCAAGCTGCAGTCGATCCTGCAATCAGCAGTCGATGGGATCATCACCATCGACGACCACGGCCACATCACCACCGTCAATCCGGCCGCAGCGCGGCTGTTTGGCTACAGTCCGGAAGAGTTTCTCGGCCGCAACGTGCATTTCCTGATGCCCGAGCCCTACCATGCCGAACATGACGGCTATCTGCACAATTACCGTACGACCGGCCATCGCCGGATCATCGGCATTGGCCGTGAGGTCAGTGGGCGACGCAGCGACGGCTCGCTCTTCCCCATGCATCTGGCGGTGAGCGAATTCGAGATGGATGGCCGTACTTATTTCACCGGCATCATCCACGACCTGTCTGCGCACAAGGCGACCGAACTGGCGCTGCGCCAGGCCCAGAAAATGGAAGCCATGGGACAGTTGACCGGGGGCATCGCCCACGATTTCAACAATCTGCTGACGGTGATCATCGGCAATCTCGAAATGCTTGAAGGCAAGCTGACCACTCCGCTGCAGCGCGAATTGACCACCGAAGCGCTTGATGCTGCCGATCTTGGCGCGCGCCTGACCACGCGGTTGCTGGCCTTTGCCCGCCGCTCTCATCTTGAGCCCGAGAGCATCAATCTCAACAGCTTCGTGCTCGGGCTGACAGACATGCTGCACCGCACATTGGGTGAGACGATCTATCTCTCCAATGCACTGACCCCCAGCCTCTGGCCGGTGCGGGTCGACCCTTCACAGGTTGAAAGTGCCATCGTCAATCTGACCGTCAATGCCCGCGACGCCATGCCCGAGGGCGGACGGCTGGTCATCGAGACCAGCAATGCGGTGGTCGACGAGGAGATGGGCCAGCAGCTCGATGGTCTCTCTCCCGGTGATTATGTTCGCCTGACCGTTTCGGATTCGGGCGAGGGCATGAGCGAGATCCGTGCGTGAACGGGCCTTCGAGCCCTTCTTTACCACCAAGGAACAGGGGCGCGGCACCGGTCTGGGGCTCTCCATGATCTACGGCTTTGCCAAGCAGTCTGGTGGACTGGCGACCATCGATAGCGGTCCGGGCAAGGGCACGATTGTCAGCATTTTCCTGCCCCGTCACAGGGTTGAGCCCGTGGTTGTCGCTGACTCCGAGCTGGAGGCGCTGGCTGGGGCAGGTCAGACCATTCTGGCGGTTGAGGATGATGAGCGGGTGCGCAAGCTCACCGTGACCCGGCTGACGCAACTGGGCTATACCGTCATTTCAGCAGCTAGCGGCGCCGAAGCCATCGAACTGCTCGCTTCGGGAAAGCTGGCCGATCTGCTGTTCTCGGACGTGGTGATGCCCGGGGGGATGAGTGGTTTCGAGCTGCGCGCCAAGGTGCAGGCGCTATATCCCAGCATGCCGGTGCTGTTGACCTCGGGCTATGCCGAGGAGATGTCGCGGGACGCCCCCGAGCATGGCGAGAAACTGAAAATCCTGCGCAAGCCATACCGTCTGGCAGATCTGGCGGATGCCATCGACACAGCGCTCAAGAGCTAGCTCAGGCCTCGATTGAGTGCGGGGTGAAGCAATAGCCAGCGCCGCGCACGGTCTTGATCAGCAGCGGTTCGCGGGCATTGACCTCGATCAGCTTGCGCAGTCGGGCGATCTGGTTGTCGATGCTGCGATCATTGGGCGCCCAGTCATGGCCCTTGAGCATGTCCATGATCTGGTCGCGACTGAGCACGCGATGCGGGTGGCGGGCGAACAGCGCCAGCAGATCGAATTCGCCACTGGTCAGGCGAATGGCTCCAGCGCTCCCTTGTAGCGAGCGGCGATCCATATCCAGCGCATAGCCATCAAACCGGATGCAGGCGGTCGGCGCGGCCGTTGCAGCACTTGCTGTCTCCCGCGGACCGCTGCGGCGCAGCACGGAGCGGACGCGTGCCAGCACTTCGCGCAAATGAAAGGGCTTGGCGATATAGTCATCGGCGCCGATCTCCAGCCCCACAATGCGGTCGATCATGTCGCCCTTGCCGGTGATCATGATGATGGGCAGATCCCAGTTCTGTCGCACCTGGCGGGCAATGGTCAGCCCATCGGTGCCGCCCAGATTGAGATCAAGCGTCATCAGATCGATCCCGGTGTCGAGCGCGGCATCGACGCCGCTCTGATCGGTGGCTTCGCTGACCCGGTAGCCCTCATCTTCAAAGCAACGCCGCAACATCAGGCGCACCTGATCGTCGTCATCCACCACCAGTATGTGGCTCTGATTGTCGCTCATGCCGGAAATGCACTCCTGGTCGGCCGGGCGGCTGCCCATGCTCCCCGTTACAATTGATTACAAAGGCCGCGTACGCAGCTTACACGCCGCCCCTCTTATAGCCCACGTCCACAGTGATTTGCGGGAATCGAGGATTCATCATGCAGCTTTCCACTATTGCGTCACCAGCTCAGACTCCGACCCCTTGGCCAGCCGAAGGCGGCAGCACAGGCGGCGTGCGGTTGCTGGCGCCTTATGACGCCCTTTTCCGGGAAGGCGATGAAACCACCGCATTTTATGAAGTTCTCAGTGGCGCAGTGCGCGCCTACAAGATTTTCCCCGATGGGCGCCGCCAGATCGTGGCGTTCGCCTTTCCCGGTGACATTGTCGGCTTCTGCCAGGGTGACACCTATCGCTTCGATTGCGATGCACTGACCACGACCCGGGTGCGCGTCATCCACAAGCAATCCCTGCTGCGCGCCATGCGCGAGCGCCCCGAACTGGCCGAAAAGCTGCTTGAAGTTGCCCGCGGCGAAGTTGAGACCCTGCAGGATCTGTCCCTGCTGCTATGCCGCAAGACCGCCATCG
The DNA here is from genome assembly GCF_055808475.1 of Devosia sp. J2-20. Taxonomy (NCBI): domain Bacteria; kingdom Pseudomonadati; phylum Pseudomonadota; class Alphaproteobacteria; order Hyphomicrobiales; family Devosiaceae; genus Devosia; species Devosia sp. J2-20. Next base: position 2,239,134 of record NZ_CM147870.1, on the reverse strand, counting down.
AGCGTATCGCCAGCTTCCTGCTGACCATGGCCCGCAAGGCGCCCGATCCAGTTGCGCAGCGTCTGGCCCTGCCCATGTGTCGCGCCGACATTGCTGACTATCTTGGCCTGACCATCGAGACCGTCAGCCGCAACATGACCCGCCTGCGCACCCTGCGCATCATCGATCTTCCCGATCGGGGCAGCTTTCAGGTGCGTAGCCTGGAACGTCTGCGCCAGCTTGCTGAATGCGACGGCACCGATCATTGATCTGGCAGAGTATGACCATGTCCGAGGCCCGTCGTCGCGCTGCCATCGGTATCTTCGCCACCACCGCTGATCTGGATGCTGTCGCGACGCGGCTGGCCAGCCAGGGGATCAGCCGCTGTGTATCCTGTCCCATTGCCCAGGCGGTTGCAGAAATGGGTCCCGGTCACGACCGACCCGCCCTCAGTGCGGCCACGCTGGGTGATCTGCGCTTGCGCTTTCCCAGCGCGGTGATGCTCCGCGTCGATCTCAAGGGGGCCAAGGAAGAGGCTCTGGTCGCCAAGACCCTGCTCGAAAGCGCGGCCCAGAGCGTGCAACTGCACGACCTTCAGTCCTGAGCCTTGGGCAGCGCCGCCAGCAAACCAAAAAGCCCGCGGTCACTGACCGCGGGCTCTGTTGTTTTGCGCCGCTAGCACACTAGCGGTTGAGGATGATTTCCGGCCCCATCAGGGCATAGGGCACCATGGTCGAGAGCGCCGGCACATAGGTGACGATGATCAGGAAGATCAGCAGCACCACCACGAAGGGCAGGGCAGCCTTGACCACTTGCGCCAGACTCATCCCGGTAATGCCCGAGGTCACGAACAGGTTCAGCCCGATCGGTGGCGTCACCATGCCGATCTCCATGTTCACCACCATGATGATGCCCAGATGGATCGGATCGATCCCCAGTTCCATCGCGATGGGAAACACAACCGGCGCCACGATCAGCAACAGACCTGATGGTTCCATGAACTGCCCGCCGATCAACAGCAGGATGTTGACGGCAATCAGGAAGGTGAACCAGTTGAAGCCAGCGCCCAGCATCCATTCGGTGATGGTCTGCGGAATGCGCTCGGCCGTCAGGGTGTGCGCGAACAGCAGCGCATTGACGATGATGAACATCAACATCACGGTCGTCTTGGCGCTGTCGACCATGGCCTTGTTGGTGTCGCCATGGAAAAGGGCAGGCACGAAACGGCGCGCGATCAGCCCCAGATTGTAGCCCCAGACCGGCAGACCGGACAGGAAGGTCAGCGGGTTGGGCTGCTGACGTGCATAGGGGTAGGCCCCCAGCACGAAGACGGCCAGCGCGATGCCGATCTGCATGCGGGTGGTGGTATCCATGCCGCCCAGAAAGAAGAACGACGAGATCATCCACACCGCAAAGATCGCCAGCGCATAAACGCTGGCCTTGAAGCCCACCACCGTCTTGGCAGCGGACCCTTCCGGGATCCAGGCCAGACCCTTGAGCGGCCCCATATCGCGATAGACGAACAGCGCCACGAACACCGAGTACACCGCAGCAACCGACGCCGCTTCGGTGGGCGTAAAGGCGCCGCCATAGATGCCGCCAATGATGATGAAGATCAGGAACAGGCCCCAACCAGCATCCTTGCCGGCAGACACCACTTCACCAAAGCCGCGCCACGGCTCGCTGGGCAGATTGCGCCGACGGGCGACGACATAAATGGCGATCATCAGCATCAGTCCGGCCACCAGACCGGGCAGGATACCCGCCAGGAACATGCGCCCCACCGACACATTGGTCGCGGTGGCATAGACCACCATCACGATCGAGGGGGAATGAGAATGCCCAGCGTGCCGGCATTGGCGATGATGCCGGCCGAAAACTCCTTGGAATAGCCAACCTGCCGCATCGCCAGACCGCCTCGGAAATGGCCTACACTGGCCACGGCAAGGCGAATGATGCGCCGCGCCACGCCGCCGGTCGACATGAAGGTCGAGGCCAGCACGAAGAACGGAATGGCCAGCAGGGTATAGTTCTGCGACGCCGAAAACAGCTGCAGCGCCACCGAGGACATGCTGTCGCTCGAAAACAGGGCAATGGTCAGAACGCTCGACAGGCCCAGAGCCACGGCGATGGGCACGCCCATGAACAGGAGCGTGATCACCATGATAAAAAGAATGATGGATTCCATGGTGTTAGTCCTTCACCGCGTCTTTGTTCTCGGCCACAAGGTCTTCTGCCTCGTGGCTGGCGATGATGTATTGGCGCTTGCCGGTGGCGATGTTGTAGGCCGCCTGCAGGCTGCGATAGGCAAACAGGGCCAGGCCCGTGGGCAGGATCAGATAGGCAATCCAGCGCTGCACGCGCTCTTGCAGGCCAAAGCTCTCCTGCGCCCATTCGGGATAGCGCAGGTCATCCAGACCAATGCCCACCTTGAACATCTTGGCCCAGTAATCGATGGCGCCGCCCCGGGCATCAATGCCGAAGAACTGCAGCCAGTTGGCATACAGCAGGGTGAAGGCGTAGAGCACGCAGGCAAGGGCCGCGACCACTGCCATAATGCGCGACGCGCGCGCGGGCAGCAGGTTGAGCACGATGTCCACGCCCAGATGCGAATTGATCTTGATGGCGTAGCTCATGCCGAACAGGATCAGCCAGGCGAACAGGATGCGGGTGAATTCCAGCGCACCGCCCCAGCCTGTGGTGAAGCCATAACGCATCACAACCTGGGTGAAGGTAACCAGGGTCAGCGCAGCCATCAGAATGGCCAGTGTCCCTTCTTCAAAGCGGGTAACGGCACTGGGCCACCGCCGCTCAATCAAAAACAGCGCCCCGATCAGCACTGCAATAATCACGACCATCTGCGTCATGCTGCCCCCAATAATGTCTGTGCGCCAAGGCGAGGTGGTCCGGGGCTCCAGGGAGCTCCGGACCAGTCGTCTTACATGGCGTTGGCAGCCTCGGCGGCGGCAATGTTGTCGGCGCCGATATCGCCTTCAAACTCAGCCCAGACGGGCTTCATTGCAGCAATCCAGGCAGCGCGCTGCTCTTCGGTCAGTTCGCGAATGGTGCCACCGGCATCCAGAATGTTCTGGCGGTTCGCGGCTTCCTGCGCAGCAACCGAGTCGTTGGCCGCGATGGTGACTTCCTCGGCAATGGTCAGGAACTGGTCACGCACTTCGGCGTCCAGCAGATCCAGCCATTCGGTCGAGGTAACCAGCAGATAGGCCAGCAACTGATGGTTGGTCTCGGTGATACCATCCTGCACTTCGAAGAACTTCTGGGTGTAGATGTTGGACCAGGTGTTTTCCTGACCGTCGACGACCTTGGTCTGCAGCGCACCGTAAACTTCCGAGAAGGCCAGCTTCTGAGCCGAACCGCCCATGGCGTTGATCATGGCTTCAGCAACATCGGAGGTCTGGATGCGGAATTTCAGGCCGTTGCCGTCTTCAGGCATCAGCAGCGGCTTGTTGGCCGAAAACTGCTTGAGACCCGAGGACCAGTAACCCAGACCGGTATAGCCGACATCTTCAGTGGCCAGCAGCAGATCCTTGGCGGTATCGGTCGCAAAGAAGCGGCTCACGGCATCCAGATCGCCAAACAGGAAGGGCAGATCAAACAGGCGGTACTTGAGGGTATAGGCTTCGAACTTGGACAGCGAAGGGGCGGCCAGCTGCACGTCGCCGAGCAGCAGGGCTTCCATCACCTTGTCATCGTCAAACAGCGTGGAATTGGGGAACACTTCCATGCAGGCGACGCCGTTCATCTCTTCATTGACGCGGTCTGCAAACATTGTGGCCGCATCACCCTTGGGGTGACCGGTTGCTGCCACCACGTGGGCGAACTTGATGACCATTTCGCCATCATCGCATGCTGCCATTGCAGTCTGCGTACCCAGCGCCATCGCGCCAAGGGTCAAGGCGGTTGCCAAAATTGTCTTCATTTGTCTCACTCCCAATCGAATGTCGTGGTGCCTTGCTGGCACCTATCCCCCAGCACTGCGCTGCTGCTGACACAAAGAACAACCGCCGACACCATGAAATTCGACGGAAATGTGTCACCTGCAGCGCCGAATGGGTGGATTTGGTAACATCAAGCCTCTGGCATGGGGGGATTTGGGTACAAACCGAGGCATATGGCGGCGTCTGCTGGCGTAATGCCTGCTGCGATCGTCCTGCAGGCGTCCTGCAGTGACGGCAGCGAGCAAGGTTTTTGTCCTCCATGCAGGTCGTCCACAGGTCGGAAACTTAATTTGGCTAGATTGGACCTTACCGAGCCGTTTGATTGGACAATTTGCGATGGATACGACCTGGCAGGCATTGATTGCCAATCTTGCTGTTGTCGCGCTCGTGACCTCCACCTGGTCGCAGCTGCAGATATGGCTCGATAGCCGCTCGGCGATGGTGCGCCGCGCTATATCGGGCCTGTTGATCGGCGGCGGTGCTGTGGTGAGCATGGTCATGTCCATCCAGACAGGACCAGACGTGTTTTTCGATCTGCGCGCCGGGCTGATTGCCGTTGGCGCTTTCTTTGGTGGGCCGGTCGTGGCCACGATCTCGGTATTGATCGCCGGTGCCTATCGGCTCAGTCAGGGGGGCGAGTGGGCCATCATTGCGGTGATCAACATGGTGGTGACAGCCGCGGGGGCCCTGGGCCTTCGCAAGTGGAATGACTCGGCCACACCGCAGCCACACTTGGTGCTTCTGCTCGGTGTTCTGGTAGCCTTTCTTGTGTGGGCGACACTGACCTTCCTGCCTGCCAATGCGGTGAACGAGCCGATGCACGCGCTCGCCTTGCCCGTTGCCATGGTGAGTTTTCTGGCGACCACGCTGATGGGGCTTACGGTCTGGCAGGCCCGATCCGGGCTGTGGGAGCGCCGCATCCTGCAGGCTGCCCTGTTGCAGGCGCCGGACTTTCAGTTCGTCAAGGATATCAAAAGCGCCTTTGTCGCCGCAAACCAGGCGGTGGTGCAGCACAACGGCTTCGACAATCCCGCGCAGCTTGTGGGCAAGACCGATTTCGATCTGGTCGAGCCTGCCCGCGCACAGGTTTTGTTCGAACAGGAACAGGACATCATCCGGACCGGTCGGTCGATTACCGATCTTGAGGAGACCACGGTCGGGCCGGACCAGATCAGCCGCTCCTATCGCACATCCAAGGTGCCGCTGCGCGACGGCGACAACCGGATTATCGGCATTGCCGGCGTTACAGTTGAGACAACCGCGCAAAAGCGGATGGAGATGGAGCTCCGCGCCAGCGAGGAAAAATTCCGTATCGCCATGGAACATGCCTCGATCGGCATGACCTTGCTCGAACCGAGCGGACGCTGGCTGGGCGTCAACAAGGCGCTGGCCGACCTGCTCGGTTACAGTCAGGCCGAGTTGCTCGAACAGAACTTCCGCACGGTCACTCATCCTGACGATCTGGCCACCAGCGATCAATTGGTGCGTCAGCTATTGGACGGCGAGATCGAAACCTACACTATTGAAAAGCGCTATCTGCGCAAGAATGGCGATACGGTCTGGGCGCAGTTGAGTGCATCGGCCGTGCGCAATCCCGATGGCAGCGTGAAATATCTGGTGGCGCAGATTCAGGACATCACCGAGCGCCGCGAGGTGGAGCGGGTCAAAAATGAGCTGATCTCGACCGTCAGCCACGAACTGCGTACCCCGGTGACCGCCATCCGCGGCGCCCTGGGTCTGCTGGCCGGTACAATGGCCGCTGAACTGCCGCTCAAGGTGCGCAACCTGATCGACATCGCCAACAAGAACAGTGAGCGCCTTATCCTGCTGGTCAATGACATGCTCGACATCGACAAGATCGCCTCGGGCAAGATGCAGTTCGATATGCGGCGCGAGTTTGTGGCGCCCATGATCCTCAGCGCGATCGAAACCAACCAGCCCTATGCGGACCGTTTCGGCGTGCAGATCGGCACCAATGCCGGTGACGTCGATGCTCAGGTCAGGGTGGATCCGGCCCGGCTGCAGCAGGTTATGAGCAATCTGCTTTCCAATGCCGCAAAATTCTCGCCCGTGGGCGGGCAGGTTGAGGTAACCCTCAGTGTCGACGATCAGACATGCCGGGTTGAGGTCACCGATCAGGGGCAGGGTGTCTCCAAGGACTTCGCACCGCTGATCTTCAGCAAGTTCTCACAGGCCGATTCATCGGCCACGCGGACCAAATACGGCAGTGGGCTTGGCCTGCATATCAGCCGCGAGATCATCACCCAGATGGGGGGCGCCATCGGCTTCGACAGTGAACCCGACAAGGGCGCGACCTTCTGGATCGAACTGCCTCTGGCTGCCGAGTAGGGCGCGGCGTTTCGCACCGACTGAGCGCTGCATGGAACCGATCCTTGCCCGCTGGCTTTAGCTACGTGCACTGATGCGCGCGCGCAAGCCGGGGTAAGCCACGCTGAAAGCAGCGCAGATCTTGCCTTTTGGACATTCCCGCCAAAGGACCGCAGCCACCATGCTCGACTGGATAACGCAGCACAGCGACATGCTGAGCCTGGCCACCAACATGACAATGGTGGTCATCTGGCTGGTTTATCTGCAGGTATTTCTGGCCGGCTTCCGTCGGCAGACACAGCCCAAGATCGTCATCAACCGCGCCGCAGGCTCAGGGCTGGATGCCGCCTGCTTTGTCAGCAATATGAGCTCGGATTCCATCTATCTCGAAAGCGTGCTGACCACGGTGCGTGCCGGCAGAGAAAATTGGGAACAATGCGTCACCGATTTCGAGGTCATCGATGAGCGTGAGCGGCCCAACGATCCGCGTCAACGCACCCATCAGGGCCCGCTGCATCCCGGCGACTATACCTCGATCGGCTCGTTCCAGAGCCTGATCGAAAGGGTGACGCGCACCCGCAAGGGACCAGCCCCCAAGGACCTGCTGGCGCGCGACGAGCCAATCGAGATCGAGATCATGATCATCGCCGATCATTCCTCTGATGATCTGCTGATCGGTGCCAGGCGGACATTCTCCATCGTGCGCGATGATCAGGGCGTTACAATCTCGCCCGATACCGCTCACACCCGCCAGATCCGCTCGCGCCGTCAGCGCAAGGCAATCCAGCAAATCATCATGGACCAAACCTGATTCTTTTCTGGACTGCCCCTCGTGCTCGAAAGTGACCGACGCGTGCCGCTCTTGCCGTTCACAAGCACGTTTGCGTTTACGCGCCATTTACCATGTGGCGTGCTATCTGTGAGAGATCGGGCAAACCCATTGGAAAATGCCTTGATGCCAAATGTTTGCCCTTGATGTGCCACCGAAGCCGCGTAGCCAATCGTCTGGACCGACACGACCAGGAGCGCCTTCATGAGCCAGTCAATTCTGATATGCGACGACGACCAGCTTTTGATCGAGCTGATTGAGTTTCGCCTGCAAGGCAAGGGCTACACGGTTTTGACCGCCCATGACGGGGAAGAGGCGCTGGCCAAGATCCGTGCTGAAAAGCCCGATCTGGTCGTGCTCGACGCCATGATGCCCGGTATTGATGGCTTTGCGCTGCTGGTGCAGCTCAAGGACGAACCAAGCCTCTCCCATATTCCGGTGATCATGCTGACCGCGCGCAAGGGCGAGAAGGATATTGTCTCGGCGCTCGAAGCGGGCGCTGCGGACTATCTGGTCAAGCCGTTCATTCCCGATGAGCTATTGGCTCAGATCCAGAAATACCTGACCTGACGAGACCCAACCCATGATCCGCGTCGCTCTGCTGGCTGCCCCGATTGTTCTGCTCTGCGCATCGGCCCCGGCGGCCGCGCAAAGCGCCGCCACGCTCTACGAGCAGGGGACGCAGGCGCGTCTCGAGCAACGCTTTGATACAGCGATCAGCCTGCTGGAGCGGGCTGTGGCGCAGCAACCAGACAACACCGACGCGCTGGTACAACTGGGCTTTGCCTATCTCGGTGCGGGCCAGCCCGCTTTGGCAGAACCCGTGTTCGAACGTGTACTGATGCTGGCCGATGGCTATGAAGACGCCCGCTTCGGCCTGGCCCAGGCCCGTTTTCGCCAGGGCGATCGGGCTGGCGCCCGGACGCTGGCCCAGCGCGTGGTGGAGCGCCAGCCTGACTATCTGGACGCGGCGGACCTGCTGGTGATCATCGACCAGGCGGTGGCCGATGATCGTCCGTGGCGGGTCGATGTCAGCACCGAATACAGCGAACTCAGCGCTGGCCGGGGCAACTGGATCGATGCTCTGGTCGGGCTGTCCTATCGCGCCAGCGAGCAGACCAGCCTGGCGCTGCAATTGCGCAACGCCAGCCGCAATGGCGTCAGCGATCAGCAGGCAACCTTGCGCATTGCTACGCAGGTCCAGCCCGGCATCGGGCTCTATGGTGGTCTCGCACTAGCCGCCAATGCCAACTTCCTGCCCCATCTGTCAGTTGATGCTGGCGGCGATTGGCGTGTGCTGACAGGCGCGGCGGTGGGGGTGACCATCGGCGCCGATATCCGTCACGCCATCTATGATGCGAACCGCTCCACCACATTGGCGGTGCGTGCTGCCATCGGCCTGTTTGACGGCCGCCTGACGCTGACTCCGCAATGGGTTCATACGCTTGAAGATAGTGGTGTTCAAAGCGACGGCTTTGTCCTGCGCGCCGATATGGCCGTTACCGACGCCGGCACGCTGTTTCTCGGCTACGCCAATGCGCCCGAAATTTCGGGCAACACGTTGCTCGACGTGCAGTCGGTATTTGGCGGTGTCACCCTGGCACTGAGCGATGCTGTGACCCTGCGGGCCAATGCCGCCAACGAGTTCCGGGCAGCCTGCCAGCGCACCAGCATCGGGCTTGGCGCCAGCGTGAGGTTCTAGCCATGTTGCAGTCGATCTGGATCGGTACGGCAATTCTGGCACTCATCTCGATAGGGGTGATGATCGCGCTGATGGTGCGCCGCTGGTTTATCGATGCGGCCAAGGCCAATGATGCTGTCATGCAGAAGCAGCTGCGTCAGAGCCTGATGGAATTTACCGCCGCGCACGACGAAGACGCGCTGAGCGAGGCGCTGTCGCAGTTTCCCGCGCCGCTGGTGATTGAAGTCTGCTTCCAGTTTGTCGAAGTGCTGCGTGGCGATGATCGCGAGCAGATTGTGCGCGTACTGGCCGCCGCCGGTTATCCTGACGAAATCCGGCGCCAATTGCTCAACGGGCAGGAGGCCCAGAAGCTCAGTGCCATCGAGCGGCTGACATCCTTTCCCTATCAGGATACCCGCAAGGCGTTGCTGGCCGCCCTGAACGACCGCAAACGCGAGGTCCGTATTGCCGCCAGCATCGCCCTGGCACGCCTTGATGCCCTGCCGCCGCTCGCCGAAGCCATTGCCAGGATTGGCGTCCGTGGCCAGCGTTCGCGCCGCCTGATCGAACTGTTTCGCTCGGTCCCCACTGATCGCAGTGACGAGATGATTGCGCTGGCGACCAATCGTGATCTCCCTGATTTTGTCCGTGCTGCGGCCGTCGATGCGCTGGGGCACACCGGTCAGTTCGGCTATATTGCTGAAATTGAAGCTTTGCTCGCCGACCCCCACACCGAAGTACAGGCCGCCGTCATTCGCGCCCTGGGTCTGATCGGGCATCCACGCTCCGCCGATACCCTGCTGGCCGCGTTGGACAATCCCTCCTGGGAAGTGCGCCTTGAAGCCGCTTCTGCTGCTGGACGGCTTGGGCTGAGCGCTGCCAATGGTGGTTTGGCGCGACTGCTCAATGATGACGAGTGGATCGTCCGCTATACCGCGGCCAAGTCGCTCAGCGCTCTTGGTGATGAGGGGCAGCAAACTCTTGTTGCGCTGTCGCAGGGTCCGTCTTCAAGAACACAGAGAAGTGCCGCGGTGCTGCTGGCTGAGGAGAACCGCGCATGAACGAAGTCGATTTCATCGCATTGGCCATCACCATCGGGCGCGGCGCCGCCTGGGTGATCGTGTTCGTCGCGCTGGCGCAGTCTGCCATCTATGTGTTCCAGCTGATTGCCGCTGCCATTGCCCTGGCCAGCCGTCCGCCCGTGGCCCGTTCCGCAGTACTCTGGCACCGCTATAGTGAGGTCGCACCGCCTATTGCGCTGATCGTGCCGGCGTTTAACGAGCAGGCCAATGTGGTCGAAAGCGTCCGCTCGCTGATGGCGCTGGAATACCCGAACTACGAAGTGCTCGTCGTCAATGACGGCTCCAAGGACGACACGCTGCAATGCCTGATCGATGCCTTCGGGCTCGAGCCGGTTGAACGCGCTTATGAAGCGAAGCTTGAGCACGAAGAAATTCGCGGGATCTACAGCGCGCCGTCGTCTGACCGGCTGATCGTTGTCGACAAGTTCAATGGCGGCAAGGCCGACGCGCAAAATGCCGGCATCAACGTCTCGCGCGCGCCGCTGTTCTGCATCATCGACGGGGACTCCGTACTCGAAGCTGACGCGCTGATCCGCGCCGCCCAGCCCTACATCGAAGATCCCATCCGGACCGTGGCCGTGGGCGGCACGATCCGTATCGTCAACAACTCAGTGGTCGACAACGGGCGGGTGACCCAGATCAGGCTACCCAACAAGATCCTGCCGCTGTTTCAGGTGGTTGAGTATCTGCGCGCCTTTCTCATGGCGCGGCTGGCCTGGAGCCACATCAATACCCTGATGCTGGTGTCGGGTGCCTTTGGCATGTTCCGCCGTCGCGAGGCGGTTGCCGTGGGTGGCTATACCAAGGGGTCGGCTGGTGAAGACCTCGATATCGTCATCAAGCTGCATCGCTACATGATCGACAACAAGCGCCGCTATCGCATCGTCTTTATCCCCGAACCTGTGTGCTGGACCGAGGCGCCCGAAAGCCTGGCAGTTCTGAGCCGCCAGCGTGCGCGTTGGCAGCGCGGGGCGCTTGAGGCATTCTTCCGCTATCGCCACATGGCGCTGAACCCGCGCTATGGTCGCGTCGGCATACTGGGCTTTGGCCAAATGCTGATCGTCGATGTGCTCGGTCCCATCGCTGAGGTCATCGGCTATTTTCTGGTGCCACTGCTGTGGCTGCTCGGCGTGCTCGATACCGATTTCCTGCTGGCCTACACCGCCCTTGTCTTTGTGTTCGGCGTGTTCGTCAGTGTGGCGTCGCTGGTACTGGAAGAAGTCGAAATTCGACGTTTTCCGAGGGCGCGCGACCTGGCGGTGCTGACAGCCGCAGCAGTTTTGGAGAATTTTGGCTATCGCCAGCTCAATAATTTCTGGCGCATCAAGGGCTATTGGCAATACATCCGCTCAGAAAATGACTGGGGCGAAATGACCCGTACCGGCTTCACGCCAAAGGACTGATGGCTCAGCAAGAATGGCGCTGCCCCCTTGTGCCGTCGGACCCGGTACCCCACCTTTGGGGTCTGGACGACATACATAGGCAAGGGCAGGGACCATGAGCGACTTCAACGATCAGGTGATTGCAGACTTCAATGCCAATGGCGGCAAGCCGGGTGGCTATTTCAAAGATGCCCCTGTGCTGCTGCTGCATGCCATTGGGGCCAAATCAGGGGTCGAGCGCACCCAGCCCCTGATGTTCCTGCCACAGGACGACAACCGCTGGTTCGTCTTCGCGTCTTATGCCGGCGGTCCCAAGGACCCATCCTGGTTTCACAATATCGTCGCTCAGCCGGAATTCGATATTTCCGTTGGTGATGGCACCACAATTGAGCGGCTCCCGGTTCGGGCGCGCATCCTTGAGGGAGCAGAGCGCGATGCGACCTATGCCAGACAGGCGAGCCTGTTCCCCCAGTTCGCCGACTATGCGCAAAAGACCACACGCACGATTCCGGTGGTTGAACTGACCCGGCGCTGATCGGGCCTCAGTCCTCCCGGAAGTCCTTGCGGTCCAGCCCCAGCTTGACCATTTTTTCGTATAGCGATTTCCGCGATAGGCCGAGAACCTCGTAGACGGCCTTCAGGCTGCCATTCTGGGCTCGGAGTTCGTCGGCGATGGCCTGGCGTTCAAAGGCCTGGACCCGCTCGCGCAGCGTCGTTGCACTGGTGGCGGCACGAGCCTCTTCAACGCCATCAATGCCCAGAACATAGCGTTCGGCGGCATTGCGCAATTCGCGAACATTGCCCGGCCAGGGGCGAAGGCTCAGGCTGGACAGATAGCTGGTGGACAGGCTTGGCGCTGCCACACGCAACTGCGTGGCGACGATCTGAACCAGATGGGCAAACAGTGCAGGGATGTCCTCGGCCCGGTCGGCCAGTGGCGGCAGGCGCAACGTGGCGATGTTGAGCCGATAGAGCAGATCCTTGCGAAAGCTCTCCTCATTGGCGGCCCGCTCCAGATCAACGCTGGAAGTTGCGATGAAGCGCGCATTGAGCGCGATCGGCTCGTGCGACCCCAACCGCGTCACGGCCCGCTCCTGTACCACGCGCAACAGCTTGGCCTGCAGATAGAGCGGCATGTTCTCGATATCGTCCAGGAAGATCGTGCCATTGCGGGCATGTTCGAACTTGCCCACCCGGGCCCGCATCGCGCCGGCAAAGGCCCCAACCTCATAGCCGAACAATTCGGCCTCCATCATCTCTGCGGGGATGGCTGCGCAATTGATGGCGACAAAGGGCCGGTCTTCCTCTGACGACAGATCGTGGATGGCGCGCGCGGCCAACTCCTTGCCGGTCCCGGTGTCGCCCACGATCAGCACATCGGCTCGGGTGGGCGCGACGGCGCGGATCTGCTTACGCACGGCCACCATGACCGGCGTCCGTCCCACCAGGCGGGTCTCCAGATCATCGGAACGATTGGCAACGCTGGAGCGCAGGGCGCGGTTTTCCAGTGTCAGCTGGCGCTTCTCCATTGCGCGGGTAATGGAGTCGAGCAGGCGTTCGACCGAAAAGGGTTTTTCGATGAAATCATAGGCGCCATCGCGCATCGCATCGACCGCCAGATTGACGTCGCCATGCCCGGTCAGCAGCAGCACCGGCAGGTCGGGATCAATGGCGACCGCCTTGCGCAACAGGGTCATGCCGTCCATGCCGGGCATGCGGATATCGGTCACAAGAATGCCGTGCCAGCCGCGCGAGACCGAGGCGAGCGCTTCTTCCGCCGAGGCGGTCGTGCGTACCGGAAACCCGACCAGATCCAATGTCTGGCTGGTCGCCCGGCGCAGATCTTCTTCATCATCCACCAGCAGCACTTCGATGGGCAAACTCATTGCGCAGCCACCTGTTCACCCTCGCCCTGATCCAGACTGACCACAAAGCAGGCGCCACCACCCTCACTATTGTGAGCCGACAAGGTGCCGCCGAAATCCTTGATGATGTTGTAGGAGATCGACAAGCCCAGACCCAGGCCCTGACCGACCTCCTTGGTGGTAAAGAACGGATCAAAGATCTGGTCGAGGTCTTGCGTTTTAATGCCCGGTCCATTGTCGCGGACCGAGACCTGCACAGTGTTCTCGACCTGCGCAACGCTGATCGCAATTGTCGGGTCGGCTTGGCCCTTCATGGCGTCGAGCGCGTTCAGGATCAGATTGACCATCACCTGCTGCAGCCGCACCGGTCCGCCCCGCACCAGCAAGCCCGCATCGTGCAGATCGGTGGTCACCGTCACGCTCTGCTCACGCAAGCGGGCCGACACCACGAGCAGCGCGTCTTCGATGACCTTGGCAATGGTGGTCGAGCCGAATGTCGGGTTGGGCTTGCGCGCAAAGTTGCGCAAATGCTTGGAGATTGCCGCCATCCGGTCGGTCAGCTCCGAAATGCGGCCAATATTCTCCATCGCCTCGGATTGCCGGCCCCGTTGCAGATAGGTCAGCGCATTCTGCGCATAGGTTTTGACCGCCGAAAGCGGCTGATTGATCTCGTGTGACAGCGCCGTCGACATCTGGCCCAGCGCGGCCATCTTGCCGGTCTGTACCAGTTCGGCCTGGGTCTTGCGCAACATCTCGACCGCCGCCTTGCGTTCCCCAACCTCATAGGCCAGCGAGGTATTGGTATCGAGCAGTTCGCGGGTTCTGTCGCGCACGATCCGTTCCAGCCGCAGGGCATTGGCACGCTGTGCCCTGGTGCGGCGCACAATGGCAAAGTTGCGGTTGATCAGCATCTGCACGGCCAGCGTCAGACCCAGCGTCAGCGCCGCTGCCAGCCCGCCCCACAGGGCCGCCGCCAGCCGCATCGGTGCGGCCTGCAGCAAGACGGTCAGCGTCCAGTTCAGCGGCGCCAGATAGCGCGAACGGGCCAGATAACGGGTCGGTTCTTCGAGCATTGGGTTGGCGCCACCACCCTCCACCGTATTGCGGAAATCGGGCCGCGGTGCCATCCGCCAGGCGGGGCGGTTGGAAATGATCACCATGCCTGAGGCGTCAGACGCCAGAATGGGATTGTTGATCAGCGACCAGTTGTCCTCGATGGTTTCAAGGTCGACATAGACTGCCACTGCGCCGATCACGGTGGTGCCCTGCCACATTGCCGAACTGAACACATAAGTGCGCCGGCCATCTGCCAGCACCCGTTCGTCGCGGCCCAGCCGCCCCTGCAGGGCGGCACGCATCAGATCTGAATCAGGGGCAATAGCATCCGCCACCGAGGCCGAGGCCCGCGCCAGAACCGCGCCTGTGGGGCGCACAAACACCACGTCCAGTGCGCCTGAAATACCCGCTGCCTGCACGGCAATGCGCCGCGTCGCTGCCGTGTCCGCCCCCGGTTCGAACAGCGCCGCTGTGTCCGGACGGTGTCCCAGCATCACTGGCAGCATGCGGTACTTGTCGAGCGCACCGTTCAGCGCCTCGGCCTGCACATTGAGAATTTGCTGCGCCGCTGCGCCCAGTTGGCTCGCCTGCAGATCAGACGCCGTGCGACCACCGAAATAGGCCGCCGCGCCACACAGGCTCAGCCCGATCAGCGCATTGAGCGTGCTCAGCCGGATATAGCGTCGTGAGACGGCTGCGCCGTTGATCATGGCCACAACACGCGGGGCGCGTCCGGGCGCTTGGATCGGGTTTCAGGCAGCATTGCGGTTCCGGACAGTTTGCAGGTGTGGTCCGTTATCGCATCGCGGGCGGGCACCCGTCATGCAATTTTTTGCTGCTTCAATCCACGGGCAGGTTGAGCGGCGGCAGGATGTAGAGCCGCCAGGCCAACAGCAGGGCGATGGTGAAGGTGATGGCCGAAAAGCCCACCACGCCTGGCCAGCCCCAATGGCTCCAGCCATAGCCGCCCAGCGTGCCGATGACGCTTGAGCCGGCATAATAGGCCAGAAGATAGATGGCGCTGCCCTGCGCCCGCGCATCCTGGGACCGGCGCGCCACCCAGGCGCTGGCGATCGAATGTGCGCCAAAAAACGAGAAGGTCATGATCGCCATGCCGGCCACAATGGCCCACAGCGAACTCATCAGGGTGATCGCCAATCCCGTCAGCATCACCACAATCAGCGGCCAGAACACTTTGCGCCGCCCCAGTCGTCCGGCCAGCGAGCCCATCCAGGCCGAGCCCAACGTGCCCACCAGATAGACAACGAACACCAGTGCGATCTGGCCATGATCAAGATTGTAGGGCGGGGCGAGCAGGCGGAAGCCGACATAGTTATAGATGGCGACAAAGCCACCCATCATCAGGAACGAGCACAAAAACAACAGGGGCAGTGCCTTGTCGGAGAACACAGTGGCGAAATTGGCGCCCAATTGGCGCACGCTCAGTGTTGTCGCGCGCGGGGTTTTGGGCGCGGGCAATAGCAGCAGGAAGACCAGCGCATTGATCAGGATCAGCACGCCCAGCGCCGTCAGCGCGGCACGCCAGCCGATCATCTCCGAGAGATATCCCACCATCAGCCGCCCACTCATGCCACCCAGGGCCGAACCACCGACAAACAGCCCCATGCCCAGCCCGAGCGCCGAATTGGACATTTCTTCGGCCAGATAGACCATGGCGATGGCTGGCACCCCGCAAACCGCAATACCCAGCAGCGCGCGTGCCGTGACCAGGCTGGTCCAGTCCACGCTGGCGGGCACTGCCAGCACCAGCACAGCCGTGGCCAGCATGGTAGCCAACATCAATCGCTTGCGGTTGAACCGATTGCCCAGCCAGCCGATCAGCACCAGTGAGAGCGCCAGCGTGGCCGTCGTCGCCGACAGCGAGACCGAACTTGTCGCGGCATCGAGGCCAAATTCCACGGCAAAGACCGGTAGCAGCGGCTGCACCGAATAGACGGCGGCAAAGACGGAAAAAGCGGCCAGAAACAGCGCAGCAGAGGCGCGCCAATAGTCAGGGGAGCCGCGCTCGATCTTTACTCTGGCCAACGCAATCCCGATCCCTGAACCGTCCAGCAAGATGCGGTGCAAGAGACCCGGGCATGACGGGAATCCAACTGATCTGCCTCAAAGGCGGCCATCTTTGATCGAAGCTCTCGCGCGCGTCAAACCCGCACGTGATCACATTCGCCGCGATGGCTCAGGCCGGATCATCACGCTTTGACCACACCGGCATGTCGCTGGCGCCCAGCGTTGGGGCAGAATGCTCCAGTGCCAGCGGGCTGCGCGAGAATTGCAGCGGGCTGCGCAGGCCGGGTACGCCCTGTGGCGCAATTGCCAGCTCGCGCGCCTGCAATTGCGGGTCGTCCAGCGCATCTGCCACGGTATTGATTGGCCCGCACGGCACACCGGCAAGACCCAGCGCGGCGATCAGGTCGGCGCGGCTGCGTTGTCTGGTGCGGGCATCGAGCAGGGCCGTCAGCGCGACGCGGTTGGCGACGCGCGCCGGATTGGTGGCATACTCGGCGTTCTGGCTCAGTTCGGCCACGCCAAGCGCGCCGCACAGGCCGACAAACTGCCGGTCATTGCCGCAGGCGATGATCAGGTGGCCGTCCGAAGCGGGGAACACTTGATAGGGCACGATATTGGGATGCGCATTGCCCAGCCGATGCGGCACCTCGCCCCCGATCATGTAGTTCATGGCCTGATTGGCCAGCACCGCAACGGCGGTATCGAGCAGCGCCAGATCGATATGCTGCCCCTTGCCCGAGCGTGCACGCTCGGCCAGCGCTGCCTGCACACCGATCACGCCATAAAGCCCGGTGAAGATATCGACCCAGGCCACCCCGACCTTTTGCGGTTCGCCGTCCGGCTCGCCGGTCAGATCCATGATGCCCGACATGCCCTGGATCAAAAAATCATAGCCGGGCTGGGCGGCGCGGGGGCCATTCTGACCAAAGCCGGTGATCGAGGCATAGACCAGCCGCGGATTGCTCTGCGACACGCTCTCGTAATCGAGGCCATACTTGGCCAGGCCGCCAACCTTGAAGTTCTCGATCACCACATCGGCTTCAGCGATCAGCGCCTTGAGCCGCGCGAGATCGCCAGCCTTGGTCAGGTCGCACACCACCGAAGTCTTGCCGCGATTGGCCGCCTGAAAATAGGCCGCCACGCGTTCGGTGCCGCCCTTGCCGTCATCACGGTCCATGAACGGCGGGCCCCAACTCCGGGTGTCGTCGCCCTCCGGGCTTTCGATCTTGATCACCTCGGCACCCAGATCAGCCAGTGTCTGGCCCAGCCAGGGGCCGGCCAGAATGCGCGCCAGTTCCACGACACGCAGGCCGGCCAGAGGGGGAAGTTGATCAGGGGCGCTCACGGGCATCTCCACGACGTCAGATATTGATAGGCGCCTAGAAAAAGGCCTGCAGGCCCGTCTGGGCGCGACCCAGGATCAGAGCGTGGACATCATGGGTGCCCTCATAGGTGTTCACGCTTTCCAGATTTTGCGCGTGGCGCATCACATGGTTGCCCGCCAGGATGCCGTTGCCGCCATGCATGTCGCGGGCGATGCGGGCGATTTCGAGCGCCTTGCCGCAATTGTTGCGCTTGATGATCGAGAGCATTTCGGGCGCCATCTTGTCTACGTCGAACAGCCGACCGACGCGCAGCGCCGCCTGCAGGCCAAGGGCGATCTCGGTCTGCATGTCGGCAAGCTTTTTCTGGAACAACTGCGTGCCCGCCAGCGGCTTGTTGAACTGCTTGCGATCCAGTCCGTACTGGCGAGCGCGCATCCAGCAATCCTCGGCGGCACCCATCACGCCCCAGGCAATGCCATAGCGCGCCCGGTTCAGACAGCCAAACGGGCCGCCCAGTCCTGATGTATTGGGCAGCAAGGCATCCTCGGAGACCTCGACATTCTCCATGATCACCTCGCCGGTGATCGAGGTGCGCATGCTCAGCTTGCCTTCGATCTTGGGCGTCGACAGTCCTTTCAGGCCGCGGTCCAGAATAAAGCCACGCACCTTGCCGTCATGGGCTTCCGACTTGGCCCAGATCACGAACACATCGGCAATCGGCGCGTTACCAATCCAGCGCTTGATACCGTTCAGGCGATAGCCGTCGGCCGTCTTGATCGCATGGGTAGTCATACCACCCGGGTCCGAGCCGGCTTCAGGCTCGGTCAGGCCAAAGCTGCCCATCCACTCGCCCGCTGCCAGCTTGGGCAGGTATTTCTGCCGCTGCTCTTCGGAGCCATAGGCATGGATGGGGTACATCACCAGCGAAGACTGCACGCTCATAATGGTGCGATAGCCGGAATCGACGCGTTCGAACTCGCGCGCTGCCAGCCCGTAGGAGACGTAGTTCTCGCCCGCGCCGCCATATTCCTTGGGCAGGCTCAGGCCGAACAGACCAGCCTGGCCCATGCGGTGCAGCAGATCGCGATCGGTGACTTCGTCGAGATAGGCCTGATCAGCCACTGGCAACAGATCATTGGTCGCAAAGTCCCGCGCATGGTCGCGCACAGCGCGCTCAGCAGTGCTCAACTGATCTTCGAGCAGAAAGGGATCGGCCCAGTCAAAGCCAGCCGCGGCGGGTGCAGAAGATTTGGTGGATGCGTTCATGAGACCGGCTCGCTCTTGGAAATTCAGGTTCGGCTAGGGGGGCTATTTGACGGTCGAAAAGGCCGTCGGTGCCATGAACTGGTTGGACACCTTGGCGACGACTTCGCCGTATTTTTCGATATGGGCAGCACGGGCGGCGACCCATTCAGGGTCCTTGGTGAAAGCCCCCCAGACGCGCTCGCGCTCTTCGAGCGATTCCCATGCCAGAAAGTAGGTCAAATCCTGATTGGACTCTCCCACAACGGTTGTGAAAAACCCGGCGGGGCGAATGCCCATGCGTTCCCACACACCCAGTGTGGTGTCTTCAAACCGCTTGAGCAGTGTCGGCAAATGGCCGGGAACACAGTGATAGACGCGCATTTCATAGATCATGACAAACTCCTGGTATGGTCGCGCCGCTCAAGGCTGGCCGCTGGTGTCGTGGGCGGTCCGCGCGATCACGGCGCTGCGGTCCGAATAGCGAACCGTAACCGTCATGCTACCCTCATTGAGCAGCCATTTGTTGATCGTGTAGCTGCGCAGTCCCGCCTTGTGGAATGGGTCGGCATTGGCGATGGCGCGCGCCTCGTCGATAGTGGCGGCGCGCAGGATGATCATGCCGGCATAGGGCACGTCCGAATTCTGCTGAAACAGGGGGCCGGCGCCGAACAGCTTGCCTTCGCGCTCCAGTTGCACCTGATAGTCCAGGTGTTCGGGCAGCATGGCTTGGATCTGCGGCGAGCGGGCCGGGGTGGTGGTGACCACAAACAGCTCTTGGCGGAGCATGGCGGCGGTCAGTTCATCCGGGGTCTTCTCGATCATGGGTTCAGGCTCCAATTGGGGTAACCCCGGGCGTGTGAAAGGGACCGGCCGAAACGGCCGATCCCCTGTTTTCTCTTAGTTCTTCTCGATGCCTGCAGCATCAACAACGGCAGTCCACACAGCGATCTGGTGTTCGATCATGCCGCCCATTTCTTCGCCCGAGTTTGGCTTGGGGAATGCGCCCAGAGCCACGATGCGGTCAGCAACTTCGGGATTGGCTAGAGCTGCATGCACGGCGCTGCGAACCTTTTCGACAATCGCGGGGTCAACGCCGGCAGGCATGCCCACGCCAGTCCACGACACGATGTCCAGGCCCGGTGCGACAGTGTTGGACAGCGATGGCACATCCGACATTGTTGGCCATGGATCCTTGGACGACACGGCCAGCAGGTCGAACTCGCCGCCTTCAGCCTGTGGTGCAACCACGGTGCCGGTATCGATCACGACATCAACTTCGCCGCCCAGCAGGGCAGTCGCAGCAGCCGCACCGCCCTTATAGGGGATGTGGATGAAGTCGGCGCCGGTTTCCATATCCATCAGCTCGCCGGTCAGATGCTGGGTCGAGCCCACACCGGAGTGACCAATCTTGAGCGTACCGGGTGCGGCCTTGGCCTGGGCGATCAGGTCTTCGATCGAGTCAAATGCACCAGCGCGCGCCGCCACAAAGAACGGGAACTGGCCAATGGTCGACACGAAGGTGAAGTCTTCGATCGGATCAAATGGCTGCTCATTGTAGAGCGCCGCGGACACGGCGTGACCGCCAACCATCAGCTGGATGGTGTAGCCGTCGGGCTCGGCCTTGGACACAAAGTCCGAGGCGACATTGCCGCCTGCACCTGGCTTGGATTCAACCACGACAGGCTGACCCAGCGTCTTGGACATGTCTTCGCCGATGATACGGGCCACGGTGTCGGCATTGCCGCCCGCGCCGAAGCCGATGATGAACCGGATTGAGCGTGATGGATAATCATCCTGTGCGAAGGCAGTACCTGCCATCATCGCCAAGATTGGCGCAGCCATTACCAGTTTTTTGAACATGTTAGTCCTCTCCCAATTGTGGACGGTCTTGGTGAAATTGCGACTGGCCTCAGACCGATGAAAGGCCGGAATGTCTTCACGAATGGTTCGGCTTTCTGCGTGCCTTGATGCTCGAGAAGACGGTAAAACCGATGAGGGCGACGGCACACGCAACCAGCACACCGCTGATCGGGCGGGTCACGAAGATGCTGAAATCTCCGCTATAGAGCAGCATGCTGCGCCGGAAGTTCTCTTCCAGCATGGGGCCCAGAACGAAGCCGAGCAGCACAGGAGCAGGTTCAAAGCGGAACTGCTTCATGATGTAACCCATCAGGCCGAACACCAGCGTCAGCGCGACGTCGATCACACTGCTGCGCAGCGAATAGACACCCACGCAGATCAGCAGCACGATGACCGGGTACAGCCGGTAATAGGGGATGCTGAGCAGGCGGACCCAGATGCCGACCAGCGGCACATTGATCAGCAGCAGGATGATGTTGCCGACAAAGAAGCTGGCGATCACGCCCCAGAACAGGGTTGGCTCGTCGACGATCATGCGGGGGCCGGGAACAACACCGTTCAGGATCAGTGCGCCAATGATCAGCGCCATCACCGCATCACCGGGAATACCCAGGGTCAGGGTCGGGATGAAGCTGGTCTGTGCAGCAGCGTTGTTGGAGGCTTCGGGCGCCGCCAGGCCGGGCAAGTGCCCCGTGCCGAACTTCTCTGGCGTCTTTGAAACGCGGCGCTCCAGCGCATAGGCCATGAACGAGGAGATCGCGGCACCCGTGCCGGGCAAGGCGCCGAAAAAGGCGCCTACGCCCGATCCGCGCAGAATGGGGGCAGCCATCTCGCGCATCTCGGCACGGTTGGGGAAGATGTCGCGCAGCGTCAGATTGATATGCGGCTTGGGTGGTTCGGTCTTGCTGGCATTGCGGATGATCTCGGAAAGGCCGAACAGGCCCATCGCCAGCGATACCAGGCTAATGCCATCGGCCAGATCCGGCACGAACACGAAACGGTACTGGCCGGTATTGATATCGGAGCCCACCATGCCCAGCGCGATGCCCAGAATGGCCATGGCGAAGGCACGCAGATGCGAGCCCGAGCTGATCAGTGACGCAGCAACCAGACCAAGCGCTACCAGCATGGTGTATTCAGGCGCGCCAAACTGCAGCGCCAGGGCAGCCATGGGAATGGCGGCCAGCACCACAACGGCAACACCGAACATGCTGCCCAGAAACGATGAGATCGCCGTGGTGAGCAGGGCAAAGCGGGCCCGGCCACGTTGGGCCAGCGGATAGCCCTCAATGCAGGTCACCACCGAAGAAGGGGTACCCGGCAGGTTGAGCAGGATCGAGGCGATGGCCCCACCATATTGCGACCCGTAGTAGATGCCGGCTAGCAGGATCACCGAGGTGGTCGCGTCCAGATAGAACGTCACCGGCAGCAGCAGGGAAATGGCGGTAATCGCACCGACGCCGGGCAACACGCCGATCACCTGTCCGAGCAGCACACCGAAAAACGCGTACATCAGCACTTCTGGCTGCAGCACGATCGACAGGCCCATGAAGAATTGTTCAGCCATCGCCCTATCTCCCAAATGCCGAGATCGGCAGGCCAAGTGCCACAATGAACAGCAGCCAGCCACACAACGTAACCACGGCTGAATAGACCAGCGTGCCCACAATGGACGTGCGGCTATTGGCCAGCGTGGAGATGAGAACGGCACCGAACATGGCTGGCACCAGGCCGCCGCGCGTGATCACCGCACCAAAGACAATCACCGAGGCGGAGATCAGGATCAGTGCCCGCCAGTGGGGCGGGGCGCCCTTGCTCAGGCCGGTGTCGCGCAGATCGGCCAGCAGGACCGCGGCCCCCATGATCATCAGCCCGATGGCGATGACATGAGGCATGAAGCCTGGGCCCATCTGGCTGACACTGCCGGTCGGATAGGACCAGGATATGCCCAGCATGGCGGCGCCGAATACGATCACTGTGGCGCCGCTGATAAGGCGTCGCCAGAGTGATATTGTGGGCCGATCGGTGTCCTGCAACGTATTTCTCCTCCCAGAGAATTTGCCCTTGGCTATAAAGCGTCCTCGAGAGGGCGCGGTGCCGCGACCCCAAGTTGCTCAGCCAGGGCAGTCAGGCGTTTGTGGGTTCCTGTGGCCAGACGAATGCCATCGCGCTGGCGCTGCTGTGCCGTCCTGAAGCCGCGTTCACCGGGCATCAGAATGGCATCAATGCCCGCAGCGCGAGGCAACTGGCGCAGATTGGTTGCCAGCCGGTCAATTTCATTGCGGAAGGCTGCGCCGTCGCCAAAGGCCGAAACCTTGATCGCCAGGGCCAGCCCGTTCATCCGCGCCGTGCCGCCTTCAAGCGCCGCAGCGATCACCGGATTGGCCACCAGAATGCTCGAAAGAACCTCGATCATCAGCGACAGACCCGAGCCTTTCGGCCCGCCCAGTGGCGTCAGCGTTTTGACGCTGGCGGGGTCTTCGGTGGCAAGGCCCTGATCGTCCAGGCCCCAATTGTCGGGTATGGATGTACCGGCATCCTTGGCCAGCATGATCTTGCCCAGCGCAGCGGTCGATGTGGACATGTCGAGCAGCAGCGGATCGCCGCCCGAGGGCGCCGCAATGGTCAGCGGATTGGTCGACACTCCCGAAACCTTGGCGCCGTGATAGGCCATCAAGGGGCCCGAAGCGGTCATCACAATGCCCACATAGCCGCGCTGTGCGGCTTCGAGGGCATAATAACCGACCGCGCCGGCATGAGTGATATTGCGCGCCGAGCACCAGCCAATGCCCAGACCCGAAGCGATTTCGACCGCCTGGGTCATCGCCGCCACCATGGCGCTGGCGCCGGGTGCATTGCCCGCTTCAAGAATGGCGGTCGCGCCGTCACGCTGGATTACCAGCGGCTCAGCGACGGGGTTGATGATCCCCTGCTGCACCATTTCGAGATAGCGCGGAATGCGGAGCACGCCGTGCGAGATCCGCACCGCGGGCATTGGCCCAGACCAGCACCTTGGCGGTCTGCTCGGCATGGCCGGGGGCAAACCCGCCCGCCGACAGCAGAGCCGCCGCAAAGTGTTCAAGATCCTGGGGGCTATAGCAGCTCATCAGGCACCCTTTGCCAGTGGCGTGGGGAAGTGCTTGTCGAGCCATGCCTGCACCAGCGAGCGGGTGTGGGGCGCGTCTTCATCCGATAGCGGGAAGTGCGATACACCGGTCGGGATCATCAGTTCGGCATTCTTGCCGGCCTTTTCGAACAGCCGGATCGACTGCTCCATCGGGGTGATCACGTCATTGGCGGTATGGAACAGCAGCAGCGGGCGCGGCGCGATATTGGCGACAACATCGTCGGCCCGGAAGGAGTACATGCTCAGCGCGGTTTCCACGGGCACTTCAAACTGCGCCTTGGGCGACAGGTTGGCGCGCAGCTCTTCGGGAATCGGCACCACATCGAAGCGCGAGACCCACAGGCTTTCGCCCGTCTCTTCCTTCTGCTTGCGGCCGCGATCGAGAATCTCGGTAAAGCGCGTCCACGCTTCGGGCGTTGGATGCTGACCGCGGAACTTGCGCTCGCCATCACCCCAGCCGCAGAACGAAACCACCGCTGCAATGCGCTCGTCGATGCCACCGGCAAAGATGGCCACGGCAGCACCAAAGCTGTGCCCGGTCACGCCAATCCGTTCGGCATCAACCTCTTCGCGCTCGGCGATGAAGGTCAGGGCATTCTTGGTATCGGCAACCTGGTCAAAGCAGCGTACCTCGCCACGCGCGCCTTCGCTCTCGCCGCAACCGCGGAAATCGATGCGGAACGCACAATAGCCCATATCCTCGATCATCCGCGCGACAAGTTCGACATGCGACTTGTCCTTGGTGCCCACAAAGCCGTGCAGCACGATGAAGGTTGGCAGTTTCTGGCCCGGCTTGCGCCCTGCCGGAACGTGCAACACGCCCGACAGCTTGAGGCCGTCTGACATGAAACTCAGTGGGTATTCCATGGCATTTCCTTTCCGGTGGCGTGCGAGTGAGCCGGAGTTTGACTAGGCAATTGCCGCATCCTTTTGGGCTGCGACCTGAATAATGGCGTTCAGGCGGGTGAGGTGGGCGCTCAGGAAATCGCGCGTCACCTGATCGGTGACGGTGCCTGCGGCCACGTCGACCTTGCTCCTGGCCCCGGCAACCTGCACTTCGGGTTTGGCCATGATGACCATGTCCTGCGAGTGCAGAACGTGGCGCAGACTTTCATGCACGCGTGCACCGCCCAGAATGCCGGGCGAAACGCTCCAGATTGCCACGGGCATGCCTTCAAGCGGATTGGGCTTGAGGCGGGAGACCCAGTCGATGGCATTCTTCAGGCCACCCGGGATCGACCAGTTATATTCCGGTGTCACGATGAGCAGGGCATCAATGCCTGCCAATGCATCGGCCAGCGCCGAAACGGCGGCTGGCATGCCTTCGTCAAGCACGTCCTGATTGAACAGGGGCAGGGTGCCCGGATTGGGCATCAGCACGACGTCGAGCCCTTCGGGCGCCAGATCAGTCGTCGAACGGGCGACAGCGCGAGATAGCGACGCCTTGCGCAGTGATCCTTCTAATACGCCAAGTGTTGGCATCGGTATTCCTTCAACAATAGTGGGGCGCGCCGCGATCAGGCGGCAGGCTTGGCGTACGGGAAGCTGTGGGCAAGCCAGGGCGCGGGGGCCGGTGTGCCCCACACATTCATCACGCGGACATTTTCCGGGCGCTTGAGCGCGGTAATGATATTGGGCTCGAAATTGTCGTCGTCCGCTACCATGGCCATGCCGCTGGCGAGCTCGACCATCGCGCCGCAGGCGTCGATGTAATAGGCATAGGTATTGTCACCCGGACGGTGACGCCCCGGACCCCAGACGAACTCCTTGCCGACGGTATCCAGACGATCACCCAGACGGCAGTAATCGCCAAATTCAGCCAGTTCGAACGAGTAGTGGTGTACGCCGGTAGGGCCGCGAACAATGCCCAGAATGTGGTGCAGCTGATTGCCGCCGCGCATCCAGCTCAGGCTGTCATCGACCATCTTCTCGGTCAGGCGCAGACCCATGATCTGCTCAAGCTGCGTGCGGGTCTCGGCAGGTTCTGGCGAGGTCAGGTTGATATGGTCAAGCCGCACAGCGCCCACGCCGGCGCTATAGTGGCGGCGATCATAGATCTTGTCGGCAATCGGGGTGTGGATCTCGAAAGTGTGGCCCTGCGGCGTCACGAACACGATGCCCGCAGCACAGCAGTCCAGAGTTGGCTTTTCCGAAATCAGTCGGCAACCGGCATCTGCCACGCGGCTGGCCGCTTCGGCGACTGCAGCGGTCGAGACAGCTTCAAAGCCGATGGAACGGACAGAATTTTCGGCCGCCTTGTGCAGCACCAGTTCGGCCTGTCGGCCATTGGACGACAACCATGTCTGGTTGTCAGTGCAGCGGGTGACGTGCAGGCCGAGGATGTCGGTCGCTTCGCTAACCAGCTCATCCATTACCGTTACGTTCAGCTGGATATGGCCAATTGCATTTACCAGATAGCTCAAAACACCCTCCCGGTGGCGCAAACTCGAATTCTTGAAGCGGTGTAACATACACATTCCACACTCGCAATTATTTTCGAAACTTTGCCCATGATTGAAAGAAGGGCGTCGTTTCGGGCGGCTTTGCGGGCTGCTGGTGTGGCCTGTTTGTGCCCTACGAGACCTCTACAGCCACGCGATTGGCGAGCAGGCCAAGTCCGTCGATCTCGACTTCCACCAGATCGCCGGGGGTAAGGAATTCCTGTGGCGTGCGCGTGGCGCCAAAGCCCTTGCAGGTGCCGGTCACGATGACGTCGCCAGGCTCCAGCGGGGTGAATGTGGAGATGTAGGAAATTAGATAGGGCACGTCGAAGATCATGCGCGATGTGTCTGTGCGCTGCTTTTCCACGCCATTGACGCGGGTCACCAGCGACAGCCCCTCGGGCGGCAGCGACAAGGCGTCGCTGCTTACCATCCATGGCCCGAAGGCGCCCGTGCCGACAAAATTCTTGCCCGGCGTGAACTGGTGGCTGTGGCGCTGCCAGTCGCGCACGCTGCCATCATTGTAGATGGCGTAGCCCGCCACATGAGACTGCGCCTCTTCGCGGGCAATATGGCGTCCGCCCTTGCCGATGATCACCGCCAGTTCGCCCTCATAATCCAGCTTCTGCGAAGACCTCGGCTGGATCAGGGGGGCGCCATGGCCAATCTGGGAAGCGGGCAGCCGCAGGAACAGCACGGGATAATCGGGCTTGTCGTCACGATCCTGACCCGGTTCATAATAGTTAAGCGCCGCCATCACGATCTTTTCGGGATTGGGGATGACCGGCGCTAGTGTCACCGTTTCCAGTGCAACCGCTGCGGGCAGGGCGGCCAGCAATGCGGCATCCGGATACCCAGCAGCAATGTAGCTGCGTAAATCGGGGAACTGCGCGCCCAGATGCTGTCCCAGATCGACAATGCCGGATTCCCCCAGCATGCCCCAGGAGGAGATGCCGTCGTGGACAAAGGAAAGGTAGCGCATTCGAAATCCTCAAATGTTTCGAAAATAAACCTATAATGGAATTAGCGTGAAGTGAAACCCATGTCGATGAGTTTGCTCGGATTTTTCCAGAGCGGCCCGCAAAACCCGTACCCTTCGTGGTTTTCGAAAATCTGATTGACGTTGAAAGTTTCGAAAATATGACTTAGTCAGGTGGACCGTTTGCAGCCAGAGCTAAGGGGAATAGCCCTGACCGAGGATCTCAAAAGAGCCGGACGTCGTGAAACCCAGCGGATCGAGCCATCCGCCGGACGCGATATTGTGGCGCGTTTGCGCGATGACATTGTCAGCAATGTCTTTTTGCCGGATTCAAAGCTCAAATTCGCTGATCTGACCAAGCGCTATGAGGTCGGCATTGGCACCTTGCGCGAGGCACTTTCGCAACTGGTATCGGAGGGTTTCGTTACCGTTGAGGTCGGCAAGGGCTTCAAGGTCGCCCAGGTATCGCGCGAGGAACTCATCGAGGTCACGGACTATTATGTGGATCTCGAAAAGCGGGCTCTGGCCGATTCAATTGCCCATGGTGACGACGTGTGGGAAAGCCAGATCGTGGCGGCCCATCACCGGCTGAGCATCATTGAAAGCCTGCCCTGGCCACAGCGCATGGAGCGACACACCGAATGGGTGCAGCGCCATCGCGAATTCCACGAGTCACTGGTGGCTGCCTGTCAGGGGCGTTGGTTGTTTCGCCTGCGCACCATGATGTTCGATCAGCTTGATCGCTATCGGTTCCTGGCCAAGATGCAGCCCGAAGGCATGGGCAAGACCAAGTTCAAGGAACATGGTCTGATCATGCAGGCGGTCGTTGCGCGCGATGTCGCCAAGGCCACCCAGCTGATTGAGGATCATATCCGCGATACGACCAAGGCTGGCCTGAAAAACCTCTAGTCGAAGCTTACAGGCACGTGAGCCCCCGCATGCAGCGAGGGCTCTTTTTCTGGCGGCAGATTACCAGTCGAACTGCTTGGACAGCGACAACTTGAACGTGCGGCCCGAAGAGCGGTCCGGTGTCTGGTTGTCGCGGTAATCGGCGTTCAGCACATTGTCGATCGAGGCGCGAACCTCCGTGCCGGCCAGCACGCCCGATGTCGGCTTCCACGACGAGAACAGATCAAAGCTCATATAGCCCGGCGTGCTCTTGTCGCTGCCGCTTGCTGGGGTCACACCGGTTTCGGTAGCCGCGGCGAACACCGCTTTGACACCATATTCAAGCCCGAACTCAGGCTCACGGCCGCCGACCGTCACCGCCAGCTTGTGAGCCGGGATCGAGGTGAGGGCATCGCCCGTGGTGTCGTCCGTGCCCACGGTGGCGCTATAGGCCACGCGACCGAACAGACGCTCGGATTCATAGGCGCCTTCAACTTCCACGCCATAGATCGTGGCTTCACCGATATTGCGATAATAGGTGTTGCCCGCAACAGCTGGCGATGACTCGATCATGTCCGTCAGATCGCTGTAAAAGCCCGTGATCTTGACGCTGGCCTGATCCCCATCCTGCACCAGCTCATAGCCCGACAGGGCAAAACCGGCCTCAAACGAGTTCGAGCTTTCCTTTTTCAGGTTCAGGCTCGGGCTCTTGCCCGGCGTGCGGCCCGTGGTGGAATACTGGTAGCGCTCGTCCAGTGTCGGCATGCGCTGGGTATGGGCGACAGAACCAAATACCGAGACATTGTCATTGATATCATAGAGCGCCGCCAGCTTGGGCGAGACCGCGAAATCATTGATGTCGTATTCCCCCTGCGTGGTGCGCTTGGGCGTCTGGAACGCGAAGTCGCCACGCACGCCGGCGATCAAGGTCAGCCGCTCGTCATAGATGGCTTCATCCTGCACAAACAGCCCGAGCCGCTTTTCCTGACCTTCGGGATGGGTGGTGATACCCGCGGTTCCGCCGCCGCGCGTGGAATTGGCGGTCCGCTCCTGAAACGAGCCCTGCACGCCATAGGTCAGGTAGTGCACCCAGGCGCCGGTATCGAATTCCGAGGTGTTCTCGATATTGGCCTGCCAGGTGCGATAGCCGTAATCAGCATCGCCAATAGCGCCCAGAAGGGTTGCTGAATTGCTCTGCGACACGGTCGTGTCCGAGAACGACAGATTGACCTTCAGATCGACCCATGGATTGTCGCTATCGGCGTTCTCGTAGGCCAGCACGGCCGTCTGGTCGAGCACCTTGCGATCGACATTGCCGAACATGGCCGAGGTGCCGGTCTGGGCATAGGCCTGATCTTCGGCATCGCTGTTCCAGCGCTGATAGGACAGGCGCAGTACCTGTTCGTCATTGTCGCCAAAATGCGCGGTCCCCTTGATCAGCCCGGACAGTGACTGGAAGTCTGACCCTGACAGCGCTTCACCATTGGCCAGCGTGATCTCATCGGCGCGCCGCCAATTGCCCGCTGCCAGAACTTCAAACGTGTCACTGATCTGCTGCGCCAGTATGCCTGACACCAGCGTACCATTGCCGTTGGAGCTGTATTGCGTCTTGAGCCGCGCCGCGCCGGTCTTGTCATAGCCGATGAAGTCCGAGGCATCCTTGGTGGTGAAGTTGATCACCCCGCCCAGGGCGCCTGAACCGTACAGCGTTGACGAGGCAGGACCACGCAGTACTTCGACCTGCTTGTACAACTCAGGGTCCGAGAAGAACGAGCCCATACGGTACTGCTCATAGAACTTCTTGGCACCGTCAACATTGACCACGATGCGCGCTTCATCGCCCGAAGTCTCAGCTGTCCCGATGCCACGAATGTTGAACGATTCACCCAGCACGCGCTCGGAGCCGATCAGGGTGACGCCCGGCACGGTGTCGAGCACATCGCCAATGCTGGTAGCCTGGGCGGCGTCGATATCGTCCTGATTGACCACCGTCACAGCCTGCGGCGTGTCGATCGCGATCTTGGGTGCGCCGGCACCGATGACCAGCCGCTCCAGAATTGTGATGTTCGTCGTATTCACGCCGACGGACTGCGCGGCAACTGCCTGCATTCCCACCACGCCCAATGCTGCGCCGCACATCAGTGCAGTCGCCTGTGACCTGACCAGCCCCATTCGTATTCTCCAGAATTCTAGTGTTTTTTGGATTGGCTGGCTGTTGGCTGGCTGCAGGGGAATGTGTCTTTTTTAATATGACTTAAACAATCACCTATTGCCTCCTCTAGATAACATGAGTAGTAGAGTCAACAAATAGTGAGCCCCCGCGACACCCTGTCCCGGACACCGCAGACCCGAGTTGACGAGACATTTGTGACGACAAGAACCGCCCAGCCACTCCATGCCGAACCCGCCGAATCTGAAGGGCAGGGGCACCGCATTTTCACGACCGCCGAGCTGTTTGGCGGCGATGACGAGATCGTCGTGCTGCACAACGGCGCGCCCTATCGCCTGCGGATCACCCGCCAGGACAAACTCATTCTGACCAAATAGGCCATGACAATGACCCAACTGCCTGCCGCCAAATCCCCTGCGCAAATTCGTGAGCTGCGTGCCCGACATCCTGAGATGCGCGAGCGTGATTTCGCCCGCATTCACGCCATTTCCGAGGCCGAACTGGTGGCAGCCCAGGTGGGCACCACTGCCATTCGCCTGCGCCCGGATGTCGATACTTTGCTCAACGGGCTGCAGGCCTGTGGCGAGGTCATGGCCTTGACCCGCAACGAAAGCGCCGTGCACGAAAAGATCGGGCCCGTCGAAAAGGTGGTGATCGGAGCGCGCGCGTCCATGGTTCTTGGTGAGCAGATCGACCTGCGTGTCTTCCCGTCGCGCTGGGCCTTCGGATTTGCGGTCGAAAAGGCAGGCGAGGCGGGCGCAGTGCGGCGCTCACTGCAGTTCTTTGACCCCCAGGGCATGGCCATCCACAAGGTGCATGCGCGCCCCGACACCAATACGGATGCCTGGAACGAACTGATCGACAAGCTGCGCCATGCCGAGCAGGACGATGCGATCTCGCTGGCAGCCCCCCAGACGCCTGAGCCCAAGGGCGAGTCGGGCAGCCTCGCCGAGCTGCGCGAGCGGTGGTCGGCCATGACTGATACCCATCAGTTCTTCGGTCTGCTTCAGGCGCTCAACCTGCCGCGTCTCGATGCGATCGAAATGGTGGGGGAGGACTACGCCTTCCAGCTCGACCATGCCGCTGTGGCATCCATGTTTGACGCTTCGGTCGCTGCAGAATTGCCCATCATGGCTTTTGTCGGCAATCCCGGCTGCATCCAGATCCACTCAGGCCCGGTCAAGACCATCAAGACCATGGGCCCCTGGCTTAACGTGATGGACGACACCTTCCATCTGCACCTGCGCCTCGACCAGATTGCCTCGGTCTGGGCCGTGCGCAAGCCCACCTCGGATGGTCACGTGAGCTCGGTGGAAGTTTATGACGCCGACCGCGAACTCATCATTCAGTTCTTCGGCAAACGCCAGGAGGGCCACGATGAACGGGCTGGCTGGCGCGCCATCGTAGAAGCCCTTCCGCTTTTTGATCAATCCAACGCTGCGTGAGATTTTCATGACCTTGTCTTTCCGCCATACCGGCATCATTGCTGCCACTCTCGCCACGCTCGTGCTGCCCACCGCCGCCCAGGATCTGCACGCGTTTCAAGACAGCTCCCGGCTGGTTTCCATTGGCGGCTCGCTGACCGAAATCATCTACGCGCTGGGTGAAGAGGATCGTCTGGTCGCCCGCGATCAGACCGCGCTATATCCCGCAGCGGCTGCCGCACTCCCCGATGTCGGCTACATGCGACGCCTGGCGCCCGAGGGCGTGCTGTCGGTTGGCCCCACCGCCTTGCTGGTGGTTGAAGGCAGTGGCCCGCCCGAGGCGCTCGAAGTGCTGGTCGATGCCGGGGTTGAATACCAGACAGTGCCAGAGAGCTTCAGCGCCGAGGGCATCCTGACCAAGGTGCGTGCCGTGGGGCAGGCCCTTGATGTTACCGACAAGGCGGAGGCACTCGCCAGCGAACTGGACGCAGCGCTCAAGGCCGTTCAGGCCCGTACCGCCGATCTGACTGACCGCAAGCGCGTGCTGTTCGTGCTCTCGGTCGAAGGGGGCAAGATCCAGGCCTCGGGTACCGATACCGCCGCCAATGGCATTATCGAGCTAGCCGGGGCCCTCAACGCCATCACCGAATATCCCGGCTACAAGGCGCTGACCGAAGAGGCGATCATCGCCGCGGCGCCCGACGTCATCCTGATGATGGAGCGCGGCGAAGACCATAGCGCCATTGATGCCGATCTGTTCGGCAATCCGGCCATCGCCCTGACGCCCGCCGGGCGCGATCATGCCATCATCCGGCTTGAAGGCTCCTATTTGCTGGGCTTTGGTCCCCGCGCGCCGCAGGCCGTTACCGATCTCGTCGACGCGCTCTACGGCGAGTAGCGCAGGTGGCAATAGTGTCTTTTGCGCAGGTTGCTGCGCATGCGCCCGCGGGTGATCGGAGCAGTCTGGGCCGCATCACGGTTCTGGCGCTAATCGGGCTCTTGCTGGTCGCCATGGTCATTTCCATGACCACGGGCGCCTCCGGGGCCTCCACCCTGAACGTCATCGGCGCCTGGCTCGGCCAGGTGCCCGACAGCCAGACCCAGGCCGTGCGCGACTATGCGGTGATCTACAATATCCGCCTGCCGCGCATGCTGCTCGGCATGCTGATCGGCGCCGCACTGGCGGTTTCCGGCCTGCTCATGCAGGGTCTGTTCCGCAACCCGCTCGCCGATCCCGGACTGGTCGGCGTGTCGGCCGGGGCAGGGCTCGGTGCTGTCAGCATCATTGTGCTGGGCACCACCGCCTTGGCGCCGCTGACCGCATTTCTGGGCATCTATACCCTGCAACTGGCGTCATTTGTTGGTGGCCTTGTCACCACCTTCATCCTCTATCGCGTGGCCACGCGAAGCGGGCAGACCGCCATTGCCACCATGCTGCTGGCCGGTATTGCCCTTGGCGCGCTGGCTGGCGCGGTGACGGGGGTGATGGTCTATATCGCCACCGACAGCCAACTGCGCGACCTCACCTTCTGGGGTCTCGGTTCTCTCTCGGGTGCCAACTGGACCAAGATCATGGCCTCTGGCCCGATCATCATTGCCGCGCTCGCGGTTTCTGCTTTCTTGGCCAAGGGCCTCAACGCCCTGACGCTGGGCGAGGCGACAGCGGGCCATCTCGGCATTCCGGTCCAGCGTTTCAAGCGGGTTGTGGTGGTGACGGTTGCCGCCGCCACCGGCGCCTCTGTAGCGGTCAGCGGTGGCATCGGCTTTGTCGGCATCGTCGTGCCGCATCTGCTGCGCCTCGTGATCGGGCCCGACCACCGCTATCTGCTGCCCGCCACCGCGCTGCTGGGTGCTTCGTTCCTGTTGCTGGCCGATGCGGTCAGTCGCGTCATCGTGGCCCCGGCCGAGTTGCCCATCGGCATCGTCACCGCGGCCGTCGGTGGCCCGTTCTTCCTGTGGATCCTGCTGCGCAAACGCGCCGCCTTTGCCTGGTGACATGATGATTTCCGTCAACAAGATTTCTGTCGATATCGGCCCCCGGCGCATCCTCGAGGATGTCAGCTTCACCGCACGGCCCGGCCAGCTCACGGTGGTGATCGGCCCCAATGGCTCGGGCAAATCCACCCTGATCAAGGCGCTGTGCCGCGATCACGCCTATGGTGGCTCGATCACCATCAATGGCCGTGACATGGCCTGCATGTCGCTGGCCACCGCAGCCACCCTGCGCGCGGTGCTGCCGCAATCGAGCAATCTGCCGTTCCCCTTCACCGTGCGCGAAGTGGTCGCCATGGGGCTGACGGCAGGTCGCCCCGGCATCGCCGTGCCCGGCCTGCGCCATCTGCCCGATGATGCCTTGCAGCGCGTTGATCTCGCCGGCTTTGGCGGCCGCTTCTATGGCGAGCTTTCTGGCGGCGAACAGCAGCGCGTGCAACTGGCGCGGGTCATCTGCCAGGTCTGGAAACCCGTGCTCGACGGCGAGCCGCGCTACCTGTTTCTCGATGAGCCGGTCTCGAGCCTGGATATCAAACACCAGCTGATGATCATGGATGTGGCGCGCCAGTTCGCCCATGCCGGCGGCGGCGTAATTGCTATCCTGCACGATCTCAATCTGGCGGCCATGTATGCCGACAAGATCGTGGCGCTGCGTGATGGCCGGGTGGCGGGGCTGGGCGACCCCGCCGAGGTACTGCGTGACGAGCTGATCGCCGCGGTTTTCGATTGTCCCATGCGGGTCGGTGCGCTCCCCCCACACGCTGCCCCCTTCGTTTTGCCGCAGTCCGTGCAGCGCGCGGGCGAGCAGACTCTTTCCAGCAAGGTTGCCTGATGATCCGACTGTTTTACACCTGCCTGATTGGCGCGCTCACCCTCGCACCAGCACACGCGCAGCAAACGCCGCCACCAGCCGCGTTGACGCTCGAACTCAATGCGCTGCAGGCCAGTGACACCGCCTGCCGGGTGAGTTTTCTGGCCACCAATCGTCTGGACGGCACAATTGATCGGGCCGCGGTGGAAGTGGCCTTCTTCACCACTGATGGTGCCATTGACCGTATCGTCACGCTCGACTTCAAGGGCCTGACCCAGGGCAAGACCAAGGTGCTGCAGTTCGAACTGGCGGATCTGCCATGCACCGGGATTGGCCGGCTGCTGATCAACGATATTGCCGCCTGTGAAGGGCAGGCCATTGCTGCCACCGCGTGCCTTGCCGGGCTCGTTACGACCAGCCGGCCCGACATCACCTTTGGCATCTGAGGCAAAACACCATGACTGCTGCCCCCGCCCATGATTTTTCCATGTTCGCCCTGTTCATGCAGGCTGACTGGGTCGTCAAATCGGTGATGATCGGCCTGCTCATTGCCTCGATCTATGTCTGGGCCATCATCGCCAACCGTCTGGCGGCCTACCGTGCCGCCCGGCGCGACATGGCAGCCTTCGATCGGGCATTTGCGGGCGCGCCATCGCTGGCGGCCCTGCGGGCAGACTATGCCGGTGCCGATCCGGCCGGGCTCTCCGCGGTGTTTCTGGCGGCCATGGAGGAATGGGACAAGAGCCACGCCGCTCAGGCGGCCACCACCATGGGGCTGCAAAGTCGCCTCGAAATCGCCCTGGACCTGGCGGTCAGCGAACAGAGCGCCCAGCTCGAAAAGCGCCTTGGCTTCCTTGCCACCATTGGCAGCGCCGGGCCTTTTGTCGGGCTGTTCGGCACGGTCTGGGGCATCATGAATGCTTTCACCGCCATTGCCGCGGCCGAAAACACCAGCCTGGCGGTCGTCGCGCCCGGCATTGCCGAAGCGTTGCTGGCAACGGCGCTGGGGCTGTTGGCGGCTATCCCCGCCGTTGTCGCCTACAACAAGCTCAGCGCCGATTCCGGTAAGTTGATTGCCCGGCTAGAAGGCTTTGCGGATCGTCTTGTCGCGCTGATGTCGCGGCAGCTGGACGCCGGAAAGGCGCTCTGATGGGCATGGCACTGGGCAGCAAGGCCAGGCGCAGTCGGGGCCGGGCACCGATCAGCGACATCAACATCACCCCCATGGTCGATGTGATGCTGGTACTGCTGATTGTCTTTATGGTCGCCGCGCCCCTGATGACCACCGGCGTGCCAATTGATTTGCCGCAGAGCAAGGCGCAGGCCATGCCCTTGCAGTCAAAGCCCATCACCATCACCGTCGAGTCCGCCGGCGCACTGTCCATCGACGGTGAGCCCGTTACGTTCGATGCGCTGGTCACCACCATTGCCGGGCTCGCTGGAGACGGCACCGATGAACGGCTCTATGTGCGCGGCGACACCAACACGGCCTATGGCACCATCATTGAAGTGATGGGCGAACTGGCCGGTGCCGGCTACGCCCGCATCGGTCTGGTAACAGCACCCCAGAGGACGCCCTAGACCATGCGCTATGCCCTGTCTGGCTCAGCGCTGGTGCATGTCGGTATCTTCGGCGTCGCGCTGATAGGCTTTACCTGGCCACAACCAGATGATGCGCCAGCCCCCGGTGCGGTCACCATCGATATCGTGACCACGGCGACGGTCTCGACCAATCAAAACGCCACCATCGAGAGCACGGCCAGCAAGAATCTGGTGTCCTCGGGCACCCAGGCGGTGCAGAGCGCCGCTATCGAGCCCATTCCAACTCAGAGCCTGCAGCCGAACCAGCCGGCTCCACAGCCCCAGGCCACCGAACCATTGCCCCCGGTCACCCCTGTCCCCGCCGCGACCGTTCTGGCCACGGCTTCAGCCTTGATCGAAACCCTCGACGTGGTCCCTTTGGTTTCCAGTGCGGTGGCCAGCGAGCCGGTCACGCCTGCGCTCATGCCGGTGAGCGCAACGCTTGAGCCGGTCTCAACGGCTGACCTCAACGCCGCGCCCGTGCCCCACACGCTCAGCTTTGAGCGGCCGTCCGAACCCACACAGCGCCCCCGCCAACAGCCCAAACCACAGGCCGTGGCGGCCCGGAGCGCCGGCAATGGTGGCTCCAACAGTGCCGATACCGCCGCGGGTAAGGCCAGCGCCGGTCAGCAAGGTGGCACAGGCGGTGGGGGCAGCGCCGATATCGCCCCCTGGGAGCGTCAGGTCCGGCGGGCTCTGGCCAATGCCCAGCGCTATCCACGCAGCGCCAAGGGTGCCACCGGTGATGTCATGGTCCGCTTCAATGTCTCCGCTTCAGGTGCGCTCTCATCACTGCGTATCACCGCTTCCTCGGGCAATGCGGCGCTAGATCAGGCCGCGCTCGACGCAGTGACCCGCGCTGCGCCGTTCCCACCGCTGCCGCAGGGGCTCGGCGTCTCTCACCAGACGGTGCAGATACCCCTCGCTTTCAGGCGCAACTAGGGACAACTCAATGCTCCAGGACACGCCGTTCGCGCGAAATAACTGCTTAGTGCACATGTCCTGCAAAAAACGGGCTTGCCTCAAAACGCCACCTTCTCTATGTCTCCGCGCAGTCGGGGCGTAGCGCAGCCTGGTAGCGCATTTGTCTGGGGGACAAAGGGTCGTGGGTTCGAATCCCGCCGCTCCGACCATCACACTCTTTACGGCCGGTTTTATACCGCGCCCAGCTCGATCACGAAGGCTGGACCGTCGGAGTTTGCCTGATGCCTTTGACATCCCAGGATATTGAACCAGCGCTGCAGCTTTGGCCGGCCCTGAGCGGGGCGCGCACCGAGCTGGTCAATTACTCGGAGAACCACACCTTCAAGATCGACACGCTCGACAATCGCTGCTTCAGCCTGCGCATTCATCGCACCGGCTACCAGTCGGTACAGTCGATCGAAAGCGAGCTGGCCTGGCTTCAGGCGTTGCGTCGCGATACCGATCTCCCCGTGCCCGAACCGGTTCCCAGCTCGGCTGGCAAGCTGCTGGAAAACTTTACTGGCCGCGACGGGACACAGCGCATGGCTGTGCTGTTCCGCCATATTCCCGGCATTGAGCCAACACCCGAGAGTAATCTTGGCGAATTGTTTGGTACGCTGGGAACTTATGCGGCGACCTTACATCAACACGTGACCCAGTGGGACCGCCCGGCCAGCTTTGAGCGCCAGAGTTGGCGGGCGGGCTCAATTCTCGATGTCGAAGGCACCTGGGGTGACTGGCGGGCCGCGCCCGGCATCAATGCCAGCAATCGCGCCGTACTGGACAGTCTGGACGCCGCGCTCTGGCAGCGTCTGGGCGATTATGGCATTGGTGCCGATCGTTACGGGTTGATCCATGCCGATATGCGGCTGGGCAATGTGCTGGTGGATGGCGACCACGTCGCGCTGATCGATTTCGACGATTGCGGTTTCTGCTGGTTCACCTACGATTTTGCCGCAGCCATCTCGTTTCATGAGACCAACCCGGCCATTCCCGCCCTAAAGGCCGCTTGGCTGGAACGCTATCAGGCCGTTCGGCCACTCTCGGCCGAAGACATTGCCTCGATCGATTCCATGATCATGCTGCGGCGTATGGCGCTGCTCGCCTGGATCGGCTCACACGCCGAGACCAAGCTGGCTCAGTTGCATATGCCCGGCTTTGCCGACGGCACCGCCGAATTGGCAGAACGCTATCTGCGCGGCGCCATCTGGCCGCAATAACCTGCAGCCAACCCGTCAGTCTCAGGCGCGAACCTGCTGTTCGCGCAGGATGATGAACAGGCTGCTGCCGATAATGATCGCCGCGCCCAGATAGGCTGTCTCGGGGGGAACCTCGTCCCAGATCAACCAGCCCAGCAAGGTCGCCCAGAGCAGGGATGTATAGTCGAACGGCGCAACCACCGCCGCTGGCGCAAAGCGAAACGCCTGTGTCATCATGGTGATCCCGGCCGTGCCGAACACCGCAATGCCGATAAACAGCCAGATATGCTCGGCCATGGGTGTCACCCAGAAGAACGGCGTGATCAATGCGCTGAGCAGGGCGCCAGCGCCAACCAGGTACAGCATCAGCGTCCACATGCTCTCGCGCGGGTCCACCCAGCGCGAACTGATCATCAACAGCGCGTAGAACAGCGCCGTGGCTAGCGGAAACAGCGAAGCAGCCTGAAAGGTCTCAGGGCCGGGGCGCACCACCACCAGTACGCCAACGAACCCCACCAGCACCGCCGGCCAGCGTCGCCAACCTACCTGTTCCTTGAGCACCAGCGCCGATAGCGCGGTGATGAAGGCGGGGGCGGTGAACACCAAAATGGTCGCTTCGGCCAGCTCCAGATAGCGCAGGCCGGAGAAGAACAGCACCGCCGCACACAACCAGACGATCCCCCGTAGCAGATGCGCTGCGGGACGATGGGAGCGCAGGGCCTGGGCCCCACCCATCTTGAAGGCGATCAGCGCCGCAATCGGCAGGGCGATCAGATTGCGCAGGAACAGGATCTGGACGGGCGAGTAAAACTGCGTCAGCGTCTTGGCGATGGCGTCATTCACGCACAGGCACGCCACCCCGACACACATCAAGGCTATGCCCACGCTCGCTTGCGAGCGTACGCCAGTTGTCGTCGCTGTCATGCAGCCTCCTCGCGGCCGCACGCGCGACCGATTCCCGATCTCAACCTATCATGCGGAGGCGCCAAGTCAGGCCTAGATCAGCATTCTCTCGCGCGCCACGCTGCCCCGTGGGTCGTTCTTGATCGCGCTGGAAATGCCCCAGATCAGCCCGGCGATCAGATACCAGTGGCGCCAGTGATCGCTGTCGATAATCGCCGACTCTGCGACCAGCATGGTGAATGTTCCCATCAGCGGGATCATCACCAGCCGATAGGGGAGGGGCGTGCCAGAGCGGCTGTGCCGCGCCACAATGTCAGAATGATCAGCAGGTAATACATCGCGCCGCCGCCCCAGCCATATACGTGCAGCACCGACACATAGACATTGTGCGGTTCTTCACGGATACGCAGATTGGCGAACTCGTGCGGCCCCAGCCCCAGCGGATTGTCCAGCGCCAGCTCGAACGCATAGGCCTGTCGGCCAAAGCGCCCCGTTGCGCCGGAATCATAGTTCTGTCCTGCCGCCCGGACTTCGAACAGCGACTGCACCGAGGGAATGCTGAGCAGCCCGGCCAGCGCCACCACCAGCATCGCTGCGCCCAGCAGCGACATGATCATGATGCGCACCTTGTCGCGTGCCGCCGCTTCAAGCACGAAGCACAGTCCCAGCACGATGATCGATGAAAACGCAAAATGCCCCCAGGCCGCGCGCGAGAAGCTCACGAACACGCCGACGAACAGCACCATGTAGATCGCCCCCGCCCAGAACTGCATGCGACCACGCCCCAGCAGCACACGCTGCAGCGCATACATGGCCGGCAGGATCAGGAAGGGGCCATAAACATTAGGGTCGTTGAAAGTCGCCTTGGCGCGACCATAACGCAGAAAGATATCAGCGCCCGGTATCAGCCCCAGATAGGCCAGCGTGCCCACGATCGCGCAGATCACCGCTGCCGCCGTATAGGCGCGCATCACGATGCGCATGCGGCGCTCGGTGTCTCCGGCGACATAATTGGCGATGAAATAGCTGGTCAGCAGCAGGAAGATGGTGACGATCGAAAAGATCAGCGCGTCGCTGATCGGGGTGAAGCGCACTTGAAAACACGCCACCAGCGCGAATGGCGTAAAGGCCACCAGCAGCGCCAGCAGTCCAAAGGTTGAGCGGTAGATCCCCATGCCCGCCACAAAGGCCAGCGGTAGCACGACCAGAAACGTCAGCTCGTAAGGCGAGGGCTCAAACAGCACCAGCCCGCCGGTGAAGATCCAGATCCCCACCATCATGTCGAGCAGGCTCATGGCGCGGCCACGAACAAACGCCAGTCCCGCCCCGGCGAAGCCGGTCACCCCAGCGCCATCCATGGTGCCGCTCTGGGTCAATAGGCATTCTCGTTCTTGGAGACCAGCGACACCGGCGTCATCAGCACGATGTAGAGATCAAACAGGATCGACCAGTGCTCGATATAATACAGGTCGTGGTTCACGCGCTGCATGATCTTGTCGATGGTGTCGGTTTCCCCGCGCCAGCCATTGATCTGCGCCCAGCCGGTCATGCCGGGCTTAACGCGATGGCGGGCGAAATAGCCCTCCACAGCCTCGTAATATAGCTGATTGTCGGCCTTGGCCTGCAGCGCATGCGGGCGCGGGCCAACGATGGACAACTCGCCCTTGAGCACGTTGAACAGCTGCGGCAGCTCGTCGATCGAGGTCTTGCGGATGAACTTGCCGACCCGGGTGACGCGCGCGTCATTGCGGGTCACCTGCTGGGACGCGGTCAGATCAGCCATGTCATCGCGCATCGAGCGGAACTTGTAGATGCTGATCAGCTCATTGTTGAAGCCGTGTCGCTTCTGCCGGAAGAACACCGGCCCCTTGCTCTCGAGCTTGATCGCGATGGCTGTGACGATCATGACCGGCGACAGCAGCGCCAGCGCGGTGATCGCCACCAGCTTGTCGAACACCCATTTGAACACCAGGTTCCAGTCCGAAATCGGCCGGTCGGCCATGTCGAACACGGCGATGTCGCCAACATAGGAATAGGCCTTGTTGGTGAATTTGAGCTTGCTCATATGTGCCGATAGCCGAATGTCGACCGGCAGCACCCAGAGCTGGGTCAGCATGTCGAGCACGCGCTTTTCGGCCGATAACGGCATCGATACGATCACCAGATCAACCGAGGTGCGACGGGCAAATTCGATCAGGTCGACCACCTTGCCCAGCTTGGGCACGCCCGCCACGCTCTCGGGCGAACGATTGTCGATGCGGTCATCGAACAGGCCCAGCAGCGAAATGTCGTTGCTGGCACTGGCACGCACCTGGTCGATCAGCGTTTCGGCATCGCTGCCGCCGCCAACAATAACCGTACGCCGCCGCAGTCGGCCCTGCTGGGTCCAGCGCATCACCATGGCGCGCAGTCCCATGCGATAGCCAATCAGCAGAACGGCGCCACCGACAAACCAGCCCGCCAGCCAGACCCGCGAAAACAGGTCACTTGCCTTGAAAAAGAAGATGCCCACGGCCAGCACCACCATCACCAGGGTCCATCCGCCCAGCACGCGGCTGAGCTGGTTGAAAATGGTGCGATAGGCCGTGATGCGATGGGCGCGCGCCGCGTTGAACAGCACATTGGCCAACAGACATGACGCCAGGATCACCGGGACATAAAATGTCGGCTGGCCCAGTTCCACGTAGAACGCGTAGATCCCATAGCCCAGCGTGGCCAGCAGCAGCGCTTCCACCACCTGGGCCACACCCACCACCACGGCGCCGGATATGATCCGTTCGGCCGGTGCGGCAATGATGGCTTCCGCCTGTGGCGAGAGTTCACGATCGGCATTGCCTGCCGCTTTTTGCTTATTTGCATGTTCAAGCAGAGCCTGCTTGGGGTCGACACGATACATGGGAACGCTACCAGTATGGGAATCTGGCGGCATTCTGTGCGCAAGGCGTTTAAAGTCAGTGAAGCTAAGCGCTTAAGCTGGGGCGGTCAGTTCCGCGTAAAGCGCCTCGATATCCCCAGCCATGCGCGCCAGCGAGAAGCGCTCGGCAATATACGCGGCGCGTTGCACCGCTTCCTGCCTTGTCGCCTCAGGGGCGTCCAGCGCGGCCTGCATTGCGCCTTGCAGCGCCACGGCATCATTGGCCGCAATCAGGCTTGATGACGTGGGGCCGTAGATTTCGGGAATGCCGCCAACCCGTGTCGCGATCACCGGTAATTGCGCCGCCGCCGCTTCCAGCACGATATAGGGCAGGGACTCGGCCAGCGATGGCACCACGGCAATCCGCCCGCGGGCAAAGCTGGGCCGGGCAGGCTGCGCCCCGATCAGGCTGACGCGTGCCTCAAGGCCAAGCTGGTTGATCT
This sequence comes from Devosia sp. J2-20, assembly GCF_055808475.1. Taxonomy (NCBI): domain Bacteria; kingdom Pseudomonadati; phylum Pseudomonadota; class Alphaproteobacteria; order Hyphomicrobiales; family Devosiaceae; genus Devosia; species Devosia sp. J2-20. The sequence continues at coordinate 2,196,680 of NZ_CM147870.1, read as the reverse complement.
GGGCGACAAGCGCATCGCGGCTGCTGCCATCACCGGCGATCACCAGAGTTGCCGGTGACCCGTCGGCCCGCCTTACGCCCGCTAGCGCCTCGATCAGAACGTGAATGCCCTTGAGGTCGCGCAATTCGCCAACGAACACGAAGTCGGCGGCGTCGGCATTGGCTGGTACCGGCACGAATTCATCAGCGGCCAACCCGTTATGGATCACCCGTGAAGGGCAGGTGGGCGCACCGATCAGCCCGCCATAGGTCGCCTGCGCATAGGCACTTTCAAATACGATTGCCCCGGTCTGGCCCATCAGCCAGCGCTCGAGCATGTGGAACACCCGGCCTGATGCCGAGGACTTGTCAAAGTGAAGTACGCCGCCATGCGGGGTATAGACGGCCACAGCCTTGCTCCCGCCCAGACGGGCCAGCCGGGCATAAAAGCCACCTTTGGCGCCATGGCCGTGCAGCACGTTGATGTCGAGTGATTTGGCCAGTTTACGCACCGCCAGCGGCGTGATCAGATCGCCCCGACCCAGCACGCGCGGCATATCAAAGCGATGGATGCCCAGCGCCACATGCGGCGCCAGTTCAGTCAGCCGGCTTTCGGTCTGCGCGTCATTGGCCAGACTGTCGACCACCAGGCCAACACTGTGCCCATGGCCACTCAGTTCTCGGGTGAGGTCGGCGACGTGGCGAAACAAGCCGCCCACTGGCGCCCGCATCACCTGCAGAATGCGCAGCTTTCCAGCAGTCATTGGCATGCCCGTCAGAACCAGCGTTCTGTAATCACGATGGTGTCGCCGGGATAGATCGGGAAATCTAGGCTGACCGTACCCTTGACCATCTCGCCGCCCTGGCGGCGATACACCACGGCATTGCTGCGATTGGCGGTGTCTGTGAAACCGCCCGCTGTGCTGATCGCGGCGCGCACTGTCATGCCATAGACATAGGGGAACTGACCGGCAGCGCCGATTTCGCCTTGAATAAAGAACGGTCGGTATTCGGCGACTTCCACGGCTACGTCCGGGTTGCGCATATAGCCATTGGCCAATGCCGAAGCGATGCTGGCTGCTGCCATTTTGGTGGTGGTGCCGCGCACCTGAACCGGGCCAACCAGCGGGAACGCCACCGCGCCACTGTCGTCGACCTTGTAGGAGCCGGTGAGTTCGGCGTCGCCATAGACCGTGACCCTGACCGTGTCGCCGGTGTCGAGGTCATACGGGCCTCGGGTTTCCACCAGATAGGTTGCCGGGCGCGTCGTTGCGCATGCCGCCAGCGGCAGCATCAGAACAATGGTGAGCAGGGGTAACCAACGCATAACAATCCCGCGCGTTTTGAGATGCCTGCAGTCTGGCTTGCCATGGTTAATAAAGCCCTTCGCTGCGCGTGCATTTCGCGAAGTGCGAGTTGTTTAACCAAATGCTTACCACGCGGTGACATTAAATCAGGACATAGAACGAGGAACTTCCATGACCTATGAGTCACCAGCCGTGCGCGACGCGCGGATCGACGTTGCCGCAGTGCTTGGTGCTGTTGTGCGGCGTCTGCCGCGCATCATTCTGGTCACTCTGGTTCTTCTGGCAGTCACCTTCGCTGTGCTGTTGTTCGTGCCGCGTCTTTATGAGTCCTCTGCATCCATTCTGGTTGAAGCGCGCAGCAACGTGTATTCGCTTGCGTCCAACGAGGTGGCGCCTGTTTCCTCCGGCACCGATGCCGGGGTGGTATCCAGTCAGATCGAACTGATCCAGTCGCGCGACACGCTGCTCAAGGTGATCGACGAATTGGATCTCCGCTCGGTGCCCGAGTTCAATGGTTCCACCAATAGCGGGCTGTCGCCCATCAGCATCATCACCCAGCTCCTGGGTCGCAAGGCGACCCCGGTGAGCATTGATGAGACGGTGCTGAAAAATCTCAACAAGGCCCTGACCGTTGTTCAGGAGCGCGATTCCCGTCTGATCTCGGTGCTGGTGCGTTCGACCGATCCACAGCGCGCTGCCGATATCGCCAACGCCGTCGCCAATGCCCATGTCGCCCGTCGTGCCCAGCTCTCCCTGTCGGATACGGCCGAGGCCACCAGCTGGCTGCGCGCCGAGATCGAGCGTCTGCGCGGGGTAGTCAAAGAGGCCGAAACGGCTGTCGCCAGTTTCAAGGTCGACAATGATCTCTTCACTGGCAGCAATAATACCAGCCTGCTCGATCAGCAGCTCTCGGCTGTCGCCACCCAGATCAATGCCGCCCAGGAGCGCAAGAACACCGCTCTGTCGCGTGCTCAGATGATCCGCGGCATGCTTGAGCGCGGCCAGTCCATTGAGGGCGTGACCGATGTCCGCGATCCCGTGGTTATCCAGCGCCTGAGCGAAGATAAGGCCACCCTGCAGGCCGAGAAGGCCCAGCGTTCGGCAACCCTGCTGTCCAGTCACCCCACCATTCGGGCGCTGACCGCACAGATCAACGAGCTCGACAATCAGATCGCTCTGGAAGGCCGGCGCGTCGCCAATGCACTCGAAGCCGAAGCCCAGATCGAAGCGGATCTGGAAACCTCCCTCAAGGCTGACTTGACGAGCGCCAAGGTCTCCGCATCCACCGCGACGCAGGATACTGTGACCCTTGATGGGCTGCAGCGCGAGGCCAAGGCGCAGCGCGATCTGCTCGAAGGCTACCTGCAGCGCTATAACGAGGCATTCTCGCGCACCGAGACCAGTTCGGCATTGCCTGATGTGCGCGTCGTCAGTCTTGCTGCGCCATCGGTATCGCCTGCTTCGCCAAAGACTGCCCTGATCCTGATGGCGGTTGGCATTGTCGCCCTTGCTACCCAGATCGGCCTGATCGTTTTCACCGAACTGATGTCGGGGCGTGCAATCATTGAGGGCAGTGCGCCGGTTCGGGCGCAGGATGAACTCGACGAAGTGCCGTTCTCCGAAGCCGAGCTTGAGCCCGATCAGCAATTTGAGGTCCCGGCTGGGGATCAGTTTGATGATGCGGTTACTGACGAAGCCGCCGAGCCCGTCTTCGATCAGGAGGTTGTGGCTCATGCCGATGCTGTTGAGACCGTTGGGCCATTGGCTGCAATGGAGCCGGTTGCCACTGATGAATTCGGCGAGACAGCAGATTTGGTCGAGCCCGTCTGGCAGCAGCCTGTCTGGGATGAACCGGCGGCCGTCAACAAGCCTGCTTCAAGCCATGAAGACCTGATCCGTGCGCTGGCCGCTGAAGATGTTGTCGAAGTCGCACCGGCCAAGCCTGTTGTTGACGCCATGCCAGCAACGGCAGCTACCACTGCGCCCCCAGCCGATGAGGCCATTCCGGGCTTGATCAGCATGAGTGAGCTGACCGGCGATCTGGTGCTGGGCCGCTCCCATCTGGTGCTGCTGGCCGCGCATCGCTCGCACGGTGAATGTGAAGCCGTGGCCGAAGAGATTGTTGCTGATGCCCTGGCGCGGGGCCTGAGTGTGGCCCTGGTCGATGCCGGCAGTACCCGCATCGGCGATGACGTGGGACTGACGGATTTGAGCATGGATGCCGCCAGCTTCGGTGAAGTCGTGCACAAGTCTGCCGACAACAGCTTCGCCGAAATCCCTTGGGGTACAGGCCGCTCAATCGCGCGCAAATCCAGCAAGCCCGCAACGCTGATCGAGGCCTTGGGCGACATTTATGAGGTCGTGGTGCTGCTCACAGGACGGGTTGGCATGAACTCAACCCTGCCCATGTTTGCCGGGCTCAACGGTCGCGTGGTGCTGGTGGCAGATGCCAAGGACGACAGCACTGCCGTCGCCGATACGCGCACGCAACTGATCGAAGCAGGATCTCGACACCGTTGAAGTTGCACAGGGGGCGACCCGCGTCGCCGCCTGATCGGAGCCTCTGATGTCCGCCAAATATGCGGTTATCCGCACCATGTTCGAGCTGATCTGGCTGTCCGGATTGCCGGGTCTGCTGCGCAGGCTGTCGCAGTCGCGGGGGGTGATCTTCACCCTGCATCGCGTCTTGCCCGATACCCCGGCAGATTTCTCGCCTAACGCCATACTGCAGGTCGAGCCGAACTTTCTTGAATATGTCATTGAACGCCTGCGCGATCTCGATATCGACATTGTCAGCATGGATGAGGCGCTGGAGCGCCTCGCGGCACCCGAAAAGGGGCGGCCCTTCGTCGTTCTGACATTCGACGATGCCTATAAGGACAACCTGAAATACGCGCTGCCCATCCTGCGGCGCCAGGAAGCCCCGTTCACCCTCTATGTTCCGACTGCACTGGTCGATGGGGTGGGCGAGCTTTGGTGGCAGGCCATTGAGGACATCATCAGCCGCCAGCAGGCGATAGCCATGACGGTGGATGGCGAGACCGACTATGTCGACACCCGCACCACCAGCCAGAAGCAGGCGGCCTTTGACACGCTCTACTGGCAGATGCGCAAGATGCCCGAAGACGAGCGCATCGCGCTGCTGCGCAAATTCGCCGCCGCCTATGGCTATGATCTGGATCAGCAGTGCCGTGACCTGATCATGGACTGGCCCGAACTGCGCCATTTTGCCGGCGAGTCGCTGTGCACCATCGGTGCCCATACCGTCCATCATTACGAATTGGCCAAACTGCCGCTTGATCAGGCGCGCAACGAAATCAGCAAATCGGCAGAAATCCTGCACGCCCAGTTCGGCCAGCGGCCGGCGCACTTCTCCTACCCCTTGGGCGGGCCACTCTCGGCGGGGCCACGCGAGTTCGCACTGGCGCGGGAATCGGGTTTCTCATCGGCCGTCACCACGCGGCCCGGCGGGCTCTACAAGCGTCATGCCCAGGACCCGTTCGCGCTGCCGCGCGTATCGCTCAACGGCTATTTCCAGTCGCGTCGCTATGTCGATGTCTTTGCGACGGGCGCGATCTTCTCGCTGATGGGCAAGCTGACCGGCTGATCAGGCGTCGGGCTTGGACATCCAGCGGATAATTGCCATGGCCGGATAGAGCCAGCCCATGCCTGCGACAATAAAGTACGGCATCAGGATCCAGATCGGCAGATCGGGCGGAAACGCCAGATAGACCGAGGTAAAGATCGACAACCAGGCGATGATCGACCCCAAGATGAGGAAGACACCGATCAACTTGCGGTTACGCTGCGTCATGTGCGGCATCGCGCCTATTGCGAGGGAACTGCTAGGGGCATACCACTCTGACCCGTTGACCGACACCGGGAAAATGCCGTGACCACCGTCCACAATGCCGCACGCAGTCAGACCAATTACGCCAGTGACCGGCTTCGCCCGGTACGCATCTGGCTTTACGCCATGGCAGCCATGGTGCTGCTCATGGTGGTCGTCGGCGGCATTACCCGGCTTACCGAGTCCGGTCTGTCCATTACCAGCTGGAAGCCGATCTCGGGCACCATCCCGCCGCTCAATGATGCGCAGTGGCAGGCCGAGTTCGATGCCTATAAGCAGATCCCGCAATACGAAGTGAACAATAGCTGGATGAGCCTGGATGACTTCAAGGTCATCTTCTTCTGGGAATTCGTCCATCGCCTGCTCGGGCGCCTGCTTGGCGTGGCCTTCCTCATTCCGTTCGTGGTGTTCCTGGCGCAGAAGCGCTTCACCCTGCAACTGGCCTGGCCGCTGTTCGGCCTGTTCGTTCTGGGCGGGTTCCAGGGCGCCCTGGGCTGGTGGATGGTTTCCTCGGGCCTCAGCGAGTTGACCTCGGTCTCGCAATACCGCCTCGCCGCGCATCTGACCGCCGCCTCCTTGCTCTTTATTGCCCTGATCTACGTGCCGCGCTCACTTGAGCCGGGTCGCGTCACCGGGCTGGCGCCACAGCGCAATATGGGCTGGGCCGTCGTGCTGCTCGGCCTGATCATCCTGCAGATCGGGGCAGGGGCGTTTGTCGCCGGCCTCGACGCTGGCATGGGCTACAATACCTGGCCGCTGATGGATGGTGCGCTTGTCCCGCAGGGGCTGGGCGCCATGCAGCCGGGCTGGAAGAACCTGTTCGAGAACGCGCTGACCGTGCAGTTCATTCACCGCACCATCGCCTATGTCATCGTCGCTTACGTCGCGGTCATGCTCTATCAGCAGCGCGACGCCGGTGGCTTTGCCGGGGTGCATGGCTGGCTGCCGCGTCTGGCCATTCTGGTGCTGCTGCAGGTCGTGCTGGGCATTGGTACACTGCTCATGGCGGTGCCGATTTCGCTGGCCGTTGGCCATCAGGCCCTGGCCTTCATGCTGGCCGGCGTCATCATCGCCTATATCGCCGACATGCGCCGCGCCGACCGAACCGCATCTTAAACCCTGCATTTGATGCGGTAATATAATACCGTTGCTGCAAGTCATTGATTTTGATGCATAAAATCAAGGCTATTGACGGGATGCGGAATCCCCCATACACGGACCACCGAACGTGCCGCTTTCTCCACCGGAGAGAGCCGGTCACCCCAGAGATTTAGGGAATTCAAGCATGAGCACTTACTCGGCAAAACCGAGCGAGATCGAAAAGAAGTGGATCCTGATCGACGCCGAAGGCCTCGTCGTGGGTCGCGTTGCTTCGATCATTGCCTCGCGTCTGCGCGGCAAGCACAAGCCAACCTTCACCCCGCACATGGACATGGGCGACAACATCGTTGTCATCAATGCCGACAAGGTGAAGCTGACCGGTCGCAAGCTCGACCAGCACAAGTTCTACTGGCACACCGGTTTTGCCGGCGGCATCAAGGAACGTTCCGCCCGCGATCTGCTCGAGGGTCGTTTCCCTGAGCGCGTGCTTGAGAACGCCGTGCGTCGCATGATGCCAGGTGGTCCGCTGACGCGCGCGCAGCTGAAGAATCTCCGCGTCTATGCTGGCGCCGAGCATCCCCACGAAGCGCAGAACCCAGCCAAGCTGGATGTCGCTGCGATGAACTCCAAGAATGTGCGGGTGAAGTAATATGGCTGAAACCATCAACTCCCTCGAAGACCTCGGCACCACCACTGTCGCTCCTGCTGTCAACACTGCACCCGTGCATGAACAGAAGCTCGACGCACAGGGCCGTGCCTACGCAACCGGCAAGCGCAAGAACGCTGTTGCACGCGTTTGGATCAAGCCAGGCAAGGGCACTGTCACGGTCAATGGCCGCGAATTTGCCAAGTACTTTGCCCGTCCAGTGTTGCAGCTGATCGTCAAGCAGCCAATCGTGGCAACCGAGCGCACCGACCAGTACGACGTTGTCGTTACTGTTGCCGGCGGCGGTCTGTCCGGCCAGGCTGGCGCTGTGCGTCACGGCATCTCCAAGGCGCTCAACTATTTTGAGCCAGCCCTGCGCCCAGTCCTCAAGAAGGGCGGCTTCCTGACGCGCGACAGCCGCGTTGTGGAACGCAAGAAGTACGGCAAGGCCAAGGCCCGCAAGTCCTTCCAGTTCTCCAAGCGCTAAGCTTGCGATTATCGAATTTGCAGAAAGGGCCGGGAAACCGGCCCTTTTTCGTGTCTGTAGCCTGCCATGAAGGTCCCCGATCGCGTCGGGGCCGCATTATTCTGACGGGCGCACGCTGACATTGTTGATCCCTTTGCCTATCTGAGCGTGATGAACAGCCTCGTTACCCGTTTCCACCTGCTGCTGGCCGCTGTCACCCTCGCCATTACCGGCGTGGCCCTGTTCCGCGTGCCCGCCGATTTCCTGTTCGTCGCCCGCTGGTCAGGTGGCACGCCGCTCTGGCAATGGCCGCGCGATATCGCGCTGGCGGTCGGACCGGGCTTGTCGGTGCTGCTGCTGGTGGTGTTTTTCGTCATGGGTCGGCAGTTCACCAAGAACCAGTTTGCCAAGTCCCAGCACATCCTTGATCCGGCGCTCTCCCTAGTGCTGGCCATCATCACCGCGACCCAGCTCGGCCTGCTGCTCAACGGCTTTGGCTCTGATCTTGATCTGATCCGCTTTACCGGGTTGGGGCTGGGACTGACCCTGCTGCTGCTCGGCGTGGTGCTCTACGAAGCCGAACGGCATACCTATGCAGGCATGCGTATGCCTTGGCCGATTGCCGGCGATCGCGCCTGGACCGTCGTGCATCGCGTCGCAGGCAGCGCGGTGTTTCTGGCCGGGGCAGGGCTCCTGGTCCTGGCGTGGTTCGACGCCGGTATCGGTCCGATGGTAATGGGGTTTGCAGTAGCCGTATTGGGCCCGGCACTGATCGCCGGTACGGCGACCATCCTGGTGCGCCGCTAGAGGTTAGCTGACGCGCTTGAGCACGGGCTTTTTGACCTTTTTGGGCTTCTTGGCCTTGACCGTACGCGGCACATAATTGGCCATCACGCGTTCAATCACCTTGATTGCCTTGTCGGTACCCTCTTCGGCGTGCAGCTTTTCGGCGACATCGGTGGCATTGCGCCGGTATTCCGGATTGGTGCTCAGATCGCCCAGTGCGCCAGCCAGAATTTCCGATGTCAGCTTGCGCAGACGGACCGGCTTGGGCCCACAGCCCAGCTCATAGACGCGGCGGCCCCAATAGGGTTGGTCCACCAATTGCGGCACGACAAATGTCGGACGGCCCAGATGCAGGCCCGCCGACGTTGTGCCCGCGCCGCCATGATGCACCACGGCCGACACATATTTGAACAGCTTGTCGTGCGGCGCCTTTTCGATGGCAAAGATGGTGTCGGGCAGATCCTTGGGATTGATGCCGCCCCAGCCGCGGGCAACCACGGCGCGGCCGCCCCACATCGCCACAGCTTCCTTGAGGATCTTGGTATTGCGCTCGGCCCCGAATGGCATCGAGCCAAAGCCGATATAGACCGGCGCCTCACCCTCGGAGAGGAATTTCTGGAATTCTGCCGAAGGCTGCCAGTCGGAGCGGTCCTTGAGTTGCCAGTACCCGGTGACGATGGCGCTTTTGGGCCAGTCGCGTGGGCGGGGTGAAACCACGGGCGAATAGGGATACAGCGTTACCAGCGAGGTGCCATCGGTATTGCGGAAGAAGCCACCCTTCTTGCGCGAATCCAGTCCCATCAGCTCGCGCCGCAGCTTGTTGCGCGGCAGGTTGTAATAGATCTGCTGCACCGTCATGGCGGTATAGCTCAGGCGGTTGAAGGCCGGGCCGAAATCGCCGCCATAATACATGCACAGCGGAAATTCGCTGGTCGAGTTGAGCGGCTGCAGCGCCACCATGATCGCCGGAATGCGCAGCGCTTCGGCAATGTCGATGCCAAAGCTGGTGTTCATGTTCAGGATCAGCATGTCGGCGCCCTGACACATCTGCCAGGCGTGGCGCGCCGCGGTGTCCACGATCTGCTGGCCCTGCCGCAACAGGGAAGGGCCATTGATGAGCATGGACTGGCTCATCGCATTCTCGAAGCGCTGTTGCGTCATGAACGACTGGATCGATGGTCCCAACGTGTGGAACTCGATGCCATAGCCTTCGACCATGCCCTGAAATTCTTCGGACGCACCCAGAACGACGGAGTAGCCGCGCTCTTTTAGCTCAATGGCCAGAGCAAGATAGGGTTGAACGTCGCCCTGCGTGCCGATCGTGACAAGGGCAATGCGCTTCAAGTGTCTAACCTCACCGTGTGGCAGCCATGGAGCCCAAGGTTGGCGTCCGGCGCGCCATTTACAAGTCCTCGACGAGGAATTATGAACGGCTTTATTGATAGCTCATTTCAATACAAAAATCGCATTCGAAGGGCAAGGGACATGCAGTCTCTGTACACTGTTGCAATGGTTGGAGCCTCGCTCGCCGGCAGTGCAGTGGCTGCGGCCGCCTTCATGGCGGCCGGCGCAAACGCCCGCTAGCTCTTCCCAAATGGCCCTGGCTGGGCCGGGAAGAGCCGAACACCACAAACGCCCCAGCGGGCATTTAACCCGATTACAACCATAATTCCGCGATAATCAGCCCCATAATGGGGTTTGGCGCTGTCGAGCGCGTCGCGGCCCACGACAGGTCCCCATGCGGACCCCAGAGGAAATCATGAGCGAAGAATTCCATCGCATCCGCCGTTTGCCCCCTTACGTGTTCGAGCATATCAACCCGATCAAGGCCAAGGCGCGCGCCGAAGGCGTCGACATTATCGACCTCGGCATGGGCAATCCCGACCTGCCCACACCCGATCATATCGTCAAGAAGCTGCAGGAAACCGTTCTCGATTCGCGGACCCATCGCTATTCGAGCTCCAAGGGCATCCCCGGCCTGCGCAAGGCCCAGGCCAGCTATTACGGCCGTCGTTTTGGCGTGAAGCTCAATCCCGATACCCAGGTGGTGGCCACGCTGGGGTCCAAGGAAGGCTTCGCCAACATGGCCCAGGCCATCACTGCCCCCGGCGATGTGGTGCTGGTCCCCAATCCAACCTATCCCATCCATTCCTTCGGCTTCATCATGAGCGGCGGCGTCGTGCGCTCCATGCCCGCCGATCCCAATGAAGACTTCATGCGCTCGCTGGACCGGGCCGTGCGGCACTCCATTCCCAAGCCGATCGCGCTGGTGCTGAACTACCCGGCCAACCCCACGGCCTATACCGCCACGCTCGATTTCTACGCCGAAGTGGTCAAGTACTGCCGCGACAATGAGATCTTCATCCTCTCGGATCTGGCCTATTCCGAGATCTATTTTGATGATGTGCCGCCGCCATCGGTGTTGCAGGTGCCCGGCGCCATGGATATCGCCGTCGAGTTCACCTCTATGTCCAAGACCTATTCCATGCCCGGCTGGCGCGTGGGCTTCGCTGTGGGCAATGAACGGCTGATTGCGGCTCTGGCGCGCGTCAAATCCTATCTCGACTACGGTGCTTTCACGCCAGTTCAGGTGGCTGCAACCGCGGCTTTGAACGGCTCCGATGATGTGGTCGACGAGATCCGGAAAATCTACAAATTCCGCCGTGACGTCATGGTCGAGAGCTTTGCCCGCTCTGGCTGGAACATTCCGGTGCCCAAGGCCACCATGTTTGCCTGGGCGCCGATCCCACCACAGTTTGCCCATCTCGGCTCGCTCGAATTTGCTAAGCTGCTGATCAAGGAGACCGGTGTCGGTGTTGCTCCCGGTGTCGGCTTTGGTGAGTATGGCGATCAGTACATACGCCTCGCCTTTGTCGAGAACGAACAGCGCATCCGCCAGGCGGCCCGCAACGTCAAAAAGCTGCTGGGCTCAAAATCGGGTTCTGGCAACGTGGTACCGCTGGTCGGCTGATCACGGCAATTCTGCACTGAAAATCGGGCCATACCGTCACTGCAAGGGCGGTATGGCCCGCATCATATGGGGTTCTGGGCAAACTCCTATTGACGGCTAGGCATATTCCTATGCAGATGTCGCCACCATGAGTGATATCCAGTCTTTCCGCCAAGCCGTCGAAACTTTCATCTCCGCACGCGGCTGGACGCCGACCCGCTTCGGCCGCACCGTTGCCGGCGATCCGCTGTTCGTGTTCGATCTGCGCGAGGGCCGTGAGCCCCGCTCGGAAACCCGCACCCGCATTCTCAAGGCGATGCAGGAGTTCGGCGATGGCGAAGCGCTGCCACCGCTGCGCGTTGGCGTGGCCGGGCTGGGCAATGTTGGCGCGACACTGGTCAGCATTCTGCAAAAGGATGGCGCCGAGCTCACCAAGAAGCTTGGCCGACAGCTGGTGGTCACCGCTGTTGCCGCCCGCTCGCGTTCGCGCGATCGCGGCATCGACATTACCGGCCTCGACTGGTTCGACGATCCCGTGGCGCTGGCCAAATCGGATGGCATTGATCTGTTTGTCGAACTGATTGGCGGCGAAGACGGTCCCGCACTGGCTTCGGTCAAGGCGGCGCTTGAAATCGGGCGCCCCGTGGTCACTGCCAATAAGGCATTGCTGGCCAAGCACGGTACCGAACTGGCCAAGCTGGCCGAGGAAACCGGCGCACAGCTGGGCTTTGAGGCTGCGGTCGCGGGCGGCATACCCGTCATCAAGACGCTGCGCGAAGGTCTGGGGTCTGCCCGCATCGCCAAGGTGTTCGGCATCATGAACGGCACCTGCAACTACATTCTGACGCGCATGGGCAATGAGGACATCTCCTTTGCCGATTGCCTCAAGGATGCGCAGGCGCTCGGCTATGCCGAAGCCGACCCGACCTTTGACGTGGAAGGCTATGACACCGCCCACAAGCTCGCCATTCTCGCCACGCTCTGCTTTGGCTATGAACTGGCCCCCGACAAGATCCGGGTTGAAGGCATTACCGGCATTACCCAGCACGACATTCAGGTCGCTGCCGACCTCGGCTACAAGATCAAGCTGCTGGGCATCGCCCAGCGCACCGAAGACGGCATCGAGCAGCGCGTTCACCCCACTTTCGTACCCCGAGGCAGCGCCATTGCTGGCGTCGACGGCGTGATGAACGCAGTTGCCCTTGAAACCGATCACGTCCACGAATTGCTGCTTGCTGGCCCCGGCGCCGGTGGCCCGCCCACGGCATCCTCGGTGCTCTCCGACATTCTCGACATAGCCCGCGGCACCCGCGTGCCGCCGCTCGGCGTGCCGAGCGATGAACTGCTGCCCTATCGCGAGGCGGCCATGCGTGCCCATGATGGCGGCTACTACATCCGCCTCAGTGCCAAGGACGTGCCCGGCGCCCTGGCAGGTATCGCCACCCGCATGGGCGAGCGCGGCATTTCCATCGATAGCGTCATCCAGCGGTCTGATTTGAGTGCCAAAGCTGTAGCGCCGGATGGCTCGCCAACGCGTACCGTGGTGATGATAACTCAACAGACTTTAGAATCAGCGGTGCGTGAATCGCTTGCACAGATCGCCTCTGACGGGTTTATCGTGGGTGAACCGCAATTGATCCGGATAGAACAACTCTGAGCCCCGCCGGGGCAATCAGGCCCCGGGAGGACATATGAAGCTCAGTAAGGTCGAGGGGACCAAGACCCCCGCCAATCTGCACCGCAGCCTGACCCTGGAACTGGTGCGCGTCACCGAACGCGCTGCCATCGCTGCTGCCGAATGGCGCGGCAAGGGCGACGAAAAAGCTGCCGATGATGCCGCTGTGCAGGCCATGAAGGCCGAACTCGATACCGTCGCCATCTCTGGCCGCATCGTCATAGGCGAGGGCGAGCAGCACGAATGCGACGATCTTTACATCGGCCAGGCCGTGGGTCTGGGCAGCGGTCCTGAAGTCGATATCGCCGTGGATCCGCTCGAAGGCGTGACGCTGTGCGCCAAGAATCAGCCCGATTCCATCGTTGTGCTCGCCATGGCTGAACGAGGCGGCCTGCTCAACGTCGCCCGCAACGTCTATATGCACAAGATCGCCATTGGCGCCGAATACCCCAGGGGCACCGTCAATATCGACTGGACGGCCACCGAGAACGTCAACGCGCTGGCCAAGGCCAAGGGCGTCCCGCTCAGCGAGATCACGGCCATCGTGCTCGATCGTCCGCGCCACGCGGCGCTGATCGAGGAACTGCGCGGCACCGGCGTCGCCGTCAAGCTGATCAGCGATGGCGACATTGCGGGCGTGATCCATGCGGTCAGCACCGAGGATACCGGCATCGATATCTATCTCGGCTCCGGCGGCGCGCCTGAGGGCGTTCTGGCGGCTGCAGCACTACGCTGCATAGGTGGCCAGATGCAGGGCAAGTTGATCCTGGACACCCCCGAAAAGCGCGCGCGGGCCGTCGAAATGGGCATTATTGACGCCAACCGTATCTATGACGTTACCGAACTGGCCGCTGGCGATGTGCTGGTGGCTGCGACCGGCGTCACCGATGGCACCTTGCTCGACGGCATCCGGCTGCGCCGCCGCTCGGTGGAGACCAGCACGGTCGTCATGCGCTCCTGGAGCCAGACCGTGCGCTGGATCAAGGCGCGCCACGCCCGCTGAACACGCCATGCCTCTCCCCGCCCGGGAGAGGCCAAGCTTGCCCTTTCAACTCGCTCTCAAATCGCCTACCTCTGAGCCATGCTCGATGCGCCGCGCCCATTCCTCGACGTCTCCCGCTCGGTTACCGGCCGCGCCTGGATGGACCGACTGGATTCGGCCAGCACCCGCATTGCCACCGCCATCGCTCAGCGCACCGGCGTTTCTGAAATTCTCGCCCGGGTGATGGCCGCCCGTGGTGTGGCGCTCGACGATGCTGAAAAGCACCTTGACCCCACCATACGCGGGCTGATGCCCGATCCATCGACGCTGACCGCCATGGATGCGCTGGCCGACCGGCTGGCCAAGGCGGTCGCCGACAATGAATCCGTCGCCCTGTTTGGCGACTATGATGTCGACGGCGCCTGCTCCTGCGCGCTGATGGCACGCTATCTGCGCCATTTCGGCATTGAACCGCAGGTCCACATCCCCGACCGCATCTTTGAAGGCTATGGCCCCAATATCGCGGCCATGGACAAGCTGATCGATGCCGGCGCCACCCTGATCATCACGCTCGACTGCGGCACCACCAGCGACAAGCCCATCGCCCATGCCCGTGAGCGTGGCGCCGATGTGCTGGTGATTGACCATCATCTGGCCGATCACGAGCTGCCCGACGCCACAGCCCTGGTCAATCCCAACCGGCCCGACGATATCTCCGGGCTCGGCTATCTCTGCGCTGCCGGCGTCACCTTCATGGTGCTGGTGGCGGTCAATCGCGTGCTGCGTCTGCGCGGCGATACCGGCCTGCCCGATCTGCTCAAGCTGCTCGACATCGTGGCGCTGGGCACGGTGTGCGATGTGGTGCCGCTGATTGGCCTGAACCGTGCCTTTGTGGTGCGCGGCCTCGAAGTGGCCCGCCGCGGCGACAATCAGGGCATCGCTGCCCTGGCGCTGGCCTCGCGCATTTCGGGCCCGCTCAATCCCTATCATCTGGGCTTTATGATCGGTCCGCGCATCAATGCCGGCGGCCGCATCGGCAATGCCGCTCTGGGCACCGAACTGCTCACGGTTGATGATGAGCACCACGCGCTCTCCATTGCCGCCCGCCTTGATGAACTCAACACCGAACGCCAGCGCATCGAGGTCGAAGCCGTCGAGGAAGCCGTCGCCGTCGCCGAGATGGAAATCGGCAGCGGGGAGGGCCCGCCGGTGCTGGTGCTGGCCTCGGCCAATTGGCATCCCGGCGTGGTCGGCCTGATCGCCTCGCGGCTCAAGGATCGTTTCGAACGACCCACCTTCGCCATTGCCCTGCATGCCGATGGCACCGGGACCGGCTCGGGCCGCTCCATGCCCGGCGTTGACCTGGGCAGCGCCGTCATCGAGGCGGTCGATACCGGGCTGATCGTCAAGGGCGGCGGCCATGCCATGGCGGCGGGCATCACCATCAAGCCCGGCCAGTTGGGCCCGTTCCGCGCCTTTCTGGCCAGCACGCTCTCTGTTGACGTCGCCGCCGCCCGCGCCGCCACCGCGCTCAGGATCGACGCGGCGCTCACCGCGCGCGGCGCCAGTATTGATCTGGTCAAGGATATCGAACGCGCCGGGCCCTATGGCTCGGGCAATCCAGGCCCGATCTTTGCCTTTCCCGCCCATCGCGCAAAATTCGCCCAGGTCGTGGGCAAGGGCGGCCATGTCAGCTTCACCCTGACCTCTGAAGATGGCGCGCGGCTCAAGGCCATTGCTTTCCGCGCCGCCAGCACTGCCATTGGGGATGCGTTGCTGCGCGGCAACGACGCGGCCATGCACTTTGCCGGCAGCCTGAGCATTGATCACTACCAGGGGCGCGAGCAGGTCCAGTTTCGCCTGACCGATCTGGCTAAGCCCAAGGGTTGATTGAAATTTTTCCTGATCCAATCCGTTACTGCCTGCGTAAGATATCCCACAGGCCCCGACGGAGACACGCCCGACTATGACCGCCACCAATATCGCCGTTATCGGCTCGGGAATCTCAGGACTTTCAGCGGCTTGGCTGCTTTCCCAGACTCAAAACGTTACCGTGTTCGAGCGCAATGCGCGCTTGGGCGGACACGCCAACACCGTTGCCGCACGCACCCCTGAGGGTGAGGTTGCCGTCGATACCGGCTTCATCGTCTACAACGAACAGAACTACCCCAATCTGACCGCCTTCTTTGATCACCTCGATGTGCCCACAGCGGCCTCATGGATGAGTTTTGCTGTCTCGATTGGCGAGGGTGCCCGCGAGTATTCCGGCGAATATCTCAATGGTCTGTTTGGCCAGCGCCGCAACATCATCCGCCCCCAGCATTGGCGGCTGGTCAGCGATATCATGCGCTTCTTCCGCAAGGCCGAGCAGCAGATCGCAACCTGTCAGGACGATCTGTCGATTGGCGAGTTTCTCGACCGGTTCGGCTATTCGCGCATCTTCATCCAGGATCACATCCTGCCCATCTCGGCGGCTATCTGGTCCACGCCATCGCGCGGCATGCTCGATTTCCCCGCCAAGACCTTCATCGAATTCTTCGCCAACCACTCGCTGCTGCAGGTCAATAATCGCCCGACCTGGCGCACCGTGCAGGGCGGTAGCCAGCAATATGTTCAGCGCATCGCCGCCCAGAACGCGTTTGGTACGGTGCTCAATGCCGACATTCGCTCGGTCGTCCGCCATGCCGATGGCGTAGAACTGATTTTTGCCGATGGCAGCCGTCGCCCCTTTGATCAAGTGGTGTTTGCCTGTCACGCCGATGAGGCGCTGGCGCTGCTGGCCGATCCCAGCGAGGCTGAGCGCAACGTGCTGGGCGCCTTCCGCTTTACCGACAACCATGCCGTGCTGCACACCGACAAGAGCTTCATGCCGCGCCGCAAGCATTTGTGGTCGTCCTGGAACTATCTGCGGGGCGGGCAGGGCGAGGATGGCCTCAGCCTGACCTATTGGATGAACAGCCTGCAGCCACTGCCCACCAAGACGGACCTGTTTGTCACGCTCAATCCCCACCGCGACTTTGCCCCCGGCACGGTGCAGTATGAGGCCGATTACCAGCATCCGCTGTTCGACGCGCGCGCCATCGCCGCGCAAAAGGATCTCTGGCAGGTGCAGGGCACCCAGCGCAGCTGGTTCGCCGGCGCCTGGATGGGCTATGGTTTCCACGAAGACGGCCTGCAGGCCGGGCTCGAAGTGGCCGAACGGATCGGCCCCATGCAGCGGCCCTGGCAGGTTGCCCAGCAGCGTGATCGCATCGCGCATAACTGGGTAGAGGGAGACCAGAGCCTGTGGGCAGCGCAATAGACCCCAGCGACGAACCGCACGGCCTCGGCGCCATCTATGTCGGCGACGTGGTGCACAAGCGTGCGCGCCCCAAGCGCCACGCGCTGCGCTATCGTGTTTTCTCCATGCTTGTCGATCTTGATAGACTTGAAGCGCTGGATAAGAAACTACGCTTCTTCTCCTTGAATCGATTCAACCTTGTCTCGCTGGTTACTGGCGATTTCGGGCCGCGTGACGGCTCCTCCATTGCCGCCTTCATCCGCCGCAAGGCGGAGGCGGCGGGCGCCGGACCGATTGCCCGCATCCGCATGCTCGCCTATCCGCGCCTGCTCGGTTTCGCCTTCAATCCCATAACCGTCTATTATTGTGATGACGCAGATGGGGTCACGAAATTCCTCGCCTATGAGGTCAGCAACACCTTTGGCGAGCATCACTTCTATTCGGCCGCGGTGAGCGGTGAGGCGCCCGAAATCCACCACGAGGCCAAAAAGGCTTTTTTCGTTTCGCCCTTCAATACGCTTGAAGGCAGTTATCGTTTTTCAGTCCGCCCGCCAGATCAGGAAGTCTTTCTGGGGATCGCCCTGTCGACCCAGGAAGGGGGTATTCTGACCGCTTATTTCGCCGGCGAACGCCGCCCGCTGACCGACGCCACCTTGTTGAAACTGCTGTTTGCATATCCATTTATGACAGCTAAGGTGGTCGTGGGCATACACTGGGAAGCCCTGCTTCTATGGCTTAAAGGCATGCCTTTGACGCTAAAATTGCGGCGTCATCTCAAGCGCGGACACCAAGCTTAGTAGACAAGTTGGATCTCTGGGGCCAATGACCAAAACAGCAATAGACAATAGCAATACTGGCGCAACGCCGTGGACGCGGCTGGTTTCCTGGATGGTGGACCGCATTGGTGTCTCCCTGATCGGCAAACCGACCTACGGTGCCGTCACCGTGATTTTTCCCAATGGCCGCACCCGCACAATCGGCGATCCGGCAACGGGCGGCCACTCCGTCATGCGGATGAACAATTTCCGCGTGCTCAGCGAAGCCATGCAGCGCGGCACGGTCGGTTTCGCCTCGGCCTACATGAATGGCGATATCGAGGTCGATGACCTCACCGCACTGTTCCGCTTCTTCCTGCAGAACCGCGATATGTTCGAGCAGGCCAATCCGGGCTTCTTCCGCAAGGCTGCCGGTGATCTGCATTATCACCTGTCGCGCCGCAACACGCTTGAGGGCTCCAAGAAGAACATCGCCGAGCACTACGATCTGGGCAATGATTTCTACGGCCAGTGGCTCGACCCTTCCATGACCTACTCCTCGGCCGTGTTCACTTCTGGTGATCAGAGCCTGGAGGAAGCCCAGCGCGAGAAATATCGCCGCGTCGCCGATATGGCCGGGGTTACCGAAGGCTCCTCCGTGCTGGAAATCGGCTGCGGCTGGGGCGGCTTCGCCGAAACCGTAGCCAAGGATTACAAGGCCAATCTGCGCGGCATCACGCTGTCGGCCGAGCAGCTCAAATATGGCCAGGAACGCCTGGCTAAGCAGGGGCTGGACGAATTCGCCACCCTGGTCTTCGAGGATTACCGCCATACCGAAGGCCAGTTTGATCATATCGGCTCGATCGAGATGATCGAGGCCGTTGGTGAAGACAATTGGGACAGCTATTTCGAGACAGTCCATGATCGTCTCAAGCCCGGTGGCACCGCCGCCATTCAGGCGATCACCATCAATGAAGCCGATTTTGAAGGCTACAAGAGCGGGCCCGACTTCATTCAGCGCTACATCTTCCCCGGCGGCATGCTGCTGACCAAGACGGTGATGCGCGAATTCGGCGAGAAATACGATCTCGTGCTGGAAAACGTCGACACTTTCCGGCTCTCCTATGCCAAGACACTGCGGCTTTGGCGCGAGCGTTTCCTCGAGCGCTGGCCGATGATTGCTCCGCTTGGCTATGACGAAGAGTTCAAGCGCAAATGGGTCTACTATCTCAGCTATTGCGAGGCTGGCTTTGCCGAGGGCTCTATCGACGTCGGCATCTATCAGTACCGCCGCCCAGAATAGGTAGCACACCACTGGATATAAAAAGGCCCGCACGAATGCGGGCCTTTTTGTTGCGCCAGATGGCGGTTTGCTAATCCTTGGGCAGCATCTTGCTGGTGAGCCAGAAAAACACCGGATAGGGCAGCCAGCGTACGGTCTTCATCAGCCAGACCATGCGTTTGGGGAAGGCGATCTCGAAACGGTCAGACTGGGTCAGCCCGTCCACGATCCGCTTCGCTGCCTCGTCGGTTTCCATCAGAAACGGCATGGGGAAGTCGTTCTTGTCGGTCAGCTCAGATTTGACAAAGCCCGGTGCAATCATCCGGACCTTGATATGGCTTGGCGCCAGTTCGGTACGCATGGTCTCGAGCAGATTGATCAGGCCAGCCTTGGTCGAGGAATAGGCCGCCGAGCGCGGCAGACCAAAATAGCCCGCCACTGACGCAATCACCGAGAAATGGCCGCCACCCTGGCGCTCCATCTGCGCAATCACCGGATTGGCCATCCGCAGCACGCCCAGATAATTGGTATCCACAACCTTGGCGAACTTCTCATAATCATAATCGCCGACATCCATGGGCTGCCAGGCGGCGGCGCCAAAGATGAACAGGTCGATCCGGCCCAGTTCGGCGGCGATCCTGTGCACCGTCGCCTCGATGGCAGGGGTGTCCGTCACGTCGAGCGGGTAGGGGCTGATGGTGGGATGGCCCTTGGCCACTGCCGCCAGCTTGTCCTCGCGGCGGCCAGAGATGGCCACCGTCCAGCCGCGCTTGGCCAGCAGGGTCGCCACGGCTGCGCCAATGCCCGAGCCGCCGCCTATGATCCACGCAACGCCCGGTTGCATACTCATAGGCCAAACAGGGGCTGTAGGGCGCGCATCAGCCGGCCGCGGAAGGTCAGCTTGGCATCAACAGCCACCAGACAGATGCAGTCGTCACCGGGCTCGGCAATCGGCTGGTGCTCGACGTCTTCGTCATGATCGGCAATGTCACCCTTGGCGAACACGCCAAAACGGTCACGATAGGCACCTGACAGGATCAGGGTCAGTTCCTGCCCGCCATGGCCATGCTCGGGCACAGGGCGGCCAGCGCCCACGCGCAGCAGCATGAGCCGCGAGCGACCATCACTGCCCCAGGCCAGGTCTGCCGTGGCTACACCGGGGCCGGTCCACTTCCAGCGCACGCCATCGAGACCCTTGGGCAGATAGCGTTGCAGGGGCAGGGGCACGGCATCATCACTCTGGCGCTCATCATGCGGCGTTACGTCAATGCGATCATCATCGCCAAGTGCATCCATCAGGCGGTCCAACGAGCCCTTGGCCATTTCGGCCTTGGGTTCGGCGTTCAGCAGCGCGCCACCAATGGTGTTGATATGGCGCAGCGATTCACGGCCGCCTTCGGACATGGCCAGATGCGTCGCGATCACGGCTGCATAGGGTTCGTCCAGCGTACCGGCGCTAAAGGCCATCAGCGTTGTAATGTCGGGGTGGTGGTTCACTGTCATTGTAGGTCCTCCAGCATGGGCCGGAGCCGTCCATAGGCGAGGCGAAGTCGCGATTTTACGGTACCCAGGGGAACGCCGATGGTTTCGGCGATCTGGGCGTGTGGCATGTCGTGGATGAAACTCAGGCGCACGACTTCCTGTTGTTCTGCTGGCAGGGCGGTCAGCGCCGCTGTGACGCGGTCGATCACCTGATTCTGTTCGGCCAATACGCTGCCATTGGGAGCGTCACTGGCCAGTTCGAGGTTTTCGAGGTCCTCATACGGCTTGTTCGATTGCCGCCGCAGTTGGTCGATCCGCAGATTGCGGGCAATGGTGAATATCCATGTGCTTGCCGCCCCCCGCTGGTTGGAATACAGGGCCGCCTTGCGCCAGACTGACACAAATGTTTCCTGCACCAGATCCTCGGCCAGCGCCTCGCCGGCGCCAAGCTTGAGCATCATTGATTTGATGCGTGGTCCAAAATGGTTGAACAGCGCCGCCAGGGCCGATCGGTCACGTGACTGCGCTACGCGCAGCAGCAGGCTTGTGGGATCGTCCATCTGTACCGCCCCGGGTTGGTACCCGGTCTTTGGTTGAGTCATGCTCAAGGCATACATCGTCTTCTCCACACCTGTCAGCCCTTCTACGGAGGCAGGTGGAAGCCGGATCAATCAAAAACGGTATGGCGCGCGCAAAACGCCGTGCGCCAGCCAGATCGCCGTGAACAGCGTGTGGCCGGAAGAGATAAATCGGGGAGGGGAAAGGTCCTGGTACGCCCACGGGGAATCGAACCCCGCTCTGCACCGTGAGAGGGTGCCGTCCTAACCGATAGACGATGGGCGCATACACAGGATCTGCGACATAATTTGCACCGTCCTCCTGAAAGAAGGAGTGGTACGCCCTAGGGGAATCGAACCCCTCTCTGCACCGTGAAAGGGTGCCGTCCTAACCGATAGACGAAGGGCGCTTAAGCGCTGCCGGTCGTATAATTGGGTCATTTCGGTTGTGCAACCCATTTGCGCACTCATTCGAACTTTTTTAACAGCCCGAGAATGTGACCGGCCGATTATAGCCGCGTGGACGGTCCCGAACGTCCACATGAATGAACTGTCGGCCCGGATAGCAACCCAGCCCGCCAACGGCATCTGTCCGCATTGCGAACAGGATCATGTCCCGCTTGTCCACGCCCGGAATGTAGAAGTCCGCGGCCATGCATTTGGTATGATAGGAATTGTCCGCGCCGCCAGCCGCCGCATTGTGGCTGCTGTCACGATAGCCCGAACTCATGATCACCTTGCGCCCGAAATGCCCCTCGAACTCCCAGATCAGGAATCGCAGCTTGGGCGACAGGCACAGCGCATTGACTTCCTTGCTCGCGACATAGGTTCCCCAGTCATTGCGTTTGCTCGCGTAGCTTGAGCCACTGGAGCTGGCAAACATGGCCATGGGGACGCAGGCCGTCAGCGACAGGGCGCAGACAGCGATGGCGGCGATGGAACGAAGGGGGCTGAACATGGCGACTTCCGAGAAACCAGATTTGCTCTCGTGCGACGGGCAAAAGGCCTGTCACTGAAGTTGCTAAAATACGATCAGTTTCGCTAACCGCAGCCTAAGCAGCACGGTTAGCGAAACGTTAGTCATGCACGCCTTGATGCTAGCAGTGTGCTAGCCGATAGCGCTCAGCTGTTACCACGAACCCGTATTGGGCATGGACAGCCAGGGCTCCTGCGGCGGCAGGTCGCCGTCCTGGATAAGTTCGATCGAAATACCGTCCGGCGAGCGCACAAACGCCATGTGACCGTCGCGGGGCGGGCGGTTGATGACCACGCCCATATCGCTCAGATGTTGGCACAGCGCGTAGATATCTTTGACGCGATAGGCCAGGTGACCGAAATTTCGGCCGCCCGAATATTCCTCGGGGTCCCAGTTATAGGTGAGCTCTACCTCGCCGCCGCTATCGCCAGGCGCGCGCAGAAAGATCAGCGTGAAGCGGCCCTTTTCATTGTCGGTGCGCTTGACCTCTTCAAGGCCCAAGCCGTTGCAGTAAAAGCGCAAACTGTCTTCAACATTGGTCACGCGAACCATTGTGTGCAGGTATTGCATGGTGTTTTCCTCCGAGCTGAATGCTGTTGCCACTGGCCTAGCAAGCGCGCTCCTGCGCCGCAACCGGAGCTGGCCACAACAAAATCCTAAGACATGCTTAACAAGTGGCGTTGAATCGGACAGACTGTGTCCAGTGTGGAGTACCTCGCAGCGGCGGGGCGAGTACAAAAGGGCTGTGGGACGATGGGGGCCAATTCTGGTGGCGACGGCGATGAGCCCTTGGGCTTGCCGCGAGAGACAAGTGCGATGACGCGCGGCGATACCGCGAACAGTTCTGCCGATGCCGGGCTTGATACCATTGAGATTGCCGGGGCCATCAAATGGTTCGACGCCGGCAAGGGATTTGGCTTCATCGTGCCCGACAATGGCATGCCCGACGTTCTGCTGCACGTGACCTGCCTGCGCCGCGATGGCTATCAAAGTGCCCATGAAGGTGCCCGGATCGTTGTTGAAGCGCTCAACCGGCCCGGTGGCCTGCAGGCCTTCCGTATCGTCTCGATGGACGAATCAACAGCCATACACCCCGCTCAGATGCCCGCGCCGCCGGACTCATGTTGTGGTTGAGCCGACCTCGGGCATGGTGCGCCTTGAGGTCAAATGGTTCAACCGTATTCGCGGCTTTGGCTTCCTGTCTGCGGGCGAGGGCACCCTGATATCTTCGTGCACATGGAAACCCTGCGCCGCTTCGGCATCACCGAATTGCGGCCCGGTCAGTTCGTCCTGGTGCGCTATGGCAATGGCCCCAAAGGCCTTATGGTCGCCGAAATTCGACCCGATGGTTGGGGCGACGCTCCGTCCTCGCACTAGGAACCAACCCATGACATTGATTGCCCAAGGCTTTGCCCCGGTGCTGCGACGCGCCGGTGCCTTGCTGGCTGTGTTGGCGGTAGCCGCCCCCTGGCAGCCTGCAGCGACGAAGGCCGACTCGTGCTGCACACTTCGAGCGGTGAGCACACTTTCAATGTTGAAGTCGTCGATACGCCCGAGAGCCGTGCCAAAGGCCTGATGTTTGTTCAGGATCTGGCTGACGATGCCGGCATGCTGTTCGATTTCAAGCAGGAGCGCGAAGTCTCGTTCTGGATGCGCAACACCTTCATACCGCTCGACATGATTTTCGTTGGCGCTGACGGTGTGGTCAAAACCATCCACGTCAACGCACGGCCACAGGATCCGACATCGATCCCGTCAAACGTGCCGGTGCAGTTCGTGCTGGAAATTCCGGGCGGGCGCTCGGTCGAACTGGGCCTTAAGCCCGGCGACATCATGGAGCATGAACGCGTCGGTGCGCCGCGCGATTAGAAGCGGTGGATGACCATGAAGTCGATGACGGCCCACAGATGCAGACTGGCGCCGCCGACCACGAACACATGCCATAATGCGTTCTGGAACTTGAGCTTTTCCCAAAGGTGGAAAATGATTCCGAGGGAATAGGTAACGCCACCGGCCAGCAGCAGCCACATGGTTGTGGGCGGCAGGGTCTGCGCCAGAGACTGGAACACCAGAATGCCACTCCAGCCAATGGCCAGATAGAGGGCAATGGCCAACCGGCCGAAATGCTCGGGTACAATCAGCTTGAGTGCGACGCCGATCAGCGAAGCCCCCCACACAAATGTCGTCATCAGCATGCCGGTCGTGGTCCCGCCCATGACGGCCAGAAACGGTGTGTAAGACCCCGCGATGAACAAAAAGATCGCTGCCTGATCGAACCGCGCCAGCAGCTTTTTGATCGGTGATACCGGTGTGATGTTGTAGGCCAACGATACGCCCAGAACGGCCACCAGACTGCCGATGTAGATAAACAGGGCGGGGAGTTCGGGCGCTGCCTCGATGATCGAAAAGGCCAGCAGTATCGATCCCGCGGCAATGGCACCGACCAGACCCAGAATGTGCACGATGCCGTCGACAATCAGCTCGGCGGGCGTATAGGGCCGCTGGGCACGGCTCCACCACGAATAGGACGACACTGATTTCTGCATTTGCAAATTCTCCCTGTTCCGAGCTTCGCGCAGGGATGTGACCAGATTGTTGCCGGGGTCACTTTCAATGCCAGCATTTTGCGTGACATCGTAAAGCCTAGACCAACGTATCTGGTGAACAATCGGTTGCATGTCCAGTGCACGCTTGACGAGTAACCCTGTCGTTACCTACTCAGCGTGGGACAAGATCTGGAACAGACATGCCGCCCATCGCAATCCTCGTGGCCCTGGCCGACCCCACCCGCTGCCGCCTGATCGAACTGCTTCGCGACGGGCCGCAGCCCGTTCACGTGCTGGCCGCAGCCTTCAAAATCAGCCGTCCGGCGATTTCGCGTCATCTGCGCGTCCTCAAGCAGTCCGGACTGATCAGCGAAAACAAGTTCGGACGCGAGAACCGCTACGCCCTCCATCCCAAAAAACTGGCGCCGGTGCAACGTTGGCTGGGCAACCTGTTGCCGGACACCGAGGCCCTAAGGGCCACCAAGGCCGCGCCAGCAGAGGTGCAGCCCGTTCAGGCTATTCCAGCGCCAGTAGCGGCTCCGGAGCCAGTTGCGGTCGTGTCTGAGCCCACACCGACCCCGGTTGCAGCCAAGCCCCCCAAAGCGGCCAAGGCCATCAAACCGAGCAAGGCTACGACCCCGGTTGATACGCCGGCAATCTCGCAGATGGGCTTTGATTTTTAGGATGCTTTGAGCGCACCGCGCGGCCTAGCCAATGTCCTGAGCCGGAAAGCTCAGTCGCCCCAGCAGACGCTGCGCAACCAGCAAACCGCTGCCAGCATCGCGCACAATGGCGGGCAGGGTAAGCCATTCCAGTGTCCAGGCCGCGCCCGAGCGTTCATTCTCATGCACCAGTGCCTGGTAGAGCGTGCCCAGATTGCCCGCACTGTGCCGCGCCAGACTCACCAGTATTTCGGCCTCCACCGGATTGTTCTTGTGCGCCATGGCTGAAGAGCCGCCGCCGCCGCTGATGGCTGCCTGGCCTACTTCGCTCTGCGTCATCAGGGCGATATCGGTGCCCAGCTTGCCCAGTGCGCCGCTGAGCCCGGCCAGTTCAGCGCCCAGCCGACACAGCGCAACGCGATTGCCATGCCAGGCCGGCGCGTCCGCCAGCCCCAGCAGTTCAGCCAGCCGCGCAGCGATGGCATCGCCTTTGCCCTCGAAACTGGCACGATTGCCGACCGGCCCGCCCAGTTGAACCGCCAGTGCGCGCTTGGCGGCAAAGGTCAGCCCGCTGCTGCATTCATCAATAATCCGCTGCCAGCCCTGCAGTTTGTCGGCGAGCGTTATAGGCAGGGCCGCCTGCATCCGCGTATGCGCCATCAGGCGCTGACGACCAAACTGCACCGCCAGCCCGTCCAGTGTGCTGCTGATATGGCCCAGGCGCAGCTGCAACATCGGCACGATCTGGGCCAGTTGCAGCATCCACGCGGTATCGATGGCATCCTGACTGGTGGCGCCATAATGCAGATAGGACCGGCTGGCCTCGGGCAAACCGGCCCGCAATGCCTTGACCAGTGCCGGCACCACCACGCCATCCTTGGCCAGACCCGCCGCCAGCGCCGCCGTATCGAGCCGGACATTGGCCAGGCTGTCGCTGATCGCTCGGGCCGCTTGGTCCGGAACCAGCCCTTCGCTGGCGCTGGCACTGGCCAGCATGGCCTCAAAGTGCACGATTGCTGCCAGATGGGCATTGTCGTCGAGCAGGGCGTCCAGCTCGGGATCGGCAAACAGCGCTGTGTTTAGAAGGCTCATTCGTCTTGGCTGCCTTTATGCTTTGGCCTGAGCCTATACGCGTGCCAGCCCCAACGCGATCCCCTGACCAACGCCGATGCACATCGTGGCCAGTGCATGCTGTCCGCCGTTCAGCGATAGTTCCAGTGCTGCACTACCGGCAATGCGGGCACCGGACATCCCCAGCGGATGACCCAGCGCAATCGCGCCGCCATTGCGGTTTACGTGCTCGGCATCAGGCGCCACGCCGAGTTCGCGCAACACGGCAATCGCCTGGCTGGCAAAGGCCTCATTGAGCTCGATGACATCCATGTCGGCTGCCGTCAGTCCCAACCGGGCCAGCAGCTTCTGGCTGGCGGGGGCAGGGCCCATGCCCATGATGCGTGGAGGCACCCCGGCGGCCGCGCCGCCCAGAATGCGGGCAATTGGCGTCAGGCCGTGCCTTTTCGCAGCAGCTTCGCTGGCAATGATCAGGGCTGCGGCACCGTCATTGACGCCAGAGGCATTACCCGCCGTCACCGATCCGCCCGGGAACAGCGCGCGCAGCTTGCCCAGCGTTTCCATGCTGGTGCCGGCACGCGGGTGCTCATCGGTGTCCACGATCCTGGGATCGCCCTTGCGCTGCGCAATGGTGACCGGCACGATTTCCTGCGCTAGGCGGCCATTATTCTGTGCAGCGACCGCCCGGGCCTGTGACCGCACGGCGAACGCATCCTGATCCTCGCGCGACACCTTGAAGTCCTGGGCAACGTTCTCGCCGGTTTCCGGCATGGAATCAGTGCCATACTGGGCGTTCATCGCTGGGTTCACGAAGCGCCAGCCAATCGTGGTGTCGTAGATTTCAGCATTGCGCGAAAAGGCGCCCTCGGCCTTGGGCAACACGAATGGCGCCCGACTCATCGATTCCACGCCACCGGCGATCATCAGTTCGGCCTCGCCAGCCTTGATGGCCCGCGCCGCGGTGATCACCGCATCCATGCCCGAGCCACACAACCGGTTCATCGTGGTGCCCGATACGGTTTCAGGCAGGCTAGCCAATAGAGTGCTCATGCGCGCCACATTGCGATTGTCTTCGCCGGCCTGGTTGGCGCAGCCAAAGATCACATCATCCACCGCTGCCCAGTCCACACCGCCATGACGCTCCATCAGGGCCTTGAGCGGCACCGCGCCCAGATCATCGGGTCGCACTGCAGACAGGGCGCCGCCAAAGCGGCCGATCGGGGTGCGCACATAGGCGCAGATATAGGCTTCGGTCATGCTAGGCTGCCTTTCCACCGGCATGGGCGATGCGGGTGCGCTCGTTCAGATCACGCAGTGTCGACAGTTCAAGCTCAGTGGGCTCGGGCGTTTCGCTCAGATTATCAGCAAAGCGCACGGTCCAGCCGCAGGTTTCCTGTACCATCTCGCGGGTTACACCCTTGTGCAGCGACACCACGGTGAATTCCTTGGTCTCCGGGTCGGGCTTCCAGATGGCCAGATCGGTAATCAGCAGGGTAGGGCCCTTTGTGGTGATGCCCAGCCGCTCACGGTGATCGCCGCCTTCGCCATGGCCAAAGGAGGTGAAGAAGTCGATCTTCTCAACCATCGAGCGTGTCGCCTGCTTGAGCGTGATGTAGATTTCACCACACGAGGTGGCGATCTCCGGCGCGCCGCCACCGCCGGGCAGGCGGACCTTTGGGTTATGATAGTCGCCGATGACGGTGGTGTTGATATTGCCGAACCTGTCGATCTGCGCGGCGCCGAGGAAGCCGATGGAAATACGGCCGCCCTGCAGCCAGTAGCGGAACATTTCCGGCACGGCCACGGTTGCCACCGCCGTCTCGCACAGTTCGCCATCGCCAATCGATAGCGGCAGCACCTCTGGCGCAGTGCCAATGGTGCCGCTTTCGTAGATCAGGGTGATCTCGGGGGCATGGGTCAGTCGGGCCACATTGCAGGCTGCCGACGGCGCGCCAATGCCCACAAAGCAGACATCCTTGTTGTCGAGGGCGCGAGCGGCAGCAATCGTCATCATTTCGGTGGGCGTGAACGCGGTCATCTTAAAGCCCTTTCACGCGGTCGGCGAACGCCTCGGGCGTCGCGTCGAGCACGTTGTCTTTCATCCAGGTGGCAAACAGCTCGCGATCGGCCGAGACCTTGTCCCATTCGAGATAGGCGGCATTGTCACGGTCGTAATAGCCCATGGTGTAGGAGGGATGGGCCCCGCCGGGCACCACGGCAATTGCTGTCACTGTCCAGTGCGGCAGAATGCACAGATTGGGGTGCATGCCTTCGAAGTCGTCGACGACTTCCTCAACGGTAACGATCACCCGCTTGGCGGCCAGCGCTGCTTCCTTCTGCACGCCCACAATGCCTTCGATCAGAACATCGCCTCGCCTGTTGGCTTTCTGGGCGTGGATCACCGTGACATCGGGGCGATGCGACGGTACCGCCGCCAGCTCTTCGCCGGTGAAGGGACAGGTAACCGAGCGGATGTCGGGATTGACCTTGGGCAGGTCTGCGCCCTTGTAGCCGCGGAACACCGCCATTGGCAGGCCGGCGGCACCCGCCTCATAGGCCTGCGCCATGGCCGAGTGGGAATGCTCGACGATCTGGATTGCGCGCGGGTAGTCGTTCTCAATGGCGTCCCGCATGCGACGCAACAGACCAACGCCGGGATTGCCGGCATAGGAAAACACCACTTTGCGGGCCAGGCCCATCCCGATCATCTGGTCGTAGATGATGTCAGGCGTCATGCGTACCAGGGTGAGATCCTTGATGCCCTGGCGGATCGTCTCGTGCCCCGCAGCGACGGGGATGAGGTGGGTGAAGCCCTCAAAGGCGACGGTGTCGCCATCATGTAGATGGTCCCCGATAGCCTGTTGCAGGCTGACAAACTTGCTCATGAACGATCCTAAATATCGAAGAAGACAGTCTCGTTTTCACCCTGCAGGCGAATATCGAGCGTGTAGGTCGTCGCGCCATCAGCCTGGCTGGCCGTGGCGATCATGGTCTGGCGCCGACGTGGGTCCAGCACCCTGTTCAGCACCGGATCAGCCTGGTTGGCTTCTGCCTCGTCAGCAAAGTACAACCGCGTCGCCAGACCGATATTGATGCCGCGCGCCACGATCCAAAGCGACACGTGTGGTGCCTGCGCCACCCCATCAGGCCCAGCGACAAGGCCTGGCTTGATGGTCTCGAAGCGGAATGTGCCCGTGGCGTCGGTTGGCTGCCGACCCCAGCCGGTAAATGCCTTGTCCGGGCTATCCGAGGTCTGCGGGTGATTGCCATTTGCATCGGCCTGCCAGAGTTCGACCACGGCATCGGTAACCGGAGCGTCGCTGCCATCCATCACCCGGCCGGTAATGGTAATGCGCTGGCCGGGCGTTTCTGTGGCCAGCATGGTAATCCCGGCATCGAGCGGAAAAACCCCGCCGATATCGCAGAAATTTGGTGTCAGGCCGATATGAACATAGGGCCCGGCGGTCTGCGACGGCGTTTCCTTGAGTTCTGGCAAACGGTTGATCATCACAGGCCCTCCTTGCGGTTTTCGAACAATGTTGCCCGACGACCGCGCAGCACGATGTCAAAGCGGTAGGCTAGAGCGTCCATTGGTGGCGTATTGTGGCGGTCAAGCTTGGCGGTGAGCTGGTCGATCGCCGCCTTGTCGCTGATCCCGCCGGCGATCGGGCACTGCCAGATCATCGGGTCGCCCTCGAAATACATCTGGGTGATCAGGCGCTGCGCAAAGGCCGAGCCAAAGACCGAAAAATGGATGTGGGCAGGGCGCCAGTCATTGGGGCCGTTGGGCCATGGATAGGCGCCCGGCTTGACCGTGCGGAAGGTATAAAAGCCGTTCTCGTCGGTTAGCGCGCGGCCACAGCCACCAAAATTGGGATCAATGGCCGCCTGATAGCCTTCCTTACGGTGGCGATAGCGACCACCGGCATTGGCCTGCCAGAACTCGACCAGCACGCCGGGCTGTGGTCGTGCGTTCTCATCGAGCACCTGACCATAAACGATCAGGCGCTGACCGATGGCTTCGGTGCCGTCCTGGCTGTAATTGCGGATCAGGTCATTATCGAGCTTGCCGATCAGCCCGTGCCCGAAACGCGGCCCGGTCAGTTCGCTTTTGGTCGCATCAAGCGACAGCAACGGCTGGCGCGGTGCGCGGAATGTCGTGCTTTTATAGCCCGGTGTCGCGGCTGGCGGATGCCAGGCCAGATCGCGAGGGAACAGCCCGTCGGGGCCGTCTGGAAACAGATCACTCATTCTGCCGCTCCTTTTTCGTCTTGCCCCAAGCTCAGTTCGGCCTTGGCAACCTTGAAGGCGCTATTGGCCGCCGGCACGCCGGCATAGACCGCCACATGCAACAGGGCTTCCTTGATGTCATTGGCCGATGCCCCGGTATTGGCGGTGGCCCGCACATGCATGGCGAATTCCTCCTCATGCCCGCCCGCAGCGAGCAGTGCCAGGGTAATCAGCGAGCGCTCCCGCTTGGTCAGGCCGGGCCGCGACCATACCGATCCCCATGCACCTTCCATGATGAAGGTCTGGAAGTCGGTATCAAAATCGGTCTTTGCAGACTCGGCGCGGTCCACATGGCTGTTGCCCAGCACGGAGCGCCGCGTGGTCATGCCGGTTTCGGCCCGTTCGGATCGCTCACTCATGGGGCATTGTCTCCAAAAATTCGCCCAGCAGGTCTGCCAGGAGGTCAGGTTGTTCGATGGATGGGATGTGGCCGACGCCTTCGATGAGTGCGAACTGCGCGCCGCTCACCTGATCCGCCAGTGCGCGCACGAGATCGGGCGGTGTCGATAGATCGTCGGCGCCAGCAACGACAAGGGTTGGCACTGCAATGGCTTGCGCCTGGGCCGACAGATCGGCGTCCCGGATGGCCGCGCAGGTCTCGGCGTAGCCTTGCGCCGGTGTACGCGACAGCAGATTGCGCCAGCCGGCCAGTTCATCCTGCCGCGTGGCGCGGAACCCGGGGCTGAACCAGCGCTCCATGACACTGTCGGCAATGCCGGATAGCCCGTCATTGCGGACCTGACCAATCCGTATATTCCACATGTCGGGTGTGCCAATGCGCGGAGCAGTATCGCAAAGCACCAGCCCGGCAATCCGCTCGGGCTGTGCAGCAGCGCTGGCCAGGGCGACCATGCCCCCCACCGACACACCGCAGATAACGAAGCGCTCAATGCCACAGTGGTCGGCCAGCGCGAGCAGGTCGGCAGCCAGGTCGCTGATGGCGTAGGGTTGGGGCGACAGATCGCTCATGCCGTGGCCGCGCTTGTCGTACACCACGCAGCGCCGCGTCGCAGATAACCGGTTGGTCACGCCGGCCCAGATGCGGTGATCGGTGCCAAGCGAATTGGCAAAGATCACAGGCAAAGCCGGACCGCTGCCGGATTCTTGATACCACGTGGTTATTTCATTGATCCGGGCAAACGGCACCGCAAAGCTCCCTTTGACACTATTTTGCGCGTTTGCGTCACAAATGGAAATGAGAAGATTTGGACAACGCATAACTTGACGTATATCAATGAGCGTAATCGCTCGAGGTGCCCATGTCGCTGAACCTGATTGATCCCCGTCTCAAGCTGCGCCATCTGCGCTGTTTTCTCGAAGTTGCCCGGCTTGGCGGCGTGGCCAAGGCCGCTAGTGCTTTAAACATGAGTCAGCCAGCTGCCACCAAGACCATTCAGGAATTGGAGGCGATTCTGGGGGTGGCCCTGTTCGATCGCAGCCGTCGTGCGTTGACCCTGACCAGCCTGGGCGAAATGTTCCGCCTCCACGCTGCCAACGGCATGGCCGCTCTTTACCAGGGCGTGCAGGTGGCCGGGCAGGCAACGGCAACCGGCATGGTAAGGGTTGGTGCCTTGCCCACGGTTTCGACTGCTATTCTGCCGACCGCCCTGGCAACGTTGACCGCCGATGGCGTCGTCGTGCCCGCTCGGGTCATTACGGGCCCAAACGCCTATCTGATTGATCTGCTGCGCGCGGGCGAGATCGACTTCGTGGTCGGTCGTATGGCTGATCCGCACGACATCACGGGCCTCAGCTTTGAGCACCTGTATTCTGAACTGGTCTGCGCCGTGGTGCGCAAGGACCATCCTTTGACCCGTCAGTCAGCCCCCGTACTTTCGACTCTGGCCGATTATCCCTGGTTGATGCCGCCCCCGGATGCGGTGATCCGTCCGACGGTTGAACGTTTCCTGCGCGCCCATGACGTGCCGCTTGCCGAGACAGTGCTCGAAACTGTCTCGGACAGCTTTGCCCGCAACTATCTGCGGGCCACTGATGCCATCTGGTTCATTTCCGAAGGCGTCGTCGCGCCTGATTGTCGCGACGGCCTTCTGGCCATGTTGCCGTTTGCCATGCAGGAGACGCTGGGACCCGTCGGGTTGACCACTCGGGTCGATGTCACGTTGAGCCCGGCCGCGGCCAGTATCCTGACGGCCATTCGCCACACGGCGCGCACGCTGGCAGACGCCAGGCCTGCTCAGGGCCAGGCAGCGAAAGACCCGGCGGGACGTGCCGCGCGG
Organism: Devosia sp. J2-20; assembly: GCF_055808475.1. NCBI lineage: Bacteria > Pseudomonadati > Pseudomonadota > Alphaproteobacteria > Hyphomicrobiales > Devosiaceae > Devosia > Devosia sp. J2-20. Next base: position 2,163,801 of record NZ_CM147870.1, on the reverse strand, counting down.
CTTGCATAGTCATGGCGATACTGTCTGGGTGACATACCCGTCAGACGCTTGAAGAAGCGGCTGAAATAGGCGGGATCGTCAAACCCTAGCAGCGCCGCTACCCGATCAATTTGCAGTCCTGAGCTTTCCAGCATTTGCCGTGCCGCCGCGCAGACGCGGTCGTGAATCACCTCAAGCGGCGCCTTGCCAAGCGCGCGGCGCACAGCTGTATTCAGGCGGTCGGTCGATACCCCCATGGCGGCGGCATAGTCGGCCACCTTCCACTGGTCATGCAGATGCACTTCCACCAGTTGCAGGAAATGATCGACGATAAACCGGGGCAGGGGCCGTGCCTCATGCGAGACCAGTTCGCTCATTCGCCACAGTCCGATAAACACTGCCGCCAATAGATGCCGCACCATTTCGGGTGCGCCGGGCTTGCTCGCTCGCAACTCGCCTTCAATAGCCAGCAGGTGATCGGTCAGGCCCCGGGCCACATCAGGCTTGAGGGTGGTTCCCAATTGCGGGCGCAGCAGCATGTGGCGCAGATCATCGGCGATGCTGCCGGGCAGGGCGACATGACCCAGTGCCTGACCCGTGACGGCCAGCCACGCACCGCTTGATCCTGCCCGCATTGTCAGATGCGCTGATTGCCCCTCTGGTAGCCACACCAGGCAGGGGGCCCGCAGCGCCACGTCTTCGGAGCCAACCAGAATGCTGCCCGAGCCCGATGTCATCACAAAACACCTGCTGCGCCGCCCGTGCAGCGTCCATTGCCCCACATCAAGCGCGGAGCGAACCGCCTGGGCTTCGAGTTCCTGAGTGATATCGCGGGTCGATTGCGGCATCCGTCAAAAGTACAAGTTTCTCCTCAAAAAGTCTATTCTTCTCTCTTCACGCTGCTCCTAAGCTCCACTTAGTCGATGGCATTGCGACCGTAGAGCCGGGTCATCGCATACGGGTTCCCTTTGGGTCCCACAGGAGGAGATATTCATGAACGTACTTTCGCGCAGGAGCGCCCTGCAAAGTTTTGGTCTGGTGGCCGCTCTCATGCTGAGCGCCAGTTCGCTGGCCGTTCAGGCCGAAGACCGCACCTCGGTCAAGATCGGTTATGCCGTGTCCTTGTCCGGTGCCAATGCTGGCGGTGCCGGCATCACCACAGTGCCCAACTACAAGCTGTGGATTCACGAGGTCAACGAAGCCGGCGGCCTTGAGATGCCCGATGGCTCGCGTCTGCCCATCGAAGTCATCGAATATGACGACCGTTCGGCATCTGAAGAAGTTGTCCGTGCCGTTGAGCGTCTGGCGACCCAGGACAAGGTCGATTTCATTCTGCCGCCCTGGGGCACGGGCTTCAACCTCGCCGTCGCACCGCTGTTTGACCGCTTCGGCTACCCCCAGCTTGCCGTTTCGGCCGTGACCGACAAGGCACCTGAATTCGTCGAGCGTTGGGACAAGAGCTTCTGGCTTCTCGGCGGTGGTGCCGATTACACCAAGGCGCTGGCTGAGGTTCTCACCAAGGCCCGAGATGAAGGCACCATCAACAACAAGATCGCCATGATCTCGGTCGCTGATGGCTTCGGTATCGATCTGGTGACGGCTGCACGTCCAGCCCTGACCGAGGCAGGTTTCGAGCTGGTTTATGACACCAGCTATCCGCCAACCACGTCCGATTTCTCGCCCATGCTCAATGAGTCGGCAGGCAGCGGCGCTGATACCTTCATCGCTTTCTCCTATCCGCCTGACACCTTCGCCATGACGGCGCAGGCACAGGTCGCCGACTTCAATCCCAAGGTGCTCTATATGGGCGTTGGTGTTGGCTTCCCCGCTTTTGGTGCCGCCAATGGCGCCAATGCCGAGGGCATTATGAGCCTGGGTGGTATTGATCCCAACGATGCGGCCAATGCCGACTATCGTGCCCGCCATGAAGCCTTTATCGGTGCAGCACCAGACCTCTGGGGCAGCGTGATCACCTATACCTCGCTGCAGATGCTCGAAGAGGCAATCAAGCGCGTCGGTCTGGATCGTGAGGCAGTGTCTGCCGAGCTCTCCAACGGCACCTTCGAAACCGTGCTCGGTGAGACCAAGCTGGAAGACAACCAGTTGCGTAACCTGTGGTGGACGGGTCAGTGGCAGAACGGCATGTTCGTCGGCATCGAGCCATCGGATCGCGCCGGTGCCAGCACACCCATGCTGCCTAAGGCACCTTGGGTCGCAGCACAGTAATATCGACTAACACGTGACCATGCAGGAGGCGGCGGCGTGATCGTAACCGCAATCATATCCGGGCTTGTGCTCGGAGGGACATATGCGCTTGTCGCAATGGGGCTGACGCTCCAGTACGGCATCTCGCGCATCATGAACCTCGCCTATGGCGAAACCATCATCATCGCCGCCTTCTGTGCCTATCTGCTGGTAAGCCAGCTCGGCATCAATCCTGTGCTCGGGCTGGTTATCATCCTGCCCGGTGCATTCGCCTTCGGCTATCTGGTCTATGGCCTGATGATGCAGCCGCTGGTCAGACGCTCCGCCAAGAGCGGCACCCTGGAAGTGGACTCCATTCTGGCCACGTTCGGTCTGCTGTTTGTGCTGCAGGGCGTCATGCTGGTTGTCTTCGGTTCCAACTACACCAGCTATAGCTATCTCAATTTCGGCGTTCAGATCTTTGGCGCCACCATTGGTGCCAACCGTCTGCTGGCCTTCGTGTTGGCGGTGGTGATCGGCGCCGCGCTCTACCTTGCCTTGACCCGCACCCGCTGGGGCACCGCCATTCGCGCCGTCGCTGTCGCGCCGCAATCGGCCCCGCTTGTCGGCATTGACGTCAATCGGACCGCCCGCTTTGCCTTCGCTCTGGGCGCCACACTGGCAGCGTCTGGCGGTGTGATGATTTCGATGTACCAGACCTTCACCGCATCCATGGGCGTGATTTTCACGATGAAGGCGCTGGTGGTGGTCATCATGGGCGGGCTGGGCAATCTGATGGGCGCGCTGGTCGCTGGTCTGTTGCTTGGTCTGGTCGAAACCCTGGTCGCTACCTATGTCGATCCCGGGCTTACCCTGGCGGCAACCTATGCAATTTTCCTGGCCGTGCTTCTGTGGCGCCCGTCGGGCCTGTTCGGAAAGGCTGCCAGCTAATGTCGCGTACTATTATCGGCTTCGGCGTGGCTCTTCTGGCGCTGATCGGTCTGGTCATCCTCCCCACGGTCATTGATGCCTATGGTGTCGGCCTGCTGCTCGGTCTGGCCGGCTATGTGACCTTGGCCACGGCATGGGCTCTGTTCTCGGGGCCAACCCGCTATGTCTCACTGGCCACGGTCGCTTTTTTCGGCATCGGCGCCTATACGGTCGCTGTCCTGTCCGAAACCTTGCCCTATCCGTTGGTCCTGCTGGTGGCAGCGCTGATCGGTATGGTGGTTGCGGTGCTTGTCGGATTGGCGACGCTGCGCCTGGCGGGTGTCTATTTCGTGATTTTCACCTTCGGCCTGGCAGAACTGATCCGCCAGCTCGTCACCTGGTATGAGGTCAATGTCACCGGCACGCTGGGGCGCTATATCTTCCTGCCCTTCAGTGCCACCGACATCTATTGGCAACTGCTCGGCCTGGGTGCTGTGACGCTGCTGATCGGCTGGTGGATCGGCCGCTCGCGCATCGGGCTCGCGCTCAAGGTCATCGGCGACGACGAAGTGGTTGCGGCCCATGCCGGCATCGATATCGCCCGCATCAAGCTGGCCCTGTTCACCGTCAGCGCCACCATCATGACCCTGGTCGGGGCCATCCAGGCGCCACGCTGGACCTATGTCGAGCCGTCCATCGTCTTCAACCCCACCATCTCGTTCCTGACGCTGATCATGGCGCTGCTGGGTGGGGCAACCCGTCTATGGGGTCCATTGCTGGGCGCTGTGCCGCTCTTTTTGATGTTCGAGTGGCTGTCGGCCAACTTTCCCAGCCATTATTCGATCATTCTGGGTTGCCTGTTCATCGTCATCGTCTTCGTCGTGCCGCGCGGCGTTCTGGCCTTCATCGAAGAGCATTCAGGCCGGTTCCGGAACCGCAAGCCCGAGGAGTCTGCAAAATGAGTGCTCTGGTCCGCGTAGAAAAACTGCGCAAGCAATTCGGTGGCCTGACAGCCGTCAACAATGTAGATTTCTCGGTGGCCGAAGGCGAAATCGTCGCGCTGCTGGGCCCAAACGGCTCCGGCAAGACCACAGTGATCAACATGATCTCCGGCGCTTTTGCACCCACTGCCGGTCGCATCATGTTCGATGAAACCGATATTTCAGGCCTGCCACCCCATCGCATCGCCCATCATGGCGTGGCGCGTACCTTCCAGCTTGTGCGGGTGCTGCCATCATTGAGCGTCCGGCAGAACATCGTGGCGGCCGTAGCCTTCCGGCGCGATGCTGTCTGGGGGGAAGAGGCCGAAATCGAAGCCGAGAAACTGCTGGTCGATGTCGGTCTGGCTGGTCGCGGGCACGAAATGGCGCAGGATCTGACCTATATCGATCAGAAGCGCATGGAACTGGCCCGTGCTCTGGCAGCACGACCTCGTCTGCTGCTGCTTGATGAATGGCTTTCGGGCCTCAACCCCACTGAATTGCGGGTCGGCATTGATCTGATCGTGTCGCTGCGCGAGCGCGGCATGACGGTTCTGCTGGTCGAACACATCATGGAAGCTGTCCGCGCACTGTGCTCGCGGGCGGTGGTGATGAACGTCGGCACCAAGATCGCTGATGGCCCCACCAACGACGTACTGGCCGACGAGCATGTGGTTCGTGCCTATCTCGGAGAAGGCCATGCTTGATATTGCCAATCTTTCTTTGCGCTATGGCCGCCATCTGGCGCTCGATGACGTCAGCGTCTCGGTGGGTGATCAGGAGACCGTGGTCATCCTGGGCGCCAACGGGGCCGGCAAGTCTTCGCTGCTCAAGGCTGTCTCGGGCATGGTCAAGACCAGCGGCCAGACAGCCATGTCGCTCGACGGCCTCTCATTGCTCAACATGCCACCCCACAAGGTTCCCGATGCCGGCATTGCCTTGGTGCCCGAAGGGCGCGGCATTTTCGGCGAGCTGACGGTCGATGAAAACCTCATGCTGGGCGCCCACCCGCAACGCGCACGCGGCGGTGAAGCCGCCCGTCTTGAGCTGATATTTGACCTGTTCCCCAAGCTGGCCGAGCGGCGTAAACAAATGGCCCGCACCATGTCCGGCGGCGAACAGCAAATGGTGGCCATTGGACGCGCGCTGATGAGCAATCCGCGTCTGCTGATGCTCGATGAGCCCAGTCTCGGTCTGGCACCAATTGTGGTCACTGAACTTTTCGCAGCCCTGCGCCGCATTCGCGAAACAGGCGTTGCCCTGCTGCTGGTCGAACAGAATGTCTCGATCAGCCTTGCCATCGCCGATCGCGGCTACCTCATGGAAGCGGGCCGCATCGTTGGCGAAAACACCGCATCGGCATTGATGACCGATCCTGCTGTCCAACAGGCGTTCCTTGGCGGCACCACCACAGATTTGAGTTGAAGGAGCACTATTATGGAACATCTCGGTCTGCTGATCGATAACCAGGACGTGGCGGCCACCGGCGGCGTCACATTCGCGCGCATGAATCCAATCTCGGGCGAGGTCGCTACGACCGCTGCCGCGGCTACACTGGACGACGTCAACCGTGCGGTGGATTCCGCCGCAGCGGCCTTCCCGGAATGGTCAAAGAGTTCGCCAAAGACGCGCCGTACCATCCTGCTCAAGGCGGCCGATCTGCTTGAGGGCAGGGGCGGCGATTTCGTTGACGCCATGGGCGCTGAAATTGGTGCCACGGCAGGCTGGGCCATGTTCAATGTTGGCCTGGCCGCCGATATGCTGCGCGAAGCGGCATCGCTGACCACCCAGATTCATGGCGACATCATTCCCACTAACCGGCCGGGTAGCATGGCGATGGCCATCCGCCAGCCCGCTGGTGTGGTGCTGGCCATGGCACCCTGGAACGCCCCGGTCATTCTTGGTGTCCGCTCGCTGGCCACCCCGCTGGCTTGCGGCAATACCGTGGTGATGAAGACTTCCGAGCTGTGCCCGCGCACCCATCGCCTCATCGTTGAGGTGCTGCACGAGGCCGGGCTGCCCAAGGGCGTGCTCAACGCCGTCTCAAACGCGCCTGATGATGCGCCTGAAGTGGTTGAAACACTGATCGCTCACCCCGCCATCCGCCGCGTGAACTTCACCGGCTCCACCCGGGTTGGCCGCATCATCGCCGAGACTGCGGGCCGTTTCCTCAAGCCCGCCCTGCTCGAGCTGGGCGGCAAGGCTCCCTTCGTCGTGCTCGACGATGCGGACCTCGATGAAGCGGTCAATGCTGCGGCCTTCGGCGCCTACATGAATCAGGGCCAGATCTGCATGTCGACCGAGCGGATCGTTGCCGATGAAAAGATCGCCGACGAGTTCGTTGCGCGACTGGCGGCCAAGGCCAAGACACTGGTGGCGGGCGATCCGCGCAAGGGCAACACCCCGCTGGGCTCGCTGGTCGACGCCGGCGCTGCCAAGCGCATCGATCAACTGGTAAAGGATGCCGTCGCCAAGGGCGCCGTTCTCGCTGCTGGCGGCACCGTTGATGGCACCATCATGGATGCCACCGTGCTCGATAGGGTCACGCCGGCCATGCGCATTTATGGCGAGGAATCCTTTGGTCCCGTGGTGATCGTGGTCCGGGCAGGTTCCATCGACGAGGCCGTCCGTATCGCCAACGACACAGAATACGGTCTGTCTGCCGCAGTCTTCGGTCAGGACACCAATCGTGCCATGGCCGTGGGTCAGCGCATTGAATCGGGCATCTGCCACATCAATGGTCCCACCGTGCATGACGAGGCGCAGATGCCATTTGGCGGCGTGAAGTCGTCCGGCTATGGCCGTTTTGGCGGCAAATGGGGCATTGCCGAGTTCACCGAGTTGCGCTGGATGACCGTGCAGCAGTCCGGTCACATCCACTACCCATTCTGATCCCGACCAACTAACGGGCGCTTCGGCAACGGAGCGCCCCCTTTTCTTGCACTGGAGGGTTCGATGAGCCTGCTAGCGGGTAAAACCTGCCTGATTACCGGCGGCGCTGGCAGCATTGGCCGTGCCACCGCACACCGGTTTCTGGCCGAGGGGGCGCGCCTGATCCTGTCCGATCTCAATCTGGTTGATCTCGAAAAGGCCCGCGCAGAATTGCCACAAGGCGATATCGTGCTGATCGCCGCAGATGTATCGCAGGCCGGTGCCGTCGCCGATCTGGCGGCGCAGGTGACCGAACGCTTTGGCGGGCTTGATGTCGTGCTGTCCAATGCGGGCAATTTCGGCACTGTCGCGCCGATTGCCGACTATCCCGACGCGGTCTTTGATCAGGTTCACGCCGTCCATGTCCGCGGCGCCTATCTTGTCGCCAAACATCTGACCCCGCTGATGGTCAGCGGCGGCAGTCTGATCATAACCTCTAGTGTTGCCGGTGTTCGGGGCGATCCGGGAGTCTATGCCTATATTACCGCCAAGCATGCACAGGTTGGGCTGATGCGGTGTCTGGCCAAGGAATTGGCGCCACGCGGCATCCGGGTCAACACTATCCATCCAGGGCCCGTGAACAATGATTTCCAGCTGGCGGTGGAGCAGGGGCTTGGTGACGAAATCGGTCGCGATGGCACCGCGTTTTTCAATGAGATGATCCCGATGGGTCGGCATGCAACGCCCGATGAAATCGCGCGCTCCATTCTTTACCTCGCATCGGATCTCTCCGGCTTTGTCACCGGCACCACCCATATGGTCGATGGCGGCATGAGCGTATGATGGCTTGCGGCACTGCTCCGGGCAGCGCCGCCAAGCGTTCTAGCGAAACAGGCTGTCGACATAGTCCGCGCCAATACCGACCTTGTCGTAGTGTTCGCGGCACATCGCGATATAGTTGTGCACGTCGAAATAGCCGTTAGGCTCGCCGTCTTCATCCAGCCAGATCAGCGGGCCGGTGACGGTGAAAAACACCTTCATGGGTTCCTCATGCTCGTAGGCCACCAGCGTGTGGCCCTCGCCGGGCGTCTCGTAGACGAAATCGCCCTTGGTGGCAGTCCAGTCGTGTTCCAGATAGCCCCATTTGCCCGATAGCGTCAGCGCGAACACCTCATGGGGGTGGTAGTGCCGATTGACCAGTCCGGCTTCCTTGGCCATTAGGATATCGCACCATTTGTTCTGCGTCGGCGAGATCCACAATGGGCGCGATGACACCGTATCGGTGAACGGCACATAATAGCGCTCATCATCGGTTGCCGCGTCCGGCAGATAGACCTCCGGCTTTGCGTCAGGCTGGAAGACCTTGGTGATCGGCTTGAGATCCTTCCAGAACTCGGTTTTTGGTGCATCAGGCATGATTGTCTCCTCCCTGTTATTGTTAGCCAATGGTCCGGATATCGAGCAGGGCCAGTGATTTGGTGGTTTTGATGTGCGCCAATGCATCAGCCAGCCCCTGCGCCAGTGCGTCAGCACTGTCGATCCGCCGCGCCCAGGCGCGACTGGCCTCGGCGACCTTGACGAAGTCGGGAATGGGCGACAGCCCGGTCAGGGGCATCGCATTGGTTCGCGAGGCGTAGCCATCGGGATAGATATCGAGCACGGAGTGCCTCACGGCCGCCCATTCTGCATTGTTGAGAATAATCACCAGCAGCGGCAGTTCGAGCGCTTCGGCGATCTGATGGCAAGCCACCGGATTGGCGAACATGTATGAGCCATCACCCATCGTGGCGACTACCAGCCTGTCGCGCTCGGCCAGTTGCATGCCCAGCGCCGCTGGGAACGACCAGCCAAGCCCACCGGCATGCGGCTCCTGATACCAGGCACGATGGTGATTCAGCGTCATGGGCGGCATGGTGCAGCCACGCTCGGACAGCAGCACTGCATCGGCGCCGGCAATTGCGTCTGACACGGCTTTGGCGACAAAATCACTGGTCATCGCGCCATCGTCGCGCAGCCTGGCCTTTTCCAGCGTCGCCGCGCGGCGTTCGGCGGCGATCTTGGCAACGTCTTCTCGGCGCGCGGCGATCGCGGGGCCGACATCTCGAGCGTCCAGAGCAGACTTGAGTGCCATAATGCCGTCCGAGACTTCCGAGACGATCGAAATGTCGGAGCGGAAATTGCGGATCGGCATGCGCGCCTTGAGCGGATCGGGGCCCAGTTGCACAATGGTGGCCGATGCCTCCGGGCGATGCGCCTGAGCTGACCAGGGTGCCAGCGAATCGAGCACCAGCACCAAATCTGCATCCTCGATGAAGCCGGCGGGATCACTGCCAATAGCCATTGGATGGTCCGTTGGCACCGCCAACTGCACCGCCCAGTACTGGCATACGGCAATGCCCCAGCGGTCGGCCAGTTTGCCCAGCGCGGCAAATGCATCTGCGCTGCCAGCGCCATGCTGGGCAAAGATCACCGGCTTGCGTGCTGTCGCGATTAACGCGGCGACGTGGTCGATCTGGCTGCGGTCCGGGGCAGGACGCACCGGCGACATCAGATTGGGCACGCCGACATCGTCAGGCCTGTAGGGCTCGCACAGCACCTCGCGCGGCAGGCTTACATAGACGGGGCCCTTGGGGGTCGAATTGGCGATGGCGTAAGCGCGGTCGACCAACTCGCCCACCTGCTCGGGAAAGCGCAACTCGTAATCCCATTTGCTGGCTTCGCGTACCAGAGCGGTCTGATCACGCATCTCCTGTCCCCAGCCAATAGGCACGGTGCGGGCGCCGAACCGGTCGCGTTCGGTGACCGGTGTCCGGCCGGAAAACAGCAGCACGGGAACATTCTCTACCGCCGCATTGATCGCCCCGGTGGCACAATTGGCCAGTCCGACATTGGTGTGCGCCATCACGGCCTGACTGCGTCCGGTCGCCAGGTAGTAGCCATGCGCCATGCCCATCGCCGCGCTTTCATGCGGCATGGTCAGCGCCACCGGCAGGGGGACGCCTTTGGCCGCAGCCTCGGACAGGCCCTCAATGATCGGCGGGAAATCCGTGCCGGAATTGGCGAAGATGTAGTCCACACCCACAGCCTTCAGCCGTGCCAGCAAGGCCCCGCCCGCTGTCAAACTCAGATCGCCCGTCGCCAACTCAGCTTCCACTTCAATTATTGAAATATAAATTCCGATAAAAGCATCAGACGAAAGCGCCCTGCGGTCAATCTCTAGATATAAAATTATGCTGCATTTTTCAGGTCGATAACCCGAGGATGATCGAATGCGGTGCGTCGAGACAGAAAAAATGAATATATATCAGGGTTGTATGAGGATATAGTGTGGCTTCAACAGCGGCGTGTGTGATCCGCGATGTAACCTATGGCAAGCCGAACTATGGGATAACTCATTCCGTTCAGGTTATGTTTCGATGCGCATATATCATTTTACTTTCGCCAGTCGGTCGCCATTCTTCAGGCAGGGAAGATCGGCGACCGGAACGCGTTGGGCGGATCTGGTTGGCCGACACCCGCGCTGCGCAAAGCAGCACGAAATGGCCCGGACATGACGGGTCTTGGAGGAGCAAACATGGCAAACACATTCGCACGTCTCGCAGCGCTGGCCGGCGGCGTCATCCTGGCAACCACAGCAATGACGTCCGTCGCCTCTGCACAGGCCGAATTCGTTCTGAAACTACATCACTTTCTTGGGCCAAAGGCCCCGGCACAGACCGCTATGTTGGAGCCATGGGCTCAGCGCATTGAAGAAGCGTCTGGTGGTCGCGTCGAAATCGAAATCTACCCGTCAATGTCGCTGGGCGGCACGCCGCCCGAGCTGATCCGTCAGGTGCGTGACGGCATTGTGGACATGGTATGGACGCTCAATGGCTATTCGCCGGGCCTGTTCCCGCGCACCGAAGTGTTTGAGCTGCCCTTCGTGCACATCAATGATCCGATTGCGACCAATCTGGCGATCGCCTCGATGTTTGATGAGTACCTTGCCGAAGAGCATGTTGGCGTGAAGGTGCTCTTTAGCCACGTCCACGCTGGTCAGGCCCTTCAGATGGTCAAAAAGGAAATCCACTCTCCTGATGATCTGGCAGGTCTGACAATGCGCATTCCAACCCGTACCGGGGCATGGGTTGTCGAAGCCCTGGGTGCAAATCCGGTCTCCATGCCGGTGCCCGACCTGCCACAGGCGCTGTCACGCGGCGTGGTGGATGGCGCTCTGATTCCCTGGGAGATCATTCCCGCCTTGCAGCTGCAGGATCTGACCGACTACCAGATCGAGCTGGCCGCCGAGACCCGCTTGGGCACGTCAGTATTCCAGGTGTCGATGAACCAGGATCGGTGGAACAGTCTGCCGGAAGATATTCAGCAGGTATTCCTCGACAATTCCGGCGAAGACTGGCTGCGCGAGGTCGGCTCAATCTGGCGCAATATCGACAATGGCGGCATCAAAGTCGCAACCGATGCCGGCAACCAGCACATCATGTTGACGCCACAGGAAAGCGCCGTATTTGCAGAAAAGCTTGAGCCAGTCATCGACCGCTGGGTTGATGAAGTCTCGGGCCAGGGCATTGATGGCGATGCGCTTGTCGAGGCAGCCCGCGCTGCCGTCGCAGGCAACCTCTAGGAGCACACAATGGCAACGACCAATCCTCATCCCGCCAGTCTGCTGGTCCGGCGCGCTACCGCTATCTGGGCTCTGCTGGGTGGCGTGGTGATTGGCCTGGTCGTTGCCGCCAATGTGTGGAGTGTCGCCGGGGGCGCGCTGTTTTCGCGGCCTGTTCCCGGTGTCTATGAAATCGTTCAGGTGGGTGTGGCCATGGGCATGTTCATGTTCCTGCCGTACTGCCAGATCACCGGCGCCAATGTGAGCGCCGACATCTTCACGGCCAGACTGCGGGGGCGGGCTCAGGACAGCCTGGTCGCGCTGGGCTCGACCATCGCTTTGGCATTTGCCGCCTTCCTGCTCTGGCGCATGTATTACGGCCTGATCGACCTGCAGGAATACCGCGAAACCACCACCATCTATCAGTTCCCCATCTGGATTGCCTATGTGCCGGTCCTGATCTCCCTGGCGCTGCTGAGTCTAGCGGCGCTGGTGAACCTGATCGAAGCGGTCACCGGTACCACGCCGGAGCGCGAAGGCGCCGTCCACTAATTATTGTATCCGACCGGCCATTGATGCCGGTGCCTCGACTGTCAGGACATTTTGACCATGGGCTTTGAACTGCTAATCGGGCTGGGCGGCTTGGTTGCCCTTGTTGGGCTGATCGCCATCCGCGTTCCCGTTGCCTACGCCATGGCGACTGTCGGTATGGCCGGCATTTTTATGTTGTCCGGGCCAGCCATTCTGATGTCGCAGCTTAAGTCGCTCGGCTTCGGGGTTTTCTCCAATTACGACCTGTCGGTCGTGCCCATGTTCATCCTGATGGGGCAGGTGGCGTCCAAGGCTGGCCTTTCCCAGGCGCTGTTCCGCGCCGCCAATGCCTGGCTTGGGAGGCTGCCGGGCGGTGTTGCCATGGCGGCAATTGCCGCCTGTGCCGGGTTCGGTTCGGTCTGCGGCTCGTCGCTCGCTACCGCCTCCACCATGGGCCAGGTCGCGCTCCCCGAGTTGCGGCGCTATAAGTATTCCCCGGCCCTGGCCACAGGCACGCTCGCCGCAGGTGGTGTGCTGGGCATCTTGATCCCGCCCTCTGTGGTGCTCGTGATCTACGCGGTGCTGGTTGAAGCCAACATCGTCACCATGTTTTCCGCCGCGCTGCTCCCTGGATTGATGGCGGTCCTGTTCTTCATGATCGTGATCGCGATCTATGTCTGGCTGGTCCCAGATGCCGGTCCCAAGGGTGAACCGGTCAGTCGCGCCGAATTATTGGGGGCCACGGCGGGTATTCTGCCGGTTCTGGGCATATTCGGTCTGGTGATCGGCGGTATCTATATGGGCCTGTTCACGCCCACACCGGCCGCTGCGATCGGCGTCTTCCTGGTTGTTGTCTATGGGGTTGCCCGCCGTATGGTCAGCTGGGGCGCCATGCGCGATGCCGTTCTGGAAACGGCCAAGGCATCGGGCATGATCTACATGATCGTGCTGGGCGCCGAACTGCTCAAGATTTTCATGTCGCGCGGCGGCGTCCCGCAGGCTGCGGCGGAAATGATGCTCAATTCCGGGCTTTCCGCCCACATGATCCTGATCATTCTGCTGCTGTCTTTGATCCTGCTCGGCTGCCTGATGGACTCGCTGTCCATGATCCTGCTGGTCATGCCGTTCTTCTGGCCCGTCGTTGCCCAGCTCGATTTCGGTATGAGCCCCGAAGACACCAAGATCTGGTTCGGCGTGCTGGCATTGATTGTGGTCGAACTTGGCCTGATAACGCCGCCGGTAGGCATGAATGTCTTTGTTATCAACGCCATGGCGCGCGACGTGCCAATGATGGAGACCTTTAAGGGCGCCATGCCGTTCTTTGCCGCTGAGGTCGTCCGCGTCGTCTTGCTGATCGCATTTCCCGCGATTGTCTTGTTCCTGCCCAACGCTCTGTCGTAATTAGGTGTCCGGCGCAGGCGTCGGGCACCCAAAGGGGCAAAGTGGCTATTCAACTCAACAACTCAGTGGCGCGGGCATTCGCCATTCTCAAACTCTTTTCTGAGACCCGACGCACCATCGCGGCGGCCGATCTGGTGCGTGAGCTCGATCTCAACGCCATTACGGCCCATCGTTTTCTCAAAACCCTGGAAGGCGAGGGGGCGCTGGTGGCGGCCAGCAAGGGCCGCTATCGGCTGGGCTATATGCTGGTTGATCTGGGGCGGCGCGCCGAGCGTGAGGATGATCTGGGCCCGCTCCTGCAACCCGTGCTCGACGGGCTTTCGGCGGACACGCAGGAAGCTAGCATGGCCACGCTCTATCAGGCAGGCATGGTGGTGTGCATCGCGCGTGGTCTGGCCCAGCGCAGCCTGTCGGTCGATATCCGCGTCGGTAGCCGACTTGAAGCCTATTGCACCGCACATGGCAAACTCTGGCTGGCCCATATGACGCCCAGCGAGCGCAGCCGCTATCTCGATAGTGTCGAACGCCTAGCCAAAACTGGCGCAACCCTTACCAAACGCGATGAACTGTTGCGCGAACTCAAGGCTATCGCGGCACAAGGCTATGCCATTAATCGCGGTGAGCGCGAGGATGGCATTAGCGCCATTGCCGTGCCGGTTCTGGGTCGCGACGGCCAGATGGTCACCGCCCTCTCAAGTTTCGGCCCGACCTCGCGCCTCAGCGATGCCGTACTGAACCAGAGTTTGGCGACTTTGCAGCGCGCAGCGCTGGAGGTCAGTGAACGCCTCTACGGCAGGCCGACATAATTCTCCGCCAGGCTTTGCTGGGCCGCAACTGAGCCGCCGAGATAGTCGAACTCGGCGCGCTGAATGCGGCGGCCGAAATTGCCCGTCTCGGGGAAGGTGTGCAGCAGCGACGTCATCCACCAGCTGAACCGCTCGGCCTTCCAGATCCGCTGTAGGACGGTGGGCGAATAGCTATCCACGCCCGCCGCGGAGCCCTCGAGGAACCGCTCGATCAATGCCTCGGCCAGCGCCTTGACGTCGCTCATCGCCAGATTGAGCCCCTTGGCGCCAGTCGGTGGCACGATGTGGGCCGCGTCACCTGCCAGAAACAGGCTGCCAAACCGCAGGGGCTCGGCAACAAAACTGCGCAACGGCGCCACCGATTTCTCGATCGATGGACCGGTCTTGAGGGCCTCTGCAATGGCCGGGTTAAGCCGGGCGCGCAGTTCATCCCAGAACCGCTCGTCGCTCCAGTTTTTGACATCCTCGTCGCCGGGCACCTGCACATAGTAGCGGCTGCGGGTGTTTGAGCGCATCGAGCACAACGCAAAGCCGCGCGCGTGGTGGGCGTAGATCAATTCCTCAGCGACTGGTGGTTGCTCTACCAGCACGCCCAGCCAGCCAAAGGGATAGACCCGTTCAAACGTGGTCACCGCGTTTTCTGGCACGCTGGCACGACACACGCCGTGATAACCGTCGCAGCCGGCAATGACATCGCATTCCAGCATGTGGCTGACACCGTCCTTGGTGAAGGTTACCCGAGGCCTGGCGCCGTCAAAGTCATGAATGGCGACATCGTCTGCTTCATAAATGGTCTTGGAGCCGGTTCTCTGGCGTGCCGCCATCAAGTCGCGCGTCACCTCGGTCTGGCCATAGACCATGACGTGCTTGCCGATCAGCTTGTCGAAATTGATGTTCAGCATCTCGCCATCAAAGGCCAGATCAACGCCGGTGTGGATCAGGCCCTCCTCATGCATGCGGGCGCCGACGCCTGCCGCATCGAGCAGATCTATCGTGCCCTGTTCGAGCACACCCGCCCGGATACGCCCCAGCACATAGTCGGGGCTTTTGCGCTCAATGATCACCGCGTCAACGCCGGCCTGCTCCAGCAGACGACCCAGCATCAGCCCCGAGGGCCCGCCGCCAATGATTGCAACCTGTGTCCGCATGCCGTCCTCCGCCATCTTTGCGGGCAACAATGCGGGGCAGGGCGGTTTTGACCAATGGACAGGACCGGCAAAGACTTGGATAATCTGAACATGTCAGAAAGCGCCTCACCCGTCCCCGTTTATGCCCTGTACGGCGAAAGATCGGCGCTTCCCTTCGCCGATCGCCTGCATTGGGAAACGCTTGCTGCCCGTTCGAGCTTGCACGATTTTCGCATTAGCCCCCACAGGCACGAGCAGCTGTTTCAGGTTCTACAGCTGACCAATGGTAGCGCAGAGGTTACCCTTGAAAACGTGGTGAGCGCCATTGCGCCGCCTTGCGTGGTGATCGTGCCAGCCCTCAGCGTGCACGCCTATCGGTTTGAGCGCGATGTTGGCGGCACCGTGCTCACCCTGTTCCAGACCGATGTGCGCGCCATGCTCGACAGCCACCCGGACACCGCTGGTGCCTTGGCCACCCCCGCCATTATCAGCGATGCCGACCCCGCCATTGCCCGGGCGTTGGAGGCGTTACAGCAAGAGGCGGGTCATGCCGATCAGGCGCGCGGGCTGGCGCTCTCGTCTCGTGTTGGCGTGGTGCTGGCCGAATTGGTGCGCGCCAGTCGGCGGGCACTGGCCACCAGCCAGCCCACGCCGCAGCCGGCGGTACGCCACGCCCAGGCATTCCAGCAATTGGTCGAACAGGAGTTCCGCAACCAGCGTTCGCTGGCGTTTTACGCCCAGGCGCTCGGCATTACCCCTGGTCATCTTAATCGCACGGCCAATGCCGTTCTGGGGGCATCTGCCATGGCAGTTGTCGAGCGCCGCATCATGCATGAGGCGCGCCACTATCTGGTCTTCACGGTCATGCCGGTCAAAGAGATCGCCTACGCCTTGGGATATGCCGACCCGGCCTATTTCAGTCGCGCGTTCCGGCGGTCAGTGGGCCAGCCACCAGAGCGGTACCGCAGCGCCAACACGCTCGCAGGCGGATAACGCGCACTCAACTCACCCCTGGCTGGTGTTCGCGCGTTTCGTGTTGCCACTCTGCCACGGCCATTTACCCTCGATCTCGACTTCCAGTGACAGGCTCAGGAAGGTGCGGATCAACACAATGCCTGCCAGCACACCCACGGTTTGCAGGCTAGGCTCAATTGCCACGGTGTTGATGATATCTGCCGCCACCAGCAACTCGAGACCCAACAGGATTGCGCGGCCCAGCGTCGCTCGCAGTTCCCGATAGGCGGTTGGCCGGCGTGGATCGCGCAAAAAGCTGATCGCTGCCACAATGATGCCAATCACGATGACCAGCACCCCGCCAGCTTCGATGGTCAGCGTGGTCACCCCCAGTAGCTGCGAAAAAATCTCGTGCATGCCTCATCCTCTTCAACCAGCTTCAACCCGGCGCGTCGTGCGTGGTTGCGCCCGAACGGTATGGGCCCCGCAAATCGTGCGCAACCGCCCGCTGAAATGCATGGGCATGTCTGTGATGTTCGAAAAAGGTCTGGCGATCCCGGCAGGGCGTCACGGGTGAAGCAATTTCAATTAGTTATCCAAAAATTGGACCACTGTCGTCGCGCCTGGTTTGAGGGGTTTCTAAACGAAAGTGTCCCACAGTTGGGAGGCGGATTTTGTCTTAGGAGAGTACAAAGCTTAGTCACCGACCGCCTGAAAGCTGGGATAGAAGCGATGAAACTTTGCGTAGGAGCGAATGGCTTCTTCCTCTAGAGGGAACCCAAGCGCTGCCGCGACTTCGGATGCATCGCCATGCATTTGCTTGTCGAGAGTCATCCGTTCTCGAGGCGATAGGTCCGGTGCAATGATCCGCTCAACATCAGACCAGTCTGCTGGTTTGAATTTCCAGTTGTCAGCTGCCTTTGGCGCGCCGTTCCCGTCGCATATCATAATTGTGACCGTGAGCATTGTTGAGCTATCACGATACTCAGTCACCAAGAGCGGAACTGGGCATGGGCGGTGCTGCTGACTTTCCAGCCCCATTTGGCAAGCTCGCGCTACGCTTGCCGTCACTGCAGCTGCGTCTCCACCTTGACCTATTCGCGCAATGGTTCTGGGAAAGTAGCCGCCAAGCACCTTCTTCATTAGAGCTGCGCGTTTCTCGTCAACCGGCAGCGATCGCTCTCGTTCATTCAACTGCGATTCGCGTTTATGTAGGGATTCAAAGTCTACGTTAAATGTAACACGAAGAATGTCGCCTACCTGCAATCGACGGCATAGTGTTTCAATTTCCCCTAGCTGCTTCAGTTGTTTGGGCTCGGTAAAATCTAGCCAGATAATAACATTCTTGACGCCCATTTTTTCGACGATCTCGTCCATTCTAGATGGCAGCTCGGCGCTTTCGTGGGCCTCACATAGTATCCCGTTGAATGGCGAATTGAACTTCTGACGTTCGACGACTATAGGGTCGTTGTCGAAGGCATACAGGTTTCGGAGCCCGGCTCGCCTGTACATTGCCAAGTGATCACTTAGGTGATTTCCTCCCATAGATATGTAGGCGTAGGTCTCGGCACCGCTCTCCGCCACAAGTAGTGAGACAAGTTCGGCAAATAGCTCTCGGTCGACATATTTGTTGGGGCGAAGCCGGTACGGAAGATTGCTAGCTGTCACTTGCGACGAACCTGCTGAAGGACAGTATCCCATGCCTTCCCGCCGATATCGCCGGCTTTTGCTGATTCATCATCAAGAAGAGCGTTTCCCATTTCTTTCACTTCTTCATGATCTCTTGAGAAGGCAATTCGCCGTTTTCTGGTCCCCTTTTCTGGAACAGGAAGTGCCGGCCTGAACTTGAATTCGTTGTAGGTGGTATTGCGAACCCTTGCGCCAGATTCTGAGGCCAAGGAGATCGATCGAGCTTCGACCCGGTTCGTGACTGAGAGCATTTCGTCCACCAACTCTTCGCTCCCTTTCCAGCGATTGGTGAAGCCGACGAACAGAGCAATACCCTCCATGGCCGCGTTCCGGGCAGGCCTATAGGTGTCGCTGTCCGTGTCCAGATCTCGCTTTGTCGTGGAGATTGGCAGGAGCTTGGCGTCATCACTGGAGAAGGTTATGAGCCCGGTGATTGCTCTAAATTGCGGATGGTACCTTGGTGTGATGCCAAGTCCCCAACCGGTGATTGTTGTCCTATCCGACATAACGATCACTCTGTCATTGCAGATAACGGTGATGCCAGCTTCGTCAGTCGCGCGGCCGGTCGGGTCGTTTCCTTCCGGATCGGTGGCATCCTCCAGTTCTGCCTGACGGGTGAGATTCCGATAGAACCCAACGGTGACCTTTATTTTCACCCCTTCAACTAGCGCCTCATAGTCGAATGGCTGAATAGCATCAGATAGTATCATCTGTACCGTTTCGGGATCGATACTGTCTCCGTTAAGTGTAATGGAGAAGCCACGACCTATAATGTACGCGAAGTGCTGACCTAGCTTATCCCGTAGTGCGTCCAAAAAGGAATCGGATCCGAAGCGCTTTGCTGAACCGGCTTGCAACTGTGGGATCCGAATTGTTACGCCGCGCTCGTCCGTCGCATCTATTTCCTCAATTCTAAGGTTCCAATCCTCAGACTCTGGATCTAGCCATGTTGGATCGTAACGCACTTTAACAGCGCGATCATTTGAGCGAGACGTGATGGTCGCGTCCTGAGCCATCTTAAATATCGCACGCTTCATTCCGATACCGTACATGCCAATCGTCGGCAGTGTACCATCAAGCTCTAAGCTGGGTCGTCCAAGCCTAAAAGCCCCCTCTATATGGGTATTCGGTATGCCGCCACAGTTGTCGCTGAGCTCAAAATATTCGGGATTAAGTACTAGGTTGCAGGAGTACCCTTCGAATGGTCGCGCTTCGCTGAGATTGTGTCGACGTTGACGCATAGCGCCGTCAACACTGTTGTCCACCAGGTCAAGAATTGCATCATCGAGCTCAATGTCGCGTGGTAACATTGATACAAAAAATCGCTTAGTAGGCGCGCCGCTCAGGTTAGCAACTTGGGGCATTCATCCTCCACATCGAAATCAATTCTCGTATCTGAAGCAGTTCAAATCAAGTGAGGCAAAAAAAGACGACTTTGAGGTTAGGCGTGGCAGCCAGTAACATTGTCGCGGCGTCACTCCGCAGCAATGGGATGCGGAACTCTTGAGCCTTCACAGCCTGCAATTACGTTTCGGAGCACGCCAGCCGCAACAGGCGGTGACACGCTGTTACCGATCATCCTGAAGCTGTGCCAAATGGTAGGGTGGAACCTATGAATGTCGGGGAATCCTTGCAATCTAGCGGCTTCACGGACGGTGATCACTCTCGGCTCATCTGGATGGAGAGGGCGTACAGATTGGAAAGAACCGCGATCTGAGCCTGTTCCTGCCCGAAGCGTCGGACATAGACCGTCCCACGAAAGTCGCTGGTGTCGCCCCACTAGGTCGGACTTACCAGGAACTACGGTTGCGAAACGCTGCGTGACTGAGTCGGAATGAACCGTCCTTTGGTTGCCTGTAAACCGGCGGTCCTGAGACCGAAGCGTCTCTGCATAAGTTGATTTATACCCACGTTTGGGCAGTTCCCAAAGGTCAAATCCTTGAACGTCCGATCCTATTTCTCTGCTCAGAGCCAAATCCGCAATGGCATCACGGACAGTCGCCTTTAGTGCACCTGCCGGTGGCGTCAAAGTCGGAAGGTCGGCGTATTCTGCCAGCACGCCAACGACAAAAACGCGTTTTCTGTTAGTTGCCACACCGAAATCTGACGCGTCGAGAATCGTCGGCCCAGTCAATGCGTACGCCGACGGCAGGCGGGATATTGCATTGTCCAGAACAGTTCGAGCCTCGCCTTGCATTAGCCCAACAACATTTTCCATCACAAAGAAAGTTGGGCGAAGTTCTGCAACGAGTCTAAAAAAATGATCGACCAGAAGGCGTCGTGGATCTAGTTCGTCCCTCTTCCCCATTAGGCTAAAGCCCTGACAAGGGGGACCGCCAATAAGTCCGTCAACGTGGCCATGAGCCGATTTCTTGAGGTCCTCGCCAGTGAGATCGGACACATCGCCCAGCGTCATATTTGATCCAGGAAAGTTCAACTTATAAGTTGAAGTCAGAACGGGATCGATATCCACAGAACGCACGATTTCCAGGCCAGCAGTTCGAGCGCCCAGCGAAAAACCGCCAGTACCGCAGAACAGATCGATCACTCTCATCATTTACGGCCAGTCATTTTTGGGCACAGCCGTCCTGCTGCGCACAACCTGTGCGAACTTAATTGTTCACTGGTAAACACTTAGTGACCTGTATTTCAGAATCCACACAGCAAAGGAAATTGGGCCCAGATTGGATCTTTGGCAGAAAATTATCTTCTGGTCGCAACTGCGCCCTGCGTTACCCTTGCAAATACGAGGTCGCATCTTGAGCATAACGGCTTTGGCTAAGCAAGCGAGGGGACGGCTAGACTTCGAAAATATCGGCCGTCCGTTGGCTCGACAGCAGTTTAAATCTACCGCCGGGTAGGACCCAAGGCCATTGGTGCTATCGCGTTGACGTGAGTTGTTTGTCGATGGTGTGCGGCTATGAACTGTCGAGTGTATTACAGCCCGTTCGTCTACTCAGTCAGCCGCAAGTGCCGCGCCCCTTCCGTCGCGAGCTTCTGCCTGCTCGCGGCCTTTGTGTAGTGATCCGCCTGCTGCGACGTGGTCCAGCCGAAAATCGCCTGCAGCTGCTGGCTGGTCGCGCCAGCTTCGGCTGCGATGACAGCGCCGGCTTTACGCAGTCCGTGCGAGGTGCAGTGCTTTAGCCCGGCGGCGTCGCACCAGTCGCGCATGTAGCTGCCCAGCGTGTTGCTGGTGTGGGGTGTCCCGTTGGCTTTGGCCATAAAGGTCAGTTGCGTGCGGGGCAGTGCGTCTATCGCCTCGGCTAGCGGCGCCAGCAAGGGGATGTCGACCACCACGGCGCTGGATTCACGCGTCTTGCTCGGCGTGATGCGGATGCGGCGTTCGCTGTTGACCTCATAGATGTGTTGGCGGCCGAGCGTGCTGGCGTCGGATTTGCGCAGGCCGGTAAATAGCAGGATGCGCAGCCAGAGATCGGCTTTGGTGCCGGGCGGGTGCGTTGCCTGGTATTGGGAGATCTCGGGCAGCGTCCAGGTGTGATAGCCCTCGGTAGGGGCTTTGAGCCTGGCGCATTTGTCGGCTGGGTTGATTTGGGCAAGCCCTGTGCCGATGGCCCAATTGTAGAGGGCGCTGATTTCTTTGATGCGGCGGTTGGCGACATTGGGCATGTCGGCCTTGTCATCGCGCAGCTGGGCGACGTGTTTGAGTTGCATGCCCAGGAAGGGCAGGTCGCCCGTTCTGGTGCCGGTTTTGGAAAGACTGGTGCTGTCGCAGATGTCGGCGAGCATGCGGCTTTTGCGGGCGTGGGTCATGGCGCCCCATTGGGATTTGGCGCGACGCAGATATTCCAGGCAAAGCCAGCGGAATGAGCCAGCGCGCACCAGCGTGGTGTTGGCCGGTTGCGGTAGCTGTGGCGCACCGCCAAACGGGATGCCAAGTTCTGCGCAGCGTAGTTCTTCACGGAATGCGTCAGTGCCAAACTCGGAGCGCAGCCGAACCTTGGGAAAGCCTTTGCGGCGATAGTAATAGCGAACATTACCGCGCCGATCGGTATCTTTCACCAGGCCCCGAACCTTGGCTTCGAGTTTCAACGCGCGCTCCATGGTCAATTCCAGTCATTGACAGCAGAAGGTGCCTTATTGCCCCCGGTATTGAAAGGGTCGGCGTGGGGCAGAATGTCGAACGCCTGATCGACCTCGTGCAGATCCCACACCCGGCGCGCCTCGAGCATGCGCGGCGCCGGCATCAGGCCCTTGTCGACAAGCAGATCAAACGTGCTGGGGCTGATGCCGATATAGGCGGATACCTGCTCGCGATTGAGCCCCCTGGGGGCAATGCGTTGGTTGCGGGCGCGAAGCGGTTCGGTCATTGCGCGGCCTCCGTCATGGCGTCGAGGTGGTCCAGTGCGCGGCGCAGCTGGTCGGCTGCCTTGATGCTGTCCATCGAAAGCAGGCCGCCATTGCCGCCCTGGCGTTGATTGCCAATTGTCACGCCATCGCTGTCAAAGGCGACGGTGTCGAGCAGCTTGCGGGCGCACGCTAGCGCTTGGGCTTCAGCTGGGTTCGCCATTATTGCACCGCCCGGAGCTGTGGCAGCGGGCGGCTGCGCGCAAAGGCGTCGGCAGTGGCGGCGATCAGATCGTCCCATAGCTCGGCAATTTCAGCGTTGGTCAGGCCGTGGGCGCGTAAGGTGGCGTGCAGGGTGATCTCGCTGGGCAGTTTGCCCAGCAATAGCAGCGTGGCGCGGGCTAGTAGCTGCGCGCGGCTCTCAAAGCCTCGTCCATCATCAAGCTGGCGGACGATCTGCTTATTGGCGAGGGCTTTTGCAGCGGGAAAGTGGATGGAGATGTCAGCCCTGGTAAAGGGCGCAAGATCCTCTTTCATGGTCGGTTGGCCGTCCGCGGCCCTGGCCAGAATGATATCGCGCATTTGCACGGCAATAGGGTGAATGCCCGCTTCTGAAGCGGGGCTTTTGTCCAAAGATGCAAACATTGCAACCCTCCAGTTATTTCTGGAGAGAACGTAGCGACAATCGCTACAATCAGTCAATCCGCGTGTAGCGAAATTGAATACACTTAGCTGGCGGGTCGGATCCAATCAATCGGAGCTGTCCAGTCGATGACCTGGTCCTCCATGTCGGAGAAACTGGGGTTCAAGCTTTGCAGTGTCCATGTTGTGGGTGTGCTGCCAGCTCTGAGGATCTTCAGAAAGATCCTGCCGTCGGCAAGCTGGACGACGGCTCGCTTATTTAGCATTTCGTTTGGTGGGAGGTGTCGAGAGTAATAGATCACTGCGCCGGACTCGTATGCAGGGTACATCGAGTCGCCACGGACTCTTACGGCAACAGTGCCTGGCCGTGTGTCGCGCGGAGCGGATACCCGGTCGTGCTCTCCATCATCCAGAACGATAACCTCTGCGCCTGCGCCGACGTAGCCCTTGAGTGGGACTTCAATAGTACGTGGAGCTTCCCAGCCGGTTTCGCGCTCGATCACCATCAGCTCGTCGGCCTGGATATCGCGGGTGCCCTTTGTCATCTTGTTCACGGCCGCTCGATCAATCGATCTGCCGAGTTCAGCAGTGAGCCTGCGCGACAATTCCGCTTGCGATATACCGGAGGCCCCAAGGGCGGTCTGTAGCCATTCTGACAGCATTCCTAAGCCATAGGGCATCGCTGCGGAGCTGTCGGTTTCTATTTTCACTACGAAATCTTGCGTCAGGTAGTGAATATCGCTACACCGGTTCGCCATGGAACCTGCTTCGACCATTATTGGATTATTCGGCGGCGACACTGCGGTGTCTCGAATTGTGGGCGTGCACCGAACGCGCGTTGCTAACTGGAAAAGACCAAAAACTGTAGGCGGCACTGGTGGATCGATACCTTTGAAGCATGTTCCTACGCTGCTGGCCGCAGCACGAAATGCCGCTCTGCCTTTGGATGCTGAGAGCTTTCTGCCGAAGGCTGGGGTGGATCGGCAATGAGAGGCGGGAGTCGCAACAGGCCCATGTCACCAGCCGAGCGCCTTGCGATGGCAGATGCCATCCGTGACATGCGCAAAGCCGGCATAAGGCCACGCGATATCATCGCCAGTGGCGGGTCGCCGCTGCGCACGAACAAGCTGCCGCGCAGCGTCCTGCTGGCAAGGTTCGGCGGCAAGGTGGTGCCGTCGTGATGGCATCAATCATCTCCAATTTCCGCGGCCTGGGTTTAACCCGGCCGCTATTGCATAGCGCCAGCCGACGCGACCTCGGCGCGGCGCTTGCCGGTACGCGTCCCGCGACCTCCCGGACTGAGGCGCGTACCGGCCCTGTTACCCGTTTGAGCATGTCGCGCGGGCGGCCTGCCGTCACGCGTTACGGCGCGTTCATTTTGACTCCGAGGCCCCGATGACTGAACCCATGCCCCTATGGATCCGCGTGAAGCAGGCGACTGCGCAAGCCAGCGATGATGCCGGCGGCGACAAAGTTTTGGCGGCGGTTTCGACGCGCATCACCCATTCGGCACGGTTTTCCGAATATGCGAGCCTGAACCAGATCAACCGCGTCGTGCCGCTCGATGCCGCTATTGAGGTCGACCGGCACAATCTGAGTAAGGGCAGGGCGCCTCGCTTTGTCGCTCTGGCGGCGCGGGAGTTGGGACTCGTGATCACAGCGCAACCGGTCGCCGGCCCCGTCGAGTGCTCCATCAGCGCACTGTGCAGCATTGTGCAGGAACACGCCGAAGCGGTCGGGGCGATTAGCGAGGCCATGGCCGATGGCAAAATCACAAGAGAGGAGGCGATGGCTCTGCGCATCAAGCTGGCCGATGCCCAATCGGCGCTTGCGGCTTTCGATGGTCAACTGGCCAGAATCGAAAACGGGGGAACATCATGTTCGTGACGATAGGTCCACAACATCGCGGCCCGCATGTCGACGCCCTCTACGCGCTAGCTGAGCGCTGTGGAGGGAAGGTCATCGTAATCGAAGCAGATGGACTGGACGCAGCGCAGCTTGAATGTCCGAAGCGGGCAGGGCGGATCACTTATGCAGGCTATGAGCGGGCGGATGCTGCGCGCTTTGAGCGTTGGGGGAACAGATGATGGCTCCCTATTCACTCGGCACTTTTTTGTGGCGGAGCTCGATAGATCTTAAAACCGCGCGGCGTGGCTCCCACCGGGGCCAGATTCACTGTGTTCGCGATGTCGGTTTGCGTACGGACGCTCAGACTTGGCTCGTGCTCGAAGAACCAACAAAAATCCACGTTTGCATGTCCGCCCACAATGCGCGCGCCTGTCAGGTCCATCTGGTGCATTTGCAAGATTATGTCGTCCGACATGATCAACTGAGAACGAAGCGCTCTACAGCGCGAAAAGGAAACTCTGTTTGGAATCCAAGGCGAGCCAAGACATTTAATGGTGGCTCCAGCCAGATCGCATTCTCCGAAAGTGCACCGAATTGTCGGAAGCGCCAGAGTTGCGTCCCGCAGGTTGCAACCGCTGAAAGTTACATGACTGGCGAATGCGCCATTCCAATGGATTTGTCGGAGGTCCAAGTCCTTCAGAACAATGCCCACCAGCGCCGCGCCGATAATCTCGATTGGCCGCGCCAGGTCGCGCTGCAGTATTACCTGCCTCAAGCGCTTGTCTTGAAGACCAAGCACTTCAATCGCAGCCAGGACATCGCGCCCAGTCATACCGAAATCGGGCGCTTTCCATCCGCTGTTTTCGGCCTCCAACCAGGCTCTGCTAGCGTCATCGAACGCACTTATCTGAGCGCGACTATTGGACTCGATCAGGTTCGCAAGCACGTCAGCCACGCTCGTCCAGTACCCTTGCGGCTCTTGAATTGCCACGTCCCTAAGCACCGCTATGCCGCCGACGCGCGTAGCGATGTTGGTGCTTTCGAGAAGCTCCACGCCTTTCTGAAACCGGTTAGCGACCTCGGCTTTTCGTGCTTGGTCGAGCGTTGCGCGAGTGTTTTCAACGCTGCGCGCTGTGTAGCGCGAGTTCACTGCCAAGAAGATCAGAGTCACGGTGGCAACCAGGAGCGGGAGAATGCCAATGGTCCCGAGCCATTGGACCTCTACGTCGCTCCAGCGTGCATGGGCCGCCGAGGCGAGCATGGCGCCGGCGAGCGTGCCAAGCAGCGTAAATGCGACTGTCTTGTGCGGCATCTGTTTCCCCCGGCGCTTTCACTCCCAGAAGTCCAACGTCTGGGCTCGCCCGTCAACGGTGGCATTGCGCACACGATGTGCAACGACGATGGGCGTTCGCCCTTAGGTGCCGTAGCGCAGCTTCCTACTGCCTTGAATGCTCACGGACATCGGTCAAGCATTGAACAGCACGGGGACGCGCGATGAGTGCTCATGGAGCAAGAGTGTTCGACCCCATACAGTTAATGACCCTTAGGTCGGAAGGCCATTTCTGTCAGGTCGCTAACGTCCCTGTCTGGAAACAGGACCAGAAAAAATTCGAACGGCTCGACTCTCGGGATGTCGAATACGTCGGAATAACAAAGGTCAAAATTGAGCCTAATATCAATGTACTGGTGTGTTGCCCGGAATGCTCGAATTGTTGCTTCTACCTTTGCGAAATCCATTTCCACGAACATGCTCCCACCTTTGACTTCTTTGCCCGCAGGAACGTCGGCGCATCCGGATTTATTGTTGAATTCAAGCTTGTCGGCACCTCCCTTTTTTCCCCAAGGAAGGACTGTGAGGCTCGACATAAAAGTTACCTGACGTGCGGGGGACTGGCCGGAGTTCTGCACGGTGAACTCGCAATAGGCCCCAAGATCGTCATCGTAAACTTTAACTCGAGCTTCCGTCACAGTAAGGTAGGCTCGAACTTGAGCTATTCCGAGTTCTTGGTTGGCGATGATCGCTTTTTCAGCAGCGTCCGCGCTACGTTTCGCTTCCACGAGTGTCCGAAAAATCAAATACAAGCCGGCTGTCCCAACGGCGCCGGACGCGATTGTTATTGCAACCATCCACCATGCGGCGGTTGCCATGCTTCGCTGTGCGCCGAGGTCAAGCGCGGCGGTGTTGTCTGCTACATCTTGAATTGTGGTGACCCAAGGCATTCCGGGCAGCATCGCAATCAGGATGACTCCGGCAAGAACGCCGGTTCCAAACATAACCAGCGTCAGCGCACCACTGTCAGCCGATCGCCCTATTCGATGCCACGACTCCATTTTTCCCGTCCTCCCGCGACTCGACGCCAAGTAGGGGTAGAGGGCGGCCGCACGTCAATCGCTGTTTGCTCAGTGGGAGAGCCGCATGAGCCATAAAGCGACCAATTGGGCCGTGTCTCAGCGCGGTGTAAGCCCCGTCGCCAAGGTCTTGCTCTGGCAGCTCGCGGACCGACACAATCCCGATAACGGGTGTTTCCCAGACCAGGGTACGCTCGCGCGTGACTGCGAAATCTCGCGGGCGACCGTGAACCGCATTCTGCTGGAGCTGGAACGCAAGGCGCTGATCCGCCGCGTTGTGCGGCACCATCCAGTCACCAAAAAACAGCTGCCGACGCGATACATTTTGGCCTTCGAAGACGAATTTGAAATCGAGGACGATGGGGAAAGCCGTGTCTCAAATTGCGACACGGCTTCTGCGGACGAAAATGAACCTGTTTCTGGTGAAAGCCGTGTCTCATTTGACGACGATGAGACCGCGAGCCGTGTCTCAAATTCGGGCCGAGCCGTGTCTCATTTGAGGGCCGAGCCGTGTCTCACTGGTGAGACACGCATAAAAGGATTAACCAGTAAGTTAACCAGTAAGAGAACCAATACACGCGCGCCGCGTAGCGATCGCGGTTCGATCTTCCGTGCAATCTGGGAAGCGTTCCCGCTGCGCCCCAATAGTCCGCAAATGGACGCCTGGCAGCTGTTTGAAAACATCGATGAGAGCGATCTGCCTACCGTCGAGGCAGGTGCCCTGCGGTTTGCGCAGTGGTTCCGCGAAGAGGCGGCGCGCAAGGGCGATGATTTCGAAGATGCCTGTCGCTTCGCGCCCTATCTGGTGAACTGGCTCAAGGGCCAGAAATGGCTGGACGCCGACAGCCTACCTGTCTCGACCAGGCTTGATCCGTCCAGCGCCGTCGACATGAGCGGCACCGAATCCGTCAGCAAATGGCAGCAGGCGGTTTTGTTCGAGGCTTGCGAGCGATTGCGTGGCCGACCAGTGCCTGTCGGCAAATCGGGCAGTTGGACCTTCCCCAAAGACCTGGTGGATGCGGCGCGGGCGCTGGTGGCTGGGGAGCACGCAAACGAAAGGGCGGCGGGCTGATGATTTCAAAGAAGGGGCACAAGAAAATGGCGGCTAGTGCAAGTCAGGGCGTTCGGCAGATTGAGTACCGTCTGGTGCCAGATCCGATGATGACCGACGCCGAGTACTTCGAACGGCGCCGGGCTCGGCCTGGGCCCAATGTCGGCAAGCTCAGTGTGCCGATCAACATGGTGGAACTGATTGGTGGATTGGCGCGGATCAAGGACCGTACTGAACAGCATGAAGCCGTGGCAGCACGCTTTCGCCTGCTGCATGACCGCGCCCAACTCGGCGGCGCTCGGGCGACCGACTACGCCGCTGTGCGGGTGGATAGCTCTATCAACACTAGCGTGGTCGGGGAGATCGGCGAGCGGGCGCGACGTGACTATGCCGAGGCGGTTCGGTTTCTCGGCATGATCCGCTCCAGTCTGGTAGAGCGCGTGGTGATTTACGACATGTCTCTGCGTCGCATTGCGGGCGGCAGTGGTCGCGCCAGCATCAGGGCAGGGCAGGACCTGCGCGAGGCTTTGGACGATTTGGCGGTGCATTTCCAAATGGCGAGCAAACCCCGCCCTTGACGAAACGGAACGCTTTGAGCATGAATTGGGCAAGCTGACGAACTGCGTCGGCAACAGGGCTCGCTTCAGTGGGCCTATTTTGTTGCTAGAGCGCCGCAAGAAGAGTTAGTTTGATAGAAGGTTGACCTGAGGCGAGCCGCGGATAGCGGTTCGCCTTTTTGTTTGGGTTGAGCGATGTCCGTGTCAATTCGTTGGGCAGATAAGCACTTGCAGCAGTTCGGTGATCTTCTTGAGCAAGTCAGCCGAGAAAATCCGATCGTACTGCCGCGTATCGTCAACCAGGTCGGCAATCTGGCCAAGACGCAGGTGATCAAGCATCTATTTCGGCAGACCGGCTTGCCCCGCAAGACCATCGTGCGTGCCATCGGCAATCCTGCCACGGCGCGCGCCAACGGCAGACTGTCATACGAAATGACCACGCGGGGCGGCTTCATCCGCCTGAAGTACTTAAAGCCCACAGAGGGTCGCGCGGGTGTTAGGGCCAAGCCATTTGGGCAGACTAAGCTTTATCCCGGCACGTTCATGAAGGGCGGCAAGTTCCCCCGCCGCGTGTTTGTGCCCCAGTTCAAGGGCCAAGTGTTCCAACGTTTGGACCGGGCAGGGACCAAGCTCGCGCAGGTCCGATCCGAGGTCCGCATCCCTCAGGAGATGACCATCGGCGCCACCAAAGCCGCATTCGAGCGAACAGCCGCGCCAATACTCCGCGAACGCGTCGAGGCATATCTGGTCAAACGCTTCGGACGCTGACCCCACCCCCAATTGGGTCCTCCCCAGCGCCCATTCGCCTGCGGGTCGGCGGACTTGCGGGATTTTTCTAGTGCGCAACTTTGAAAGCGGTACACGCAACACGCGTGCTTGCACGTGTGCTGCACGAGAGGCAGCACGTGATAGATTCAGACTGGATTTCGATTACTGAGGCGGCCAAGCGGCTGTCGTCTGATGGCGATCAGGTGGATCGCTCCACGCTCTCTCGATACGTCACGCAGCATGCGGAGGCCTTGCCCACCAGGCGAGAAGGTAAGTCCAACTTAGTGGATTTCCGGGTTCTGGCGCAGCATCGAAGCGAGAACGTGCGCCTACAGTTGCCGAGCCGGCCAAATATCGTTGGCGATCTGGCGCTCTCCAAGCAGCCAATTGCCAACATTTCGAGAGGTAACGCGGCAGCGCGCGACAAAGAGGCCGTCGCGCAGATGCGCGAGCTGGACCTGGCCGAGCGCCTGGGCCGAGTGACCAGCACAAGCGAGGTGGCCGATGCCGGCCAAAGCGCGGTTGTGATGATGCGCAACGCATTTGAGCGTGCCGTGGAAAGCGAGGCGGCCGCGCTGGCGCTGAAATATGGCTGGGATGAGCGCGTGGTGCGCGTGTCCCTCAAGAGCTTCGCCAATGTGGGCGTTGATGTTTTTCATCGCGAGCTGCTGACCCAGCTTGATAAACGGCGCCGCGCACAAGATGCCGGCGACGATGACCAGGAACCTATGGCACTGCAATGATCAGCGATGTCACCGTGCGCCAGCAGTTTCCTGCCCTGGCGCATGGCGAAGCGGTTCTGTTCGGCGCCCTGGCCAAGGCCAGCAAGCCGATCGAGGATCTGACGATCACCGAGCACGCCGAGCGCTATCGCGTTGTGTCGGATGCCTCGGGCTCGCCCTGGCCGGGTGAGTTTCGCGTTAGCCGCGTCCCCTATCTGCGCGAGCCGCAAGATTGCCTGCACCCAGATCATCCGGCGCGCCGGGTGACTGCGCGCTGGGCGGCGCAGCTGGGCAAGTCGACGGCGATCGAGAATTGGTTTTGCTACATTGTCGACCAGGCACCTGGCTCGATGATGATCGTGCTGCCCACGCTTGAGGAAGCCACCAAGTTTAACCGGGTGAAGCTGCAGCCCACGATCGATGCCTCGCCCCGGATCCGCCACAAGGTGGCGCCGATGAGCAGCCGCGATGAGCAGGGATCGACAACGGCTTTCAAGCGCTACGCTGGCGGGTTTGCCCAGATCGTCAATGCTGGATCCTCCAAGGGTCTGCAGATGGTCTCGATCAAATACCTGGCGATGGATGAGATCACCGGTTACCCGCGCGACGTTGACGGGCGCGGAAGCCCACGCGACCAGGCGCGGGCGCGACAGAAAATGTATGGAGACCTGGCCAAGGAATGGCAGGGCTCGACGCCAGGCGAGGTTGGCGAGTGTGCCATCAGCGATGACTTTGAGGCTGGTGATCAGCGTTTCCTTTACGTGCCTTGCCCGCACTGCGGCGATTATCACCCGCTCAAGTTTGAGCAGATGCGCCCAGCCGACAATGACGCCGGCCTGCCGGTGCACTTTCGGTGCCTGAGTTGTGACGGGGTGATCCAGGATGGTCACAAGGCCGACATGCTGGCCGGTGCCCATTGGATCCCCACGCGGGTGGCAGAGGGCGATGATGGGCAGGTGCCCGAGGTCATCAAGCCCGGTGAGCTAGCAGAGTGGCGCTGTGAGCCCTGTGAGGGCCGCTGCCGGCACTGGCAGCCAAGTTATGACCTATGGGCCGCCTATGCCCCGCGTGAGCGCTGGGCAGACATCTGGGCGCGTTGGATCGACGCCCAGGGCGACACCACCAAGCTGCGGACGTTTTTCCAGCAGGATCTGGCAAAGCCTTATGATCCAGGTGGCGAGGCGATCGATTGGGAGAAGATCGTAGAGGCAACACGCGGCACGCATTACCCGCGCAGCGTTGTGCCGGCGCAGGCGGGCCTGCTGGTCGCTGCTGCGGACGTGCAAAGCTACGGGATCAAGTGGGCGGTCTATGCGATCGGGCCACGCGATCAGATGTGGCTGGTCGATCGCGAGGTGTTTGAAGGCGCGCCAGATCAGTCTGATGAGCCCTGGATCGCTTTGGCCGATGCGCTGGGCCGCAAGTATAAAACGGGCGGCATCGAGAAGGGCATTGACCTGACCGGCGTTGACTCGGGCTATGCGACCAACCGGGTTTATATGTTCTGCCGGGCTCGGCCGAACGTGTTTGCGCTCGATGGTCGGCCACGCAAGGCCGGCGCTGCCTGGCTGGGCTCGCCCACCAAGCAGACGGTGAAAGATCAGCGCGGGCGGGCGATCGCCAAGGCGCTGCTCTATCCGGTCTATTCGTTCGACATCAAAACGGCGGTGATGGCCGGTCTGGCCAACATGGTCGCGGGCACTGACGAAAAAGGTGCCTGGCCGCGCAACACGCTGCACCTCACGCCCGAGCTGGCTGATGAGGCTTTCATCAAGGAATTGACGGCCGAGCGGCTGGTGGATCCCGATGAGGAAGCCCGCAACGCAGTCAAGCGCCGCGCGCGCAACCTGATCAATCCGCACGCGCCGCGTGAGTGGAAACGGATCGTCGGCCGGCCAAACGATTGGCTTGACGTGACGGTTTACGCCAAGGCGCTGGCGTTCTTTCTGCAGCACCGCATGCAGCTGACCGAGCAGCGCTGGTCTGAGCTGCTGATGGCAGTGCATGGCGAGCCGAAAACCGAGGATCTGTTTGAGGCGGCCGATAGCCCATTCGAGGGCAAGGCGGCCGAGGGTCCAAAGACCAAACCAACCGTCGCACCCAGCGACTGGATTTAAGGAAGCAACCACATGTCGATCGATGACCAGATCGCCGAGCTTGAGGAAATTCTCTCAAGCGGCGTGAGCAAAGTCGTGACGCAATCGCAGGGCGTGCGCACTGAGGCTGAATATCAGTCGATGGATGCAATGCAGCGGCGGCTCGACAAGCTCAAGGCGCAGAAGGCACGGCGCTCGCGCACCAGTCTGGTGGCGTTCTGATGGCGGCCGCTGGCAATTTCCTTGATCGTGCGATCGGCTATGTCTCGCCCAAGCGTGGCGTGCAGCGCCTGGCCCGTCGCGCCATGCTGTCTGAGCTGCAGCGCAGCTATAGCGGTGCCGATCGCGGCCGGCTGCGGTCGAGCTGGAATGCTCGATCCACCTCGGCCAATACCGAGATTGGCGCCGCCAGCCAGCTGCTGCGCGATCGCATGCGCGACCTGGTGCGCAACAATCCACTGGCGGCCAATGCTGTGGCCATCCTGGTCACCCACGCCATCGGCGATGGGATCGTGCCGGTTTTCAAAAACCCCAAGGTCAAAAAGGTTTATGAGAAGTGGGCAAAGAGCTGTGATGCCGATGGCGCCCAGGACTTTTATGGGATCCAGGCACTCGCTGCGCGCGAAATGTTTGAGGGTGGTGATGGCCTGGTGCGGCGCAAGTGGCGCCGGCGCGATGGCCGCCAGGCCGTGCCGCTCAAGCTGCAGGTGATCGAGGCCGACCAGATCGACAGCCGCAAGGATGGCAATTTCGAGGGCGGTCTCAATGCGATCCAGGGCATCGAGTTTGATGAGGATGGCGAGCGCAAGGCGTTCTGGCTGTTCGATCAGCACCCCGGTGCGCACCTGCTCGGCAAGCTCGGCCTGAATAAATCGCGCGCCGTTCCGGCCAGCGACATCGCTCACGTGTTTGAAAAGCAGCGCACCCAGGTGCGGGGCGTGCCGTGGGGCGCGCCGGTGATGGTCAACCATCACGATCTTGAGGGCTATCGCGAGGCCGAGCGCGTGCGCAAGCGGCTTGAGGCATGCCTTGTGGCGATCATGACGGGCGGGGATCCCGAGGATAGCCTGGGCACGCCGCTGCAGCCTACCGTCGACCAGCCTGCCGGCATCTATGATGCCCATGGCCAGCGGGTCGATAAGGTTTCGCCTGGCACGGTCTATAACGCCATTGGCGGCACCGATGTGAAGTTCACCCAGCCAGCGGTGACCGGCGACTATGCCAGCTACATCGAGACTGAGGAACACGTGGTTGCGGCCGGTTGGCGCATGCCGCATTTCATTCTGACGGGGCGCCTGGACAAGGTGAATTACTCGTCAAGCAAGGTCGGGCTTGAGGTTTTCAAGCGCACGATTTCGCAGCTGCAGTGGCAGATCATCATCCCGATGCTGTGCGAGCCGATCATTGGCTGGTTTCTTGAGGCAGCCTATCTGGCCGGTGAGATCGACAGCCCCGATCAGGCTTATGATTGGGTGCCGCCCCGGTTCTACTCGGCCGACCCTGCGCGCGATCTCAAAGCCCAGATCGGCGAAGTGCGCGCCGGCTTCAAGCCCTGGTCGGCCGCTGTGGCCGAACGTGGCGAGGATCCCGAGGCCACGGCGCTGCAGCTGGCCGAGGATAACAAGACCTTTGATGATCTCGGCCTGGTGCTTGATGTCGACGGTCGCAAGATGTCGCAAGCCGGCCAGACCCAGCAGCCAGACGATACCGACAACCCCAAAAAGGATGGCGAGCAATGAGCCAGATCCCCAAACTGCCGGCATCGCTGCCGATGCAGATCCGCGCCGCTGGCGTGCCCAACCAGGTCGACGTGGACAAGCGCACGGTCGAGGTGGTTTTCGCCACCGAGACGCCAGTGCAGCGCCGGCGTTATGAGGGCTGGGAAAAAGTCGTAAACTTCCATGAGATCCTGACGATCAGCCGCGCGGCGATCGACATGACCCGGCTCAATGCCGGGGCGCCGGTTCTCGATAGTCATGCGCGTTACTCGACATCGAGCCAGGTGGCCGTGGTCGAGAAAGCCTGGATTGATGGCAAAGAGGCGCGTGCCTTGATCCGGTTCCCGGCCGAGGGGACCGATGCCAATGCCGATCGGCTGTTTGCGCTGATCAGCGAGGGCATCGTGCGCAATGTCTCGGTTGGCTACACCCTCGAAAAAATCAAGGTCATCGAGCCTGAGAAGCGCGGCGAGCTGCAGAAGGTGATCGCCACGCGCTGGGCGCCATTCGAGATCTCGTTTGTCACCGTTCCGGCCGATCCGGCATCGGGCGTGCGCAGCGAGGATGGCCAGCAGCTTTTTGAGCTGCAGACCGAGTGCAACCCAGCCGCGATCGCGGCGCGTATGCGCATGCGCCAGGCGCAGCTCTAACCACAACGATTTCGGCTAGTCGGGCCGTTCCGCCTGCCGCTGCCGCCTTTCTGGCGGTCGCCCCTTCGTGCCCTTGGGCAAGGCCATTTCAAGAGGACTTAAGAATGACCCTTAAGCAGCTGCGGGCATATCTCGCCACACTTCAGGCGCGCGCCCAGGCCAAAATCGCCGAGATCAAAGACGGTCTCGATGATGCGCAGATCCGCACCATCGAAGGCGAACACGAAACCATGCTGGTGGAGATCCGCGCCAAGACGGCCGAGATCCGCCAGCGCGAAGCTGCCGGCGAGCCCGAGGATGGCCCGGCAGAGGTGCCTGCCAACGCCCCAGGCAACACTGGCGAACGCGGCGCGACCGAGGCCGAGCGCACCCGCACACTGGACATCACCGACCTTGCCCAGCGTGCTGGCCGTCCCGAGCTGGCGCGCGCGGCGATTGCTGACAACGTCACGGTCGAGGCTTTCCGCACCCAGCTGTTTGATCAGATGGTCGAGGGGCAGGGACAGCCCCAGCGCACCCAGACCCGCACCCAGATGGGTCAGGATAGCCAGGAAGTGACCCGCGCCGCGATTACCGAAGCGCTGACCTATGGCCTGGGCCTGCCGGTCCCGGCCGATGGTCCGAGCGAGGCTGCGCGCCAGTTCATGGGTCGCGGACTGATCGACTTGGCGGCCGAGGTCACCGACTATCGCGGCGGTCGCATTCTCAATGCGCGCCAGGTTGATGAGATCCTGACCCGTGCATCACACTCGACATCGGATTTCCCGGTGATTTTCGAGAATGCGCTCAACCGTTCGCTTGAAGGCCGCTATGCCCTGGCCGAGCCGACGTTCAAGCAGTTTGCACGCCAGCGCAATTTCCGCGATTTCCGGCCGCATCAGACCGTGCGGATCGGTGATTTCCCGATGCTGCAGCGCATCGCCGAAACTGGCGAGATCAAGGCCGGCACCTTTGGTGAAGGCAAGGAAGAAACGCAGGCATTCAGCTATGCGCGCCAGATCCGCATTAGCCGCAAGATGCTGATCAATGACGATCTGGGCGCGATCGCGGATCTGCTGGCCAGTTATGGCGCCACCGTCGCGTTGTTTGAGGAAGCCACGTTCTATTCGCTGGCCTTCAACGCCAAGCTGGCCGATGGCAAGTCTGTATTCCATGCCGATCATGGCAACCTTGCTGCTGCCGGCACCGCGATCGATGTCGACAATATCGGCAAGGGTCGCGCTACCATGGGCAAGCAGAAGTCGATCGACGGCAATCCACTGCTGTCGAACAAGCCCCGGTTCCTGCTCACCGGGCCTGACAAGTCGACCGAGGCCGAAAAGCTGCTGGCCACGATCACGCCGGCGACGGCCGCCAGCGTCAACCCATTCTCGGGCAAGCTGGTGCCGATCGAGACCAGCCAGATCACTGGCAATGCTTGGCACCTGATTGGCGATCCTTCCATGGGCAGCAATTGGCGCTGGGGCTATCTCGAAGGCTATGAGGCACCCCGCGTGCGCATGGAAGAACCTTTCGGCGTGCAGGGCTTTGCGATGTCGGTCGAGCATGACTTTGGCGCCGGCGCCATCGACAGCCGCTTTGCCTACAAGAACCCCGGCGCCGCCTAACCAGCAGCCGATCGGCTTTTGACCAGCGGCGCATGAGGCGCCGCTGGCATTTCCAATTCCATCGATCCAAGGGGATCCAAGATGAAGAATTTTATCCAGGCCGGTGCTGCAATCACCGTGGTCACTGCCGGCGCCAAGGTTTCCGGCAATCTCTATTTCGCAGGCGATCTGAAAGGTGTTGCTGGCCATAGCGCTGCCGGCAGCGAGGATTGCGTGCTGCACCTGGTCGGCGTCTATGAGCTGCCCAAGGCGACCGGCCAGGCGTGGACGGTTGGCGCGGCGCTTTATTGGGATGCCGGTGATGAAGTCTGCACCACCAATGACGACAGCGGCGCCAACAAGCCTGTAGGCCACGCCACGGCTGCAGCGCTCACTGCCGACACTGCCGGCGCCGTGCGGCTGTCAAACTAGCGCCATGGTCAACTGGCGCCGCCTCACAGCTATGGCGACCGGCAGCGCCCACAAGCTGTGGGGCGAGCCGGTGCGCCTGTCGTTTCTCAAAGAGGGTCTAGTCGACCCGGCGCGCCCGCAAATCGAATTGCGGGCGCAGCTGCACTTGCCCGAGGAAGTCGACGGCAAGCTGGGGCGCAGCGCTTCGCAATTTTCCACCGAGGTGGTCAGCGGGGTGGGGCGCCTGATTATTCTGAAGGCCGATTTTGAGGGTCACACGCTCAAGACCGGTGACCAGGCGCGCGGGCTTGAGCGCGAGGGCGCCCATTGGTTTGAGGTCATTTCGGCTGATAGCCGAGGCAATGATCAGATCGTGGCGCAGATCTCGCTGGCCACCAAGTCGGCCAGCTAACCAGGACAGTTTGACATGCTCACTCGCATCGCGCTGCGCATCGCCGTGCAGGAAGCCCTGCGCGGGCAAACGCTGGCTGGTCCCAATGTTCTCGACAGCCAGATTGCCGCGCTCGATCTCGATGCCGATGGCAGTTTGCGCACCGATCAAGACAAGCCATTTCTGTCGGTCAATACCGATGGCGGCAACATCAGCGCCGGCAGTGGGCTGATGATCCTGTTTAACGATTCCAGCGTCGAGCTGGTGATCGAGGCAGGGATCTCTGCGGCCATGGTCGAGCAGGATGAGGGCACTGGCGTCACCCACATTGTGGGTGTTGGTCTGCCGGCCACCGATGCGGCCATGGAAATGACGCTCGATCTAATGATGCGCGGCGTGTCCGATGCTTTGGTGGATCCAGCGAACAGCTGGGCCGAGATTGTGCGATCGCTGCTGGTCAGTGTTTCGGGCGTCGAGCGCTCGCGCGTCGGGCAAAAATCCAACGGCACCCGGTTGGCCGCGCACGAGCTGCGGATCCGCGGCGAAATTGTGCAGGATCCCGTCAAGGGCGCAGACATTGCCGGCACCACATTGGCGGCGTTTCTGGCCGCACTGGCGGCCGATGGGTCGCCAAGCCTGATCAAGGTCAAGGAAGCCTTTGAAAGCGTGCTGGCGGGCGAGGCTGTCGATTGGCAGCTGGTGCAGCGCGAGCTGGGTCTGAGCGATGGGCAATCGATCGCCCTGGGCGGCCGGCCGCTGGCGCCAGATGAAAATGGCGAGGCGGCGCCGCTCGATGAGGGGTCGATCAAGATCTCTGGCCGGCAGGGGGTCGACCCATGATTTCGGAAATTATCGCGCAGCGAGCTGACATCGAGCAGCTGAAAACTGTTTTCGGTCGCGCGCTGCGCGTGGGGCCGGTCGAGGTGGTCGACCCGGTTAAGGGCTTTCGGATCAGCTACGGAAACGGTTCCGGTGGGGAACCATTTTTGTCGCCGTTCTATCCGCACCCTGAATCGGGTGGCGCCACCTCGACCTGGGCACCACTGAGCAAAGGTCAGGTGGTCGGGGTGATCAATCCTGGCGGGGATCCGCGCCAGGGCATTCTGCTGCGCGGCGGTTTCTCGGCCGACAACCCAGCCCCCAGCCAAAGCCTGGATGAGAACGTGCTGGCCTTTGGTGGGGTCAAGCTGACCCTGCACAAAGATGGGACAGTCACGATCGATGCAGCCAGCGCGGTCACCGTCAATGCGCCCCAGGTCAATCTGGGTGGCGAAGGCGGCAAGCCCGTCGCGCGCATCGGCGACAAGGTGGCAGTGGGCAGCGGATCCTCGGCGGGCCAGTGGCCGATTGTCGAGGGTTCAAGCGTAGTGAGCGCGGTTTAGGAGCAAGAGCATGGAAAAGAGCAATTATCGGGTGGCGCCTGGTGTGACCCAGGTCAACGGCCAGCCGGTGCCACAAAGCGGCATCATGGAGCTGACAGCGGCCGAGGCAATGTTTGACAAGGCGCACGGCCGGCTCACGCTCGATGCCGGCGCCAGCGTGCCCCAGG
Source organism: Devosia sp. J2-20 (assembly GCF_055808475.1). NCBI lineage: Bacteria > Pseudomonadati > Pseudomonadota > Alphaproteobacteria > Hyphomicrobiales > Devosiaceae > Devosia > Devosia sp. J2-20. The sequence goes on along the minus strand of NZ_CM147870.1, from coordinate 2,125,106 downwards.
TGCTGGTGGATCCGCCCCGCGAAAATGAGATCCCGAACCCGGCCGATCCGATCGTGGCGCCGGTGACCCGCTCGCGCCGGGGTGGGCGCAAGTCATGAGCGGCATCGATCGGCACACTGGCAAGCTGATCGGCAACTATGAATCAGCGCTGCAGTCGATCGAGGTGATTTTCACCACGCGCATCGGTGAGCGCATCATGCGCCGGCATTTCGGCGCCGGCCTGGCCGAGCTGCTGGGGCGGGCGATGACGGTGCCATTGTTTGCCGCCTGGCAGATGCTGCTGGCCGTGGGCATCGACCTTTGGGAACCCCGTTTTCGGGTGCGCGGGGTCTATGTGTCTGCAAACCCCACTGATGTGCGCCTGGGCAATGCCGGGGTGCGCATTGAGGTCGACTGGCGGCCGCGCGCCCTGGTCGGTGATTATTCTGTCGACAGCGTGCGCAGCTTCTCCATTCGGTTCGGCGCGAGCCTGCAAATCCAATAGGATCTCAAATGTCCACCTTGCCACCAGAATTGGCCAATCTGCCGGCGCCCAGCCTGGTGGAAACGATCAGCTATGAGGCGCGCCTTGCGGTGTTGCGCACGCGCCTGGTCGAGATCTTTACCGCTGCGGGCATCGATTATGACGTGCAGGATCTCGAAACCGATCCCGCCCAGATCCTGCTGCAGGTGAGCGCTTATCAAGATGTGCTGCTGCGTCAGCGCGTCAATGAGGCGATCAAGTCGTGGTTTCTGGCCTATGCAACCGGTGGGGATCTCGACGCGCTGGCGCAGTTCTATGATGTCGTGCGCCTGGCCAGCGAGACTGACGACGCCCTACGGCGCCGGGTGGTGCTGGCAATTCAGGGGCGATCGACCGGGGGCACCAAGGCGCGCTATCGCTCGATTGCGCTCGCTGCCGATGTGCGTGTGGCCGATGTCGCGGTTTATACTGTTGGCCGAGATCCGACCATCAATGTGGCCGTGTTCTCGACCAGTGCCAGCGGAGTGGCTGATGCCGGCCTAGTGGCTAAAGTTGATGCCGCGCTGCAGGCGCCTGATGCGCGCATGGTCAATGACAAGATCGTAGTGGCCAGTGCCGCCCAGCAAGCTATCGCCATTTCCGCCAATATCTGGCTGCTGCCCCAGGCGCCCGAAAGCACGCTGGCTGCAGTCGAGGCATACCTGCGCGCAGCCTGGTCGCGCGACATGCTGCTGGGTCGCGATCTCACGCGCAGCTGGCTGATCGCGCAGCTGCAGCGTGATGGGGTGCACCGCGTCGAGCTGGTGGCGCCCGCTGCTGACATTGCCATTCCGTTCAACCAGGCAGGCGCGCTGGGCGCAGTCAGCCTGGTGCTACAGGGGCGGGAATACTGATGTCAGCGGTTCTGCCTGAAAACGCCACACCGTTTGAGGTCGCGCTCGCCCAGGGGATGGTGCCAGCTGCAGCGATCGACAGTGGCATCAATGCCCTGCGCCGGGTCAAGATGGTCTCGCCGCGCCCGTCAATGCTGCCGTTTCTGGTTTATGAGTACGGCCTGGGCGAGCTGACGCCATACGTTCCAAACATTTATGACTTGATTGATCAGGGCGTGCGCTGGCAGCGCCTGCGCGGCACGCTGAGTGCGGTCGCTATCGGCTTGGCCTGGGTGGGCTATGCGGCCACCATCGAGCCAGCCTGGACCGGCCGCGCATGGTGGAATTCGTTCCAACTGCGTTTCGACAGCCTACCGGCTGCAGACGCGCCGGACTTGGAGCGGATCGAGGGGGTCACCCGCCTATCGGTGCCCAAGCGGTCGCAGCTGCGCCGTGGCGTGCATGGCTATGACGTGGGCGCGGTCGAGCTTGATGAGACCCGGCTCGATGGTGCGATGCTCGATTTTGAGAGTGGCACGGTTGTCACGGCGGCGGGCACTGTCTGGTCGTTTGGCCGCACCCACGAATTTGAGCACACGCTGACACAAGAGGAAGGTGTCGCGCTTGGTAACTGGCTGGTGCCCCCAGGCGGGGAGTCAGTGTTTGCGGATTTCATCGCCGGCCAGTACCGGAGCGAGGCATTCCCAGCGGCACGTCAAGAGGTGATCAGTGTCACGCGGGCAGGGGAAGCCTACGCGCTCAATTCTGCCGGCGTTTATGAGGTTTTCGCGGCCAATGAACCGCGCATCACAGATTTGGGCTTTACGATTGAGCCCGAGGCCACAAATCTGACCAACGAGATGCAGGGTGGGCAGTGGTCCAACGCAACGAATGCCGACGTAACCCCCCACCTCGGTGGCCCGTATTTGGGGATTTTCGATAACCCGGTGCTGGTCACAGACACCGGACAGAATGGGCGCGGCAAATGTTCCCCTGAGATCTCGATCGTAGAGGGGCAAACTTACTCTGCGTCCTTCTGGTACAAGGCCGCCAGCTCAACGGAGGTGGGGCTGTTTCTATCCGGCAACGGCGGCACGTCACGCATCGCAATGAGCCATGACGGCAGCGTGATAAGCAGCAGCAACAACGCGCGCGGCGGAATGACCCTAGTAGGGGCCACGCAATTGCAACCGGGTATTTACAGGTCAGATGTGCGCTGGGTGCCAAACTTCACCGGCACAGATGGGAATGGCGGCATTGGCGCCGGCCTGAACGTAGGCGATTCCATCATTGCCCTCGGGCTGCAGATCACCCAGGGCGATGCGTTCTTTGCGCCGATCAATCCCCTTGGCCTGGGCACGACGCGCGCGGCTGACCAGGTGCAGCTGCATATTCCGGGCGGCGTGCACCAGCTCACTTACACATTGGACAATGACGCCACGCTGGTGGTGCCAGATACCCCAGGCGGTGATTTTGAGATCCCCACGGCTTTGCCGCGCCAGCGTTTGAAGGCGATCCAGACCGTGAAAACCGATGGCGGTTCGGTGCCTTGGTCCAGCATCGAAACGCCCTGGATCGATGCCAATTATCTCTGGGCTGACACCCCGGAAGCCCAGCGACGTGCTGTTTTGTCCACCTGGTTTGCTGGCCGAGCCCTATACCTGCGCCTAAGCGACGTGGCCGGCAACGTGATCGGTTATCGCCGCTGCCGGGCAGTGCGACCAGTCGAGGCCGCGTTTGAGGGGCACTATAGCCATGGCGGCGTCGACTATTCGCCCGACCAGGCGGGCGGCATTCTCTATGCCGAGGCGCTTACCCAATTTGATGATGCCGCTGATGTTGATTGCGCTTCCCTGGCGCTGATGGTTGGCGGCGAGATCACCGGTGGCGCCAAGCCAGCGCAGCTGTGGCTATCGCCCGCGCAGTATTCGGGCGGCGAAGCCATTGCGGTGCAGGCCGTGACTATTCCCATGCGGCGCACCGTGCGCGAGCAAATCAAATTTCTGATGAGGTTCCAATGACTGCTCATGAAAGCGGCCTGCCCAATGCTGTTGCCCGCGCCAAGTCGCGGCAAGACATCCAGAGCCTGGTTTTTTATGGCCAGCGCCCGCTGTTGCAGGGTGGCGAGCTTAATGATCTGCAGGATGTCATTCGTGGCCGCCACGATCGCCTGGGGCGCCTGATCGCCAAGAATGGCGATCGCACCGAGGGCGCAATGGCGTTTGTTGATGTCAGCGCCGGCACCGTCACACTGACTGCAGGCAAGATCTATGTTGCTGGCGATGAGTTTCCAGTGGCCGCGCGGGTGATTGCTGGCGTGTCGATGACCGGCAGTGTGCAGATCGGCGTGCGCCTGGTTCGAGACTTTGTCACCGGCGAGGATGATCCGAGCCTACTAGGTCAAGTGCCAGGGTCTCTGGCCGAGGGCGAGTCTGGCGCCGCGCGTGAGATTGCCGCGATCAGCTGGGCATTGGGTGATGATGGCGCCGATGGCGAATTCCACCAGGTCTATTTGCTGCAGGATGGCACGATCCTTGAACAGAATGCGCCGGCACTGCTTGAGGGGTTCAAAGCCGCCCTGGCGGAGTATGACCGCCCGCATGGCCACTACATCGTCACCGGCAATCGCGTGACCGCCCTGGGCGCAAATGGCGGCGCGCAGCATTTCTCGATCGAGGAAGGCGAGGCCAACATCAGTGGTTATAAGAACGTTCGGCACGCGGCCGTGAGGGTCTCTGAGCCCGAGGATTGGGACGTGGGCGCCGTGCCAGGCGAGACCCACACCTATGTGGGTGGTGCGACCCAAGCGATCGTTACCGATCAGTTTCCGATCGACACCATCAACACGATCCTGCTCACCAAAGAAGCCACTTTCACGCTTACGCGCGGCGCTGTGGCCAATGGTATTGACGGCCTGCCCAAAACCTCGGTGATCGAGATTTTGGAAGTCAAACAGGATGCAGTCACCTTTACGGGCGGGGTTGATTACACCCGCACCGGCAACGGCGTGGATTGGGGCCTGGCGGGCGATGAGCCTTTGGTGGGATCGAGCTACACGGCAAAGATCCGTTGGCGCGATAGCGTGGTGCCAGACAGCTTCACAGATACCGAGATCGTTCTGTCTGGTGGCGCAGACGGCGGCGAGATCATCCTGGCTTATACGTTCAAGCTGCCGCGCATCGATCTGATCGGTTTGCTGCCCAATGGCGCGCCTGCCTACATCAAGGGCGTATCTGCGCCGAGCAATCCAGTGATGCCAATTCCGCCCCGCAATGTGCTGCCGCTATGTTCGGTGCACAATGACTGGCTGGGCACGCCCACCATCAAGGTTGATGGCGAGATCACCGGGGTGCAGATCCCGAGCTGGTCTGAGTATCAGCGCCTCAAAAACCAGGTCGAAGATCAGGGGCGGTTGCTGCAGCTTGAGCGGCTGCGCTCGGCCGTCGATCGTCGCGATCCTCAAGCGAAAAAGAATATGTTCGTGGATCCGTTCGAGTCTGATTATTACCGCGATGCGGGCGTGCCCCAAACTGGTGCTGTGGGCGATCGCATCCTGCAGCTGGCGATCGAGCCCACATTTTATGACGCCACTCTGACGGCGCCGGTGCTGCTGGACTATGTCGAAGAGGTGCTAGTCGAGCAGCCCCTCAAGACCGGTTGCGTCAAGATCAACGAATATCAGAATTTTGCAGTGATGCCCGGCGCGCTGGTGCTGACCCCTGCCGCTGATTTTTGGACAGAACAAGTCACGCAATGGGCCTCGGCTGCTACGGTGGAATTTCAGCGCGGGATCCAGTCATGGGGCGGGCCGCTTGAAGCCACCACCACGGCAACACAAACGCTTTCCAGCCGCGATGAGGCGCTGCCATTCCTGCGCCAGCGCTCGGTGGCTTTCAAACTGTCTGGCTTTTTTGACGGTGAAATACTCACCGCGCTGACTTTTGACGGCATCGATGTGAAGCCGGCCGAGGAATTGGCAGCTGATGGCAATGGCGAGATTGTCGGCAGTTTCACGATTCCTGCCAATGTCACGGCCGGCACGAAAACAGTGCAGGCAGTGGGTGCCGAGGATGGCACGATCGCCGAGGCATTGTTTACGGGGCAGGGCACGCTGGCGATCGACGTTATGCGCCGCGTTACCACCATCACCCGCTGGGTGGCGCCTGTTGCCAGTTCAAGCGGCGGTGACAGTTCGGATGATGGCAGCGGGCAGGGCAATTGGAGCGGCGGCCGGTATAGCCCGGATCCGCAAGCGCAGATTTTCCTGCCGGCCACCACTCGGCAATTGCTGGGTGTTGATTTTCACCTTTGCAATATCGGCGACACCAGCAATCACGTGTTGGTGCACCAGGTCGAGGTCGACAATGGCCAGCCAACCACTAACGTTGAAGCTGAGGCATTCGTGTCGATGATTGGCGCGGCCGAGGGGTGGAAGTCTGGCCGCTACAATCTGCCAGTGACCACCCCAAATGATCGTTACCATGCCTTTGTCATCAAGACCGATGACGGTGATCACTCGATCTCAATGGCCGCGCTTGGCCAGTTTGATGCGGATCTGCAAAAGCCGGTTTCGGTGCACCCTTATCCGGTCGGGCCTCGGCTTTCCTCGGTCAATGCCAGTACCTGGACAGCCCACCAGAATGAAGCGCTGGCATTCCGCCTGATCGCCGCGCGCTATCCGGTGACGACCAAGACAGTGGCGCTTGGCACGTTCGATCTGGTCGAGTGCAGTGATTTGATGGTGCAGGCCATGATCGATCTGCCCAGCCGCGATTGCTCGGTGGTATTCAAGGTCACGCGCACCAATGGCGAGGTGTATCGTCTATTACCCTGGCAAGTGCTGCAGCTGAGTGAGTACATCACCGAGACGGTGACCCTGTCGGCCGAGCTTTCGGGCAGCGCGACATTGTCGCCGATCCTGTTTGCGCCGGTGGTGCTGGTGGCCGGCAAGATTGCCACCGAGGCGGACTATGTCAGCCGCGCATTTGACATCAGCTCGGCCGATCGTGTGTCGGCCTATGTTCGCTTGTCCCTGCCTGGTGGGTCGACCTTCTCGATGGAATACGATGTTGCAGATGACGACTGGCAAACAATGCCGCTTGAAGCCACCGAGATCTCACCAGATCCCGCCTGGGTCGAGCGCAACTATCGCATTGGCAGCCTTTCGGCGCCCCTGATGCGGTTCAAACTCACACTAACGGGCGGCCCAGCGGCACGCCCACGCGCTGCCGATTTTGGCGCAGGCGCAATGTAGGGGGCGCAGGATAATGACAAGTCTCACGATCCATCGCGGCTATCAGCTGCCGCTCGACACTAAAACGGTTCGCCAAGAGATCGAGAACCTTGAGCAGTCAGTGCTGCCGGCGATCGACAATGACATTCATCAGCTGTTCCAGGCGATCGGCGGGCTGGCAGCTGATGAACATGGTCATGAGATCAGCGAGATCGAGGGGCTGGTCGATGCCTTAGCTGACCTGATGCCGGCCAACACGACATTTGCCATGGGCGATTTGACCGATGTGGTCGGTTCGGGTGATGCCCCTGATGGCTATGTGATGGTCAAAGTGGGTGCTGAGTTTGTTTGGCAATCTGCGGCCTCGGCGTTTGGTGATGATCTGTTTCTGAGCCAGTCGAGCAATCTGGCCGATCTCAATGATGCGGCCACGGCGCGCACCAATCTGGGGCTTGGCACGGCGGCAATCCGCAACGTCACGGTGTCCACCGATGAGCCCACTGGTGGGGCAGATGGCGATCTCTGGTTTCAGGTGGCATCATGACCTTGCTGCTGCAGCATGGTGGAGTGCAAAAGCAACCCTTGGCGGGTTGGGCCAAAATTGGCGGCGTTTGGCAGCCCATTTTGCGTGGCTCGCTAAAGGCGGGCGCCGTGTGGGGGAAAGAATACCAATACGAGCGTAGGGTGACGATCGCGGCCAATGCTGCCCAGATCAGCGCGCAGAGTTATTTCGATCCCGCAGATTGGGCTAACCCCGCGATCGACAAGATTTTGATAGTTGGCGCCGGCGTCAATGTTTGGAGCTACACGCCCGGCACCCCGGCGCTAAACGTCGGGACCGGTCGCGGCGGCAAGCTGACCATTGAGAACAACGGCTATATCCTCGGCGCTGGCGGCAATGCAAACAGCGGCCTGGGTGGCGATGCTCTATTCGTCGGCCAGTCTGGTGTGACGATCATCAACAACGGTGCCATCTATGGTGGCGGGGGTGGTGGCGGCGTCGGCGGGCAGGGCGGGCCAGGGTATTACCAGACGCCCTACACCCTGCGCGAGCCCTCTAGCGGCACCTACTATGACGGCTACAGCTACACGTTCGATGTCCGTGGTCAGCAGATCGAACGTATCTCGTTTGGTGGCTACCAGAATGTCTCCGGTCCCTCGGGCAACGTCACAATGAGCGGCGGTTACTTCTACGCTGATAGGGGCGGCTATCGCTATTGGGGCGTAAACTACAGGGGCTCGAACGATTCCGGCTCGGTGGGTTATTACGACATCTACCGCACCAGCACCCAATATAACACTTACTACACATCAGGCGGCGCTGGCGGTGCTGGCGGTCGCGGCACGGGCTACAACGCTTCACTCGCAAACGTTTACCAGAACGGCTCGGGCGGCGCGGGTGGCGGCACAAACGCAGGCACTGGCGGCGCTGGCGGCAATGGTGGCGGCTGGGGCGCATCTGGCGCAAGCGGCAACACCGGCGCGGGTGGCAACAATGGCGGCGGCTCTGGTGGCGCCGCTGGCGGCTTGGCCGGGCGCTACATTAACGGCAACGACAATATCGCAAGCCTGATCAACAATGGCACCTTGCTCGGCAGGGTGGCTTAGGGAAAGAACATGACCGAACCAACCGAGACCATCGACCCCGTCGCACAAGCTGCAGCTGATCTGCTGTCTTTTACCAAGCAGTCAGCAAACAAAGAGCTGATCCTGCACCTCAATGGGCTGACCACCAATCACCTGGCCGCCTATCCGCAGGCCGAGGTGCAAAGTTGGGATCTGCAAAAGTCTGAGGCCGAGGCCGTGATGTCGGCCGGCGAAAGGGCGACCTTGGACCTGGCGCCGTTCCTGGCCGCTGTCTGCGCCTATCATTTGGGTGAAGCTACCGATGCCGAGCGGTTGACCCAGCTCAAGCAAAAGGCGGCGATCGTTCAGCAAAATGCCACTGCCTGGGCTCTGATCGCCCAATTCGTCAATGGCGTGCGCGCCCGCACCCAGGACGCGATCGAGGCGGCAAGCGAACCCACCGAGGTCAATGCCGCGCTGATTGATGCCAAGGCGGCCGCTGCAGCCTTTATGGCATCGCTCAACGGCGAATAGCGCCATGAGCAAATTCACAGATCCCCTGGTGATCAGCCCATGGGTTGACGGGCGCTACATCACCGAGCGCCCGTTTTCTTTTGACGTGGGCTTTAAGGGCTCGGGTCTGACCGTCGCGGTGCCCCGGCTTTTCGTGACGGATCTGGCCAGCGTTCCGCGCCTGCTGTGGTGGCTGCTGCCGCCCCACGATCCGCAATATGCAGCTGCAGCGGTGCTGCATGACTACCTGCTGAGTTTGCCCGATTTCGATCGGATGACGGCACACAGCATCTTTCTCGAAGCCCTGACAGCCCTGGGCGTTGCGCCCTGGAAAGCGTGGGTCATGTTCCTGGCCGTTGTCATTTACGGCCGCCTGTCCAGCCACTAGCCGAACCTTTGAAAATAGGAGACTACCCGATGACGAAACCAGCTTTCGGCATGACTTTCACGCGCCCTGAAAACGAGGTGCAACCCGCGCTTGGGGCGGACTTTTCCAAGGCGATCGTGATCGAGACATCAGAGGATGCGACGGCGCTCACCTATCCGGTGGGCAAGGCTGTGCGGATCTCGACCAGTGACACCGCTGCCGTCACGGCGCTGGGCACTGGCCTGCTTGCTGATGCTGTCAAGGCCATCCATGCCCAGCTGGGCGGCCTCAATGCCGGCGCCGATGTCACTGTGGTGCGCGTAGCCGAGGGCGAGGATACGGCCGAGACTGTCGCCAATATTGCGGCCGCGCTCGCGCCCACGGCTATCGCCGAGATCCCCTCAGAGATTGGCGCCACCCCGCGCCTGGTCTGGGTCGGCCGCACCAGCTGGCAGTCGGCGCCCGAAGTGGCCAACCCGATCTGGGCGCCGCTGGCCGTCGCGGTCGAAAAGCTTCTGGCCGTGGCCGTTGTGGATCTCGATCCAGACACCAAAGCCAAGGCCGTCGCGCAGCGTGAGTTTTTCAACTCTGAGCGGATCCTGCCGATCGGCGTGGCCGCCCGCGTCTATGAAGACGAAACCCTGGTGACCCGCGCCATGGGGCCGCGCATCATCGGCCTGATGATGCGGGTTGATAACCTGCACGGTGGCGAGCCCTTCAATCCATTTGCCAATCGCACGGTGCTGGGCCTGTCGGGTGTGTCGCGCAAGATCCCGTTCTCGCTGCTCGATGGCTCGACCGAGGGCCAGCAGCTGCTGGAATCCGAGATCTCGATCGTGGTGCAGGGCGAGACCGGCGTTGATGGCGCCGTGGCCGATGGTGGCTTTACGTTCATTGGCACCGACAACACCACCACCGGCGAGCTGTGGAAGCAAATCCACCAGGTGCGCGGTGCTGATTATCTGATCGTCAAGATGATGGAGATCACCCGGCAGTTTCTGGGCAAGCGGGTCTCGGCCGACATGGTCGAGGCATGGCTCAACTCCCAAAAATTCATGCTGCGCGACCACAAGGCGGCCGAGGATATTCTGGGCTTTGAGCTGGACTTTAAGCCCGATCAGAACAGCCCGAGCAATATCCGCCTGGGTCACCTCAAGTTGAGCGTCGGGATCGAGCCGGTGCCCGCGTTCAAGGTCGCCGAGCATGAGGTGGCGCGCTACCTGCCAGCGCTCGATGACCTGGTCAACAACATTGTCGCGCGCCTGTCGGCCGTCGCCTAGCGCCGCGCCCTAATTGCCTGGCCGGCGCGGTGCCGGCCGGGCCAACGTTTTCAAGATGAGGTAAAGACTATGCAGCCGCTCTATCAACTGTCTGCTGTGGACGTGCGCCGTGCCCAGGAAGCTGGCACATCGCGTGCGACCACGATCGCCAAGCTGGCCATGCCGGGGCTGTCCTTTGTCGGCAGCGAGCATTCGCCCGGTGGTGGCGTGATGGCCGTCAAATTCACCCAGCCGCGCCTTGAGGCACTTGAGCCCAAGTTTGAAGCCAAGGGCATCGATCTCGATGTGTTCCGTGGCATGGGCCAGACTGATCGCTGGGTGTTTGCCGGCGCCTATCGCGAAAAGAAGCCGGGCGGCGGCGGCGTTGTTCCTGCCCGCGCCATCATCGAGGGCGCAATCTCGGCATGGGAGCCCGATGAAAGCGACCCGGCCGAGCTGCAGGGGTGCAATCACACCTTTGCCGAGGTGACGCATTACGAGTTCATTCTCAATGGCGTCGAGCTGTTCTATGTCGATTTTTTCGAGAATGTGATCCGCATGAATGGCGTGGATCTGTTCGCCGATGATCGCAAGGCGCTGGGGATCTAAGGCATGGCACGCAAACCAAAAGCCCAGCGCCGGCGCAGCGGCCGACCAGTGCCACCGTGCTGCTGCTGTTCCCGGTGACGCATGAGGGGGTCACCTATGACCAGCTGACATTCCGGCGCATGAAAGCGCGCGACGGCCTGACCGGGGAGGGCGAGACCGACCAGACATTGGCCGGCTATCGCATCTTTGCCGAGCTGGCCGGCGTGCCCCTCGATGTCATCCTCGATCTGGACATGGAAGATCTGGCCGAAGTGGGGGCGGCGGTGACCCCACTGATGGGAAAGCGGGCGCAGGCACTGGCCAAGGAGATGGCGAAGGCCAGCCAGTAGCCTGGCGCGACATCATCCTGGCGGTCGCGCGTCATACCCACACCCCGATCGACCAGGTCGAGGAATGGGACATCGACAAGCTGCTCGATTACTCAAAGAGCTTGTCGCGCCAGCTGGCCAAAGAGAGGCCAAAGGGGCGGCGCTAGGTTTGTTTTGGCGCTTGTTCGACCAAACGCCGGATCGCTTCCGAGCGGTTCGGCAAATCGTCTTGTGTGCACGAGTTGAGCGGTTAGTTGGCGGGCAATCGCAGGTAAAAGCCGATCTGCTCAGTTTTGCCCTCTTGATACCAAGTCATACTCGGCGGCATTGAATTGGTGTGCACTACGTAGCGGTTGCCTGTTTGCGCAGAGATCACAACGAATAGATTTTCAGGAAGCGGTTCCACTTGAAAGGTGGTGTCAGTCATGGTGCCGCCATTGAACTGTTTCCACTGTTCCCCCTGAAATATCCATGTTTCGGATCGACCTTTCCACGATCCTTGCAAGAATGCCTTTGCATCCGCTGCGTCTAATGCAGCGCCGCTGCTTGTGAGCAGTAAAGCCGCCAACCCACCAAAAAACACTGCTCTCATGTGTTCCTCCCTAACTGGCAGGGACACTAGCCAACCCCTTTTGCGGAGTCCAATCGATGGCCACCATCACTTCGAAACTGATCGTCGCGCTGATCGACCAGGCATCGGCGCCGGCGCGCATGCTCGGGCGCACGGTGGGCAATCTCACAGGTGCCGCGCGCGCCAATGCCGCGCGCATGAACGATATGCGCGGCCAGATGGTCGACGCTGCCGGCGCCGCCTATCTGATGGCCAAGGCGCTGGCCAATCCGATCGAGCAGGCGATCGCCTTTGAGAGTGCGATGGCCGATGTCGGCAAGGTGTCCGATTTCGATGGCGCCGGGCTGCAGGACTTTGGCAGCGATTTGCGCAAGCTGGCGACCAGCGAGATCCCCATGGTGGTCACCGAGCTGGCAGCGCTGGCCGAGAACGCGGCCGCCTCGGGCATCGCCGATAGCGACCTGCTGGGTTTCACCAGGGGCACGGCCAAGGCGGCGCTTGCCTGGGGTGTGAGCGGCGCCCAGGCTGGCGAGGATCTGGCCAAGATCAAGGAAGCGCTGCAGCTCAATATCGATGAGACCATGCTCTATGCCGATGCCATCAATCATCTGTCCGATCGCACCGCATCGACGGCGCCGAACCTGACCGAGTTTACCCGGCGCGTGGCCTCGCAAGGCGAGTTCTTTGGCTATTCCAAAGAGGAAACGCTCGCCTTCGGCTCGGCCATGATCAGCGCCGGCGCCGAGGTTGAGGTGGCCAGCACGTCATTCCGCAATATGGGGCGCGCCCTTACCAAGGGCGCCAGCGCCACCAAGAGCCAGCGCAGTGCCTTCAAGGCGCTCGGGCTCGACGCGCGCAAAGTTGCGGCGGGCATGCAGCAAGACGCGGTCGGCACCACTCTGGAAGTGATCAAGCGCTTGGGGCAGCTGCCAAAGGAAATGCAGGCGGCCACCATGGGTGAGCTGTTCGGTGATGAGGCGCGGGCGCTGGCGCCGCTGTTGAGCAATACGCAATCGCTTGAGCGCTCGCTGGGCTATGTCGCTGATGCGACCGATTATGCCGGCAGCGTGTCCGAAGAATTTGCCAAGCGGGCGGCCACCTCGGAATTTGCCATGCAGCGGCTCAAAAATCAGGTGGATGGTATCGCGCTGGCGATCGGCGCTGCTCTGCTGCCGGCGATCAACAGCGTGGCCGAGGCTGTCGGGCCGATGCTGATCGCCATGGCCGACTTTGCGGCCGAGCATCCCCAGATTGTGCAGGCGATCGTGGCGATCGTGGGCGGCCTGGTCGCCGTGCGCGTGGCCAGTCTGGCAGCGCGCTGGGCGTTTCTGTTTCTCAAGGGTGGACTGATCGATCTGGGCCTGGTGCTGGCCAAGGGCGCTGCCGGGCTGCTGGCCCTGGTCAACCCGTTCAACGTGGTCAAAAACGCGGCCATGATCCTGCGCGGTGCGCTGCTGTTCTCTGGCGTCGGCCTGGTGCTGGCCGCGATCGCTGCAGCGGGGCTGTGGATCTATAACAACTGGTCGGGCCTGACGGCCTTTTTCGAGGGGTTTGGCCGCGCATTCATGGGGGCGGTCGAGCCGATCATGCCAGTGCTGCAGCCGGTGATCGATGCCGGCAAAGCCATGGTCGATTGGGTGATGGATCTGCTGGGGCCAGTAGAGGCCAGCAATGTGCAGTGGGCCAGCTGGGGCGAGACTGTCGGCGGCGCTGTCGCTGGCGCCATTCTCACCGTGCTCGATGTCGGGCGCTCGGTTGTCGACTTTTTTGCCAGCGCCCCCTCGGCAATTATGGCGGCGGTCGGCGACATGGTCGGGCTGGGCGGGCAGATCATGCAAATGATCTGGGATGGCATCGTGGCCAAGTTTGACGAAATGCTTGACTGGTTTGCCTCTTGGCCAAAGCTGATCCTCGACGCGATCGGCGGGATCGATGTGGGCAGCTTGTTCCAGTTCGGCAGTGGGCCGAAGGGAGCGGCGCCAACCTATCCCAATGGGTACAATCCGAGCAGTGATGTGCCGGCGCTTGCCTTGCCACCAGGCGCGATCGACGGCGCAAAAGCTGCGGGCGGTTCGATCGTGGGCGGCAAGACTTATCTGGTGGGCGAATATGGCCCTGAATTGGTGACACCTGGCCGCAATGGCTATGTGCACACCGCTGGCGCCACTGCTGGCATGCTCGGCGCCGGCGCCGGCGCTGCCCCCTCGATCTCGATCGGCGACATCATTGTGCAGGGCGCCCAGGATCCCGAGCGCACGGCCGAGATCGTTCTGGCCAAACTGCAGCAGCGGCTCGCCGATGCGATGGGCGGGATCTATGCCGACACTGAATTTGCAGGGTAAATCATGCTGTATCAGATCGGGCCTTTGAGCCTGGACACAAAGCCATTTAATGCCGAGACCTTTACCCGAAACACCGGGGCAGATCTGGCGGTCAAGGCCATTATGGGCGGGCGCCAGGCGCGCGAGTTCATGGGCGAGGCAGATGAGACCATAAGCCTGTCAGGGCAGCTGCTGCCCACCAAGCTGGGCGGCCTGACTGAGCTGGAGCTGGCACAAGGTCTGTCCACCTCGGGCACCAAGGTGCCGGTGATGCGCGGTGATGGCCGCATGCTGGGCTGGTTTGCGATCGAGAAAGTCAGCGAGCAGCACAGCGATCTCACCCGCCTGGGCGTGGGCTTTGTCGTTCGCTACACGCTCGACCTGGTCAAGGTCGATACCGATGGCGCTGTGGGTGGCGATCAGGCCGGTGGCCTGGTCGGCATGCTGCTCAATCTGTTCGAGGTGCTGTAATGATCTCTGTCACGGTTCAACGCGACGGCACCACGCTGGATCTGTTGCTCTGGCGCAAGCACGGCATGGCCGGCTCGGCACTGCTTGAGCAGACCCTTGACGCCAATCCTGGGCTGGCAGGGCTCGGCGCCGAGCTGCCGCTGGGCACCAAGGTGGATCTGCCCGAGGCGCCGGCGCCGGTGCGCAGTCAGCAGGTCAAGGTGATCGACCTGTTCGGGGAATCGTAAATGCCCTGGAAAGTTGACTGGCGGGTGATCCTGGGCGGGCAGGATCTGACCACGGCCTGGGCCTCGGTGCTGATCGACATCTCGATCAATGACAAGGCTGGCGAGGCGTCCGACACCTGCGATCTCACGCTCGACGATAGCGAGGGGCAGCTGCGCCTGCCATCCAAGCGCACCCCGATCGAGGTGATCCTAGAGGGCGCCAAGGTCTTTTCGGGCTTTGTTGAAAAACCGCTATCGACCGGCGATCGCTCGGGCGGCCGGCTGCTCAAAATCAAGGCCAAGGGTTTTGATACGGGCGGCAAGGCCAAGCAGCCCCAGCACTTCCACCTCGATGATGCGGATCTGGGCACCTATCTGGGCAAGCTGGCAGATGAGGCAGGGCTGGCCATCAAGGTGGATCCGGCCTTTGCCGGTATCTCGCAAGACTATTGGGCCAGCGATGGCGAAAGCCTGATTGCAGTTGGCGAGCGCCTGGCGCGCAAGCTGGGCGGCACATTCAAGATCCGCGGTGACCAGGCGGTTTTGGCCAAGCGCGGCACTGGCCTGGCGCCCAATGGTGCGGCGCTGCCCCAGGTGGTGGCCTCTTTCCCTGGCAATCTGGAAAAATGGAGCATCACGCCCAAGGATCCGCGATCGCAGTTTGCGAGTGGCCAGGCGCGCTGGTTTGATCGCCAATCATCGAGTTTCAAAAGCACTGAGTTGGATTTTGGCAACGCCCAGGGCGAGGCCACAAATGTGATCCGCTCGATCGTGGCCGACGAGGCCGAGGCTGATGCCGTTCTCGATGCGCGCAAACGTGATGGTGAGCGCGACGCCGGCAGCGGTTCGGTGGACCTGGATCTAACGGTGGGCGCCGTGGCCGAGGGCACCTGTCTAGTCAAGGGCACGCGCGCCGGCGTTGACGGCGTTTATGTGATCGACGGTGTCAAGCATAGCGCCAGCCGATCTGGCGGATCCAAGACCACGCTGGATCTCAAGCAGCCAGGTGGTGGTGCCGGCAGCGACACCCGCAAGCCGCGGGCCCAGACCAGCCCGGCAGAGTTTGCGCTGCCGACCCACGAAACGCTGGGCTGACCCAGACACCAACACCCAGACCATGGCCCGCTCGCGCGGGCCTTTTTTTACCCAAAGAACGGAGACCACTATGGCCCTGCGGAAGGTCACAAAACTGCTTGTCGTGCACGTCACAGCCACCCGGCCGAGCCTGGACATTGGAGCGGCCGAGGTGCGCGCGATGCACCTGGCGCTCGGCTGGTCAGACATTGGCTACAACGAAATTATCCGACGCGATGGGCAGCTCGAAAATGGACGGGGCGTTGGCGCAGTTGGCGCCCATGTCGCCGGTTTCAACTCGATCGCCTATGGCATCAGCCTGGTGGGCGGTCTCGATGCCAATGGCCGGCCGGAACACAACGCCACGGCCGCGCAGATGGAAACGCTGCAGCGCCGGCTGGGTGAGGTTGGCGCGCTCTACCCTCGGGCCGGCGTTTGCGGACATCGGGATCTGTCGCCAGACCGCAATGGCAATGGCGTGATCGAGGCGGCCGAACATATCAAGGCATGCCCTTGCTTTGATGCCATTCCCTGGGCGGCCAGCGTTGGCCTGCCGGCCGCTGACATTAAAGGCAATTGGGGCGAGGTGTTCACCGTCCCGGCCGCCAATGATGCAAGCGAGACCAAGGTGGCTGGCCCAGATGCCCGGCTGATCTATCTGCAGAAGCTGCTGGCGCGGGCTGGTCTGCAGTTTGGCCCGATCGATGGCATTGTCGGCGAAAAGACAGCTGCAGCCCTGCGGCTTTACCAGGGCTGGCATGAGCTGCCGCAATCAGGCGCATTTGATCCGGCGACAGTGAAAGCGCTGCGCGCTGTCTTTGAGAAGGGTGCCGCCTGATGGGCGGCATCAGCACCGGCATGGCGATCGGGGCGGCGTTGGCCGCCCTGGTCGGCGGCGGCGCCGGCTGGATGGCGCGTGGCCTGGTGGTCGACCACATCGAGACCCCGCGCGTCATCGAGCAGCAGGTGGAGATCTGCACCCTGACCACCGAGGCAGTCGCGGCGAAGGCCACGCGCGATGAGCAGCTGCGCCAATTCCAGATTGCCGAGCGCGCCACGCAAACATTCATCGAACAAAGCCAGCTGGCTGCAGACGACGCCCAGGCGGCACGCGATCTGCTTGAAATGGAGATCAAAGAAAATGAGCAGCGACGGCGTGGCCAGGCTGGTGAGGGTAGGCTCGATTGCGGGCTCGATGCTGCTGATCTTGAGCTGCTGGGGGTGCGCACCGAACAAGGCGGCGCTCTATCAAGCGGCGGCCGAGCAAGGGCGCGCCCAGACTAAAGTCATTCTGCCGGCGCTGCCGGCAGATCTGCGCGCCACCTATCCGCATGCGGCTGCGGGATTGGGCGCAAATCCGGTGAGTGTTCTGGCGCGCGAGCGTGCGCAGCTTGATCAGGCCAATGGCGCGATCAAGCGCATGGGCGCTTTTTATGATGACGTGCGATCGGGCATGAAGGGGCAATAGATGGATCCGAATTTCAGCTGGCTTAACTCGCCAATCACCAAGCTCGCCCTGGCGGGGGCGCTCGGTGGTGTGGTGCGCTGGGCAACGCTCAAGCAACCGCCTTTCGACGGGCTGATCAGTGTGGTGGTCGGCTGTATTTGCGCCATCTATGTCGGGCCTGCGATTAATCCGATCATGCGCCCGGTGATCGACCTAGCCGGCATCGATCTCGAAGCGGCCCAGGGTCTGGGCGGGTTCCTGGTCGGCATCGGCGGAATCTTGGTTTCCGGCTTTTTCCTCGATCTCTGGCAGCTGCGCCGGCGCCTGTTAAAGCAGGGGAGCAGTACAGATGGCCAAGCATGACACGACGGAGCGTTCGGCCGTGAGCCGAATTGCCAGGATCGAGGCGGGGCGCAGAGCCGTAGTCGTTGGCAGAGTAGGGGGTCTTATTGCCGTATTGGTTGCCGCAGTTCTCACGATTGGAGGTCACGGACTAGGATAGTTCACTGACAACGCTTGCGGAAACGCGCTCCTTCACGGACCTTGATCGCTATTTTGCTGTACCCGTTTTTGCGACGATGCGACGCGAAGTCCACAATTCGGTCAAGCGTTCGCCGGTCAAGGGACGAGACAGCAGGAATCCTTGCAAGTAGTTGCACCCCAGTTCGCGCAATATGCGCTGTTGCGCTTCTTCTTCTACACCTTCCACTGTCACGGTCATCCCCAGAGCGTGGGCCATTTCGACCACTGACTGCACAATCGTCCTGGTAGCCTGATCTTTGATCATTTGCCGCGTGTAAGATTTGTCTATTTTCAGCTTGTCGACATTGTAGGTGCGCAAATAGCTAATTGAAGAATAGCCGGTTCCGAAGTCGTCAAGTGCAATGCTAACGCCCTCCTCACGCAGCCGGATGAGCGCCTGCTGAACTTGAACCGAGTTGTTCAAGAAAAGACCTTCAGTGATTTCCAGTTCCAAGGCCGATGGATCAAGGTCGCGGCGGCGCAAGGTTTCCAGAACTTGATCGGGGAAGCGCGGGTCTAAAAATTGGAGCGGCGATACGTTGACTGCCACGCGGCCCAACCCACAGGCGGCAGCAAATCGGCACGCCTCATCGAGGACCCAAAGCCCAAGTGCAGCTATGTTAGCTGTTTCCTCGGCAATTCCGATAAAGTCGTCAGGCGAAAGACTGCCCCGCGTCGGATGCTGCCACCGCACCAGCGCTTCGGCGCCGTGTATCTCGCCGGTTTCGGCGGCAAAGATGGGTTGATAGAGAAGATATAGCCCGGCGCCGGATATGAGCGCATTGCGCAAGTCAACTTCCAAAGTTCGTTTTTCTCGGCGGGTACGGTCCATCGCAGGTGTGTAGAACGCAAAGCGGTTTCTACCGGCCGTTTTGGCAGCATAAAGCGCTATATCAGCCTGACGCAGTAACTCCTGCGCGCTGACAGCGTCGCCAGGTTGCACGGCCACACCAAAACTTGCAGTCAGATGAACCAAACCAGCATCAAGCTTGAACGGTTCCTTGAGCATATTCAGAAGGCTTTGACACAACCAGATGGCATGTTCGTCGCTGACCATGCCAGGTTGAACGAGGACGAATTCGTCCCCGCCCAAACGTGTCAACGTAGCATCTTCTGAAAGTGGTTGGGAAAGACGCTTGGCGACTTGCTGGAGCAGTTGGTCCCCAACCGCATGCCCCATCGTGTCGTTGATCTCCTTGAAGCGATCAAGATCGATTGAGATGAGCAGTACTTTCGAAGCGGCGAGATACACATATCCCAACGCTTCTTCCAGCCTTGTCTGGAAAAGCGCGCGGTTTGCCAAGCCGGTGAGTGGATCATGGAGAGCTAAAAATGAACTGCGCGCTCTGCTTTCTACAAGCTGTGTCGTGGCTCGCCCAAGCCATATCAGAAGTCCAAGCAAACTTGTTGCCCCCAGCAGGAGACTGCCCAAGGTGGCTGGTGCCGTCTCGCGCAACAGTTCTAGCGCTGGCCGGTGAGGTGTCCAGGTAACATGACCAAGCTGCTGTCCGTTTGCATTTCGCATTGTCAGAGATGCACGATCATTGTTGGGTCCCGACACCTTGAGATCAGCCAGACCTAATTGCTCGGACAAGTTTGAAAGAAGCTGGGCCTGGAGGACCTTGACAGATACGTGGAGGAACTCGGTACCGGGGTGCTGGGCGGCCGCGCTGCTTGTGCCTACCACCGGTTGAATGCTGACAAAGGCAAGGTTGTTATCGGACAACCGAACTGTATCGAAGATCCCAATTTTTGCGATAGCTGTCGTGGAGTCCGAGAGGCCCACCGACGCGGTCGTCATTCTCTGTCTAATATCTTGCAACATCGGTTCGACTGCCGCCTCATCTCGCGGATCGAATTCTTCTCCAGAATATTCGCCATGCACTGCCGCCCGCACCACGCGACCATCGGGTGCCACGACATAGACACGGTCATGGGTGTAGAACTCGCCCATCCAATCAACGAGATTTTCTGCAATCCACGATTGGTTATTGGCGCGAAGATTGTGAACGGATTCATCCCAAACGGTCGAACTCTTTTGTTCGACGACAAGCAGGTTACCTTCTCGTGCGAGAGCTGCCGAGAGGGCTCTTATCTCCTCCGTCTTTTCTAGCTTGTCGATGCGCTGCACGGCCCACCCAGCCGAGATCGCCAACACGATAACCATCGTGACGACAAGGACGATAGATATGAGTATGAAGTGACGGGACGCGATGCCGATTTCTGCGCGAGTTTCATTGTACATTGCCAGCTCTCAGTTGCTCGCACTGTACCTGCCAGGAGAATAACAATGTCTAACACTGGCGCCGAGAAAGCGTCCACTTCTCGCTCAAGGGCAGAGCGGGTGCCAATGTACTCCGATGGCTTATCCCCCGAAGCTCAGGCAGCGTCACCGTTACTTACCGCCCAGAAATCGACTTTCAATTACGGTCGTCCAAAAATGGATTTGGAAGGCTACTGTACAGCTTCACTCGACTTCGGTTCCACCATCTACTTCTTGGTCGCGCACCAGCTCTGATCGTCTCGACGGAAATGTCAGCCAGTTCGTCCTCGGGCACCTTCTCGGCGATTGAATACAGGTGCTTCAACAAGCGCTGCAACTGAAAAATATCTCTCGCGCCATGATGATTCTCGGCTGTGTGAAGGTCAAAACACAGCCGCCTACAGCCCAGAGCAAAAGAACGTTGATGCAACAAAAGTGTCCCACTTTTTGTCACGTTACGGCAATTGGGACAAAAACAGCCAAGAAGACCTTTAAAATCAATGTCACCAAAGTGCTGGTGGCGATCCCGGCAGGACTCGAACCTGCGACCAACAGCTTAGAAGGCTGCTGCTCTATCCAGCTGAGCTACGGGACCTGGACCAGACCGGTTTCATGTAGCGGATTCTGAGGCAAAGGGAAGACCGCAGCCCAATCCTATTGTGTTTGCACCGATGTGCTGGTCGACTCGATAGGGGCGGGCGCCGTGCTGCCGCGTACGATCAGCTCGGAGCTCAGAACGGTATGCTGGGGCACGCTGCGGGGCGGTTTGCCCTCGATCAGATCGATGAGTTCTTCGGCCGCCAGGCGCCCCAGCGCCTCGCGCGGTTGCCGCATGGTAGTCAGCGGCGGCCAGAAATGGGCAGAGACGGCCACATCGTCAAATCCCACCACAGACACATCGCGCGGACATTCCAGGCCAAGCCGCCGAATGCCGGACAGGAAACCGATGGCTGACTCATCATTGGCCGCAAATACCGCGCTGGGCCGGTCCGACAGGGCCAGAAACCTCTCGGCAGCGGCCAGCCCATGTTCCATCTCAAAGCCACCTGTAAGAACCCAGTCGGGCCGCGCCGCCAGGCCACTCGCCGCCAACGCGGTGCGGAAACCCGCTTCGCGCTCCGCTGTCAGCACATTGCCTGCGGGTCCAAGAATATGACCGATGCGCGTGTGGCCCTGGGCAACCAGGTGGCGCGTGGCCACCCGCGCGGCATAGGCATTGTCGGTCCGTACCGTGTGGAATGGAGCGCCAGGAATGGTCTCGCACGCCATTACCAGCGGCACATTGGAGGGCTCTGCACTCAACACCAGCAATTGCGCCAGATCGACAGTGCCGTCGAGCAGCAGCAGTCCGTCAGCCCGGTTGGAAAGGAAGTACTCGTGCAGCCGGCGGCCCGATTCTGCCCCGGCGAACCGGTTCACCACCAGCACCCCGTAACCGCGTGTCGCGGCTTCGCGTTCGATAGCGTCCAGTATGGTTGAAAAGAACGTATTGCGGATGTCAGGCAGCGCCACCAGAATTGTTCTGGCTGTTCTTTGCCGCAGCGAGCGCGCCGCCTGGTTCAATGTGTAACCGGTGACCTCGACAGCCTCTGAAACACGCGTGCGTGTTGCCTCGCTGACCTTGGCGGGCTGCGACAGGGCACGACTAACAGTTGCTGTAGACACTTTGGCAAAACGCGCAACATCTTGAATTGTAGGCGTTTTTCGAGAATTTGGCATACCTGGCAGCGCCCCCCATCGCTGTCGGTAACGCATTCTGTCTAAATCGATCTTGACAGGTCCGCAAGACGTGTATGAAACTCATGCAATCGATTGCAGAGATTTCGTTCAACCGAAAATGCAATCGATTACACGCAGTCAGCTCGGGATGTCTCACAAGAAGACAACCTTGCGGCTGACGGCTTCGCGGGAGCGCTTCGCTCCAAGTGATCGTTGGGAGGACAATCTATGAAGAAATTTGCAGTGGTCGCCACTATGGCAACCGCGCTTCTCGGCAGCACAGCTGTACATGCTGCTGACGTTGAAGTGATTCACTGGTGGACATCGGGCGGCGAACAGGCTGCTGTGTCCGTTTTTGCTCGTGAGTTTGACGCTCTGGGCGAAGACAAGTGGATCGATACCGCAATCGCCGGTGGTGAGAACGCTCGTTCCGCTACCCTGCAGCGCATTCTGGGTGGCGACGCCCCCGGTGCTGCTCAGTTCAATCCAGGTCGTCAGTATGAAGAACTGATCAGCGGCGGCATGCTGCTGGATCTGACCCCACTGGCCGAAGAAGAAAACTGGGCTGGTTTTATCCGTCCGGCCTCGATCGCCGAGGCTTGCCTGGTTGATGGTCACTGGTGGTGCGTTCCCGTCAATATCCACTCGTGGAACTGGGGTTGGGCTTCTATCCCGGCATTTGAAAATGCTGGTGTTGAGCTGCCAACCAGCTTTGAAGACTTCCTTGAGAAGGCTCCAAAGCTTGCTGAATCCGGCGTCATTCCATTCGCCATCGGTGGCGAAAGCTGGCAGATCAACGGCGCGTTCGGCGTGATCCAGACTGCTATGCTGGGCCTCGACGACCGTCAGAAGATCCTTGAAGGCAAGGACCTCGAGCTGGCCGCTTCGGTGATGCCAGACGTCTTCGCCAAGTTCCGCGAATTCAAGGAATTCTCGGATGAAGGTTCTGCCAACCGCAACTGGAACGACACGACCAACCTCGTCGTGACCGACCAGGCCGCAATGCAGATCATGGGCGACTGGGCCCGTGGTGAATTTGCTGTTGCTGGTGAAGTTGCCGGTACCGACTACGCCTGTCTGGCTCTGCCAATCGCCGCACCAACGGTTTCGACCGGTGGCGACATCTTCCTGTTCCCCAAGCAGGATGATCCAGACGTTGAAGCTGCTCAGCTGAAGATGGCCTCCATGATGGTCAATCCTCAGGTTCAGGCGCTGTTCAACAACGCCAAGGGCTCGATGCCAATCCGTGACGATGTCGACATGTCGCTGGCTGACGATTGCATGCAGCGTGGCCTTGAGATCATCAAGGATCCTGCCAACATCGCAACCGATGCCGGTCGCTGGTTGTCCAACGACACCACCGGTCAGATGAACGACCTTGTCGCTCAGTTCTGGGCTGATGACAGCATGACTGTCGAATCCGCTGTGGACTCGTATGTGAACATTCTCAAGACAGCAGAATAGTCACGATGCGTTGGCCGGAGGGCATTTGCCCTCCGGCCTTTCTTATTTTTGCATGGCCTGAGCCACGCAAGGGGAGTCCCTGAATGTCCCAGTTCGCGCAAAGCAGCGAAACTGCGGTGCCTGGCAACGGCCACCACCCACGCAAAGCACGCCGAAGATTCAACCTGATGTCGATTGTTGGGACCATCCCGATGATCCTGACTGCAGTCGGCGTTTTTGTGATCTGCATCATCTTCTCGTTTATCTGGTCCTTCACCAACTCGAAGCTGTTTCCAAACTTCAACTTCGTTGGCTTTGACCAGTACACCCGCCTGTGGAGCTCCGACCGCTGGAACATCTCGGTGGGCAATCTGTTCACCTTCGGCATCTTCTCGATCATCGGTAATATGGTGTTCGGTTATCTGCTGGCTGTGTTCATGGACCAGCGGATCAAGCAGGAAGACATGTTCCGCTCGATCTTCCTGTACCCCTTTGCCATGTCGCTGGTGGTGACCGGTCTGGTCTGGCAGTGGATGTTCGACCCCAATCTGGGCATTCAGTCGGCCGTTCAGAAACTGGGCTGGACTGATTTTCAGTTCGCGCCTCTCACCAGTCAGGCAACTGCCATTTATGGTGTCGTTCTGGGCGGTATCTGGAACGGCGTCGGCGTGACCATGGCCATTCTGCTGGCCGGTTTGCGCGGTGTGGATGCCGAAATCTGGAAAGCTGCCAAGATTGACGGCATTCCGGCTTGGCGCACCTATCTGTTCATCGTCTTGCCGATGATGCGTGGCGCCATTCTGACGGCCTTCATCCTGCAGTGTACCGGTGTGGTGCGCGTGTACGATATCGTCATTGCCATGACGCAGGGCGGTCCGGGTATCGCGACCCAGATGCCGGCCATCTACGTTATTCAGCACATTACCGACCGCGCCAATGTGGGGCAGGGCATGGCTGCAGCCAGCACGATGCTGCTGCCGGTCATCGCCGTGATTGCTCTGCAGTTTGCATTGCAGTGGAATGCCAAGCGCAAGAGGAACAAGGCATGACGTCCGAAACTATGTCCGTGTCCAACGGCACGAAGGGCGCCATCGAGCCACGCGGCGCCAAGCCCAAAAAGCTCACCGCCGCGCGTATTGGCGTCTACGCTTTCCTCGTCATCTCGGCACTCTTCTTCCTGATGCCGCTCTATGTGATGATCGTGACTTCGCTCAAGGGCCTGCCGGAAATCCGGCTGGGGCTGCTGTTCAACCTGCCGCAGGAAATCACCTTCGAGCCTTGGCTCAAGGCCTGGGATACCGCCTGTACGGGCCGTGACTGTAATGGTCTCAAACCCGGTTTCATCAACTCGCTCAAGATCACGCTGATCTCCGTACCGATTTCGATCGTGGTCGCCATGCTCAATGGCTATGCGCTCAGCTTCTGGAAGTACAAGGGCTCCGAGCTATTGTTCGGCATCCTGATCTTCGGCGCCTTCGTGCCCTATCAGGTGGTGATCTATCCTTTGATCATCGGTCTGCGCGAAGTCGGCCTGTTCGGCACACTGCCGGGCATCGTGATCGTGCACACCATCTTCGGCATGCCCATCCTGACACTGTTGTTCCGCAATTTCTTTGCATCGCTCCCCCGGAGCTGTTCAAGGCGGCACGCGTTGACGGGGCAGGGTTCTGGCAGATTTTCTTCCAGATCATGCTGCCAATGTCGGTGCCAATCGCCATCGTGGCTGTGATCTTGCAGACCACCGGCATTTGGAACGACTTCCTCTTCGGTACCGTGTTCGCCGGCCGAGAGAACATGCCAATGACAGTTCAGCTCAACAACATCGTCACCACTACGACCGGTGTTCGCGAATACAACGTCAACATGGCAGCGACCATCCTGACCGCTGCCGTGCCACTGACTGTCTATTTCATCTCGGGTAAATGGTTCGTCCGCGGCATCGCCGCCGGTGCGGTGAAGGGTTAAACAGATGCAACACAGTGTTTCCATCCGGGATCTGTCGCTCAATTTCGGTAGTGTGAAGGTGCTCGAGCACCTCGATCTCGATATCGCTCAGGGCGAGTTCATCGTCCTGCTCGGCCCATCGGGTTGTGGCAAGTCGACCTTGCTCAACTGCGTAGCTGGTCTGCTCGATGTTTCCGACGGCCAGATCTTCATCGGTGGCAAGAACGTCACCTGGGAAGAGCCCAAGGACCGCGGCATCGGCATGGTGTTCCAGTCCTATGCGCTTTATCCGCAGATGACCGTTGAGCGAAATCTCAGCTTTGGTCTGCGCGTGGCGGGCATGAAGAAGGAAGAGATCGATCAGCGCGTCGCCCGCGCCGCCGAAATTCTCCAGATTGGCCCGCTGCTGCAGCGCAAGCCGGTCGAACTGTCCGGCGGTCAGCGTCAGCGCGTGGCCATCGGCCGTGCCCTGGTGCGTGATGTGGATGTGTTCCTGTTCGACGAACCCTTGTCAAACCTGGACGCCAAGCTGCGCTCCGATCTCCGCGTCGAGATCAAGCGGCTGCATCAGCGGCTCAAGAACACCATGATCTACGTGACCCACGATCAGATCGAGGCCTTGACGCTGGCTGACCGTATCGCCGTCATGAAAAATGGGGTGATCCAGCAGCTCAGCGACCCACACACCATCTACAACAAGCCGGTCAATCTCTACGTGGCCGGGTTCATCGGCTCGCCGCAGATGAACATGTTCCAGGGCTCGCTTGACGGCAACAAGTTCGTCGTCAACGAAGACGGCACTGAAATTCCGGTGTCGACCTATGAGTTCACCACGCCCGTGACCGGCAAGACCAAGGCTGTGCTGGGTGTGCGTCCGGAACACATCATGCTGGGCGAAGAAGCCAAGGGCATGCCGTTCACGACTGAGATCGAGATCGAGATTGTCGAGCCCATGGGGTCCGACACCTTGGCCTGGACCAAGATCGCCGGTCATCAGGTCACCTTCCGTTGCAACAGCGACGTGGTGCTCAAGACCGGTCAGAAAGTCACCATCGGTTTCGATCCGGGCCGCGGCTCGATCTTCGACACCAATACGACCAACCGGCTCTAGGCCCGGTTGATATCAAACTGCGGTGGCGCCCTCCGGCGCCCCGCTTTCGGTACGCCGAACCATTTGGTCAATGTTACTTTTGCGGTAGTTGACCTGCCCTTCGCGGGCGACAAGATCACACGACATGGCTAGCTACTGGTACACCCAGTCTACTCGCCACACCCAATTCCAACGTTATAATGAGGCCAAAATGACCGAATTGTCATTCCAGCTCTATAGTGCCCGCAACTACCCATCGCTTGAAGAATTCCTCGGCAAGCTCGCCGCGCTCGGCTACACGCAGGTCGAGGGCTTTGGTGGTCTGTATGGCGATGCCGCCGGCCTCGCTGCCAATCTGAAAAAGCATGGCCTGACCATGCCAACCGGCCATTTTGGCCTGGGTCAGCTGCAGGACACCGATACCGCGCTCAAGACTGCCGAGACGCTGGGCATCAAGACACTGATCTGTCCGGCCATTCCGCAGGAAGAGCGTAGCCAGGACGAAGCCAAGTGGGTTGCTCTGGGCGAGACCCTTGCCGGTCTGGGCGAAACCTTCAACAAGGCCGGTTACGGCTTTGGCTGGCACAACCACGACTTCGAATTCAACGCGACTGCATCGGGCCGTCTGCCGATGGATATCATCCTTGAGACCGCGTCCAAGATCGAATGGGAAGCTGACGTCGCCTGGATCGCCCGTGGCAAGGCCAATCCCGTCGACTGGTTCGACAAGTATGGCGACCGCATCACCGCGGTTCACGTCAAGGACATCGCGCCTGCGGGCGAATGCCTGGACGAGGACGGCTGGGCCGATGTTGGCCACGGCGTGATGAACTGGGACGATCTGATCACCAAGGTGACCAGCAAGACCAAGGCAAAATACTTTGTCGCCGAACATGACAAGCCGTCCGATCCCGTGCGCTTTGCGACACGGTCGATCGAGACCGCCAAGAAGTGGAAGTAACGCAAAATGGCTAAGACCTTTGGCGTCGGCATTATGGGTGCCGGCAATATCTCCGCCGCCTATTTGCGCCTTGCGCCCCTGTTCAAGGGGCTCGAAGTGCGCGCCGTGGCCGATATCATTCCCGAAGCCGCGCAGAAGCGTGCCGAGGAATTCGGTGTCGCTGCCCAGACCCCAGACGAACTGCTCAAGAACAGTGAGCTCGACGTCATCGTCAATCTGACGATTCCGGCGACCCACTATTCGGTGTCGACCGACATCATCTCGGCCGGCAAGCATGCCTATTCCGAAAAGCCTTTTGTGCTGACACTCGAAGAAGGCACTGCGCTGAAAAAGGCGGCTGCCGAGCGCAATCTCAAGGTGGGCAGTGCGCCCGACACCTTCCTGGGTGGCGCCCATCAGCAGGCGCGTCAGATCATCGATTCCGGTCAGCTCGGCAAGATCATGAGCGGCACCACCCACGTGATGAGCCGTGGTATGGAGCATTGGCATCCCAACCCCGATTTCTTCTTCCAGGTCGGTGCTGGTCCCATCCTCGATATCGGTCCTTACTACGTGACCGAGCTGATTCATCTGCTCGGCCCGGTCAAGCGCCTCTCGGCCTTCACCAACATGGCCCGCACGGAGCGCGAAGTGACCGCCGAAGGCCCGCAAAAGGGCACCTTCGTCAAGGTCGGCACGCCAACCACCATCCACGGTGTGCTCGAATTCGTTTCCGGCGCCATCATCACCATCGGCGCAAGCTGGGACGTGGCAGCGCATGGTCACCACAATATCGAGCTCTATGGCACCGATGGCTCGATCTTCGTGCCCGATCCGAACTTCTTCGGTGGCGATCTGGTGACCACCGATGTCGCCGGCACCCGCACCACTGAGACACCCTGGGATCACCCCTTCGGCGTCAACAATCAGGATCTCGACAAGCCAACGCCACGGGCCAACTATCGCACCGCAGGTCTGGCCGACATGATGGCCTCGATCGATGGTGGCTACACCGCCCGGTGCGGTCTTGATGTCGCCCTGCATGCAGTGGACGTGATGACCAGCCTGCTCAAGGCCGGCGAAAGCGGTCAGGTTTTGACCCTGAGCACCACTTGCGAGCGCCCAATGGCCCTCACGCCAGAGGATGCCCTGGCACTGCTAAAGCAATGAGGTGCGTACCTCATTGACAGGACATCTGGTCCCGTCGACACTACCCCAGTCATTTTGAGCAGGCGGCGGCACCCCGCCGCCTGTTCGCACAAAGCGGCTCAAGACCAAGACGCGAAAGCGTCATCAGAGGAGAAAATCATGCGCACCATCAAGGGTCCCGCAATCTTTCTGGCGCAGTTCGCCGGCGACGCTGCTCCGTTCAATTCCTTCGACGCCATTTGCGGCTGGGCCGCCGGGCATGGCTATAAGGGCGTGCAGATCCCGACCTGGGTCGGCAGCCTGATCGATCTGGAAAAGGCCGCCACGTCCAAGACCTATTGTGATGAGCTCAAGGGCACCGCTGCCAGTCACGGCATCGAGATCACCGAACTATCCACCCATCTGCAGGGTCAGCTGGTCGCCGCGCACCCGGTCTATGACACCATGCTTGATGGCTTTGCCCCGCCGGCGCTGCACGGCAATCCCAAGGCCCGCCAGGAATGGGCCGTCCAGCAGCTGCATTGGGCCGCCAAGGCTTCGCAAAATCTCGGCCTCACCGAGCATGCGACCTTCTCGGGCGCACTGGCCTGGCCGTTCCTCTATCCATTCCCGCAGCGCCCGGCCGGCCTTGTCGAAGAAGCCTTTGATGAACTGGCTCGCCGCTGGACCCCGATCCTCAACGCCTTTGATGAGAACGGCGTCGATCTCTGCTACGAAATTCACCCTGGCGAAGATCTGCATGACGGCGTCAGCTACGAGATGTTCCTCGAGCGCGTGAACAATCACCCGCGCGCCAATCTGCTCTATGATCCGAGCCATTTCGTGCTGCAGCAGCTCGACTACCTCGACTACATCGACATCTATCACGAGCGCATCAAGATGTTCCACGTCAAGGATGCCGAGTTTAATCCGACCGGGCGTCAGGGGGTCTATGGCGGCTATCAGAGCTGGATCGACCGGGCAGGGCGCTTCCGCTCGCTGGGTGATGGTCAGGTCGATTTTGCCGCTATCTTCTCCAAGATGGCGCAGTATGATTTCGCGGGCTGGGCGGTTCTGGAATGGGAATGCGCCATCAAACACCCAGAAGACGGGGCGCGCGAGGGTGCCGAGTTCATCAAGAACCACATCATCCACGTCACCGAACACGCGTTCGACGATTTTGCCTCGGCCGGTACCGATCTGGCGGCCAACCGCAAAATCCTCGGTCTGAGCTAGGGAGCACGACAAATGGCTGAAAACGGCGCAAAGCGCATTCGCCTGGGTATGGTCGGCGGCGGTACGGGAGCCTTTATTGGCTACGTGCACCGCGTGGCTGCCCGCATTGATGGCGATTACGAACTGGTGGCCGGCGCTCTGTCGTCGCGCCCCGAAATTGCCCAGGAATCCGGGCGCAATCTCGGCCTGGCCGAAGATCGCATCTACACCTCCTACGAGGAAATGGCCAAGGCCGAGGCCGCGCGGCCAGACGGCATTGAGGCTGTCTCGATCGTCACGCCCAACCACATGCACTTTGGCCCGGCCAAGGCTTTCCTTGAGGCCGGCATTCACGTGATCTGCGACAAGCCGATTACCTCCTCCATTGATGACGCGCGCAAGCTGGCCGAAATCCAGCCCAAGAACGGTGCCCGGTTTCTGCTGACCCATAACTACACGGGTTACCCGCTCATGCGGCAGGCGCGCGAGCTGGTCGAATCCGGCGCGCTGGGCACGATCAGGGTCATTCAGGTCGAGTATCCCCAGGACTGGCTGACCGAAGCCACCACCGACGATAACAAACAGGCCTCATGGCGCACCGATCCTGCCCGCTCCGGCGCTGGCGGGGCCATTGGTGACATTGGCACCCATGCCTACAATCTCGCGCGCTTTGTCACGGGCCTGAAGACAGATTCGGTCTCGGCCGATCTCACCAGCTTCGTCGAAGGCCGTCAGCTCGACGACAATGTCCACATCATGCTGCGCTTTGAGGGCGGTGCGAAGGGCATGCTGTGGGCCAGCCAGGTGGCCGTGGGCTGCGAGAATGGCCTGCAATTGCGCGTCTATGGCGACAAGGGCGGCATTGAGTGGCGTCAGGACAATCCCAATTACATGTGGTTCACCGAATTCGGCAAACCCAAGCAATTGCTGACCCGCGGCGGCGCCATCTCTGGCAATGCGGCTTCCACCATGAATGTGCGCATCCCCTCGGGCCATCCCGAAGGCTATCTCGAAGCCTTCGCCACGCTCTACAGCCAGTTCGCAGCGGTCATTCGTGGCGAAGGCGAAGCTTTTGAAGGACTACTGCCAACGCTGGCCGATGGCGTTGAAGGCATGCAGTTCATCACAGCCTCGGTTCAGTCGAGCAAGAACGACGGCAAGTGGACCAGGCTCAGCGACGTCTGAGCCGCACGTAGCTGTTGATAAATCTGTCACCCCGGCTTCGGTCGGGGTGATTGCGTTTTGCGCCTATTGAATGCGCTCTACCGAATAGCCGGCCGCGCTGAGCAGGTCGAGCACATTACCGTCGCCAACCAGGTGGCCCGCGCCCACGACCACCAGATTCTGCTCATCATTGGCGAGCATGCGCTCAAGCGGCGCCATCCAGTTACGGTTGCGCTCAAAGAGCAGTCGCTCGACAAACGCGTCCTCAAACCCGTCCATTTCAACCTCAACCAGCTTGAGCAGACCTTCAGGCGTGCCTGATACCCAATAGCCCACCATCTTGTTCATGACTTTGGACATGTCGTCCATTTGCTCGAGCGTGGCTGCCAGCATGGCGATCTGCTCATCCTCAGGTGCGCGGGCGAACACGTCGAGCTGTTGATCCCCGGTTTCGAGAAACACCATGCGCTCGGCGGCCAGTTCGGGCTCCAGTACAAACTCCACCCCCTGCGCGCCAAAGCCATTTGCCGTCAACGCGCCGACGGAAATGGTATTGGCGGCCATCCAGGGGCGCATTGCCAGAACCGTGCCCACAGGCATGTTCATACGCGCCATCTGTGCCCGTAGCTGTTCTTCGAGCGCTGCGTCGATCACGTCGGTCAGCAGGGTGCCGTCGACATAGATGCCTTGGGCAAAGGCCTTGGCGCCCATCTCGGCAATGGCTTGGGGGCGAATGTCGGTCTCGAACACCACCTTGTCGGCTTCGGCGAATGTCGCGTCAAACAATGGCGTCCGCCATGCAGTACCTTCGGGCAGGATGTGGAAGGAGCCAAAGAACCACAGGGCACTGTCCCCATCGCGCACTTCCCACAGCGCCGGACTGGCCTGCGCGGGCGCAGCCAGACCCATGATCAACAGGGCGGGGAGCAGGCAGGTGCATCTGAACATGGTGGCAATCTCCTTGAGATCACTAGTCTGCCAGATCAGCCCTTGCGCACCAAAGCCCAATAGGTCTCATCGTGTGCAAACCGGAAAACAAAATGCGCCACAATTACTTGCGGCGCATGCTGAACTTAATTTCTCAAGTCGAAATTAGTGTGTCCAGGGTGTCTTGCGGTCAGCGCGGAAATTGTCGGGATAGCTGGAGCGCTTCGGTGTGCTGTCATGCGCAGGCTGCACCGAATAGGCGATGCCATTCTTCTGCGCATAAGCCTCAGCGTCTTCCTGAGTCTCGAAAGTCAGGCGAACCTGCTGCTTGGTGTCGGTGGATGTGGTGTAACCCATCAGTGGATCGATCGACCGCTGCGCGGCCAATTCGTGAACCAGAACCCACTGCTTGGATTTGCCTCTGCCCGATTGCATGGCGTTGGGGGCCGGGCGGTAGATACGGGCGGTCATGCAAAGTCCTCAACACGATGCGGCGCCAAAAGGCGAAATGTGATGGTCGGAGTACAAAGATTCGAACTTTGGACCCCTGGTTCCCAAAACCAGTGCTCTACCAGGCTGAGCTACACTCCGAAATCACCGCCGTCACCTAACCTGTTCCGAAGCGGAGAGCAAGCGTCTCTGCAACAACTTTCTCGCATTGACGGAAACTTCCCACACGTTCAATAGATTGGCATGTCAAAACTGACCCGCCGCTGGCCCTTTGGCCTCTCGTCCCGGACCTGGCCAGATCGCGCAATGGCAGTCATTCTGGTGCTTTTTGTGCTGGTATTCGTCGATGCTTGGGCGTCGCAGAGCGCGCAGGCCTGGCCCGACGTGTGGCGCGCACCTTTTGCCTTTGTCACAGATTTCGGTCTCTCCGATTGGGTCCTTATCCCCTCGCTGCTGATTTTTGTTGTCACTTTTATCGCCCAGCGGCTGCCGCTGGGGCGGTATCGCGCCGCGATTCACGAACTCAGCCTGCTTTCGGGATTCGTTTTTGTCGGTGTTGGGCTGCCCGGGCTATTCGTCAATCTGCTCAAGCGGCTGATCGGTCGCGCCCGCCCGGATCACTTTCTGGATCTGGGGGCGTTTCACTTCCAGCCCATCTTCAATGACTGGAGCTTTCAGAGCTTCCCCTCGGGTCATACCACCACTGCCATCGGCACGGCGCTGGTTGTCGGCTTCATGATGCCGCGTCTGTTCCGCGTGATTCTGTTCATCGCGGTGATGACCGGGCTCTCGCGCGTGGTCATTGGCATGCACTACCCCACCGATGTGGTCGGCGGCTTTGTCGTGGGTACGCTCGGCGCGTACGCCGTGCGTAATGGTTTTGCCAGGCGCCGCTGGTTGTTCATCGCCCGCAGCGACGGCTCGGTACGGTTCCGCGGGGTGCCCAATCTGCGCCGCCTGTTTCGCGGACGGCTTCAGCGTGCCGCTGAATAGCGAGCGATCGCATCGGCCAGGTCGGCCTTGAGATCGTCGATGCCTTCAAGCCCGATATGCAGCCGGAACAGATTGCCCTCGGCCGTCCACGGCTTGGCGGTACGATTGGCGCCCAGACGCACCGGCAGGCACAGGCTCTCATAACCGCCCCACGAAAAGCCCATCGTGAAAATCTCGAGCTTGTCCACGAACGCTGCGACCGATGCACGCGGGGCAGGGGCCAGCAACACGCTGAACAGGCTGCCCGAGCCGGTGAAATCGCGTTTGAACAAGGCGTGATCAGGGTGGCTGGACAAACCGGGGTGCAGCACCTGTACGACTTCAGGCTGTGCTTCCAGCCAGCTGGCGATCTCCAGAGCCCGGCTGTGATGCTCCTTCATGCGGATCGCCAGGGTGCGCAGACCGCGCGCCACCAGATAGGCATCGTCGCCCGACGTGAAGAACCCCAGTAGGGCGCGCGTTGATTCGACCTCGGCCCAGGCCGCCTCGGTCGTTGAAATGGTGCCAGCAAAGGCATCCGAATGTCCCACGAACATTTTGGTGCCGGCATGCACCACCAGATCCGCCCCCAGTGCCAGCGGCCGGTGATAGAGCGGGCTGGCCCAGCTGTTATCCACGATCAGTCGCGCGCCATTGGCATGAGCGGCTGCGGCAATGGCGGGAATGTCCTGCACTTCAAACGTCAGCGAGCCGGGGCTTTCTGCCAGAATGGCCGTGGTGTTGGGCTGCATCAGCGCGCTGATTCCCGCGCCAATGCGCGGATCGAAATAGCGTGCCGTCACGCCCATGCGCTTCAGAAAGCCGTCGGCAAAGCTGCGGCCGGGCTCATAGGCGCTGTCGGAGATCAGCACATCGTCGCCTGCCTTGACGCAGCTGAGCACCGCTATGGTGATGGCTGCCAGGCCCGACGGGACCAGACGCGTGCGATAGGCCCCCTCAAGCTCGGTAATGACGGCTTCCACGCTCTGGGTAGTTGGATTGCCGGCGCGGCCATACAGAAAGCGCTGTTTCTGCCCCACCATGTCGTCCAGCGTTTTGAACAGCACGGTCGAGCCGCGATACACCGGGGTATTCACAAAACCGAACTGATCGTCAGGTTCCCGACCGTGATGGGTCAGGATGGTTTCAACAGAACGACGCTCGGAATTGCCGCTTTTCTTCTCACTCATGCTGGGCTCGATGCTCAATATACAGTCAACTGAAAAAAGGTGTCCAAATAAGTGACAGGCATGCTGTCCAAAGCCACCTCTACCCTTGACGTGTGCGTCAATTGGCGATTGCATACCTATCAGCATCACAACCGCTCTTGAAAGAGTGGAGGTGCCACCGGGGAATTGGGTGCTGCCCATCAACCCCGGGACACAAGGTCAGGAAAAAAGGCAATAACAATGCAAAAAACGCTCGTAACAATCGCGCTCGCGGCCTCGCTTGGTCTCGGTGCGACCGCTGCTCAGGCAGCGACTCTCGACGAGGTAATGGCGAAGGATTACATCCAGTGCGGTGTGACCGGTGGCGTCCCCGGTTTCTCTTCGCCAGATGCCAGCAACGTTTGGACCGGCCTAGAAGTTGACTTCTGCCGCGCTGTGGCAGCCGCCATCTTCAACGATGCCGACAAGGTTCGTTATACCCCACTGACCAGCCAGGAGCGCTTCGCAGCTCTCTCCGCCGGTGAAATCGACATTCTCTCGCGCACCACGACCTGGACCATGAGCCGCGATACCGATCTGGGTATCAGCTTCCTGGGCACCATGTACTACGACGGCCAGGCCTTTATGGTCCGCAAGGCTGACGGCATCAACTCGGCTCTCGAGCTGTCCGGCGCGGCTATCTGCCTTGAATCGGGCACCACCACCGAGCTGAACGCAGCTGACTATTTTGCTGCCAACGGCATGGAATTCAACACCGTCGTGTTCGTTGATCAGGACGAAGTTGTGAAGGCCTACGAAGACGGCCGTTGCGACGTGTACACCACGGACGGTTCCGCACTGGCTGCTGAACGTTCCAAGTTCGCTGTTCCTGAAGATCACCTGATCCTGCCAGAAATCATCTCCAAGGAACCCCTTGGTCCGGTTGTGCGTCAGGGCGACGATCAGTGGTTCAAGATCAACCGCTGGACCTACTACGCACTGCTCGAAGCTGAAGAGCTGGGCGTGACCCAGGCCAATGTTGACGAGATGCTCGGTTCCGACAACCCAGCCATCAAGCGCCTGCTGGGCGTTGAGGGTGACTTCGGTACCCCGATCGGTCTGTCCAAGGACTGGGCATACCGCATCATCAAGTCGATCGGTAACTACGGTGAATCCTTTGACCGTAACGTTGGTCCTTCGACTGCAATTGGCCTTGAGCGCGGTCTGAACGCTCTGTGGACCAAGGGTGGCCTGCAGTACGCTCCACCGATCCGCTAACCAGAACCACATCTCCGGCGCATCCCCAGGGGTGCGCCGGTTTTGGTTTGAACCACGACCTCGCGATCTGGACTGCACCGGCCAAATGGCTGGTGAATTGACCGTGGCGTAAGCCGCGCCGGCGAAGCCTTGTCTGGTCGCATGCGCAATGCGTCTGGTTCACAGCAAAGGAATGCATGCCCAATGGCGATGCAAGACAATACCAGTGGGACTGCCCCGCGCAGTTCGCTGCTGAATGACCCGGTCTTCCGCGGCATTCTTTATCAGGTGATCGTCGCCCTTCTGGTGATCGGGTTTTTTGGCTGGCTGGTGATGAACACCGCCGCAAACCTTGCCGCCCAGAACAAGACCACCGGTTTCGACTTCCTGTTCAGAACGGCTGGTTTCGACATCAGCTTCACCCTGTTCCCTTGGAGCCGAACATCCTTCTACTGGCAGGCCTTTCTGGCCGGTTTGCTCAACACGCTGCTTGTTGCCGTGGTGGGCATTTTCTTTGCCACTATCCTGGGCTTTACCCTGGGTATTGCGCGCCTGTCATCGAACTGGCTGATCTCGCGCTTCGCCACCATCTATGTGGAAACCATTCGCAACATCCCGCTGCTGCTGCAGTTGTTCTTCTGGTACTTCGCCGTTCTAAAGGCGATGCCGGCAGTGCGCGAATCCTTCCACTTGCCGCTGGACATCTTCGTCAACCAGCGTGGCTTGATGGTGCCGCGGCCGCTGATCGATCATGAATTCACCTGGGTGCTCGTGGCCATTGCCGTTTCGGTGATCGCCGCAATCGCCATTGCGCGCTGGGCCATGAGTGTCCGCACGCTGACAGGCTCCTATCCGCAGGCCATCATTCTCGCGGCCCGGGTTGCCAATGCGCTGGTAACCTTCGGCGTGGGTTATGTAGCCGCGCTGCTGCTGGTGGGCATGGCGCCCGACATGGGCTCCGCACCCGTCATTGCGCTGATTGTCGCCCTGGTCCTTACGGCGGTAACCTTCACGCCCTATGCGCTCTACGTGAAGCCGGTTCTGGCCTTCATGATCGCAACCGTGGTGGTCGGCTTCCTTGTTGGCGGCATGTTCCCCGCATTGCCAGCTGCCGTCGTTACCATTGGTAGCGTGTTGGCAGGTGTCGGCTTTGGCTGGGTCCAGCTAGAAGGGGCCGATCGGGCTGCTGAAGGCAAGTTCCCCATCGCTCTGCCGCTACTGGTGGCGATCGGCATTCCGGTGCTGGTGTACTGGCTCACCGGTGCCTCGCTGCAGTTTGAAATCCCCGAACTCAATCGCTTCAACTTCAAGGGCGGCATCCAGCTGCCACCCGAATTCGTGGCGCTCGTGTTCGGCCTGACCATCTACACCGCCTCCTTCATCGCTGAAAACGTCCGTGGCGGTATCCAGGCGGTCAGCCACGGTCAGACCGAAGCGGCGCAATCGCTCGGGCTCAAGGAAGGTGACCGGCTGCGTCTGGTGATCGTGCCCCAGGCCATGCGCGTGATCGTGCCGCCGCTGACCAGCCAATACCTCAACCTGACCAAGAACTCCTCTCTGGGTGCCGCTATCGGCTATCCTGAACTGGTCAACGTCTTTACGGGCACAACGCTCAACCAGACGGGTAAGGCCATTGAGGTGATTGCACTGACCATGGCGGTCTATCTGACCTTCTCGCTGCTGACCTCAGCATTCATGAACTGGTACAACGCCCGAGTGGCCTTGGTGGAGCGGTAGAACCATGACAACCTCCACGAGCTATGTGCGCGACGAATTCTCGCCCGAACGTCCGGCCCCCGGCCAGACTGGCGGCCTGATCCTCTGGCTCCGCACCAATCTGTTCGCAACACCAAGCGATGCCCTGCTGACCATTCTGGGCATGGTGTTTCTGTTCTGGGCGGTACCACCGCTCTACAACTTCATCATCGGGCATGCCGTCATGCCCGGTGGCACCGTCGAGGATTGTCGCGTTGAAGGAGCAGGGGCCTGCTGGGCTTACATCTATGCGCGCTTCAACTTCTTCATCTACGGCTTCTATCCCATTGATCAGTACTGGCGTCCCAACATCGTCTTCGTGATGCTGGCTGCGCTGATCATCCCGCTGGCCATTCCGGCCGCACCGTTCAAGCGTCTGAACGCCGCGCTGTTCTTCGTGGTTTTCCCGGTGGTCACATTCTACCTGCTCAATGGTGGCGTGTTTGGCCTGCGCGAAGTGCCAACCGAGCAATGGGGCGGCCTGATGGTCACCCTGATCATCTCGCTGGTGGGCATCATCTGCTCGATCCCGATCGGCATTCTGCTGGCCCTGGGCCGACAGTCCGACCTGCCCATCATCAAGACGCTCAGCGTGATGTTCATCGAACTCTGGCGCGCTGTGCCCCTGATCACCGTGCTGTTCATGGCTTCGATCATGTTGCCGCTGTTCATGCCGACAGGCACCACAGTGGACAAACTGCTTCGCGCCCTGGTCGGCGTCACCTTGTTCTCATCGGCCTATATGGCTGAAGTGGTGCGCGGTGGCCTGCAGGCGCTGCCGCGTGGGCAGTATGAAGCCGGGGCCTCGCTGGGCCTGAGCTACTGGAAAAGGACCTATTTCATCATCCTGCCCCAGGCGCTCAAGCACGTCATTCCGGGCATCGTGAATAACTTTATCGCCCTGTTCAAGGACACCTCGCTGGTGTCCATCGTCGGCATTTTCGATCTGCTCAATACCGTGCAGTCGGCCAGTTCCGACATTGACTGGGCATCGCCCACCCAGGCTGTAACCGGCTATGTCTTTGCCGCATTCATGTTCTGGATTTTCTGTTTCGCCATGTCCCGCTATTCGCTCTGGATGGAGCACCGGCTGAACACTGGGCACAAGAGGTAACTATTATGAGTGAAGTATCCCCATCGACCCAAGAGCACACCACTGCCGGGATGAAGATCTCCGAAACCGATGTGGCCGTCGAAGTCGTCGACATGCACAAATGGTATGGTGATTTCCACGTCCTGCGTGACATCAACCTTAAGGTCATGCGTGGCGAACGCATCGTCATTGCCGGCCCGTCGGGCTCGGGCAAGTCGACGCTGATCCGCTGCATGAACCGGCTCGAGGAGCACCAGGAAGGCCATATCATCGTCAATGGCACCGAACTGACTGCTGACCTCAAGCGCATCGACGAGGTGCGTCGCGAAGTGGGCATGGTGTTCCAGCACTTCAACCTGTTCCCGCATCTGACCATCCTGCAGAACCTCACACTGGCCCCGATCTGGGTACGTGGCGTTCCCAAGGGCGAGGCCGAGTCCATGGCCATGCATTATCTGGAGCGGGTGAAGATCCCCGAGCAGGCCAACAAGTTCCCCGGTCAGCTCTCCGGCGGCCAGCAGCAGCGTGTGGCCATTGCGCGTTCGCTCTGCATGCAGCCGCGCATCATGCTGTTCGATGAGCCCACCTCGGCGCTGGATCCAGAAATGGTCAAGGAAGTGCTCGAAGTGATGATCAGCCTGGCCGAAGAAGGCATGACCATGCTGTGCGTGACCCATGAAATGGGCTTTGCCCGTCAGGTCGCCAACCGGGTGATCTTCATGGATCAGGGACAGATCATCGAGCAGAACGAGCCGGAGCAGTTCTTCTCCAATCCTCAGCACGAGCGGACCAAGCTGTTCCTCAGCCAGATCCTGCACTAATCGTCTGATCAGCAATGCCCTGGCCAAATGGTCAGGGCATTTCGCCTTGCTTGGCTTGACCCTGCCTCCTCGCCTGCCAATATGCGCAGGCGAGTGAAGGGAACCACTGATTGCCCCTATTTTTTCTGCGTTTGCCAGCGTTTCTGGCCATGCTTGGCTGCCTGCTGGCCATGGCGTCTGCGCCCGTTTCGGCCCAGACCCTCGACGCTGTGCGCGAGCGCGGTTTCCTGATTTGCGGTGCCACCAATCCGTTGCCAGGCTTTGCCCAGAAAGACGCTGAAGGGCGCTGGTCCGGGTTTGATGTCGATCTCTGCCGCGCCATTGCCGCGGCCGTGTTCGGTGATCCCGATCTGATCGAATTCCGCTCCCTGCGTGGCGAGACCCGTTTTGCGCCGCTGCAGACCGAGGCCGTCGACGTCCTCACCCGCAATGGCCCCTGGACCGAGCGGCGCGACACCATTTATGGCGCCAGCTTTGTGGGCACCGCATTTTTCGATGGTCAGGCCTTTCTCGTCCCGCAATCGCTGGGTCTGGTGTCGGCCTTTGAGCTCGATAATGTCAGCATCTGCGTGATCGATGGCGGCGACGACCTTGAGCGCATCCAGGAATTCTTCTTTGCTAATCAGGCTACCTATACCGAAGTGCCCTATGAGGACATTGACGATCTGGCGCTGGCCTATCGCACCGGTCTCTGCCAGATCATCTCGGCGCCGGGGCGCCAATTGCAGGCCATACGCCGTGCTTTGCCCGATCCCAATGCCCATCGCATCCTGCCCGAGCGAATTTCCAAGGACCTGCTGGGCCCGGTCGTTCGCTCTGGTGATCAGCAATGGTTCAACATCGTCAAGTGGACGCTGTTCGCGCTGATCAACGCAGAGGAAGTGGGGATTACCGGTCTGAACACCGAATCCCTGGCCGCCTCGCACACGCCCGTCATCCGGCGCATCCTCGGTGTCGAGGGCGATTTCGGTACACCGCTGGGCCTCGAGCCTACCTTCATGGCCGATGCGATTCGTGCCGTCGGCAACTATTCAGAGCTCTATGACCGCCATTTCGGTCCTCAGACCGGCGCTGCCCTGCTGCGAGGACAGAACTCGCTCTGGAGCAATGGAGGCCTGCTCTACGCGCCACCAGTGCGCTGATGCCGCAGCGGCTGATCAGTCAGCGAACAACAGGCTGACGCGGCGGTTCTGTTTGCCCTTCTTCTCGATCTTGCCCAGCTTGAGCGGGCCGATTTCTGCCGTCGAGCGGACATGCGTGCCGCCACAGGGCTGCAGGTCGACATCGCCGATCCGGATGAGCCGCACGCGGCCCTGACCCATGGGCGGCTTGACGTTCATGGTCTTGACCAGATCGGGATTGGCCGCCATTTCGGCGTCGGTAATCCACTCCTGGCTAACCCCATGATCGCCAGCCACCATGGCGTTGAGCGCTTCTTCGAGTGCGAAAAGATCTTCGGGTACCGCTGGCATGTCAAAGTCCAGCCGGCCCTTTTCTTCGCCGATTGAGCCGCCGGTCACCGGGAAAGCGAACACCACCGAGAGCAGATGCAGTGCGGTGTGCATTCGCATCAGCTTGTGGCGCCGAACCCAGTCCAGCCTTGCCGTGACCACCTCGCCAATGGCGGGCAACGTCGCGCCCTCGACCGGCACATGCACAATGCTGGTCTTGTCGCCGTCGGGGTGAATGGTGGTGTCGATCTCGACCACGGAACCGTCTGCGCGCTCGATTCGGCCGCTATCCCCCGGCTGACCACCGGAAGCGGCATAGAAAACGGTCTGATCGAGCACCACGCCATTCTCGGGCGTTATGGCAATCACGGTGGCGTCCACTGACTGCGCATAGCTGTCATTGCGGAACAGGAATTGGGTCATGGTCAAACTCTTACAATACGGGGGATAGCAGGCGGGCGGCCTGGGTCAGGAAGCGCATCGGCCAGGAGCGTTTGGTGACCTCTTCCATCGTCACTTCTCGACAGTTCTTGAAGTCTTCTACCAGCATGGCCTCCACATCGCTGATGGCTTTGGGATCGGTCAACCACATGGTGATCTCGAAATTGATCGCGAATGACCTGTTGTCGAAATTGACACTGCCGACCGTGGCGATCTGATCGTCCATCAGCAGCACCTTCTGGTGCAGGAAGCCGTCCGTGTAGCGCTGAATGGTGATGCCGTGCTGGATCATCGCATCGGCATGGGCGATGCTGGCGGCCCAGACCAGCTTGTGGTCAGGCTCATTGGGCAGCATGATCTCGCACATCCACGCCGCGCAGCTTGGCGGCATAAAGCGCTGTTCGGATGTCGGTATCGGGGACAAAATAGGGGCTGACGATCCACAGCCGCTCGCGTGCGCGGCCAATCACATCGGTAAAGGCGATCGCGCATTCTTCCAGCCGGTCGGCCGGCCCGGTACCCATCACCAGCACCGATTGCTTGCCCGGCGTGGCCACCGTATCGGGCGGCGCCGACGGCAACTCTTCGCCTGTGGCCCATTGCCAGTCTTCGCGGAATAGCAGGGCGCAGCCTAGCGCGGCCGGCCCGGAAACCCGCACATGGGTGTCGCGCCAGCGGCCAAATTTGGGGTCTTCGCCCAGATACTCCACCCCGACATTGTGCCCGCCCACCCAGGCATGGTCGCCGTCGGCCACCACGATCTTGCGGTGATTGCGGTAGTTGATCCGCGTTGGCCCGTATAGCCGCAGGAATTTATGGCGCTGGTTGAACCCGGCCACCTTCACGCCGGCTTCGCGCAATTGGGTGCGGTAGCGCCGGGGCATACCGGTGCTGCCTACATCATCATAGAGCAGATAGACCTTCACCCCGGCATTGGCGCGCTCGATCAACCGCTCGGCCAGTTCCTTGCCCAGTGCGTCGTCGCGCACAATGTAGAACTGAACCAGCAGATAGTGCTTAGCCGCCGCGATGCCGGCAAAAATGGAATCAAATGTCGCGCGTCCATCCACCAGCAATTCCACATCATTGCCGGTCAGGAACGGCACCTCGGACACCTTGGTCTGCACCGGCCACAGTGCCCCGGTGTCATGATCGATCAGGGCCAGATCCTTGGCCCGCAGGGGGCGGGCGGCGCGCCCATTGCGAATACGGTCGGTCGCATAATCGTCAAACGCCTTCCAGCCGAACACCAGATAGAAGAACGCGGTTGGAAAGGGCAGCAGCGCCAGCGCCAGGATCCAGGCGATCGAGCCCTGTGAGGTACGCGAAATCATGATCTCCCGCACCGCGCAGACAAAGGCCAGCAGGTAGATCGCCGCCATGATGGCCGCCACGATATGCAGATCGGCGATTATCGCCCGCAGAAAATCGTCAAAACCGACCAAGATACACCCGCCCCAGATTCGTGGACGCGCACTCTAACAGTCTCGTCCACCCCGACAATGCGCGCGCGTTGACAACGGTTCAACCCGGCGCGATCCTCAATGCGGCTCGTGCAGCCAGCCGCTCGTGCCCCTTGGGGACGGTGAATGCACGATTGGTGATTGGTTTGACCCTTTTTGACGGGCAAGCCGTCAGTAATGCGAGCGCTGACCTTGATTTGCCCGGTTGTGAAGGATCGGACCGTGAACAGTTTCATGGATGCAAAACTTATGGCCAAACTCCTGCGTCAGGGGTTGGCCGAACGCGGCGTCGAGTTGGGCCATAGTGCCTGCCTCGAACTGGTCGCCCGCCAGTTTGGCGTGGCCGACTGGAATATCCTCAGTGCCCGCATTGACGCGGCTTCAAGCGATAGCCTGCTGCTGCCCGAAGCCTGGCATCTCAGCGGCAGGAGCCCCGGCAAATACCGGGCAGGGCTTGATCCGGAGCAGACCGGGATTGTCTTGATTGCCAGCCGCCCCGAATTCGCTGATCTGCTGGGCGAAGATGATTTTTGTACCCTTATGCAGACTGTCGATGCCGCTGACTTTCGCGGGCAACGGCTGCGGCTGCGGGCCCAGATCAAGGCGCAGGCCGCTGATGGCGTAACCATCTGGTTTCGCATTGATGGGCCCAACGGCTTGTTGGCCTTCGACAATCTTGAGCGCAGCCAGACCGATGGCCCGCTGACCGGTAGCAGTGACTGGACCGAGCGGACCATTGTGCTTGAGGTCCCCCAGCATGCCGTCAGCCTCAACTATGGCGTCTATCTCAAGGGGCGCGGGCTCGGCTGGGCGCGGGGCTTTGACCTTGAGCCCGTCGATCGGACCGTGCCGTTGAACCCGCGGATCGACCGCAAACTGCGTGCACCGACCAATCTGGGCTTTTCGGCGCGCGGCTGATCTCCAGCAGGCCCGGCTAAGCCGGGTCTGCTTCCATTACGCTGGAGATGTCGATCGGCGTGCGACCCTCCAGCCATTTGGGCACAGGCAACTCCTTGCCGTGCAGGAATTCGGGGTTGAAGATCTTGCTGGCATAGCGATTGCCGTAATCGCACAGGATCGTCACGATCGTCTTGCCCGGCCCCAGATCGCGTGCCATGCGCACGGCGCCGGCAATGTTGATCGCGCTCGACCCGCCCAGGCACAGCCCTTCATGCTCAAGCAGGTCGAAGATGTAGGGCAGGGCCTCTGCATCGGAGATCTGATAGGGGTTGTCCACCGTCAGGCCTTCCAGATTGGCCGTGATACGGCCCTGGCCAATGCCTTCGGTGATCGAATTGCCCGACGATTTCAGCTCGCCATGCGCGTAATAGTTGAAGAGCGCGGCGCCCTCAGGGTCAGCTAGACCGATCTTCACATCTTCACTGCGTGCACGCAGCGCTTCGGCAACGCCAGCCAGCGTGCCGCCCGAGCCCACGGCACAGATAAAGCCATCGATACGGCCATTGGTCTGCTGCCAGATTTCCGGCCCGGTGGTTTCGGCATGGGCGCGCCGATTGGCTGTGTTGTCGAACTGGTTGGCCCACACCGCGCCCTCGGGCAGTTCGGCATTGAGCTTTTCGGCCAGACGCTGCGATACCTTGATGTAATTGTTCGGGTTCTTGTACGGCTTGGCCGGCACTTCGATCAATTCGGCGCCATACAGACGCAGCGCGTCCTTTTTTCCTGGCTCTGGGTTTCGGGAATCACGATCACCGATTTGAAACCCAGCGAATTGGCCACCAGCGTCAGGCCGATGCCGGTATTGCCCGCCGTGCCTTCCACAATCGTGCCGCCGGGCTTGAGCGCGCCGGATTTGACAGCGTCATGGATGATGAACAGCGCCGCCCGATCCTTGACCGACTGGCCA
The DNA here is from genome assembly GCF_055808475.1 of Devosia sp. J2-20. NCBI lineage: Bacteria > Pseudomonadati > Pseudomonadota > Alphaproteobacteria > Hyphomicrobiales > Devosiaceae > Devosia > Devosia sp. J2-20. Next base: position 2,080,753 of record NZ_CM147870.1, on the reverse strand, counting down.
GGATTGAGAAACTCCGCCTTGCCCCAGATATCGCATCCCGTCAGCGTCGAAACGCGATTGAGACGGATCAACGGCGTATTGCCGATAGCGGAGATGAGGTCTGTATGCTTGGCCATGGCGCAATCTACTGAGGCTGGGAAACCACGAACCTAGGGCCGCCCGGCACCGCCTGCAAGTGATAACGGCCTGTTCAGGCAGAGCTTTCCGCGCAGCGCTTTGGCCGCGCAATGGCAGTGCGCCTGCAGCCAGTCAGCGCAATTTCATTCCGCTACAGCGCGCTGGCTGCCTGCAATGCCCGCTCGCGCGATGCCTTCAGATCAACGATCGGTGCCGGGTAGGTTGTGCCGATCTGCACGTGAGCCGCCTTGAGCACCTCAGCGGGGCCTGCCAGGGCGTGTGCACCCACTTGTCGGGCATGGCGGCCAGCTCGGGCACCCAGCGCCGCACATAGGCGCCCTCGGCGTCAAACCGACCGCCTTGCGTGACCGGATTGAAAATTCGGAAATACGGAGCCGCGTCCAGCCCGCTGCCCGCCACCCATTGCCAACTCGCCGGATTGCTGGCGACATCGCCGTCGACCAGACAGTCCCAGAACCATTTTTCACCCTGCCGCCAGTCGATCAACAGGTTCTTGCTCAGTAGCGAAGCCACCAGCATGCGCACGCGGTTGTGCATATAGCCGGTCTCCCAAAGCTCACGCATGCCCGCGTCGATCATCGGCAGGCCGGTCTGCCCGCGCTGCCAGGCGCGCAGATCATCGGCCGCGTCGCGCCAGGCCATGCCCGCATATTTGGCCTGCATGGGCGCTTGGGCAATGTCGCAGCGATGGTAGAGCTGGTGATAGCTGAAATCGCGCCAGGCCAGTTCGGAGAGAAACTTGTCAATCGCGCCGGCATTCTCCGGGGCGATATCAGCGGCCATGTTTGCGGCCTGCCAGATCTGGCGTGGGCTGATCTCGCCAAACCGCAAATGCGGCGAGAGATTGGACGTCGCATCGCTGTCGGGCAGATCACGCTCATCGGGATAGCGGCCGACCCGATAATCCAGGAAGTCAGCCAGCGTGCGCCGGGCAGCCTTCTCGCCAACATACCAGTGACCGGACAGCTTTGCGGCCCAGTGCGGTTCTGCGTAGCCGTCATCCACCGCCCGCACGGACCGCGCCTTGCCCGCCGCGGGGGTGTCCAATGGCTGCTCGATGTGACGCTGTTTGAGGGTTTTCCAGAACGGGGTGAACACAGAATAGGGTTTGCCTTGCCCCGTCGCGATCTCCCAGGGCTCGATCAGCACATTGGCGCCGAACGATTCCACGGCTACGCCCTCGGCGCGCAGCTGTTCCTTGATTGCGGTATCCACGGCACGCTCGCCAGCTGCATAGCGCCGGTTCCAGAACACACCGGATGCGTTTTCCTGGTTGGCGAGTGCCACCACGATGACGTTGGGATCACCCTGATGGACCCGCAGCTCGATGCCGAGTGCGGCCAGATCGACCTCCAGTGCGTTCAGGCTCTGATGCAACCACCATCGTGCCGCCGCGCCCGGTGGGCGCACGCCGATGGTCTGTTCATGGATGTAGAGAGCGATAACGCGCTCGCCCGAGCGCTGCGCCGCCGCAAGGGCGGGATTGTCAGCCACGCGAAGATCGTTGCGCAACCAGGCAATAGTCGTGCTGTTCATAGTCTGCCTCCGCGCTTGTTACGCGCGGAGGGTACGGCTGGTTCAGCCTATGTGCGCTTATTCCATCACTTCGGCGAGATGCTCGAGCGCGGCATTCCAGGCCTCGATCGAAAAGATCCGCGATTCCGGGTCGGCATGAGCCAGACCGCGTTCGATCAGCGTAATCTGCGTCTGGTCCGCGCCAATTGCCTTGAAGGCGATATCGAGCACGAAGATAAGATCGTCCTCATCGTCTTCCTCGTCCTTGTGAACCCAGCTCATCACCAGCTTTTCGTTCTCGACGAACGCTAGGATTTCGCCGCTGACCGTATGGTCTTCGGGGTCTTCATCATCGCCAAAGGTGGTGAACTTGTATTCGCCGCCCTCAAAGGCATCCAGCTCGGCTTCGTCGGCCTGCCACTGCTCGATCAGTGCCGGGTCGGTCCACGCCTTGAACACATCATCGATATGGGCGTCGATGGTCCGGGTCAGCGAAATCTGGCTTTCACCGTCAATGTCCATGCCATTGCTCATGCGAGCACCTCTTTGTTGCTGTGCCGTCCCGCTGCGGGAACGTCGAAAATTGAAGATATAGATGATGTTGTCCGGCGCGGCGATAGCCCCGCGCACGGCCGCGAGCAACCGATCGGTAAACCAGATTGGCAATGTGGGGGGATTGCTCGTGACGAGCGAGAAACGAATGGCTCCGCGGGTAGGATTCGAACCTACGACCAATCGGTTAACAGCCGATTGCTCTACCACTGAGCTACCGCGGAACACCTTCGTTGACCTTCTTGCGAAGGGCGAGGTCCATGTACCGAACTTGATTTGGTTTGCCAAGCCCCAATTGGCGACTGTGTGAAATTGTTGCGATGCCAATCTCAGTTCAGCGCGATCCGCTGCAGCGCCAGCAGGTCCCCAATGGTGTTGATATTGGCAAAGGGATCGCCGTCGCTGGCGTCGGCCCAGTCCACCTTTTGCGCGCCCAGCAACCGCTGCAACGCCTTTAGGCTGGGCGGTGCGCCCGCTTGCCCGATGTCCCGGGGCAGCGCCTGCAGGGCTTCCAGCCGCCAGATCGAATTGGGTGGATAAAAATCTTCGCCCCACGCCGCATAGGCGCAAGGTGCCGCGCCAAGCCCCGCGATTAGGCGGGGGACAAAATCGGCAGGCAGGAAAGGGCTATCCACAGCCGCCGAAACCAGCAGTCCCCGCGTCACCCCTGATTCTGCCAGATGCGCCACCGCAGCGGCCAATCCGGCCAGAGGGCCGGCACAGGGGGCATCAAGATCGGGTACCGCGCAGGCATGGTCGGGCAGGGCGATGGCACGTCCCGCTGGCCCCGTCGCCACCAGAACCGGCTTAACGACCTCCCCCAACGCCGCGCGGACCCGGTCAATCTGCCGCACACCGCCCACGCGCAGATCGCCCTTGCGCACGCCACCCAGCCTTTGCCCGTCACCGCCAGCGATGATCAGGGCATACACAGCTGTCATGACCCGCGTCCCTGATCAGCCGGCTTGAGCCCGAAACGCAGCAGCACCAGCATGCCAATGCCGCCCACCAGCCCCCAGAACGGAGCACCCACGCCGATAATGGTGATTCCCGATGCGGTGGTCACAAAGGTGAAGATCGCCGGCAGTCGCGTTTCCTCATGCGCCAGCGCGCCCGCCAGCGCACCCGTCAGGCTCGACAGCAGAGCCAGTCCTGCCACTGCCTGGATAAGCAGCGGCGGCGACGCCGCGATGAAGGCCGCCGCTAGGCTGGCCCCCGGCGCCAGCAGCAGATAGGTCGCCCCTGTCGCAATCGGCGCCGGCCAGCGCTTGGTCTTGTCCGGATGCGCTTCCGGTCCGGCGCAGATCGCCGCCGTGATCGCCGCCAGATTGGTCGCATGGCCGCCAAAGAACGCTGTCGCCGCGCTGGCTAGCCCCGTCGCCACAAATAGCGGCGCTGGCGACAGCACGAAGCCATTGGCCTGCATCACGGCCAGCCCCGGCAGGTTCTGCGAAGCCATTGTCACAACATAGATCGGCAGCCCGATGCGAATAATCGCGTCCAGCGTGAACACCGGCATTACCGGCACCAGCGCGGGCCAGCTCCCATCCAGGGCACCCGGCGGCAGATTGGTCGTGCTCGCCAGCAGAACACCGGTCACCAGCACGGCAATGGGCACCGCATAGCGGCGCGCAAAGCGCAGGGCGATCACCCACGCCAGCAGCACGGGTAGGGCCAGCAGCGGCATTTCGGCCACCGCGGTGATGGGTGCCAGACACAGCGTCAGCAACATGCCCGCCAGCATGGCATTGGCGATGGGCGCGGGAATTGCTGCCATCAGCCGCGCCAGCGGTTTGATCAGTCCCGTCAGAAAGATCAGCACTGCGGCCACCAGAAACGCCCCGGCCACGGCGGGGAAACCGCCCACCGGTTCGCCCACGGTCAACAGGAAGGCCATGCCCGGCGTCGTCCAGGCGAAGCTGACCGGCACCCGTAAGCGGGCACTGACCACAATATTGAGAATGCCCATGGCGATGCATACGCTCATCAGGCCCGATCCGGCCTGTTGCGGGGATGCACCTGCAGCCGTCAGTGCTGCCAGCACCAGTGTAAACGTACTGGCATACCCAACAATGGCCGCCAGCGCGCCAGCCATCAATGGCTGGAAATATTCGCGACGATGTCCCGCCGATCCCTGCACTGTCTGGCTCACCCGACTCTCCACTCTGCCTGGCGCCACCCTAAGGGACGCCAGGCGGAGCCGGGAAGTCCAATCCGCGCCAAACAGTCTTGTCGGCCGTGGCCGTTTCAACAAATAGTGGATATGCAGCTTGCCGTGATGCGGGGGATGGTCCGATCCTGGCGTCGACGTTGAACACCTCGCGCAACAGGGTCTCGGTCAGCACTTCTTGGGGCGTTCCGCTCGCTACCACGCGGCCCTTGTCCATCACCGCCAGCAGATCACAGAACATCGCCGCATGGTTGAGATCATGCAGCGCCACAATGCTGGTGACGGGCAGGGCGGCGACCAGGCGCAGAATTTCAATCTGGTGTCGGATATCAAGGTGATTGGTTGGCTCGTCGAGGATTATCTCGTTCGGCGCCTGCCCAGACCACGGGCAATATGCACACGCTGACGCCCGCCCCCCGAAAGGGTCTGCCAGAACTGCCGACGGCGCGTACTCAAACCAACGCGGTTGAAAAGCCGCGAGACGGTCACGCCTGCCAGGATTGTGCGATCCGCGCCACCGCGCGCGCCGCTTGCCAGAATGACCACGAACAGAAAGTCCGCAAAAGCGCCGCCCGAAAGCGTAACCGCGCCTGCACCAATGCCCGGCACGATATCGAGACGGCGCCCGTTGAAGCGCCGGCCGAGATGCCCAGCACATAAGGTTCGGCCAGCAGATTGCGCAGCGGCGATTGCAGGATTGTGCCACACAGCGACGCGACCAGGGCGCGACTGAGCCGATAATCCCAGATGACGCGCTCATGGGTCTTGTCGAGCGGCAGCGCGGTCCGGCCCCACCTGTTGGTGATGGCGTGCAAGGTCGTGGCCGGCCATAAGGAAAAGGCGCATCGCAGCTTGTGCAATGCGCCTCCGATAAGATCAGTATCGACCTTGGATCAGATACCCAGACGATCCTTGAGGGCATACCACCACGAGCCCAGGGTCGAGTATTGCGCCCGGAACATCCGGCCGCCGGGGAAGGGGATCCATGGCAGTTTGGCAAAGGTATCAAAGCGCGTCAGGTCGCCCCGCACCGCTTCGCCCAGAATGCGGCCAAACAGGTGCGAGCCCGTAATCCCGTGCCCGCTATAGCCATGAGCGAAATACACCTTGTCGCCCAGCCGGCCCAATTGCGGCACGCGTGAGAACGACAGCGCGAAATTGCCGCTCCAGGCATAGTCGATCTTGATGTCGGCCAGTTGCGGGAACACCTTGTCCATGTTCGGGCGCAGCTTGGCGATGACATCTGCCGGATCGGTGCCGCCATACACAATGCCGCCACCAAAGATCAGGCGGTGGTCGGCGCTGAGCCGGAAATAGTCCAGGATATAGCGCACATCTTCCACGCACATCCCGGTCGGCAGCAGCGCTTCAGCGCGTTCCTTGCCCAGTGGCGCGGTGGCCATCATCTGGGTGGAAACAGGCATCACACGCGCGGTCAGTTCGGGGACGACATTGCCCAGATAGGCATTGCCGCACACCAGCACGGCATTGGCTGTCACCTTGCCAAGCGCGGTGGTTACCACGGCCTTGTCGGGGCCCTGATCGACCTTGGTCACCGGTGAGTTTTCGTAGATCACCCCGCCCAGGCTTTCCAGCGCCTTGGCTTCGCCCAGCGCCAGATTGAGCGGATGCATGTGACCACCGGAATGGTCGATCATGCCGCCTTCATACACTGTACTGCCGATGTGGCGCCTGATGGCATCCTTGTCGAGCATTTCATGATCGTCCATGCCATGCTTGCGCCAGAGCGCCTGCTTGGCTTCCAGATCGCGCATATGGGCGGGCGTATAGGCGGCATAGATGTTGCCGCGGCGCAGATCGCAGTCGATGCCATAGCGTTCGACCCAGTCATAGATAATGCCCGCGCCTTCCTGCACCATGCCGCCGACGAAATTGGCGGTCTGTTCGCCATAGCGCCGACCAATGGTGTCCAGACTTGCATTCAGCCCATTGACCACCTGACCGCCATTGCGGCCCGAGGCACCCCAGCCGACGCTGGCGCCTTCGACCACGACAACTTTGAAGCCCTGTTCGGCCAGATGCAGGGCGGCCGACAGCCCCGAATAGCCCGCGCCCACCACACAGATATCGGCCTGCACATCGCCCTCAAGCTGCACGGGCGTGCGGGTGATGGCGCGCGATGCGGCGTAATAGCTCGGCGGGTAACTGCCATCGCCGGCATAGCTCTTTGGTGCCATCACACGATCTCCAGATAGGCGCTGAACTCGAGGTCGGTGACCTGCGAGGCAAAGCCGGCAATTTCCTGACGTTTGCAGGCAACGAACATTGAATGCAGCATCGGATCGAAAATGCGCTGGATCATGTCGCCGTCTTCAAAGGCGTTAACCGCCGAGGCCCAGTCTGCGGGTAGTTTGGGCAGGCGTTCCGAATAGGCCCGGCCCTTGAAGGGCTTGGGTGGCTTCATTTCATCTTCGATACCCACCAGGGCAGCGCCCAGAATGCCGGCCAGCACCAGATAGGGGTTGGCGTCAGCGCCCGAGACGCGGTGCTCGATGCGGCGGGCCTTGGGGTTGCCGCCCGGAATGCGTACCGCAGTGGTGCGGTTCTCATAGCCCCACGACACTGCGCTGGGCGCGTGGGTGTCGGGGCGCAGGCGGCGATAGGAGTTGAAGTGCGGCGCAAACAGCAGGGTGGATTCCGCCATGCCCGACAGCAGCCCGCCCACAGCGTGCAGCATCACGTCCGAGCCTTCTTCGCTGCCATCATCGAACACGTTGTTGCCAGCCGTATCATTAAGGCTGAAATGCACGTGGAAGCCATTGCCCGAGCGGCCGCCATAGGGCTTGGCCATGAAGGTGGCGACCAGATTGTGCTTGCGTGCCACACCCTTGACGATGCGCTTGAACAGCACGGCGTCGTCGGCGGCCTTGAGCGCATCGGCGCTGTGCAGCAGGTTGATTTCGAACTGCCCGATACCGTTTTCCGCCACGGCCGTATCGGCGGGCACATTCTGCTGCTCGCACTGCAGATAGACGTCGCGGAAGAACTCGCCGAAATCTTCCAGTTCGTCGAGCGACAGGATGGCGTCCGAATCCAGGCGTTTGCCGGTATAGGGCGAGATCGGCGGTCGGGCGCTGTCGGCCTCGGGATCCACCAGATAGAATTCGAGTTCGGTTGCCACCACGGGGGTCAGCCCGTGTTCGGCAAAGCGCCGCACTACACTGGCCAGTGCCTGACGCGGATCGCCCAGAAACGGCGTGCGCGCATCCTGAAACAGCCAGAGCGGGATCATCGCGCTGGGACGGGTCGTCCAATTGATCGGCAGCGCGCCGCGCCCGGTAGGGCTGCAGATGCCGTCGGCGTCACCACTGGAAAACACCATGGGATTGCCCACAATATCCTCGCCCCACACGTCCACCCCGACGATGGAGAGCGGCATGCGGATGCCGTTATCGGCGATGCGCCGCGCCTGATCGATGGGAATGCGCTTGCCGCGCATAATGCCATTGAGGTCGCAGACCGCTGTGTGAAGCACCTCAATCTGCGGATTCGCATCGAGCCAGCTGACGATGTCTGCGTTTTCGTTCGTTTCGTTACTCATATCTGTCCGACGCGATTTTTGTGTGTCATAGCGGTAATCTAGCAGGTGCTTCAGCGTTTAGGGAGGCCTCTGCGCGGGGATCAGATTGGATATCGGCCATGGTTGAGCGTCGTCCTGTTATTGGCGTAATTGCCTGCGGTCGGCCCGTCGAGGGTGAGCCCGCCCAGGCGGTCAAACAGCGTTATCTTGAAGGGGTGGAACGGTTTGCCGATGCGGTCCCGCTGATCATCCCCTCAAATCAGTCCGCCCAGAACGCCGCCGACATTGTCGCGCGCCTAGATGCGGTCCTGCTCACGGGCAGCAATTCCAACATCGATCCACGCCATTACGGTTCCGAATCGGCAGCTCAGGCGCCAGTCGATTCCACCCGTGATACGCTGAGTACAGCGCTCATCCACGCCGCGATCGCTGCGGGCAAGCCGGTGTTTGGCATTTGCCGCGGTCTGCAGGAAATCAACGTCGCTCTGGGCGGCACCCTGCGCGACATGCGCGGCACAGGCGATGCGCCGACCCACCATGCGCCCGACGATGTTAGCCTCGACACCATGTTCGGCCATTCCCACCCCATTACGGTGATGGCTGACACGCCGCTGGCGCAGGCCACCGGCGGCGATGGCCTTGAGGTCAACAGCGTGCATTTTCAGACCATTGACCGCCTCGCGCCGGGCCTTGCCGTCAACGCCACCGGCCCCGGCGATATAATTGAGGCGGTCGCCAGCACGGCCACGCCAGCGCCCGTATTTGCCGTACAATGGCACCCTGAATGGCGTCCACAGGACCGCCCCCACGATTTGGCTTTCTGGCGCTATGTCGGTCAGACAGCCCGTACCCATTATCAGCCGGCAGCAGCCGCGGAGCAGACGAAATGAGCGCATTTGAAACCCGGCTATTTATCGGCGGCGAGTTTGTACAGGGGCAGGGGCCTGTCGAGATTGCCTTCGAGCCCGCCCGCGGCACCCCGCTGGCCGAAGTGGCCTCCGCCAGCCCGGCCCAGATCGACGCTGCGATTGCCGCGGCCAATGGCGCCTACAAGAGCTGGTCACGTTCCACGCCCAAGCTGCGCAGCGCCGCGCTCTGGCGCATTGCCGATCTGATCGAAGAACGCGCCGATGTCCTCGCCAATGTTGAATCGCGCAATGCCGGCAAGCCGCTGCGCTTCGTCAAGGCTGGTGAACTGGCCAATGTCGCCGACGTCTTCCGCTTTTACGCCACGGCGGTGCGCAACATGCCGGCGCCCGCGGCGGGCAATTTCCGCTCGCCCGCGCTGACCAGCCTGATCCGCCGCGATCCCATCGGTGTCGTTGCCCAGATCGCGCCCTGGAATTATCCGCTGCTGATGTCGGCCTGGAAGATCGCCCCCGCCATTGCAGCGGGCAATGCGGTGGTCATCAAACCCAGCGAGATGACCCCGCTGAGCCTGCTTGAACTCGCCCGGATCTTTGCTGAAGTGCTGCCCGCCGGCGTGGTCAACGTCATCTGTGGCAATGGCCCCGATGTCGGCCAGCACCTGATCTCTCACGATACCGTCCGCATGATCTCGCTGACCGGCGATGTCCGCACCGGTCGCGCCGTGCTGCAGGCCGCCGCCGGCCCGATGATCAAGCGCACCCATCTCGAACTGGGCGGCAAGGCCCCGGTAATCGTGTGTGAAGACGCCGATCTCGACAAGCTGGTCGAGACCTTGCGCGAAGCCAGCTTCTACAATGCCGGTCAGGATTGCACCGCCGCCTGCCGCATCTTCGCCCATGCCAATATCGCAAAGGCGCTCACCGATAAGCTCGAAACCATGATCGGCTCGCTGGTTTATGGCCGCCCCGAGCGCGACGATGTCGAGTTTGGTCCGGTGATCAGCGCCCGCCAGCTGGAGCGTATTGATGGCTTTGTCAGCCGCGCCCGCAGCGCGGGTGCCGATGTGATCCAGGGTGCCGCCGCCGAAACCGAGGGTTATTTCTTCGCTCCGACGCTGGTCGCCGCACCTATTGATGCCGAGATCGTGCAAAAGGAAGTGTTCGGCCCCGTGCTCTCCATCACGCCGTTTGACGATGCCGACACCGCGCTGGGCTGGGCCAATGCGTCCGAATACGGACTGGGCTCATCGGTCTGGTCGCGCGACACCGCAACGGCCATGGGGCTGGCCAACGCGCTTGAGTATGGCGTCACCTGGATCAATACCCACGGCGTCATGGCCACCGAAATGCCCCATGGTGGCGTCAAGAACTCCGGCTATGGCTCAGATCTCTCCATGCAGTCCCTGATCGACTACACCCAGATCCGCCATTTGATGATTGGCTAAGGCACGCCAAGGGCAGCGGCGCGCCTAATCATGCGCGCCGCTGCCAGCCTGAATGGCCAGTCGGCACAATCACGCCGCTTTTAGAGTTCGCTTCTGAACGATTGCCCAGACCCTGTAAGCTTCCAGCGCACCCAGCGGGCCAAAATGCACGAGCATGGGAGCAACGCCGCCCCAATAATGGAGCGAAGCCCAGTGCAACAGCGTCAGCACCGCTGCGACATAAACGAAGCGTTGCAGGGTTTTCCAGCGTGAACCGAGCCTGCGGATCCAGCCATCCGTGGACGTAATTGCCAGCGGCACAAAGATCAGGAAGGCCAGCCAGCCCGTCCAGATGTAGAAATTGGCAATCTCGGCGCCCGTGAAGGCGACTGCCCCTTCGTCGATCAGGTAGAGCACTGTGTGCAGCCCTGCGTAACCAAAGGCGGCGACCCCGATATAACGCCGACGTTTGCGCAGCCAGCGCGGCCAGCGGGCGCCCTTGAAGAGCATGGTCAGCGGTGTGATCATCATGGCGATGATCATGAACCGTGCGGCGAATTCGCCGCTGGGGTGCAGGACCTCACCCACTGCCCCCGGTTCATTGGCGGCGAGTCCGGCAAGCATGGGAATGGCTGGCAGGCTCAGGATCGCCCAGAAAGTGTAGGGGTGATTGAAAAACAATTTCACGAGGCTCATCTCAGTGCTCCACATTCACGATTGGGCTGACTTCAGCGCAGCGAAGTAGTCGTCCCAACTCTGGTGTGGCCGGCCGGCTGCGGCTGCGAAATCACTGGGATTGTCTGACGCGCCGTTCTGGATGCCCTGATATATGCCGGCGATGACCGTGCCGATGAATGTGCCGAGTTCGGCGATGCGGTCGGCCTTGAATGCCTCGAACGACGTGGGGCGATAGACCAGTTCAGTGCCGAAGGCCTGGTTCAGATAAGCGGCTAATTCGGTTTGCCTCAGCAGCGCGCCGTGCAGGTTGTAGGTGTGGCCGTTGTGTTCGGACCCGGCGAGCATGCGGGCATAGGCAAATGCCAACTCCGGACGTGTCGTGTAGCCGCAGCGGCCGTCGCCTGCGCAATTGGCGATCTCGCCTGCCTTGCTGTAGCTCTCGATATACTCGACATCGGGCTCGATATAGATGCCATTGCGGCCGATGACCCAGTCGAGGCCGCTGCCACGAATATCCGCCTCGGTCTGGCGATTGCTCTGGATAATGGGAGAAAAAGCCGTTCCCACCTCCGCACCCTGTACGCTGGTATAGACGATCTTTTTGACCCCGGCGGCCTTGGCGGCGTTGATGACGTTGCGGTGCTGGCCGATCCGGTCTTCCGGCGCGGCCATGCCCGAGACCAGCAATAGGGTGTCGACCCCGCTCAGTGAGACGCCAAGCTGATCGGCGTCGTCATAATCGCCGGGGCGGACCTCGATACCCAACCCATTGGCCTTTTCCGGGCTGCGGGCCAGGCCCACAATGGTCTCGCCTGTGTTCATGGTGATGAGGGCACTGGCGATTGCCGCGCCAAGCTGGCCCGAAACGGCGGTTACTGCGATGGTCATGCGGATGGTTTCCAGATGTTGGCTTCAGGTCAGGCGGCGTGTCAGGCAGATCGCTGCCAGGTCATGGACAGGTTCTCGCGGAAGGCGAAGCGCGCAAGGTGATCGCCGATTACCTGTTCAAGCCGGGCGATGGCATCGGTCTCGCCGGTGACCGAGAGCACCAGCGAGGTGTCCTGGGCGCGCAGCGAACACGTGCCGAAGGGCAAGGCGATCTCGCCGACCTCAGCTGTGAAGGTGACGGGAACCTTGTGACCGAAGTGCTTGCAGAGCTGTTGCAGATACCCGCTGGCGCGGCTCGATAAGATTGTTGCAGTACTTGTCTCCATGGCTATCTCCCGATTGCGTCCGCCCTAGATAGACGACGCCTGGCTTTTCGATTAGCACTGGAATTGCGAAACGATTATTCCAGGAATTAGAAAGATGATCGAAGACTACCGCAGCCTTGCCGTCTTCGTTGCCATTGCCGAGGCTGGTAGTCTGAGTGCTGCGGGCCGCCGACTGAAGCTCTCTACCTCGGTTGTCAGCCATCACCTGTCCCGGCTTGAAGCCAAGCTGGGTATCACGCTGTTCTTCCGGTCAACCCGGTCGATGTCGCTCAGCCCGGAGGGAAGGGCTGCGCTGGAGCCGGCCCGCCGCATGGTCGCGGCCGGTGAAGAGGCGCTCGATGTTCTCAGCGCCGATAGCGACGAGCCGGTCGGCGCACTGCGCATCACCATGCCGGCCTGGGGTGAGCGCATGCGTTTGCGGCAGACCTTGTGGGATTTCGCGCGGCGGCACCCTATGGTGGCAATCTCGCTGCACAGCAGCGACGCACCGGCCGATCTGGTCAAGGACGGCTTTGACCTGGCAATTCGTCTGGGAACATTGACCGACAGCAGCCTCAAGAGCCGGCGCATCGGTAATTTCCAGCGCGTTCTGGTCGCTGCGCCCGACTACCTGGCCACGCGGGGCGCAATCCTGACGCCCGAGGCCCTGGCGGCCTGCGATTTTATCGCCGTGACCATGCTACCAGACGTGATGACCTTTGTGTGCGACGGTGAAACCATCGCCTTTCTGCCAGAGCACGTGCGACTGGAAGTGGACACCATCGCATCAGCCAAATCGGCGATATTGGCGGGTCTTGGCATCCAGCATCTTCCTCTTGGCGAAGTCGAAGACGAGATCGCGTCCGGTCGACTGGTCCGGGTCATGCCGCATTGGAGTCTGCCCGATCTGGGTGTCTACGCTGTGTGGCCGGACGTCGGACCACAAAAGGCTCTGACCCGCCGCCTGATCGACTTCTTCCTCGATACCATGGCGCCCCACCAACCATGACTTTTCTCAACACTGGTGCCCATTGAAGCAGATCACTCAAGCAGCAACCTACTGAGCAGCACGGCCAAACGTGGTCTGACACATATCGCCGGGAGCATGGCGGGCTGGCCACCGGTCCCGCTACGCGACATCGCTGCGGCCCAGCAGGCCTTTGGCGAAAAGGGCTATATCGGCAAGATCGTGCTCAACATGGCGGGTGTTGGATATTCAAAAGCCTAGACGAGTTCTGTGCGAATGGTTGCCTGAGCGTGCAGTGTCCGATGCACGGGGCATTTGTCGGCGATCGCCAGAATAGCACTACGCTGTTCGGCTGTCAGATCGCCCTCCAGCCGGATTATACGGCGGAACACGTCCACCTTTGACCGATCCTTCTCGCAATTGGCGCTGTCATTCCGGTGGCAATGATCATGGGTGACGTCGCACGAGACATGTACGAGAGGAATGCCCTTGCGTTTGGCGTAAAGGCGGATGGTCATGGTTGTGCAGGCGCCAAGTCCGGCCGCCAGCAATTGATAGGGGCTGGGACCAAGATCGGTGCCTCCCACCGATACAGGCTCATCAGCCACGAGCTGGTGTCGGCCCGAAATTACGATGTCCTGCCGAAAACCGGAGGCTTCTGCCTCGGACACCCGAACCGTGCCTTCTGTCGCATTTGGCAATATGGGGTCTGGCGCGAGCTCGAGATAGCGTTGCGACCATGAGGCGATGATCTCGGCCACATACTCGGCATCCGCTTCGCGGGATAGAAAGTGGTCGGCGCCATCAAGCGAGATGAAGCTCTTTGGATGTCTGGCAGCGCCGAAAATATGGCTCGCATTGTCGATGCCGACCACCGCGTCCTGCGGCGCGTGCAACACCAGTAGCGCAGCATTCAGTCGTGGCAGCGCCTGATCCAGCGACGTTTGCGAAACGTCGTCCAGAAAGCCCTTCCGTATCTCAAAAGGCCGCCCAGCCAGCTCCACCACCGCGCTGCCGTTCCGGCGTATTTCGTCGAGCTTCCCGTCAAAATTGTGAATCACATGCGCCGGATCGGCGGGCGCGCCGATGCTGACAACCGCACCAACGCTCGCCAGTTCTGCCGCAGCTTTGAGGACTGCAGCGCCGCCGAGGGAATGTCCCACAAGCAATTGCACTTCCAGATCACGCGTTTTCATGAACTCTGCTGCAGCCAGCAGGTCAGCCACGTTTGAGCTGAAATGGGTATTGGCAAATTCGCCCCCCGAATGTCCCAGCCCGGTGAAGTCGAAACGCAGCACCGCGATTCCAAGCGCCGCCAACCGACCCGCAATACGTCTGACTGCGGCGATGTCCTTTGAGCAGGTGAAACAGTGCGCCAGTATCGCCGCCGCCCGCACGGGGCCGTCTGGCCGATCAAGCCTTGCAGCAAGATCATCGCCAGCGTGACCCTTGAACGTAAACTTCTCACTGCTCATTGCGATCTACCTTGGGTTATCCTGGTTGCCGTGGCTCTGCGGTCGGTGGTGGGGCCTTGGGCCCGTTTTTGCGGACAAGCGGCGTCGCGTCAGTCTGGCTATCACGGCGCTGGTCTGATGGCGCTTATGTCTGTCTTGGTCGGCAACTGGGCTCTTGATTTGGCTTGTCTGTCCGAGTCACGAGTCCAACTGGTCGGGCGATGGCGTGAGCCGGAGCAGTTCGCGGGAATACTCGTGTTGTGGGTCTTCAAAGAACGGCTCGGCCGGGCCGAACTCAACCAATTCGCCGGCCTTGAGCACCGCGACGCTGTCCGCCATCTGCCGGACCACCGCCATGTTGTGGCTGATGAACAGGATGGTCAGCGCAAAGCGTTCCTGCAAATCCTTGAGCAGGTTGAGGATCTGCGCCTGGATTGAAACGTCCAGCGCGGATGTCGGCTCATCGCAGATCAGGAATTCAGGACGCGCCAGCAAGGCACGGGCGATGGCAATGCGCTGGCGTTGCCCCCCAGAGAACTGGTGCGGATAGCGCCACATCACGTCCTGAGGCAGGCCCACCAGTTCGAGAATGGAGGCGACCAGCTGCAACTGCTGCGGCCTGTCAGTGGCGATGCGATAGAGCTGCAACGGCTCGGTCAGGATGTCCGCCACCTGCCGCCGATTGTTCAGCGACGAATAGGGGTCTTGAAAGATCATTTGCATGGACCGGCGCGACGGGTGATCGCGGCGGCGGTGGCGCCCGTCAGGCAGGGCCTCGCCCAACAAGGTCATGTTACCTGCGGTCGGAGTGACGAGGCCAACGACGCTCTTGGCTAATGTAGACTTGCCACTGCCGCTTTCGCCGATCAGCCCCAATACCTCGCCGCGGCGAACCGTAAGGCTCACCTCCTTGAGCGCATGCACGCTCTTGGTTCGCCGGCGGAACAGCGCGCCTTCGCCACCAAAGGTCACGCTGAGATCATCAATATTCAAGGCATCGCCGACCTGCGCATCGCCTGTTCCCGGGCGTTGCGATAGCCAGTCTGCGGCAAACTCGGCGCTGGCACCGGCGGCAATGCGGCCCTTGGGGCGGGTCGGCTTCGCATCCGCGATGATCTCGGGTTCGATGGTGACAAAGCGGTGCAGTTTCTTGCCGAGCCGCGGAATAGAGGCCATCAACTGGCGGGTATAATCTGCCTCCGGCTGGGCAAGCACCTGCCGTGTGTCGCCAGATTCAATCAGCCGGCCATTGCGCAACACGCTGACGCGGTCGCACACCTGCGAAATGACGCCGATATCATGGGTGATCAGCAGCACGCCGATCTTTCGCTTGGTGGCTAGATCCCGGATCAGGTCAAGCACCAGAGACTGCACCGCGACATCGAGTGCCGTGGTGGGTTCGTCGGCGATGATCAGGTTCGGATTGCTGCACAGGGCCAGCGCGATCACGACACGCTGCCGCATGCCACCAGAGAACTGGTGCGGATAAGCCTTGATGCGTGTGGCCGGGTCGGCGATGCCGGTTTCCGCCAGCAGGTCGATGGCGCGTGCCCGGGCGGCATCCAGACCGATATCCTCATGGGCCAGGATGGTCTCGACCAATTGCTGTTCGATGGTCATCAGCGGGTTCAGGCTGGTTTGAGGGTCCTGAAAGATCATCGAAATGCGCTTGCCACGCATGCTGTGGCGCTCGCGCGGCGAGAGCGCCGTCAGTTCCTGGCCATCAAATTCAATAGAGCCGGCGGAAACGTAGCCCGGCTCGGGGAGCAGGCCGATAATGGCCGCGCCGATGGTGGATTTCCCGGCGCCGGATTCCCCGACCAGCCCATGGATTTCGCCCGCGGCAATACGCAGATCAATTGCCTCGATGGCGGTCCTGGTGCCAAAGCGATCCGGAAAGACGACGCTGAGCCCTTTGACGTCAAGCATTAGCGGAGCCTCGGATTGAAGACATCGCGTAGGAAGTCGCCCAGCACGTTGATTGAGATGACCAACGCGACGAGGAAAATGGTCGGCGTCCACAGGATCCACCATTCGCCCGACAACATGAACTGCATGCCGATGCGGATCAGTGTGCCCAGCGAGGGGGAATCGGTGGGCAGGCCAATGCCCAGGAAGGAAAGCGTCGCCTCAAGCAGGATGGCCGCAGCCAGATCAACCGTCATGATCACCAGCAAGGGCCCCACAATATTGGGCAATATCTGCACGAACATCACCCGCAGCGGATGCTGGCCCATGATGACGGCGGCACTCACATAGTCCTTGTTGCGCTCGACAAAGGTCGAGGCGCGGGCGGTGCGGGCAAAGTTCACCCATAGCGACAGGGCAATGGCCAGAACGATGACGAATACCCGCAAATCGTCGTGCTGTTCGCGCGGCAACAATCCGCGCGAGACGCCGTCAACCAGCAGCGCTGTCAGAATGGCGGGCAGGGCGAGCTGGATATCGGCAATGCGCATGACCACGGCGTCAAAGCGGCCGCCGAAATAGCCTGCTGCGAGGCCCACTGACACCCCAATAATGGCCGCCAGTGCCATTGCGGTAAAACCGATGAACAGTGACAGCCGGGCTCCATAAAGAATGGCCGAGACCATGTCGCGTCCCTGATCGTCAGTGCCCAGCACGAAGCGGGCGGTACCGCCATCCTGCCACGTTGGCGGCAGCAGCCCGTCGATCAGGCTGAAGCTGGCCAGATTATAGGGATCGGTCGTCACCAGCCATGGCGCCAATGCTGCACCGGCCACAATCAGAACTGTGAGCACTGCCGCGATGATCGCCATGGGATTGCGCAAGAACAGATAGAGCGCTTCGTGGTCGCGAATGAACTGGCCGATCATAGGGCCGCCCTGACCCGGATGCGTGGATCAATCGCGAAATAGAGCACGTCGACAGCAAGATTGATCAACACGAACACCAGCGCCACCACGACCAGATACACCGCCATGACCGGGATATCGACATAACGGATGGATTCAAGGAACAGCAGCCCCATGCCGGGCCACTGAAAGACGCTCTCGGTGACAATGGAAAACGCGATGACGCCGCCAAACTGCAGACCGACAATGGTGACCACCGGGATCATGGTGTTACCCAGAGCGTGGCGAAACAGCAGGCTGCGATAGGGAATGCCGCGCGCCGTGGCAAAGCGGATGAAGTCGGTGCGCATCACCTCCATCATCTCCGAGCGCACCAGACGCATGGTCAATGTCAGTTGATACAGCCCCAGCGTGATCGCCGGCAGCACCAGTGAGCGCCAGCCATCCAGCGTGAACAAGTTGGAGCGCCACCAGCCGATCTCAACGGTTTCGCCCCGGCCAAACGTCGGCAGCCAGCCCAGATAGACGCCAAACAGGAAGATCAGCACGATGCCGATAACGAAGGTCGGAATGGAGACACCGATCAATGTAGTGATCAGCAACGCTTGGCTACCCGCGCTATCGGGACGAACCGCCGCATAGATTCCGGCAGGAATGCCCACCAGCAGCGATACCAGCAGCGCGACTGTGCCCAGTTCGATCGTGGCAGGCAGTCGGCTGATCAGCATCTCGCCGATCGGTTGCCTTGTGCGGAACGAGAAGCCGAAATTGCCGGTGGCGATGTCACCGACAAAGCGCATGAATTGCATGGGGAAGGGGTCATTCAGCCCCAGTTCCTGCCGGATTCGCGCCTGATCAACCAGCGAGGTTTCAGCGCCCACCATCTGCGCGACGGGGTCGCCCGCAAAGCGAAACAGAAAGAACGCCAGAAACGCCACAACGACCATCACAATGGCGGCCTGGAACGCGCGTTGCAGCAAGAAACCGATCATCGAGGGATACCCATTTTACGCCGGGGCGGTTGGGCCCCGGCGCAGCTTCGATGGTTTGTCTTAGTTGACTGTCACCCAGCGCAACATGAAGAAATTGTCCGGACGCTGGACCAGATCGATATTCTGCTTGGCCGCCCAGATCAGAGGCTCGGTGTAGAGCGGGATATAGGCGATGTCCTGTTGCAGGATCTGCGCCACTTCATCGAGCATGGTCTGACGGGCGGTCGGATCGATTTCCTGCTGGATCAGCGGCAGCAGTTCATCGACGCGCGGATTGGAATAGCCACCAAAATTCCACGAGCCGAGCTTTTTCATCATCAGGCGTCGCAGCGAGGAAGCGGATCGGGTGTTCGGCGTCGAACGTGCCGGGCGACCAGCCGAGCAGGTACATGTCGTAATTGCCGGCGCGCAGTTCGTCCCAGTAATTGCGGACGGGCATGGCGGTGACGCTGGCATCCAGCCCGACGCGGGCAAACATGGAGGCCACGGCGCGGCAGACGGCCTCGTCATTGATGTAGCGGTCATTGGGGCACATCAGGCCAAACGAGAATCCATCAGCATAGCCTGCCTCGGTCAGCAGGGATTTGGCTGCAGCATCGTCAAATGCGAGGCGATCCGCATTGGTGTTGGAGTAGCCACTCAGGCCTGCTGGCAGCAACTGGCTGACTGCTTCGGCCTTGCCGCGCATGATGACGCGATTGATGGTGTCGACATCAATGGCCTGATAGGCGGCTTGACGGACGCGGGCATCAAGGAACGGGTTCGCGCCCTCGACATCGTTGGAATAGCTCAGCGTATCCTTGTTATGGCCAAAGCCGAGCACGATGACGCGGGTTTCCAGACCTTCAAAGATCTTGAAACCGTCACGGGATTCCACCTGTTCGGTGTCTTGCAGCGGGATGGGAGAGATCATGTCGATCTCACCCGACAGCAGCGCTGCCAGCCCGGTCGCCGGATTGCCGATCGGCGTAAAGATCGCTTCGGTGATATTGTGCTCGACGTCACCCCACCAGTCGGGATTGGGCACCAGACGCGTTTCAATGCCGGGGTCGCGGGCGCTCAACACGAAGGGGCCGGTGCCATTGGTATTGCGCGTGGCGTAATTTTCAGCGTCGCGGGCAGGGCGCTCGGCCGCATTGGCCTGTGCCCAGTCGCGATCAAGAATCATGAAATTGGCAATTGAATTGGGAAACAGCGGGTTTGGCGCCGATGTCAGAAACTCAATCGTATGATCATCTACGACGCGCACTTCAGAGACCGGCGAGAACCAGGAGCGCACGTCTGACTCTTCGGAGGCGGCGCGTTCATAGGAAAACAGCACGTCGTCCGCGGTAAAAGCCGCGCCGTCCTGGAAGGTTACACCATCACGGAGTATGAAGCGCCAGCCAGCGCCCTCAGGCAGAGCTTCCCAGCTTGTCGCCAGTGATGGCTCGATCGCCATATCTTTGCCGCGTCGCACCAGGCCTTCATAGATATTGTTCAGAAACGAGGTCACCGGCGCTGCATTGACGGCGTGCGGGTCCATCGTTTGCGGGTCGGTATTGCTGGCCCAGCGAAAAGTTTCAGCCAATATCGGGGAAGCCGCTGCGCCCGATAGCGCCATGGTTATGGCCGCATAGGCCAGCGTTTTTGAATACTTGTGACGCATTATCCGTCTCCTCAAAGTCGCCGTGGTGTCCCCAAAGGGCGGTGGTGGATTCGTTTCTAGCAGCCAACCCCAGACAAGGTCAGGCGTTCACGCCGTCGTGACCTCGGATTGGCGCAGTGATCTGAACTGACCTGGCATCGCCCAAACGCGACTGCTTGGCGCTGATGATACTGTGCCCGTGCGCCTCTATGGACTGGATTGTGCATGGCAGCCAGTCCGCGCTTTACCCCGCCATTGCCACGGCCGGGGGAAGGTATTGCTTACCTATTGTCCCGGTGAACCTGAACCGGGCCAGCCGCCAGCTGGCCGCAGGCAGATGACAATTTCATTTCCGCCCGCGAATGTGAATATGATCGTTGTCTAGGCCAGCCGCTCCAGGAGCGCTGGTTCGACCTCAAATTCTAGTGGTCGGCCGCCGATGAAACGCTCAATTTCGTCCACCACGAGCTCCCCCAGCCGTAACCTCTCGCGCCCAATGGCGCCGGCGACGTGTGGTGTCAGGAAGACGTTTGGCAAATCATAAAGTGGCGAACTGGGGACGGGCACTTCGGGGTAGGTTACGTCGATCACGGCATGAATTCGGCCGGTCTGGAGCTCCGCGATGAGCGCCGCTTCATCCACTAGTGCGCCGCGCGCGGTGTTGATGAAGGTCGTCCCGTCTCGCATAAGTCGCAACTGGTCGGCGCCTATCATTCCACGTGTTTCGGGCAGCAGGGGAGCATGCAATGAAACCACGTCGGCACGCGCCAAGAGTGTGTCCAGATCGACCAGTTCGGCGCCAGCAAGGACAGGATCGTCCGCCTGCACAAACGGATCGTTTATGAGCACCTTAACGTCCAGTGCGGTCAGAAAGCCCGCAACCTTTCGACCGATGCGAGAAGCACCAACTAGTCCGACGGTGCGATGATAGTTGCCGATCGGTTCATCCATCATCGCCGTGCTGTTGGCGCGATTGCGGTCCGCCCGATAGCGGTCGCGCATTTCAAACATTCGCTTGTTGGCAAGAATGATCATGGCCAATGTGAACTCGGCCACCGGTACCGCATTCGCGTCGGCCGCATTGG
Source organism: Devosia sp. J2-20 (assembly GCF_055808475.1). Lineage (NCBI taxonomy): Bacteria > Pseudomonadati > Pseudomonadota > Alphaproteobacteria > Hyphomicrobiales > Devosiaceae > Devosia > Devosia sp. J2-20. The sequence continues at coordinate 2,059,732 of NZ_CM147870.1, read as the reverse complement.
TTACGGTGATCCCGGCAGCATAGACAGCTTGATCTATGATGAGCTTTACCGACCCAGCGGAGTGGGCAATCAAGCGCAGACGAGGCGCTGCCTTGATCATTTCGGGCGCAATCTTGGGGCAGCCCCAGCCTGTGATCAAGACGTCGATCTGTGCCAATACCGCTTGAGACGAAGTGCTGGAAAACTCTGAGAGCGGTTCTTCCCGTACGATATCACAACACGCTTCCAGACGTGACAATGCCTCAGCATCGAACACAAACTTGGTCTTGTCCGCGGCGGCGGCAAAGGCAATTTTCGGTCGCATCAAAACCGCTCCGACAATGGATTTCCAGTTACATGGCGACGGCGGATTATGGCGCTCTCATCGACGTCACTGGCAGTCGCTCAACCAGACACACAGAACTCCGCACGCGCCATGACTGTGAGGTCATAGCAAGGATTTCGTTGTTACGGTTTTGAGGCCGGACAGCGATGGCGCTGACCAGATCAGTTTATCCGCGCGCCGGTTGCCGCATCGAAAAGATGAACGTTCTGGATGTCGGGTTTGACCGTGATCGTCGTTCCCGGTTGAGCCTGAACGCGTTCTCTGAAGACACCGATCACCTGTTGCTCGCCAAGCATCATCGTAACCTGGGTTTCAGATCCCATCGGCTCCACCAGCAACACAGTGGCCGTCACGCCATCTGGTGTCAGTTCGAAATGCTCTGGACGGATGCCGTAGACAACCTCCTTCCCATCTACCCCAGCGGGCAACGGCAAGGTTATGCCGGGGACGACCAGACCGCCGGAGGTCACAGTGCCATCGATGAAATTCATTGACGGCGAGCCAATGAACCCGGCAACAAACTGATTGACTGGATGATCGTAGAGGTCGAGCGGAGCACCGATCTGCTCCACCTTGCCGGCATTCATCACCACGATCTTGTCGGCCATGGTCATGGCTTCGACCTGATCATGGGTAACGTAGACAGTGGTGATCCCGAGGCGCTGGTGCAGGCTCTTGATCTCGCCGCGCATCACCACACGCAGCTTGGCGTCCAGATTAGACAGGGGTTCGTCAAACAGGAACACCTGCGGGTTGCGGACGATAGCACGGCCCATCGCCACACGCTGACGTTGCCCGCCCGACAGCTGGCGTGGGTAGCGCGCCAGATAGGGCGTCAGACCCAGAATGTCGGCGGCCCATTTTACCCGTTCCGCGATCTCCTGCTTGGTGCCACCGCGATGCTCAAGCGAGAAGCCCATATTGGTCTCAACCGTCATATGCGGGTAGAGCGCATAATTCTGGAACACCATGGCAATGTCGCGGTCCTTGGGATCAAGGTTGTTGACCACGCGGTCGCCGATTGAGACGTCGCCGCTGCTGATCGTCTCAAGCCCGGCGATCATGCGCAGCAAGGTGGATTTACCGCACCCCGAGGGGCCAACCAGCACGACAAACTCGCCATCGGCGATATCGACGTCGATACCATGCAGCACGGCGACTTCGCCGTAGGACTTCTTGATGGAATTAAGGGTTACCGGAGCCATTTGATTATCCTTGTCAGCCTTTGAGGCCAGTGTGGGCCAGGCCCTCGACGAATTGCTTCTGGGCGACGATGAACACCAGCAGAACCGGGATGGCGGTCATTGTCGCAGCGGCGAGCTGGATGTTCCACATGGCCCCGCCATAGGCGTCAGTGAACTGGGTCAGCGCTTGGGGCAGGGTGAACATGCTGCTTGAGGACAGAAACACGATGGGTTCGAGATAAAGGTTCCAGCTATGCAGGAAGGTGAAGATCGCCACGGCACCCAGAGCGGGCTTTGCCAGCGGAAGGGCGATGAGCCAGAAAATCTTGAACCGACCCAATCCATCCACCCGCGCAGCCTCTTCAAGCTCACCCGGCAGGGCGATGAAGAACTGGCGCATCACGAACGTGGCGAAGACTGAAGGAGCCCCAAAGATCGGGACCAGGATCAGCGGCCAGTGTGTATTGATCATTCCCCATTTCAGAAAAATCTGAAACAGCGGCACGATGGTGACCTCCGAAGGGATCAGCAAACCGAGCAGAACGACCATGAAGATGGCGTTCGAAAACGGGAAGCGGATCCGGGCGAAGGCATAGCCGGCCATCGAAGAGATCACCATTGTTCCTACCGTAACGATGGCAGCGATGTATGCCGAGTTCCAGTATTGCTGGGTGAAAGGTTGCAGCTCGAACACTTGCCGGTAAGTGCTGAAATCGAACTGCCGAGGCCACAAATCGGGTGGGAAGGCAAACACGTCGCTGATCGGTTTGACCGAGGAGGTGACCATCCACCAGGTCGGAAAGACGAAGGGGATGAGCAGCACGCACATCAAGCCGTATAGGCCAACCTGGACCCGGGGGGAGAGATCAGTTTTCATAGAATACGATCCTCTTGCGAAGCTGCCACTGGACGAAGGTCAGGATGGCAACGATGGCAAACAGCAGGATCGACAGCGTCGAGCCATAGCCGAAGAAGTGAAACTGGAAGGCCTGCTGGTAGAGGTAGTAGACCAGAACCGTTGTGCTCATGCCCGGCCCGCCCTGCGTCAGAACGGCAATCTGGGCGAATACCTGCAGCGATCCAACGATGGTGATGATCGAGGTCAGCATGATGGTTGGAGAGATCATTGGCAGCGTTATGCGCCTGAACTGCTTGAACACGCTGGCGCCGTCGACGCGCGCGGCTTCATAGAGTTCCTTTGGCACACCCTGCAGTGCGGCGAGGAACAGGATCATGTTCAGCCCCACATTCTTGAAGACCTGCACAACGATCACCGAAATCATGGCAGTGGTCGGGTTGCGCAGCCAGTTGGGCCCCTCAACGCCAATCATCGCAAGAAGCCCGTTAATGCCGCCATTGTTCTGCAGCAGAAAACTCCACACGATGGTCCAGGCGACCAGCGACACCACCACAGGCGAGAAGAACAGGGTGCGGAAGATCACCATGCCCTTGAGCTTCTGATCCAGCAGCACGGCCAGCAGGAGCGCCAGCGTCATGTTCAGAATGACAAGGCCGACCGAAAAGATGGCCGAGGCCAGCAACACTTGGGGCAGGGATTTGTCGTTAAGCAGGGTTTGATAATTCTCGGCACCAACGAATCTGAAGGTGCTCGCCAGCACGTTCCACTCGTGCAGTGAATACCAGAACACCAGGCCCAGCGGGATCAGCACGAAAATGCAGATACCGATCAGCTGTGGTGCGATGAAAATGTACCCGGCTGCCGCATCGCGGCGCTCAATGGTCCAGAAACTGCGTCGTTGTGGAGGATCATTGTTGGCAAGGGTCATGGATTGCTCCGCACTTTGGATCTTGTTCGCGACGATGGGCGCGGGGACTTTGAAAGCGCTGCTCGATGGCCGTGCGGTATGGGGAGGCCGAGGCCTCCCCAACCTGTTTAACGGGCGAGCAGTGGGCTGATGCTGTCGCAAACCGACTGCATCACGGTCGCGACGTCTGCATCTGCCTGCCACAGGGAATCCAGTTCAGCGCGGATGAGCTGCTGGATCTGCGCATAATTGGTGTGGCTGGGCAGCACATTGCCGGTCGAAATCCCTTGCACGACGACAGTTTCGATCTGTTCGGCGCTCAGCAGGGGGTTGGTGGTGGCCAGAGTATCTGCGTTGAGCAGGCTGGCACGGGCAGGTGGGAAGAACTGCGCGAGCTTCTGGCTGTTTTCGGGGTTGGTCATGTAGGCAATGAACTCAACCGCCACGTCTGTGTTGGGACGGTTGGCGAAGGCGCCTACGCCCGCCTGACCAAATACGGCGTAGGTGCCAGCAGGACCAGCTGGCAACGGCACCAGATCCCAGTCAAACGGGTTTTCCTTGGGCAGCAGCGATGCGCGGCTGATCTGGGTGGTCGTCATGCCGGTTTCGCCAGCAAAGAAATCGATGTCTTCGCCTGGGCCGGGAATGGCGTTTTGCACGAAGATCGCATTGTGAATGGCGGTCATCGCGTCAACCATTGGCGCTTCGGTGAAGGTGCAGGTCTTGCCATCTTCCGACCAGGGCGATGCGCCCCAGCCATCCCAGACCGCCGCCAGATTGCGCCAGGTCTGATAATTGAAGTCGCGCAGCACCAGACCGGCCTTGCCGCTATTGCCGACGGCCGACGCCGTGGCGAAGGCATTATCCCAGGTCCATTCACCAGCCGCGATGAGCTCGGCAGGCGTCTTGGCACCCGCTGCCTGAATGACGTCGTTATTGACAAAAATGCCCAGCGGCGAGGTGGAGAACGGATAGGCGAACAATTCGCCCTCGCTGGCCCAAAGGGCCGTAGCGGTTTCGGTCACGTCAGCCAGATCGTACCCCTCGGTTGCTGACAGCGTGGCAGTCAATGGTGCCAGCGTTCCGGACTTCAGGAAGTCGGGCGCATCTGACTCAAGGATCCATGCAAGATCAGGCGGATTGCCGCCAGCAATCTGGGTGGTCAGTGTCGTGGTGTAGCTGGCAAAAGGCAGCGACTCGAACGCCACGTTGACGCCCGGATGGGTTTCCTTGAAGCCGGCAGCAATGTCGTTGAACATTGCCAGATGCGCTTCGTTAGAGCTCCAGATGGTCATGCGCAGATCGACTGCATCCTGCGCCCATACAACGCCGTTCCATGCGAGCGGTATTGTCAGGCCAGCCAGTGCAACCGTGGATTTCAGAATAGTGAACTTGGACAACTTTTCCTCCTGTTGTTGTTAGTAACCGCGCACGTCAGGCCAGTGGATCTCGATCCCCTCGCCATGGAGCCGGGTTTGGAATGTCTCGAGCTGGGCGTCGTTTTCCTGCACCTGATGCGGTGTGAGCCCGTTATTGAGACAGTGTGCTGCCAGCAGGCCGGCGACCTCGCCAATGTTCCACTCCACTGGATGCAGCCGGTAGCAGCCATTGGTGATGTGGGTGGTGCCGATGTTCTTGCTGGCCGGCAGCAGGTTCTTCACGCGTTGCGGCAACAGCGCCCCAAGCGGAATTTCGAAGGGCGCGGATTCGACGTCGACATAGTTGTCGCCACCGGTCGAGGGATGCAGGTCAATGCGGTACATGCCGATGCCTACACTGTCGCGGTACTGTCGCGACAAGGCATTGCCATGAATGGCCATCGAGACATCCTGCTCGACGATGGTGGTGACCGCGCGGATACGTCGGCTCTCGCGGATATAGGGGGCCATGGCCAGGCCGTGATCGGTCCCGGTGACATCGCCGCGAAGCCGGAGGCCAGGAAAACCCGTTCCGCCATCGACGCGCGGTGCTTCGGTCTGCAACCAGTACAGCACGGAGTAGGAAAGCGCCGCGGCGCCAGCCAGATGTCGGGCCTTTTCCTCTTCACTAACGTCGATGATGCTGCCTTCCATGTAGTCGATCATCGGCCAGTTCACGAGGCAGACATCCGACACATAGGCGCCCGGCACGAAGTTGCGGCTGGCCGCGATCCGGCGGAAGGTCCACAGATTGCCATCGCCAGGGTTGCGGCGCTGATCGGCGTCAACCAGCAGCGGATCGTCATCCGGATTGGGTGTGAACGAGCGTTCGGTAATTTCGAGCGTACGTGGATTGGGGCCCTTGAAGCCGAGCAGTGGGCCGCCCCAGAAGCTAGGCTGGTATTGGCGCCAGAAGTCGTAATTGGCTGGCTTTTCGATGGTGTGATCGCCATCAACATGATCGATGGCAAAGCATACCGAGACCGCCTGCACATTGTCGGGCTGCGCGGTTTCGGGCGCACTCGGCTCGCCGGTCTCGCTGCGGCTTTCAAAGCCTGTGACATATTCCGTGCCGGTCATTGGCAGCAGATCGCCAAGCTCCGTGGCGTCGATGACATAGGGTGCCGTAGCCGTCATCTCCGCCCCGGTGTCACGATGGCGCAGCGTCACCGAACGCACAGTGTCCCCTGCAACTTCGGCCGCAACAGGACGATAGGGTTGCAGCAGGGTAAGACGACCGCCGCCGATATAGGGCATCAGCATGGCATTGATGACGGCCACCCCGACGCGGGGCTCAGCACACAGCCTGCTGACAAAGCCGGCACCGGGATTGAGGTCGCCCCAGGCGCGGCTCGCTGCCGTCAGCGGATAATTGTCACGATAGAACTGACGAATGCCATCGCGCAGCTGACGATAGGTGCGCGTGACGCCAAACTGCTCCACCCAGCTATGCTCATCGGGCGGAACGGCCTGACTGGTGAGCTGGCCACCAAGCCAGTCGAATTCTTCGGTCAGAATGACGCTGCGGCCATTGCGCAAAGCGCCGAGCGCCGCGGCGACGCCGCCAAGGCCGCCACCGACAACAAGGATATCTGCACTGAGTTCTTTTGGGGTCATGGTCTCGTCTTAGTTTTTGGTCGGAAGGGCAGGGCCGAGGGTTTCCCCCTCGACGGGCTCGCAGGGCAACAGGATCTGCTCGATTGGGGCATCGTCCTCGACCCGGCGCACCAGCATTTGCGTGGCAGCGCGCGCCATCTCCTCGCGGGGGATTGAGTAAGATGTGAAACGGCGTCCAGTCTGTGCGGCGCGGATATGATTGCCCAGCACCACGATGGAGAGCGTGCCGGGAACATCAATGCCACGCTCACGCGCGACGGCATCAACCTGGATGGCGTCGGCAAGTTCGGTGAAGAACACGGCTGTGGCGCCGCTCGCGATCAGAAAGTCCAGGTTCTTCGCCCCGTCCTGACCAACCGCTTCAATGTGTGCAACCAGATGCAACCCGGCAATGGCGCCAGAGAAACCGGCCCAACGGTCAATGATCGACTCTGCGCCACCAGAGGGGCCAACATAGGCAATGCGCGTGTGCCCGAGCTCGCGGGCACGATCAACCAGCGCGGCAGTGCCGGACGCATAATCGCCACCCACATAGGGAACCGGACCACCAGCATCATCGCGTCGGCCAACAGCGACAAAGGGGTAATCGCCGGCCACCAGACGCTCAAGTTCTCTATGGTCGAATTCCCGGCCCAGTATCAGACAGCCATCGGCAAGCCGCAGCCGGGTATTGCTGCCGAAGATCTTTCGTTCGGTGCCACTGGCGGCGCCGGTCAGCAGCAGCAGATCATAGCCGAGATCCTGTGCAGCTTCTTCGATGCCAAGCAGGAAGGGCGTGAAGAAGTCGGCCTGAGCACTTGGAAAAGCTGGCTCGTAAGTGAACACACCAAGGATACGGTTGAGGCCCTTGGCCATCTTGCGAGCGACGGGGTCTGCAACATAGCCGGTTTCGCGGATCGCCTTGTGGACACGGTCGCGGGTTTCTTGCGGAATACGGCCTTCGGCACTCGCCGCGCCATTGAGCACCAGGGACACGGTTGCCTGGCTTACGCCAGCCAAACGGGCGATGTCGCGTTGTGTAAGGCGCTTGTTCGCAGCCACGTTCCGTCCTCCTTAAGGTGCTAATGCGTATTAGCTGATAATGCGTATTAGCACGATGCCGTGCGCCTCTGTCAAGACGGAAATTTGGATTCCTGACTGGAAGAGAAACAGCGACTATCGGCTGCGTCACGCGAGCTGCGCGTCTGCTCTTATGGGGGAGATATCTGCTGCGCGAGGTCGTGCTGCCTCAAACGCCATCGCTCGCTGGGAGCCCGGCGCTGCGTGCCGATCCTGCGCATTTTACAACATACGAGAAATTCAAACACACTTGCGATACAAATTTTTACAAGTTATGAGGTGTGCGGATGCCCCCATCGGTCGAGGGGTAGGGAGAAGAAATATGAAGCTAACAAGCAAACTGATGTTCGGCAGCGCCGTGGTCGCACTTTCGGGCCTTCTTGCCCTTGGTGCACAGGCCGCTGAGTGGCGCGGCTGGAACATCCACGTGCCTGATTATCCCGTATCGATTGCCATGGATTCTGTTCATTGCCGATGTCGCCGAAAAAACCGGTGGCGAAATCACCGGCAAGGTGTTCCACGCTGGCGTGCTCGGCGATCAGCCGGACGCCATTGAGCAGACTCGTCTGGGTATCATGGATTTCGGCGTCTTCAGCCTCGGGCCAATGGGGCCGGCTGTTCCCGAAACCAACGTGGTTTCGCTGCCTTTCATCTTCAAGAATATCGACCAGATGTATCGCCTGATGGATGGCGAGGTCGGCGACGCGATCGACAAGGGTCTGCAGGACAAGGGCATTGTGGCGCTGGGCTGGTATGATGCGGGCGCCCGCTCATTCTACAACTCGCAGCATCCGATCAACACGCCTGACGACGTTAAGGGCATGAAGATCCGCGTCATGAGTAACGACCTGTTTGTAGGCATGGTCGAATCCATGGGTGGCAATGCCACGCCAATGGCGTTCGGCGAAGTCTACCAGTCGCTGCAGACCGGCGTGGTTGATGGCGCAGAAAACAATCCGCCATCCTATGAGTCCACCAACCACTTTGAAGTGGCCAAATACTACTCGATGTCCGAGCACCTGATCATTCCTGAGTGCCTGTGCATGAGCAAGAAGAGCTGGGATGCGTTGACTCCAGAACAGCAGGAAATCGTGCACACGGCCGGTCGCGCCAGTGCGGAATACCAGCGCGAATTGTGGCAGGCCCGCGAAGCGGCCAGCATGGAAGTGGTGCGTGCCGGTGGCACGGAAATCAACACTATCGCCGACAAGGCCCCCTTCCAGGCAGCGATGGCCAGCGTCTACGACAAATTCCTGGCTGACAATCCGGACCTGACCGACCTGGTCAACATGATCCGCAACGCCGACTGACAAGACTGAGCGACCCGCGCAAGCGGGTCGCATTCACAGGCGGCAAAGGGGGATGGCTGTGGCCAATTCTGGTTCGGTTCGCGCTGGCATCGATTGGACGATGACCGCGCTGAGCAATGTTTGTATCGCGCTGGCGTCGCTGGCTCTGATTGTTCTGATCTCGACGTTCGGCTGGCTGGTTTTTGGCCGCTACGTTCTCAACGTCACCCCGACCTGGGTGGAGCAACTGGCCCTGCTGCTGATCTGCTACATCACCTTTCTGGGGGCGGCGGCTGGCGTGTTCGAAGACAGCCATCTGGGTGTGACTTTTATCCGCGAAGCGTTTGGCGATCGCGTCGAGGCCATCCTGGTTCTGTTGGGCGATGTGGTGCTGGCGGGCTTCGGACTGGTGATGCTGCTGGCCAGTATCGAACTGGTCCAGTTTGGCTGGTCGACCAAGCTTCCCATGCTCAACATCCCCGAAAGCTACCGCACCTTGCCCTCGGCAATCTGTGGCGGGCTGATCTTTCTTTTCGCCGGAATGCGCGCCGGTCTGAGGGTCTATGACCACTTTGCGCCTGCTATGGCGAAGGGACACAATTGAAATGGGCTTGGTAATTCTCCTGGGCGTATTCGCCCTGGCTGTCGGGGTCGGCATACCGGTGGCATTTGCGATGGGTATCGCAGCGGCAACTACCTTCCTGTTCGAGGGCTTCCCGCTGCTGATCACCTTCCAGCGCGCCGTTTCGGGCATCTCGGTCTTCTCGCTGCTGGCGATCCCGTTCTTCGTGTTTGCCGGTGAATTGATGCTGCATGGCGGGCTGGCCAAGCGGCTGGTGGATTTCGCCTCGGCGCTGGTCGGGCGGGTGCGCGGCGGGCTGGCCAATGTCAACATTTTCTCCAGCATGCTGTTCGGCGGCATTTCCGGCTCTGCGGTAGCCGATATCTCCGCACTGGGCTCGATCTTGATTCCCGTGATGAAGGAGAAGGGCTATTCGCCAGACTATGCGGTCAATGTGACGGTGACCTCCTCGATTGCGGGCATCGTCATTCCGCCCAGCCACAATATGATCATCTATGCCATCGCGGCCGGCGGCGGGATCTCGATCTCGCAGCTGTTTCTGGCTGGCGTGGTGCCAGGCATCCTGATGTGCGTCTGTCTGGCAATTGCCGCCTACGCCATTGCCGTCAAGAACAACTACCCCTCCGAGCCATTCCCCGGCTGGCGGGTGCTGGGGTTGACGGCGGTTGCCGCGCTGCCGGGCCTGTTCACCGCTGTCATCATCGTTGGTGGCACGCTTTCGGGCATCTTCACCGTCACCGAATCCGGGGCATTCGGCGCCATTTATGCCCTGGTGCTGACGGGGGTGGTCTATCGCACGCTGAGCATGCGCGGCTTCATCACGGCGGTGGTTTCTTCGATCAAGACGACCGCGATGGTGATGATCCTGATCGCCTTTGCCAGTTCGTTTGCCTATCTGCTGGCGCTCTATCAGGTGCCCGCTTTGCTCAGTAACGCGCTCACCACCATTTCGGACAACCCGATTATCATCCTGCTGATGATCAATGTGATCCTGCTCATCCTGGGCATGATCATGGACATGGCCGCGCTGATCCTGATCTGCACCCCGATCTTTCTGCCCATCGCCAAGGGTATTGGCATGGACCCCACCCAGTTCGGCATCATGCTGCTGATCAATTTGGGGCTGGGCCTGTGCACGCCGCCGGTCGGAACCTGTCTGTTCGTTGGCTGCGCCGTCGGCAAGGTCAAGATCGAGGACTGCGTTCGAACCATCTGGCCGTTCTATCTCGCCATTCTGGCGGCGTTGCTGCTGGTCACTTATGTGCCCGCCGTGTCGCTCACACTGCCGGCGCTGCTCAAGTAGGCAACGCCAGCCAACCTCAATTGAGCGGGCCAGCGCGAACAGATGCGCGGGCCACTCCAGATAAACTGCGGAGAAAATCCATGAGCCTTTCCCCCGAGACACGTGCCAAGCTGATGAAGGTCAGCACGGCGACCCTGACGACGGCGATGTTCAAGCGCGGCTTCAAGAATATCTTCATTCAGGACGTCCAGCGCCTGAACGCTGGTCCCAACATGGTCGGCGAGGCCTATACGCTTCGCTACATTCCGGCCCGTGAAGATCTCGATGGCATAGAATCATTCGCCGATCCCGCACACGCGCAGCGCAAGGGCGTCGAAGAGTGCCCTGAGGGGGCCGTGTTCGTCATCGACTCTCGTCAGGACGCCAGCGCTGCTTCGGCAGGTTGCATCCTGGTGACGCGACTGATGAAGCTGGGCTGCGCGGGCGTCGTGACCGATGGCGGATTTCGCGACAGCCCCGAAATTGCTGCGCTTTCCATGCCCAGCTATCATAGCCGTCCAAGCGCGCCGACGAACCTGACCAAGCACCACGCGGTTGCCATCAATGACCCGATCGCATGTGGCGGGGTTTCAGTGTTCCCTGGAGACGTTCTGGTCGGTGACAATGAGGGTGTCGTGTGCCTGCCTGCCCATCTGGCCGATGAAGTGGCTGATGAAGCGGTCGAAATGACAGTGTTTGAAGACTATGTGTTGGAAATGGTACAGGGTGGTGCCTCGGTTATCGGCCTGTACCCGCCGACCAACCCAGCGACAAAAACTGAATTCTCCGCCTGGAGAACAGCCAATGGGCGATGATGGAACAGACTAGCCAGCCGAGCGAACCAGCAGCGCGAACAGGTGAGCCCAAACTCGCCGATCAGGTGTATGAGAAGATACTGACCTCGATCATCACCGGGGACTTTCCGGCGGGCGAGAAATTGCCCACGGAAATGGAGCTGTGCAGCCGATATGGCATTTCCCGGCCGATTCTGCGCCAGGCCCTGCGCCAGCTCAAGGCCGACGAACTGGTGGTTTCGCGCCAGGGGTCTGGTTCCTTCGTCAAAAGACGGCCCGATGGCGTAGTGCTCAACTTCGCGCCTGTCGGCTCCATCGCCGACATTCAGCGCACGTTCGAATTCCGCGCTGCCATCGAGGCTGAGGCCGCAGCACTGGCGGCTGAACGGCACGACCAGAAAGATCTCGAACGCATCCGTGCAGCCCTGGCTGCGCTCGATGAGTGTGTCAGGACGGGGCAGGTTGGTGGCGCCGCCGACGAAGAGTTCCACATGGCGGTCTGCTCTGCGTCGGGAAACCACTATTTCGAGAACGCCCGCACCTCGATGAAGGCGCAGATCGTTCTGGCCATGACGCTGAACCGCCAGCTATCGCTCGCCAGCCCCGAGCAGCGTCTTGCCAAGGTGCAGACGGAACACGTCCGGATATTCAAGGCGATCACCGATCGCAATGCGCCAGCCGCCTATTCAGCAATGCGCGATCACATCGAGAGCGCCCGGCGTCGTATCTTTGATGGCGGCGTACCAGTGGCCAAGGACTGGGCCGGGGCCAATAGCCAACGCTGAGGCATCTTCGGCAGCATCGCTGCCAAAGATGTCCAAATTTTACAAATCTACAGGAAGTCGTCGCGTCGAGGCGTGAAGGCGTCGATCAGATTGCCTGCTTCAAGCGCGACGCAGGAATGCACTGCGTTGGAGGGGATCAGCAGGCCATCGCCTGGATTGAGAATCCGCGTCTCGCCGGCAACGGTGAACTCAAACTTTCCACTGGCAACGTAAGTCGTCTGCACATGCGGGTGATTATGCGCTAATCCCTTGCCGTCCTTGGCAAAACGAAACTCGACGAGCATCAGTTCCTCGTTCTGCGCCAGGATCTCGCCGCTCTGCGCCCGGGCCCGAAACCACCCAAGTGGCCTCCGCAAGTGTGTCCACGATCATCGTTCAAAACTCCCTGTAACTGGCATTTGTGCCTCGTATTCTACGGGTTGGTGCTGCCAAATTCATCCCCAAAACTGCGGCTGGTCACCGTAGGGCGGGGAAGTGAATTGCCGTTCAACGACATATTTGTAAAAATTTGGTATTGCAACACCGGGGGTGCTTAGATACTAGTGGGCTTACAAATATGGAAGACAGGTGACGAGCATGTTGGCTGATCAGATCAAGGAGGTGCCTTTTGAAACGCTTGAGCGCCTGCTTGCTGACGTGCAGCTCGATCCTGATCAGGGGTTGGTCGGTCAGATCTATGCCACCCTGTGGGACCTGATCGTTTCGGTCCGTCTCCGGCCCGGCTGCATGATCTCCGAAAATGAGCTTGGCTATGCGCTCAAGGCCAGCAAGACGCCTGTTCGTGAGGCGCTGATCCGGCTGGAATATTCGGGGCTGGTTGAGATTGTGCCCAAGAGCGGCACCTACGTCACGCCAATCCGTATCAACCGCTATATTGAGGCGTCATTTGTCCGTCTGCAGCTGGAAATTGGCGCTGTTCGTCGCGCCGCAATGCGCAATCACGACGTGACCAACCTGGTGCAGCTTGAAGCCATCATGACTCAGCAGGCCACGGCTGTTGCCAGCGATGACTACGAGCGCTTCTTCGACCTCGACCAGAAGCTGCACGAGACCTTTTTCACCATGGCCGGCATCCCCGGCGTCTGGGAAACCGTCAAGCTGACCCAGGGCGATGTCAATCGCATCCGTCACCTCAAGCGCATCTACAATATCCGGCGTGGCCCGCTGGTGATCGAGCAGCATCGCGCCATCGTTGCGGCCATCCGCTCGGGCGCACCCGATACGGCCGAGGCCGCCATAGCCGAGCATCTGGGCAGTCTCGAACGAGAGATCGACGAACTCGCCGCTCGCCCCGAACTGCTCGAATACATCGAAGCACTCAATACCAACAACGCGCGAATGCGCGCCGTTCGACGCGCCTGAACTGAGCCGCGTCCCTGAGGAGGATAGAACGTGTCTGGAGTTTCACTTACCGGTATCGTCAAGCGTTATGGCAGCCTCGAGGTGGTGCATGGCATCGACCTTGAAGTCGCGCCGCGCGAGTTCGTTGTGCTGGTCGGGCCATCCGGCTGCGGCAAGTCCACCACGCTGCGCATGATCGCTGGTCTCGAGGAGATTTCAGATGGCGATCTGACCATCGATGAGCGGCACGTGAACAGCGTTGCACCAAAGGATCGCGACGTCGCGATGGTGTTCCAGAACTACGCGCTCTACCCCCACCTTAACGTGGCTGAAAACATCGCATTTGGTCTGCGTATCCGGCGCGAGAAGAAGGAAGCGGTCGACGCGGCAATCAAGGAAGTCAGCACCATTCTTGGTCTGACGGAATACCTTGAGCGCCGGCCCGCAGATTTGTCCGGTGGACAGCGCCAGCGTGTCGCCATGGGGCGGGCCATCGTGCGGCGCCCCAAGGTTTTTCTGTTCGACGAACCGCTGTCGAACCTGGACGCCAAGCTGCGCACCCAGATGCGCGCCGAGATCAAGCGGCTGCACAAGCGTCTGGGCGCCACCAGCATTTATGTCACCCATGATCAGGTCGAAGCCATGACCCTGGCCGACCGCATCGTCATCATGAACGAGGGCAATATCGAGCAGGTTGGCTCGCCCATGGAACTGTTCCGCAACCCCGCCAACGTGTTTGTTGCAGCCTTCCTGGGTTCGCCGCCGATGAATCTGATCAAGGCCACGATCGTGGAGGCGGGCGACAAGCCTGTCGCCGAAGTGGGCGGCCAGAAAATCACCTTGGCGCCGCTCCCAGACCTGGCGGACAGCGTCGGGCGCGAAGTCGTGCTGGGCATCCGTCCCGAATATGTGACCATTGTCGATGACAATGCACCCGGCATCCTGCGCATTGCGGTTGAGCTTGTCGAAACGCTTGGTTCCGAGGCGTTGATCCACGCCTCTTTTGCCGGCGAGCCCTTCGTCATCCGCGCCGAGACCATGGGGCAGCGTGAGATCAACGAGACTGTCCCCGGCTTCACCATTGAGCCCCATCTGATCCGCGTGTTCGATGCTGCCACTGGTCTGGCGCTGGCTGATCAGGACCATGCGCCATGAGTATCGACCCACAGGTTCAAGGCACCAAAACCGAAACTCTGGTGGTTGAGGCGCGCGAAGCGCAGCGCCGTCGCCGTCCGGGCAGGGTGCAGCGCATTGGCGATCATATCCGGCGGGAATGGCAGCTCTATGCCATGCTGATCCCCACCATCCTGTGGCTGATCATCTTTCTCTATAAGCCGATGTACGGCCTGCAGATCGCGTTCAAGGATTACAGCGTCTTCCGCGGTGTCGCGGCCAGTCCCTGGGTCTGGTTCGAGCACTTCGAGACCCTGTTCAGCAATGACCAGTTCATCCGGGCACTCAAGAACACCGTTATCATCAGCTTTTACAGCCTGCTGTTTGGCTTTCCCGTACCGATCATTCTGGCCGTGATGTTCAACGAAGTTCTGCACCAGACCTTCAAGAAGACCCTGCAGACGGTGGTTTACCTGCCGCACTTCATCTCCTCGGTGATCATTGCCGGCATCGTCATAACGGCCTTCGCGCCATCAGCGGGCATCGTCAACACCGTGCTGGGTTGGTTCGGCGTCAGCTCGGTCTACTTCCTGACCAAGCCCGAATGGTTCCGGCCGATCTTTGTGGGCACCACCATCTGGCAGGAGGCCGGCTTCCAGTCGATCGCCTATCTGGCCGCCATCGCCGGGGTTTCGCCGACCCTCTACGAGAGCGCCGTGGTCGATGGTGCGTCCCGCTGGCAGATGATCTGGAAGATCACCATCCCCTCGATCATGCCCACTATCATCATCATGCTGATTATCCGCATCGGCAACATGCTCGAAGTCTCCTTCGAGATGATCATCCTGCTTTACCAGCCGGCGACCTACGAGACGGCCGACGTGGTCAACACCTTCATCTACCGCCAGGGCATTCAGGGCGGACAGTACGATCTCGCTGCTGCCGCCGGCCTGTTCAATGCCGTTGTCGCCTTCGTCCTGGTGATGACCGCCAACACCATCTCAAAACGCTACTCACGCACGTCGCTCTGGTGATCGGAGACAAGCCATGACCAACATGAATCTGTACTCGCGCGGCGACAAGCTCTTCGTCATCCTGAACATGGTGCTGATCACCATCTTCGCGCTGTCGGCCCTGTATCCGTTCATCTACATCACCTCGCTGTCGCTGAGCACCGGCTTTGAGGCACGGGCGGGCAATGTGATCCTGACGCCAGTCGGTTTCACGCTCGAAGCTTACAAGCGTGTGCTGTCTGAGCCCGAGTTCTGGACCTCGTACAAGAACACCTTCATCTACACGATCGGCGGCACGCTGATGAGCCTGGTGTTCATTATCCCCGGTGCCTACGCCCTGTCGCGGCCGCAGCTATGGGGGCGTCGGTTCTGGAACCTGATGGTGGCCTTCACCATGTGGTTCAACGCCGGCATGATCCCGTTCTTCCTGAACATGCGCGATCTGGGGCTGCTCGACAGCTATTTCGGCATCATCATCGGTTTTGCGGTCAACGGCTTCAACATCATCCTGCTGCGCAACTTCTTTGAAGGTATCCCGCAGAGCTTTGAAGAAGCGGCCCGGATGGACGGTGCCAACGAGTTCCAGGTTCTCTGGAAGGTCTACATGCCGCTGAGCAAACCGGCCATCGCTACGGTCGCACTGTTCTGCATCGTCTCACGCTGGAACGGCTTCTTCTGGGCAATGATCCTGCTTCAGGACCAGGACAAGATCCCGCTGCAGGTCTATCTGCGCCACGTCATCGTCGAGCTGTCCGACGATGAAGCTTTCGCCAACACGCTGCTGACCTCGGCCTATTCGTTCGAGACGGTCAGTGCGGCGATCATTGTCTGCTCGATCATCCCGATCCTGCTCATCTACCCCTTCCTCCAGAAATACTTCAGCAAGGGCATCCTGCTGGGCGGAGTGAAGGAATGACCCAACGTCGCATCAAGGAGGAAAACATGCGAACTCTACCCGTGACTTTGTCGCTGCTCATGCTCGGATCGACCGCGCTGACCGCCCCCGCGCTGGCCCAGGATCTGCGGATCGTCGAAGATCCGCTCGAGCTGACCATCCACATGCACTGGCCGCGTGCCCAGGGCTATGGTGTGGGGGGCGATACGACCCAGATATATCCTGTCGAACTGGCCGCTCGCGAGATGACCGGCATTTCGCTGGTCGACCAGACCGCCGGCAAGAATACCACTGACGCTGCCGAAGCGATGAACCTGCTGCTGGCTCAAGGCAACATGCCCGACATCGTCGGCGGCCACCTGATCCAGCAGCCGGTCAATCAGTACGGCCCGGAAGGCGCCTTCCTGCCGCTCAACGATCTGGTCAAGGAGCATGCCCCCCATATCCAGGCTTTCTGGGATAGCCACCCCGGTCTGATGGAAGCCATTTCTGCCTATGACGGCAACTACTACTACATCCCTTACCTGCCTGACGGTGAGTTTGGCCGGGCCTGGTACATTCGTCAGGATTGGCTCGACAAGCTGGGGCTGGAGCAGCCCCAGACCGTAGACGAATATCACGACGTCCTCGTTGCCTTCCGCGATCAGGACCCCAACGGCAACGGCAAAAAGGATGAGATTCCCTATTTCGCGCGCCAGTGGGAAGAAGTGAACCGCCTGCTCACGCTGTGGGATGCGCGCTCATCGGGCTCGGATACCTATCACGATTTCTACGTCAACGGTGATGGCAAGCTGGTCCATCCCTACGCGCAGGAAGCCTATCGGATTGGCCTTGGCCATATCGCCGACTGGTATGCTGAAGGCCTGATCGACGCGGAAATCTTTACCCGCGGTTCCTCCTCGCGCGACTACCTGCTGTCCGAAAATCTTGGTGGCTCGACCCATGACTGGTTCGCCTCGACCTCGGGCTACAATGCCGCTCTGGCCGACAAGATCGACGGCTTCAACTTCATTCCTTTCCTGCCCCCGGCTTCGGCTGCAGGTGTGCGGATGGAAGAGCACCGTCGCATCCCGATCAAGCCTGATGGCTGGGCCATCAGCTACATGAACGAGCATCCGATCGAGACCATCAAGTACTTCGATTTCTTCTTCACTGAAGAGGGACGCAATCTGTCCAACTTCGGCGTCGAAGGCGAGACCTGGAACATGATCGACGGCCAGCCGGTCTATACCGACGCCGTGCTCAACAGCGATAGCCCGGTCAACAGCCAGATGTATCTGGTGGGGGCGCAGATCTATCGCGGCTACTGGCAGGATTATCGCTACGAGGACCAGTGGACCTCCGAAGCTGCCCGCGAAGGTATTGCGCTTTACCAGGCAAATGATCTGCTGATCGACCAGTTCCTGGGCGTCGCCTTCAATCAGGAAGAGCAGGCGGTCTACGACAAGTACTGGCCCTCGCTGCGCACCTACATGCTTGAGCGCCAGCAGGCCTGGATCCTGGGCAGCGGCGATGTCGATGCCGACTGGGATGACTACATCGCGACCCTCAACCGCATGGGCTACGACCAGGTGATTGAGGTGATGAACTCGGCCTATGCACGCCAATACGGCGGCTAGCAGCGGCCGTCCCGGCTCGCCATCCTCCCAGGTGGCGAGCCGGTCCTCTTTTCCATTTGCAAGGACACTGTGTCGATGAGCCCCGCCACGCCGCGTTCCCACGAAACCTATCTTGATCAACCGGCCGCGGCTGCGCTCACCACGCAATACTGGCCGGACCAGAAATCCGTGCTGACTGAAAATCCGCCACGCTTCAGCTGGCTGCCCGTGGTCGATAGTGGCGCGCGCTACACTCTGCAGGTGTCGACCGATGAGCGTTTCCCCGCCAAAGCGACGCACGAGTTCAAACCCATTCCGCTGAACTTCTTCACGCCAGACGCCGCGTTGGGGCCGGGCCACTATTTCTGGCGTTACGCGACTTGCGACGCCCATAGCGGCGCCCTTGATTCCGACTGGAGCACGGTCCGCCAGTTCGATCTGGGCACGGATCTGCCCGAGACGCCGCTGGCCGACCGTGCCACGCGCTATGCCCACTGCAATATGAGCCATCCCCGATTGTGGCTGAACCCGCAGAGCCTGCAGCAGTTTTCCCAGGCTGTATCCGACGACCCCGAACACGGCGCCTGGCAGCGCTTCTTCGATGCTTCGGTGACGCCCTGGCTGGAGCGCGACATCATCGCCGAGCCGCCTCCCTATCCGGGCAATAAGCGCACGCCGGCCGTCTGGCGCGCCACCTATATCCAGTGTCAGGAACTGATCTATGCCATTCGCCATCTGGCGATTGGCGGCAAGGTCACCAGTGATCAGGCCATGCTGGATCGCGCCAAACAATGGCTGCTTGCCGTGGCCGCCTGGGACCCGGCTGGGACGACCTCGCGCACCTATACCGATGAGTGGGCGTTCCGGGTCACCGTTGCGCTGGCCTGGGGGTATGACTGGCTGCACGATCAGCTCAGCGAAGACGAGCGTACTACGGTGCGGCAGGCGCTGCTGACCCGCACGCGCGAAGTCGCTGAGCACGTCATGCGCCACGCCAATATCCACGTATTCCCCTATGACAGCCATGCCGTGCGCTCGCTCTCGGCTGTGCTGGTACCTGCCTGTATCGCCCTGCTGGGCGAGGAACCCGAGGCCGAAGACTGGCTCAACTACACGGTCGAATTTCTCTCCACGCTCTATTCGCCCTGGGGCGACAGCGACGGGGGCTGGGCCGAAGGTCCACATTACTGGATGACCGGCATGGCCTATCTGATCGAGGCAGCCAATCTGCTGCGCTCGTTCATGGGCTTTGACCTCTACAAGCGCCCCTTCTTCCAGAAGACCGGCGACTTCCCGCTCTACACCAAGGCGCCTGACACACGGCGGGCCACCTTTGGCGACGACTCCACCATGGGTGATCTGCCCTGTCTCAAGATTGGCTACAATCTGCGCCAGTTCGCCGGCGTCACGGGCAATGGCGCCTATCAGTGGTTCTTCGAGGAGATCAACCGCAACGATCCCGGCACGGAGATGGAATTCTACAATTACGGCTGGTGGGATCTCAATTTCGATGAGCTGGTCTATCGCCACGACTTCCCGATGGTGCAAGCGGTCGCGCCGTCCGAGCAGGAAAAGCTGAAATGGTTCAGGGGCATTGGCTGGGCCGCCATTCAGCTGCGCGAGGATAATCCCGACGAGCACATCCATTTCGTGATGAAGAGCAGCCCCTATGGTTCGATCAGCCACAGCCATGGTGATCAGAACGCCTTCGTCATGGCGGCCTATGGCGAGGATCTGGCGATCCAGAGCGGCTATTACGTCGCCTTCAACAGCTCCATGCACAAGACTTGGCGCCGCCAGACCCGCTCCAAAAATGCCATTCTGATCAATGGTCAGGGGCAGTATGCCGGGGCCGACAAGTCAATTGCCCTGCGTTCGAACGGCCAGTTGACCCATGCCGAAGATCGCGGTGACCACATCTATATCCGCGGCGATGCGACACCCGCCTATGCAACCTTGTCCCCCCAGGTCACCAGCGTCGCGCGCGAAGTCTACTTCATCCACGACTCCTATTTTCTGGTCGTCGACAGTGTCGATGCGTCCGAACCGGTCGCGCTGGACTGGCTGCTGCATGCCAACAGCAAGATGCAGGTGGGCACCGATACCTTCCGCTATAGCGGTGACAAGGCCGGGTTTTACGGCCAGTTCGTCTGGTCTTCGGCGGGCATGCCCAAGCTGGCGCAGGAAACCGGTTATGACGGTGTCGACCCCAGCGAAATCGAGGGTCTGCCTGTAAGCTCCAATATCAGGGCGAGCTTCGCGCCGTCGCGCCATCACCGCATCGCCACGCTGCTGGTTCCCTACAAATTGAGCCAGCCCAAGCGGGTTTTCCACTTCCTGGATGACCAGGGATACAACGCCGACTTCTACTTCACCGATGAGGCGCAGCGCACCTTCAAGGTCGTCGTCCAGAAGTCATTCGAAGCCTGAAATCATACGTCAACGTTAGGAATACGAGCATGAACATGGATGGAAAAATCGCCATCGTCACCGGCGGTGGTCGCGACATTGGCCGCGCCTGCGTGATGCGTCTGGCACAGGCCGGCGCCGCTGTTGCCATCAACTACTACAAGAGCGATGCAGGGGCGAAATCCGCCGTTGAGGAGATTACCGCTGCAGGCGGCCGGGCGTTTGCGCTGCAGGGTGACATGACAGTGCAGGCCGATGTCGACGCGCTGGTCGCCCGCACGGTCAAGGAATTCGGAAAGATCGATATCCTTGCTCACATCACTGGCGGTATTCTGGCGCGCAAAACCATTGCCGAAATGGATGTCGAGCACTGGAACAATGTAATGGACCTCAACGTGACCTCGCTGCTGCGCGTGGTCAAAGCCTCGGCGCCGCATATGGGCGCTGGCAGCACGATCGTCACCATGGCGTCGCAGGCCGGGCGCGACGGGGCAGGGGGTGGCGCACTGGCTTATGGCGCATCCAAGGGCGCGGTCATGACCATGACGCGCGGCATGGCCAAGGAACTGGCCCCCGATATTCGGGTCAACTCGGTCTGTCCGGGCATGATCGACACCGACTTCCACAACATCTTCACCAAGCCTGAAGTCCGCACCAAGGTGGCTGCCGCCACCCCGCTCAAGCGCGAGGGAACCTCTGAAGAAGTAGCCAATCTCGTGGCCTTCCTGGCCTCCGACGAGTCTTCGTTCATGACGGGCGTTTGCGTCGACATCAATGGCGGCCAGGTGTTCTCCTGATCGTCCGCGAGCGCGCTGATCCCTCCTGCGCGCTCGCCCCCCACAAACACCAAAACCACGTCACGGAAGAGGCGCGGCCCCTCTTCGCACGCTGCACTTTCAGGTGAACAGATGACTCCTAAGTTGAAGGTCTTGATTGCTGGCACAGGCTTCGCTGCACAGGGGCACGCTGACGCGTTTCGTGCCGCTGGCGCCGAAATTGTCGGCATTGTTGGCCGAACGGCGGGCGTGGTCTCCGAAGTCGCTGGCAAACTGGCCATCCCCTATTCGGGCACCAGTTGGCAGGAAGCGCTGAACGCCTGCCAGCCGGACATCGTTTCTATCGCCACGCCCGGCGGCGCCCATTACGAACCGATCAAACAGGCCATCGCCGCCGGGTGTCACGTTTTCAGCGACAAGCCGCTGACGGCCAGCGGTGAAACGGCGGTCGAGCTGTACCAGCTTGCTCAGCAGAACAACGTCAAAACCGCCTACGCCGCCAGCTTCCGCTATGCGCCTAGTGTCCTGCATGCCCGTCAACTGGTTGCCGCTGGCGCTATTGGCGAACCCACAGAAATTGAGTGCATCTCGCACTTCAATCTGGAGCGGGATATTCCCTTTGGCTGGTCGCATCGCCAGGAAGATGGCGGTGGTCGTCTCAATAACAATTTCACCCACACGCTCTCCATCGTGACATCCGTCGTCGGCGATAAGATCGTCTCGATCATCGGTGATGTGCGCGACGATCTGGGCAAGGCGCCCATTGTCGAGGGCGTGCACAATTTCGCAACGCGGCGAAATTTCATCCCGAAGGATATCACCGATCCCGCGCTGACCTGGGGCCAGAGCAATGTGGAATGGTCTTATACCGTGATGGCAAAGGTGCTGAGCCCGCTGGCCGACAAGCCGGTATCGGTCCTGTTCAAACATGGCGGCCTGGTGCCACGCTTCCATGAAGATCACATCGTCTTCTACGGCAAACAGGGGGCAATCTATATCAAGGGCCACTACGGCAGCGGCCAGCTCTACCTGTGGGGCGAGGACAAGCAGTGGCAGGAAATCGCGCTGCCCCAATCCATTGCCGATGCCGTGCCGAACGTCGACGGCGAAACCGAGCAGTGCTGGCACTATTTGGCCCGAGAATTTGTCAAAGACATCAGCGGCGAGACGGTCGAGCCTTATCCGACCTTCCGTGAAGGCAGTCAGTATCAGCAGCTGATTGATCTGATCCGCAACAACGAGAACTGGACGGATGTGTCCCACCTGTCCTGATTTTGTGCCCCCGCAACGGAGAGTGTCGCCATGAAGATTACCGGTGCCAAAGTGTTCGTCGGCGGTCCCGCCAAGAACTATGTCACGCTCAAGATCATCACCGACCAGGGCATCTACGGTCTGGGCGACGCTACTCTGAACAATCGCGAAACCCTGCCTGCTGCCTATCTGCAGGACTATCTTATCCCCAATCTGATCGGCATGGATCCGCGCAATAGCGAAGACATCTGGCAGTTTTTCTATCGCGGCGCCTATTTTCGCCGCGGCCCGATTGCCATGGCTGCTTTTGGCGCCATCGACATGGCGCTGTGGGACATCAAGGCAAAACTGGCCGGCATGCCGCTTTATCAGCTGTTTGGTGGCAAGAGCCGCGAGGGCGCGCTGGTCTATGCCCACGCTACAGGCGCCGATCTCGAAGACCTGATGGACTCCATCGCCTACTACGTCGAGCAGGGCTACAAGGCCGTCCGCGTTCAATGCGGCATTCCCGGCATGCCGACCACGGGCTACGGCGTCTCCGAGACCAAGGGTGACACCAGGAACTACATTACCGACTTCAGCGGCATCCGGCCCAAAGTGCAGATCTGGGACACCGATCGCTACATGCGCTACATGCCCGGTGCGCTGGCACAGATCCGCGAGCGCTTCGGCCCGGACCTCAAGATATTGCACGACGTGCATCAGCGCCTGCTACCCCGTGAAGCCGCCGAATTTGCCAAGGCAGTCGAGCCGGTGAACCTGTTCTGGCTTGAAGACCCCACCCCGGCCGAGGATCAGGACGCGCTCAAACTGCTGCGCCAGCATTCCACCGTGCCTGTCGCCATCGGGGAAGTCTTCAATTCGATCTGGGACTGCAACAAGCTTATCGAGAATGAGTTGATCGACTTCATTCGCGTCGCCGTCACCTATGCGGGTGGCATTACCCACGTCAAACGCATCGTCGACCTTGCCGGAATGCACCATGTGCGCACCGGCTTCCACGGCGCACCGAGTCATTCACCGCTCTGCATGGCGGCCCAGGCCCACCTCAATGCATGGGCGCCCAATTTCGGCATTCAGGAATATCTCGTGCTCGGCACACCCGAATGCGACGCCTTGTTCCCCTCCGAACACCGCATGGAAAACGGCATGTTTCATGTCAGCGATGCCCCTGGTCTAGGTGTCGATTTCAACGAGCAGCAGGCTGCGCGCTACAGCTACAATCCCGGTAGCCATCCGGTCGTTCGCCTGGAAGATGGCACGCTCTGGAACTACTAGCGCGAATTTGCCTGATGGCTCGATACACCAACATCGAGACCACGTTCCTGATTGCCCAGACCTGCCAGCCGTCCAGCAGCCCCAAGGTTTTTTGAGAGTCGAGATGTCCGATACGCCAACAAGACCCAAACTTGTCTTTGCCATGAACCAGGGCCTGGTGCCGCGCATCTTTGGCGCCGAACAATGGGTCCGGCTGCAGGCCGTTGCCGATGTGCTCTCGCCGGTCTCCTATACCGACTTCAAAACGCCGGAGGCTGCCGCACTCCTCAAGCAGGCCGAGATAATAGTGGGTGCCTGGGGCGCTCCAGCTCTGGACCAAGACCTTTTGGAAAAGGCGCCAAACCTGCGGCTGGTCGCCTATGCCGCTGCTTCGATACGCGCGATCACAACCCCCGCATTCTGGCGCGCCGGCATTCCCATTACCTCGGCGGTAGCGGCGATGGCCGTTCCTGTTGCTGAATTCACCTATGCGGCCATCATCATGACCGGCAAGGACGTCATCAATATCCGCGATATCAACCGCCAGCAGCGCGGCGCGCAGGGCTTTGGCTCGCGTATCGGACTGGATGTTTCCCATCTCGGCAATTACGGCCGTCGCATTGGTATTGTCGGGGCCTCCAGAATTGGGCGTCTGGTCATCGCGATGCTGGTTCGCTCGGGATATGCTGTGGCTGTGTACGATCCGTTCGCCAGCCCTGCCGATGTGGAGAAGATGGGCGCCCAGGCGATGGGGCTCGACCAATTGCTGGAATGGTCGCACACGGTTTCCCTGCACGCGCCCATTCTGCCTGAAACACGTCACATGATCGGCGCCCGCGAACTGGGCCTGATGCGCGACGATGCCGTCCTGATCAACACGGCCCGCGGCTGGCTGGTCAATCATGATGCCTTGCTTGCCGAGCTCCAGAGCGGTCGCATCCGGGCGTGGATCGATACGCCCGATCCCGAGCCATTTCCGCCCGACAGCCCCTTTTATGACCTGCCCAATCTGGTGCTCACACCTCATATCGCTGGTACCATGGGCAATGAACTGCACAGTTTGGCAGAAGCTGCGATCAACGAGATTGAACGCTTTGTGGCGGGCCTGCCACCACTTGACCCGGTTCTGGAACAATCACTCGACAGGATAGCCTGATGGTGTTGGTCACTTGTTTTTCGACCCTGGGTTGCCCGCAACGCACCCTCAGACAGTCTATCGAGCTTGCGCAGGCCCACGACATTCCCATGGTTGAGGTGAGGACCCTGTCGGGCAGCAATGACCTGACTCAAAATCTTGCCAGCGAATTCGGCCAGCCCGCGGATTTGACAGCCTGTTTGGGCGATGCAGATATAAAAGTTCCGGTGATGGGTAGCTCCCACCGCCTGTTCGACGAGACCTTCGACTTTGCGCCGCTCCAGAAACTGGCACAATGGGCCGACGCCGCCGGGGCGCGTTTCTTGCGCGTCTTCGATGGCAAGGGTGAGACACTTGATAGCGAAATGCTCGACCTGGCCCAGGCGCGCTTCGAGCAATGGGAGGCCCTGCGCGCAGCGCAGGGTATCAAGGCGCAACTGCTGATCGAAACCCACGGCTTGCTCTGTGCCAACCAGGCGCTGGAAGCGTTCTGCAATCGCTTTCGGGATGCCCCGATTCTCTGGGATACCCATCACACCTGGGCTGCTGGAAACGCGCTTGCGCAGACCCACGAGATTATCGGTGCGCGCCTGGCGCATCTGCACGTCAAGGACAGCCTGTTGCGCGCCGGCAAACGCCAATACGTGCTCCCCGGAACTGGTAGTTTTCCCGCTGCTGGCCTGGCTAGGGTGCTGACCGAATTCCCGCCCGTATCAGCTGCCGTCAGTCTTGAATGGGAAAAACACTGGCACCCTGAAATCCCCGATCTGGAATCAGCTCTCACATACGCAAAGCCGTGGCTGTGAATGCCGCCCCACCCAAGGAGAGTACTGGGTACGCCACCCATTACCCGATGACGTCTTGGGCTGCGTCCCGGGGAACCGGTCGGGATCTGGATACTAAATCGCGTGGTCTGCTTTCGGGGGCGTCTGCCAGGGGTCGAGCGCGCAACAGATTTCAGCGAACCGGCACGGTTTCTGACGGGCGAGTTTCAGAAAATTCATCCTCCGTTAGCTGGGGTCTTGCATAAGGAGTTGCTGTCCAATAGGTACAGCCTTCGTGAGGCCACGTGGCGGAGTGGTTACGCAGCGGATTGCAAATCCGCGTACTCCGGTTCAATTCCGGACGTGGCCTCCAGTTTTCCCCAGCACATAGCACCCATGCGCCGCTCATTTTGTCGCGCCGCACCATCGCGCCTTGCCAAGAGTGCAGGGGTGGGGATATTCACGTCCAGCATATGACGCGGCATGGACGGACGACATTGATGACACAGTTTGAGCAGTTGCGCGCAAGGATGGTCGACAACCAGTTGCGCACCAGTGGTGTGACCGAATGGGCGCTTCTGGCCGAGATGGGCAAGCTGCCCCGCGAGCGCTTCGTGCCCGCCGATCGCCAGTCTGTTGCCTATATCGACGATATTCACTGGCTGGGGCAGGGACCCGAGCGCCGTTTCATGATGGCGCCGGCCACGCTCGCCAAGCTGCTGCAGCTCGCAGAGCTTTCAGATGACGATGCCGTGCTCGATATCGGCGCCGGCACCGGCTATGGCACCGCCGTCATGGCAGGGCTGGCCGCATCAGTGACCGGTCTGGAAGCCAATGCCGAGCTGGCCAAGATCGCCAGCCGCAATCTTGAGGAACTCGGGATCGACAATGCCACCATCATTGCTGGCGATATCTCCTGGATCGGCCGCGGCAAGTTCGATGTCATCGTTGTGCAGGGGGCGCTCGACAGCGTGCCAGACGCCATGCTGGCGGCGCTCAATGATGGCGGTCGCCTGATTGCGCTGATCCGCACGGGCGGCGTCGCCGTAGCCAATGTGTTTGTGAAATCCGGCAAGTCCATCACCGCGCGCGGTGAGTTCAACGCCACGCTGCCACTGCTCGATCAGGCCCAGCCTGATGTCGAATTCGTCTTTTAGTACACAGTTTCTCTATTGATGCGTGAGACAATCACGCTGTTGCTACTCAGGCACTATGCGCGAGCTTTCGCACATTAAACTTCGGTAGGGATTGCCGTAGCAGGTTGTGAACCCCACCTGCGATGCATAAAGTTTGAGGGTTATTGGAGAGGCGGGCCATGAGTTTTCGCGGGAAATTGGTCGCAAGTGTGCTGGCTTTGGCTGTGAGTGCGTTTGCGGTTGGTGGTGCACAGGCACAATCAATCGCGCAGGCGTTGACCGCCGCCTATGATCATGCGCCGGACCTCAAGGCAGCCTTGCTCAATGCCAAGGCGAGCGCGGAAAACATCGCACTGGCCGAGTCAGCCAAGCGTCCCACCATCGGGGCTTCCATCAGCGGCAATTACAATTGGAGCATCATCAATGATAACTTCAATGATGGTACCTCGCTGACCACAGGGCTGTCCTACAACCAGACCATTTTCGACAACTATCAGACCGAAGCCAAGATCGAAGCGGCGCGCGCCGGTGCCGATGCTGCCGAATATCAGATCCGCAGCACCGAGCAGACCGTTCTGCTTGAAGTCATCCAGGCCTATATGGCTGTCTATAGCGGTCGCCAGCTTGTCGCCCTGCGCCAGGAAAACCGCAATTTCTACTCTGCCCAGCTGCAGTCCTCGCGCGATCGCCTTGATGTTGGCGAAGGTACCCGGATCGATGTCGCCCAGGCCGAAGCCCGCCTCGCACAGGGCGATGCCGCCTATCGTGCCGCCGTCAACAGCCTCGAAGTTAGCCAGGCGACATTCCAGCGTTATGTTGGTGTGGCGCCGCAGAACCTCGACGCTTCGCACAATTTCGCCCGCCTGATCCCCAACAGCCTGCCCACCGCGATTGCCGAGGCCGAAGTGGGTCATCCGGCCATCATGATGGCCAAGGCCGCCATCCGCGCCGCGCAGGCCACCAGCGATGGGGCACAGGCTGCCTTTGGCCCCAAGGCCACCATCAATGGCTCCGTCGGCACCAAGGCAACCGGTCCCACCAAGGGCGCAACGGACGGCATCAGTGGCACCATTGGCTTCCAGATCACCGTGCCGATCTATGCTGGTGGCTCCATTGGTGCCAGCGTGCGCAAGGCCAATATCGAGCAGATCAAGTCCGAAGTGGACGCCATGTCCGCCTATGACAAGATCCGCGAGGCCGTGATCTCGGCCTGGGCCGGCATCCAGAGTGCCGATGCGCAGATCCAGGCCGCCAATGCCGCGGTTTCCGCTGGTCGCACTGTGGTCGATGGCGTCATTCAGGAACGCGATCTGGGCACCCGTACCACGCTCGACGTGCTCAATGCGCAGGCCGAACTGACCAGCGCCCGCGAAACCCTGATCAACGCCTCATCCAACAAGGTCATCGCCACCTTCTCGCTGCTGGCGGCCATGGGCCACCTGACCGCCGCTGATCTCGGGCTCAATGTCGAGATCAAGTCGGCCGTGCGCTACACCCAGGCTGTCGACGATGTCTGGGCCGAACTGCGCAGTGTTTCCGAGTAACGCACCCACATCGGCGTCCATCCTTGGTGGCCGGGCTCTGCCCGGCCACAAGTTTTAGTGGAAGACCACTTGTATGGTCGCCGTGATGATTCCTAATTTTTGCAGTCCGGTCTAAGGTGTTGTTCACGAATCAGGATTCGGCCGCGTTGGCGGAGGCCTAATTTTTCCGGTTCGAGCGCATGAGTAAGAGGCACCTATGAACAAGCCGGCACACAAAGAACCCTCGATGGACGAGATTCTGTCGTCCATTCGGCAGATCATAGCGGATGATGATGCAGCGGGGGTGCCGCGCCGACCTTCCATTCAGGCGGCCGAGGATCCCATGGAGGCCGCACCGGCCAGTCCGGCAGCCGCAGGCGCCGACGACCGTGACCTCAGCGACATGCTCGACGATATCGAGCCGTTGACCCTCAGCGCCACCCAGATCGTCGATGAAGCCGAAGCCGAGGACGATATCGCCGGCTTCAGTTTCGATTCGATCCTGGCCGATACCCCGGTCGATGAAGAAAGCGAACCCGAAGCGGCTACTACTCCCGGCCTTGTTGACCCGGAAGACATCAGCTTTGCACCTGCTGCCGAGGATGATGACGACGATCTGCCATCGTTCGATCCCCCCGAGCCACCGCCAAAGCCCGCCGCCGAAGTGGTCGCCGCGCCTGCGCCCAAGCCGGCTCCAAAGCCAGCGCCTGAGCCTGTTGCCGAGGAAGAATTCGATATTCCCGCGTTCAATCCAGAGCCCGAGGCCGCAGCCGATCTGGACATGCCGTCCTTCAATCCTGAGCCTGAAATGGCCAGCGAAGCACCGGCCCCGCAGCCATCGATCGCCCAGGCCGCGCCAATGCCGGATGCCACGCTTTCCAGCGATATGGCCAGCCAGCTGCTCGAGCCCACCACTCAGGCTGCCGTGCGCAGCTCGATGACCAAGCTCAATGGTCTGGGGCTGGGCAATGCCGGCGCCACTATCGAATCCCTGATGCGCGACATGCTGCGCCCGATGCTCAAGGAATGGCTGGATGAAAATCTGCCCGCCGTTGTCGAGCGCATGGTGGAAAAGGAAATCGCCCGCGTTTCGCGCGGCGAATAGCCTGTCAAAGACATCTCTGACGGTCCTGCATGCGCGATACGGTTGACCCCGCATCGCGCATTTGCTTGAAGTCAGCCCAACCTTTTGTCCGACCCGTCAGGTCTTTCTCCAATGAGAAGCGCCGCTTGGCGGGTTGCTGCTGTTGCGAGTGACCAATGCTTGAAAAGTCCTATGAGCCCGGCGCGGTCGAAAACCGCGTCTATGCCGACTGGCTGAAGGCCGATGCCTTTGCTGCCGGGGCAGGGGCCGCGCCCGGTGCCGAGACCTTCACCATTGTCATCCCGCCACCCAATGT
This sequence comes from Devosia sp. J2-20, assembly GCF_055808475.1. NCBI lineage: Bacteria > Pseudomonadati > Pseudomonadota > Alphaproteobacteria > Hyphomicrobiales > Devosiaceae > Devosia > Devosia sp. J2-20. The sequence goes on along the minus strand of NZ_CM147870.1, from coordinate 2,030,019 downwards.
GACCGGCTCGCTGCATATCGGGCACGCGCTCAACAACACCATTCAGGACATTCTGGTCCGCTTCAATCGCATGCTCAAAAAGGACGTGCTCTGGCAGCCCGGCACCGACCATGCCGGCATCGCCACCCAGATGATCGTCGAGCGCCAGCTGATGGAGCGTCAGCAGCCCGGCCGCCGCGAGATGGGCCGCGAGAAATTCGTCGAGCGCGTCTGGGAGTGGAAGTCCGAGAGCGGCGGCACGATCATGAACCAGCTCAAGCGCTTGGGCGCTTCGGCTGACTTTTCGCGTGAACGCTTCACCATGGGTGAAAACGGCGCGCCGGACGATCAGATGGTCCGCGCCGTCACCAAGGTGTTTGTCGAACTGCACAGCCGTGGCCTGATCTATCGCGCCAAGCGTTTGGTCAACTGGCATCCGGGTCTGGAGACGGCCATTTCCGATCTTGAAGTCGAGAACATCGAGATCAAGGGCCATATGTGGCACCTGCGCTATCCGCTGGCCGATGGCGTAACCTACCAGTTCCCGATCGTGGACGAAGAGGGCAATGTCACCGGGCACGAAACCCGCGATTACATCATCGTGGCCACCACTCGTCCCGAGACCATGCTGGGCGATAGCGGCATTGCCGTGCACCCTGAAGACGAGCGCTACGCCGCCCTGGTCGGCAAGTTTGTCGATCTGCCGCTGGTTGGCCGCCGTATTCCCATCGTCGCCGATGAATATGCCGATCCCGAACTGGGCACCGGCGCGGTCAAGATCACCCCGGCCCACGATTTCAACGATTTCGAGGTTGGTGTTCGCAATGATCTTGAACAGATCAACGTCTTCACCACAGCCGGCAACATTATTGATGCCGAATTCGTGCCCGAAAAATACCGCGGGCTTGAGCGCTTCGCAGCGCGCAAGGCGATCGTCGATGATCTGACCGCACTGGCTGAGGACAATGAGACCCGCGGCCTTGATCACATCGAAGCCAAGAAGATCATGGTGCCGCATGACGAGAAGACCAAGCTGGTCGTCATCGAGCCCTTCCTGACCGACCAGTGGTGGGTCAAGGCCGACGTGCTGGCCAAGCCAGCTTTGGCGGCTGTACGCGAGGGCCGCACGAAGTTCGTGCCCCAGCAGTATGAAAACACCTATTTCGCCTGGCTCGAAAACATCAAGCCATGGTGCATTTCGCGCCAGCTGTGGTGGGGTCACCAGATCCCGGCCTGGTATGGCCCCGATCAGGAAGCGTTCGTCGCCTCCTCGGCCGAAGAAGCACAGGCTCTGGCCGACGCTCATTACGGCAAGCCGGTTGAACTGCGCCGCGATGAAGACGTTCTTGACACCTGGTTCTCCTCGGCGCTGTGGCCGTTCTCGACCCTGGGCTGGCCCGATGATACGGCCGAACTGCGCCGTTATTATCCCACCGACGTGCTGGTCACCGGCTTTGACATCATCTTCTTCTGGGTCGCCCGCATGATGATGATGGGCCTCGAATTCCTCGATGAAGAGCCCTTCCACACCGTTTACATGCATGCCCTGGTCCGTGACGAAAAGGGCCAGAAGATGAGCAAGACCAAGGGGAACGTTATCGATCCCCTGGCGCTGATCGATCAGTATGGTGCCGATGCCACGCGCTTCACCCTCGCGGCCATGGCTGCGCAGGGCCGCGATCTCAAGCTCTCCATGAGCCGGGTCGAGGGTTACCGCAACTTCGTCACCAAGATCTGGAACGCGGCGCGCTTCCTGGAGATGAACGAATGCCGTCGCGTCGAGGGGTATGATCCCAAGGCCAACAAGCTGCCACTCAATCGCTGGATCGTCGGGGCCACTGCGCGCGGTGCCGCCGCCGTCACCCAGGGCATTGTAGACTACAAGTTCAACGAAGCCGCCAATGCGGCCTATGACTTTGTCTGGGGCACCTTCTGCGATTGGTATGTCGAGTTCGCCAAGCCCGTCTTCATGGGCGAGGACGAAGCGGCCAAGGCTGAAACCCGCGCCACGGCAGCCTGGGCGCTCGATCAGATTCTGACCATCCTGCACCCATTCATGCCCTTCGTCACCGAAGAGCTCTGGGCTGAAACGGGCAAGTTCGGTGCACCGCGTGAATCCATGCTGATCCTGACCCAGTGGCCTAATCTGGCTGGCTTGGAAGATGCCGAAGCCGATGCCGATCTGACCTGGCTGATCGATGTTATCACCAATGTCCGTTCGGTGCGCAGCGAGATGAACGTGCCCGCCAGCGCCAAGCTGCCGCTTGTGGTGGTGGGTGCCAATGAGACGACCCTGCGTCGCCTCGTGGCTGGCACCTCGCTGATCACCCGTCTGGCACGCCTCGAAGAGATCACGCCAAAGTCTGATGTGCCCGGCGAATCGGCGCAGTTCGTGGTTGGCGAAGCCACCTGGGCACTGCCCCTGGCCGAGTTCATCGACATCCCCACCGAGAAGGCCCGCCTGTCCAAGGAAGTGACCAAGCTCGATGGCGAAGTCGCCCAGATCGACAAGAAACTGGGCAATGAGCAGTTTGTCGCCAAGGCGCCCGAAGAGGTGATCGAGGAGCAAAAGGCCCGCCGTGAAGCCGCCATCGAGCGGCGTCACCACATTGCCGAGGCACTCAAGCGCCTCAGCTAGGCAACCCGACCACCATTGCAATGCGCTGACGGCCAGCCCCCACGAAAAGGGGCTGGTCGTTGCCATTTTCCGCGGTTTTGCTTGCGGTCCTGCCGCCAGCCCGAAACTATGGGGCAATGGGGGAGAGCCATATGAACGATGTCAGCCGCCGAAGCTTCATCCGCATTGTCGCCGCGGCAGGCATGGCGGGCACGGCCCCAATACGGGCTATGGCGCAGAGCGCGCCTGCAAGGACCGATTACGACATCATCGTCATCGGGGCCGGCATGGCGGGTCTGGCGGCGGCGCACGAGCTGATGGCCCAGGGCTATGATGTTCTCGTGCTTGAGGCGCGCGACCGCATTGGCGGCCGCATCCACACCGATTGGCAACTGGGCGCGCCCTTCGAATGGGGTGCCGGCTGGATACACGGCCCCGATGGCAATCCGGTCAGCCAGTTGCTGGCCGATGTCGATGGCACCACCTTTGTGACCGATGATGACTCCCTGGAGGTCTATACAGCGCAGGGCGACGATGTCGGCGATGAGCATATCGATGGGCTTGATGCACGCGCCGAACACGCGGCCGCCCTGATCGAGGACGATCTTGACGATGACACCACGCTGGCCCAGGCCCTTGATCGTGTGTCGCCGGGCTTGCTCGAAGATCCGGTGTTCCGCTGGTACGTCACCGCGGCCATTGAATTTGACGCCGGCGGCCCGGTCGAGCAGCTCTCTGCCTTCTACTTCTCGGCTGATGAAAATTTTGAAGGCGAGGATGTCATACCGCTCAGCGGCTATGACTCGATCCTTGCCCCACTCAGCACCGGCTTTGACATAGCCCTAAAAGCTGCTGTTCGCGCCGTGGCCTATGAAGAAGATGATGGCGCAACGGTCTATGTCGGCGACACCGCCTACGAGGCTGATTACGTCATCTGTACCGCGCCGCTTGGTGTGCTCAAGGCGGCTGCCATTGCCTTTGATCCGCCTCTGCCCAAGAGGCTGACGCGGGCCATTGAGCGTATGCCCATGGGTACCGTCACCAAGCTGGCCCTGCAATTTGCCGAGCCGTTCTGGCCGACAGATGTCCAGTATTTCGGCGTTCTCAATGAGGTGAAGGGTCGCTGGCCCTATATCCTGAACTACCGCACCTTTTCAGATCAGAACATCCTGTTGCCGCTCAGCTTCGGCAATTACGCCTTTGCCGCCGATGCCATGACCGATGCCGAAATGGTGTCGGACGTTATGGACGTGCTGCGTGAGGTCTTTGGGGAGACCATCCCCGAACCCATCGCCCACATTGCCACCCATTGGTCCACCGATCCGCATGCCCTTGGCGCCTATAGCTATGCCGGCTTTGGCAGCACGCCCGAAGATTTCGAATCCTTCAAGACGCCCGTATCCCAAACTCTGTTCTTTGCCGGCGAACATACCGATTTCGCTTATCACGCCACGGTTCATGGCGCGCTGCTATCGGGTCGCGGTGCCGCGGCTCGGTTGCTGGAGATCGACGCCTGAGCGGAATCACTGACGGGCCGCGCTATGTGACGATTCAGCAACAGCGGGTCTGAATCGAAATTATCAGGCCAACTCGCAACCATTTGGCGATGTTTGTCGCCACAATCTCACCCTAAACAAGCTTGGCTTGGACATCTGGGGCGGATGGCCAATCGCGCGCAAGACAGTGTCTGCGCACGCATTGTTACAGCCCCGTCAGGTTCAAGAGATTTGGCACAATTGCCGGTGATCGCGTGAAAACGCAGTTTTGCCAGCGGTTTGGCATACAGTGGGAGGTTAGACTTCGACGTGACCAACGCTATAGCTGCCGCGCAGCTGACACCAATGCCCTATGCAGATGATGCCAATTCCATCCTTGTGATGGGCGCGGCTTCAATGCGGTCACAAACGAAGTTTAACAGTTTCCTAACAGCGCTTTCCCCGCGCAGCGTCACGCGGGTAGGCCAGTCGATCCACCCAGCTTTGGCCGTTAGGCTCGACACCCCACAACAGCGCCCGGATGTCCGGGTTCGCGAGAAGAACGCAGCCCGCTTCGGTGTGGGCAAAAGGAGTACGATGCGGGCCATTAGGGAAAAATCCCTGATTTCCGTGACGATTGCAGCCGTTTTGGCCTTCTCGGCCTCAATCCTGCCCGTGCACGCACAAACCGCGGCCGATGCTGCGCTGAACATGGCCAACATGCTCGATGGGGCAGGTGGCGGTGTGTCCAGCGGCGAGTTGATCGCGGCACTGCAGAATGCCGCTGATGCCGGCCAGCCCATGGCCATGTGGCAGCTCGGCACCATGTATGAAAATGGCGAAGGCGTTGCCCGCGATCCGGTCAAGGCGTTTGGCTATTTCGCCCAGATCGCCAATCAGCACGCCGATGCCGCGCCCAAGGGCGTTGAAGCCGATATCGTCGCGCGCTCTTTCGTCAAGGTTGGTGATTACTACAAGCAGGGTCTGCCAGACGCTGGCATTCCCGCCGACGCCAATCGCTCCCACGCACTCTTGCTGCACGCCGCCAGCTATTTCGGCGATGCCGATGCGCAGTATCGCGTCGGCCTGCTTTACATGCAGGAAGAGGAAATGGGCGTGAATCCGTTGCAAAGCGCGCGCTGGTTCTCACTGGCGGCCCGCAAGGGACATTGCCCGGCCCAGGCCCAGCTCGGCGATTTGCTTTTCAATGGCGTTGAGGGCATCGAAGCCCAGCCGGTGGAAGGCCTGATGTGGCTGACCATTTCCCACCAGCGCTGCAGCGGCACGGCCGATGCAGGCTGGGTGGATGAAAAGCTCAACCACGCCATTTCGCTCTCGACCGCTGATGAACAGGCCGAAGCCAATGCTCTGGCTCAGTCCATCGCCCCGCAATTTGCTGGTTTCTAAGCCGCCCGCGGCGCCAGGCCTCGGGTTTGATCAGAAGCTGAACTGGCCTTCGACAGGGACGTGATCGCTGGGCTTTTCCCAGCCGCGCACATCCCTGTGCACCCGTACATCATCAAGCCGGTCTGCCGCCTGTGGCGAGAGCATCAGATGGTCGATGCGGATGCCCGCATTGCGCCGCCACGCCCCAGCCTGAAAGTCCCAGAACGTATAGGCTTCCTCAGATGTGGTGGCCCGCAGCGCGTCGGTCATGCCCATATTGGTCAGCGTCCGGAACCGCTCCAGACTTTCGGGGCGATACAGTGCATCGCCCCACCACGCCTTGGGATCATGCGCATCAATCGGCGCCGGGATCAGGTTGAAATCGCCCAGCAGGATGAATGGTTCTTCGAGCAGCAGGCGCTCAGCCACATAGGCCTCAAGCCGGCGCATCCACGCCAGCTTGTAGGGGAATTTCTCGCTCTCGACCGGATTGCCGTTCGGCAGATAGATGCCGCAAACGCGGATCGCACCGCTTTCGACCGAAAACACGCCTTCGATCAGCCGCGCCTGCTCGTCGCTGTCATCGCCCGGCAGGCCGCGCGTGACCTCGTCAAACGGCAGCAGCGACAGGATGGCCACGCCATTCCAGCTCTTCTGGCCATGGGTTTCGACATTGTAGCCCAGCGCCTCTATCTCGGCGCGCGGGAAGCCCTCATCGACCGATTTGATCTCCTGCAACACCACGATGTCCGGCTTTTCCTGGCTCAGCCAGGTGACCAGCAATTCGAGTCGGGCCTTGATGCCGTTAATGTTCCAGGTAGCGATGCGCATGAGGAGTCTCCGTTGCCCGAAAACTAGCCCTCCAACGGGCAGGGGGCAACACTAGAGCGCACCATAAACCGCGTCATACACTGCATCCCGATAGGCCCCGTCGCTGCCCTCCAGCCCGGTATTGCTCATCGACACCACGCTGAGCCCATTGGCCTGATCAACGAACCAGTGGTGCCCGTATATCCCGCCCCAGCGATTGGTGCCGGGCGCCACGGGCAGCCCCGCCGCTCTGGCGTCGGCAACCCAGGCCCCGAAATAGCTGAACTGCAGCCCCGGGCTCACCGCATGCGCCAGTTGCGGGGTCTGGTTGGCCATGCCCATGGCGACGGTATCGCGCTGCAGGATCGGCCCGCCGCCGCTGCGCAGGCATTCAAGCAGCCTCATGAAATCAGGGCCCGTACCGGCAGCGCCACCACCCCCCGATTGAAACGCCTGCGCGTCGAAAATCCGCCCCGGATCATAGGTGGTCACCCCGCCCCAATTATTGGCAACGCTATGCGGATCGCCCATCAGCACCGCGCCCTCTGTCCCATCGGCATAGGCCGCCGCCAGCCGGCTTGTGTCGCGCACGCCAAACCGCGTGTCGTCCATTTGTAACGGCCCGGTTACGTATTGGATGATGGCGTCTTCGAGCGTGCCGCCCACCAATTGCCCCGCGATCACGCCAAGCACGTCGATCGAGGGCCCATAGGCCCACCCCGTGCCCGGCGCAAACAACAGCTCCTGCGCCGCCAGCCGCGCCACGATCGTTTCACGCCCCAGGTGCCAGCGATTGACCCCCGCAGCCGTTTCCGCTGGCGTCAGCAGCGGCCCGCTGGCCAGTCCGGCGCTGTGCGTCAGCAAATGGTGGATGGTGATCTCCGGCACGCTACCATCGGCCAGCGCAGGCTTGAAATCGGGCAGGTAGACTGTGACCGCGTCATCAAGCCGGATCTTGCCCGCTTCCATCAGCGCCAGAATGGTCGCGGCGACGATGGGCTTGGTCACCGATGACAGGCGAAAGATCGTGTCGCGCGACATGGCGCGTCCGGCCTCGCGATCGGCCAGACCATGCGCCTTTTCGTAGAGCGGGCGGCCATCCTTGCGCACCAGCAAGACGCTGCCGACAATGCGTTTCTCGCTGATGGCCGTATCGACCACCGCGTCCAGCGCCTGCTCAAGCTTCATCAAATTTCCTCCCGCTTTGACGGGAGCTTAGCCGCTTCGCGCGGCCAAAGGCTAGACCGCGAAACTGGTCCCGCAGCCGCAGGATGCCACCGCATTGGGGTTGCGGATCTGGAACGCCTGGCCGATCAGATCATCGACGAAGTCGATCTCCGAACCGCCCATGAATTCCAGGCTCATGGAATCGATCAGCACCACCGCGTCGCCCTTTTGCAGAACGGTGTCGTCGCTTCCGGGCTTTTCCTGTACGAGATTGTATTCATACTGGAATCCGGAGCATCCGCCGCCGGCCACCGAAATGCGCAGCACCGTCCCTTCGGCTTCCTTGGACAGGATGCGCGACACGCGCTTGGCGGCGCTGTCGGTCAGGACGACTTGGGTGGGAGCAAGAGCGGTTTCGGTCATAATCAGTTCCGTGCCGTTTCGTAATGTCATAACGGTCACGCTAAAATAGGAACTCTGCACCGGAATGAAAAGGGCCAAAAGATTGGGCGACCATCACTGATGAGCGATACTGCTGCTTACGCTTCCAAACCTGAACTTTCTTTGGGTCGCATTGATGGCGCCGGTCCCAGCCCGACCCGCAGCGAATTCCAGCGTGATCGCGACCGCATCATCCATTCCACCGCGTTCCGGCGGCTGCAGCACAAGACCCAGGTCTTTTTCGAGCATGATGGCAATCATTTCCGCAATCGGCTGACCCACACGCTTGAGGTCAGCCAGATGGCGCGCTCCATGGCCCGGGCGCTGCATCTCAATGAAGACCTCGCCGAAGCCATTGCCCTGTCGCACGACCTGGGCCACACCCCTTTCGGCCATGCCGGCGAGCGCGCTCTGCACGCCACGATGGCACCCTATGGCGGCTTTGATCACAATATCCAGGCCATGCGCGTCGTCACCCGGCTGGAGAACCGCTATGCCGAGCATGACGGGCTCAACCTCACCTGGGAGACGCTCGAGGGCATCCTCAAGCACAATGGCCCGCTGACCAATCCCGACGGCACACCCTTTGGCAGATATGCCCAGGAGGGTTTGCCCGCCGGCTATGACGATATTCCCGCCGTCGCCGATCTGCGCCTGTCCAGTTTTGCCTCGCTTGAAGCCCAGACCGCCGCGATTGCCGACGATATCGCCTATAATGCCCATGATATTGACGATGCACTGCGCGCCGGCTTGCTCACTCTGGCCGATCTGCTCGATGTGCCCTTTGCCGGCCCCATCGTGCGCGAAGTGCTCGATCGCTACCCCGATGTGGCCCCCAAGCGGCAGGCCCATGAAGTGCAGCGCCGCCTGATCACCCGCAGTATCGAGGATGTTATCAGCACCACTGCAGCCAATATCCGCACCGCTGGCGTCACCTCCGCCGAAGACGTGCGCATGGCGGGCAAGACGCTGGTGGCGTTCTCGCCCGCCATTGCCAAGGCGGTTGCCGGTCTCAAGACATTCCTGTTCCAGCGCGTCTATCGCCATGAATCGGTAATGGTGTCGGTGCGTCAGAGCGAAAAACTCGTCTCCGACATCTTTGCGCACTATATGGAAACCCGCGACATGCCGGGGCGCTGGGGCGTTGCGGCGCAGGCCGCTGACAGCGACTCCGCACTGGCACGCGTGGTGGCCGATTTCATTGCCGGCATGACCGATCCCTATGCGCTCGATGAGTATGCCCGGCTGTTTGACGCTCGCCCGGATTTCCGTTAACCCCGGCCCACTTCAATAGTCAGGTCTATCATGGACGTTTTCGCTCTGTTTTCCGCGCGTGTCGCCAATGCGATGCATGTTCTCTACCCCGAGATTGGTGCCGATCTGCTCGCCCGCATCGTGGTTGAGCCACCGCGCGACGCGGCCCATGGTGATCTCTCCACCAATGCGGCCATGGTCGTGGCCAAGCCGCTGGGCAAGAACCCGCGCGAAGTGGCCACCGCTCTGGTCGATCACTTCAGGCACGATAGCGACGTCACCAGCGTTGAGGTGGCCGGCCCCGGCTTCATCAACTTCCGGCTCGATGCGCCGGTCTGGCATCAGGTGCTGCGCGCCATTTCCCAGCAGGGCGCCGATTACGGCCGCTCCACGCTCGGCGGCGGCGCGGCGGTCAATATCGAATATGTTTCGGCCAATCCGACCGGGCCCATGCATGTGGGCCATACCCGTGGCGCCGTCTTTGGCGACACCCTGTCCTCGCTCATGGCCTATTCGGGCTATGAGGTGACCCGCGAATATTACATCAACGACGCTGGCAGCCAGATCGACACGCTGGCCCGTTCCACCATGCTGCGCTACCGCGAGGCTCTGGGCGAAACCATCGAGATCCCGCCCGGTCTCTATCCCGGTGATTATCTTGTGCCCGTCGGCGAGGCACTCAAGGTCGAGTTTGGCGACAGCCTGCTGGCCAAGCCCGAAGCGGAAGCGCTGGCCATCGTCAGGGAGCGGGTGCTTGTTGCCATGCTCGAGCTGATCAAGGCAGATCTGGCACTGCTGGGCATCCATCACGACGTGTTCTTCTCGGAGCGCCAGCTACACGGGCAGGGGGGCGATATCGACCTCACCCTGCAGTGGTTGCGTGAAAAGGACATGATCTATCAAGGGCGTCTCGAAGCGCCCAAGGGCAAGACGCCCGAGGAATGGGAAGATCGCGAGCAGACGCTGTTCCGCGCCACCGACTTTGGCGACGACACCGACCGCGCGCTGATCAAGTCCGACGGCTCCTATACCTATTTTGCCGCCGACATCGCCTATCACCGCAACAAGTTCCTGCGCGGCTTCAACCACATGATCAATGTGCTTGGCGCCGACCATTCCGGCTATGTCAAACGCCTGCAGGCCGCTACCAAGGCTGTCTCGCTGAACGCCGCTGATATGGATGTTCGTATCTGCCAGCTGGTGCGCCTGCTCAAGAACGGCGAACCCTTCAAGATGTCCAAACGCTCCGGCGATTTGGTCACGCTGGCCGATGTGGTTGAGGAAGTTGGCGCCGACGCGACTCGCTTCATGCTGATGTATCGACGCAATGACGCGTCCATGGATTTCGATTTTGCCCTGGTAAAAGAGCAGACCAAGGACAATCCCGTATTCTACGTCCAGTACGCTCACGCCCGCGCTTATTCGATCTTCAAGACCGCGACCCGAGACCTGCCGGCGCTCGATACATCACCCGCAGCGCTCGCCGCTGCCGAGATCGAACGTATTGTCACGCCTGAAGAACTCGACCTGGTTCGGGTGCTCGCCGCCTGGCCGCGCACTGTCACTGCAGCCGCTATTGCGCATGAACCGCACCGTATTGCATTCTACGTGCATGAGTTGGCTGCGGCGTTCCATGGCTTCTGGGCTAAGGGCAAGGATGACCCGCAGTTACGTTTTGTTAACTCTGACGACCCAAAGCTGACTTTAGCCCGACTCGCCTTGGTTGACGCTGTCCGTCAGGTCATCGTCAACGCGTTGGGAATTCTGGGGGTCTCCGCACCGACGGAGCTTTCATAATTCGGGCGTAATACTGTGTTGAGTCGCGCAAATTAGCCCGCTTTGGGCGCCGTTGCAGGAACCTAGAGGCGCTGCTTTATGCTAGCGAAATCGTAGCGAATGGCCGGACAATCCGAAGCCGCAGACGACCTGATCGCGGAACTCGCAAAGCTGATGGCGCAGGATGCGCAGGATGACCGTCAGGGACCAGTCTCTGGTTCGCCGGCTCAGCCCGCTCCCGTCATGCCCGTGCGTATTCCCGGCGATAGCGACCCCAAGGCTGCAGCCAAGGGGCCGGCCGAGTTTCTGCGCTCATTTTCCGCGACGGCTGCTGAACCCGCAAAGCCCCGGAATGCCGCCAGTGTGGCGCCAGATCAGCCATCGTCACCTCAGCCAGTCGCGACTCCTGCTGAGCCCGAACATGTGCCGTTCCACTTTGACTTCGATTTCCGTTCCGAGGACATGCCTGCCACCGGCGTCGAGGATGCTCCAGCCCAGCCTGCCGCACCCGAGCAGGCGGCCCCGGCGCCGCACCCTGACGAACATGACAGTATTGCCGATCTGATTTCAGCCGAGCTGGCAGCTGATCCCGGTCCTGCGCCGCAGCCGCAACCGGCCGAGCCTGCGCCAGCAGTTCCCACTGCGGCGCCTGCACCAAGCACGGGCCCCGCATTGATGAGTGCCTCTGTCGCCGCCAGCCTTGGGGGGCAGAGCCGCGAGAGCATCGGCGCGCCGCGCACCGATAATGATCGCTTCAAGGTGCCACCAGTATTCGGTCTGGGCTCCTCAGCGGGCCGCACCGCGCCAGCAGCCAATCCTGCACCCGTTGCCGCACCAGCGCCCAAGGCCGAGCCGGTCCAGGCCCATCAGGTGTTGCCACAATCTGCCGAGCCCGCTGTTGTTGCGCCACCGGCGCCGTCTGCTGATGATTCTGTCGGCCTCGACCCGATCGACGAAATCGAAAGCCTGATTGGTCGGGCAATGCGGGTCGAATTTGATCTGCCCGAAGATGATGCGCAGGCCAAACCAGCCCCGGCACCCGAGCCGGAGGCCATTGCGGTCGCGCCCGTCGCTGCGCCGGTTGAACCGGCTGCCAAGCCAGCAAGGCCGGTGCCAAGTCCGGCATTGCGCAGCCTGGCCACGCCGACGCCGTCGGTTGACCATGCCCAGGATATGTCAGCGGCCGATCAGACCATTTTTGCAGCCGCGCAAGCCACGGGTGCCAAGGTCGGCTGGGTCAACGCCCCCGAAACTGAAGAATTTGAGCCCGAAGCCTATGCAGCTGCTCCGCGGCAGCGTGCTGGTGCGGGCATTTCGCGCGCCCTCGCTGGGCCGTTGGTCGCCATCACACTGCTTCTGGCCGCTGGCTTTGGCCTGTACTGGGTTCTGGGTTTGGGCGGTCGCGAAGAAGGTCCGGCACCGCTGCTGGTGGCTGATGAGAGCCCGGTCAAGGAAGTGGCGCCTGCCGCTTCAGCCGAGGATGATGCTGGCACGCAGTCCATTGTCTTTAACGAAATGGACGGCGTTTCCGCTGGCGCAGACGAGCAATTGGTCTCGCGCGATCAGGCCGACGTCAACGAGGTCACGCAGGTGGCCGCGGTACCGACCGATTTGAGCGAAGAGGGACTGGCAAACCGCAAGGTACGCACGGTCAAGGTTCGTCCCGATGGCACCATTGTCAGCGGCGACGATAGTGTGGCTGGCAGTGCCATTCTGCCCGTTGACCGGCCCAATGTGCCAGCAGTCCCCGGCGCTGAAACAGCAACGCCTGAGCTTCTGGCCAATGTCGAACCCGCCACACCGACACCAGCTGAAGCAGCACCCGCAGCTACAGTCACACCGGTTGAACCCGGCTCGACCGTTCCTGCTGTTGATACCCAGGGCAATCCGATTGCCGGCAAGACCGCTGTCGTGCCCCGCATCCGTCCACCCGGCTTGACCCTGCCAGTAGCCACACAGGCCTCAGCCGTGCAGGCAACACCGATTGCTCCGGCGGTTGAACCTTCCCTGAGCATTCCCGGTGCCACCGAGGTTCCCGCTCTGGCAGACACGGCGCCTGCCTATGTGCAGTTGGCCTCGCAGCGCAGCGAAGCCGATGCCCGCCAGTCGGCCCAGAACATGGTCACCCGTTATGGCCCGCTGTTCGGTGGAGCCAATCTGGAAGTCCAGCGTGTAGATCTGGGCGTCAAGGGCATCTACTACCGCGTGCGCGTGCCGGCCAACTCGATTGAACAGGCCAATATGATCTGCACCAACGTCAAGGCAGCGGGCGGCGACTGCTTCACCCTTTAGGGGTGTTGCGGCGCCCCTGCCACGCTTGACGCTCGCCCGGTCAGCGGCCAAGGATGACGCGATGTTTCCGCAGCCCGGCATGCTTTGATGACCACCGCCCAGACCGACTGGTTTGATACGCCGGCCCCGCCTGCTGATGACGACGTCATGTATGTCGATGTCGATGGCTATGAGGGGCCGCTTGACCTCTTGCTCGATCTGGCCCGCCGCCAGAAGGTGGACCTTGCCTCCATCTCTGTTCTGGCGCTGGCTGAGCAATATCTGCGCTTCATCGAAAAGGTGCGCGAGAAGCGCATTGAGGTCGCTGCCGACTATCTGGTGATGGCCGCCTGGCTGGCCTACCTCAAAAGCCGCCTGATGGTGCCGCAGAGCGCTTCTGATGATGAGCCCTCCGGCGAGATGCTCGCCGCCATGCTGCAGTTCCGTCTCAAGCGTCTTGAGGCCATGCGTGCCGCTGCCAGTCAGTTGATGAACCGTCCCCGTCTGGGTTTTCAGGTCTATGCGCGCGGCATGCCCGAACCCATCGAGATCAAGACCCGCAGCCTGTGGGAAGCCTCGCTCTACGATCTGCTCAAGGCCTATTCCACCCAGCGTGAAAAGGGCGTGGTAACCGATTACGCGCCCATCCAGCGCACGGTCTGGTCACTGCAGGACGCCCGCGATATCCTCCAGCGCCTGATCGGTGATAGTTTTGACTGGGTGCCGATGGATACCTATCTGATCGACTATCTGGCCACGCCCGCCGAACGCGCCACCATTCGCGCCTCGACCTTTGCTTCCAGTCTCGAACTGGTGCGCCAGGGCCAGATCGATATCCGGCAGACCCAGACCTTTGGGCCGCTTTTTGTCCGACGTCACCGGGGCGAGGACACGTGAACGACCATCCAGACGAAACTAGCCAGGTCAACGAGCGCAATCTACGCGTGCTCGAAGCGGTACTTTTCGCCTCTGTTGAGCCGCTCGATGTGCACAGTCTGTTAGCCTATGTGGGGGAAGGCGCCGACATTGCTAACCTGCTCATCACCCTGCAGCAGCGCTATGCCGGTCGCGGCGTCAATCTGGTGCAGCGCGGCGACAAATGGGCCTTCCGCACCGCCGAAGATCTTGGGTTTCTGCTGCGTCGTGAGGAAAACGAGACCCGCCCGCTTTCCCGCGCCGCGCTCGAAACCCTCTCCATCATCGCTTACCACCAGCCCGCAACCCGGGCGGAGATCGAGGAGGTCCGAGGCGTCGCCACGGGCAAGGGCACCATTGATTTGTTGATGGAGGCCGGCTGGATCCGCATGCGCGGCCGGCGCCGGACCCCCGGGCGCCCGGTAACCTACGGTACCACCGACGCTTTTCTCGATCACTTCGGGCTCGAAAGCCTGAGCGATCTTCCGGGCCTCGACGAGCTCAAGGGCGCCGGCCTGTTGTCGGGGCGTTTGCCGTCCACCATGCAGATCCCGCTTCCCTTTGACGGCGCACTGCGCGATGACGAGGATCCACTGGACCCCGACGATCTCGACGGCGAGGACGAAAACGCCTGATGACTGAAGAACTTGCAGGCTGGGGAACGCGCGGCACCACTGGTGTCAGCTTCGCCGCCACCCTCGAATTTGATGCCGTTGACGTCCGCCTTGGGGGCAGGGCGGTGCTCAACCAGTTCAGCCTCACCATGCGCCCCGGCGAGATCGTCTGCCTGCTCGGCGAATCGGGCTCAGGCAAATCTACCGCGTTGCGCGTAGCCGCCGGTATTCAGCCAATCCACGCCGGTGCCGTCCGCATTAACGGCGAGACCGTCTCCGCGCCCGGCCTCACCGTGCCAGCGGATCGACGTGGTGTTGGCCTGATGTTTCAGGACTTTGCGCTGTTTCCGCACCTGACGGTGCTGCAGAACGTTCTGTTTGGCCTGCGCCGCCTGGGGCGTGATGCCGCACTGGGGCAAGCCCGCGCTGCACTGCGCCGCGTCGGTCTGGGCGATCGTGAAGCCGATTATCCCCACATGCTTTCAGGTGGCCAGCAGCAGCGTCTGGCCCTGGCACGCAGCGTCGCCCCGCGTCCCGGCGTGCTGCTGCTCGACGAGCCATTCTCCAGCCTGGACGCCCGACTGCGTGAAACCGTGCGCGAGGAAACTCTGGCCGTCCTGCGCGAAACCAATGTTACCAGCCTGATCGTCACCCATGATCCCGAAGAGGCCATGGTGTTGGGCGACCGCGTCGCGCTGCTGCGCCAGGGCCGCATCGCACAGATCGGTACAGCGGCCGAAATCTACCGCAATCCGGTGGATTTGAGCGCCGCGCGCTTCTTTTCGCCGCTCAGCGAAATCGAGTGCGTGGTGCGAGATGAACAGGTCCAGACGCCGCTGGGCGACGTCGCCACGCCAGGCCTGATCGACGGCAGTCATGTCACCATCGCCATCCGGCCGGCCGGCGGTGCGCGTATTCGCCAGTCGGGGCCGGGCACCCCGGGTCGCATCACCAGCAAGCGCGATGCAATCGGCGAGGACATCTGCGAAGTCAAAGTCGCCGGCCTCGACATCCCATTGGGTGTTCGCCAGCCCGCCAGTGCTGCTTTGGCCGTCGGTCACGACGTCTTCGTGACCCTTAACCCGGAACACGTTCTTGTGTTTCCCCGCGTTTGAACCTATTTCTGGCCTATATCTTCGCGTGTAACGCGTTCTGAAAAAGTTTTAGGGAGTTGAAAATGCACGCGCCAGGAATTTGGGGTATTCTCGTTGTTGCCGTCGTCGTGATCCTGCTGTTTGGTCGCGGCAAGATCTCCGGCATGATGGGTGAAGTTGCCTCGGGCATCAAAGCCTTCCAGAAGGGCATGAAGGACGACGACGACAAGCCTGTTGAGCGTGTCGCGACGACCACTGAGACTGCTCAGCCTGAAAAAAAGGACGTCTAGGACGTTCCTGACCGTCGCGCCTTTGCTTTGAGGAATAAAGACTATGCTCGGCTTGGGCTGGACAGAGATGCTGGTGATCGGCGTCATGGCGTTGATTGTGATCGGGCCGAAAGACCTGCCAGTGGTGATGAACCGTATTGGCAAGGTCGCGGGTCAGATCAGGCGTATGGGCACTGAGTTCCAGCGCGAGATCAACAAGACCACGGGGCTGGACGAGGTGCGCAATCTGCGCAACTCGATCACCGCGCCGCTTAAAAAGACGTCTGATGAAATCCGCAAGGAATTCAACGCGATGACGCCGACTGGCGCCAAGCCGTCCGGCGTCATCAAGCCAGCCGATCCCGATGCGGAAAGCGTCGTTGACGAGATCAAGGCCAAGGCTGGTATGAGCGAGCCCGCCAAGCCAAAGACAGCCGACGAAATTGCCAGGGAAGCCGGTTTCAAGCCTGCCGGCCCGGCGCCCAAGACCTCTTCGGCAACCTTTGGCAAGCCAGCCGCCAAGGCCGATGAGCCTGCGACGGCCGCTGACGAGCCTGCAGCAAAGCCAAAAGCGGCCCGCAAGGCCCCCGCCAAGGCCAAGGCAGCGCCGACCAGCCCTGTGACCAGCGGTGACCTGCCAGCCGTTGCTGACGTTAAAAAGCCGACACCCGCCAGGAAGCCCACTGCCAAGAAGGCGGCGCCAGCAGCTAAAAAGACTGCGCCTGCTAAGGCTGCCGCGACCGGGGCTGACGCCGACGTCACCCCCGCCAAGTCGGCGCCGAAAAAGCGCGCTCCGGCCAAATCCAGGGCTGCCGCAACGCCCAAGGCCGCACCGAAAACCGCCGCCAAGGCCGGGGACGAATAGACCATGGCCGATCCCAAGCAGATTGAAGACAAGAGCGCCGAAACCCCGGACGAACTCGCAGGCAGCGAAGCGCCTTTGCTCGAGCATCTGGTCGAACTGCGCAAGCGGCTGATCTATTCGGCCATCGCGATCGTGGTGTTGATGGCATTCTGTTTCATCTTCGCCAGCACCATCTACGAGTGGCTGCTTATCCCCTATAAGCGCTCCGTACCGGGCGCCAATCTGATCTTCACGGCGCCGCAGGAGCTGTTCTTCACCTATCTCAATGTCGCCCTGTTCGGCGCCATTTTCCTGGGCTTCCCCTTTGTTGCCAGCCAGATTTACATGTTCGTGGCGCCCGGCCTCTACAAGCATGAACGCAAGGCGTTTATCCCTTATCTTGTAGCGACCCCGATCTTCTTC
Organism: Devosia sp. J2-20; assembly: GCF_055808475.1. NCBI lineage: Bacteria > Pseudomonadati > Pseudomonadota > Alphaproteobacteria > Hyphomicrobiales > Devosiaceae > Devosia > Devosia sp. J2-20. The sequence continues at coordinate 2,012,684 of NZ_CM147870.1, read as the reverse complement.
CTCGCCGGTGCGGCGCTGGTTTATCTGGTCGTGCTGCCCATGGCATTGCACTTCTTTGCCGGTATGCAGACCGACGATATCGAGATGCTGACGAGCGTCAGCGAATATCTCGGTCTGGCCATGCTGCTCATTCTGGCGTTCGGAATCTGTTTCCAACTGCCTGTCGTGCTGACGCTGCTGGCGCAGATCGATCTGGTCAATGTTGAACTGCTCAAGAAGGGCCGTCGCTACGCTATCGTGGCAATCGTGACCTTTGCTGCCTTCATCACCCCGCCCGATCCGATCTCCCAGCTTGGCCTTGCCCTGCCTATGTACCTGCTCTACGAACTCTCGATCTTGTCCGTACGGATGGTCGAGCGCCGCCGTGCCGCGGCTTTGGCCGAGCAGGAAGCGGAAACCTCCGGCTCATCGTCCGAATAGACCCTCAGCCTGTCCGGGGCCGGGGGGTAGTATCCCTCGTGGCCTCGCAGGCGCGCCACGAGCCAGCTTTTAGCCTGTACCAATCAGAGGCGGGCGGTGCCCGTAACAGCCATGTTCGATATCAAGTGGATCAGAGCCAACGCCGAAGCCTTCGACGCTGCCGTATCACGGCGCAAAGGAGGCTCTGCCAGTGCGTCTGAACTGCTCGCCATCGATGATCGGCGGCGCGAGATTATCCAGCGTCTCAATGAAGCCCAGGAACAGCGCAATGCGCTGTCCAAGCAGATTGGTCAGGCCAAGGCGCAAAAAGACGAAGCCAAGGCTCAGGCACTGATGGCAGAGGTAGCCCAGCTCAAGGAATTCATCCCGCAGGGTGAAGCCGATGAGCGCGCCGTGGAGCGCGAACTGCACGATGCCCTCGCCGTCATTCCCAATCTGGTGTTCGACGACGTGCCCGATGGCGCCGATGAAACCGACAATGTCGAGTATTTTGGTGCCAATGGCACGGCCGAAACGGCCGCAAGGCAGCGCGCGCCAAAGCCCAGCTTCAGCTTCACGCCCAAGGAGCATTACGAGGTTGGCGTCGCCGCGCGCGACATGGACTTTGAAGCTGCGGCCAAACTCTCGGGTAGCCGGTTTGTCGTGCTCAAGGGCCAGATCGCCCGGCTTGAACGCGCCCTGGGCCAGTTCATGCTAGACCTGCACACCACCCAGCATGGGTATATTGAAGTCCAGCCGCCACTGTTGGTGCGCGACGAAGCGCTGTTCGGCACCAACCAGCTGCCCAAGTTTGAAGACGATCTGTTCTTCACCCCGCATGGCGACTCGCGCCTTGCCCTGATCCCTACTGCCGAAGTGCCGCTGACCAATCTGGTGCGCGAAGCGATCCTGTCCGAAGACGAACTGCCGCTGCGCATGACGGCGCTGACCCCGTGCTTCCGTTCCGAAGCCGGATCTGCCGGTCGTGATACGCGCGGCATGCTACGCCAGCACCAGTTCAACAAGGTCGAGATGGTCTCCATCACCACCCCGGAAACCTCGATTGAGGAGCATGAGCGCATGCTGGGCTGTGCAGAAGCCGTGCTGCAAAAGCTCGGCCTGCATTACAGGGTCATGGACCTGTGCACCGGTGATGTCGGTTTCGGCGCCAGGCGCACCTACGATCTCGAAGTGTGGCTGCCGGGCCAGAATGCCTATCGCGAGATTTCGTCGGTTTCGGTGTGTGGTGACTTCCAGGCACGCCGTATGGACGCTCGCTATCGTCCCGCTGGTGAGAAGCAGGCGCCGCGCTTTGTCCATACCCTGAATGGCTCGGGTACTGCTGTTGGCCGCTGCCTGATTGCCGTACTGGAAAACTACCAGCAGGAAGATAGCTCCGTTCGCGTGCCGGACGTGCTGCAGCCCTATATGGGCGGTCTGACCTCGATTGGCGGCCAGTAATGGGCCTGCGCATCCTCATCACCAATGACGATGGTGTGGATGCGCCCGGCATCGCCATCATGGCCGACATCGCGCGGGCGCTCAGTGACGACGTCTGGATTGTTGCCCCGGATGGCAATCAGTCAGGGGCAGGGCACCGGCTCAGCTTTGGCCACGAACTGACAATCGACCAGCGCGACGCCCGCACCTTTGCCGTGGTCGGCGGGTCGCCCGCCGACTGCGTGGTGGCCGGCATGACCCACCTGCTGGGTAACCGGCCCGCCGATGTGGTGCTCTCTGGCGTCAATGCGGGGCAGAACCTTGGTGACATCGTCAATTGCTCGGGCACCGCAGCGGGAGCCCGTGAGGGCGCCATGCAGGGCGCCATCGGCATTGCCATGAGTCAGGGGGTCGATTACGAGATCAGTCGCGATGTCGACTGGTCCAATGCCAAGGCACATGGTCTGGCTGCTGCCCGCGCGGTCATTGCTGCCGCACAAGGGCGGGAGCACTACTACAACGTCAACTTCCCGTTCTGTGACCCCGCCACCACCAAGGGCATCGCCGTAGTGCCGCTGCAGCGCTTCTCACGGTCGCCGTTCAGCTATTATCCCAGCGACAATGCCGGCAAGTTCTTCGTGGCCATTCCACAGACTCCATTGCCGCTCGATCGCGGCGCCGATTTTGAAACCATGCGCCGCGACGGCTATGTCACCGTCACGCCGCTTCTGCTGCAGCAGACGGATATGGGGCTGGCCGAGCGCCTCAATGGCACGCTGACACTCTAGCGCAAAGCGCGGGTTGGCAGGCGATTTGCACAGGCCCGCGTTCTTAACCTTACTCAATCCGGAATCGATGCTGTTCGATTTTGCTCAAATCGCATCGGCCTTAAACTCGTCTTTACCTTACCGGCCTAGTCTCAAATTCGTGTTGAGTACCTGCGTACGAGTAAGCTGATGAGTATCCGCGTATCCCGTCGGGCACCCAAGGGTGCCGTTGCGATGGCTGGCCTTCTGGTTGCTGCCGTTGCCCTGTCCGGGTGTTCCAGTCTGGGTAGTCGCGCCTTTGGCGACCCCACCACGACTGGCGCGCTCCCGCAGGCCGCTCCCCAATCATTTAATCAGCCCATGCCGGCCAGCCTTGGCGCGCCGCAGAACATGGTGGCTGACGCCCAGTTCCTGCCACCGGCCAATGTCGGTGGTTCAATGGGGCAGTCCGGAACGGTTCAGCCGCTCTGGGGTCAGCCGACACAACCCGCATTCAGCCAGCCGATCACGCCCATGGCGAGCGGCGGTGCTGCGCCTACCGTTCAGTCGCAAAATCTACCAGTTCTGAGTTCTTCGCCCCAGGGGTCCGTTCCAGCCATGCAAGCACAGCCCGCCGTCGCTTCGGCTACCATGCCGTCTCCCGCTGCCCTTGGCAGCATGCCGACCAATAATTCGGTGCCAACGCTGGCTGCGGTGACGCCATCAGCGCCGGCTACCAGTGGGACCTTTACCCACACCATCGCCAGCGGTGAATCGCTCTATACGATTGCCCGCCGCTATGAGGTGACGACCCAGTCGCTGGTTCAGGCCAATAGCCTGGAATCACCCGACAAGATCGTCGTTGGTCAGAAGGTGATCATCCCGGGTCGCGCCGATCTGCTCTCGACCAAGGCTCCCGTCGCCAGAACGGCGTCGGCCAGCGAGACAATCGCCCCTGTTCCGGCCCAGCAGACCCTGCCACAGGCTGCGCCCAATACATTGCAGGCCACCACGGCCCCAGCTGCCGCTCCTGCTCCAGTTGCGGCCCCTGCCACGGCTGAACCCGTCAAGGTTGCTGCAGCACCTGCCGCAGAACCAGTCATGTCCGGCAGTGACAAGTTCCGCTGGCCCGTCAGTGGCCGTGTACTGGTTGATTTCGCTGCATCCAAGGGCACCGGCATCAATATTGAAGCTGCAGAGGGTGCCTCGATCAAGGCCGCCGAAAACGGCACCGTCATCTATGTCGGTTCGGGCGTTGAGGGGTATGGCAATCTGATCCTGATCCGCCACCCCAATGGCTACGTCTCGGCCTACGCCCATCTCGGTTCAATGAATGTTGCCAAGGGCACCAATGTTAGCCGCGGTGATACCATCGGCGCTGCGGGCAAGACCGGCTCGGTGACCAAGCCGCAGCTGCACTTTGAGCTGCGCAAGGGTGCGACACCGGTCGACCCGGTTCCGCTGCTCGCCAGCTAGGCACTGATCGTCTGACAATACAAAGCCCCCGCAATTGCGGGGGCTTTTGCTTTAGGTGGCGGATTTGCCCATTTCACCAGCCAGAGTGCGGACAAGTTGAATGGCGACGCGACCCGATCGCGCGCCGCGTGTTGCGGCCCACTCAATGGCCCGTGCGCGCAGGGTTTCCTCGTCCAGTTCCAGACCGTAATGGGTCGCATAGGCCTGCACCATGGTCAGGAAGGTCGGCTGATCGCAATTGTGGAACCCCAGCCACAGACCGAAGCGGTCCGATAGCGACACCTTCTCTTCGACGGCCTCGCCGGGATTGATGGCCGTCGAACGCTCGTTTTCGATCATGTCCCGTGGCATCAGATGGCGCCGGTTCGATGTGGCGTAGAACAGGGCATTGCTCGGCCGCCCCTCCAGTCCGCCATCAAGAATGGTCTTGAGCGATTTGTAGCTGGTCTCGCCGGTATCAAAGCTCAGATCGTCGCAGAAGACGATGAAACGCGCGCGCTCATTGGCGATGTGGCGCATCAGGACGGGCAGGGTCTCAAGGTCTTCCCGCGCAATCTCGATCAGCACCAGTCGTTCAAAGCCATCCTCGCTTCGTTCGCTGATGTCCCCGTGAATCGCTTTGACCAGCGAACTCTTGCCCATGCCGCGTGCGCCCCATAGCAGCGCATTGTTGGCGCCGTGACCGCGCGCAAACTGTTCGGTATTGCGCAGCAAGATGTCCTGCACTGCGTCAATGCCCTTGAGCATGGCCAAAGGCACGCGACTGACCTGCGGTACGGCCAGCAGTTCTCCCGAATCGCCATCCCAGTGATAGGCATTGGCCGTGCCCAGGGCAGGGGCCTGTGGTGTTTTATCGGGCGCCAGCGCCTGCAATGCCTGGGCAATCGCATCTAGTTTGGCACTGATTTCGGCTAGGTGGTCTTTGCTCTTCAACGCTGTCTATCCTCAAGCTCGGCGCGGCAATTTGCGGCGTCCGGAATGCCTTTGCAATCACTGGGTCGCAAATGTATAGTCCGCCCGATTTTGACCGGGGCGCAAGTGCAACCAGCCCCACATGCGTCCAGTGCCTCGCGCAGCGCTGTGGATTGACTGGCGCAGTCCCTCCCAAACCAAGAAAAACTCAAGGAACTCGCTATGTTTGTAACGCCCGCTTACGCCCAGGCAGCCGGCGCCGCCGGTACCGGTGGCATCGGTGACATCTTCATTCAGTTGATGCCGATTCTGCTCTTGGTCGTGATCTTCTGGTTCCTGATCTTCCGCCCACAGCAGAAGCGTCTGAAAGCCCAGCAGGCCATGTTGGCAGCGATCCGTCGCGGCGACACCGTGGTCACCACCGGCGGTATCATCGGCAAGGTCACTAAGGCTGTTGATGGCGAAGATCTTGAAGTCGAGATCGCCTCGGGCGTGAAGGTCAAGATCGTGCGCGGCATGGTCTCTGATGTCCGCTCCAAGGCTGAGCCGGTCAACGACAACAAGCCAGCCTGATAACAGGCTCCCGAATGTTGCCGGAGCCTAAGGGCTCCGGCTTTTTCCTTCCAGGACGACTTAAATGCAGTTCTCGCCGGTCCGTACCGCCATCATCATTGCTGTCACTCTGCTGGGCTTCTTCTTCGCCCTGCCGAGCTTTTTGCCGCAAACCGTGCGGGACGCATGGCCGAGCTGGCTGCCGTCGCAGACCATCGTCCTGGGCCTTGATTTGCAGGGCGGCTCGCATCTGCTGCTGGAGGTCAATCAGGATGGCATTGTCACCGAGCGCCTGGCGGACCTTCGCCGCGACGCCCGCAGCATTCTGGCCAATGACAATGGCATCGGCAATCTGATCACCACCGACGAGGTCTCGCGCTCGATTTCGATCGAACTGACCGACCCGACACAGGCTGACACTGCGCTGACCGCGTTGGCAGGCCTGCAGAATTCGGTTGGGGGTACGTTGTTCTCGACGTCCGGCGTCCAGGAACTGACAATCGAGCCCGCTGCTGACGGACGGATCACCGTGGCGCTGACCCAGGAGGGTATCGACGACCGCATGTCTGCTCTGGTCGCGCAGTCGATCGAAGTTATCCGCAATCGTATTGACGAGCTGGGCACAACAGAGCCGACCATTCAGCGTCAGGGCAATAATCGTGTTCTGGTGCAGGTCCCAGGCTTTGGCGACTCCACGCGTCTCAAGGACATTATTTCGCGCACTGCGCGCCTGACCTTCCACATGGTCTATCCAGGCATGACAGCCGCGCAGGCCGATGCCCAGGGTCTGCCTGCCGGCACCATGATCCTGCCCAGCCAGGATGGCGGCAGCGAACTGCTCTATGAAGACATCGCCCTTGGTGGCGAATCCCTGGTGGACGCGCAGCCCAGCTATGACCAGCAGCGCGCCATGCCCGTCGTGAGCTTCCGCTTCGACACCCGCGGCGCCATCGCCTTCGGCCAGATCACCTCGAACAATGTCGGCCAGCGTTTCGCTATCGTGCTCGACAACCAGGTTATCACTGCCCCTGTGATCCAGTCGCCCATTACCGGTGGTTCGGGCCAGATCAGCGGCAGCTTCACCACCGCTACCGCCAACGACCTTGCCGTGCTGCTGCGTGGTGGTGCTTTGCCCGCCAGCCTCGATATCGTTGAAGAGCGCTCGGTCAGTGCCGGTCTTGGCGCGGATTCTATCCGTGCAGGTGTCACCGCCGGTATCATCGGCGCGATCGCCGTGATCGTCTTTATGGTCATCGCCTATGGCCTGTTCGGTGTGTTTGCCGACATTGCAGTGATGCTCAATGTCGTGCTGATCCTGGCTGCTCTGTCCATGCTTGGTGCAACGCTCACGCTGCCCGGCATCGCCGGTATCGTTCTGACCATCGGTATGGCCGTTGACGCCAATGTGCTGATCTTCGAGCGCATACGTGAGGAACTGGCTGCCGGACGGAGCAAGATTTCCGCTATTGAAGCGGGCTTCCAGCGCGCCATGGCCACCATTCTGGATGCCAACATTACCACGCTGATTGCTGCCGTGGTTCTGTTCTACCTCGGCTCTGGTCCGGTTCAGGGCTTCGCCGTCACGCTGGCTCTGGGTATTCTGACGACCTTGTTCACTGCTTATATGGTGACCCTGTTCATCGTTGGTCGCTGGTACAACTGGGCTCGCCCCAAGACCCTGCGCATTCAGCTGGTGCGCCTGATCCCGGACGGCACCAAGATCTCCTTCATGGGCATTCGCAAATACGCGATTGCTTTCTCGATCATCACCTCGATCCTGTCGCTGGGCTGGTTTGGCTATCACGGCCTCAATCTCGGCATTGATTTCCGCGGCGGTTCCGCCATGGAAATCCAGGCCACCGACGGCACAGCCGAACCCGGTGCGATCCGCGAAGCGCTCTCGGCGCTCGATCTTGGTGAAATCCAGGTGCAGGGCTTTGGTGAGACCGACCGGCTACTGGTGCGCGTTCAGACCCAGGACGGCGGCGCATCTGCCCAGCAGGATGCTGTCAATTTGGTGCAGCAGACCATCGAGGATGCTGGCTACGTGACTCGCGGTACGGAAACCGTTGGCCCTACGGTATCGAGCGAACTGGCCATCACCGGGGCCATCGGCCTTGGTGTCGCGCTGCTTGGCATTCTAGTCTATCTCTGGTTCCGCTTTGAGTGGCAGTTCGCGGTTGGAGCGATCATTTCGACGGGTCACGACGTGATCCTTACCATCGGCCTGTTCGCCTTTGTCGGGCTGGAGTTCAACGCGTCCAGCATCGCCGCGATCCTGACCATTGTCGGTTACTCGCTCAACGATACCGTCGTGATTTACGACCGCATCCGCGAGTACCGCATGAAGTACAAGAAGATCGGCTTGCCCGAGATCATCGATATTTCGATCAACTCGACGCTGCCGCGTACCATCCTGACAGCATCGACCACCTTCATCGCACTGATGGCTCTGGTGGTGTTTGGTGGCGATGTGATCCGCAGCTTCACCATCTCAATGGCCTGGGGCGTGCTGGTCGGTACCTATTCGTCGATCTTCATCGCCGCACCGATCCTGATCTATCTCGGTGTTACCACCCGTCTGGATCAGGCTGGCGACAAGGATGGCACGGAGTTGACCGATCCCACGGATGGCGCGGCGGTCTGAGGCTCTCATGACCGAAACCACACCCGGCCACTTTCCCGATCAGGTCGGCATCGACGCCTATGGCAATAGCGGGTTCCGCTTTGCCGAGATGTCGCACCGTGGCTCGTTGCTCTGCCTGCCCACCGGCATGCTCGGCTGGAGTGTCGCTACCCCGGCCGAGATCACGCTGGAAAGCCTGGCACCGGTGTTGACCGCCGCTGACGACATCGATGTACTCATGATTGGTCTGGGACACGACATCACCGGACTGTCGCCCGATGTTCGGGCGGCACTGCGCGAGCAGGGTATCATTGTCGAGGCCATTACAACCGGCAGCGCCGTACGCACCTATAATGTCTTGCTGGCCGAGCATCGTGCCGTGGCGGCCGCGTTGATTGCGGTCGACAAGGTCCGCTGAGATGAGTGCTGAGAGCTTTGTTCACGCTGCGGACGCCCTGCGCAGCGGGGATCGTGACCGCTACCTTTCGACACTGGTGCTAACTGGTGCACATCGCGACGCCGTCACCGCGCTCTACGCCTTTAACGCCGATGTCGCCTCCACGCGCGAGCGCGTGTCGGATCCGGCGCCTGGCGAAATCCGGCTGCAATGGTGGAGTGATGCGCTCGATGGCGAGGGCCACGGGGCGGTTCGGCAAAATCCGGTAGCTGATGCGCTGCTCGATACCATTGCCCGCTACAACATACCCGCCGGCACGCTGTTGCGTCTGCTGGGGGCGCGACGTTTCGATCTATATGATGACCCGATGCCCGATCTTGAGAGCTTTGAGGGTTATGCTGGGGAGACGGTATCCACGCTGTATCAACTGGCCGCCATGATCCTCAATGATGGCGAGACCATCGAGACCGGCGACGCGGCGGGGCATCTAGGCGTCGCTCATGCGATGATCGGTCATCTGCGCGGTTTTGGCCACTTCGCCGCTCAGGGGCGCATCATGCTGCCCTGGACCATTTTCGCGGCCAATGGCGTGCAGGAAGGCGAGATATTCGCTGGCACGGACAGCGAGGGGCTTTCAGAGGCGCTGGGCCAGATTTCTGAACTGGCTTCTGGCCATCTGATCAAGGCCGAGACGGCCATTGCGAATTTGCCGGCCCATCTCAAGCCAGCCTTCGCGCCAATTGCAGTGCTCAAGGCGCAGTATCGGCTTCTCGAGCAACGCTCGCGGGCGCCGTTTGCGGCCGCACCAGACGACGCAGATTGGCGCAAGATTACCCGACTGGCCTGGTGGGCTTGGCGCAACCGCTAAAGGCGCTGATTGCCGAATGCGACGAAGTCGCCGGACAGACGACCCGCTACGGCGCCCTCATAATCAAGTTCTGCATCAACGCTGATCCGCGCCACGCCGCGACGCGCCAACAGGCGCGAGAAGCGGTCCCAATCGGCATCTGGTGGTAGTGCCGAGCGCGCCGTGAAGTCTCCGGCAATGGGGGCCAGATAATCCATCGTGTTGCGTTGGATGACAACGCGACTTGGTCGACCCGCAGCTGTCAGGCGCAAGTGCAGCAGACACCAGGCTGAGAGGATCGCTACGGCCGAGGCACTGCCACCGAACACCGTGTCCCGGTGGTTGATATTGGGTGCCAGCGGCGCGCCCAGCGTCACGCTCGTATCGGCAATCGCAACCACCCGCACCGCCATCGCCCGAGAAAGCGGGATATGATCGTGCAGATAGGTTTCGAGCTCTGCCGGTGTCATGCCCAGGCTTTCAGATCCTCAAGCGCCCGCGAGGTGATCGCCCTGCGCTTTGCCTGCGTCTTTTCCGGCCCGCGCCAACGGGTGACGCCTTCCGGTTTGGTAACCGTGACCGGTGGGAACAGACCGAAATTGACGTTCATTGGCTGGAAGCTGCGCGCGCCACTATAACTCTCGGACTCGATGTGTCCGCCGGTGATGTGGGCAACCAGAGCGCCCAATGCAGTGGTATTTGGCGGCGTGGCCATGGTCTCACCACGCGCTTCAGCTGCCGCGAGGCGACCGGTGATCAGCCCTACAGCGGCGCTTTCCACATAGCCCTCAACGCCGGTGACCTGACCCGCGAAACGAATTCGCGGATCAGCTTTCAGTTTCAGGTCCGGCCCTAGAACTTTGGGCGAATTGAGGAAGGTATTGCGATGCAGCCCCCCCAGACGCGCAAACTGCGCATTCTCGAGGCCCGGGATCATGCGCAGGATTTCCGCCTGAACGCCGTAGCGCATCTTGGTCTGGAACCCCACCATGTTCCACAGCGTGCCCAGTGCATTGTCCTGACGCAACTGCACGATGGCGTAGCTCTTGACCTGCGGGTCGCGCGGATTGGTCAATCCGACCGGTTTCATCGGGCCGTGCCGCAGTGTTTCTTCGCCGCGTTCCGCCATCACTTCAATCGGCAGGCAGCCATCGAAATAGGGGACCTTTTCCCAGTCCTTGAATTCATGCAGCGGAGCAGTCTTTAGCGCCTCGACAAAGGCGTAGTACTGCTCCTTGTTCATCGGACAGTTCAGATAGTCGGCACCCGTGCCGCCCGGACCGGCCTTGTCGTAGCGCGACTGCGCCCAGACTATGTCCATATTGATACTGTCGAAATGCACAATCGGTGCGATGGCGTCGAAGAAGGCCAGCGCATCTTCACCCGTCTTGGCCAGAATCGCATCCGCCATCGCCGGTGAGGTAAGAGGGCCGGTCGCAATGATCACATTGCGCCAGTCTTCGGGCGGCATGCCGGCCACTTCCTCACGCGCCATGGTGATGTTGGGGTGGTTTTCGATAGCCTCGGTGACCGCGGCAGAAAAACCGTGCCGATCAACGCCCAATGCGCCGCCAGCAGGGATCTGGTGCTTGTCGGCACACGCCATGATTACCGAATTGCAGCGCCGCATCTCTTCGTGCAGCAAGCCGACGGCGTTGTGCTCATGGTCGTCAGAGCGGAAGCTGTTGGAACAGACCAACTCGGCCAGGCTGTCGGTCTGGTGCGCGTCAGTGCCGCGTACGGGTCGCATTTCATGCAGAATGACCTGTGCGCCAGCCTCCGCTGCCTGCCATGCTGCTTCCGAGCCGGCAAGACCGCCGCCGATGATATGAATAGGTTCTGATGTGGACATGAGCGCCAGATAGCAAGCGCCGTTGAACTGCGCAACACAGACCTGTGGTCTGCCCCGGGTGCAGTGTTATGGTCCCATGCAGGGGGACGCTGTTGATGGCCAGAAAGCTGGTACTTTGGGGGCGCAGAAGCTCGTGCAATGTCCAGAAAGTGATCTGGGCGCTCGAAGAACTGCAACTGCTCTATGTGCATGTCGAACTTGGTGGCGAGCATGGCGGTCTCGACGATCCCGCCTATCGCGCGCTCAACCCCAATGGTCTGGTGCCCACGCTTCAGGATGGCGAGCTGGCGATATGGGAAAGCCATGCCATCGTGCGTTATCTGGCCGCGGCTTATGGCGATGACGGGACCTGGCCACCAGATCCCGCCCGACGGGCCATTGTGGATCAATGGACCGACTGGACTGCCACGACCTTCCAGCCCGCCTGGATCAAGCTGTTCTGGCTTGTCGTACGCACCCCGCAGACCGATCACGACGTGTCTTCGATTATGGCGGCCTATGCCGAGACGGTCGCCGCCATGCTGCAACTGGACAACCATCTCGCCGCCAATGCATTTGTGGCCGGCAACAGGCTGAGCTATGCCGACATCGTGGCCGGCGTTGCGCTGTTTCGCTGGTTCACAATGGACATCGATCGCCCCTCCATGCCCGGCATTGAACACTGGTACGCGCGCCTGCAGCAACGGCCCGGCTTTCGCCAGGCCGTAATGGTCAGTTATGAGGAATTGATTGGTCGGCGCGCCTATTAGGCGGCGCGGCTCTCGTGTTTGCCTTCGAGGATCTCTTCGCCAATCTTGTCACAGAAGGCAGGCAGGTCGTCAGGCTTGCGGCTGGTGATCAGCCCCTTGTCGACAACAACCTCGCTGTCTTCCCACAGACCACCTGCATTGATCACGTCGGTTTTGATCGATGGATATGAGGTCACCTTGCGGCCCGACACCACACCGGCTTCGATCAGCAGCCAAGGGGCGTGGCACACGGCGGCAACGACTTTCTTCTGTTCCCAGAAAGCTTTGATCAGTTCTATTGCCTTGGGTTCGACGCGCAACAGGTCGGGGTTGATCTGTCCGCCAGGCAGCACGATGGCGTCGTAATCGTCGGCCGAAGCATTCGAGAGCGCCTTGTCCACTGGCACGCTATCGCCCCAGTCGGTCTTGTCCCAGCCCTTGATCTCGCCGGTCTCTGGCGAAATCACATGCACAGTGGCACCTGCATCGCGCAGCGTATTCAGCGGCACTTCCAGCTCGGATTGTTCAAAGCCGTTGGTGGCAAGGATGGCGATGTTTTTCCCGGAAAGGTTCTGCATTGGTCACTCCTGTTCGTTGTCGGGCTCAACGGGTCAGGATTGCAGGAGTTCCAGCCCTTTCAGGCTTGTGATCACGCTATCGCGGACAACAAAACACCCGCATCTCAAGGAGAAGCGGGTGTTCGGTTTGGGTCGACTTGGAGGTTTGAAATCGACGACTTAGAGCGAGCTGACATGATCACGTGCAACGCGATTGATATCGGTGCGCGAGATGCCCAGATCGTTGAGCTGGCGGTTGTCGAGAGCGGCGAGTTCACGAACGGTCTGCTGGTAAGCGGCCCATTTCTTGAAGGTATTGCGAATGTTCATTTGGAAGTCTCCTTGGTTTACGAGCTTATATTTAGGGCAGTGCCACCAGAATGAGCAGTGGGATAATGGTCAAATGAGCTATGCGTTCTGTGCGGGGCTGGGCAAATTGTGGTTACCAAAACTCTAACCCGTGCAAAACACGGATGGCCGCCGGATGGCGTCTTGGCGGCCATCGCAAATTCGGTGGCTCGAAAAAGCCTAGCGATCAAACAGCGACCGGGTCATTTTCGAAAAGTCGGGACCTGAGATCCCCAGTAGATCGGCATCACGCGTTGAGGGAACGTCCATTTCCCGCAACGTCTGCTTGATGTCGACCAGGCGCTTGACGCGCCAGACGGCTCTCACAAACATCGGCGTATTCCCTTTTGGCTGTCTTGTAGACAGGTCCAAGATGGGGTGATTTGGACGGAAGCGCCATGTCGTAAACGTCAACTGCATCATGCAGAGAGCGCATATCAATTTCACAAATTTGTCGTGCTGGTGCCACTTTGGCGTCAGGCCATGCGGCGGCTCGGCTCGGTGGAGGACACACCGCGTCCAGCCACCAGAGAAACCTATCGGCTAACAGACTGCTAGCACTGACATGCACTTACCTGCGTTTTTGGCCTACTCGGCAGCCTCGGTCGCGAAATGCGGCCGACGGCCGATCACCTCCTTGAGGAAGTGGCCGGTATGGGAACGCGCATTGGCCGCCACATCCTCGGGCGTACCTACTGCCACAATCTCGCCACCACCATCGCCGCCCTCTGGTCCCAGATCGATGACCCAGTCGGCGGTCTTGATGACTTCAAGATTGTGCTCGATCACCACAACGGTATTGCCGCCCTCAACCAACTCGTGCAGCACCTCGAGCAGCTTGGCCACATCGTGGAAATGCAGACCCGTGGTCGGCTCATCGAGCATATAGAGTGTGCGACCGGTGGCGCGCTTGGACAATTCCTTGGACAGCTTGACGCGCTGCGCCTCACCACCCGAAAGCGTGGTGGCTGGCTGGCCGATCTTGACGTATCCCAGCCCCACCCGCTGCAGCGTGGCAAACTTGTCGCGAATCGTCGGCACCGCCGAGAAGAAATCGACGCCTTCGTCGATCGTCATGTCCAGGATGTCGGAGATCGACTTGCCCTTGAACTGCACTTCAAGCGTTTCGCGGTTGTAGCGCTTGCCCTTGCACACGTCGCAGGTGACGTAGACGTCGGGCAGGAAGTGCATCTCGATCTTGAGCACGCCATCGCCCTGGCATTTCTCGCAGCGCCCGCCCTTGACGTTGAAGCTGAACCGGCCCGGACCATAGCCACGTGTCTTGGCTTCGGGCAGACCGGCAAACCACTCGCGCAGCGGCGTGAAGGCGCCGGTATAGGTTGCTGGATTGGAGCGCGGCGTGCGGCCAATCGGCGACTGGTCGATATCGATGACCTTGTCGAGGAATTCGAGGCCCGTCAGGGATTCGTGCGGGGCTGGCACCACGCGGGCGCCATTCAGCCGGCGCGCAATGGCCTGATACATGGTGTCGATCATCAGGGTGGACTTGCCGCCGCCCGACACACCGGTAATGGCCACGAACATGCCCAGCGGCACATCCACCGAAACGTTTTTAAGGTTATTGCCCGTCGCGCCCTTGATGCTGAGCGCCTTGCCCGGCTTGCCGGTGCGGCGCTCGGCTGGCATGGCAATGCCCATGCGGCCCGACAGATATTTGCCGGTCAGCGAATCGGGGTGATTGAGGATGTCCTGCGGCGTGCCTTCAGCCACGATATGGCCGCCATGCACACCCGCGCCGGGGCCGATGTCGACGACATAGTCCGCCGTCATGATGGCATCTTCGTCATGTTCGACCACGATGACCGTATTGCCGATATCACGCAGCCGCTGCAGGGTTTCAAGCAGTCGGGCATTGTCGCGCTGATGCAGACCGATCGAGGGCTCATCAAGCACATAGAGCACACCGGTCAGGCCCGAGCCGATCTGACTGGCCAGACGGATGCGCTGGCTCTCGCCGCCCGACAGCGTTCCCGAATTGCGGGCCATGGTCAGATAGTCCAGTCCCACATCGATCAGGAAGTTCAGGCGCTCACGAATCTCTTTGAGAATGCGCTCGCCGATCAGCTTCTGATTGTCGGTAAAGCGCTCGGGCAGGGCCTCGAACCACTCCGCCGCGCTGCGGATCGACTTCTCAGTGACCTGACCGACATGCAGCCCGTCAATCTTGACTGCCAGCGATTCCGGCTTCAGGCGATAGCCGCCACAGGCCACGCAGGGCTTGGCGGACATGTACTTCTCGATCTCTTCGCGCATGCCGGCGCTCTCGGTTTCCCGATAACGACGCTCGAGATTGCCGATCACGCCTTCAAAAACCTTGCTGGTCTTGTACTGGCGCAAACCGTCCTCATAGACGAAATCAATCTTGGTCTTGCCCGTGCCGTAGAGCACGGCGTGCTGCACATCGAAGGGCAGCTCGTTCCACGCGGTGCCGATCGATGCGCCAAAGTGCTTGGCGACGGCGCTCAGTGTCTGCTTGTAATAGGGTGCGCTGGTCTTGGACCAAGGCAGAATGGCGCCATCGCGCAGCGACAGCGTCGGATCGGGCACGATCTGATCGGAGTCGATCTTCTGCTCGGTGCCCAGGCCATCACAGACCGGGCAGGCGCCAAACGGGTTGTTGAACGAGAACAGGCGTGGCTCGATCTCGGCAATGGTGAAGCCGGAAACAGGGCAGGCGAACTTTTCCGAAAAAGTCTGCTGGCGCGGCGTGCCATCCTCGTTCTTCTCGTCGGCAAACTCGATCAGTGCAATGCCATCGGCCAGCTTGAGCGCGGTTTCAAAGCTTTCGGCCAGTCGTCCCGCGATATCGGGCCCGATGACCAGACGGTCGATGACCACTTCTATGTCGTGCTTGAGCTTTTTGTCGAGCGCCGGGGCGTCTTCAATCTCGTGGTATTCGCCATCAATCTTGACGCGCTGGAAGCCCTTGCGCATCAGGTCGGCGAGTTCCTTCTTGTATTCACCCTTGCGACCGCGGGCGATGGGCGCCAGCAGGTAGAGCCTTGTGCCTTCGGCCAGTTCAAGGGTCTTGTCGACCATCTGGGTAACGGTCTGGCTTTCAATGGGCAGGCCGGTGGCGGGCGAGTAGGGCACGCCGACGCGCGCGAACAGCAGGCGCAGATAATCATAGATTTCGGTAACCGTGCCCACGGTGGAACGCGGGTTGCGGCTGGTGGTCTTTTGCTCGATGGAGATTGCGGGGCTCAGCCCCTCAATATGCTCAACATCGGGCTTCTGCATCATTTCGAGGAACTGCCGGGCGTAGGCGGACAGTGATTCCACGTACCGGCGCTGCCCTTCGGCATAGATGGTGTCGAACGCCAGCGACGATTTACCTGACCCCGACAGGCCCGTCATGACGATCAGGCTGTCGCGTGGCAGCTTCACGTCGATACCCTTGAGATTGTGTTCGCGGGCACCGCGTACGATGATCTCTCGGTTCAGGCTGGGCTTTGGCGTCATCATTGTAGTCCATGGCTCGGTGCGCCAGAGTGGCTGCACAGCGGTCAAACGGTCATTCGGCAGGGCGGGAAGAACAGGAAAATAGGCGCGGCAGGCCCTTGCCGCAAGCCGGCCTCACGCATGGCGGCCCGGCACCACATTCACCTTAGCGTGTCCGCTCACCCTTGCCACGTCGCATATCGCAATCGGAACATAAACGGAACGCAACAGATTCGGTCAAGTTCGACCGTTTTGCATCCGCCCAGTTATGGAACACGCCAATGCGCGCACCGTTCCAAACTGCAACGCGCCAGGTGCCCGATTGGATCGCATTGGTTTGGTGCAATGCTGCTGACAGGATGTGTCAGCAGCAGTCAGCGCGAGCGAGGGCAATCGGTTCCCCTAGGGGCGCCAGCACGTGTTAGGCTGACGTTCGGGCCTGCAATACTGCGGGCCTCTCCCGAGACAGATCGGACTTTTATGCACATCCCCGTATGGACGAAACCTGCGCTTTACGGCGCGGCAGCCGGCGCCATTGCCCTTGCCATTGTCGGCTTTAACTGGGGCGGTTGGGTCACTGGCGGTAGCGCCCAAGAGATGGCATCGACCCAGTCGGCCTCCGACGTCGCGACAGCGCTGACCCCTTATTGCGTGCAGCAGTCGACCTCGGCAGCCAATCGCGTCACCGTTCTGGCCGACCTCAAGGAAGCCTCGACCTATTCGCGCCGCGGCATCATCGAGAAGTCGGGCTGGGCGACACCGCTTGGCGCAGAAGACCCCAATCGCGATCTGGCCAATGCCTGCGCACTGGCGCTCGCCGACGCCTGATCCTGCCCAGTCCAGCGCCTCGAGGCACACAACCTCGGGGCGCTTGACAAATTTGGCGCCCGGAACATAATGTGAACATATGCTGAGCACGACCGGTGCAGCGCCTTTCTTATGTGTTTAAAACACGCTGTTCCCGCGCGCGCCCGGTCAAGTGAAGCGCTATAACCACCTATCTCTGCAGCCCCTGATCAATAAGCCCACGCGCTGGGTGGGTAGGGTCTGCACAACCGTAAGTAAGCGCCCCGCAACCAGGCAGTCCGGGGCTGAATTGAAAAAGGAATGAGCGATGGCAGGCAGTGTCAACAAGGTGATCCTGGTCGGCAATCTCGGCGCGGATCCAGAGGTCCGCAATCTCCCCAGCGGCGGCAAGGTGGTCAATCTGTCCATCGCCACCTCGGAGAACTGGAAAGACAAGAACACTGGCGAGCGCCGTGAGAAGACCGAATGGCACCGCGTGGTGATCTTTTCGGAAGGTCTGGCGCGCGTCGCCGAAAGCTATCTGCGCAAGGGCTCCAAGGTCTATATCGAAGGCCAGTTGCAGACCCGCAAATGGCAGGATCAGTCCGGTCAGGACAAATACTCCACCGAGATCGTGCTGCAGGGCTTCAACTCGACCATGACCCTGCTTGACGGTCGTGGCGATGGCGATAATGCAGGTGGCGGCGATGGCGGCGGTTTCCGCGGCGCCCGCGACAACAATAATGGTGGCGGCGGCGGCGGTGCGCGTCGGCCCCAGGCCAATGCTCCGGCTTTCGAGCCCGGCGGCATGGACGACGATATCCCGTTCTAAGGCGCGAACGCGTCGATACCGGAATGCTCAAAGGGGTTGCGCAAGCAGCCCCTTTTTTGTGGCCTGATAGATGCGGTCAGTGCTTGTGGGTGCGGCTTGTATTGCGTCCGGCAGCCTTGGCGGCATAGAGCGCGGTATCTGCATCATGGAACAGATCGTCGGCCGTGCCGCGACGGTGGCATGCCACCCCGACCGATGCGCTCAGCGCGATGGCGTGACCATTATGCTTATAGGGCTGACCCACGGCCTGCACGATACGATCGCCAAGCGCCGAGATTTCGCTCTCGGTCTGCTTGGGGCCCATCAGTACGGCGAATTCATCCCCGCCAATGCGAGCCAGCAGGCTGGCCTGGTCACAACACGCCGTCAAACGCCTTGCAGCTTCCCGCAGGCATTGATCGCCCAGCGCATGGCCGAAGCTGTCATTGATCTGCTTGAAACCGTCCAGATCCACCAGCAGCAGGCCGCCAATCGGCGCAACCGCCAGATTACCGAGCCGGGTCTGAAACTGACTGCGATTGGCCAGCCCGGTCATCACATCGGTTTCGGCCAGATAGCGGGTCTTGTCCGCCAGCAGCTTTTCCTCGGTAATGTCCTGCTTCATTCCGAAGATACGGACGGCGACGCCATTGCGGGCTTCCACATTGCCGGTCAGGCGCATCCAGCGGCGGGCGCCACTGGCGGTGATGATTTCCGCATCGACCGTGAAATCACTGCAATTGGCGATGGCTTGGGCGCGCGCGGCCTCCATCGTCTGCCGGGATTGGTCCGTATAGTGCCGTAGCGTGACGTCACGGCTCAGCTCGCTGCCGCGTGGCAACTCGAACAGGTCGTAGACGCTGTCCGTCCAGTTCAGCGATTCATCGGCGAGGTCGCAGGACCAGATGCCGATCTTGGCTGTCTGTGAGGCGCGTTCGAACTGGTTCTGTTCAAGCGCGAGTTGAGCCTTGTGCTGCGCGATCTGGCGGGCCAGCCGGTTGATGGTGGCGTCGCTGGTGACCTCGATGGCCAACCCGGCAAGCCGATGCGCCATGGCCTCGCTGCGGGGGCGGGCATCGCTCAGGCTGAGCAGTAGCTTGATTTTGTCGTCGCCCGTTGACAGCACCATGCCGGCATAAAAGCCCAGCGCGGCAGGGCTACCCTGGCTGCGGGCGATATCGACGACGATCAGCGGGCCGTCACTGGCCACGGCGCGCTTCATCCAGGGGCCGAGAAGTCCCGTATCCGGGCTGGCACCACTGGCGGCCAGCAGCCGAAACCCATCGGTCTCAATGCGGGAGAGGGTGACGCTGTCGATATCGAGCAGTGCACATAGCCGCGACAGCACCGCCAACACCGGATCGGTGGCAGTCTTTTCGGTTGTGCGCGGGCGCCGGATAGTCGTGGCGGCAAGGCTGCTCAAATTACGCGACCCAAATACTCGGTTGTCGCGCTTATTCTAGTCGATCGCCGGTTAAGACTTTCTGCAACTGGGATGAGCCGGGCGCATTGCGCCCAGCGCGCCGGCGTCTGGATTATTTGGTGAAGGGAACCTCGGCGCGCAGGCTGTCGCCATTCTCGACATAGATCACATCGAACACCACCTTGATGGCGTCGGACTGCAGATTGATCTGTGCTGAAATGGCCAGTTCCTTGCCATCTTCATCCTCGTCGCGTTCCTGCAGATTGAAGATCAGATTGCTGCCGCGCTTCTGCCCCACAGCGACGCCGCGGAAGGTGGCGTTTGAACTCATCACGGCTTCATAGCGCTTGCTGGCCGCGATATAGGCCATGGTGCCCGCCACGGTCAGCTGGGTGCCCGCCAGGCTGCAACGGCCGCTGTAATTGACCTTGTCCTGATTGCCCTGCTTGAGCGAAAGGCGGCAGACCACCGTTTCGACATTGGCGCCGGTCAGCGTGCCCCGGCCACGCCATTCCCCGATATAGGTTTGCAGCAACGCCACCTCGGCGGGGCCGGCAAAGGCGGGGGCTGCGCCACCCATCACCAGCAGACCCGTCAACGCGGCGCCGCGCGCCAGCCGTCCGAAACACTTCATCGCCTTAGGCCTCCAAGAAAATCATGCCCCCCGGCAGATTTATTGCATGATCGGGATGGCACCCCAGAATCAAGCCGGGGCAATCTAGCCGTGCCCGGCAAACTCTTACAAGCGCGCTCATGGTTCAGGGCGGACCGGATAGGGGCCGCGCCCGGTCAGTGTGTCGCCGGTGGGATCATCGGGTGTGGGATCATGGTCGGCGGTGCGCACGCGGATCCGGCCCAGTGGCGCAAAGAACTTTGCCCCTGCCACCAGAATGGCCGGCAGCATGAACAGATCGCCGATCAGCGCCAGCGCCAGTGACAGCACGAACAGCGTGCCGAACAGCGCCACCTGCGGCAGCTCGGAAAATGCCACGATGATGGTGCCCACGCACAGGATAACCGTGGTCGCCACGATGGCCCCACCGATGCGCTCCATGGTGTTTTTCACCGAGCCGAGATGGTCGCGATGTTCCTCGCGCCGCCCATGCACATAGTGGCTGAGGAAATGGATGGTGTCGTTGACCGCGATGCCAAAGGCGATGGTCAGTGCGATCACCGTGGTCAGCTGCAGCCCCGAGCCACTCAGCCAGAGATAGGCCTCGGTGCCCAGAATCGGGAACATGTTGGGCACGATGGACGCCACGGCCACCCGCATCGAGCCAAAGGCGAAGCCGATCAGGAAGATGTTGATGACCACGCTGATCGACAGCGAGATCTGCAGCGAGCGCACGATGTCGTCGGTGGCAAATGTGGTCAGTACGCGAAAGCCGCCAATCTCGGCGCCGGCAATGCCCGCATCGGCCAGCTTGTCATCGATTCGCGCCACCATCTGTTTGAGCGCATCGCTCTCGATAATGGTCGCCATGAAGCCGGTCACCAGCCCCTGCGTGCCGTCTTCGGTAATGAAGCGCCGCTTCATGAATGGTCCCACCGCGTCGAACACGTCCTCACGGCTGAAGCCGTTATCGGTGTAGTTGGACATGCTGGCGATCGAGATCACCTTGTTCTCGCCCAGCTCGCCCTCGATGATCTCATGCACGGTGCGCAGGGTCTCGAAATCGCGCGTGCTCAGATTGGGATCATTGTCGGCCAGCGGCACCCGCACATAAAGCGGGGCGACGCCACCTACGCCCTGATCGATCTCTTCGGCTGCGCTCATTGCATCGGAGCCGCGCGCCATGAAATCCTGCAGCGAGAACCGTGGCTGGATCAGGAAATAGGGCACAAACAGCAGCCCCACCAGCACCACTGACAGCACGGTAATCGGCCGCCCGAATTTCGTTGCCAGCTTCCAGGCCACAGGCACGGGCGCGTTCAGCGCGAAGCTGGGGGTGCGCGGCAGCCTGAACCCCAGCTGCAACGCCATCTTGAGCAGCAGCGGCATCACCGTCATCAGGCACAGAAACACGATGCAGCAGCCCATCGCCCCGGCAATGGCAAACTCCTGCACACCCTGACCGGGCGAGAAATATAGCGAAACGAACGCCACCAGCGTGGTCAGCGTGGTCAGCGCCGTCGCCGGACCCACCAGCTTGAGCGTGGCATCGACCGCCTTGTGCGGCTCCATGCCGTCGCGCCAATAGGCCAGCCAGTTGAAGATGAAGAACATCGACTCCGCGAACGCCATCACGATTACCAGCGTGGTCACGATGATGGTCAGAAACGAGAACGAGCCGAACATCATGATCACCGAGCCCATCGACCACATCACGGCCACGAAGGGCGTGGCAGCCACCAGCAGCGCGCCCGTCAGCGAACGCAGGGCGAGCAGGGCAATCAGCGCGCCCAGCGCAAAGCCGTAGACGGTGAATTTGATCTGGTCGTCGACAGCCGCATTGAGCATTTCCGAGGTCCAGATCGGCGGCCCGGTCAGCTCGATCTGCAGATCATCGCCCTCATAATAGGACAGCATCTCCCGCAGGCTGGCGAGCATGGCCTTGGTGCCATCACCCTTGGTCATGGCCTGATTCGGGAACATGATCAGCACCATTCCGGTCAGGTCCGGCGTGATCAGATTGCGCATCATCGGATCATTCTGCTGCAGATCGCTGAGCGCGCGGGCCACCTGGGCAAAATCGGTCATGCCCTCGGGCACGGCAGGCACAGAACCGCCCTCGCCACTGGGCTTGCGCAGCGTGAACGGCGACATACTGCCGACGGCGAATTCGTTCAGCTCAAGATCAAAGGCGAGCTCGCGCACTTTTTCCAGCGTCGCGGGGTCGGTCAGGCTGGGCGAATTGACCAGCACATAGATGTCGTTTTCGAAGGTGCCGAAGGTCTCGGACAGGCGCTCATAGGCTTCATAGTAATGGCCCGAATGCGCATAGACCCGCATCAGGTCGCCATCAACATTGGCGCGCGGCAATTGCGTGAAGCACAGAATGGTGAAGGCCAGCGCGATCAGCGCCATGATGCGGGGAAAGCGAAGTGTGGTCAGGCCGACATGTTCAAATCCAAAACCGATCGAACGGTCAAACGCGATCCGCCTCCACAGGCGGTTGACCCAACTTTCCTCACGCACCGAATCTGACTCCCCCAGGCAAGGATTCAACCGTGCGCGATTCCGTGGGGTTTGTCAGCAAAGCGTCAGACCAGGGCAGGGGGCGCGTACAGGGCGCGCCCCCGACAGAGTGGTGACCCCAGCATGGCTGCGGGGCCGAATGGTCCTACAGACCCAGCGCGGCGCGGTTGGCCGCGAGGAACTCGGCAAACGCCTGCGGCTTGTGACCCGCAAAACGCTCAACGGCATCGGTGGTGACACCCTGATGACCCGACCGCGCATCCTTCTGGAAGCCGATCAACATGTCGGCGAGGAATGCAGGCAGACCGGCTGCGACCATGCCCGCCTGCAGGTCGGCGTCTGGCAAGGCGATGCTGGTGACGGGCTTGCCGCTCAGTTTGGCATAGAGCGCAGCGCGTTCAACATTGGTAACGGGTGCGGGACCGGTCACGTCTTGAATGGTGGAGCCTTCAGCGCTCAACAGGGCGCCCGCCGCCGTTGCAGCAGCGTCGGCACGGGCTACATAGGACACGCCGCGATCGCCAATCAGCCCAAACAACTGGCCCGACTGGATCACCTGTGCGGCATCCATGAAATTGTTCTCCGCATACATGTTGTTGCGCAGCACGGTGAATTCGATGCCGCTATTGACCAGTTCGACTTCGGTCCAGAAATGCTCGATCACCGCGCCGCCATCGGCGTTGGGCCGGGGCGCTGGCGCTGATGTATAGACGATGTGCTTGACGCCAGCGGACTTGGCACCGGCAATGGCGGCCTTGTGATGGTCAAGACGACCACCAATTGCATCGGTGCTCACGATCAGCAGCCGATCAACACCGGTCAGCGCAGCAGCAACGGTCTCGGGCTTGCCGAAATCGAGCGCACGCACCTCGGCACCCTTGGCCGCCAGATCGGCCAGCTTGGATGGATCGCGTGTACCGGCGATGACCTTGGTTGCGCCGCGAGCAAGCAGGTTCTCGACGGCAAGGCGACCTAGATTGCCCGAAGCGCCGGTAACCAGAAGGGTCTGGTCTTTAAACTTTGTCATGTCTGTCTCTCCATTTTGAGTGGTTCGCATCTCCTTGCAGCGCATGCCGATGGAGAGTAAGTATCGAACGGAGAGTGCTATCTAGTAGACCTTGAACCAGTTGGTAAGGAGGCACCTTGTTGGAACAACGGCACCGTGAGGTAACCACCATGAACAGCGAACAGGATCAGTTCAGTGCCATTATGGATGGCTGGAACAGCAATGCCGGTCAGCCTGTCGGGAACTGCCCGGTGCGCGGCGTGCTCGACAAGATCAGCGATAAATGGAGCATGCTGTTGGTCATGACGCTGGCCAGCGGGCCCAAGCGCTTCAATCAGTTGCGGCGCGATATCCCTGATATATCTCAGAAAATGCTGACCCAGACACTGCGCGAACTGCAGCGCGACGGCATGGTGTCGCGCAAGGTGTATGACACCAAGCCGCCTGCGGTGGAGTACAGCCTGACACCGCTTGGTCACTCGATCATCGTCCCGTTCGGGCATTTGATCCGATGGGCCAATGACAATCATCCCCACATTGACCAGGCGCGCGCAGTCTTTGATACGCCCTCAGACCCCGGGTGAGTACGACCCCGTCATTGTCAAATCCCCGGTAATTGCGCGGTAATTCCTTTACCATCAGCATCACCAGGCTGCGATTGTGCATTTGTGATCGGGCGCTGTAACGGTTTGGCAAGCGCGCTGGTCGATCCTGCATCTTGAATAAGTTGCGGAGTATGCGTTGTGAGAATCGTTCTGTTTTTGCTGATATTCTTGGCTGCTGCGCCGGTTTTCGCCGATGATTGGCAGGTGAACAGGGTGCGCGGTGAAGTCACCCAGCAGATCGGCGGGACCTGGCGTCAGGTCAGTCGCGGTGAAATCATCCCTACCAATCGATATGTCCGTACGTCCGAGAATGGCCGGGTCGGGCTGATCCGTGGTCGCGAAACTATCGAACTGGAAGCCAATACCCAGATCCGGATCAAGGATGCAGGCGCCGATCTGATGACAACGGTTCTGCAGGATTTCGGTGTTGTCTCCATCGAGGCAGAGCGCCGCAACGTCCAGCATTTTTCAGTACAGACCCCGTTTCTGGCAGCCGTCGTCAAGGGCACGCGCTTCACCGTACGTTCGGACAATAGCGGTGCCACCGTTGAGGTCGATCGCGGCGTGGTCCAGGTGCAGGACACCGTCAACGATCTGGTTGTCGATGTCCGCCCCGGTCAGGATGCAACCGTGACCAAGCAGGCGCCACTGCTAGTGGAAGGCCGCGGGGCCGTGGCTGTTTTCAGTTTTTCCGGTAAGCCGGTCATCAACGGCACAACGATCGAAGCCACGGCTGAAAACGTTGAAGCTGCAGCGCAGGCCAGCAAGAGCAACAATGCTGGCGGCAATGGCAATGGCAACGCGTTCGGCTTGACCAAGGACAACGGTAACAACAGCGCCAACGGCAATTCCAGCAATGCTGGCGGCAATGGCAACGGCAATAGCGGTAACAGCAATGCTGGCGGCAACGGCAACGGCAATAGCGGCAACAGCAATGCCGGCGGCAACGGCAATAGCAATGCCGGCGGTAATGGTAACGGTAACGGCAATAGCGCTGACAGTGACGACGACGATAGCGCCAAGACCAACAATGCGGGCGGCAACGGCAAGGGCAATGCCAATGGCCTCAACAAGTAATGGGCGGCACGTGCTGACGACGGCGCGCTGATGCGGGCCGTCGTGCGGCTCATCAGTGTACTTGTGCTTGTCGGCGCCGTTCTGGCGTCGGCATGGCTGGGTGCGTTCGAGCCGCCGGACCAGGAACTGCAGGGGCAGCGCTTCGCCGGCACGTCACGCGCGCCCAGCGGCGACATGGTGTTTGTTGAAATCGACGCCACCAGCCTGCAGGCGGTGGGTGTCTGGCCCTGGCCACGTACTGTCCATGCAGCGCTGCTTGACCGGCTGATTGAACTGGGCGCGCTCGAAGTTGTTTTCGATATCGACTTCAGCGCCGCCTCCACACCCCAGGCAGACGGCGCATTTGAAGCGGCGCTGACCCGCGCGGGTGGTTATGCCTATCTTGCCGCTTTCCAGCAGACCGGCACCAAAGGCGAAATCGTGCTGAGCCGACCACTGCCACGCTTTGAAGCGCAGGCTCCGGCCGTCCTCGTCAATGTCGATGGTGACGGGACAGCGCTGCTCGAATCTGTGCCCTCGGCAATCCAGTCCATTCCCGCGCTGGCCTATGCTCTGGTGCCGCAGGCCGGTCCAGCCGCGCCGTCGATCACCATCGACTACGGCATCGACCTGAGCGCCGTCCCTAGCGTTTCGGCGATCTCGGTGCTCGAAGGAACGGTCGATCCGGCCATTCTGCGCGACAAGCAGGTCGTGATCGGTGCGAGCGCCATCGAACTGCGCGACTTCTTCCGTGTGCCTCGCTTCGGCGTGCTCTCGGGCGCTGTGGTTCAGATCGCCGCCACCGAAACACTCAAGGCCGACAGGGCGCTGAGCGATCTGGGGTTTGTTCCCGCTGCATTGGCCGGCCTGTTGATCACCGCGCTGGTGATGCTGATGCGCAAACGCTTTACCGTGCCACAGCGGGCGCTGGTGGTCTTGATTGCGAGCCTGGGCCTCGAACTGGCCGCGTGGCAGGCATTGTCTCAGGCCGCCATCGTAATCGACACCATGGTCTTTCACGCCATGGTAAGTGGCACGCTGGCCATATGCTTTCTCGATGAGCGCGCCCGACGCTGGCGCCAGAGCCGTCGGCAACAGGCGCAACTGGCCTATCTGGCCCGCCACGATGAGCCCAGCGGCGCCCTGTCGCGCCACGCCATGCTCGAAGCGCTTGCCGGGACGCCTGACGACGGGCTGAACCGCACCTTGATCGCTGTCAGATTGCTGCGTCTGGATGCCCTCAATGCCAGTCTTGGCAACGAGGTCTATGACATGGTCGCCCGCGAAGTTACCGCGCGTCTGCACGAATTGACCGATACGTTGCCCGCCCGTCTTGATAGCGACATCTTTGCTTTTTCAGTGCGCCACGGCCGCTTTGGTGGCACCATGATCCCCTCGATTGCCATGGTCACCTCGGTGCTCGAAGCGCCCTATGAGATCGCCGGCCACACAATCATGCTCGAAACCGTCTTTGGCAGCGCCAATCAGGCTGACGCTGATGGCGAGGAACTGCTGCAGCAGGCCGAAATAGCCTTGGCGGTGGCCCAGACCGCACAAGCGCGCCTGGTACGCTACGAGCCCGAACACGGCCAGAAGATCCGCGACCGCCGTTTGCTCGATCTCGCGCTGCGGCAGGCCCTGAAGCGCGATGAATTCTACCTGCTGTATCAGCCCCAGATTGATCTCAAGAGCGGCGAGATGGTGGGGCTTGAAGCCTTGCTGCGCTGGCGCCACCCCGAGCTGGGTATTGTCTCGCCAGCCGATTTTATCCCGCTTGCCGAGGAAACCGGCCTGATCGTGCAGATCGGCGAATGGATCCTGCACGAAGCCTGCCGTCAGGTCGCCCAATGGCGCTGGCAGGGGCGTATTTCGATCAACGTCTCGGCAGTGCAGTTCCAGCAGGGCAATCTGGTCGCCGCCGTGCACAATGCTCTGGTGGCCTCGGGCCTGCCGCCACACCGGCTGGATATCGAGATCACCGAATCCATGAACATTGCCAGCGACCCGGCCAATCTCGAAATCCTGCACCAGCTCTCGGACATGGGTGTCAGGATCGCGATGGATGACTTTGGCACGGGTTACTCGTCGCTGAGCTATCTGCACAGCCTGCCCATCCACAAGATCAAGATCGACCAGTCCTTCGTGCGCAATCTGCCCAACGCCCAGAGCGAGGTGATCATCGAGACCACCATCATCATGGCGCAGCGTCTGGGCAAGACGGTGATCGCTGAAGGTGTCGAGACGAAACAGCAGCGCGACTATCTGGCCTCTGTCGGCTGTGACGTCGGCCAGGGCTACCTTTTCGGTCGCCCCAGCTTCGCCATCGAACTGGCCCTGGACCAGACTTCGGCGGCCTAGCCAACTATCACCGAGACGCAGACTTGCCGGAGGCGGTTGCCTGAACGGGTCGTGCTGGCTAGGTTCCGCCAGCAGAAACAGGGGGATTCATGCGCTCGACAGCATTCATCGGCTTTTTTACGCTCGTCTTGGCGGTGCCGGCCGCGGCGCAGAACCTGCCGGTCATTGATGATCTGGTCGCCCCCTATATTGGCAGCGATACCCCCGGCATGACGGTGCTGGTGACCGGGCAGGGCGCTGTGCGGCATTTGGCGGGCTATGGCCATGCCGATCTGGACACAAAGGCTCCCATGACGCCCGACAGCGTGTTTGATCTGGCCTCGGTCTCCAAGCAGTTTACCGGCACGGCGGCGAAGTTGCTGATCGAGGACGATCTGTTCAACCGCGCTACCGAAATCAGCGAATTTCTGCCTGACTTTGCCCATTATGGCGCCGGACAACGGCCCGTGGTGGTGGGCGATCTGATCTATCACGTCAGCGGCCTGCCAGATTATCTCGACGAAACCCTGTTCGACTATCAGGCCGATACCAGCAATGCCCAGATCATCGCCTGGCTGGCACAGGCCGCCCCAGCCCACCCCCGGCACCCAGTTCGACTATTCCAATAGCGGTTACGTCACCCTCGGCAGCCTGGTCGCGGCGGCGGCTGAAATGGAAACGCTGGAGGCGGTGCTGCACGACCGCGTCTGGTCGCCCCTGGGCATGGCTAAGACCCGGCTCGGCGCACCGGTCGATCCGACCGCTGCGGTTACCGGCTATGCCGGCGGCGATGGCGATTTCGAACCCTCGCAATTCATGACCGTGGCCGAGGGGGATGGCAGCGTCTACACCTCGATCGCTGATCTGGCCCGCTATGAGAAGGCGTTGGCCACCGGCTCACTGCTGGGCACGGCAGCAACGGCCGAGCTGTTCGTCGACGGTCAGCTCGATGACGGGACGGCCATCGGCGTGCTGGAGGAAGAAGGCTACGGCTTTGGCTGGAGCGTCATGAGCGGGCAGGGCGATGCCATCGCCTATCACAGCGGGAGCTGGATGGGCACGGCGACTGTCTATCTGCGCAATCTGGACACCGGCACCAGCGTCGTCATTCTCGCCAATGGCGAGGATTTCGATCCGGTTGATCTGGCCTTCGAAATCGCTGAGGCCGTCGACGGCTAATCGCCCACCCGCACCCATTGGTTGTCGCTGGTGACGCGGCAATCTCCGCTCATCCCCATCAACGCGGCCGCTTCGGCAGGCAGCGCGATGGTGACCGTCACATTGTGGTCGATGCGATCCTTGGACGTCACCGTCAGCCGCCACGCCATGCCGCTGCCCTTGCCCGGGCCGCCGGGGATCTGGGCGAAAATATCGCTCATGATATCGGCCTGCCAGCTATCCTCCCCCACTGCGCGCCAGTCGACCGCTGAAATGCCGCTGGCCGCCAGGGTTTTGGTCAGCTCAAGCTGATCGGGATGAAACGGCACGCCGAACGTCAACTGGCGCGGCGTGCTGAGTTCGGCCGGCATATGACCGGGCAGGCCGGGGCCGAACATCGACGCCAAAATTGCCGGGCACCCTTCCGGTCGGGTTTCGCCAAGTCTGGCCTGCCACAGACCCGAACGCGGCTGTACGCCATCAAACAGCGCGATTTCCTCATTGCCCTGGCCGCCACAGGCGCGATCGATCGCCGCGCGCGACTGGTTCGACCAGTACATGCCCTTTTTCTGATCGACCACCAGAATGGTATCCTTGTTGGTCGGCAGGGGCTCCGGGACCGAGCCGACCAGCGCGTCAACCGGCGATTCTGACAGATAGAAATCGGCACCATTGCCGGTGCATTTGGCAATGACCGGGTTGAACTGGGCGACGGCTGTGCTGGCGGATACCAGGCTGATGACGAACGCACCAAGGGCGAGCAGTTTCATGGCGATACTCCAGAGGGGCGCGATGGCGATGGCCCGCGCGCGAGAGGGTGGACTAGTTGGCCGGGATACGGTTGGGCGCCAGCCTGTCGAGCAGGCTTTCGACCTCGTCCGCCGACAGCGCTGCGGCGGCGGCCGGGGCTGCGTGGATCAGGCTGGCCTGCAGCGCACCCATCGCCATGAAGGCCGCCGGATCATTGGGCGCGGCGTCATTGCGAAACAGACAGAGTTCGCCCGCGCCCGTGGTCTGGCAGGGCCCATTGTCCGCGATCCACTGGCGCGGATTGAGATAGAGCGCATTCATATTGCCCCCCGCCTCATAAAACTCGACATAGGGATGCTCAAGCTGCTCTCCGGCAGCCTGTGCGCCGGCGCTTGCGGGCGTCATGTCCGGGCTGGTCGCGACCCAGCCGGCGGGCAGGGTGAAGGACAGACCGCTGGCCGCATCCGTGTGTGGACAGTTCTGATCCCCCAGGCAGCTATAGGCATAGTCGGCCCACGGCGTGCCATCTGCCCCATCGTCGGGCCCATGGCCGTCGGCCATGTCGGGCGTGGTTGTGGGCGACAGGGTCTCGTCGGGCAGAATGGTGAAGCGGTTATCGCCGTCGGCGCTGATCGTCACCGCGCCGGTGAACACCACGTCAGTTGCATCGCCGCGTACCGAATAGACCCCGGGCTCGAAATTGCCCGAGACGGGACCCGTCGCGAACTCATTCATGGCCCAGGCGTCCATGCTCACTGCCTGACCTTCAAGGGGCACCGCCGACCATTGTACCGGTGTCCCGGCGAAGTCGGCAGGCACGTCAAAGGTGGCCGCCACCAACAGGCTGGTCGGTACGTCCGGAGCATCTGGATCAACGCTTAGCTCGATCTGATGCAGTACTTTGCGCCCACCTGCGCCTTCGGAAATATAGCGGATCCAGTACGCCCCGGCGTCAGATGGCGCCGAAAGTTCGCGCGGGCCGGGGCCTTCGCCGCCGATATAGGCATATTTGAGTTCGCCATAGGTCTCGATGTAGCCGGCGGGGACAATGTCGATATAGTCCTGACTGCTGCCCGGTCCTGCCCAGGCGACCGAAAACCCGGTATCGGGTCGCACTGCAGCGGGTGCCCGCAGGTCGATCGTGCCTTCAACAACGCTCAATGGCACCGACACCCCGATCCGCCGCTCGCCCGTTCCCTCCACAATATATAGAACGCTATAAGTGCCCGGTTCGTTGGGTGTCACCATCTCGAGCGGGTTGGTGTCGCCGGTATAGGCGTAGGTGATATCGGCTGCTTCGGTGCTGGCTTCCGTCCGGATCGCAAGGTAGTCGAGCGGTCCATTGGGACCTTTCCAATCTACGGCAATCACCGATCCTGCCTGAATGGGGCCCGGGGGCAGGCTGATGGCAAACTCGGAATCTGTCACCGTCAGGGGCGCCGTTGCAATCACCTCGCGGCCGTTCGGGCCCTGCCAGATGTAGCGGATGAGATAATCTCCCTGATCAGCAGGTACGATCAGCTTGGCCGGTGACCCATCCTTTGTGTAAGCGTAGTTGCGACTGCCGCTGGTGGCGGCCGTCTCGGTCGCAGGGACGATTTCCAGATAGTCCTCCACGGAATCCGGCCCGGTCCAGTCGACATTGATTTCAGTGGTGATTGCCGCTGCCTCGGGGCCGTCAAGGCTTGCCTTCGGCGTCGGGACTGGGGCCTGTTTGGCGGCGGGGCCGTCGGACAGCACGGTCTGGCTCAGCGCATCAATCAGGGCATCGGCATTGCGAGCCTCAAAGTAGCGTCCGCCTGTGTTCTCGGCCAGACAGGCAACTTGGGCGCCTTCTTCCTGCGAGAGCCCAAAGCCGATGACATGGGTGGTAAAGTCCAGACCATTGGCTTCGAGCTCCATCCCCAGGGCGCATGGATCCGCCTGACAGGTCTCGATGCCGTCCGTGACCAGCACAACGGTGGCCGCCTCTTCGCCGTAGCGCAGGGATTCGGCCGCAACCAGAACGGCCTGTGACAGAGGCGTCTTGCCCAGGAAGCGCATGCCATTGACCTTGTCCGTGATCAGTCCGCCGGTACCCGCTGCTGGTTCAACGACCAGTTCGATGTCGCCGCAATCGCCTTTGCGTCGATGCCCGTACGCCAATAGACCGATCTCCTGCTCGGCAGGGATCTGAGCCAATACCTTGCCCACGGT
Source organism: Devosia sp. J2-20 (assembly GCF_055808475.1). Classification (NCBI taxonomy): domain Bacteria; kingdom Pseudomonadati; phylum Pseudomonadota; class Alphaproteobacteria; order Hyphomicrobiales; family Devosiaceae; genus Devosia; species Devosia sp. J2-20. Next base: position 1,981,075 of record NZ_CM147870.1, on the reverse strand, counting down.
CTCGCGGGCGATTTCAAGCTTTGGTCGGCCGTCGATCTGTCCCCACATCGAGCCCGAGCCATCCATGACAATGACCGTGCGGGGGCTCTCCTGTGCCTGGGGAGCTTGTGCGCACAGGCCCATCGCTGCCGCGAGCAATACTGCAAATACTCTTTTCATGGTCGCACTCCCTGAGCGCCAGAGATGGTCTGTGCAGGCGACGTGCCGCCAACCCAGCTTTGGGCCTTCTCGCCAATGGATTTGAATTTCCGGGACAGCTCGTTGAGCCGGTCACGCCAGGTAGGATCAGGCGTCTGGCCATCGGTAACCGTGAAGAAGGCCTGCAGCATGCAGCAGATCGCCAGCGGCTCGATTAGGGCGGCCTTGACGGCCCAGGCGAACAGCAGCGCAAACACCAAGCCACCCGCGCTCCAGCTGCCGGGGATCAGATAGACAACCAGCGCCGCGGGCGCCAGCATCACCAGAAACACCAGGAATGAGAGCACATAGACCACCACCGCGATAAACGCCGCGTTCTTGATCATCTGCCGGTGGTTCTGCCCGTACAGCACCAGCGCCTCTTCTGCTGCCGCCCATGGATTGTCCGCGCGGGTGCGCATGGCATGGGCCAGGATCACCTCATCAACAAAGCCCACAGCAACCTTGAGGAAGGCGCGGAACATACTTACCAGCGGCTGCAGACCAGGTATGGGCAGGAAGTTGGCGATGCCTTGCATCAAGCCTGTGACAGCCGCAATCACGCCTTTGATCAGTTGATCCAGGCCAAACAGGACACTCGATTGCACGAAACGCTCGCGTACGACATCGGCCCCATAGGCGATTTGCCCCTGACCCTCGGGTAGCGCGCGGCCGTCGATCAGTTCCACCAGAACGGCAATGTGACCCGCCTTGACCACATACAGAATGTACTCACGGGCCAGATAAACCGCACCAGCCGTGGCGCCAAACCCGATGATGCCGCCCCAGAACGACGAGGAGATCTGGAAATCCTGATCTCCAAAGGCACCGATCCCGTAGCCGATGCCGGCGCCCGTACCGGTGATCAGGACATAGGCGACCGCAATGCCGAAATAGACCGCCATGCGGAACAGCACATAGGGCGCGGTACGCGCCATCAGGCCAATGGACTTGGAAATACTGAAATCCCACATCGGGTTACATCTCGCTTCTGTTGCACCGGCCCACGCGCAAGCGCGGCGAACCGATCCGACAATAGGGATGCGCAATCCATTATGCTTGGGGTGAACGGCACACCATGCAGGGTGGGCGGCACTAGCTCTGCGTCCAGCGAGCCAAAGCTGCCTAGACGGCGGTGCGGGCCCGCAGTTCAGAGGGCGTGTGGCCGAAATTGCGTTTGAACTGGGCGTTGAACCAGCTCAGATCGCCAAAACCCACATCAAGCGCAATTTGGCTGATGCTCTGACCCACATGGCGGGGATCACTCAACCGGCGATAGGCAGCCAGCAGGCGGCGCTTGCAGACATGATCCTGGAAGCTGGTGTCCTGGCTGGCAAACAGGCTGCGCAGATAGCGCTCGGAAATTCCGTGACGTCCCGCGATCCAGCCCGGAGACAGCCGGGGAGAGCTGAGATTGTCTTCTATATCGCTCTTGATAAGCGTTAATCGGGCAGCCTTGACGCCCCCATGATGTCCCTCAACGCCGTGAGCGGTCTCGCCCTCAAGGGCCATCAGGGCCAGATCGTGCACATGGCTGGCGCAGATCAACGCCTGGTCGGGCGGCAACTCGCCCAGTTCCTCGTGCAACATCCGCGCATAGCGGGCGAAAAGGCGCCATTGCGGTGTCAAGGCAGCCCCGTTGCGCATCAGCGCATTGAGCCCCTTGGTGGCCGGTGCCAGCACGCCGCGCGGTATCGATACATAAAAGACGTCCGTCCGGTCCCCATGAAAGCTCACCTCGCCGGGGACTTCGTTGGGATCGACATAAATCATGCCGGGAGCACATTCGATCGACTGCCCGCCGACCTGTTGCATGGTGAACCCGCCCTGCAGCGGCAGGTGCACCATCACATTGTCCTGCGCGTCCGCCGCCAGTTGCACGGTGCGGTTGGCATTGCACGATGAATGCGCCCCATGTCCCGTAACCAGGGTAGGCAGCACCCCAATACTGGTTTCTGACTGAAATCCGGCCGGATCAGCTGGTGTAAAGTCGAGCCGACAAATGGCGGCTACAGCTTCCTTGAAGGCATCAACGCGCACGGCAGGATCAAAATCGCCGGCTCTCAGGCTAACGGTCTGAACAGGGCGCATGCTTCTCCCTCGCAAGCGGTGTGTACTGATATTGTTAGCCTGCAACGTCGCGTAATCAAAGCGTGTCGCGTCATTGCTGACGTGCCCGGAAACCGCGCAAAAGGTGTCCACAGCTTCCCTGTGACCTAAATTAGCATTTGCGCCCGGAATCGCCTATCAATCGGGGAACAAAACCAACATAGAATCACCCCAGTGACCGATACGACAGACAACGGAACTGGCGCGCTGCCGCCCTCCGATATTTCGATGATCTCCATCACTGACGAGATGCGGAAGTCTTATCTCGATTACGCCATGAGCGTGATCGTGAGCCGCGCTCTCCCAGATGTGCGCGATGGGCTCAAGCCTGTGCATCGCCGCATCCTGTTTTCGATGAGCGAGAACGGCTACGAGTACAACAAGCCGTACCGTAAATCGGCGCGTGTCGTGGGCGACGTGATTGGTAAGTACCATCCCCATGGCGACACGGCGGTCTACATGGCCCTGGTGCGCATGGCGCAGAACTTCTCCATGGGCGAAATGCTGGTCGAAGGGCAGGGCAATTTCGGTTCTGTCGACGGCGATATGCCCGCTGCCATGCGTTACACCGAAGTGCGCATGCAAAAGATCACCAATTCCCTGCTCGATGACCTCGACAAGGACACGGTCGATTTCCGCGACAACTATGATGGCTCCGAGCATGAGCCCACGGTTCTGCCAGCGCGCTATCCCAACATGCTGGTCAATGGCGGCGGCGGTATCGCGGTGGGTATGGCCACCAATATCCCGACCCATAATCTGGGCGAGACAATCGACGCCGCACTGCTGCTGCTCGACAATGAATCGGTGACTTTCGACGAATTGCTCGAAGTCATGCCCGGTCCTGATTTCCCCACCGCGGGTATCATCCTGGGCCGTGCCGGCATCCGCTCGGCTTACGAGACTGGTCGTGGCTCGGTCATGATGCGCGGCCGCGTCGCCATCGAAGAGGTTCGCAAGGAGCGCGAAGCGCTCATCATCACCGAGATTCCCTATCAGGTGAACAAGGCCTCGATGGTCGAAAAGATTGCCGAACTGGTGCGCGACAAGCGTATCGAAGGCATTGCCGATATGCGCGACGAGTCCGATCGCAACGGCATGCGCGTGGTGGTAGAGATCAAGCGAGACGCGCTGCCCGAAGTGGTGCTCAATCAGCTCTATCGCTTCACGCCGCTGCAATCCTCTTTTGGCTGCAACTTTGTGGCGCTCAATGGTGGCAAGCCACAGCTGATGAACCTGCGCGAAATGCTGCAGGCCTTCATCGACTTCCGTCATCAGGTGGTTACCCGTCGCGCCCGCTTCCTGCTCAACAAAGCCCGCGATCGCGCCCACATTCTGGTGGGCCTCGCTGTTGCCGTGGCCAATATCGATGAAGTCATCGCCCTGATCCGCACCGCGCCCGATCCGGCGACCGCGCGTGAGCAGTTGATGACCCGCCGCTGGCCCGCACAGGATGTGGCGCCGCTGATCGCGCTGATCGATGATCCCCGCCACCGCATCAATGATGACGGCACCTTCAATCTGTCCGAAGAACAGGCCCGCGCCATTCTCGAACTGCGTCTGGCCCGTTTGACGGCGCTGGGCCGTGACGAAATCGGCGAAGAGCTCAACGGCCTAGGTGGGCAGATCGAGGACTATCTCGATATTCTGCGCAGCCGTGAGCGCGTGGTCGAGATCATTCGCAACGAACTGCTCGAGATCAAGGAACAGTTCGCGACCCCACGCCGAACGGAAATCTCCGAGGCGCTGGGCGACTTTGACGACGAAGATCTGATTGCCCGCGAAGACATGGTCGTGACCGTGTCTCATGAGGGTTACATCAAGCGCGTGCCACTCTCAACCTACCGGGCCCAGGCCCGCGGCGGCAAGGGGCGCTCGGGCATGGCCACGCGCGACGAGGATTTCGTCGCCCGCCTGTTCGTGGCCAATACCCATACGCCCGTGCTGTTCTTCACCAGCCGCGGCATTGCCTACAAGCTCAAGGTCTGGCGCCTGCCATTGGCGCAGGCCAATGCCAAGGGCAAGGCGTTGATCAACATCCTGCCGCTTGAGCAGGGTGAACGGCTGACCACCATCATGCCATTGCCCGAGGACGAGACCAGCTGGGCAAATCTGGACATCATGTTCGCCACCACGCGCGGCACGGTCCGCCGCAACTCGCTGGCCGACTTCATTGAAGTACGCCAGAACGGCAAGATCGCCATGAAGCTCGATGAGGGCGACCAGATCGTCGGCGTCGAGACGGCAACGATCAATGATGACGTGCTGCTGACTACCGCCATGGGCCAGGCGATCCGCTTCCGCACCGATGATGTGCGCCTGTTCAAGGGGCGCGATTCCATGGGTGTTCGCGGCATCAATCTGGCCAAGGATGACGTCGTTATCTCGATGGCGGTTATCAACCACTCCGACGCGACCGCCGAAGAGCGGGCCGCCTATCTCAAGATGAGCCGTGCGGTGCGCGGTGAAGAACAGGCCGAAGATGCCGGTTCGGACGAGGCGGATGTGGTTGCCGGCGATCTGCCGCAGGAACGCTACGCCCAGATGAGCGCTATTGAGCAGTTCATCCTGACCATTTCCGAGAACGGCTATGGCAAGCGCACCTCGAGCCACGAATACCGGATCACCGGCCGCGGCGGTAAGGGCATTGTGGCCATGGCGGTCAACAAGCGGAACGGCAATCTGGTGTCCAGCTTCCCCGTGGAAGACGAAGACCAGATCATGCTGATCAGCGATGGCGGCCAGACCATTCGTCTGCCCGTCGGCGGTGACAAGCCGATCCGCATCGTCAGCCGTGGCAGCCAGGGCGTGATCGTGTTCGATACGGCCGCTGATGAAAAGGTGATGTCGGTCGAGCATATCCGCGAGCCCGAAGCGGTCGAGGAAGACGAGGGCGACGAGGGCGCCCAGGCTATCGAGGGGACTGAAGGCACCACGCCGCCTGAGACACCCGATGCGCCCGAGGCACCAGACGCCCCTGAGACACCGACCGAAGACTGATCGCGGCGATCATTGAATATGTGAAGGGGCGCTGCGGCGCCCCTTGTCATGTCAGATGAAGCGGCCTTCGTTCAGGTCCGGACCACCATTGGAGAGCCGACCGCTATTGCCCATCCGCACGCCGGCTGGAATGGTCGAGCGGGCGCGCTGCCGGGGCCGGGCAGCGTTGTTCTCGGCATAATCCTGCTGGCCATCAGAGGGCTGGAAGGCCCAGTACAGCAGCACCAGCGAGCCCAGCGGCACAAAGCTGAGCAGAAACCACGCGCCCGATTTGCCGATATCGTGCAGGCGCCTCACCTGGACCGTGACGGCGGGCACGATATGGATCAGCACCATGAACAACGTGTAGGGCATCTGCGTCAGGCTGCGGCCAAAGCCGCCGTGCATCTTGTAGTCGATGGCGATGCCGGCACAGACCAGCAGCAGCTGAAACAGGAAGAACAGAAAATACTGTGCGCGGCTACTGCGGCCCCAGAACTCGAAATAGCGCAGCATTCCGTCCAGATATGAGCCCATCCGCGTCCCCCGATGGCTGTCCACTGGCGCTGCTTTTAGGCCCTGTGCATGTGTAATGCGTACCCAAACCCGCTAAAATGCCACCCATCTCCGTAACCGCGTTGCCTTGCCAAATCACGCACCCAATGGCTTGTTCGCAGCAGGGGGAATTCCAATGCAAAGTACTGAGTGTGCCTGAGAAACCGTCGAGTGCCGGTTACCGGTCGCTGTTGCGCCTGAAAATGCCGCGGCGCCTGGCGCTGGCCTGCGTGCCCGCCGATTTCTCCGACTGGCTGGACTATGCCGCCGTAGTGGCGCTGCTGGTTTATGGCTGGGGGCAGGGGCCCGTCATGCTGGCCGTGTTTGCCCTGGCCCTGAGCCTGCCCTATGTCATTGTCGGGCCCTTGCTGGCGGTGCTGGTCGACCGTGCGCCCCTGCGCGGCGTGCTGTTTGCCACCAATCTGGGGCGCGCGCTGGCCACCTTCGCCTTCGCGTTTACCGGCGACACCTGGGTGCTGCTGGGGCTGGTGTTTGTGCGGGGCTGCATCGACAGCGCCTTTACGCCGGCCCGTCAGGCCACCATCCAGGCGACCACGCCCACCGAGTTGCTGGGCCATGCCCAGGGTCTGCATCAGGCCATCAACCAGACCTCCAAGATTGCCGGCCCGGCCATTGGCGGCGTCTTGCTGGCTTTCTGGCCAGCACAGAGCGTGTTCCTGTTCAACGGCGCGCTATCGTTGTTTGCGGCGATCATCATTCTGGGCGTGTCCGTACCCGAGCGCGTAGCCACAAGCAGCACAACCCAAACATTTGCCATGCGATCCATGGCCGGATTCTGCCGAATTCAGACGCAGCCGTCGCCTGCGCATTGCGCTGATCTTCTCGGCCAGCGCCTACTTCTCGTTCTTTCTCTATGACGCGCTGATCGCACTGCTGGCCGAGGGTTTTGGCTTTGACGCGACGGCCTTTGGCCTGTCGATCTCCGCCTCGGGTCTGGGCGGACTGCTCGGCGCCTTGCTGGCAGGTCGCATTGCAGGCAACCACCCCATGCGTTCGATGGCATTGGCGGCGGTGACCTCCGGGCTGGCGACGGGCATAATCGCCATCACCGCCATGCTCAGCTTGGCCATCCAACTGCCCGCTTTCCTGCTGGCGCTGGGCTTCATGGGCGGCGCAACAGCGTTCATGCTGGTGCCCTATCGCACTATTGTTCAGGCCGAAGCGCCGCCTGACCGCATCGCCCGTGTCTTTGCCAGCGGGGAGGCGGTGATTGTCACCACCATGCTGTCAGCCCCGCTGATCGGCAGTGCCATCGCCACACGCTGGGGCACGCCTTCGGCTTTTTTACCGGCGGTGTCTTGTTGATCCTGTTGGGAGGCGCAACGTTGCTTGCCAATCGTCGGCCTGCGCAGAGTTGATGCGTCCAGCCTGACCTCTCAGGACTGCACTGCCTCATAGGCGGCGAAAAGATCACTCACCAGCACGCCGTTGATCCGCATCTCGGTGAGGTTGGCTGCCTCGATGCTGGCGCCGGTAAGATTGGCGTCGCTGATGGTCACCCCGGACAAATTGGCATCGGTAACGCTGCAGCCGGAGAGATTGACATTGGTCAGGCTCGCGCCCCCCATATTGACGTCATCAAACCGCGCGCCGCTCAGATTGGTGTCGACAAAACTGGTGCCGCTCATCACTGCATAGAAGGTCGCGCCCGCCAGATCGACGCCATCAAAATGGCATCCGGCCATATTGGCACGCTCATAGCGTTTGCCTTGCAGTTGCGGGCCGTCAAACGGGTCTGAACCGGTCTCGTTGCTCATTGCTGGCTCCAGCCAAAAGGGGGCTGCAGGCATAATGCCACGCCATGACCCGCCTTGCCATGACTCTTCCTGCATGACAAAACCGCTGTAACAACAAGGGGGAGCGGGCGTGAGCAGACTGGTAGGATTCTATCCGGGGTCATTTGACCCGCTGACCAATGGCCATCTCGATGTCATCGAGCGTGCCTGCAAGCTGGTTGACACGCTGGTGGTCGCCGTCGGAATTAATCCGGGCAAGAAAAATCCGCTCTTTGTGCATGAGGATCGTCTGCAGATTCTCGATCAGGTGCTGGGGCCGGTTGGCAAGCGCACCGATACCGAATTCAAGATCGTCGATTTCAGCGGCCTGATGGTCAACGCGGCGCGTGAACACGGTGCCAAGCTGATCATTCGCGGCCTGCGCGATACCACCGACTATAATTATGAAATGCAGATGGTGGGCATGAATGCGCAGATGGCGCCCGACCTGCAGACCGTCTTCCTGCCTTCAAGTCCCCCCGTTCGGCATATCTCGGCCACATTGGTGCGTCAGATCGCTGAGATGGGCGGCGATATTTCCGCCTTCGTCCCGCAAATCGTTCTCAAGGCCTTGAACTCGAAATGACCGCAATCACCCGTCGCCTGTTTGGTGCCCTCGTAATCGGTGCCTCCGCCCTGGCTGCTGCTCCGGCTTTCGCCCAGTCCGGCACTCCCCACATGATCCTGACGCTCGAAGACGGCACCGTCGATATCGAGCTGATGCCCGAGATCGCGCCAAACCACGTCGAGCGCATCGTTACCCTGACCGAACAGGGGTTTTATGATGGCATCGTGTTTCACCGCGTGATCGATGGCTTCATGGCCCAGACCGGCGATCCAACCGGCACCGGCATGGGCGGCTCGGAACTGCCTGACGTCGATGCTGAGTTCAATGCTGAAAGCTTCCAGCCCGGCGCTGTCGGCGCGGCCCGCTCGCAGGATCCCAACTCGTTCAATTCGCAGTTCTTCATCGTGACTGCTGATGCCAGCTTCCTTGATGGCCAGTACACCGTGTTCGGCAAGGTCGTCAGCGGCATGGACGCCGTCAACGCCCTCGAAAAGGGTCCGCAGTCACAGAACGGTCAGGTCGAAAACCCCGACAAGATCGTTTCTGCAAAGATCGAATACAAGTAGCTTCTAGAGTAGCACCGCCTCGTCAGCGCTGCTGGCTCCACCCCGCCTGGCCTCCCCCATCAAGGGGGCGGTGCCATGTGGTAGGTAGACCTCGACAGTGCCCCACGCTCGATCGGCACCTCCCCCTTGGTGGGGGAGGCCGGGAGGGGGTGACTTCGGTGGGCATCCCCGCTGCGTCGACTGCCGCTGCCTCTGGTGGCGGCCAGCACGGCGTTTCTTGAGCGCGCAGTGGTTGCACATGCGCCGCTTTGGCCTTACATCCGGCCCACAAATTCCAACTGAAAGTTGCACACCAATGGCTGAATACGCGGACCCCGAAAACACCCTCGTCATCGAAACCACTCAGGGCGAAGTCGTTATCGCCATGCGTCCAGACCTGGCGCCAAACCATGTCGAGCACATCAAGAAGCTGGTGCGTGAAGGCTTCTACGATGGCATCGTGTTTCACCGCGTCATCGAAGGCTTCATGGCCCAGACCGGTTGCCCGCAGGGCCGTGGTACCGGCAGCTCGAAATACCCGGATCTGAAGCAGGAATTCAACGCCGAGCCGCATGTTCGTGGCACTGCCTCGATGGCCCGTGCCCAGAGCCCGGACAGCGCCAACTCGCAGTTCTTCATCTGCTTCGGCGACACCCCGTTCCTGAACAAGCAGTACACTGTCTGGGGCCAGGTCATTGAAGGCATGGACAATGTCGACAAGATCAAGCGCGGCGAGCCCGTCATCAACCCGGACAAGATGGTCTCGGTTAAGGTGGCAGCCGATATTGCTGCCTAAGGCGACATGGCTGGCCCTTGTGGCCAGCCTCACCCTGGCCGCCCCCGTGGCGGCCAGCGGCGGCATCTGGTGCGAGGGCGATAACGCCTTTGCCGAAATCGGCACCGGACGCTTGCCAGTGCTGCACATTATCGGCGCCCATGCCGAAGCGGGCGAGGTGGCCTATTCCACCGGTCCCGAGCGGGGCGGGGGCAAGCCCTTTGCGGTCGGACAGGCCTTTGGCGACGACACCGGCATCATGATAGATTTTGTCGATCCCAGTTTTCAGGACATCGTGGTCAGTATCCGCCTGCGTTACGAGGGCGACGATGCCGATTGGCCCCTTATGGGCACCATGGTGCTGGACAGCACCAGCCATGCCATACGGTGCGGCGCGGACTGATCTGCGCCCTCGCTTCGGATCGCATCTACCCCAGCTGAGCTGTGAAGAAGGACGTTCGCTTGCGTATGGACACCATTCTGTGGGCGCTTTTGGGCGTCGTTGCGGGGGCATGCATCGCCACCCAAGCACCGATCAACGCACAACTCGGTCGCAATCTTGGCGTCCCGATCGCCGCTGCAGGTGTTTCCTTCGTGGCGGGCGCCGTGCTGCTGTGGACGCTGGCGCTGATCTATAGCCGCAGTAGCGGCATTGCCATCAACTTCGCCGCACCGGCACCGTGGACATTCGTGGCCGGTGGCGTGCTCGGCGCCATCTATGTGTTCTCAAACATCATGCTGACCCCGATGATCGGCGCAGCCGCTGTCATGGCGCTTTCGGTGGCCGGGCAATTGATCGGCGGTTTGGCGCTGGATCGCATCGGTTTCATGGGCATGGCGGTGCGCGAGCTGACACTGGGGCGGGTAACCGGCGCGATATTGCTGCTGGTGGGCGCCATGATGATCCGCCTGCTCTAAGCACAGGTTTGAGTTTCGGCCGCCAAACGGCCATGCTAGGGGACGACCCATGCTAGTTTCAGACTTCGATTTCGAGCTGCCCGAAGAGCTCATCGCCCTACACCCAGTCGAGCCCCGCGATAGCGCGCGCCTATTGCTGGTCGATCCAGCCAATGGCCTCAGCGATCTGCATATTCCCGACCTGCTGACCCAGCTCAGGCCAGGCGATGTGCTGGTGGTCAACGACACCCGCGTGCTGCCCGCCGAACTGCGCGGCAGCCGGGTACGCGGCGAGTATCGCGCCAATGTCTCGTTCAACCTGCACAAGCGCGTCGACGCCCATAGCTGGAAGGCGTTTGCCCGTCCGGCCAAGAAACTGGCTATTGATGACCGGCTTGAGCTGGGCAATGGCCAGGCTGACGCGCTGACAGCCAAGGTCTCGGCGCGAGGCGACACCGGCGAAGTCACCCTGACCTTCGATCTGGGCGGGGCAGCACTCGACGAAGCCATCAAATCACACGGCGCCATGCCGCTGCCGCCCTATATCGGGCTCAAGCGCGGCCTCCAAGAGCGCGACAAGACCGACTACCAGACCGTTTACGCCACCGAAGACGGCGCGGTCGCCGCGCCCACGGCTGGGCTGCATTTCACCGATGAGCTGCTGGCAAAGATCGAGGCCATGGGTGTCACCATTGAGCGGGTGACCCTGCATGTCGGGGCAGGGACATTCCTGCCCATGAAAGCCGACAATACCGACGACCACGTCATGCATGCCGAATGGGGCGAGATCGACGCCGACACGGTGGCGCGCATCAATGCCGCCCGTGCCGCCGGTGGCCGGGTCGTTGCTGTGGGCACCACCAGCCTGCGCCTGCTCGAAAGCGCAGCCCGGGCGACAGGAACGCTGGCGCCGTTCAGCGGCGACACCGACATCTTCATCACGCCGGGCTTTAAGTTCGCTGCCGTCGACGTGCTGATGACCAATTTCCACCTGCCCAAATCCACCCTGTTCATGCTGGTCAGCGCCTTTGCCGGGTTCGGGACGATGAAGACGGCCTATGCCCACGCGATAGCCAACGGTTACCGGTTCTATTCGTACGGGGACTCATCGCTGCTGCTGCGCGCTGAGTAGCAACGCACACCTAGACCAAACTCACCCCTGCGGCTTTCCCTTTCAAGCGGGAGGTGAACTTGTTGGGGTGGTTGGATTGTGTCCATGGCACCACGCGGCATCTCCCCCTTGATTGGGGGACGCTGGGAGGGGAGCGGTAACCAGCCGCAGCCGTTTCCATGGCGCCCGCACACCGCCAGTTGTGTGCTCGCGGCCAACCCGCTAGAACCCGCGCCATGAGCACGACCAGCAAACAAGTCACCTTTACCCTTTCAGCCACCGATGGTCTGGCGCGGCGCGGCCACATCGACACGCCACGGGGCGATATCCAGACGCCGGCCTTCATGCCGGTGGGCACGGCAGGCACCGTCAAGGCCATGTATCCCGAGCAGGTGCGCGAGACTGGCGCCGATATCCTGCTGGGCAATACCTATCACCTGATGCTGCGCCCGGGCGCCGAACGCGTCGCCAGCCAGGGTGGCCTGCATGATTTCATGGATTGGCAGCGCCCCATCCTGACCGATAGCGGCGGCTTTCAGGTCATGTCGCTGGCGCAGTTGCGCAAGCTGACCGAAAAGGGCGTGACCTTCAAATCCCATATCGATGGCTCCAGCCACGAACTGACGCCCGAGCGCTCCATCGAGATCCAGACCCTGCTCGACAGCGATATCATCATGCAGCTCGACGAGTGCATAAAGCTGCCTGCCGAACGCAAGGAGATCGAGCGCGCCATGGAGCTCTCGCTGCGCTGGGCCGACCGCTCCAAGACCGCCTTCAACAATCAGCAGAACCGCGCGCTGTTCGGCATTGTCCAGGGCGGCGACGACGCCGATCTGCGCCTGCGTTCGGCCCAGGGGCTCAAATCCATCGGTTTTGACGGCTATGCCGTGGGCGGTCTGGCTGTCGGTGAACCGCAGGATGTGATGTTCCGCGTGCTCGAACAGATCACCCCCGAACTGCCGACCGACCGACCGCGTTATCTGATGGGGGTCGGCAAGCCCGACGATATTCTGGGCGCCATTGGCCGGGGCATCGACATGTTCGATTGCGTCCACCCCACGCGCGCCGGTCGCCACGGCCATGTCTATAGCCGCTTTGGCGTCATCAATCTGAAAAACGCCCGGCATAGGGATGACCACCGGCCCATCGATGAGGCCTCGCCCAACCCCAATTGCCGCCGCTGGAGCCGTGCCTATCTGCACCATCTCGTTAAGACAGAAGAGATTTTGGGCGCGATGATCCTTTCCCAGATCAATCTGGCCTATTATCAAGAACTCGTGCAGGGCTGCCGCGGTGCAATCGAAGGCGGCCGATTTACTGATTTTGCGGCGGAGACGCGTGCGGCCTGGGCCGCGGGCGACCTGCCGGTTCTCTGATTTCCTGAAAGGGTTCTTCGACATGGCTAAAGCTGGACGCAAGGCGAGTTTTTCGAACCTGAGCAAACACCGCAAGCGGCTCGAAGAGCAGCCCATGCGCGTGCAGTTCGCTGTCGACCCGAACCGCTTCAAGCGCTTTTCGGTTACCGGCGCGGGCATTATGCTCGACTATTCCAAGAACCGCATCGACGAAGACACCATGGCTGCGCTGTTCGATCTGGCGCGCGCTGCCGGTGTCGAGGAACGCCGTGACCAGATGTGCGAAGGCGAGCACATCAACATCACCGAAGACCGCGCCGTGATGCACATGGCGCTGCGCTATCAGGGCGACAAGCCCGTGCCGGTCGATGGCAAGGACGTCATGCCAGATGTGCGCGCCGTGCTGGCCGCCATTGAGAGCTATACCGACGATATCCGCAGCGGCGCCATTCGCGGCCATGGCGGCGCCCAGTTTGCCGATATCGTCAATATCGGTATTGGCGGCTCCGACCTCGGTCCCGCCATGGTGACGCTGGCGCTCGAGCCCTATACCCGCGCCGATTTGCGCGCCCACTACGTCTCCAATGTTGATGGCGCCCATATTCACGACATTCTCAAGCGTCTCGATCCCAAGACGACGCTGTTCATCGTCGCGTCCAAGACCTTCACCACCGACGAAACCATGACCAATGCCGGCTCGGCGCGCGACTGGATCGCCGATACGCTGGGCGAAGAAGCTGTGCCGAACCATTTTGCGGCCGTCTCGACCAATATCCCCGCCTGCGCCAAGTTTGGCATCCGCGAAGACCGCATCTTCGGCTTCTGGGACTGGGTCGGTGGCCGCTATTCGGTGTGGTCAGCCATTGGTCTGCCTATCGCACTGGCCGTCGGATATGAGAACTTCGCCAAGTTCCTTCAGGGTGCAGATGAGATGGACCGGCATTTCCTGTCGGCCCCGCTCGAGGAAAACCTGCCCGTCATCATGGCCGTGCTCGGCGTCTGGTATCGCAATGTCTGGGGTTTCTCGACCCATGCCGTGCTGCCCTATGACCAGCGCATGAGCCGCTTTGCGGCCTATCTGCAGCAGCAGGACATGGAATCGAATGGCAAGTCCGTCACGCTGGCGGGCAAGCCCGTGGGCTGGTCGACTGGCCCCATCGTCTGGGGCGAACCGGGCACCAATGGTCAGCACGCATTCTATCAGCTGATCCATCAGGGCACCGACGTCATTCCCTGCGATTTTCTGATTGCCGCCCGGCCGCATGAAAACCTGCCGCCGCACCACGACAAGCTGGTCGCCAATGTGCTGGCGCAGTCCGAAGCGCTGATGTTGGGCAAGACCGCCGATGAAGTGGTCGGCGAACTCAAGGCGCAGGGGCTGGGCAAGGCCGAGATCAAGGCATTGACCCCGCACAAGGTGTTCCCTGGCAACCGGCCGTCCAACACGTTGTTCTATGAGCAGTTGACGCCCGAGACCCTGGGTTCGCTCGTCGCGCTCTATGAGCATAAGGTGTTCACCCAGGGCGTGATCTGGAACGTCAATTCCTATGACCAGTGGGGCGTTGAGCTTGGCAAGCAGTTGGCCAAGGCCTTGCTGCCAAAGGTCGAGGGTAGCCAGAGCGGGGAAGGGCACGACGCTTCCACCCAGGGCCTGCTGTCCTACTACCTCGCCAATAAGGGCTGATGGCTTGATCATATCCACCGATGAGCAGTTCGAGCGCCTCAAGGCGATCGGACGCATTTGCGCGCTGACCCGAGACGCCATGGCCCAGGCCATGCGTCCGGGCATGACCACAATGGAACTCGACGAGATCGGCCGCGCCTTGCTGGCCGAGCATGGTGCCCGTTCGGCGCCTGAGGTCACCTATAATTTCCCCGGCGCCACTTGTATTTCAGTCAATGAGGAAATTGCCCATGGCATTCCCGGCGACCGGGTGCTGGCAGCGGGTGACCTGATCAATATCGATGTGTCAGCGGAAAAGGACGGCGTCTTTGCAGATACCGGCGCCTCGTTCATCATCCCGCCTGAAGCCAGCCAGCTCACCACGCTGTGCCGCGATGGCAAGAAGGCGATGTGGGCCGGCATTCGGGCGGTCAAAGCGGGTGCGCCGCTGGGCGATATCGGCAATGCCATCGGCAAGTTCGCCAAGAAGAATGGCTATACGCTGATCCGCAATCTAGCCAGTCACGGCGTGGGCGACAGCCTGCACGATGCGCCCGAGGAAATAGCTACCTGGCCCGACAAGTCCGAACGTCGGCGCATGACCGATGGGATGGTATTCACCATCGAGCCGTTCCTGTCGCTGGGTGGCCGTCTGGCTGACCAGAAATCGGCCGATGATGAATGGACCCTGATCAGCAACCCACCCGCGCCCTGCGTGCAATATGAGCACACGGTGATCGCCGCGCCGCGCGGCGCCATTGTGGTCACGCTGAACAGTTGATTCTGGAATGCGAACCTAATCGCCTAAGAAGCTGTTTTGACTCGCTAAAGCCAGACCAGCAGCAATGGTCCGAGCAGGATCATGCCGGCGGCGACGATGAAGCGAAGATTGCCCAGCGGGCGCAGATTCGGCACGCTGAGCCAGGACGACAGCACCAGAAAACCCAGCAGCGCGATAAATACCGGACTGAGCGGTCCGAGTTGGATCGCGGCGCCTTCTGTCAGCTGTAGATAGATCATGTGACCGACCACAAACCCCAGCAGCGCGGTCACCACCACGGTCACCGCCTTGGCGGTAATCAACAGTGCCATGTCGATGGTATGGGCGTTCAACACCAGCGCCAGCCCGGTTGCGGTGACATGAACCGCCGCCAGGGTCGGCAAAATCTGGTTGCGGGCCAGGAGGGGCACCATTTCGGGCGGTGCACTCAGGGGCACCGCACCGATCATCGGCAGGTTGGCACCGTACTGGGCCAGCAGGTAAATGACATAGAGCATCACCAGCGTGCTGGCAGCAAAGGTCACCAGCGTCGCCGCGAGCACCTTGAGCAGATCGATGATATCCTGAGACACAACAGCGGCCTTATCAGTCAAGAAAAGAGGTCTTGGTACGCCGGGTGGGGGTCGAACCCACGACCATTCGATTAAAAGTCGAATGCTCTACCACTGAGCTACCGGCGCTCACCAAGATTGACGCCGCTGGCGTCGCGGCGGAACATAGCCACGTTCCCAACGCTGTCAACCGCAATTGCGCCGCTAATCAATAGCTCAGCGGAGTTCCCACAAATGGCATGGGCAGACACGAAATCGAAATCCGCTCCAGACGGCTGCAAAGCGCGGTCGCTTCGGACAGTTCGGTAATCGGGCCGACTACGATACGTTTGTTGTCGCTATTGGCTTCATCCACCAGCAGGGGCGATAGGCCAAACAGCAATGGCCCCAGCTTCATGGACAGATCATTCCAGGTTTGTGGCGCCTGCTCGAACGGCACCGAGGTGCCCAGAGCAATGCCGAAATCAATTTCATTCGGTATGGCGGCACTGGCTGTTTGCACCGGTGCGGGCAGGGGCTGTTCCTGACCCTGTGTGGGCGCGGCTTCCGCCATGGGCTGCTGGCGTATCAGTACCGAACCGCCATCGGCGTCATAGATCAGCGCTTCGCCAATCGAGGCGGTCAGCGATGAGCGGTCGATCTTGGCGCCCGCCGGCAGGGCCTCAAGCAGACGGGGCAGGCTGACTTCGAGTGCGCCGACGCGCTGGCGCACCGCATTGCCCTGCTGCTCTTCAAGCGCAAAGCGATTGGCCAGAACTGTATTGTCTCGCTTGAGCTGCAGACTGGCTTCGCGCAGATCGGCAACCTGCAAGCGCAGCTGGTCGATCGACGCGCCTTCAATGCGGGTCTTGTGCAGCCCGCCCAGAATGCTTGATGGAATAACCGCGGATACATTTGCGCCCAGCACCGCAATGGCGCCAAATACCAGCGCAACGATGCCCCAGGTGGTTACATCCGATTGCCGGAACTGTTCCGATGCCTTGGCCAATGTCAAAAACCTCGAGGGCGCAATCGAATCAGGTATTGCGCAATGAAAGAACCATGAGGCCCTGATTAGCGGTTCGCCAACTCTTGGCTGCCATAAATCTGTGAAAATGCGCACGAATAGAGAATGCGAAGCGGAGAAACGCCATGACGGAACTATTGTCGATCATTCTGGCTGCCGGTGAAGGCACGCGAATGCGCTCGAGCACACCCAAGGTTCTGCATCAGGTGGGCGGACTGCCCATGATCGGTCATGTGCTGCGCACCGCCCAGTCGGCTGGAGCGTCCAGCATCGCTCTGGTGGTCGGGGCCTCCAGCGAGCGCGTGCGGGCTTCCGCCATGGCCGCTGCGCCCGATGCACTGGTGTCCGAGCAGCATGAGCGGCTGGGCACGGGCCATGCCGTGCGACAGGCTCAGGCGGCCTACGCCACCGCCAAGGGCAATGTCATCGTGCTTTATGCCGACAACCCGCTGGTGTCGCCCAAAACCCTGGCCGAGATCGCCAAACGTCTTGATGACGGTGCCGACATCGTCGTCGTGGCCTATCGTCCGGCCGATCCGACTAATCTGGGGCGCCTGCTGACCCTGGATGGTCGCCTGGTGGCTATTCGGGAGCACAAGGATGCCAGCGAGGAGGAGCGCAAGATCGATCTGTGCAATTCGGGCATTATGGGTTTCAAGGCCGACGCCTTGCGCGGCGTCATCGATCGTATCGGCAATGCCAATGCCAAGGGCGAATACTATCTCACCGACGCTGTCGAACTGGCCAATGCCGATGGTCGCCGCGTCGAATATGTCGAGGCTGACCCTGCCGAAGTGGTTGGCGTTGATGATCGCTCCAAGCTGGCGCAGGCCGAGGCAACCTTCCAGGAACTGCGCCGCGCCGACTTCATGGCCGCTGGCGTGACCCTGCATGATCCCAAAAGCGTCTGGTTCTCCTACGACACCGAAATTGCCCAGGACGTCACCATCGAGCCCAATGTGGTGTTTGGTCCCGGCGTGAAAATCGACACTGGCGCGGTTATTCACGCCTTCAGCCATCTCGAAGGCGCCCATGTCGGTGCCAATGCGTCGGTGGGTCCCTTCGCGCGGCTGCGGCCCGGCGCCAATCTGGGCGAGGGCGCCAAGATCGGCAATTTCGTCGAGGTCAAGAAGGCCGATATCGGCAAGGGCGCCAAGGTCAGCCACCTCAGCTATATCGGCGACGCCAGCATTGGCAGCGATGTGAACATCGGCGCCGGTGTCATCACCGTCAATTACGATGGCTACAACAAGCACCAGACCGTTATCGGCAACAACGCCTTTATCGGCTCCAACACGTCGCTGATCGCTCCGGTCAATGTGGGCCCGGGCGCTCTGGTAGGGAGTGGTAGTGTGATTACCGACGATGTAGAAGCAGACGCCCTGGCGCTAGCACGCGGTCGTCAGGTCAACAAGCCCGGTCGCGCCAAGGATATCTTTGCCGCAGCCAAGGCCGAAAAACTCAACAAGAAGGGCCTTTAGCCATGTGCGGTATCGTTGGTATTGTTGGCAATCAACCGGTTGCCGAACGCCTCGTGGATGCGCTCAAGCGCCTGGAATATCGCGGCTATGACAGCGCCGGCGTCGCCACGCTGGCTGATGGCGATATCGCCCGCCGCCGCGCCGAGGGCAAGCTGGGCAATCTGGCCCAGAAACTGGCGGCCGAACCATTGGCGGGCACGATCGGCATTGGCCATACCCGCTGGGCCACCCATGGTGCCCCCACTGAGCTCAATGCCCACCCACACACCACCGATCGCGTTGGTGTGGTGCATAACGGCATTATCGAAAACTACCGCGACATGCTGATCGATCTGGCCAAGGATGGCTATCAGCCCACCACCCAGACCGATACCGAAGCCGTGGCGCTCTGGGTGTCGCGCGAACTGGCCAGGGGCGCTCAGCCCGAACAGGCCGTGTCCAATACGCTCATAAAGCTGCGCGGCGCCTTCGCTCTGGCCTTCATGTTCCGCGACGATGAGGGGCTGCTGATCGCGGCCCGACACGGCGCGCCGCTGGCCATCGGCTATGGCAATGGCGAGATGTATCTGGGCTCCGACGCCATGGCACTGGCCCCGTTCACCTCCCGCCTGAGCTATCTCGAAGATGGCGACTGGGCCGTGATCACCCATACCGGCGCGACCATTCGCGACGCCAAGGACGCCATTGTCGAACGCGATGTGCAGATCTCGCAGACCTCGGCGCTGATGGTCGACAAGGGTAATCACCGCCACTTCATGGCCAAGGAAATCTACGAGCAGCCCGAAACCATCGGTCATACGCTCAGCCATTATGTGGACATGGGCACCGAACAGGTCTCGGTCCGCGAGCAGATGCCGTTCGACTTCGCCGATCTCAGCCGCCTGACCATCAGCGCCTGCGGCACGGCCTTTCTGGCCGGCGCTGTGGCCAAATACTGGTTCGAACGCTATGCGCGGCTGCCGGTCGATATCGATGTGGCCTCCGAATTCCGCTATCGCGAGCCGCCGCTCGAAAAGAACGGCCTGTCGCTGTTCATCTCTCAGTCTGGAGAAACAGCGGACACGCTGGCAGCCCTGCGTTACTGCGCCAGCCAGGGCCAGCATGTCGCCTCTCTGGTCAATACCGTGGAATCCACCATTGCCCGGGAATCACACGTGGTGTTTCCCATTCTCTGCGGCCCCGAAATCGGCGTGGCGTCGACCAAGGCGCTGACCGCTCAGCTGACCGCCCTGGCCAGCCTGGCGATTGCGGCGGGCCGGGCCCGTGGCGTTCTCAGTGCCGAGCAGGAAACCGAACTGGTGCGCGCACTGATCAGCCTGCCCACAGCGGTATCCGAAGCGCTGGGCACCGAAGACCAGATCATGGATATTGCCAAGCGCTTGAGCAAAGCCAAGGACGTGCTCTATCTCGGTCGGGGCCCGATGTTCCCCATCGCCATGGAAGGCGCGCTCAAGCTCAAGGAAATCAGCTACATCCACGCCGAAGGTTATGCAGCCGGTGAACTTAAGCATGGCCCCATCGCCCTTGTGGATGAAGCCATGCCGGTCATCGTGGTCGCGCCCTCCGACGAGCTGGTCGACAAGACCCTGTCCAACATGCAGGAAGTGGCCGCACGTGGCGGCAAGATCATCCTGATCACCGACCCCGAGGGCGCGCAGACTGTCGGGCAAGGCGTTGCAGACGTGATCCTGATCCCGCATGTGTCGAGCTTTGTGGCGCCGATCCTGGCCACCATCCCGGTGCAGTTGCTCGCCTATCACACGGCGGTCTTTATGGGCACCGACGTCGATCAGCCGCGTAATCTGGCCAAGTCGGTCACTGTGGAATAGGGGGCTGACTGCCCCCTTGCAGCAGGCTCTGGACACGATCTATGCCCCGGCCGGACTGCATCTGACGGCCGGGCCATTGGCCGAGCCCGAGAGTGCCCAATACCACGCGTTTCGCCTGGCGCTGAACGGCGCCAGCGTCGTCTATCGCGCTGCCAGAACCACGCCGACCAAGATTGGCCAGTTCGTCACCCTCTGGCACCGCCGCGATCCCGCCGGACCTATTGCACCGCTCGACAGCGCCAGTGATATCGAACTGGCGATTATCGCGGTCTCTGACGGGGCGCCGCAGGGCCAATTCGTCTTCGACAGGGCGACTTTGCTGCAGCGCGGGATCATGTCGCGCGCGGGGGTGGGCGGCAAGCGTGCCATAAGGGTCTATCCACCCTGGACCAGGCCAATTGCCAGAGATGCCATTGCTACCCAGAACTGGCAGACGCGGTGTTTCCTGCCGCTTGATGGCAGCGACACGGTTGCGCTGGTCCGGCAGCTTTGCGCCGCTATCCTGCCCGGATCAGCGGAATAGCCAGATCCTTGCGGAACAGGTAGAGCGCAGTGCGCGCAGCCTCCCCGTCGGGACCGGTCAGGCTGGGGTTACGCGAGAGCAGCGCCTTGGCGTCGTCATGGGCGAAATCGAGCAGGTGCCGGTGCACATCTGGCACGGCCAGGCGATAGCCGGGCATGCCCGATTGCCGCGTACCCAGCACATCGCCCTGACCACGCAGTTCCAGATCGCGCTCGGCAATCACGAACCCGTCCTCGGTGGATTTGATGGTATCCAGACGGGCTTGGGCGGTTTCGCTCAGGTTACCCTTGAACAGCAGCAGGCAGGATGAGCGGGCGGACCCGCGTCCGACACGACCGCGCAACTGGTGCAACTGTGCCAGCCCGAAGCGCTCGGCATGTTCGATGATCATGATCGAGGCATTGGGCACATCCACGCCCACTTCGATTACCGTGGTGGCCACCAACAGCTTGAGTTCATTGGCAGCAAAGCGCGCCATAACCTCCTGCTTGGCGGTCGCACTCATCCGGCCATGCACCAGGGCGACCTGATCGCCGAACACCTTTTGCAGTTCGGCGAAACGGTCTTCGGCAGCGACCACGTCAAGATGCTCGCTTTCCTCGACCAGCGGGCAGACCCAGAATGCCTGCGCACCTTCATGCAGCCGCGCCTGCAGCCGGGCGATCACCCGATCATATTCGCCAATCGAAAGCACGGCAGTATCGATTGGCTGCCGCCCCTTGGGCTTTTCGCGCAGGATGCTGACTTCCATATCGCCAAAATGGGTCAGCACCAGGGTGCGGGGGATGGGCGTGGCAGTCATCACCAGCAGATCGGTGTGCTTGCCCTTGCCCGACAGGGCAAGGCGCTGATGCACCCCGAAGCGATGCTGTTCATCCACCACGGTCAGACCGAGGTTGTGAAACTCCACGCCGGATTGAAACAAGGCGTGCGTGCCCACCACGATATTGGTTTGGCCATCGGCAATTCCGACCAGCTTGGCCCGCCGCTCGGCAGCCTTCATCTTGCCGGTGAGCAGCTCGCATCCCAACCCGGCAGCGTCGCAGAGCGGCTTGAGAGTCTTGAAGTGCTGCGCCGCCAGCAGTTCTGTGGGCGCCATCATCGCCGACTGGGCACCGCTCTCGACCATGGCGGCCATCGCCATCAACGCCACCACGGTCTTGCCGGCACCCACATCGCCCTGCAGCAGTCGCGACATACGATCCGGTGAGGCCAGATCGGCCCGGATTTCATTAATGGCGGTCTTTTGCCCATCCGTCAGCGCGAACGGCAGCAGGGCGCTGACCCGGTCTGTGACCTCCCCGGTAAACTCACGACTGATACCGCGATCTGCCACCATGGTGGAGCGGATCAACTGCAGCGTCAGCTGACCCACGAAATATTCGTCATAGGCCAGCCGCTGGCGGGCAGGGGACCACAGCTCCGCCTCGCCCGGCGCGTCGGGCAGGTGCACCATGCGCATGGCGTCAACAAAGCTGGGCCATTTGCGCTGATCCAGCGTCGCCCCATCAATCCATTCGGGAATCGCTGGGACGCTTTCGATCACCTGACGCACCAGCTTGGCCAGCGCCTTGGAGCTCAGCCCCTGAGTCAGCGGATAGACCGGCTCGACCAGCGGCAGGGTGGCGAATTTTTCCGGCTCTACGATGTAGTCGGGGTGGGTGATCTGCTTTTCGCCATTGAAGAAGCCGATCGTGCCCGACACATAGCGCTCTTCGCCGACGGGCAGGGCCTTTTCCACCCAGCCGCCCTGCGCCCGAAAGAATACCAGCTGCATCTCGCCGGTTTCGTCATGGGCAAATACCCGATGAGGCACATGCGGCTTGCCGCGCGGCGGCGGTTGATGCCGGTCGATATGCAGCAGCAGCGTCACGATCTGGTTCAGGCCCGCATCGACAATCCCCACCTGACGCCGGCGATCCACCACCCCCGAGGGCATGTGCATCAGGATGTCCAGGGCAATAGCCTCCTGCCCGTCGGGCGCGCCGAAGAACTTGGTCAGCAGGGCAGCCAGCTTGTCGCCGACACCCTTGATCGAGTGCAGCGAACGAAACAGTGGCGATAAACTATCGGGGCGAGACACGCGGGTGATTCTCCTGCCCGCAGGGTACAGCTCAGCCGTGCGTGATTGAAGCTTCTGTCCGACCCCGACCACAAGCAGCTGAGCCGATGCAGCGATCCGCCCTTAGAACCGTTCGAGGTCCTGCACCGACCACCAGCTGATCACCACGACACCCAGGTCCAGCACCCACACCTGCCGCGTTCTTTCAGCCCAGCGCATTTGCCAGCGTGGCTTGATCTTCAACACACCACCGCGCGTTCTAAAACTCATCCAGGCCATTGCCGCTCTCCACCAGCGCCCGAGATCAGCTGATTAGGCAACCAAATCGCCGCGCGCGGTAGCCGCCAATCGAGCGTGGCAGCCATCCGCTGACCGAAGATCGGACGCCCTAAATATCTGGCATGCGCGACAATTCACCGGGGTGAGGGTCCTGTGGAAGTTACAATTGTCGGGATTTGCGCAGGACTTGATTAGCGCGAATAGGCCAGTGGTGCGGGGATGTCCGGGAGGCTCCATGGAACGCGCATTTGGCTGGCTATTGGCGATAGGCTACCCCCGACAGGGCGTCGACTGGCTGCGTCGGCATCGCCTGTGGGTGATCCTTGTTCTGGCTGTTCTGGCCTGGTTGCCGGTGATTGGTCTGGTCTGGTTGTTCTTTTCTCTTCTGTCCTGAGCCAATGCAGCATCGCCCTGCGACGATGTAAGGGCTGACATCGCTCGGCAATGGGCGTACACAGCAAACCCAATCAACCACCTTTCAGGATCATGGCGCGTCAAATGACTGCCGGTGAAGACATTGCCATGCGCCGCAAGAAGCTGCGCTATCGTGCCTGGCACAGGGGCACGCGCGAAATGGACCTCGTTCTGGGCCCGTTTGCCGACGCCCATACCGAGGCCATGAATGAAGTCCAGCTTGATCAGCTTGAAGCGCTGATGAGCGAGGAGGATCCGCCGCTCCTGACCTGGGTGATGGGGCAGGTCGAGCCACCTGAGCACATTGATCGCGACTTCCTGGCTCAGGTCATAGCCGACCATCACGCGCGGCTGGCCAAATGAACGACGTCGTCCAGCAAAAGCCCACACGCACCATCGCCAATGTGCCGGACGGCATGCAGCCAATGGTGCTGGCACGCTTGATCCAGCAGCGCATCGAGGCAGCCCCGGACGATGCCGCCAGTATCGTCTTTGTGGCCCGCGATGGCCGGCGCCTGCAGCGCATGGCCGATATTCTCAGCGCCATGCTGCCCGGCCATCCGGTGCTGACGCTGCCCGCCTGGGACAGTCTGCCCTATGACCGCGTCTCGCCCAACAATGTGACCATCGCCGCGCGCATGAGCACGTTGGCGGCGTTGACCACAGGCAGCAAGGGCGCTGTGGTGCTCACAGCGGTCAATGCCCTGATCCAGCGCCTGCCGCCACGCGACGTTGTTGAGACCATGTCGTTCTCGGCCGCCGCCGGGCGCATTGTCGACAGCGAAAAGCTGATCGCCTGGGCCGCCAATAACGGCTATCTGCGCGTCCCCACCGTGCGCGAAAGCGGCGAATTTGCCGTACGCGGCGGGCTGGTCGACCTGTTTCCCGCCAGCGCCGAAGCCCCGTTGCGCTTTGATTTTTTCGGCAGCCAGCTGGAATCGATCCGCACCTTTGATCCCGATAGCCAGCGCACCACGGGCACGCTGAAATCCATCGCGCTGACGCCGATGAGCGAAGTGGTCCTGACCGAAGAGACCATTCGCCGCTTCCGCCAGAAATACACCGCAGCCTTCGGCGGCAATACGGTCGACGATCTCGCTCTATGCCTCGGTCAGCGGCGGCGCGCGCTATTCCGGCACCGAGCATTGGTTGCCCTTCTTTTACGACCATCTCGATACGCTGGCCCAATATGTCGGCGATGCACCCTTTGTCTTCGATGAACAGGCCGCCGAAGCCTATGGCGACCGCGTCGAACAGATCCGCGACTATTACGATGCCCGCGAATCGGCGCGCCTGCTGCCGACAGTGGCGGGGGCAGGGGCACCCTATAAGCCGATCAAGCCAGAGCTGCTCTACGCGGTAGATGAACACCCCTATGCACTGGCCGGGGCCTCGGTCATCCAGCTTTCCCAGTTCATGGCGCCCGATACCAAGGCCAATGACGACGCGGGCGGCCATATTGCGCCAAGCTTTGCCGCTGAACGTCAGGCCACCGACACCAATCTGTTCCAGTCGGTCGTTGATCGCCTGCTGGCCGAGCGCAAGGCCGGACGCCGCACCATTGTGGCGTGTTGGAGCACGGGCACGCGCGACCGCATGGTGCAGGTGCTCAAGGATCACGGCCTGACTAATCCGCGCATGGCGGAAAACTGGCGCGATGCAGAAACCACCAGCGCAGCGACCACGTCGCTGGTTGTGCTGCCACTTGAAAGCGGCTTTGAAACCAAAGATCTGCTCGTGCTGTCCGAGCAGGATATTCTGGGTGAGCGCATCCTGCGGCCCCAGCGCAAGAAAAAGGCCAGCGACGCGCTGACCGAAGCCGCGAGCCTGGCCGCCGGCGATCTGGTGGTGCACGTCGATCACGGTATCGGCCGCTTCCTTGGCCTCAAGGTCATCGAGGCCGGCGGCGCACCCCATGAATGCGTCGAGCTCGAATATGGTGGTGACACCAAGCTCTATTTGCCGGTTGAGAACATTGAGCTGCTGACCCGCTACGGCTCCGACGAAGGCAATACCACGCTCGACAAGCTCGGTGGTGTCGCCTGGCAGGCCAAGAAGGGCAAGCTTAAGCAGCGCATCCGCGAAATGGCGGAACAGCTGATCAAGATCGCTGCCGCCCGCCAACTGACACGCGCCGACGTGGTCGAGATTAATCCCGGCGCTTATGACGAATTTGCCGCCCGTTTCCCCTATGAGGAAACCGAAGACCAGATGGCCGCCATCGAGGCGGTGTTTGATGATGTGACCTCGGGCCGCGTCATGGATCGCCTGGTGTGTGGCGATGTGGGCTTTGGCAAGACCGAAGTAGCCCTGCGCGCCGCCTTCGCCGTGGCGTTGAGCGGCAAGCAGGTTGCCGTCGTCGTGCCGACCACGCTGCTGTCACGCCAGCACTTCAAGACCTTCTCGGAGCGCTTCGCCGGGCTGCCCGTACGCGTGCGCCAGGCCTCCCGCATGGTCGGGAGCGCTGAGCTCAAATCCACCAAGGAAGGCATTGCCGACGGTCAGGTCGATATCGTGGTGGGCACCCATGCCCTGCTGTCCAAGACCATCAAGTTCAAGGATCTGGGCCTGCTCATCATCGATGAGGAGCAGCACTTTGGCGTTGGCCACAAGGAGCGCCTCAAGGAGCTCAAGGCCAATGTCCATGTGCTGACGCTGACTGCCACGCCAATCCCGCGCACCCTGCAGTTGGCATTGACCGGCGTGCGTGATCTCAGCCTGCTGGCGACCCCGCCGGTCGACCGTCTGGCCATCCGTACCTTCATTTCGCCCTTTGACGCCCTGTCGGTGCGCGAAGCGCTGCTGCGTGAAAAATACCGCGGCGGCCAGAGCTTCTATGTCGTGCCGCGCATTCGCGATCAGGTTGAAATCGCCGAGTTCCTCAAGGAACACGTGCCCGAAGTCTCCTATGTCGTGGCCAATGGCCAGATGGCGCCGGGCGAGCTCGACGACATCATGAACGCCTTCTACGACAACAAGTTCGACGTGCTGGTGGCCACCACCATCGTTGAATCCGGGCTCGACATTCCCAACGCCAATACGCTGATCGTGCATCGCGCCGACCATTTCGGTCTGGCCCAGCTCTATCAGATCCGCGGCCGCATCGGGCGGGCCAAGGCCCGTGCCTATGCGCTGTTCACTGTGCCCGCCGACCGCAAGCTCACCGACACCGCTGAACGCCGTCTGGGCGTGCTGCAATCGCTTGAAAGCCTGGGCGCCGGCTTCCAGCTGGCCAGTCACGATCTCGATATCCGTGGCGCCGGCAATCTGCTGGGCGACGAGCAGTCCGGTCACATCCGCGAAGTCGGCTTCGAGCTCTATCAGTCCATGCTCGAAGAAGCCGTGGCCAACCTCAAATCCGGCGAGGGCGATTACGAGGACACCAATGAGTGGAGCCCGCAGATCTCGCTGGGCATGCCGGTCATGATTCCCGAGAGCTATGTGCCCGATCTGCAATTGCGCATGCAGCTCTATCGCCGCCTGGGCGATCTGACCGATATCCGCGATATAGATGCCGCCGGTGCCGAACTCATCGATCGCTTCGGGCCACTGCCCGAGGAGGTAGAAGCGCTGCTCAAGGTGATTCTGGTCAAGGCGCTGTGCCGTCAGGCCAATGTCGAAAAAGTCGATGCCGGTCCCAAGGGCGCGGTCATCACCCTGCGCAATAACGAGTTCGCCAATCCGGCCGGTTTGGTCAGGATGGTCAGCGATCCGGCAAGCCAGGTGCGCATCAAACCCGATCAGAAGCTCGTGTTCGCCCGCAACTGGCCCACGCCAAATGACCGACTCAAGGGTGCCGCCGGTATTCTGTCGCGCCTAGCAAAACTGGCAGAAACCGCTTCTTAGGCCACCCGCATCAACCCTGTCTGGTCATATTGCTTTGGTATGGGCTATTGGTCATGTTATTGCCCGAATTCAGCACTTGAAGGACAGTTCATATCTCAAGGTGGCGCTAAGTCACCGGGACTGCCAAGGAAGCCAAGGAAATTCTATGAACTTCAGGAAACCTCTCGTCGCCGGTTTTGCGGTGGCTGCGCTCATGCTGTCCCCGTTGTCGGCTTTCGCACAAGAAGCAACGCCCGCTCCGGACGCAGCTGCTACCGAGACCCCCGCCGTCGCTGACGACGCCGTTGCCGCTGCAACCGCAGGCGCTGGCGTACCGTCCACCAACTGGCTCAAGGTCTGTGATCCGCTCGAAGACGGCCAGAAGGCCTGCATCATGCGCCAGGTTGTCCTGGCCAATGGTCAGTTCCTCGGCTCGTTCCTGCTGCGCGATGATCCGGGTCAGGAAAGCCGTCTGCTGGCTGTGGCCGCCGTGCCGCTTGGCGTGCTGCTGCCATTCGGCCTGACATGGCAGATTGACGGCTCCAAGCCCGTCCGCGTGCCCTACATGCTGTGCGACCCGACCTCGTGCGCCACCCAGCTGGTGATCAACGAGCAGTATGTGAACTCGCTCAAGAAGGGCAGCACGCTCAAGCTGACCGCTAAGAACCGCCAGAATCAGGATCTTACCATCGAGATCGATCTGGCTGGCTTCACCGCCACCTATGACGGCGAAACCGCGATCACCTTTGACGAGTTCCGCAAGGAAACCTCCGGCGAGAACGCCCTTGAGCAGGTGCTGCAGGACCGCGCCGAAGAGCTGCGCCAGCAGCTTGAGACGCCAGCCGCCGACGCGCCAGCAGAGCCCGCTGCTCAGTAAGCTGATCGTATCAGCATGTTTTGAAAGGGGCGCGGGCAACCGCGCCCTTTTGTTGGCTAGCGCCGACCCATGCCCACATCGAACGCCTGCCGCCGCAGATTGGGCGCGAGCTTGAGCGCCCACAATCCGCCGGCGCGCAGCGCCTGTGCTGGCACCATGTCGGCGAGCAGGGAGCGGAACAGCGTGTCCACCACGCCGCCGGTCTGTGCCAGATCAGTGGTGCGCCGTCTGGCATAATCGACGCTGAGTTGATCGGCCCAGTCAGCCTGATCGCGATCAGCGCCGTCCAGCACGGCAGCCAGATCAGCCACGTCGCGTAGGCCCAGATTGAGCCCTTGCGCCCCGATGGGCGGGAAGGCATGCGCGGACTCGCCGACCAGCACCACGCCATCCTGGCCCGCTCTGATAACGCTCAGCGTGCTCAGCGGGAACACAAAGGACGGCGTCGCCATGGCTATAGTGCCAAACAGTCGCTGGGACTTTTCGGCAAAGATCGCCAGCAGGGCCTTGGTGCCACCAGCCTGCGCTTCGCCCAGCACCGCGGCATCATCGATCCACACCAGATTGGCGCGATTGCCGCCCGCTGGAACCAGGGTGAATGGCCCCTTGGGATAGTGAAACTCGATTGAGGTGCCACCAATCGGGCGGCCCAAATCAAGATCGCACACCAGGGCCGACTGGTCGAACTGGCGTTCGCTCGCGCGCAGGCCAGCTGCACTGCGCACCAGTGACTTCTTGCCATCGGCGCCCACCACCAGCGGCACGCGCAGGGGGGTGTCATCGGTCAGCGTCACTGTCCAGCCAGCGGCGTCCCGGTCGAGCGCCTTGGCGCCCACGGCGCGGGTCTCCAGTGTCTTCAGGCTTGCCGCAACGGCGTGAAAGCGCTCCAGCAGGGTGCGGTTGGCAAAATTCCAGCCAAAGGCTTCCAGCCCGGCTTCGCCCGCATCAAACAGTGTCTCGGGTGCCCGGATCAGCCGCCCGGTGGCGTCGATGATGCGGATCTGGGTCAGGGCATGGCCCAATGCTGCAGGCGTTTCGATCAGACCGGCCCTGCGCAGATAATCCACGCTGGGCATCATCAGGGCCGATGTGCGCCGATCCGGCGGTGCGCTCGGCGCCAGATGGATTGTGCGCAATCCGGCCTTGGCGACCGCGATAGCCGCAGCCACGCCGGCCAGGCCACCGCCCACCACGATGGCATCGGCGTCGAACCCGCTCATCTGGCGTCTGCCAGGCGCTTGGCGTGGCCGCTCGGCACAATCAGGCTACCGGCATAGGAGCCCACCAGCATGGCCAGCAGGAACAGCCACAGACCATCGGGCACAAAGGCGATCAGCGAGATTGCAGGGCCTGGGCAGATGCCCGCCATGCCCCAGCCAATGCCGAACATCACCGCACCGCCGATCAGCCGCTTATCGACGCGGTCATATTCGGGCTCGTGAAATTGCAGATCAAACAGCGGCGCCAGCCGCCCGCGGCTGAACCGCACGGCAATGAACATCACCACGATGGCGGGCACGATCACAAACGCCAGACTCGGGTCCCAACCACCCGAAGGGATGGCGGTAACATCGAGAAACCGCAGCACCTTGTTGGCGTCAACCATCTGCGAGACATACAGACCCGCGCCAAACAGGGCGCCGCTTACCGCTGCGGTTGCGAGATAAGGGAGTTTAAGGGCGCGCATCAGACGACTCCCGTCACAGCGACAGTGACCATGGCCACGCCGAAAAACACCAGAACGGCCACCAGCGAGCGTCGCGACAACCGCGCCAGACCGCACACACCATGCCCCGAAGTGCAGCCATTGCCGATTTTGGTGCCGATGCCGGTCAACAGACCCGCGATGACGAGCCAGACCGGTGTAGCGATGCCCCAGCCATCTGGCGCTTCGACCAGTGCTGCGGGAACCGAGCCACCCATGCCCACCTGTGGGAACAGCTTGGCGACCACGAAAGTGGAGCCCACCATGGCAACCAGAAATACCAGCCGCCAGACCACGGTCTGCGCTGGCGGCAGCAATTGCCCGAAAATACCGGAGATGCCGGCGATGCGGCCATTGCCCAACCACAGCACGGCTGTGGCCAGACCGATCAGGCTGCCACCGATAGCGGCGGTCAGTGGCGTAAACGATTCCATGAAGTTCTCTTCTCAACTCGATTGCCCGCCAGAGTATCATTGCCAGGTGGGCTGATGCCAGCGATGCGGCGACCGCTTTGTGCTGCGCAACGCCGCAGGTGGAGGAAAACTCTGCTGCAAAGGCTTTTGCCCGCGCCAATCCCGGCCTAAACAGGATCAACTCAGACTTTCCGTGTGTGGTGCCTTTGCTGGGAGACCACACCCAATCAAGGACCCTGCCATGACCAAAGCCATTCTCGTTCATCAAACCGGCGGGCCAGAGGTGCTGAGCTTTGAAGATCATGCCGTCGGCGCGCCGGGCGCCGGGCAGGTGGCCCTGCACCAGACTGCCATCGGGCTCAATTTCATCGACACCTATCAGCGCGCCGGGCTCTATCCGGTGCAACTGCCCTTCGTGGCCGGCAATGAAGCTGTCGGCGTGGTGACCGCACTGGGCGACGGCGTCACCGATTTCAAGATTGGCGACCGCGTTGCCTATCAGGGCCTGGTCGGGGCCTATGCCCAGGAACGTCTGGTCACTGCGGACCGACTGGTGCCGATCCCAGATGCCGTCGATGATCAGACTGCAGCCGCCATCCTGCTCAAGGGACTGACGGCCTATTACCTGCTGTTCAAGACCTGGGCCGTGGCCAGGGACGAGACCATCCTCTGGCATGCGGCGGCAGGCGGCACCGGGCTGATCGCCACGCAATGGGCCAAGGCGCTGGGCGCCACCGTCATCGGTACCGCCGGCAGCGACGACAAGACCGCGCTGGCTAGCGCGCATGGCTGCGATCACGTAATCAACTACACCACCGAGGATTTCGCTGAGCGCGTCCGCGAGATCACTGATGGACGCGGCGTCGACGTGGTCTATGACGGCGTTGGCAAGGCCACCTTCGAGAAGTCGCTGGACTGCCTGCGACCGCGCGGTCTGCTGGCCAGCTTCGGCAATGCTTCGGGTGTGGTTGCCATCCCCGATATCACCGTGCTGGCGCGCAAGGGCTCGCTCTACGTCACCCGGCCGACCGGCGCGCACTATTTCAGCCAGCGCGCCGAGCTGCTCGAGGGCGCCAAGGCGCTGTTCGAAGCGGTCGCCAGTGGCGCCATCAAGGTGCAGGTCAATCACAGCTTCTCACTGGCGCAGGCCGCCGATGCCCATCGTGCCCTTGAAAGCCGGCAAACCACAGGCTCGGTCGTTCTGATCCCCTGACACTCTGGACAGCCCGCCACTCTGCCGCTAAAGGCTCACTCGTCGGGTGGGTGGCAGAGTGGTCGATTGCTCCGGTCTTGAAAACCGGCGGGCGTGCAAGCGTCCCGGGGGTTCGAATCCCTCCCCACCCGCCATGCTCTCCAGTAAACGGGAATCACGCCGCGCTGCCGAGCGCTGCGGCTTGAGCGTCGAGCCAAGTGGACCTGACTGGCGACTCCAACGCTGACACCGGAAATTTTTCAAACTGCACAGCAGCATCAGTGCTCACACCTCTTTCCGTTCGTGCCAGATTGCGTAAGGTGCTGGAGAGGCGCTGATTTCTGGCGGGTAATGCTAGTTGTTGCGGGGGAGTATGAGGTTTTTTCGGCTATTGGTGCGGTTATTTTCCGTAAGGAGACCCGCGCCAATACGGCAGACGCGTCGTCGGCGCCGGTGGCCTTGGCGCGCGCGCTGGCCGCAGGTGTTTTCACCCAAACCAACTAGTCGCCCCCAAGCAGCGACCGCCATTCAGGGGCGTTGCTGGGTGATTGACGGGGACACCATCGTGATTGGAAAGTCTCGCGTTCGACTCGCCGGCATCGAAGCGCCAGAACTCGATCACCCCTGGGGAAAGCAATCGAAATGGGCCCGGTCCAGCTGTGTAAGGGCCAGACGGTAACCGCCGTGCTTAAGCCCGAGCTTTCGTATGATCGCTTGGTCGCAGAGTGCTTCTTACCTGACGGACGCGACCTAGCGGCTGAGTTGGTTAGCAGCGGCCTGGCCCTGGACTGGCCAAAGTTTTCTGGTGGCAAGTATCGCCATCTGGAGCCGCCGGGTGCACGGCGCAAGTTGTGGCTAGCCCATGCGCGTCAGAGTGGGGAGCTTTGGCCGCGTAGAGATTTCTAACGCTTGACTGCTGCATCACAAGCGCAGCAATGGCAGGCGCTGGCAGATTATTCGGTTCTAGCTGCGATCAGCAGCTGCACCCTGCGTTCGTCTGGACCGGTTTGCCACAATCATGTATCCGTTGCCGCGAGCGGTCGCTGGCGCCATAACGGGCGCCGCTACGCCGCGTTTGCACGATAGGAAGAGCTGTGAGCCGCAAGGAATTTGAAGCCTCGAAGATGCGCCGCCTCAAGCGGATCGCCGGGCGCCATGGCCTGACCATCCTGACGGCTGAAAAGCTGACGGCCAAGATGGGCAAGGGCGGTCACGCCATCCGCGAGGACGAAAGCTTCAAGATCATTTTTGGGGACAAGCCGCTGCCGTTTTCAGCGACATTCGAGCAGATCGAGCATTATGTCGAAGAACTCGAAGCGGGCGAAGAGTAAGCTTTCCTGACCTTTTTGGCAATCGGCGTGTTCCAGCCAGCGGGCAAATTTCATTATTTATTCTGTAACAGGAATCGCGTCACACTCGCTCCATTGGCTACCTTTGGAGGCGCGTTCTTGTGTTTACTCTGATCAACGCCGACGTAGAAGACGACGACGCCGAAATCACTGACCCTCAGGAAATTGCAGAATTGTTCGCTGCCATTGCCACTGTTGCCATTGAGGCAATCGGTGCAGGGCAGGCTCGGCAGCTGTTTGACGCTGTCATCGAACAGGACGGCAGGGACCCGAACTAGAGCCGGACGACGAACCTGACCCGGCAGGTCAATCTGGCCGCTATCGCCATGCGATACCGGCACCTTCAAACGGTCTTCCGAGTGGGGCAAGGCGCCTGCACTTATGGACCGGATTGACTGACCCGGGCTGGTCCGACAGGAATAGCCGCATGTTGCGCCCAGGAGGCAGCCTCATGACTGGCTCGCCCGTCATCGAAACATTCCCGACGCCGACCATCGTAACGCTGGGTGATCGCGCTCTGCTGGTGCGCTTTGGCACGGCACTGACTGAACCGGCCAACCGGGCAGCGATTGCGCTGGCGACCCAACTCAAGCGCGAGCCGCTCGCCGGTGTGCTCGAAGTCGTGCCCAATCTGGTCTCGGTGCTGTTGCGCTATGACCCGCTGCAATCGCGCCGCGCTGACATTGTGGGCGAGCTGCGCCTGCGGCTGTTCGCGCTGGACCCCGCGGCTGTGTCCGCCGGTCGTGACTGGACCATTTCCGTGCATTTTGATGGCCCCGACCTCGATAGTGTGGCGGCTGATCTGGGCCTGAGCAGCGCCGAGTTCATTGCCGCGCACAATGCCCGGCCTGTGCGCGTGCTGGCGACGGGTTTCGCCCCGGGCTTTGTCTATTGCGGCATGCATCCCGATAATCTGGTGGTGCCGCGCCGCACCGAAGTGCGGCCCATGGTGCCGCCGGGCACCGTGCTGTTCGCGGCCGGACAGACCGCCATCACCGCCACCGAACTGCCCACCGGCTGGCACATTATTGGCTCCACCGATTTTGACAATTTCGATCCGGCCGCTGCCGCACCCACGCAATTGGCGCCCGGCGATCAGCTGCATTTTGTGGTGGCTTCATGAGTACGATTTTGGCGATTACCCGCGCGGGACCTCTGCTCACGGCGCAGGATGCAGGCCGCTTTGGCCACCTGGCCGATGGCATCAGCGCCTCGGGCCCCATGGATGCGATGGCCTATCAACTGGCCGGCGCGCTGGCCGGCGCCGATCATGCCGGGCTCGAAATCACCATGGCGGGAATGGCGCTGAAACTGCAGTCCGGGCGTTGCCGGATCGGTCTGGCGGGCGGGCTCTTTGTGGCTCGTCACAATGAGCATATCCTCGACTGGCCTGGCAGCGTGGTGCTGGAAACCGGCGATGAACTGACCATCACCCCGGGTGCGGCTGGCAATTACGGTTATCTGCGCTTTGACGGCGAACTGGGCCTGCCGCCAGTCATGGGCAGCCGCGCCACCAGCAGTCGTGCGCGCCTTGGGGGCTCAACGGGCGTCCCTTGCAGGTTGGCGATGTTCTCGAACTGCATGGCGCCAGCGGCGCCGCGCCCGGTCCCGTCGCCTTGCCCGAGCCGCAGGACGGGCCAATCCGCTTTGTCTGGGGTCTGCATGCCGACCTGTTCGCCACAGAAATCCGCCAGCGCTTCGCCAGCACGCCCTTTGGCATTTCGCGTCGCCTTGATCGCATGGGCGTGCGGCTGGATGATGCCGCGGGTGTCTTTGCCGACGCCACCAGCCTCTCACTGGTTTCCGATGCCATCGTGCCCGGTGACATCCAGATCCTGGGCGATGGCACACCCATCGTGCTGATGCGCGACCACCAGCCCACAGGGGGCTATCCACGCATTGGCACCATCATCACAGCCGATCTGGATCGCTTTGCCCAATTGCGCCCCGAGAGTACGGTCGAATTCGCCCCGGTCAGTGTCGACCACGCGCACCAGCTCCTGCGGAACCGCCAACCATGATCTCGATCGACCTCAATGCTGATCTGGGCGAAGGCACCGGCCATGACGATGATCTGCTCGAGATCGTGTCGAGCGCCTCAATTGCCTGTGGCGGCCATGCGGGCGATGCCCCGACCATTCGCCACATCCTCAAGGTCTGTCAGGCGCGCGGCGTGCGTGCCGGGGCCCATCCGGGTTATGTCGACCCCAAGCGCTTCGGTCGGTTTCGTCTGGTCATGCCACTCGACAAATTGCTCGGTCAGATCCGCGAGCAGCTGTTTCTCGTGCGCTTTATCGCCGACGAGGTCGGCTATCCGCTCTCTTACGTCAAATTGCATGGTGCGCTGGCCAATCAGACAGCTGAGGAACTGGCTTTCGCCGTGGGCATTTTCGCCACCATTCAGGGCATGGCGCCGTCCATGGCCGCACTGGCGCTCGACAATAGCCAGCAGGTGCGGGCGGCCCGGGCTGTCGGCATGCCCCTGATCCGCGAAGCCTATGCCGACCGTGCCTATACCGCTGATGGGCTGTTGGTGCCCCGCAGCCAGGAGGGCGCGGTAATCCATGATGTCGATGCCGTCATTGCCCGCTGCCTGCGCCTGGCCAAGGCCGGCGAACTGGTGGCTATCGATGGCACGGTGATACAATCGGCGGCGCGCTCGATCTGCCTGCATGGCGATACGCCGGGCGCTGTCGATCTGGCGCGCGAAGTGCGCGACGCGCTGGAGGGCGACGGCATCACCATCGCCGCCAATGCGCCGGAAATGCCGAAGGATTAGAAATTACCCTGGGCCTCTTAACGGGGAGAGGTGAGATCGGCGGAATGCCTTTAGTCAAAAGACCCAGGGTAGGGCGGATCGGTGCGGGGACCGAAAACGGGTCGGCCTAGATGGCCAGGTATTCCTGGCGCAGCTCGGCATTGTCGAGCACTTCTTTGGCGGTGCCGGAAAAGGCCACTTCACCAGTGTCGAGAATGACGGCACGGTCGGCCAGCTTGAGCGCGGCCACTGCATTCTGCTCCACGATGATGGTGGTGATGCCCAGCGGCTTGATCGAATGCAGGATGCGCTCGATCTCGTGCACGATCACCGGCGCCAGCCCTTCATAGGGCTCGTCGAGCAGCAGCAGCTTGAGGTTGCGCGCCAGCGCCCGGGCGATGGCCAGCATTTGCTGCTCGCCGCCTGAGAGGGTGACGCCCTCCTGCTTGCGGCGTTCCGCCAGCCGCGGAAAGCTCTCGTAGATCTGATCGAGGCCCCAGCCTGTGCCGGGGGCGACCTGGGCCAGGAAGATGTTTTCTTCCACCGTGAGCCCCGAAATGATGCGCCGGTCTTCGGGCACGAGCTGGATGCCGGCCTGGGCGGCCTGATAGCTCTTCATCTGGTGGATGGGGTCGCCATCAAGCCAGATTTCGCCCTGCCGCATCTGTGGATCGTCGGTGCGGGCAATGGTGCGCAATGTCGAGGATTTGCCTGCGCCATTGCGGCCCAGCAGCGCCAGGATTTCACCCTTGCGAATGTCGAGCGATACGCCTTGCACGATATAGCTTTCGCCATAATAGGCGTGCACGTCGCGCACCGAAAAGAAGGGCTTGGCGGCCTCGGTCGCTGCAGCCTGGCTGCCGCTGCCGATCTGGGTATCCATAGCCATGGTACTCATTCCGTTTCCCCTCCGAGATAGGCTTCCTGCACTTTGGGATTGCCACGCACCTGATCGGGCGTGCCATCGGCAATGATGCGGCCCTGCGCCAGCACCGAGATCTTGTCGGCCAGCGAGAACACCACATGCATGTCGTGTTCGATGATGACCTTGGTCATGCCGCGGCTCTTGATCTTCTTGAGCAGTTCGATCGTGGTGTTGGTGTCATGTCGGCTCATGCCCGCAGTCGGCTCGTCCAGCAGCAGCAGGCGCGGGTGCTGGATCAGGCACATGGCCAGCTCCATCCGGCGCTTGTCACCTCGGCTGAGACTGCCCGCATGATCCTCGCGGCTGCTCAGCATGCCCACATCTTCGAGCATGTGTTCGGCTTCCTCGCGGATCTTCTTTTCATAGGCCAGCGAGCCCATCATGTTCAGCTTGAACGCGCCATCGCGCTTGGCCAAGGCGGGGATCATCACATTGTGCAACACCGACAGGTCGGCGAAGATTTCCGGCGTCTGGAACACCCGGGCAATGCCCAGCTGGTTGATCTGATAGGGCTTGCGCCCAGTCAGCACGGTCCCGTCAAACACCACCTGGCCGCTGGTTGGCGCCAGCTTGCCGATGATGACGTTGAGCAGGGTGGATTTGCCGGCCCCGTTGGGGCCGATAATCGCATGCGTCTGGCCTTCTTCGACTTCCAGATCGATATCGGCCAGGGCATGCAGCCCCCCGAAGCGTTTGTGCACGTCAGCAACATGCAGGACGACATTGGCTACACTCATCTAACGCGTCCTACTCTGCTGGTTGGGTTTGTTGGGATTTCGCACCGGGCTTGTCCGACGGCCGTATTGCCGCAGCAATCCGGCGGACGCCTTCCATGATCCCCCCAGGCAGGAAGATAACGATGAGCACGAATACCAGACCCAGGGTCAGGTGCCAGCCTTCGCCGACAAACTTGCTGGTGATCTTGACCATCACCTCGCCAAACCCTTCGGGCAGGAAGCTATAGAAATTGGTTAGGATCTGCTCGTTCAGTGCCGACAGGATGTTCTCGAAATACTTGATCATCCAGGCCCCGATAGCGGGCCCCACCAGTGTCCCGGCGCCGCCCAGAATGGTCATCAGCACCACTTCGCCCGAGGCCGTCCACTGCATGCGTTCGGCACCAGCCAGCGGATCGGTAATGGCCAGCAGGCCACCGGCCAGACCGGCATACATGCCCGAGATCACGAATGCTGCCAGCGTATAGGGCCGCGTGTTGAAGCCGGTATAGTTCATCCGGACCTGGTTGGACTTGATGCCCTTGAGCATCATGCCGAAGGGCGAGCCGGTGATGCGCTGGGCGATGAAGAAGGTTACGATCAGGAACGCGGCGCAGAAGTAGAACGCCGTGTAGCCGGTTAGCGGCATACCCAGAATGGTCGGCGAGGGCAGGCCGGGAGCAGCCTCGAAGAACATCCGGTCGATGAAACGGCTATCGTTCAGGCTCAGCTGCAGACCCGTTTCACCATTGGTGATCGGTGTGAACACCGAATAGGCCAGATTGTAGCTCATCTGCGCGAAGGCCAGTGTCA
This sequence comes from Devosia sp. J2-20, assembly GCF_055808475.1. Taxonomy (NCBI): domain Bacteria; kingdom Pseudomonadati; phylum Pseudomonadota; class Alphaproteobacteria; order Hyphomicrobiales; family Devosiaceae; genus Devosia; species Devosia sp. J2-20. Next base: position 1,943,046 of record NZ_CM147870.1, on the reverse strand, counting down.
GGATCGAGAAGTAGATGCCAGACCGGCGCAGGCTGACAAAACCGATCATCAGCGCGAACACGCCTGAAATGATGATGGCAAACAGCAAGGCGGGCAGGGCGTCCATGGTCAGCAGCTTGAATGACCAGACCGCAGCATAGGAACCCACGCCAAAGAAGGCGGCATGGCCGAAGCTGAGATAGCCGGTCAACCCGAACAGGATGTTGAAGCCAACCGCCAGGATCGCGAAGATCGCGAAGCGATTGAGCAGATCGGGATAGGCGGCGCCAAAGGGCTGCAGCCAGATCGGCATGGTGAGCACTGCGGCACTGAAGCCGAGCAGCAGGAACAGATCTTTGCGAGGCATGGCTAGCATGTCAGGCCTCCATCACACCGCGGCGACCCATCAGGCCACGCGGACGAACCAAAAGAATAACAACGGCAACCAGATAGATGATCACCTGATCGATGCCGGGCAGGAAATCCTTGACCTGCGTCATCGAGGCGAAGGACTGCACGATGCCCAGCAGGAAGCCTGCGGCGACCGCGCCGGTGAGTGAGCCCATGCCCCCCACCACAACAACCACGAAGCTGAGCACCAGGAAGTCCATGCCCAGATGGTAGTTTGGCGGGAGTAGCGGCGTGTACATCGCGCCAGCCATGCCGGCCACGACGGCCGCCAGACCAAAGACAATGGTGAAGCGGCGGTCGATATTGATACCCAGCAGGCCCACGGTTTCGCGATCGGCCATGCCGGCGCGTACCACCATGCCGAATGTGGTGAACTGCAGGAAAGCGAACACCCCGCCGATCACCACGGCGGCGAACAGGAAGTAGATCAGGCGCCAGGTCGGGTAGGTGATCACATTGGCCTGCATGCCCAACCAGGCGCCGATATCACTGGCGCCCTGCACAGCTTCGGGCATGGGTTGGGGAATGGGATTGGCGCCAAAGATCGACTTGATGATTTCCTGGGCCACGATGGCCAGACCGAACGTCACCAGAATCTGATCGGCGTGTGGGCGCTTGTAGAAATGTTTGATGATGCCGCGCTCGAGCGCGATGCCGATCACCAGCATCACGGGAATGGTGAGCAGGATCGAGAATGGAACTGAATAGTCCACCAGAACGGCGCCGAAATCACCGAACCATGTCTGCACCAGCGGCGCGCGAATTTCGAGTGGCGCCCCCCAGGGTGAGAGCTTTTCGGGGTCGAGCGTGACCGATTCCAGCGTAATCAGCTGTCGAAACAGCACTGCACAGAAGGCGCCAAGCATGAACAGCGCGCCATGCGCAAAATTGACGACACCAAGGGTGCCAAAAACCAGCGTCAGACCCAATGCGATCAACGCATAGGCCCCGCCTTTATCCAGCCCGTTCAGGAACTGTAGAAAAATCGCATCAAACATTGTGTGCTCCGAGCTGAAAACTTAGGCGAGGTCCGCCCCGTTCAACGGGGCGGACCAAGTAATCAGCAGATAGGGGCTGGCTCGGCAGGGCCGAGATCGCCGCCAAAGATCGCTGGATCGTAATCAACCGCATCGCGGCCAACGACCTGAACGACTTCGAGCACGTCGTACTCGCTGGTTGGGTTTTCGCTACCCTTCACCACGAGCACGTCCTTCATGCACTGGTGATCTTCGGCGCGGTACAGCGTGCGGCCATTGCCCATGCCGTCGAACTCATGGCCTTCAAGGGCCTTGATGACTTCAGGCGGATAGAACGTACCGGCGCGTTCGCAGGCATCTGCATACAGCAGCGTCTGCACGTAGCAGGTGTGAGCCGCCTGCGATGGTGGGGCACCATACTCGGCGCCGAACGACTTGGTGAAGGCCACGGTCCCTGGATCCTGCAGGTTCCAGTGCCAGTTGGAGGTGCCGTAAATGCCCTTGATATTGGGGCCGGCGCCCTTGGCCATCAGCTCGGAGATCAGTGGAACCACGATCTCGAACTTCTTGCCGTTGACTTCGCGCTCACGCATGCCGAACTGCACGGCCTGGGTCAGCGAGTTGACCATGTCGTTGCCGTAGTGGTTCAGAACCAGCACGTCAGCGCCCGAATTGAGCACAGGCGTCAGGAACTGCGAGAAGTCGCCAGCACCAAGCGGGGTGCGAACGGCAGCAGTGGTTTCCCAGCCGAGCGCCTCGGTGGCGTTCTTCATCGACTCTTCCTGGGTCCAGCCCCAGGTGTAGTCAGCGGTCAGATGGTAGGCCTTGCGGTCATTGCCATATTCCTGGCCGAGCACGGGGCCCAGAGCCACACCGGACTGGTAAGCGTTAAAGAAGTGGCGGAAGCCGTAGCGACGCTTGTCCTTGCCCGTGGTGTCATTGGAGTGGGTCAGGCCGGCCATGAAGATGATGCCCATTTCCTGGCACAGGCCCTGAACGGCAACAGCCACACCCGAAGACGAGCCACCCGTGATCATCAGCGCGCCATCACGCTCGATCATGCGGGTCGCACCGGCACGGGCCACGTCAGCCTTGGTCTGGCTGTCCGAGGTCACATAAGCGACCTTCTTGCCCAGAATACCCTTGCCGGTCAGAGCTGTTGGGGTCAGCACATTGAGCAGACCGCCATCGCCTTCACCGTTCAGATGTTTGACGGCCAGCTGGTATGCGCGCAGTTCGTCTGCGCCTTCTTCAGCATAGGCACCGGTCAGCGGCACGTTCAGACCAATAGTGACAGTGTCACCTGTTGGATTGTTGCAGAATTCCTGGGCCCAGGCGCCCTTGGTGAACATCATGGGCGCAACGCCCGCGCCAACAACGCCGGCAACGCCGGTTTGCAGCACCTTACGGCGGCTAAGGCCGCGCTTCAAAAGTGTCATTGATTTCCTCCTTTTGGCGCGGGGCAGTCGATACATAGCCGACAGCTCACCGCCCCGTGAGTATTCACTCTGGAGAAAACGACGGCAATAGGTCGTTGTAATTGTTGAGATATTCTGTAAATTATTGTTCTTATGGACTGTGGCTATTGTCAATTCGTTGACAGGGCGTCGAAATGGGGAGGGCCGTTCAATGCGTGCGCCAATCGGTTTTCGTATCAGCAACAGACGGAAATCACTGAGGATTTCCCAGGCCGCACTGGCGCGACTGGTCGGGATTTCGGCCAGCTATCTGAACCTGATTGAAAACAACAAGCGCGACATTGGCGGGGCGTTGCTCAACCGTGTCGCCACCCAATTGGACATTGATGTCGACGAATTGGCCGGACGGACCGAGCAAAAGCTGCTGCAGGACCTTGAAGAGGCCTTTGCCGACCCGGTGGTTGAGTCGCTGCCCTTCCGTCCCGATGAGCGCCGCGATCTGGTGGCGCAATACCCCGCCAGCGCTGCGGCCCTTGCGCGCCTGCATCGCGCCTATACGGACGCCGTCTCGAACGCCGACGCCTATGCGGACCGCCTGCGCTCCGATCCGCTACTGAGCCAGTTGCTGCACCAGATCCTATCAGGCGTCACCGCCATTCGCTCTAGCGCCGAAATCCTTGATGATGTGCCTGACCTTGATGAAGCCGAACGGCAGCGCTTCCTGGGGGCCATTAGTCGCGAAACCCTTACCCTGTCCGATGTGTCGCGCAATCTCATCGGCCAGTTTGATACCTCCAGCGAAATCAGCCGCAATGTCTCGCCCGCCCGCGAAATCGACGATCTCATCATTGAGCGCCAGAACCATTTCCCCGGCCTTGAAACCGTAGCCGATGCGTTACGCGCCGAGATCGAGCGGGCAGGGGCCTTCAACGTTGCCACGCTCACCGATTTGCTGCGCAAGAACTTCGCTGTAACCGTTGCCTTTGGCGGTTTGCCTGATGAGCCCGATTTTCCTGGCCAGTACCGTTTTGACATCCTGACCCGCCGCATGTGGTTCCAGGGCACCGCGACCCTGGCCACAAGGCAGTTTCAACTGGCCCGGCTTTATGGCGAGCTGGCGGCTGGCGATGCGCTGGCCGAAACGCTCGATAGCGCCGTGCTCTCGACGCCCACCGCCCGGCGGCTGGCGGCCCGCGCCGTCGGCTCCTATCTGGCAGGCGCCATGGTGTTCCCCTATCAGCGCATGCTGGCCGACGCAGAATCGAGTGCCTATGACATCGACCATCTCCGGCAGGTCTATAATGCCAGCTTCGAACAGGTGGCCCATCGTCTGGTGACCCTGCGCCGTCCCGGCGAAGAGGGGGTGCCCTTTGGCTTTCTGCGCTCGGACCCTGCGGGTCGGCTTACCAAGCATTTCCCGCTGCCCGGTCTGCTGCTGCCCAATAGCGGTCACGCCTGCCCGCTCTGGGCGATCTACGGCGCCTTCAGGGTCCCCGACGCGCCCTTACGCCAGGTTGTGCGCTTCTCTGATGGCTCGCGCTATCTGTTCCTGGCGCGCACCGTGCAGCGCCGCACAGCGGCCTTCCGCGAGCAGATTGTCTCGTCCTCGGTCATGCTGGCCTGTGATGTGCTGCATGCCGATCGCACCATCTATGCATCTGGGCTCGACCTGAGCGATCTGTCCGCCGATATCCCGGTCGGTCCCAGCTGCCGCCTGTGCACCCGGCGCGACTGTGCCAGCCGTCAGGAAGAGACCCTGTCGCCCGATGCCGGGGCCTCGCGCACCCGCGCGCCATTGCTGCCAACGGTATTTGCGCTTGGCGATCAGGGCTGATTGCGCTTAAGTGAGGGCACATGGGCGGAGGGGAGACCGCGCATGTTTCAGGGGGAATTTGGCGATCGATATTCTCATTGCCGAGGACGAACCGAGCATATTGGAATCGCTCGACTTCATCCTGCGCCGCGCGGGCTTTTCCATCAGCGCGGTCACCGACGGCGACGCTGTCATTGATGCTGTGCGCCGACTGCAGCCGCGTATGCTGGTGCTCGATGTGATGCTGCCCAAGCGCAGCGGCTTCGACGTGCTCAAGCAGATCCGCGCCAATGTCGAATTGCGCGGCATGCCCGTGCTCATCCTGACGGCCAAGGGCCAGCAGCAGGATCGGCGCACCGCCGAGGAACTGGGCGCTGACGGCTTCGTCACCAAGCCCTACGCCAATGCCGATGTGGTCGGCGCGGTGCGGCAATTGCTGGGTGGGCATGGCGGAGCGGCGTAAACTCATTGCCAGCATGCTGGTGCTCACCATTTTCGGCGCCCTGCTGCTGGTGCCGCCGCTGGTCTATGTCTTTAATCAGCCCATCACCCATTTCGGCGTGCCGCAGGTGGTCATCTACCTGTTTGTGGTCTGGCTGCTGCTGATCATGGGTACGGCGATGCTGACCCATCTCCTGCCACCCGAAACCGGTGACACCACAAACGGGCCGGAGGCCGATTGATGCTTTCGGCCGATTTCGTCATCGCCACCGCAATCGGCTATGTCGGCCTGCTCTTCGTGCTGGCGTTTTTCGGCGACAGGCGGGCCCGCGCGCACAAGAAGTCGTTCCTGCATTCCCCGGCGGTCTATACGCTGTCCATCTCGGTCTATTGCACCAGCTGGACGTTCTATGGCGCCGTCGGCAATGCCGCGCGCAGTGGCCTTGAATTCCTCACCATCTATCTGGGACCCACCCTGGTCTTTGTCGGCTGGTGGTTCCTGCTGCGCCGGCTGGTGCGCATCAGTCACAATCAGCGCATCACCTCGCTGGCCGATCTGCTGTCCTCGCGCTTTGGCAAGTCCAACCGGCTGGCTGTGCTGGTCACCTGCATCGCCGTGATCGGCATCGCCCCCTATATCGCGCTGCAGCTCAAGGCCGTGACGTCCTCTATCCAGACTGTCGCCGGGGCGTCCGAATTCGGGCAGGGCAGTCTGGCTGGCATTGACGATGTGGGTCTGGCCTTCGGCATTGCCGCCGCCATGGCGGTTTTCACCATCCTGTTTGGTACGCGCCATGTCGACGCCAAGGAACAGCACCACGGCGTTGTCGCAGCTATCGCCTTTGAGGCCGTGGTCAAGCTCACCGCCTTGCTCGCCGTAGGGGTTTTTGTGGTCTATGCCGGTGGCGGCTTTGAAGGCATTTTCAGCCGCGCTGCAGAGATGGGCGTGGGGCCACAGGACGGCAATAGCTTTGACGATCGCTGGTTGACCACGCTCGCCCTGTCGGTCGCCGCCATTGTCTGTCTGCCGCGCCAGTTTCAGGTGACCGTGGTCGAAAACTCCGACGAGAACCATCTGCGCGTCGCCAGCTGGGCCTTTCCTGCCTACATGCTGCTGATGAGCCTGTTCATCCTGCCCATCGCCATGTTCGGGCTGACCTCCATGCCCGAGGGCTCCAATCCGGACATGTTCGCGCTCACCCTGCCCATGGCAGCCGGACAGGACGCGCTGGCGCTGTTTGCCTTTATCGGCGGCTTCTCTTCGGCCACCTCGATGATCATCCTGGAATCCATCGCGCTCTCGATCATGGTCTCCAACCATATCGTGATGCCGCTGGTGCTGCGCTTCAGCTCGGGCGAACCCAGCGGCGACGGGCAGGGCGTCAGCCGCTCGCTACTGGTCGCGCGGCGCTTTTCCATCGTGCTGATCCTGTCGCTGGGCTTTTTCTACTTTTTCTTCACCCGCGACTCCAACGCGCTGGCGCCTATCGGCCTGATCTCCTTCACCGCCATTGCCCAGTTCTTCCCCGCCGTGCTGGCGGCGCTGTTCTGGCGCGATGCCTCGCTCAAGGCAGCCACGGCCGCCATTGCGGCCGGTTTCGTCGTCTGGGTCTGGTGCAGCTTCCTGCCTTCGTTCGAGTCGGTGTCGCCGCAGGTTGCCATGTTGCTCGACAATGGCCCCTGGGGCATTGCCTGGCTGCGCCCCGAAGCGCTGTTCGGACTTGATGGTCTTGATCCGCTCAGCCATGCCGCGTTCTGGAGCCTGACCATCAATGTGTTGACCCTGACCGTGGTGTCGCTGCTGACCACCCAGTCGGCGCTCGAACGGATCCAGGCCACACTGTTTGTCGATGTTTTCCGCCGAGGCCACGTCGCGCAGGGCAATTTCGTGCGCGGCTCGGCCACCGCCAATGATCTGTTCTTTGTGGCCGAGCGCGTGCTGGGCGAGCGGCGAGCCGCCGCGCTGTTCGAGACGGCCGCGCGCGAGAGCGGCGTTGATCCTGACCGGCTTGAGCCCTCGTCGGAATTCATCGGCCGGCTTGAGCGCGAACTGGCGGGCTCCATCGGCGCCGCATCGGCCCACGTCATGCTCTCCAAGGTGGTGTCGGGCTCCGACGTTTCGCTCGAAGAAGTGATGCAGATGGCTGACGAGACTCAGCAGGTCATCGAGTATTCCCAGCAATTGGAGAAGACCTCGGCCGAACTGCGCTCCACCGCGCAAAAGCTCGAGGACGCCAATGTGCAGTTGCGCGAGCTCGACAGCCAGAAGGACGAATTTCTCAGCCAGGTCAGCCATGAGGTGCGTACACCCATGACCTCGATTCGATCCTTCTCCGAAATCCTGCTTGAGCCCGACGGCATTGATGAAGGCCAGCGTCATCACTTCGTCTCCACCATTCATCAGGAAAGCCTGCGCCTGACCAAGCTGCTCGATGAGATCCTTGATCTCTCCGCGCTCGAGCGCGGCGAACGGGCCTGGGACAATGTGCCCACCGATGCCGAAGATGCATTGGACCGCGCACTGCGCGTCTGCGACGCCCTGTTACGACAGCGCGGCATGCGCGTGGAACTGGGCGAGCGCGCCCGCCCGACCATGGTTGAGGGCGACGCTGACCGGCTATGTCAGGTCTTCATCAATCTGGTGTCCAACGCCGTCAAATATAACGATGCCGAACACCCCGTTGTGCGGGTCACCTCAGCGGTCAAGGCAGGCAGCTATGTGGTCGAGATCGCCGATAACGGCCCCGGCATTCCCAAGGGCGAACGCACACTGATCTTTGAAAAATTCTCGCGCGGCGAGCATGGTTCCAGCGATCAGAGTGGTGCCGGGCTGGGCCTGGCGATTTCGCGCCAGATCGTGGCCCGCATGAACGGCACGCTCGAATTGGTGCAGGGCCCGTTGCCGGGCGCCTGCTTCCGCGTGCGGCTCGACGTTATCCGCTAATAATTGCCGGGATCGGGAATGTTCAGGATGTGCCCGCACGCCTTGCAGTGCACCGCGTCCGGATCGTGATTCTGCAGGCCGCATTGCGGGCAGGGGAAGTGCACCTTATTGGGCCGGAAGATCGACTGCGCCAGCTTCACGAACAGCGAGATGCCAACGATCATGATGCTGATCGAGGCCAGCTTGCCCCAGGTGCCGGGCAGGGTGATATCGCCAAACCCGGTGGTGGTAACGGTGGCCACGGTGAAATAGAGCGCGTCGACATAGCCGGCAATGCCTTCGGCGCCGCGATTGGCGAAGGCCGTATAGACAAAGCCGGTCACCACAAACAGGAACACCAGCAGGTTGATCACCGCCTGGATCGTCTCGCGATATTCGGCATAGCCGCGCCGGTTCAGCGGGCGCCAGAAGGTACTGCTGCGCGTCATCGTCCATAGCCGCAGGATCCGCAGGAAGCCCAGGTTGAAGAACCAGGTCGGGGCCAGCAGCGTCACCAGAATGAAGACATCGAGGATCACCGGTACCTGTCGCAACCAGCGTTTGATGTCGGTCGACGCCAGCGCGCGCGCCGTCAGGTCCACCGCCAGCAACAGCGCGATGGAGTAGTCGATCCACAGAAACGAGTCGTTCTCGCGCAGCAGTGGCGAGGCGATGAAGAACACGATGATCGCCAGATCGACAACCAGCACCGAAAACTGAAACCGTTGCGCTTTGGGAGACTGGCTGTGGTAGAGCAGCCGCAGCTTGGATCGCAGCCGCGAGTAACCACTGTGCCGGTCTTCGTCCTCGCCTGCCGGCTTGTCTTTATCGCTGTGCATACCCAACTCACTTGTCATCCTGCTACCACAGGCACAAGTAAACTCTTCCCGTTAGCGTTCCGACAATCAAGGTGTCTCTCCATGACGATCGCCGTTTATGATCTGACCGTGCCAGTCTTTACCCGCATGCTGAACAATCTGCTGGTGGTCATGGACAAGGCCGAGGCCAATGCCACCGAGCGCAAGTTCGACACATCGGTGCTGGCCCAGGCCCGCCTGGCGCCCGATATGATTGCCTTCAGTGGCCAGGTTCTGATCGCCACCGATCACGTCAAAGGCTGCATCTCACGTCTGGCTGGTCGCGAAATTCCGGTCTGGCCCGATACCGAAAAGACCTTCGAGGAACTCCGCGCCCGCATCGCCAAGGCGCTCGATCTGCTGGCCTCAACCCGGCCAGAGGACCTTGCCGACAGCGACACGCGTGAAGTCGTGCTCAAACTTGGTGACAACGATATGCCGCTGAGCGGATTGGACTATCTCACCAAGTTCGCCATGCCCAATTTCTACTTTCACGTCACCACGGCCTACGCCATCCTGCGGGCCAATGGGGCGCCGATTGGCAAGCGCGACTACATCGCCGGGGCCGATTCGCGCGCCTGACGGCACGCAAAGCGCTTGAAAAGCGGCGCTTTGTGTTGCCCAAGCCAATCCGAGGCGCTATTTGCAGCGACCAAGGTCCGTTCCGGCCCGGCATGAGGCAGCAATGAAACTGGCATTCGTCATACCCGCCTATAATGAAGAGGCGCTGATCGGCAAATGCCTGGAATCAGTGGTGGCCGAGATCGCGCGCGCGGGCGTCGACGCCGAAATCATCGTGGTCAACAATGCCTCGACTGACCGGACCGGCGAGATTGCCCGCAGCTTTCCAACGGTCCGGGTCGTTGATGAGCCCAAAAAGGGTCTGGTCAACGCCCGCGATGCGGGCTTTGCCGCCAGTGAAGGCTTTGATCTGGTCGCCAATATCGACAGCGATACAATTGTGCCTGTCGGTTGGCTTGATACCGTGTTCAGCGAATTCCAGCGCGATCCCAAGCTGGTCTGCCTCAGCGGCCCCTATGTCTATTACGACATGAGCCCCTGGAGCCGGTTCCTGGTGAACATGTTCTATGGCCTGACCTATGTGATCTACATTCTCAACCGCTACATCCTGCACGTTGGTTCGGTGGTGCAGGGTGGCAATTTCGTCTTCAAGCGCGCCGCCTGGGCACAGGTAGGCGGCTATGATCGCTCCATCGACTTCTTCGGCGAGGATACCGATGTGGCGGTTCGGCTCTCCAAGGTCGGTGGCGTCAAATGGACATTCGGGCTCAAGATGAAGACCTCGGGTCGTCGGCTGGAAAAGGAAGGCGTATTTCGCACTGCGGGCACCTATACGCTCAACTTTTTCTGGGTGACCTTTCGCGGCAAGCCCGTCACCAAAGACTATACCGACATCCGCCCCGACTAGCGGCAAACTGGGTCTGGGCGTGACCGCGTTGGTCACACGCTGTTAAGTTTCCCAAGCGACACAGAATCATCCGATGCTGTCCCTGCGCTAGACTAGCGCAGCCGCATGGCGCGGCGGGGTCGGGTCCACCATGATTATCCCCAACCAGCTACCCCAGATCGTAACGGCCGCGCGCGGCGGGGCCTTGCAGGCGCTTGCGCTGCAGGCTGGTCAGGTCCTCGATGGTCGGGTCTTGGGGCCTGCTCCCAATGGCGGCACGCAGGTGCAGATCGAGGGCAAGCTGCTCAATCTGGTTCTGCCACAGGCCGCCAAGGCCGGCGATACCCTTCGTTTTGAAGTTCAGGGCAGTGGCGCACAGGTGCGCCTGGCGCTGCAGGTCGCAGCAGGCAAGCAGGCTTTGCCGGCACCGATCGCCAATGCGCCCACGCCCGCATCAGCTCAGCCAGCGGGTCCTGCGCCCGCCAGCGCGACTGCCCAGCCACCAGCTGGCGCTCCCCAGACAGCGGCAAGTTCCCCGCCGCCGCCCGCAGCCTCAACCCCGCAAGGTCAGGCAACCCAGCCAGCAGCCACAGTCCCCGCCAGCCCACCCGCTGCCGCCACGGCATCTGCGCCAACCGCCGCACCGGCTGGCATCTCGGTGCCACAATCAGCGCCGGTCGCCACCCCTGGGGCACCCGCAGCTAGCCAGACCGCGCCCATAGCACCTGTGCCTGCGGGGGCATCAGCCGCTATCACAACCGGGACAGCGCCGCCGGCCGCCGCACCAATTGCTGCCGCAAGCATACGCCCGGCCTCTCCTTACGCGGCCTCGACGCCCACCAGCCCAACTGCCAATGCTGCCACGTCCGGGCCCGCTACGGCCGCAGCGTCCGCCGCTCGCGTCACAACAGCGACACCGGTGGTCAACACCACGCCCACAGCCACCCCAGCGGCTGCGCCCAATATGCCCAGCACGCCACAGGCGGCATTGGCGCAGATGGTGCAGGCGGCCCTGCCACAGCAGAACAGCATTGCCAGCCTGACGGCGGCCTTGACCAATATCGCCGGCAAGGTGGCCTTGCCCGAGCCCGTCGCACGCGCGGCACAGCAGGTCCTCGCCAATCAGGTCAATCTTGATGGTGGCAAGCTCAATGGAGCGACTCTGCAAAAAGCCTTCATGAATTCAGGCACCTTTCAGGAGGCCGGTCTGGCCCGTCCCGGCGCGCCATTGCTGGCCCCGCAGGCCGACATGAAAGCGGCCATGCTGGCCCTGCGACAGACCCTGACCACCTGGCTGGGGCAGCAGACCCCGCTGGTCGCCCCGGTCTCCCAGATTGCCCCACCGCTGCGTGGTCAGATCCCCCGCGTCAAAGCGCTCGAAATCCAGCCGGTCGATCCCGCCGAGGGCGCCGAAACTGTCGGCAAGCACCTGCTGGAGCGCACCGAGTCGGCGCTGTCGCGGGTGCGCCTGCACCAGCACGCCTCCCTGCCTGATCCCACCATCAAAGGGGCCGATTGGAGCGTTGATCTGCCCGTGGTGATCGGCGGACAGCAGACCCTGCTGCAATTGGCGATCCACCGCGATGAACACAGTGCCAGCGAAGAGGCCAGCGAACGTGGCTGGCAGATGCGCTTTGCCATCAACCTGCCCGGCATGGGGGAGGTCGGCGCCCAGGTCTCGTTGCGCGGCAGTGCCACCGGTGTCATGCTCTGGGCCGAGGAGCGCTCTACTTCTCAAGCGCTGGAAGCTGACATCAACACTTTGCGCGATACGCTGGTGGAGGCAGGTCTGGAGCCTGGCGCCGTCATCGTCCGGCACGGCGCACCACCGGCACCACCAAAACCAGCCAGCGCCGGCCATATCGTGGATTCGCGCCGATGAGCGATGACCCCAAACAGGCCCCCGAGCGCTCGCTCGCCGTCGCGCTGCAATACGAGAAGGGCACACGCGAGGCCCCCCGTGTGGTGGCCAAGGGGCATGGCGTCGTCGCCGAACGCATTGTCGACCTAGCTCGGGAAAACGGGGTGATCATCGAGACCAACCCCGTGCTGGCCCAGGCCCTGAGCGGCATCGAGATCGACGATACCATTCCCCATGAGCTTTATGAGGCCGTGGCCGTGGTGATCGGCTACGTCCTGCGCACTAGCACAAAGCTCTGATTGGCCCAGCGCTATTGCACCGCGCCCGATGCTCCCCATGTGTAAGACAGACGCAGCAAGCACGGAGCCACCTCATGCCCAATCAGCAAGACCACGACATTATCGACGGCCTGTTCGATCGCATAGAGAATGTTGCCCGTACCAGCGCGCCCCGCGATGCTGATGCCGAACTCCAGATCCAGCAGCGACTGCGCGAATTTCCGCCTGCGCCATACTATCTCGCCCAGACCGTGGTGATGCAGGAGCAGGCGCTACGGCAGGCCGAGCAGCGCATTGCCGAACTGGAGGCACAGCGCCCGCGCGGGCCATGGGACCAGCAAGGGGCTGGCCGTGACCAGCGCGCCGGGCAGGGTGGCTTTCTGGCAGGCACCGCCGAAACAGCACTCGGCGTGGCCGGCGGCATGTTTCTGTTCAACGCCATTGGCGGCCTGTTTTCAGGCAGCGCCCATGCCGGGGAAGCCGATGTCAGCAATGCTGATATCGACGCCGGCGGCGATGATTTCGGGGATGGGGGCTTTGATATCGGCGGCGATTTCTAGCGCCGCCGTCACCAATCAGTATTTTTCGTAGAACTCGTTGCCGCCCGCTTCGAGCACGTAATGCATGTTGTTGTAGGGAAAACGCAGGCCCGCGGTATGGAAATGCTGCGCACTGCGGACCCCGGCATGACGCGCCCCATTGATCACCTGATCGGCCATCTGTGAGGCCAGTACGGCGCCGCTATCGGTCATCTTGCGGGTCAGCACGCCCTGCGCGAACTGGTTCTTTTGACCCACCACGCCACAGATCGATTTGGGATAGCGCGTGTCATCGACCCGGTTCATCACCACCGTCCCCACGGCCAGCATGCCTTCGGGGCTGGAGCGGTTGGATTCGAAATACATCGCGCGCATCATGCATTCCTTGGCGCTCAGCTGGGCCGTGCCAAAGCCGATACCGAACAGGCTGCAGCCACCCAGACCGGTGCCAACCACAACCAGAGCCATGGCCCGCAAGGCAGTCGCGCGTAATTTTCCCATGGTCCGTCTCTCTTGGTCGATCAGTGCAGTCGACAGAGAAAATGCCCCAACAGGCTTAAGGAAGGTCTGAGCCGGACGGTTAGCAAATCGCTAACGCCCGGCAGCGGCTCAGCGGCGCGTGAATACCAGCGCCGACAGCAGGGCAATCGTGCCCAGAGCCAGAACGACCGGTACCGGGTTTTCGCGCACGGCTTCGCCGGTTGCATTGGCCTGCTTGCTGACCTGGCGTGCGACCGCACGACCCTGATGCTGAACTTCGCGCGCGATCGCCACGGCATTGTGCTGCAGGTCGCTCATCGAATGGTCGCTATAGGAGTGCACGGAATGGGAGAGCTGATCGACCTGCTTGCGCAGGGCGGCAATCTGATGGGTCAGGTTGTCCGAAATCGCCTCGCCGGTGTTTTCGGCCTTCTGCAATGCACGTGAAGTTGCCGTTGCCATTGAAATGCTCCGTTTGTCGGTGATGTCATCTCAACTCTGGCTGAGCATGGAAGTTCCGCCTGGGGCGCAGATCATCGGCGCAAGAGCCTATTGGCGCCATAGAACTGCAGAAAGGCCCTTGGAGTTGACCCGCGCGCGCACTACATCAGACACACATCTTTGCCGACCCGAGGGGACCTTAATGGTCAAGAGCCGCGCCAGGCTGGACCGCCAGTTCGACCGCATTCAACGCCAGATTCCCCAATCATCGGGCATTCTGGCACATTTGCGTCGGCCCGGTGCGCGCTGGTTCCGCATTCCACTGGGGATTGTGCTGGTTCTGGGCGGCATTTTCAGCTTTTTGCCGGTGCTCGGCATCTGGATGCTGCCGCTGGGCCTTCTGCTGCTGGCACTTGATCTTGCCTTCCTGCAGGGCCCGGTCAACACCGCCATCCTGCGCGGCATGCGCAAATGGAGCATTTGGCGCCGTGCCCGGCGCGACAAGAAGGCCGGCAAGCTCTAGATTCGACCCGTTGCCATTTCGACCTCGATCAGATCCACGGCCGCCGCCAGCTTCTCATCAATGATGTGCAGATATTGCGTCCAGTCATCGACATGGGCGAGTTCGGCTGCACCATCCGAGATGCCGCGCAGCGCCACCAGCGGCACGCCAAACGCCTGACAAGCGCGCAGCACTGCATAGGTTTCCATATCCACCATATCGGCATCGACCCCATCATAGGCCGCGCCCGACACGATATTGGCGCCGGTCGATAGCGTTGCCCCGTCCAGCCCCGCAATGCGCGGCGATAATGGCTGCACCGGCGCCAGCTCCAGAAACGGCGTCTGGCCCTTGGGGATGCCCAGCGCAGAGGCGTCCATATCGCGATAGCTCACCGATACGGCCTGAAACACGCCGCATTGCGGCAATACGCGCGACCCGGCTGATCCCAGCGACACCACCACACGCGGCAGGGGGCGTGCCTCAGCCAGCGCCCGGGTGACGGTCACCGCCGCTTCAACCGGACCGACCCCGGTCATCAAGGGTTTGATTTTGGCTTGCAGGTGCGGGCCGTATTCGGCCTGCGCAGCCATGACATAGAGGATGCTCATACTTGCAGAATCTAACATAGCCGATCGCCTTGCCAAGCCGCTTCGTTACCGCTTCGGTAAGGCGTGCGTGATATTTGTGATAAATTGAGGCGTGGCCACACCGGCACGGCGCCAGAGAGCAGAGGACACAGTGCGTTTCGCGGTAATCGAGGGTAGCAGAGAATGGACCGAGCCAGCCTGGCAGGGTTCGCAGTCTCCGTCGGTGTCAGTTTTGGTCGAGGATGTTGAGGCAGAAGCCCGCCGACGCCTCCGAGCGATCAAGCTCCATGAATGGCGCACACGTGAGTTCATCACCGGGCAACCAATGCCCGAAGATGTCCGCCACTATGCCCTGCAGGTCGAATTCGCTGCCACGGCCATATCCCGCTTGTCGCCGATCCCGCAGGACTTCGACAGCGACGTCTATTGGCCGCGCTTCTGGAGCGTCTGACCTTCAACGCATGAACCCGGCCGCAGCGTCTCCCTCCGAAACGCCATGACCGGGCATTGTGTCCCCAAAAAGGGGGACACAATCTCTGTGCTGCAGCGACTACTGCGGCAGATAGGCGTTGGTAAAATAGCGGCTGTAATCAGGCCCACTTTCCAGCGTTGCGCCATCGCCATCCACCAGCATGCCGATGTCCAGCAGATAGTCGCCCAACGCCGCCATCTTCGCGCCATCCATGGTGCCGATGGCCCCGTCGGCGCCCACCAGATAATCGCCATCAATCAGGCTGCCCAGCGACGCCCGTACAAAGGTCGCATCGGTCAGCATGTCATTGCTGGCGGCAATGATGATGTCGGTGGCCTCATCGGGGTGCTCGGTCGCATAGGCATAGCCGCGTTGTGTGGCCGCCAGAAATGCCTTCGCTTCATCGGGATGCGCATCGAGATAGGCCTGGCTGGAGCCCAGCATGGTCGTGTGCTGATCCGGCACGCCGTAATCGGCATAGACAAATGCCCGCTGCGCATCGCCATCCAGTTCGGCCTTGATGCCTTCCCAGGTATAGACCTCCAGCGTGAAGTCCACGGCGCCATTGGCCAGCGCCTCATAGGCCGAGGTGCCCAGTGTCACGTTCTCGAAGTCGCCCGTACCGCCATCGGCGCGGATCATCGAACCGATCAGGGCATTCTCCCAATTGGTGCCAAACCCGCCATAGGTCAGCCCGTCCAGATCGCGCGGGCTCTGAATGTCGCTGCGCTCGTCATTGAACACCAGCCGCCCGGTTTCGTGCTGCACCACAGCATAAACCCCGATCAGGTCAGCGCCGGCGGTGTGCTGGGTAAACAGGCTCAGCGGGCCGATAATGCCGAAATCGGCAATCTGGTTGGCCACCAGCGTGCCAGCCGAGGTGTCGGTATAGGGCAGGATGTCCACCGCCAGCCCGGCCTCTTCGTAAAAGCCCTTGGCCTGGGCAACATAGAGCCCGATGTGATTGGTGTTGGGCGTCCAGTCCAGCGCTACCTTGACGGGGGTGGCCTGCGCCAGCGCCGGTGTAACGAGACCCAGCGCCAGGGTGGCGATGATCAGATGACGGCAGTCAAACATGGTCGGTTCCTTTGTTCGGAAGTCGAGTTGAGCAGGGTGTGCAGCAGGTCCGCCTCGATGGCACTGGCCTGAGCAGAGGCCAGATCCAGTCGCGGGCGGGGGAGGGATACGGAAATTTCGGTGAGCACCCGGGCGGGGCGATCGGTCAGCACGTAGATACGGTCCGACAGGAAAACGGCCTCGCGCACATCATGGGTAATCAGCAACGTGGTCCAGCTGTGGCGCTCCCACATGGTCTGCAGCCAACGCTGCATACCCGCACGGGTCAGCGCGTCCAGCGCGCCAAAGGGTTCATCGAGCAGCAGCATGTCGCGTTCCTGCACAACTGTGCGCAGTAGTGCCGCGCGTTGCCGCATGCCGCCCGAAAGCTGGGCGGGCCAATGCTGCTCGAACCCGGCCAGGCCAAATTCGGGAAACAGCGTCATCACCCGCTCACGCGCTGCGCTACGCGACATGCCCTGGACTTCCAGGCCCAGCGTGGTGTTGTCGATGATCCGCCGCCACGGCATCAGCGCGTCATGCTGGGGCATGAAAGCGAAGGGGCGCCGCTCTGCCAATAGCGGCGCGCCGTCAAAGGCGACGCTGCCGGCATCGGGTGCCAGACCCCCGGTCAGCAGTTTGAAAATGGTCGACTTGCCGGCCCCTGACGGCCCCAGAATGGAGACGAACTCACCCTTGCGGACATGCAGTGAAATCTCGTCCAGCACTGCCAGCCCATCAAAGCGCTTGGCGATACCGCGCAGTTCCAGGCGTGGCGCGCTCATGGTTTTGCCCCTTGGTTCAACCGCGCCCAGGGCATGGCGAGGCGCTGGATCAGCACCGTCACCCCGAACAGCATCAGCGTCAGGCTGGCGCTGACCAGCACCGCAGCCAGCACCAGATCGGGCCGGAAATTGTTCTTGGAATTCAGGATGTAGATGCCCAGCCCTCTGGCGGCCCCGGCATATTCGGCAAAGATGGCGCCCACCACCGCATAGGTGATCGAGATGCGCAGCCCGGCGAAGAAATAAGGCAGGGCCGTCGGCAGCCGCGCCAGCACGAAGATGCGGCCCCGCCCCGCACCCATCGAGGCCAGCAGCGCGGTGATGTCTCGGTCAGTGGCAGCATAGCCCTGAACCAGCGCTACCAGCATCGGAAAGAAGGTGACCAGCGCCACCAGCATGATCTTGGGCGCCAGACCGAAGCCGAACCACAGCACGATCAGCGGCGCGATCGCCACCAGCGGCAGGGTCTGGCTGATGATGAACACCGGAAACAGCGCCCGGCGCAGCGGCTCGAAGAAGTCGATCAGCACCGAGAACACAAAGGCGGCCAGCAGTGAGCAGGCGAACCCCGCCAGCGTTGCAGTCAGAGTGGGCACGGTATTGTCCCACAGCGCCTGACGATGCTGCACCGCCTGGGTTACCACACGCGAAGGCGGCGGCAGCGTCGTCGGCGCGATATCGGCAAACTGGGCGTAAAGCTCCCAAGCCATGATGATGGCGCCCACCGAGATAACGGCTGGGGCAACGCGGCCCAGGGCGCGCGCAAATTCTGCGTTTTTGGACATGACTGATCCTGATGGAGGCGCGCTATGGCGCAGACAGAACGGAACCGGCTTAGCGCGGCGTCGGACTGTTGGCCGAGGCTGTCAGGTCAATCGTCACGTGACCCTGCGGCGGCCCGAAGCTGCAGATCGCGGCCTCCAGCGCGGCGAACACTGCCCCGGCATCGCCCCCCAGTCGGGTGCAGAAGTTCTTGGGTCGATCCAGCACGCCGGACTGCTTGAGGAAGTCGATGCAGCCGTAGATTTCATCCATGTGATCGTCAGTGCCCATCACATAGAGCGAGAACTGCGCGGCGATCTCACAGGCCAGATCGGGCGCCTGCAGCACCGCCTGCAGCGCATGGGCCTGCCGTTCCGCAAGCGGCGCAACCGGCCCATCAAGCTGCGGTGAATCGCAACGGCTGTCATGGGGCTCGCCCGGACAACCGCGCGAAATAGTGGCGGACAGCGTGCAATGCACACCGGACTTGGCCGCTGCCACGAACATGTCGCGCATCGCCGGGATCACCGCCTCGGGCGGGCCCACCAATAGCGTCGAGAGATCGTCGGTCTCGATGCGCAACTGCTCACGATAGGGATCGAGCGCGCCCAATGCGCTCATGATCACGCCGACGAAATTGTCGGTCATGGGGTATAGGGAAATTTGTGCGCCGAAATACATAGCCCGCCTCGCTCCGCTGGTATTACCCAGATCAGCTTGAAGGGTTTACAGGCATGTCGCCCGCGTCTCAGCCCCGGCTATACGGAGCACCCCTGTGGATGGCGAGCAGACAATCCGATTTCGATGGCAAACGCAAGAGGGTTTCTAAACGGCTGGTGCTGCTGTGGAAAAAGCCACAGCAGTCAGAATCGGCAGAGTCTAGTTGGACAGGAAACGATGGATCCCGGGTGTGGCCAGAAGGTCCCGCGTCACCCCGCCAACGAGCCATTCCCGCAGCCGGCTATGGCCGTAGGCGCCACTGACGATCAGGTCCGCGCCAGCTGTTTTCGCTGCCTTGGTGATCGCGTTCGCAGCCCCGTCCTCATCAGGCAGCACGTCGCCGCGTACCTTGACCTCATGGCTCTCCAGCCAGGCAACGGCATCCAGCATGCTTTCGCGCTCCGGCCCCAGATTGCCTTCGTCGATCACCACGACCTGCACGTCGCTGGCGGCCTTGAGCAGCGGCAGAGCATCCACGATAGCCCGACGCGCTTCCTTGGTATCCTTCCAGGCGACAACGATCTTGTCGGCCTTGAGCTTGCTTGCGCCTTGCGCCACCAGTAGAACCGGGCGTCCGGCACCGAGCAGTACCTCGCCAATATCAATACTGCGGAAGCCATCATCACGGGCCTCACCAGCCGAGCCGATGATGATCAAATCCGCCTTGCGGGCCACATCGATCAACCCGATCGCGGGTTGTTGCACGCGCCCGGCAAAGTCTGCCTTGATGCTGGCCGGCACCTGCGCCTTGAATTTGTCGCGCACATCCTTGATCGAGGCCTCGATCTCGTTGAGCTGCTCTGTATAGAGCACGCCTGCCACGTCGCCGGCGCCCATGCTGGCCACAACGGGCGGCTGAGCGGCGACAAAGCCGGTCAGGCTGGCCTTGTGGTGCCGCGCCAGATCAACAGCGAGTGCGACCAGATCCGCATCGACCGCATCGATGGTCAGGCCGACTACGATATTGCGAATTTCCATCTCAGATCTCCCATGGCGAATGGGGGCATCTTAGCCTTGCCGCAGGCACTTGCCTTGATCCGGATCAAATGCCGGCGCGATGCCCGGCTTCAGTCATAAATGTAAAGCGTAACCTGATGGCTACGCTTAGTCCTCGTGCTCAGGCATGGATTTGAGCTGATCCTTGGTCCAGCCGGTTACTGCATGCACCTTGCCGTTTTCGTCGCGCATGAATTCCAGCTGTCCCAGCCCAACTACAACGTGCTTGGCACCCAGTCCCAGAAAGCCACCGACATCCACAATCACCTGACAGGCCGCGCCACTGCCATGCAGATGCGAGACATGGCCCACAGATTCGTCATCGGCGCCGTAAATTGTCGCGCCCTGCAGTGTCTCTGGAGTCAGTTCGTGACTGCTCAGGGGAGTATGCTGGGAGTGATCCATGGCTCGAAAATCCTTGTTTGTTGACGCTGCTAACCCAACGCCCCGATGACCCAAGCGTTCCTTGGGTCAGTCCGCGTCCGGCTTGATCAGCCGGGCCATGCTCCAGGCGCCATAGGTCGACACCAGAAACGGCACGCAATAGGTCAGCACGATCTTGAAGACGCTGACGCCCTGACCGCTCATCATGGCATCGCCCTGATTGATCAGATTGAGCACCGAGCCCACGATAAAAGCAACCAGCAGGGATTTGCGGATCACCTGCGGGCTCAGCGCGCGTTGCAGAGGGGTGGCGTGGCTGGGCGGCGAACGGGTCACGCAGATCTCCACTGGCGGACCCGGCTTGGGTCAGAACGGACTTATATACCAAGCTCGGCGGCGCGCGCCTTCAGATCGATCGCGCATTCGGAAACCACCTCAAGCGACCGGTCCTGCAGGGTTTGTGTCCCTTCAGGCGGCGTGTGTGCGCCAAGCACGGCATCACGTTGGGTGATCAGAGCCGCAATTTCGTCGTGGTACAAGCCCACAATCGCCGTCAGCCAGCGATTGACCAGATAGGACGGCCGCGCCATCTGCATGTCGAACCGCTCCAGCAGCGCAATGGTGGCGTCCGCATCGGCCCACACATCATCGACCACCCACTGATTGACCGTAAACAGCCGGATCGCCGTGCCATAGGCATCCACCCCCACAGCGACCAGATGGTGAATGGGCCCCTCACTGCCCGCCGGGCGGATGAAGCAGTGAAAATGCCCATGCTCGCCCGCGTCCGAAGCCGTGTCGTGGCAGTGATAATACCACTGCGCACCACTCTCACGATCAAACACGTCACCGGGAGGGTAATGGGTCCAGGTCACGGGCGCCGCGCCGCGCAGCGTGTCGAGCAGAACATTGTCGCCGGACTTGGCGAGAATGGTTTCGCAGAACACCGCTTCCTGAGCTGCCCGGCGCAACGCGTCCATGCGCGCCGCCTACTGCCCGGCCGCCGCGCAAGGCGCCGCTGCTGCACACGGCGCCGCCGCAGGTGCCGGTGCTGCCGAACACGGTGCTACGGCCGCACAAGGGCTTGCTGCTGAACAGGGTGCCGCTGCGGGCGCTGCCGAACAGGGCGCAGCCGCCGGTGCCGCAGAGCAGGGTGCCGCGGCCGAGCACGGCGATGCCGCTGGGGCTGCGGAACATGGTGCCGCGGAACATGGTGCCGCGGAACACGGAGCAGCCGAGCAAGGTGCTGCCGAGCAGGGCGCCGCACTCTGCGCTGCTGCGGCTATGGCCGCCGGTGCCGCCACGCGATGAGCCACGTGATCTGCCGCAACGGCGCCAGTGGCCGCGACCAGTGCCGCGCCGAACAGAAGTGTATTGCGATTGCTCATGAGCGTTTGAACCCGTCCATACCAAAGAGGGGGCGTGCAAACACGCCGGCAAAGCTACCCGCAAAAGCGGCAGCGAACCACAACCAGCCATGCAGGCTGCCCGAGGCAATGCCCGAGAACAGCGCGCCGATATTGCAGCCAAACGACAGCCGGGCGCCATAGCCCATCAGCAGGCCGCCCAGCGCAGCCGCCACCAGCGAGAGCAGGGGTACTGCGACCTTGGGGGCGAACTTGCCGGCCAGCCCTGCCGCCAGCGCGGCGCCCAGAATGATGCCGAAATTCATCACCGAAGTGGTGTCGGCCAGCACCGAATCGTTGAGCGCCTGCGCCTGCGCAGGCCAGGTCCAGAATTCCCAGCTGGCGACCGGCACGCCGACCGCCTGGGCAATCTTGGCGCCCCACAGGCCAAAGCCATAGGTGATCGACCACGGATGACCAGCCACCACCAGGGTCGCCAGATTCAGCCCCGCCAGCGCCAGCCCGGCGCCAACCAGTGGCCAGGGACCATGCAGCAGGCGTTCAAGCCCCTTGCGCGCCGGACGCGGTGCCGCTTCCAGGCTCCCGTGCTGGGCGCGTTCAACCAGCGCAGTCACCCCTGCCACTGCCGCCAGGGCGATCAGTGTCACTGCAATGCCGCCGGGCACGCCCAGCACCGTTCCCAGACTGGTGGGGGGCAGTGAGGGCAAGGTCAGCCAATAGGGCAGGTGTGCCGTGCCGGCGACCGCCCCGATGATGAAGAATAGCAGCGTCACCAGCATGCGGGCGCTGCCGCCGCCCACCGTGAACAGCGTGCCCGAGCCACAGCCGCCGCCCAGTTGCATGCCCAGACCAAACATCGCCGCGCCGACCAGCACCGAAACACCGACCGGCGCTGTCGCGCCGACCAGCGGCTGGCCGAAAACATTGCCCATGGCCAACAGGGGCAGGAAGGCGATTGCGGTAACACCGATCATCAGCATCTGGGCGCGCATGGCCCGGCCACGGCGTTCCACCACCATGCGGCGCCAGCCGCCGGTGAACCCGAACGAGGCATGATACAGCGTGGCGCCCAGCAGGCCGCCAATCAGGAACAGCAGCGACTGACGGGGATCAATCAGCTGGCCGATAACCTGTGCGGCAATCACCATGGCCAACGCCACGACGAGCACGACGCCCTTGTCGACGTTCAGGCCGGCGGCGGCCGGTGCAGGGCCCGGACTGGTTGCAGAAATCTGACTCATGGCGCGCACGCCCCCTTGGAAAACCTATTCGACTAATGGAGGCCCAAACGCACAATGTCCAGAACCGGAGCTCTGGACATTGTTGGTATCGTTCAGGGCAAGTCGCGATTAGATGCCGTTGGCAACCGGGCGCGATTCATCGGCAGTCCACTCGGCCAGCGAGCCGTCATACATGCGGGTGTTCTTGTTACCCTGCACTTCGGACAGACCGAACCAGACAACCGAAGCCCAGTGACCGGTATTGCAGAAGGCGATGTTGGCTTCATCAGCGCCGAGGCCAACGCCTGAAGCGAGCTGGGCGACCGTCTCGGCACTCACATAGGAGGCGCCGTCAGCGTCATAGAGCTGGCCATTGTCGATATTGACTGCACCGGGAATGGTGCCGGCAACGCGGGCAACCGGGCTCTTGTTCTCGCCCCGATACTGCGCGACCGGACGACCGTCGACCAGCTTGGTGCCGTTGGCGATAGCCGCTTCCACGTCTGCCGTGGTGGCCAGCAGATGCTGCTGGAAATCAGCGTTGAAGGTGGTGGGCTCGAGCACGGTGGCAACGTCGGTCACTTCGCCGCCGGCGGCATCCCAGGCGCGGGCGCCGCCATCCAGGATCGACACGGCGTCATGGCCGAGAACCTTGAACGTCCAGTACACGCGGGTCGCGCCACCGAATTCCGACGAATTGTCGCCATTCGGCACGATGACGACGTGGTCGTCATTGCTGATGCCCAGGCTGCTGATCAGGGCCGAGGTGGCTTCCACGCCGGGGAACTGGCCGGGAATGCCCTGGATTTCATTGCGCCAGCCAGCGCTGCCATACGGTGCCGAGATGGCGCCGGGGATATGTGCGGTGTCGTAAGGCTGTACGTTCTCAACGGGATTGCGCACGTCCAACACGACCAGGCTTTCATTGCCCAGATGCTCTTCCAGCCAGTTTGCATCAACCAGCGGCGCATCGGTAAGGCGCTCGGCCTGGACGGATGTTGCCATGCTGGCAACGCTCAAAACCGCAGCGGCGGCAAACAGTGCAAAACGCATGCTCGAAACTCCATATTCCTAGATTGCGCGCACTCTAGTGCACCCGCCCCGCTGGTGTCTGGCTATGGCTTGGCCAATTTCGGGCGTCTTGCGGATTTTCATGCCTCGATCCGTGATGGCAAGAGCATCGCATTCTCGCCAACGCCATCCCTTGCACCGCGCAGCAATATACATTAGATAGTGCTAATATAAGTAAACACTGAGGTGCACCATGGACTGGCTCGACAGCCTGCCGCTCACTCCCTTGATCCTGCTGGCGCTGACACTGGGTCTGGCGCCCTTCCTGCCAGAGCCTCATCTGGTCGAAAAGATACGCATGCTGTTCAACGGCACGCTGACCAGGCCAATGGACATTTTCGACATGGCGCTTCATGGCGTGCCCTGGCTGCTGCTCGCGGCCAAGCTGGTGCGCATGCAAGTGGTCAGCTAGCCTCAACCCACGCCTTCAGGACCAAACGCCATGAGCCAATCCAGTCACGTAGTCTGCACCGCCTGCGGTGCGATCAACCGCGTCTCCACCGACAAGAATGCCGCCGCCGGCAAGTGCGGCAAGTGCGCAACCGCGCTGTTTGATGGCACCCCGGCAGACATGTCGGCCAGCAAGCTCGAACGCCAGATCGCCAAGACCGACATTCCCGTGCTGGTCGATGTCTGGGCGCCCTGGTGCGGCCCGTGCCGGGTCATGAGCCCGCAATTTGCCGAAGCCGCCCGCAAGGCCGAACCGGGCATGCGGTTCCTCAAACTCAATTCCGATGAAGCCCCGGAGCTGTCCACGCGTCTGGCCATTCGCGGCATTCCCACCATGCTGCTGTTTGAAGATGGCAAGGAAGTGGCCCGTGTTTCGGGCGCCATGTCGTCCAGCGATATCCTCAAATGGGCCGAGGGTGCGCGCACCAGATAGTCTGGGTCAAAGCTGGCGGCTATTGTCCTGCATGCCGCTCAGGCCCAGATCGACAATGGCAATATTGAGCAGGCGGGCCATTGAGGCATAAGCGCCTTCGCTGTCGCGATGGCGGATACGCTCGATCACTTCGCCATGATTGGCCAGGGACGCGCCGGGCTCACGGGCCCGCTCCACGGTCAACCGGAACGAATAGGCCAGTGCAGCCCCAATGGTGTTGGACAACTGCTGGAACACGATATTGCCACTGGCCCGTAGCAAGGCGGTGTGAAAATCGATGTCGGCCTGATTGAAGGTGCTGAAGTCCAGGCTCTGCTTGGCCTTGCTCATGCGGGCAAAGGCATCTTCCATTGGCGCCAGATCTGCTGCGGTGGCGCGCAGGGCCGCAAAGCGTGCCGCGGCCGGCTCGATCACTTGACGCGCTTCGATCAGGCTGAGCACAAGTTCGGCGCTGGGCTGCAATTCGATCGACCAGGCCAGCAGATCCGGATCAAGCAGGTTCCACTCATGGCGCGACCGGACGACCGTGCCGATACGCGGTCTGGTGGTCACCATGCCCTTGCTGTCGAGCACCTTGATCGCTTCACGCACGGCGCTGCGGCTCACCTTGAAATCAGCGCACATATCGGGCTCGGGCGGCAACACGTCGCCGGGCTGGAATGCACCGCCAAGCAGGCGCTGCGCCAGCGTCTTGACCACGTGCCGATGCACGCGCGGCTTCACCAGTGTTCGCGCCAGTGGGTCGTCCGTCATGGCGCGCTACTCATGATAGAGCACCGAGCGTCCGCCATCGATGGCAATCGAGGTGGCATTGATGAAGGGGGCTTCGTCGCTCGCCAGAAACACCGCCGTCATGGCGACTTCCTCGGGCGTGCCGATGCGCTTGGGCGGATGCAGATCATAGGTGCGCTGCCGTTCGGCCGCCGGATCGGGGAAGCTGGCCCAGTAGTCAATCGCCAACTGCGTCTCGATATAGCCCGGCGCAATCGCGTTTACCCGTATATTGCGAGCGGCATATTCGATCCCCAGCGCCCGCGTCAGACCCAGCAAACCATGCTTGGCCACGGGGTAGGGGAAGCTGCCCGGAATGATGCTGGTACTGTGCGAGGAGGAGATGTTGACGATGCTGCCAGCCTGATTGGCGAGCATTGTGGGTAGTACGGCCCGGCACAGGCGCCAGACCCCCTCGAGATCCACCGCCATGCAGCGCGCCCATTCCGCGTCGCTGGTTTCCAGCGGTTCGTGAAAGACGTTGATCCCGGCATTATTGACCAGAATGTCGATGCGGCCATACTTGGCCACCACGGCGGCGACCAGCAGATCCACCGACCTCTGATCGGTTACATCGGTCGGCACGAACCAGGCGCCCAGCCGGGTGGCCGTAGCGCTGCCGGTTTCGGCGTCCTGTTCGGCAATCACCACCTCGGCACCTTCGCGCACAAAGGCCTCGGCGATGGCCGCGCCAATGCCGCGCCCCGCGCCGGTGATGATTGCTATCTTGTCTTTCAGGCGCATGATCTACCAGTCCACCAGCGTGCCATCGGCGAGCACGGCGTTCTGGGTGTGCATCACCTCCTGCACAAACGGATGCTTGGCGCAGGCATCTTCGTCAACCGTGATCCCCAGGCCCGGTGCCTCGGGCACTTGCCAATAGCCATCCACCCGCTTGATCGGTCCCTGCACGACGTCGAAATACCAAGGCACAGCCCCAACCATTTCTTCCTGAATGACGTGATTGGGTGTCGACACCGCAAAGTGCAGCGCCGCGACACCGGCAATCGGCCCCAGCGGATTGTGTGGTGCCACCCCGATGCCCAGGGCTTCGGCCCGCGCGGCAATTTTCTTGGCTTCCATCAACCCGCCGCAATGGCAGATATCGGGTTGCACAATGTCGATGGCCTGGCTGGCGAACAGCGCGTCGAACTCGGTCCGCTCAATCAGCCGCTCGCCGGTAGCCAGTGGCACCGAACTACGGCCTGCCAGCTTGGCCAGATTGGCAAAATCGCCGGGCGGGACCGGTTCTTCGACAAACATCGGGCGGCCGGGCGCCAGCGCCTCGATATAGGCCAGCGCTGCACCCGCTGACGCGGGGCGGCCATGGAAATCCACCATGATCTCGATGCTGTCGCCAACCGCTTCGCGCATCGCCTGCATCATGCGGGCCACCTTGTCCACCTCGGGCAGCGGCGCGTGATAATGGGTATAGGGAATGAACACGGCCTTGAATGCCTTGTAGCCAAAGTCGACCACTTCGCGTGCGCGCTCCACCAATGGTTCAACATCGTTGGTCTCGTAAACCGCGCGCATGTCGCCCATCCCCAGATGGGTATAGACCCCAACCTTGTCGCGCACCTTGCCACCCAGCAGGCGCCAGACTGGCACATTCAGATGCTTGCCCAGAATGTCCCACAGCGCCAGCTCGATCCCCGATACCGCACTCATGCCGATAGCACCCAGCCGCCAGAAGCTCTGCTTGGTCATGGCCCGATAGGCCTGCTCGATATCGCGCGGATCGCGGCCGATCAGCAGCGGCGCCAGATCCTCGATCGCGCCGACCACCGCACGGGTTTTCCATTCCAGCGTGGCCTCGCCCCAGCCAAACAGGCCCGGCTCGTCGGTCTCGACCTTCACAAAAACCCAATTGCGCATCTCGGCATTGACCACGCGGGTCTTGATGGCAGTTATCTTCACGTGACCAGCCTCATACATCAGATGATTAAACATTATGAGGCGCCTATGGGCTTGGTCAAGGCGCTATCTCGGGTTGACACTGCGTTCAAACATCAGATTATTAAGCTGGATGGGCGTGGACGTGTTGAGTCAGTGCCGGCGTCCGAAACACCGTCACGACCAGTCAGGGACTACCATGCTGTTTTCCATTCCCCTTCAAGGCCAATGGTCATTTGCTCTGGATCCCGACAATAGGGGTGAACGCGAATGCTGGTTTGCCAAGGCGCTGGACGACACCATCGCTTTGCCCGGCAGTGTCGATGAGGCGCAAAAGACGCCGCTGACCACTGGTGGCACCATGGCCCATCTCAGCCGCCGTCATCCCTATGTCGGCAAGGCCTGGTACGCCCGCAGCTTTACCGTGCCAGAAGGTTGCGACGATCATTTCTATCATCTGGCGCTCGAGCGTCCGCACGGCGAGGTCAATGTCTGGCTCGATGGCTACAAGCTGGGGCGCGATGAGAGCCTGTCGACCGCTGTTCGCATGCTGATCGGCAAACTCGCCCCCGGCGAGCACAGCCTGGTCATGATGATCGACAATGAGCGCTTTGAGGCCGTGGGCGAGGCGATCATTCGCGATAGTGCCCTGATGGGCGCCGTGGCCCATTCAACCACCGAGCACACCCAGACCAACTGGAATGGGGTCGTTGGCTATCTGCGCATCGAAGCGGCCCGCGCCTCGATCGCCCGTCTGGACGTTCATGCGCTTAGTCGTGACATCACCATCGACATCGAACTCGATGCCTTTGACGCCGACAATCGCTGGCCCACTTTCTTCTCCGGTGAGCATCGCGACGAACTCTTGGTCGAAATCGCCCTGAGCGGGCAAACTGTGACGCTCAATGCCAACAGTCTGCTGACAGTTTCGAGCGGTTTCACCACCAGATCGGTGGCGTTTTCGCTGCCCGAAACCGCTGCCCTCTGGGATGAATTCAACCCGGTCCTGCACACCGCCACGGTCATCTGGAAACGCGATGGCATCGAACTCGACCGCCGCCAAACCCGCTTCGGCATTCGCGAATTCGCCCGCGCAGGCCGCAGCCTGACGCTCAACGGCCGCCCGGTTTTCCTGCGCGGCACGCTTGATTGCGCCATCTTTCCACTCACCGGATACCCGCCCACCGACACAGCCGGCTGGAGAAAAGTCTTTGAAACCGCAAAGGCTTACGGCCTCAACCACATCCGCTATCATTCTTGGTGCCCACCCGAAGCAGCCTTTGAGGTCGCCGACGAGATGGGCATGCTGCTCCATGTCGAGACCCCGGTCTGGCCGGTGCTAGGCGCCGATCCCGCGTTGGACCGCTACATCCACGCCGAAGCCGAACGCATCATGCGCGACTACGGTAATCACCCCAGCTTTGTCATGTTCTGCGTCGGCAATGAAGTGAACGGCGCTGGCACCCACGCCTTCCTCGAACGCTTCATCGCCGGCTGGAAATCACGAGACAATAGAAGGATTTACACCGGTGGCTCCGGTTGGCCCACGGTCGAACGCGCCGACTATCTGACCAAGCCCGAGCCGCGCAATCAGCGCTGGGGCGAAAATCTCGACGGCCGCCTCAACGCCCGTCCGCTCGAGACCATGACCGACTGGTCCGAATGGCGCGACAGCATCCCGCAACCGCTGGTCAGCCACGAGATTGGCCAGTGGTGCGTCTTCCCTGATCTGACCGAAATCGACAAATACACCGGCGTCCTCGAAGCACGCAATTTCGAGCGCGTGCGCGAAGACTTGGCCGCCAAGGGCTTGTTGCCATTGGCAAAAGATTACCTGATGGCCAGCGGCGCGCTGCAGACCCAGCTCTACAAGGAAGAAGTGGAAGCGGCGCTGCGCACCGACGGATTGGCTGGCGTTCAACTGCTCGGGCTGCAGGATTTTCCGGGGCAGGGCACCGCACTGGTTGGCGTCGTTGACGCCTTCTGGGATGAAAAGCGCTATGTCACGCCGGCCCGATTCCGGGAGTTCTGCGCCCCCATCGTCCCGCTCCTCCGCGCCACCCGCTTTGTCGTGACCCAGGGCGAAGATTTTGTCGCTAGGCTGCAACTGGCGCAGTTCGGCCCCCATGATCTGCCCAGCGCAGAACTGAACTGGTCCCTCAGGGCCGAGGACGGGCAAACCTTGCGCATGGGGCTGATCACCGCCGCAGATATCACCGCTGGCGCCCTGCATACACTGGGCGAAATCACCATCGCCACTGCAGATTTGCCCACTTCCGCCCGTTACGAACTGGTCGTCAGTCTGACAGGTACCCAATACCGCAATCGCTGGTCGCTCTGGGTCATGCCTCCCGCCGCAGCCGTGCCCGACCTGCCAATCGTGACAAGCCTCGACGCGGCTGCGCTGGCGCGCATCAGCGCCGGCGAGACCATGGTGCTGGCACCATCACCAGACACCCTCAAGCCCAACGCGGTCATGGGCCATACGGCGGCCTTCTGGAATACGCTGTGGACCGACGGACAGGAACCGCACACACTGGGTCTGCTGATCGAAAACACCCATCCGGTCTTCCGTGACTTTCCCACACAGTCTCACACCGACTGGCATTGGTGGGAGATGACATTCCACCGTCGCGCCTTCGACGTGGCCGGGATCGATTTCGCGCCAATCGTCCGGGTGATCGACGACTGGAACACCAATCGCGATCTCTTGCTACTGGCCGAGGCGCGCATCGGAGCGGGGCGCCTGTTCCTGTGTGCGCCTGATCTGGTCGATGATCTGGACACCCGACCGGTTGCCCGCGCATTTCGCAATGCGCTTGCGCATTATCTTAGCGGACCGGGCCACCCCGCCACCCGGCTCGACGCAGACACGGTTGGCCAATGGTGGCAGAAGATCAGTCAGTGACACTTTGAGAAGCCCGGTGTGCTGCCACGACTTGCGCCAGACCGCAGAGTGACGGAAAACAGCTGCATGGCGCAGTAGGGACGATTGGGGACGGTGTGAAGCGAGAACCGGGCAGAAAAGTCGGCATCAAGGACATCGCCGACAGCGCCGATGTTGCTGTTTCGACGGTGTCCCATGTGCTCAATGGCACCGCGCCGATATCAGAGGAAGTTCGCAACCGCGTCATTGAGGCAGCTGGCGCACTGGGTTATCTCGCCAAACGCCGCGACAAGGCGACCATCGCGGTTCTGCGCACCATCATGCTGGCGGTGCCCAGCGATACGCTGCCCCATAACGAGCACAACTACTATTCCTGGACTTTGCTCAGCACACTGATGCGCGAATGCGAGCGTCGGTCGATCCGTGTGATCCCTATGGAGGTGGACAAGCCATCGGTCAGCGGCGCGCGGCTGGTCGAACAGGCGCGGGCGGCCGCTGTGGACGGTATCCTGCTGCTCAACGAGGACCGCGCCGATCTGCTGCACGACATTGCCCGTTCTGGCATCCCCGCCGTGCTGATGAATGGTGAAGACCATGAAATGCAGATCGACAGTGTCACACCCGGCAATCGCTTCGGTGCACGATACGCCACCAACTGGCTGATCGAGCAGGGCCATCGCAACATCCTGCACCTCACATGGGAAGGCCGCAGCACGATCCGGCGTCGGCGTGACGGCTTTCTCGATGCCTTCCGTACCAACGGATTGTCGCTCGAAACCGCCTATGTGCAGCAGGCAGAGGGCTATCTCCCTGACATGGGCGCCGCGGCCATTGATCGCTGGATTGCCAAGCACGAGGGCATGGGTGGTGTAACCGCGATTTTCTGTGCTGCGGACAATCTGGCGCTGGGCGCCATGGCGGCGCTGCGCAGGGCAGGGGTCTCCATGCCCCAGGATGTCTCGGTGGTGGGCTTTGACGGCGTGGCGCTTGGCGAACTGACCTCGCCCGCCCTCTCCACGGTCAGCGTACCGCTCGACCACATGGGCATTGCCGCCCTGCATTTGCTCGAACAACGTATCGTCAATGCTGCTGGCGCACCGCCAGCGCACCGACTTGAACTGGGCTGCCGACTGACAATTCGCGGTAGCGTTCGGCGACTCGACTAGCTCTTGGGTAGCGGACCAAACAGGTTCTCCAGCATGCTCTGCCGTGCCAGTTCGAGAGCCCCCAGCAGTCCAGCGCGTCCGCCCGCATCGCTACGGCGGATCTGCACGGGGCGTATCCAGCTCTGGGCCATACGGGTCTGCACCCTGTCGATAAATTCCTGCCGCGCGCCAATGCTGCCGCCCAGCACGACGACCCGGGCATCAACGAGCGATAGTAGGCAGACCAGCCCGCGCGCCACCGTTTCGGCCGAGCTGTCCAGAGCGGAGCACGCAGCAACATCTTCTGCGGCAGCCGCATCGAAGATGTCGCGTACGCTGTGCTCGGTGGCGCCACCGGCTGAACGATAGAGGTGTCGAATGCCCGCTTCACCGACGCGGTTTTCCAACGCTGGCAACCCCGCCATTTCAAGTTGCCAAAGCGGCATGTAGCCAATCTCCCCAGCCCCACCAAATGCCCCCCGCAGCAAGTGGCCGTTGATAAGCAGGGCGCCACCAATGCCGGTACCCAGCGCAACAAACGCCACATTGTCCTCTCCCTGAGCGCTGCCATGGGCGAGTTCGGCAATCAGCGCCAAGTTCACGTCATTGTCCAGATGCACAGCGCAACCCAAAGCCAAGGACAGCGGCTCCAGCAGCGCCACTCCCTCGAGCCCCGGTAAATTGCCGGCCATGCTCAGACTGCCTTGTACAGGGTCAACAGCTGCGGGAAGGCCAATTGCCGTGTGCCGCACGTGTGCACGGGGCAAACCGGCGTCTGCGCACATGGCGTTGGCCATGGTGACTATCTGGTCAACCAATGCCGCGGCACCGTTTCGCGTTGTTGGCACCGTGCGTTCAGCAAGAATATTTCCGCGCATGTCGCAAAGCGCACCGGCCAGTTTGGTGCCGCCGACATCAAAGCCCAGCGCCAGCGCTGCAGTGTTGCGCAAGGTGTAGAATTGTTGCGAACGCCCCGGCATACCATTGATCGATCCGGCAACCTGAACCATGCCGCGAATTTCTAGATTCGCCAGTAGGTCCGAAACAGCGATCCGCGGGAGACCGATTTTTCGCGATAGTTCCGGGCGCTGGAGGCCAGGTGAATCCATCAGCGCCTCGACCAGAACACGTAAGTAACCGGTTTGGGAATTTGTCTGAATGCGGGCATCGGCCAGAACCATCGTCACACACTTTCCTCTAGGCTGTTGAATTCACTACCTATCTTCGACCGCGTTTGGTGGGTTGCCGAGGTTCCCCCGCCTTCCATTTCATCTCGTGCAAATTGTTTCATATTGCATCGCAGTCAAACTGTCGCAAAGATAGCTCATGTAACAGCAAGACGGCCCAGAATACGCGAGAAAATTGCGATCGGGAGTGCTGCTACAGGAGGACGGGAGGATTCGATGAAAACATTTTCGTGCGTTGCATCCTGTCATTTCTGCTGAGGATCACTGGTCGCCAAGTAACCGGTTGGTGCATTGGGGCCGCTAATGAGAGGGAAGAAGTCAATGAACGCAAAGAAATGGATCGCGTCATTCGCGATCACGGCGCTATCGACCACCGCGCTGACAACCGCAGCCTGGGCTTTTCAGGAAGCCCCGATGCTCACCGAGATGGTTGAGGCGGGCAATCTGCCAGCCGTCGATGAACGCCTGCCAACAGATCCGACTGTCGTGAACGCACTTGAAGTGGGCGAATACGGCGGCGTTTGGCGTCGCGCCTATAGCGGTCCTGGCGACCGTTGGGGGCCCACCAAGCTCATGGAAGAGCGGGTGTTGAAATGGACCGCCGATGAGAATGGCACCGCTGTTCTGACGCCCGGCTATATCGAGAGCTATTCGGTCAATGAGGATTCGACTGAATTCACCTTCACTCTGCTCGAAGGCTTGAAGTGGTCGGACGGCGCGCCAGTGACCACCGATGACGTAGCCTTTTGGTACAATGACGTTTTTATGAACCCCAAGCTGGTTCCCACGATCGATCCGACCTTCGCGCCAGGTGGCGTGCCGCTTGAGCTCGATATCGCCGATGAGCGTACTTTCACCATCAAGTTCGCCCAGCCATATGTGTATTTCCTGCAGATCCTGGCCAAGGATTCTACTGGCGAGCCAAGCCTGGATCGTCCCAGCTTCCTTTTCCCAAGCACTATCTGAGCCAGTTCAACGACAAGTATGCCAGCGAGGAAGAGCTCGCTGCAGCCGCTGACAAGTACAACGTCGCAGCCTGGACAGATCTTTGGGGTTCCAAGGGTGCGTTGACGGGCTGGTGGAACAATCCAGATCTGCCCGTGATCACCGCCTGGAAGATTGAGACCCCGGCGCCGGCTGAAACCGTCGTCATGGTTCGCAACCCCTACTATTATGCGGTTGACCAAGAGGGGAACCAGCTTCCCTATATCGACCGCATCGAGCATCGCCTGTTTCAGGATCCGGAAACGCTCAACCTGATGGTGGCGCAGGGCCAGATCGATATGCAGGCTCGTTATATGAGCCTGGACAACTACACCTTCTACAAGGAAAACGAAGAGCGTGGCGGTTATCACATCGTCCCTGGGCTGGACTCCAATGTCTGGTCGCTTGTTCCCAATATGAACAGCAAGGACGAAGTGCTGCGCGGCCTGTTCGAGACCGAAGCTGTGCGGCATGCCATGTCTGTTGCGGTTGATCGCGAGCTGATCAACGAACTGACCCAGTCCGCACTGGCCAAGCCTTTGCAGACCGCGCCCGTGACCGGCTCGCCCTATCACAGCGACGAGCTGTCCCAGCACTGGGTTGAATACGACCCAGACCTGGCCAACGAACTGCTTGATGAGGCTGGTCTGAGCGAACGCGACAGTGCCGATTTCCGTCTGCGTCCTGATGGTCAGCGTTTCAGTCTGGTTGTCGAAGCCAATGACGCGGTGCATGCAAAGACGCTCGAATTGCTGGCAGAAAACTTCGCTGATATCGGCATCGAATTCCTGCCACGCGTCATCGATCGCACCCAGTGGGACAACAACCGCGCCAATAACGATTTCCAGATGCACTGGATTCCGTTTGATCGACTGACCTACGTTCCTGCCGATCCGCGTCGCATTATGGGTTCGGACGGCTACGCCAACCAGAGCTTCAAATACTACAACACCAACGGCGTCGAAGGCATGGAGCCCACTGCAGAGATGCAGGAAATCTACGATCTGTGGGATCAGGCATCGCAGTCTGCGTCGGTTGAAGTGGCTGATGGCTACGTCAAGCAGATGGCCGAGATCTTTGCCACGCAGGGTTGGGTAATCGGTGTCTATGGTGAGGGCACGGTGGTCAACATCGTCTCCAACAAGATGCACAACGTGCAGCCAAACCTGGTGCAGGACGACATCTTCCGCGGTGTGGGTCTGGCCCGTACCCAGCAGTTCTGGCTTGAACAGGAATAGCTACACATAGTGTCCGGGGCGGGTCCGCCCGTCCCGGATCGCTGCTGGCACCGCATACCCATGCGCGCGCCTGCTCCTGGAGAAACACACCATGCTCGCCTTCATCGGACACCGCGCCCTCCTGGCGATTCCGACGCTGATCTTTATCTCGTTCATATCCTTCGTGATCATCCAGTTGCCGCCGGGGGACTACGTCACCGCCTATGCCGCGCAATTGCGCCATGCCGGTGAGTATATCTCGCCGCTTCAGGAAGCTGCCATGCGCGAGCAGTTCGGTCTCAACGACCCACTGATCGTGCAGTATTGGCGCTGGATCAGCGATATCGTGCTGCGCGGTGATTTTGGCTATTCGCTCGAATGGAATGCGCCGGTATCGACCCTGATCTGGGATCGTCTGATGCTGACCCT
This sequence comes from Devosia sp. J2-20, assembly GCF_055808475.1. Taxonomy (NCBI): domain Bacteria; kingdom Pseudomonadati; phylum Pseudomonadota; class Alphaproteobacteria; order Hyphomicrobiales; family Devosiaceae; genus Devosia; species Devosia sp. J2-20. The sequence goes on along the minus strand of NZ_CM147870.1, from coordinate 1,907,896 downwards.
GGCCATCTCTTCGGCCAGCCTGGTGCTGACCTGGGCCATCGCAATCCCTGTCGGTGTGTATTCAGCGACGCGGCAATATTCGCTGCTCGACCACCTGTTCACGGTGTTCGGCTTTCTGGGCAAGGGTATCCCGGACTTCCTGCTCGCCCTGATCTTGATGTGGTTGAGCTTCGCCTATCTGAACCTCGACGTGGGTGGCCTGTTCTCGCCCGAGTACCAGAACGCCCCTTGGAGCCTGGGCAAGCTGGGCAATCTGCTCACCCATCTATGGATCCCGCTCGTGGTGCTGGCGACGGGTGGCGCAGCAGGTCTGATCCGCGTTATGCGCGCCAATATGCTCGACGAGCTGGGCAAACCCTATGTCGAGACCGCCTATGCGCAGGGTCTGAGCGAAGCTCGCGTCGTCTGGACCTATCCGGTCCGTGTGGCGCTTAACCCCTTCATTTCGACAGTGGGCTGGGCATTGCCGGCGCTGTTTTCGGGCGACGTAATCACCGCCGTGGTGCTCAACCTGCCCACTACCGGCCCCTTGCTGCTGCAGGCACTCAAGATGCAGGACATGTATCTGGCAGGCAGCTTCATCCTCATTCTCAGCGTCTTCACCGTCGTGGGCACGCTGATCTCCGACATCCTTCTGGCGTGGTTCGATCCACGTATCCGTAACGCGTGAGGGTTCAGCCATGACAGAGCAGACAATCAACACTGCCGCGGATGCCCCCAAGGACCGCAAAGAAGATCTCTACACGGCCACGCCGGCCCAGCTGATCTGGCGGCGCTTTTCCAAGCACGCCCTGGCCGTGATCTCGATGTGGTTCCTGGCGATCCTGGCGCTATGCGCAGTGTTCGCCGATATGGTGGCACCCTATGCCCCATTTGAGGTGCAACGCCTGCGCACGCTAGCGCCGCCAACGGCCATTCACCTGTTTGACGATGGACAGTTCGTCGGACCATTCGTCTATGGCTGGTCGCGCGAACGCGATCTTGAAACGGCGCGTGTAAAATACGCGGTCGATACCGACAAGGTTCTGCCGATTCAGCTTTTCTATCAGGGCGATGACTACAATTTTTTCGGCCTGTTCAAATCCAATGTGCACCTGTTCGGGGTGAACGACCGCCGCGAGCAGATCAATCTGCTCGGCACCGACGATCTGGGACGCGATGTTTTTTCGCGCCTGATGCACGGCGGTCGGGTCACCTTGTCGGCTGGTCTGATCGGCGTCATCTTTGCCTTTGTGCTCGGGCTGACACTGGGCTCGATCTCCGGATATTTCGGCGGCTGGATCGACACCTCAATCCAGCGCCTGATGGAGCTGATCCGCTCGGTCCCCACCATCCCACTCTGGATGGGGCTGGCTGCGGCCTTGCCTATCGCCTGGGACCCCATCATCGTCTATGTGCTCATCACGCTCATTCTGGCGCTGATCGGCTGGACCCATCTGGCTCGCGTGGTCCGTGGACAGTTTCTGGCCATTCGAAACGAAGATTTTGTGATGGCCGCGCGCCTGGCTGGCGCCACCGAAACCCGCATCATCACTCGGCACATGCTGCCATCGATGACCTCCTACATCATCGCGGCACTGACACTGGCGGTCCCGGAGATGATCCTGGGTGAAACCGCGCTGAGCTTCCTCGGCCTGGGCCTTCGCCCACCCGTTGTTAGTTGGGGCGTGCTGCTGCAGGACGCCCAAAACCTGCGCTCCATCTCGCTGGCGCCTTGGCTCCTCTCGCCTGGTGGGGCGGTTGTGCTGACCGTGCTTGCCTTCAATTTTCTCGGCGATGGCCTGCGCGATGCGGCCGACCCCTATGGGCAGTGATCCTATGACCAAGCAAAACATGCCCGCAGAACGACTGCTCGACGTTGAGAACGTGCAGGTTCATTTTCCCATGCGCGAAGGGCTGGTGAAGGCCGTCGACGGCGTCTCCTACCACGTCAACAAGGGCGAAGTGCTCGGCATCGTTGGCGAAAGCGGGTCCGGCAAGTCCATCACCGCCCGTGCCATCATGCGCCTCTTGCCCAAGCGGGCTGTTGACGCCGGCGGTCGGGTGCAGATGCGCCTGAACACGGGCGAAGATCTTGAACTGTCATCGTTCAAGCGCAATAGCCGCGCCATCCGGCAGGTGCGTGGCAAACATGTTGGCATGATCTTTCAGGAGCCCATGACGGCGCTGTCGCCCGTGCACACCATCGGCGCGCAGATCATGCGCACGGTGCAACTGCACATGGGGCTAAGCCGAGCGGCCGCCCGCGAGCGCGCCATCGATCTCCTTGCAAAGGTGCAGATGCCGCGCCCGACCGAACTGGTCGATGCCTTTCCGCATCAATTATCGGGTGGCATGCGTCAGCGCGCCATGATTGCGTTAGCCATTTCGTGCAATCCGAGCCTGTTGATTGCCGACGAACCAACGACCGCGCTTGACGTGACCACCGAAGCCCAGATTCTCGAGCTGCTCAAGCAATTGCAGTCCGAACTGGGCATGGCGATCATTTTCATCACCCACAATTTCGGCGTGGTCGCTGATATCGCCGACCGCGTGTCGGTGATGTATCTGGGCCGTATTGTCGAAACGGCGACAGTGGACGACATTTTCTACGCGCCCAAGCATCCCTATACTCAGGCGCTGCTGCGTTCCATTCCACGCCTTGGTGTCGACCAGGGACGTCGGCTCCCCACCATTCCGGGCATGGTGCCCGATCCCTTCAGCGTGCCGAGCGGCTGCTCGTTCAATCCACGCTGTAGCCACGCCATAACCGGCCTGTGCGATACGCAGGCGCCGCCCGAAAAGCGTTTTGGCAATCAGATGTCGCGCTGCCATATCGCCGACCAGTTTGCCCAGGAGCCAACCCATGTCTGACGCTCCAATCAATGTACCTGAAATGCCTGATGACGTGCTGATTTCGGTCCGCAATCTCAAGAAATACTTTCCGATCACGGCTGGTTGGCTGAAAAAACAGGTTGGGCAGATCAAGGCGATCGACGATGTATCGCTCGATATCCGCAAGGGCGAGACCTTCGGTCTGGTGGGGGAATCCGGTTCGGGTAAATCCACCGTCGCCCGGCTGATGCTGCGCGCGTATTCGCTGACGGATGGGCAGATCCTGTTCCGCGGCTCTGATGGCTCCGTGACCGACCTGTCGAGCCTGACCGATCGTCAGATGCGCACCATGCGGCGCGAAATGCAGATGATCTTCCAGGACCCATACTCATCGCTCAATCCCCGCATGACGCTGCTCGAGCTGGTGGGTGAACCGCTCAAGATCCACGGCGTCGGCACGCCAGCGGAAATTCGCAACCGCGTCGCCGAATTGCTGCAGGTGGTCGGTCTGCGGCCCGAATACATCAACCGCTACCCCCACGCCTTTTCCGGCGGGCAGCGCCAGCGTATCGGTATCGCCCGTGCGTTGGCGCTCAACCCCAGCTTTATTGCTGCAGACGAGGCGGTATCGGCGCTGGACGTGTCTGTTGCTGCCCAGAACATCAATCTCTTGCAGGACCTGCAGGAGAAGTTCGGGCTGACCTATCTATTCATCACGCATGATCTGGGCATGGTCGAGCACATCTCGGATCGGGTCGGCGTGATGTATCTGGGACGCTTGATGGAGACAGCACCGACCGACAAGCTCTTTGCCAAGCCGCTGCATCCCTATACCGAAGCACTGATGGCCGCTGTGCCGCAGCCCGACCCTCGCGGCAACAGGACGCGCAAGCGTGTCCCTCTGAAGGGCGAGATTGCCAATGCGGCCAATCCGCCGAGCGGTTGCAGCTTCCACCCGCGCTGCCCTTACGCGCAGCCCAAATGCAGCGCCGAAGTCCCCGCGCTCCGCAGCGTTGCCGGTGACCGGCAGGTGCGCTGCCACTTTGCCGAAGAACTATCGCTGATCGGGGTGACCGTATGAGTTCTGGTTTATCGGCGCCCGACGCCGAACTGGCGGGCCGGTATGCGCCGCAGTTGATGCTGGATCGCGCTGAACCCTATCAGCCGGTGGCGTTCGGCTACACGGTGTTTCGCGCACCAGAAGCTTCGCCATCGTCAAAATTTCGCGTTGAACCTGACGGTGCTTTGGCAATCGAATACGCCATCTATTACGACTGGGACATTGGCCATCTCTATGATCTGGAGCATGTCTGGGTGCATGTCGGCCTCGATGGGGCAATTGCCAAGGTCGAGGCATCCTCACATGGCGGCCGATTGATCATGGATGCCGGGGCAGGGCAGGCCGAAATGCTGGACGGTCGTCCGGTGGTTTATGTCGAGGCCGGCAAGCATGCCCATTGGGCCATGGCCCGGCAGATGCCCGTGGTGGATCGCCAGCAACTGTCGGCGCTCTGCGGGGCACTTGCCGGCCTTGAGGGGGTTCACCTCGGCAACCCCTTTGCCAAGAGCGGCCTATATCAGGCCAGTGAGCGCGATCACCGGCTGGCTCGCCTGAAAATGCGCCATGATGCATTCGTGCCCAGCCATGATTATGTCCCGGTGCAAAGCCGGCCTGAACTGATGTCATGGTCGCAATTGGCCGATCTAATCCCCCAACGTATCAAGCAGATCATGGCCGGACTTGCCGCCAGCAATATTCATTTTGGCGCCATTTTTCTCGATTGTGGCGACACGCTGGTCGATGAGCGCAGCGAAGTTAAAACGGCCGGCAGTGATGTAGTACTCAGTGGCGACCTTATTCCCGGCGCGAGCGATATGGTGCAGGCGCTGAAGGCAGCCGGGCACAAGCTGGTACTTGTAGCGGATGGCCCCAGACAGACCTTCGTCAATCTGCTGACCCAGCACGATTTGTGGGGCCTGTTCGACGCTCACGTAATTTCCGAGGATGTCGGGGTCCTCAAGCCCGATGCGCGCATGTTCGACGCTGCGTTGACGGCCGCGGGACTGACACGGGCAGACGCCTGGCGCTGCGTGATGGTCGGCAACAACCTGTCGCGCGATATCAAGGGCGCCAACGCCTTGGGGATCACCTCGATTTTTATGTCATGGTCGACCCTTCGGGCACATACACCCGCTGACCGCGATGAGGTGCCCGATTACAGGGTTACCTCCCCGGCACAATTGCCGGGCCTGATCGATCAACTGGAGCCGCTGCTGCGGTTCCGCGAACCGACCCCATCGTCGGACTGACACCTAGACCAAGGCCTACCCATGTCGACGCCATTGCTGTCCATCGCTCGAGGCGACAGCCTCACTGCCTGGGAACTTTCTCCGGTCGAGGCGCACTATTTCCCCGGCGAGCCGGCGCCCGCAAACGACCCGCAAAACTACAAGTACGTCAACGGCTTCGTCGACGTAGGGGACCTTCCGTGCCGCGCTGCGACCTGGAAAGACGTGGCGAGCCGCGCAGTTGTTTTGCGGACCGACTGGCCGGTCGAGGCGCTGTACCTGCCAGGCAATAACCGACGGGTAGAGTTCAGCCAGTTCCGTCATCGCCCCACCAGGCTTGCGCGTTGGTGCCGTACCCGCATCGCAGCGCCACAAAATCGCTATTGCTCATTCCGCTTGCACACGCGCGGCGGGGTGCACATCTGGGTTGACGGCGAGCTGGCAGGACGGTTTGAACCGTTCACCCGCAATACTGACCAGCAGACCGTTGTTCACCTGCCGATCAGGGCAGCTGGTAGCGAAGTCATTGTCCTGACGGAGGATATGGCCGAGCGCGACACCAACTGGTTCTTCGAACTGGTGCTGCTCGACAGCGTCGCGCTTGATGTCTTCCTGCCCGGCGCCAAGCTGGGCGCCGATGTTGAAGCACTCAAGGCATTGTCTAGCCAGGTGAGGACACGCGGCGACGTGGTCGAAGCCACCGACGAGGTCACACTGGTTTTTGATACGCCGGTGGCTATCGCCGTAGACATTCACGCTCGACTGGCGTCCACCTCGCATACCCGAGCAACATTCCTTGATCAGAGCTTTCACTTACCCGCAGGCGCCACCGAACTGACATTGTGCAAGGGAGGCGACCTTCCTCAGGGCTATCACGATCTGGCGGTGACCTTTACTGCAGGTGACAGTAATGTGGACCGCAGCATTGGCTGCGCAGTCCTGCACGATGCGACGCCCAAAAAACTTGCAGGTGATCTGGCTAGCCGCAAGCAGCAGGCGCTGGAACATGCGGTTCGCTTTGGCGAAATGCGGATGGGCACCGCGGTTGCGCTGCTGGAGACGGGCCGGGTCGACGACCCGCGGATCCGTCCCATTATCGAAGAGACACTGCTGTCCATGGAGGAGCGGCGCGACTGTTCCGACTTCGTCGCGGTGCCGCTGTTATGGGCCTGGATACGACATGGGTCGGCCTTGCCCGGCGATCTTGCGGAGCGGATCCGCCTCACCTTCACTCAATTCCGCTATTGGGTCGACGAGCCCGGCAATGATGCGATGTGGTTCTGGAGCGAGAACCACGCCTTGTGCTTCCATGTTGCACAGCTCCTTGCTGGTCAGAGTTTCCCTGAAGAGGTCTTTGTCACTTCGGGGCGGAAGGGCGCAGAGCAAGCCGCCTTGGCCACGGAACGGCTGAATTTATGGTTCGACGCAGTCGAAGACGATGGATTGGCCGAGTGGAATTCGGCCGCCTATTATCCAGTCGACTTCATCGGTCTGCTGACGCTTGCTGAGTTGGGTCCCGCGTCAATCGCCGCGCGCGCATCGGCGCTTAGTGACCGCATCTTCACCATGATAGCCCTGCACACCCTCGCCGGGGTCCCGGCAGGGTCAATGGGACGCGCTTACGACAAGGAGTTGCGCGCCGGGCCATTGACGGAGTTGGCGCCGTTTGCGGCCGTCGCGTTCGGGCAGGGCTGGCTCAACAAGGGCGTGGCCTCGCTGCCGTTGTTCGCTGCCAGCCGATATCAGCCGCCCTCGAGCATTGCCACCTACGTCGAGCCTGCGCAGGGGCAAGTTGTCAGTGCGCGCTATTTCCAGGGCTATGGGCCAGCGGCCTTGCTTAACCTCTACAAGACCAGACACATCCAGCTCTCGACCAATAGCGGCGCCAACGCAGGCGGCTATGGCCACCAGCAGCACGTGCTCGATCTGCGCTTTGCCAGCCACCCCATGGCCCGCAGCTGGCTAAACCACCCCGGTGAAGACGATCCGTGGGGGCAGCAGCGCCCGTCTTACTGGGCAGGCAATGGCGCTCTGCCACGTGTCGGACAGCATGAAAACGTTGCTCTGGTCCACTATCGCCTAGGGCAAGGCGAACGGTTGCAGTTCTCCCATGTGTACGCCGCACGTTCCGGGCTGACCCACACGCTGTCGGGCGATACGCTAATCCTGCAGGGCGGCGAGGGTCTTGTCGCCTACAAGGCAACCGGGCCGCTTGAAGCGATCGAAGCGGGGCCGGGGCAGGGCGTTGAATATCGCTGCCATGGCGCGCAGCATGGCTGGGCCATTATTGTTGCTCAAGGCCAGTCGCTGCAGGTTTTCACCCGCTATGTTGAGCAATGTCAGCTGACCTTTGATGGGGCCGATGTTCTTGTGCTGCGACGCCCCTCGGTTTCAGAACTGGTGCTTGACTGGCAACAGGGTCTGTTGATCGATCAAGTCGCTCAGACCTCGCCCAATTCCGGCGTTGAGCCAGAAATTGCCGTCACCCAACTTCGTGTTCAGGAATAGTCTGATGCGTATCGAGAAACTCGACCACCTCCTGAGCCGTCTGCAGCAGAAGATTTTCTCCCCCATGGATGTGGCCCTGCCGCTACGGTTCCGGCGCGGTCTGCCCGAAGAGCGGGCGGAGATTGTTACCCAGGCTCCGAACGCCTGGGAGCAGGTCGAGCCGTCTCTGGTCTGGGGTGAGCCGGAGAGCTACTTCTGGTTCGCGACGTCGGTCGAACTGCCGGACGCGGCCAGGGATCGCCGTGTCTACCTCAAGGTGGATGCACAGTTCGGCAACACCCGCGGTCGTTCTGATCCCCAATGCCTGGTCCGCGTTAACGGCAAGATCGCCCAGGGCGCCGATGGCAATCACCGCGAATTGCTGCTGACGACAGAGGGTAAACCTGGAGAGCGCTTCGACATCCTGCTTGAAGCCGGCACGATCGAAGACCGGCGCCAGCATGGCATGGCCATGTCATTGATGCTGCACGACCCGCTGGTTGAACAGGTGTTCTACGACCTCAGCGTCCCACTCAATGTGGCGCGGCTGCTTGCCGCCGATGACGCGCGGCGACACTTCATCCTCAACACGATTGACGACGCGCTCAAGGCGATTGATTTCCGCCCCGGCGATGCAGCGCGGTTTACAGCGTCGTTGCGGCAGGCCGAACAGTTGGCCAAGGCCATCTATGAGGCCGATGATTTTGAGAACAAGCCGACTGTCACCGTGACCGGCCACACCCATATCGATGTCGCCTGGCTTTGGCGTATTCGCGAAACGCGGCAGAAAATGGCACGCTCCATGGCGACCGCACTGGCGCTGATGGAGCAATATCCCGACTACCAGTTCATGTACAATCAGGGCGTCCTGCTCGACTATCTGTCAGAGGATTATCCCGAGCTGTTCGAACGGCTGCAGGCGCAGGTAAAGGGCGGGCGCTTTGAGATCGAGGGCGCGCTGTGGCTGGAGCCCGACGCCAACATCACCAATGGCGAGTCTTTTGCCCGGCATATCCTGCATGGGGTGGCCTATCACGAGCAGACCTTTGGCGTGACGCCCAGGATCTTCTGGCTTCCCGATACATTCGGCTATTCAGCAGCGCTGCCGCAGATGATGAAACTCTCCGATGTAGATGTTTTTGTCACCCATAAGCTGAGCTGGAATGACACCAACCGCATGCCCAATGAGACGTTCCACTGGGAAGGCATTGATGGCAGCACCGTTGCCGCTTATTTCCTGACGACGCAGCCCTACACGGCCAATGGTTTTGGCACTACCTACTGCCCGGACCTCAAGCCCACCCATGTGATGGGCACGTGGCGGCGCCACAGCCAGCAGGATCTCAACAGCGAACTGTTCCTGGTTTACGGCCATGGGGACGGGGGCGGCGGCCCTACACGCGAAATGCTGGAGAACATCCGGCGTATGGAGAAGGGTATTCCGGGCTGCCCGGCCGTCCGGCACGAACCCATGCGCCCCTATTTCGAGCGCCTGCTCGCCCGCATGAATGCGCATCCCGATGATTTTCCTACATGGGTGGGCGAACTTTATCTCGAATACCATCGTGGCACACTGACTTCGGTTGCCAAGAACAAGCGCTATAACCGTTTGGCCGAACAGGCCCTGCGCGAACTCGAAGTGCTCGCTGTGCTGGCGGAGCGAAATCTGGACCGGCCATACCCGGCTGCGGAACTGCACGATTTGTGGCGCATCGTTCTGCTCAACCAGTTCCACGACATTTTGCCCGGCACCTCCATCGGCGCCGTGTTCGAGGATAGCGATCGCGACTATGCCCGCTTCTTCAGCCAGGCAGAGGCAATGCGAACCGACCTGACGGCGCGCCTGACCCGACAGGACAAGCATGGCATTTTCAACGTGCTGGGTCGGCCGCGCGACGGGCTGCTTGAGATAGCCGCTGATCAGCCGCAGCTGGTAACCCTAGACGGTCAACAGCGCGCTACTCAGCGCATCTGCCATGCCGATGGCAGCATCAGCCAGGGCGTGCCGGTTCAAGGTCTGGCGCCCACCAGTGTTACTCCGGTCGGGCTCGTGCCGGGCACGGCCGCCGCCGGGCTGACTGACTTGAGTGTGTCGGAACGACATCTGGAAAACGCGCTGATTTCGGTCCGTTTGGACGACAAGGGCCGCATCGTGTCGCTGTTCGACAAGCGTTGTCAGCGTGAGACCATCATCGCTGGCAGCCCCGCTAACCGGCTGCAGGCCTTTCGCGATACCCCGGTCGAATATGACGCCTGGGACATCGATGAGAGCTTTGAGGATCAGATCTGGGAGATCGACAATCTGGTTTCATTGGAAATCGTCGAGACCGGTCCCTACCGCGCAGCGCTACGTCTTGAATGGCACTATGAAGCCTCCCGAATTGTGCAGATCGTGGCGCTGGAAAGCGGCAGCGAACGTCTTGATATTGAAAATTTCATCGACTGGCATGAACACGACACCCTGATAAAGTCCGCATTCCCACTCGATCTGGTGGCGCGCGAAAGCACCGCCGAAATCCAGTTTGGGCATGTGCGTCGTCCCACCCATCGCAATACATCCTGGGATCAGGCGCGCTTTGAAGCCGTGATGCATCGCTGGATGGATATGTCCGAACCTGACTTCGGCGTCGCTTTCTTCAATGACTGCAAATATGGCTATGACGTTCGCGGCAGCACGGTGCGCCTGACCCTGTTGAAGTCACCCACCTATCCCTGGGCCCAGGCCGATCAGGGTGAACACCGCTTTAGCTATGCGCTGTTCGTGCATCACGGCCTGCTGGCGAGCGACATACCGGCCCGAGCCGAGGCCTACAATCTGCCACTCAGGCTTGTCGCCGGTAGCGCTGAAGCTACCAGCAACATGCAGCCACTTGTTCAGGTCGATGGTTCTGGCGTTACCCTTGAAGCCATCAAGAAAAGCGAGACTGGCGACGCCATCATCGCCCGTCTATGGGAAACCCATGGCCGGCAGGGCGAGGCTGTTGTTCACCTGCCAATCGGGACGCAATCGGTCGAGATCGTCAATCTGCTCGAGCGCGCGCCTGAGCCTGTGTCCATCGAAAGTGAAACCGTCCGGTTACGCTTGGCGCCGTTTCAGATCGTGACCCTGCGCCTGACCATGGCGGATGCGCCATGATCCCGCCCATTCCAGAAACCTTGCCGCCGCTGGCCAGTCACATCGATGGTGTCTGGCTCAAGGGCGACTGGCACATGCACTCGCGCCACAGCAAGGATTCCTCGAACAATCCTCAAGCCAAGATCATCGGCTTTGCCGAGAAGATGGGTTTTGACTATTTGGCGATCACGGATCACGACGTTCATGTGCAGGGCGCCGTCGCGCAGCATACTTGGGCAGATCCCGAATTCAGATCCGACACCGTCCTGCTGTTCTACGGTGCCGAACTCACCGCCTGCCGCGGGCACATCAATATTCTTTCCGCTGAGCCCTATGATCACCAACGCGTTTTCGATCACCGCGATGACCGTGACTGGAACATCCTCAAGCTCAAGCAGGAGCTGGGGATCCACATGTCGGCGAACCATCCCAGCACCAAGAACCACTACGGCTACTCTTTCGATCTCGCCGACTCTGTGGAGATATGGAACACCAGCGTCTGGCCCAAGAATGTGCCCGGCGTGCGGATCTGGGACGACATGCTGAAGTCAGGGCGGATGCTGGGCGCGCGCGGCGGTAGCGATAGCCATCATGGTGTCCCCGACACCCCTGAACAGATTACCCCGCTGAGCATTGAAGCCACTGGCAATTATGTCGGGACCCCAACTACCTGGGTCTTTGCCAAGTCACGCAGCAAGCAGGCGCTGCTCGAGGCTTTGGTTGCAGGGCGGGCTTCAGTCAGCTCCAACCCCTATAATCCGCGTGTCGAACTCTGGGCCGATCATGATGGCGACGGCGTGATGGACATGATGATGGGCGATAACCTCAAACCCACCGGGCGGCCAGTGACGTTTGAAGTGCGGCTGGTTGGCGGCGGCATTGCGGGTGCCTGTTACAAGGTGCGGGTGATCAAAAATCGCGACGATTTCGGTAGCTTCATCACCGATGCCGATATGCGTTCGGGGCAGTTTATCGATACGCCGGCGACCGGAGAACGGAATTACTACCGCGTGGAAATCGAAGGCCCGCAGGCCCCATACCCCGAAGTTCCAAACTCCATGGCCCAGAGCCAGAATATGGTCGCCCTCTCAAATCCGCTCTATTTCAACTATGACCCCAGCTTTTAGGGATGCCCATGGCGCATTGAAACTGCGTCTTTCATAGGCCTATTGGGGGCACAAGGATGCCCATCGGGCTGGTTTCGGGGCTTTGTGGCGCTGACCAGGAGCAAGCGAATAGGCGTTGTATGGTAATGAGCAGCCAACGAGTGCGGTTTTTGGCGTCAGGTTCAGCGTGTTCGACTGCCCAGATTTGTCGTTGGGCGTTTGTGAGTGGACCATTAGCTTTCACAATTTGTGAAAGTGATATTCGCACGGGCGGCGGTCAAAATCCTTTGGCAGCAGCGACAAAGCGTAATGCTTGTCAGGAGTTTTCGTTAAAGGCCTGTATGAAACGTGCAACGACCTCTGGGTTGGCATTAGATGCCTGCTGTGGACGGACAAGGCTGTGCTCGGGCTCAATCATCGTTTGGGACTGTTGCTTGTTTCGTTTGGTGATCGCCAAGATAGCTGCCGTAAACAGAATTGCCGCGGCAGCGACGGTGAGAGTGAGCAGGCTGGCCCAATTTGTGAGTTGATTGTCCATGACGCGAACATATGCCCAACCATCTGGCGATCAACTAAACTTGCAAATTAAGCTTACCATTGCTGGACCACGTTGCGCCGATTTATCTTGGTGTAAGGCCCGCCCGACGTCATGCACCGCATTTCGTGCGAGTAAATTGCATAGATTGCTGGGTTTGAGGGAGCAGCTGACCGACATTCTGCCAAGCTAACTGCACCCTAGTAGTTGGCGCCCCGCGTCCTCAGTATTCTTCGGGCTTGGGTTCTCACTTGGCGAACGCGGCTCGTGCGCTCAATTCCCGCATTTGGACTGGGCTCGTTGATATCGAGCGATAAAAGCCATTCATCCAAGCGCAACTTGAGATACCTTTGGCCTGCCTTGGACGCTGTTATCGAGATCGGGACGACGGGGCACACAGAAGCGAAGGTTCCTACTGAGAGGCCGCAGTAAGAAGCGGCCATTTGCTGGCTCATCGCCGCCGGCCAACCGGGCAGTTCTGACGGCTCAAATTTGATGGTCACCGCTTACTCTCCTCTCCACTGATGCCGTCGACGTTCTGTTCGTTACAGCCAGCCTCTCCCAAGGCTACTGGCGCAAATTCGGCGAACTTGGTGTCTGCACGCAGCCGCCACGCTAAGGCTATCAGTTAGAATACAGTCATTCACAATCAAGATCGCAAAAAGCATGATTTGAGGCCGTGACACAGGATCCGTGCACTATCGGTGAAACTGCTACCTATCTGCGGTGACAGACGCGCAAATACCACCGCCGGCATGATGCAGGCAAGAAAACCAAAATGTAGGGACTTGTGGTGCCGACAACAGGGTTCGAACCCGTGACCCCCTGATTACAAATCAGGTGCTCTACCAACTGAGCTATATCGGCACGGGCCGTCGTTTAGCATCGAAGTGCTTGCCCTGCAATGGGGCAGGGCGAGCATTATTGCCCTAAGAATACTTGGCTGTCGTCGATACTGCAGCGATGCGCTCAAGCACGACCAAACTCGTCCTCAATGCGAATGATGTCGTCTTCACCCAGGTAGGACCCCGTCTGCACTTCGATCAACTCGAGTTCGATCTTTCCAGGGTTAGCAAGCCGGTGGGTACAGCCAAGTGGTAAGTAGATCGACTGGTTTTCACTTAGTGTTGTAACCACTCCGTCGATTGTCACATCGGCTGTGCCTCGAACCACAATCCAATGTTCTGCACGATGATGATGCTTCTGCAGGCTCAGTTTTTTACCTGGTTTAACGAAGAGCCGTTTGACCTGGAAACGATCGCCCGCCAATATTGAGGAATACCCACCCCAAGGGCGGTATGCTGTCTTATGGATTTCTGTGAGACCTGATGTTTTTTTGTCGGCGCGAAGCACTTTGACCATTGCTCCGACCTTCTGTGCCTCCGACAACTTTCCAACATAGATAGCGTCATTGCTTGCTATGACAGCGACATTGTCCAGGCCATCAACAGCCACATGTGCGTGGTCGGTTACAACGAGTGAGTTGGAAACGTCATTCATCGTAACGTTGCCCTGACTTGCATTGTTGTTGGCATCTTTCGAACTGGCTTTCCAAACTGCATCCCAACTGCCCAAGTCAGACCAGCCGAAGTTGACTGGTGTCACCATCGCAAGCTTGGTCTTCTCAAAGATGGCGTAGTCAACCGATATGTTGGGAGCTTGTGAAAAGCTTGCCTCGTCAAGACGTACGAAATCCAGATCAGATTTGGCCGTTGTCACAGAGGCCTCAGCTGCAGAGAAAGTTTCAGGGGCCAGACTTGCGCATTCGCGCATAAAGGCGCCCGCGCCGAGCATGAACATCCCTGAATTCCAGAAGTATCCGCCTTCTGCTAGCATTTGCTGGGCACGCTTTAGGTCAGGCTTCTCGACAAAAGCATCAATTGGTTTCGCGCCGTCACCCGGGGAAGCATTTGCTTTGATATAGCCGTAGCCAGTCTCAGCATGTGTAGGCACAAGGCCAAATGTGACCAAACTGCCGTTTCGGGCAGCGTGTGCCGCATGCTGAATGGCGTGGCGGTAGCCTTCATCAATGGACACATCATGGTCAGAGGGTAAGACGAGCATGATTGCTTCTGGGCCAAAGCTGGCACTCACAAAGGCCGCGGCCGCGGCAATGGCGACGGCGGTATTGCGTGCGAGCGGCTCGAGAAGTGTAGCGTGCAGTGCCAGTTCGAGTTCTGCGGCCTGTTCCGCTACAATGAATCGGTAGTCTGCATTGGTAATTACCACCGGCGGTGCGTAGACCGACTGGTCGTTGACGCGCTGCAGCGTCTGCTGGAACAAGCTGACGTCGCCGACCAGAGACAGGAACTGTTTTGGGCGTGCAGCTCGAGACATCGGCCAGAGCCGAGTGCCCTGTCCACCCGCCAGAATGACTGGAACGATCAAATCCGACATCAATTAAATCCCCGGCTCAATTAACAATTAGATGCGGCGTCAATTACCATTCAAAGTAATTTTATTGAAGTCGGGCGTGCCGAAAAACACAATACTGATTAATGCCCCAACGCGCTGTGAAACTGTCTGAATAGGCAGATTTGCATCTGGTGCATGGCTCGCCGATGAGAACGGAATTGAGCGGAGGCAGGCCAACCGAGGTTGAAGCTGGTTCCATAAACTTTTTTCTCCTCAGCGGTGTTCGCACGCACTTTCCTGCGCATGTACGAATTGCTCGCAGTGTTCAATGGCGGGTAACGCAAGTCGTTGAGTTTATTGTGCCTTTCGGCCCAAAGCGGCGTCGCTTTCAGGCCATTTCGCCTTGATCGAAAAATCCATGCAGCCTACCAACTGGCCGTGTTCAGGCTACTCGTGGCGGCCTGTCGATTGGAGTTGATAGCGTTGCTAACTGGTGCACTAACCCATTTGCAGTCTCTCGAGGCTGAGAGCATTGAGATTTTGCGGGAGGTTGCCGCCAGCTTTGAGCGGCCGGTGATGATGTATTCGATCGGTAAGGATTCCAGCGTTCTGCTGCATCTGGCGCGCAAGGCGTTTTATCCCTCCAAGATCCCGTTTCCGCTGCTGCATGTGAACACCACCTGGAAGTTCGCCGAGATGATCGCGTTTCGCGATGCGATGGCGGACAAGCATGGCTTCGAGCTGATCAGCCATACCAATCCCGAGGGTCTGGCGGCCAATATCAATCCGTTCGAGCATGGCTCCTCGCGCTATACCGACATCATGAAGACCCAGGCGCTGCGTCAGGCGCTCAACGCCGGGCAGTATGATGCCGCGATTGGCGGGGCGCGGCGCGACGAGGAGAAGAGCCGGGCCAAGGAGCGCATCTTCTCGCACCGCAATGCCAGCCATGCCTGGGACCCCAAGAACCAGCGGCCCGAGCTGTGGCGGGTGTTCAACACGCGGCTGAACCCCGGCGAGAGCATGCGGGTGTTCCCGATCAGCAACTGGACCGAGCTGGACGTGTGGACCTATATCTATGCCGAGGGGATCGAACTGCCCTCGCTGTATTTTGCCAAGCCCCGCCCTGTGGTGGAGCGCTCGGGCACGCTGATCATGGTCGATGACGCGCGCATGCCACTGGAGCCGGGCGAGACTGCGCGCATGGAAATGGTGCGGTTCCGCACGCTGGGCTGCTATCCGCTGACCGGGGCTATCCGCTCCGATGCGGCCGATCTGGCCTCGATCATCATGGAGATGCAGGCCAGCCGGACCTCGGAGCGCGAAGGGCGGCTGATCGACAGCGACAGCGTGGGTTCGATGGAAAAGAAGAAGCAGGAAGGGTATTTCTGATGGATATCTCAGTGACACCCGATACCGATATCGCCCTGTGGCTGCGCCAGCAGACCGACAAGTCGATGCTGCGCTTTCTGACCTGCGGCAGCGTAGACGATGGCAAGTCCACGCTGATCGGGCGGCTGCTCTATGACAGCCAGCTGATCCTGGATGACCAGTTGGCGAGCCTGAAAAAGGAAAGCCATAACCGCCATGTGGGCGATGAGGGGATCGATTTCTCGCTGCTGGTGGACGGGCTGACCGCCGAGCGCGAGCAGGGCATCACCATTGACGTGGCCTATCGGTTCTTTTCCACCGACAAGCGCAAGTTCATCGTCGCCGATACGCCGGGCCATGAGCAATATACCCGCAATATGGCGACCGGGGCGTCCAATGCCGATCTGGCGCTGGTGCTGATCGATGCGCGCAAGGGCGTGCTGACCCAGACCCGCCGACACAGCTTCATCCTGTCGCTGATCGGGGTCAAGCATGTGGTGCTGGTGGTCAACAAGATCGATCTGGTCGATTACGATCAGGGCGTGTTTGACCGTATTGTTGCTGAATATCGCGCCTTTGCCGCGCCGCTGGGGTTCAAGACGCTGGAGGCCATTCCGGTCTCGGCGCTGCGCGGCGACAACATGCTGAGCCAAAGCCCGCGCACGCCCTGGTATGATGGCGCAGCGCTGGTGCCCTATCTTGAAGCCATTGATGTCAGCGAAGACCGCAGCGCCCAGCAGTTCCGCTTTCCGGTGCAATGGGTCAACCGGCCCAATCTGGATTTCCGCGGCTTTTCGGGAACGGTGGCGTCAGGCGCCATTGCCGTGGGCGATGAGGTGCTGATTGCCTCCTCGCGCAAACCGGCCGTGGTCAGTCGCATCGTTACCATGGATGGTGATCTGGACCATGCCCAGGCGGGGCAGGCGGTGACGCTGGTGCTTGATCGCGAGGTCGATATCTCGCGCGGCGATGTGCTGTCGCGTCCCGGCGAGACGCCGGAATATTCCAACCAGTTCCAGGCCCGCGTGGTGTGGATGGCCGAGGAATCGGCGTTTGTGGGGCGCTCCTATCTGCTCAAGGTGGGCGCGCAAATGGTGCCGGCCACCATTACCGATCTCAAATTCCGCACCAATGTGAACACGCTCGAGCAGACCGCAGCGACCAAGGTCGACCTCAATGAAGTGGCCACGCTGACCATTGCCACGGACAAGCCCATCGCCTTTGACAGCTATGCCAGCAATGGGTTGACCGGCGGGTTCATTCTGGTGGACCGGCTGACCAATGCGACGCTGGGGGCCGGGACCATCGATTTTGGTCTGCGCCGGGCGCAGAACCTGACCTATCAGTCGTTCGATGTGAACCGCGATGTGCGCGCTGCCATGAAGGGGCAGACCGCCCGCATCGTCTGGTTTACCGGACTGTCAGGTTCGGGCAAGTCCTCGATCGCCAATCTGCTGGAAAAGCGGCTGACCGCCGAAGGCCGCCACGCCTATATTCTGGATGGCGACAATGTGCGGCACGGGCTGAACCGGGATCTGGGCTTTACCGAAGCGGCGCGCGTGGAAAACATCCGCCGCGTGGCCGAAGTGGCCCGGCTGATGGCCGATGCCGGCCTGATCGTGCTGGTCTCGTTCATCTCGCCGTTCCGCAATGAGCGGCGGCTGGCGCGCGAGATTGCCGGCGATATCGACTTTGTCGAGGTCTATGTCGACACGCCCATCGAGGTGTGCGAAGCGCGCGATCCCAAGGGACTGTACAAGCGCGCCCGCGCCGGGGAGATCGCCAATTTCACCGGCATTGACAGCCCGTTCGAAGAACCCAGCCAGCCCGAACTGATCCTGCACGGCGCCGAACACGAACCCACAATCCTGGCCGACCAGCTGCATGCCTGGTTAAGCGGAAATGGATAGACCAACATGGAAGGGAACGGCCGTTTGGAAAACTCTTCGGCTAGTCTTTGCTCATGATTTCATGTTTTAGGCAGCCTCTTACCGGGCAACGCGGCCGTTAGAGCCTGAGAATAGCATCAAGGCTAAAAGCAAAGTTAGTGGATTTCGCTTGTAGGCTGGCGGGAAATTCAGGCCTCAAAAAGCGTCATAGTGTGAACAGCACGAGAGGGGGGTGAAGAGCAGACGATCCATTAGCGATCAACATCTTCTCGATTTACTGCGCTATTCCTATTCTTGCTGCATCCAACCCCCACTGCAGGGCGCTATCAGCTTGGGCGGATGTGCTGGCCTCGACGTAGCATCGTAACTCTGGTGCGTTGCCCGAAGCGCGGTAGTGGACCATGGTGTCGTCTGAGAGGAAGAACTGAAGTCCATCGATCGCTTCCATCCGCACGATTGATCCACGCGCTGCAAAAAAAGCTGTTGCTGACTGTGGAACCATCAACTTCTCCAACAACGCGCTGCTCTTTTGGCTTGAGAAATTTTCCAATCGCCCACTCAGTGCGACGCGCAATGGCAATTGTTTGACCAAGTCTGAGATTGAGCATGATTGTTCTGCTGCCAAAGCAAAAACCCCAATCAATGGCAAGATGGCGTCACGCGTCATAAGGGCGGTCAGTTGGGTTTCGCCGTCAGTGGCAAGATCATTTCCCAACAGCGTCCCTCCATTGGCTTCGAAGCCAAAGACACGGTGTCCGCCGCTCGCCAACGCTTTCTCCATCCCTTCGATGACGAAGGGTGAACCTACTTTTGTACGGATCACAGTTGGGAACAGGGCACTCGCTTCGATGGCGGTGTTGGAGGTGACTGGCGTTACCACTGTGTCAGCTTTAAAGAACTGAGCCGCCAACAGTCCCAAAACATCGCCACGAACGAACTCCCCCTGATTGTCCATCAAGAGTGGTCGATCCGCGTCCCCGTCTGCAGATATAATCGCATCAAGGCGGTGTTGCTCGAGCCAACCTGTTAAGGGGGCAAATACCGCATCGGTAAATGCCTCAGTGTCAACGGCCACAAAGTCGTCGACGCGCCCGAGCCTAACGATCTCGGCACCATAAGCCGCAAAGACTTTTGCTAAAGCTTCTCTTCCCGCGCTCGAGTGCTCGTAAACGCCAACTCGCCAGCCCTTCAACGCGTCAGCGCGCAACAATCCGTTGTATCTATTCAGATAGCGATCAAAAGCCGCAGCGGTATTATCCAGCGTGGATGCGGAAATGTCAGAAAATCGAAAGTCCCCTAATTGCCGTATAATACCGGTTTCGTCCTCCTTGCTGATCTCTCGGGCGGCACGGTAAAACTTCAGCCCGTTGCGATCAGCAGGAATATGACTGCCAGTAATCATGAGGCTTGGGGAGCCTGCCGCCATAGCATGTAAGGCAAGTGCGGGCGCTGGCAATACGCCACAATCAACAACTTCAATACCCAAGGCTGATGCGGCATTTGCGCAGTCTGCAAGTATGGTTGAACTGCTCGAACGCAGGTCTCGACCAAGATACAAAGTATCAGCAGCTTCGCCAATCTGGTCCAGATGGCGCAAGAACGCAGTCGTATAGCGTCGCGCCTCTGTTCCGATGAGGTCTGTAGCCAGGCCTCGCAATCCACTGGTGCCAAATTTGAGGCTGGTCATGTGTTCCACGGCCCATATTCATTGATGCACAGGTACTTACCAAAGAGCCCAGGATGCGCAAAGAGCGATATCCAGATGTAGACTTTGATTGCTCACACGCCAGGTAGAACCATCTGCGCGGTGCCAGTGGTTTCGATATTCGGCTTTGAGCGGCATCACCTGAGTATTTCTCTAAAATGACCTTGTGTTCAGAGCGGCAGCATCGAGAGTTCTGATGCCAGCGGCGATCTATATCGCCAACCAATTTACCCGCCTTTATCGCGTGATCCATTATTCCACCTGAGCACTCAGGTTTTGGATTGGATGAATACCGATGACCATGGATCCATGAGCAAGTCGAGCTTGTGTGCCCGCGTTGGCGTTGCTCGGATGTCCGAACGGCTCCAACGCTGAGGTGCCTCAATGTTCAGCTATTTGATCGCCCAGATTGAGATTGCGCAGTTCCTTGATGAAGCCGTCGCGGATATCGTCCCGGTCTAGGGCGAACAGCACATTGGCCGTCAAAAAACCCAGCTTTGAACCGCAGTCGAAGACCTTGCCTTCGTATTTTACCCCGGTGAAACGCTGCTCCTGCATCAGCACCTGCATGGCGTCGGTCAGCTGGATTTCTCCGCCAGCGCCCTTGGCCTGGTCGGCCAGCAGGTTAAAGATTTCCGGCTGCAGAATATAGCGACCCGAAATAAACAGGTTCGATGGCGCCTCTTCACGCTTGGGCTTTTCGACCATGCCATTGATGGTGAAGCCGGTATCGGGGCCCTCCCCGCGCACGACTACGCCGTAGGAGGATACGTCTTCCCACGCGCACTCCTCCACGCCAATAACATTGCCGCCGTTCTGTTCGTCCTCATAGGCGTCGATCATCTGGCGCAGGACACCGGGCTGCGCGCGGAAAATCATGTCGGGCAGCAGCAGGGCAAAGGGGTTATTGCCGACGATTTCGCGGGCGCACCAGACAGCGTGGCCCAGACCCAGCGGTTCCTGCTGGCGGGTGAAGCTGCTGTGGCCGGCCGAAGGCAAATCCTTGCGGAGCTCGTCGAGAGCCTCGGTCTTGCCACGCGCTTCCAGCGTGGTTTCGAGCTCGAACTGGCGGTCGAAATGGTCTTCGATCACGCCCTTATTGCGGCCGGTAACAAAGACAAAATGCTCAATGCCCGCTTCGCGCGCTTCATCGACCGCGTATTGAATGAGCGGTCGGTCCACAACGGTCAGCATCTCCTTGGGCATTGCCTTGGTGGCGGGCAGGAATCGGGTTCCGAGACCGGCTACCGGAAATACGGCCGTTCTGACGCGTTTGGACAAAGGTATCTCTCCGTGCTGATAAACATGAACTATGTTGCGCCAAGTATTACCGAAAAACGGAGCCGCGCAATAATCGAGCATTATTGAATCATGTTGTGGTTAGCGGGGGAGGAAGGGGAGGGCGTCGCCTTTGTTCTTTTCCCTACGATCAATGCTGGCCATTTTTCGTTGGGTAGCAAAGCAACGACGTGCATCGGTTCTCGACTGGATTGTCTGATCCTCAGGTTTCCGCCATTCAAAACGAAGTGAAATTCCGACCTCATCTATGCAGTGAGCGCTTGTCTGTCCTGCAGCTTAAGTGCGCTACAACGAGGTAAACTACCGGGAAGGGCTGTTTCTGGTAATCTGCGGGCAATAGGTAATTGCGCTTCCGAACCTGCTCGCCACCTTACGGTAAACAAGGCCTCAACATCGACTTGACCGAATTCGGCTCCACAGCTATTAGCGAGTAACACCAGCAGTTTGTGCGCGGTGTAACTACAGGAATGTCAGATGCGTAAGCTGATCACGACTATTGCGGCGGCTGGTGTGTTCGGTATGGCAGCCATGTCAACTTCGACCGCTGCCCCCGTTGCAGGCTATGAAGGCCTTTACTCGACTGTGTTTGCATCGTGCACGCTTCCAGCGGGAACGGTGCCGACCTGCGAAACAGCTATCAATGCTTATGCGGGCGCCCTTGCTTCGGCTGTCGATCTGGAAGTGGCCAATGCGTCATTTATCGCCCTTCGCTTGGAAGTTTTTGCCGCTAACGCTGCAGATGAGGATTTTCAGGCTGAAATCGATGCGCTGTTTGAACTCTTGCTGCCAGACTCTGGCGCTCTGGGCAATGCAGCCAGCCCATTTTAGGTAGATCGATGCAAGCGCACGCGTCAGAGGTATCTGACGTGTCGCACGGCGAGCTGGAGGCACTCCGCTAGACCATATGATCGGAGCACCGACGATCGTGCGATCTAGAAGTCGAGCAGAATGGATAATAAGACCGGAATTCTTTGCATTCCACGGCAGCTGCTAATCAATGTAACTGGTATCACTCATTGCAGATGTTTTTTTATCGGTAGTTATAGAGAATTTGTGCAAATTTACCGGTCGCTGGAGCTGAAATTAACCCCCATTGCAGCTCTGCGGATTTTCAATATTGCCGTACATTCTAAATTAGCTATTCTTGTGTGGTGCCAAAAGTAGAGCTTATAGATTTTTAGGTGGGTATTATGGGCAATCACGAATTCGCAAACATTGCCCAGTCGATCAAATCTAGTGATCAGGTAGCAGTGCCGCATTTTTCTGCCGTAGCCTTGCATCCAGTAAAATTTGCTGATGAATACAGAATTACCCTTCATAGTGGGCTGCCGCTCGCGATGAGGTGCGATATCCCGGTGCCACATGTTGAAAACCCGACCTATGGTTTTCAACTGCTGATCAAACGGGCAATTGACCTGTTCGCGTCCGTGCTCGGTTTGGCTTTGCTTACCCCCCTCTTCTTGCTTGTTGCTGTTGCTATTCGCCTCGAAAGCCGGGGACCAGTTTTCTTTAAGCAGCCACGAGAAGGCCTGGATGGCAGCTCCTTTACGGCGTTTAAATTCCGCTCGATGCGCATAGACGAATGCGACGAGACAGGTATCAATCACACGCGATCAGGCGATCCACGCATTACAAAAGTGGGTAGGTTCTTGCGGAGCACGAGCATTGATGAGCTGCCACAACTGATCAACGTAATAAGGGGGGACATGTCAATCGTGGGACCTCGGCCGCATGTTCCCAATATGATGTCTTCCAATCAAACCTATCGGAATTTGGTCTCATACTACGATTATCGTCTTGCTATGAAGCCAGGGATAACGGGCTGGGCACAGGCAAATGGATATAGGGGCGACGCATCCGATCCTGCCTTAGCCCGGGCTCGCGTTGACCATGATCTTGCCTATATCCAAAACTTTTCCGCCTTGCTGGACTTGCGCATTATTGCCAAGACTGTGGTCCAGGAGTTTCTGCGCGGAACTGGTAGCTGAGCGGGAAAACCGCAAAATCCGTCGCGCCGTTGCTGTAGTCAAAACGCATATGTGTTGCCCGGCCGTGCAACGCCATAATGGATCCGCATTCACTTTTCGGGCTGCACGATCATCTTTGCAGCCTTGAGCCATATTGGCGATCCGCTCGAGGTTGTAGCCGACAGCGGATTTGTTGTATTTCAGGTCCAGGTCAGTCAAAGCGCTTGGTAATGTTGACGGCAACGAGTGCGCAGACCGCCTGTTGATCCGGGGGACATGTTGAAGAGTCTGATCCTGCAGGTCCCGCTCAACCTGGTAGGTGCCTGCATAGAGGGCAAAATCTAGGGCCACTCGAATTTGATACGGTTACTGGGATTTTCGCTGGGGACCAAACACCTGATGGGAGTACCGCCCGCCAAATTTGCAATAGCATTATCGAGACAGCAGGGCTCAAACGCGACGAAAGCCGTCCGCTGGCAACTGCACAAGGAGGGGTGCATCCCAATGTCTGGGCAGTTGTGGCCGCCTGACTGGTTCTACACCCACGCAGCGCAATACGATGGCGAGCGGAACGCCATCAAAGCCGGCAGAACGGGGCAGCAGACTTGGCTGAGCGAACCAGCCAGGGCAGCGTAGAAGGACACCAGCGCGCGATAGACTCTGAAAAAATGGTGACACGATACGATATCGATCAGACAGCAGCCCGTAACCTCCTTCTCAGGGTTCGGCTACTAAAGCCAAAGCTGCGTCGACAGGCGCTGTAGCTGGATCCGGACTGCAGCAGTGACTTCGGCAACCTATCCAGATGGCCGGATGCTGCGATAGACCGTTGACCATCAGAACACGGGCAGCGAGATTTCGACAGGAAGCGCTTTCCTCTCAAAGAGCAAGAAAGCTTGGCTGGCCCAGCATACGCTTACCAGCCGCATCCAAGGGCATGGCGATGCCAATAGCAACCGGCGCTGGCCAATGCCGCCACGACTGGGATCTGGGCAAGGACGGAGCACGTCCCGCCCATCAAAAGAACCCATTCTGCCGTTCATCCGCACAATTGGCATCACGCGGGCCGAAGCGAAACTCACCCTGACCAATCTAGCCACAACTTCGAGCGCCTCGTTTTCCAAGAAATGTCCGCCGCTACGGCATGAGTCTCCCCGATATCAGTCCGCGAACCTATCGGGCACCGCTGACCGTCATATGCAGCACCAAACCCACCCAAACACAGGACTCACCATGCCAACGTCACAATGGCGGCGTACGTACCCAGTATTGCGGGTCTCTAGTTGGCCAGAAGCTAGGGCAACGCGTCGTTAGTATGCGGCAGTGTAATACTGCCCGTATTTTTGCTTGTAGCTGGATCTGGATTCATTTTGCTGATTAAGCACAGCTACAATTTCCGTCTCCGGGTTTTTTGAAGCGCGCAAGCTTTCGATCGCTCTCTTTGCGTCTGTCTGGGAAGTCGCAGCCCATCGCGCCACAAAGACAATGACGTCAGCAAATGGGGCGATATAAAGCCCATCCACTACCGGACCAACTGGTGGGGTGTCGATGATCACGACATCAAATGTTTTGCGTGCGGCCTCAATCAATCGTCCGAATGTGACGCCCGCCAGCAATTGGTCGGTCGGCAGCTGGTTCTGCCGGTCGCCCAGGATCACGTTAAGGCTTGGCAGTAGCGGGTCAGTGGCCATAATTTCTTTGATGACTTGATTGTCTTCGTCCGATGAGCCCAAAAACTCCTGTAAGCCTTTTGATGGGCTAAGATTTAGATGGCGATGGAGACTGGGCTTGCGAAGGTCGCAGTCAATCAAAAGTGTGCTTTGTCCGGTGAGGCTATAGGAGCGAGCCAAGGCCAGTGCCACTGTGCTTTTGCCGTCATTCGGCGCCGCTGAGCTGACCATGACCACCTGACATTTGGCGTGTTTGGATTGAGTGCCGTTGCGGATGCCCAGTGCTCGCGCACCAGGTTTGTCAAGTGTGAGCCGAATTCGCCTGATCGATTCAGCGTAGATGGAAAGTGGCTTGTCAATCAGCAGATCTGCATAGCTCTGATTGTCACCCTTGTTGTTCTGAAGCGGCACTGCTGATGCAAATCGGGTTTTAAGGACTGCTTCGATTTGCTCTTCGCTTGTAAAGCCACCAATCAAGTTTTCATACAAGAAGGCCAAGGCGACACCGAGGCCCAGACCGAACAGACCAGCCAAGACAATAATCAGCCTGCGATTGGGGAACGCAGGCGATTGGGGTGAGAGAGCAGGGGACACAATACGGCTGTCTGCAACTTGGAGATTGGCTTGGGTGTCCAGATCTTGAACACGAGACAGCAACGTTTGGTACTGGGCGCGAGCTATTTCGGAGCTTTGCTGCAAACTATAGATTTCAGTCAATACGTCTGCAGACAGATTTGTCCTAAGCACCTGACTTCGCAGGTCTTGGCGAAGAGATTCTTCTCGTTGCTCAGAAAGCGATACAGTGCTTTGCAGGTTATCTACCTGAGAGCGTGCTTCATTTAGGAGGCTTTCGTTGATCTGAGCGAGTTGGTTGCGCAAGTCAGCAGCGGCGGGCGAATCTGAATCTGCATTAGCTAATGTAGCGCTAAGCTGTTCGCGTTGGGCTTGCAGACTGGATAGTGCATCAGACTGCAGTGTTGCGACCAGAGTTTGGAAATCCTCTTGTTCAAGGCTTGCCCGAGCAGCAGCGGCCAACGCAGAGTCGTTCTGCCGAGCTGCAGACAACGCTTCAATTTCGCGTTGAATCTGGGCGAGATTTGCGGACCCACTCTCTTTGCTGATCCGATCAATATTGCCTTCGATGAAACCGTCGAACGAGCTCTCGGAATCCACGATTGCCGCGCGGGCTTGATTCACCCTGGCGTTCAAGATGTCTCGAGATGCTAAGACGCTACCGATCTTAGAGTTCAGCTGCTCCGAGATATACGCATCGGCCAGAGCGTTAGCGAGGCGCGCGGAAGTCTCGGGATTTGTAGACTTTGCCTGCACTGAGATCAGGTATGTCAGTCCACGCCGCTGCACTTGCACTGCGTTGCGAAGTTTGGATAGCGTGCCATTGAGAGCATCTTCCCCTGTTGGCAGCTGCTGATCTGAAAGACGCAAGAAAGCCATTAGGCGCTCACGCCAGCCCAGAGAGGGACCAAATTCACTGTCAGCGACAAGCTGCTGAGATGAAACTACACGCAAAAGAATACTGTCCGAACGCAGTATTTCCACTTCACTGTCTATACGTGCGCTATCTGCACCGGCGCTGGAGAATTCGGATTGAGGGTCCAGTAGATTTTTACCACTTGGATCAACAAGAATAAGTGCCGAAGCGGAAAACACAGGCGTCAACGCAAACGCGCCAATGACTGCTGCTGCAACCACTGCGACCAGAGTGACAAGGATCAGGCGAAGCTGACGACGAAGCACGCCCAGCAAGCCGCGAAGGTCGATCTCAGATTCTTCCATTCACTTAGGTCCCAACTTCTTAGACGCGATTTCGGCGGACATTACACACCCTGTAGATTGGAATGGTTTAAACGCCAAGTGCCATGCACAAACACAGTTACACGCCCAATCCTAACCCATCAGGTACGTATAAATCGGATGGGTTCGGTAGGGGTTAACTTTGCAGCGGTAAGAACGCCAGTTGCGAAAGCACCAGTATCTACGCAGATGCGGCCTGGCTCAACAACGGGGTCAGCCCCTGGAGTGTGCCCATGCACAACTGTGCGCCCTTCGACCGCCGGGGCAGTCAGAAATTGCTCACGGATCCAGAGTGCGTCATCTTCAGATTGCTGATGTACGGGAACACCAGGCCGAAGACCAGCATGCACAAATACTGTCCCGGGAACCGACAACGTAAGAGGCAGTGTGCGCATGAGCTCGACATGTTCAGTGGGAATATGACTTGCAAGAAGGCTCTGTCGGTCTTTTTTAGAACGGGCCATTAATGCGTTGGCATCAATACCATATGAAGCGAGTGTTTCAGTGCCCCCGAACTGCAGCCAACGGCTCTTGGGAGCGGGATTGTCGAGAAACTCCAGCATCATAATTTCGTGGTTTCCTGCCAAAGTTATCTTTCGAACGTCAGAGGGTAGGGGCGATAGCAGTTCATCCAACACGCCAGCTGAATTGGGTCCACGGTCGACATAGTCCCCCAGATACACAAGCCATTTTTCACCTGGAATATCGGCACAGTCCGCCAAAATACGTTTATGCAGAAGATGCAGCAGCGCAAGGCAACCATGCACATCACCAATAGCGTAGATAGCGCTCGGTAATGTTGGGGCAGAAAGATGTTGACGAGGCGGACAATGTGGCTTCGTCCCAAAAATAGACTGCAAAAAACCGTGCACTTGGGCCTGCTATTTGGTCACTTTAAGATTGACGGTAGATGCGGTTCCCGCTGCCAGAAGGGCCAAAAAAACGAATGTATTGGCCGGGATTTCCAGGCTGAAATCAACCAACGAATGAATAGCCCCGATAGCTATGACGCCCAATGCAATTGCCTGTGTTTCCAGGTTTCCACGCCTGCGAATTACTGCCGTAATTATCTTTATGGCAATCGCGCCGATCGCAATGATTGGGAGCGAGCCAAATATCAGACCAGCTTCTACCCATAGGGCCAAATAGGAATTGTGGGCCATGGACCACACCACATCCGAGCTGACTGGAGCCTGATGAACAATAGGGAAGGCAAGTTCAAAGGTGCCCCCGCCATAGCCCCAAAAAGGTCTTTCGCGCACCATCTCCAAAATTTGCCAATATAGGTCTGATCTGACGTCTGCACTGGATTCCAAACCGCCAAGTCGCTCTACTACCCGCGAGCCATAGAACACAAATGCCAGGACGACGATTGCCAGAGCGGTTGGAATGGCAAGCGCAAGATGCGCCAGACGCTTGGACCGCCGCACCGCTATCGTTGCGCTGATGGCTCCCCCAATGATCGTTACAAACAAGCCCATGCGTGAGCCAGTCGACAGCACGACCGTTACCAAAAAGAGATAGGCCAGACCGTACATTATTAAATTGCTGCGCACATTGCGCGGTCGGCCATCATTGACGTGATGCAAAGATGCATCTGCGATCAATTTCCCTATTCGTGCAGCCGCGAGCGCGCCGCCCATTGCCAGGAACGTCGCAAAGGAATTGCGGTTGACGAATGTGCTGGTGGCATAGCCCTGATAGGCCCACTTTTCGAGCCCCAGGATTGTGTCACCTGACTGAAGGCTGACCAGGCCAAAAACCCCGTAGGCAACCGTGATCACCAAGAGCACATCAAACATCAGGCTTCGCCGTGTTTCGTTGGCACACGCCTGCAAGACAAGGACAAAAAATAGCCCGTAAGTTAGTTGCCGGACCAACATAAGGGACGTTGCATCCGGCGCGACGCTGATGGTGGATAGGGGCACAGACACCCCATCTCTTAATTGTAGCGGAACAAGGTCAAGCGGCAGGATTTGGACAACCAGCCACAAACAAAAAATACCCATGAGCAACACCTGTAGTCCAAATCGCTCAAAGCCGATCCTTAGGCCTTGCCGAATTGCGACCACGCCGATTGTGTAAATCAGCGCCCATGTTCCGATAATAAAGGCCAAAAGTCCCCAAAAGAAGCCCCTCGCACTTCCGAAGGGAATTGGAGCAAGCGCCACAACACCAAGCATGACCCAAAAAGTCACTTCGTTAAGCCGGCTCAATCGCGTAGTCGCCCGCTCGCCTTTTTCTGTGGCATTGGCAGAACTGATTTCGATCTGGCTCATCTGCCGCGCCCACTTGCATTGGCATACCGCCGAACATTGTTGACAAACCTGGTCTGGTTCTGTGCGGGCATGGTCTCAACGATCTGCGTAATGCGCTCTCGGAATTCGGGATTAGATACATAGCGTTGAGCAATTGTGCGAACGCCGCGATTACTAAGCACTAACATATGTAAGTCGGCATCGTTGGCGGCCATCATCGCATCATTTAGCCGAGAAAAATTGTCTTCGGCCAATGCAACACGTAGTTCACCGATCCATTGCTCAGTTGCCCCTACTCGCCATGACATCTCAAGACGCTTGTTAAAACCATCCCAATCCAGAAGCTCTGCGCTGGCCAGCGCACCAACATACCAGCCATACGCATTGCTGGGCGCACGCTCTACAATGTCGTCAGCCATCGATCGGCATTTAGGTGCAATCTGCGCCCGTTCTTCAGGGGAGCGATAGCGCATGGCCAACGATCGCAGCGCTTTTAGCGTGTTGGCGCAATCGAGTAGTGCCTGATTTTTACTGGCGATGGATAAGCCCTGCAAAGAGTGTGCATCCTGCATTGAGACCACTCGTTCAAGCGATGAAAACCCCAGCCCCATGGGCTGAACTTCTCGATACATGGCCCATGCGCCGCCAATGGCCGTCGAGATGCATACAGCAGAGACGGCCAAGAACATCGCGCTCTTTGCGACAAAGTGTTGAATTCTTCGAGCTCCCGTAGAAATGCCAAAACAGCACTCCCTAGCTTACAGCATGAAAAGTAAAGCGCGCCAACGGTATCGTTCACAACAGAGCTAACTGAAAAGGAGTTTGCACCCAACCACCGCCAAGACGGTACTCAATGTCCATCTTATGACGAGGTCAGGAATTTTGTGCGCAAAATGACTGGCGATCAGAATGCCTGGGATTGACCCCACCAATAGGGAGACCAGCATCGACCAATCGACATTGCCAATTGCCCAGTGTCCAATACCTGCCACCAGGGTCAGAGGGACCGCGTGAGCGATATCAGTGGCGACGATGCGCAAGATTGGCATTCGTGGGTAGATTATCATCAGCACCGCTACCCCGATAGCGCCCGCACCAATTGAAGCAATTGAGACCAGCACGCCAATCACGAAGCCAAATATTATGGTGCTGAAAACTCGCTCATGTCGGGGTCGGGCTTTGCCGCTTTGTCCAACAGAGAGTAGTCGGTCGCGAAAGAGAATAGTCGCCGCGGTGATCAAAAGCATGATGCCGAGAACTGTCGAGAGCCAGCGCGCTCGCCCCTCCATATCCAAGTCACTTGAAGAAAGTGCCCAAACACTGACCAAGGCCCCAGGGATACTGCCCAAGGCCAATAATGCGAGCACACCCCAATCTATGGATCTGCGTAACCCATGAATGGTCGATCCGGCAGTCTTGGTTGCGGCCGCAAACAACAGATCTGTGCCGATGGCTGTCGTTGGATGAACGCCAAACAACAGGATGAGCAAGGGCGTCATCAATGAGCCGCCGCCAACACCGGTCACCCCAACTATTGACCCAACCACAAAGCCAGCGAGTGAATATAACGGGTCAATAATTGGCATTGCCTATCATTTCTAAGCCTGACCAATTTGCGAACCATTATTTACCAGCACATTCGGAAAATCGCAAAAACAGAGCCGCTTTCAGGAAATTCCGCTGCTGCAAAGACTGTAGTTTCTGGTCGGGTCGGCATCCCGCTCAGACGCGGTTTTGCTGGTCAAACCGAATGCGGGCCTCAAAGCCATCTACCGCACCGATCGCCGGTGAAGCCAATGAAAGAGAGCCGCCGGTCTGCTCGATGACCGAGCAGACAATCGACAGCCCGATACCTGCCCCTGACGCTGCTGTGTGCCCACGTGTGAACGGTCGTCCCAGACTGGACAGCGTCTCGGGGGCGACAACCGGTCCCGCGTTGATGACACTGATCGTGCCATCTTTGGCGACGATAACGCTGATCTCGCTGTCCGGTGTGCCATGACGCACGGCGTTGTCGATCATATTGCGCAGCACCAACGCGAAGGCATCGGCATTGACCAAGCCAGTGGGGTCGGCACCAGGAGCAACTTCCAGCGAAAGCGGCGTGCCCATGGCCTGGAAGTCCCGGGTGATCAACGTGATAATCGGCAGCAGCGATACATGGATATCGCTGCGGGCGAAGCCCGCCTCAAGCCGCGCAAATTGCAGCAGCCGCTCCGCTAGCGAACTCAAACGGCGCAGCGCCCGCTCGATCTCAGCCGTCCGAAGGGCAGCGGGATGGTCGCGCAACTCCTGGGCCAGGACCTGGGTTTGCGCCAGGGCTCCGGCGATCGGCGTGCGCAATTCATGGGCGCTGCTTGCTGCAAATGCCCGTTCCGCGTCGAGCGCCTTTTGCAGTCTGTGCAGCAGGTTTGCAGTTTCAGCCACGATCGGCGCCAGCTCGGGCGGATAGCTATCGGGATCGAGGGGTTCGAGATTGTGCCGGCCACGCTCGGAAAGATCGCGGCGCAACCGCTCTAGCGGGGTCAGTGCCAGACGTAGCGCAAACCAGACACCCAATATGACCAGCGGCAGCAGCCCCGCTAGCGGGACAATCAGACCAAAGGTGCCGTCCATCAGCGCTTCACTGCGTTCGCTCTCACCTTCCAGCACCACAATGCCAACGCCGGAACGGCGGTCGGCATTTGCATAGATGCGACCCGCTCTTGTGTCGAAATAGCCATGTTCGCCCACGGGCGGAAGGATGTCATCGGGCAGATCGCCATCATTGAGCACGATTGCGCCTGCGCGGTTGCGGATGATGTAGCTGAAGTCGCCGCCATCCTCGTCCACCGCTTCCACGGGACGTCGGCGTTCCCCGGGCTCGCGCAGATCGTGCAGGGCTAGCGGCAACAAGCGATCTGCGGATTCACGCAGCGCGTAGTCGTAAGCCTCATTGACCGCATGGTGCATGACCGTCGCCGAGATTGCAGCAGCGCCCAGCCACAGCAGCCCCGTCATCAGGGACAGCCCAATCGCCAATTGCCAGGTCAGAGAGCGCCGCTTCATACCGACACCTGATAGCCCAGCCCACGAATGGTCTGAACCAGATCACGCCCGAGCTTCTTGCGAAGGCGGCTTACATAGACTTCCACGGCATTGCTTTCGATTTCTGCGCCGAAGGCATAGAGCGATTCCTCAATCTCTGCCTTGCTCACAATGGCGCCAGGGCGACTGACCAAACGTTCCAGCACCGCCCATTCGCGCGCGCTCAGGGCCACACTCTCTCCCCGCACCAGTACCACGCGCCGTGCCTGATCGATTTCAACATCACCCAGAACCAGTTGCGTCGCAGTCTGTCCACCGTAGCGCCGAGCAACAGCGGCAATGCGTGCCATCATCTCACTGAGGTCGAACGGCTTGACCAGATAGTCGTCAGCCCCCGAATTAAGCCCCTCAATCCGCACGGCGATCTGATCCTGCGCCGTGGTGATGATGACCGGCAACAGGTCGCCGCCGCGCCGCAAGCGCCGAAGCAGGTCAAGCCCCCGCCCATCGGGCAGGTTGAGATCGAGCAGCATCAATTCATAGCTGACGGTATCGAGAGCTGATTGCGCATCATCGAGCCGCTGCACCCAGTCCACGCCGTGACCGCCAGACGTCAGGTGGTCGCGAATGGCCGCACCTAGCACGTGGTCGTCTTCAACTAACAATATGCGCATGTCTGCCCCGAGCTTGGTCGCCACATCAATACCCCAAACCTTACACGGGGCTGAACGCGGGCGGACTATGGCTTCAGTCTGGCGTCAGCTTGGCATGGCATTTGGTGTGCAGTCACTCAACACAGGCCAATGCCATGAAGAGATTTCTCGCCATCCTCCTGCTCGGCACCGCACTCGTCGCGCCTGTGGCGGCCTATGCTCGCGACGTCACCATTCAGGGACAGATGAGCAGTTATCGCGGGCCCGAGGCCTATTTGGCCGTATATCTGGCAAAGCCCGATGGCAGCTATGACGCCACCCTCTACGTGGCCGGGCGCAAGTCCAGATACTATCGTGATCTCAGCGGTTGGGCGCGCCTCGCTGCGCGGGACGCAACACTGAGCCTGGATGGCATCACCGGTGCCAGCATCGGCAGCGGCAAAAGCTTTTCCATCAATCTGTCCCTGGCCGATGCGTTGATCGACGCCGGGTACACCATCCATATCGACAGCGCGGTGGAACATCAGGGATCAGCCGCCGACGATGTGGTGCTCGCCCTCGATAGCGGTCAGTCCGGCAATGCCCTGTCCGGCCAGGGCTTCATTGGCTCTGCAAGCGTCAACATGTAGCGCGAGGTTTTTGCCATGCTCCGCCGTCTCCACTCCATTCCCGGGCTGCTCGCCGCACTGGTGGTCAGTTTCATGGCCACCACGGGTGCAGTCCTGTCGCTGCAGCCTCTGGTCGAGCGCGTCTTCGCGCCGGCGGGAAACGAGATGAGTGTCGCCACGCTCGTTGATCGTGTATTGGCGCATCACCCCCAGACCGAGAGCGTCGTTCGCTCAGCGTCGGGTGCAGTGACAGCCTATGTAGCCAATCTTGGCATTGGTATCGATCCCGTTACCGGTGCAAGTATGGGCCCGGTCGAGCACTCGGCACTTTTCACTTTCTTCACAGAGCTGCATCGTTCGCTGTTTCTGGGCGATGGCGGTCGTGTGGTTGCCGGTGTGGCTGCGGTCGCCATGGTCATTCTGGCTACCAGCGGCATAGCGCTGCTGATCAACCGCATGGGTGGCTGGAAGCAACTCTTCGCAACCGCTCGCGGCACGCTCTCGCAGCGTTTACACGTCGAACTGGTGCGCCTGACCGTCATCTGCCTGCTACTATCGGCAATGACTGGCGTCTACTTGACATTGGTCACGTTCGGCATAGTCAGCGACGGCGGGCAAGGCTTCGGATTTCCGCCCTACGGCAGCGGCGAGATGCCAGCCCCAATTGCCAGCCTTTCCGCTTTGCAGGCTGTACCGATCAGCGACCTGCGCTCGATAATTTTGCCAATGGCAGATGACACCCAGGATG
The DNA here is from genome assembly GCF_055808475.1 of Devosia sp. J2-20. Lineage (NCBI taxonomy): Bacteria > Pseudomonadati > Pseudomonadota > Alphaproteobacteria > Hyphomicrobiales > Devosiaceae > Devosia > Devosia sp. J2-20. The sequence goes on along the minus strand of NZ_CM147870.1, from coordinate 1,874,188 downwards.
TGTTCACAGTGACCACCAGCGCTGGCACGGGTTACGTGGATCAGGCCAGCGGCGCACTGCTAGACTTCACCCCCAATGCACCGATGCAGACGCTTTACGAGGCAATCTATACGCTGCACACGGGGCAGGGGTATTGGTGGCTCGGTGTGCTGCTTGGCCTAGCCAGCCTGGCCGTGCCGGTACTGATGATCACAGGCACGCTGATCTGGCTGCGCCGCCGCACCAGCATGCCACGCATGCCCGGCGACGCTGGATGGCGCAAGGCCGACACGGTGATCCTGGTGGGCAGCGAGAGCAATACCACCTGGTCATTTGCCGCCACCCTGCGGACAGCACTGGCAAAGAACGGGCATGCCGTGCATGTGGCGCCCATGAACGGCCTGCGCGTGTCCTATCCCAGCGCTAGCCGGGTACTGGTGCTTGCCGCCACTTATGGCAATGGCACAGCCCCGGCCAATGCCAGTCGGTTCATTGAGCGGCTCGCCAGTTTGCAAGGCACCGGTATCGGCTACGCCGTATTGGGCTTTGGTGATCGAAAGTTCAGGCACTTTTGCGCCTATGCCGAGACGGTGGAGCATGCCATGGCGGCGCGCGGGCTCAAGCCGCTCACGGGCTTTGAACCCATTGACCGCCAGTCTGCTCAGGCCTTTGGCCAATGGTCGCAGACTGGGCGCCGCCATGGGGGAGACGCTGGAGTTGCTGCATCAGCCGACCCAACCGAAAACCCAGTCCTACAAACTGATCGAACGGCACGACTACGGCATTGAGGTTCAGGCCCCCACGGTCTTGCTGCGCTTCGCGATTCCTGCGGCATCGAGTTGGACGCAGGCCCTCAAAAGCCGCCTTGGACTGGATGGCTTTTTCGCTGGCGATCTGGCCGGGATCATGCCGCCCACGGACCCGATCCCGCGCTATTATTCCATCGCCTCGCGCTCTGCCGATGGCATTCTGGAAATCTGCGTGCGCAAGCTGCAGGGCGGGGTGTGCTCAGACTACCTGTTTGGATTGCGCCCCGGCGATAGTGTTGAGGCGTTTGTCCGCCCAAATCCGGATTTCCGCCCGGATACCGGACGCCAACCCTTGATCCTGATCGGTGCAGGCGCCGGCGTGGCGCCGCTAGTTGGTTTCGTTAGAGCAAATAGTCGCCACCGGCCGGTTTATCTGTTCTCTGGCGGGCGCGACCCGTCCTCTGATTTCCTCTATCGCGAGGAACTGCAAGCGCAATTGGACGCCGGCCGTCTGACTTGTCTATTTGCGGTATTCTCCCGCGTAATGGGCGGGCGATACGTCCAGCATCGCCTGCTGGATGAGGCCGAGCAGTTGCGTAGTCTGGTGCGGCAAGGCGCACGCTTCATGGTGTGTGGCAGCGCAGCCATGGGGGACGGCGTACGTGCCTCGCTCGACAATGTGCTCGCGCCCCTCGACCTAAGCGTGGAGCGTCTGCAAAGTGCGGGTCGATATGCCGAAGATGTCTATTAGCATGAATGCGGCTACTGCAACGCAACCCCGAGTGGCGCTGAACGGGCCAGCTATGGGAACGCGGTGGTCTGCCATCGCCTATCCACCTAGTGGCGTAGAACCGGCAGCGCTGCAGGCAGCCCTGGCTGCAGCCTGTGATCTTGTTGATACCCAGATGTCGACCTGGAAACCACGCTCCGATCTGATGCGCCTCAACGCTGCGCCTGTCGGACACTGGCATGCGATCCCTGACGCTCTGGCCAATGTTCTGGCGCTTGGTGAGGGCGTACGCCAGCAATCAGCCGGACGCTTCGATATGGCCGTGCTGGACGCTACCAATGCCTGGGGCTTCGGTCCCTCGGGGGAGACGGGCGACCAAACCAGAATTGGCAACCCGCGCTTCAAATCGCAGCTCGAACTCGACATGCGAGGCCTGCGCGCCCGGCGCCTCGCGCCGGTCAGCTTTGATCTTTCCGGCATCGCCAAGGGCTTTGCGGTGGATCTGATGGCGCGGTGCATGGAAGACCATGGCGTAGCCAACTATCTGGTTTCGATAGATGGTGAACTGCAGGCCGGCGGTTATCGCGGCGATGGGCAACCCTGGTCCATCGCGTTGGAGGCCCCGGTGGCCAATAAACGGGAGATCGTCTCCCGCATATTGCTGCACAATGGATCGCTGGCCACCTCGGGCAATTACCGGCATCGTCGCCTCGTGGCGGGGCGCTGGCTCAGTCACACCATTGATCCAGGCAAAGGACAGCCAGTCGAAAACGGTTTGCTGTCGGTTACCGTTCGTGCCCCCGATTGCGTCCTCGCCGATGCCTGGGCCACGGCCCTGATGGTAGCCGGCGAGACCGATGCTCCACGGCTCTGCGCCGCCAATGCCTTGGACGCTATATTGATAACCGCCAGCGCCGATGGCTTCGCGACCCAGGGCCTTGGCGCCTTCGCGCCAGCGAGCCGTGTTTCCGCATCAATATAGAGAAAGCAGACGTCGCTTCTGCATATGCAACTGACCGGGGGCGACCCCGATGTCGCTACGCCTCAGCGCTTCACGCGCTTGCGCCAGATGGCGAACTCTTCGGCGAAATGTTCCTGCGTCCGGGGATAGAGACCAATGATCGGCGTGCCATTCTTGACCTTTTCGACGACAAAGTCCTCGTAGGCAGTCATCTCGACAGCCTCATCAGCGACTTCCTCGGCAATGGCCTGGGGGATGACGATCACGGAATCGTCGTCGCCGACGACGATATCGCCGGGAAACACAGCAACGTCGCCGCATCCGATGGGGATATTGAGGTCCAGTGCTTCATGCAGCGTCAGGTTTGTCGGACTCGATGGGCGATTGTGATAGGCCGCGATGTCCAACTCACCAATAGTCGCCGCATCGCGGAAACCGCCATCGGTGACCACCCCGGCAACGCCGCGCACCATCATGCGCGTGACCAGGATATCGCCGGCGGAGGCAGCGCGGGGATCCTTGCGGCTGTCCATCACCAGCACATGGCCGGCAGGACAGGTCTCGACGGCGACACGCTGCGGATGCTCGGGATTGCGGAATTCGACCAACTGATTGCGATCTTCGCGGGCCGGAATATAGCGTAGCGTAAAGGCGGGGCCGACCATATTGCGCCGCTTGCGCTGCACAGGGTGCACGTCCTGAATGACCTGGTTGCGCAGGCCGCGCTTGTACAGGGCTGTGGCCAGCGTCGCCACGGATATGGTCGCGAGCTTGTCGCGCAGTGTCTCATCCATCTTGCAGGTATCCTTAGGTCAGCTTGTTCTGGGCAATAAAGGCGTCGAGCTGGGTTTGCTGCGCATTGGTTAGCGGCCAGGCCGAGGGTGGGCGTGTTGGTCCGCAGTCGCGTCCCAGTGCCAACAGAGCTGCCTTGACCCCGGTCACATTGGTGCCGTTCATTTCCTGCGCGCGAATATCCTCGAAGGCTTTCATGCCAGCGATAAGTTCATTGGCCAGTCCGTAATCCCCGGCCTCAAGCGCAGCATGAATGGCGAGTGAGCGTTCAGGCCAGACATTGATCAGTCCAGAGGTAAAGCCGCGTGCACCAACAGCGTACAGCGCTGGTGCCCAGACCTCGGCAAGTCCGCCAACCCAGACGATGGAGGGGTCGCACGCTGCCTTGGCCTCGGCCAGTTTGAGCGGATTTGGGGTGGCCCATTTGACGCCTTTGACGCCCGGTATGGCGCAAAGCTCGGTGATCGCCTTGGTCCCAATGGCGTCGTTGCGCAGATAGAGCATCATCGGCAGGCCACCCGACGCGTCGGCTATCCCCTTGAGATAATCCACGGTACCGCGGGGCGCGACAAAGGGATCCGGTGGCTGGTGTACCATCAGAGCTGCTGCGCCCGCCTGTGCGGACACTTTTGCCAGCGCCATGGCATCCCGAATGCCGCGTCCGATCCCTGCCAGCAGCGGCGCCCGCCCGTCAACCAACTCAGCAACTTCGCGCACCATGACCGAGGCTTCATCGGTTGTCAGGGCATAGAACTCGCCCGTATTGCCGTTGACCACCGGCATATGCAGGCCTGCGCCCAGCGCACGATCAAGAATTGGGGCCAGCCGGGCAGGGGCCACCTCACCCGCGGCGTCATAGGGGGTGACGAGAATGCCGGAAATGCCGGTCAGGGCCTGGTCGAGAGTCAACGTCATGATATGGACCTTGTTCTAGTAGATGTCGGGTTCGCCGGCAGCAGCGCCGAAATCGCGTTCAAGAAAATCGAAGTCACAGCCCTTGTCGGCCTGCGTGACATGCTTGGAGTACATCCAGCCCCAACCCCGTTCAAACAGCGGCGCGGGTGGCGTCCAGGCGGCGCGGCGGCGCTCAAGTTCATCCTCGGCCACCAGCATATCCAGCCGTCGATTGACCAGATCCAAGCGGATCATGTCGCCCGTCTTGAGCAGTGCGAGCGGGCCCCCAACAAAGGATTCCGGTGCCACATGCAGCACGCACGCGCCGTAGGAGGTGCCCGACATACGCGCATCCGATATCCGCAACATATCGCGGAACCCCTTTTTGATCAGGGCCTTGGGGATCGGCAGCATGCCCCATTCGGGCATTCCCGGACCACCCTGTGGCCCGGCATTGCGCAACACCATGACGTGGTCTGGGGTGATGTCGAGCGTTTCGTCATCCACCGCCTTCTTCATCTCCGGATAGCTGTCAAAAACCAGCGCGGGGCCTTCGTGCTGGTAGTATTTCGGGTCGCATGCGGCGGGTTTGATCACCGCGCCATCGGGGCACAGATTGCCGCGCAGCACCGCCAGCGAGCCTTCGTGATATACGGGGTTGGAGAGCGGACGAATGACGTCGTCATTATAGACCTCGGCGCCTTCGAGATTTTCGCCCAGCGTCTTGCCGTTCACTGTCAGACACGCGGTGTCGAGCCTATCCTGGATCTGCTTCATCAAGGCCAGCAGCCCACCAGCGAAGTAGAAGTCCTCCATCAGATAGTCCTTGCCCGATGGACGGACATTGGCCAGCAGCGGTGTCACCCGGCCCAGCGCGTCAAGATCGTCCAGACCCAGAGCAACACCAGCGCGGCGCGCCATCGCAATCAGATGCACCACCGCATTGGTGGAGCACCCTGTAGCCATGGCGACGATGGCGGCATTGCGCAGGGCGGCGTCGGTGACAATCTTGTCCGGGGTCAGATCTTCCCAGACCATGTCAACGATCCGGCGACCGCAACTGGCCGACATGCGCGAATGGGCCGAATCCACCGCAGGAATCGACGAGGCTCCGGGCAGCGTGATCCCCATTGCGTCGGTAATCGCCGTCATCGTTGAGGCTGTGCCCATCGTCATGCAAACGCCCGCTGAACGAGCGATGCCGCCCTGCAGGCCACGCCACTGCTCGTCGCTGACATTGCCGGCACGACGCTCGTCCCAGTATTTCCACGCGTCTGAGCCCGAGCCCAGAACAGTGCCGGCATAATGCCCGCGCAGCATCGGGCCCGCTGGCAGATAGATCATGGGCACGCCAGCGGTGATTGCACCCATTACCAATCCCGGGGTGGTCTTGTCACAACCACCCATCAGCACCACACCGTCCAGCGGGTGCGAGCGGATCATTTCCTCGGTCTCCATGGCCAGCAGATTGCGGTAAAGCATGGAGGTGGGTTTGGTGAAGCTCTCATCGACCGACAGGGTAGGCAGTTCCACGGCAAAGCCACCGGCCTGCGCAATGCCGCGCTTGACGTCCACGACCCGCTGCGGAAAGTGGCTGTGGCAGGAATTGAGCTCGGACCAGGTGTTGAGAATGCCGATCACCGGCTTTCCGGCAAAATCTTCCTCGGAAAACCCCAGCTGCATCAAGCGTGAACGGTGTCCAAAGCTGCGCAGGTCGTCGGGCGCGAGCCAGCGCGCTGAGCGCAGCGATGCCGCGTCTTTGCGGGTACCTTCGGTCATGACGTTCCTCCAATTCAATGCCGCAGATGTATGCGCATGCATCTGATAGTGTCAACACGTTCGCGAGTGAGTTTGAGCATTACGTTCCAATCGCATGTTGTGCGGTTGACAAGGGCCGAAAGAATGATGCATCAGAATGAATGCGCATACATTACGTATGTGGATCGATGTGGCCGGACGGGGAGAAGGTCCGCCACTTTCGCGAACGCCGCTAAGCGGCAATGGGAGGACACTATGACACTGAACCGCAGAACACTTCTGGCGGCCTTGGGCACCGTGGCGCTGGCCGCTTCACCGCTAACCGCTTCGGCCCAGGACTTGCCCCGCAATATCCGCATGGTCATTGGCTCCACCTCAACGGGCGGCGACACCTATCAGAACTCGGCAATTGTGGCCGAAGCGCTGGCTGAACACCTAGGCGTCAACATCAAGGTTGATCCGGTAGGCACCAGTGAAGGGCTCAAGGCCCTTGACCGCGATAGCCGTGGCACAACCATCATGCTGCACCATGACCAGATCTATCTGTCCCACGTCTATGGCGTCCCGGGTAATGATGATCCATTCGCCAATTACGTGATTGGGCCGACCGTCGCGATCAATCCCGGCAATGCCTTCCTCGTGCCGGCCAATTCGCCATACCAGACCATGGAAGACATTCTGGCCGCTGCTGAAGCGGGCACGCCCGTACGCGTTGCCATTCAGCCCGGCGGTGTCTCGGAAATCGGCTTCACGGCGATGCAGAACGCCGCCCGGGTCAACGCCCCGGGCTCAGAAGCCAATGTCGTAGCAGTCAATACTGGCTCACAGGCCGACAAGAACCAGGCCATGTGGGATGGGCTGGCCGATGTGATCAATGGCTCGATCCAGGCCAATGAGCAGTTCACCCAATTGCCCGCCGACGATGCCAAGGCGATGCGCTTTGTCTGGATCACCGCACGCCCCGCGACGCTTGAGCAGGCCCCCGAGGCCGGTATGGGCGACACGACGCGCGACGACTTCATGCAGTTCGCCAGCCCGGCCACCAGCGTGACGCTCGATGGCAGCGAGGACTTCGCCTTCGATAAGGAGTTCTTCCTGCTCTACAACAAGGACATGGATCCGGCCCTGATGGACACCATCGACGCCGCTCTGGCTGAAATCTATGCGGAAGGCTCGATCCAGCAGAAGCAGGCCGCGGCTTTCTTCATCCCGAACTTCCAGGCCCGTGAAGCGGCCCTGGCTCATCTCAGCGCCAAGCGCGATCGCATCAGTGGTATTGTCGATCAGCTCAAGGCTGAATAGCGCCCATTACCTTGCCTCGGCCGTTCGCGGCCGGGGCGCAGTTCCGTTTACCAGAGATGGACCACCACAATGGGTGAACTGACCCGCGTCACGGTCGATTTTCCGACCTCCCACATGATCTTTCCCACGCTGATCGGGATCATCCTGGTGATCCTGGGCCTGGCCATTCTCGTCACGCAGCGGCGGGACATCCTGGCGTCAGGCACCATGTGGCGCGAAACGTTTGCGCAAATGGACAAGCTGCGGTTTTTCGGCACGCTGGGGCTGACCATCCTCTACTTCTCACTGATGGTGCCGGTCGGCGACTTCTGGCCCAATACCGGTCTGGGGTTCCTGCTGTGCTCGGTGCCGTTTCTGGCGCTGACCGGGCTGCTCTTCATGCAGCAGCGCACGCTGGCCAAATTCATTCCCGTCGCCATCGTCGCCATACTCGGCCCGGTGCTGGTGTGGTGGCTGTTTACCGAAATCTTCTACCTGACCCTGCCTTGAGCGCGGAGGATTGCGACCATGGAAGTCCTCGAATTCATCACCCCGCTCTTTGTTTCGCTGGCCGTTGGCGGCACGTTGGTGGGCATCATTTTCGGCGCCATTCCCGGCATGACCGCCACCATGGCGGTGGCAATCTGCCTGCCGCTCACCTATTCGCTGGGGCTCGAGAATGGCCTGGCGTTGCTGCTGGGGCTTTATGTCGGCGGTATCTCCGGCGGGCTGGTCCCGGCCGTCCTGCTGGGTATTCCCGGCACCCCCTCATCGATCACCACCTGTTTTGACGGCTACCCCATGGCCCAGCGCGGCGAGGGCGAGAAAGCCATGCGCATCGGCATCGTGGCGTCGCTGGTGGGCGGTCTGGTGTCGCTGGCCGCACTCTATTTCTTTGCGCCGGCCCTGGCCGATTTCGCCATCAAGTTTTCCTATGTCGAAAAATTCCTGATCATCCTGTTCGCCCTGACGGTGATGGCGGCGCTGTCGAGCAATATGCTGCTGGGCATTTTCTCGGGCTTTCTGGGCATCTTCGTCAGCCTGATCGGGGTCTATGACGTCACCGATGGTGGCAACGGCCATTTCCGCCTCATCCCGCCCGGGCTCGATTACTGGCTGGAAGGCGGCTTCTCGCTGCTGCCCGTGCTCATCGCACTGTTCGGTCTGGCGACCATTCTCAGCGAGGCCGAAAAGGGCATGCGCAAGGGCATGTCGCTCAGCGAGATAGAGGTGGGGGCCTCATCGCGCTTCTCCTTCTCTGTCTTCAAGGGCCAGATCGGCAATCTGCTGCGGTCCTCGGGCATCGGCACTTTTGTCGGCATCCTGCCCGGCGTGGGCGGCTCGGCGGCCTCCATTCTGGCTTATACGGCGGCCAAGACGACATCCCGGCACCCCGAGCGCTTCGGCAAGGGCGAGCCGGCCGGCATCATGGCATCCGAAGCCGGCAATAATGGGCTGACCGGCGGCGCACTGGTGCCGCTGCTATCGCTGGGCATCCCCGGCGATTCCACTACAGCCTTACTGATTGGCGCCTTCGCACTGCAGGGCATTCAGGTGGGCCCGCTTTTCATCGGCAATAATGGTCCCACCTGGGACGCCATGATTGTGGCCATGGTGATCGCCAACATTGCCATGTTCCTGATGATGTATTTTGCCATCCGCTGGTTTGCGCTGGTGGTGGCGGTCCCCAAACACATCCTGTTTCCGGTCATCCTGATGATGTGCGTGATCGGCGCCTACACCATCAATTACGGCATCATGTTCGATGTCTGGACGCTTCTGATCTTCGGGCTGTTTGGTTGGCTTGCCACCAAATTGCGGCTCGAGATCGCCCCCTTTATTATCGGCTTCATTCTGGGACCATCGGCCGAAATCTACTTCGTCAAAAGCCTCGAATCGTTCGGTGATTTGACCATCTTTTTCACCAAGAGCTGGATCGCCATGGTGCTCTGGGTGCTGATCGCTACCTCGATTGGCCTGTCCATCCTCATGGCGCGCCGGAACAGGGACACGATCTGAGGCCAAGCCCGCTTCCCGTTGCCGGTTTTGCAGGGTATTGAACTGACATGGGAATTCGCTCCAAGGACAGTTCAAACACCCGTCGCCCCTCAGGGGGTGGTGTCACCATGGCCGAAGTCGGCCGGTTGGCCGGCGTCTCACAGGTGACCGTGTCGCGCGCGCTTTCGGCGCCCGAAAAGGTCTCGCCCGAAACGCTGCAACGCATCCATGATGCGATCGAGCGCACCGGCTATGTGCCCAATGCGGTGGCCGGCGCCCTGGCGTCGAGCAAGAGCAATCTGATTGCGGCGCTGGTGCCCTCGGTGACCAATATTGTCTATTCGAGCATGCTCCACGCCTTCTCCAATATCATGTGGGGGCACGGCTATCAGATCATGCTGTCCGAAACCGGGTTTGATCTGGGCCGTGAGGAGCAGGCCATTGCCACCCATCTCTCGCGCCGGCCCGACGCCATTCTGCTGACCGGCAAGCACCACAGCGCCGGCGCGCGCCGCATGCTGCATAATGCGGGCATTCCGGTGGTCGAGGTCTGGGACATTTCCGATACGCCGATCGATTGCTGCGTCGGGTTTTCCCATGCCGAAGCCGGACTGGCCGCGGCCGACTACGCCGTTGATGCGGGCTATCTCAACGCGACCACCATCACTGCGGGCGATGAGCGCGCCGTACGCCGACGCGATGCCTTTGCCAGCCGCTTTGCCAAGCGGACCGGTACGAGTGTGGGCCGTGTCGAATACGATATTTCCGCCTCGCTTGGCCTTGGTCGCGATGCCCTGATCCAATTGCTGGAGCAGGGGCTGCCACCCCGCTCGGTGGTGTTCTGCAGTTCGGACCAGTTCGCCCAGGGCGTGCTGATCGAAGCCAATAAACGCGGGCTGAAAATCCCCGAAGATCTGGCCGTGATCGGGTTTGGCGATCAGGAGTTTGCCGCCAGCACCGAGCCGGGCCTGACCAGCATCCGCATTGATCGTCAGGTGCTGGGGCAGGTGGCTGCCAACGCCCTGGTCGATCGTTTCCGCTCGGCTGAGCCACTGCAGGCAGTGCACGATATCGGCTTTGAGATCGTCCGGCGCGGTTCAGCCTAGCCAAAACGCGTCACCAAGGGAGGCCTCTATGGATCAGCTCAGCGGTGGATGTCTGTGTGGCGCAGTGCGGCTGGTGGCGCGCGGCCAGCCGGACCGAGTGGGGCTTTGCCATTGCATGGACTGCCGCAAGCATCACGGCGCGCTGTTCTTTGCAGCCGCGATCTTTCCGGCCCACGCGGTGACCATCAGCGGCGAGACGCGGGACTATCAGGGCCGTCACTTCTGCCCCCAATGTGGCTCCTCGGTCTTCGCGCGCAGCGATGATGAGGTTGAGGTGCATCTGGGCGCGCTCGATGACCCCGAACAGTTCACGCCAGACTATGAACTGTGGACGGTCCGGCGCGCGCACTGGCTGCCCGAATTTGCCGGCACGCGGTGCTATGCCCGAAATCGGCAGGAGCCCCGATAGCAGGCATGACGATGCGCCGCCCGGCCGGATTGGCCTCGCGGGTACACGGGTAACGGGCGGCCGTTGACCCGGCCAGGAGTAGTGTGTGGTGGGGAGCCAAGGGCCGCCCGTCACGAACCGGTTTTGCGCGAGGGTCGGTTCAGCCTGCGTCGGTATTTCAGACGCGACTGCCGCTTGCCCCACTGGACAGGCGCCCCCATCCCCCGGACCTCCCACCCGATCCTGCGTTGGAACCGGTGACTGGTGGGAACGCGGACATGATGGCATGGAATTTCGGGGGCGGGGATAAGTTTGTGGGTTCGCTCCGGCACCCAGGACCATGAGCAACAGGCTTAGAGACGACCACTGTCAGTCACTGCCTCTGGCGACGTCCCATTCTATGGAGCGCGCGGCTGGGATTGGCGACACCCGCCGACTGGCGCTCAACAATGGCATTGGCAATCTGCAACCGGACCGGGGCAGGAGGCAATCGCCCGACAACCCGGTCATCAATCATCCGCACACTTGCGGTGCCGATGCTGTAGCCATGGACTTTCACGGTCGTCAGCGCTGGAGAAATCTGCTGGGCAGCGGAATTGTCACCAAAGCCTATTACCGAGACATCGTCGGGAATGTGGTAGCCAAGACGCAGCAGTTCGGAAATGACGGTCACCGCCAGTCCGTCATGCGCGCAGAAAAAGGCGGTGGGCACGGTTCCCTGCTCATGCAGCGCCGCGAGCACTTCAGAGAAGCGGTTCTCGGCATCGAACTTTAGGTTGGTGAACTCGACGTCACCATGTCGCTCGAACACTTCCCGGGCGCCATAGTGGCGCTCAACGCGGCCCCGATAGCCCGGGGTGCCCTGAACATAGGCCACCGAACGGTGCCCCAGTCCAAGCAGATACAGCGCCACTGCGGAGCCCGCTTCATGGTCCGTCGAGCAAACCTGGTCGACCTGTTCGAGCGCATCCAGCCAACCGGTACGGACCAGCGGCTTACCAACAGCGTAGGCCCGATCCAGACATTGGCGATCATGGGTGCCGACCAGGATGGCGCCGCTGCAACTGGCGATCAGCGTTTCCATCTCGGCGGGATCATGTGTCCAGCGCATGCTGGTACGGTAGCCCAGTCGGTGTGCCTCAGCCTGAACGCCGTTTTGAACCAGTAGATGCAGTTCGCTGTTGATCAGATCAGCATCGTGGAAGATCACGCCAATGGTCGGGGCTTCGCCCTTGGGCGTGGCCTTCTGATAGCCAAGCTCAGCGGCAATCTGCTCGACGCGCTTTCTGGTGTCCTCGCTAACGCCGGATTTTCCGGCAAGTGCCCGCGAAACAGCGAACTTGGACAGCCCGGACACCGCAGCAATTTTGGACAGCGTGATTTTGGCCATCGTCTGCTCCTCGCTCACCTATCAGCGACATAACGTTAGGTAGAATGGTTTATATGAAACCGCAATAGTTGGCACTAAAGGTGTGTTTATGTCTGGCGGGTAAGGCAGTATGGCTGACCAACTTACGCACATTCGGCAATTTTTTTGCACATAACGCTTTACCTAACAAAAGCTATACGCAAGCCTGCAGCTAGCCGCTAACATGTTACAAAACAGCGCGGCTGAGGAGGAGTTCGATATGGTTAGAATAAGCCGACGCGCGTTTGTCGCTGCCAGTTCCGCCTTTGTGGGTGCGATGGCAGTCCCTGGACTGATCCGCGCTCAGGAGGCAGTAGAATCCCCGTCATTGCAGGCCCAGGTTGATAGCGGCGCATTGCCACCCATTGACCAGCGTCTGCCTGAAAATCCCCTGGTCATCACCCCGACCGAGCGCCCCGGCAAACAGGGCGGCGACTGGCGCCATGCTCTGGTTGGCGGCGGTTCGCTGTCGATGATCGTGCGCTATCAAGGCTATGAGCCACTGATCCGCTTCACGCCCGATTGGTCCGGTCTGACGCCTAATGTGGCCGAGGGCTATGAGGTCAACGATGATTCAACCGAATATAGCTTCCGCCTCCGCAAGGGGCTGAAGTGGTCAGACGGCGCGCCCTATACCACCGCAGATATTCAGTTCTGGTATGACGACATCCTGACCGACACCGACGTCTCCAAGGGCGGATCAAGTTTCTGGAAAGTGGATGGCGAGTTTGGCAAGCTGACGATCATCGACGATTTCAACTTCAAGGTGACGTTCAAGGGCCCCAACGGCTTCTTTGTCCAGCGTATGGCCTGGGCCCGTGATGATCACACCACGCAGGCACCGCGCCACTACCTCGAGAAGTTCCACATCAAGTACAATCCCGATGCCGACCAGCTGGCCAAGGAAGCCGGCCTGGAAAGCTGGATTGCTCTGTTCCAGCGCGAAAACGGTCTGGATGACGACAATACCTTCTTCGCCAATTCCGAGCGTCCCACGCTGATGGCCTGGACCTGGCAATCCGCGCCGGGTCAGAATACCGAGCAGGCGATCGCTGTTCGCAACCCCTATTATTTCAAGATCGATACTGCGGGCACGCAACTGCCTTATTTTGATCGCGTCGTGTACCAGATGGTCGCCGACCCAGAAGTCCTGCTGCTCAAGACCCTGCAGGGCGAGATCGACATGATGGACCAGTACATCGCCACACCGACCAACAAGCCGGTGCTGTTTGATGGGCAGGAAAGCGGCGATTACGGCTTCTATACGCTCAAGGAAACCGCCGCCAATGTCATGGTGTTCCAGCTCAACCTGAACCACACCGACGCCACCAAGAATGCGCTGTTCAATACCCGCGCCTTCCGCGAGGCGATGTCGGTGGCCGTGGATCGCCAGGCGCTGATCGACGCGGTGTTTGTGGGGCAGGGATCTCCGGCCCAGCCAAGCATCAACCCCGATGATCCGCTCTACAATGAGCGGCTGGCGACCCAGCACACCGAGTATGATCCGGACGCAGCCAACGCGTTGCTCGACACGCTGGTGCCCGAGAAGGACGACAGTGGCTATCGACTGGATGCCGAAGGTCGGCGTCTCTCGATCATCTTCGAGATCGACCAGAGCCGCACGACCTTCACCGACATGCTGCAACTGGCCATTCCGATGTTTCAGGCCGTTGGCATCGATGCCCAGGTCCGCACCATGGATCGCTCGCTCTGGGAAACGCGCGTCCGCAACGGCCGTGAGTTTGATGCTACCTGTCATCAGTTCGGTGCCAATGGCGGCGTCGCGGCCATGCTCGATGCCCGCTACTTCGTGCCGTTCAATTCCAATGCGCTCTACGCGCCGGGCTGGAACCTCTACTACACCGAGCCGACCAATCCGCAGGCAATCGAACCGACTGCCGAGATCAAGGCGCAGCAGGACCTGTACCGCCAATTGCTGGCGACAGGTAATCCGGAAAAGCAGAACGCCCTGATGTCAGAACTGCTGGAAAACGCTGCAGACCAGTTCCTGGTGTTCGGCGTCAGCCTGCCACCGGACGGCTACGGCGTGGTCAAGAACGACATGGTCAACGTGACCAAGACCATGCCCAATTCGTTCGGCTGGCCAACCCCGGGGCCAACCCGGCCCGAGCAGTTCTTCAAGTCCTGAACGACGCTTTGACGATGATTTCCCCGCTGGCCCGCAAGGGTCAGCGCGGGCTCCCTGTATCTCGCATTCAGAGGCTGGCATGGACGCTCTTGCAACGCCGACCAATTCTCATCTCCGCCAGCCCGACTGGTATCGTTCCGCAACGCGCTGGACGCAGTTGACGCTGGCTGAAGATGATCCGGTCAAATACGACCCCGATCAGTGGATCGATATTTTCAAGCGCACCCAGTCCAACGCGACCTGTCTGAGCGCTGGTGGATATGTCGCCTACTACCCCAGCAAGGTGCCTTATCACTATGTCTCCAAGTTTATCGGCGATAGCGACCCCTTTGGCGCACTGGTCGAGGGCGCGCGCAGCCTGAACATGCACGTCATGGCGCGCGTGGACCCACATGCCATCCATCAGGATGCCGCCGACGCGCACCCCGAATGGATCGCCGTCGATCGCGACGGCAACAAGCGCCGCCACTGGGCCTTTCCCGATGTCTGGGTGACCTGCGCCTATGGCGATTACAACCAGAAATTCATGCCGCAGGTGATCCGCGAGATTGTCGAGAACTATGACATTGACGCCGTGTTCGCCAATCGCTGGCAGGGCCATGGCGTGTGTTACTGTGATAGCTGCACCACCCGTTTCAAGACTGCGACCGGCCTGGACCTGCCGCGAACCTCAAGCCTGGACGATCCGGCCTGGATGGGGTGGACCGCGTGGCGCCGCCAGGTGTTGACGCAACTGGTTGTCGATTGGGACGATCTGGTCAAATCCATCCGCCCCAATGCCAGTTTCATTCCCAATATGGGCGGCGTCTCGCTGACCGAGTTCGATCTCGGTCTGATCGAAAAGCACTGCCCATTCCTGGTGGTCGACGATCAGGGGCGCCGGGGCACGGAATCGATCTGGATGGCCGGTCGCAACGGCAAGCGCATGCGCGCCACGTTCCGCGAGCGTCCTGCCATCCTGATCACCTCGATTGGCCCCGAAGAAGAACATCGCTGGAAGGATTCAGTGACCACGGGACCCGAAATCCAGTCATGGATCACCAATGGCGCAACCCACGGCATGTTGCCCTGGTTCACCAAGTTCAATGGCGTGGTGCCTGACCAGCGCTGGATCCAGCCGGTCGCCGACAGTTTTGGACTGCATGCCCGGCTCGAACCGGTGTTGGCCAAACTGACGCCCACCTCCCAGATCGCATTGCTCGATCCCGCAACCACGTTGCGGCATCACGGCCAGGATACGCGCCGCGCCGCCGAGGCCGATGATCTGGGGTTTTATCAGGCTCTGGTCGAAGCCAAGCTACCGTTTGAACTGGTCTCCGATCAGGCGATGACGCCGGCTATGCTGGACAAGTTCAAGGTCATCATTCTGGCCAATGCGGTCTGCCTGTCAGATGCGCAATGCGCCATGCTGGCAGACTATGTGGCCCGCGGTGGCAGTCTGGTGGCGGCTAACGAGACCGCCACCCGCAATGCCAATAACGAGCCGCGCAATGCCCTTGGTCTGGGTGACGTGCTGGGCGCGAACCGCCTCAACGCCATGCGGGGACCGGTCAAGAACACCTATGTCTCCTTTGCGGGAGATCACCCGATCAATGCAGGTTTTGACGGGGCCGAGCGGATCATTGGCGGCACGCATCTGATGGCGGTTGAGCCCATCTCGGGCGCCACAGCGCCTGTGCTCTACGTGCCCGACTTTCCTGACCTGCCGATGGAAGAAGTCTACCCGCGTCAGGAGCCCCAGGGCGCTGCTATGGTCGTGCGCGAGCATGATAGTGGCGGCCGCACCGTGTTCATTCCGTGGAATATCGGCGCGATCTTTCACGACGTACAGGCTCTCGACCATAGCCGCATGATGACCAATGCGGTGCGCTGGGCACTCGGTGGTCGGCCCGAGGTGGAACTGAGCGGGGCCTCCGTGCTGGACGTCGCCATCCGCGACAATGCCGATGAACGCGCTGTGCTGCTGTTCAATCTGACCAATCCGATGATGATGAAGGGCCCGATCCGCGAGTTCTACCCCGTGGGCGAGCAGACCGTGAGCATTGCAATTCCGACGGGCAGACAGTTGGCGAGTGCGCATTTGCTGGTGCGCGGCACCACAGCGGCTGCAACGGTGAGCCAGGGACGGGTGACCATTACGGTCCCCGATATTGACCTGCTCGAAGTCGTACACGTCGTTTGGGCATAGGAGCGGCTTGGGCCGGACACAAATGCTGAAATACATCATCAAGCGACTGCTCTACATGATCCCGACCCTGTTCGGCATCTCGATGATCGCCTTCATGATCATCCAGCTGCCGCCGGGCGATTATCTTACCTCGCTGATCGCCCGCATGAGCGAGAATGGCGAGAATGTCGACCCCGCCCAGATCGCGCAGTTGCGCGCTGTCTATGGCTTCGATGACCCGATCTGGGTCCAGTATGGCAAATGGATCAGTGGCATCCTGTTCCGTGGCGATTTTGGCTATTCCTTCGACTGGAACCGGCCGGTTTCGGAACTGATCTGGGAACGTATGGGCTCGACCCTGGCCATATCGGTTGCCGCGCTGCTGTTCGTGTGGGCCGTGGCACTGCCCATCGGCATCTTTTCAGCCATGCGCCGTCACTCCGTGGGCGATCACGTCGCCACGCTGTTCGGGTTCATTGGCCTGGCCATTCCCAACTTCATTCTGGCCCTGACGCTGATGTATGTGTCCTACAAGTATCTGGGGCAGAATGTTGGCGGCCTGCAATCGCAGGAATTCATCGACGCGGCTTGGTCGATGCCCAAGTTTCTTGACCTGCTGGCCCATCTTTGGATCCCGGTCATCGTGATCGGCACCTCCGGCACCGCGGCGCTGATCCGCATCCTGCGCGCCAATCTCACTGACGAGTTGAACAAGCCCTATGTCGTGACGGCCAAGGCCAAGGGGCTGCCCGAATACAAGGTCGTGCTGAAATACCCGCTGCGTATCGCGCTCAACCCCTTTGTTTCCGCGATTGGCTGGGTGCTGCCCGAGCTGATCTCCGGGGTCACCATCACCGCCATCGTGCTCAATCTGCCAACCGCCGGGCCGCTGCTGCTGCGCGCCCTGGTGTCGCAGGACATGTATCTGGCCGGCAGTTTCATCCTGCTGATGGGCGCGCTTACCCTGGTGGGCATGCTGATCTCGGACATTCTTCTGGCCCTGCTTGACCCAAGAATAAGGTTCAACTGATGACCGCGCACAGCTTTATCACCGATGATCTCGAAAGCGCCCCGGCCACCAGCGCACTGGCAACCGGCACCGCACCCGAGAACATGGCGGCCGCAGGCCAATGGACCCTGATCTGGCACAAGTTTCGCCGCAACAAGGTGGCGGTCTTTGCCGGCAGCCTTATCCTGATGCTCTACTTTATCGGGCTGTTCGCCGAGTTTCTGGCGCCCGCCTTGCCCGAGGCATCGCGGCCGCAGTTCACCTACGCGCCACCGCAGTCGATTTCGCTGTTCGCACCGGCCGAGGATGGCTCAAGCCGTTTCCTGCCACATGTCAAAGGGTACACCCAGAGTGTGGATCCAGAATCGCTGCGCCGGACTTTCGTGGTCGATGACACGCTGATCGTGCCCATCGGATTCTTCGTGCGCGGCCCGGAATATAAGCTCTGGGGTCTGATCCCGGCAGATCTGCACCTGATGGGGCCGCTCAAGGCCACCGACACCATGTATCTGATGGGCAGCGACAAGCTGGGCCGTGATCTGCTGAGCCGTCTGATCTATGGCACCCGTATATCGATGTCGATCGGCCTGGTCGGCGTGCTGGTGAGCCTTTGTTTTGGTGTCACCCTGGGCAGCCTGTCAGGCTTTTATGGCGGCTGGGTGGACATGACCATTCAGCGGGGCATCGAGATCATCAGCTCCATGCCAACCATTCCATTATGGCTGGGGCTGGCGGCAGCGATCCCCATCACGTGGTCGCCTCTTCAAGTGTACTTCATCATCACCCTTATCGTGTTGCTGTTTGGCTGGACCGGGCTGGCGCGAGAGGTCCGTGGACGGTTCTTCGCGCTGCGCAGCGAAGACTTCGTTACTGCCGCGCGTCTGGATGGTTCGCGTGAACGTCGCCTGATATTCCGCCACATCCTGCCATCACTGACCAGCCACATCCTGGCTGTGGTCACCCTGGCACTACCAACGATGATCGTCGCCGAGACGGCGTTGAGTTTCCTTGGCATCGGGCTCAAGGCGCCGGTCGTCTCCTGGGGCGTGTTGCTGCAGGACGCCCAGAACGTGCGCACGATTGCCACTGCGCCCTGGCTGCTGATCTGGCCCGCCGGTGCCGTGGTGATCGCGGTGCTGTCCTTCAACTTCCTCGGTGATGGCATGCGTGATGCCGCCGATCCGTACGAAAGCTGAGGCTGATGACCATGCAAGATACGCTTCAACAGCCGCACGCCAACATCTCCACCGAGGATGCCGATATTGTCCTGTCGGTTGAGAA
Source organism: Devosia sp. J2-20 (assembly GCF_055808475.1). Classification (NCBI taxonomy): domain Bacteria; kingdom Pseudomonadati; phylum Pseudomonadota; class Alphaproteobacteria; order Hyphomicrobiales; family Devosiaceae; genus Devosia; species Devosia sp. J2-20. Next base: position 1,855,538 of record NZ_CM147870.1, on the reverse strand, counting down.
CCTCAGCCTCGACTTCCGTCTGCGCACCAATATTCTGCACGCCGTGCGCGATGTCAGCTTCGTGCTGCGCCGTGGTCAGACCCTGTGTCTGGTCGGTGAAAGTGGATCTGGCAAGAGCGTCACGGCACGGGCGCTGCTGCGCATTCTCGATCGCAATGGGTCGATCACCAGCGGCAAGATCCTGCTGCGTGGCAAGGAAGCGGAAATCGATATCGCGCCGCTCAATGAACGCAGCCGTGAACTGCTGCACATTCGCGGCGGCCGCATCGGTCTGATCTTTCAGGAGCCGATGAGCTCGCTTTCGCCCGTCCACACCATTGGCTCTCAGATCATTGAGGCGGTGCAACTGCATCGACGCATGAGCAAGCAGGAAGCCCGCGATGAAGCCATCGCGCTGCTGCGCCAGGTGGAAATTCCCGACCCCGACAAAATGGTGGACCGCTATACGTTCGAGTTTTCCGGGGGCATGCGCCAGCGGGCGATGATCGCGATGGCGCTGGCAGCCGATCCGGAAATCCTGATCGCAGACGAGCCCACCACAGCACTGGATGTGACCACCCAGGCTGAAATCCTGGATCTGATCCGCCGACTGCAGGTCAGCCGCGGTATGGCCATGCTGCTGATCACCCATGATATGGGGGTCGTCGCCGAAGTGGCCGATGCTGTGGCCGTCATGCATTATGGGCGCATTGTCGAGCAGGGCGGGGTAGACGACATTTTCCACGACGCCCAGCATCCCTATACCAAGCGGCTGCTGGCCGCGACGGTCAAGCTCGAACAGGGGCACCTGCAGCGCGCCGCCAAGCCTGCGCGTGATGGCGTTACCCCCGTGCTGCAGGTACGCGACCTAACCAAGGTCTATGGAGCCACCACCGGCTGGCTGGGCTCAAACAGCTATGCGCTCAAGGCGGTGGACGAGGTCAGCTTTGACCTGATGCCTGGGGAAAATCTCGGCATCGTAGGCGAAAGCGGATCGGGCAAGACAACGCTTGGCCGTCTCATTTTGCGGACTGTCGAACCCACATCGGGCTCGGTGCTCTATCACCGCAATGACGGCGCCGATGCGCTTGAGGTGACTTCGCTCGACAAGGGCGGCCTGAGAGACTTCCATCGCGATGTTCGCCTGATTTTTCAGGATCCTTTTGCCTCGCTCAATCCGCGCATGACGGTGCGCCAGATCGTTGCCGATCCCCTCATCGTCAGTGGCACCATGCATGGCGCAGAGCTCGATGATCGGGTTGCCGAACTGCTCGAACTGGTGGGGCTCGATCCGCTGACCATGGAGCGCTATCCGCACGCCTTCTCCGGCGGCCAGCGTCAGCGTATTGGCATTGCCCGCGCTCTGGCTCTGGATCCCAAGGTAATCATCGCCGATGAGGCGACGGCGGCACTCGATGTCTCGATCCGCGCCCAGATCCTTGATCTGTTGCTGCAGATCCAACAGCGGCTGTCGCTGAGCTTCATCTTCATCTCGCACGACATCTCGGTGGTCCGCTATTTCTGCGACCGGGTCGCCGTTATGCACCGCGGCAAGATTGTCGAGCTGGGCGACACCGAGCAGATCTGCACCACACCGCAACAACCTTACACGCAGAGCCTGATCTCTGCCGTGCCCAACCCGAACCCGCGTCATAAGCGCATGATGCACCGCACGCGGTTCAACAAACAGGGATAATCCAGTGCCACGTTTTGCTGCCAATCTATCGTTTCTCTACGCCGACCTGCCGTTTCTCGACCGCTTCGAGGCAGCCGCCCGCGACGGCTTCGGCGCTGTCGAATATGTCGGTCCTTACGCAGAAGATCCCCAGGCCATTGCCGCACAACTGGTCAAGCACAAGCTTGAACAGGCGCTGTTCAACCTGCCTGCGGGCGACTGGGCGGGTGGCGAACATGGCATTGGTTGCCTGCCAGATCGCATCGAGGAATTTCAGGCTGGGATTGCTACGGCAATTGAATATGGCAAGGCACTGAACTGCAGCAGGATCAACTGCCTGGCGGGAATTGCACCCAAAGGCGTTGACCATGGTGTGCTGCAGGATACGCTGGTGAAAAATCTCGCCTATGCCGCACCCAGACTGGCTGATGCAGGCATCAAGTTACTGCTTGAACCCATCAACTTGCGGGACATTCCGGGCTTTTTTGTTTCCACGACCGATCATGCCGAAGCCGTCTTCGAGGCCGTGGGATCCGACAATCTGTTCCTGCAATATGACATCTACCACACCCAGGTGATGCAGGGTGACCTGCTGGCCACCTATGAGCGGCTGCGTGAGCGGATCGCCCATATCCAGATCGCTGACAATCCCGGCCGCAACGAACCCGGAACTGGCGAGATCAACTATCCAATCATCTTCGCGACCCTCGAAAAGCTCGGCTATGCCGGCTGGATCGGCTGCGAATACAAGCCTCTGGCTGGCACCAGTGCCGGTCTGGGCTGGATGAAACCTTATCTGTGAGGACGTCAAAATGAACATCGGATTTATCGGCCTTGGTGTCATGGGATCCCCCATGGCGGGCCACCTGATTGCCGCCGGGCACAGCGTCTTCCTCAATCGGGTCAAGCCGGTTTGCCAACATCTGGTGGAGCAGGGCGGCACTCCGCTCGACAGTGCCAGGGCTGTTGCCCAGGCCGCGGATATCATCATCCTGATGCTACCCGACACCCCGGACGTCGACGCTGTCCTGTTCGGACCCAATGGCGTCGCCGAAGGTCTGAGCAAGGGCAAGCTGGTGATCGACATGAGTTCGATCTCGCCTGTCCAAACCCAGGCCTTTGCCGCCAGGCTTGCCGATCTGGGGTGTGACTACCTCGACGCTCCGGTCTCCGGTGGCGAAGTTGGCGCCAAGAACGCCGCGCTGACCATCATGTGCGGCGGCACGACAGCTGCTTTTGAACGCGCGCGGCCGCTGCTCGAACTGATGGGCAAGAACATTACGCTCGTCGGTGACGTTGGCGCTGGCCAGACCTGCAAGGTCGCCAACCAGATCATCGTCGGCCTGACCATCGCCGCGGTCAGCGAGGCCATGACCTTCGCCAAGGCAGCTGGAGCCGATCCGGCCAAGGTCCGCGAAGCGTTGATGGGAGGCTTTGCCGCCTCGCGCATTCTCGAGGTGCATGGCGAACGCATGATCAACCGCACATTCGATCCCGGTTTCCGTATTCGCCTGCATCGCAAGGATCTGGGTTTGGCCGTTGACGGCGCCAAGGCGCTGAACCTGGCGCTACCCAACACCGCGACAACCCAGCAATTGATGAATTCAGCGATCGCCCGCGGCGATGGCGACAAGGACCACTCCGCCCTGATCCTGACCCTGGAAGCCCTGGCCGGCCAGACCGGCTAGCCGACCAACGTATCGCGACCCAATCCATTCCTGACGGCAAAACCCCGTTTTGCCGAACGCTTGAACTTTGCCTCAAGGAGCCAAGAAATGTCGTTGAAAGATGTCCCTCAAGTCCCATTTGGGGCGGTATATTTCCGCAAGTCCAACCCACCCCGCGAGGATTGGGAGCGCGATTACGGGGTCGCCAGCCAGGATGGCCTGAATGTCTTCCGTCACTGGTTCATGTGGAGCGCCATTGAGCGCAAGCCGGGCCAATATGACTGGGCCGAATTCGACCGCCAGCTCGATCTGGCGGCCGAGAACGGCATCAAGACCATTATCGCCGAACTGATCCACAGTGTGCCGGACTGGGCGATGCGCAAATTTGCCCATGCACGCCAGCTGCGCGGCGACGGCACGCCGCTGCCCTCGACCATGGGCCAGTCGTCAGCCACTGGCGGCTTCGCCAATAATGGCGGCGGGGCAGGGGCATTGACCCTCAACTGCCCCGAGGTCAAGGAAGCCGCCGGCAACTTCCTCAAGGCGCTGGTGACCCGCTACAAGGGGCACAAGGGCCTGCTCGGCTATGACGTCTGGAACGAGTGCAATTACTCGCCACTGGTGGATTATTCCGAGTTCACCAAGCAGGCGTTTCGCGACTGGCTCAAGGCCAAGTATGGCGATCTCGAAACCCTCAGCCAGGCCTGGTACCGCTACAGCCACGCTGACTGGCTCGATGTCGAGCCACCGGTAGAGATTGGTCCCTATCCCGAAAGCCTGGACTGGGTGACCTTCAAGCGCGACAATTTCTACGAACAGATGCAGTGGCGCATCGATCTGGTGCGGAGCATTGATCCCGATTGCCTGATCGCCGCCCATGGCATTGCCGGCGCCATCCCCAACATGATTTCTGGCGGCTGCGATGACTGGCTCGCCGCCTCCAAGGTCGAGCTCTATGGCATGACCTGGATCCCAGCGCGCAAGGGCAACCAGCCATGGCGCAACTTCTTTGGCGCCGACCTGACCCGCGCCGCATCGCGGGGCAAGCCGTTCTGGCATGCCGAGCGCCAGGGTGGCCCGCTATGGATGCAGCCACAGGTACTTGGCCGCGACAAGGATGATGGGCGCGTCGCCGAGCCTGACGATATCAAGGTCTGGACCATGACGTCGTTTGCCGCCGGGGCCACGGGCGTACTCAACCTGCGCTATCGCCCCCTGCTCGATGGGTCGCTGTTTGGCGCCTTCGGCTCCTACGGCATGGACGGCTCGCGCACACCGCGCTCCGACATGGCCAGCGGCATGGCCAAATGGGCCAATGCCCCCGAGCAGGCCGCCGTGTTCAAGGCGCGGCCGCGCAAGGGTGATATCGGCATTCTGGTCATTCCGGAGGCCCAGGCCTGGGATTACCTGCTCAACCACAGGCATCAGCCTACCACCTATGGGGATGCCATGTGGGGTGCCTATCGCGGGTTCTTCGACAATGGCATTCAGGCCGACTGGGTTCATATCGACGACATTGCGCACTATGACGCCATCTACGCGCCATACCCGATCTCGCTGAACTCGGAGAATGCAGCACGTCTGGCAGCATGGGTGAAGGCCGGCGGCAAGCTGATCAGCGAAGCCTGCCCGGGCTATTTCGGTGATCGCGGCAAGGTCGGCACCGTGCAGCCCAATAACGGGCTCGACGCCATCTTTGGCGCCCGCGAAACCGAGGTCGAGTTCATGCCCGATATTGGCGACCGCGTGGCCTTCGATCTCGATGGCAACACGGTCACCGGGGGCGGCTTCCTGCAGGCCTATGAACTGGCCGGCGGTGTGGAGCGCGCGCGCTTTACCGATGGGCGCCTCGCCATTGTCGAGCATCAGGCGGGCACAGGTAAGACCCTGCTGGTGGGCAGCAATCCCTCCATCACCTATTTCCGTACCTCGACTGACGCCAATCGTGAGTATTTCGCGGCGGTCTTTGCCTGGTTGGGCAAGACCCAGCATGTCACGCTGGGCAATAATGCGGTGCAGGCACGCCTGCATGACGACGCCACCGGCAGCTATCTGTGGATGATAAACCACACCCGCGTGCCCCAGACCAGCAGCGTCACTATCGGCGACAAGGCGCCTGCCGGTTTCGATACGCCAAGCTGGATCGATGAGGGGACGGTGCTTGAGGGTTCCAGCGTCACGCTGCCGCCACGCGGGGTGCTCGTCGTCCGGCTCCGATAGCCACAACACGGATCACCCCTCCTGCGCCCGACCGGTATCCCATCGGCCGGGCGCTGTCGTCTTTCGCCTGGGTTCTGCGCCAGGCTTTGGCCGCAGCCAACATCGGGTTTATGCTCAAACCGCGCAGGACAATCACCGACCGGCAAGGACGCCCAGAATGAAGATCACCAATATCGTGTGCTATGCCGTCAAGGTCGGGGTGCGCAACCAGCTGCTGGTCAAGGTCGAGACCGATGAGGGCATTTACGGCTGGGGCGAGAGCGGGCTCTCGAGCCGGGAAAAGGCCGTCGTTGGCGCTATTGAGCACTTTGCCGAATTCCTGATCGGGAGGGATCCCTTTGCCATCGGCGCCCTGTGGCAGGAAATGTACCGCAGCCAGTATTTTGAAGGCGGCCGCGTGCTCACCGCGGCCATTTCGGCGATCGACATCGCGCTCTACGACATCAAGGGCAAGGCCCTTGGCGTGCCGGTCCATCAGCTGCTGGGCGGCAAGCAGCGCCATCATATCCCGACCTTTGCCAGCACGTTTGGCGAGCCCGGACCGGCCATGATCGAACAGGCCCAGATGCTGGTTGATGCTGGCTGGACCGCGATGCGGCTATCGCCTTCAGGCCATGAAAACAAGGACATCTACGAGCCGCGCGAACACATCGCGCCCTCAGCCAAGTGGTGCACCAGGGCACGCGAAGTGCTGGGCCCGGACATCGTGCTCGGCATTGATTATCACCACCGGCTCAGTGTCGCCGAGGCTGCCAGCTTCTGCCAGAAAATGCCGCGCGGCACGCTGGATTTCCTCGAAGAACCGATCCGCGACGAAAGCCCCGCCGCCTATGAAGCCCTGCGGCGCCTGACCGATATTCCCTTCGCCATCGGCGAGGAATTCTCCAGCAAGTGGCAGTTCCTGCCCTTCATCGAGCGCGACATCCACCAGTTCAACCGGCTCGATGTCTGCAATGTGGGTGGGCTGACCGAGGCGATGAAGATCGCCGGCTGGAGCGAGGCGCACTATGTCGACATGATGCCGCACAACCCGCTGGGGCCCATCTGCACTGCCGCCACCATTCACTTCTCGGCCTGTGTCGCCAATTTTGCCTGGCTGGAAACCCGCGCCTCGCCTGCCGAGACCCATCTCGGTTTTGACGATTCCGCATTCTTCCCCGTCAAACCCGAGCTGAACCGGGCCGTCTATATCGTCCCCGACACCCCCGGCCTGGGCGTGGAGGTCAATGAGGCCCTTGTAGCCAGACAGAGCTTTGCCTTCAGCGAAGCCCCCCATCTGCGCCGCCGCGACGGCTCCTTCACCAACTGGTAGGGCCTGGCCGTTACCGGCACGGCAGACGCGTCAAGCTTACCGCAGGCTGCGGGACGGTTTGGCTGACGCCCGGCTTGGACGCGCAAATTCGGCGACTGGCAGAAGGCACAGGCAAATCCGCATGACGATGCGCCGCCCGGCCGGATTGGCCTCGCGGGTACACGGGTAACGGGCGGCCGTTGACCCGGCCAAGGGGTAGTGTGTGGTGGGGAGCCAAGGGCCGCCCGTCACGAACCGGTTTTGCGCGAGGGTCGGTTCAGCCTGCGCCGGTATTTCAGACGCGACTGCCGCTTGCCCCACTGGACAGGCGCCCCCATCCCCCGGACCGCCCACCCGATCCTGCGTTGGAACCGGTGACTGGTGGGAACGGGGACATGATGGCATGGGGCAGTGGGGGCGGGGATAAGTTTGCGGGAGCAGTGGATCCCCGCACACGGTGAAGTTCCGACCGCCGCCTCGCTTCGCGCCCGAAGACAGGTTCCGGCTGGCGCCGTCCTGAGGTCTTTCCACGCATTATGAACGTTGGGCTCTCTCAGGATGGATTCCGGCCTGCGCCGGAATGACACCGAGAGTGTTGAAGGTTCTCAGCGACAAAGCCATTCTCAGTCGCATGGACAAGGTTTTTCTCGTCTACATCATGGCCAATCGCAAGCACGGCACGATCTATACCGGCGTGACCAGTGATCCCGCAGGCCGTGTCTGGCAGCACAAGAACCATGTCTTCAAGGGTAGCTTCACCGACCGCTACGACTGCGACAAGCTGGTCTGGTACGAGGTGCATGACGATCCTGAGGCCGCCATCACCCGCGAAAAGCGCATCAAGGATTGGCACCGTCCCTGGAAGGACCGGCTGATCGAAGCCATGAACCCGGACTGGCGCGATCTCTCAGCTGATGTGGGGCTATGACGCGGCTATTTCCGCACCCACGGTGTCACCCCGGCGCAGGCCGGGGTCCATCCTGAGGTTTATCCACGCGCACGGACAGCTAACGCTCGCTTGAACCGCTAATATGGAGACTTCTCTGCCAAAGATTGCGCCACAAATCGACGACCTTTTTCAGTCAGCATCCATATGTAATCTGAAGTGTCCACTCCAGCCGAATTAGTCGATACAACATAATCCGCATATATCAATCCGAGGGCCTCAAACTGATGGCGGAATTGCTCTTTTGTCGGCGATACTAGTGAATAAATATTGAACGCTGGAAATGAGTCACTCAGGTGATCAATGCCGTGGGAGATAGCCAATTGCTCAGGAAGCTCTATGGCTAGCCTCCGCTCATTAAATTTCTTGTGGATGTAGCTTTGTAGCAGAAGAAACACTTCTTTCCACGATGAAGTTGTAGTGATTCCGTCCTCCGTACTTACTGCCTTGTATTCCTCACCTTCTTTCTGTCGCTCAAAGTGATCTACCGAATATTCCACTTCAATTTCGGATTCAATAGAGGCAATGTTTCTCGGGAAGTTGACTTCTTCTGATACGGAATTGGCGAGCTGAGTTTGTAGGTATTCCACTCGGGCTCGCGCCGACGCCAGATCCTCGAAAATTTTGGGATCGACCGCCTGATCTCCTCGCACCCATCCCAAACCTGGATTAAGCGTGGCCTCTTGGCCTAACGCAATAACAACGCTCGTGGCCAAATCTGCGGAGTTGTCCCAAAAATCCACCATAGCGCTCGCACTCAGCTTGGTGCGAAATGCAGCGAGCTTAGCCACATGATCCGGATTACTGCTATCTGTCTTTGAAGCGGATATTGCGTCCGGGTGCTTATGAAGAAATGCTAGCGCGGGTATCCCTTTTTTCTGAGCGTATTCGTATTCCTTTTCAGTATAGCTAACAGAATCGTCAGCAAGACTGCCATATCTGCCGCCAATAACAACTACGTAGTAGTCGCGCCGATCAATTACTCTCTTAATAAACTCAAATTGTTTCTGGCTAGAGGCGGGGAATAGTTCCATCCCTTCCGGGACATACCCCGCCTTGGCTATAGCCTCGCTTATTTTCTTGCGCTCTTCTGTGAGATCGGAATATGTAGAGCTAACAAATACATGAAATATTTTTTGAGCCATGGAATTTAATACCCGAAAGACTAATGGCCGCTGAAGGCGGCCATTAGTTCGATGATTATTACTATTGTGCCGTTCGCCATAGTTCAGGTGTTGAATAGGGCGCTAACCCTTTGATTTATATGAGTGCGCCTTTTGCAATACGTCAGAACGGCTGGTATTGACGAGATCACAATCTTGGGTCTGGAATTACCACAGTTTTGGTCCTATAGCGCCAGTTGGACGAACAAACGTTGCCGTGGACAAAAAAATGCCCCGGGAAACCCCGGGGCGCTGGGAATTGATAGTTCAAGTTTGTTATCGAACCAGATGTTCTCGGCGGTACACGATTGCACCGCACTCCAGCCAATCTGGAACCGGGAAGACCTCATTCTCCTCCAGCTCCCGGCGAAGTCGCCTAGAGTTTAGATTTTTCTCTCTGGCAAGATCACGCAAGGAAACAAACTCCTTGCGGAGTTCGTTATCGACCGCTGTCGTAACTATTGTTACAGGGCATCGATTGATCGGATTTATTGCTTGCGTGCCAGAAATAAGTCCGTTGGCGATCAACTGGGTCGCAGCGCGATCTGTAAGGCCAAATGAATCAGCGAATGCCCTCGTCGGAACACCATCGAGTGGGTTTAGACGAACCAATGACTTCAGTTCTTCCAAATCGACCATAACACTTGCAAATCCGGTGAGCGAAGCATCACGTCCTGTCCAGCTTAGGCGACGTTCGAGGACCAGCTGGACTACGTCTTGCACCTTGCAGTTCGCGCGAGCGGTCGCGTTCGCTATGGACATCCTGGAGAGCTGGCCTTGCTCAAGGGATCCACTTTTCACTTCAACGGCACCCTCCAGCAGGCGTGCCATGAACCGGTCGAGATCGGTCTTTCTATAGAGGGGTTCGATTCCTGGATGTTCAAGAATGGGGCGAAAGAACACGCGTTTCATAGTCTTCACCTGTGTTCTTGTCATGGAAAGGTAGTCGACGATGTCCTTGGCCGGAATTCCGTCTGCGATGTCCTTGAGTAGCTGTTCAGCGGCTTCGACAGCGAAAGTCAGCTGATTGTCCGCCACCGTCTGATGGTTCGCAGGTAACAACGCCGCGGCCGCAAGTATCTTGCGGATGGTCAAAGCGTGTATTCCAAACGCTCGAGAGGCACTGAAAACGGAATGCACGCGTCGCTCGGTGACAAATTGTCCCAGGACTACTTCACCGGGGGCGACGGGCGCCGTGGCCACGATATGCGCCCGGACGACACTTCTGACCGGCTCCAAATCGAGATCGCTCTCTGTCGAGGCGAGCCACTCATATAGGCGACCATACCATTTTTGGGACCGGCTCCGCCGGTGAAATTTGAGCTTAACTGCAGATGGGTGAGGAAGTCGGTCAGGGCGTCGACACCGTACTTAACGATGTCAAAGCCCGCCGACCCCGCCTGCGCCCAGTCGTGTTCGGTTAGCGACCTAAGGCTGGGCGTGCGACCGAACAATATAAGCACACCGATCACCTCGCACAGCTTTGCAGCGAGCCAAAAAGGCAGGGTGTCCAACCAGCCGTTCATCGTCTTGTGCTCCCCCGCTATCCTCTCCAGTAGATAGGCTTCGTAGTCGGACGCCTTTCGATGCGCGACACGCTTAGCCGCCGTCTCAATCTGATCGAAACGGCCATCCAACTGGGACAAAAAATCGAAAGCGCAGTGGTTGTTGGCCGCCGCCTTCAGGTCGAGAAGCGGAACGGAGTGGAGCGAGCACGTCCTGATATGCACCACCTCCCATGCCGAACGCTGATACATATCCAGCCCATTTCCGAAGCGGCCGGTCTCCGCGTCCTGGATAAGGCAACACGGGCATACTACCGCTGAATGGCGTCGCAGAGCAGGGCCCGTCAGTTCCTGCCCGGCCAGTGTGAAGTTGCGCCCGGCTGTCCGCCGAAGAGCGGAGTGCGCGAGCTGTTCTGGGGCCACGTCTGTCAGAGCAGCAAGCGAGGCCAGGGCGAGGTCGGTACCATCTCTGATATCGGAGAACGGTATGTCCATGTCGTGGGCGAAAGCTCGCGCGTTAGCGCAGAAATTACGGCGCGAAAGTGACGACACGAACGAGGTCAAGCTCTGATCGGGGCGGTGATCGACGATTAGGGCAAGGCGACTAGTAATTTGTCTTCTCCTTTTCGGTGCCTTGCGCTTGGGCCTGATCTCTTCGTCGACCTCCGGTTCGTCCTCGTGCATGGTGGGCCGCAGCATGCGAAAATTGTCGACGACGAACACGTTCAGCTCCTCCTCCCGATCCATATTCCGGTGGTAGGCATGTGCGAGGTTCATGCGTCGGAGAGAGTCTTCACCAGCCAACATAGCCTCTTCGATGCCGTCCATGGCGCGAGCGAAGGTCAAACCCAACTGGTAGTCAGCGGAGTGTACAAGGCGCAGGTAGTCCTCATCTTCCAAACCGTTGTACAGTCCGGCCTTGTCGCAGAATGCGTTCACCTGTTCGATGACTGCGTCCAGATCAGTCTCGACGTCGACAGGAGGGATGGTAATCGGAAGAAAACGGCGGTTCGTCTCGGCCGACTTCATTCGACGCTTGAGCTCGTAGGTTCCGGTCAAAATCAGGATCACGGGATGATCGGGGCGGTCCATGAGCCCCTTCATCGTCGACAGGATCTGGCGAGCGTCATTCGCAGTAGCGGAAATGAAGATGTCATGGACTTCGTCGTAGTGAATGGCGATGGTCCCGAGCTCGTGGATCATGCTGTCGGCGGTAGGCCAATAGTCCCTCTTTTCGTTGAAGTTGACGGTCTTGTAGCCTAGGGCGCGGACGGTCTGAAATCCCGCGGACCGAAGTCGTACTGGGCTTTTCAACCGCAGACTTATAAATTGCTTGTCTGACTTGGTTGCGTTGTGAAGCTTCGGGTGCGGGACGACATGTCGGTCAATCAGACGCGACTTTCCGGCACCCGAGTCCCCATAAATCACCAGCCCCATCTTCTCTCGACTGCCCGGCTCCCGCAGGTTTTGGGCGCGGTTGGCCAGCAACGTGGACAGGTGCTGTTCGATGCGGGCGTCAATATCTGTGCGAACGTGCATGGTCCTAACGGGCTGCATGCGGTCGACGACTTCATTGACACGAACTTCAGGGTAGTAGGGGAGAGGGGAGTACGAGAAAGACATGGCTTTACTTCGAGGTTGACCATTTGGATTTGCGTTTGGGAGGCGACTGGACGGCGGGATGCCTGTCCGCGTCGCCTTCGGCAGAAAGCGGGCCAGATCCCGTCGGCAACGTGTCGTCCTGCTCGATAGCCTGAACTGTCTCCCCAATGGGCAATGAAGCCTCGTTCGGCACAGGATCGGCGTAACGGATCCGCTTGAATAGGCCCTGCTCGAAGTAGTCCAGGTCGGTCGTCGAATAGACCGTCGACACAACAGTTGCACGTTCTGCGGCCGCATCGTTTTTCTCGATGATCCGGCCCAGTGCCCGATAAGCTATTGACCGCGGCACTATAGAGTTGGCAGCGTACTGCTGTCGCAGGACCTTGGTCGTCTCGATCCAATCAACCGCGCGCGTGCCTTCCAGTGTTTTATCGCGGGCAGGCAAGGCATAAGCGATTTCATCAATGACGATCGAGATGGCGCCGAGATTGGCCACGTCCACCATCACAGTTGCAAGATCAGTGTTCCGCATTTTTCGCAGGAGACGCAGACCCTCCGGGCTATCATCGCGATAATAGTTTCCAAGAACCTCTACACCTTGGGGGGTAACAGCGCGCTCCAATCGGACGCCGAATGCGGTGCGCCGACCGTGGCTATCGCGCCAAGGGCGGATGCCGAACTTGTCTTCGGCATTAGTCCACGCCTGCGCTGGAGTGAGTCCGCCGAGCCCTTCATGCTCGGTTTGGTGGTAGATATCGACCACCCAGGTCACTAGTATCCATGCAAGTTCATCGACCGTGAGCGACGCGTTGCCTTCGCTGTCATAATCACCGCGCTTTATGATATCGGAGAATGTCTTCCCTTTGAGACGAGCCATCAGCCGCGTGGCTACGGTGCGGAAGATCCGCTCGACTATCGGCCGCAACCATGCAGCGCCGGCGATTGGGTTTTCGAATGTAGCCCGTGCCTCTGACACCGCGGCACGCATCTCGGCGGAAATGTAACCGCCGTCTGCGACAACGGTGTACAGGCCAGTGCGCTGGCTCCAGGCAGTCTCACACCCCGCCGCTTTGATGGGGACACGCCAGCAATTTTTACCGGCGTAGATCTAGATCTGACCCTGCCAAAGCTGACCAACCAAATGCTGCAATTGCTCTTTGAGGCTTCACACAATGAAGTCCCATCTCAGCTTGGCAATTTTACTTTGGCAGAGGAGCTGACGATAGAGGACTTGGTCTCACATATTCGTCTCGGTAGGGGCGCAGCCGACTGTCTTGCAGGGCTAGAGAAATCAGTTCGTGCTCGCCGTGTAGTACAGCCTGCCAGTGCGATATTGCTCGACGATCTTGCAGGATACGGCGAAGCCAAAACCTGGGGTCTCGAGCTCAGCGCTGACATGACTGATTGGCGGAAGGGTCTTATAACCTGGGGCGATGTGGACCACCGGGCAGTCGTGCTCACTGGCCCGCCGGGAACTGGCAAGACCTCGTTTGCATCTGTGCTCGCTGCCACCTTGCGCATACCGCTAGTTGCGACCAGCGTGGCGGAATGGAATGGTCGAGATCATTTGTCCGGCGCCCTAAAAGGCATGCAGGCGATTTTCGACCAGGCGATTGCTCAAGCGCCATGTGTGCTGTTCATCGATGAACTGGATGGCATATCGAGCCGAAATGCCGTTGGGGGCCACTACAGCGAGTACTGGATACAACTAGTCAATCGGATGCTGGAGCTCGTCACAAAGGCTCTTCTAACCGAGGGCGTTGTGATCGTAGGCGCCACTAATCATGTCGAACGAATTGATCCGGCCTTACTGCGGTCGGGCCGCCTTGATCAGGTCATCCGCATTGAATTGCCTGACGCTGAAGCGATTGCCCAGATTTTGCAGCGCTATGTAGGTCTCAGTATTCCTGTCCCTGAACTTCCAGATTTAGCCGAGCGCCTCGTCGGCCAGTCGGGCGCGGATATCGAAATGTTAGTTCGAGCAGCCAAAGCCGGGGCACGCAGGGCAGGGAGGATGTTCTCAGCTGGAGATCTAAACGCCCAGATCAAAGACCCGTTCGAAGGAATGCCACCTAACGATCGCCGTCGGATTGCCGCTTACCGGAATGGTCAAAAAATTGTCGCTCAGGTCCTGGGGCTCGCAGACATGATGCCGGGCCATCGACACCAAAACCTGCGAAGCCTGTTGGGCAACGGGCTATCCAGCGAACGACTTCCGACCGAACAAGTTTGCAACGACGTCCTCACAGTCATTCTGGCTGGACGAGCCGCGGAGGAAATCGTGTTCGGTGATGTGTCGTTATTCGGGACGGGGAACTCGGAATCCGATCTAGCCACTGCAACTGCCGTTGCAAGAGAGCTGGAGTTGAAGACTGGATTTGGCGAAATGGGAACCGTCTATCTAGGCGACATCGACGAGAGGTCTGCGCTGTCACCTGCGATCACAGCGGCTGTCCGGAGACGGATTGAGTCTGCTCTGAACAGAGCTAGCTCGATATTGCTCGACAACGTGGGTGAACTAGATCGGAGCGAACGAAATGCTCAACAGAGCCGGTTGGACAGCGAATGTTCTCAAATTCTCCATTGACCAGCAGTCCGCAAGAATTGGCATTGCTAGGTGTCTGATCTGGGGCCGATAGCGGACCGGCGGCTTTTAGGACCTGAACGACGAAAGCTGACGTTAGAGCGCTGCGCTAAAATGCCTTAAGTGATTGCGCCCATTGCTCAACCTAGCGAGCTGTAGCTAACAAGCTGGCTGCCGTTTCACAGACGGAGTTTGAACGGCCACAAAAGGCCGGAACAAATGTTGGGACCGGACACCTCCCCAGGGTCAGAAAAACTTACAACATTACGCCTCGTACCCACGGCTTTGTATCGGAGCGACGACGACAGCCCGGGTACCTGGAGAATTGTCTTCGAACTCGATACTGCCCTTCAAATTGCTCACCAGTGCACTCAGCATTCTGGTGCCAAAGCCGGTTCCATTGACCGGGCCGGAGATGCCCTTGCCGGAATCAGAAATGGTCACCCGCAGGTTTGATCTAATCTGTTCGATCTTGATCGTCGCCGACCCGGGGCGCCCGTCATAGGCGTATTTGGCAAGGTTGGTGAAAAGCTCATTGACCACCAGCCCGACGGTAACGGCGTCGTCGGTCTTGATCAATACCGGGGCCAGATCAAGGTGGAGATGGGGCCCCCATTCGCTGTCCATGGTGGCCAGGAGCTCAGCAACCAGTTCCCCGATATATCGGGACAGATCGATGATTTCGACGCTATCGTCCTGATAGAGCCGCCGGTGGGCAAGTGAAACGGCCATCAGTCGATGCTCAGCCTGTTCAAGGCTGGATTTGACCTCCTGGGAAGCGCCGCGCCCCTGCATGCGAAGAAAGGTGGCCACCAGCGACAGGCTGTTCTGAACCCGGTGATTAACCTCTCTCAACAGCACGTCCTTCTGCTGCATCAGGCTGACATTGTCATTGAGCGAGCGGCTCAGTTCGCTATTGAGCAGGCGGATCCGGCTATTGTTGCGGGCCTCGTGCAGCGAACGCACAACGCGCCCTGCAGATTCGATCTGTGCCAGGTTCCAGTCTTCCGACTTGCCGCTGACCTGTTCGGACCATTCGTCAAAGGATGCGCGGGGCGTGAGTACCGTGTTGGGGTCCTGCGCGCCCTCCTTGTGCGGATTGCCTGCCCACTTGATGGTCTGCAGGACTTCGGCGCGGAACCACATCAGCACAGTTGGCACATCGGTGGCCATTTTGACCGCAATCAATCCACTGGCCTTGTCCTTAAAGGCCATGGCCGGAGGAAATTTTGCAGATAGTTGACGGGTCACCACAGGCTGGCTCGAACTGATCGCGCGGACATAGTCGCTGATGGCGTGGATATCGTCGGTCGCGGGGCAGCTGCCAAACTGCACCAGCTTGTCGCCCTGCAGCACCGCAAAGCCATGGGCATTGAGCAGTTCAGCCAGATCCCGTCCGGTTCGGGCAAAGAACTGGCTCAGGTTGCTGTCCTCGCCGACCAGTCGGAGGATTCTGTCCTCCTGCGCGCGCAATGCGATGCGCTCGCGATAGAGCTCGCTATCTTCGCGCGCCTTGATCACCCGCGCCAGATTGGAGGCCATGTTCTGGCAGGCCAGGCGGATGTTGAGCGGCAGCGGCCGCGGCTGGTGGTGATGGCAGGCCACCAGCCCCCACAATATGCCATCCTTGACGATAGACATTGAGGCTGACGCCGCCACGCCCATATTCTTGAGATACTGAATATGAACCGGAGAGACGCTCCGAATTGTCGAGTCACTCATATCGATCGTTTGCAGATCAGAACTGGCGCTGACGACTGGCGAGGGCTGATAATGCACATCAGCAATGACCCGGACCTTGTTGCGGACGTAGAGGTCACGCGCCTGTTTGGGAATGTCAGTGGCGGGGAAGTGGTGGCGCATGAAGCTGGGCGAATTGTCAGCGATGCTCTCGCCCACGACAACTCCGGCCTCATCGTCGACGAACCGATAGACCATCACCCTTCCATAGCCAGTCAGGCGCTGAAACACGCGCGACGCTTCATTGGCCAAATCAAGTAGCGAGGTCGCCCGGTCCAGTTGGGCTTCAAGCGCATCAAGCTCAGCGAGAAACGCGCCGTCCGGTGTGTGACCATCGGCTTTGCCGGTCAGCTCGACAATAATGTGCGCCCCACTGGCATAGGCCACCGCATCCCATGATGAGTTGGCGAACACGAGCTCGCCAAGAACCTGAATGCCCGTTCCGGGCAATGAATCCTGCACCACCTGACAGTCGATCCCGACCAGCTCTTCAAGCGTGCGGCCCAGAATTTCTGAAGGGTCGGCCAGCTCACCGGCGCAGCCTACGACCTGACCTGAGCGCGGATCGGAAATAAGCATGATGCCGTGAGGCTGAATTGAACCCGGGATGTGGATGGGCTCCAGATCACAGCTGGTCAGGTCCATTTGGTTCGTCTCGTCCAACACTAACTCCGATAGATTTCCAGTGCTCTTTCAAAGAGCACTTGCGCGCTCGCCAAGGCAGCCGACCGGTCGAAGGCTGGTTCGGTGTCGGCTGCCTCCAAAATCGCTAGGAATGCGGGCCAACGGTGCATGTCTTCAACCTGGATGGCAAGGTGCCGTGCACCGAATTCGGCGCTGAGGCCAAGGGTTTGCGCGCGCCGGAAAAGCAATCGCGCTCCCACGCCGGAGCCTTCGAGAACATAAAGCGCCCCCAATTTGGTCGACCAGTCGGGCAGTGCAATCGGGGCAAGAGGCTGAGGAGCCGATGCAATCTTCAAATCATCCATATCCGCTTGCATCGCCGCTACGAGAGGCAATACCGGCCAGGCGGCAACCGCGTCGCACTCAGGCTCGACAAGGCTGCGAAACAGATAGCTGTTCAGGACGAAGGATCGATAGCTCTCGATATCGTGGAATGGGCCGATTGCCGCGTCGAGGCGGGCATGGCTTTCCGCGGTGTGCTCGCGCAGGGCAGCTCTCAAACTGTTGGTACTCAAGCCGCTTCCCTGAAACAGTCTGACACAATTCCAGACAATCGATGTCAGATCCATCCAACCACGCCAAGGGTGTAATGAGAGCCGTGGGCATTTGGCCTCTAGTGCACCAGGTAAACATCGACCAATTGGGCGCGGAGTTGGTCCGGGCGTCTTGAGAACGGTTGGACGTGATTGCGAACTGGGGTCGGAGTAGCGGCGAAAACCCGCGAAGTGCTTTGGGATCGCCCCTTTGGCTCGGCCCGCAAGAATGGCCCCTTCGGCATTCCGTCCATGTTGCCGATCGATATCTGCACGCCGACCAATGGCGGAGGCGTCATCGCGGCGTCGGGCCTGTTTTTCATTGGGGCAGCCACCGACGACATCTTCCGCGCAATCGATATCCGGACCGGCGAAGAGGTCTGGCAGGTCGCTCTGCCGGCCGGGGGGCAGGCAACGCCGATGACCTATAAGGCCCGGGGTCGCCAGATCGTGGTGATCAATGCCGGTGGTCACGACTTTATGGATACCCCGATCGGGGATTACTACATCGCCTACGCGCTGCCCGAAGATCTCGCCAGATAGCACCAATCGGAACGGTAAGGCCGGCTTCCGGCCTTGCTGGCCTGCATCCGTGCATCACCACCCCCGGACCATGTCCGGGGTGGTGTCGGTTTGACACCGTTCTATTGGCAATTCTTGGTGGTGGTGAAGGCCGTCATCCTGAGATGAGCATAGCGCGACTCCTGGATCAAAGACCGGTGGCTGCATCGAAATCGGTGCCCCGTGGGAGGGCTTGCCTTCAACTGGCTCGATTGGTGCTGTCAGCGCGTTGCCGGTGTCCAGCGGTCATGCCCGCAACGCAGGCAGGTGCCGGGGCCCTGGCCGACGCCCACCGCAATTGTGGTCCCGCAGCGACAGCAGGATAGATGCATCTGGTGATCCACGAGGTGATCAGCTGCGATCACCTGCGGCGCCACGATTTCCCATGGCGGTACAATGGGCAGGCCCCAGAGGGGCGTGCCGTCATGCTGAAAAATGCTCATGGCACCATTGGGCTCAACGAAGGCGCTGCTCACTTCGCCCAGTTGCTTGACCCCGGCTTGCCGCAATTTCTGGAAAATCTCGCTGGCGCCCAGTTCAGCATCGCCCGTGACTTCGCTCAGCACGCCCTGGTCAACAATTTGGCGCGGCTTGCCATCCACCAGCCGTTCGACGCGCTTATATCGCGCGATCAGCATATCCAGGCCGCGGTTGGCCAGCACGACAATGGTGATTACCGCCATGGCATGGAGTAGCGGCACATCGGGCTGGAACATGGGATCGCCAACGGCCGAGCCCAGCGCGATCACCAGAAGGAATTCGACGGTCGACAACTGCCCGATGGTCCTGCTACCCAGCCAGCGCAAAAGCAGCAGGCCATAGCCATAGACAATCAAGGTACGGAACAGGATTTCGAGGTAAATCCAGGCTCCCTGGTCGCCCACGAAAATCCGGATCAGATCAATCCCTTGTGCTGGTTGTTCCATTATCCGCGACTCTGGTTGTCAAAAACAACGGGTGGACCGCCCCCCGAATGATGGTCTGTGCCGCGAGTGAGATAAGGGCTGACGCAAATTATTCGGGTAGGGCTGGTTGCCTAACAAAGCCCTATGACGTCCCAGCAAATGCACAGTCGGATCTAGCGAACAGCTCCCGGAAGCGACGCTGGTAGACAATTGTGGTCTCCCCATTCACACCAAGTCTCTAGGCATTGGGGCCTCACGCCAAATAACGCTTTTGCAGCCCTCCGGTTTCCGTTCGCGTGTTCAAGGGCCCCAATAGGGCTTTCACAAAACTGGGGCTAAAGCGTAATTGGAGCTGGGGCATTGCAATTTCGATCGATGATGAAACATCCTGGTTTCCTTCTGAAATCTGAAAAAAAGCAGCGGCCCGAGATGGGCGCGGAGCGCGCCAAGTGCGGACCGCTACGGTGGCTCTGCGTCAAGTTTTTTTAACGAATAGCAGTTCCGGTAGAGGTGGAAATGTGATCGACCCGATCAACTAGCATGGGTCAAAATCCAAAAGCGCCACCCAACTCGGCATCAGTTCCCAGCGGCGCCGCGACCAGGTCGGAATGAAATACCTTGTCGCCGGTGCGCCCCGGATCGATATCGGCCCGCAGCTGTTCACCGGTTATTTCCATGTTCATACGACCCTCCTAGACCACTCCCTTGCCGCCGGTTGCGCCGAATACCTCACCTGTGATGTAGCTGCCTTCTTGGGAAGCGAGCAGCACGTAGATCGCAGACAGTTCAACTGGTTGCCCGGGCCGACCAAAGGCGCTGCCCTCGCCGAAGTTCCCGACCTTCTCTGGGAATTGTCCGCCGCTTGGCTGCAACACAGTCCAGAACGGTCCGGGTGCCACTGCATTAGCGCGGATGCCTCTTTCCATAACCTGGGCGGAAAGCGCCTTCGTATAGGCAACAATACCGGCCTTCGATGTTGCATAATCAAGTAGGTGCGCAGACGGTTCGAACGCCTGAATAGAGGCGGTATTGATGATAGCTGCGCCAGGCGGCAAATGCGGAAGAGCGGCCTGAGTAAGCCAATGCATGGCATAAAGGTTGGTTTTCATGGTCAGATCGAAATCTTCGCTGCTGACTTCAGCAACGGAATTGCGGGCTTGCTGCCGGGCAGCGTTAATGACCAGAATATCAAGCCCGTCCAGTTCTTCCACGGCTCGGGCTACAATGTCTTTGCAGGTCTGCTCCTGAGAAATATCACCCGGCAGCGCTACGGCTTTTGTGCCCGCTTTTTCGATATAACCCATGACGTCACTGGCATCCTCAATCTCGGCGGGCAGGAAGTTGATCGCCACATCGGCACCTTCGCGTGCATATGCGATGGCCGCAGCGCGGCCAATTCCTGAGTCACCGCCAGTGATGAGCGCCTTGCGGCCCAGCAAGCGCCCGAACCCGGCATAACTTTCTTCGCCGTGATCGGGCCTCGGCTTCATCTGGCTGACCAAGCCTGGCGGCGATTGCTGCTGACGGGGAAATGGGGGAGCGGGATACTGGTGCCTTGGATCCTGCATGGTGAAACGGTCTGTCATGATGGGCCTCTTTTCTCAGTGAAAAGGCCAATGCCTGAACCGGCGTCACGTTCCCAATCAGATCGGTCGTCCTGCATGCCGATCCGGAGATGCAACAGTTAAAGATGAGACATACCCAGCCCGGCTACGTAGTCGAGCTGCGGGCAAGATTGTCGAAATCGACGCCCTCCCATTTCTGTACCCGGTATGTGGAGGTGGGGGCTTACTGCATCATGTCAGTTTGCTCCAGGCGGCAAGGGCGTAGGGATCGCGCTGTAGATCGAAGAGCGCAAAGTCAGGCTCGCGCGCCCTTGGCGCATGCTGGCCTATTTCTCCAAAATTGAGATCGATGATCAACTCGCCCGCCTCAAACTCCCAGTGTGCAGTCAAGGCCTTTTCGCCGACGACATGAGCCGTACTGTGCTGGCGCAAGGTGGCGGTCAGGGGAAATATACAAGCCTTACGAAATGCGAGGACCTGCTGAGTGAGCCGCAGCCAGGCGTCAGCAGCAGGAGATGAGGACCAATCCAGCCGGGAGCGTTGGAAGGTCGCTGGATCTATCGGGTCGGGCACCGCCTCCCCAAGCGCGGCGATACCTGCAAATTCCCCGACGCGGCCATTGCGCAGGGCGTCAGCGAAGTCGCCTTCGTAGTCAGCGAAGAACTGGAATGGGGACAACGACCCGCGTTCCTCTCCCATGAATATCATGGGCGTATAGGGAGCCGTGAGCAACAAGGCATACGCCGTCTTTACGGCGTTTTCGTCGGCCAGCGTCAGGAGCCGTTCGCCCTTGGCGCGGTTGCCGACCTGATCATGGGTCTGGATGGCATTGATGAAGCTGGTGACCGGCAAGTAGGCGCAGTCCGAACCGCGTGGCGTGTCGCGCCCCTCTCGCGGCTGGCCTTCCTCGATATGGCCACGCTCCAGCGCACGGGCCAGATCTCCAATCGGGTCTTGTGCAAAGGAGACATAGTAATCCTGGCTCTCGCCTGTCAGGCTTGTATGCACCGCATGATGAAAATCATCATTCCAGCTGGCCGCATACAGCCCTGATCCGCGCAGCGTGGGCTCGTTGCGTTCATCCTCCACAATGAGATGAAGAGGCCTGCCCAGGTCCTGTTTCCGAACAGCTTCGCCCACTTCCATCAAGAACTTGGCTGCCCCTTCACCCCGGATCTGATGGACGGCATCGAGCCGCAGCCCATCGAGCCGGTACTCCTCCAACCACATAAGTGCGCAGTCGATCCAGAACTGACGCACCGCTTTTCGCGAAAAGTCGATGGCGGCACCCCACGGTGTGTGCCGGTCGGGGTCGAAGAATTCCGGTGTGATCGTGTGGAGATAGGCGCCATCTGGACCGAAGTGGTTCATGACCAAGTCGAGAACGACGCATATCCCATTGTGCTGAGCAGTGTTGACGAGATGCCTCAGATCGTTGGGCGAGCCATAGATTGGATGTGGCGCAAAGGGCAGTACTCCGTCGTAACCCCAGCCTCGCGACCCGGAAAACTGACTGACCGGCATGATCTCGATTGCGGTGAAACCGAGTTTTGCCAACTCGCCCATCTTGTCGGCCGCGGCGCGGAATGTTCCGGCCGGGGTGAATGTGCCTATGTGCAGTTCATATAGGACATATTCGTTGAAGGGACGCGCTTTCCATGAAGGTGCCCATTCGAAATCCGCGCCCGAAACTAGGCGTGAAGGCCCATGGACGTCTGAGACTTGCAGGCGGCTGGCTGGATCCGGATAGCGGATTTCATCAACGATGAAGCTGTAGTGTTCACCTTCTTCAGCAGAGAATGCGGTTTCCCAGAAACCGTCGTCGCCGCGATCCATGCGCATTGGCCGCCCTTTGCCGACCGCAATGGATACAGCGTTAGCAGAAGGCGACCATAACCTAGCCCGCCACTGCGCGCCTATTTGCTTTACACTCCAATGCGACATTAGAATTGGCCTCCTGGCAAAGCCAGAGGAGGCCTTTGAAGCATTACATCTGCTTCCCTTACCCTAAGGCGCCGCTCGAGAGCTCCAAACCAGTACTGTTGTTCCTGGCCATTGGGTTTCCCGTCCTGCTCCCATAGAAAGTATGCTGTGTGCCGCACCTTTTGTTGGAAAAGAGGGTCAACCCAGGGACCTTTGCCTGCTTTCTGCATCAGTGCTCTCCGAATGCATGCCTGTAATGCGGAACAGCGCGTTTCGCTCCATCGCAGGTCAGAATTCGGGTTAACTTGTCCGGTTCTCGCATGGAGTCGCCAAAACCTATCTGCCAGGTAACGGGCCATCATGAGATACCGAGGGGTAACAATCTCATGTCTGCTTTTGGCAGCGCTTGGTCAAAAGCTCATCTTCCGCTCCAGGCTCCCATTCAGCCGTTTATCGGAGTCCGGGCAATAGCAAGAATGGGGCCGGAAGCGGACTGACGGCATTTGGGGCGGTTGAGCCGTAAGCTGTCTTAGTCTGCGGTTTGGCCAGTAGTCGGCTAAGCGGCACTTTATGAGAGGTTGTATGGCTTTTCCCGCCGCACGGCGACCTACCAACCTATTCTCATACCCACCTTCAATTAACCGATTGCACCCTTGCTCAGAAGGTTTACTAACCACAAGCCAGCCTGGACTATTCCGACCAAAATTCCGACCACCGCCGCGAGGGCAGCGATCAACCTAGCCGGCCGACCGTCGAGAAGCCTGTCAAAGAAGTTTAACAGCCTATGGCCTGCGGTCCTGAGCTTGCCCTCTTTCATCCTGGTGATAACGAAACTGAAGAACCCCACCTTGGCAATTGTGGAGGCATTCATGCGGATGAAGTCCTTTGCCTTAAAAGCCTCGGACTCTTCGGCGCCAGTTAGAAACCCTTGCACGCGTGGCCCATTCAGTTCCATGAGCGATGTCATGCGCGGGTCAGGAGCGTAATCAGATCCATAACGATCCTTCAGCAGATCGTTAAGGTTATGGCGGACTTCGACCGGAATGCTCGGTGGCTCGTTGCCCGTGAGGACTCGATATCGATGCTCTAGGTGCTCGAAGCCAAAGGTGATGTTTCGCATGTTCCAATGTACCCAGACCATGGACCGCCGATCTCTGACAAATTCATAGAATTGGGAGAGCATCGTGCCTTCGATCTGGTCATACTTCTCCTCGACCTCATCGAGGCCAATGCCGAGCGTCTCGGCAACAGTGTGTGTGGCGAAACTGACCGTCTGGCCGCTGACGTAATGCCTAACGACAACGGAGGTGATCCTTGGGGAGAGCGCACCGACCTCGGCGTCGTACAGCGATTGCGATGAATAGTGAATGACATAGATCCGCGTGGGATCGTTCTTGAGTAACTGCAAAAATTCTCTAGATCTCGACATTGCTCAAGAAAATCCGAACCAGCCCATCGTCCTCAGCCCGCGATCATTTGGCAGCATTTGCCAAAATGAAAACTTGCAAGGTCACTTCTATACGGCATGTGAGGTACTCTCGAGGGTGAATGGGTCGTCAGCTACGTTTGGCCTGCAGCAGGCGGCAGGCCAATTGCCGCTCGCCAGCTTTAACGGCAAAGGCCTCCGTAACGTCGAACCAGCCTTCGTCGTGTTCCGATCCATGGTTTGCGCCCATGCACGAGCACTGACATTCATGCCCTTTCGCATGACGGCAATTGTAAGCACAGACTTCATGCTCCCGATAGGGTTGGATAATATAGACCTTGCCGAACGACCTGAGGGCCGCGTCGACAAAGTCATCAAACCACGACTTTGGAACCTCCCAGTAATAGGTGGGAGCTCCAGACCACATTGGATGGTGCCGGCCCAGCTTTTCGAGCCACGAATAGCCGGGCGAAAGAGCCAATGGTATTCTTAGCCGCAGTCGTTCGCCGGGGCCCGTTCGACGCAGCACGACAGGGATTTTTCCCTGACGCCAGACTTCCCCCAAGCTGCCGCCAAAATCCATCGTAATTGCCCCCCACAAGGCATTGCACAACAACCCCAGCCTCTCGTAGCCTCGTTCCGGGGGCAGGACAAGATGCGAATCGCTACATTAAGGATTGAGAACTTTCGCGGTATTCGCGAGGGGGCAGTTTCTTTTGCAAACCACACGGTCTTTGTCGGCGCAAACAATGCGGGAAAGACGACAATCCTTGAGGCGTTGGCGCTTCTATTTGGTCGCGATCGAATGGTTCGCGCCCTAACGGAACACGACTTCTTTGGGAGTAATCCAGAAGCGCCTGACAGAATCCGGTTGATCGCCACGCTTGTGGACTTTACCGGTGACGATCCTGCTCAGCATCTGGATTGGTTTCGTGATGGCAGGGGTATCCCGAAGTGGTGGAACTCTGTCGACGACAGCGTCCACCCGCAGAGGGCCGATCCGCAATGGCGCCTTGCCTGCCAAGTGGCGTTTACGGCTAGATTTGACCGGCACAGCCTTGAGGTCGAAACAGCTCGATATTTCCATGATGACGATGGGGTAGGGGACGTGTTCACCGACGACGTCGCCATCGCATTTCCAGGTCACCTCGTCCGCGAAATTGGCCTGTTCCTCGTTCCTGCTTCTAGAACATGGGACAGGACCCTTTCTTTCGGATCTGAGCTCTTCCGTCGGGTAGTGGCGGCGGGTGGCGGTCAACCTTCAGCGTCAGTTCTCGGTGAGCGCGATCGTCTGCGTCAGCCAGAAGCATCACTCGAAAACGACGAGAACCTCTCCCCAATTGTTGCCCGGCTGAACGAGGAACTGCAGGGATTTTTCAGGGGTATGCCTCGCCTTCATCTTCGTGTCACCTCTACCGACAGCGACGGTCTCCTGGAGGCGGTCATACCACACTACGCAAGGGAGGACATGGCACTGCCCCTTCCAGCCAGACGCCATGGCAGCGGAATGCTGTCGCTGCAGCATTTGTTGCTTCTGTTGCAGTTTGGCCGGATCCGCAGTGAAAACCATGAAGGTTTCTGGATGGCCCTTGAGGAGCCGGAACTGCATGTGCCGCCGGCGATGCAGAGGCGGCTTGTAAGCCGCATCCAGTCCCTTTCCACGCAGACCTTCGTCACCACCCACTCTCCCATGGTGGCGGCGCTGTCCGATCCTGCCGGCGTTCAGATCGTGCGAAACGACAATGGGGTGCTAACCACAGTGCCATTGCGCGCTACGACGATGCCGGCGAATACCCCGAACAGCATAAGGAAGCTTTTCCAGGTCAATAGGGTCGACACCATAGCAGCCATAATGCACGAATTTGTTCTGGTTCCTGAGGGCCGGATGGATTTTGAATTGCTTGGGCTTTTGTCTAAAGCGGTTGATCTGCATCAGGCATGGCAGGCGCCGCAGAACTGCAGCTTCGGGTCTTATGTCGGCATTGTTCCAACCCACGATAGCGCTGTCGTTGCAACGGTCGAGGCGCTTCGGGAACTTCACCCCAAAATCGCCGCCCTGGTCGATGGTGATGCCGCCGGCCTAGAGTATGTGCAGAAGCTATGTGATGCTGGCCAGCCAAACTCTGGCGTCATAATCCGATGGCCGAACGAATGGACCATAGAAGATGCCATCGGCTGGGTCGTCGACGCCAATCCGGAAGCTTGCATCGCTGACATAGTCATGGAAAACCCGCCTGCGACATGCGCAGATCTCGTCCAGCGCCTCAAGTCGCCAGACAGACCGGCGGGCGGCCTCAAAACTGATATAAGCAGCTATGAAGCGGTCGTCGATGCGATCGGGTCGATCAATGCCTGCAGGGCGAGAGCGCTCGACCTGCTCGAAGGTCTTGTAATCGTTCAACGGAGGCAGCCCACCGCCCGGTTTGCTCAGGATCCGAACAATCAAGCTGTGTGGATTTTCCAACCGTGACCCTTTCGGCTCTAGAAGGAGCTGCCGGGTGTGGCAAGACCTATCGGCTGATGGCGTTGCTAGCCGACAGGCTCAGCAATCCTCAGCTAGCGGTTGGGCAACGTGTCTTAGCCTTAACCTTCATGCATGGAGCAAGGCGACGCTTGGCGGACAGGCTGGCCTCAGTTCCGGGACTGAACGGGAGGTTTGAGTGCAGCACAGTCGATGGGTTTGCTTGGCGGCTGGTTAGGCGATGGCGAGGCCTTGCAACTGCGCTCAACATTCCTGATTTGGCGGAGAGTGAGTTTGATGCCGTTTGCGATGCCGCAGGAGCCTTGTTGGAACAGGATGGGGTAGCATCGTGGGTGGCGGCCAGCTTCCCAGTCATCCTGGTCGATGAAGGGCAAGATTTGCACCCGGAGCGGTTGAGAATACTCAAGGCATTGACCGCAACCACCGATGTCTTCGTGGCCGCTGATGAGTTCCAATGTCTTTCATCGGATTTGCGGCCGAATCCCTTGGTGACCTGGATTAACGAGGCAGCAGAACCAGATGTTTTGACGCAGGTGAGGCGCACCAATGTCGGAGGACTTTTGAACGCAGCGACGGCCATCCGAAGCGGCCAACCTCCGGTGAACTCGGGTCAACACTTCAAGATTTTTGATGGGAAGAGTGTCCCTCTCGCTTCCACATTGGCAAGCAATGCAATCGGCTGGAACTATAACACACAAAATGTCGCCATTATAACCCCGTCGAGATCGGGAGGATTCGCCCAACAGGTTGTTGACCGCGTCGTGTCCACAGCGTCAAATCAGGGGAATGGCCCTTACTCCGTCGTCTGGGAGGGGTCTGATGACGATGACAAGCGGGTCATCCTCGCCGGCTTGGAGATGAGCGACGAGGCAACAGCGCTCGAGACTTTTCTCGCGCTGCAGGCAATGCCTAACGTTGGGCCGGTCAAACACGCTAGGCATTGGGTGCTTCGACAGATTAGTGCTGTGGGGCGTGTTGGATTCACTAGGGTGGAGATAGAAGAGGTAATCGGGCGCTTTGTGACGCTTCGCCGTCAGCAGGGAGGAAATGCCCCACGGCGCTTCGCGGCGATGACCGTGCACCAAGCGAAAAACCGCGAGTTCGATGGCGTTATCGTCCTTTGGCCATTTTCGGTTGCAGGCGACGCTGACCAGAAGCGCCGCCTTCTGTACAACGCGGTCACTCGGGCGAAGCGTTGGTGCACAATCATCGTTCAGGGCGCTTCGATCCTGACAAAAGCGCCCTTCGCATAGCCGTTCCATACCAATTTTGGACCGGCCAGCCCACTAGGTGTCCGCTCAGACTAGAACATCGGCGCGTGCTGTGAGCTACTCGGTGCGCCCCTTGGCGGTCTGCCCATTGGCAAAGGCGCATGCGATTTAGAACTGCTTTCGGATTGTCCGCTGAAGAGCGGACAGGCTGTTAACCACACCGATCTGTTCATTCAGCTCTCGGTCCGGCAATGTCCGCTTTTGTGCGATCGCAAATGCTTGAGGAACGTCCTGAATGGGGCGCGTTTCTGCCCGGCAGCAGCCGACCCCATATCTGCCGTTCGGCCCCTGCCATCATCGTCCAAATACCAGGCGGCGTTGGAGTGAAAGATAATAGGGCCGCCGCAATGAAAGCTGCATTTCGCCGGTTACGATAAACGGAACATCAATCGACAGGTATTAAGCCCTTTTGCAGATTGAGAAGGGATTCGATATGTCCAGCACTAGGGCAACATTTGGCAAGCGAAACGCAGCCCCGATATTGCAATCGCAAGCGTCTGCCCCTCACCGCACTGGTATGGTCACGTGGGCATTCGGCGGACTTGCGGCCCTTTTAGTCGCTGCTGGTTTTTTTGTGTTCCAGTCTTCGCCAAGCTCTAATTCAAAGCTCCCCTCCAACGCAGCGGACAATGTCACATGGTTAGAGGAAAGCGCTAAGCTCTTAAAGGGAAGGTCGTTCGACGCTGCCGAAACGGCCGATATTATGGCCGAGAGCTTCGCAAAGGCATTTGTCGGGATAGCTGAACGGCACCCGGAGGATGCCAGAAACCACCTGGTGGCCGGTTTGCATCAGTGCCTTCCGCCACAGGCTCGGGTGAACTGGACCACGGCCCCCGTCAAGCAGTTGGCGGCGGATGTGGTATTGAAGAGCTTTGCCCTGATATCCGAGGGCATGGACAATTCGGAGAAGAACCGCGTATTCCGGGATTGGGTATTTCAGGCGGAGTCCGAGCGTCTGAACAGCTCTGAGAGCGCTCAATTCCGTGGTCTGATGCGGTCCGGACTATACGAAGGCAGCACAATGGTTTGCGCCGTGCTGAATGGGGTCAATGGCTGACCCCTCGCGCGGTAAATCTGAGGCCGCACCGCAATAGCTCAAAGGCTAGCGTCCGCTTTCCGACGTATCTGCGCAGAGGCTCTCAGTCCCCTTTGCTGCCCGTCTGAAACCGACCCCTTTACGGTCGTTCATCCACCTGGAATATCGTCGCAAAAGCAGACTATGCGGAACACCGCCGATTGGTTGATGGCCGCGGCGCGCTCATGCTCGACCGGAGGCGAACCCGGGTCGGACCACCCCTGCCAACAGCGCGAAGGCGGCATAGGCAATAATCGCGGTTTGCATACCAGGGCCACCCATCAGCAGGCCAAAGATTGGCGCGCCGACGGTCTGGCCGATGGCGAGCGTCAAGAAGCCAATCGTCAAGCCGGTAGCAGGTCGGTCTGGCAGGGCACGGACACCCCAGACGAGATAAACGCCGGTCAGCATCACGTAAGCCGCGCCGAAAAGCGCTCCGCCCGCCAATACTACGCCGGCGATTGCCAAGCCGGACCCGACCGCGACGATTGTAGCCGCCAGGATACCGCAGAACAGGAGGTGGACGCGCCTCAGACCGAAGCGTGACATGAGGCTGCCCGCCCACGCCCCTGCGATGCCGCCCGCGCCAATGCAGCTCCACAAGATAGCGGTTTCGGTTGTTCCCCAACCCAGGCTTCGCGATACGAGCTGCCCGCCGAAAGACCATATCGCGGTGCTTGCCACACCGGCCAGAAACGTGGCGACGATGAGACGCCCGAGCGGCCCTGTGATCCTCGGCAGACCGCCTGAGGGACGGCTGTCGCGCGAGGGAGGCAGAGCGAGAGCGGCGCCAATCGCAAGAGCGATCGCCATTCCCGCGAAGACCGCGAATGTCGTGCGCCATTGCCCGTTCACGGCAAGGGCGATCGGGCCGGAAAGGGCGACGCCCGCGCTCGTTCCCGCATTGATAATCGTATTTGTCGCATCCTGCCGGTCGGGGCGCACGGCAGCAGCCACGGCAGCCGCCATAGGCGGAGAGGCGAGACCCGTGCTGGTCCCAGCCACAATTACGGCTACAGCCAAGAGTGTGGGCGACGGCGCCAGCGCGATCCCCGCCATGCCGATCGCGGCCATCGTCGCCGCCGCCATCGCCACGGTGCGCGCGCCGAACCACTCGGTCAGGGCGGCCGCAGCGATGATGGCAATACAGTAGCCCGCAAACGACCCTCCCGAGATCACGCCGCTCAGGGATGGGCCAAGATTCAGCTCGGCGTCGATCTGCGGCAGGAATAGGCCAAATGCGAACCGTGCGAAGCCGTAGCACAGCGCAATCAGGCCAAAACCGGTCGCGCCGATCCGAAGCGCCGGGCTCATCGTCGCGCCTCCACCAGAAGACACGCGGCGGAGCGGGCAGATGATACGGCCGCTACGCCGCGATACACCGCAGCGTGCGTCGCTCCCTCGGCCAGAACCAGGATCTGTTCGGCAAGAACCTGGTCGTCGTGGCCGAGGTCCACGGCGACGATCTCATGGATCCGTCTTCGGAAGGCCGTCTTGTGCGCGGTGACAGCCGCAGCGATTTCGGGCGTCTCGCCTCCGGTTTCGGCCAGTGAGCGTAGGAACAGGCATCCCCGCGCCCCCTCTGCCCGCACCCAGTCCCCAATCGCGGAGAAAAGCGCATCGACGCTTTTCACCTCTATGCTTTCCATGAACCGACGGTCGCGCGTCGCGAGGACCCGGCCCATGAGCGCCGCCTTGCTACCGACATGTTTGTAGAGCGTCCGGCTCGACATACCGGCAGCCTGCGTCAGCCTGTCCATTCCTGTCGCAGTATAGCCGTTTCTGTCGAAGAGCCGTTCGGCGGCGAAAGTCAGCGCATCGGTCTTATCCATGGACATCGGTATAAACGACCATCGAGCCAATGTAAAACGATCGTTTTACATTGCAGATCGAGAGTTTTGCCAAATTCCTGGGTCCGAACGCTGAGAATCCTCCTCCGACTACCGCTCAGCCTCGACCGGACGGTCCGAAACCGGCCGGGCTTGAACCTTCAAGATTGTTTCCGCTTTCGGCCATTGCTCGCTTAAAAGCTGCCTGTCCGCAAACCACCCCAATTCAGACCTAGCGCTTATAGCAACTAGGTCGCACGTTTGAATTTTCCAACCTTCCAAAACACTATCAACACCAGAATTCGTCTCCGTCAGGCCAACGACGTGCCAAGCCCTCGCTGATCAAGATGTCTCCGACATCTCTACCGTTGATACGGATGGTCGCAAGTCTGCGCTTGCTTCTGGTGCTGTCCAGTCCGAAGCGCTCGATTGTCCAATCATTGTGGTTGAGCAGATCAAGAAGCCTTGAGCTCGCTCTTATTGCCAGTGCGACTTCGCGTCCGCCACCACAGATCTGCGTTTGCGGCTCGGGTGTGTCGAAGTCTTTCAGACGAATGTTCTCGCCATCGAGCCAGAGGGTGTCGCCATCCACGACACAGGTCTTGTGCGCTGTGTTTGGTCTGTTTCCGCACATCTCCAGATTGGAATAGGACTGTGCAGAAGCAATCGAGGGCACCAACGCGGAAATGGCAAGAATGCAACCAGCTATCCATGGTTTCTGTCGCGACATACTGGCCGTTCTCCTCATCGGGCAACTGATACTCGTTCACCAAGTAGCGGCAGACCAGTTTCAAATTCTTAAACTGCTCGTATACTTGAAAAATAGCTAAGCCACAGCATTGTCGGCCTAGTGAAGGGGGATGGGTATGGTCAGTAATGGGTTACGCGTTTTTGGCTTAGGATGTCTGGCAGTCCAACTGGTACTGGTCAGCCACTCTGTCGGGCAGGAATGTCACCCCAGCTATGAAGGCAAATGCGTGCCAATAGCCAGTGACGTCGATTGTGCAGGTGGATCGGGAAACGGGCCAGCATATGTCAGTGGGCCAGTTCGCGTGGTTGGGCCCGACGTGTACCAGTTGGATCGTGATGGCGATGGCTGGGCGTGTGAGCGGGGCTAACCAAGGGGCAGGGGTGCCATTGTCTCAAGCCACACATGGTGGCAGTTTGAAGTGGTCACTCCAAGTCAGGAACGTCGCCGTCCTGAAAGATCACAACCGGATCTCCGAACACACCATTGACCAGGTCCGCTGTCCGAGACCAGGCAATCACACCAGCATAGGTGCCCAGTGCTGCCATCCGTCGCGCATCCATCTTGGCCTTGTCTTCTGACGGCACCTCTCGGGGCTCGAAAGCGGTTTGCAACTCGCCTTCTTCGTCGCGGATAAATGCCAGCAGCACGATCAGGCTGGTTGGTTTGATATCCGGCTTCTGAACCGTCAGCATGTCAGTTCTCCCATCACATTGACACGGATCCCTCTCGACTCTTGTCGCGAAGAATGAGAACAAAATAGGAACTGCTGCCTGTTGGAGTCAATCTCGATCGATGTCGTCACAACCTGTGACCCTGTCCAAAATGGGCCAAAGAGTGATCCGCGTGCGCTGCGATGAATGTAGCCGCCGTGGCGCATATCGGGCTGACAGACTGTTGGGCATGGTGGGCGATGTCACCGGACCTGACACGCTCAGGGCAATTGGCAGGCTCGGCAAATGCCGCAAAGCCTTGAACCCGCCAGATATCAATTCGATCAACTATGCGAACGATCGATGCCAGATCCGTCTTGATGAGCCGCAGGGCCGCATTCCGCCAACAATTGGCAAGGCCATGCATGAGAAATGGCGTGGCTTCATCGAGTGCCAGCGGCACCATCAAGGCCTCAAGCAGGCAAAGCCCTGTGGGGTAGAGGCCGAGCTTGACCTTCCAACGCTGGTAGCGGTGCTGGGCTACAATTTCGAGATCAACAGGTTGGCAGCCAAGCTCAATGCACCATGCTGTGGTGGCCGAATGTTCGGGCTGAGATGGTATGTGCCTGAGGATGACCTTTAGGCGCCGTCCTGTTTGACGCCAACAGCCACGATATCGAGTACGCCATCGGGCAGGGGGCGTTGCAGCTGGATGGCTTCATCCTTGGGCGCCGACAGCCATATCTCGACCTCTTCAGGTTTGGTCAGAATAACCGGCATGGCCTTGGGGTGGATGGCCCCGACAACGTCGTTGGGCTCTGAGGTCAAGAAACCGAAATAGTCCGCTGTTTCGACTCCGGTTTTGACCTTGCGCACACTGGTCCACCCTTCGACCCAGATGCCTGCAAAGAAGGCCAGTGGCCGGCTTTCATCCAGGGCAAACCAGGTGTCGCCCCGCTTCTTGCCATCATTCATGGTGCCATCGAACTCTGAGAACGATGTGAAGGGCACGACGCATCTGTTCTCGACACCCATCCAGCGGTTCCAGTGCTGGTTCCAGCGGCCTTTGACCGGATCAAAGATGTTGCGCACATTGGTTGTGCCGCTATCTGGCTCGAGCTTGAGCAATTCGGCGAAGTCCACCACTTGCCCTTTATCTTCAAGCTTTGCCGCGCGCTTCTTGGCGCTCTGCATCAAGGCGAACTGGCTGGAAGGCATGCCCCAGCGAACCTTGGCCAGCTCGCGGCCAATGGCGGTATTGCGCACGATGGGCGCTGCATAGTCTGGAAAGATGCCCGGCTGAGGTTCGAGATTGCCAACACTGTCGTGGATGCGGTTGACCTCTTTGACGAAGTCGATGATCGCCTGCCGATTACTGGTGTGGGAGTAGAGATTGCACATCAGTCAAAACCTTCAAATTCGGCCAGCTCGCCCCATTCGGGCTGCCAGAGTTCGCGCTCTTCAATGGCGATCACAACACGCTTGAATGCCCAGATTGTGCGCAGGGATTCTGCGCGGCGAAGGGCATCGTCGATAGAGTAGGGGCCTTCCATCGAACCTCTGACTTTATCGCCTTGGGTAATCCAATCTGGCCAATAGACGCTTGCTGTCAGCTCCACCGGATCAAAGCCCCTTGGCGGCGCCCCAATGCCAACTGTGATGGCATCAAATGCCACCTCATCATCATCGGTGGTCCACTGGTAAACTGTCATGCAGGCTCATCGTGACTGATTGTAGAGATCATAGCGGAAGACATTCTATTGCCCGGGCAGAATAGTGAGCTCAATCGATGCCACCAAGGTGCAGCGCAGCACATAGCAGTGCGCGGCAAATGAGCTTCTCAGGTCTCAATCCAACTCAGCGCCAACTGATGAACTGCGCGAGCCCGTGCAATGCCACTGCAACCACGATAGCCAACATGAGACTGGTAGTGTCCGTGTCTCCTTGGACTAGTGGGCCGAGCAAACCCACGCTGAAGACCGCGACAGCGAGGCCGTTCAGGAACTGCGACGCCACGCGCTTGCTATCTCGCCCTTTTGGCATTTTGATCTCCTTACCCTGCTGACAGAATACCAGCGCCAGTGGCGGGGGGATTTGAGGGACAAGTCTTCGAGGAGAGACGGCCATGAAGGCACAGGTCGATCGAATGACCGCGGAGCTGTCAGAGCGATTTCGGCACTATGCGCGTGACCTAAAAGTTCAGTTGTGGAGCGAGAACGGCCAGGTTGAATTTCACACCAGTTTCCGCTTGCGCCGTGATCAGACGGTCCAGGATTTCAAACTGAGTTTACCAGCTGAGCTGGGCCGAACGGATGCCGAACGAGCCATGCTTGTGGTTGGTATTTTCTCGCTCATTAGCCAACGCATCCGCCAGGCGATCGAAAATGCTCCCCACATAAGCGCGCCAGCCAGTCGGCCGCCTGATACCGGTCCCAAGATGGCGGAACGTCACCGGCTAATAGCGAAATTGCAGCGCGATCTCGATGGGTTTCGAAAGATTCCAGAAGCACGACGGGAAGCCGAGTGTGCCGATGAACGAGAGCAAACTTGCCGCGCATTGCTGTGGGAATTAGGCGCAGGGGAAGGCAACCAATAGGTTTGGACCTCGACAGCTATACAACATGACTTCAGTGGGGCAGCTTCGCGCCCCATTTCAGCCGTTAGGGCGGGCTTTTCGATTTCCTGAAAGCGGACGGTCCGGTCGTTGTCTTGCCGGCGTCCGAAAGGGGGTGGATTGCAGACTGGCTGCTTTTAGCTACCATGGTGATCAAGCTGCCGTCGATAAGGGCTCGCTGCGCTTGCTTGGGCGTCGACAAACGGAAGGAAATTCAATGTTCGCGATCATTTCGGATGGTCAGATCCTTGGGTATTCCGAATTAGAGCAAGGTGATCCACCAATGGGCGTCGCCTTCGGCCGCTTCACTCCCGCCGAAGGTTTCGACGCGTTCGTCCGCACAGTTCCCCCGGACATCACCGATGGAGACCGCGTGCAGATATGGAATAGGCTCGCGGCGAGGACCTCCCAAGGCGTCGTGCTCCAATGTGCCGGCGTCTGTATCCGCTACGACCTCAAAGATAAACATACTTGCGAGGTCGAGGTGCTGGGGATCAGTTCACCTCCATACGACGAATTGTTTCCACACCACGTCGAGGCTTACGACCTACTGTTTCAGCCCTAAAGGTCGGCAAGCAAGTCCGCTTTTGGGAGCCTGACGACCAATGTCCAAGGGCCGCAATGGGGGTCGATTGTTGAACATCCCCTCACGTTGACATCGAACACGCATTCACAATACTGGCGGTAATCTCAGGGACAGGCGGGAGCCCGCAAGCGCTGCTCGTGACCGTCCAATTCATTCATTTGGCTGTCCAGTGCCTAGTATTGCTCCCAATTTGCCGATTACCTCAGACTGACTCATGCCAGCTTGCAATTTTATATTGTTGTGCAGGTCCCACATCGCCCAATCGAGTTCTGTCGGAATTGAATAAACGTCGTCATCGTTGAATATAGAGTAAGATCCGAAAACAAGATCTCCAGGAATACCAAATGTCTGCATGATCTCTTCGTAGAGACAAGCATATAGCCGATCGCTACTGGAGTACTCTATGAAAACGAAAGCCTTCCCGATGAAGTACTCTCCATTCCCGTGGCCATAGGCGAGACCGAAACAAGAGCGATTTAACGGCGCATTCTGAGCAAAGCTACCAAAAGTCGCGAATGCCTTTTCGCCCAACTTTCGAACTGATTCAACAATCTCGTGACGTGGACCGACGTAAACTGTGATTGAATCGTCGAAAAACTCATCGGCGTCTTCTGCGGAAAGAGATAAAATAGACTTATATCGACTGGGCTCAACGAACACCAATTCCAATAGCGGCGAGTGTTCGTCCAAAACAGATGTCACGGCTCTCACCGCAGCCAACGTTTCTTCGATCGGAGCAGGCGCCAAGGGCACTGTGAGTACGCTTATTGGTCGGCCAACAATGCGCTTCTTTAGGCGATCTACGCTTAACTCTATACCTTCAAATTCCGATGTAAAAGCAACATCCAGGTAGCTCCTTTGAATGTCGAAATTCTCAGCAATAACCGTTGTCGTTCCAAACAGACCAAAAATCAAAATGGTCAAAAAAAGACGCCGCGTGATCCACAGGGCCTGAATACAGATTTTGACTTGCAAGCCGAAACTCCCTCCAGTTGAGTGGCTGCGGACATCCGCTGCTAGTGACACCGCATACAACAGGATGCGATCATCGGCCTTGTGCTTCACTCCTAGTTTATCTGACGAGTGCAACAGGGGCGACTGCAGATCGGCACATTCGGGGTGGAGAGCGGACTGGCTGCTTTCGGATATAACTCTTGCCAAACGGACACTCACCGCCAAGCATCTCATGCCGCACTGACTTGATGGATCGAAACTCCGCTCGTAATTCTACTTCGGTTCCTTTTCGGGCTTCGGTTCCTTATCGGGCTTCGGTTCCTTTTCGGGCTTCGGTTCCTTATCGGGCTTCGGTTCCTTCTCAGGCTTCGGCTCTTTCTCGGGCTTCGGCTCTTTCTCGGGCTTGGCATCGTTTCCAGCACCGCTTGTCGGCGAAGCCCCGCTCGCGACTGGTGAAACTGGAGTGTTCGAGCTAGCAGCAACCGACTGCTGTGTTCCGCCGCCTGAAGTAGGTTTCGCTGTAATAACTGGTTGCTGAGCGGCGGGAGCTGGTGGCGGAGGCGCGGTAGCGGCGACCGGCTCAATAGTTGCAGAGCTGATTTTCCCAGCGCCAGTGGACACCTGCTGGCCGGCTTGGACGCTTACAGCGCCATTACCACCGCTATCACCACCCCCACTATCGCCATCCTCAACCTCGACCACGCCTCTAAACACAGCGACGGTCGAAGCGTTAGCGTCGGATTGCACGGTAAAGGCAGTACCTTTGACCACTGCCGCGAGGAACGGGGTCTGCACTGAGAAATGTTGGACGTTGCGCGCTTCTGCATCTACGCCAACTGAACCCGCATGATTGAACACTGTCGTGAAGCCAGGGGCATCAGCAATCTGGACGGTGCTTTCCGGACCAATTTCGATAGTTTCGGCGCCACGCACAAATGTAGCACGACTATTTGGCGCACTCTTGATTACCCGGTCATCCGAAACGACACTGCCCCGCTGCAGTTGCTCCCAAGCCCCGTCCGTCAAAACG
The DNA here is from genome assembly GCF_055808475.1 of Devosia sp. J2-20. NCBI lineage: Bacteria > Pseudomonadati > Pseudomonadota > Alphaproteobacteria > Hyphomicrobiales > Devosiaceae > Devosia > Devosia sp. J2-20. Next base: position 1,818,327 of record NZ_CM147870.1, on the reverse strand, counting down.
AATACACCGCCACGCAACCGCACGGCGGTCCAGTCATCAGCGCATACTGATGTTGTGCCGAGCGCCAACACAGCCAAGAAGGCACAGGTTTTAGCGGACCGCATTGCGGTGCCTCCAATTGCTATTACAGATCTGACGCTTTGTGTTTTTTGACATTGCTAGAGATATTAAAGCCTTAAGATCGGCATCAATATCTCCACAATATCCCGGTGAGCAGTCGTTGCGAGTTTGGCTCGCCAGAGAGATCAAAATTATAGCGATAGTCGATCCGCATAGCTGTCGCCTCCCCAGCGGCAAGTTCGATCGCAGCTCCCGTGGAGGCATACAGACCGGTGGAGGTATCGTGGCCCAAACTCAAACCACCAAATGCGGAAATGGTGTCGTTGAAAGCGAAGCCTGCATATCCACCAGCTTCGATTGTGAAGCGCCCCCGCAGGCCCGCCGTGGCCAATGTCTCGATGTTCAGGCGCAGGCTGCCCAGAGAAGTCGTGTGTCCTGCAAGAAGGCCAAAATTGCCGTCCATCATTTCATCTGGACTGAGGGTGCTGCCCCCCAATATGCCCGAGTAGAAACCGTCACGATCGTCGCTGACCGGAATAAAATCAGTTGGCAACGGAGGCAAAGGTGGCAACACGGGCATAGGCGCCGCCGCAACCGGGAGTGCCATGGCCAACGATACCGAAAACAAGCTCAAGAGAGTTAGTCGGAACATAAAGAATCTCACAAATCGTTGACTTTACGATCTCGAAATATGGTTTCCGAAGTGTGAAAGACTGTCGGTATCGCAAGGAATGTGATCGCGGAATGCGAAGCTGTTTTCGCGGCTTACTCTGCGATAGCGATGTCCGCTTTCAGGCTTTCGCTGAGTTCTGTTTCTCGACCGAAATGGGGTCGACAGCGGCCAGGCTGAAAAGCGCCCCATTTCTGCCGTTCGGGCAGGCTTTTCGATTTCCTGAAAGCGGTCGTTCCGCCGAGAGGTCGGGAATGGCAATAATGGGGTGGGAAGGAGACGGTCTGGTTTTGGTTCACACGAAGCGTTAGCTGCCGCACCTGCAAGATACGACTTTGAAGTTGGGCTCTAGCCGGCTAGGCCCAGAGTGTCCCATGCCAGAGAGGCCGCCACGTGGAAAACATCTATTTCTGGGCATCTGGCACCCTAGTCGCATCAGGCTTTCTTCTGTCCGCTCGCAACTGGCTGCTGTTCTTACTCGTGCTCTTGCCTGGCGCCGTGTGCCTTATAGGACTTTGGGTCGATTTTTGGTCGACCCTGAATTGCGGGGATGCGTGCCCGTCCGGACACGATATTGGAATTGGGCCAATCACCGGGATCGTCGTTGCGGCCAGTCTGTTTTTTGTTCTGATTGCTGCCACTAAAGCGTTTATGATCAAGCGTCGGCGGAGCCCTTAGCACTGACGAACGGCTGCTATTTGGATCTTTCGGTCGGACCACGACCGGCAGAAACGGGGTCGTTTTTTTGCCAGCAAACATTGGGATGGAAAGAAGATGGGCTACTTAGACAGCACTGGCCTTCTAGCTTCGAACCTGAATTCGCCACGCCGCCACCAAGGCTGCGGCCTTCCGGCATATGTCGAGCCGATGCTCGTGGGACGTTTCCAGCGTTATGCGATCCCTCTCAATTCGGCCGAGATAGTCAGCGACCAGCGTCACGTCGACCCCCGATGACACCAAGTTCCAAAACTCGGGCAGATAAGCCCGGTACTCATCCTCTGGCCCGTCGATCGCGTAAACGCCGATAGGATCCCACTCGCGAAAGAGGAGCCGGTCCAATGCTTCATATGCGCTGGCGTCTTGAGCGCTGGATTTTGTTCCCATGTCCGCTTTTAGCCAATGGCTAAGTGAGCATCAATGACCAAAAAGGGGTCGACAGCGGCCAGGCTGAAAGGCGCCCCATTTCTGCCCTTCGGGCAGGCTTTTCGAATTTCTGAAAGCGGTCGGTTTGGTTGGCCTCTCTCCCGCATCAAAACTGCTGGGAACCCTACACATTTAAGGCTTTCCGCTGTCTTGCGCCAAGATGGGCCGGCCCCGTCGTGGTTGTCATCGAGATCGCCTTCGCTATGGTGGGGAGTGATGAGAGCTGTTTACTGTACGCGCTACGGCCCGCCCGATGTCCTTGAGCTTCGGGACGTGCCCAAGCCAGAACCAAAGCCGGGCCAGGTGCTAGTTCGGGTCCACGCTGCGGGCATAACGCTGGGCGACTGCGAGGTCCGCGCCTTCAAGATGGTCAGCTGGGTTTGGGTACCGGCACGTCTGGCGATTGGCATCACCCGGCCGCGGCAGCCGGTGCTCGGCATGGAGGTGGCAGGTGTTGTCGAGGCGCTTGGCGAAGGCGTCACGTGCTTCAAGGTGGGGGACCGGGTTTTCGGTCCAACAGGGTTCGGTATGGGGGCTTATGCCGAGTATGCGACCATACCGGAGGCTGGCAGCCTGACCACCATTCCGCCGACGCTGAGCTATGCCGAAGCAGCGGGAATTCCGACCGGCGGTCTCAACGGCCTGCACTTCGTCCGCAAGTGCGATCCGCAGCCGGGCGAGAAGGTCTTGATCAACGGCGCTGGCGGCTCGATCGGCATGTTCGCAACGCAACTCTCCAAGGAGGCGGGCGCTGAGGTGACCGCGGTCGACAGGGTGAGCAAGCATCAGATGCTCAGCGACCTCGGCGCCGACAAGGTCATTGACTACGAGTCGACCGACTTCTGGCGAACCGGCGAATGCTATGACGCGATCATAGACGTTGTCGGGCTCAGCCCATTTGGACCAAGTGTCACCGCACTCAATGATGGAGGACGCTACTTCTTGGGCAATCCGCACACGCGCCAGATGCTGAGGGGGCTGGTCGAGAACCGTCGCGGACGCGTGAAAGTGCTGTTTCAGCTCGCAGGCGAACCGGTCGAGGACCTCGACTTCCTCAAACAACAGATAGCCGACCGCAAGCTCAAGGTTGTTGTCGACAAGGCCTTTCCTCTCGAAGACGCGATCGATGCGCATCGCTATGTCGAAAGCGGCGCCAAGACCGGCATCGTGGTGCTCGACGTCAGCGGCGAGGCTTCTTCGCGGGGGTAGAAGTCGCCGCCGGAACTGCCAACTCGTCGGCAAGAAAGTCAAACACGAAACGCACGCGCCGCGAGGTGTTGAGTTCGCGGTGCGTCGTCAGCCAGGTCGGAAAGACGAGCGGCTTGGCAACCCCGTCCAGCACCCGTTCGACCCCATGTTCCGCGTCTCCCAGCCGATCAGGAATGACGGACAGGCCGACCCCGAGTTTCACCAGCTCCCAGTGCATCGCCGTACTCGGGCTGATCACCTTCAGGTTGGTCCGGCTCACGGACAGGCCGACCATCTCATTGAGGCTGTGAACAAATGTATCCGGCGGTTCGTAGCCGATGAAGTCGGCGCCGTTGACCTTCTCCAGCGTTACCGGACGGCCCAGCCTGTCTAAGTAGTCACTAGAGGCGAAGAGCCGGGCGGTACTTTCGCTAATCTTCTTCGCAATCAGTTCGGGCTCGGTCGGACGGAAGCTGCGGATGGCGATGTCAGCCTCGCGCCGCCGCAGGTCGGCCGCGACATTGGAACCGAGGACCTCGATGTTGATGCCGGGAGCTTCACAACGAAGCTTGGCGATAATCGGCGGCAGGAGGGTCAGCGCCTCGATCTCGCTGGCGGTGATGCGAATGCTTCCCTCAACCGACTGCGTCTGCCCCGAAGCGGTCAGCGACACGCCGGTCGCTGCTTCGCCCATCCTGCGGACCTGATCGAGCAGTTCCAGCCCGGATGGCGTCAGGACCAGCCCCCGTCCTGCCCGTTCGAAGAGCACCACCCCGAGCTCTTCCTCCAATGCGTCGACTTGGCGGCCGAGCGTCGGCTGGGTCATGCCGAGCGCCCGCGCCGCGGCAGAGAGCGAGCCTTCCTCGGCCGTGACGAGGAATGCGCGCGCCCTGTTCCAGTCGAACTTTACTGACCGCCAATCCATACGGATACGCATACCAAAAGAAAGAATTCAGTCAATTTCTAATGGGAACAGGGACGCCTAGAACTCCCTCATTCAAACAGCAACCACGTGGATCGAGGAAATTACAATGAAAGCTGCAGTGAACAAGGACTACGGACCGGCAGAGAAGGTGGTGCACATCGCCGAGGTAGCGCGCCCTGAAATCAATGACGAAGAGGTCCTCGTCAAAGTCTACGCCACGTCGGTCTCGACCGGCGCTTGGCGCATGGTCGAAATGAATGCCGGCGGCGTGCTGCAGATTCCGGCGCGGATGATCTTCGGCCTTTTCCGCCCACGCAATCCGATCCAGGGCGGTAGCTTTTCGGGCCGTGTCGTTGCGGTCGGCGCTTCGGTCACACGCTTCAAGATGGGCGACGAGGTCTTCGGCGTTGTTGGGGCCGGCGCACACGCCGAGTACATCGCCATTGCCGAGGACAAAACCATCGTCAAGAAACCGGAAACCCTTGGCTATGGCGAAGCGGCGGCGCTGCCCTTCGGTGGCCTCTCGGCCCTGGTCTTCCTGCGCGATTTCGCCAAGGTTCAGTCCGGCCAAAAGGTGCTGGTCACAGGCGCATCGGGCGGGGTTGGCGTGTTCGGCGTACAAATTGCCAAGCACCTCGGTGCGGAGGTTACTGCGCTCACTAGCACCGACAATGTGGAGTTGGTCAGGTCGCTGGGGGCTGACCACATCATCGATTACAAGCGAGTCGACTTCACACGCGGCAAAGAAACCTACGACGTCATCTTTGATACCGCGGGGGTATCGAGCTTCCGCGAGGCCGCGCGCGTCCTGTCACCTGGTGGACTTTTCGTGCCGCTTGAGTTTGGTGTTCCGGACATCCTTCGCTCGATGCGTACCGACCCGCAGGGCCGCAGGATCGTAATCGGCGTCAACGGCGACAGCGCCGCGGACCTGGCTGTCCTCGCTGACCTCGTCGAGAGCGGCGTCGTCCGCTCGGTGATCGACAGCATCGAGCCGCTGACTGGCATTGCCGACGCGTATCGGCGGGTTTCCGAGCGGCACAAGGTGGGCGCGGTCGTGGTCAACGTCGCCATGCCCCTCCCGGTACGCGCTGCCGCCTAGCGCCTCCGTTCCAATCTCACGCGAAGGCGCTCGCGCCTTTGCCCACCGTCATCCCACCGGCCGCTGGTTGCGGCCGGCGACCGTCACCGCCTTGCCAAATCGGAGAGTTCCATGACCAACACTGCCAATGAAACGACGCGCTTTAATTGGGCCCGTGCGGCCGGTCTCGCCTATCTTGGCGTGGCTATCCTCGCCGGCTTCGCCGAATTCTCCGTGAGGACCGGCATGGTCGTACAGGGCGACGCGGCGGCCACGATGTCGGCAATTACGGCCGACCAGACCACCTACGCGCTGGCAGGTATCGCCGATCTTATCGTGCTGCTGCTCGACGCCTTCCTCGGTCTCGCCTTCTGGGTGCTCCTGAAGCAGGTCGACAAGAACCTCGCGCTGCTCGCACTCTTTCTAAACCTGTTGCGACTGCCGTGGATGGGCGCCAACGTCGTCTATCACTTCGGCGTGCTGCTCCTCGTCAACGGTGCGCTGCCGTCCTTCCCGCCGGAGCAGGTGCAGGACCTCATCCAGTTCCTGCTCAACCTGCATGCCTACGGCTACACCGCGAACGGCATCTTCTTTGGCGCATGGTGCTTCACCATCGGTCTACTGTTCTACCGCTCAGGCTTCGTGCCGAAGCTGCTCGGTATCGTGATGATGCTGGCGCTCGCCGGCTACTGGACCGACCTGTTCGTGGTCTTCCTCGCCCCTGAGCTCGAGCCGATGGTCTCGCCGTTAGCCGTGATCCCTGCAGCGCTCGCGGAGATCGCCACGTGCCTGTGGCTAACGATCATGGGCGGGCGGGTGCACCGGAGGTTCATTTCGGTGCACGCCCGCGCGGCCGTCGCCCAGGTGCAGTCTTAGCCGCGCAGCAGCGGACGGATACCCGGTCTTGCCCCGGGCGTTCTCGCCCCACAAACAAGGAGCCAAGAGATGGACGTTTTCTGGATCTTCTCGGGCATTGGCGTCATGGTTTTCGGCTCGCTCGCCGGAGTTGCCCTGCTCGTCATTGCCCTCCGCTCAGCGAAATGACCTGCCTCCCAGCTCGCGTTGTCGGAAGGTCATTGAAGACACGTGCCTGGAGCGAGCTCAAGGATGCAGTGCTGGGCCAGAAAAACTGGCCTCGTTAGCTGTCATGGCCCATCTCCGGTAAGCGAAGAGGTGGGCGGGATGGACGGCTTCCGGCCCCAATAAGCCGTTGGACCGGCCGCGTGCTCTATAGCTGCTTCCCTTAATGCAGCCCCCAAAGGCGGACAGTCCGCAATCGGCCCCATTTTAGCCGTTGGGCACGAAGCACTCCGAGTGTCGGCTATCGTCGGGCGGCCGGCAAAAGCTGCACGACGACTCACGGCCCCAAAACAGTCGTTCAAAACTAGCTTCAGAAATAGCCCGTGTGATGGTGGTGCCGAAGCCTTTCCAGTTTGGTCTCACGCCGACGCTGCCCATCATATGCAAAAAGCCCGGTTTCCCGGGCTTTTCTATTTTAGGTGCCAATATTATGCTCTCAATAGTGCCAAGACATTCCGCCAAAATGCCAAAACAATGGCGGGCGACACAACTATTTCTGCGAGACTATACTAACTACACCCAGTCGTCGTCCCGCAAGTATCGCACTTCAAGCACGTGCCGTTCCGGACCATTGTAAAATTATGGCACTCGGTACACTGGTCGCCGGTATAGCCCTTCATCTGGGCTTCGGCGCGCAGCAGGCCGGTATCCTTGCTCGGTGGCGGGCTGGGCAGGGGGCTCAGTTCGGCGGCCGGGAAGGCCGCGGGGGCTACCTGGCTGTCGGGCTTGAGCGCCGTTGCCGCCTTGAGCGCGGTGACCGTTGAGGTCTGCATCGCCTGAACCGGGTTCAGGTGATGGTCGCCCGAAACGATCATCAGGCTCTTATTGCTGACGCGACCACGGGTCATGCCTCGCGACACGAACTTGTCGGCAGGCATGGGGGCCGGGGTGTTGGCAGCGGGACGCCCGGTTGCCTTGTCTTCGTCGGCTCCCTTGCCCAGCGAGGTCGGGCTTTCGGGATTGACGTGGGCCAGATCGTCCCGATCGAGATAGGACACGGCCAGTTCGCGGAACACGTAATCCAGGATCGAGGTGGCGTTCTTGATCCGGTCATTGCCCATGACCATGCCGGCAGGCTCGAAGCGGGTGAAGGTGAAGGCCTCCACATACTCGTCCAGCGGCACGCCATATTGCAGGCCCAGCGAGATGGCGATGGCGAAATTGTTCATCATCGCGCGGAAGGCTGCGCCTTCCTTGTGCATGTCGATGAAGATTTCGCCCAGACGGCCATCATCATATTCGCCGGTGCGCAGATAGACCTTATGGCCACCAACGACGGCCTTCTGGGTGTAACCCTTGCGGCGATCAGGCATCTTTTCGCGGTCACGAATGACCGTTTCAACGATGCGCTCGACGATCTTTTCGGCAACCTGCGGCACGCGGGCGGCAGACGACATCGCCGCCATTTCCTCGGCAGCATCCTCGTCTTCATCCTCGTCGGCCGCAGCCAGCACGGATGAATTGAGCGGCTGGCTGAGCTTGGAGCCATCGCGATAGAGCGCATTGGCCTTCAAGGCCAGGCGCCAGGACAGCATATAGGCCTGCTTGGCGTCCTCGACGGTCGCGTCGTTTGGCATGTTGATGGTCTTGGAAATCGCGCCCGAGATGAAAGGCTGTGCGGCGGCCATCATCAGGATGTGCGATTCAATCGACAGCGAGCGCTTGCCGATCTTGCCGCAAGGCGCAGCGCAATCGAACACGGGCAGATGCTCGGCCTTGAGGTGCGGGGCACCTTCCAGGGTCATCGCGCCACAGACGTGGATATTGGCCGCCTCGATATCCTTCTTGGAAAAGCCCAGGAAGCTGAGCAGGTCGAACGAGAAATCGCCCAGCTGCTCATCGGTGACGCCCAGCGTCTTGAGGAAGTCCGCACCCAGTGTCCACTGGTTGAAGATGAACTTGATGTCGAAGGCCGATGCGGTCGCAGCGTTCAGCGCGGCGATCTTCTCATCGGTAAAGCCCTTGGCCTTGAGCGTGGATGGATTGACGCCCGGTGCCTGGTTGAGATTGCCATGGCCGACCGCATAGGCCTCCATCTCGGCAATATCGGCTTCCGAATAGCCCAGCGTGCGCAGGGCAGGTGGCACGGCGCGGTTGATGATCTTGAAGTAACCGCCACCGGCGAGCTTCTTGAACTTGACCAGCGCAAAGTCTGGCTCGATGCCGGTGGTGTCGCAATCCATCACCAGACCGATCGTGCCGGTCGGGGCGATAACCGAAACCTGGGCGTTACGGTAGCCGTGCTTTTCGCCCAGCTTGAGCGCGTTGTCCCAGGCGATCTTGGCGCGTTCGCTCAATTCGCTGTCGATCAGCGAAGCATGATCGAGCGGCACGGGGGTGATCGAGAGCTTTTCATAGCCTTCGGCATTGCCGTGGGCGGCATTGCGGTGATTGCGGATGACGCGCAGCATGTGCTTGGAATTGCGCTTGTAATCCTTGAACGGTCCCAGCTCCTTGGCCATTTCGGCCGAGGTCGCATAGCTCACGCCGGTCATGATGGCGGTGACAGCACCGGCAATGGCGCGGCCTTCCTTGGAGTCATAGGGAATGCCCGAGGTCATCAGGAAGCCGCCAATATTGGCGTAACCGATACCCAGCGTGCGGTATTCGAACGACCGTTCGGCAATCGCCTTGGATGGGAACTGCGCCATCATCACCGAGATTTCCAGCACCACGGTCCACAGACGCACGGTGTGCTCATAGGCAGCGGTGTTGAACGAGCCATCCTGGTTGCGATAGGGCAGCAGGTTCACCGATGCCAGATTGCAGGCGGTGTCATCAAGGAACATGTATTCCGAGCAGGGGTTCGATGCATTGATCGGACCGGCCTCGGGGCTGGTGTGCCACTCATTGATGGTGGTGTGGTACTGAATGCCGGGATCGGCCGAGGCCCAGGCGGCATAGCCCACCTGTTCCCACAGATCGCGGGCTTTGAGGGTCTTGGTGACAACGCCGGACTGGCGTGCCTTGAGATCCCAGTCGCTATCGCCTTCAACGGCGCGCAGGAACTCGTCGCTCACCCGCACCGAATTGTTCGAGTTCTGGCCCGAAACGGTCAGGTAGGCTTCGCTGTCCCAATCGGTGTCGTAGACCGGGAATTCGATATCGGTATAGCCCTGCTTGGCGAACTGGATGACCCGGAAGATGTAGTTCTCGGGCACCAGAGCCTTCTTGGCAGCGCGCACTTCGCGCTTGAGCGCGGGGTTCATCGCCACATCAAAGCAGTCATCGCCGCTGCCTTCGCAGTTGACGGCAGCCTTCATGATGGCCTTGAGGTGCTTGGAGACGACCTTGGAGCCGGTCACCAGAGCGGCAACCTTCTGCTCTTCCTTGACCTTCCAGTTGATGTATTCCTCGACATCGGGGTGATCGATATCCAGCACCACCATCTTGGCGGCGCGACGGGTGGTGCCGCCCGACTTGATGGCGCCGGCCGCCCGGTCACCAATCTTGAGGAAGCTCATCAGACCGCTGGACTTGCCGCCGCCCGAGAGCTTTTCGCCCGAACCGCGCAGGGCCGAGAAATTGGTGCCGGTGCCCGAACCATATTTGAACAGGCGCGCTTCACGCACCCACAGATCCATGATGCCGTTTTCATTGACCAGATCGTCATTGACCGACTGGATGAAGCAGGCATGGGGCTGGGGATGTTCATACGAGCTCTTGGAGCTCACCAGCTTGTGGGTGAAGGGGTCCACATAGAAGTGACCCTGGCCCGGACCATCAATGCCATAGGCCCAGTGCAGACCGGTATTGAACCATTGCGGGCTGTTAGGCGCCACGCGCTGGCTGGCCAGCATATAGGCCAGTTCGTCAAAGAAGGTGCGCGCATCTTCTTCACTGTCGAAATAGCCGCCCTTCCAGCCCCAATAGGTCCAGGTGCCAGCCAGGCGATCAAACACCTGGCGGCTGTCCATTTCCGAACCATAGCGCTCATCTTCCGGCAGCTTGGCGAGCGCAGCTTCGTCGGGGACGGAGCGCCACAGCCAGGACGGCACGGAGTTCTCTTCAACCTTCTTGAGGGCCTTGGCGACGCCGGCCTTGCGGAAGTATTTCTGAGCAATGATGTCAGCCGCAACCTGGCTCCAGCTCTTGGGGATGGCGATATCTTCGAGCTTGAAGACGACCGAGCCATCCGGGTTGCGAATCTCGCTCGTGGCCGAGCGGAATTCGAGACCGGCGTAGCGGTCTTCATTGGCTTTGGTAAACCGGCGTTCAATGCGCATAGTCGTCTTAGTCCCCAATGTAACGGGCACACAAATGCCCGCGAGCCGAAAAACCCGGCTTCTCACCCAAATCTGTTTTGACGCGTCACCAACCGAGCCCGTGGCCGGGCTCGAAAAACTTGCCTGTGCCCCTGTATGGCGCCGGTCTGATGCCAGTGCTTTGAGCAGGGGTCTTGAGCCGACGACATGGTGTGTTGTCGGCCTGTCCAAAACATCTGCCGATTCAAACGATGCGTCAACGCAAGAAATCACAAGGTCTAGTGGTTGGAGGGGTGGTTCAGACAACCACTAGTAGGCTCATTATGTGGATAGTGGGGACAAACTGCAAGGAAAACGCGGACTTGGCCGCCCCCTTTTATGCAGGCTGGAGCATCACGTGAACGGCGCATATGTGAGCCGAACAAGCCCCGCTAAAGTGCCGAGATTCCACGGCTAAATTCTCCGCCAGGCGGGTGTTTACAATGGGCTAACCATGCCACCAACACCGTCGAATCAAACCGTCACAAAGCTGTCAAGCGCAGAAAAATTACGCGAAATCCACAATGCGCCCACTACCAGTGCTTGTGGTGATCTGCCTGTGACCCACTACCAGATGCTGTGTGCAGGGCAGGGTGGCACTCACTGCAAAGCTGGCCCCGATGCCCCTCCTATAGAAGGGTGAGCGAGGCACGAAAACAGCGCGCGAAAAACCCGCCAAACACTAGGCTGATCTGACCACGCATGTTACACCCGGCGCACTCGCAGCTATCGACGGCGGAATCGACAATTGGCTAAATCCGGTATCAAGCAGTTCCTGAGCGAAATCTTCTCCTGGTGGGGTGGTCAGACCTGGGGCACCCGTCTGTGGATCTGGCGCTTCGGCGACTATGTCGGCAGCGACGAATTCGGCAATCGCTATTTCCAGGATCGCAAGGCTGATCGGCGCTATGTGACCTATGCCGGCCCCGCTGACGCCTCGACCATTGGTCAGGGCTGGCACGGCTGGATGCACTATCGCACCGACATCGTGCCAACCAAGGCCAACTATGTCGCCAAGAGCTGGGAGCTGCCCCATCAGCAGAACCTGACCGGCACGGCAGCCGCCTATCGTCCCGATGGCAGCCTGCTCAACAAGGGCGAACGCCCCCGCGTGACCGGTGACTACGACGCCTGGTCGCCAGAATAAGGACGGCGCCTTGCGCCATCTCAAAACTCTTGCCCGCATGATGATGACCCTGGCGCCGCTCGCGGCGCTGGGCGTCTTTGGCGTTGCAGCGCCCGTATCGGCCCAGCCCATTGCCAATCCGGTGGCGACCTTTGCCGGGCTCGACAAGATCACCGGCCGCATCACCCGCTTCGACGTCTATATCGATGAAACCGTGCTGTTCGGCGCGCTCGAGATCACCCCGCGCGCCTGCTACAATCGCGCTGCCACCGAGACCCAGCGGACATCGGCCTTTCTCGAAGTCGATCAGCGCAGCCTGACCGGCACATCCAAGCGCATCTTTACCGGCTGGATGTTCGCCGACAGCCCAGCGCTCAACGCCGTCGATCACGCGGTCTATGATGTGTGGCTGATCGAGTGCCGCACCAGCACCGACGTACCGCCGCCAGACGCGCGCGATTGATTCTCTCAATGGTACTGGCCCGCTGACGCGCGCCATTCTAATGTCACCGGCATTGATGCAGGCGGCTGAACTGCGCGACTGCATGATATTGCGGGAGGAGCGCCTTATGCTGACTGTTCCACGTTTCCAGGACCTGCCGGTCCAGACCTACGCCTATATCAGCTTTACCGTATCGATGGCCGAAATGGCGCAGCCCGCAAATGAGGGCTTTCCGGCGCTATTTTCCTGGCTATCCGCCAATGGCATTACGCCGACCGGCGCGCCATTCTACAAATATAACCGCATCGATATGGCCAGAACGCTTGAAGTGGAAGCCGGGGTCCCGGTGGACCGCGCGGCAGCGGGTGACGACACCGTCAAATTCTCGCAACTACCGGCGGGGCATTACGTCTGGACCACCCATACCGGCCCCTATGACGATCTGTATGATGCCACAGCCATGCTGATCGGCTGGGCCAAGGAGCGGGGCATTGAATGGGATAGCGCAACCCAGTCCGACGGTCATCACTTTGCCTGTCGTCTGGAAATCTACGAGACCGACCCGGAGCAGGAACCCGATCCTGACAAGTGGGTCACCACATTGCGCATCAAGACCACCGGTCCGGCCTGAACGCCAATACCGGCATTGATCGCCCGTGACTCCCGAAGTCACGCACCGCTCGCCGCTAGGCCAAGGCGCTCAGATGCTCGTGAACGATGACCCAGCCCTGCACGCGCCGCTCGACAATGCAGGTGCCGCGACCGGCACCAGATTGAACATCTCCGTTCACAACCGCCGTGTAGCAGAACCGATAGCGACAGGCCGCGATATCCTGCCCTTTTACGATCCAGATCAGGTCTTCCAGCCAGTAGCGTTCGTCAACCAGCCGTGCCCAAGTGGCTTCAAAGGCATCGCGTATCGCTGCAATGCCAAGATGAGAGCCATCATTGAACCAGAAACTGGCATCCTGGGCGATCAAGGGCGCGACGACCGCGAAGCGATGCGTGTTGATCGCCTCGCCATAGGCCGCGATCAACGCTTCGGGCGTCGCCGCCCCCATCAATATTTACGCAGCAACCCGACAAGCCGGCCCTGAACCTTGACCCGGTCAGGCGGGAAAATGCGGGTTTCATAAGCCGGGTTGGCGGCTTCAAGTGCCACCGTATTGCCCTTGCGGCGCAAGCGCTTGAGCGTCGCTTCCTCATCGTCCACCAGCGCCACGATGATCTCGCCGGTGCTGGCCGCATCCTGCTTCTTGATCAATACCGTGTCGCCATCAAAAATGCCGGCATCGATCATCGAGTCACCGCGCACTTCCAGTGCGTAATGCTCGCCGCTGCCCAGCATTTCAGGCGGCACCATAATGGTGTGGGAATGGCTCTGAATGGCCTCGATCGGCGTACCCGCTGCAATTCGGCCCATCACCGGGATGGAAATTGAGCGCACGCCATCATCATCGGCGGCGACACGCGATGGCGGGCTCGCCACCTTGCCAAGATTGCCTTCGATCACCGATGGCTCAAAGCGCGCCTTACGGCCGCCAAGCGACGGGTTCATCGAATCCGGCAGCTTAACGACTTCCAGCGCCCGGGCCCGATTGGGCAGGCGGCGGATGAAACCGCGCTCTTCCAGCGCAGTGATCAGCCGGTGAATGCCCGACTTGGACGCCAGATCGAGGGCATCCTTCATCTCGTCGAACGATGGCGGAATGCCGCTTTCCTTCATCCGTTCATGGATGAACATCAACAGCTCGTGTTGTTTGCGCGTCAGCATAGGCCCCTCGGGGTGAGAATCGGAACATAGACAGAACGACTATATGTGTTCCAGTTATGTTCTGCAATATCCCCGACGATTTTCCTGCAAATGGGGCGGCCCGAAACCTAGAAGGCGTCGACCACAATGGTTTCGACCAGCGTGCCCGCCGCCTGTCCAGGGGCCTGTTCGGGCTGCACAATCAACAGGTCAGCCAGCGCCATGGATGAAGTATGCCCACTATCGGTCTGGGAAATTGGCAGCGCCATTGGACCATTGGGGGTCTGCTGCAACTGTGCCCGCATGAAATGCCGTCGCGCCGTATTGGCTGGGGTCGCGGCAGCCAGTGGCAGGTGCCAGGGCGTCTGCGGCGTCAGGCCCAGCCAGTGTCGCAGCGCCGGTTTGATGAAAACAATCGCCGTGACCATCGCCGAAACCGGATTGCCCGGCAGGCCAAATACCAGCGTCTTGCCGATCGTGCCGAACATCAGGGGCTTCCCCGGGCGCATATTGATGCGCCAGAAATCCAGCGTCACGCCCAGTTCAACGAGAATTTCCTGCACGATATCGTGGTCGCCAACGCTGGCGCCCCCGGTCGTGATCAGCACGTCCGGTGCATCGGCCAGAATGGCGCTGAGCTTGTCGCGCAGGGCTTCCCGGTCATCGCGGGCAATGCCGTGATCGGTCATGGTATGGGCATAGGGGGCCAGCATGGGCGCCAGCCCGAAGCTGTTGGAAGCAATGATCTGGTCAGGCCCCAGCGCCGCGCCGGGCAGGGCGAGTTCATCACCCGTCGCCAGCAGCGCAATACGCGGCCGTCGCGCCACGGTCAGCGTCGGGGTATTGGCTGCCGCGGCCACGGCAATCTGCATCGGGGTCAGTCGGACGCCAGCCTCGATCAGCGTCTGGCCTGTGGTGAAGTCATTGCCCAGGGCCCGGATATTGCGCCCCGGCAAGGGCTCGATGCTGAACGAAACCTGATCGCCGTCGAGCTGGGCCTGTTCCTGCATGATGACGGCATCGGCCCCTTCGGGCACCGGCGCACCGGTAAAAATCCTGACCGCTTCGTGCGGGCCCAGACGTCCGGCATAACTGGCCCCGGCCTGCGAGGTCCCCACGACCTTGAGGCTGTGACCTTCCATGATGTCAGCGGCACCGACGGCATAGCCATCCATGGCGCTGGCATTGAAGGGCGGCTGGTCATGGCGGGCCTTGACCGGTTCGAGCAAGACCCGACCCGCCGCCGCATCCAGCGACACGGTTTCGCCGACCGGCGTCGGCACGCGCTTGAGAATGGCCGCAATGGCCTCTTCGACGGGGAGCAGGCTCATGCGCGCACGAAATCCCCGGACTTGCCGCCCGATTTTTCCATCAGGCAGATATCGGTCACCACCATGGCGCGATCAATCGCCTTGGCCATGTCATACAATGTCAGCGCCGCCGTGGAGGCAGCCACCAATGCTTCCATCTCGACCCCGGTCTGGCCGGTGGTTTCAGCCGTCGCCACAATCAGGATGGCATCTTCGCCATGTTCGGCAATCTCCACGCTGACCTTGGTCAGCGGGATGGGGTGGCACAACGGGATCAGCTCGGCGGTCTTTTTGGCCGCCATGATACCGGCAATCCGCGCTACCGCCAGCGCATCACCCTTTTTGAGGCTGCCGCCCATAATGGTGGCAATCGTCTGCGGCTGCCCGACAATACGGGCCTGTGCCACGGCGCGCCGCCTTGTTGCGGGCTTGTCGGCGATATCGACAATATGGGCTTCGCCCCGGGCATTGAGATGGGTGAGCCCGTCGGCCATCAGGGCGTAGCCTGCGCGGCGCCATGCAATAGCGCTCTGGTTGCCGCGGTCACATCGTCCTGGCGCATCAGGCTCTCGCCAACCAGAAAGCTGCCGATACCGGCTTCATGGTCGAGCTTGAGCAGGTGTTCGTGATTGACGATACCGCTTTCGCTGACCAGTAGCGTCCCCTTGGGCACGCCAACGGCCAGATTGACCGAGGTTTCCAGCGTCGTCTCGAAGGTGCGCAGATTGCGATTGTTGATGCCGATGAACTCGGCGCCCAGCGCCACCGCCCGATCAAGCTCAAGCTGGTCATGCACTTCCACCAGCGCATCCATCTTCCACTCTTCGGCGGCATCGAGCAGGTAGCGAGCTACATCATCGCCCACGGCGGCCAGAATGATCAGAATGCAGTCCGCCCCCCAGGCGCGCGCCTCGGCCACCTGATAGGTCTCGAACAGAAAATCCTTGCGCAGCACGGGCAGTTTGACCGCCGCGCGGGCTTCCTTGAGAAAGCGCGGCGAGCCCTGAAAGCTGGGCCGGTCGGTCAGCACCGACAGGCACGCGGCGCCGGCTGCTTCATAAGCCAGGGCGATTTCGGTCGGGTTGAAGTTCTCCCGGATCAGGCCCTTTGACGGACTGGCCTTCTTCACTTCGGCGATCAGCGCATATTCATCCTTGGCCCGCTTGGCCTTGATCGCCTTGATAAAGCCGCGCGTCGGCGCCTGATCATGTGCCTGGGCCACCACTTCGGCCCAGGGCCGCATGGATTTGGCAGCGGCGATTTCCTCGCGCTTATAGGCTTCGATCTGTTTGAGAATATCGGTCATGCATCGCGTCCATTCGATACCGCCACCAGGCGGGTCAGTGTGTCCTTGGCCTTGCCGCTGTCAATCAGCTCGGCCGCCGCCGCTGCACCTTCGCGCAGATCGGCCACCTTGTCGGCCACAATCAGCGCCGCGCCGGCATTGAGCAGCACGATATCGCGATAGGCGCCGCTCTGCCCGTCAAACAGGGCGTGGATGGCCTGGGCATTGTATTCGGGATCGCCACCCAGCAGATCCTTGGGATCGTGCTGTTTCAGGCCGGCCTGTTCCGGGCTCACTTCAAAGCTGCGCAGATCGCCATTGGCAATCTGGGCGACAAAGCTGGGGCCCGTCACCGTAATCTCGTCCAGCCCGTCGCTGCCATGCACCACCCAGGCCTTGATGGCGCGGTTGGCCAATAGCGCCGCGGCGACGGGCTCGACCCATTCGCGCGCGTAAACGCCCAGCATGTAACGGCGCACACCGGCCGGGTTGGACTGCGGACCGAGCAGGTTGAACATGGTGCGCACGCCCATTTCGGCGCGCGATGGCCCCACATGGCGCATTGCCGGATGGTGACTGGGCGCGAACATGAAGCCGATGCCGGCCTGGTTGATGCAGCGCGAAATGCCAGAGGGCTCGAGGTCAAGTTTGACGCCCAGCGCTTCGAGCGCCTGCGACGAACCCGATTTGGACGACAGCGCGCGATTACCATGCTTGGCCACTGGCACACCGGCTGCAGCCACCACGATGGCAGCGGCGGTCGAAATGTTCAGCGTGCCCATGCCGTCGCCGCCCGTGCCGACAATGTCGATGGCATCGGCGGGCGCCTCGACGGGCACCATCTGCTCGCGCAGGATCGACACCGCCGCGGCGATTTCGCCAACGGTCTCGCCCTTGATCCGCATGCCCATCAAAAAGGCGCCGATCTGGCTTGGTGTGGCCTCGCCAGCCATGATCACGCGCATCACATCGCGCATCTCTTCGCCCGTCAGGTTTTTGCGCTCGGCAATCTGGCTCAGTGCGGTCTTGATATCCATCACGCGGCCCTCTTCTGGTTGAAGTCGCGGGCGATGTTCAGGAAGTTCTGCAGCAAGGCATGACCATTTTCCGAGGCAATGCTCTCGGGATGGAACTGCACGCCATGAACGGGCAACGTCTTGTGTTGCATGCCCATGATCAGACCATCCTCGGTGGTCGCGGTGACCTCGAGCACATCGGGCAGGGTTTCCGGCCGCACCGTCAGCGAGTGATAGCGCGTAGCCTCAAACCCCGCATTGAGCCCGCGGAACAGGCCCTTGCCGGTATGATTGATTTTTGAGGTCTTGCCATGCACCAGATGCGGCGCGCGGATCACCTGTCCACCCATGGCCTGGCCAATAGCCTGATGCCCCAGACAGACACCCAGCATCGGAATTTCGGCCTGGAAGCGCTCAATCACGGCCAGACAGATGCCGGCTTCATTGGGCGTGCAGGGGCCTGGCGACAGCACAATGGCGTCGGGCGCCCGCGCGGCGATGTCTTCAAGGGTAATCTTGTCGTTACGGACCACCGAAACATCGGCGCCCAGCTCGCCCAGAAAATGGACGAGATTGTAGGTAAAGCTGTCGTAATTATCGATGACGAGAGTGCGGGTCATGGTCTGGTTCCTGGCAGGTTTTTGTCAACTTCCGGCGGCCCCATCGGGCGCCACGGTCAGAAGCCGCCCCGCCATCGCTGCCTGTCAAATACCTGCCGCATCATTGTCCGATCCTTGCCTCGCCAGCATAGCGTAGCGCTTCCTCTGCCGCGCTGAAAAGGGCCCGCGCCTTGTTTTCGCATTCCATCTGCTCAAGCGCTGGCTGGCTATCGGCAACAATACCGGCGCCGGACTGCACATGCAGCTTGCCATCTTTCAGGATCGCCGTGCGCAGCACGATACACGTGTCCATGGTGCCATCGGCACCAAAATAGCCCACGCAACCGCCATAGATACCGCGCCTGGATTTCTCCAGCTCGTCAATGATCTCCATCGCGCGCACCTTGGGCGCCCCCGATACCGTACCCGCCGGAAAGCCCGCCGACAGGGCGTCAACGAAATCGTATTGCGGGTCGAGCTCGCCCACCACATTGGAGACGATGTGCATGACGTGCGAATAGTATTCGAGGAAGAACTTGTCGGTGACCTTGACCGTGCCGATCTTGGCCACGCGCCCCACATCATTGCGGCCCAGATCAAGCAGCATCAGATGCTCGGCCAGCTCCTTGGGGTCGCTCATCAGCTCGGCCGCCATCTCCGCGTCCTTGCTCGGCGTTGCGCCACGCTTGCGCGTCCCCGCGATCGGGCGAATGGTGACCTCGCCATCCTGCACCCGGACCAGAATTTCCGGGCTCGATCCGGCGACAGCGAAATCGCCGAAATCCAGGAAGTACATATAGGGGCTGGGATTGGTCCGACGCAGGGCGCGATACAGCGCTGTGGGCGGCAGGTTGAAGTCGGCCGAAAAACGCTGGCTCAACACCACCTGAAAGATATCGCCGGCCGTGATGTATTCCTTGGCCCGCGCCACCATGGCGAAATATTCATCGCGACTGGTATTGCTGGTGACCGCAATGCTTTCCAGATCGGGCAGGGCAGGGGTGGCGGGCATGGCCCGACCCAGACGCGCAATCGCGTCGTCGATCCGCGCCTGGGCCGCTTCATGAGCCTGACGGGCCGAAACACCGTCACGCACATAGACCGGCGCGGTCAGATACAGCTCATCCTTGAGCGTGTCGAAGATCGCCAGCAGCGATGGGCGCATCAACACAGCTTCAGGCGTCTGCAGATGGTCTGGATTGCTGTCGGGCAGCACTTCCATATAGCGCACCATCTCATAGCCCAGATAACCATAGACGCCGGCCGACTGCGGCGGCAATCCCTTGGGCATGTCGATCTGGCTGCCTGCGACCAGCTCGCGCAAGGCGTCCAGGGGCAGCGCGTCAACCGGCTCAAAGCTGGTCTCGTCGAGCTGCGCGCTCCGGTTCATCGTGGCCGCCCCGGCCTCAACCTTGAGGATCACATCGGGCTGGGTACCAATGATCGAGTAGCGCCCACGCACGGCCGCGTCCTGCACGGATTCCAGCAGAAACGTGTTCTTGCGGCCCTCGGCGAGCTTGAGATAGGTGCCAATCGGCGTTTCGAGGTCGGCCACGATGCGCCGCCAGACGATCTGCGATTTCCCGGCATTGTATTGCTCAGAGAAGCGCTGAAAATCGTCGTCGCCCATCGTGATATGTCCAGTTTCGAGTTGATCCGGCCTGATTTACAGGCCGGAAGTGAGAGCCAGCGTCTGCTGCAGGGCCTGCTGATTGATCCGCAGGCCGGCATCATCGCGGATGGCTGTGACGAAGTCGCCATAGATGCCGATACGCGCCTCGTTCTCAAGGCTTGCCTGGGCACCGGGGTCGAGCGGGCCTTCGGCGGGGGTCGCAGCGACCACCTGGAACACGATATGCTCGCCCGACTGGTTCAACGCCGAACCATGATGCTCGGCACCGCCGGCAAAGGCTGCGGCGGCCACCACGCTGTCGACGCTGCCATCGGCAGCACCAAATCGCGTAAACGGCGAGCTCAGCTGAGGGAACACATTGTAGCTGGCCGCAACATCGGCAAGCGGCGTCCCGGCATCAAGCTTGGCCACGGCATCAGCACGGGCCGCCAGCAGGGCGTCATTGGTGCGCTGCGCGGTCACGGCAGCGGCGACCGCATCGCGGACTTCATCCAGTGTCTGGTCCCGCGCCGGCTCAATCGCCGTCAGGTCGAAGTAGAGGTTGCCACTGCCAGCCAGTGGAATGGCCGCTGTCAGTTGACCTTCCTCGGCCTTGAAGATGGCCTGGCTGATACGCCCGGCATCTTCACTGGCAAGATCCGGCAGGATGTTCAACTCGGTACCGCTGGCGGTCACATCAGCCTGATAGAGATCAAGGCCAAAGCGATCCGCAATTTCGGTCAGCGGACGGAACGCTGCGCGCAGCTCTTCCACCTGATCCTGCACATCGGCGATCTCGTTGCGGGCCTGGGTACGCGCCAGACCCTGTGCAATCTGCTCGCTGACTTCATCCAGGCTCGGCACGCCGCCCGGCTCGATGGCCGAAACATGCACCGCACGCTTGCCCGTCACGCCATCGATGATGGCAAAGCCACCTTCGCTGACGCCATAGGCGGCACGGGCCAGATTGCCGTCATTAATTTCGCTCTCGGCCAGTGTGCCCAGACCGGTTGCGCTCAGGCCATTATCGGCCAGCAGCGTTTCAAACGGTGTGCCAGCGGCTTGACCAGCTTCAAACGCGGCGACCTGTTCGTCATTAAGCACGACCTGTTCGATTGTGCGGCGCTCTGGCTTGGTCAACCCGTCCTTGGTGCGCTCATATTCGGCGGCAATGGCGTCCGCTGCAATGGTCTTGGTTGCTGCCAGATCGGCTGGCGACAGGCGCAGCATCTGAACGGTGCGTGTCTCAACAGTGCGGAACTCGACCTGGTTCTCTTCGAGATAGGCTGCCAGTTCCTCTTCGCTCGGCGTTGCCGGCGTTTCGATATTGGTGTCACCCAGCACGAAGAAATCGATCGTACGCTGATCACCCACATAGCGATTGATCAGCTTGGAGGCAGTCTCGGGCAGGGTAGTGTCACCAAACAGGCTCAAAATCAGCTGCTGGCGACGCGCAGCATCGCCCTGATCCTGGAAATATTCAGCTTCCGTCAGCCCGCTCTGGCGCAATACCTGGGTAAAGGCGTTTGGATCGAACGTGCCCAGCGTGCCCTGGAAGGAAGGATCAGCCCGCAGCATTTCGCTGAGCTTATCCTCCGAAACGCCCAGACCGAACGTGCTCGCCATCTGATCGAGCGCCGCATCCTGCGCCAGATCCTGCAGCACCATTGAGGGAATACCCAGATTGACGGCCTGCTCGGCAGTTGGCACCGAACCGAGCTGCTGTGCTACCTGATTGATCTGACGCTGATAGGCGCGCAGGAAGGTCCGCGAATTGATCTCCGCGTCGCCGACGCGGGCCACCGTATTGGTGCCCAGATCAGTGATCACATTGTTGATGCCGAATCCGGCTACACCAACCAGAAGGAACGCCCCCATGATCTTTCCGGGCCAGGATTTTGCAAAACCGCGCAAACTATCGAGCATATCGGACGTTCCGTTTCAGAGACTTGGGCCTTTACCGCAATGGCGGCAGGGCATTAGTAATCCATTTTGACAGCCGGGGTTAGGGCAAAGCCCGTTCCGGTGCAAGAGGCAGGAGTAGCAAACAGTGACCACGACAATCTCGCCGCTTATCGCAGGCAACTGGAAAATGAACGGATTGCGTGGCTCGCTGGACGAGCTGACAGCCCTTGCCGGCATGCTGACCACCGGTGAAGCGCCCCGCGCGCTGGTGGTGATCTGCCCACCCGCAACAATCCTGTCCGAAGTGGTCCATCAAGGCGCCACAGCGGGCATTCTGGCCGGTGGTCAGGATTGCCACACCGAATCCCACGGCGCCCATACCGGCGATATCTCCGCCGGCATGCTGGCTGACGCTGGTGCACAATATGTCATCGTCGGTCATTCCGAGCGCCGCGCCGACCATGGCGAAACCGACGCCCAGGTCTGTGCCAAGGCCGAAGCCGCCATCGGTGCAGGCCTCAAGCCGATCATCTGCGTCGGCGAAACCGAATCCCAGCGTGACAGCGGCGACGCGGAAAACGTCGTGGCCGCTCAGCTTGCCGGCTCGATCCCCGAGGCCGCCAGCCAGCATGAAGTCATCATTGCCTATGAACCCATCTGGGCCATCGGCACCGGTCGCACCCCGACCATTGAAGACATTGCCAGCATGCACGCCGCGATCCGCGAAAAACTCACGGCGCGCTTCGCCGAAAAGGGCCCATCCATTCGCATTCTCTATGGTGGTTCGCTCAAGCCGCAGAACGCCCGCGAAATCCTGGCCGTGGAAAACGTCAATGGTGGGCTCGTTGGTGGCGCCAGCCTCTTGGCAAAAGACTTCTACACCATTATCTCCGCCGTATGACGCCGTGAGCGCCAAGGGCTGGTCGGAAATTCCGCCCGGCCTCTGGCATTTGCGGACGCAGGCGTGTATGACGCGCCATCTTTTGACAGACCAATAGACTGAGACACCATGGCGAATGTCCTGATTGTGGCCTATCTGCTGATCGTTCTGGCGCTGATTGCAGTTATCCTGCTGCAGCGTTCCGAGGGCGGCGCGCTGGGCATTGGCGGTGGTGGCGGCGGCGGCGGCCTGATGACGGCCCGCGGCTCGGCGAATCTGCTGACCCGCACTACGGCCATCCTGGCGGCCCTGTTCTTTGCAACAGCGATTGGCCTGACGGTACTGAGCGAACTTGATCGCGGCACCTCCAGCATTCTGGACCGTGCAGTGACCACTGACGGCGAAGAAGCTCCGGGCAGTGTGCTCGATGCGCTCAATTCGCTGCAGGGTGACGACACCAGCGATCTGCCAGTGCCGACCACTGAAACAACGCCAGCGGCCCCTGCTGCCGAGACTGCGCCGGCAGAACCTGCCGCTGCGACCGACAGCAATTCCAGCTTGCCGGTGCCCGATGCACCTGCCGAAACGCCGGCAGCTCCGGCGACGAACTAACTGCCGCAAGGCACGACGATTGAGGGGGATGGCAACATCCCCTTCTTCTTTTGTGTAGAGCCGCACGTGGCCTCTACGAATCGATGCTGATGTGATTAAGGTGAGCGCCCATGGCTCGGTACGTATTCATCACCGGAGGCGTGGTCTCCTCATTGGGTAAAGGTCTTGCATCGGCAGCGCTCGGCGCGGTCCTGCAAGCGCGCGGCTACAAGGTTCGCCTGCGCAAGCTTGACCCCTATCTCAACATCGATCCGGGCACGATGTCGCCCACCCAGCACGGCGAAGTCTTTGTCACCGACGATGGTGCCGAAACCGATCTGGATCTGGGGCACTATGAGCGCTTCACCGGTCGTGCGGCCAACAAGCGCGACAACATCACCACCGGCCGCATCTATTCCGACATTCTGGCGCGTGAGCGCAAAGGCGAATATCTCGGCGCCACCGTGCAGGTCATTCCCCATGTGACCGACGCCATCAAGAACTTCGTGCTTGAGGGCAATGAGGATTTTGACTTCGTGCTGGTCGAGATCGGCGGCACGGTTGGCGACATTGAAGGCCTGCCATTCTTTGAAGCCATCCGTCAGCTGGGCAATGATCTGCCGCGCGGCGACACCTGCTATCTGCATCTGACGCTGATGCCCTACATTCCCTCGGCGGGCGAGCTTAAGACCAAGCCAACCCAGCACTCGGTCAAGGAACTGCGCTCGATCGGCATCGCACCCGACGTGCTGCTGGTGCGCTGCGATCGGCCGATCCCCGAAGGCGAAAAGAAGAAGCTGTCGCTGTTCTGTAACGTGCGTGAAAGCGCCGTTATCCAGGGGCTCGACGTCAGCTCGATCTATGATGTGCCGCTGGCCTATCACCATGAGGGCCTTGATCGCGAAATCCTGGCCACCTTTGGCATCAAGGACGCGCCTGAGCCACAGCTCAAGGCCTGGGAAGAAGTTTCGGCCCGTCTGCACAACCCCGAAGGCGAAGTGAACATCGCCATCGTGGGCAAGTATACCGGCCTCAAGGACGCCTATAAGTCGCTGTCCGAAGCCCTCAACCACGGTGGCATTGCCAACAAGGTCAAGGTCAACCTGCAGTGGATCGATTCCGAGGTCTTCGAGCGCGACGATCCGGCACCCTATCTCGAGCACGTCCACGGCATTCTGGTGCCCGGCGGCTTTGGCGAGCGCGGTTCGGCCGGCAAGATCGAAGCGGCCCGCTTTGCCCGCGTCAAGGATGTCCCGTATTTCGGCATCTGCTTCGGCATGCAGATGGCCTGTGTTGAGGCTGCCCGCAACACCGCTGGCATCAAGAACGCATCCTCGACCGAATTCGGCCCCACCAAGGAGCCCATCGTCGGCATCATGACCGAATGGGTGAAGGGTAATGACACCGAAAAGCGCGCCACCGAAGGCGATCTGGGCGGTACCATGCGTCTGGGCGCCTATCCCGCGCAGCTCACCCGTGGCAGCCGCGTCGCCGACATCTATGGCACCACGCGCATTTCCGAGCGCCATCGTCACCGCTACGAGGTGAACATGGATTACCGCAAGCTGCTCGAAAAGAATGGCCTGCTGTTCTCCGGCGTTTCGCCCGATGGCAAGCTGCCCGAAATTGTCGAGCGCACCGACCATCCCTGGTTCATTGGCGTGCAGTTCCACCCCGAACTGAAGTCCAAGCCGTTTGAGCCCCATCCATTGTTCGCCAGCTTCATCGCGGCAGCCATGGATCAGAGCCGCCTGGTCTGATGGAACTGCAGACGGAGCGCCTCACGCTTCGTCACCCAACACGGGATGATCTCGGGCCGCTGTTCGAGATCATGTCCAACCCCGCCGCCATGCGGTTTTGGTCTACGCTGCCGCACGCCAGCATCGAGGTGACCCGGCCCTGGCTCGAGCGGATGATCGCCAACAACCAGTCGGAAGGCCATCAGTTCCTCATCCTGCTTGATGACCGGATTGTAGGCGAAGTGGGCAGCTGGCGCCCGCCCGATTTCGGTTTCATCCTCCATCCCGATTTCTGGGGGCAGGGGATCGCCACCGAGGCCGCCCGCGCAGTGATCAGCCACATCTTCGCTGTCACCGACACGTCCGATCTGCAGGCCGATGTCGATCCGCGCAATGCCGCCTCGCTACATGTCCTGGCGCGCCTGGGTTTTGTTGAAACCGGTCGGGCTGCCAACACGTTCCTGCTGGGCGAGCAATGGTGCGACAGCATCTATCTGGCATTGCCGCGGCCACATGTGCCGCTCTGAGTATTTGGCGCCCTGGCGGACGCCATGTTAGCCAAGGGTGTCGAACCCGTGGAGACACCAATGGCCGAGATCATCAATCTGCAAAAGGTACGTAAGCAACGCGCCCGGGCTGACAAGGCCGAACAGGCCGAGCAGAACCGCATCAAGTTCGGCCGCACCAAGGCCGAAAAACAACTGACCGCCGCCGAACAGGCGCTGGCCGACAAGCGCATTGACGGCCACAAGCGCGACGACGAAGACTAGGGAGAATACCATGAGCAAGGTTGTCGTTATTGGCGCCACCGGTCACATCGGCACCTATCTGGTGCCGCGTCTTGCCATGGCAGGCCATCAGGTCATCGCTGTCAGTCGCGGCGTCGCCAGGCCCTATCAGGCCAATGCGGTCTGGTCCCATGTCGAGACCTTGCAGATCGACCGGCAGGCCGAAGAGGCCAAGGGCAATTTCGGCACCACCATTGCCAATCTGAATGCCGATATCGTCATCGACCTGATCTGTTTCACCCGCGCCAGCAGCGACCAGCTTGCTGATGCACTGGAGCACAATGTCAGCCATTTCATCCATGTCGGCACCATCTGGACCCACGGGACCGCTGCGGTCGTGCCCACGCCGGAATCAGCGGTCAAATATCCCTTCGGTGACTACGGGGTACAAAAGGCCGATATCGAGGCTGACCTGTTGCGCCGCGCCCATCGGCGCAATTTCCCCGTCAGCATCGTTCATCCCGGCCATATCGTCGGTCCGGGCTGGGCGCCGCTCAATCCGGCTGGCCATTTCAATCCGGCGGTGTTTTCCGCCATCGCCGCCAACCAGACACTGAGCCTGCCCAATTTCGGGCTTGAAACCGTCCACCACGTCCATGCCGATGATGTTGCCCAGGTGATTTTGGGCGCCATGGACAATCATGCCGCATCGATGGGCGAGAGCTTCCACGCGGTCTCTTCAGGGGCATTGACCCTGCGCGGCTATGCCGAAGCCATGTATCGCTGGTTCGGTCACGAGCCCAATCTGGACTTCGCCCCCTTTGCTCAATGGGCCGCCGATCAGAATCCCGACGAGGCTCATGCCACGCGCGAGCATATTGCCCGCTCGCCCAATTGCTCGATCGAGAAGGGCAGGCGATTGCTCGGCTACGCCCCGCGCTACACCTCGCTCGAGGCCGTGCAGGAAGCGGTGACCTGGCTCATAAGCGATGGACAGGTCACCACGCAGGTCAGCTAGCCGTTACCAGTTCACCGCGCACACGCTGCCATGCGGTTTGAACTGCAGGCTGTCAGCGGTGTATTCGAAGATCTCCAGCTTGACGCCATTGGGGTCGGCCATCCAGGCCTGCCAGGTCCCGTCCACGCCGCGCTTCTTGTCGGTGATGGTCACACCCTGGCTGCGCACATGGGCCAGTAACCCGTCCATATCTTCGGTCTCGAGGCAGATATGGTTGATCTGATTGGTCTCGTCGAAACTGGAATTGGCCTTGCTGAACACCTCGATGAAGGTTCGGGCGCCCAGATCGAGGTAATAGCCGATCCGTTCTTCAGCCCGCATGAAGGTAAAGGCGGTCGGGATACCCAGCACGTCGCGATAGAAAGCCTCGGTGGCCGCAAGATCGTGGGCGAAGATACAGGCATGTGCCACCTGCTTGATGAACGATTTGGCCATTCCGGCTCCTCCATGTGTTGCAAATGGTATTAACGATAATCCGACGGTCAGACAATCGGATATGCGCCAAACTGCCGCCCAAACACCGACTAAAGTCGCATTTTTTCCGGCTGCCCTCTTTTCCTTGTCATAGCTGAGGGCTAACAGAGAGCCACCAATCGAGCGAACCCATACAAGAAGGGCTTTCCATGTCTTCAATCATCCACGTCAACGGCCGCCAGATCTATGACAGCCGCGGCAACCCCACGGTAGAAGTTGATGTGGTGCTTGACGACGGCAGCTTCGGCCGCGCCGCTGTGCCCTCGGGCGCGTCTACCGGTGCCCATGAAGCCGTCGAGCTGCGCGATGGTGGCAAGAAGTACTCCGGCAAGGGCGTGACCCAGGCCGTCGAGAACGTCAACACCGCCATCTTCGACGAAATCCAGGGCATGGATGCGCTTGATCAACTGGCCGTCGACCAGGCCATGATCGACCTTGATGGCACCCCCAACAAGTCGCGCCTGGGCGCCAACGCCATTCTGGGCGTATCGCTGGCCGTGGCCAAGGCCGCTGCTGAATCGAGCGAGCTGCCCTTTTATCGCTATATCGGTGGCCCGAACGCCCATGTGCTGCCCGTGCCGATGATGAACATCATCAATGGGGGCGAGCATGCCGACAACCCCATCGACATGCAGGAATTCATGATCCTGCCCGTGGGCGCGGAAAACCTGGCTGATGCCGTCCGCATCGGTTCGGAAATCTTCCACACCCTCAAAAAGGGTCTCTCTGCCGAAGGCTTCAACACCTCCGTTGGCGACGAAGGCGGCTTCGCACCCAATCTGAAATCGGCTGACGAAGCCCTCGGCTTCATCATGCGCTCGATCGAAAAAGCCGGCTACAAGCCCGGTGAGGACGTGTTCCTCGGCCTCGATTGCGCGGCAACCGAATACTTCAAGAACGGCAAGTACGAGATGGTCGGCGAGGGCAAGTCGCTCTCCTCGGAAGAAAATGTCCGCTTCCTGGCCGATCTGGCTGCCCGCTACCCGATCATCACCATCGAAGACGGCATGGGCGAAGACGACTGGGAAGGCTGGAAAGCCCTGACCGACGCCATTGGCGACAAGGTGCAGCTGGTCGGTGACGATCTGTTCGTGACCAATACCGAGCGCCTCGTATCGGGCATCAAGATGGGCGTTGCCAACTCCATCCTGGTCAAGGTCAACCAGATCGGCTCGCTCTCGGAAACCCTCAACGCCGTCGATACCGCGCACCGCGCCGGTTACACCTCGGTGATGTCACATCGTTCGGGCGAAACCGAAGACTCCACCATTGCCGATCTGGCGGTCGCGCTGAACTGCGGTCAGATCAAGACCGGCTCGCTGAGCCGTTCGGATCGTCTGGCCAAGTACAACCAGCTGATCCGCATCGAAGAGCAGCTTGGCTCTTCGGCCAAATATGCCGGCTATTCGGTCGTCAAGGGCCGCTAGTATGAACGATGACGAGGTCGCCCTTACCGGCGGCAACGTCAACCAATCTGTCGTGCGCGTCGGCGATACCGTCCGACGCGCACAGACGCCCGCCAGCCCCGCCATTCACCGGCTGCTGCGCCATCTGGAGGCCAAGGGCTTCACTGGCGCCCCACGCTTCCGCGGCATTGATGCACAGGGCCGCGAAACGCTCTCCTTCATTGCCGGCGCCGTAAACGACACCGCGCACCTCTGGACTGAAGATCCGCCGCTACTCGCAGGCGCCAGACTGCTGCGCGCCTATCATGATGCGACAGCTGATTTTGTCTCCGGACCGGACGATGTGTGGGCCTATCGCCATCCCGATCCGACCCGACACGAGGTCATCAGCCACAACGACTTTGCGCCCTACAATCTGGTCTTTGCCGACGGCATGCCCATCGCCGCCATCGATTTCGATCTGGTGGGACCTGGGCCGCGCCTGCGTGATCTGGCCTACGCCGCCTACTGGATGGTGCCGCTCTCGTTCGGAGCAGGGGATATGCGCGCCCCTGCCATGCGCGATCTCGCTGAAGGCTCCCGTCGTCTCAAGGCATTCTGCCAGGCTTATGGCGTCGCCACCGATACCGCGCTTCTCGATTGGGTTGCAGCCGTGCTGCATGACATGGGCGCCCCGACATTCGCGACAGCCATGGTCGGCCCTGCCGTCGCCGCGCGCCTACAGCTGGACGGTCACTTCGATCACTGGCATCGCGAACGCGATGCCTTCCACGCGAAGCGCCAAAACCTCGTCGCAAATCTCGAATTGTAAAGCACGCTTGACACAATTTCGAACCGCGCCTATGTAAAGCACACTTTACAAGTCACGGGGATGACCATGATGTACAAGCAAGCCAACAGACGCTTTCTCACGGTGATGATGAGTGCCATGGCGCTGTTCCTGCTGTTCAGCCTGCTGATCGACTGGAGCAACAGAAACCTTGAACTGGCCGCGCCAATCCTGTGGGCCGCAAGCCTGGTCCCGATTGCTGCTTTGCTGACAACCCTCTGGGCACATTGGCGTTTTGTCACTGAAATAGATGAGTTCTTGCGCAGCATTCAGATCAAGGCGATCTTCGTCGGCCTGGCCGTCATCCTGATCCTGGTATCAAGCTGGGGCTATCTCGAACGTTATGTCGACGCCCCCACGCTACCCATGTTCTGGCTCAACCCGATCTACTGGATAGCCTATTCCTGTGCGGCGATGGTCTTCTCGCGCCGCGAAGGAGCCCCACTTTGAGGAACCGCCTCAAGGAGTTGCGCACGGCGCAGGGCTGGTCGCAGGCGGTGATGGGAGAAAAGCTCGACGTATCCCGGCAGTCCATCATCGCCATAGAGAGCGGCAGGTTTGACCCGTCGCTCCCTCTGGCCTTCAAGATCGCGCGTCTGCTCGGAGAACCCATCGAATCCGTTTTTCAGGACGACGCGACCCAGCAACCGTAACCGCGCCCTTACTGGAACGCGGTCTCGGCAAAGCTGCGCAGCTTGCGTGAATGCAAGCGCTCTGCCGGCTGATCACGCAGGATTTCCATGGCGCGCAGGCCAATCTGCAGATGCCGGTTGATCTGGGTGCGGTAGAAGTCCGAGGCCATGCCGGGCAGTTTGAGCTCACCATGCAACGGCTTGTCGGAGACGCAGAGCAGGGTGCCATAGGGCACGCGGAAGCGGAAACCATTGGCGGCGATGGTCGCCGATTCCATGTCCAGCGCGACGGCACGCGACTGGCTCAGCCGCTGGGTGATCTCGGCCTGATCGCGCAGTTCCCAGTTGCGATTATCAAACGTCGCCACTGTGCCGGTGCGCATGATCTTCTTGGTCTCGATGCCCTCGGTCTCGGTGATCTCGTGCACCGCCTGCTCAAGGGCAACCTGCACTTCGGCCAGCGCCGGGATCGGCACCGACAGTGGCAGATCAGCGTCGAGCACGTGATCTTCACGCACATAGGCGTGCGCCAGCACGTAATCGCCCAGCTCCTGCGAATTGCGCAGGCCCGCGCAATGGCCCAGCATGATCCAGGCATGGGGCCGCAGCACCGCAATGTGGTCGGTGATCGTCTTGGCGTTGGACGGCCCCACGCCGATATTGACCATGGTGATGCCCCGGCCATTGGCCGCGGTCAGGTGATAGGCCGGCATTTGCGGTGCACGCGCCGGCGAGGTGCCCTCGACCTTGCCGCCCGTCAGCGCATTGTCCGTGACCACATTGCCCGGCTCGATAAAGCTCTCGTAATGCGTATGCCCGTCAGCCAGGTACTGCTTGGCGACGCGGCAGAACTCATCGATGTAGAACGCGTAATTGGTGAAGATCACGAAGTTCTGAAAATGGCTGGCATCGGTGCCGGTGTAGTGGCTGAGCCGGAACAGAGAATAGTCGACGCGCGGCGCCGTAAACGCTGCCAGCGGATAGGGTCCGCCGCGCGGCGGCACGAAGGTGCCATTGGCGATTTCGTCATCGGTATTGCCCAGATCGGGCGCATCGAACACATCGCGCAGCGGAATGTTGAGCGCATTGAGCGCTTCGCCATCGATCCGTTCATTGGCCGGCACGGCAAAGTGCAGCGGGATCGGGGTGTCCGACTCGCCAATATCGATCGTGCCGCCATGGTTTTTCAGGATCACCGTGAACTGCTCGATAAAATAGGTGCGGAACAGGTCCGGTGCCGTGACCGTGGTGCGATAGATGCCCGGCGTATGCAGGAAGCCATAGGGCAGGGTGCTCTCGCTGCGGCTGTAGCTTGTCGAACGCACCTCAATCTGCGGATAGCAGGCCCGCACCCGCTTGGCCGGCACGGTTCCCTTGGTCAGCGCCGCCAGATGCTCGCGGATAAAGCCGGTATTGCGGTGATAGAGCTCGGCCAGATAGGCCCACGCCTTCTCAGGATCGGTGAAGGATCGCGTTTCGGCACGTGGTGGGCTGATGGTCATTTTCTTGCTCTTTCATCTCGCGGGCTCCGGATTGAACCCCCGTCGGCGGAATCGTGTTGCGCATCCGGCAACGATTAGCCTTTCCTGATGACAGCTTCTCGACGCCGCTTCAACTCCAGCCCTGACATCGCGGTCTTTTCACATCGGAGTGATTGCCACTTTTCTCGCCGCAATTGCGCACCATCTTGAGGATCAGTTCACTGGCATAGCAAACGACCCATGCAACCGGTGAGCCAGGAGTGCCGCGTTGGCCGCTTGTCCCCCAAGCCCTCAACAGTGCGGTAGGCCGGCATTCCCAAGGGCCACCAGGACAGAGATGTTCCGGTGGCCCTTTCAATGCTCAACATAACGCGCTTTGGTTGCCACCACCGACCGCCGCGCCAACTCTTCCAGTACACTCAGGTCGATATCGGCGAGCCGCTTGACGTACAAGCACGCCTTGGCCATACGGTGCTTGCCCAGCCGGGCCAGCAATGCGGTGATTTCCGCCGCATCGGCGTCTTCGGAACAGCCCATCAGATAAAGGCTGAACGCAGCCTTGCGCGGGGCAAAACCGATCAGAAACGTGTCTCCCTCGTGTCCGCTGGCATAGCGATAGTGATACTGGCCAAACCCCACCATGGTACCCCACAGCACGGGCGGTTCGCCCGTCACCTCACCCATCATGGCGATCAGCGTTTCGCTATCGGCGCGCTTGGTCGCATCGGGCACCTGTGCAATGAAGGCGTCGACGTCACCACTATGCGGTCTGGTCTTCTGTTCCGGCATGGCTGGCTCCCTCCCATTTTGCTGGCAAAACCATAGACGAGCGTCTCCGCATTTCCTATTGCTGCGCCCAACGGTCCAACCGGCCGATCCCAACACTGATTGAACCCTATGGAGGTGTCACATGGCAGCCAAGATCATCGACGGTAAGAGCTTCGCCGAAGGTCTGCGCGGTCGCATTGCCGACCATGTGGAACGCCTCAAGACCGAACACGGCATCACCCCGGGTCTGGCCGTGGTCATTGTTGGTCACGATCCGGGCAGCCAGGTCTATGTCGCCCAGAAGGCCAAGCAGACTGTCGCCGTGGGCATGCATTCGGAAAAATACGAACTGCCCGAAACCGTCAGCGAGGCCGAGGTGCTGGCGCTGGTGCAAAAGCTCAATGCCGATCCCGCCATCCACGGCATCCTCGTGCAATTGCCGGTGCCCGATCATATCGATTCCAAGAAGATCATCGAAACCATCGATCCCGCCAAGGACGTCGACTGCTTCACCCCCGCCAGTGTCGGCAAGCTGGCGATTGGCCTGCCGGGCCCGGTCTCCTGCACCCCATTGGGTTGCCTGATGCTGCTGCGCGACCAGTTGGGTGACCTCTCGGGCAAGCACGCCGTGGTGGTGGGTCGCTCCAATCTGGTGGGCAAGCCCATTGCCCAATTGCTGCTGCGCGAGAACTGCACCGTCACCATGGCCCATTCACGCACCCAGGATCTGCCATCCATCGTGCGCCAGGGCGATATTGTCATCGCCGCTGTCGGCCGTCCCGAAATGATCAAGGGTGACTGGATCAAGCCGGGGGCCACCGTGATCGATGTTGGCATCAACCGCATCGACGCCCCCGAGCGCGGCGAGGGCAAGACACGCCTGCTCGGCGACGTTGATTTCGCACAGGCGTCGGAAGTCGCCGGTGCCATTACCCCGGTCCCGGGTGGCGTTGGCCCCATGACCATTGCCTGCCTGCTGGCCAATACCGTCACCACGGCCTCGTTGATCAATGGTCTGGTGCCCCCCAGCGATCTGACCGCGTAAGGTCCGTCCGGTGAGTGCAGCCAGTCACGATCCCGGCGGCAAGGTGCGCCTGGCATTGATGCCGGGCGTGCGCGGCGATGCGCGCTTCAGCGCCGACGGCCGCTATCGCCAGCTAATGCGGCGCTGGACCGGCGATGCGTTCCCTGATCGTTACGTATTGTTCATCGGCATGAACCCCAGCACCGCCGACGCCGAGGTCAATGATCCCACCTGCGCCCGCGAGTGGAGCTTCACCCAGCGCGAAGGCTATGCCGCCATGGTCAAGGCCAATGTCGGCGACTATCGCGCCACCGATCCCAAAATGCTGCTGGCGCCGGGCGTCGAGGCCGTGTCGCCAGACAACCTGCCCACCATCCGTCAGGTCGCGGCGGACGCGGCCCTGGTGGTGCTGTGTCACGGCAAGCTCAACAAGGCGCTGGCACCAGCGGGCAGGGCACTGGTGGCGGCACTTCAGGCCGACGGCACCGATCTCTGGTGCTTTGGCACCAATGCCGACGGTTCACCCAAGCATCCGCTCTATCTGCGCGCCGACACCCCGCTGCGCCGCTTCACGATCGGCTAGAGCCGGCTGCGGCCCTTCAGCTTGGCTTCGATGACCGGCAGCACCTGTTCGGCCGCTGCACGGCCCTCGGCGATCGATTCGCCCGCCCGGTGGAAATCCATCAGCCCGATATCGGCCACCCGCGGCATGACCATGGCGTGCGGCGGCTCGCCCGCCAGCCGTGAGCGGGTGATGTGGTCCTGCATGATGTCGATGGCATTGGTCAGCACGTCGAAATAACCCGGTGTCGGGCTACCCGTCCCGAAAAAGCTCAGCGACGACATTTTCGACTGCACCGAGGTGGGGATAGACGCGATCAATTCCATCAGGCTTTCAGGCTTGGCCACCGTGTCCGACCTGTTGGCATCATCGGCCGCTGGATCGGCTTCCATCACCAGACGACGCCCCAACAGGTCCTCATTCAGATTGACCGCAATGATGAAGTCGGCGCCCATGGCCCGGCACACCGAGACCGGGATCGGGTTGACCAGCCCGCCATCGGACAACCAGCGCCCGTCCAGCTTGGTGGGGCTGAACAGGCCGGGCATGCCGATAGAGGCGCGCACCGCCGTCGCCAGCGACCCCGATTGCAGCCAGATTTCCCGGCCCGTGCTGATATCGGTCGCCACTGCCGCAAAGGGGAGTTTGAGGTCTTCGATCTTGTCGGGCAGGCCCAGCCCGGTCAGCCACTTCACGATGTGAACGCCATCCACCAGCCCGCCGGCCAGCAGCCCCACATCGATCATCGCCGCCACGGCACGCCAGTCGGCACCCATGGCCCAGTCGCGCAGCGCGTCCAACCGTCCGCTGGCATAGACCGAACCGACCAGCGCGCCCATTGAGGTGCCACAGACAATGTCGGGTTTGATGCCAGCCTCGGTCAGCACATCGAGCACGCCAATATGGGCCCAGCCGCGCGCTGCGCCGCTGCCCAGCGCCAGCGCAATGGATGGTTTGGCCATGATCGATCTCCCAACGCTATTTTGCCCACGATAGGCGAGGGCGTCAGCCGGGGAAAGAGACGCTAGGCCGCATCCGCCAGATAGAACAGCCGCGCCACGGTATGATCGCGCAGCGCCTGTGCCGGTAGCTTGCCGGTCAGCGCCGCCACGACAACGGCGGGATCCGGCACTGCGCTGGCGTCGACGACTACCCGCGTGAAGGCCGGTCGCAGCCCCCGCTTGGCGCTTTCAAGCAGATCATAGAGCATCGCGCGCACATCGGTACGCGTCGCGCAGGCCACGCAATGCTGTCCATCGGGGTGGCCATGCCCGCTATTGGCAGGCAGGCGGAGCAGGGCGGTATCGGCGTCCAGCGCCAGCAACTGCCCTGCCTTGGTCACGACGGTCACCGGGATGGGTTCAACCCTGGCCATGCTTACTCCGCCGCCACGATAGCCGGGCCGGGAATGTAGTTCAGGATCGGCCCGAGCCAGCGTTCGACCTCTTCGACCGGCATGCCCTTGCGGGCGGCATAATCGAGCACCTGATCGCGTTCCACCTTGGCCACGCCGAAGTAATAGGCATCGGGATGCGCGTAGTAAAAGCCTGACACCGACGAGCCGGGCCACATCGAAAAGCTCTCCGTCAGCGTGACGCCGGCATTCTTTTCAGCGTCCAGCAGCTTGAACAACGTGGTCTTTTCTGTGTGATCGGGCTGGGCTGGATAGCCCGGCGCCGGGCGAATGCCGCGATAGGTTTCCTGTGCCAGCTCTTCGGGGGTCTGCGTTTCGTCGGCAGCATAACCCCACAGCTCGCGCCGCACCCGCGCATGCATCATTTCAGCCAGTGCCTCGGCAAAGCGATCCGCGAGCGCCTTGACCAGAATGGACGAATAATCGTCGTTCTGCTTCTCGAACCGCTCGGCAATTGCCACTTCTTCAAGCCCGGCGGTGACCACGAAGGCGCCCATATAGTCGGCCTTGCCGCTATCAACCGGTGCCACGAAATCGCTCAGCGCCATATTGGGCTTGCCATCGCGCTTGCTCAACTGCTGGCGCAGGGTGAACAGGGTTGCCAACTCTTCCTTGCGGCCTTCATCGGTGAACAGGCGGATATCGTCGCCCACCGCATTGGCTGGCCACAGCCCCACAACGGCGCGTGGCACGAACCATTTCTCGTCAATGATCTGCTTGAGCATGCGCTGCGCATCGTCAAACAGCGCCCGCGCGGCTTCGCCCTGGCGTTCGTCCTGCAGAATGGCCGGATAACGTCCCTTGAGCTCCCAGGTCTGGAAGAACGGCGTCCAGTCAATGTATTCAGCCAGTTCCGCCAGATCAAAATCCGCGAACACCTTGGTGCCCAAAAAGCTCGGCTTGGGGGGCTCATAGCCTTCCCAGTCAGGCTTGAAAGCATTGGCGCGCGCGGTGGTCAGGGGCAGACGCTTCTTGTCTTCCTCGGCGCGCAAATGCGCCGCCGCAGCCTTGGCGTACTGGGCCTTTATGTCGTCGATAAACGCCACCTTGGTGTCGGCCGAGAGCAGATTGCCCACCACCCCAACGGCGCGGCTGGCGTCGTTGACATGCACCGCCTGGCCCCGCTCATAGCGCGGGTGGATCTTGACTGCCGTGTGCACGCGGCTGGTGGTCGCCCCACCAATCAGCAGCGGAATGTCGAACCCTTCGCGCTCCATCTCGGCGGCCACATGCACCATCTCGTCCAGCGACGGCGTGATCAGCCCGGACAGGCCGATAATATCGACGTTCTCGTCCTTGGCCGTCTGCAGGATCTTGGCGGTGGGGACCATCACGCCCAGATCGATGATTTCGTAATTATTGCAGCTGAGCACCACGCCCACGATGTTCTTGCCAATATCGTGCACATCGCCCTTCACCGTCGCCATCAGCACCTTGCCCGCGCTCTTGCGGCCCGTGGCATTGCCGTCGGCGTTCTTTTCGGCTTCCATATAGGGCAGCAGCAGTGCCACGGCCTGCTTCATCACGCGGGCTGACTTGACCACCTGGGGCAGGAACATTTTGCCCGAGCCGAACAGGTCACCCACAATGCCCATGCCCGCCATGAGCGGGCCTTCAATAACGTGCAGCGGCCGAGCGGCCTTCTGGCGCGCTTCTTCGGTATCGGCGTCGATAAATTCGGTAATGCCGTTGACCAGCGCATGCGCAATGCGGTCTTCGACCGGTTTTTCGCGCCAGCTCATATCCTTGGCGGCCGCTTCCTTGCCGGCGGTACCGCGATAGCGCTCGGCAATCTCCAGCAGACGATCCGTGCCGTCATCGCGGCGATTGAGGATCACGTCCTCGCAGGCCTCGCGCAGTTCGGGATCGATCGACTCGTACACGGCCAGCTGACCGGCATTGACGATGCCCATGTCCATGCCGTTCTGGATGGCATAATACAGGAACACCGCGTGCATGGCCTCGCGCACCGGCTCATTGCCGCGGAACGAGAAGCTCAGATTGGAGATGCCGCCCGAAATATGGACATGGGGCAGGGTCTCGGTGATCTGCTTGGTCGCTTCGATAAAGGCCACGCCATAGCCATTATGCTCTTCAATGCCCGTCGCCACGGCGAACACATTGGGGTCGAACACGATGTCTTCGGGCGGAAAGCCCACCTCTTCAGTCAGCAGCTTGTAGGCACGGGTACAGATTTCGACCTTGCGCTCGAACGTGTCGGCCTGACCCTGTTCGTCAAACGCCATCACCACAACGGCGGCGCCATAGGCCCGCACCAGCCGGGCTGACTTGAGGAAGGCCTCTTCGCCTTCCTTCATTGAGATCGAATTGACCAGTGCCTTGCCCTGGACGCACTTCAGGCCCGCCTCGATCACCTCCCATTTGGAGCTGTCGATCATCAACGGCACCTTGGCGATGTCGGGCTCGGCTGCCAGCAGGTTGAGATACTCGATCATCACCTGCTTGGAGTCGATCAACCCTTCATCCATGTTGATGTCGATGATCTGGGCACCATTGGCCACCTGATCGCGCGCCACTTCGAGTGCCGCGTGATAATCGCCCGCCGTGATCAGTTTGCGGAACCGGGCCGAGCCGGTGACATTGGTGCGCTCACCCACATTCACGAATGGAATTTCGGCAGTCAGCGTAAAGGGCTCAAGTCCGGCCAGCCGCAGCCTGGTCTCGATCTCGGGCACCACACGCGGCTGATACTTGCTGACCGTCTCGGCGATGGCCCGGATATGATCGGGCGTCGAACCACAGCAACCGCCCACGATATTGAGCAGACCTTCGCTGGCGAACTGATCCAGCTGGCTTGCCATCATCTCGGGTGTTTCGTCATAGCCGCCAAATTCATTGGGCAAGCCGGCATTGGGGTAGGCGCAGATGAAAGTGTCGGCGACGCCTGACAGCTCCGCAATATGGTCGCGCATCAGATCAGCGCCCAGGGCACAGTTCAGCCCGATGGTGATCGGATTGGCATGGCGCACCGAATACCAGAATGCCGACGGCGTCTGACCCGACAGCGTCCGCCCCGACAGATCGGTGATCGTGCCCGAGATCATGATCGGCACATCAATGCCGCGCTCTTCAAACAGCCGCTGCGCCGCAAAAATGCCCGCCTTGGTGTTCAGCGTATCGGTAATCGTCTCGAACAGCAGCAGATCGGCGCCCGCATCAACCAGACCGCGAATGGCTTCGCCATAGGCCACAACCAGTTCATCAAAGGTGATCGAGCGGTGGCCGGGGCTGTTGACGTCCGTCGACATGGACGAGGTCTTGTTGGTTGGCCCCAGGGCACCAGCCACGAAACGCCGCCGGCCATCTTCCGCCTCAGCCCGCAACGCAGCCCGCCGGGCAACCGCCACACCCTGGAAATTGATGTCATAGACCGCGTCTTCGCAACCATAATCCGCCTGCGCCACCGAGGTCGCCGAGAACGTATTGGTCTCAACGATATCGGCACCGGCCAGATAATATTCGAGATGGATATCCTCGACTGCCTGCGCCTCGGTGATCACCAGCAGGTCATTATTGCCCTGCAATGGCAGATCCCAGTCCTTGAACCGCTCGCCCCGGAAGTTCTCCTCGGTGAACTTGCGGCGCTGCAGCATCGTGCCCATCGCGCCATCCAGAATCAGGATGCGCTCACGCATGGCATCGGCCAACGCGGTGCGCACTTCGTTCCAGTCGGGAATAGGGGGCTGCTGCTCGGAAAGGCTCATCGCCGTTCACCTCGGTTCATACGGTCGTCAGAATTGACATAAAGATATCTTTATATCATCGAAAGCGCAAGGTCAGGGGCGGCTGAATGCGCGCCAGGCCTGTCATTCGCACATTGCATCTAAATGCGATGCTCAATGCTAACAGTCTGTTGTCCTTAACCTCCCCTAAACCAGAAAACTGTTCTTTGCGCGACCTTGCCCTCTGGTCACGTTACCATCGGCATTCGCAGTAAGGTCAGCCTATGAGTATGCATACCGTGACGACACCCTGGCGCCATGCCATCCGCCTTGTCGCTCTGGCGACCCTGATCGCGCCGATGATCGCGGCTTGCGGTATGGGCGATCTGGGCGCCACCGTGAAGCGCTCGGCCTTCACTTCCAAGGAATATGGCGTCAACGCCTCGCCACGAGTCACCTCCAACCCCAATCCGCCCAAGGGTGGCG
The DNA here is from genome assembly GCF_055808475.1 of Devosia sp. J2-20. NCBI lineage: Bacteria > Pseudomonadati > Pseudomonadota > Alphaproteobacteria > Hyphomicrobiales > Devosiaceae > Devosia > Devosia sp. J2-20. Next base: position 1,779,173 of record NZ_CM147870.1, on the reverse strand, counting down.
GTCGCTATCAGGTCGGCAAGCCCTATACGGTGCGCGGCAAGGTCTATGTGCCCCAGGAAAACCCCAGCTACGCCGATAGTGGCGAAGCGTCCTGGTATGGTTCTGACTTCCATGGACGCCGCACGGCGAATGGTGAAATCTTCTCGGCCAACGCCATAACGGGCGCGCATCCAACGCTGCCGCTGCCCAGCTATGTCCGTGTTACCAATCAGGAAAACGGTCGCTCGGTCATCGTTCGCGTCAATGATCGCGGCCCCTATGTCGCCGGTCGCATCATGGATCTCTCGCATCGTGCCGCGGAAATGCTTGGCTATGTGAACAATGGCCACGCCCAGATTCGTGCCGAATATGTCGGCCGCGCGCCGCTTGAGGGTGACGATACCCGCATGCTGGTGGCCAGCTATTCCGGCCCCGCCGATTTCGGCGGCAGCAGCAATACCCGCTACGCCTATGCCGACAACACCAATAGCCTTGCCGATATTGCCGGCAATTTCATTGGCGGCCTGTTCTCCTATGCAGACACTACACCGCAGGAGCAGGATATCGCCATCGGCACCGCACACGCCGCGGCAACGGCCATGGCAACCCGCTCGACAGCGCTCGACGAATGGGTTCAGTCGGTCGATGTCGATGCCCGTCAGATCAAGATGGGCCTTGGTGTCTTTGCTGATCGCAACAATGCCATCGCGCTGGCCGAGCAGTTCGCCTTGCTAGGCGCCGTCGACGAAGAGCCCGTCACCATTAATGGCCGGGACGCAACCCGGCTCGTCCTGACCCATCTCAAACCCGGTGTTTCCAAAGTTGATGCCCTTGATATGGCGCGGCAACTTGGCCTGAACGACATAAGTCTCTATTAGTTCTATTTGTCGGCAAATTGGCCGACAATGGAGGGATAGGCGCGCGTGAAACGGCTCGGATATATACTGGCAGTGCTGCTGGCAATGGCGGCCCCGGTTTGGGCGCAGGCCACTTTCGACACCAAGGCCAAATTTGCCGTTCTGATGGACCATGAGACCGGCACCGTCATCTTCCAGAAGGATGCTGACCTGCCCATGGAGCCGGCCAGCATGGCCAAGCTGATGACCATAGCGGTGGTCTTTGACCAGATCCGCACCGGCCGCCTCAGTTTTTCCGATGAGTTTTTCGTCTCAGAACACGCCTGGCGCACTGGCGGCGCCTCTTCGGGCGGCTCGACCATGTTCGCCGAACTCAATTCCAAGATTTCGGTCGAGAACCTGATCCGTTCGGTGATCATCCAGTCGGGCAACGACGCCGCCATCATTCTGGCCGAAGGCATTGCCGGCTCGGAAGCCAGCTTTGCCGCGATGATGAACGAGTTGGCCGAGGATATCGGCCTGACGGGCTCCTATTTCACCAATCCTACCGGCTTGCCCGATCCCGACATGCGCGTAACCGCACGTGACCTGGCCGATCTGGCCCGCTATCTGATCCGCGAATACCCCCAATATTACCACTACTTCTCCGAACCGGATATGGAGTGGAACGGCATCAAGCAGGGCAATCGCAACTCGCTGGTTGAACTGGGTATTGGCGTGGATGGTCTCAAGACCGGTCATACCGAAGCAGCCGGCTACGGCTCTGTCATCTCCACCAAAGAGGGCGGCCGCCGCCTCATTGGCGTCATTCATGGCCTGACCTCGATGTCCCAACGCGCCGAAGAAGGTCGCAAGCTGATTACCTGGGGCGCCCGCGCCTTTGAACGCGTCGCCGCTTATGCCGACGGTGCGATTGTCGCCTATGCCAGTGTCTATGGCGGAGAAAGCGGCAGTGTCGGCCTGATCGGTAACGGCGAGGTAGCGCTTTACTTGCCGCGCGGCTCGCGCAAATGCCTCAGCGCCGAAGTGCAGTACAATGCACCATTGCGCCCCCCGTGCTGGCCGGCGACCAGATCGCTGAACTGCGCGTGTTCTGTGACGACCGGCTGGTTCAGGTCGCGCCTCTCTACGCGGCTGAAACCGTGCTGGAAGGCGGCATCACCCGCAAGGCGGCCGATGCATTGCGACAACTGGCTCTTGGCTGGCTCTGAGACTCGGATACAACGCTCATCATGCTCGAATCGCCCAAAGCCAATCGTGCCCGCTTCATCACCTTTGAGGGTGGTGAAGGCGTCGGCAAGTCCACGCAGGTCAAGCGCCTGCTGCAAAATCTGCAACAGCATTCTGTGCAGGCCGTGCGCACCCGCGAGCCGGGCGGTACGCCCAAGGCCGAGGCCATCCGCTCCTTCATTCTGCAGGGACGCTCGGAAAGCTGGGGGCAGGGGCCGAAGCTGTGCTGTTTGCGGCTGCCCGGCTGGATCACGTCAACCAACTGATCGCCCCCAATCTGGCCAATGGTGTCTGGGTGTTGTCCGATCGCTTCCACGATTCCACCCGCGCCTATCAGGGCCTGACCGGTGGCGTGGACGACAAGCTCATTGCGGCCCTTGAAAGCCTGGCACTCGACGGTCACGCACCCGATCTGACCATCGTGCTCGACATGGATCCCAAAGCTGCCTTCAAGCGGGTTGCCGAACGCGCAGTCGAGGACGGACTGGCACTGACCGGCGATCGCTTCGAAAAGGAAGAGCTCGACTGGCACATTCGCCTGCGCGACGGTTTCCTCGCTATCGCCAGGGCCAACCCGGATCGCTGCATCGTCATTTCCGCCGCCCAGAATGAAGAAGCCCTTGAGACCGCTATCTGGGAAGCCGTCAGCCAGCGCTTTCCCGAACTGCTCGCCGGGTCGCAGGCGTGACGGACCCCAATGCCCTTGATGACGTTCTGGCCCCCGAGCGCCGCCAGAAGGCCCGCGGCCATGATGCCGCCCGTACCGCCATTACCAGCCAGATCACCGATCGCCGTCTGCCCGGTGCCATTCTGCTGCACGGCCCCATGGGTATCGGCAAGGCAACTTTCGCCTTCGAACTCGCTGCCGCCATTCTGACGGCCACGGGCGACGAGCCAGCCCATCGCGTCGAGGAACAGGTCGCCGCGCTATCGCACCCCAATATCTTCCTGCTGCGGCGCCGGCCCAAGGACGCCAAGAGCTACTTCACTGTCATCCGCGTCGAGGACATTCGTAGCCTGCGCGATAGCCTGCATCACACCCGGGGTCGGGCAGGGCACCGCGTCGCCATCATCGACAGCATTGATGACTGCAACCCGTCAGCCGCCAATGCGCTGCTCAAGACGCTTGAGGAACCACCGGCCGACACCACCTTCCTGCTGGTGTCGCACCGCCCCGGCCAATTGCTGCCCACGATCAAGTCGCGCTGCCACAATCTGGCGCTCAGACCCGTCGCCGCCGACGAAGTGCGCGCCATCCTGAGTGAACACGACGCCACGCTGGCCGTCGATGAGCTTGATCGCGCCATCGCCCTGTCAGGGGGACGCCCGCGGCGTGCCTTTGAAACCCTGGCTCTGGGCAAGGATTCTGCACTGGGGGCGCTGCAAACCTGGCTGAGCAATCCAGGCGAACATGCGCCCGGCGTCGCTTTCAAACTGGCCGAAGCGCTGGGCGCCGATGCGCAAAGTCCCGAACTGTCCTTCGCCCGCGAAATGCTCGACGACTGGATTGCCGATGAAGCCCGCAACGCCGCCATGCAGCCCGGTGCGCGGATGCGCCTTGCCTCGGCCAACGAGCTATGGGACAAGGCCCACAGCCTGTTAGCCGATGCTGATGCGATCAATCTGGACATGAAACAGACCCTCATCGCCATCTTCGATGCGATCAGGAAGCATGTGTCCACGACCATCCCCATTTCTGCCGAGACCCAATGACCTCAAAGCCCTTTTACGTCACGACCGCGATTTCCTATCCCAATGGCGTGCCCCATATCGGCCACGCCTACGAGATGATTGCGACCGACGCGATTGCCCGTTTCAAGCGGCTTGAAGGCCGTGAGGTCTATTTCCTGACCGGCACCGACGAGCATGGCATCAAGATGGTCCAGACGGCCGCTGCGCAGGACATCACGCCGCGCGAACTGGCGGATCGAAATGCTGCCGAGTTCAAGAAACTGGCCGGTGAGCTCAACGTCTCCAATGACGACTTCATCCGCACTACCGAAGAGCGCCACCACCAGTCCAGCCAGGCCATCTGGCAAAAGATGGCAGCATCCCACAATGGCGACATCTTCCAGTCCACCTACAAGGGCTGGTACTCCGTGCGGGACGAGGCCTATTTCGACGAAGACGAACTGACCGAGAAGGATGGCAAGCGCTTTGCCCCCTCGGGCGCCCAGGTCGAATGGGTCGAGGAGCCGACCTATTTCTTCCGCCTGTCCGCCTATCAGGACAAGTTGCTGGCACTCTATGAGGCCAACCCCGATTTCATCGCGCCCAAAGAGCGCCGCAACGAGATCATTTCCTTCGTCAAAGGCGGGCTGAAGGATCTCTCGATCTCGCGCACCACCTTTGACTGGGGCATTCCGGTGCCCGATGCCCCCGGCCACGTCATGTATGTCTGGGTCGATGCGCTGACCAATTATATCAGTGGTCTGGGCTTCCCCGATGAAGCAGCCGAACTGTTCAGGAAGTTCTGGCCCGCCGATCTGCATGTGATCGGCAAGGACATCATCCGCTTCCACACGGTCTACTGGCCCGCTTTCCTGATGAGCGCCGGCATCGACGTCCCCCATCGCGTCTTTGCCCATGGCTTCCTTACCGTGGACGGCCAGAAGATGAGCAAGTCACTGGGCAATGTGATCGATCCTTTCGCGCTGATCGAGGAGTTTGGCCCGGACGCGCTGCGTTATTTCCTGCTGCGCGAAGTCTCCTTCGGTCAGGATGGCGACTATAGCCGCGACAAGCTGGTGAACCGCGTCAATGCCGACCTTGCCAACAATCTGGGCAATCTGGCGCAGCGCTCGCTGTCGATGATCAACAAGAATTGCGACGCCAAGGTCCCCAGCTTCGGTGACATGACCCCGGCCGATCTTGAGCTGATCCAGGAAGTCGACGCCGCCATCGAACAGGCCCGCAAGGCCATGGACGAGCAATTGGTGCATGAGGCGAGCGGCGCCATCGTCGCGGCGTTGAGCTCGGCCAATAACTACTTTGCCGGCCAGGAACCCTGGGCTCTCAAGAAGACGGATCCAGAGCGCATGGCCACGGTACTCTACGTCACGGCCGACACCGTACGCCGCCTGACCATTCCCATGCTTGCCTTCGTGCCGGCTTCGGCCGAGCGCCTGCTCGACCAGTTGATGGTGCCCCAGGGCGAGCGCCTGCTGGCCCATGCGCTGGAGCACAACAAGCTGCAGCCTGGCACCGAACTGCCGGCACCGCAGGGCGTTTTTGCCCGCATCGAGCGCAAGGCAGACTAGGCCATGTTGATCGACAGCCACTGCCATCTGGACTTCGAAGCCCTGACCAATGACATCGACGGTGTGATGGCGCGTGCCGCCGCCGCCGGCGTCACCGAAATGGTGACGATATCCACACATGTGGAAAAGTTCTCCACATACACCGCGCTGGCCGAACGCTTCGACAATGTCTGGTGCTCCGTCGGCACCCACCCGCACCACGCCGATGAAGAGCTGCACATCCAGACCGACGATCTGGTGCGGCTTTCGGCCCACCCACGCTGCGTTGCCATCGGGGAGGCCGGCCTGGACTACTTCTATGACAACGCCCCGCGCCAGGCTCAGGCCACCGGGCTGCGTCGTCATATTGCCGCTGCGCGCATTACCGGTCTTCCACTGGTTATCCACAGCCGCAAGTGCGACGACGACATGGCGGCGATCCTCAAGGACGAAAGCGGGCAGGGGGCATTCCCCTTCCTGCTGCACTGCTTTACCGCCGGCACGGATCTCGCCCGAACCGCGCTGGATCTGGGTGGCTATATCTCCTTCTCGGGCATCATCACCTTCAAGAACGCCGAAGAAATTCGTGACGTCGCCAAATTCGTGCCAGCTGATCGCTATCTGGTCGAAACCGATGCTCCCTATCTGGCGCCCATTCCGCATCGCGGCCAATCCAACGAGCCCAGCTTTGTCCGTCACACAGCAGAAAAGGTTGCCGAGGTGCGCGGTGTCAGCCTTGAACAACTCGGCGCCGAGACGACCGCCAATTTCGCGCGTCTATTCTCAAAAACCGGACTGGCCTGACTCATGCCGGCCGCGCAACGGATCATTGCGACCATTCTGGGCTGCGGCTCATCGGGCGGCGTGCCGCGCATTGGCAATGTCTGGGGCGCCTGCGACCCTGACGAACCCCGCAACCGGCGTCGGCGCTGCTCGCTGCTGATCGAGGGTTGGACCGATGGCAGCGAGGTGCCCACGCGTGTATTGATCGACACCGGATGCGATCTGCGCGAACAATTGCTTGATGCCGGCGTCGATAGCGTTGATGCCGTGCTTTATACCCACGAACATGCCGACCACACCCATGGCATTGATGATCTGCGCGTTCTGGCGCTGCACAATCGTCGCCGGGTCGATGTCTATTTCACGCAGGCGGCGGGCGACCGTATTCGCGAAGCCTTTGGCTATTGCTTTTCCAGCCCCAAGGGCAGCGACTATCCGCCCATTCTCAATGCCCATGAAATCGTGGCAGGCCAGCATCTGAGCATCGATGGTCCGGGCGGTACTCTTGATATTTCCGCCTTTGAGCAGGAGCACGGCAATATCAACTCGCTCGGCTTCCGCATTGCTGGACTTGCCTATTCCTGCGATCTGTCCGGCTTTCCAGATGCCTCCCACGCTGCCCTGACCGGTCTTGATCTGTGGATCGTGGATGCCTTGCGGCCCACGCCGCACCCCAGCCATCTCAGCCTGCCCGAAACGCTGGACTGGATCGAGCGCTTTGCGCCGCGCCAGGCCGTGTTGACCGATATGCATATCGACCTCGACTATGCCCGGCTCGACGCGGAAACGCCGGCGCACATAACGCCGGCGTTCGATGGCATGAGAATTGACGTCGTAACCGGCACCATCCTCAATCGCTAAGCGGTCCGCCTGTTAGCGAAACGCCGGGATCACGTGTCGGCCATAGCCGGCAATGATCTCTTCCTCGTCGCCACTATCGAGATAGATGTTGAATTGCGTGATGCCCGCAGCCTTGAGCGCATGCATCTTGGCAATGTGCTCCTCGGGCTCGCCCAGCACACAGAAGTTCTCCACCACGTCAGGCGTGATGAAATCCAGGAACGGGTTATCGGCCTGACCATGCTTGGAATAGTCGTAGCCGCGACGCTTTTCGATATAGCTGGTCAGGCTGGCTGGCACCTGATCGCTGTCGGCGCCATATTTCTCGACAATATCAGCCACGTGATTGCCCACCATGGCGGGGAACCACTTTGTGGCCTCGATAGCGCGGGCCTTGTCGCCGAAATAAGCGGGGGCAGCAGCCATGGAGCGGTAATTGCTCATATCCTTGCCTGCGGCCTTGCCCGCATCCAGACACTGGTCCGTGAACCATTTGCATAGCCCGGGATCTGCCAGCTGCAGCACCACGCCATCGGCATGTTCACCGGCAGTTTTCAACGCCAGCGGACCATAGGCGGCAATCCAGCTCGGCATGTCGTGACCAACGGCCCACGGGAACTGGACAGGCTCGGGGATGTCATCATAGGTGACAGCCTCGCCGCGAACCATGGCGCGGGTCTTTTCGATAAATTCGGCAACACGGGCCAGCTTGGCTGGCTTTTTGCCCATCACCCGGCGCGAACTGTCGCCGCGACCAACAGCCAGATCAAAGCGTCCGCCACTCTGCTTGGACAGCGAACCGAACAGCGACGCGGCCACCGACCAGTCGCGCACATCGGGATTGGTCACCAGGGGACCAAACCGCATATCGGTAGTGTGTTCCATGCACATGGCAATGGCGGCGTAACAGTCGCGCCACAGAATGTGTGAATCGTAGAACCAGCAATAGGTGAAGCCAGCATATTCAGCAGCGCGCACCAGGTAACGCGCCCGTTCGGGTTCAATGAAACCCTTGAAGGTGATTCCGAATTCCATAGAGCCCTCCGACTATCGATCGATCAGAAATTTGACCAGCTGATCAAAATTTTGGTCGGGGCCGACGCTAATGTCAATCGCATTTGCGCAACGTCCCTCAATCAGATGGCAGATCATAGGCAATCATGGGCCGTCCTGAATGCGGATGCGCCAGAACGCTCGCCTTGACGGCATAGACATCGGCCAGCAGGGCAGGGGTCAACACCGCCTGGGGTGAACCCTGAGCCACTTGCCGGCCGTGATGGAGGACCACCAGCTCGTCACAGAACGCTGCCGCCAGATTGAGATCATGCAAAGCCAGCAAAACCGTCGCGCCGGCCTGCGCCCGCTGCCGCAGCAGGTTGAGAATGCTCAATTGCGCATGCACATCGAGGTGATTGGTGGGCTCATCCAGAATCAGCAATTGCGGCTGCTGGGCCAAGGCTCGCGCCACCTGCAGACGCTGTTGTTCGCCACCCGAAAGCGTCTGGTACTGCCGCTCGGCAAAGCCGGTCATGCCCACGGCAGCCAGCGCCACATCGACTGCGGCATCATCCTGCGGGCCTGCCGTTGATTGCCAGACCGATTGAAACGGAATGCGGCCCAGCATCACCACTTCGCGGGCGCTCAGATGCACCTCGCTCGCGCCGCTCTGTTCGACGAACGCGCTCATTTGCGCGCGATCCCGCCGCGGCATGGCAGGCAGATCAGCGTCACCAAAGCGAATTGACCCGCTATCCATGGCAACGAGCCCCAGAGCCGCCCGCATTAATGTCGATTTCCCGGCGCCATTGGGGCCAATCAGACCGGTCAATCGGCCTGCGCGCGCTGCACAGCTGACGCCATCAAGCAGCGTGCTTTGCCCGGCGCGCACCACCACTTCGCTGAACGCCAGCCCCGCGCTCATGTCACCCGCCGATAGCGCAACAGTACGAGCAGAAAGATCGGCGCGCCCAGTAGAGCGGTGATGATCCCCACTGGCAATTCACGCGGCGAGAACAGGCTGCGCGCTGCGGTATCGGTCCACACCATGAAGATGGCACCCACCAGCATGGTCACAGGCAACAGCACCCGATGGCGCGAACCTGTCCCCAGGCGCACCACATGAGGAATGATCAGGCCCACAAAACCGATCGCGCCACCAATGGCAACGAGCGCACCGGTCAGCAGCGCCGTGGCACCCAGCAGCACCCAGCGCAACTGGGCCACATCGATTCCCAGCGTCGCCGCCGCCGCGTCACCAAAGGCAAAGGCATCAAGCGAGCGGCCACTCACCAGCATCGGCACACCGAGGAAAACGACGGCGCTCAGCACGATGCCCGCATCACCCCAACCAGTGCCACTGAGCGACCCCATCAACCAGCTCAGGATTTCACGATAGGAATCACCCGTCGCCGACCAGAAGATCAAAAAGGATGTTCCTGCTGCCGCCAGTGCCGAAATGGCAATGCCGGCCAGAATGGCCCGCGACGGCGTGGCGCCACCGAGAAGCCTTGTGATCAGCAACGTCAGCGCCATGGCGGCCCCGGCACCCAGAAACGCCCCGATCGGCATCAGCAAGGCCGCCCCGGCTAGCAAAAACACCACGGCCCCGAACGAGGCACCGGACGAAAGGCCCAGCAGATAGGGATCCGCCAGCGGATTGCGGGTCAGCGCCTGCATGATGGCGCCACATAGCGCCAGCCCCGCGCCAATCCCGGCGGCAACCAGTACGCGTGGCAGCCGCAATTCCCAGATGATCGCATCGCGCAGCCGCGTCACCGGGCTCTCCATCGGCAAGCCGATATGATGCCCAATGGTCTGCCAGACCTCCTGCGGCGCTATATCGGCGGGCCCAAAGGTCACCGCCAATACCACGCTCGCCAGCAATAGCGCCCACAGCCCGGCGCCAAGCGCTATCCGAGGGCCGCGGGTCAAACTCATTGCGAGATGGACAACGCCGCCAGTTGCGCCGCCATATCGGCTGTTGCCCCGACATTGCGCACCCCGGCCTCGGAGGCCGGGAACGGCACCACAAGGTACCGCTCGTGAATGACCGCATCGAGCTGACTGGTAATCGGATTCTCGGCGAGCAATTGCTTCTTCTGATCCACCGAATTCCACGCCGCATCAACCAGGATGATCACGTCGGGATTGGCATCGACAATGGCTTCCCAGCTGGCCGAAACCCAGCCTTCGTCGACATCACCCATGATATTGTTCAGTCCCAGCGCTGCCATCATCATGGCCGGCGCATTGCTGCCCGCCCCGACATAGGGCGCCTTGGTGCCTGACGAATACCACAGCACGCTCAGCCCACGATCGTCGGCGGGGATGGCGGCGAGTGCTGCCTGCTGTTCGGCAATCAGCGCGTCTGCTGCCGAAGACGCATCAAATATTGCGCCCATCTCGGCGATATCGGCAAACAGGCCGTCAAAGCTCAGCTTGGCCGGCTTGATCGAGCGACAGGCAGCCGGCGAGACATAACTGGCGACACCCAGGCTGGCCAGGCTGGCCCGTTCGCCAGCGCCGTCCGCCGCAAAATTGCTTTCCCAGCCGCCATAGATGAGGTCGGGCTCCACTTCGAGCACCACTTCCTGCGATGGCAGCTTTTCAGCCAGCACCGGCAGCGCCCCAGCGCCGACCGCCCAGGCCTGTGGCACCGGACCATCCTGAAAACCCACGCCGACAATCCTGTTGCCCAGACCAAGGGCCAGCAACATTTCAGTGGCTGTCGACTTGATCGTCACCACGCGCTTGGGCGCTGCGTCGAACACGACGGACACGCCGCAGTTCTCGATGCTCAAGGGATAGCTGGTCTGGGCCAGCACTGGCGCGGCAGACAGCGACACGGCGGCAAATGCCGCGAGATAGAAAGAGGCACGCATGGCTTTAATCCTGCCGTTGTTTGACGCGTTTTGAGGTGGTCTGGCCGCCATCGCGCAGCTCGGCCAGCGCGGCTTCATAACCCAGGCGATAAGCCTCGGCAGAGCCAAAGCGGAACATGTCATCATCGACCGAACGCACCAGCGTACGGGCGCCAGGCGCATCGACATCGGTGACCAGACGACCCAAACCGCGCACCACGGCAATGGGAATGCCTGTGGCCTTGCCCTTGACCAGATCGGTGGCGCCGGCCAGTTCATCAGCCAACACTGTAATGGTCACCTGCAACGGACGCCCATTGGCATCGACGCCGCCGCGCATGTCATCTGTAACCATCACGCCAGCAGCGCCAATAGCCACATCGGTCTGACCGACGCGCCAAGGCCGCCCCATGGTGTCGGTGATGATGACGCCAAGCGTGATCCCCAGGCGCTCCCGTAGGCCAGCACACATCGCCCGTGCCGAAGCATCGGGATCCTCTGGCAGCCGCAGGGCAATTCCATCAGGCACATTGGACGTATCCACGCCTGCAGCAGCCATTATCAGGCCATGACGGGTCTCGACGATCTGCGTCACGCCACCGGGATGCACGCGTTCGGCCACGACGCGCACCGTATCCTGCGCAATGACCTTCTCGCGATCCGCGGCAGGAAATTGCCGACCTTCCGCCTTGGAAACGATCTTGCTGGTCACCACGAGAATATCGCCATCGCGCAGTGCTGCCTCTGGATCGTCCACTTCCTGCGCGGCGACGGCCTGCAGGATGTGGCTGACCAAATCATCACCCGCACCAATTTCGGGGACACCGGTAACGCCCCATACCGTAAATCGCGGCAAACTCATCGCATCTTCCCGTATCGAGGGCAGGGGGCTACTGCCCAGCTGGCGCCAATGCGCGCAAGCGCGGCAGAATTTCCTTGGCATAGAGCGCCAGGAAGCGGCTCTGATCATCACCTGGTGCATGGAATACCAGATGGTCAAAGCCATAATCCATATAGGTCTTGATGGCGCGCACATGCTCATCCGGATCGCTCGAGACGATCCAGCGCTTCGCAATACGCTCAATCGGCAGTTCGGACGCGAGCCGCTCCATTTCCGCAGGATCTTCGATCGAGTGTTTTTCCTCCGCCGTCAGCGATAGCGCCGCCCAGCCACGCGTGTTCTCCAGCGCCGCCTCAGGATCAGTATCGAACGAGACTTTCACTTCAATCATCCGCTCGAAAGGCTTGTCAGCCAACGCGGATTCTTCGCGGCCAAGCGCCACATTGGGCAGCAATTTGTCGACGTAAAGCTCTTCGCCTTTGCCCGATGTACAGATGAAACCATCGCCGGCGCGACCAGCGTATTTCGCGTTCAGCGGCCCGCCAGCGGCTAGATAGATCGGCACCATTTCGTCGGGCTTGTCATAGATCGTGGCGTTCTGCGTCTTGTAGTATTCGCCCTCGAACGTCACGCGATCCTCGCTCCACAGCTGTCGGATCAAGGCCACGGCTTCGCGCATACGGGCCGACCGTTCCTTGAGTTCGGGCCAAACCATGCCGGTCGATGGCACCTCGTTGAGCGACTCGCCGGTACCGACGCCCAGAATGACCCGGCCGGGAAACATCGAACCCAACGTACCAAAGGCATGCGCCACAACCGACGGATGCAGGCGGAATGTCGGTGTCAGCACCGACGTGCCCAATATGATCCGTTCGGTCTTGGCCAGCACTGCGGCCATCCAGGCGGGCGCGAACGGCGCATGCCCGTCGGTATGCTTCCAGGGCTGAAAGTGATCGCTGACAAACACCGAGTCGAACCCGGCTTGCTCGGCCTCGATGGCGAATTTCAGCAACGTGTTGGGCGCGAATTGCTCAGCAGAAGCCTTGTATCCGAAACGCACATCGTCCTCCTTGGCAGCCATGGCTGGTCATGTCGTGGCAGCGAGTTTTGACCAAACGGTCAAATCTGTCCATCGGATTCGTACATTTTGGCACGAACTGATAAAAAGCCACGCAAATTGCTGCCTTCTGGCCCGTTTCCAAATCCGCGTAAGTTCCATAATATATATTATGCGAATACCGGGTATCTGAATTGTGTGCCCGGTATACACGCACGCCCGGTCACCTGTTACTAGTCTTGCGCTCAGGCCGAATTGTTGGCCCCGGTGACGCCACCGACCCCATCACCTAACTGTGCCCGTACGGAACTGTCCGATTAGACGCGACAGCGCGGCGCTACGGACTGGATCTTTGCCTGCCGTGCATCGAACGCCCGACATTCTTTGCCGGTGTCAGCGTGGTCATAGCGGGTTGGAACCTGTGAGCAACTGAGCAATTTGCATGTCAGCACGCAGGCACTGAAAACCGGGAGTCGTGGCGAAACAATCAGGCTTAGCAACTGCACAGCGGCAATTTTCGCTCGCACCACCCGGCAAGATTGGCGACATCACCGTCCTCGACGCGTTACCGTCGCGTTGTGATTCCAACGCCAGTGAAAGCGTCCCCATGCAGCCCTCACGCGACATCTCACGCCTGATCGAAATCATGGCCGCCCTGCGCAACCCCGATGGTGGCTGCCCATGGGATCTGGAGCAGGATTTCTCCAGCATTCGCCATTATACGATCGAGGAAGCCTATGAGGTTTCAGACGCTATCGAGCGCGAAGATTATGATGATCTGCGCGAGGAACTGGGCGACTTGCTGTTGCAGCCGATCTACCACGCCCAGATGGCCACCGAGGCTGGCCATTTCGACATTGGTGACGTCATCTTCGGCATCACCCAGAAACTGATCCGTCGCCATCCACACGTGTTTGGGGAAGACGCCGCTCAGGGCGCTGAAATGGCCAAAGGTCGCTGGGAAGCCATCAAGGTCGAGGAGCGCGCCGCCAAAGCGGCCCGCAAGGGTGATATCACCCCTTCCCTTCTTGACGATGTGCCCCATGTCCTGCCGGCTTTGGCCCGTGCCGAAAAGCTGACCAAGCGCGCGGCCAAAGTGGGCTTTGACTGGCCCGATTTCGCGTCCGTGCAGGCCAAGGTCGCCGAGGAACTGGCCGAAGTGAGCGAAGCGCACCAGAGCCAGGATCAGGCGGCGGTGCACGAGGAAATTGGCGACCTGCTGTTTGCTGTCGCCAATCTGGCCCGTCAGGCCGGTGTCGATGCCGAGGGCGCCCTGCGCGACGCCAACTTCAAGTTCACCCGCCGCTTTCATCACGTCGAGCAGCGCTGCCGTGAAGATGGCATTGACCCCAAGGATGCCGGGCTCGACCGTCTGGACGGCTACTGGAATGAAATCCGCGCCGCCGACAAGCTCTAGGCGTCTGAGCTGTCGATCCGGCCGTTGAAGCGTTCCAGGAACGCCGTCTTGTGGCGTGGCTCGACCCGCACCATGAATCCGGTGCCTTGCTCGGTGGGTTCGTCGCGCGAAATCACTTCGGTATGCGAATGCAGCCAGCCAATATCGCCACCGGCGCTATGCGGCACATGCACGTGATAGCTGCGGCTTTTTTCGCCCAGTGCCGTCTCGACCGCCAACGCCAGCGCATCAAGCCCCTGCCCGGTTAGCGCGGAAACCGGCACAACGGCGGCAACCTTGCTGGCCGGCGCAATACTGGCCAGTGCGTCTTCGAGCGCCAGACCGCCCTGCCCCAACAGGTCGATCTTGTTCCACACCTCAATGATCGGCGTGGTTTCGGCCAGCACGCCCAGATCGCCCAGCACACTGATAACGTCCTGCGCCTGCGCCAGATGGTCCGGGTTGGCTATGTCGCGCGCGTGCAGGATCACATCGGCGTCGATCACCTCTTCCAGCGTCGCGCGGAAAGCGGCCACCAGATCGGTTGGCAGGTCTGCCACAAAGCCCACCGTGTCACTTAGCATGATCTCGCGCCCATGCGGCAGCGCCAGCTTGCGCACCGTGGTGTCCAGCGTCGCGAACAGCAGGTCCTTGGCAAACACTTCCGAGCGCGTCATTGCGTTGAAAAGGCTCGATTTACCAGCATTGGTGTAGCCCACCAGCGCCACGATCGGTGTGCCTTCGCGCTGTGAACGCTGCTGCATGCGGGTCTTTTTGACCTTCTCCAGCCGGTCTTCAAGCAGCACGATACGATCCATGATCTGGCGTCGATCGCTTTCAATCTGGGTTTCACCCGGCCCCCCCATAAAGCCGCTGCCGCCACTGCCGCGCTGGCGTTCAAGGTGGGTCCAGGACCGTACCAGACGACCCTTCTGATAGTTCAGATGCGCCAACTCGACCTGCAACACGCCTTCACGCGTGGCGGCCCGGTCGCCAAAGATTTCAAGGATCAACCCGGTCCGGTCCAGCACCTTGGCCGCGGTTTCCTTCTCCAGATTGCGCTGCTGAATGGCAGTCAGCTGCGCATCGATCAGCAACAGGTCAATCTTGTCTTCCTTGACCTTGCCGGCCAGCGTTTCGGTGTGACCGCCACCGATAAATGTCGCCGGCTTGATCTCGCGCACCTTGACCACTTCGGAGAACTGAACATCCAGGCCGATGGCCCCGGCCAGTCCCTCAAATTCGGCCTGTCGCGCTTCAATGGAGTGCTGCGAAAAATGCCCGCGCACATCCGGCACAACAATACCCACCCGGAATGGCTGGTCTCGCTGGTCAATAAACGCCTTTGGGCCGCCCTTCTGGACGGCCCCTTCATCGTCGAATTCGCTCATGAAAACTCGTTAGTCGCTGTCTTGGTTCTGCTCGGGATCGAACAGTTGGATCGGTGCCCCCGGCATAATCGTCGAGATAGCATGCTTGTAGACCAACTGCGACTGCGCATCACGGCGCAGCAGCAGGCAGAAATTGTCGAACCAGGTAATCACGCCCTGCAATTTGACGCCATTCACGAGGAAAATCGTGACTGGCACCTTCTGCTTGCGCACGTGATTGAGAAAGGAATCCTGCAGGTTTTGCTGCTTTTCGCTGGGCATTGAGGCCTCTAATTCGCGGCATTACTTGTCGCTGTTGTCGTTGCGCTTGCTCGCCTACCGGCAATCGAACTGCCGCCCAGTCCGCACCGGTGTGCATTCACCACACATTAAGCACTATGGCACAGATGCATTTTCGTGCCTACCCGACCAACTGCATGGCCGGGTCTAAAAATTGGGCCTTGTCTAGAGACCCAGCGACTTGATCTTGCGGTGCAAAGCACTGCGCTCCATCCCCACAAATTCGGCAGTTTTGGAGATATTGCCCCCGAACCGTTCAATCTGCGCCAGCAGATATTGCCGTTCGAACACTTCGCGGGCCTCACGCAAGGGCAGGCTCATCAGATGGGCCGAGGCATCGGTATCGCCGACGGTTGGCAGCACCTCGCCAATATCCGATGGCAGCATGGCGGCGGTAATCACGCCATCCTCAGGTTGCTGGTCCTTCATCAGGATCAGCAACCGCTCGATGGAATTGCGCAATTGCCGCGCATTGCCGGGCCATTCCTGGGCCTGCAACACGGCCATCGCATCATCACCCACCACCAGACGCTGCAGATTGTGCATCCGCGCCACCTGTTCGATGAACACATTGACCAGCGGTGGCACGTCCTCGCGACGCTCCTTGAGCGGGATCAGCGGCAATGGCACGATCGACAGGCGATGGAACAGATCGGAGCGGAATTCTCCGCTTTCCACCTGCGCCGCGACGTTCTGCGAACTTGAGGCGATGATCCGCACGTCAATCGGCACGGCCTGGGTACCGCCCACCCGGTTGAACCGGTTTTCCACCAGCGTGCGCAGTAGTGCTGCCTGCGTCTGGGCTGGCAGTGTCGTCACCTCAGACAAATACAGCGTGCCGCCATGTGCCCGCTCCAGTGCACCGACCTCGACATTAAGAATGCCGCTCTTGTC
This sequence comes from Devosia sp. J2-20, assembly GCF_055808475.1. Classification (NCBI taxonomy): domain Bacteria; kingdom Pseudomonadati; phylum Pseudomonadota; class Alphaproteobacteria; order Hyphomicrobiales; family Devosiaceae; genus Devosia; species Devosia sp. J2-20. The sequence continues at coordinate 1,762,527 of NZ_CM147870.1, read as the reverse complement.
GCGCGTTTCGCGCCCGAACAGCACGACCGGCACTTCCTCGGGTGCATAGAGCGACGCATTGATCTCGATAAACGGCGATTCAGCGCGCGGACTACGGTGATGGATCAGCCGCGCTACCAGTCCCTTGCCCGCTCCCGATGGGCCGGAAATGAATATCCGCGAATTGGTCGGCGCCGATTTCTCAATAATGCCTTTGACGTTCTGCAGCGCCGTGGACGTTCCCACCATGTCGGCGCTCTTGGTGGCCGACCGCTCCTTGAGTTCGGCCACTTCGGTACGCAGGCGCGTCGCCTCCATGGCACGCTGGGTAATGTGCAACAGGCGATCAATCTTGAACGGCTTTTCAATGTAGTCATACGCGCCGCGCCGGATCGCCGACACGGCGGTCTCCACATTGCCATGGCCCGATATCATCACCACCGGCATGTCGGGGTGCTGGCTCTGAAACACATCAAGCAGCTGCAACCCGTCGAGCCGCGACCCCTGCATCCAGATGTCGAGAAACACCAGGCTGGGCCGGCGACGGGCAATTTCATTCAGCCCGCTATCGGCATCGTGCGCCTGCCGCGCCTCAAAACCCTCATCCTCCAGAATGCCGGCGATCAGATCGCGGATATCGTCTTCGTCGTCGATGATCAAAATATCGAGTGCCATTACTTCTGATCAGCCGCTGAAATGAGCGACTCCTCCTGTTGGGCAGATTGAGCGGGCGACTCAGCCCCCTCCTCTGCCGCTGACGTCTTGATGGGAGACTGCAAAGGCAGTGTGAACGTAACGCAGGCGCCGATGCGCCCGGTTGCATCGGGTTCGGCGTCAACCAGCTCGACGATGCCGCCATGCTGCTCGATGATCCGGGCAACGATCGCCAGACCCAGACCGGTGCCCTTTTCGCGGGTGGTCATATAGGGCTCAAGCAGCCGTTGCCGGTTTTCCTTGGGCCAGCCCTTGCCATTATCGGACACTGAAACCCGGGCATGATTGCCTTCAATATGCCCGTCCACAAGAATCCTGGGCTGCAGATCCTCGCTGCGATCAACCATCTCGAATGCCTCCACGGCATTTTTGATCAGATTGGTCAGCGTCTGCGAAATCAGCCGGTTATCGCACCAGGCATGAATCGCCTCTTCGGGCAGCGTGGTTTCAATGGTGATCTCGGGCAGCCGCACGCTTTCCAGGAACACCGCCTGGCGCACGATATCGGACAAATCCGAGATCTCCGGCGCCGCTTCAGGCATGCGCGCAAAGGCCGAGAACTCGTCGACCATACGTCCGATATCGCCCACCTGCCGCACAATGGTGTTGATGCATTTGTCGAACACCTCGCGATCATCCTCCAGCTTGGAGCCATAGCGGCGCCGCAGGCGTTCGGCCGATAGCTGAATGGGAGTCAGCGGGTTCTTGATCTCGTGTGCAATGCGCCGCGCCACGTCGGCCCAGGCACTGGTGCGCTGCGCTGACTCAAGATCGGTAATGTCGTCAAAGGTCAACACATAGCCCTTGGACTCGGTAATCGAACCCTCGCGGGTCAGCTGCACCTGATAGGTGCGGCGGTCGGTTTCATTGCCCAGATGAATCTGGTCGCGTACCTGACCACGCCGCGCCGAACGCGCCCGCTCCAGAATGGGCGCCAGCTGCGGCATTGCCACTTCGATCCGCTCCCCCATCAGCCCGATTTCGTCGCGCTCCAGCATCTCGCAGGCCCGGGCATTGACCAGCGTCACCGTACCAAACGGGTCCAGTCCGATAATGCCCGCCGACACACCTTCCACCACGGCTTCGGTGAACTGTCGCCGCTTCTCGTTCATTTCATTGGCAGCCAGAAGTGCATCACGCTGATGTTTAAGCTGCAGCGTCATGAGGTTGAAACCGTTGGACAAATCACGCAGATCGCCCTTGCCTTCCTGCACCGGCACCTGCACATCAAGATCACCACCACGCACCCGTGTCGAGGCAATCATCAGGTTTCGAATGGGATCAACAAACCGGTTGGCGAGCGCAATACCGATCCACAGTGCTGCCAGCAGCAGCACCACGGCCAGACCGACATACATGATGGTGAAGGTGATCTGAAACACCAGCCGGTTCGAGGCGTATTGCCGGTACTCGGTGATGTTCTCGTCGGTCAGCCGCATATATTCGAGCACTTCGGCTTCGACCGGTCGCGCCACGAACAGGAACGTGTCGTCATAGCCACGCAGCTTGATCACAGAGCCGACCAGATTGACCCGCCCCGGCGCAATGGCCGCCGGGATGCCCTCGACCAGCCCGACCGTGATCCCCTCGGGCAATTTGGGATAGGCCCCCTGCACCGCGATCTGCGCCCGGGCCAGGGTCTCCCCCTGCCCGTTTACCAGCGAGGTAAAGGGCAATGACCGGGTCACGGCCAGCGCGGTCAGAATACGCTGAAACCGCTCAGGATCACTGTCGTAGGTATCCTTGGCCTGTTCCAGCTCGGTCGCCGTCCAGATGATATCATCGCGCAGCACCTGAGCGTGTTCGAGCATGTAGGAGCGAGCGACCAGCCGCGAGCTCTCAACCATGGCGCGTGTGCGCTCGCTGAACCACTGATCCAGCCCCTGATTGAGTGCGATTGTCGCCACCACGGCAACGATTGCCGCAGGAATGGCCGCGACCAGGGCAAACATCGTCACCATGCGGATCTGCATCCCCGCGCCGGCCTGCTTGCGCATGCGCGCCTGGAACAGCAACGCCGCTTCGGTGACCACCAGTGCGATCACCAGCAGCACCAGCACGCCGGTGACAATCCAGATTACCGTCCACACTGTGGTCGATGGCTCGATATTGGTGGTGCCCGACAGGATCAGGAACGAGATCGAGGACATCAGCACCGATGCAACGACCACGACAAAGCCCAGCACGCGAAGGGGCCGATTGTTCCGCATGTTGAACAATGGCGCGCGCGCACTCTTGCCGGCATCGTGTGAGATGCGCTCTGGCTCGTCTTCGATCGTGGCTATGTCACTCATTAATGCCGGGGGCACTCCATATCCGCCGCAAGCCGCGAGCCTGACGCAATTCGGCGGACCCTTCAAGATAAATGTTGCCAAAATGTGACACTGACCACAAGCCACTCTGACTGAACGAATGCGTAGCGACCGGTCCCCCGCCATCGAGCCACTCACCTTGGGCAGATCAGCCCCGCTGAAACTGCCACAATTCCGTCGCCCCAAAGCTGCTACACAATACCTGCCATGGCCCGTCAGGCGTTTGATTTGAAACAGCATAACGGGGAGAGCAAGCCGCACGTGACTTGAGTTTTGCTGGCCTCTGGGTCTGTTCTGTCTTTGGTACCACGCCCGGCCCCAATCCCTTGATCCCGCGTATCTTGCTTCCGTCACTGACGGGCCCTGCATCAACGGCGTTGTGCCGTTTTCAAGGAGCCTTTTGCAATGACCAATAGCTTCATAACCACTCCAGACGGCGTCGAACTTTTCTACAAGGATTGGGGTCCGCGCGACGCACAGCCCATCGTATTCCACCATGGCTGGCCGCTCTCGTCCGACGACTGGGATACCCAGATGCTGTATTTTCACAGCCAGGGATATCGGGTCATTGCCCATGACCGTCGCGGCCATGGGCGGTCTACACAAGTATCGGATGGCCACGACATGGAACACTATGTGGCCGATATTGCCGCACTGACGGAAAAACTGAACCTGCGCAACGCCGTCCATATCGGTCACTCGACCGGAGGCGGTGAAGCTGCAGCCTATGTGGCCAGACGCGGCAATGGGCGCGTTGCCAAGCTCATCATGCTCGCCGCTGTCCCACCCATCATGGTCAAGACCGACTCCTATCCCGACGGCCTGCCCATGGAAGTCTTTGACGGCCTGCGGGCGCAACTGGCCGCCAATCGCAGCAAGTTCTACGACGATCTGGCCAGCGGCCCGTTCTATGGCTTCAACCGGCCTGATGCGGTTGTGGATACAGCCTTGGCCCGCAATTGGTGGCGACAGGGCATGATGGGCGGCGCCAAGGCGCACTATGACGGCATCAAGGCCTTTTCAGAAACCGACTTTACCGACGACCTCAAGGCTATCAGCGTCCCGACACTGATTGTGCATGGTGATGACGACCAGATCGTGCCGATCGGCAACTCGGCACACCTGTCAGCAAAGCTGGTCAGCGGTGCCGAACTCAAGGTCTATCCGGGCTATCCACACGGACTGATGACCGTCCATGCCGATATCATCAACCCTGACATGCTGGCCTTCATCCGGTCTTGATCACAACGGGTCCGGCACTGTTGCCAGCGCCGGGCCACCCGCGCTAATTGCGGCGGCTGTGCTTGACGATCTCGATGCTGTGCGTGCGGATCTTCTTGCGCAGCGTATTGCGGTTGAGCCCGAGCAGGTCCGCCGCCTTGATCTGGTTGCCCCCACAGGCATTGAGCGCCATGGCGATCAACGGCGCCTCGACCCGGTCAATCACCCGCTGATAAAGGCCGGGCGGCGGCAGATTGGGCTCATATTCGCGCAGCACATCACCCACATGGGTTTCCACGGCCATCGACACATCCACCGGTCCCGAGGACCCTGTGGCCGTCGGACGATCGGCAATATTGAGTTCGTTCTGCACGATCTCGGCTGAAATGCTTTCATCGGCGTACAGCGCCGAGAGCCGCCGAACCAGATTCTCCAGCTCGCGCACATTGCCCGGCCAGGAATAGTTCTGCATCAGCTTGATGGCCTCGGGCGAAATCGACTTCACCGGCTCGCCCTCGCGCTGCGCAACCTTGAGGAAGTGCAGCGCCAGATCACCGACATCGTCAATGCGTTCGCGCAGCGGTGGCAACCGGATCGGCACCACATTGAGGCGATAGTACAGATCTTCGCGGAACAGGCCCTGGCGGATCATCTGGCTCAGATCACGATGGGTCGCTGCCACGATGCGCACATTGGTCTTGATTGAGCTGCGCCCGCCGACCATCGTGTATTCGCCTTCCTGCAGCACGCGCAGCAGACGGGTCTGGGCATCCATCGGCATGTCGCCGATTTCGTCGAGGAACAGCGTGCCCCCTCCGCCTGCTCAAAACGCCCCGAAGAGCGTGTATTGGCACCGGTAAAGGCACCCTTCTCGTGCCCGAACAGTTCTGCTTCGATCAGGTCGCGCGGAATGGCTGCCATATTGATGGCCACAAACGGCCCGTTCCGGCGCTTGCCGAAATCATGCAGCGCCCGCGCCACCAGTTCCTTGCCCGTGCCGCTCTCGCCGGTGATCATCACCGTCAGATCGGTCTGCATCAGCCGCGCCAGCGCACGATAAATGTCCTGCATCGCGGTGGAGCGACCCACCAGCGGCATGGTTTCACCGGCTTCATCGGCATGACGTTCGGCCTTGGTCGGCTTCTTCGCATCGGCCAGTGCCCGCGCCACCACCGAAAGCACTTCGGTAATGTCGAATGGCTTTGGCAGATATTCATAGGCCCCTACCTCAGACGCCCGAATGGCGGTCATGAAGGTGTTCTGCGCGCTCATCACGATCATCGGCAGATCGGGGCGCAGCTTCTTGATCTTGGGCATCACCTCAAAGGCGTTGCCATCGGGCATCGCCACGTCGGTGATCAGAATGTCACCTTCACCACGGCTGACCCAGTTCCACATGGTCGAGATATTGCCCGTGGGGCGCACCTCATAGCCGGCACGTGTCAGCGCCTGGTTGAGCACCATGCGGATGGCGGCATCGTCATCGGCGAGCAGGACGACATGGCTCATGGTGCCATTCCCTCTTCTTCTGGAACTTGAAAGGCCCCGCTCGCAACGGGAAGCAGAATACGAAATTTGGTCCGACCCGGCCGGCTATCGCAATCGATCACGCCGCCATGGTCACCGACGATCTTGGCCACCAGCGCCAGCCCAAGCCCCGACCCGTTCTGCTTGGTTGTCACGAACGGATCAAACAGGAACGGCAGGATGTCAGCTGGCACGCCCGGCCCATTGTCTTCGATGACAATCTCGAGCGGCAGTGAAATGCGTTCCGACACGCCCATAACGCTGATACGGATGCCCGGACGAAATGCAGTAGAGAACTTGATCTCGGGATTCTGTGTACGATCAAGGGATTCCGAGGCATTCTTCACCAGATTGAGGAAGACCTGGATCAGTTGATCACGATTGCCGAACACCGGTGGCAACGATGGATCATACTCTTCGGAGAACGAAATTCCGCGCGCAACGCCATTGCGCGCCAGCAGCTTCACCCGATCCAGAATGACGTGGATATTGATCGGCTCGCGCTCCATCGGCCGCTCGTCGCCAAACACTTCCACCCGATCAATCAGATGCACGATCCGGTCGGTCTCTTCGCGGATCAGGCGCGCCAGCGGAATTTCGTCGCTACTCACGGTCTGCTCGAGCAGTTGCGCTGCGCCTCGGATACCCGATAGCGGGTTCTTGATTTCATGCGCCAGCATCGACGCCAGCCCCGTCACCGAGCGCGCCGCGCCCCGCGACACCATCTGCCGATCGATCTTGTCGGCCATGGTGCGTTCCTGAATCAGCAGGGCGACCCGGCCATCACTGTCCGAAAGCGGACTGGCGAACACATCGGCAATCCGCTCATCGCCAAAGCGCGAGGAACCGACACGGACGCGGTATTCGGTCATTGGCGCCCGGCGCAATGCCACCGTCTCAACCAGGCTGATGATCGGCGAGCCAAAGGCGATCAGATCATCGAGCCGCTGCCGCGTCAGCACACTCAGCGAAGCGCCAAAGAACGCCTCTGCGGCATAATTCACGAAGACAATCTGTCGATTATCGTCACACACGATAATGGGCTGCGGCAGCGCCTGAATGACCGCAGCCGATGGTACGGATGCTGCAGCTTGTTTCGCTTGTTCAGAACTCATGCTGCGGCCTTCCAGTCGCCCGAAAAAATCTCGCGGATCATGGTCAGAACCTCCGCGGGGGTCTCATTGTTGAGGAAGGCTGTGCGGCTGGGCTTGTCCAGCACGATCCCGGCGGCATCGAGATACCAGCCCAGATGCTTGCGCGCAGCCCGCAGTCCCACGCCAGTGCCATACTCGCTCAGCATGTCTTCATATTGCTCGCAGATCAGCGCCGTCAGCACCTCACCCCGAGGCTGCTCGGGCACATCGTGTCCACTCAACCGGGCGCCAATAGCCCCCACCCGCCAGGGTTGTCCCTGAGCGCCGCGTCCCAGCATGACCGCTGCCGCACCAGACAGCCGCAGGGCCTCCTGCGCCGCATCAGGGTCGGTAATGTCGCCATTGACCACCACAGGCACGTTCACGACCTCTACAACGGCCCGCACCAGTTCCCAGCGCGCCTGTCCCTTGTAGAATTGCTGTCGGGTGCGCCCATGCACCGAAATCATCTGCACGCCAGCATCGACCGCCCGGCGGGCCATCTCGGCCGCGTTGAGACTGTCATCGTCCCATCCCAGTCGCATCTTGACCGTGACCGGCAATGGCGTTGCTGAAACCACGGCGTCCACCAGCGTCATGGCGTGATCGGGCACCCGCATCAGGGCAGACCCGGCAAAGCCATTGGTCACCCGTTTGGATGGGCAGCCGAAGTTGATGTCGATGATATCGGCCCCGGCATCCTGGGCCAGCTTGGCGCCCCGGCGCATCCACTCGGCTTCACAACCGGCGAGTTGCACCATATGCGGCAGCTTTTCCGGCTTGCCCAGGCGGCGCGCCATATCCTTGTTGCCGGTGGCCAGCGCATTGCTGGCGATCATTTCCGACACCACCATACCCGCGCCATAGCGCTCGGCCATCTTGCGGAATGACCGGTCAGTGATCCCGGCCATGGGCGCGAGAAAAGCATTATTGCGGACCGAATGGCCGCCGATGCTCAACTTGCAGGCATCTACCGACAAAACACTGCCCCAGAAATGATCATCGTTACAAATATGCCCGCACAATAGTCAAAACCCATGCCCGCGCAATCCCTTATCTGGGCATTGCCAGCGTTCAGCAGCCCTGCACTTGCCGCATAGGACCACCGACGCTAGACCACCTTAATGTGACTGCTTCTTGTCCGAGTTTCTGCCCGCCATGCGTCCAAAAACAATTGCCGTTATCATCGTGGCTGCCGGCAAGGGCGAACGCGCCGCAGCGACCGGCATCCCCGATCCCAAACAATATCGCACCATTGGCGGCAAACCGGTCCTGACCCGCACCATTGCGGCCTTTCTCGCGGTGCCGGAAGTCACCAAGATCGTCACCATCATCCATCCCGATCATGGTGACCGCTATGCCGCGCTTGGCCTTAAGGATGACCGTTTATTGCCTCCCGTAGTCGGCGGGGCATCGCGACAGGCCTCGGTACTGGCCGGGCTCAAGGCCTTGGCGCCAGCCCGGCCTGATCTGGTGCTGATTCAGGACGCTGCACGCCCCTTTGCCAGCGCAAGGCTGATTGGTGATGTCATTGCCGCGCTCAGCCAGTCTGAGGGTGCCCTGCCCACCTTGCCCGTCACCGACACCATAAAGCGCTCGCTTGATGGCACTCAGGTCAGCACGACCGAAGACCGCAACCAGCTCTTTGCCGCGCAGACCCCGCAGGGCTTCCGTTTCGGCCAGATCTTTTCGGCCCATATGCGCGCCGCCACCGTGCCGCGCCAGTTTACCGACGATGCCGAGATTGCCGAATGGGCCGGCCTGCGTGTCGCCATGGTCGCCGGCGAGCGCAGCAATATCAAGATTACCCACCCCGACGACTTCGCCCACGCCGAACGTATTCTGACTGGAGACCTCGCTATGGAAACCCGCATCGGCACCGGCTTTGACGTGCACTCATTTGAACCCGGCGACCATGTCTGGCTCGGCGGCGTCCGCATTCCCTACAAGTTCAAGCTTAACGGCCACTCCGATTCAGACGTCGCCCTGCATGCCTTGACGGACGCCATTTATGGCGCCATCGGCGCTGGCGATATCGGCGTGCACTTTCCACCCTCCGATATGCAGTGGAAAGGCGCAGCCTCCACCTTGTTCCTCAAGCACGCTGGCGAACTGGTCGCCAAGGCCAGCGGCCGCATCGTCAATCTCGACGTGACAATTGTCTGCGAAGGACCCAAGATCGCGCCACACGTGCCGGCAATGCGCACTGTCATTGCCGAAACACTTGGGATCGCGTCATCGCGGATCGCGGTCAAGGCAACGACAAGCGAGAAGCTCGGGTTCACCGGGCGGGAGGAAGGTATCGTGGCTATGGCAAGCGCAAGCATTGAAGTGCCGAGGGTTGACTGATGACAACCAAAACAGCCGCAACACCCACTGACCCTGCACAGCAGGTCATCGAACTGCTCACGGCCGCCAAAAAGTCCATTGTGACGGCCGAAAGCTGCACTGGCGGCCTTGTCGCCGCCGCGCTCACCGATGTGCCCGGCGCCTCAAAGGCGTTCTTTGGCGGATACATTACCTACGCCAATGACGCCAAGGCCCGCATGATCCATGTGCAGGCCCGCCTGATCCGTGACTATGGCGCTGTCAGCAACCAGGTCGCCCGTGCCATGGCCGACGGCGCCCGCAACACCGCCCACGCCGATTTCGCCGTCGCGGTCACCGGCATTGCCGGCCCCGATGGTGGCTCTGAAAAGAAGCCGGTCGGTCTGGTCTATGTGGCGGTCTCGTCCGAACTGGCCACCGTGGTCATCGAACACCGTTTTGGCGATCTCGGACGCGCCGAAATTCGCCAGGCCAGCGTCAATGCCGCACTTGATCTGGTGGTCGAGGTTCTCACCGGAACGCAGGACTAAACGGGCCCAGCCGCGCTCGGGGCTAGTTCCCGAAGCGCCGGTCTGCCTCGTCGCAGAACGCCTGCATGATCTCTTCCTGCTTGGCCGCAAAGGCCGGCTCGGCCACGGCTGCCACGAAGGGATTGGATATCTTGAAGTCGATTTCGAAGCGCACCCGCGTGCCCATGCCCTCGGCCTCAAAGCGCCAGACACTATCGAGATAGGAAAACGGGCCATCGACGGCCTTGGCCGAAATGGTCAGTGCCTCGGGATCGCTGGTCACCCGGCTGGTATAGGCCTGGGTGATAGGTCCGAAATTCAACGTCATCTTGGCCAGTTGCACATTGGGCGATCCCGCTGCCGGATCTGGCCGCACGTCCATCGCCTTGCAGTTGGGGATGAAGCGCGGATAGTCCGGCAGATCTGACACGATCTGAAACATGCGCTGCGGCAGATGCGGCACATGCCGCTCGAAGAAGCGTTTCATCAGTGACCCAGCTTTGCCATCCGGGCCGCCTTGAGCGCGGCAAAGTCTTCACCGGCATGATGCGAAGAGCGGGTCAGCGGGCTCGATGAAACCAGCGAGAACCCCTTGGCCGTCGCCACCGTCGCATAGGACTTGAACTCGTCCGGCGTCACAAAGCGGATCAGCGGCGTATGCTTTTTGGTGGGCTGCAGATACTGGCCGATGGTCAGGAAATCCACCTCTGCAGAGCGCAAATCATCCATCAGTTGCAGCACTTCATTCCGCTCCTCGCCCAGCCCGACCATGATGCCCGATTTGGTGAACATGGTGGGGTCGAGTTCCTTGACCCGCTGCAGCAGACGGATTGAGTGGAAATAGCGCGCGCCAGGGCGCACCTTGAGATATTTCGAGGGAACGGTTTCCAGATTGTGGTTGAACACGTCTGGCTTGGCCGCCACCACCACTTCGAGCGCACCATCCTTGCGCAGGAAGTCCGGTGTCAGGATTTCAATAGTGGTCTTGGGATTACGGGCCCGGATCGCCAGGATCACGTCGGCAAAGTGCTGCGCCCCGCCATCGGCCAGGTCATCCCGGTCCACCGAGGTGATCACCACATGCTCAAGCCCAAGCTTTTCGACCGCACTGGCGACCTTTTCCGGCTCACTGGCATCGAGCGGACCGGGCATGCCGGTACGCACATTGCAGAAGGCGCAGGCGCGCGTGCAGATTTCGCCCATGATCATCATGGTCGCGTGCTTCTTGCTCCAGCACTCGCCAATATTGGGGCAGCCGGCCTCCTCGCACACCGTCACCAGCCCGTGCTCACGCACGATCTGCTGGGTCTCCTTGTAAACCGGCGAACCCGGCGCCTTGACGCGGATCCAGTCCGGCTTGCGCAGCACCACGCTGTCAGGCCTGTTGGCCTTTTCGGGGTGGCGTGGCTTGAGCGCGGAATTGTCGATCAGTGTGACCAAGGGATGTCCTGACTTCTAAGCAATCAGCCGTGCCAGCAGCACGACTATGATGGCGCCGACCGTTGAGGTCACGATCTGCCGCAGCAGTTCGTTGCGGATACCAAGATTGATCCGCAGCGCGTTGAACAGATATCCCCCCACGAAGGAACCGACCACACCGCTCACCAGATAGGTGATCAGCCCGCCGCCACCAACGATCAGACTGGCCAGAAACCCTGCCAGCAGGCCGATGCCGATAAACATCAGCGCCGATCGATTATTGTTCTGACCCATTGTAAAGCCGCCGCCTGTGGTTTGTCGTTCCGGTAGTGCCATATTCAGTCCCCCTGAAGTTGTCGGTGAGATATTGCGTCTCGCCTGCCCTGCTTCAAGGCTTCCCAGATGTTTACCTGCGCTACGCCGAGGCCATGACGTCGGCGATTTCAATCCATTCGCCGCCACGTGCGGCCGACTGGATGGTCGCCTGCACCAGCGCCAGCGAATGCAGATTGTCCTCGCCCGAGCTGAACCGCGCCGGCGCAGCACCCGTCTCGATGGTCTTGGCGATCGCTCCCAGCGTCCCCATGCGGTCTGCCAGCGCAACATCGGCCAGTGCCACGGGCACCGCATCACCATCCCGTTCGCGCAGCGCCAGCCGGTCCGGCCCCGCCTTGCCCATGAAATGATCGCGCGAGCTCCAGATGATCTCGCCATCAGAGCAATCCATGGTCCACTCCCCCGACCACGGTGTCACCGGCCCGCTGCTCATCCACGACCCCCGATAGGAAACGATCGTCCCCTTTTCGAATTCCAGCGTCGCCACCCCGATCGGATGATGCCCGAACGGGCTGGCGGGCGGGTTCCAGGTGCGGCACGATACGCGCTTGGGCTCGTCACCGAGCACCATGCGCATCAGATCGAAGTGATGGATCGACATGTCCGCCAGCAGCGGATCAGGCATATCCCAGTAGCGATAGCCCTGGCTGGGCGCATGGCGCCTGAAGTCGATCGACACCAGATTGACCGGCCCGAACTTCTGCGCCCCGATCAGCTCGGCCACGGCGATGGGTGCAGACTGGAAGCGATAGTTCTGGCTGACCATCAGCACCCGGCCCTTGGCTTTGGCCAATGCCACCAGTTCCTTTGCCTGGGCGATGGTCGAGGCGAACGGCTTCTCCACGAGCACATTGAGCCCCAGTTCCAGGGCCTGCTTGACCACCGGATAGTGCGCTTCGGTCCGCAGCGTGCAGATCGCCAGATCCGCATCAACTGCCGCGACCGCATCGTCCAGGCTCAAAAAGCAGCTCTTGGCGTCGATCCCCAGTTCGTCCTGTACCCGATTGGTGGCGTCAGGATTAGAATCCACATACCCCACCATCTCAACAGTGGGAACATTGGGGATAACGTCCTTGGTCCAGCTGAATCCCCAGTGTCCCAGACCGATTTGTATCGCTTTGACCATGTGGATAACTTTCTGAAAACCTGTGGATAGGCAGTGGAAAACGTCGGGCGCTACATGTTCAGCGCGCGACCATAGGCATCCAGCACACTTTCCTTCATCGTCTCGCTCAGCGTGGGATGCGGGAAGATGGTGTGCATCAGTTCTTCCTCGGTGGTCTCGAGGTTCATCGCCACCACAAAGCCCTGGATCAACTCGGTCACTTCGGCACCGATCATGTGGGCACCCAGCAATTCGCCGGTCTTGGCATCAAAGATCGTCTTGACCAGCCCGTCAGGCTCGCCCAGCGCAATCGCCTTGCCATTGCCGATGAACGGGAAGCGGCCAACCTTGATCTCACGACCGGCTTCCTTGGCCTTGGCTTCGGTCAGACCGACGCTGGCCACTTGCGGCTCGCAATAGGTACAACCAGGCACCAGCAGCTTGTTGAGCCCGTGCACCTTCATGCCGGCGATCTTTTCGACTGTAATCACGGCCTCATGCTCGGCCTTGTGCGCCAGCATGGGTGGACCGGCCACATCGCCAATCGCCCAGATGCCATCGACATTGGTCTTGCCGTAGCCGTCGATAACAATGGCGCCGCGCTCGGTTTTGACCCCGACCTTCTCCAGGCCGATACCCTCGATATTGCACATCACGCCAATCGCCGAGATCAGCTTGTCGCCAGCAATTTGCTGCTTCTCGCCTGATTTCAGCTCGACATGGGCAATCACGCCATCCTTGGTCTTTTCAACCTTGGCAACCTTGGCCTCGGTCATGATCTTGATGCCGCGCTTTTCCAGCCGCTTGCGGGCCAGGGCAGAAATTTCGGCGTCTTCGACCGGCATGATCTGCGGCAGCAATTCAATGATGGTCACCTCGGCGCCCATCGAGCGGTAGAACGAGGCAAACTCCACGCCAATGGCGCCCGAACCCATCACCACCAGCGATTTGGGCATCGCGGCGGGCTTCATGGCTTCGAAATAGGTCCAGATCTTGTCGCCATCAGGCTCGATACCGGGCAGCACGCGGGGCCGCGCACCGGTTGCGATAATGATGTTCTTGGCCTTGTAGGTGCCTTCGCCCAGCGCATTCTTGGGCACAGGGCCCTGCGGCTCGACGATCTTCTTCTTGGTCGGCGCGACTTTGACCTCACCAGGCTTGGTGATTTCGGCCTCGCCCCAGATGATGTCGATCTTGTTCTTCTTCATCAGGAACTGCACGCCATTGTTCATCTGCGCCGCAATGGCGCGCGAACGCTTGACCACACCGTCAATATCGAAGCCGAATTTCTCGGCGGTCAGCCCGTAATCCTTGGCATGGCTCATATGGCCATAGACTTCGGCAGAGCGCAGCAGCGCCTTGGTCGGGATACAGCCCCAGTTCGAGCAGATGCCAGCCATATGCTCGCGCTCGATAATGCCCACCTTCATGCCCAGCTGCGCGCCACGGATCGCGGCAACATAACCGCCGGGACCGGCGCCGATAACGAGAAGGTCGTATTGGTCAGCCATTTGGGCCTCCAGAATAGTCGATGAAGCGGGTCAGAGACCCAACATGGATGTAACGACAGGCACCAGGGCCTCGCCGATCGCCCGCGTATTCTTTGCGTCCAGATGAACGCCGTCTTCAGGATCGGCAACGGCCACCGTCGAAGCGTCAAAAAAGCCGGTATCAAGCTCTTCGGCCCGCCGCGCATAATGGGCCGCAAACTGGCTCGATTGTTCGAGCCCGTGCGTATAGCCACCGAAGTGACCCATCATGTCGGCGTTCTCGCTCTCGCAAACCAGCGGTGGCGCCACCAGCATGATCTTGGGGGCCGTTTCGCCCTTGCCCGCGTAGTGACCACGCACAACATGCACCAGCCGGCGCATGCCAAACGAGGCTTCTAGCGCCGAGCCGCAAATGGCAGGCTTGAGGTCATTGGTCCCCAGCATGATGATCACCAGGTCCAGCGGACTGTGGCTTTCCAGCAGCGTGGGCAGAATGCGGGCGCCATTGCGGTCCGCATTGGCGTACCAGTCATCCGACGCCGTCGTGCGACCACCAAGGCCTTCGGCGATCACCCGCGCCTTGCCGGCAAGGCCGGCTTCAAGCGCGCTGGGCCAGCGATCCGTAAAAGCGTGCCGCGGACCACCAGTCGGATTGGCCCCGAAAGTCAGGCTGTCGCCATAGGCCAGAATGGTTTTCATGTCCCTGCCCCTAGGCCAGCATCATGACGGGGTTTTCGATCAGCCCCTTGAACACGCCGAGCAGTTCAGCGCCCAGAGCCCCGTCAACCGCGCGGTGATCGCAGCTCAGCGTCACCGTCATGAAGTTGCCGATCTTGATCTCACCCTTGTCGGGGAAAACGCGTTCTTCGCCAACGCCCACGGCCAGGATCGTACCATGGGGCGGATTGATCACTGCCGCAAAATTGGTGATCCCGAACATGCCCAGATTGGACACCGAGGAAGCCCCGCCCTGATATTCATGCGGCGCCAGCTTCTTGGACTTCGCGCGCGTTGCAAGGTCTTTCACCTTGTCGGAAATCTCGCGCAGGCTGAGCGTATCGCAGCTCTTGACCACGGGCGTGAACAGCCCACCGGGCACCGCCACGGCAACCGCAACGTCGCTGCGCTTGTGATACAAAATGCTGTCGCCAGCCCAGGTCGCATTGGCCAGCGGCACGCGCTGCAGCGCGACGGCCCACGCCTTCATCACGAAGTCATTGACCGAGAGCTTGTAGGCAGGCTTGCCTTCCTTGCTCTTGGGCGCCTGTGCATTGATCTGCGCCCGCGCGTCGAGCAGCGCGTCAATCCGGCAATCCAGCGTCAGGTAGAAGTGCGGCACGGTCTGCTTGGATTCGGTCAGGCGCGCAGCAACGACCTTGCGCATACCATCATTGGGCACCAGTTCGTAACTGCCCTCTTCATACAGCGCGATAACCTGTTCCTTGCTCATGCCACCGGCAGGTGCAGCCGCACCAACCGAAGCGCCAGCAGCGGACGCGGCAGCCTTGAGCGGGGTCTTGCCCGACTTGGCCGCTTCCACGTCCGTTTTGACCACGCGACCTTTGGGACCGGTGCCGGAAACGGCGGCAACATCAATCCCCGCTTCCTTGGCCAGACGGCGCGCCAGCGGCGAGGCGAACACCTTGCCACCAGCCGGCTTGGCGGGAGCCGGCGCAGGGTCGGCCTTGGCCGTGGGCGCGGTCTGGGTAGCCGCATCTGCCCGCATGATCGTGCCGGCATCCTTGGCAGGTTCTGCCGCCTTGGGGGCTTCAGCTTTCGGCGTTTCAGCCTTGGGAGCCTCGGCCTTGGGCGCAGCAGCCATGTCGTCGGCGCTTTCGCCTTCCTGCAACAGCACAGCAATCACGGCATTGACCTTCACATTGTCAGTGCCTTCGGCAACCATGATCTTGCCGATCTTACCCTCATCGACGGCCTCGACTTCCATGGTGGCCTTGTCGGTCTCAATTTCGGCGATCACGTCACCCGAGGAGACGCTGTCGCCCTCCTTGACGTGCCACTTGGCAAGCTTGCCCTCTTCCATCGTGGGAGAGAGCGCCGGCATGGTGATATCAATCGGCATCCCAAATCTCCTTACGAACGGTAGGTGACGGCGTTCACCGCCGCGATGACTTCATCGACATTGGGCAGCGCCAGCTTTTCGAGGTTGGCAGCATAGGGCATCGGCACATCCTTGCCGGTCACGCGCATCACGGGCGCATCCAGATAGTCAAACGCCTGTTCCATCACCCGCGCAGACAGCTCGGCGCCGATGCCACCCTGTGGCCAGCCCTCTTCAACCGTCACCAGACGGCCGGTCTTCTTGACCGACTCGATGACCGTATCACTGTCCAGCGGCCGCAGCGTGCGCAGGTCGATCAATTCGACATCGACACCAGCCGCCACCAGCTTCTCGGTGGCCTGGGTCGCATAACGCATACCCATGGAGAACGATACGATGGTCACATCGGCACCCTTGCGGGCAATGCGCGCCTTGCCGATTGGCAATACGAAGTCATCGACCTTGGGCACCAGTCCGGTTGAACCGTACAAAATCTCGTTTTCGAGGAAGATCACCGGATTGGGCGAGCGAATGGCCGCCTTGAGCAGGCCCTTGGCATCAGCCGCGCTATAGGGCGCGATCACTGTCAGACCGGGCACATGCGCATACCAGCTCGAATAGTCCTGGCTATGCTGCGCGCCAACACGCGATGCCACACCATTGGGACCACGGAACACCATGGGCGCGGTCACCTGACCGCCCGACATGTAAAGCTGCTTGGCAGCCGAGTTGATGATCTGGTCGATTGCCTGCATGGCAAAGTTCCAGGTCATGAATTCAACGATTGGCTTAAGACCGGCAAACGCCGCACCAACAGCCAGACCGGCAAAGCCGTGCTCGGTAATCGGCGTGTCAATAACGCGCTCAGGACCGAATTCCTGCAGCAGGTTCTGGGTGATCTTGTAGGCGCCCTGATATTCAGCGACCTCCTCACCCATCACGAACACGTCCTTGTCGCGGCGCAGCTCTTCGGCCATCGCCTCGTTCAGCGCCTGGCGCACGGTCATCTCGACCATCTCGACGCCTTCGGGCAAATCGGGATCATCTTGGGCCACGAACTTGGGGGCTTCGGCCGCAGCCGGCGCCTTGGCTTCAGCGGGCACGCTGGCCTGTTCGCTGGCGGCGCTCTCGGCCTTGGGATCAGCCGACGCTGTCTGTTCAGCGACCTTGGGCGTTGTTTCCCCGGCCTCTTCGCCTTCACCGAGCACCAGAGCGATCGGTGTATTGACCTTTACGCCTTCAGTGCCTTCCTCGATCATCAATTCCTTGACGACGCCGCTATCGACCGACTCGACTTCCATAGTCGCCTTGTCGGTCTCGATCTCAGCCAGCACATCGCCGGGCGCGACGGTATCACCGACCTTGACCAGCCATTTGGAGAGTTTTCCCTCTTCCATCGTGGGCGACAGCGCGGGCATCAGGATTTGAGGCATATCAGCTCTCCGAAAGAGGAACGCCGGGCATGGCCACACGGCGAAGGTCAGTATTGAAGGCGTATTCGGCGGGATTGATCCGCGGATCGTTGATCAGCCGGGACGTGATGGAAGCCTGCGCTCCTGAACCCTGATTGACCGCCCATCCGCTGAGCATCACACCCAGCACGATGAAAACAAGAAAGGCGATGGCGGCACGCTTGTAGATCTCGACATTGCTTGCCGCAGCCGGACCAGCCTTGGCCTGCACGGCAGCGAACTTCCACCACCCCAGCACCATGAATGAACCCAAACGCTCACCCACGGGCGCCTGCTGCACCATCATCACGGCCTGCCAGATCGCCACCAATAGTGACAGAATGGCAAAGACTGCAATGACACCAAGCAGCACGCTCATCTTTTGGTCCCTTAGGCGCTGATAGTGATATCAGTCCACAGTTCCGCGGGATCGGGCTCGGCATCATTGGTCGCGAACTCGGCAGCCTCGGTCACAATGGCCCGGATCTCGACCTCGATCGCCTTGAGCGATTCTTCGGTCTGCGCACCCGATTCGAGCAGGCGAGCCTTCACCTGCTCGATGGGATCGCGTTCCTGCCGGTACTTGGTCACTTCGTCCTTGGTGCGATATTTCGCCGGATCGGACATTGAGTGACCACGATAGCGATAGGTCAGCATCTCGAGAATGTACGGACCCTTGCCCGACCGGGCATATTCGATGGCGCGCTGGGCAGCATCATGCACCATGCGCACATCCATGCCGTCCACCTGCTCGCCCGGAATATCGAACGACGCGCCGCGCATGGAGAAATCGGTCGCCGCCGCAGCGCGCTCGATCGATGTGCCCATGGCATATTTGTTGTTTTCGATGATGAACACGACCGGCAGCTTCCACAGCTTGGCCATGTTGAAGCTCTCATAGACCTGGCCCTGATTGGCCGCGCCGTCGCCGAAATAGGCCAGCGACACCGAATTGTCGCCACGGTACTTGGCCGCAAAGGCCAGCCCGGTGCCCAGCGAAACCTGCGCACCCACAATGCCGTTACCGCCATAAAAGCGATGTTCATTGGAGAACATGTGCATCGAGCCGCCCTTGCCGCGCGACAGTCCGCCCTGGCGACCGGTCAGCTCAGCCATCACACCCTTGGGATCAAGACCCATCACCAGCATGTGTCCGTGGTCACGATAGCCGGTGATCTGAGCATCCTTGCCCTTTTCGGAGGCCATGGTGATACCGGTGACCACAGCTTCCTGGCCGATATAGAGGTGACAGAACCCACCGATCAGGCCCATGCCATACATCTGGCCGGCCTTCTCTTCAAAACGCCGGATCAGCAGCATCTCGCGATACGCTTCGAGCTCCTGCTCTGGCGTGAACTGGGGGACATTGGATTGCGTCTTGGCTTTGGTAGCCACAGCTTTACGCGCCATAGAGAACGCTCCGCATCGGAATGAAATTGCCGCTTCGGCCAGTTTGGCCACAGATGCGCACCCTAACGCAAGCGAGCGAGAAAAAGCAATGCTCTTGCATCACCCACAGAAAAGCCTAAAGCGTTGAATCCGCTTCGATTATAGCTGTTAACTCGTCTGTGGCTAATTCTTGGAATTTACTGGAAATGGGTTTACCGCTGCGCGGATCAACCATGACGATAATATCGTCCACATTCGCCATATTGAGCAGGGAACGTGCCCTTTCCGTGACGATGTCGGGATCAAGGCGCCGCGGGTCCATCAGTGTGGCGCGGTGGCGGTAATCATCGATTTCGGCCTGCAGCGCCGAGGACTTCGCCTTGAGCTGATCGATATCGAGCAGGATCTCGGCACGGTTCTCAATACCGAACTGCCCGCCAATGGCCGAGAAGCCCAGATAACCCTGAAACCCCAGCAGCGCGACGGTCAAGGCAAGTGGGCGCCAGATGGCAGGGCGTTTGAGGCGAGTGGTGGACATAAGGGGCGAACCAGAATTGAACGCTCCCACTTTGCCCGACAAGGGCTTAACGCCCCGTTGCGAACCGACAAATGCGTCGCAGCACGCAGTCGGCGCAGTCAAGTCGTTACAGACCCGACGGGAATACGCCCACCAGTACGGCGGCTACGAACAGCCAGCACAGGGCTGCCAGCACCATGATCACCAGAAATGGCCGCTCTCGCAGCCAGGCAACGCCCGCACCGGCATTGGTCCCGCGACCCACAAGGCTCTCGTACATTTTTCCCAACACAACGCACCTCTTGATATTGTTTGTCTGTAAACACGCATCACGTGCTTCCCCGGACAAAACACCAAAAATGGCGCTGCAATAGAAGTCGGGAAAATCCCTCCCCGTTCGAAGGTTAGAGCGACAGGTAGTCGAGTTCCATGAAACGCTCGACTTCAACCAGCCAGCGATCGCGCACGAAAGCAGTGTGATCGGGGTGGTCATTATAGGCGTTATAGGCCGCCTCATCAGCAAACCGCATCGCAAAACCAAAGGCGAAATCGGTCTTCGGGCTGATCTGACGCAACTGCTCGAAATTCTGCACGCCGGGAATAGCCGCCAGAATAGTCTTGGCGTCACCCAGAAACGCGGCCTCCTCGGCCGATCCCGCGGCGTGCTTGAGCGTGAACGCCACCGTGTGCCGGATCACGCGTCAGACCCCATCGCTTCGGTCGCGGCAATGGCGGCCATGTTGACGATGCCGCGGCTGGTGGTCGAGGGCGCCAGAATATGCGCCGGCGATTTCGGCCCCATCAGGATCGGCCCGACCGACAGTGCATTGTTCATTTCCTTGAGCAGCGTCATCGACAGATTGGCAGCGTCCAGATTGGGGAAGATCAACAGATTGGCTTCGCCGCTCAGCACCGAATCCGGCACATAGCGCTCGCGCAGATCCTGGTTCAGCGCCAGATCGCCCTGCATCTCGCCTTCCACAATCATCTCGGGCGCGATCACCTTGAGCTTCTTGTAGACCTCACGCATTTTGTAGGCGCTGTCGCCATCACGCGAACCAAAGTTCGAATAGCTCAGCAACGCCACCTTGGCTTCGATGTTGAAGCGCTTGAGGTGATTGCGCGCCTGCAAGGCCACCCCCACGATCTCATCAGGTGACGGATCAATATTGACGTAGGTGTCTGCCAGGAAGAACGCGCCACGCGGCATGATCAACATTGATAGCGCCGAAACATCACTGACGCCGTCCTGCAGACCGATCACCGAGCGGATGTCACGGACATGGCGAATGAACCGGCCCTGCAGCCCGCAGATCAGCCCATCGGCCTCGCCGCGCCGTACGGCCAGCGCGCCGATCACTGTCGGATTGGTGCGGACCACCTGTCGCGCCGTATCCGGCGTCACCCCGTCCCGACCCACCAGCGAGTGGAACAGGCTGACATAGTCGCGATAGCGGGGATCGTCCTCGGGGTTGATCACCTCAAAGTCCTGACCGGGCTTCAGGCCCAGACCAAACCGCTCGATACGCGCCTCGATCACCGAGGGACGGCCAATC
Organism: Devosia sp. J2-20; assembly: GCF_055808475.1. Taxonomy (NCBI): domain Bacteria; kingdom Pseudomonadati; phylum Pseudomonadota; class Alphaproteobacteria; order Hyphomicrobiales; family Devosiaceae; genus Devosia; species Devosia sp. J2-20. The sequence goes on along the minus strand of NZ_CM147870.1, from coordinate 1,741,482 downwards.
AGGATCGGTCGGGCAATGCGCTCTTCGAGCAGAACCTGGGTAGCCCGCAGCACGCGCTCGTCCTCGCCATCAGCAAAGGCGATACGCTTGTTCTGGCCATGGCTGCGATCAATGATCGGCTTCATCACCAAGCCCGACCGGAACACGAACCGGTTCAGGCTATCCATATAGGCGGGCCAGTCCGTAATCGGGTTCTTGGCCACACCCGTTTCCATCGCAGCCCGTGCCACGGCCGGCGCAATGCGCAGAATCAGGCGCTGATCGAATGGATTGGGAATGATGTGATCGGGACCATAAACCGCCGGCGCTCCCGACGGAGATACTTCCAGGCCGGGCTCGCGCGCCAGCTTGGCGATCGCCCGTACGGCCGCCAGCTTCATTTCCTCATTGATCGTGGTCGCAGCCACATCGAGCGCCCCACGGAAAATGAAGGGGAAGCACAGCACGTTATTGACCTGATTGGGGAAGTCAGACCGCCCCGTGCAGACCATGGCATCAGGCCGTGTGGCCTTGGCCAGATCTGGCAGGATTTCGGGGTTCGGATTGGCCAGCGCCAGCACCAGTGGCTTGGGCGCCATCTTGGCCAGCATTTCGGGCTTGAGCGCACCCGCGGCCGACAGCCCCAGGAACACGTCGGCGCCTTCGATCACCTCGGCCAGGCTGGTTGCCTCGCTGACCCGGCGGAACTGGCCCCGCCACTTGTCATTGATGTCATTGCGCTTGTGCGTCACCAGGCCGTCCTTGTCGGCGACCCAGATGTTTTCGTACTTGGCGCCGAGCGCCACCAGCACATTGAGGCAGGCAATGGCAGCAGCCCCTGCCCCGGACGCGCAGATTTTGACGTCCTCGATCTTCTTGCCCTTGAGCTCCAGCCCGTTGAGCACAGCAGCACCCACGATGATCGCGGTACCGTGCTGGTCATCATGGAACACCGGGATCGGCATCCGCTCGCGCAGCGTCTCTTCGATTTCAAAGCAATCGGGCGCGCGGATGTCTTCCAGGTTGATGCCGCCAAAGGTCGGCCAGAGCGGCGCCACGGCGTCGATGAATTTCTGCGGATCGGTCTCGTCGATTTCCAGGTCGAACACGTCAATGCCGGCGAACTTCTTGAACAGAACCGCCTTGCCTTCCATCACTGGCTTGGAAGCCAGCGCACCGATATTGCCCAGTCCCAGAACAGCCGTACCGTTGGAAATCACCGCCACCAGATTCTGTCGCGAGGTATAGCGCGCCACGGCGTCGGGGTTGGCAGCAATCTCTTCGCATGGCGCTGCCACGCCAGGCGAATAGGCCAGCGCCAGATCGCGCTGGTTGCCTAGCGGCTTGGTTGGCTGGATCTCGAGCTTGCCGGGCTTGGGGAATTCATGGAAGTGCAGCGCCGCGTCGCGCAGGGCTTTCCGCTGTTCGTTGACGTCAGTGGACACCTAAGATCTCCTCTTCAGCATTCACTTAAGACAAGCCAATGCACCGGTACATGACCGTGTTGGTGCCACCAATTGCCATCGAAGAAAAGGGGCTAAGTCCGCCAATGCCTGCAACTATGGTCGCAGCTTTACGCCGCGCTGGCGACAACCGCTTCAATCTGGGTGGTTTCGGCCATATTGGCATGCAGCGCCATGGCCAGTTCCTTGAATGCCGAATTTTTCAGCGCCGGGGCAAAAATGAAACCCTGGGCCTGCACCACGCCGCGCGCCCGCAGGTATAGCGCCTGCGCTTCGGTTTCCACGCCTTCAGCCACGATCTCGCAATCAAGATCCTTGGCCATGGCAATCAGACCGTCCAGTACGGGCACCTGCGTGGTGCCGGGCTTGATCATGTCGACAAAGATCCGGTCGATCTTGATCACGTCGATACCCAGCGTGCCCAGATAGGCCAGATTGGAATGGCCCGTGCCGGCGTCATCCATGGCCAGCTTGCAGCCCATCGCGTGCAGACCGGCGATCACGCTATTGGCGACACCTGAATTGGCCAGCGGATGGCGCTCGGTGATTTCAAACACCAGCTGGCGGAAATTGACCGGCGAATTGCCGAATATTCCTTGCACGTCCGCAACAATGCTGTCGTCACGGAAGTGGCCTTCAAACAGATTGATCGCCACCTTCATGTCCGGCATCAGCGTGCACAGATCACTCAGGTCATACTTGACCTGCTGCATCAGCGACAGCGTCATGGGAATAGCCAGACCCGTTACCTCGGCATAATCGATAAAGGCACCGGGCGGCACAATCTCGCCGTTCTTCTTCTCCCAGCGACACAGCACCTCGCAGCCAACCAGCCCCCCGGTTCGCAGATTGATCACCGGCTGGTAGTACGGCTTGATCTCACCGCGCGCGATGGCGCGCTCCAGATCAAATGCTGGCACCCGCGAGCGTCGAACATAGTTCAGCGCCAGAATCAGAAATGCCGCGCTCATCAGGCAGGCCACGATGGTGAAGCTGACATCGAGATCGGCATATCCCGCGCGCGCCATGGCGAACGGCATGGCATATTCCACCTTGAGCGGCATCTCCCCGGCAAAGCCTTGGGCAAAGATGAACTCGGTCGACTCGGTCCGCCGGTCAAACCCGGTCGGATCGCCAATCGTCATGATTGAGGTGCCATCGGTCAGCGAGACCCGCAGCATCCCGCCTGCATCAATCCCCTCGGATAGCGAACCCTTGGTCTGGCCCAAGAGCGGCACAAACGCCGATACCCGCCGCAACTCACCAAACGACTGGGTGATCTTGAGCGCCGGCATGTCCATTTCACCGAACTGGACCAGCGTAATGGTCTCGGTGCGGCCCGGGACCGGCAGCGCCTTGGAGAGTGGCGAGAACGAAACATTGCGCCCGAACGCGTCGCAATACTGCACGCCGTCGGCATTCTCGACCAAGACCTGCTTCATATTGAGACTGTTTTCGATCGCCACCTGCACATTGGCAACAAACGTCGGCGTGCACAGCGAGGGGCTGTCCGCCAAAATCGTCCGCAGCGAGGCGATGGCGTCGTGCGATCCGACAGCAATTTGTGAGGTTATCGTCCCAACATATTGAAACGCATTATCTCTTTCGCGAACGCGCACATAAGCGTCCAGCAGATAATCCACTGCCACAATGGGCAGGAACGCCAAAATGGCGCCCAGCAACATCAGGATATGGGAGTATCGAGATTTCAATTGGCGAATCCGAGCCGGCTAAGTGACCCCTCATCGGTAACCGCCAGCATTTAACGGATCATTAACGCTGGTTAATTCCCGGAAACCTTCTGTTGCAGCACCCAACAAAAAGGCGGCCGCTGCGAACAGCGACCGCCCAGACTGGCAATAGGCTCCAGCGCTACTTCTTGTCTTGCACGTTCAGCCGGATGCTCAACTCGCGCAATTGCGACGCTGGCGCCGCGCTTGGCGCGCCCATCAACAGGTCTTCGGCCTGCTGGTTCATCGGGAACGCCGTGATCTCACGCAGGTTCTGCACGCCACACAGCAGCATCACCACACGGTCCACACCAAAGGCCGCGCCACCATGCGGCGGTGCGCCATACTGGAATGCCCGATAAAGCCCGCCAAACTGCTCTTCGACCTCGGCCCGGCTCTTGCCGGTCAGCTCGAACGCCTTGACCATGGTGTCTGGCAGCTGGTTACGGATCGACCCTGAGGCGATCTCGTAGCCATTGCAGACCGCATCATACTGATAGGCCTTGATTGTCAGCGGGTCCTGGTTGTTCAGCGCGTCAATGCCGCCCTGAGGCATCGAGAACGGGTTATGCGCGAAGTCGACGCGCTTGTTCTCTTCGTCCCACTCGTAGAATGGGAAGTCCACGATCCAGCACAGCGCAAACTGTTCGGTATCGATCACATCGAGATCGGTGCCGACCTTGGTGCGCGCGTCGCCTGCAAACTTGTAGAACTTGGCAGGGCGACCGCAAACGAAGAACACCGCATCGCCGTCATCAAGCCCAAGCTCGGCCTTAAGGGCTGCGGTGCGCTCTTCGCCGATATTCTTGGCGATCGGACCACTGCCCTGCCCGTCCTTGAAGAAGATATAGCCAAGGCCAGGCTGACCTTCGCCCTGGGCCCAGGCATTCATGCGATCGCAGAACGCACGCCCAATCGGCTCATTGCCAGCCTTGTTCTTGGCCGGGATGGCCCAGACTTCCACCTTGTCGTCGGCTTCGATCTGACCGGCGAACACCTTGAAGCCCGAACCGGCGAAGTGCTCGGTAACAGCCTGCATTTCGATCGGGTTGCGCAGATCGGGCTTATCCGAACCATACTTGCGGATCGCGGTATCATAGGGAATGCGCGGCCAGTCCTTGGTGACGCGCTTGCCATTGGCAAACTCTTCAAAGATGCCGGACATGATCGGCGTCATGGTATCCCAGACGTCTTCCTGGGTGACGAAGCTCATTTCCATGTCGAGCTGATAGAACTCGCCTGGCAGGCGGTCAGCGCGCGGATCTTCATCACGGAAGCACGGCGCAATCTGGAAGTAGCGGTCAAAGCCCGCCACCATCAGCAACTGCTTGTACTGCTGGGGTGCCTGCGGCAGCGCGAAGAACTTGCCCGGATGGATGCGGCTTGGCACCAGGAAGTCACGGGCGCCTTCGGGCGATGAGGCCGTCAGGATTGGCGTCGAATACTCGCCAAACCCGGCTTCACCCATGCGGTTACGCATGGCGCTGATGATCTTGGTGCGCTTGACGATATTGGCATGCAGCTTTTCGCGGCGCAAATCCACGAAACGATAGGTCAGCCGCACATCTTCAGGATATTCCTGCTCGCCAAACACCGGCAGCGGGAGTTCCTTGGCAGCCGAGAGCACTTCGATCTCGCGGATGAAGATCTCGATCGTGCCAGTGGGCAGGTTTGGGTTCACTGCAGCATCGGCGCGCAGCTTGACCTCGCCATCAATGCGGATGACCCATTCCGAACGCACCTGCTCGGCAGCCGCAAAGGCCGGCGAATCGGGGTCGATGACGCACTGGGTGAGACCGTAATGGTCGCGCAAGTCGATGAACAGCAATCCGCCATGGTCGCGGATACGATGGACCCAGCCGCTCAAACGGACGGTCTCGCCCGCATCCTTGGCAGTCAGGGCCCCGCAGGTGTGCGAGCGGTAGCGATGTGAGGTCATGTGAAAAAGCTCTGCAAAAAGGCCGGAATCTTGGGGCGGAAAAGCGCATGGGAGCCCCCAATTGTCAAGTTGAACGGGTCCTGACGGCGCGATTGGCCTCCCATCCACCCAAGTGGCGTCAACCACTTAACAAATCCGGTATGGAGTGCATCTGTCGCACCTGCTACTACCATTGGTGACGAATTTGAGACGGACGCTCGTATGGACCTCATAGTATCAACAGATGTGCTCGCCGATTTTTGCGAGCGCGCTGCCAAGTTCGATTTTGTGACGGTAGATACAGAGTTCCTCCGGGAAACCACTTACTGGCCAAAACTCTGTCTCATCCAGGTCGCGACCGATGACGAGGCCGTACTGATTGATCCACTCGCGCCGGATTTCGATCTCAGCCCGTTTTATGATTTGCTGGCTAATCCCGATGTGACCAAGGTTTTCCATGCCGCCCGGCAGGATGTCGAGATTTTCGTCAAGGCCACGGGTCAGGTCCCTGCCAATATCTTCGACACCCAGGTGGCGGCCAGCGTCTGCGGATTTGGCGACAGTGTCTCCTATGACAATCTGGTGCGCTCCATCACCAGTGTCGAACTCGACAAATCCAGCCGCTTCACCGACTGGTCGGCCCGTCCGCTCTCGGAAAAGCAGCGCCTATACGCCATCGCCGACGTCACCCATTTGCGCGACATCTATCGCGAACTGCGTAAGCAGGTAGCAGCCACACGGCGCGGCGACTGGGTGGAAGATGAAATGGGCGTCCTGCGCAGCATCGACACCTATGTCGTCCAGCCTGAACAGGCCTGGGTGCGCCTCAAGATGAAGATCAACCGCCCCCGCGATCTGGCAGCGCTGAAAAAGCTGGCTGCCTGGCGCGAGCAGCGCGCACAGGATACCGATCAGCCGCGCAGCCGCGTGCTCAAGGACGATGTGCTGTTCGAACTGGCCATGCAGCGCCCACTTACCCCCGATGCTTTTGAGCGCCTGCGCATGGTGCCGCGCGGTTTTGGCCGCAGTTCGGCCGCTGGCGACATCATGGCCCTGCTCAAGCAGGTCGAGGACATTCCCAAGTCCGAGCTGCCCAGCATGCCCGAGCGCTATCGCGGCCCCTCGCCCAAGGGTGCTGTCGGTGATCTGGTGCGCGTTCTGCTCAAGGCCGTGGCCGAGCAGAATGGCGTCGCCGCCCGCATCATTGCCACCTCAGACGAAATCGACGCACTGGTCCTCGATGACGAGGCCGACGTGCCCGCCCTCAAAGGCTGGCGCCGCAAGCTGTTTGGTGAAAAGGCGCTGGCCATCAAGCACGGCCGCATCGGTCTGGTGGCAACCCGCAAGGGTATTGTCGAGATCGAAGTCAAAGAACCCAAGCAATCCGCTGCCGCCGAATAGGCCCTAGCGCACCACGATCCTGGCTGTCTTGAAGCCCGCCACACCAGCGAAGGTTTCAAGCCGGTTCTGCAGATGCTCGCCGTCCAGAAAGGCGAGATCGCTCGGCAGCACCAGCCAAAGTGCATCATCATCCAGCTCGAACCGGATGCGCGGCAACACGCCCGGCATGGCCGCCGTCATCGGATAGGCGACCCGGAACAACGTTCCGATAACCCGCGCCCGCTGCGTCAGCTCGGCACTGCCCAGCTTTACCAGCGATGCCGCGGCCTTGCTCTTGGGGCCGTCATAGCGAATGGCGATGATCTGGGCCAGGAACGCCCGACCGGGATGATCCACACCGCTCAGCGAGCCATAGGCCACAGCATCAATGCTCTGCGAGCCGCGATAATCGGGATGCGCGCGCCAGCCAATATCAGCCAGCAGGCACGCCACTGTGCGCAACCGCGCTTCCTCGCTGCTTTCCTGCACACCGGTTACGGCCAGAAACTGGCCGGTGAACTCGATCAGGTCATTGGCATGGGCCGGCGAGCGCGAGCGCAGTACCGAAAGCTCCTCGGCCCCCTGGATCAGCGGATCAATCGCCTGCTCGCGCTTGTCCAGCATGCCGTAGAGATAGCCCTCACGCACACCCAGCGCTGAAAACACCACATCCTTGAACTGGCCGGCCTTGAGCACTTCGGCCAGCACGGCGGCACCGAACGGCACCAGTTCGCGCCGCGACGAGCTGACCTGATCGGCCCCCTCATAGCCCTTGAGCGAGCTGGCGCCGACAATCTCGCCGCAGAATTCCAGCATTTCCTCGGCCGAAACCACGTAGTGCTGCACCATGTGCAGCGGATATTTGCGCACGATCTGATGCAACTTGGCCAGCGCACGCCAGGTGCCACCAATGGCCGCAAACGAGGTCCCCTTGCTGGCCTTGGACAGCACCGAATCCTTGAGCCGCTCCCGCACAATGCTTGCCGCCTTGCTGGGCGAGCCATTGCTGTCGTCCTGCAGGCGGATCACGCCCAGCTCGAACGACTGCCCATCGGTATCATTGCCGTTGAGGATGTTGGAGAGCTCAAGGCTCCCCCGCCCAGATCACCAACCGTACCGGCAAAATTGGAAATGCCCGCTACCGCGCCAAGCGCCGCGTAGTGGGCCTCCTGCTCGCCGCTGAGCACCTGCACTTCGCTTTCCATCAGCGCTTCGACCGTGCTGACAAATTCTTCGCGGTTGGCCGCATCACGCACCGCTGATGTGGCCAGGATGAACACCTTGCCCACCCGCATCATCCGGCTGACCAGCGCAAACCGCTTAATCGCGTTCAGCGCCTGCGCCATATTGGCATCGGCCAGTCGGCCCGTCTGACCAACCCCGCGCCCCAGGGCGCAGGCGGATTTTTCGTTGTAAAGCGGCGTCAGCGCGCGTGCATGGCGCTCATAAACGACCAGACGAACTGAGTTGGAGCCGATATCGAGCACCGCCACGGGCTTGGCGCCCTTGATCCGGCCTTGTGCTGTCGGGTCGGCATCAACGCCCCAGAACTTGTTCAAGCCTAGTCCTCATCTGCCTCGACCATGCCGGCACTGCCGCGTCCGGACAGCGAAGGATTGGTCATGAAGTAGTCATGCGCATTGAACGGCTCTTCGCCCTCACCCACACGCACGCGATGCGAACTGCCATCGGGCAGCACTTCCCAGCTCTGCTGGTTGTCGCGCAGATAGGCAACCAGAATTCGATCGAGGATTTGCTTATGCACGGTGTTGTTGAGAATCGGCACCATCACCTCGACCCGGCCATCGAGATTGCGGCCCATCAGATCGGCTGAGGAAATATAGACCTTGGCGCGCGGATTGGGCATCGGCTCACCATTGCCAAAGCAATAGATGCGGCTGTGTTCAAGGAACCGGCCCACGACCGATTTGACCCGGATATTATCCGAGAACCCCGGAATACCCGGCCGCAGGCAGCAGATGCCGCGCACGATCAGATCCACCTTCACCCCGGCCTGGCTGGCATTGTAGAGCCCGTCAATAATCTGCGGATCCACCAGCGAGTTCATCTTGAGCAGAATGCTGGCAGCCTGCCCGCCACGGGCCAGCTCGATCTCGTGATCGATATCGTCGAGCAATTGCTGGCGCAGATTGACCGGCGACACCGCAATGGTCTCAAGCTCGGTCGGCCGGGCATAACCGGTGATGAAATTGAACACCCGTGCCACGTCCCGCGTGATCGCCGGATCGATCGTGAAATAGCTCAGATCGGTATAAATCTTGGCGGTGATCGGGTGATAATTGCCGGTGCCGATATGGCAATAGCTGACCAGCTTGCCCTTTTCGCGCCGCACTACCTGGCTCAGCTTGGCGTGGGTCTTGAGCTCGATAAAGCCGAACACCACCTGTGCCCCGGCCCGCTCCAGATCGCGCGCCCAGCGAATATTGGCCTCTTCATCAAACCGCGCCTTGAGCTCGACAAGACAGGTCACCGACTTGCCCGCTTCAGCCGCCAGCACCAACGCCTTGATGATCGGGCTGTCCGCCGAGGTGCGATACAGCGTCTGCTTGATCGCCACCACATCGGGGTCACGCGCCGCCTGCATCAGGAACTGCGCCACCACGTCGAAGCTTTCGAACGGGTGGTGCACCAGAATGTCCTTGGCGCGAATGGCGGCGAAACTGTCGCCATTATAGTCGCGGATCCGCTCGGGAAAGCGCGCGTGATAGGGCGTGAACTTCAGATCAGGCCGGTCCACATCGCAGACCTTGCTCGCATCGGCCAGTCCCAGAAAACCCTGCACCTCGAACACGTCGACTTCCTTGACGCCGAGCTGCTCGCCAATCTGTCGTTTCAGGGCCCGGGGCGTCGAGCTTTCGATCTCCATGCGGATCACCTGACCGCGCCGCCGCTGCCGCAGCGCGCTCTCAAATTCCACCACCAGATCGGCTGCCTCGTCGTCGATTTCGATTTCGCTGTCGCGGATCACCCGGAAGGCGCCCGAACCGGCCACGGTATGGCCGGGGAACATCTTGTGGAAGAAAAGCTTGACCAGCGTGTCGATGGTCACGACCTCGCTGCGCCCCTCCGATACCAGGCTGCCCGGCAGGTTGATGAAGCGATCCAGATTGCCTGGAATACGCACCAGCGCGGTCAAAGGCTGATCGCTATCGGGTCGCTTGAGTTCAAACGCCAGCGCCAGACCCAGATTGGGGATGAACGGGAACGGATGAGCCGGATCGACGGCAATCGGGGTCAGGACGGGAAATATCTCTTCGCGGAACAGCTTTTCGAGATAGCTCACCTGATCAGGCGTCAGATCATCCTGCTCGTGAATCACCACATTTTGCGCGAACAGTTCCTCGCGCAGCTCCTGCCAGTGATCCTGCTGTTCCAGCTGCAGATGCTGCGCCAGCGTGGCAATTTCCTCCAGCTGCTCGCCGGGCGTCAGCCCATCGGCGCTCTGCTTGGACAGCCCTGCCCGCAGCTGGCCCTTCAGCCCCGCCACACGCACCATGTAGAATTCATCGAGATTGTTGGCCGATATCGACACAAAGCGCAGCCGCTCCAGCAACGGGTGATGCACATTGCCCGCCTCTTCGAGCACCCGCATGTTGAACTGCAGCCAGCTGACCTCGCGATTGACGAACCGCGCCGGGCTCGTGCGCAGCGCCTCGCTGTCAGGCGCTGAACCGTCAGTGTCGGAAAACTCGCTCATGTCATTCATCGGCTTCGATATCCCAGTCCTGTTCATCGCGCATCTCGCCATTTTCGGCGCTGCGGCGATCGAGTGCATCGGCGGCGATACTGCGGGTAATGGCGCTGCCCTTTGCCAAGGCGAGCCTATCCATCAGATCGGCAAGAAGCACGGCTTCTTCGGCGGAACGCTCCATGCGCGCCACCAGATAGCCGATTATCTTGGGATCGACCTTGATCTGGCGATCCCCGAACAACTTCACGAACATCTGTGACAATTGGATGTCGTCCGTCATCTCCAGCGTGAATGCCGTGGCCCGCCGGGCCCGCGAGCGCACATCATCGGTCGCCAGCGGCCACTGCGCAACCTCTTCACGCGCGGTAAGCAGGATCGGTCGCCCATCGCGCAGCGATTGGTTGAGCAGGTGAAACAGTCCCGCCTCGTCATAACCGAGCCGGTCCACATCCTCGACGATCAGCGGATCGCGGCCGCCTTGGGTCGCCAAGGCCTGCAGGTCGTCCACTCCCGCCACGCGCGCGCCGCTGCGGTCGGCAAAGATACGCGCCAGATGCGATTTGCCCGATTTGGCGGGTCCCACCAGCAGCGTTACCGGCTCGGACCATTCGGGAAATGCCATGATGCGGCTATGGGCCAGACTATTGCCTTCACCGACCAGAAAGTCAGCTTCGCCTTGCGCTGGGGTGTGGTCGAGCTCCAGGGCCAGCTGACGGGTCGTTCCGGCGCCTTCAGGGAGCACTGGTGGTGTCATTGGTGTCACCATTGTGCTCGGGCACGATCAGCCCGCCATTATGCCCCAGATAAAGGCTGCTGGCCTTGTACTTGCTCACGCCATAGCGCACCAGCACACCCACAATTGCCGCCAACGGCACCGCCAGCAACAGGCCAACAAAGCCAAACAGCGCGCCAAAGGCCAGCAAGGCAAACATCAGCCACACCGGATTGATGTTGATGCTCGAGCCAACCAGCTTGGGATATAGGATGTTGCCCTCGATGAACTGCCAGACCATGAAAATGGCCGCAACGGCCACTACCATCCAGTAATTGGGCCAGAACTGCACCAGGGCGATGCCGATCGACAGCGAGAAGCCAAAGGCAAATCCCATGAACGGCACAAAACTCAGCAAGCCGCTAATCAACCCCACGGCCAACCCGAAATTCAGGCCGATCAGGCTCAGCGCCGTCGCATAATAGACCGCGTCAATCAGCAACACACCGCCCTGTCCGCGGATCACCCCGGCCATCGACTTGTCGATATCGCTCAGAATGCCATTGATCTCCGGCTTGTGGTCCCGTGGCAGCAGGCCCTGAAGCCCACGCACCATGCCCTCCCACTCCAGCAGCAGATAGAACGCCACCACAGGGGTCAGGATGGTCACGCCGATCACGGCGGCGCCGGTATAGCCGATATTGACCAGCTCGGCTGGCAGCGTCGCGATAAAGCCCAGCGCCTGGCGCGCCAGATCATTGATCGAGGTCTGGAACTGCGCAGCGCGCTCGGGACCCAGCCACTCATTGATCGAGGGCGACCATTCGGTAATCAGGCCCTGCAGATCCGAAACATAGCCCGGCAGGCGCTGCAGCAGGCCAATGATCTGCTGGCCGACCAGCGGCACGAACATGAAGAACAGGCCGACAAATATGGTGATCACGCTGAGCAGCACGACGGCCGTGGCCCAGCCGCGGCTGAAATGCCAGCGCTGCAGTTGATTGACCAGCGGGTTGAGCAGATAAGCCAGCGCCGCGCCAACTACAAATGGCAGCATGATCCCGCGGAACAACCACAACAGCAGGATCAGCACAACAAGGAAGGCAATCCAGATCAGGACTTGATTTCTCAGGGTCATGGTGATGTGCGGCCCTTGCGTCGCTGTGGTGGAGAAGCTATCAGGCCGTCTAACTTCCGGCTCCGGAGTTGGCAACCGCCTTGCTCATCCGGTGACGGCTTTGCGCACGCTTTCCCCATAGAGGTCCGAAGTCCATGTCTGACAAGCAAAACCTGACATCAAACGGACTTTCTTACAAGCAGGCAGGCGTCGACATCGATGCCGGCAATGCACTGGTCGAAGCCATCAAGCCAGCGGTACGCTCCACGCGTCGCCCGGGCGCCGACGGCGAGATCGGTGGATTTGGTGGTTTGTTCGATCTCAAGGCCGCCGGCTTCACCGATCCGGTGCTGGTTGCAGCCAATGACGGCGTCGGCACCAAGCTCAAGATCGCCATTGATACGGGCAACCATTCCACCATCGGGCAGGACCTGGTGGCCATGTGCGTCAACGACATTATCGTGCAGGGCGCAGAGCCGCTGTTCTTCCTGGACTACTTCGCCACCGGCAAGCTGGACGTCGAACAGGGCACCGCCATCGTCTCGGGCATCGCCGAGGGCTGCCGCCTGTCCGGCTGCGCGCTGATCGGCGGCGAAACCGCTGAAATGCCTGGCATGTATTCGGGCAAGGATTATGATCTGGCGGGCTTTGCCGTTGGCGCCGCCGAGCGTGGCACCCTGCTGCCCCGCCCCGACATTGCCGCTGGCGATACGCTGGTCGCCATCGCCTCCTCGGGCGTCCATTCCAATGGCTATTCGCTGGTCCGCAAGATCGTCGACCTTTCCGGCCTCGACTGGAGCGCTGATGCGCCGTTCGCACCGGGCACCCCGCTGTCGGAAGGCTTGCTGACCCCGACCCGCATTTATGTGAAGTCCCTGCTCTCGGCCCTCAAGGCCGGTCTGGGCATCAAGGCACTGGCCCACATCACCGGCGGCGGCTTCATCGACAACATCCCCCGCGTGCTGCCCGACCATCTCGCCGCCCATGTCGACCTGAGCGCCATCACCGTGCCAAAGGTCTTTGGCTGGCTCAGCAAGGTCGGCGGTGTCGATCAGCACGAAATGCTGCGCACCTTCAATTGCGGCGTCGGCATGCTGGTGGCGGTTGACCCCGCCGATGCCGACAATTTGGTCGCCCATCTCAACGCTGCTGGCGAAATCGCTGCGGTGGTTGGCAAGCTTACCGACCGCACGGATGAGCCCGTGACCTTCGAAGGTGCGCTCTCGCTGTGACCCGCAAGCGCGTCGGCATTCTGATCTCGGGCCGCGGCTCCAACATGTCCGCCCTGATTGCCGCCGCTCAGGCCCCCGATTACCCCGCCGAAATCGTCGGTGTGCTGTCCAACCGCGCCGCCGCGCCAGGTCTGGTGACCGCAGCCGAACACGGCATCGCCACGGCCTCGCTGGCGCAGAGCAAATTTCCCAGCCGCGACATGTTCGAAGACGTCATGACCCAGACGCTGGAAAGCTGGGACGTCGACTATGTCTGTCTGGCCGGGTTCATGCGCATTCTGGGCGCGGACTTCGTCAATCACTGGGCCGGTCGGATGATCAACATCCACCCTTCGCTGCTGCCGCTCTATAAGGGTCTGGACACCCACGCACGGGCCCTTGCCGATGGGGCCGCCACCCATGGCTGCACTGTCCACTTCGTCACCCCCGGTCTCGACGAAGGCGCGCCCATCCTGCAGGCCGAAGTGCCCGTTTTGCCCGGTGACACCCCCGACAGCCTTGCAGCGCGCGTACTGTTCCAGGAGCACCGCATTTACCCCGAAGCGCTGCGGCTGCTCGCTTCCGGCCAGATCGCCGCGCTGTCCTGAGCCATCCCGCCCCGGCGGACCCATCACCAAAATTGATGGCTGTATCGTCAAAATCGGTTCGACCTTTGTTCCCTGCGGGCATAGCGTGCCCCCGCGAAGGAGACCGCAATGGAACGCCGTGACTGGTTCTTGATCATAATGCTCGGCGCCATCTGGGGCTGCTCGTTCATCTTCAATGCGGTGCTGATCCGCGAAATCGGCCCCATCTGGGTCACCTCGTTCCGCGTTGGCATTGGCGCCATTGGCTGCTGGGTCTTCCTGCTGCTGCGGCGCAAGCCCATCCCCCGCGATCCCATGCTCTGGATCAAGCTGGGTGGGCTGGGCATTTTGGCCTACGCCATTCCCTTCGCCCTGTTCCCGCTCGCCCAGGCCAATCTCGCCAGTGGTGTTGCCGCCATCATCAATGCGCTGACCCCGCTGGTCACCGTCATCGTCAGCCATTTCTGGCTCGGCGGCGAAAAGGCCTCACGCATCAAGATGGCCGGCGTCACCGTCGGCTTTGCCGGGGCCTTCATTCTGGCCTGGCCCGCCCTCTCCACGGGCGGCGATTCGCGCCTGTGGGCTATTGGCGCCTGCCTGCTGGCCACGCTGTGCTACGCGCTCTCGCTCAACATCACCCGCAGCTTCAAGGCCATAGAACCCACGGCGCTGGCCTCCATCGCGCTCACTGGCGCCGCTGCAGTATCCATTCCGGTCGCCTTCATCACCGAGGGCACGCCCGTCATGGTGCGCCCCGAAACCTGGCTGGCGGCCATTGCCATCGGCCTGATGTCGACAGCCTTCACCTTCCAGGTCATGTATCGCATCCTGCCGCGCGTCGGCCCGACCAATTTCGCCACGACCACTTTCATCGCCCCCATCTCGGCGGTAATTCTGGGCGTGACAGTGCTGCGCGAAACGGTCCTGCCCATCCAGATTCTGGGCATGTTCGTCATCTTTACCGGCCTGCTGCTGATCGATGGCCGCATCGGCAAACTCTGGCGCCGCGTCGCCACTTGATCGGAACAAGCCGGGCCATCACACGTTCCTTGTCCAAAGGAGCATCTTGATGACCCAGTCCGACCCCGATCAGACCCCCGATATCGATCCTACCACGACCCCGGAGGTCACCCCGCAGCCCGAGCCGCCTCAGCCGCAGCCGGTCGATCCGGTACCGCCGCAGCCGCGCGAGCTGCCCGTGGCCTCGCCGGTCGAGGAGCCGCAGCCCACCATCCAGCCCGAGCTGCCGCCCGAACCGGGCCACGATCCCAATCCCTGAGAAAAAAAGCGGCCAGTGTTTCCACTGGCCGCTTTCGTATCTGCTGCGCCTGGCGCTATTCGATGCCGAGCTTGTTCTTCATCAGCTCATTGAGTGCCTGCGGGTTCGCCTTGCCGCCCGAGGCCTTCATCGCCTGACCGACAAACCAGCCAATCATGGTCGGCTTGGCTTTGACTTTTTCGACCTGCTCGGGATTGGCGGCAATGATCTCATCCACGATCGCTTCAATGGCGCCCATATCGGTCACCTGCTTCATGCCGCGACGCTCGACGATCTCGGCTGGCTCACCCTCGGGCTCCTCGGCGATGATCACCTGCAGCAGGTCCTTGGCGCCCTTGGACGAAATCGTCCCTGCCGCCATCAGATCAACAATCCCTGCAATCTGGCTGGGCTGCAAATGGGTCTCCCAGATCGCCAGGCCCTGGCTGTTGGCAAACGCGGCGACGTCGGCATTGAGCATATTGGCTACGGCCTTACCATCGCGCTTGGCGCCACCAAAGGCCACAACCGACTCGAAGTAATCCGCCGTTTCGCGGTCGAGCGTCAGCACCATCGCATCATAGGGCGTCACGCCGAAATCGCTGATGAAACGCGCCTTTTTCTCGTCTGGCAGCTCGGGAAGGCCATCGGCCAGCGCCGACACGAACGCATCGTCGAATTCAAGCGGCAGCAGGTCAGGATCGGGGAAGTAGCGATAGTCCTGCGCATCTTCCTTGGAGCGCATTGAGCGCGTCTCGCCCGCCTTGGGGTCATACAGCCGCGTTTCCTGGTCGATGGTGCCGCCATCTTCAAGAATATCGATCTGGCGCCGCGCCTCGAACTCGATGGCCTGGCCGGCAAAACGGATCGAGTTCACATTCTTGATCTCGCAGCGCGTGCCGAATTCACCGCCCGGGCGGCGCACCGAGACATTGACGTCGGCGCGCATCGAGCCCTGCTCCATATTGCCGTCGCAGGTGCCCAGATAGCGCAAGATTGAGCGCAGCTTGGCCAGATATTCCTTGGCTTCCTCGGACGACCGCAAATCGGGCTTGCTGACGATCTCCATCAGCGCCACGCCGGCACGATTGAGATCGACAAAGCTCATATTGGGGTGCTGGTCATGCAGCAACTTGCCCGCATCGGTTTCCAGATGCACGCGCTCGATACCGATCTCGACCTGATCGCCATTCATGTCGAGCGCCACCACGCCCTCGCCGACAATCGGATCCTTGTACTGCGAGATCTGGTAACCCGGCGGCTGGTCGGGATAGAAATAGTTCTTGCGGTCAAACACGCTGCGCTTGTTGATCTTGGCCTTCAGGCCCAACCCGGTACGCACGGCCTGACGCACGCATTCGATGTTAATGGTGGGCAACATGCCCGGCATGCCCGCGTCCACAAACGAGACATTGGCGTTTGCCGGATTGCCAAAGGCCGTCGACGAACCGGAGAACAGCTTGCTCTCGGAAGTGACCTGCGCGTGCACTTCCATACCGATGATGACTTCCCAGTCACCGGTCGAACCGGCAATGAAGCTCTTGGGATTGGGCGTGCGCGTGTCGATGAGGGTCAATTGAGCATCCTGCGAGGCAAGGCGAAACGATGCCAAACGCATAGAGCCTGAGCCGTGTTGATGCAATGGTTTGAGCGCCTTTGGCTGCGCTAATCCTCGTGTCCCAGGTCACCATCAAAGGGCAGCAGCCGCTTTTCCAGATGCACGCTCATGAACGGCTCATGTGCGTCGCGACCATCCGAGCGCAGCGCCAGAATGCGGTAGCCCTGCTTTTCGTAAAACCGCACCGCCGGTACATTGTCCGCTGGGGTCTCCAGATGGACCCGCTCGGCGCCAGCCAGCTCGAGCATTGATTCCATGCGCCGCAGCAGCGCCGAGCCCAGCCCGTTGCGCTGCAATTCGGGCATTACGAACAGATAGGGAATGTAGCTTCGCCGCGCCGCCCGCGAGCACCAGCCCACCACGATCCCGTCAACCTCGGCCACGATGATCCGGCTGATCGTTTCGGCCACCACCTGGGTCAGCCGGTACTTTTCGGATTCGCGCAGCCCCGGCTGCGCCGCAAGCAGTGGGTAAATCCCGTGTTCCCAGGCCTGAAAGGCAATATCGGCTAGTCTCCTGGCATCCGCGCTGTCCGCTTTGCGAATGGTGATGCCTGGCATGGTGACCTCCGCTATCCGCGGCGCCGCGCCGCGATGATGCCCTTCTCGTAATTGATGTTCCAGTCGATCAGGGTCCGCCATACAAGTTCGGCCTGATCTTCATCAAGATCAAGAGCCAAACTGCGCTCGCGGATTTTACCGATCACCGCCTCGATGCGCGCTGGATCACGCGCCTCATGGGGATCCGTCTTGATCTCGGCCATCCGCGTCACATAGCGGTGCCGCTCGGCAAACAGGTTCAGCAACAGACCGTCGATCCGGTCGATTTCGGCGCGGACATCGTCCTTGGTCTGGCAGTCGGCAGGGGCGGCTTGAGTGGTCACGGCAGGTTCCAGTCCTCTTGGGCTGTTGCTGGTTTGCACCGACCGGGCGATGATTTCAACCGCCCTACTTGTGCAAAATAAGCCTGCTCCTATATCAAACTCGCATGTCTACTCAGTCTGAAGCCCGCTAAAGCCTCGTCCAGTTGTGACGAGGCATAAATGAACCAGTCAGCCGCCGAGCGTGATGCCGGCCGCTGATAGCGTTTATGCGTGGCTGTACTGCCGCGCCATTTGGCGACAGACGTTCAATGGATATCTCAAGAGACGAACAGCGGGTGCTCCATGCCCTCGCTCAGGGTGGCTGTATTGCGCTCACCCGCAACCAGGCTGGCAAGACAGTAGGCCTAGAAATGTTCAACCGCGAAGGCTGGTTGATGAACACCTGCACCATGCTGCTGTTCAAAAAACTCAAGGCCAGGAAGGCCATCAAATCCTGCAATGGGCAGCCCTACCGAATCACCCGACGCGGCCTGGAACTGGTCCGCAGTGAATATGACAACCGGTAGCCTCAGCGTTACCAAAGAGCCCTCGGACCAGTTCCGAGGGCCGCTCTGGGTGCCCTCCATCAAGCTCGTGATTTGACTTTGCCCGTGCGGCCCGGCCCACTCCGCACAACACGGAGACCCTCATGCCCGGCCAGATCTCGCCTAGGCGCCATTTTCTGGCTGCTCACCGTCGAGTTCTTCATTGCCCAGTTCGTCGCCCAGGCGGCGTGGCCGGGCTATTCCATGCTCACCAACGACATCAGCCTGCTCGGCGTCACCAGATGCGGCACCTATCTCAATCCGGCGCCTGACGGCATCATGCCGGTCTGCTCTCCGCTCAGCCTGGTGTTCAATCTGGGCATGGCGCTCAACGGTGTACTGGTCGTGCTCGGCGTCTGGTTCACCCGCGATCTCTGGCCCCAGACAAAACTCAAGATTGCTGCATTATGGCTGCTCGCGCTGGGCGGCGACGGCACCATGCTGGCGGGCGCCTTCCCGCTCGACACCATCCCGGCGATGCATGTGATTGGCGCTGCCCTGGCGCTGGGGCTGGCCTGCTTCGGCTTCATGCTGATGGCCAAGGTCGTCTGGCAGACGCACCGTGCATTCGCCATCTATAGCCTGACCACAGGCGTTCTGGCCCTGCTCGGCTTCGTGCTTTATGTGGCGGAGATCTATCTGGGGGGCGCGGCACTGTCGAACGGCTGGCCGCCTGGCCACAAACGCTCTGGTATATCGTCACCGGCGCGCTGATCCTGCGCGGCAAGCTGCGCTTTAGTGCTTCGTGATATCGCTGAGCACCGCTGCGATGTGTTCCCACTCGCTGGCCACGCTCGCGGTCGCACGCTTCTTGCCAGCCCGGCGATACCAGTAGTCGGCATTGCCCATATCGGCTTCAATCCAGTGCATCAGGGCATGCACCCAGTCGAACGCCTGCACCCCTTCCATCGCCTGGACAATATTGTGCGCCTGTTCCCACTCGGGTCCAACCCGCAACTCGCCCTTTTTGAGCCACCACAGCGCCTGCAGCGGCATGGAGAGATCCTTGGGTGGTTCGGACCAGTCCTGGGTCGTGAAAACGTCAGTGGCCATCGGAGATACTCTTGTTGGCCCCGACGCCGCACGCGGCGGCGTCACTACCAGTTTCAGTTTGTGCATCTGCGCCAGATAAGGTGGAACAGCCCCACGATCAAGTAGCGCCTTTGCGGCCTACCACCAGGGCTTGGGGGAGAAATCCATATCGGCGCTGCGTTCGATGACCCGCGCCGTGGCAAACAGCGTCTCTTCATCAAACGGCTTGCCGATCAGCTGAAGACCCAGTGGCAGCCCCTGACCATCCTTGCCCGCCGGCACGGCAATGCCGGGCAGACCAGCCATGTTCACCGTCACCGTGAAGATGTCGTTGAGGTACATCTTGACCGGATCATTGGCCATCGCCTCATCGCCAATGCCGAACGCGGCAGAGGGTGTGGCTGGGGTCAGAATGGCGTCGACACCAGCGTGGAAGGCGTCTTCAAAGTCTTTCTTGATCAGCGTGCGGACCTGCTGCGCCTTGACGTAATAGGCGTCGAAATAGCCGGCGGACAGCACATAGGTGCCAATCATGATGCGGCGCTTCACCTCGCGGCCAAACCCGGCAGCGCGGGTCAGCTCATACATGTCGGTAATGTCTTTGCCGGTAACGCGCAGGCCATACTTGACGCCGTCATAGCGCGCCAGATTGGACGACGCCTCGGCGGGTGCCACGATGTAATAGGCTGGCAGGGCATACTTGGTGTGCGGCAGGCTGATATCCTTGACCGTGGCACCCTCTGCCTTGAGCCAGTCCAGGCCCTGCTGCCACAGCTTTTCGATCTCGGCGGGCATGCCTTCAAGGCGGTATTCGCGCGGCACGCCAATGGTCAGACCCTTTACGCCACGCTCAACGGCAGCGGCAAAATCAGGCACGGCCATATCCACACTGGTCGAGATCCTTGGCGTCGAAACCGGACATCGAGGTCATCATCAGCGCCGCATCTTCAACCGAGCGGGCAATCGGGCCGGCCTGATCGAGCGAGGAAGCAAACGCCACCGTGCCCCAACGCGAGCAACGGCCATAGGTCGGCTTGATACCGACCGTGCCGGTAAAGGCTGCGGGCTGGCGGATCGAACCGCCGGTATCAGTCGCCGTCGCACCAGCGCACAGCCAGGCAGCCACGGCCGCAGCCGAACCACCCGAAGACCCACCAGGCACCAGATTGGCATTGCTGCCTTCGGCGCGGAACGGGTTGATCACATTGCCGTAATAGCTGGTTTCGTTGGACGAGCCCATGGCGAACTCATCCATGTTCAGCTTGCCCAGCATCACCGCGCCGTCGCGCCACAGATTGGCTGTCACGGTCGATCTCGTATTCCGGCTTGAAGCCATCCAGAATGTGGCTGGCAGCCTGGGTGTGCACACCCTTGGTGGCGAACAGGTCCTTGATGCCCAGCGGAATGCCTTCAAGCGTGCCGCCCTGCCCCTTGGCCAGCTTCTCGTCGCTGGCCTTGGCCATCTCGAGCGCCTGCTCACCCGTGACCGCCACATAGGCGTTCAGGCTGGGATTGGCCTTATCGATCGCGCCCAGATACGCCCCGGTCAATTCGCTCGAGGTGAAGCTCTTGTCGACGAGGCCCTTGCGGGCGGCGGCCAGGCTCAGTTTGGTCAGGTCAGTCAAAACGGATCTCGCTCAGAAAGGTCGTAGCGGTTCGGCGCAATCGCGCCGGATGAATTGGTCGTCGTCAGGTCGGCTTAGGCCGGTTGCGCCACGGTCAGCGGCATTTCAAAAAACGCCGACCATTCGCTGTCAGGATAGTCCAGAAACGGGCCGCGAGCCACAAAGCCGCTGCGCTCGTAAAGTCGGTGCGCACCATCGAAACCTGGGCCGGTTCCGGTTTCCAGCATCACCGTGGCCAGCTCCTTGTCGCGCGCCAGCGCGATAATGGCCGCCAACAGGGCCGAACCCACACGCTGGCCGCGCACTTCTGGCAGGGTGAACATGCGTTTGACCTCACCCAGTGCGCACGAGTGCACCTTCAGAGCCCCCATGCCTACTGCCGTGCCGGCCTCATCGCGCGCCACAAAAACGCTGGTATCGACACCCGACATCTGTTCCACGCTCATCTTGAACTGGAATTCGGGCGGTGACAGCGGCAGCAGATGCTCATTGAGCTGGGCCACAAGCCCGCGCACGTCATCCTGCAACGCCGTCTCAAGGGCGATGCTGATGCTCATCTATTCGATCACCTTGGGCACCATGAAGAAATTGTCTTCGCTCAGTGGCGCATTGGCGACGATCTTTTCGGGGTACTCGCCGTCGCTGACCACATCGTCGCGCAGGCGCAATGTCATCGGCATTACCGAGGTCATCGGGGCCACACCCTCAACATCGACTTCGCTCAGCTGCTCGACGAAACCCAGGATCGCATTGAGCTCTTCCTGATAGGCGCCAACCTCATCGTCTTCAATGCGGATGCGCGCCAGGCTCCCAATGCGCTTAACGGTCTTGGCGTCGACGGACATAGCTAACTCCACAAGGATCGTATTTGCCGCTTCAATAACAACCGTGCGGCACAAAAGACAATGAAAATGGCTGATGCGTCGGATCAGATTTCTACGGCCAACCCGGCTTCCAGCGCCAGCAGGGCCGCACCGTCCAACACATCGCGTAACGCCCCTATTGCCTGATCCAGTGCCGCCTCGTCACCGGCCAGCGCCAATAGGCGCAGCCCGCGCCCCGCCAGCACCGTCTGCCCGGCACCGCTCAAGGCTTCCCCATCGCCAAACAACACCACCACGGCCCCATCGGCCCAGCGGCCCAGTTCGGGCACAGGGCCCTTGATCAGCAACAGCACCGGCTCCCCGGGTGCCTCGACCAGGAGAGCCCCCGGTCCCGCCTGCCAGCACGCCACCGCGGGCTCTGTGGCTTCTTCATCCAGCGGACGCTGCGCCTTGCGGGGCCGCCATTGGGCGCTATCGACCGCCTCAAGCCCAGCGCCGAAATTCTCCACGACGCAGTCGGCGCCCGAGACCAGTTCGCTAGCGACAATCTGTGCCGGTGCCCCGGCGGCGTCGATCACCAGAATCACGCCGCCAATGTGAATGCGGGCGGTCGTGCCGCCGAACCAGGTGAGTTTCATCGCCGCTTTCCAGTCGCCAAATGCCGCCGCACCCTATAGGACACCACCATTGTGGCAAGCGAGCACGACATGACCGAAGAATACGCCAATCCACTGGCGGCGATTCCCCCGGGGCAAGATTCTGGGCCTCGACCTGGGCACCAAGACCATTGGCGTGGCTGTCTCGGACGGCATGCGCTACTCGGCTACCCCGCTCGAAACCATCAAGCGCACCAAGTTCACTGTCGACGCCATCCGGCTCGACGAACTCATTGCCGAGAACACCATTGTCGCCATCATTCTGGGCCTGCCCCTCAATATGGACGGCTCCGAAGGTCCGCGCGTGCAGTCGACCCGCGCCTTTGCCCGCAGCCTGGCCCAACGCATTACCCTGCCCATCGCCTTCTGGGATGAGCGCCTCTCGACCAGCGCCGTCACCCGCATGATGATCGAGGCCGATATGCGCCGCGACCGCCGCGCCGAGGTCGTCGATAAACTGGCCGCCAGTTACATCCTGCAGGGTGCGCTGGATCGTCTGCGCCACGACTAGCGTGCAATCGCCTCGCGCCGCGCCGCGCCCGGCGACACCCCGAAGAACTGCTTGAACGCCCGCCCAAACGCGGCCTCCGAATTATAGCCTGCCCGCGCGCCGATCACCCCGACCGGCTGCCCGCTCTCAAGCAATGCCGCACGCGCCAGATGCAGCCGCCATTGCGTGACATACTGCATGGCCGGCTGCCCCACCATGTCGGTAAACCGCGCCGAAAACGCCGAGCGTGACATGCCGGCGATATCGGCCAGCCCCGCCACGCTGATGTCTTCTGCTGCGC
Organism: Devosia sp. J2-20; assembly: GCF_055808475.1. Taxonomy (NCBI): domain Bacteria; kingdom Pseudomonadati; phylum Pseudomonadota; class Alphaproteobacteria; order Hyphomicrobiales; family Devosiaceae; genus Devosia; species Devosia sp. J2-20. Next base: position 1,718,462 of record NZ_CM147870.1, on the reverse strand, counting down.
CGCGATGGATCTGCGCCAGCGCGCGCCCGATCTGCGGGTCGCGCAACGCTGCCAGCCAGCCCAGATTGGCCTCTGGGGCCGTATCCAGCCAGCGCCGCAGCGCCTGAATCACCATGATATCGGCCAGGCGCGTCATCACGGTCTCGCCACCGGGTCGCAATGCCGCCGCTTCGCGCGCGATCAGCCGCAGCGTGCTCTGCATCCAGCTATCGACGTCCTCATCCCAAGCATCCACCCGGATCACCGGTGGCAACAGCGAAATCAGGCGCTGCGCCGCCACATGATCAAACTGCACCACCCCGGTGGTCGCCCGCATCAGCGCACCGCCGCCGCCCCATTGCATCAATTCATAGCGCTCACTGACCTTGGTCGAGGGAATATCGAACAGCGGCGTGGTTGCAGCGCCCGGCGAACTGGCCAGCTCCACGCTCGTGCCATGCGGCAGCAACACCATGCTGCCCTGCTCCAGCATTTGCGGCGGCATATCGCGCATGCGCAGCCAGCCCCGCCCCGAAGTGACGATCATGAACAGCATCGCCCCAGGCAGCTGGGGCATCTCGATACCCCACGGCGCCGTCATCTCGGCACGGCAATACAATGTCCCGGTCAGGCGCAGCATATGCAGCACCTCACCCAGCGGATCGGTCAATGGCGGCGGTTGGAAATGCACATCACTCATGCAGGACGATTAGCCCAAAAGCAGCAAAACGTCCACACTTCTGGACGACCCGCATATTCAGAGCGACAAATAGTCATTGTTAGTCCCGCTGCATCCGATCATCTTCTGGACATCGCAAACACCCAAGGATTTTCAGTATGTCCAGCATCCCCATCCTCGTCATCGGCGCTACCGGCAAGATCGGCAGTCGCGTCGCCGCCCGCCTGACCCAGGCCGGCTATCCCGTTCGCCCCGCCTCGCGCAGATCCACTCCGGCCTTTGACTGGGACGACCGCACCACCTGGGCCGCCACGCTTGCCGGTGCCGAAACAGCTTTTGTCAGCTATGTCCCCGACCTGGCTGAAGACGGCGCCCCCCAAGCCATTCAGGCTTTTACCGATCTGGCAGTCGCCGCAGGCCTGAAACGCCTCGTCCTGCTCTCGGGCCGCGGCGAGACCAATGCCCTGCGCAGCGAAGACATCCTCATGGCAGCCCCCATCGAGACCACCATTGTCCGCGCCAGCTGGTTCTTCCAGAATTTCAGCGAAGGCACTCTGCTGCCTTCCGTCCTCTCTGGCACGATTGCCATGCCCGCCGGCGACCGTCGCGAACCCTTCATCGATGCCGATGATGTCGCCGATGTCGCCGTGGCAGCCCTGACCGATCCGCGCCACGCCAACCAGCGCTATGAAATCACCGGCCCGCGCCTGCTCACCTTCGCCGAGGCCGCCGCCGTCATCGCAGCAACCGCCGGGATCGAACTGCAATACCTGCCCATCACGCTTGAGCAGTTCCACGCTGCCCTGCTGCCTGAGCTGGGTCAGCGCTATGCCGATCTGCTGACCAGGCTTTGCCAGGAAGTCTTTGATGGCCGCAACGAATCGCTTGCCGATGGTGTGCAGCGCGCTCTGGGCCGACCGCCGCGCGACTTCGCGGATTACGTCACGGCGACCGCCGCTTCGGGCATCTGGCACCGCGCAGCATGAAGATCACAAGCGCCATCCGCCTCTACCTCACGGTCATTGCCGTCCTGACTCTGGCCCTGGGGGCCATGATCCTGTTCATGCCCGTCAACTTCTATGCCGGTTATGGTCTGGACCTGAGCGGCAAGGTAGACCTGCTCAACGAGTTGCGAGCGCCCGGCCTGTTCATGCTGGGCCTGGCAGGCTTTTGTACACTGGGCGTTATCCGAACCGATTTTCAACAGCCGGCCATCTGGCTCGGCAGCCTGTTCAATTTGAGCTACGGGTTGTCGCGGCTGCTGGGCTTTGCCGTCGATGGGCTGCCCCATGACGGGTTCATCGTCGCAGGCGCCGTTGAGCTGGGCCTGGGTCTTGTCGGATTGTCTCTGATCTGGTGGCAGACACGGTCGCGGCCAGCGCCAACACCGCTCCCAACGGCACGCCCCAGCCGTTGATATTCCCCGCTTGGGCCTTGCCCCTCCGCTTTCCCTCGGCTAGACCGCTGCAAATCATAGGGAATGGGAGCGCATGGCCCAAGCTCGCGCCAGCACAGCCTCGAATTCATCCGCCGGTGCCACCGGTGATTTTCCTCCTTTCAGTCAGCGCCATCTGCTCTCGATAGCCGATCTGCAGCAGCATGAGATCATTCAGCTGCTCGATCGCGCCGAAGCCATGGTGCCGATTTCCCGCCAGGAACGGAAAACCCACCCCACGCTCTCGGGCAAGACCCAGATCAACCTGTTCTTCGAGCCCTCCACGCGCACCCAGGCCTCCTTCGAGATCGCCGGCAAACGCCTCGGCGCCCTGGTCATGAACATGTCGGTCAAGACCAGCTCGGTCTCCAAGGGCGAAACCCTGATCGATACCGCAGCCACGCTCAACGCCATGCGTCCCGACGTTATCGTCGTGCGCCATTCGGCGGCCGGGGCGGTCGAGCTACTGAGCCAGAAGGTTGGCTGCGCCGTTATCAATGCCGGTGACGGGGCCCATGAGCACCCCACCCAGGCGCTGCTTGATGCCCTGACTATCCGCAATCACAAGGGCCGCATTTCGGGCCTGACCGTCGCCATCTGTGGCGATATTGCCAATTCGCGCGTGGTGCGCTCAAACCTGCTTTTGCTTGGCGCGCTCAATGTGCGCACCCGCGTCATTGCTCCGCGCAACCTGCTGCCCGCCGGCATCGAAAACCTCGCTACCGAGGTTTTCACCGACATGCGCGAGGGTCTGGCTGGCGCCGACGTTGTCATGATGCTGCGCCTGCAGCACGAACGCGCCCAGGGCCGCATGATCCCCTCGGTCCGCGAATATTACCATTTCTATGGGCTCGATGCCGAAAAGCTCAGCCACGCCAAGCCCGATGCCATCGTCATGCATCCCGGTCCCATGAATCGTGGCGTCGAGATTGATCCAGCCATTGCCGATGGCCCGGCTTCGGTCATTACCGATCAGGTCGAAATGGGCGTAGCTGTGCGCATGGCCGTGCTCGATGCCCTGCTGTCGTCGGGAGACGCGTCATGACCCGCGCCACACTCATCGAGAACGCCCGCATCGTCGATCCGGCAACCGGCACCGATCATCTCGGCGCTGTGCTGATCGAAGATGGCATTATTGCCGAACTTGCCATCGGCGCGCCTATTGGCGTTCCAGACGGTGCCGAGGTGATCAATGCCAAGGGTCTGGTACTGGCGCCCGGCCTGATCGACATGCGCGTCTTCACGGGCGAGCCGGGCAAGGAGTATCGCGAAACCCTGCAATCGGCTGGCGAAGCCGCTGCAGCCGGGGGCATTACCAGCTTCGTGATGATGCCCGATACCACGCCCGTGGTGGATGATGGCGCGCTGGTGGACTTCCTGATCCGCCGCGCCAGGGCCACTTCAAAGGTCAATGTGCTGCCTGCAGGCGCGATCACCAAGGGTCTCAACGGCACTGAGATGACCGAATATGGCCTGCTCAAGGAAGCCGGTGCGGTCTGCCTCACCGATGGTCGCCATTCCATCCAGTCGCCCTCCATGCTGCGCACGGCCATGAGCTACGCCGCAAATTACGGTCTGACATTCGTCCACCACGTCTCCGACACCGATCTGACCGGTACCGGCGTGATGAACGAGGGCCTGTTTGCCACCATTCTGGGGCTAAAGGGTATTCCGCGCGAAGCCGAGACGATCCCGCTGGCCCGCGATCTGCAACTGGCCGCACTGACGGGCGTCAAGTACCACGCCGCCCAGATCTCCTGCGCGGCCGCGGTCGAACTGGTGGCAGCGGCCAAGAAGCGCAACAGGGCCGTTACGGCTGGCATCTCGATCAACAATCTGGCGCTCAACGAAAACGACATTGGCCGCTATCGCACCTTCTTCAAACTCTCCACGCCGCTGCGCTCAGAAGATGATCGCCAGGCCATGATCCAGGCCCTGCGCGACGGCACCATCGACACCATCCATTCCGATCACGATCCCCAGGATACCGAGGTAAAGCGCCAGCCTTTCGCCGAAGCCTCCGACGGGGCCATTGGCTTGGAGACCCTGCTGGCTGCGGCCCTGCGTCTGGTTCATTCCGGCGATGTCGACCTGCTGACCGTACTGCGCGCCATGACCAGCCGCCCCGCTGACATTCTGGGTCTGCCATCAGGCCGCATTGCCAAGGGCGCACCCGCCGATCTGATCCTGTTCGATCTCGATTATCCCTGGCAGGTCAGCGAGACCGACATCCGCTCCAAGTCGCGCAATACCAGCTTCGAAGGCGCGCGTCTGGCGGGCAAGGTCATGCGCACTATCGTCGCTGGCGAGACCGTCCACACCCACATCGACTAGCCCCAAACACCAACGACCACCGGTCCGTCATCCCCACCCAACTGCACCGCCCCCTTGCGGGAGAGGTTGGGAGGAGGGTATTTTCGCGCCTAAACGCCACAAAGGATACCAAGCCCCGATGTCGATTGACGTTCTCCCGCTGCTCTATGCTGTCGTTCTGGGCTATCTGTTTGGCTCCATTCCCTTTGGTCTGCTGCTCACTCGTTCGGCCGGGCTGGGCGACATTCGCGACATCGGCTCGGGCAATATCGGCGCCACTAATGTGCTGCGCACCGGCAATCGCTGGATCGCTTTTGCCACTCTGGTGCTCGACGCCTCCAAGGCCGCCGTGCCCGTTCTGCTTGCGCGCGGCCTGTGGGGCGAAGAAGCAGCCATGATCGCGGGCATTGGCGCCTTTCTGGGCCATTGCTTTCCCGTCTGGCTCAACTTCAAGGGCGGCAAGGGCGTCGCCGTCTTCATTGGTTCACTGCTGGCGCTGAGCTGGCCTGTCGGGCTGATCTTCTGCGCGGTCTGGCTGTTCATCGCGGTGGCGCGGAAATTCTCGTCTCTGGCTGCCCTGACAGCAGGAGCCACGGCGCCAATCTTTGCCTATGTCGTGGTCAACGAATACCTGGCCGGTGCTGCGGCCGTGATGGCCCTGCTGCTGTTCTTCCAGCACCGCGAAAACATTGCTCGGCTGATTGCGGGTACCGAGCCCAGGATCGGCTCTGAGAAAAAGAAGGCCTGATCCGTGCCGCCGGATCAGGGTGTTGCTGCACTTGATCCGGTCACGCGCCTTGCCTGGTTGCGTCTGCTACGTACCGAAAACATTGGCCCGGCCACCTTCCGCCGATTGCTCAACCGCTTCGGCTCGGCACAGGCCGCCCTTGAGGCCCTGCCGTCCCTGACGCGCCGCACCGGCAGACCGGTCCGTATTACCAGCCAGTCCGAAGCTGAAGATGAGATCGCCGGTCTGTCACGTTACGGCGCCCGCCTCGTCACCAGCAGCGATGCCGATTATCCACCCCTGCTCCACTATATCCCGGCCGCACCGCCGCTGATCACCATGGCCAGTGGCCCCAATCTCGACTGGCGCCGCACGGTGGGCATTGTCGGGGCGCGCAATGCCTCGGCGGCCGGGGTCAAGATGACCCGCCTGCTGGCGACGGATCTGGGCGAAGCGGGCTATACCATTGTTTCGGGTCTGGCCCGCGGCATCGATGCAGCGGCGCACAAGGCAACGCTGCTCAGCGGCACCATCGCCGTCCTTGCCGGTGGTTTCGACAAGATCTACCCCACCGAGAACATCCCTCTGGCCCACGACATTCTTGACAATGGCGGCGCCCTGCTCACTGAAATGCCGCTGGGCTGGGAGCCACGCGCCCGCGACTTCCCCAGGCGTAACCGTCTGGTTTCGGGATTGTCGCTGGGGGTGGTCGTGGTTGAAGCGGCCAAGCGCAGTGGTTCATTGATCACCGCCCGACTGGCCCTCGAGCAAAACCGCGACGTCTTCGCCGTACCCGGCTCGCCACTCGATCCCCGCGCTGAAGGTGGCAATGCGCTGATCCAGCAAGGCGCCAAACTGATCACGGGCGCCGCTGATATTCTCGAAACCCTGGGCAGCGCCGATCCGTCGCGCAATGCCCTGTTCGACCGCGATTGGGAGCCCGACAGCGTCCCCGATGCCCCGCCGCCCAGCGACGACGACAAGACCCGACTGCTCGCCGCTCTCAGCGTCACCCCGATCGACGTCGATGAACTGGTCCGACAGGTCGGCATATCGGCCGCCACTATGCAGATGCTGCTGCTCGAACTCGACCTGGCCGACCAGATCGAATGGTCGAGCGGCCAATTGGTGGCATTGCGGCACTAGCAGATCCAGCCCCGACCACGCGGTGACCTCCTTCATCCAGGGGAAGATGGGAGGGGTGCCCCCTCCCAATCAGACCTTTAGCGACCGCCGCCAATCTTGCGATGGCGCTGATCAATGCCGCCGGTCCCGTATGGATAGTCACTCATTTCCGGCTGGCTTGCCGCGGTCAGCGTGGCCATCTCATCGCTGCTCAGCACCAGATCGGCAGCACCCAGATTATCCTTGAGCTGCGCGGTGGTGCGCGCCCCCAGAATCACCGACGTGACCGCCGGACGGGCACAGACCCAGGCCAGTGCCACCTGCGCCATGCTGGCGCCGCGTGCCTTGGCGATGTCCTCAACCGCGCCAATCACCTCCCAGGTCATCAGATTGGAGTTGCGCTTCTCGAACGCCTCCATGCCACGCTTGGGATTTTCGCCCAGCCGCGTTGCCCCGGTCGGCATCTGGTCGCGCTTGTACTTGCCGCTCAGCCAGCCACCACCCAGTGGCGACCACGGCAGAAGCCCGATATTGGCATCGAGCGCGGCGGGCACCACCTCATGCTCGATGTCGCGCACCAGCAGATTATATTGTGGCTGCAGCGTTACCGGCGGCGCAAAGCCATTGGCCTTGGCCGTCCACACCGCCTTGGTCATCTGCCAGCCCAGGAAGTTGGAAAAGCCATAATAGGCAATCTTGCCGTTACCGATCGCGTCATCGAGAAAGCGCAGCGTTTCCTCGATTGGCGTCAGCGCGTCCCAGGCGTGCATCTGATAGAGATCGATATGCTCGACACCGAGCCGCTTGAGCGAGGCATCCAGCGCTTCATTGAGACTCTTGCGCGACAGGCCGAGATGGTTTGGCCCCTGCCCCATGGGAAAACGCCCCTTGGTGGTGATCACCAGATCACGCAGCACGCCTGGCTTGCTCTTGAGCCAGCGCCCGACGATTTCCTCCGAAACGCCGGCGCTGTACACATTGGCGGTATCGATGAAATTGCCGCCAGCGGCGACATAATCATCCATCAGCTGAAACGAGGTGGCCTCGTCGGACTCCGCGCCAAAGGTCATTGTGCCCAGCGCATAGGCCGACACAACGGCACCGCTATTACCGAGTTTGCGGTATTCCATAATCAAATCTCCTCATGAATCGACCCGACGGACAACCAAAAGCGGCGCGAACGGCGCAGCCACAACGATGTCGGTCACAATGGAAATGGGTCGAGCGCAGAACTGCGCACAACCCAAGTCTGCACCCGTCCGGCTATCCATGCAAGATATCTCTCCCCGAAGGGGAGGCGCGGGCCAGCCAATTACAGCCCGTTGACAGTCCATCGAGGGTTCACCATGTTGCGCCATTTCTCTTAAAGCGGTTGCGGAACAGGTTCGTCATGAAGGTCGTTGTCGTTGAAAGTCCGGCTAAAGCCAAGACAATCAACAAATATCTGGGTTCGGACTATCATGTCCTGGCCTCCTTCGGCCATGTCCGCGATTTGCCGGCCAAGGACGGATCGGTGCGTCCGGACGAAGATTTCGCCATGTCCTGGGAGGTCGACACGGCCTCCAAGAAGCGCATTGCCGATATCGCCAACGCGCTCAAGGGCGCCGACGAACTGATCCTGGCGACTGACCCGGATCGCGAAGGCGAAGCCATTTCCTGGCACGTGCTCGATGTCCTGCGGCAGAAAAAGGCCATCAAGAAGGACGTCACCGTCCGCCGCGTGCTGTTCAACGCCATCACCAAGGACGCCATTCTGGCGGCCATGCAGGTGCCGCGCGAAATCGACATGCCACTGGTCGATGCCTATCTGGCCCGCCGCGCCCTCGATTACCTGGTGGGCTTTACGCTCTCGCCCATCCTCTGGCGCAAGCTGCCCGGCTCCCGTTCGGCCGGCCGCGTGCAATCGGTTGCCCTGCGTCTGGTCTCTGACCGCGAATCCGAGATCGAAAAGTTCAAGCCCGATGAGTATTGGTCCGTCGAAGCCAAGCTGGCCCAGGCCGGCAAGAGCTTTCTGGCGCGCCTGCTCTCGGTTGATGGCAAAAAGACCGACAAGCTCGCCATCCAGAATGGCGAGAATGCCGCTGAACTCAAAAAGCTCATCGAGGCCGGCCAGTTCAACGTCTCAGCCGTCGACAAGAAACCGACCAAGCGCAATCCCTATGCGCCGTTCACCACATCGAGCCTGCAGCAGGACGCCTCATCGCGCCTCAGCCTGTCGCCCAGCCGCACCATGCAGATTGCCCAGCGGCTCTACGAGGACGGTCTGATCACCTATATGCGTACCGACGCGGTGCAGATGGCCCCCGAGGGCATCGCCATGGCCCGCTCGGTCATCGGCAAGTATTTTGGCGAGGAATACCTGCCCGAAAAGGCCCGCATCTACCAGACCAAGGCGAAAAATGCCCAGGAGGCCCATGAGGCCATCCGGCCCACCGACATGTTCAAGCGGCCCGAAAACCTCAGCCTTGATGCCGACCAGGCCAAGCTTTACGGCCTGATCTGGCGCCGCACCCTGGCCAGCCAGATGAAATCGGCCGAGATCGATCGCACCACGGTCGATATCGCCGTCAACGTGCCCGGCCGCGCTGTCGAACTGCGCGCCGTCGGGTCGGTCGTCAGCTTCCCCGGTTTCCTCAAGCTCTATGGTGTCGAGGTCAAATCGGACGAGGACACCGAAGACGAGGATAGCCGCGAACTGCCACCACTGGCCGTGGGTGACAAGCCCGACCTGCAGGCTGTGGATATCGAGCAGCACTTCACCCAGCCGCCCAGCCGCTATACCGAAGCGAGCCTGATCAAGAAGATGGAAGAGCTCGGCATTGGCCGTCCTTCCACCTATGCGGCCACGCTGACCACGCTCAAGGACCGCGACTATGTCCGGCTTGAGGGCAAGGCGCTGCACCCCGAAGATCGCGGCCGCATCGTCACCGCCTTCCTCGAGAACTTCTTCAATCGCTATGTCGAATACGGCTTCACCGCCGGCCTCGAGGAACAGCTCGACGAAATCTCGGCCGGCCACCTGGAATACAAGCAGGTGCTGCGTGATTTCTGGAAGGATTTCACCGCCGCCACCACCGAGATCAAGGATCTGCGCGTTTCAGAGGTGCTCGACGTCCTCAATGACGCCCTGGCCAGCCGCATCTTCCCACCCAAGGAAGATGGCTCCGATCCGCGTCGCTGCCCCACCTGTGGTGAAGGTCAGCTCTCGCTCAAGCTGGGCAAGTTTGGCGCCTTTATCGGTTGCTCGAACTATCCCGAGTGCAAGCACACCATGCAGCTCTCCGACGCGGCCAGCGGGCAGTCGCCCGAAGCCGCCGCTGGTGACGGCGTGCTCGGCACCGACCCGGAATCCGGCGAGGAGGTCTTCCTCAAGACCGGGCGCTTCGGCCCCTATGTCCAGCTTGGTGATGCCGGCGGCAAGGAAGCCAAGCGCAGCTCCATTCCCAAGGGTTGGGACGCTGCTGCCACGACGCTCGAAAGCGCTCTCAAGCTGCTCTCCCTGCCCCGCGATGTCGGCCTGCATCCCGAATCCGGTCTGCCCATCACGGCGGGCCTTGGCCGCTATGGCCCGTTCATCCTGTGCGATGGCAAATACGCCAACCTGCCCGATGTCGAGGAAGTCTTCACCGTCGGCCTCAACCGCGCCGTCGACCTGCTGGCCCAAAAGCCGCTGGCGGCTTCAAGCGCGGCGGCACAGTGGCGGCCATCCAGACCTTCGAGCACGACAATGGCCCCATCACCGTCCGCGCCGGACGCTATGGCCCCTATGTCAATCAGGGCAAGATCAACGCCACCATCCCCAAGGACATCCAGCCCGAAGCGGTAACGCTTGAGCAGGCTGTCGAGTGGATCGCGGCGCGCGCCGAAGCTACCGGCAAGAAGGTCAAGAAGGCGCCGGCCAAAAAGGCAGCCGCCAAAAAGCCTGCAGCCAAGAAGGCGCCAGCCAAAACAGCCGCAGCAAAGAAGCCCGCTGCCAAAAAAGCGCCGGCCAAAAAGACCGTCTCCGACGAAGACGTGCCGTTCTAGGCACCATGGGGCGCTGACACGGCGCCCCGTAACGCTGCTGCTCGCACAGTGGCCAGCATCGGGAACCACACCGCGCTGTGCCTCCCCGCTCAGGGGGAGGCTGGCGGGGCTTTTACCCGATGCAGCGATCGATCATGCTCAGCCAGTTCTCCAGCGCGATCTTGCGCACCAGCGCCTCGCCATAGCCCTTGTCGAGCAGCGCCTGCAGCAGCTTGGGCACCCCGGTCACATCGCCAATCGGCGCTGGCACCATGGCACCATCAAAATCCGAACCCAGCGCCACACCATCCTCACCCAGCGCTTCAACCAGCGCATCAATGTGGCGCACCATCACCTCGATCTCGGTGTCGACGCGCATCTTGCCGTCCGGCCGCAAAAACCCGGTGGCAAAATTCAGCCCCACAACGCCCTGGCTCTCGGCAATCGCGGCCAGCTGCCAGTCCACCAGATTGCGGGCATGAGCGCTGATCGCATGCACATTGGAGTGCGTGGCCACCAGCGGCTTGTCGCTAATGGTTGCCACGTCACGGAACCCGGCGGCATTGAGATGGGACAGATCGATCATGATCCCCCGGTCATTGCACTCGCGCACCAAAGCCTTGCCCGCATCGCTGAGCCCGGGACCAATGTCGGCGTCAGACGGATAGCGGAACGGCACGCCGGTACCAAAGGCGTTGGCCCGGCTCCATACCAGCCCGATTGAGCGCAACCCGGCCGCATAGAGCACGTCCAGCGCCCTGAAGTCGGTATCGATGGCCTCGGCACCCTCAATGTGCAGCACGCTGGCCAGCGTGCCCTGCGCAATGGCCGCACGCACCGCCGCTGCATCACGACAGATGGCCACGCCACCGGCGCGCTCGATCCGCATCAGGATCGACGCCATGTCCAGTGTCACCGCTTGTGCATCCGCCAGTCCCAGTTCGGCCGGCAGGCCGCCGCGATTATTGCCCGCACCAGCCACCACAGACCCCAGATTGCCCTTCAGCGGCGGTGGAAAGATCGCGAAGAACCCACCCGCCATGCCTGCGGCCCTGGCGCGCGGAAGATCGATATCGGCCTTGTCCATGCCATCCATGAACAGCTGTGTCGGATCGCCCTCGGCCTCCAGCAGCTTGAGCAGCGTATCGTTATGGCCGTCGAAAAAGGGAATGCTGGGCATGAAATATCCAGGAAGGGAATCGCAACAACAGGTGCGCAGCGTCCCACACTATCGCCCATCTTGGCAGCACCCGCGGCGCGCGGCAGGTGCGCCCGACGCGCCGCCCGCCATGCGCGCCCCCTGCTACACAACGGCATGCACCCCGATCATGATGATCGCGATGGTGATCACATAGCCTGCCTCGGCCAGCACCGCGCCGCGACCGTGCTGGGAAAACGCCGCCGTGCCGGCCTGCAATAACGCCATACTGGCCGCGATCAGCAGGACCGTCAGCAAATGGCCGGCAGCTGCGGTAATGCCCACCACCCAGGCGAAGCCAAAAGTACCCAGCGCCTGCAGCACCAGCGCGGGCCCCATACCTGTCGGCGCGCCAGCGTCCATCTTGACCCCGCGCGACCAGCTCTTGCCGAACATCATCGGCGAAAACCACACGCTGCCCAGACCGAAGGCCAGTACCGCCCCCACAATTACGGCGATCCAGTTCACACTCATTGTCAGTTCCTGCACGGCATCCTCCCCTGAACCTGCAATAGGATACTGGTCAGGCCCTCCCGCCGTTGAACCAGCCCCCGATCATCGCGCCGCGTGCATCAGGATGCAAACACGATTGAGCCGGGCTGCATCTCGTCGACACGCAACCCGCAACGATCCCGCCAACCATGCGTTCGCAATGCAAATTGGCAATCCGGCGCAGATTGCCGTATCTATCCGGGACCTCTTTAGAAACGACCAAATGGCCAGGCCTCCAATCTCAAAACCCAAAAATCTCTCCGGTCCCAAACGCACGCGCAAACCAGCGGCTGATGCCCTGCCCACACGTGAGCAATTGCTTGAGGCTCTGGCGCAGCAGACCGACATCAAGGGCAAGCGCGATCTGGCCAAGGTGTTCGGCATTCGTGGCGACATGCGCCGCCCGTTCAAGGCCATGCTGGCTGAACTTGAGGGCGAGGGTGTCATCACCCGCACCCGCAAGGCGCTCCGCCGCACCGCTGCCCTGCCCCACGTCACCGTGCTCGACATCCCCACCGACGCTGACCCCGACGATCTGCACGCCTATCCGGCTCAGTGGAACGAGGAAGAAGGCGAAAAGCCCCGCGTCTCCGTTCTGGGCGGTCGCGATGCCCGTGTCGCCCCGGCACCCGGTGATCGAATTCTGGCCCGCATTGATGCCGGTGACGCCGAGGTTCCCGTCTACACCGCCAAGGCGATGAAGATCCTCGACAAGCCACGCCGCGGCCAGATCGGCATTGTGCGCATGGACGATGATGGCGCCCGCCTGATCCCGGTTGATCGCAAGCAGAAGGAAATGCGGATCCCGCAGGGTGATCTGCTCGATGCGGCAGACGGCGATCTGGTCGAAGTCGAGGTCAAGCTTTCCGGCCGCCTGATGATCCCGCGCGCCAAGGTTACCGCAGTCATCGGCAATCCCATGTCCGAAGGGGCGGTCAGCCTGATCGCCATCCACAATCTCGAGATTCCCTATCGCTTCCCCCAATCGGTGATCCGCGCGGCAGAAGAGGCCAGGGAAGCTACTCTCAAGGGTCGGGAAGACTGGCGCGACGTGCCGTTGATCACCATCGATCCCGCCGACGCCAAGGATCACGACGACGCTGTCTATGCCCAGCCCGACACCGATCCGGCCAATCCCGATGGCCATATCGTCACCGTCGCCATTGCCGACGTCGCCGCCTATGTCCAACCCGGTTCGGTGCTGGACCGTGAAGCCTATGTCCGTGGCAATTCGGTCTATTTCCCCGACCGCGTGGTGCCTATGCTGCCAGAGGGCATTTCCAATGAACTGTGTTCGTTGAAACAGGGCGTGCCGCGCGCGGCGCTGGCCGCCCGCATGATCTTTGGCGCCGACGGCCGCAAGCGCAGCCACAGCTTCCATCGCATCCTGATGCGCTCGGCCGCCAAATTGAGCTACCAGCAGGCCCAGTCAGCCATTGATGGCCACCCTGATGACCAGACCGGCCCGCTGCTCGACACCATTCTGCGGCCCCTCTACGCCGCCTATGCCGCCATGTCCAAGGCCCGTGACCATCGCGGCCCCCTCGACCTCGATCTGCCCGAGCGCAAGATCGTGCTCGATGCCAACGGCATGGTCAGCGACATCCGCGTGCCCGAACGGCTCGACGCGCATCGCCTCATTGAGGAAATGATGATCGCCGCCAATGTCGCGGCCGCTGAAACGCTGGAACAGAAGAAGACTGTCCTGCTCTATCGCGTGCATGACGAGCCATCCTCGGAAAAGCTGCAGGCCCTGCGTGACTTCCTTGGCTCACTCGATATCGCGGTCAAGAAGTCCGACAGCGTCCGCGCCGCCGATTTCAACGGCATCCTCGCCCAGTCGCGCAAGGCCGGCAATGTCGAGCAGGTCAGCGAGATGGTGCTGCGCAGCCAGGCGCAGGCAGAATACAGTGCAGAGAACTACGGCCATTTCGGTCTCAACCTCGACCGCTACGCCCACTTCACCTCGCCCATTCGCCGATATGCCGATCTGATCGTGCACCGCGCGCTGATCGCCGCCCTGAACCTGGGCAGCGATGGACTCAGCGAAAGCGAAATGCTGCATCTGCCTGGAATCGCTCAGCACATCTCGGCGACCGAGCGCCGGGCCATGCGGGCCGAACGCGAAACTGCCGACCGCCTGCTGGCCCAGTTCCTGGCGACCAAGATTGGCGCACGCTTTGAGGGCCGCATTTCCGGCGTCACCCGTTCGGGCCTGTTCGTGCGCCTGTTCGAGACTGGCGCCGACGGCTTCATCCCGGCGTCGACCCTGGGCAAGGACTTCTACCGCTATGTCGAAGAGCGCCAGTCGATGATCGGCGAACGCACCGGGGAGAAGTTCACCTTGGGCGATCGCGTCACCGTCCGCCTGCTTGAAGCCGCCCCGGTTGCCGGCGCCTTGCGCTTCGAACTGCTTTCGGAAGGCGAACGCGTCAATCCGTCATCTGTCAGACGCACCAAGAAGCGCCCATCTAAGTCTTACGGCCCCAAGGGGCGCAAGAAGAGGTGATGTGATGGCAGTCGGCAAGACAAAGGCAATCCCGCAGCGTTCGGTTGGTCAGGCCATGTGGCGCGGCGCCCTGTGCAAGTGCCCTCATTGCGGTCAGGGCAAGATGTTCCGGGCCTATCTCAAGGTCGCCGATCACTGCGACACCTGTGGCGAACAGCTCGATCTGCACCGTGCAGACGACTTCCCGCCCTATATTGCCATCATGATCGTGGGCCATCTGCTGGTCGGCATCATGCTGCACATGGACATGGTCTGGCACGTCAATCCACTGACCTACCTCTACACCATGATCCCGCTGGCGGTGATCCTGCCTCTGGCGCTGCTGCCCTCGATCAAGGGCGCCATTGTCGGCCTGCAATGGGCCAATGGCATGTATGGCTTTGGCACCGGCCAGACTGACTGAACCATCCGCGCCTGAATCGCGCGAGCTGGCTTGACAATCTGCGGCAAATCCGTAGGTTGCGCCCAAATTCCGGCGCCGGGGAATCCACGGCGCCTTTCGCTTTGTGAAGGACTACAACATGGCCAAAGCTGCTTCCGTCAAGATCAAGCTCGTGTCGACAGCTGATACTGGCTTCTTCTACGTCACCAAAAAGAACGCCCGCACGCAGACCGAGAAGCTGTCGTACAACAAGTACGACCCCGTAGTGCGCAAGCACGTCGAGTTCAAGGAAGCCAAGATCAAGTAATCTGGCGCCTGTTCGACGACCAATCAAAAGCCCTGCATCTCCGATGCGGGGCTTTTTTGTACCCGTTAGTCACAGCTATGGGCCAACCACCACGCTCAACGTGAACAGTCTGCTAGCCAGTAGTGGCCATGTGCGGTATCTTTTGAGTGAGGAGTGGCTGGTCCGGAGCGGCATGTCGAAGAGGCCACTCTGTCCGCGTCCGGACCAACCGCCCTACGGGGCTCAGGAGTTGCGGCGGACCTGAGACGAGCCGTAGGGAACCATCAGCCGCGCCCCTGGGGAGCGCCGTGCTGGTGTTGAAGGCAACCTACTCTCAAGCCTTTAAAACACAAGGAAAACCGGGCCTCTCAGCCCGGCAACCGTTTGTTAATTATAACAGATAACCCTAATAGGTCCAATTGCAGCGATCGCCTAGGCGGCGTCGAAGACCACCCGATTGCGACCTTCACGCTTGGCGCGATACAGCGCCACATCGGCCCGCTTGATCAGCGACTCAGGGGTATCCGCAGCGCTCTCATTGAGCGCGACCCCGGCCGACACCGTCACCGATAGCGGCCGCGCCGAACCCACTTCGAAACCACGGTCAGAAATCGACTGCCGTACCCGCTCCGCCACGGCTTCAGCCTGGCGGATATCGATATCCGGCATCAGCACGACAAATTCCTCGCCGCCGAATCTGCAAGCAAGATCAACGCCACGGATGTTTCTCTTCAAGCGAACAGAGAACTCCTTGAGCACCGCATCGCCAATGTCATGGCCATGGCTGTCATTGACCGATTTGAAGTGGTCAATGTCCAGAATCATGAGCGCCATATCGCGCTTGAGCTCCTGCGCCTTGCCCAGCATCACACCCAGATGGCGATCAAAATAGCGGCGATTATAGAGCCCGGTCATGTCGTCGGTAACGGCCAGCGCCATGGTGTTATTGACGCTCTGTCGCAGCTCGAGCGCATAGCGCTGACGCCGGATTTGCGTACGCACCCGGGCGGCAAGCTCGTTGCGCTCGACGGGCCGCGAGATGAAATCATTGACGCCCAGATCCAGCGCCCGCACCACTTTGGGCTTATCCGCATCATCGGCGATCAGAATAATCGGCAGATTGCGCGTATGCTCGAGCGTGCGCATCTGAGAGCACACCCGCAGCGGATCAAAATCGCTCAGCGACATCGACACCAGCGCCAATTCATATTGCGCACCCGTGACCTGGAACACTGCATCGGCAGGGTTAGTCAGGATATCTACGTCGTGTTCAGGCGTGAGATAACTCTTGATACGCTCGGCGTGCCGCTCATCGGTATCGATTACCAGAATGGCGCCGCCGGTCGTGTTGATCTTGTCCATCGCGCGCAATGCGTCTTCGATGGCAATCTGCTGGCCGGTCATCGCCCGGGCCCGCAATTCGTCTGTGAGGCTCTTCAGCCGCACCAGGCTTTTGACGCGCGCCATCAGCTGCACATCATCGACAGGCTTGGTGAGAAAATCGTCGGCTCCCACCTCAAGCCCGCGCACCCGGTCTGAAGCCTGGTCGAGCGCGGTGATCATCAGAACGGGAAGGTGTTGGGTCTTGGGATTGCCCTTGAGCCGCTGGCAGACCTCAAAGCCGTCCATTTCGGGCATCATCACGTCGAGCAGGACGATATCAATGTCCTGCTGATCGCAGATCGCCAGGGCCTCACGGCCCGACGACGCCGTCACGACATCATAATATTCGGCACTCAGTCGCGCCTCAAGAAGGCGGACATTGGTTGGGATGTCGTCAACGATCAGAACGCGTGCGGTCACTATCAGCCCCGGAAACCAGTTCGCCGGCCAATGGCGTCCACCATCAGCGTCGAGCGGGCTGATCACTCACAAGCATACGCCGCTTGCTGGTGATCAGGCCGGGCCAATGTAGCGGGCAATAGTTTCCAGAAAGTGAGGCACGGAGATCGGCTTGCTGATGTATCCCTCACAACCACCCTGCAAAATCCGCTCTTCATCGCCCTTCATGGCAAATGCAGTCACGGCGATGACGGGAATGTGAGCCAGCTCATCATCATCCTTGAGCCATTTGGTCACCACCAGCCCGGAAACTTCGGGTAACTGGATGTCCATCAGGATCAAATCAGGGTGGTGCGCACGCGCAAGATCAAGCGCTTCCATACCATTGCGGGTCTGGATGACGGCATATCCACGCGATTCAAGCAGATCATTGAAGAGCTTCATATTGAGCTCATTGTCTTCAACGATCATCACTGTCTTGGGCATTGATCCTTCCTCGCGCCGCTAAGGCGCTGGCGGCACTTCGCTTTGCCGCTCTCTTCAGCTACCATCCAAACGCTTACAAATCATCAAAAAGAGCCTGTCTTGCCCCGTTCCGAGAATGTCGAGTCGTCTCTGGCCTCCCTCGCCGATACCTGCCTGGGCTATCTGGCCGAACACCCCGAGGAACTGCTGGCCTTCATGCAGAACGCCGGCATGGACCCCGATGCCCTGCGCAATGCCGTGGGCACACCGGCCCTGCAGCGCGGCCTTGTTGAGTATTTTGCATCAAACGAACCGATTCTACTCGCTCTATGCGCAAACTCTGCCATTTCACCCGAAGACTTCATGCGCGTCTTTCACCAGATCAACCGGACGGAGTATTGATTGGCGCTCGATTGGCTTTGTCGGGACTGCCTTGAGCATGGCACACTGGAGAGCGCGCCAACGCGTTGTCCGGCCTGCGGCTCGCCGCGCCTGCGCTGCCACGATGAACTGTTTTCGCTCAGCACCGCCCATGTCGACTGCGATGCCTTTTATGCCTCGGTCGAAAAGCGCGATGATCCCAGCCTGCGCGACAAGCCGCTGATTATCGGTGGTGGTACCCGTGGCGTCGTCTCGACCTGCTGCTATATCGCCCGCCAGTCGGGCGTCCGCTCCGCCATGCCAATGTTCAAGGCGCGCGAACTGTGTCCCGACGCGGTCATCATTAAGCCCAACATGGCCAAATATGTCGACGTCAGTCGGCAGATCCGCGCCCACATGGATGCCCTGACTCCGTTGGTCGAGCCAATCTCGATCGACGAAGCCTTTCTCGACATGGCGGGCACCCAATCATTGCACAAGGCGCCACCAGCCGTGGTGCTGGCCCGGTTTGCCCGCACTGTAGCCACCGAAATCGGTGTCTCCATCTCCGTGGGCCTCAGCCACAACAAATTTCTCGCCAAGGTCGCCTCCGATCTCGACAAGCCACGCGGCTTTGCCGTTATCGGCGCCGCTGAGACGGTAGCCTTCCTCGCGCCCAAGCCCATCAGCCTGATCTATGGTGTGGGCAAGGTACTCACCGAAAATCTGCGCAAGGACGGGCTGGTGACCATCGGCCAGCTCCAGAACGTATCCCCGGAACGCCTGATGCGTCGCTATGGCGAGACCGGCGCACGTTTGGCCCGGCTATCCCGCGGCGAGGATAGCCGCCGCATTTCGACCAGTGGCGAAATGAAGACCATCTCCTCCGAAACCACTTTCAACACCGACATGGCTTCGCTGGACGCGCTGTCCACCGAATTGCTCAAGGTCACCGAGCGCCTGTCGGAACGGCTCAAGGCCAAGAATGTGGTGGGGGATACTGTCACCCTAAAGCTGAAATCGGCGGGTTTCCGCTTGCGCACCCGTGCGCGGCACTTGATGATCCCCACCCAACTTGCCAATGTCATTTATCAAACAGGGTTGTCCCTGCTCGAACGCGAGATTGATGGCACAGCTTTTCGGCTGATTGGAATCGGCGTTTCGGGTATCGATGCCGCCGATGGCAGCGATCCCGCTGATTTGCTGGAACCGGCTGTGGCTCGCAAGGCAGCGGCAGAACGCGCCATGGACCGTGTCCGCTCCCGCTTTGGCCGCGAGGCCGTTGTACGCGGCAAACTTTACAAACATCCGCCGGCGCCGCCGACGGACCCAGAAGACGATCAAACCGAAGGCAAGACCAAATGACCAGCCCGATCGAAAAACTCCGCGAATTTGGCTACGAGCTGCCCGCCCCCAAGGCGCCCGTTGCCAGCTATGTCCCGGTCAATCGCAGCGGCAACATGCTTTATGTGTCCGGTCAGCTCTCGGCCAATGAAACTGGCGTGGTGACCGGTCTGCTCGGCGACAACATGAATGTGGTTCAGGGCGGCAACGCCGCCGAACTAGCTGCACTCAACATCCTGTCGCAGATCGTCCACGGCGCCGGCGTACCGCTCGAAGACATCAAGCGTATCGTCAAGATTACGGTTCTGGTGGCATCGACCCCCGAATTTACTGAACAGCACCTGGTAGCCAATGGCTGCTCCAACATGCTGGTCGCCGTTCTGGGCGACAAGGGCAAGCACGCCCGGGCCGCTTTCGGCGTCGCCTCCCTGCCCTTCGGCGCAGCGGTAGAAATCGAAGCGGTAGTCGAGGTCTAGGGCGTTACACGCTCGTCACACTCTGGTGTCACTTGGGGCACTCAATATTCGACGAGAGCCAGTATGACCGACACCCTGTTTCCCCGCCCAATCGCGCACCGCGGCCTGCATGACAAGGCCGCGGGCATCATCGAAAACAGTGCATCAGCCTTTGAGGCTGCAATTGCCGGCGATTTCGCCATTGAGTGCGATGTCCAGTTGACCCGCGATAGCGTGCCGGTCGTGTTCCACGACGATGCGATGGAACGCCTGATTGGCCTGCCTGGCCCGATCGCCGACGCCAGCACTGATCAGGTCACCGGCACAGCCCTGCTGGGCAGCGCTGCGGGCGACAAGCCGCAACGCTTCACCAACTTCCTCGCCCAGATCAGCGGCCGCACGCTGCTGCAGATCGAGCTCAAGCAGCAACGCGATGCTACCAGTACCCAGTTGCTGGCACGCAGCGTTGCAGAAAGCCTGGCCGACTACGCGGGTCCGGTGACCATCGAATCATTTGATCCGGCGCTGCTTACCGCCATCCGCGAGTGTGGATTCGGTGGGCCACGCGGCATCATCACCTATGCCTATCCTGACGACGCCGAAACCAGCCAGTTGAGCGATGAGCAGCGCTACACCCTGCGTCATCTGCTGCACTGGCACGAAACCCAGTTCGATTTCATTTCTTGCCATCATCTGGCGCTGGAGCTGCCCGCGATCAAGTTCTGGCGAGCACTGGGAAAGCCCGTGACGGCGTGGACAATTCGGTCCAAGGTTGAAGCGGCGGCCGCTCGGCCCCATATGGATCAGATCGTCTTCGAAGGTTTCAATCCCGACATTGCCCGATAGCGGTTACACGGCCACCATCCATCCCTCGACTGCCAGCATCCCGGCGGCCGTGTGGAACGCGCTTGCCCCCTCAACTGAGGGCAAGGTCGATAACCCCTTCCTAGACCACGCCTTCTTTCTTGCGCTCGAAGAATCGGGCTGTGCCACGGCACGCACCGGCTGGCAGCCCCAGCACATTGTGCTAACCGACGCGAACGAGCAGCCGGTCGGCCTGATGCCGCTGTTTCTCAAGTCGCACTCCATGGGCGAATATGTATTCGACCATGGTTGGGCCGATGCCCTTGAGCGCGCTGGCGGCAGCTACTATCCAAAGCTGCAATGCTCGGTGCCATTCACACCCGCCACGGCCCCCAAACTGTTGGTGCCATCGGGTAGCCCTGACATCCGTGCAGCGCTGCTCTCAACCGCCCAGCAGCTCGCGCTGCAGCGCGATGCTTCGTCAGTACACGCCACCTTTGTGCCTGAAGCTGAAGCCAGTGAGATCGAGGCTGATGGCTGGCTCAAACGGGTCGACACCCAGTTCCACTGGCACAATGACGGCTATGCCAGCTTTGACGATTTCCTTGAAACGCTCTCCTCGCGCAAGCGCAAGACCATACGGCGCGAACGCCGTGATGCGCTGATCGATGGTCTAACCATCAAGTGGCTCTCGGGCAGTGACCTGCAGGAACACCACTGGGACGCCTTCTACGATTTCTATGAGGATACCGGCGCCCGTAAATGGGGCCGCCCCTACCTCAACCGCGAATTTTTCTCGCGCATCAGCGCCACTATGTCCGACTCAATCGTCTTGATGCTGGCCTATGACGGCGACGAGCCGATCGCAGGCGCCATCAATTTTGTGGGCAAGGATCGCATCTTCGGCCGTAACTGGGGCTGCACCCGCGACGTGCCGTTTTTGCACTTCGAGCTCTGCTACTATCAGGCCATCGATTACGCCATCGCCCATAAGCTGGCAGTTGTCGAAGCTGGCGCGCAGGGCGAACACAAGCTGGCCCGTGGCTATGCGCCGTCCACCACCTATTCAGTGCACTGGCTTGCTCACCCCGGCTTGCGGTCCGCTGTTGCCGATTATCTTGAGCAAGAGCGCCGGGCCGTAGAACGCAATCAGGACATGCTCGACCAGTTCACCCCGTTTCGCAAAGGCGAGCGGACCGACCGCTGATGCGGCATCAGGGCAATCGCCACTTTCCCCGACGCCCGCGGGCACTATGTAGGTAACCATGATCTGGGATATTCTGGTTTTTCTGCTGCAGGCCGCTCTTGTCTTCGTGGTCTCGACCGCGCTGTTTGATGCGCTGCACTGGACGTTGCACAAGTGGGAGAATTCTTCAGTTCCCCTGCTGCGCAAATTCTCGTCCTGGCACTGGGTCCATCACAAGTTTCTCGGCCTCGACATGCAGATCAACCCGGCCTATGCGCGGGCCAATATCTGGTATCACATCCTGCCCGAATACCTCACCTCGATGGCCGGTACGCTGATCTTTCTGCCAATAATGCCCTGGCCGCCAATCGCCCTGGTCGCCGCCATCCGTACGGTCATGCTGGTGATGACCCTGCGTGAGGAAGGTCTGGACTACAACCACATGTCAATGGACCGGGTCGGCGCACAACAGGGCCTGCTCTGGGTGGATAATAACTACCACGCCATGCACCACGTCTACCCGCACAATTTCTTCTCGTCCTTCGCCAACGTCTTTGACCTGATCGCCGGCACAACCTGCCAGATCAGGGGGCGCAAATTCCTCGTCACCGGTGCCAGCGGCGCCTTTGGATCGGCGATGATCGAAAAACTCGCGCGGGCTGGCGGGATCGTCGAGACGGCAAAGTCCGGCGTTGATTTCACCGCAGGCGACTACACCGCCATGCGCGCCAAGCTCGAAGCCGCCGATGTGCTGGTGCTGGCCCATGGTGCCAAGACCGATGATTGCTGGAACGCCAACTTCGTCACCTTCCGCGATCTGACCAACCTCTTTACCGACATCGGCAAGACCCGCCTGGCGCCGCCCGAAGTCTGGGCGCTGGGTTCTGAGGTCGAGTTTCATGGCGATATGGGGCTGGATGAACTCAAGGCCTATGCCGCTTCAAAGCGGGCCTTTGCCGCCAAGGCGCTAGATTTCTATCGCTCAGATGCGCTGATCTATCGGCACATAGTGCCATCGTCCTTCACCTCCGCGATGGGCAAAGGCGCCATGAGCGCTGCTACCGCAGCCAGCATTGCCCTGTTCTTCATTCGCCGCGGTTTTCGCTATGTGCCGGTCACCTTCACCGGTCTGGCCGTGTTGAACTATTTCCGCTTCCGTTTCTTTCAAAAGGGCCAGCCGGATATTGCCCAGCCGGCGGAGTGAACCCATGACCTATGATCCATCCAACATCTTCGCCAAGATCATCGCTGGCGAGATCCCGTCCCACAAGGTGTTCGAAGACGATACGGCACTGGTGATGATGGACATATTTCCCCAGTCACGCGGCCATACGCTGATCATCCCCAAGACCGCATCGCGCAATTTGCTGGACGCCGACCCGGCAACCCTGTCAGCGCTCATGCCGCTGGTTCAGCGCATCGCCAACGCCGCCAAGGCCGCATTCAGTGCCGATGGCGTGCGCGTCGCCCAGTTCAACGAAGCGCCGGCCGGGCAAACGGTGTTCCATCTGCATTTCCACGTCATACCGGTGTTTGAAGGCGTGCCATTGGGCGCCCATGGCCGTGGCCAGGCTGACAATGCCGAACTGGCAGAACACGCCAAGGCCATCGCGGCCCATCTATAGCAGGCAGGCAGCGATCACAGCGTGTGATCGACCACCAATCCACCTTTGAGTGTGACGATCCGATCGGCACGTCGCGCCAGATCGTGGTTGTGCGTGGCGATCAGCGCCGCTGCGCCCTCATTCTTGATCAAATCAGCCAGCGCCCCGAAGACGATATCGCTGGTTTCCGGATCAAGATTGCCCGTAGGCTCATCGGCAAGAATAACCTTGGGATGATTGGCCGCGGCGCGGGCAATGGCCACACGTTGCTGCTCGCCGCCGGACAACTCCGCCGGACGGTGACTGGCCCGCGCGGCAATCCCCAGCAGCTCCAGCAATTCCATGGAGCGCTTGTCGGCCTCGGCCGGGGACTTGCCGGCGATCAATTGCGGCATGGAAACATTCTCCAGCGCCGTGAACTCGGGCAGCAGATGATGGAACTGATAGACATAACCCACTGTGGAGCGACGCAGCTGCGTACGACCGCGATCGCCCAGATGGCTGGTCTTGATCCCCATCAGTTCCACTTCGCCGCTCTGAGGGCTCTCCAGCAGTCCTGAGAGGTGCAGCAGGGTCGACTTGCCCGCACCCGACGGCGCGACAAGCGCAACGAGCTCACCGCTCGCCACGCTCAGATTGGCAGCTTCGAGAACCCGCACCGTCTTGTCGCCCTGGCCGTAATGGCGATGGACATCGGTCAGAACCAGATGTGGCTTACTCATAGCGCAATGCCTCTACCGGATCATATTGGGCCGCTCGCCAGGCGGGATATAGCGTCGCCAGGAAACTCAATCCCAGCGCGAGCCCCACGACCACGGCAACTTCCACCGGGTCTGTCTTGGAGGGTAGCGAGGACAGGAAGAACACCTCGGGCGGGAAGATCGCCACGCCCAGCGTGTTGGAAATGAAGGCGCGCAGGGGTTCCGCATTGGCGGCGACTATAAGGCCCAGCACCACGCCAGTCAGCGTGCCGATAACCCCGATGGTGGTCCCGGTGATGGAGAAAATGCGCATGATCGCCCCGCGCGTCGCTCCCATGGTCCGCAGCACGGCAATATCGGAACTCTTGTCTTTTACCAGCATGATGAGGCTGGAAATGATGTTGAACGCCGCCACCAGGATGATCATCGACAGGATCGTGAACATCACCACCCGCTCGACCTGCAGCGCCGAGAAGAAGGTCTCATTGCGTTGCTGCCAGTCTGTCAGCACCAACGGTCGCGTCGACGGGTCAGATTGCAGCCGCTGCCGCATCTCGGTGACATTGTCCGGATCATCGATAAAGATTTCGGCCGCCGAGACCTGATTGATCCGCTCATAGGCGGCATCAATTTCGGCATCACTCGCCAATGGATCCAGCGGGCCCATACCCGGCTTGAGCACTTCTTCAAACTTCTTGAAGTAGGTCTGAGCCGGCTCCAGCGGCATGTACATGAAAAAGCTGTCGAACTCGACCATGCCCAGATCAAAGATCACATTGACCGGATAGCTTCTGATCTGTGGCGTCGAGCCAAACGGCGTCATCGCCCCATCTGGATTGATGATCTGGACCTGATCGCCCAGCGATACGCCCAGCGTCTGCGCCAACCGGTAACCGATCGCGACGCCGTTCGAGGTGTCCCACTCATCCCAACCGCCCTGCTCCGCTGAATCATACAGCAGTTCGAGCTTCTCAAGGTTTTCCGCGTCCATACCCCGCACGGTAACACCCGTCGAACTCCCCCGACCGGACGCCAGTACCTGACCTTCAACGAAATAGACCGCGAAGCTCACACCGTCGATCTGCTCCAGCGCAGCGATGGTCTCCTTGTAGTCGGTGAATTCGCGTTCAATCGGAAATGCGGTGAAATGGCCGTTCAGGCCCAGGATCTTGGTTAGCAATTCGGCTCGGAAGCCATTCATGACCGACATCACCACGATCAACGTCGCCACGCCGATCGCCACACCGACCATGGTCAGGCTGGCGATCACCGAAATGAACGCCTCCTTGCGCCGGGCACGCAGATAGCGCCCGGCCACCATCCATTCAAAGCGCGAAAAGGCGCGCGTGCCCTTGTTCAGTGCAGGCTGCGCCGTGTCGGTCAAATGTCAGTCTTTCTCTGAGGTTCGATCAAGCTCTTGAGGCGGGCGACCGCCTCGCTGATCGGCAGTGTCTCGCGCTCACCGGTCTTGCGATGCTTGATCTCGGCTTCGCCGTTCTTGAGTCCGCGTGGCCCGATGATGATCTGATAGGGAATACCGATCAGGTCAGCCGTGGTGAACTTGGCGCCTGCCCCCTGGTCACGATCATCATAGAGCATGTCCAGGCCAGCCGCGTTCAGATCGGCGTAAAGGGTATCACATGCCGCATTGCAGGCATCATCGCCAGCCTTGAGGTTGATCAACACGGCCTCGAAAGGCGCAACCGACACCGGCCAGACAATGCCATCATCATCGTGGAACGCTTCAATGATTGCTGGCACCAGGCGGGTCGGCCCAATCCCGTACGAGCCCATATGCACGGTAATTTCCTTGCCATCGGGACCGGTCACAGTCGCCTTCATCGGCTCGGAGTACTTCGTGCCGAAGTAGAAAATATGACCAACTTCAATGCCACGCGCCGAAACCCGGTTTTCTTCGGAAACGGTGGCCTCATACTCGCCCATGTCGACCATTTCCTCGGTCGCGGCATAGTGTGAGGTCCAGTCTTCAAAGATAGGCTTCAGATCACCCTGGAAGTCCGTGTCCTGCGGCGGAATAGGCTTGTCGAGCAACCGCTTGTCGCAGAATACCGCACTCTCGCCCGTATCGGCCAGAACGATAAACTCATGGCTGAGATCACCACCAATTGGGCCTGTATCGGCGCGCATGGGGATCGCGGTCAGCCCCATGCGGGCATAGGTTCGCAGATAAGCCACGAACATGCGCTCATACGCCTTGACCGCATCTTCCTTGCTCAGGTCGAACGAATAGGCGTCCTTCATCAAGAATTCGCGGCTGCGCATGGTGCCAAAGCGTGGACGTACCTCATCACGGAACTTCCACTGGATATGGTAGAGGTTCAGCGGCAGGTCCTTGTAGGACTTCACATAGCTGCGGAAGATGTCGGTGATCATCTCCTCGTTGGTCGGGCCGTAGAGGAATTCGCGCTCATGGCGATCCTCGATACGCAGCATTTCCTTGCCATAGGCCTCATAGCGCCCGCTTTCGCGCCACAGATCAGCCGACTGGATAGTTGGCATCAGCAATTGCACTGCGCCGGAGCGATTCTGCTCCTCCTCGATGATCTTCTGCACCTTCATCAGGACCTTGTAGCCCAAAGGCAGCCAGGAATAGAGACCCGAAGCCTGCTGACGGATCATACCGGCTCGAAGCATCAGGCGATGCGAAGCGATTTCAGCGTCCTTGGGGACGTCGCGCAGCACCGGCAAAAAATAGCGAGACAGGCGCATGTGAACTCCCGAAATGTCCGTCGACTCAAGGCTTTTGTTGATGCCCACTCAAATCCTACTCGTCCATCCGATGCAAGCATGGAAGGCATGCAGAATCTACGTGACAGCCACCCAATCCCTTGTTAGGGTCCGTCTCAATAAAGCACAGGTGGTTACAAACCGCCGGACGTCGACAACGTCAAGGGAGGAGCGTTGGCTGCGCGCTTTAACAGCGAGCCTAAGACCAGCGTATTGTCGAACAAACTTATTCAGCGGGGCCCTGGTGCCCCGCTTTTTTGTTGTCCCGAGATATCCAGAAAACTTGGCCTTTAATGTCAGCCAAACTGACCGCGTCGCTCAGCGCTACTGACCCCTAGCGATTCCAGTAGTGATGCAGCGTTTCATTGGACAGGCCCCAGATCAGCAGCAGGGTCAAAACGATCGCCAGGCCCGTGGCCATCAGCACCTTGCGCCACAGGCGCGGCGCGATAGGCGCACCCGGATCACCGCCGGCGACGATCTTCTCGCCTGCTTCATGAAAGCTCTTATTGCCTATGGGGAGCACAGCCACGAAGCTGATCCACCACAGCACAAAGAACACGGCGATCATCGAACCAATCTGCATGAGATGTCCCCGGAAAGTGTTGGCGAGCAAAATGCTGCTCTAGCCCTACTCCATCCGACCCCGCAGGCGAAAGCTGGAATGATGTCGCGGCCATTGGGCACCGGCCGCGACAATTTCGGTCTTAGACGCGGTGCACGAACACCGACACATTGGGCTTGCGGCCCCAATAGGCGTTGACCTCGTTGCGGATCGCCTTGAACAACGCGGAATTGAGCACTTCGGTATCGCTGCGGCGCTTGGGCGGCATCGACTTGAGAACGCCAGCAATGGTGTCCTCGACCAGATCACTCAACGACTCGTCTTCCGTTTCCGGCAGGCCATCGATCACCAGATCGGGACCCGAGACCACCTGCCCGCCGCCATTGACGCACAGGCTGACCACGACATGGCCACCAAACGACAGGCGCCGGCGACCCTTCACACCAGACTCTTCAGGCGTGCACAGTACCAGCCCATCAAGATAAAGTTCGCCGGTACGCACTTCGGCTGGCATCAGCGTGGTGTCGGGGAACAGGCGTACCATGTCGCCATTACGCGCTTCGCACACCTTGGCGATGCCCGACTCGCGACCAAGCTTGGCATGGGCCTGCAGATGCACGGCCTCGCCATGCACCGGCACCAGAACATCGGGCTTCACCCAGCTATAGAGCTGCCGCACTTCATCACGCCGTGGGTGGCCCGTCACATGAACCAGCCCATCATTGGCCGTGATTACCTCAACGCCCTGATCAATCAGCTGATTCTGGATATCGATGACTTCACGCTCATTGCCGGGAATGGCCCAGGACGAGAAAATCATCCGGTCACCAGACGCCAGCGCGATTACGGGGTGATCACCACGCGCAATGCGCGCGATCGCCGCACGGGCCTCGCCCTGACTGCCCGTGCAGATCAGCACGATCTTGTTGCGGGCAATCGAACGGTAGGCATCCTGATCAAGCAACGGCGGCAGGCCCTCGAGCATTCCCAGTTCACGGGCAATGCCCATGATCCGGTGCAGCGAACGACCCGACATCACCACCTGACGGCCAGCCTTTTCGGCTGCGCGCACAATCGAGATCACCCGGCCCACATTGGAGGCGAAGGTTGTTACCGCAACGCGATTGGGCGCTTCGGCAATCATCGCCGCCAGATTGGCTGCAACTTCAGCCTCGCTGGGGCTCTCGCCGTCCTTGAGCGCATTGGTCGAGTCGCAGATCAGCGCGAGTGGTGTGGAAGTGTCCTCGCCAATCTTCTTGAGCCGCTCCACATCGGTAGGCGCATTGCCGACCGGGGTTGGATCCAGCTTCCAGTCACCCGTATGCAGCACGCGGCCAATGGGCGTTGAAATCAGCAGGGCATTCGATTCAGGAATCGAGTGCGCAACATTGATGGCCTCGATCGTGAATGGGCCAAGGTCAAAAGGCTGACCCGGCGTCATGATCTTGAGATCGACATTTTCGACAATGCCGTCACCAGCCCGCTTTGCTGCCAGCATTGCACCCGTGAAGCGGGTGGCAAAAACCGGCTTTTCAAAGCCGGGCCACAAATCGAGCACAGCACCATAGTGATCTTCGTGGCTATGGGTCAGAATCAGACCCAGCACGTCATCAGCGCGTTCCTCGAGAAATTCGGGATTGGCCATGATCAACTCAATGCCGGGCAGATCCGGGCCACCAAAAGTCACGCCGCAATCGACCACGATCCACTTGCGCGACTTTTCCGGCCCAAAGCCGTACGCGCCCATATTCATGCCGATCTCGCCGACGCCGCCAAGCGGCACGAAGACAAGTTCATCCCTTTGGGTTTTAGCCATGGGTCAGTTCAGTCCTTTCGAGCACAACGCCGTCACGATCTTTGGTCGCCGGTCGCCTGTGCGATTAATGGTCAGCTTCGGGCGCTGGCCGTTGCCCCAAAATGCACGTCGCCCGCTGTAATCGCGATCCGACGATCATCCTCGGCGCGGACGATCAAGCGCCCCACGTCGTCGATAGATTCAAATATGCCCCGCAGAACATCGCCATTCTGCGTCACCGCAACGGGAGCCCCGATGCCGGCCGCCGATGCGCGCCACTGCTTGAGAACATCACCGATACCGCGACCGTCATTCCACAGACCAAAGGTTTCTGTCCAGGAATCACTCAGCGCCTCAAAGACTTCATTGGCGTCCCGAGAGACACCCAAATCATTCAGGCTGGTTGCGGGATAGGGCAAGCCTTGCGGCGCGGCAACCACATTGACACCCAGACCAATAGCAATGGCCTGCCGGCCATCTGGCAATTTATTGGCTTCGAGAAGAATACCGGCCAGCTTGGCACCATCCGCCAGCACGTCGTTTGGCCATTTGAGGGCAATACGCGACTGGCCGTCCTGCCCATCCGCGCCGTCTATGCCAATTCGAACCAGCCCCTGCGGCAGGATCGACGACAGGGCCCGATTGAGGGAAACGCCAGCCACAAAACCCAGCGTTGCCGATAATGTGGGGTCGCAATCGGGTACAATCAACAGCGTGGCAGCGAGATTGCCATAGGCGCTCTCCCACTGGCGCCCCCGTCGGCCCCTGCCCGACAACTGCTGACGAGCAGCAAACCAGATGCCGCCAGGATCTCCTGCTGCTGCCGCTTCCAGCGCTTCGGTGTTCGTCGAACCCACGCTGTCAAAGCCGCGCAGCCGATAGCCGGCTGCGCGTGCCTTGGGCCCGAGCGAGAAGTCGTTCACCTAGAACAGGCTTCCAGCCGCAACATGGGCAAAATTGGCCAGCGGGGCACCAATTGTGAAGTAGTAGGTGACCACGAAGAAGCCACTCACCGCCATGATGACATTAAGCTCCATCGGCACAGCTTCGAACTCGCGGGTTGGCTCGTCGAAATACATCACCTTGACGATGCGCAGGTAGTAGAACGCACTGACAGCCGAGGCCAGAACACCAATCACCGCCAGCACGTAGAGCTGGGCGTCAATGGCGGCCAGGAAGGCATGCCATTTGGCAAAAAAACCGGCCAGTGGCGGCATACCGATCAGCGAGAACATCACCACGGCCATCACTGCCGCAACAAACGGACGCTTCTGCGCCACGCCAGCAAAATCACTGATGTTCTCGACATAGCTGCCATCTGAACGCAGCGCCAGGATGCAGGCAAACAGCCCAATCGTCATGGCCACATAGATCGCCATGTAGATCGCCACACCCTCAACACCCACCTGTGTGCCCGACGACAGACCAACCAGCGCGAAACCCACGTGACCAATCGAGGAATAGGCGATCAGGCGCTTAATCGACTTCTGACCGATAGCGGCAAAGGCCGCCAACACCATCGAGGCAATCGAGAGGAAGATGACGATCTGCTGCCAATCCTGCGTAATACCCTGGAAGGTATCCATGGTCAGGCGCACCATAAGCGTCATGGCGGCAACCTTGGGTGCGGTCGCAAAGAACGCTGTTACCGGCGTTGGTGCACCCTCATAGACGTCCGGCGTCCACATGTGGAACGGCACGGCGGAAATCTTGAACGCAACGCCTGCCAACAGGAACACCAGACCAAAGATCAGCCCGATAGAGCGACCTTCTTCAGCAACGGCCAGGACGATTTCCTGCAGATTGGTGTGGCCGGTAAAGCCGTAAACCAAGGAAGCGCCATATAGCAGCATGCCCGAGGACAACGCACCGAGCACAAAGTACTTCAGCCCGGCCTCTGTTGCCTTGCTGTCGTCGCGCTTGATGGCCGCCAGCACATAGAGCGATAGCGATTGTAGCTCCAGGCCGACATAGAGGCTCATCAGGTCGTTGGCCGACACCATCATCATCATGCCCAGCGTGGCGAGCAGGACAAGAACGGCGTATTCAAACTTGTGCGTGCCATTCTCTTCTGCCCGCGGCAGGGCCAGCAAAAGCGAGAACGCCGAGCCGCCAAGCACCAGCACCTTCATGTAGCGCGCAAAGCTGTCAGCGACGAAAACGCCGTTGAACAACACGCCATCCGCCGGCGCAAACATCACCAGCGCACCAACGACGAGCAGAAGCAGCACGGCGCCATAAGAGACCAGGAGCGAACGCTCCTTGTTGATGGTCACGCCCAGCATCAGCAATACCACGGCACCAATGGCCAGCAGCATTTCCGGATAAGCGGGAGCCAGGCTCGCGAAATCGATAACGTCTGAGTTCACGGGACTCTCCTAGTGAGCAGCAGGCTCGGCAGCAGGCGCTTCCGCGCCAGCAACCGGTTCGGCATAAACAAGTGGCGCCTGTGCGTCGGCCAGCGATACGGCAGGATCAAGCCCAACCGATACGGCATAATGCGACACCAGATTATCGACCGCAGCGGCAGTCGTATCCAGAATCGGCGCCGGGTAGAAACCAAACACGATGGTCAGCACGATCAGCGGGTAGAGCATGACCTTTTCGCGCAGATCCAGATCAAGAATACCCTTCAGGCTTTCCTTGGTCAGCGCGCCGAAGATCACCCGGCGATAGAGCCACAGCGCGTAGCAGGCCGAAAAGATCACGCCAAAGGCTGCGCCAAACGCCACCCAGGTATTGACCTGGAACACGCCCATCATGGTGAGGAATTCACCAACGAAACCCGACGTACCCGGCAGACCCACATTGGCCATGGTGAAGACCATGAACGCCAGGGCATAGCGCGGCATGCGTTCAACCAGACCACCATAGGCTTCGATGTCACGGGTATGCATGCGGTCGTAGATCACGCCGACACACAGGAACAGCGCCCCCGACACGATACCGTGCGAGATCATCTGGAACATCGCACCCTGAATACCCAGGGCATTGCCCGCAAAGATACCCATGGTGACAAAACCCATATGCGCCACAGAGGAATAGGCGATCAGCTTCTTCATGTCTGTCTGCACCAGGGCAACCAGCGAGGTCACGATGATGGCAGCAACGGACAGGAAGAAAATGATGTTGGCAAACTGAGCCGAAGCATCGGGGAACATGGGCAGGCTGAAGCGCAGGAAGCCGTAGCCACCCAGCTTAAGCAGAATTGCCGCCAGGATCACCGAACCAGCCGTCGGCGCCTGCACGTGCGCCTCAGGCAACCAGCGATGGAACGGCCACATTGGCATTTTTACGGCCAGCGAAGCGAAGAACGCCCACCACAGCCAAGGCTGCCATGACAACGGGAACTCGTGGGTCAGCAGCTTGGTAATGTCGGTAGTGCCGCCATTCCAGTACATGGCCATGATGGCCAGCAGCATCAGCACCGAGCCGGTAAAGGTGTAGAAGAAGAACTTGTAGCTGGCCTGGATGCGGGCAGTACCCCCCAGATACCGATGATCAGGAACATCGGCAGCAGCGTGCCTTCAAAGAACACATAGAACATCGCCAGATCGAGCGTGGTGAACACACCGACCATCAGCGTCTCCAGGATCAGGAAGACGATCATGTATTCCTTGACGCGCTTCTCGACAGTCCAGCTGGCGAGAATGGCAAATGGCATCAGCAGCGCGGTGAGCACCACGAACAACACCGAAATGCCGTCCACGCCGACGCGATACCCAATCGTATCGCCAATCCAGGCGTAGTTTACAACGAACTGGAAACCGGCATTGGATGGATCAAATGCCTGCCACATTATCAGCGACAGCACCAGCACAAGGGCCGTGACCGCAAAGGTCGTCCAGCGAATGGCCTCAAGAGCCGTCCGAGGCATGAACAGGATCACCGCAGCGCCGACAAGCGGCAACCAGGTAAGGACTGTGAGGATGGTATTGTCGAAGTTCATCAGATCAGTCCCCCGGCCACAATGGCCCAGGTCAGCAGTGCCGCAATGCCGATCAGCATGGCGAATGCATAGTGGTAGAGATAGCCGGACTGAAGCTTGGTGACCCAACCGGTCACGTTCTGCACCCGGCGGCCAAGGCCTTCGGTAATCTTGTCATCGATCAGCCAGTCATCGAAACCCTTCCAGAAGGCGCGTCCGATCCACAAGGCTGGCTTGACGAAGATCGTGTCGTAAAGTTCGTCGAAGTACCACTTGTTGAGCAGGAACTTGTAGAGCCCCGGATTGGTGCCGGCCAGTCGAGCAGGCATTTCCGGACGACGGATATACATCCAGTAGGCGGCGACAAAGCCGAGGATCATGGCAATCGTCGCGCTCCACTTGACCCAGACCGGCACGTGATGGGCGGCCTCGATGATCTCGTGGTCGACAACAACGGCACCGGCAAAGAAGTGTTCGATATGGCCCACATCGTGGAAGAACATCGAATAGAACACCGCACCCGCCAGCACAGCACCGGCGCCCAGCACATAGAGTGGCACCAGCATCACATTGGGTGCTTCATGGGCGTGATCATAGGCCGAACCGTGATCGTCATGCGCTGCATGATCATCATGACCATGAGCAGCTGGACGTGGCGCGCCGTGGAAGGTCAGGTGGATCAGCCGCCACGAATAGAAGCTCGTGAACAGTGCTGCGATCACAAGCATCCAGAAGGCGAACATGCCGGTATTACCGCCCACGACATAAGCCGCTTCGATAATGGAATCCTTGGAGAAGAAGCCGGCAAAACCCAACCACTCGCTACCGGGGATACCAACACCAGTCAGGGCCAGCGTGCCGATCAGCATCATGGCATAGGTCACCGGGATCTTGTGGCGCAGGCCACCCATATTCCGCATGTCCTGCTCGTGATGCATGGCGTGGATGACCGCGCCAGCTCCCAGGAACAACAAGGCCTTGAAGAAGGCATGCGTGAACAGGTGGAATACGCCGGCCGAGTAGGCCCCTGCCCCGAGCGCAACGAACATATAGCCCAGCTGCGAACAGGTAGAATAGGCGATAACGCGTTTGATGTCGTTCTGAACCAGACCAACCGTCGCCGCAAAGAACGCCGTAATGGCACCGATCACCAGCACAAAGGTCATGGCCGCAGGCGATGTTTCAAACAGTGGCGACAGACGCGCCACCATGAACACACCAGCTGTCACCATGGTAGCCGCATGGATCAGCGCCGACACCGGTGTCGGGCCTTCCATGGCGTCCGGCAGCCAGGTGTGCAGCAGGAACTGCGCCGACTTGCCCATGGCACCCATGAACAACAGCAGGCAAACCACGGTCATGGCATCGAGCTGCCAGCCTAGGAACTGCATAACTGGCAGGCCAGTTGTGGCAAAACCTTCAGCCGCGTGGAACGCCCCGTCGAAGTCAATATGACCCAGCACCATGAAGGCGCCGAAAATGCCCAGGGCAAAGCCGAAGTCACCAACGCGGTTGACCACAAAGGCCTTCATTGCCGCCGCAGTGGCGGATGGCTTTGTGTACCAGAAACCAATCAGTAGATAGGACGCCAGACCCACACCTTCCCAGCCGAAGAACATCTGCAGGAAGTTGTCAGCCGTCACCAGCATCAGCATGGCGAAGGTGAACAGCGAGAGATAGGCAAAGAACCGGCTGCGATGTGGGTCGTCGGCCATGTAGCCGATCGAATAGACATGCACCAAGGCCGAGACCGTATTGACCACCACCAGCATGATGGCCGTCAGCGTATCAACGCGCAGCACCCAGCGCAGGTCCATATCGCCGACCTGGATCCAGCGCATCAGCTCGATCTTGAGGACAGCGGTATGACCGTCAACTTCGGCACCCGCGAGACCGCCGCCAAAGGCGACGGGCAGGAATACAACCCAGCTCAGAACAGCTGACAGAATCAGCAGACCGGTGGTGATGTACTCACTGTTCCGGTGGCCGATGGTACGCCCCAACAGACCGGCAATTAGCGCGCCGATAAGGGGCAGGAAAACAATCGCTTGGATCATAGCGGTGGTTCTTAGCCCTTCATCATGTTGACGTCTTCAACCGCGATCGAACCACGGTTGCGATAGAAAATGACCAGAATGGCCAGCCCGATGGCCGCTTCGGCAGCAGCCACAGTCAGGATCAGCAGCGCAAAGATCTGACCCTGAAGGTCATTTAGCTGCGCGCTGAACGCGACGAAATTCAAATTCACTGCCAGCAGGATCAATTCAACCGACATCAGAATGACGATGATGTTCTTGCGGTTGATGAAGATGCCGAACACGCCAAGCGTGAACAGAATGGCGCCAACGGTCAGATAGTGACCAAGCTCGATACCGGTGCCCATATTTGCCCCCTACAGCCCTTGACCACTTTTGACTTTGACGACTTCCAGCGTTTCCGATGGACGGCGGCCGACCTGCTTGATCGGGTCCTGCCTTTTGACGTTGCTCTTGTGACGCAGGGTCAGCACGATCGCGCCGATCATCGCCACCAGCAGCACGGCGGCCGCACCTTGGAACAGGAAGACGTAACGCGTGTACAGCACCTGGCCGATAGCCCGGATATTGTCCACGCCGCCATCCATTGGCAGTACAGCCGAACTGGTCACCTCCGGCGACACCACGAAGCTGCCCGCCAGCAGCAGCAGTTCGAGGAGCAGGATCACGCCGACCACCACCCCGACAGGCGCGTATTGCAGGAAGCCCTGCCGCAACGAGGCGAAGTCCACGTCGAGCATCATCACCACGAACAGGAACAGCACCGCCACAGCGCCGACATAAACCACGATCAGGATCAGTGCCAGGAACTCGGCCCCGGCGAGCATGAACAGGCCCGACGCGTTGAAGAACGTCAAAATCAGGAACAGCACGGCATGCACCGGGTTCTTGGCCGAAATGACCATGAACGCCGACGCCACAGCGATGGCTGCGAACAGATAGAAGAAGAATAGTGGAAGCGTCATCGTCTTCCCTCTCAGCGATACGGTGCGTCGGCGGACAGATTGGCAGCGATTTCTCGCTCCCAACGATCGCCATTGGCGAGCAGCTTTTCTTTGGAGAAATACAGCTCTTCACGCGTTTCAGTCGCAAACTCGAAGTTCGGCCCTTCGACGATGGCATCAACCGGACAAGCTTCCTGACAGAAGCCGCAATAGATGCATTTCACCATGTCGATATCGTACCGGATGGTACGACGGGTACCGTCATTCTGGCGTGGGCCCGCTTCGATGGTGATGGCCTGTGCCGGGCAGATCGCCTCGCACAGCTTGCACGCAATGCAACGCTCTTCGCCATTGGGATAGCGACGCAATGCATGCTCACCACGAAAACGGGGGCTCACATGCCCCTTTTCGAAGGGGTAGTTGATGGTTGGCTTGGGCGAAAAGAAATACCGCATCGTCAGGCCAAAGGCCTTCACCAGTTCGGTGAGCAGCAGCGTGTTAAAAAACTGGGCGACGCGCATCAAGCCATCCCTCCATGCCAGCCCCAGCCGGTGAGCTGAAGAACGAAAGCAACAATAACGACCATCAGCAGCGACAGCGGCAGGAACAGCTTCCAGCCAATGCGCATCAACTGGTCATAGCGGTAGCGCGGCACGATTGCCTTGGCCATGGCGAACATGAAGAACACCAAGCTTACCTTGATCACGAACCACACCACACCCGGAATCCAGGTGAACGGTGGCAGATCAATTGGTGCCGTCCAACCACCCAGGAACAGGATGGTGGTCATGGCGCACATCAGCAGGATCGAGATGTACTCACCCAGCATGAACAGCATGTATGGCGTAGCCGAATACTCGGTCATGAAACCGGCCACCAGCTCGGACTCGCCTTCGGCCAGATCGAATGGAGGGCGGTTGGTCTCAGCCAGCGCCGAAATAAAGAAGATCACGAACATTGGAAACAGCGGCAGCCAGAACCAGTTCAGGAACGTCAGCTGCGGCAGGCCGATCATATTGGCCAGCCCCATTTCCTTCTGGGCGATCACGATGTCGGTCAGGTTCAGCGAACCCACGCACAGCAGCACAGTGATGATCACCAGGCCAATGGACACTTCATAGGACACCATCTGAGCCGCCGCACGCAGCGACCCAAGAAACGGATACTTCGAGTTCGAGGCCCATCCACCAATGATGACGCCGTAAACGCCCAGCGATGAGATCGCCAGCAGATACAGGATGCCAAGATTGATATCGGCAATCGCCAGGCCTTCACCCACGGGCACAACAACCCAGCCGGTCAAAGCCAGCGTGGCCGTCAGCAAGGGCGCGAGCAGGAACAGGATCTTGTCCGCACCGCCCGGAATGACAGGTTCCTTGAGCGCGAACTTGATCAGATCGGCGAAGCTCTGCAGCAGACCAAACGGCCCCACCACATTGGGACCGCGGCGCAACTGCACGGCAGCCCAGATCTTGCGGTCAGCCAGCAGGATGAACGCGGTAAAGACCAGCAAGCTCACCAGCAGCAGCAATGCCTTGTAGACAAAACCGACATGCACACCCCAGCCCAAGGGCGGGATACCGAGCAGATAGTCGAGAGCAGCGAGAAAAAGTCCATTGTGCTCCCCTACTCCGCGGCCTGCCGGAGACCGGCTGCGGTAGCTGCGCATTCACCCATGACCGCCGAAGCGCGAGCGATTGGATTGCTGAGATAAAACTCAGAGATCACCGAACCGAACGGCGCCGACTTGGTCTTGATAACGGCCTTGGCTAGCTTGGCCACATCGGCAACCGCGCCAGGTGCGATCTGATCGATACGCGCCAGATGCGGGAATTCAGCGTAGATGGCTGCACGCAACTGGGTCAGCGAATTGAACGGCAACGGCTTGCCCATGGCACCCGACAGGGCGCGGATAATGGCCCAGTCTTCCTTGGCATCACCCGGCGGGAACACCGCACGGTTGGTCACCTGAACCCGCCCTTCGGTGTTCACGTAAGTCCCCGATTTCTCGGTGTAGGTCGCCGCCGGCAGGATCACGTCAGCACGGTGCGCACCAGCGTCACCATGGGTTCCGATATAGACCACGAAAGCCTTGCCGGTTTCCGACATGTCATACTCATCAGCGCCCAGCATAAACAGCACATCAAGCTCGCCCTTACCGGCCAGCGCGATCTGGTCTGCCGAGCAGACGCCGCCATCATGCGGCACGAAGCCAATATCGAGACCGCCGACGCGGCTGGCAGCATTGTGCAACAGCGCAAAGCCATTCCAGTCCGCTTCGACGTCCTTGCCAGCAGTCGCCAGCTTGGCGGCCAGCGCAATGGTGTCACGGCCAACCTGCTTGCCAAGCGAAGCATGCGAGACTGCGCCTTCACCGACGATGATCAGCGGCCGTTTGGCATTGCCCAGGATCTCGGCGAAGTGGCCCTTGCCCGCGGCCAGATCGGCCAGCGTTTCAAAGCCCGCACCCAAATGGGTGTATTCATAAGTCAGGTCTGCCGCTTCACCGATCAGGGCGATTGGCAGGCCGGTCGCGCGCCAGGTCTTGCGAATACGCGCATTGACCAACGACGCCTCAAGACGGGGATTGGCACCAATGATGACAATCGCATCAGCCTGCTCGATCCCGGCAATAGTCGGGTTGAACATGTAGGCCGAACGCGGCATCGAAGGATCAATCCCCGACATTGCCGGCCGCACGTCAGTCATGCCTGAGCCAACTGAAGCCAGCAGGCTCTTGAGCGCGTACATCTCTTCGACAGCCGCCAGATCACCGGCGATCGCGCCAACCTTGCTGCCGGCCTTCTTGACGCGTGCCGCAACAGTAGCGAGTGCTTCATCCCAGCTGGCAGCCTTGAGCTTGCCACCCTTGCGAACATAGGGGCGATCCAGACGCTGGCTCTTGAGCCCATCCCACACAAAGCGGGTCTTGTCAGAAATCCACTCCTCATTGATCGCCTCATTGACGCGCGGCAGGATGCGCATCACTTCGCGACCGCGGCTATCAACGCGGATGTTGGAGCCAACAGCATCCATCACGTCGATGGATTCCGTCTTGGTCAATTCCCAGGGGCGCGCATTGAACGCGTAGGGCTTGGAGGTCAGTGCGCCCACCGGGCACAGATCAATCACATTACCCTGCAACTCACTGCTAAGCGCTTGTTCGAGATAGGTGGTGATCTCGGCGTCTTCACCGCGACCCAGCAGGCCCATTTCGGCAATGCCGGCCACTTCGGTAGTGAACCGAACACAGCGCGTGCAGTGAATGCAGCGGTTCATCGAGGTCTTGACCAGTGGGCCAATATACTTGTCTTCGACGGCGCGCTTGTTTTCCGCAAACCGGTTCTTGTCCACGCCATAGGCCATGGCCTGGTCCTGCAGATCGCACTCGCCGCCCTGATCGCAGATCGGGCAATCCAGCGGGTGGTTGATCAGCAGGAACTCCATCACGCCTTCACGGGCCTTTTTGACCATTGGCGTGTTGGTGAACATTTCAGGCGGCTCGCCATTGGGGCCCGGACGCATGTCCTTGACCGCCATGGCGCAACTGGCGGTCGGCTTTGGCGGACCACCCTTCACTTCGACCAGACACATGCGGCAGTTACCGGCGACCGACAGGCGGTCGTGATAACAGAAGCGCGGAATTTCCGCGCCAGCGGCTTCGGCCGCCTGCATCAGCGTGTAGTAGTCAGGAACTTCGACGAGCTGGCCGTCAACTTTGATACTTGCCATCAGCCCTACTCCGCCGCGATCGACGGCACGGCGCCGTCGCTGGTGGATGAATATGTATACTGGTCGATCCGCTCTTCGATCACATGACGGAAATTGCGGATCAGGCCCTGGATCGGCCACGCAGCGGCGTCGCCCAAAGCACAGATAGTGTGACCTTCAATCTGCTTGGTCACTTCGAACAGCATGTCGATTTCGCGCTTCTGGGCGCGGCCTTCGACCATGCGCTCCATCACGCGCATCATCCAGCCTGTGCCTTCACGGCATGGCGTGCACTGCCCACAGCTCTCATGCTTGTAGAAAGCCGACAGGCGCCAGATGGCCTTGATGATGTCGGTCTGCTTGTCCATCACGATGATAGCCGCGGTGCCCAGCGATGAGCCGGCTTCCTTCAAACCATCAAAATCGACAATGGCGTCCTGAATACGCTCGCCGGGCACACATGGCACCGACGCACCACCCGGAATAACCGCAAGCAGATTGTCCCAGCCACCACGAATACCGCCGCAATGCTTCTCGATGATGTCCTTGAAGCTTTCGCCCATGGCCTCTTCGAAAGTCGCCGGCCGATTCACATGGCCTGACACGCACATCAGCTTGGTACCAGTATTGTTGGCACGACCAATCGAGGAGAACCAGGCGCCCGAGCGGCGCAGAATTTCGGGTACAACCGCGATCGACTCGACGTTGTTCACGGTCGTGGGATTGCCGTAGACACCCATGCCAGCCGGGAATGGCGGCTTGAGACGGGGTTGACCCTTCTTGCCTTCCAGCGACTCCATCAACGCGGTTTCTTCGCCGCAGATGTAAGCGCCGGCGCCGTGATGGACGATGATGTCCAGATCCCAGCCGTGGATATTATCCTTGCCGATCAACTTGGCCTCATAGGCCTCCTCGACGGCGCGTTCCAGATGCTGGCGCTCACGGATGAACTCACCACGCACGTAGATAAAGGCCAGATGCGCATCCA
The DNA here is from genome assembly GCF_055808475.1 of Devosia sp. J2-20. Classification (NCBI taxonomy): domain Bacteria; kingdom Pseudomonadati; phylum Pseudomonadota; class Alphaproteobacteria; order Hyphomicrobiales; family Devosiaceae; genus Devosia; species Devosia sp. J2-20. The sequence goes on along the minus strand of NZ_CM147870.1, from coordinate 1,677,916 downwards.
TCGCGCGGGCCGCCAGCAGGCAACCCTCGACCAGATGGTGCGGATCATGCCGTAGGATATCGCGATCCTTGCAGGTACCAGGCTCGGACTCATCGGCATTGACCAGAAGGTAATGCGGCCGGCCATCGCTGACCTTGGGCATAAAGGTCCACTTCAACGCAGTGGGAAACCCGCACCTCCGCGGCCGCGCAGGCCAGAAGCTTTGACTTCATTGGTAATCCAGTCACGGCCGGAATCAATGAATTCCTTGGTGCCGACCCAGGCGCCGCGTTCGCGCGCGCCAGCCAGCGTCCAGTCGTGTTGACCGTACAGATTGGTGAAAATGCGATCTTTATCAGCGAGCACTCTTCACACTCCTATCGCGGCTTCTTGCCGAAGACGCGGGCATATTCTGCCTCACCGCCTTTGGCCAGAGCGGCAGCTTGCTTGATCCAGTCATCACGGGTGATACGACCCTTGAAGCTGAGCGCGTCATCTACCTTGGCCACATCATCAGCGCTGAACGCCGCGACCTGGCTCCACTTGGTGATGCCCAGCGCATTGAGTTTGCGCTCTAGCACCGGTCCAACACCAGAGATCAGCTTGAGATCATCGGCACTACCAGCAGGCGCGCTGAACAGCGGCGCAGCGCCACCCTTCTCGGCCACTGGATTGACCTCGGCCGGATTGGCCTTGGGCGCAATGATCGTGCGGCTCTTCTTGGCTGGCGCCTCTGCAGCATCAGCTTGACGTGGCTTCGGCGTCTTGGTTGCAGCCCTGCCCCCATCAACCTTGCCCGCATCGGATTCTGCACCAGTCGCCTTGGGACGCATGGCGTTGTTCGGTTTGCCATTGGCATTTGCAGCCGCATCGGCAGCCTTGCGTTCGGCTTCTGCCTTGCCCTGCGAGACCTTGGCCGCATCGGGCGTACCCTTGATGGCAGGCGCAGACTCTGCAGTCACGTCCTTGGGCTTGGCAGCAGTTGTCGGCTTGGCGGCCGGCGCAGCAGCGGCAGCGTCTTCCGGCGCAGCTGGCGGAATGAACTTTTCACGTTTAGCAGTCGGCTTCACCAGCAGTGTGGTCTGTCCACCTTCGGCCGCGGAATGCAAACGCTCAATCTGGGGACCCGGCTTGATCGTGTCACCCTTGCCTGCAGCAAAAGCGTCCACGATCTCTTCGAAGCGCTCGCCCGTCAGATCTTCGTAGGTGTCATGATAGATCGTGACCATCGGCGCATTCACGCACGCACCAGCACACTCGACCTCTTCCCAGCTCATGGTGCCATCAGCATTGAGATGGTGCGGGTCGTGATGGATCTTGCTTTTGCAGATCGCAATCAGATCGCCTGCGCCACGCAGCATACACGGCGTGGTGCCGCATACCTGAATGTGGGCGCGCGTACCAACGGGCTGCAACTGAAACTGGGTATAGAACGTTGCCACTTCCAGAACACGAATGTAGGCCATGCCAAGCATGTCCGCGATCGTTTCGATCGTAGCGCGGCTGACCCAGCCATCCTGATCCTGCGCCCGCATCAATAGCGGGATAACGGCAGACTGCTGACGGCCGGTCGGGTACAAACCGATCTTCCATTCCGCCCATTTGGCGTTCTCAGCACTAAATGCGAACGACGTCGGTTGAACCGACTCGTCAGCCAGGCGACGCGAAACCATCAGCGATCAACCTCTCCGAACACGATATCGAGCGAGCCAAGGATTGCCGAGACGTCAGCCAGCATGTGGCCGCGACAGAGGAAATCCATGGCCGACAAATGCGCAAAACCCGGCGCGCGGATCTTGCAACGGTATGGCTTGTTGGTGCCATCGCTGACCAGATACACACCAAACTCACCCTTTGGCGCTTCCACACAGGCATATACCTCGCCAGCGGGAACCTTGTAGCCTTCGGTATAGAGCTTGAAGTGATGGATCAGCGCTTCCATCGACTGCTTCATTTCGGCGCGCTTGGGCGGCACAACCTTGCCATCCAGCGACGACACCGGACCCTTGCCATCAGCAGCATTCAGCTTGACCACACACTGCTTCATGATCTTGGCTGACTGACGCATCTCTTCCATACGGATCAGATAGCGGTCATAGCAGTCGCCGTTCTTACCGATTGGAATATCGAATTCCATCTCGTCATAGCATTCATAGGGCTGGCTCTTGCGCAAATCCCAAGCCGCGCCGGAACCACGCACCATCACGCCGGAGAATCCCCAGTTCCAGGCGTCTTCCAGCTTCACAACGCCGATGTCGACATTGCGCTGCTTGAAGATGCGGTTGTCAGTCAGCAGCGTATCGAGGTCTTTCACGAAAACCAGGAACTCGTCGCAGAACGTGTCGATATCATCGACCAGAGCGTGTGGCAGATCCTGATGTACACCACCGGGACGGAAATAAGCAGCATGCATGCGCGCGCCCGAAGCACGCTCATAAAAGATCATCAGCTTTTCGCGCCACTCAAAGCCCCAGACCGGCGGTGTCAACGCACCAACGTCCATGGCCTGTGTGGTCACGTTCATCAGATGCGCCAGCAGACGACCGATCTCCGAATACAGCACCCGGATCAACTGGCCACGGCGCGGCACTTCCAAGCCCAGCAGCTTCTCGACGGCCAGAGCAAATGCATGCTCCTGGTTCATCGGGGCCACATAGTCCAGACGATCGAAATACGGAACAGCCTGCAGATAGGTCTTTGACTCAATCAGCTTTTCAGTACCGCGGTGCAGCAGACCGATATGCGGATCTACGCGCTCGACGACTTCACCGTCGAGTTCGAGAATGAGGCGCAGCACACCATGGGCAGACGGATGGACCGGGCCAAAATTGATGGTGAAATTGCGAACATTGGCTTCAACGGTCATTGCTTGGCCTTCTCGTCACCGGGCAGCACATAATCGGTACCTTCCCAGGGCGACAAATAGTCAAAGGTGCGGAATTCCTGCATCAATTGCACGGGCTCATAGACCACGCGCTTGCGCTCTTCGTCGTAGCGCACCTGCACAAAGCCCGAGACCGGGAAGTCCTTGCGCAGCGGATGGCCGTCAAAACCATAATCGGTCAGAATGCGTCGCAGATCGTTATGACCCGAGAACAGCACGCCGTAGAGATCGTAAGTCTCGCGTTCGAACCAGTCAGCACCGCGGAACACACCGGTAATGCTCGGCACAGGTGTAACGTCATCGGTACTCAGCTTCACCCTCACCCGATGGTTCAGATAAGGGCTCATGAAATGGTAGACGACGTCAAATCGCTCATCGCGCTCCGGGTAGTCAGCGCCGCAGACATCCACAAAGCTGACAAAGCGACACTTCGGGTCGTCGCGCAGGAACGTCGCGACAGCGACAATCGACTCGCGATCGACCGTAAGCGTCAGCTCGCCAAAGGTGACCTTCTGATCAACAACCGCATCACCCAATGCACCAGCGATATGCTGGCCAAGGTCCACAAGCGGATCAACCTGAATGGCTTCATCCATATTCAGCGGTCCTAACGTTCGATGGTGCCGGTACGGCGAATCTTTTTCTGCAACAGCAAAATGCCGTACAGAAGCGCTTCAGCCGTCGGAGGGCAGCCAGGGACATAGACGTCTACCGGCAGCACACGGTCACAACCGCGAACCACCGAATAGGAATAGTGGTAATAGCCGCCACCATTGGCGCAGCTACCCATCGAAATGACATAGCGCGGCTCAGGCATCTGGTCGTAGACCTTGCGCAGAGCTGGCGCCATCTTGTTGGTCAGCGTGCCGGCGACGATCAATACGTCTGACTGGCGTGGCGATGCGCGCGGCGCCGTACCAAAGCGCTCGATATCGTAGCGTGGCATCGACATCTGCATCATTTCAACGGCGCAGCAAGCCAGACCCGTCTGCATCCACATCAGCGAACCAGTGCGCGCCCATGTCACCAGCTGCGACACAGTGGAGACAAGAAAACCCTTGTCAGCCAGTTCGTCCGTCACATCGGTGAAGAATGGATCATTGGCACCAGCAACCTGCTGGGTCCGCGGATCGATCAGGCCCGTCGGGCGCGGCGCGACAAGCGTTTCGTTATCGCTCAATCCCATTCCAGGGCCCCTTTCCGCCATTCATAGATAAAGCCGACCGTCAGCACGCCCAGGAAGATCATCATCGACCAGAAGCCGAACCAACCCACATCCTGAAACGCAACTGCCCAAGGGAACAGGAACGCCACTTCGAGATCGAAAATGATGAACAGGATCGACACCAGATAGAATCGGACATCGAACTTCATGCGCGCGTCGTCGAACGCATCGAAGCCGGCCTCGAAGGCAGACACCTTCTCCGGATCTGGGTTCTTCACGGCGACGAGAAAAGGAACCACCAACAAGGCGAGGCCGATAACGGCAGACAAGCCAAGGAAAATGATGATGGGCAGATAATCGCTGAGCAAATCAGTCATGCGGCAGCCTGTTTTCTAGTCCGGTCGGGCGACCGGCGTCACGTGAGCATCACAGGCAATTGGGGCCAGCGAACCGACGCGACAGATGATGGGTTGGGCTTAGACCTTTGCCTATCGTGTTTCAAGGGAAAGAAAATATGACAAAAATATTCATATATCATACCCCGGCTCCACGGGCCTGAGCGTCGCTCACTGCCTATGTGCGTCGCAGCATTCGCGGTCAAATGATCGGACCATCAAACGGCCTGCGCCCCGCAACATCAGAATCGCGCTGCAAGATTCGCGGGCCACAGCGCACAAAAAAGGGCCGCGCCAGAAGCGAGACCCCGCTGCAAAGCAAAACGGCGAACCGCAGAGCGGTTCGCCGAATTGGGTTTGCAAGACGCTAGGTCAGGAGGGCGGCGAACCGCCCTTCCCGATTGCAAATCTTAGAAGTGGTAGAACACGCCGACGGTTGCCTTGGCACCGTCAAAGAACTGGTCGCCAGCGGCGCTCGAGAAATCGCCGAGACCCAGAACTTCACCACGAACCGACACAGATTCGGTCACTGCAACTTCAACACCACCACCGATGGCATAGATGTTTTCAGTGGTGCCCGAACGGCTGGTCATGCCAACACCGCCAGCAGCGTAGACCATGACCTGATCGGTCACGACTGCGCCAACGCGAGCCAGTGCCAGGAACATGCCGGCGTCATCGCCGTCCTGGAACACGTAGTCGCCCTGAACTTCGAGGCCGAGCAGGATTGGGTCATAGGCGATGAAGTTCACGCCGACAGCACCACCAACCGAAAACTGCGAGGTGCTAGCCTGCAGATTGGTCAGACCGTTTGCGTTGGTGAACACGCCACCAGCGTTAACGCCTGCATAGAGACCTTCCCAGCTGAAACCAGCCGACTCATAGATCGGCATTGGGGTCGTTGGGATGATCAGATCGGCGGCCTGAGCACCACCAGCGAGCAGCGCGGCAGCAGCCACACCGAGAGAAAGCGAACGTACAAACATATCTTGCACTCCCATAGAGTTAACCGTAGTCCACCGTTAGATGCATCAGCACAACGCGCGTGGCAAGCCTCCGCCTATCGAAATTAGGCGGTGCGGATAACATTCCATGACCATTTGGGGGGAGGTGTTGCGCCAATGTCGCGCATTTGGCCCAATTTGATACAAATCCCACCAATCACCCTGCAGAAGAGGGCGACGAAGTGGCGCACATGTGTTCATGACTGAGTCGCTCCGTCAAGCCACACCTTCGCCATAATTGCGCCACCCCACCAACAAAAACAGCCCCGCCAAGGCGGAGCTGTTTGGATTTCGGACCTTTAACTGCGGGCTGAAAACCCAGGGTTTCTAGGCTAGAAGTGGAAATTGGCCCCCACTGAAATCTGGTCTTTGGCGTTATCACCGCTCAGCGGAAAACTCCGGAGATATTGTGCGTCGATCGACACATTGTCGGTCAGCGCGACCTCCAGACCGCCACCCAGAAGAGCGTCATCTTCTTCGGGCACGCCCAGATCGATTCCATAACCGCCGGCCGCGTAGACAACCACGTCGTCAGTCACCACCAGGCCGGCACGGCCCAGAAGCTGACCATAGCTGGTGTTTCCCGCATCGCCGGTCAGGCCATGCACGGCAACTTCAGCGCCAAGCAGGTAGAAATCAAACTGCGCGTTCACGCCAGCCTGAACACCCAGGCCATATTGCGTGCCGGCAACTTCACTGTTCTGCGCAACGCCATAGAGGCCGCCGTAAAAGCCATTCCAGTCAAAGCCGGCGTCCTCGTAGACGGGGATGTCAGCGGTACTGCTGGTCGGCACGGTGATCAGATCGGCACCAATTGCCGTGCCCAGGCTGAGCGAGGTGGCCAGTGCGGTGATAGCGATAGTGTTGAACATGCGCATTGCCGTTCTCCTTGCAGGTATTGAAGCGTTGCAGCCAGAACGCGCCCTTTTCGAACCCGTTCCGCTCTGTACGCAACAGCACCGTTCAGCGTTGCATATGTGTCACAGGCGACTTTAGCCGCCTGTGGCTACCAGCTTCGGCTAGAGACTTCCGACGAGCACGGGGTCTTCCCTGAAGGAATCGGGAAAGATCGCCTCGAGCGCAGCGATCTTGGGAAGGTCATGAACCACGATATAGGGCCATGACGGGTTCAGCGTCAGAAAGTCCTGGTGATACTGCTCAGCAGCATAGAACGCCTCAAACGGCTCAATGGTGGTCACGATCGGCCCCTCAAAGCGATCTGCGGCATCAAGCTGTTCAATATAGGCCTTGGCCGTTTCGGCCTGCTCATCGTTCACCGCGAAGATCGTCGAACGATATTGCGTCCCGCGGTCTGGCCCCTGATAATTGAGCTGGGTAGGATTGTGTGCCACCGAGAAATAGATCTGCAGCAGTTCGCCATAGCTGATGATGGCGGGGTCATAGTTCACCTGAACGGCTTCAGCGTGACCGGTCGTTCCGCTACCGGTGAGCTCATAAGTTGCCGTCTCAGCAGCGCCGCCGGAATAGCCAGACACCGCCATGGTGACGCCATTGACGTGCTGAAACACGCCCTGAACACCCCAAAAACACCCGCCAGCGAAAATCGCGGTTGCGCTGCTGCCTGTTTCAGTCAGATCGAGCGCCGGTGCAGGGATCACGACGGGCGCTTCCTGTGCGGCAACAGGCTGATTGAAAAACCCCAATGCCATGGCGGGCAGCAGCAGCAAGGAGGCGACGGTGACCCGCCACCCGTTCTGGCGACTGGCTGATAGGGCAAGAGTTCTGGACATGAGTGTACCTTTGTTGGAGCTATCTGCTCCTCAGTTCGCATTATATGGCCGTTTGGTTACCTCAGATCACCCGCATCACGTTGTTATGAACGATGCCGGCTCCGGTCACTGCCCTCTAACCAGGCCAGACCCAGTTGCGGATTTCCGGTAAGTCCTCGCCGTTCTCACGAATATAGTCGTTGTGTTCCGCAAGCCTGCTGGCAACCAGATCCGCAAATGCCTCACGTCGGTCTGCCAGACGCGGCACCCGGTCAATCACGTCCTTGGCGACATGAAACCGGTCAATCTGGTTGAGCACAGCCATGTCAAAAGGTGTGGTGGTCGTCCCCTCCTCCTGAAATCCATGGACGTGGAAATTGTCATGATTGCTCCGCCGATAAGTCAGTCGGTGGATCAGGGCTGGATAGCCGTGATGAACGAAAATCACCGGCTTGTCGGTTGTAAACATGGCATCAAACGCTGCATCATCAATGCCATGCGGATGGATGCTGGGTGGCTGCAGCGCCATCAGATCAACCACATTGACGAAGCGCAGCTTGATATCGGGCGCTTGCTCTCGCAGTAGCGCTACCGCCGCCAGCGCTTCCATCGTCGGCACATCCCCGGCACATGCCACAACGGCATCGGGTTCTTCAGTGCCGCAATTTGAGGCCCATTCCCAGACGCCCAGTCCGGCAGCGCAATGCGCCTCAGCAGCAGGGCCGTCCAGCCATTGCGGCTCGGGCTGCTTTCCCGCCACGATCACATTAATGTAGTCACGACTGCGCAGACAATGATCGACGACCGATAGCAGCGTATTGGCGTCGGGCGGCATATAGACCCGCACCACACCAGCCTTCTTGTTCATGACGTGATCGATGAAGCCCGGATCCTGATGGCTGAACCCGTTATGGTCCTGACGCCATACATGCGACGTCAACAGATAGGTCAACGAGGCAATCGGTTTACGCCACGGCACGCTCTTGGAGACGTTGAGCCATTTGGCGTGCTGATTGAACATCAGATCCACCACATGGATAAAAGCCTCGTAGCACGAGAAAAATCCGTGCCGGCCCGTAACCAGATATCCCTCCAGCCATCCCTGACAGAGGTGCTCGCTGAGCACTTCCATTACGCGGCCATCCGGTGAAATCTGTCGGTCCGTCTCGATCAGGTCTCCCATGAAGACCCGGTCGGTCACTTCAAACACAGCCCCGAGCCGGTTTGACTGCGTCTCATCGGGACCGAATACCCGAAAATTCTGCGCGCCATCGTTGAGCTTCAAGACATCGCGCAGAAACGCCCCGGCGACGCGTGTCGACTCGCCCTCAACAGCTCCAGGCGATGACACATCAAGCGCATAATCGCGGAAATCAGGTAGCTTGAGATCCTTGAGCAGCAGTCCGCCATTGGCATGCGGATTGGCGCCCATGCGGCGGTTGCCGCTCGGCGCCAACGCGGCCAATTCAGGGAGGAGCTTACCTGCATCATCAAAAAGTTCTTCAGCGCGATAGCTGAGTAGCCAGTCCTCAAGCACTTTGAGATGGCCGGGAACCTCGGCAAGCTTGGACAGAGGAACCTGATGGGAACGCCAGGAGTCCTCGGTTGGATTACCATCCACTTCCTTGGGTCCGGTCCAGCCCTTGGGCGAGCGCAACACAATCATCGGCCAGGCCGGCCGCGGCACCTCCACCCCGCTGCGTGCTGCGAGCTGAATGGCCGCAATCTCGTCCATCACCTTATCCATGGCCGATGCCATGGCCTGATGCATCAGCTCGGGATCGTGGCCCTCCACGAAATGGGGCGCATACCCGTAACCACGCAGTAACGCATCAAGTTCGTCATGGCTGATCCGGGCAAGTATGGTGGGACTGGCGATCTTGTAGCCGTTCAGGTGCAGAATTGGCAGCACTGCGCCATCACGCGCCGGGTTGAGAAACTTGTTGGAATGCCAACTGGTCGCAAGAGCACCGGTCTCTGCTTCCCCGTCACCCACGACGCAGGTCACGATCAACTCCGGGTTGTCAAACGCCGCCCCATAGGCATGCATCAGTGAATAACCCAGCTCGCCTCCCTCATTGATCGACCCGGGCGTTTCCGCAGCCACATGACTGGGAATGCCACCGGGCCAGGAAAACTGCCGGACCAGCGTGGTAAGGCCAGCCTCATCCTCCCCAATCTCGGGATAGAACTCGCTATAGGTGCCCTCAAGATAGGTGTTGGCTACCAGCCCTGGGCCACCGTGCCCTGGCCCGGTTACGTAAATCATATCCAGATCGCGCTCCTTGATGACGCGATTGAGATGGGCATAGATAAAATTCAGTCCTGGGGTCGTCCCCCAGTGCCCAAGCAGCCGTGGCTTGACGTGATCCAGCGTCAGTTTCTCGCGCAGCAGTGGATTGTCGCGCAGATAGATCTGTCCCACCGAAAGGTAGTTTGCAGCGCGCCAGTAGGCGTCCATACGGGCTAGCAGGTCAGCTGAGAGTGGGTTGGTCATGACGCGAAAGTCTCCTGCTTGAGCAATCGGATAACGGCCGCGGCGATAACCGCTTCCTCGTCCGTCGGAATAACGTGTACGCCGACACGGGCAGTATCGGTCGAAATGGTGATGGCATTGGCCTGGTTGCTGGTGGGATCGAGCGCGATTCCAAGAAACTCAAGCTCGGCACAGACGCGCTCGCGAATAACAGCAGCATTCTCCCCAACACCGCCTGTAAAGACGAGCGCATCAAGACCGCCGAGGCTTGCAGCGAGAGCGCCAATGGCTTGCCGAATGCGATAGCAATAGACACCAAGCGCCTTTGCTGCCCGGCTATCCTGCGTCTCTGCGTCCAGCAGGATGCGCACATCGGCGCTGATTTCCGACATGCCGAGCAGGCCCGATTGGTGATTGACCAGATGGTCGAATGCGTCTGCGTCCAGCCGCTCCGTCTTGGTCAGATAGCGGACCAGTCCAGGGTCGATGTCACCGCTACGGGTTCCCATGGGAACGCCCGCTGCAGGCGTAAACCCCATCGTTGTATCAATGCTGCGGCCAGCACGCACTGCGCTCAGGCTGACCCCATTGCCGATATGGGCCAGAACGACCCGGCCTCGTGCGCGATCAGGGTCGAGCCTGTTCAAAACCTCAAGCACGTAGCTACAAGAAAGCCCATGAAAACCATACCGTTCAACGCCGACTTCAGTGAACCGACGCGGTATTGATAATTGTCTGGCGACAAGCGGCATGTCCCGATGGAAAACGGTATCAAAACACGCAATTTGCGGCACGTTCGGGAACCGCGCGCGACACAGCCTGACAATCGCAATCTCTGACGGCAAATGCTCGGGTGCGTAGTCGACGATGCGTTCAAGCTCGGCAATGACGGCTTCATCGACCACACAATGTTCACGGTAGGCGGCACCGCCATGCACAATGCGATGCCCGATGGCCACCAGGGACCCAATGCCAAAGGCCCGGTCTATCCAGGCCAGCGCGTGTTCAACCGCTTCAGCATGGGTGGCTGATGGTACGGGACCAATGTCACCTCCATCAATTGTCAGCCGGCTATCAGACTGTCCAATACGATTGACTGCGCCACCGGCCGTTTGGACAAGGTCTGTCTGCCGAAAGACGGCGAACTTCAGGCTCGACGAACCAGCATTGATCGCAAGCAGAAAGTGGTCTCGCTGTGCCTCACCCATGCCCACACCCGGGCAGCAAGATGAGTGGTGACCAAGAGCGATTGCTTGAGGTGATAAAACTGTAGCCTGCGGTCAACCCAAGGAAATTCATGCGTCCCGTCCCGCTATCTGTCGATATCGGAACCATGCAGCAGATGTGCCCGCGACGCCTTGACCCAAATCAACTCAGCGGCCCACTGGAAAATCAGCGTGGTGGATCGGCGTCGAGGTTGAGCTCGATCCGGGCATCGAGTGCGACAGCGCCGTCTGCATCGGCCAGCACCGGATTGATATCGATCGCATTGATCTGCGGAAAATCCGTGACCAGCCGCGACACAGCCATCAGCACAAGGACAATCGCATCGCGATCCACCGCCGGCCTGTCGCGATAGCCCGCCAGCAAAGCACTGACGCGTGTGCGATCAATCATGTCCGCAGCCAGTGCACGGTCCACCGGTAGCAGCTCCATGGTGGTATCGCGCACCACCTCGACCGAAACACCCCCTGCCCCGAACATCAGCGCCGGTCCGAATACCGGATCTGTGGTAATACCGATCAAAAGCTCCTCGGCGCGGGGCCGGACGATCATCTCCTGAACGCTGAATCCTTCCAGTTCAGCGCCAACCCCGAGATCGGCAAGCCTGTCGGCAATTTCCTGCGCAGCAGCAACGGCCTCCTTTGCAGAAGCAAGACCGAGGACGACACCGCCCAGATCAGACTTGTGGGTCAGCGTGGAGGACAGCATTTTGACGGCAACCTGCCCACCGCCAGCCAGCAACTGCGTCGCCGCCTCCCCAACATCGTCGACACGCAGCACTGTCATGGTGTGCGGCACGGCAATGCCATAGGCCGCCAGAACGGTTTTGGCTTCGGGTTCAGTCAGCATGCTGCGGCACTGTCTCGCAGCTCCCTCCAAAACGGCGGCCGCGCTGGCCCGATCATCCGAACCAACCAAATCTGTCGAAACGCGCTGCAGCAACAGGCTGGCGCGGTGCCATCGGGTCAGCATTTCAACGGCATCAGCGGCTTTTGAAGGTGTGTTCACAGTGGCCACGCCTGCCCCGTTGAGTAGGTTGCGGGCACCGGCAGCAGCGTGCTCTCCGAGCCATGTTGCCAACACCGGCTTGCCATTGATCAGGCCGTGCTCAACCACCGATACCACGCCTTGCGCGGCATCGCTGGGCGCAGCGAGCGCCGTCGGGCAATTCATCGCCAGGACCACGTCGACCCCAGGATCCGCAGCAACTGCGCGCAGAGCCGCAACGTAGCGCTCTGCTTTGGCATCCCCGATAATATCCACCGGGTTGGCGCGCGACCAATTGGCCGGCAGGACCTGTTCCAGGGTCGATAGCGTTTCTTGCGACAGCTCGGCAATCTCGCACCCACGATCGATCAACTCGTCAATTGCCAGTACGCCAGCCCCACCGCCATTGGTTACAATACCAACCCGACCGCGCTCCAATGGCGCAAAGCGCGCACAGATTTCGGCCGCTGAGAACAGGTCCTCAAGATGCTGCACGCGTATGACCCCCGCACGACGCAGCGCGGCATCCACCACACTGTCCGCGCCGGCCAGAGCCCCGGTATGGGTTTGGGCAGCACGCGCGGCCGCCTCGTGGCGCCCTGGTCTTATCGCGATGACCGGCTTGCGTCGCGCGGCCGCTTGCGCCGCCGCCATAAACCTGGACGCGTCGGGAATGGACTCCAGATACATCAAAATCGCCGACGTATTGGCGTCTTCCGCCAGCACACTCAGAAAGTCGCTGACATCAAGATCGGCCATGTCACCCAGCGACACGATCTGGGAAAAACCGATGCCCTCGGCCTCCGCCCAGTCAATGACCGAGGAAATGATCGCGCCGGATTGCGACAGTAGTGCTAGCGATCCCGGACGGGCGGGAATATGGGTGAAACTCGCGTTAAGCCCGACCAGAGGCGCCAGCAGTCCAATGGTATTGGGTCCAATGATCCTGACGCCATGTTCGGCAGCTGCTGCCAACATGCGCTCGCGCAAATCATCCTCCTTGCCGATACCCGCTGTAATGATGACCACGGAGCGTCCGCCGGCAGCGCCGATTTCGGCAATCAAATCCGGAATCGTGTGCGCCGGCGTTGCGATGACACACAGGTCGGGGACCGCAGGCAGGTCCCCCACCCGCGCCACACACGGCAAGCCGCCCAGTTCGGTATATTTTGGATTGACCGGATAGACCGCGCCGCTAAAGCCGCCAGTCACGATATTGCACAGCACCAGCGCACCGAGCGAACCGGGGCGTTTAGACGCCCCGATCAGGGCGACGGATCGAGGGGCCAAGGCATGGTTCAGGCTCGTGTTCGTCATCAAAAAATCCGGCGCTACTCTGGTGGGGGTACGACTGAACGTCGGCAACAGACGATCAGTCCGGTCGAACGGAAATAACACGAAATACGTGCATTTTGCCGTCATCCTCGCGGATCGATATGTACTCGCCCAACACGAAGCGTTCCTCTGCGAGCCTGAACCCGACCTCATCATCGGTCGTGGTCTCCTCGACGTAATCGAAGACCCAGCTATTGTTGGGGCCCCGAACAATGCGCCCACGAGCCTCTTCCTCGCCCGGCCTGCGCCGGACCACGCGACACCAGTCAGGCGTGTCGCGATAGGCGGAGGGATCGATGTGTCCCTCCGGTGTGAGCGGAAAATACAGGCGATAGCTATGCGCCTGATCGCCCTGCGGGTGACCCGGTTCGCGGGCAAGTTCGAGCTCAATGCGGTACAGTGGTGCTTTGGTCATGATCAGGTCGCTCCCGCTACTGCGCGGTGTAACCGCCATCCACCAGATGATAGCTGCCGGTGATAAAGGAGGCGTCCTCGGACAACAGGAACGCAGTCAATGCGGCAACTTCGGCGGAGGTGCCCAGCCGACCAACCGGGTGCATTCCGGCGATAGCGGTCAGTGTCGCGGCATCGAGATGATTGCTCAACAATGGGGTGTCGATAAATGCAGGGCCGATCGAGTTGATGCGAATGCCGTGCTTTGCATATTCGATGGCGGCAGTCTTGGTCAGCCCGACGACGCCATGCTTGGCCGCGACATACGCTGGCGCGGTCGCGAAGGCGACCGATCCGAGGATTGAGGCCATGTTGACGATGGAGCCGCCACCCGACGCAATGATGGCCGAGATCTGGTATCGCAAGCCATAAAACACGCTGTTCAGATTGGTCGCGATAACCTTGTGCCAACTGTCGAGCGGATACTCGCCCGTTGTCGCCGCTGCACCGGAGATGCCTGCATTATTGACCGCCAGATGCAGCGCACCAAACTCGCGCTGCGCCGCTGCCACCATGGCTTCCACCTCGACAGCATCACTCACATCGACCGCAATACCCTTGGCCACACCACCCTTTGCGGTGATCGACTCAGCCACGCTGCGGGCGCCATCCTCATTTAGGTCGGCCACCAGCACTTTGGCGCCTGATGCCGCTAAAAGCTGCGCAATCGCTTCACCGATACCCGAAGCCGCCCCGGTGACGACAGCAACTTTGTCCTTGAAATCATAAGGCATAGCAAAATCTCCTTGAGGGACCTGAAGGTCGATTGCGGGCGCAATGACAACCACGCAGCTTCGTCCTAATTCCGATGCCAACTCAGATCATGCCCACACGCCCTTGTTCTTGATCTCGCGCAACTTGAGGACAATTCCCCGCGGCGCATTCGGCGCTCAAATTGATCCCGGTCAACAGCCGCAACGCCGCTACGGTCCATACTCTTGCCATCAAGGACGAGGAGCGACTTCATCATGAGCTACGATTGCTTTCTACCAATAGCGACCTTTCCAGATGCCACGCCCCGGCAGGCAATCTCTTTGGGGATGGCAATCGCTGCACGGATCGACGCACGTTTTTGCGCTTCGGTGCACGAGGTCGATATCGCGCCCGTCAGCAATGTTCTGGCGGATATGGCAATCAATGTGACCGCCATGTCAGAACGCGCCGAAGCCGACAGCAAGACAACCGCTGGCGTGATGGCGCAATGGCTCAAGCAACAGGCCGACGAACTGGCAAAACCAATATCCATTCAGCGAATTCGGTGTCGCCCCGAGGACCTGATCGACAACTGGATCGTTCCCTCCCGCACCAACGATCTCACCATTCTTGCCGCGCCCGGCAGTGACCAGCAGGAAGCCATGGTCATCGATCTGGTCTTTGCCAATGGCGGCCCCGCCCTGATCGTGCCCGACATCGAGGTGCCTGCCACAGATGCAGTATTTGGCGTCTGCATCGCATGGGATGGCGGTCGCGCCGCCGCGCGCGCTGTTCGCGATGCCATGCCGTTCCTCAAGGCCGCAAAGGATGTCAGCATCGTCGTTGTAGATGATGACAAGGCAATCGAGGGCAAAAGCGCCATGGCTCTTAGCCATTGGCTGGGTCACCACGGCATCGCCTCCCGCTTGCTGACTCGCTCACGCGGCACCGTCCCGGTGGGCGAGACATTGCAGGCTGCCGCGCTGGCAGCCGGCGCAGACATGCTGGTGATGGGCGCTTATGGCCACAGCCGTGTGCGCGAACTGGTTCTAGGCGGCGCAACCCGCTCCATTCTCGAGCATACGCGACTGCCGATCCTGACGACCCACTGAACACCTCAAGGAATACCAATGACCTATCACGCAGCCGTCTGGATCGATCACCAGGAAGCCAAAATCTTCCATCTCACCACCCAGGACGTTGAAAAGGATGCCGTGCACAATGGCGTCCCCAACCATCACGTGCATCGAAAGGCAGACCACCTAGGACTGGGAAAAACCGCGCTCGAACCTGCCTTCATGACCGATATTGCCGATACGCTGGTGGGCGCGCGGGCCATTCTGCTCGCTGGCCCGGGACAGGCCCGCATCGAACTGATGCGTTTTCTCGAAAAATCTCATCCGGCCATTGCGGCCAATGTGTGGGACAACCAGCCGATGGACCATCCCACTGATCCCCAGATCGTGGCTGCCGCGCGCACCTATTTCAATGGCGCTGATCGCATGCACGGCTAGTCGACCCTCGGGCGCTGCGCGGCTAACTCTCGTTCAGCGCCTCATAGCCTGCGACGACGTCGAACAATTCTTCATCGATGCCATCCTGCCGCATTCGATGAAACTGGCTGGTGAGCTCACCCAGCAAGCTGTCGATATTCTTGTCGGCACGCTGCATCGCCGCAAGCCGACTGGCATTTTCGCTCGCCAGCGAAGCCGCGCAGGCCCGAAAGAGCGAAACGAACAGAAATTCGCGCACGAAAGCGCTTAACGTTGCGGGGCCTGTGCCGATTTCTTCGGGCAAGGTACCCGATGGCCATGGACAGGCGCTAACCGTCTTACGCCAGTTTTCATCAAGCGGCAGCACCTTCTCGGCCAATGGTGCGAAGGCCACACCCGACCCGGCCTTGTTATAGGCGACATGCAACTGATTGATCTCGCCACGGCTGAACGCTGCCTCGTAGTGCCCCAGTATTTCTGTAACCAGCAACCCAATTGCGCTGACCGACACAGGTACCCCAAACAGCCTATCCACCGTCAGGCCCGCATCCTTTAGCGGCTCGGAAGCCCGCTCTCCGACAGCCCAGAACCGCGTATGCGGGCTATTACCGAATGACGAAATCGCCTGATGAGCGACAACGTCATTGAAGCGACCGACCAATCCCTGATCCGAGCCAAAAACCACAACAGCGGCAACGCCCTGATGGTGCTTCAATGGCAACACCGCGTCGCCCCCATTGCGGATGCAAACTCCCAGCCCCAGTTGAACTGTCCGGTAATAATCATCGAGCGCATGCACCGACTGCTCGTATTCAATGATGCTGGACGCGGCGAGCGCCTTCATGGTGCGCACAACGGCGTGCAGGTCCTGGGCACTGTCGATCGTCCTGCGCAGCCCTGCAATCGTCGAGCTCATTGCACCGAACCGACCAGGCGCGACCCGGACCAGTTGTGCAAAGCTGTGCGCGCCAACTCTACGATAATTGCCCGGTCTTCGGCGCTCAGGCGCGATGCCGTTTCCAGTCGCGCGACCACATCCGCCGGCATGTCTCGCGCAGCTTCCCGCAGCGCATCTTGCGCCTCGACCATGGAGGCAACAGTCACCGCATCAAGCAAGCCGGCCGCCAAAGCGAGTAGAATGGTCAGTTGTTGCGGCACTGTCTCCGGACTGAGTTCATTCTGCTTGAGACAGGCGCGAATGCGTTCGCCGTGCTCGATCGTCTTTTGCGTATCAGCGTCCAGACGTGCGCCAAAGCGCGCGAAACTCTCCAGTTCCTCAAACTGGGCATAAGCCAGCTTGAGATCACCCGAGACCGCCCTGAAGGCCGCACGCTGCGCTTTGCCACCAACACGTGACACCGACCGCCCCACATCCACCGCAGGCAGCACACCGAGTTCGAACAAAGACGGCGACAGGTAGATCTGGCCGTCAGTGATGGAGATCAGGTTGGTTGGGACATACGCGGCAATATTTTGCGCTTCAGTCTCGATAATGGGCAGCGCCGTCAGCGAGCCGCCGCCAAGGCCCTCTCGCAGGTGCGTCGCGCGTTCCAGTAGCCGGGCATGAATATAGAAGATGTCACCAGGGAAGGCTTCACGACCCGGCGGGCGCCGCAATAGCAAAGACAGTTCACGGTAGGCGCGCGCGTGTTGCGTTAGGTCGTCATAGACGATCAGCACATCCCGGCCCTGCTCCATGAAATGCTCGGCAATACTGGTTGCGGCATAGGGCGCGATGTAGATTTGCCCGGGTGGTGAGTTGCCCTCTGCAACCACAACGGTTGTATACTCCATGGCGCCATGGGCACGCAGCTCCTGGATCACCGCGGCGACCCCGGCGGCGCGCTGACCAATGGCGCAATAGACGCAGACCACATCCTTGCCGGCCTGGTTGAGAATGGTGTCGATGGCGATCGCGGTCTTGCCAGTCTGCCGATCACCCAGGATCAGTTCGCGCTGCCCACGTCCGATGGGAATGAGCGCGTCGATCACCTTCAGACCCGACTGCAAGGGCTCCGACACCGGCGCCCGGTCCATAATGGCCGCAGCAGGCCGTTCAATGGGCAGACGCTTGTCCGCGATGACCGGCCCCAGACCGTCGACAGCACGGCCCAGTGGATCGATCACCCGGCCCAACAGGCCCGATCCAACGGCGACATCCATCACCCGCCCCGTGCGTTCGACCATATCGCCGGCATGCAGGTGCGCATAATCGTCCAGCAGCACAACGCCGATTTCGGTCTCGTCGACATTGAAGGCAATGCCAAAAGCCCCGCCGGAAAACGCCAGCATCTCTTCAGCGCCGACGCTGAACAGGCCGGAAACTGATGCGATGCCGGTTGAAACCCGCATAATGCGCCCAATCTCGCGAGCCGAAAAATCCGGAACGAAGTGCTTCCGCGCATCCGCCAGCGCGGCAAAGGCAGCTGACACATCAATTGACGGGGAGGCTTGAGCACGCAGCGTCATGCCGCCCCTCCAGTCCCCAGGGCATCGCGGCCCATCAAATCACCGACACTCTTCTCCAGCGTTTTGAGATAGTCAGCCACGCTCCAGGCCAGCTTTTGCCCACCACCGACCAGTTCAATGCCGCTGATCAGATCCGCGTCGATCTCGAACTCAAGTTGTGCGTCTATACCTAGTGCTGCCGAGAATGCCTTGCCGATCCTGGCCTTCTGAGCGCTCGTAAGCGCGAAGGCGGATCGGATCACCGCTGGCGCCCGAGTTGATGTAAGCATTTGTGCCACGGTCGCCGTTTCGGCCTTGTCGAGGGCCTCTAGCTTGCGGACGAAAAGGCCGGTCAGTTGTGCCTCCAGCGTCTCGTCCGCCAAATCCGCCAGAGCCTTGCGCGTAATGGCAAATACCTCGTTCTGCGCTCGCCGGGCTATCTCCGCGCTCAGGTTTGCAGCGTCCAGAACCAGAGCAGAACGTTGCTGCTTCTTGGTGGCCTCAACCTCGGCCCGAGCAGCGTTGGACAAGCGCGTGCGCTCTGCATCCGCATCCGCGACAGCCTGCGCGAGAAGGCCTGCCCGCTGATTCTCAAGCTCGGCACTCTTGGCCTGTAGCGCGTCCCGTTCAATGGCGGCCTCGGCCTTGCTTGACGCTGCATCGTCCAAGGCCGCTGCGATCCGCTTTTCGCGTTGATCAATGGCGTTGAGCACGGGCTGGTAGAGGAACCGCTTAAGCAACCACACCAGGACCAGAAAGTTGACTATCTGTGCACAAATGGTGAACCAGTCGATCTCCATCGGCTAGTTCCCCGCTGCCTGGGCGGCAGCCATCGCCAGCGCATAATTCCAGAACGGATTGGCAAAGACCAAGATCATGGAAACCACGAAACAGTAGATGGCTGTCGACTCGATCATGGCCAGGCCAACGAACAGGGTTCGGGTAATGGTCGGGGATGCATCGGGTTGCTGGGCGAGTGCCGTCATCGCCGTAGCGACAGCGCGGCCTTCCGCCAGCGCAGGCGCCATGGTTCCAAACCCTGTGGTGATCCCTGCGACGGCAATCGAGACAATGGCGACGAGACCGAGATAGTCCATGGAAAGTCCTTTCGTTCCTGTGCGCCTAGACCGCGTTTGATGCGACGGGCGGTGGCTGTTTTGACGATTGAGGTTGGTTGGCGGCGGCTGCGATATAGACCGCGGCCAGGATGCTGAAGATGTACGCCTGGACCATGCCGGTGAGCAGTCCCAGCGCCGTCATGACAATGGGGAACAGCAAAGGGGTGATGCTGATCAGAATGCCGACGATCATCGCCCCACTCATCATGTTGCCGAACAGGCGCACCGCCAGTGCCAGGGTGCGCGATACTTCACTGATGGCGTTAAACGGCAACATGATCACCGTCGGCTCGATATAGGATTTGAGGTATCCCCCCAGACCGCGCGCGGAAATGCCATAGAGCGGCACGGCGAGAAACACGCACAATGCCAGCGCAAAGGTCGTCGACAGGGATCCCGTTGGCGGCTCGAACATCGGAACGATACTCGACAGGCTCGATGCCGCAATGAACAGGAACAACGTGCCCAGAAAAGGCAGGTACTTGCGCGGGTGCTCCAGTCCGATTTCCCGGATCTGATCCAGAATTCCCGTGACCAGAATTTCGAGCAGGTTCTGCCAGTTTGACCGTTCTTCGCCTGTCGTCAGCGTTCGGGTCACGACAAACGAGCCCAGGGCCAGCACCGCCATGAGAGCCCAGGTACAAACCAGCGTCGCATTGATGTTGACGCCCGCCACGGTCCAGAGCACCAGTTCGTCGGGACTAAGCCGCATCGCGGTGCCCCGCTGCGTTGGCCGGCGTTTCCACTGGCAGTAATCGTGTCGCCACCATGCGAGCCACGACAAACCCCGCCAGGCAAAACAACAGACGTTGCCAGGAACCGTCGGCAACCAGATAGAACCCGCCCAAAACCAGACCCGTCCGACCCAGCATGCTTGCCAGCATCAGCAAGGCTGGTTGTGACGCCGTCAACAGCTGCCGCACTGTCCACCATAGCCCGATAAAGAACACCGCGCCCAATGCTGCGCCGGCCAAAGCCGACAGAATTGCAGGCGCTGCATCACTCATGGTCATTGTGGTCCTCCTCGCGCATCGTTCTGTCTTGGTTGGATACCCAGTGCCACGCGTTCAAGCAGCCCAGCACCAGCCCGGCGACCAGCAAGGCCAGCGTCCATGACCGGCCCCCCACGCTCTGGCTGTCCAGCCACTGGCCTAACAAGGCACCAAGCAGGGTTGGCACCACGATCGACCAACCGATCAAACCCATCATGCCCAGGCCAAACCAGACGTTCTGCTCGCCATCACGCTGGACTTTCAGGCGACGTCTGGCCTGTCGCCCGACACGATCGACAAATCCTGTCGGCCCCGAGCCTTTGTCCCGGTCAGGGTCATTCATGGCGGACGTCCACAAACCGGTGCAGGAACCCGCTCTCAAGCTTGGCCAAGACGGCGCGGGCTTCCTGTTCAGCACCCGTTTGGGTCAGGAACTCGCGCTCCAATTGCGCCTGCAGCCGATCAAGACCATCACCGGCAAAGGCGCGGCGTACGGAAATGACCACTTCGCGACCGGTCTTGATCATCACGCCCTCATCAAGCGCGGCATAACGGACGCCGTCGGCGGCAGTTTGGTACTCCACGATGCCCGGCACAATGGCCGCAGCGCAGTCCAGCCGGTTGGGAAGAATGCCCAGTGAACCGGCCGTTGTCGTGACCACGATGCGCTCAACGGCTTCAAGATCGGCGAATACTCCAAATGGCAGCAGGATTTTAAGTCGCATGCATCCCCCCTGCAGTCTCTGTCGAGGCGGGGGACTTCTCCTTGGCCTCATCGATAGCGCCGATCATGTACAGCGCGCTTTCGGGGTAATCCTTGAACTCGTCGTTCAGAATGCGCTCGCAGCCATCGAGAGCATCGGCGCGCGATACGAGCCGGCCTTTGATGCCCGTGAATTGTTCAGTGGTGAAGAAAGGTTGGGTCAGGAACCGTTCCAGCCGACGCGCCCGCGCAACAATCTTGCGATCATCCGGCGAGAGCTGCTCCAGCCCCAGCATGGCAATGATGTCCTTGAGCTCGGCATATTGCGCCAATGTCCGCCGGATTGCCTGCGCGAGCTGGAAATGCCGCTCTCCCAGAATACCCGGCGTTGCCATCTTCGAATTCGATTGCAGGGGATCGACCGCCGGAAACAGCCCTTCACTAGCCCGCTTGCGCGATAGCGCCAGCGACGCTGAGAGATGTGAAAAAGTATGAACGGCAGCAGGGTCCGTGAAATCATCGGCGGGTACGTAGACAGCCTGGATCGAGGTAATGGCACCGCTCGCTGTATTGGCGATACGCTCCTCAAGTCCAGACAACTCAGTCCCCATGGTGGGCTGATAGCCAAGACGCGACGGCATCTGCCCCATCAATCCAGACACTTCCGAGCCCGCCTGGATAAACCGGAATATGTTGTCGATCAGCAAGAGCACGTCGCGATGCTCGTCGTCGCGGAAGTACTCCGCCATGGTCAGCGCAGCATGCCCAATCCGAAAACGCGCGCCTGGCGGTTCGTTCATTTGCCCGAACAGCATCACCATATTGGCCAGAACGCCAGCCTGCTCCATTTCCCGATAGAGATCCTCGCCCTCTCGGGAGCGTTCGCCGATGCCGCAGAAAATGCTGACGCCATCGTGATGGCCGATCATGTTGTGGATGATTTCGGTCAGCAGCACCGTCTTGCCGACCCCTGCCCCACCAAACAGCCCGGCCTTACCACCGCGTTCCAGCGGCGCGAGAACGTCGATCACCTTGATCCCGGTCTCAAAGACTTCAGCCTTGGTGATCCGCTGCAAAAGCGGCGGCGGTGCATTGTGCACGGATCGCCAGGTCACATCGTCAGGTGCGGGTTTGCGGTCAATCGCATTGCCCAGCACGTCAAACATGCGCGACAGAACCGACCTACCGACCGGTGCGAGCAAGGGACCGCCGCTGTCAGCAACGCTCATGCCCCGCGCCAGCCCCTGTGTGGGCGTCAGAGCAATACATCGCACATGGTGGGCGTCGCGCTGCGCGAGAACTTCAAGAACAACAGGCTGGGTGGCCGCGATGCGCAAGACCGAATGAATCCCGGGCAAGCGGTCGTCGAACCGCACATCCACCACGCTACCACGCACGGCGGTGACCACGCCGGTGTTTGCTTCAGATACGCGCTCATGGGCAGATGGCTTGTTCAAACGTTGCGGACCTTTTCCTGCAACACGACCAAGCACCAATTCGGTGCATTGATCATGGCAGCATCGACAGTCCCGAGCCAATCAGCGCAGTTCAAACCGATGCCGTTGTGCAGGCACAGCATAGACCGCCGTAGCAGGCGCCTATTGATCTGCGTCAATCATTGTCACAGGCCAGCCGACTGCAACGGTGCAGTAGTCGCGCTCCGGCGTTATCCTGCAATCACGCAATCAGTTGAGACACCCGCCGCCAGCTTGAAGGTCTGCATCGCGTCGCCAACGGCGACAACCACGTCCCGGTCAGCTTGCGACGTCAAACAGAGCGCTGTGACCTTGCCCCGCGACCAGGCCATATCAAGCTCGATGCCACCATAAACCCGCATACCCTGAAGACTTCCCGCAGGCCAGCAACTCGGCAAAGCGGGCAGAAGCCGGATGCCCTTCTTGGATGATTGCACGATCATCTCGAGAATACCGGCGGCTCCACCAAAATTGCCATCGATCTGAAACGGAGGATGCGCGTCAAACAGATTGGTATAGCTGCGCTCGGGATGCAACAGTCGCCGCAACACATCATGAGCCTGGTCACCATCGCGCAGGCGCGCCCACAGATTGATCCGCCAGCCGATCCCCCAGCCCGTGGCATCGTCGCCTCGGATTTCCAGCGACCGCCGCGCGGCGTCAAACAGTGCGGGGGTCTCTTCCGCAGTGATCTGGTGGCTCGGATATAGCCCGTAAAGGTGGGAGACGTGGCGATGGTGAATCTCGGGCACATCCATATCCCAATCCTCCAGCCACTCCTGCAATTGCCCTGCCGCACCGATCCGGTCTTCCGGTAGCCTGTCACGTGTCGCTCCAAGGGTCTCGACCAACTCCCGATCAACGCCAAGCCGCCCCGCTGCTGCGATTGTTGCGTCGAAAAGATCGCGCAAGATCTGACCGTCCATTGCGGGTCCTGCACAGATCGACGCGCCCATCGGATGGACATTTTCAGGCGACAGCGAAGGATTGGTCACGAGGTGACTGGTGCCCGGCAGCTCGACAAGCGTGTCGACGAAAAATTCAGCGGCGCCTTTAAGAATTGGATACAGGCGCGTTACCAATTCAGCTGGAAAGCCCTCATAGGCGACATGCTCCCAGGCCTGCGCGCAAATCCACGCGCCGCCTGTTGGCCACAGCCCCCACTGAGCACCATCGACCGGTCCCGTCGCCCGCCACAAATCAGTATTGTGGTGCAGTACCCAGCCACGCGCCCCGTAATGGCTCTGCGCCATCACCTGCCCGGTGACTGCAAGATCCTCCAGCAACGCCAGTACCGGCTCAAAACACGCCGCCAGATTGGCGCGATCGGGCAACCAGTAGTTCATCTGCAGGTTGATATTGGTGGTGTATTTGCTGCCCCAGGGCGGCCGGGTTTCCTGGTTCCAGATACCCTGCAAGGTTGACGGCTGGGTTCCGGGGCGACTGCTGGTAATCATCAAATACCGGCCATACTGGACGTAGAGCGACGCCAGAGCGGGATCGTCCCCTTCAGCAAAACCGGCAATACGTTCATTGGTCGGCAGGTCGGCGGATTCAGTGCGCCCCAGATCTATGCCCATGCGCCGGAACAGGCACTGGTGCTCGGCAATATGGGCCATGAGCAACGTATCGAAGCTCTTACCTCCCGCGGCATCCATGCGGGCATCAATCGACATCTCAGGATCACCCGAGACGTCGTCGTAGCGCACAAAGCTGGTGGCGATGTCGAGCAGGATCAACACGGAATCTGCATCGCTTACGCGCAATTGAGCGCCGACCACTGACTTTGTGCCACCCTCCGCTTGCACCTTGGCTCGCATCGCAAACCGCAAAGCGCCATCAACGCCATGTTCGCTTCGGTTATGCCCGGCGAACCGCACACTACCATCCGGGTCAGCCGACGAGATCCCATGTTGTGGGCTGGTCAATTCCACACCTACATTGACGGCTCCCGGTGCATCAGCGGAGATCCGCACAACCAATAGCCCATCGGCCGCCGATACGAAGGCATCACGCCTGAATGCCACGCCGCCCGATTGGTAGACCGTGCGCGTCACTGCCGTGTCGAGATCCAGCGAGCGCCGGTAATTCTCAAACAGCGCATCGTGGGCCACATCCAGATAGAGATGGCCCGCCGGCTGATAGGACATTTCCAGATAGGGACGTCCCATCAGGTGCTGGTTGGCCAAGGACTGCGCTTGCGCGTATCGGCCAGCAAATATGTGCGCCCGAACAGTGTCCAGATGAGCCCGTGCGTCCTGATTGACTGGCTGATATGGCCCGCCGCTCCACAGCGTGTCCTCATTGAGCTGGAACTCGTCGCGCGGAACGCCGCCAAATACCATGGCGCCCAGGCGGCCATTGCCCAGGGGTAAGGCATCGGTCCACTCCGCCGCTGGTGTTTTGTACCAGAGCTCAAGATCACTCATCATAGTCTCCAATGGTCTTTAGCTGTTTGCGCGTAGCCGATTGCCGTCACCGTCAAAGGCAAAGGCTCTGTCGGGTTGGACGCCAATGGCCACCTTGTCCCCCGAGCGAATGCCGGCCTGATCACGGGCCTCAATGACCAGGGCTTCCCCCGAGGCTAGCGCACCATAAAGAAACCGGGTCCCACCGAGGTTCTCGACCACGTCAACAACCATTTCCATGGGCGTTTCGCCGCCCTGCGCGACGACAAAATGCTCTGGCCGGATCCCGAGCGTAACCGGGCCCTTTGCTGCCAGCCCGGCAACGGCAAAGCACGTGCCGTCTGCCAGCGTCACCTGGCCATCTCCTGCCGTACCCGGCAGGAAATTCATCCGCGGCGATCCAATGAACCCGGCGACAAACATGTTCACCGGATCCTCGTAGAGGGCCTCGGGGGTGCCTTCCTGCTCGATCTTTCCCGCCCGCATCACCACGATCTTGTCCGCAAGTGTCATGGCCTCGGTCTGGTCATGGGTCACGTAGATCATGGTTGATCCCAACTGCCGGTGCAGCTTGGCGATCTCAACGCGCATGGAGACGCGCAGTTCAGCGTCCAGATTGCTCAATGGCTCGTCGAACAGGAATACTTCGGGATTGCGTACAATCGCCCGCCCGATCGCCACACGCTGCCGCTGGCCGCCGGATAATTCTGCCGGCTTGCGCTTCATCAATGGCTCGAGCTGCAGGCTCGCCGCTGCTGCGGCCACCCGGGTTGCTATCTGTGACCGGTTGAGCCCAGCCATCCGCAGGGAAAACCCTATATTCTGTTCCACGCTCATATGCGGATAGAGCGCATAGTTCTGAAACACCATCGCAACGCCACGCTCGATCGGCTCGGCCTCATTGACCCGTCGACCACCAATCTGCACCTCACCGCCTGAAATTGGCTCCAAACCGGCAATCATCCGCAACAGCGTGGATTTCCCGCAGCCTGAGGGTCCGACAAATACGGTGAATGAGCCGTCCTCTATGCTCAGATTGAGCCCCCCGATCACCTCGAGGGCACCGTAGGACTTGTCGACATTGCTCAGGACCACATCGGCCATTCTCTTGCCTCCTCGGGCGGCTCGCTAACGCCTCAAACGGCGGGTCGAGCCTCTCAGTATGATGTTTGCATCAATGCGCACTGTTCGCTTGCCCAGCGGATCATTTTGGCCCAGCCGCTCGGCCAGAACAGACACGATGGACTCCGCGATTTTCTCAACCGGCTGCCCGACCGCCGTAATGCCGGGCTGGTGCACCGAGAACGCCGGAACGTCGTCAAAGCTCACCAGCGAAATATCATCGGGAATGGTCATGTCGTGCTCGCGCAACCAGCGCAGTGCGCCAATGCTCATATTGTAATTGGCGCCAAACACGGCCGTTGGGGGCTCAGACAGGCTCATCAAATCGCCCATGCTGGTATAGCCGCGCTGGTCGCTCCAGCCCCCGTCCATCACCAGTTCGGGGTACTCCCGCACGCCATGGGCCTTGAGCGCGTCTCGATAGCCTTCAAGGCGATCGCGTCCGACGGAGTCGCGCAAATTGCCGTGAATAATGGCAACGCGCTCGTGACCCAGGTCCAGCAGGTGGTCCACCAGCCGTCTGCTGCTCCGGCGATTGTCCACAAACACCCGGTCAGCCGCCAGGTTTGGCAGGTCATTGTCGTACAGAACCACGAGCATGCCCTGCTCAATGTACGGCGCCAGGCGCTGCCGCAATTCTTCATTGCCATCCATCACCACCGCGTCGACACGGTGACCCGCAAAGAACTCCAGACCATCAACAATGGCCTCTGGCTCGGTATCGTGGCAGAAACACACAACGGCTCGCCCAGTCTGGCGCATACGGCGCGCCAGTTGGTCCAGCAAAGCCGCGTGGAACTCACTGACTGCGGGGACCAGCATACCAACGATGTGGGTGGTCTTGGTCTTTATCGAGGCTGCAGCACTATTCCGCCGATAGCCCAGATCATCGATGACCTTGGCTATCCGCTCGCGATTGCCGCCCCGGATTGGCAAGCCATTAATGTAGCGCGACACCGTACCAACCGCCACGCCAGCCTCGCGGGCGACGTCGACAATGGTGGCGGGTCGGGGCTTGGTGCTGATCTCTGTCATAACTCTACTGGTTCCGCATGAATGCCCCCATACTCGTGCAGTCGGGCGCCTTCTTTCTGCATAGTCATGGTTTAGCCTGCCTGTCACTGCCGCAAGCCAAACCAAAGTCGCTCTAGGCGCGATCCTCAAACACAACCGCGGTATGGATTCTCAGCTTGTCCACGGACACGCCATAGTACCCGTCGCCGAAATCCGTGATGGGCAACTCAGCACCGGATAGTGCTTCGTAGGCGCGACCTGGCCGTTCTTGCAGGCGCACGCGGACCGAGACCGGTCCAATGGCTGGAATATCCTCGATCATCTCCATGACGCGGCTCCCCTCATCGGTGGGGACGGCCTTGCCCCGCACCTGGGGGGGACCGTAAAGCAAGTGCACCATGTGCCGTCCGTGCTCGACCTGCCGCACCAGTGTGGCCCGCCCCGCCGATGGCAAGTCGGTCAGCAATGCGGGGTCTGGCAGCAACTTGTCCAGAAGCCCACGCACGACATATTTGTACAGTGGCTGCCCCATGGCGTGGTAGATCGAGAAGATTGGATAGGCCACATAGCCCACGCCATTATGCAGCGTCACACCCGCACCAAGCGGCTTGGCATCCGGATCATCCGGCGCATGGGCGTGAGATGAGAAGTGCTGATAGGTGCGGTTGAAATAGGGGCGAACAACATCGGCCAGCACCTGAGCTCCTTGAGACTCGATCTCCTGTGCGGTCCCATAAACGACGAACGGCGTTTCGGTCATACTTGCATCAAGCGCCTTGCCAGCCCTGAGATAGGACGGCTCGAAACCAACTACGCCACCACTACGTACGCCTGTCGGCACAGCGAATTCGCCATCGGCACCAAGAGCCGAACACCCTGACAGTAGCAGCTTGCCGCCTTGCTTTAGATAGCCATCAAGCCGGTGAGCCAGCACGCTATCCACCGGGACCGTGTCAGGCAGGATGATCACCCGATAACTGCCAAAATCCGCGCTTGGATCAATCACATCAAAAGGCCGTTTCAGCTCAAGCAACATCTGCGCTGCGCCATCGTCAGCATGGTTGTTGCGGTCGCCAACCGGATGGAAGTACTCGGCCGACAGGATGGCCACTTCCGATATCTGCTTGGCCCCGTCTAGAAACGGCTCCAGCTTTTCGATCCGCGCATAGGCCGGGGCGATCGACGCGTAGGTATCAGGGTTGATCGCCCCGTTGGGATGCAACTGGTCGCCCACAAGACACTTGGAGCCAAGCGCCACCATCTGCGCCGTCTCATATTCAAGCGCGTCTGGATGCTTGAAGCCGCCAAACTCGCCCCACGATGTGTGGAACTTCCCGGTATGGGCGAGGAAATCGAGCCCAAGCGTCGCCGCATAGCGCGCACTGGAGGGAAAGTGGTCATACCCCCAGCCACCGGTCGGAAGGCTCTCCAGTTCAAGATGGCTGTAAGGCTCAAAGCGCTGCGGTCCCTGCTTGTGGATGTGACCACAATTGTAGAAGACGCGCAGCCCGGGAAACTCCTCGCGAAGCGCCGCACTCATCTCGCTGCGAAACACCTCATTGACCCACTCATCCTTTTTGAGGCGGTCAGCGTGTTTGGTGGCATCAAGCCCCTGCTCGTCCATTGTCTCCAGACATTGCTCGCAAACGCAATCGGGCGTCAGCACGATGTCGAAGAACAGACCGGGCGTCTGATAGTTTCGCGCCACCTCGCGCGCCTGCTCGAGCAACTCGTCTCGATACGCCTTGTGGTTCAGGCACAATGTGTGCCAGCCCGCCTCTAGCTGGCTGGGATCAAAGCGGTTCTTGGTCGCTGAGCGCGCGCGCCATTCGGGGTGTAGCCGCGCGTTCCGCTCATCCCATTGCACCGAGATGTAGATCGGGCACTCGATATCTGCCGCGACCAGGGCCGTGACCATGTCACCCATCAGATCGCGCGTCAGCTGCGGGTGCTGTTCGCCCACCTTTGTGGGGTAATAGGACCAGCCATGATGGCACTTGGCGAAGATGGTCACCGAGTCAACATGAGCAGCCTTGAAGGTCGAAACGAAGTCCTCCGCATCGAATGCCGAACCGATGCCGGGAATGTGCTCCGAAGTGTGGAAATCAAGATGGATCTGGCGGTATCGCAGCGGCTTATTGGTACGTGTGGGCATAACTACTCCTTGGCGCCGCTACGGGTTTGCGACCCGGCTGCGAACTGACGCTGAAAAATCATGAAGACCAGCAATGGAACGATGGTGGTGACAATCGCGGCGACCGAGCGCAGATCCCAATTGGACTCATAGGTACCTGCCACCTTGGTCAGCAGTACCGGCAGCGGCACATTGCTGCGCAGGAACAGCATGGGCAGCAGCAGCGCATTCCAGGTCCAAAGAAACTGCAGAATACCCACCGCAAAGATCGGGCTGCGGGCATTGGGCAGCACCACATGCAGTAGCGAAGAGATTGCGCCGCAACCGTCGATCCGGGCTGCCTCGATAAGTTCCTTGGGAAAGTCCTCAAGGAAGTTCTTCACGAGGAAGATCGACCAGGCAAAGCTCAGCCCGACATAAGGGATCAGCACGGCGGCGATATTGTCGATCAGCCCGAGGTCCCGCCACAACTGGAATAACGGAATGATCACCACCTGCTGCGGCAGGACGAAGGCATTGATGATCAGCACCAGCAAAAGGCGGCGGAATGGAAACTTGAGAAAGTGGAATGCATAGGCCGCCGCCGGCGTCAGCAGCATCGTACTGATCGTCGCAATTCCGGCCAAGAGTGCCGTAAACCAGAAGGCATTGGCCAGTGGGTACTCCTCCCACACCCGGATCCACGCGCTCAGAGTGAAACTGACCTCATCCAGCCGCCACCAACCCAAGGTAATCTCGGACGGCGGTCGGATCGACGTGACGACAATGCCCACCACAGGGATCAGCCAGATGACGGCGAATACGCCAACCAGCGCAACGATCCCATACGGAACTCGACCGTTCATTTCGCACCTGCCGTACGCTGCATGATGGCCGGCGTTGAAACGATCAACACGGCAACCAGCAACACCACGGTCGCCGCAGCGCCGTAGCCAAGTTTGAACTGCGTCATGGACTCCCGGTACATAAAAAAGCCCACCGTCTCAGTGGCACGAACAGGTCCGCCACCAGTCAGCACATAAATGATGTCAAAGGCGCGCAAGGCGCCAAGAAGGTTGATGAAAATAGCCACCCGCACGCCCGGGAGCGACAGCGGCACCATGATGTGGCGCATGATTGACAGCGGCTTGGCACCATCCATATAGGCGGCCTCCAATACGCTTTTTGGGATCGATTGCACCGCGGCAAAACACAGCATGAGCGGCAGCCCCACACCGCTCCAGGCGACAACAAATATGAGTGATGCCAGAGCAGTATTGGCGTCCCCCAACCACGGATGGGTAAAGCCCGGCGAGAAAATGCCGATGACGCTGTTGAGCAGTCCCGCCGAGTCGGGCCGCAGGATATTGATCCAGATATAGCCCGAGACCGCCTCGGATATACCAAAGGTCACAAAAATCATGACGCGAAATGGCAGTGTCTCGCGGGGCGCGAAGGCGCAAAGCATTGCCAGAATCCAGCCCAGCGTCACCGAGATCGCGGCGGTTCCAACAGTGAATATAAGCGTTGTCGTCAGCGTACTGCGGAACCCCGGGTCGGAGAACAGCCTGATGTAATTGCCAAATTCGGTATATTTCGGCTTGCCCAGCCCTTTGATGTCAAAGAACGACAGGCGGATGGTCTCGATCAGCGGATAAACCACCGCGATACCGAACAGGATCAACACCGGCGCGATCAGCAACCAGGCCGCAGGCGTGTCCTTGAGCCGCCACCCGCGGGTGGCAAGCAGCTCGCGCTGCCCACCACCCAGGGGGAGGAACCCTTGTCCGTCGCGACTGGCGCAAAAGGAGCGACGGGTTGTGCCATCAGTAGGCTTCCATTGCCTTGGCTTCGATAGCGGTCAACACCGCGTCAATATTGGCTTCAGACGGATCGGCCAGGAACTTCTGCAACTGGACCCGATATTCATCGACCAGGTCACCCGGCAGCAAATCGCCAAGCACAAACTGAACCTTGGATTGCGCGACCGCTTCGGTCGCAATCTGCTGTACCGGCCCCAATAGAGAAGCATCGGCTGCCTTGCTCGGCGACGCATAGCCATAGCTGGCCATGATATTGGACGCTTCTGCACTAACGATAAAGTCGAGGAAGGCGTTAGCGGCCTCGGGATTGCTACCATTGGTCGTCACGTTGAGCTCTTTGGTGTCGACACTGGAGGTGTCGTCAAAGCCCATGCCCAGAGCCGGGAACTGCAGCAGTGAGTAGTCCTCGCCTTCGGTTAGGCCGTAATCGTTCTTCAGCAGCGAATTGGTCCACATACCGATCAGCATGTAGTTGGCCTCATCGGCGCGGAATATCTGCGCGTAGGACTCACCCAGATCATTGGCGAACATTACCGCTGGATCACCGCAACAACCCGCATTGAGCATCTCGGCGAATTTGACCAGCGCACCCTTTACCTTGGGATCGGTCCAGGCGATCTCGTGTGCGGCCAGTTGCGCGGCAGTCTCGACCCCTGCCGTGCGCAGCAGAAGCGATTCAAACCACTCTGCGTGTGCCCAAAACTTGGCAGGCACTGCAACAGCGGTTCCATAGCCTGCCGCATTGAGCTTTTCGAAGCTGGCGAGGAACTCATCCCAGGTCTTTGGTGGAGTAATACCCGCCTTCTCCATATGCGCGGTCTTGTACCAGATCCCCGAGCGATCACCGTACGTGTAGGTCAGGCCATAGGTGGTGCCATCAATCGACCCCAGATCACGCCACGACTGGTTCAGCTTGTCGTCCCAGCCAAACTGCGCCCACTCATCATCGATCGGACGCAAAATGCCGGCGTCAACCAGTTCTGCCCGGAAGGCCGGCCAGGTATTGATGATCACGTCGACCACCTCGCCGCTCATGATTGCGGTACGAATGCCGGCGCGCGGATCACCCTGGGTACCAGCCGGCAGAAATTCGCGAATGGTCACGCCTGGATGCATTTCGGTGAACTTCTCACCGATCTCCTGCCACATCTTGCCATCGGTGCCGGTTTGCCACTGCAGAATGGACAATTCCCCACTGAGGTCCTGCGCCAATGCAACGTGCGGTGCCACGCTTGCAAGCAGCGCAGCGGTCGCGCCAGCCAGGATGGCACGGCGACGGATAGAAGACGGAATTCTGATGGATACAGTCATCGATTTCTCCTCCCATAGACCGGTCGCCATTTTTGACGCTACCCGATCAATTACGTCATAACGTTATCAACTACGTTGTGATTGGCAAGGGGAATTATGCAGACAGATGTCCGTTCAGGCCCGCAATTCCGGGGAAAGCGTCGGACAGGTCACGCCTAAAGAACCATCAACAACACGGTCGTTCTTTTGCGTTTCATGCGTTAGCATTGCCCGATGACGACAGAACCCGCGCGAAATGCGCGCGTATAATCAAGGGACTATCGCAATGCTCGTTCTGGTAACCGGCGCGACAGGCAAGGTCGGCCGCGTACTTCTTGATCAGTTGCTTGCAGACCCCCGCTGGCCTGACCTGCGCATCCGCGCCCTATGCCACAATCGCACCCTGTCCGCGCGCGACCGTCTCGAATCGGTGCGCGGCTCTATCGCTGACCGCGAGGCTGTCGAGCAGGCCATGGCTGGTGTGACCCATGTCATCCACATGGCAACCGTCAAGGAAGACCCTCTGTCCGCCATGGATGTGTCGGTCAAAGGCATGTTCTGGATGCTGGAAAGCTATCGTCAGAGCCCCACGGCGCGTCAGTTCATGTTGATTGGGGGCGATTGCGTCGTCGGCCACATCATCAACAGCTACGACTCCCCCATTACGGAAAACTCGCCCCGCAAGCCCTACCCCGGCGTCTACGCCCTATCCAAAGTGCTCGAAGAAGTGATGCTGGAGCAGTACTACGTCCAGTACGGCATTAATGGCTGCTGCCTGCGGGCACCCTGGATCATGGAAAAGGATGATTTCCGCCATGTCCTGGATTTTGACCAACAGTTCGGCGGTCCCGATTGGGACCAATTGCTGACGTCCGCGCAACGAACTGAGTACGCCACCACCAGCAAGGTTCCAATTCTGCTCGATAGCGCCGGCGCAACCTTAAAGCGCAACTTCATCCATGTGACTGATCTGGTGAATGCCATGCTCGCTGCGCTCGACGATCCCGCAAGTCGCCAGAACCTGTTCAACATTGCGATGAACCAACCGGTTGATTATGGCGCCGTGGCCGAGCACCTGAAACAGACGCGCAACCTGACCAGCGTGACAATAGAGACGCCGTTTCATTCCAACTGGCTCGATAATGCCAAGGCGCGGCAACTTCTGGGCTGGCATCCGCGCTACGACATGGCGCGACTGGTCGATGACGCATTCAACTATCAGCGAGCTCCCGACGACCCGCGTATGATCTGGTATATCGGCTAAAGTCGAACGCGGGCGCCCCCGTTCGACTTTACCAATCCCTGACCAGCATCTTTGCTGACCGAAGCCCCGATCGGGGGCTTCGGGTCGTCCCTATTTGGACTTGCCGCCATTTAGCCTGTCGATATAGGCGGGCAGCATGGGCACGTAGTCGCCGGCACCATCTGCTGCCACGGCTGCGGCATAGGAATTCTTCACTGCATTGCCCACTGGGTTGACCAGACCTGCCCCATTGGCCATCGATTCCAGATAACGTAAATCCTTGAAGGCATTGGCCAGGCTGAACTTGTGGGCATCGCGATCTCCCTCAAGCGTGTAGCGCATGAAGGTCTGGTAGAAGCCACAATCCATGCGCCCCCCGCTGATCACGCTATCAACACGCTCGGCCGAAATGCCCACCCGCTCGGCAAGTGCCAGAGCCTCGGCATAGATGGCTCCATAGCCAAGCGAAATGAAGTTGTTGAGCAGCTTCATTCGATGGCCGTCACCAACCCCACCGATATGCACGATCTTGCCCGCCCAGGTATCCAGGATTGGCTGCAACCGAGCGAACACCGCATCATCCGCCCCCACCATGGTGTCGAGCGTACCCTCCCAGGCCTCTTTCGGCGTCCGGCTCAGCGGCGCATCAGCAAAATCGATCCCTTTGGCCTTCAACTCTGCCGCGAGCATGGCAGTCGATGTCGGATCAGAACTGGAACAGTCCACCACGACCGAACCAGGCCGCAGATTGTTCAACAGTCCGTCCGGCCCGCGCACGGCAGCCTCAACCTCCGGCGAACCGGTTACACACAAGAAGACCACATTCGATTGCCTAGCCAACTCACCCAATGAGGTCACCTCAACAGCGCCGCGCCCGACAAGGTCCTCGACCGGCTTGCGATTGCGGTGCGCGATGACCGACAAAGGATGGCCATTTTCGACGATATTTTTGGCAATGCCGTGCCCCATCATGCCTAGCCCGATAAAGCCCACGGCCTCGCGCTCGATTGTCTCCTCAGACATTGGATTGTCCTTTCCCGCTGCTTGTGCAGCGCCATTGTTCGCGTTGAATTGAGAGCTCAGTCCTGGAGCAAGTCCCAGGCCGTCTGAAAAAAGTCAGGCGCGCCGAAATTGCCCGACTTCAGCGCCAGCGCCAGATCGGGCCCACCAACGCTACGGGTCCACGGCACCCCTGGCGCGATCTCCGGACCAATCCGTAAGCTGGACACCCCCAGCGCGGCAACAACCGCGCCTGAAGTCTCGCCCCCGGCCACGATGAATCGTGAAAAGCCGTTATCGCGCAGAATGACAGCAAGGTTGGCCAAGAGATGCTCAACCAGCAGCCCGGCCTCGTCTTTGCCGAGTTTATCCTGAACCGCGCGCACCGCATCAGGCTCGTCGCTGGAGTAAACCAGCGCGGGCCCGGCACCGGTATTGGCCAGCACCCAGTTGGCGACATCGGAAACCGTTTGGCTACCAGCTGCCACATCAGCTGGCACGATCTTCAGGGCTGGGCGACCAGCCGCGATCGCCTCGTCTACCTGCCCTCGCGTTGCCTCCGAGCAGGAGCCCGCAAGAATGACCGACTTGCCAGCAGGGGCTGCCATTTTCTCTGGTACCGCCGCACTACCAATCCGCCCCTGCAAGCGGAAGTTCTCAGGCAATCCCATGGCGATACCAGACCCACCGGTGATCAGCCTGGCTCCGGCCAGCGCCTTGCCGAGACCCCGAAGGTCTGCATCCCGAACCGCATCGGCGATCATCAGACGGAAGCCAGCTTGCTGCGCCTTGTGCAGGACCGCATTGATCACCTCGGCCCCGGCCGAAACGATATCGAGTGGCAGAAGTCCAACGCGGGCCGCGCACTGGGCTTGCAGCACCCGCACCAGATTGGGATCGCGCATGGGAGTCAAAGGATGATCTCGCATCGCACTGTCCGAGAGCAGCGACGATCCGACAAACAGGTGCCCCTGGTAAACCGATCGCCCGGCCGCGGGAAAAGCCGGGCAAGCGATTGCAATGGGCACATCGAGGAGTTCCATCAGCGCTTCGGCGACCGGGCCAATATTGCCCGCATCTGTCGAATCGAAGGTCGAGCAATATTTGAACAGGAACTGTTCGGTGCCAGCGGCACGCAGCACCAAAGCTGACGCCAGCGCCATGGCAACAGCCTGATCAGCCGGAATCGTCCGAGACTTCAACGCCACCACGACAGCCTCG
Source organism: Devosia sp. J2-20 (assembly GCF_055808475.1). Taxonomy (NCBI): domain Bacteria; kingdom Pseudomonadati; phylum Pseudomonadota; class Alphaproteobacteria; order Hyphomicrobiales; family Devosiaceae; genus Devosia; species Devosia sp. J2-20. Next base: position 1,642,129 of record NZ_CM147870.1, on the reverse strand, counting down.
GCATCACCGAAATCAGCGCCCTCTTGAGGAACACCGATCACCTGCACGGTCTTCATGCCGTTGCGCGCCAGCATCAGCGACAGATCGGTGGCCCCGGTCAGATCGTCGGCAATCGCGCCGAGCAGGATGGAATTGGTCATGTGGCCCTCAAGCTGTGGCGCCGGGAAGGATTTGGTAGCCGGTATCGATGATCTCCGGCTGCATAGGTCGATCACGTTGCCTGAGCAGCATTTCGATCGCCGTCCTGCCCGTCAGAAAACGGTTTGACCGCAGTGTCGACAACGGTGTGGGCAGCGCTTGGCCAATATCGAGGCCGTTAAAGCCAAACAGGCCAAGATCGACCTTGGGAACAATGCCCGCGCTCAGACAGTGAAACACGCCACCCGTGGCCATGTCGTCATTGGAAAATACCACGACATCAAGCGCGCTCTGGCGCGACAGAAGTGCGGCCAGCACGCTACGGCCAGATGCTGTCGAACTCGGTCCATCGTGCAGAGATCGGTCAATCAGCTCGAGGCCAGCCTCGGCGAGCGCCATGACCAGGCCATCATGGCGAAGCTGCGCGCGCCGATCCGCTGTCCAGTCGTGACCGACATAGCCAAAGCGGCGATACCCCTTGTCGATCAGATACCGGCCCGTGTCATAGCCGGCCTGCCGATGCGAATGGCCAACCGCCAGATCGATGGGCTGGCTGTCAATTTCCATGATTTCGGCAATCCGCACGCCGCTGCCCTCAAGCATGGCCCGCGCCACGGGCGTGTGCTCGACGCCAGCAATGACCATCGCCTCGGGGCGCCAGGCCAACAAGGACGCCACCAGTTCTTCCTCGGTGTTCAAATCATAGTCGCTCACGCCGATAACGGCCTGAAACCCGGTATCGGCCAGCGCCGACCGAATACCGTCCAGCACCTCGGGAAACACTATATTGGTCAGCGACGGCACGATTACGCCCACCAGCTTCGATCCCGAAGATGCCAGTCCTCCTGCCAGCCGGTTGGGCACATAGCCGACATGTTGAACCGCATCCAAGACCCGCTCACGCGTCGACTCGGCAATGGCACCTTGACGCCGCAAAACCCGCGACACCGTGATTTCGCTGACCTTTGCTATGCGCGCAACGTCCGCGAGCGTGACACCCTGACGCCGCTGCGCCAGTCGTTTGCCTACCGACGACGTCAACTTGGGCTGATCTGACTTCATTGACTCCTATCCGACAGTAGCCATGATCAAGCAACATGACAGCGCTAACATAATTGGCATTTCCGGGGATCGCAATCTCTGAAACGACCGAATACTCCAGCGCACCATAATCACGCGGAGCCCTCCAATGACAGAAACAACCAGCCTCGCTGTGGCGATGATCGGACTTGGGTCCATGGGACTTGGCATGGCCAAATCGCTGCTGGCATCTGGCCATACGGTGAGTGGCTATGACGTTACCGCATCGGCGACCGCCGCACTCGGTGACTTGGGCGCTCGGGCCTGTACCAGTCCAGCCGATGCGGCCAAAGGCGCACAAATCGCGGTGGTTGTTGTGGTCAACGCAGCGCAGACCGAAGCAGTGCTGTTTGGCGACAACGGCATTGTGCCGGCGATGGTGCCGGGCGGCGTGGTGATTTCCTGCGCTACCATGGCTCCTGACGCGGTTCGCGCCCTGGCAGAACGATGCAGTCAACGCGACATCCACTACCTCGACGCCCCCATGAGTGGGGCGCTGCGCGCGCCGGCACGGGCGAACTGACCTTCATGGCATCGGGATCTCCGCACGCGTTCGCCGTTGCGCGGCCCGCACTCGATGCCATGGCTGGCAAGGTCTACGAACTCGGCGAAGCGCCCGGCATCGGCGCCTCCTTCAAGATCGTCAACCAACTGCTCGCGGGGGTCCACATCGCCGCCGCGTGCGAAGCCATCACCTTTGCCAGCAAACTCGGCCTGGATATCGACAAGGTCTATGAGGTTATCACCGCCTCTGCTGGCAATTCGTGGATGTTCGAGAACCGCGTTCCACACATCCTCGAAGGTGACTACGCACCCAAAAGCGCCGTTAACATCTTCACCAAGGATCTTGGCATCGTCAGCGATATCGGACGAACGGAGACATTTCCCCTGCCGATTGCCGCTTCCGCACTGCAACTCTTTCTGGCCACCGCCGCTGCGGGCATGGGCCGCGATGATGACGCATCGCCCGCCCGCCTCATCGCCCAGATAACCGGCATCAAACTTCCTCAGACCAAGGAGCACTAGGCAATGGTCAAACTCGCCGCCAATTTGTCGATGATGTTCAATGAACTTGAGTTTCTGGACCGCTTCGCCGCAGCCGCGGCGGCTGGTTTCTCAGCGGTCGAGTTCCTGTTTCCCTACGCCCATGAGCCAGACCAGATTGCTGAACAGCTGGAGCGCAATAGTCTTCAACTCGCCCTTTTCAACCTGCCGCCAGGCGATTGGGAGGCTGGCGACCGCGGTATGGCGGCCCTGCCCGCGCGTAGAAACGACTTCGAACAATCGGTAAGCGCCGCGTTACGCTATGCCAGCGTCCTGCGCCCCCATCGCCTTCACATGATGAGCGGGCTAGCCGACAGGACGGATCCTCAAGCGGTCGCGACCTACCGCGAAAACACTACGCATGCCTGTCAGCGCGCGGCTGAGCATGGCTTGACCATGGTCATCGAGCCAATCAATGCGCGCGACATGCCGGGATATTTTCTCAGTGATTTTGGCTTTGCGGCCGACCTCGTCACTGAACTCGGTCTGCCCAATCTCGAACTGCAATACGATATTTATCACCGGCAGATCTTGCACGGCGACATCATCCGCAGCATCGACGCATTGATCGGCATGATCGGGCACGTGCAAATTTCTGCCGTTCCCGACCGCCACGAACCAGGCAGCGGGGAGCTCGATGACGGCCGCATCCTGCGTCACCTCGATGCCAGTGGCTATGACGGTTTCGTCGGCCTCGAATATCGCCCCGCGGGCGACACGCTCGCCGGCCTGGCCTGGCGCCAGAACCTCGGATTTTAGCGCCAGCCCTATCTGGTCGGCGCGCTAACTCTCACTGAAGGACTGCAATCATGAGCAAGCGAATTGTCTTCACCGGCGGCAGCGGCAAGGCCGGGCGCCATGTCGTGCCCTACCTGCTCGATCAGGGCCACAGCGTTCTCAACGTCGATCTGGTGCCGCTGGACCATCCCGGCGTAAACACGTTGACCGCAGACCTGACTGAGAGTGGACAGGCCTTCAACGCATTCTCGATGCACTTTGATTTCGATGGCTTCACCACCGGCGCCGGCCCAGCACCAGTTGACGCCCTCGTCCACTTTGCAGCGGTGCCGCGCGTGCTGCTACGCCCGGACAACACCACCTTCAGTGCCAACGTTATCTCGACCTATAACGTCATCGAAGCGGCGGTAAAGCTGGGGATCAGGAAGGTCATCATCGCATCCAGCGAGACCACCTATGGGGTGTGCTTTGCCGAGGGCGACAAGGACTATCACAGCTTCCCGCTTGAGGAAGATTATGACAGCGATCCAATGGACAGCTACGGCCTGTCCAAGGTGGTCAATGAAAAGACGGCACGCGCCTTCGCCATGCGCAGCGGTATCGACATCTATGCCCTGCGTATCGGCAATGTGATCGAGCCACATGAATACGCTATGTTCCCCGACTTCATCGCCAACCCGGCTTCGCGCAAACGCAATGCCTGGAGCTATATCGATGCCCGTGATCTGGGCCAGATCGTTGATCTCTGCGTGAAAAAGGATGGCCTCGGCTATCAGGTATTCAATGCGGTGAACGACGAGATCACGGCTGATCAGCCGACCGCAGAGTTCCTTGCCAAATGGGCACCAAATACCCCGGTTACCCGGCCGATGGGTACAACAGAAGCACCGATCTCCAATCGCAAGATCCGTGACGTCCTCGGCTTCAAGGAACAGCATAACTGGCGCCAATACGTCTAGCTTCGTTGGTCTGATAGTACCGAGATCGCTGCGGCCGGTGACGGGCTAGCCGGAGACAAAAAAGCCCGCAGGTGACCCTGCGGGCTTTGTGTTGATGCGGTGTGGCCTACAGGCCAAGTTCGGCATAAACGGCATCGAAGCGTTCCCCAACCTTCCTGGGAACCTTGACGGCCTTGACGGCGTCCAGATTGGCCAGGTCGTCACCGACCATGATCATACCGACCATGCCCATTGCGTAGTGTGGTGTGCACTTGATGCCATAGGCACCGGCAACATCAAAAGTGACGGTAAGGGTCTCATTGATCTTGCTCTTGAAGGTCTCTGCACCCTCAGGGATCATGTCCTTGATAGTTTCGGCGTTGTGCCCCTTGTCAGTGGGTACAAATGTCACGGTATCGCCGGGCTGGATCTGAACAAAAGCAGGTTCAAATACCATTGCGCCAGCATCCCCCTTGTTGAGCATATGCATCTCGAAATCGGCAGCGATGGCTGGCACAACCGCGAAGCCGGCAATTGCGGCGGCTGCGATCAGGGCTTTGAGGACATTGCTCATCTTCGGTCTCCTTGAGAAATGGGGCCAGAGCGGTCCCGTTGGCGACCTTCTAGGCGCAAGCCCTTCGTCTATCTTTGTCCCAAATCAAATAATTATAAAAATTCCGCGGCCGAAAATATGATCTTAATTTGCGCTTGATCAAAGAGAGGCAATGTTATTGGGCCTATCCCGAAACCGTACCGGCACTGACAGGCCGAGCCCGGAATTAAGGAAAGTATCATGACAAGCAATAATGGGATTTCGCGCCGCAATCTACTTGTTGGCGCCACAGCAATAGGCGCCGCAGTTCAGCTTGCCACAGTATTGCCTGCGACCGCTGAAGCAGCAATGGCGCCGGTCGTTGATGTGTCCACGCTGGAACGGGTAAAGGTCGAGCTGGTGGCACCACCCTTCGTGCATACGCATGAACAGGTGGCTACAGGCGGTCCCAAGATCGTCGAATTCACCATGGTGATCGAAGAAAAAGTGCACGAAGTCGATGAAGATGGCACCACCATCTGGGCGATGACGTTCAATGGCACGGTTCCAGGGCCGCTAATGGTTGTTCACGAAGGTGATTACGTCGAACTGACGCTGATCAATCCCGACACCAATCTGATGGCGCACAATATCGACTTCCACGCCGCCACGGGCGCGCTGGGCGGCGCCCAACTGACCGAGGTAAACCCTGGCGAAAAGGCTGTGTTGCGCTTCAAGGCGACCAAGACCGGCGCCTTCGTCTACCATTGCGCGCCTTCCGGCATGGTCCCCTGGCATGTCACCGCCGGCATGAACGGCGCCATCATGGTGCTGCCACGCGAGGGCCTGAATGACGGCAAGGGCAATGCCCTTGGCTACGACCGCGTCTACTATGTCGGCGAGCAGGACTTCTATGTCCCCAAGGACACAGACGGCAATTACATCACCTACGAGAGCATTGGTGACGGTTATGCTGACACTCTTGAGGTGATGCGCACACTTAAACCCAGCCATGTTGTGTTTAATGGCAAGGTCGGCGCGCTGACGGGCGAGAATGCCATGACGGCCGCTGTGGGTGAACGCGTACTCGTGGTCCATTCCCAGGCCAACCGAGACACCCGCCCGCACCTGATTGGTGGCCACGGCGACTTTGTCTGGCCCGGTGGCAAGTTCGGCAATCAGCCTGACGTCGGCCTCGAGACCTGGTTCGTCGCTGGCGGTGCTGCGGGCGTCGCCCTCTACACCTTCCTGCAACCCGGCATCTACGCCTACGTCAACCACAACCTGATCGAGGCGTTCGAACTGGGCGCTGCAGGCCACTTCAAGGTGACCGGCGAATGGGATGACGACCTGATGACCGGTGTCATGGCCCCCAGCCCAATCTGATCTGAAATACCCAAACATGGGTGCGGCGCCATTGGTGTGCCGCATCACACCCCCACCTGGAGCGCCACAATGCTCGCCCTGCCCCGCCCCTTGACCGCCATCGCCAATTCCATGGCATTGCCCGCAGGGTTGCTACTCGTCGGCGTGGTGCTGATAGGCCTGCAACTGAACCTGCCAGATATGACTGGCCGATCTGCTGCCATGGCTGGTCCGGCGATCGCTACGCTAGCCCCGGCAGATTTCATCTATCGCCCTGACGGCAGCTTTGTCCGCGAGGGCAACGCGATTGACGCGCCACTGCTGAAAACCCGCTTGCCCGCGCCCCTCACCATCATGCAGTTCCAGGTCAGCGATGCCGATTACGCACGTTGCGTCACCCAGGGCGCTTGTGCGCCGGCGGCACCGCAAAATGTCGGTCAAGGCGATATCCCGGTGACGGGTGTCAACTATGAGGACGCTATCCGCTATGCGGCATGGTTGTCTCGCCAGACCGGTCAGACCTGGACCCTCCCGACGGATCGGGAATGGGCATTCGCGGCCGGTGCTAACCGGCCCGACGAGGCCCTCGGCGTCGACGACAGCGCCAATCCAGCACTGCGCTGGCTGGCTGATTATGAACTGGAAGCCAAACGGAAAACCGCCAGCGGCCGTATGCCACTGCCGCTGGGTAGCTTTGGCACGAACGAACACGGCGTTGCCGACATCGCTGGCAATGTGTGGGAATGGACCCAGACCTGCCACCGCCGTGTGCAAATCGATGCGGCCGGCATTATCCTGACTGAGACGCCGGCCTGCTCAATCCGCGTATTGGATGGCCAGCACCGTGCACCAATGAGTGTATTTGTGCGCGACGCCAAGAGCGGTGGATGCTCGGTTGGCACCCCGCCTGCCAACTTCGGCTTCCGCCTCGTGCGCCGTCCCAGCTGGACCGAGCAACTGCGGACCATGCTGCACATCTGATTTCGCTGTACTCCCCAAAGCCGTCAATCGTGATAGGCAAAGCCAACGACACGATGGGACGGTGATCTTGGCCGGAATAGACCGAAGTTTGGTGCGCGCCCTGCCACTGTTCAACAAGCTCAGCGACAGCGAGCTTGACGACCTGCTGGCGCAAGCCTCACTCCACCGGTTTGCCATTGGCGAAGCAGTCTTCGAACAGGGCGCTGCCGCAACACACTTTTTCCTGCTGCTGCACGGACGCCTCAAGGTGACCCAGGTCACCGCCGACGGGCAGCAGATCATCGTCCGGGTTGTTCACCCCGGCGATATCTTCGGCTTTGCCAAGGCCCTGCAACGGCAGGATTATCCCGGCACACCCACAGCAGCGGCTGAAAGCGTGGTTATCTGCTGGCCAACGGAGGTGTGGGATCTCTTCGTCGAAAAGAACCCGCATCTGGCGGTCAACGCCATGCGGACCATCGGCGAGCGCCTGCAGGAAGCCCATACGCGTATTCGCGAAATGGCGACCGAAGAAGTCGAACGCCGCGTCGCACACGCCGTGCTTCGATTGATCAAACAGGCCGGCAAGATCGAGAGTGCCGGCATCCGTATTGACTTCCCCATCTCCCGCCAGGACATCGCTGAGATGACCGGCACCACCCTGCACACCGTGTCCCGAATTCTGAGCGCATGGGAAACCAAGGGGCTGGTCCAGGGTGGACGACAGAAGCTGCTGGTCCGCGACGCCACGGCACTGCGTCTTTTGGCCGAAGGCAGCACCGACTAAACAGCGCTGATTGCGCCATCGCAATGACGCCGGTGCGCTGAGCCACTAGACGCCTGTTGAGCCAATTGGTTCGATGGAGATTTAATATGGCAGGCAGCAATCCGTCGGCAAGCAAACGCCAACCGATTCCCCGCGGCATTGCCCGCACCGGTCCAGTGCTATTCTCCTACGGATTCCGACCCTTCTTTCTGGCGGCTGGCATCTGGGCGATTGCCGCCATGGCCCTTTGGATCGGCGCTCTGATAGCGAGCTGGGAAATTGGCGGCAGCTATGGCGGCGCTTACTGGCATGCCCATGAAATGCTGTTTGGATACAGCTCAGCGGCGCTGGCCGGATTTTTGCTCACCGCCGTGCCCAACTGGACCGCTCGCCTGCCGGTATCTGGCACGCCGCTGGCGTTTCTGTTCGCCCTGTGGTGCGCAGGTCGCCTCACCATGCTGGCGCCCGATGCCCTGGGACTGCTGCCATCGCTGCTGATTGAAGCCAGCTTCCTCCCCATGTTGCTGGCGATCTGTGCGCGCGAGATCATTGCCGGAAAAAAGTGGAAGGATCTCAAAATTCTCGGCGGCATCGCGGCCTTGGCGCTGGCCAATATCGGCTTCCACACGCTGATTGCCACCGGTGGCGACGTTGGCCTGGCCAACCGTCTGGCGGTCAGCGCCTATGTGATGCTGGTATCGATCATGGGTGGGCGGGTTGTTCCCAGCTTCACCCGGAACTGGCTGTCCAAACACCATGTTGACCGCCTGCCCGTCTCCTATAACCGCTTTGATGCCCTGGTCTTGCTGGTGAGTCTGGCAGCATTGACACTATGGGTCCTGATGCCGGAAACGATGTGGTCCGCGCTGGCGTGCGGCGCAGCGGCACTGTTACATCTGGCACGGCTGTTGCGTTGGCGCGGCTGGCAGGTCTGGGACGAAAAGCTCGTACTGATTCTGCATCTTGGCTACGGTTTCGTACCGTTCGGCTTTGGCTTGATTGCCTTGGCCCAACTCGGCTGGTTTGAGCCCGTCGCAGCACTTCATGTTTTCACGGTCGGGGTTATTGGGGTTATGACATTGGCTATTATGACCCGCGCAACACGGGGGCATACCGGCTTGCCGCTGGCAGCGTCGCCAACCACGATCGTAAGCTATGCCGCACTACTGATCGCAGCAGTTTCACGTCCAATGACCAGTTTTTGGCCAGCCGCACACATGGAACTGCTCACAGTCGCTGGTATGGGCTGGATCTTCGCCTTCGGGCTTTACGTCTTCGAATATGGCCCTGTGCTGTCGCGGCAACGACGCGAGCGTGGCTGAACCCGCTCAGCCATGTCCACAGCGTATCATCAAACGATACGCCTCTCCGGTATCGTCAAAATCCCCCACCCAGGCGTGCCCGTTCGATTTCAACCGCGCATACAGCGCCAGCGGTTCTTCGGAGAACAGTGCGAACAACACGTCGCCCTCGCTACGTAAAGCCAGTGCGACCTCAACGCTCTGCTGCGCCGGGACGAGTTCCAAACCACTGCAGTCCAGATAATCCATGGGATTAGGCCAGGTTTCGGGTCTGGCAGGATTTGAAACCGGCATCGGCGTGAACACGACCTGCCAGTCGCCACTGTCCAGCGGCGTGCTGGTCGCCGAAAAGCCCTTTTCAGCCATAACCTTGAACAAGGGGTCGGGTCGAAACCCCGCAATCAGCTTGAGTTTCTGGCCACCGATCAACTGATTTACTGCACTCATTATGGCGCCGAACGGCTCTCCGCCACTGGCAAGAATCGGGCGCACATCGAGCTCAAGATCATCCACAGCGTATCCTCCTCATCCAGATTTGGCGGCTCTCCCTCGGCCTTAAGCTAACCGCAGGCTGAACGGGCAACTTTGTCGGCGCGCAAATAAGTCCGTGCAACGCCACATGTATTCGACGCTCACTCCCCATGAAGGACGCCGTCTTTGCGCCAGATCAAAGACGCCCGTATTTTTTTCGCTAGGGGTTGGACCTAACTGGGCAAACTTGCCTGTATCCGACGTTGGGGCACAACAATAATGATTGCAGATCTGACACGAGCCGAACGGCTCTGGGCAATGCTCATCCTGGGAGGGCTGGGCATTGTCGGGCTGGCAATGGCAGTGGCAGGTCGTGACGACCTGATTGGCATCCACGGGTGGATCGTAATGGCAGCTGGGCTAATTGGGTTCTTTATCGTGATGAGCGGCAAGGACGCGCCCGAACCCAGCGGTGACCGTCTCAATGAGTATTACGACGCACCAACGCGCGTCGGTATCATCCTGACCCTGTTGTGGGGCGTTGTGGGCATGGGCGTAGGCTTCTGGGTCGCGTCCCTGCTGGCTTGGCCAGACATGACATTCGACGCAGCCTGGGCCAGCTTTGGCCGCCTGCGTCCGGTCCATACCAGCGGCGTCATTTTCGGCTTTGGCGGCAATGCCCTGATCGCCACCTCATTTCATGTGTTGCAGCGCACCACCCGTGCTCGCCTGCCCGATCAGATCAGTCCCTGGTTTGTGCTGCTCGGCTATAATCTGTTCTGCGTGATCGCTGCCAGCGGCTATCTCATGGGCCTTACGCAGTCCAAGGAATATGCCGAGCCCGAATGGTACGCCGATATCTGGCTGGTTGTCGTCTGGGTCGTCTATTTCCTGATCTATATGCGCACACTGGCCCGCCGCAAGGAGCCCCATATCTATGTGGCAAACTGGTATTACATGGCCTTCATTCTGGTCGTGGCCATTCTGCATATCGTCAACAATCTGGCTGTACCGGTCTCGTTTGGCAGTGCCAAATCCTACTCGCTGTTCTCCGGCGTTCAGGACGCCATGACCCAGTGGTGGTATGGCCATAACGCCGTGGCCTTCTTCCTCACTGCCGGCTTTCTGGGCATGATGTACTACTATCTGCCCAAGCGGGCCGGCCGGCCCATCTTTTCCTATCGCATGTCGATCATCAGCTTCTGGGGCATCACCTTCATGTATATGTGGGCTGGTTCGCACCACCTGCACTACACAGCCCTGCCCCATTGGGTGCAGACGCTGGGCATGGCCTTCTCGCTGGTATTGCTGGTCCCATCCTGGGCTTCCGCCGGTAACGCCCTGCTCACGCTGAACGGCGCTTGGCACAAGGTGCGCGATGACGCTGTTCTGCGCTTCATGGCGCTGGCGGCCATCTTTTACGGCATTACCACTTTCGAAGGCTCGTTCATGGCCATTCGTGCGGTGAACTCACTCTCGCACTATACCGATTGGACCATTGGCCACGTTCACGCTGGCGCGCTCGGCTGGGTCGCGATGATCACCTTCGGCTCGCTCTATGCCCTGGTGCCATCAATGTGGAAGAAACCGAGCCTGTACTCCAACAAGCTGGTCGAAGTGCATTTCTGGCTCGCCCTGTCGGGCACGGTTATCTACGTCTTCGCGATGTGGAACTCGGGCGTCATCCAGGGCCTGATGTGGCGCACCTACACCGAGAGCGGTACGCTGAGCTACTCGTTCATCGACAGCCTGGTGGAGATGCACCCCTACTATATCGCGCGTGCTTTCGGTGGCCTGCTGTTTCTGCTTGGCGCCCTGGTCGCGCTCTACAACGTGGTCATGACAATCCGCATGCCCGCGACGGAGGCCGACACCATCGATCTCGAAACCCCTGCACTGCAAGCCGGAGAATAGCCTGATGTTCGGCCTTCACTACAATCTAGAACGCAGCGCCATTGGGCTTGTTGTTTTCATCGTCATCGTCGCATCGATTGGCGGCCTGATCGAGATCGCCCCCCTGTTTTCTATCGACGAGACCGTCGAAGAGGCGCCCGACATGCGCGTCTACACACCGCTCGAAGTGGCGGGGCGCAACATCTACATCCGCGAAGGCTGCTATGCCTGCCACAGCCAGATGATCCGAACCCTGCGCGATGAAGTGGAACGCTACGGACCTTATTCGCTGGCCGTGGAGAGCAGCTACGACCATCCCATGCTCTGGGGCTCCAAGCGTACAGGTCCTGACCTTGCCCGCGTGGGCAACAAGTACTCAGATGACTGGCAGACCCTTCATCTGAACAACCCACGTGACGTGGTGCCTGAATCCAAGATGCCGGCTTATCGCTGGCTGCTGCGCAACTCGTTGCGCACCGACGATCTGGGTGAACACCTGACCGCGCTACGTACCGTGGGGGTACCCTATAGCGACGAACAGATCGTCAACGCCAGCCTGGACGCTTTTGGACAGGCCAATCCCGATACGCCAGAAGGCGATGGCGTTTTTGAACGCTATGGCGACGCCACCAATGTTCGCACTTTTGATGGCGTTCCCGAACGTCTCACCGAAATGGATGCGCTGGTGGCCTATCTCCAGATCCTCGGCAACCTGACCAATGCCGCTCACCAACCCAACCAGGCGGAGGCCGAATAGATGCCCTTCGATCACGAGACAATCGTCGGCTTTTCCAAGTCGTTCGGCCTGTTTTACCTCGTCGCCCTGAGCATTATTGCACTGGTGTGGACCTATTGGCCGTCCAACAAGAAGGGGTTTGATGAAGCTGCCAAAATGCCGATCCTTGAAGAGGAGGACCGGCCATGGCGGTAGGTGAACGCGACAAGATCTCGGGGCAGATGACCACCGGGCATGAATGGAATGGCATCAAGGAACTCAACACACCCGTTCCCAAAATTCTCTATATCGTTCTGACGATCGCGGTCTGTTTTGCTGTCATCTGGACCATCCTCAATCCTAGCTGGCCTGGCATAAATGGCTATTTCCGCGGCCTTCTGGGCGTTGACCAGAAGGCAGAAGTAGCCGAGGTGGTGCAGCAGGCACAAATGGACAGGGCAACCTGGACGGATCGAATTGTGTCTGGGGACTATGCTGCAATTCAGGCTGATCCAGCCCTGATGACCATTGTACGCGAGACGGGCAATACGCTGTTTGGCGACAACTGCGCCGCCTGTCACGGCACCAGCGCAACTGGCAATCCCGGCTTCCCCAATCTGACCCAGGCCCCCACCATGTGGGGCGACGATCCAGAGATCATCGCCGAAACCATTCGCGTGGGCATCAATGGCTCCAGCGACGACACGCGCTATGCCCAGATGCTGGCGTTTGGACGCGACCAGATGCTCGAAAGCGAAGACATCAACACGGTCGTGACCTATGTGCAGGCCTTGTCACAGCCCGATCTGGCAGCGGCAACCGATCCAGAACTCCTGGCAACGGGCGCGACCATTTTTGCTGAAAATTGTGCCGCCTGTCATGGCGAGACGGCCAAGGGCCTCACTGATACCGGGGCCCCCAATCTGACAGACGCTTTCTGGATATATGGTAGCGACCGCGCTGCCATCCGCCACTCGGTCTTTGCCGGCCGCGCAGGCGTCATGCCATCCTGGGAGGGGCGCCTGACGCCCGCCGACATCAAGCTGCTGACGCTTTATGTCCTCGATCTGCGGGCCAACGCGCAATGACTGTGCCCGGTCACCTAAAGGGCGTCGACACTCGTCCGAGCGACACACGCCGCATGATGGTGGCCGTGGCCTTTGTGCTCATCGGCGTCCTGCTGGCCGCCAATGCGCACCTGGTCTACGTGGCTTTTTCCTCGCAGCCCGACTGCATCACCCATCTTCAGGACGCTGGTGAAAACGGCACTTATCGCGCCGCCAAGTCAGCTTGCTGAGACAGCCAATATCGGATCGCATCATGGCCAAGACACTGCTCCCCATTCCCGATACCGTCCCGGCGCTGCCCAAGGCCGTCGATCATAATCGCCATCTACCCGCGACCGACGCCCTTAAATGGCTCTCTCTGGGCTGGCGTGATCTGTGGACACAGCCCCTTCCCAGCCTGCTCTATGGCCTTGGTATCGCGCTGCTCTCCCTGCTGGTGATTGGCGCCATGGTCAACTTTGGCTGGGCCCAGATCCTGTTTCCTGCCCTGGCTGGATTTCTCGTGGTCGGGCCACTGCTCGCGACAGGGCTCTATGAAAAAAGCCGCCGTATTGAAGCCGGCGAAAAGGTCTCCTTCTGGGCAATGGTCTTCCCCCGCCGCGGTGGCGGAACGCACCTGCTCTATGTCGGCACTATTTTGCTCATGCTGATGTTGATCTGGGTGCGCGCCGCAGTGCTCCTCTATGCCCTGTTTTTCGGCGTGCGCCCGTTCCCCGGCTTTGACCAGATCATCAACACGCTGTTCACCACCCCTACCGGCATTGCCATGCTGCTGGTCGGTACGGCAATCGGCGGCCTTTTTGCTGCCTTTGCATTTGCGATCAGCGCCTTTTCCATCCCCATGATGCTGGACCGGCGTCTGGACGCCTTCTCGGCGATGGGCCTGTCCATGTCCTTTGTCTGGAACAACCTGCCTGCAGCGCTGCTGTGGGGCGCAATCGTGCTCGCACTGACGGCCGTTGGCCTTGGCACCGCCCTGATTGGCTTGATAATCATCTTCCCACTGCTGGGCCATGCCACCTGGCACGCTTACGCAGCCGTGCGGGACTAAAAACATGACGTGTTGCCTGCCGCCGCCAGAGTTCATCGAGGCTGTCGCGGGACCCACTCAGCCTGGCCCGGGCGATAACGAACTGCGCCTGGCCAGTCGCGATATCGGCGATGGCCTGCGCCAGACCGATTTGTCCGTGCCCTCGATCCATTGTGGCGGCTGCATTCGCAGCATCGAAAAAGCCCTGAGCGGCATCGAGGGCATCGTCTCGGCCCGGGTCAACCTGTCGACCAAACGCGTGGCCGTGCGCTGGCGCGATACCGCCGCACCACCACCCATGGTCAGGACACTGGCCGATTTGGGGTACCCCGCTAATCTGTTTGAAACCCAGGAAGAGCAGGCAGACCGCACCCTGCCTGGCCTGTTGCGCGCTTTGGCGGTATCAGCCTTTGTTTCGATGAACATCATGATGCTATCCGGTTCGGTCTGGGCTGGCGCCGATGATGCTACCCGCGACGTGCTGCACTGGATCTGCGCGGCTCTGGCCCTGCCTGCCATGCTCTATTCAGGCCGTATCTTCTATGTCTCGGCTTGGAACGCTGTTCGACATGGCCGCACCAATATGGACGTGCCCATCACCATCGGCATCACCTTGGCGTTCGCCCTGAGCTTTTATGACACCATCTTTCAGGGCGATCAGGTCTATTACGACGCCGCGGTCTCGCTGATCTTCTTCCTGCTTATTGGCCGCACGCTTGATCACGTCATGCGCGAGCGCGCTCGCAATGCGGTCAAGGGCCTGATCAAGCTGGCGCCGCGCGGCGCGTTGGTCCTCACTCAAGACGGCAACCGCGAATACCTGCCTCTGCGCGAGATCATCCCCGGCATGACCATCCTGCTGGCCGCAGGCGAACGCGTCCCCGTCGATGCTGTCGTCCTGAGCGGTCGCTCGGACCTCGACCGCAGCCTGATCAATGGGGAAAGCCTGCCTGTCGCCGCATCGGAAGGCCTCCTGCTTGAAGCGGGAACGCTCAATCTGACCGGCCCCCTCACCCTTCGGGCCCAAGCCGCCGAACAGGATTCCACGCTCGCGCAGATGGTCCGACTGATGGAAGCCGCCGAGAGCGGGCGCAACCGCTATCGGCGCATTGCTGACCGCGCAGCCGAATTCTACTCGCCCGTGGTGCACCTTGCGGCATTGGCTGCTTTTGTGGGTTGGATGGTCATCAATGGCGATCTGCATAACGCTGTTACTGTGGCCATTGCCGTGCTGATCATCACCTGCCCCTGCGCGCTCGGTCTGGCCGTGCCCATGGTGCAGGTCGTGGCCGCCCGCCGCCTGTTCGATGCTGGCATCATGGTCAAGGATGGCTCGGCCCTTGAACGGCTGGCGGAAATCGACACCATCATTTTCGACAAGACCGGCACCCTGACCCTGGGCACGCCCCAATTGCAGGATCCGGCACATATCGAACCAGCTCTACTTGGCCGCGCCGCAGCCCTGGCCAGCTATTCCCGGCATCCTTTCTCTCAGGCAATCGCCCAGGCCGGCAAAAAGGTATCGTCCGGCATTGTCTTTGACAATGTGACCGAGCACCCCGGCTCGGGCATCAAAGGCACCTTGAATGGCGACACCTTTCGCCTCGGTCGCGCCGAATGGGCCATAGCGGACAACACAGAGATCAGCGGTACAGTCCTGAGCTGCAATGGTTTTGCCGTGCACAACTTCAATTTCACCGAGACCCTTCGCCCGCGGGCCATAGATGCCGTCGCTGCATTGCAGGGTCGGGGCCTGCAGCTTGAGATCGTTTCGGGCGACCGCACGGCGCCAGTGGCAAGCGTCGCCACAGCGCTGGGCATTCCCCGCTTCGCCAGCGATATACTGCCCGGCGGCAAGACCCAAATTATTGCAGCGCTGGCTGCGCAGGGACGCAGGGTACTGATGGTGGGCGACGGCCTCAATGATGCCCCAGCTCTCACTGCGGCTCACGCCTCAATGGCACCGTCCAGTGCTGCCGATGTCGGACGTAGTGCGGCGGATTTCGTCTTCCTGCATGATGATCTCAGCGCCATCCCACTGGCACTGGCGATTGCCCGTGACGCGGGCAAGCTGGTGCAACAGAATCTGGCGCTTTCGGTTCTCTACAACGTGGTCGCCCTGCCCGTCGCTCTGGCCGGTCTGGTCACCCCCTTCCTCGCCGCAATCGCCATGTCGCTTTCGTCGATCGTGGTGGTACTGAACGCGCTGCGTCTTGGCTGGCGCGGTTACCCGCAGTTCAAGCGGCCGCCCATCGTGTCGAGCCGTCCTGCGTCAGCACTGACATGAGCGATTTCTTCTTTCTCATACCCGTTTCGATCGTACTGGGGGCTGCCGGTCTGGCAATCTTCCTGTGGACCTTGCGCGATGGCCAATATGACGACCTCGACGGCGCCGCCCAACGTATTCTCTACGAGGACGATGAGCCCCGTCAGGACCCACCTAAGTAATCCGCGCCCACCCGCTGCAGCAACGTTAGGCGGCGCGCTTTCAGGGCGACCTCATTCCCGACGGAGTGCTTCTATGGGGTTGAGACGCGCAGCCTGTCGGGCCGGGAAATATCCAAAGATCACACCAATGGCTGCAGAGAAAGCAAAGGCGCCAAACACCACGAGCGGGTCGATGATGAACGGCACATCGAGAAAACTGCCGGCAATGGCCGCCAGAGCCAGGCCCAGACCAATGCCAATAATGCCACCGAACAGCGACAACACGATCGCCTCGACGAGGAACTGCATCAAGATCTGGCGCTCTGAGGCGCCAATCGCCAGTCGAATGCCGATCTCCTTGGTGCGCTCGGTCACCGAAACCAGCATGATGTTCATGATGCCGATACCGCCCACCAGAAGACTGACGCCGGCCACCGCGGCCAGAAGACCCGTCAAAATGCCAGTCACGGTCGATAGCATGGAAGCGACCTGCTCCATGTCGAAAACATTAAAGTCGTCTTCTTCGCCCGTGGCGATCTGACGACGCTCGCGCATCAGTAGCTCAATGTCGCGAATGACCTTGGCGGTCGAGAACCCCTCCCGCACCGCGACATAGATCATGTTCACGTCGGCATTGCCGGCAATGCGGCGCTGAAAGGTGCGCAGCGGCATGATGACGATATCATCCTGATCAGAGCCGAAGCTCGAACTGCCACGTGACACGAGCACGCCAATGATCCGGCAGGAAATCTGGCCGACGCGAATAGTCTCCCCGATCGGGTCACCTGTTCCAAAGAACAGGCTGCGGGTCGTGTCGCCAATGACGCATGCGGCACTACCGGCCTGCAGCTCGCTTTCATAGAAATCCCGTCCGTATTCAATGGGCCAGTCGCGGGCGATGAAATAGCGGTTATCGGTACCCGTCACCGCAGAGCTGTGATTTTGCGCTCCAAAAACCAGTGTCATCGTGCGTGAGGCAAAGGGAGCGGCTGTCAGTGCGCCCGGAATTTGATCAGCAACCGCGTCCACATCGCGAATGGTGAAGCTGGCCGCGCTACCGCCGCCGGAGGCGGGCCCACCGGCCTCTTGACCCGGCATGACCATCAACAGATTGCTGCCCAGCTGGGCGACTTCTGTGGCGACCCTGGCGGTGGTGCCCTGCCCCAGTGTCACCATGGCAATGACCGCCGCCACACCAATCACCACGCCCAGCACGGTAAGCGATGAGCGCAGGGCATTGCGAAAGATCGCCTGAATGGCCAATCGACCGGTTTCAAGTATCATTGAGACGCCCCTTGGTCACCACATCGGACTCGATACGACCGTCGCGAAAGCTAATTAGCCGATCGGCGTACGCCGCCATGTCCGGCTCGTGGGTCACCATGACAATGGTGATTCCTTCGTCTCGATTGAGCGCGACCAGCAACTCCATGATGTCGCCCGCCATTGCCGTATCAAGATTGCCGGTCGGTTCGTCCGCCAGCACCACATCGGGCCGGCTGACTATGGCGCGCGCTATGGCCACTCTTTGCTGCTGACCGCCAGACAACTGCGATGGGTCGTGATGTTCGCGCCCGCTCAAACCGACCCTTGCCAGCGCTTCGAGCGCCATGCGTCGTCGCTGGCCTGCAGCAATACCCTGATAGATGAGCGGCAGTTCCACATTGTCGAGGGCTGACGTGCGCGCCAACAGATTATAGCCCTGGAACACAAATCCGAGGAAATTGCGCCGCAGCAGCGCACTCTGATTGCGTCCGATACAGCCGACGTCAACGCCACCGAACAGATAGCTGCCCGCGCTTGGGCTATCGAGGCAACCGATTATGTTCATGGCTGTCGACTTGCCCGAGCCGCTTGGGCCCATAATGGCGGCAAACTCCCCCCGAGCAATGGTCAGATCAATGCCGCGCAAGGCATGCACCTCGGCCTCACCAGTGCCAAAGACCTTGGTGATCCCGCGCAGTTCAATAAGGGTCTCAGCCACGTCCGGGGCGTGCGGCATCTCAGTGGGGGCAGGCATCAGGCCGGGCCCGCATCAACGATCACCCGATCGCCAATGCCAAGCTCGCCATCCAGAACGACCGTAAAGCTGCCATCACTACTGCCGGGCTGCATAAGAACGGGCACCGCTTGATCACCGCGCAGAACCCACACCGTTCGCTGCCCTGCTGGCTCCAAAGGTGGTGTTATTGGTGTGTCTGGGGTGAACCGCAATGCCGCATTGGGCACCCGCAACACACCTGCGGACTCCGCCACAATGATAGAGGCCGTTGCCGTCATGCCGGGGCGCAATAGGAGATCAGAATTGTCGACAGCTAGAATGGCCTTGTAGGTCACCACGCCGTTGACGGTCAGTGGCGCAAAGCGCAGTTCGGCAATCTCGGCCGGGAACGACATGTTCTGAAATGCCTCGACCGTAAAGCTGGCCCGATCGCCTTCGGACACCAGCCCAATATCGGCCTCGTCGATGTCGACCTGCAACTGCATGCGCGAGAGGTCTTCGGCCAGCGTGAACAGTGTTGGGGCGGAGAAAGACGCTGCCAAAATCTGGCCAACTTCGACATTGCGATCAAGAATGATCCCGTCAATGGGAGCGCAGATGCAGGCTTTGGTCAGGTTGGCTTCGTTAAGCGCCAGGTCGGCCTGCGCAATCGCGACATTGGCAGCCGCACTTTGCAGTGCAGCAGTTGCACGGGCGAAATTGGATTTGGCGCTCAGCAGCACCTGATCGGACGCTACGCCCTTGTCGGCCAGTTGCAGCGAGCGTTCATAGGCCTGATCGGTCTCATCAAGCGTTGCCCGGGCTTCGGCCACCCGGGCCTGTGCAGCGTCAACATTGGCCCGTGCACGGGTAAGGTTGGCCTCAAGGGTTGCCGTATCAAGCTGGGCCAGCACATCGCCGGATTTGACGATGTCGTTGAAGTCAAAATTGACCGATCGAACCGTGCCAGACAATTCTGTCGATATCTGCACCGTGTTTGTGGGCTCCACCGAACCGGTGGCAGTGACCGTGACAGTCACGTCGCCACTATCGATGACCTGCGTCACATATGACGGCGCGCTCTCGCCAACTGCGCCCTGCCACCAAATCCATGCCCCGCCAGCAACCGCAGCCAGCCCAACCACAATCACGGTCGGCCAGACCCATCTGTGTTGCGGCTTGGCCTGACGCAGTATGGATTCGATCTCAGCGGTTTTGGTTGGCACTCGACAACTCCCGAACTGGATCGACGCACTGCCGACCGATCAGAAGCCTAGAAGAGACTGAAGCAAGGCTTTTGACCTGCATCAAACGTCTCGCGGTTTTGAAAACCAATGATAGAGGCCAAGAGCTCCTCGCAGCCTCTTCAATCCTATTGAGACCAAAGAAATGGCGCCGGGCCAGGCATTACCCGGTCCGACGCCTGCCTCTGTTGGGAGAGACGTGCGGTTACTGCTGAGCGTCAGCCCAGCTCTTGAGCAGATCGTCGTAATTGACGGTCATGCCCTGCTCTTTTTCATCAGCGATTGCCAGCTGTGGCGCCAGATTGCCGTTGGCGACTGCATCGGCATTCCAGTAGGCCAGATCATGCTCTTCAGCGAGCACGGGGCCGAATTCGCCCTGAATGCCAGCGCGTTCGAGGCGCGACATCACCTTCTCCTGCTCTTCACACAGCGAGTCCATGGCTTCCTGAGGTGTCTTTGCGCCTGCTGCAGCATCACCAATCGCCTGCCACCAGAGCTGAGCCAGCTTTGGATAGTCAGGAACGTTGGTACCGGTTGGGGACCACTGCACACGGGCAGGCGAGCGATAGAATTCGACCAGACCACCAAGTTGTGGAGCGCGATCGGTAAAGCTCTGGTCACGGATCGTGCTTTCGCGAGCGAAAGTCAGGCCAACATGGCTTTTCTTGACGTCCACGGTCTTGGAGGTCACGAACTGCGCGTACAGCCAGGCAGCCGAGGCGCGGTCAACCGGGGTCGACTTCATCAGTGTCCAGGACCCCACGTCCTGATAGCCAAGCTTCATGCCGTCTTTCCAGTAAACGCCGTGTGGCGAAGGCGCCATACGCCATTTGGGCGTGCCGTCTTCGTTCATCACTGGCAGGCCGGGCTTGACCATGTCGGCGGTGAAGGCGGTGTACCAGAAGATCTGCTGGGCAATATTGCCCTGCGATGGCACGGGGCCGGATTCACCGAACGTCATGCCCTGCGCTTCTGGTGGCGCATAAGCCTTCAGCCAGTCGAGATACTTCTGGATCGAATAGACAGCTGCCGGTCCATTGGTGTCACCACCACGGGCGACGCAAGACCCAACAGGCTGGGATTTATCGTTGACCTTGATGCCCCATTCGTCGACGGGCAGGCCGTTGGGAATGCCCTTGTCGCCATTGCCGGCCATGGAGAGCCAGGCATCGGTGAAGCGCCAGCCCAGCGAAGGATCCTTTTTGCCGTAGTCCATGTGGCCATAGACTTCCACGCCGTCGATTTCGCGACCGGTGAAAAACTCGGCGATATCTTCATATGCCGACCAGTTCACCGGAACGCCCAGATCGTAGCCATACTTGGCCTTGAATTCCGACTTGTTGGCTTCATCGGCGAACCAGTCAGCACGGAACCAGTACAGATTGGCAAACTGCTGATCGGGCAACTGGTAGAGTTTTCCATCAGGTGCCGTCGTAAACGAGGAACCGATGAAGTCCTCGAGGTCCAGACCAGGATTGGTAACGGCAGCGCCCTCACCAGCCATCCAGTCAGTCAGATTGCGGACCTGCTGATAGCGCCAGTGGGTGCCGATCAGATCGCTGTCATTGATATAGGCGTCATAGATGTTCTCGCCCGACTGCATCTGGGTTTGCAGCTTTTCGACAACGTCGCCTTCGCCGATCAGGTCATGGGTGACCTTGATACCGGTGATATCGAAGAACGCCTGTGCCAGCGTCTTGGACTCGTATTCGTGCGTAGTCAGGGTTTCCGAGGCCACCTTGACTTCCATTCCTGCGAATGGCGCTGCGGCGTCGATGAACCACTGCATTTCGGCTTCCTGGTCGGCGCGTGACAGCGTCGACATCTCGCCGATTTCAGCGTCAAGGAATGCCTCCGCCTCCGCCATGCCGGCATAAGCCGGTGTGCCTGCAAGCATCAGGGCGAGCGTTGCAGTCGATGTAAGCAAGTTCAGTCGCATTGTAGTCCTCCCTAGTCTTTTGATTTTCGTCTGAAAGCGGCCACCATGCGGGGCCGCCCCCCATCCCCTCGCCTAGACAAAGCGGAACACGCAGATCGCGTAGACCACCGACACGGCGAGACTCCACCACAGGTTGGGCCCGATCAGCCCAAGCCATGCGAGATTGATAAAGGCACTGCCCAGCAGCGACACGAACAGGCGATCACCGCGCGTTGTTTCGAACCTGAGAATGCCCACGCGAGGGCTGCCGCCGGGAACGCGATATTCCCAGATGGCCATACCGACCAGCAGCGCAAAAATGGTGAAAAAGAACAACGCCGTCGGCCAGGTCCAGGCCATCCATGAGAAGTCCATAGCGCCCTCCTAAACCCGCCCGAGGGCAAAGCCCTTGGCGATGTAGTTGCGTACGAAATAGATGACCAAAGCACCCGGGATGATGGTCAGAACCCCGGCTGCTGCCAGCACCCCCCAATCCATCCCCGAGGCCGAAACCGTTCGAGTCATGATCGCTGAAATCGGCTTGGCGTCCGTGGTGGTCAGCGTGCGGGCCAGCAGCAGTTCGACCCAGGAGAACATGAAGCAGAAGAAAGCCACCACACCGATGCCCGAAGCAATCAGCGGCATGAAAATCTTGATGAAGAAACGCGGGAACGAGTAGCCGTCAATATAGGCGGTCTCGTCGATTTCCTTAGGCACGCCCGACATGAAGCCCTCAAGGATCCAGATCGCCAAAGGCACATTGAACAGGCAGTGCGCCAGCGCCACCGCGATATGGGTGTCGATCAGACCGAACGATGAATACAACTGGAAGAACGGCAGCGCGAACACCGCAGGCGGGGCCATGCGGTTGGTCAGCAGCCAGAAGAACAGGTGCTTGTCGCCCAAAAAGCGGTAGCGCGAGAAGGCATAGGCCGCCGGCAGCGCCACCAGCAAGGAAATCACCGTATTGAGCGCCACATAGATGATCGAGTTGATATAGCCCGAATACCAGGACGGATCGGTGAAGATCACGGCGTAATTGTGCCAGGTGAACTCGTTGGGAAACAAGGTGAAGGATGCAGTGATTTCCTGATTGGTCTTGAAACTCATATTGACCAGCCAGTAGATCGGCAGCAGCAGAAACACGATGTAGATGGTGGGGATCAGCCAGGAATAGCTGACTGTCCGCGGACGGCGACTGATAACGCCACCACCCTGTTGCGTTTGGTCCAAGGCAGCATTGCTCATCGGGGCGGCAGCGCCCATTGCAGGATCACTCATCGGTCGTCTCCCTGCCCCAGATTGGTCATGACGGTGTAGAACACCCAGCTCATCAGCAGCACGATCATGAAGTAGATCAGCGACATCGCGGCAGCAGGGCCAAGGTCAAACTGCCCAATTGCTATCTTCACCAGATCAATGGACAGGAAGGTCGTCGAATTGCCCGGCCCGCCGCCCGTCACCACGAAGGGCTCGGTGTAGATCATGAACGAATCCATGAAGCGCAGCAGCACGGCGATCAGCAGCACGCGTTGCATCTTGGGCAGTTGAATGAACCGGAAGACCGACCAGCGCGAGGCGCCATCAATTTTGGCTGCTTGGTAATAGGCATCCGGGATCGAGACCAGACCGGCATAGCAAAGCAGTACGACAAGGCTGGTCCAGTGCCAGACGTCCATCAGCACCACCGTTACCCAGGCATCAAAAGGGTCCTGCACATAGTTGTAGTCGATACCCAGCCCAGCCAGCGTATGGCCAAGCAAGCCAATATCGACACGGCCGAATACCTGCCAGATGGTCCCCACCACGTTCCACGGGATCAGCAATGGCAGCGACATCAGCACCAGACAGACCGTCACCCCCAGACCCTTTTTGGGCATGTTGAGCGCAATCAGGATGCCCAGCGGCACTTCAATGGCCAGGATCAGACCGGAAAAAATCAGATTGCGCCCCAGCGCATTCCAGAAGCGATCCGAGTGCAGCACTTCCTCAAACCACTCCAGCCCCGCCCAGAAGAACTGGTTATTGCCGAAAGTGTCCTGCACCGAATAGTTGACCACCGTCATCAGCGGAATGATCGCCGAGAATGCCACCAGCACCAGCATCGGCAGCACCAGAAACCAGGCTCTGTTGTTCCAGCTTCTTTCCATGATCAGCCCCTCAATTCCTGGCGCCAGGAATTGGCGTAGATATTGATGCCCTTCGGATCGAAGGTGATGTGTGGATCAGCAGGGATCTCACCGTGTTCAGGAACTATGGCGGCCAGATCGAGACCGTCGAGCCGGGCCCGCACGATCTTGTGGCGACCGATATCCTCCACCGCATGAATCGTGATCGGCAGCCCTTGGCGCCCAACTTGGACATACTCCGGTCGAACACCGAGTTCGGTCTTTGCACCCGCTTCGACCCTGGCTGAGCCGGGCAGATCAACGCTCTGATTGCCAAGGCGCGCCACGGCGCCGTCCAAGGCTACCGGAAACACATTCATGCCGGGCGAGCCGATGAAATAACCAACAAAGGTATGGCTTGGGCGCTCGAACAGTTCCGACGGCGTGCCGATTTGCACGATAACTCCTTCATACATCACCATCACCTTGTCAGCGAAGGTCAGCGCCTCGGTCTGATCGTGGGTGACATAGACCATGGTGTGGCCAAAGCGCTTGTGCAGCTGCTTGAGCTGGCTGCGCAGCACCCATTTCATGTGCGGATCGATCACCGTGAGTGGTTCATCGAACAGGATGGCGTTGACGTCAGAGCGCACCAGACCACGGCCCAGCGAGATTTTCTGCTTCTGATCAGCGGTCAGGCCGCGCGCCTTCCGATGCGCCAGATCAGACAGATCGATCATCTCAAGCGTCTCGGTGACCTTGCGCTTGATATCGTCCTCGGCGAACCGCCGGTTTCGCAACGGAAACGCCAGATTATCGTACACCGTCATGGTGTCGTAGATCACGGGGAACTGGAAAACCTGAGCGATGTTGCGTTGTTCAGGCGTCAGCGCCGTCACATCCTTGCCGTCGAACAGAATACGGCCGCGCGAGGGGTGAACCAGCCCCGAAATAATGTTCAGCAGGCTGGTCTTGCCACACCCTGAGGGACCGAGCAGGGCGTAGGCGCCGCCATCATCCCATTGGTGATGGACTTCCTTGAGCGCAAAGTCGGCATCGTTTTTGGGGTTGGGGAGATAGGAGTGGCGGATATGGTCGAGATCAATTCGTGCCATTGCATGCCTCCCCTGTAGCGTCTGGTTGGCTGGTGGTCACGGAACGCCCCTGCTCGTCGAAGACCAGCAGCAATTGCGGGTCCAGAAAGACTTCAATCTGTGAATCGACATCAAAGTCATGGACACCCGAGGTCAGCATGACCCAGCGCGCATCGGCATAGCGCAAATGCACAAAGCTCTCTGATCCGGTAATTTCCATGGCCGTCACACTGGCCTTGATTGCCACCGATGCGGCATTGGCGGGGGTCAGCGATAAATGATGTGGCTGGAAGCCAATCGTGTAGGTACCATCAGGGATGCTCACCAGATGCGGCGGCACGGCAAAGCCGAAGCCCCCCTCAATCTGAAACGACGTGCCCGCCTTGCGCATGGTAATGATATTGAGCGGCGGGTCGGAAAAGGTCTTCGCTGTGATCAGGTCACGCGGCTGCCGGAAAACATCGATGGTCTTGCCGAACTGGGTGATACGCCCCTCCGACAGGGTGGCCGTATTGCCGCCCAGCAAGAGCGCCTCCGATGGTTCGGTCGTAGCGTAGACGAAGATCGTGCCAGCCTCAGCAAAGATGCGCGGCAGTTCCGCGCGCAGTTCTTCGCGCAATTTGTAATCGAGATTGGCAAGTGGCTCATCAAGCAGCACCAGACCGGCATTCTTGACAATGGCACGCGCCAGCGCGCAGCGCTGTTGCTGACCACCCGACAGGTTCAACGGTGTCCGCTGCAGGTAGGGTGTCAGCTTCATCAGTTCGGCGGCGCTCTGTACCGCTTCGTCGATCGCCTTTTTGTCGGCCCCGGCCACGCGCATCGGCGAGGCAATATTCTCATAGACCGTCATGGTGGGGTAGTTGATGAACTGCTGAAACACCATGGCGATGTCACGCTTCTGTGGTGGCACCCCCGTCACATCGACACCGTCAAAGCTCAGTCGGCCATGTGTAGGCTTGTCCAACCCTGCCATCAGGCGCATCAAGCTGGTCTTGCCCGACAATGTCGGGCCCAGCAGCACGTTCAGCGTCCCGCGCTCAAGCTTTAGCGACACATCGCTGATATGGGTCTGTGCGCCGACCACCTTGGTAATGCTGTCGAGTTCGAGCAAGCTCTTGATCCTTTCCAACCAGCTAGGCCGGCGTCGCAAACGCCAATCAGTGCCAGGTAGCAGTCGAGTTACGCGGCGCAGCCCATCGTGTCCGATGTGCCAGGCCGGAGGCGGCTTACAATCGTTTCGCGGATCTGCGCCCATCCCCGGGCAACCGCGGAACGCATGTCATCTGCACTGAGATCGGGTCCAAAATGCTGGCCAGGATCACCGTGGTCTGCAGCAAGTTCCGACACGGCGTTCGCCGCAGCGCCAAAAGGTGCCAAGCGTGCGGGGTCGGGTAGATCAATCAAACCATACGCCTGAGCAGCGGACTTGACGACAGCCGCAATGCGAAATGTGAAGACCCTGACATTGGGCGATACAGCCGGCCTTGGCCGCGCCGGACTGGAACACCCGACAACGGCGTCACCATCGGCAAATACGCCATGGGCGCAAGTGCAAACCATTAATTCCTCCCGGCCGCCCGGCGCTGGTTATCCAGTCATCTCGAGCACAATCCGAGCTAATACGAAACCAAATCGAGTGTCAATCGAAACCAAATATGCCGCGCATTATCACCATTAAGAAACCAAACGCGCATTCACGGCCGACACTGCATTTCGGCACTCCCTCCGGATCCGGCACCGATTTTGATGTTTGCGATCAGATGGTTGAGGTCACATTCGCTTTGAACGCCCCTCCAATTGCAGCACCGAGAGCCGTGCTGCGGACCTCTTGATACCTTCTCACCACCCAACAAAAAGGCCCCACACCATCGCTGAACGGTGTGGGACCCATCGCTATTCGTAGTGCGTGCCTTGCAGCTCAGACAGTGCCGCTCAATGAACCTTCGAGCACAGCCAGTTCCTGCCCACCAGCCATCAGGTCCTGCAACTCCTCGGAGCTGATTTCACCCCGCGGCGCGGTGCCGAGCGTCTTGCCGCGGTTGAGGACGGTGAACCGGTCCCCAACGGCCATCGCGTGGCGCACATTATGGGTGATGAACACCACAGCCACGCCCTTCTTGCGCACCTTGTCGATGGTCGCCAGCACATTGGAGGTCTGCCGCACACCCAGCGCCGAGGTCGGTTCGTCGAGGATCAGC
Organism: Devosia sp. J2-20; assembly: GCF_055808475.1. Classification (NCBI taxonomy): domain Bacteria; kingdom Pseudomonadati; phylum Pseudomonadota; class Alphaproteobacteria; order Hyphomicrobiales; family Devosiaceae; genus Devosia; species Devosia sp. J2-20. The sequence continues at coordinate 1,615,118 of NZ_CM147870.1, read as the reverse complement.
ACCCGGGCGCCGAAATATACCGCGCGCGCGATTGCTACGGTCTGGCGCTCGCCACCCGAAAGCGTCCCCACCGCCTGATCCGGCCCGCGCAGATTGATGCCCATCTTGCGCATTTCGCTCATGGTGACCTCATTGGCCAGATCATGGTCGAAGAACTTGAAAGGCCCCCGCCCCGTCAGGGGCTCGTTGCCCATGAAGAAGTTGCGGCTGATCGACATCAGCGGGATCATCGCAAGATCCTGATACACAGTGGCGATGCCGGCATCGATGGCATCGCGTGGCGTGGTGAAGTTCATCGGCGCACCATCGAGCAGGATCTCGCCCTTGGTTGGCTTGTGCACTCCAGACATGGTCTTGATGAAGGTCGACTTGCCGGCCCCATTGTCCCCAAGCAGGCAATGACATTCGCCGGCCATCACCTCAAGCGAGACCCCGGCCAGAGCGATAATCTGGCCAAAGTGCTTCTCGATATTCTTCATCTCGATAACGGGTTTGGTCATCCTAGCGCTCCCCGGTAATCAGGCGGCGGATATAGGTGTTCAACACCACAGCCAGCAGAAGAATAAGGCCCAGGAACACCCGGAACAGCGAACTTTCGACGCCAGCAAAAAACAATCCCTGCTGCACGACGCCAAAAATCAGCGCGCCAAGCCCTGCCCCGATAATCGAGCCATAGCCGCCGGTCAGCAAAGCGCCGCCGATCACCACTGAAATAATCGCCTCGAACTCCTTGAGCACCCCGCGGTCGGCGCCCGCAGAACCGAACTCCATGACCTGACACGTTGCCAGCACGGTGGCGCAGAAGGCCGTGAAAACGAACATCAGGATTTTGACGCGATTGACCGGCACACCAACATAGCTGGCCGCCCGGGCGTCACCGCCAGAAGCGTAGATCCAGTTGCCGAAACGGGTGCGAGTCAGCAGCACATGAGCAAACACGATCAACACCAGGGCCCACACAACCAGTGCGGGAATCCCGTCCACAATGGGTTTTCCGGCATTGATCCCGCGGTCATAGACCTCGATCCAGCCATTATCGCCCATCCACGAGAAGAGCGGCTGCAGGATTTTACCCCCAAACAGCGAGGCAACCCAATCGCCCTCCGCCGCCTCGCGAATGCCACCAATGATGGTTTTACGCTCGAGCGTCTGTGGCACGAAAATCGTAAAGCCACGCAGAATGAACAACAGCGCCAGCGTAACGATGAAACTGGGCAGCCCTGTCTTGACCACGATGAAACCGTTCAGCGCGCCAATAGCCAGACAGACCCCGAATGTCACCAGGATCGCGGCCCACATGGGCCAACCAAAGGTGACAGCCAACAGCGCGATCGACATGCCGGCAAAACCGATCATCGAGCCAATCGACAGGTCAAACTCACCCGCAATCATCAGCAGGCAGGCGCCTACCGCGATAATGGCAAACTGCGCTGACACGGTGGACCAGTTCAAAATGCCCGCCGCCGAGAACATCCCTGAATCGGAAGCCAGCAAGGCAAACATAGCGAATACCACCATGGTGCCAAATATGGCGCCCAGTTCAGGCCTCAGCAGTGCCTTGCGCAAAGGCGACGTAGATTTGACGCGTTCGTCGTCTGAACCAGATTGTACCGGATCCGACATGCTAACCCTCCCCAATATGAAAAGGGCGGCTAATCAATAGCCGCCCCATCTCGATAGCTAGCGGTACTCACCAGCGTACTTTTCAACCATTTCGAGGCCGTCCTTGGTGACAAAACCGGGGCCCGAATTGATGTTATTGCCTGGCAGAACGCCATACCGATCATAATTGGTCATGATCACCACTGGCAGGTAGGCCTGCAGGAAGGGCTGCTGGTCGATACCCCACTCGATAACGCCGGACTTGATGGCGTTGACGATTTCGGTGCCCAGATCGAAAGTACCGAAGTAGATTTCGCCAGCCATGCCGTTTTCTTCAAGCGCCAGGATTGTCGGATCAGCCGAGGTTGGGCCAAGCGTGATGATCGCATCAACGCCGGGATTGGCCGAAAGGTAGGCCATCACGCGGTTCTTGATTTCAGCTGGATCCTGGCCAACGTCGATCATCGACTCGCCCAGATCAATACCAAGACCATCAGCAAATCCACGGCAGCGCTCAGCCACCGCAGCGTTGGAGATCACGTGGTTCACACAGACGAAACTCTCAACACCATCGCCCTTGGCACGCAGACCGGCAGCATAGCCCGCATCGTACTCAGGCTGCCCCACAAACATCAGCGCGCCAACTTCGCGTGCCTGTTCTGCAGAGCCTGAATTAATGATGATGACATTGATGCCCTGATCGACCGCGGCACGGATGGGGCCACTGAGCACGTCATAATCGGCCAGTGTGGTGATGATCCCGTTGGGCCCTGAGGCAGCGGCCTGATCGATGATCCGGGCCATGTCGCCAAGATCGCCTGTTGGCGGATTGCGGTACTCGACCTCAACACCCATCTGCTCGCCCGCAAGCGCCACGCCATTTTTGATTGTATTCCACCAGCTATCGGAGTCCGGTGCATGGCTGACCAGAATGTACTTCTCACCTTCGGCTTGCGCCACAGTCGCTGAGGCGAGTGGGGCAACCGCAACCAGGGCCGTCAGCGCGAGGGCCTTAAACATCGACTTCATAAATTCCTCCCAGAATTTTCTTCGGCGTTCCGTCCAGGGAAGGCAGCGTTTCTCCACCTTCTGTTAATCAGTAATACACACCGGAACCGTATTTGCAATCGGTTGCAAAATTTCTCATACTATCGATACTGAACCCGTCGGGAGTTTTGCTGTAAGTAGCGTGGGCTTAGTTCGTGTGGAGATGACGCAATGATACCGACGCTCAAGGACGTGGCTGAACGCGCCGGGGTTTCCCGTTCGGCCGTCTCGCGTTGCTTCACCGAAGGCGCGTCGGTCTCCAAGAAGATGCGCATCAAGGTTGAGAAGGCCGCCGCCGAACTTGGCTACAGCCCAAATTTTCTGGCGCGCAGCCTGACCACCCGCCGCACCAAGCTCATCGGTCTGGTGGTCAGCAACTTCAAGAACCCGTTCTTCCTGCAGGTGTTCGACCTGTTCACCCTGGGACTCCAGGAACGAGGCCTGAGGCCGCTGCTGGTAAACCTATCCAATGAGACCGACCCGGCACACTCTGTACAGATGCTGCGGCAATACTCAGTAGACGGCGTCATTGTTGCATCGTCCACACTGCCCCAGGATTTCGCCAAGGCGTTCCGCGCTGCGGCAATACCGGTCGTGCACACTTTCGGGCAGAAGTCGGGATCGCCCGAAGTTCATGTCGTGGGCATCGACAATGAATATTGCGGCCAGATGGCCGCCCAGGAATTCCTGGCGCGTGGCTACACAAATGTAGGCTTTCTGGGCGGTCCCGAGACGGCCTCATCGACCAGGGATCGCTGGCAGGGTTTCGCCACCGAGCTGCGCAAACACACCAATGTCAGGGCGTCCTGCACTTACGCAAAGGCCTATAGCTTTCCCGCGGGACGCGAAGCGATGACCAAACTGCTCGCAGAGAAACCAGCACAGGCCTATTTCTGTGCCGACGACGTCATCTCGCTGGGCGCTCTGAGCGCCATGCGCGACGCTGGGCTGCGCGTACCCCACGATATTGGCGTACTGGGCCTGAACGATATGGAAATAGCCGGCTGGGAATCGGTCAACCTGACCACCATTCATCAGCCCGTCGAAGACATCGTCAATTCCTCGATCGAGCTGATCGAGTCCTTGCTGGCAAACCCGGATCGACGCCCCGAGGCGCGCACCTTTGCCTGTCGGATTGTAGAGCGCGGGACCTTGCGACCCCGCACTTGAAAGTTCACCTAATCGCGAAACATGGGCGGCCGCGCATCAACCCACTCGCCCTGCCCCTTGGCCGACACAACGGCCCCATGAACAGCTGCCATGGACCGCAAACCATCCACTGCCAGTGGACACAGTGAAGCGGCAGGATCGGCCGCACGCCCCTCCTTGGTCGCGCTGATCATCTCGGCCAGGTCCGAGTAAATATTGGCAAAAGCAAGCGGCATACCCTCGGCGTGCCCGACAGTGACCCGGCTTGAGCGATCAGCCTCCGGGGACAGATTGGCCTCGCCCCGCTCGATGATCTGCACCCGACCTCCAAGGGGCGTCCAATAGAGTTGATTGGGCTGCTCCTGCGCCCAGTGCAAGCCGCCGGTTTCGCCGAACACCTGGATGGTCAGGCCGTGCTGGCGGCCGATCGCCACCGACGATGTCCACAACCGGCCCACGGCACCACCATTCATGCGGAAATTGACCATCGCGTCGTCTTCCAGAACGCGTGACTCGATGCACGAGGCAAAGTCGGCCGACAGCTTGTCGACTTCCTGGCCGGTAACGAAACTCGCCATATGCAGCGCATGGATACCGCAATCGGCAAACTGCGCCGAAACGCCAGCCTGCGCTGGATCATAGCGCCAGCGCACCCGGGGATTGTCGGCATCGGCGGCGTTGGCGTGATGGCCATGCGCGAACTCGGCAACCACCAGCCGAACCTTGCCCAGATCGCCGCGAGCCACCATGGCCCGCATATGGCGCACCAGCGAATACCCGGTATAGCCGTAATTGACCGCGCAGATTTTGCCCGACGCGGCGGCAGTGCGGACGATATCTTCGCCCTCCGCCACCGTCATGGTCATTGGCTTCTCGCACAGCACGTGAAAACCGGCTTCAAGAAACGCCTTGGTGATTTCGTAATGCGTCGCGTTGGGCGTCGCCACGGTGACCAGATCAACGCGGTCTTCGCGCGCGCTCTCGCCGGCCAGCATTTCGCGCCAGTCGCCATAAGCCCGATCAGGCGCGATACCCAAGGTCTGCGCATAGGCGCGTCCGGCATCGGCATTGTGATCGAGCGCGCCAGCGACAAAGGAAAACGCCCCGTCCAGCCCCGAACCCAGCCGGTGGGCAGGGCCGATCTGGCTGCCTTGCCCGCCACCAATCATGCCCCAGTTCAGCTTCTTCATGTAACTATTCCCTAGTTGAACCCGATGGATTCCAGATATTGGCGATTGGCTTGAGCGTCCTTGATGGGCAGCGTGTCACCGAGCGGATCGCAATCCTGCTCCACCGTGCACCAGCCATCAAAATTGTTCTGCAACAGGATGTCACGCACAGCTGGAAAATCCACATCCCCCTGCCCCAGACTGCAGAAAATCCCTTGCCCGCAGGCATCGTAAAAACCCGTGCGGTTGGCGATGACATCGCGCTTCACCACCGGGTCGATATCCTTGAAGTGCATATAGGACACCCGTCCGATATGGCGCCTGAGAAAGGCCACCGGGTCAAACCCGGCATAGGAATGATGCCCGGTATCAAAGCAGATCTTGAGAATATTCTCGTCGACTTCATCGAGCAGGCGCTCAAGCTCTGGTTCAAAATCCATAAAGCCCGCCGCATGGGCGTGGATACCAACCGTGAGCCCGTATTCCTCCGTCCCCATGCGCGCGATGGCTGCGAACTTGTCGCGGTAGGCAACCCATTCAGCCGCATCCATTTGCTCGGCCTCACCAGCGCGACCTGCGGTGGGAGCACGCCGCGGCGAGATCGAGTCGATCAGCACCAGATGCTGCGCCCCATGCGCCGAAAGCGCCTTGCAGGTCCGAACGGCTGCGTCTTGCACTTCATCCCATGCAGCCGGATCGTGGAAGGGTCGGAAGACCACCCCACCCACCAGTTCCAGACCGAACTCATCAAGCGCCGCGCCCAGTACAGCAGGGTCTTCGGGCATATAGCCGACCGGTCCCAGCTCAATGCCCTTATAGCCCGCTTCCGCGCATTCCTGCAGCACCTTGCGCCAGGGCGGATTGCCCGCCCCATCGGCAAATTCAATGCCCCAGGAACAGGGCGCATTGGCGATTTTGATAGTCATGACTAAACCTCTCCCAGGCGTCAGTCCGCCGGTACAGAAACCCATTTCTTGTTCGCGCTCGACACATGCGCCGCCGCAACGATTTGGTTGACGGCGAGCCCGTCCGCAAAGGTCGGCCAGACCGGCTTGCCGGTGTCGATCGCCTTGAGAAAGTCGCGCGCCTCGATGATGATCTGGTCCTGATAGCCCGTGCCGTGTCCCGGCCCCTGACAAAACGCCAGATAGTCCGGATGGCTTGGCCCGATCAGGATCTTGCGAAAGCCTCGTTCGGCCTCCCGGTCGGCGCTGTCATAGAGCCAGAGCGCGTTCTGGTCCTCCTGATCAAACCGGATAGACCCCTTGGTCCCGACCACTTCATAGGCGTAGCCCATCTTCCGACCGCTCGCGATCCGGCTGAAGAACATGTGACCCATGGCACCATTGGTGAAGCGACACATCATCTGTGCCTGATCATCATTGCTCACTGACACCGGCCCCTTGGGACCAGGCCGGCTCTGATGCACTGTTTCCACTTCTGCAATCAGGCCATCAATCGGACCAATCAGCGCCAATGCTGCATTGATCATATGCGGCGCCAGATCGCCCATTGTGCCATTGGCCTGGCCTTCCGTGCGCCATGACGCAGGCGCCTGCGGATCCGCATAAAAATCCTCGGTATGTTCGCCCCGGAACCAGGTGAGCGTGCCGATGCGACCTTCGGCGATCAGCCGTCTGGCAAATTGCGAGGCTGGCGTGCGGATATAGTTGAATCCCACCATATTGATCGCGCCGCTGGCCGCAGCGGCCGCGGTCATCGACGCGCTCTCGGCCAGGCTGGCGCCCATTGGCTTTTCACAGAACACCGGCTTGCCCAGTGCGAATGCCGCTTCAGCGATGGCCTGATGGGTTTCCTGTGGTGAGGCGATCATGATGGCCTCGACCATTGGATCTTCCACCAGCGTGGGCCAATCCGCGGTGGCGCGGGCAAAGCCGAAGGCGCGGCGATACCGCTCGGCGCTGGCCGGACTGGCAGCACAGACCATCTCCAGCCGCGGCCGCAAGGCGGTGTCAAACACCGCGCCGACTGCAGCCATGGCAACGGCATGCGCCTTGCCCATATAGCCGCCACCAACAATGCCGATTCCAATTTCGGTCATCCCAGACCCCCTCATCCGGTTTGGTGTTTACCTGCAATTTGCTTGCAACCGGTTGCAAAACTTGTATTCTAACCACCGATATCGCGTCAACTGGCAAACGCTGTGGCGCGCACTGACAGTGACCGACGAGGGCGCGATGAGTTCCGCAGACCAGACCATTCGACTGACCACCGCGCAGGCCATTATTCGCTACCTGGCCAGTCAGTACATCGTCATTGACGGTCACGAGCAGCGTGTCTGTGGCGGCGGCTTTGCCATTTTCGGGCACGGCAATGTCACCTGTCTGGGCGAGGCTCTGTACGACCACCGCGCCGAGCTGCCGGTCTATCGCGGCCAGAACGAACAGAGCATGGGCTTTGCGGCTGCCGCCTATACCAAGCAGCATCTGCGCCAGCGTTTCATGTTCTGCACCGCCTCGGCGGGTCCCGGCACCGCCAATCTGCTGACCGCCGCGGCCCTGGCCCACGCCAACCGTCTGCCCATGTTGCTGCTGTGCGGTGACACCTTCATCACCCGCCTGCCCGATCCGGTGTTGCAGCAGATGGAGCATTTCAACAATCCCACTCTGGGGGTCAACGACGCCTTCAAATCAGTGTCCCGCTATTGGGACCGGATTACCCACCCCGCGCAGATCATCCAGTCGCTGCCATCGGCCTTGGCCACCATGCTCGACCCCGCCGATAGCGGGCCGGCGTTTATCGGATTGCCGCAGGACGTTCAGGGCTGGGCTTATGACTATCCGGCCAGCCTGTTCGAAAAGAAGATCCATCGCATTCGCCGTCAGGGTCCCGATGTTGAGGAAATGGCGGACGCGGTGGCAATGCTCAGAACCGCCAAGCGCCCGATGATTATTGCTGGCGGTGGCGTGCAATATGCCCGTGCAGTGTCAGAACTCACCGCCCTGGCAGAGCGCCATGCCATCCCGGTGGTGCAGACCATTGCTGGCCGGGCCAATATGCTCGAAACCCACCCGCTCAATATTGGACCAATCGGCGTCACCGGCTCCGATAGCGCCAATGCTGTGGCCCGCAAGGCCGACGTTATCGTCGCTATCGGCACACGGCTGCAGGATTTCACCACCGGGTCGTGGACCGCCTTTGATAAGGACGCCCGCATCATCGCGCTCAATGCCGCCCGCCATGATGCCGGCAAGCACCAATCCCTGCCCGTTGTAGCCGATGCCAAGCTTGCCATGGCTGAGCTCGACAACAGCCTGGAAGAGTACAGCGCGCCCACTGAGTGGGTGGCCTTCGCCAAGGACGAGCGCACCAAATGGAATGCCTACGTCGCCGACAATGTACGCATTGGTAACCGGCCGGCTTCCTATGCACAGGCTATCGGCGTGGTGAACGCCCATTGCGGCACCCGTGATCGCGTCGTTGTTGCCGCTGGCGGCCTGCCCGCAGAAGTCACCGCCAATTGGCGCACCCTTGATATCGGCACTGTCGATGTGGAGTTCGGCTTTTCCTGCATGGGCTACGAAATTGCTGGTGGCTGGGGCGCCCGCATCGCGCAGATGGAGCAGGAGCCCGAGGCTGACACCATCGTGTTTGTTGGCGACGGCTCCTATCTGCTGATGAACTCGGACATCTATTCATCGGTACTGAGCGAGAAAAAACTGATCATTCTGATGCTCGACAATGGCGGCTTTGCCGTCATCAACAAGCTGCAGAACAATACCGGCAACACCTCGTTCAACAATCTGATCGCGGATAACCCGACGGTGACCAATCCCGTCACCGTGGATTTCGAAGCCCATGCCCGCGCCATGGGAGCCGTCGCCGAGACCGTCGCCAACCCCACCGATCTGGCAGCGGCCTTCGCGCGCGCCAAGGCCAGCAAGACGACCTATGTCATCTGCATGAAGGTCGATGCCTATGAGGGCTGGACCACACAGGGCCACGCCTGGTGGGAAGTGGGCACGCCACACATCACCGACAATGACAGCGTGCGTGCTGCCCATCTTGAACAGGAAGCGGGTCGACTGCTCCAGCGCAAGGGAATTTGAGGTGACCACCCTCATTAACAGTACCCACCAGAAATTCCTGGTGCTGGGTCGCGCTGGAATGGACCTTTATCCCGATCCTCCCGGCACCCGCACCCAAGACGCCACACAGATGGCTGTTACCCTCGGTGGATCGGCGGCCAATATCGCCGTGGCGCTGACCCGTCACGGCTTGCAGGCCGCGCTGCTGACCCGCGTTTCCGACGATGCCATTGGCCGGTTTTGCATCAATCAGTTGGCCCACTATGGTATCGACGCCCAATACGTGACCCCGGTCGGCGGGGAAGCCCGCAACTCACTGGCTGTGGTGGAAAGCCGGATCGAGGACCACCAGTCGGTGATTTATCGCAATGGTGCTGCCGACTTCGAACTCACTCTGACCGATGTCGAGCAAGTCGATTTCGAGAGCGTTGATGCCTTTGCTTCCGCCGGCACGGCCCTGGCAAGCGAGCCATCGCGTAGCGCGACCTTCGCCGCCATGGAACGCGCTCGCGCTGCCGGGATGCCGGTCATATTCGATGTCGATTACCGCCCCTATTCCTGGCCTTCCGCTGCGGTGGCAGCCGATGTCTATTCGCGCGCCAGCGCCCTGTGCGACATCATTGTGGGCAATGACGACGAGTTCGGCTTCATGGCTGGCGGCAAGCACAAGGGGCTGGCATTTGCCCGCGAACTGGCCGAGCGCCAGGGCCGCATCGTCGTGTACAAGATGGGCGAATTTGGCGCGATCACCATCACCCCCAATGGCGAAACCCGAACCGGCATTTTCCACGTCACCGCGCTTAAACCAACCGGCGCTGGCGATGCCTTCATGGGCGGATTTTTGGCCGGTCTGACGCGCGACTGGCCGCTTCATCAGGCCGTGCTCTACGGCTCTGCAGCCGCCGCTATTGTCGTCTCCAAGGTAGGGTGTGCCCCGGCCATGCCGACAAGCGCCGAACTGGATGATTTCATCGCCAGCCATCCTGGCCCAACCCAAACAGAGTAGAGCGCCATGCACATTGCCCCCTATGACAATCAGAACAAACCCATTGTCGACATTGATGATGCCTGCGTTCCACTGACCTATTTCAACATCGTCAAGCTGGTCCGCGGTCAGGCCTTCGAATATGTCGTGCCGGGCTATGAAACCTGCATCGTGCCCGCCACCGGCATGGTCGATGTCAGCGTTGAAGGCATGCAGTTCGACGCCATTGGCGGTCGGGGCGTCGATGTGTGGGATGGTGAGCCCGAGGGCGTCTATGTGCCTTCACACACCCGCGCCACGCTGGTCTGCACTTCTAAAACCGCCGAAGTCTTCATCGCCGGGGCGCGCTTTGACGAGGTGCTCACCCCCTTTGCCGTGCGCAGCGACGAGATTGACTTTGTCCAATATGGCTCGGACGAAACCAAGACCCACCGCAAGATCAAGCACATCCTTGGCCAGCGCTACCATGATCGGGTTGGCCGGCTTCTGGTCAGCGAGCTCTACACCGTTGGTCAGGGCGGCTGGTCCGGCTTCCCCTCGCACAAGCACGATACCGACCGACTGCCGCTCGAAACGCGACATGACGAAACCTATAATTTCCGCTTCCGCCCCAATACCGGCTCTGGCGTGCAGATGCTGCAGCGCGAGGACAACAAGCCCGGCGACGCCTATCACATCGTTGATGGTTCAACGATCTGCCTCGACAAGGGCTACCATCCCTGCGCGGTGCTGCCGGGTTATGAAATGTACTACTTCACCATTCTGGGCGGGCTGAGCCAGCGCTCGCTGGTGCAGTATTTCCAACCCACCCATGCCGCCCAGATCGAGACCATCCCCGGCATCAAAGACATGATCGCCAAATTCAAATGAGCCTTGTCACCCTCAGTGAAGTCCTGCTGCCCGCACGCGACAAGGGTTACGCCCTGGCAGGTGTTGTGGTGCTGGGATGGGAAGATGCCCGCGCCTATGTCCGTGCCGCTGAAGCGGAAAACCTGCCTGTGATCCTGCAGGCCGGTCCGGGTTGTCGGGCGCACACGCCCCTGCCCGTGCTGGCAGCGATGTTCAAGGCGCTGGCAGAGGTCGCCAGCGTGCCGGTTGTCGCCCATCTCGATCACGGCACCGCACTCGATGAATGCCAGGCCGCCATCGCCTGCGGATTTACCTCGGTGATGTTTGACGGATCGCGACTTCCGCTGGAACAGAACATCGCCGAGACCCGCGCCGTTGCTGAAATGGCCCATGCCGCCGGTGTCTCATGCGAAGGTGAAATCGGCTTTGTCGGCTATGCCTCAGGTGAGGCTTCGGCCCGCACCAGCGCCGCCGACGCCGCCCGTTTCGCCAGCCAGACCGGCGTGGACGCAATGGCGGTCTCCGTGGGCAATGTGCACCTGCAGACCGAACAGGCCGCAACAATCGATGTGGACGCGGTCCGCGCCATTCAAGCGGCCACTAACGTGCCCCTGGTCATCCACGGTGGCTCCGGTGTGCCCGGCCAGATGCGTCAGTTCCTCGCCCACAACACCAATGTCTGCAAGTTCAATATCGGCACCGAGCTGCGCAAGGTGTTCGGCGCCGCTTTGCGTCAGTCCTTGACCGCAGCCCCGGAGCAGTTCGACCGCATCGCCCTGCTCAAAGCCGTCGAGGCCCCCATAACCGAAGCAACGCGCCCCATCCTGCGCGAGATTGGCCCCGCCTGACGCCCCATTCGGAGCCGAAGCAAGCGTACGACAGCCATGTTTGACCATCGCAAGATGGACGTGTGTGGCAGGTGCCCCAACGTTCCTCCCATGAAGAGGCAAGTACTAAGGGCCGCGGCAAGATTGACTTTAGGTGCCAACATGGTTGTATGGCGCCCATGTGCTCGAATGTACTTTTCAGAATGTTGCGCGGGAGCCTGCTCATAGGCTTCTAGCCTGGCTCGGCTACCTGCACCCGCAAGAGCCGACCCAGGTCGCTTTATTCTGACAGTTTCATTCATTGTTCCCGTACGCTGCAATGTCGTTGCAGCCATGGCGCACATCGAGACACTACATGATCACATCCGCGCGTCCCCTGCTGAGCAGGCGCGACCATGCCATCCTCACCGGGATAGCCACTCAGGGTGGGCTCGGTTCACCTGCCTATTTCCGTCAACTGCTGGAAAAGCTGCAGAACGCCTTGGTTCTTGAAGTCGAAGCAATTGAACCTGAACTGGCAACGCTGGGCAGCCTAGTTCGCTATCGTGTCAATGGAGGGCGCGCACGCGAGCACCTGCTTTGCCTCAGCCCTCAGCACACGGACCGGCAGCAGGGGCTGTCGATCAAATCCCACCGAGGCCTCGCGCTGCTGGGTATGGCCGAGGGGCAGATTTTCGCTGCACCAGCCTCGGACCCGGAGCATCCCGAAGCGGTGGAACTCGAAATGGTATTGTTTCAGCCAGAAGCTGACGGCGCACTCGTGCGGTGTGACTACGACAGACTGCAGCTGCACGGTACCTAGCCGGCAGCTGACTTACGTCGCTGATTTTACACTCTTTTCTGCCGATTTTCACTCGTTCATTTTCATCACACTGGCCTCATGGCCCTTCTTTGCACGGAATTGAAATGTCCACCGCTGCCAACAAAGCCATCCGCCCTTCCTACGCGATCATCTTCATGGTTAGCGGCGCGCACCTGATCAATGATCTACTGCAATTCTTGCTGCCTGCGCTCTATCCACTCCTCAAGGCCAACTACGATCTGGACTATTTCCAGCTCGGTCTGCTGACGCTGGCGCAACAGATTACTGCCAGCCTGCTGCAACCGGCGATGGGGCTATATGGCGACGTAAAGCCAAAACCATATCTGCTTGCAGTGTCGCTGGTGATCGTTGCAGCGGGTATCGTGCTGCTGGCGACGGCGAGCTCGTTCCTGCTTTTGCTGGTCGCGGCAGCAGTGATGGGTGTCGGCTCGGCGCTGTTTCACCCCGAGGCATCCCGCATTGCGCGGCTGGCCTCGGGTGGACGACTGGGCTTTGCCCAGTCCAGCTTCCAGGTTGGCGGCAATACCGGCACTGCCCTTGGCCCACTGGCCGCGGCGTTGATCGTTCTGCCTCTCGGGCAGATCAGCACGGTATGGTTCGGTTTGCTCGCTGTGGTCGGCGCTATCGTGCTGACGCATGTAGCGCGGTGGTATGCCAATCACCAGATTTCAATCAAGAAGTCTGGCGCCACAATGCCAGCACGATCCCCCGTCGCACAGCGTCAATTGGTCATCGCCTTCGCCGTCGTCGGCTCCCTGTTGCTGAGCAAGTATGTCTACATTGAGACCTTCAAGACCTACTACGCCTTCTTCCTGATCGAGAAGTTTGCCCTCCCGGTTCGTGAGGCCCAGGGCTACCTGTTCGCATTCCTCGCGGCCATCGCGGTGGGCACATTCTTCGGCGGCCCGATCGGCGATAAAGTTGGCCGTATCAAGGTGATTTGGGGTTCGATCCTTGGTGCCCTCCCCTTTGCGCTTCTGCTGCCGCACATGAACCTGTTTGGGACCGCAGTGATGAGCATCATGGTGGGGTTGATCCTGTCGTCCGCATTCTCTGCCATTGTGGTCTATGCCCAGGAACTGCTGCCCCGCAAAGTGGGGATGGTGGCCGGTTTTGTGTTCGGCTTTGCGTTTGGCATTGGCGCATTGGGTGCAGCGCTGCTGGGAGCAGTTGCCGACCAGATCGGCATTGAATACGTCTTCAATGCCTGCCCATTGCTGCTGCTGCTCGGCTTCCTGACCATTCTGCTGCCCAATATCGAAACTGCAGCGCCCACGCAAAAACTGGGGAAGATAACTGAAGCGCGACAGCCCGGACAATAGTCTGTGCCAGTGACGTAGATGCCTCACTGCCAGTCTATGTAGAAGGACAGCCATTTGGCTGGACTGCTTCGCTCGGGGTAAACTTAAATCAACCGCCGACGTCTGACGTTCATGCGGGCTCACCGCAATGGCGCCCTTCCCGTACCGCGACGTCAACAGGCACCACTGCATGCTTCAGGAGAACGATAATGACCAAATTACGCTGGGGCATTCTGGCGGCGGGCAATATTGCACGGCGCTTCGTATCTGACCTGCAACTGTCGGGACGCGCGGTGAGTGCCATAGGCTCCCGATCAGCCGAACGGGCAGCAGCATTCGCCGCCGAATTCGGACTGCCGCACGCTCATGGCAGTTATGAGGCTTTGGCGAAGGACCCTACAGTCGATGCAATTTATATCGCGACCGCGAACCCGAGTCACATAATCGCCGCTGAGATTGCTATCAACGCCGGCAAGCACGTGCTGATCGAAAAGCCGCTCACCCTCAATGCTGCCGAAGCGCAACGGTTGCTTGAACTTGGAGAGGCTCACGACGTCGTCGTTCTGGAAGCTATGTGGACCCGATTTTTTCCGCACATGATCCGACTGCGTGAAATGCTGGCGGACGGCGTTATTGGCGAGGTCCGCACCATGCTGGCCACTCATACACAGAGCCTGACAGCGGATCCTGCCCATCGACTGAATGCCCTGGAACTGGGCGGCGGCGCACTGCTTGATCTGGGCGTGTATCCTGTGTCTTTCGCCTTCGACATTCTTGGCGAGCCTCAGACGATCCAGGCCACAGGACACCTGCGGCCTACTGGTGCCGACGCCGAGGTCACCGGTATCCTGCGCTATGCCAACGGCGCCACCATGAGCTTCATTGCTGCCAGCGATGCCCCAGGCCCCAATCGCGCCGAGATTTGCGGAACCCGAGGCTATATCGAAATCGATCGCACCTGGTACATGCCGACCACGTTTCGAGTTTACGATACGAGCAGTCAGCTGATCGAGGAATACACCTCCAACGTACAGGGTCGTGGCATGCAGTTCCAGGCTGCCGAACTGGAACGTCTGGTGGCGGACGGCGAACGGTCAAGCCCGATAATGCCGATCGCCCAGAGCGTCGCCATCATGGCTGCTCTTGACAACATTCGAGCGCAAATCGGGGTTATCTATCCCGAATAGTCGCGAGGCTGCGACGGCTTTGAGAGTTTGTCTGGCACTAGCAGGACAGGATAAAAAAGCGGCCCTCAACCAGAGATCTCGACCCGCTGCGCTACGGTGTGGGTCGTCCAGACAAGTCGGTGATCTACCTTCCTGAGGCGACCACGATGCGAATATCACCAGACAGGTCAGGTTCCGCGGGCGTTGAGAACAATGCATGCCGTGTTTGGGCAGCCTATCAATGTGCAGAGCAATCCGGCCAACAGACTGGGTTCACCCATTTGAGTCCAAGCCGGAACGACGACCAAAGAAGCGCGACTAACACCGGCGGTAGACATGCGGTTCATCCCAGCGAGCCCGACCATTAGTCAGTGCGACTGAATAGCTGTAGAACTCGTCCGGGGACGTCCATACGGCCACGAGGCTCTCGCCTGCTGGCGGAAACCAGGCAGTGCGCCCCGAGAATGTCGTCAGTTCAAACAGAATTTCGTTGCCATTGGGTGCGAAATAACTCAGGGCGTTGTTGCCGACCGCTAACAACTGCACCGGCCTATCGCAGGTGACGAGCGGCTCACCATTGATCATGCCGTCCCCCTCAGGAAAGCCGACCGACCACCTGCCCGCAAAAGGCGTCGACACGCCATTGGGAATCTCCGCGATACCCTCACGGGAAATTGGGCCTGAGTTGGGGTGCTGGCAGCAACGCCGATCAGCGTTGCTGTGGCGAGTATCCAAGGTCTCAGGGGACTTCTCCTATGGGTCGATAAGCGCGGCAAAGTCGAACACTGCATTGCCCCAGTTGCCGATCATCCCCATGACAATGGCCGGTCCAGGGGCATCATCCAGTTGCGTGGTCTGAGCCAGGCTGGTGCCGCCCATAGCATCAAAATACGCACGCGGCCCGGCAGTCTGGCCATTCCATTGATCGAGTTTGGCCTGGTCAGCCATCACGTTGAAATGGGTCACAAACTGCGCACTGCTGCAGGTATCTGATGGCCCACAGTCGAAAAAGGTTATGGTGTAGGCGAAGCCATCCAGCTCAGCGCTGATGCGTGGAGAACTGTTGCTGTCACGGTCCAGCCGAGCGGTGCCAAATACCTGAGCAATCTGCATGATGGTATCAACATTGCTCGCTTCACGCGCTTGCACTTTGGGCCAGAGCAGGAAAGCGGCCAGCACCACGGCCAGGCTCGCAAGAAGGATTACCTTACCCGTTTGCCATACACCGGACCTATGACGCAGTTTGCGACCGTACGCGGACACCTTGGCTCCCAAGCTCCTCAAAATACTGGTAGCAAAACTAGGCACTTGCCTGCTTCTATGGCATCCCCCGTTCAGAGGAGTGGGGCAATGCGAGAAACGCGTTAGACTACGACGCCCGGGGGAGAAGCAAAAATCCGAACACCAGCTTTTTTCTGGCTTGTCTTGCTTCTGGGCTTGTCGGTCCTCGCTTCAGCGGGCGCATTGGCGTTTGCCGTCAACCAACCCTGGATTGGGGTAATACTGTCACCAGGAGATGACGGCAGCATCGTTATCGCCCAGGCGCAACGCAACGACTTCGAGCCGGAGTTGAAAGGCGGCGAGCGGCTGAACGCGATCGGCTCAGACACCACAACCGGCATCTCTGTTAATGCCACAGACATCGTTGAAGAACCCGACACGCTGGGGTCTTATGCCGAGCTCAACGCCTTCCGGCGCCAGCAGTCTGCGCTCGTCGACATCATAAGTGAGAACCGGATCTGGCTTGACGTCACAAGCGCTACTGAAGGCACGCACCGCGTCTACGTCGCGCCTCAAGCAGGTCGACCCGCATGGGCCCTGCCATTCGAGTTCTGGCTGCAAATCTTTGTCGGCTTTGCGGGTATGGCACTGGGCGGCTGGGTCTGGGCGTTGAGGCGGCGCGAAGCAGGTCCGTTCTTCTTGGCTGTCTCTGGCGTTGGGCTGATGGCGGCGGCGGTATCAGCGGCGATCTACGGCACTCGGGAATTGGCTCTCCCCGCTGAACAGCTGGTGACGTTGACGGCACTTAATCAAGCCGGTTCGGTCAGTTGGGGCGCAGCGATCATCTGCCTGTTGAGCGTCTATCCCAGACGCATTGCACCCAATGCGGTGCTTGTTGCGGTCTGGGTCGTATCGGGACTGGCCCCATGGATCGGGATTGCCCAGATTGCACCAACGCCCAGCATCGGCAGCTATACCACGATCATTGTGCAACTTCTGGTCATCGCCGGGTTAGTCGCGATTCAACTATCGCTGACCCGCCGCGATCCCGTCGCCCGCGCCGCTCTGGGCTGGTTTGGGCTATCCATCATGGCAGGCAGCATCGTTTTTGTGGTGGCCATTGCAGTCCCTCTGCTGATCGGGCTCGAACCGCAGATTTCCCAAGCCCACGCTTTCGGCATTGTCTTGCTTTTTTACGCCGGACTGGCCCTTGGCGTAGCGCGCTATCGACTGTTCGATCTGGGCGCCTGGGCGTTCCGTCTTGGCTCCTACCTGGTTGGTGCAATTCTGCTGGTCGCCCTCGACGCGTTTCTGATTTACGGCGTTGCTGTTGAACGGGTTCCCGCGTTTGGCATAGCCTTGCTGGTGCTGGGTCTGGTGTATCTGCCACTCCGCAATGCAATCGGTGGCTGGTTCGACAAACGTCCTGGCTTGACCAAGCAGGGCTTCCCGCAACTTGTTGAGATCGGCTTGGAGCGGGTACCCGAGCGACAGTCCGCCAAATGGCAGGCTCTGCTGGTCGAAACCTTTAACCCTTTGACAATTCAGCCGACCACCCCAGCCGCATATGCCGCACTTATCGATGATGGACAGGGGTTGGTTGTTCCCGGGCACTCCACCTTGCCGCCACTCGTCCTGCAGTTCGCCGCTGGGGGGCGACGGCTGTTCTCAATGCATGATGTCGGCCGAGCACAGGATCTCGTTGATTTGGTTGCTCACGCGCTCAATAGCAGCGACGCTCATGAGCAGGGTGTCCGCAAAGAGCGAACCCGGATCGCCCGTGACTTGCACGACAATATCGGTGCCCAGTTGCTGCGCACACTTCATACACCCGATGTGCAGCGCAAGGATGCCATCGTGAGTGAAACGTTGGCCGACCTGCGTGATATCATCAGCAATGTGCAGGGTGATGGCATGGCGCTCGACGAGGTGCTGGCTGAGTTGCGATACGAAACCAATGAGCGTCTCGCATTGGCCGGGCTAAAGTTGAACTGGCGCTCGTCTGGTTCGCCCGCCATCGGTGTAAGCGCCCGCTTGGCCCATACATTACGCTCTATCGTACGGGAGGGCGCCAGCAACGCCATCCGGCACGCTAATGCCGAACAGCTGTCTATAGAAATCATTGAGAAAAATAACGAAATCTCACTGACAATTTCGGACGACGGCATAGGCTTTGCTGATGCAGGTCCCAAGCCCGGCCACGGTCTCGAGAACATATCCTCCCGTGTGCTAGGCGAAGGCGGCTCGTTGTCGATCACCGGCGCCAGCGGCACACGCATTCATGCCCGCATGCCACTGCTGGAAGGAAGCATAGCGTGATCAACAATCTGCTGATCGTAGAGGATGTCGCCGAGGCGCGGGAATGGCTCACCGGCATCGCACGGGAGGCTTTCCCCCAATCGGCCATCAGCACCGCACAAACCGTTGCGGGCGCGGTTGCCAGGGTCGACGAGCAGAGCTGGGACATGGCACTGATCGATCTGGGACTACCCGACGGGTCGGGGCTGGATGTAATCCGCCGCATTCGAAAGCAGACACCCGATACCATCTGTGTGGTCACCACCGTGCTCGGAGAAGATGCGCATATTGTTGCCGCACTGTCCGCAGGAGCCCAAGGATACTTGCTCAAAGGCCAGCCAAGCACGCTGATCCAGCGTCAACTTGTGCAACTCGAGCAAGGCATGCCCGCTCTCTCGCCCACCATCGCCCGGCGAGATCATGGAACATTTTCAACGCACGGGTCCTATTGAGAGCGATACAGAGAAGCTGACGGCGCGTGAACTCGAGGTGCTTTCCCTGATTGCCAAGGGGCTACGCAACGCCGATGTCGCCCAGGCGCTGGGACTGGCGGAGACAACCATCGCCACCCACATCAAGGCCATCTATCGCAAGCTTGGCATCTCCACACGGGCTGAAGCCGCAGTGCACGCCAACCGACTTGGTCTGACCTGACAGATCAACAGGTTCATAGGCGTACCTTGGCGCGTGGCGCTGGCAGGCACTCGGTCAGTTCAAATATGCCACGCGGAATGGGGTCACGGTCCGCCCCGGGGTCCTCGGTCAATACCTGCGGCTCATACCAGAGCGTCAGGCCGATCTCGGGCATCATCACATAGGCGGGAGCAGGCTCGCCGGAAAGTGGAGGCTCGAACTTGAAAGTCAGATCACTGTCGAGCGAGTAGAAGCGCAACGATGCCCAGACCTCTTGCTCTGCTGCGTCCGGGTCTGCTGCGAAATAGTCTGCGAGTAGCTCGCGCGCACCACCCTCCCTGCCGGCGTTTGATGCTTCCGCAGGGTCACTAACCGGATGCAGCGTCATGCCGCTATAACCGTTCGACACCGAAAAACTAAACCAATAGGTCCGTTGCGTCGTGGTCAGGTAGAGGTAGAGGTCGGAAGCCGCTGAAATGAAACTGACTGCGGGAATAAAGCCGATCTCAAGCGGGCCATCCTCGGTTTGCAGTCGGTAGACCGCCTGATCTGCTGGACATGACGTAATGGGTGGATGCGCCAATGTAGAAATTGCTCCCATGATCCACCCGAGCGCAACAACCAAAACGCTATGAACAACATGGGGCAGCATGGCAACAGACCTCGGTTTGGTGATCAGGCGAAGAATACGAATGACATTGCGGACATAAGTACCAGCACGGTCGTCAGAAGCACGAGACGAGCGCGTTGACCACGGTAGCGGGGCTCAACCATCCCGCCACAAAACGCTCTCAACTGCGTCGCCATGCTGGGCAGTGTTCGCCCCGACGCTGAGACGGCGTCGGCACGCAAAGCGAACAGAAAGCGGAAGGCGAGTATGGTCCACGCCAGAAATACGCCTCCTTGGACGACGAAAAATATCGGCATCAGGCTACCCATTCAGCTACCCCGTCTTACCGCTTTGACGTCGTCTCATGAGCAATCAAGCCCATGTCCGTGCAACGAAAAGCTGCAGGCGATCTCTTCCTGTTCGATCAGCGCAGCGGTCATGTCTTGCGGCATCTCCGGCGTCTCGATGCGCACCACCACCGCGGCACCGTTCTCGCCCTTAAGGCCAACCCAGAGATATGGCCGACCCGAGAAATAATAGCCCCCCACAACATACCCATTCTCAAAATCGGTTGTCAGGGTGACGTCGACATCAGTTCGGTTCGCGTGTTCTTGTCTCGCCGTGGTGTAGAGCAACTGACTGCCTGCCTGGACAACGATCTGCTGATGACCATAGCTCATCACGCGCGCATTGGCGTTCTCACCCAGTACCGACATGGGAAGCGGGGAGGCCGGAAACTCAACCGTGTCGTCAATCATGCTATAGGCGTTGAACCGGGCGAATTTGCGTAGCGGCAGATAATCCATGAACTTGACGAAATCGCTCTCCACGGCCCCTCTGATCGGTACGAATAGCTGGCTCATGCTGCCCTTTTGCAGATGTCGGCGCACAGGGTCGCCGCCAGTGCCCATGGTGGACCAACCGTCGCCGCGGCTGAACAGCGAGACCAGTGGTCGTGCTGCGCCGGAGACGCCAGGGGCGGTGAGTAGCGCCAGATCAATGTCGCCGTT
Source organism: Devosia sp. J2-20 (assembly GCF_055808475.1). NCBI lineage: Bacteria > Pseudomonadati > Pseudomonadota > Alphaproteobacteria > Hyphomicrobiales > Devosiaceae > Devosia > Devosia sp. J2-20. The sequence goes on along the minus strand of NZ_CM147870.1, from coordinate 1,594,379 downwards.
GAGGTCAAACTGCTCATGCGGCAACGCGCAATAACTGGGCTCTAGTGGACTATGTGTGGTCAGGCGAAAACCGCTCAACGATTGGCCCTGCTCATTGTTGGCCAGATTTGTCTCAGGGGCCGGCGCGACCTTCTCGACCACATCGGAAGGCCAGCTATCGAGGTGGTAGGCAAGTAGATTAATGCAGGCATTACGCAGCGCATCCGCGGTATTGCTGTTCCAATAGTAGAGCGGCGCTGGCGGCAGTTGCGCCCACAGCATGGCGTAGTCCTCACCTTCGACAATGTCGTAGGTCTGCGAGGGCCCCATGCTCGCAATATAGCTCAATGCGTTCGCGTTGACGTTCCACTGGACCAGTTGCTGTATCATCAGCGCAATGTCGTCGCGGCTGGCACCCAGAACATCGTCCATGCCGAAGTCAGCCACCAGCCCGTCAAGCGCGTCCGAAGCAAAATACGGCGCGTGGAAGCCCAGGATCCCGCCGGGCTCGATCATCCGGTCGATATAGGCGCCAATGCCCTGCTGGCGGGCGTAGCCTGAGCCGCCTAGGAAAGCGAACGCACAGGCCGAGTAGCATTGAGCAGTGTCTTCAACCACAGTCCCAATTGCCCGCTCGCGCATCAAGGCGGCCAGCCGTAAGCCTTCAATATAGTCACCACCCGGGCTGTTCAGCGTGACAATCGCACAATTGCTACCTCTGATGTCTAGCAGTTCTGGTTCACAGTCGACGAAACTGTCGATCAGAGCGGCTAGAGCCTTCGCATCACCCTCGATGACAGGCCCATCAAAATGGAATTGTGGCACGAAGCGATCGGCCGAATAGTGCAGCGTCACGAATGAAGCTGTGCCTGCCAGCACAGGTGATACGAATGCACCAAGCAACATCAATGACGTCACAATGGTGGTGGCAGCCCCGCGCCGGATCCTGTGCTGCATTGTCTTTTCGCCCTGCTCAACCACGCCAAATGCAATGGTATTGAGCCGATGGCCTAGCTCGCCATCCCCCGAACAGGGGAGAGCCTGAATACGCACAACGGACCTAGACTATCCGGAAGCGGGGACTTTTCTGCCCGCGACTGGTCACAGGTCCTGGAGAGTTTTTCCGTGTTCAAGGCGTATCTGACATCGTTCATCTCGACCGCCCTGTGCTGTACGTTGGCATTGCTACTCAGCAGCGTCTCGACGGCCTTGGCGCAGGACGAGAGTATAATCCTCGGTAATGGCACCTCGCTGACGATCACCGACTATCTCATCGAGACTGATCCCGATGGCTATAAGACGGTTATCGTGCGCGCCGTGCCAAATTTCGATCCGGAACCCTTTGGCGAAGTCCCATCCGATCACTATGCCAGAATGGTCCAGCCACTGTGCGGCAACCTCGTGGCAAATAGCGCAGAAGCTCTACAGGAGCAGGATATCAGCGCAGTCCGCGTTCGCTGGGATTTCACCCCATCCAGGCGGGATGATGACGTTCCAGCAAACATGACTTTGACGCGCTTTCACGAGATGGTCTTTGACATTGCCGACGGCGCTCCATGTACGCCCAAGCCGTTGGGCGTCGGGCTGGACAATCTGGCGCCAGACCTCAGCGCGGCGATCAAGGCAACCCTGCGCTGGGCAGAGCCTGGCCTGACGCCAGGCCAGCTTTCGCTCACCTATGCTGTTGATGCCGGACTTGCCGATATCCCCCCTGATCTTGATCGCGCGGCCATCGAGCTGTGTATTCTTCACGCCGATATCCTGCTTGAAGCACGCGCCCGCTACTATTCCCAACTCTATAGCCGCACGGTGGCCATCACCTTTGAGCAGGAGGAGGATCAACCAGGCTTCGAGCTACTGCGTCGTGTTACTTTCCCCGTCCAGGACGGCAAATGTGGTACCGGACTAAGCCAGATGCTGACCGAAGCTATTCGCGATCGGGACTGATTGCGATGTGTTTAAAGCGCTGGCTGGGTCGGCGCTTTGAACTCGCACTAACAGCACAAGGGCTTGCGTGCCAGAATTCGAGATCCCTCTGGCTACCCGGAGGAGATCAATCCCGATATTTTGGTGAGCAGTTCGCGCTGGTTGTAGGGCTTGCTAAAAAATGACGTCTCAGGCGGCAGTTGATGCAATTCCGGCTTCATGTGGCCCGATGTGAGAATAACGGGAATTGCCGGCCAGCGCGATCGGATCTCGGCTGCCAGCGCCAAGCCGTTCATGTCTCCGGGCATATCGATGTCAGTGAATACCACGTCGACGCCAGACTGATCCTCAAGGATGGACAGTGCTTGGCCGCATTGGCCGCTTCAATGGCTGTCACCCCTGCATTCTCGAGCATGTCCACCGTATCGAGCAGGATCATGGCTTCGTCTTCAACGACAAGCACAACCGGATTACGGCGTTGAAAGACCATTTCAGACTACACTCGCGTTAGTGCGCTCAGTGGTGCTGTGAAATGCGCAGCAAACCCTGACGGAGCATAATCCAGGGCGACCTCGCCGGTTCCATCGATCCCGCGGCTAATCAGCTTCGAGCCAAACCCGCGATGCTCCGGTTTGACAACGGTGGGCCCTTCACGCTCCTGCCAATCAAATTGCAGAAACGGACCATCCTCCTTTTCTACAACCTCCCATGTGATCGATACGTGACCGCGTTCGACCGAGAGTGCTCCATATTTGACCGCATTGGTCGTCAACTCGTGCAAGATCATCGATAGCGACAAAATGGCATTTGGGCCGAGCTCAACACTTGGGCCCTTGACGGCAACGCGGTCGGCCACCCCAAACGCACTCAGGCTAGAACTGGTGGCAATACGAATATCGGCCTGCGACCAGTTTTCCTGCACAAGCGTGTCATGCGCCCGACTCAGGGCAAACAGGCGCTTTTCGAAGGTTTCAACCGGTTCGCGATCGGTTACCGGTTTCAGCGTCTGGTTGGCAATGGCCTGCACCATTGCCAGCGTATTCTTGACCCGATGCTGCAACTCGCCGTTTATCAGGGTCAGCCGCTCTTCGGCCAGCACATGGTCTGATACATCCTGCCCTTCCACGAAGATGCCGCTGATTGTCCCGTCAGACTCCCGGATCGCCTGGTAGATGAAGTCGAGGTAGAACGTTTCGGCTTCAGTCTTCTCGTCAGGCTGCAACTCAATGGGTACGCGGCGGCCGACAAATGGTTCACCAGTCTGATAGACCTGATCAAGCAGTTCAAAGAACCCCTGCCCTCCGGCGTCAGGAACAGCATCGCGTACCGGCTTGCCAATGAGACTTGCTTCGTCCCGCCCGGTCAGCTTGCGATAGGACGCATTTGTCAGCTCAAAGACATGGTTCGGTCCGCGCAGTATGGCGATAAACCCTGGTGCCTGCTCAAACAGCTGGCCCAGTCTCTCCGTACGGGACTGCAGCTCTTGGGTATAACGATGCTTGTCGCTGACATCGCTGCAAACAACCAGAACACCGCCGACGGCACCTTCAAAGTCTATTGGTGAGTAGCCATAGGTCCACCACACGCTTTCAGGCTGGCCATGCCGATTGATCGGCACCAACTGGTCATCCTGCCAGGTCGAACCGCGGCCCAACATTACATAGTCGATCTGCGGTCCGATAATAGACCAGATGTCGGCCCAGCATTCTCTCCCCTTGGCACCCAATGCAGCCGGATGCATGGCGGGGCCCATGGTCTCCCTATAGGCATCATTGTAGAATTGGATAAGATCGGAGCCCCACCAGATAAACATGGGCTGGCGACTATGCAGCATTAGTCGAATGGCCAGACGCAGGCTCTGCGGCCAGCCATCAGGAGCGCCTAGAGCTGACCCTTGCCAGTCATAAGCACGCATAAGGGCGCCCATTTCTCCGCCGCCGGCGAGAAAACCGTATGCGTCGTTCTGGTCCGACATAGTAATTCCCAACTCGCAGAGATCTTTTCGAAGTCGGTTAGACCAGACTGCCGTAGGCGCGTCCAGCAAGCGCCGTGCCGCAACGCCAATGTGCGCGCTCGAGGCTGTCCGATAGAGAAATGCTCATCCTGACACGCAAATTGCCCCTGACACCTGCTCACGGCAGCTAAACCAACCCCGACATTCGGTCATTTAGCATTGGCACGCATTACAATGGCACGAGCCCAGGCCACTATTGGTGCATCGATCATCTTTCCTTCAATGGAAAACGCGCCCTGTTTAGCTTCCGCCTTGGATGGAGCCGGAGAGCGCCAGATATATGCCGTCCCGGCAGACATGGATATTGCGCGGACAGGACGTATTGGAGGCCGAGCCTATGCGCTCTTTGACGTTCCCCGTGTGGCGGAAGATGGCAGCGTCCGGCCTCAGCACGGAGAATATGGGTTCGAGCAGAGACAAGTCGATCATCTACCCTCTTGACCTGCCCTTTCACGGGCTTGGTCGGCGCACCAGTCAGTCTCCCATGGCGTGGGCGCGCTCCAGAGCTTTTTCTGCATCTGTCAGTTCGCGGTCTGGGCTTTTCGGCCCGCGCATGAGCAGGATCAGCGGGATGACGGCCAAGCTTAGCATCAGCATAAGCCAGAAGTCGTCCAGATAGCTCAGCATGGCCGCCTGCTGGGTGACCATGCCATTGACGATGGCGGTGATCTGTGGGCTAGCGGTGAGCAGGCCCGGCATTTGATTGACCACATTCTGCGAGGTAGCCGTCAGTCTGGCCGCCAGCTCGGCGTGATTGACCTGCATCATGCTGGCCAGCACGGCGGTGACCAGCGAAATCCCGACCCCCTGCCCCATATTGCGCACCAGAGCGAACATTGATGTGGCATCCCCCGGAACCGCGGCGCGATTGTCGAAAACGCCATTGTCGAAAGCGGTACAAATAGAAAGCCCATGCCAAACCCTTGCAGCACGCCCGTGGTCACCACCGGCCAATAATCCATCTGCAGGTTGAAGCTGGTCATGCCATAAAGCGAATAGGCCATGCAGCCCGTGCCGAAGAGCATCATGATGCGAGGATCGACCTTACCGCTCAATCTTCCAACTACCACCATCGAGAGTAGTGTCGCCACCCCGCGCGGCGCCATCATGACGCTCGAGAAGATGACGGGATAGCCCATCAGGGTCTGCAGCAACGGGGGCAGCAGCGCCAAGCCTGAAAACAGCGTGATCCCCACGACAAACATCATCACTGACGCCAGCATGAAGTTGAGGTCCTTGAAGATGCGAACATCAATGAAGGGATTTTCGGCCGTCAGACAATGGACCACAAAGACCCACAGCCCCGAAACCACCAGTCCCAGTTCAACCCAAGTCTCGGTTGAGGCGAACCAGAAATTGTCAGCGCCGCGGTCGAGCATGAGCTGCAGGGCACCAACACTGATAGCGAGCATCCCAAACCCGAAGAAGTCGAAGCGGCGCTTTGTGATTTCAGTGGCTGGCATGAAGGCCCACAGCATAAAGACCGCAGCAATGCCGACGGGCAGGTTGATCAAGAAGACCCAGCGCCAGTCAAAGCTCTCGGTCAGCCAGCCCCCTAATGTGGGACCGATGATCGGCGCGACCATTATACCCATGCCGTAAATGGCCATGGCCTGACCGATCTTTTCCCGCGGATTGATGTTGAGCAGGACAGTCTGTGCCAGCGGCGCAATGACAGCGCCGAACAACCCCTGAATCAGGCGAAAGACCACCATTTCAGGGAGATTGGTGGCAATGCCGCACAGAGCCGACGCAACGGTAAAGCCAATCACGGCAATCAGAAACAGGCGTTTCTGTCCCAGCCGATCGGCCAGCCAACCCGTCAGGGGCGTCGCGATTGCCGCCGCCACGATATAGGAGGTCAGAACCCAGGTGATCTCGTTCTGGGCGGCGCCCAGCGAGGCCGCCATATGGGGCAGGGCAACATTGGCGATCGTGGTGTCGAGCACCTGCATGATGGTCGCAAGCATCAGCGCAGCCGTCAGCAGCCCCTTGTTCTTGACCACAAGTGTTGGCGCTGACTCTGTCTGCGCGGTCGTGCGGGCCATATCGGCCTCCAAATGTCAGTTAGTGCCAGCGCCCTGCCCGAGCCGCCGCTACTGGCCCCGGAATCTGTCGATCGTGGAGCGCCCAGTATCGACCGTGACCTTGGCGCTCATCCCGGTGCGCAAGACAACTGAAGCCCGTTCAGACAATACAATACGCACCGGCACGCGCTGCACTACCTTGACCCAATTGCCGGTGGCGTTCTGCGCCGGGATCAGGGCAAATTCAGACCCTGTCGCCGCGCCAAAGCTGTCCAGCGTGCCGTGCAGAACATCTGGATAGGCATCGACATGGATTTCGACCGGTTGACCAACTTTCAGCTCAGCCAGCTGGGTCTCCTTGAAATTGGCTTGGATCCAGGTGTCGTCGGTTTCAACCAACGCCGCGATCATTGCGCCTGCGGCGATGAACTGGCCGACATTGAGGCTCGAGACATTTGAAATAATCCCACTCGCCGGGGCGACCACAGACGCCTTATTCAGATTGCGTCCAGCCTGTTCGACCGACGCCAATGCTGCCAGGACAGCAGGATGGGCATCTGTTGCAATCGCTGGGTCACCCGCAAGCGCCGCAATGGCTGCTGCGACCTGCTGCTGGCCCAAGTCCACAGCGCTCTGCGCCTGCTGTACTGCCAACTTGGAATCATCGAGTGAGGCATCGGCGGTTAGCCCCTGTGTCACCAAGGCATTCTTGCGGTCAAACGCGGCCTGACGAATTGTCAGCGTGTCCAGACTGGCGTGGAGTTGCGCCTGTGCGGTGCCATAGGCGATCTTGAGCTGCTCGACATTGACCCGAGCTGAAGCCAGCGCTGCATTGGCCTGACTCAACGCAATCGAAAATGGCTGCGGATCAATGGAGAACAGCATATCGCCTGCATTTACGATCTGGTTGTCATGGACGAGCACCTCGGCAACACGACCGGACACATCCGCACTGATTGATAGCTTGGATTGCTGAACATAAGCGTTGTCGGTTTCTTCGAAGCGCCCGCCGGTGAGCCAGAACCAGGCTCCTGTGCCAATGATCATGAGCGGGATGACGGCCATCAGGATCAGTCGCCGTGGGCCGCCACCCTTTTGGGACGGCGCATTGCTCTGTGTTGCTTTATTAGCGGGAGCCACAGCGTCAGGCGCGGTTTTTGAGATGTCTTCCCCTGAAGCGGGAGCGCGGGTGTTCATTCAGCAGGCTTTCCGATTTCGACAATGCTGGGTTCTTGGCTGGAGAGATTGGTGCGGATGCGCATCAAGCTTTCGGTCAGTGCCTGGCGCGCCTGCTCGTCCAGCCCCTCTAGCGCTTGGGAAAAGACCTGCGCCGCGACATCCTGTGACTGGGCCATTAGCGACTGACCGGCGGGCGTCAGCCGGGTCTGCTTGGCGCGACTGTCATCGGGATGCACGATACGCTCGATCAGACCGCGCTTGTCCAGACGGTCAAGAATGCCACTCAACGTCATGGCATCGCAGTCGATATATGCGGCCAATGCCACCTGAGTAATGCCATCCTGCTTGTGAATGGTGACCATGGCTCGCCATTGCGCCAGCGTCAGGCCGTGTCGTTTCGCTTCCTCTTCAAACCGCCGGCGTAACAGCCGCGTGACCTCGTGCAACAAGGTACCAATGGACGGTTTCCATGGGTCGGTGGCATCCATGCAGAGTTTTCCGTAAGTGCACTTATAATATGCACGCTTATGTTGTACCCAGCACCTTGTCAATCGACGTTGCCCCCCGTAGGGCAGCCCCAGCCCACTCTAGGCAGGCCTGGTTAGCAAGTGAACTTGTCTCTATGTCGGCCCCGCCATTGGCCAAGTTCTAGTGGCGGGGCATTGATGGCAGTCTGAGTTGACGCTTCTGCGCGGCTATGCGGAAGGGCGCATTGGCGGCGCCATAGCCATTATAGCCGCCGCGCCGCTCCACGATCTCAAAGAAGAAGCCTTCAGCATAGGTCTGACTATAGACCTGGTAGAACTCGCCACCCTCATCGCGGTCATAGAGCACACCGCTGGCGGACAACTGCTCGAGAAATCCATCGTCAAGCCCGAACCGGGCGGCCAGATCATCATAGTAATTGGGCGAGATCGCCAGCGGCACGAAGCCGCGCGCCTTGAGAACCGCAAGCGTGGCAAAGATGTCATTGCTTTGCAGCGCAATATGCTGGGCAGCAGACCCAAAACCCTCGGCGATGAAATGCCCCGCCAGGGTCCGCTGGTTCTCAGCGCCGTTCAGCGTGAAGCGGAACGAGCCATCGCTGTTTTCGATCGCCAGACTGCGCACCAGTCCCGCGGGATCCACGACATCCAGCGTTGGCGTTTTGCGCGTAGCAAACAGCGAATTGTAGAATAACTGCCAGGTCAGCATCTCGCTTGCGTCCATGGTCTGGGCAATGTGATCTACCCGGGTCAGACCTGCTTCCTCGACTAGAGACTGCGCATCGACCGCCTCGAACTCGAGCTCCCACACGTCCGTGAGCGGGACCGATCCGTCAATGAAGTGCAGTATGCTGCCGCCCAGCCCGCGAATGGCGGGGATCGCCAGCTCACCCGGTCCGGGGGCCGGTTCGAACACCTTGGCGCCCAGCGCCTTGGCCCGCTCCAGCGCCTCTGTCGAATTGTCCAGCCTCAGGCCGATGTCACACACCCCCGCCCCATGCACGATATAGGAAGAGTGCGCGAAACCTTCGCGGTCCCGGTTGAGCAGGATGCGGATCTCCCCCTGCTGCCATACATCGATGTCCTTGGCACGGTGCCGGGCGGCATGCCGAAACCCCAGCGTGCTCAGGATCGCCACCAGATCGTCTGACTCCGCCTCGCCCACGGCAAATTCGACAAAGGCCACGCCTTCCACCTGTGCCGGTTGAGGCAACAACTCAGCCAGCGCTGCAACCGGCCCGTCGACCCGCTGCACGGCATCCATCAAATTGCTCAGGCTGCGCTTGCCATCCAGCGCAATCGATGCCGGTGAGCCTCCGCGAAACTGGTCATTGAAGATTTCGAGCGAAAATACATCGCTATAGCCTGTTGCCAGCACGGCTCGCGTAAAACCGGTGACATCAAGATCCCCCTGTCCTGGCATATTGCGGAAATGCCGGCTCCAATAGAGCAGGTCCATATCGATCAGGGGCGCATCGGCCAACTGCACAAAAAATATCTTGTCTGCTGGGATCGAGCGGATCGAGATCCACCGCAATGCCGCGCGACAGCGTATGAAAGCTGTCCAGAATCAGGCCCACATTGGGGTGATTGGCGCGCCGCACGATCTCCCAGGCATCGCGGTGATCATTGATGTGCCGGCCCCAGGCCAGGGCCTCATAGCCCACGCGCAGCCCGCGCTTGGCCGCGCGCTCACCCAGCTCGGCAAAATCGGCGGCTGCGCGGTCGATCCCGCCCAGCGCCATTGGCGACACATTTGAACAGATCAACACGAGATCGGCGCCCAGCTGTTCCATCAGGTCAAACTTGCGTTCGGCCCGGTCAAACACCCGGCTCCGGGCCGGTTCAGGCATGCCCTCAAAATCACGAAACGGCTGAAACAATTGAATTTCCAGCCCGTGATCGCGCACCATCTTGCCCACATCGGCCGGGCTGCTTTCAAAGGCTAGAAAATCATTCTCGAAGATCTCGATCCCGTCGAACCCGGCATTGGCGATGGCGCTGAGCTTTTCGCGCAAATCGCCGCTGATCGATACGGTGGCAATGCCGGTTTTCATGGCAGTTCTCCTCAGCCGCGATATCCAAGCAGGCGTGGCAGGAACAAAACGAAGTCGGGAACGAAGGTGATGATCCCCAAGGCGATGAACAGGGCGCCCAGAAAGGGCAGCAGTTCCCGAATGATGCGCCCGACGGGTTGCCCGGTAATGTTGGCAACCACGAACAACAGCAGGCCATAGGGAGGCGTGATCAGCCCGAGCATGGCATTGACCACCACCACGACACCGAAGTGCACCAGATCAATACCCATTGCCTGGGCGGTCGGGATGAAAATCGGCACGATGATCAGCAGGATCGCGCCGCCCTCCAGCACACAGCCCAACGCCAGCATCAACAGATTGATGGCAATCAGGAAGCCCACTGGCGACAGGTCAAATTGCTGAATGAACATGGCTAGGCTCGCCGGCACGTCCTGACGGGTAATCACGTAATTGAACGCCAGAGCCCCTGCGATCAGAATACCCACCGCAGCGGTCGAGCGCGCACTGTTGAGCAGCGTCGTATAGAACTGCCCCGCCGAAACTGAACGATAGACCACAACCGAGATCACCAGCGCATAGGCCGCCGCCACCGCTGCCGCTTCGGTCGGCGTCATGATGCCACCATAGATGCCCCCGAGCAGGATCACCGGCAACAGCAGCGCCGGGATCGCCCGGAAGGTGACGCCCGGCAGAGCCTTGAGGGGCACCACTTCATCGCGCGGAAAACCGCGTCGCTTGGCAATCAGGCCATTCATCACCATCAGCACCACGCCCATCAGCAGGCCAGGCAGAATACCGGCCGCAAACAGGAAGCCGATCGAGGTGTCCGAGACCAGCGCATAAAGCACCATCGGAATGGACGGCGGAATGATCGGTCCGATCGTGGCCGATGCAGCAGTGATCGCTGCGGCATAGGCTGGGCTGTACTGCCCGTTCTTGGTCATCATGTTGATGATGATGCGGCCCATGCCCACGGCATCAGCGATGGCCGAGCCGGACATGCCCGAAAAGATCAGGCTGGAAAACACATTCACATGACCCAGCCCGCCACGGAACCGGCCCACCACCGCCTGGGAAAAGCGCAGCAGGCGATCCGCCAGCGAACCGGCATTCATGATGTCGGCAGCCAGAATGAACAGGGGAATTGAGAGTAGCGTGTAGCTGTTGAACAGGCCCTGCAGCAGCGTTTCGGAGGCAATGGAGGTGTCAAAGCCGCGCCCCGCCAGAAACACGATTGACCCCACCAGCATGGCGATGCCGATTGAATAGCCGAACAGCGACAGCCCGACGATCAGCACGAGCGCCCAGACGAAAGGATCAAACATTCTCGGCAGCCTCGCTGCTGGCGGTTGGCCCATATCCCTGCCCTTTCAGGGCACGCCAGCAGGTCCGCAGACTGCGCGCCACAACGGCCAGGACGAAGGGGATGTAAATGGCGAACAGATGATCGAAGCGGATCTTGAGAAAGGCCGTCCGCTCGATCTTCATGAAGGAGATGTAGTTGTAGATCTGCGGCAGCGACCACACCAGGATGCCTGCAACCACCGCAGAGGAGAGAAAGTCCATGGCGCGCTGCGCCGGTGTCGGCACGGCCAGATAGACAATATCCAGGCGGATGACCTCATCGTCGCGCAGCACAAACGCATAGCCGAACAGAATCCCCCACAACCAGGCAATGGTGACGAATTCCACCGTCCAGCCCAGCGGCAGGTTCAGAAAGTAGCGAAACACGATCTGGATCAGAAAGCTCGCGAACATGCTGGCGAGCAGCAGCACGATCAGCGCTTCCGCTATCCGGTGCAGTCTGCCCCACAGCAAGGCTAGGTGGCTCATGGTCATCCTCCCCGGAAGTGAAGCGACCCGGAATGCCCGGGTCGCTTCTGGCCCGCCCTAGAGGGCGTTGATCTTGTCCAGCAGACCTGCTGGCCAGTCCTTGGAGAAGTCCGAATTGACGTACATGTCCAGAACGTGGTCGCGGAAGGCTGTCTTGTTAGGCTCGTAAACGTCCAGCCCTTCGCCCTTGAAGAAATCGACAAGCACCGCCTCCTGTGCCAGCGTTTCCTTGTCCAGCGCCGCCTCGAAGTTGAACGCGCATTCCTGCACCTTGCCCTGCTGCTCTGCGTTCATGCTGTCCCACTTGGACATCGAGATCGAGAACTGGTTGTTGGCGATCAGATGACCGGTCAGCACGATCTGGTCGGTGACTTCATAGAATTTCATCGACTTGTCGGCTGGCAGGGGATTGTCCTGACCATCGATCGCGCCGGTCTGCAGGCCGGTATAGACTTCGGTGAACGCCATTGGTGTCGGGTTGGCGCCCAGCGCCTCGCCCACGAACTGCCAGCCTTCGCCGCCCGGCATGCGCAGCTTGACGCCGGCCATGTCCTCGGGCGTCATGATCTTCTTGTCGCCACGCAGGTTGACGTGCCGCGTCCCAATATAGGGATTGGCCAGAACCTTGACGCCCGTTGCGCTTTCCACTTCGCCCCAAAGCTCGTTCAGAACGTCTGAATGGGTGACAGCACGCAGGTGATCATAGTCGCGATAAAGATAGGCAGCGCCCAGAATGCCGGTGGCAGGCACCTGATTCTGGAAGTCATAGATTGCCAGGCCGGCCATATCGAGATTGCCGCGCTGCATGGCGGTCAATTCGGTGCCCTGCTTGAACAGGGTCGCACCGAAATAGGGCTTGAAGTCAAAACCGTCACCCAGGCAACCACCGAATTCGGTGCGCAGCAATTCGCTGCGGATATCCGATTCAGCAACGGTGTCGGAATAGATCAGCTCGACCTTGTCCTGCGCAAAGCTGGCAGTCGAAAGCATGCTGATGGCCAGAGCAGCTAGTCCGGTCATGATGGTCTTGTTGTCGACGATTGAACGCATTGGTTCCTCCCTTTTGCATCCGTCCCGGTCCAGCGGATCCGGGCATTTTCCTCCACCCGTACTGGGCTATGGAACTCTTGTCTCGAAGCCGTCGAATGTCGCGCGCATGGCATCTGCATCAGCAGGCCTGCCCGTGAACAGTTCAAACGCCTTCACGGCTTGAAAAACAGCCATTGAAGCGCCCGACAGGGTTCTGCACCCCAGGGCCCGGGCGCTTGCCAGCAGCTCGGTTTCCAATGGAAAATAGATGATATCGGCCACCCAGATGTCGGGGCGCAGCACCGAGCGGTCCACCGGCATGCCCGGCGTGGCATCCATACCGATCGGGGTGGCGTTGACGATGCCATCGAACCGCCGCGTCCCGATGCTCTCGAGCGATAGCGCCGCCGCATTGGCGCCCTTGCCATTCAACCGCGCCACAAGCGCTGTGGCACGCGCATGATCCAGATCGGCAATGAGCAACTCACCCACACCGCAGCCCACAAGGGCATTGGCCACCGCCGAACCGGCGCCACCAGCACCCAGTTGCACAACTGTCTGGCGCGGTGCATCGCCCATCTCAAGGTCAAAGCCCTGCCCAAAACCCCACAGATCTGTGTTGTAGCCACGCGACTTGCCCTTGCGGAGCACTACCGTATTGACCGCCCCGACACGCGCAGCACCATCATCGATCTCGTCGAGATGTGGCATGATCGCCTGTTTGTAAGGATAGGTGATGTTCAGCCCCGCGAAGCCGAACAACGCTGCCGCCTCCAGGATCTGGGCAATGCCGAGCGCGCTGTCACCGGCCATGGCGGCATCGATAAGCTGATAGGTATAGCGCATGCCGTGCCGCGCGCCCTCGACCTCATGCATACGCGGCGTGCGCGACCGCTGGATGTTGCGACCCACCAGACCAACGAGCACCGACGGACCGTTCTGAGCCGGCACGGCCTCGCCTACATCAGCGCTGACAGACTGAGTCAACTGCACGAAAACCTCCCCAAGACCGCCACCCCAACCTCTGGGGGCGATCTGCACACCTGCTCCGCCTTTGCTTTTGTCGTCGCGGCGGTTAACAAGGGTAAACACGTTGCATGCACTTTGTACGAACTGGTTAGTTTAGTCAACGGCGATGCAACGGGGCGGCAATTTGTGGTGGGCTTCATGAGCGAAATCGTTAGTAAAACCGGGAAAAAGGCGACCGCCAAAACCCGTGCACAAGACCCGGAAGGGACCAAACGCAACATCATTGAAGTCGCCATGCGCGAATTTGCAGACAATGGTCTGTCCGGTGCCCGGATCGACGAGATCGCCGCCAAGACCAATGCCTCCAAGCGCATGATCTACTATTATTTCGACGACAAGGACGGCCTGTACCTGCGTTGTCTGGAAGAGGCCTACCGCGTGGTGCGCAGCGGCGAGGTCGAGCTCAACCTTGATCACCTCAGCCCCACTGACGCACTGCGCCGCCTGGTCGAATTCACCTTCGAGCACCACAACAGTCATCCCGATTTCATTCGCATGGTGATGATCGAGAACATCCATAACGGCATGTTCCTCGAGCGCTCGGTGACCATTCAGCAGCTCAATGCCACCGCCATCGACAATCTCAAGCGCATCTACCAGCGCGGCGTGGAAGCAGGCGTCTTCCGTAAGGGAATCGAGCCGCTCGACCTGCACTGGCACATCAGCGCGCTCTGCTTCTTCAATGTCTCCAACCGCGCCACGTTCAGTCGCATCTTTGATGCGTGCCATGGAGGGAGACCGCGAACAGGCCCGGTTGCGCAACCAGGTCGTGGCGATGATTCTCCGCTTCGTCATCGAGCCCACTGAACTGGCCGCAATCGCACCCTGATCGACCCGACCGCACCGGCAAGGTGATCGGCGCAGGCTCGCCTATTGCGGTATCGCCAACCAACGTCGCCACACCCCCTCGGCACGCGGCGTGGCCCGCGACTCCACCCCCGAATTATCGGCACAAACCGCGCGACCGATCTTGCCGGGTCGTGAAGCCCTCGCACAGCTGCACGACCTGCCTATCCCAGGGCCTTTGCTCTGGCAGCGTCCCCCTTTCCTTGACCCCCGCACCCATCCCGCCTCGAAATATCCACACCAACCCTCCCGCACGCCCCATTGACATGTACGAACTGGTTAGTACGTTAAGCTAAAATGCCGCTCGACGCGTGTAACTGGGAGGAAGAGCCGTGCTGAACCCACAATTGGAACCGTTTCTGGCTGTCTGGAACGAAAAATGGAAACAGCTTCCCGCAGGGGCCAAGCCGGCTGATCGCCGCGCTCTGTTTGAAGTCATTGCCCGGGACATGCGTCTGCCCACGCCGCAGGGAGTAGAGACCGATGCCGAACACTGGATCCCCAGCGCGGCGGGCGATGTGCGGGTGCGCGTGTTCCGCCATGGCAACGATTCCACCCAGCCTTGCCTGATCTACATGCATGGTGGGGCCTGGATGCAGGGCAGCCCCGAGACCCATTGGGATATCACCAGCCGGATCGCAGCCGCCAACCGGCAGACCGTCATCAGTGTCGACTACGCTCTGGCCCCCGAACACCCCTTCCCTGCCGCCATTACCCAGTGTCAGGACGTGGTGCGCTGGGTTGCCGCCAATGCGGAAAAGCTGTCCATTGACCCAGCCCGGATCGCCGTCGGCGGCGACAGTGCCGGGGCCAATCTGGCTGCCAGCCTCGCCCTGTTCTTCCGCGGCGGCGACATTGCCCTGAGCGGGCAATTGCTGGTTTATCCTGCTGTCGATTTCGAGATGCAGCGCCCCGCCTATGTCGAGAACGCCACAGCGCCTCTGCTCAGCGTCGCCGGCATGCCGGCGGTCAATGCTATGTACTGCCCCAACCCGGCCGATCTGCGCAACCCGATGGCGGCACCCATGCTGGCCGACAATCACGCTGACCTGCCGCCTGCCTATATCGCCGTGGCGCAGAACGACCCGCTGCGCGATGACGGGCTGGATTACGCCAAAAAGCTGCAGGACTCCGGTGTCGCCGTGACGGTGGACACCGGTGAAGGGCTCATTCACGGCTACCTGCGCGCCATGGAATATTGCGAAGCCAGCCGCACCAGCCTGAGCGCGATGTGCGCCTGGCTGGACCGCATCAATTCCCGTCCATGACCTCCGCCCCGCCCAGCAAGCCCAGCCTGCCCACGCTGGACTATGCCTTCACCATCAGTGCGACGATTGGCCAGCCCATCAGCGCGGGTCGACATGCTCAGGGCGAGAGGCTGCACATTCCCATTCTGTCCGGCCGGGTCGAGGGGCCGCGCCTGCAGGGCACGATCCTGCCCGGCGGCTCTGACTGGCCCCTGATCCGCCCTGATGGAACATCGGAAATTTCTGCCAACTACTCCATGCGTGCCGACGATGGCACGCTGATATTCGTACAGAACCAGGGCCTTCGCGTCTCCTCGCCCGAGGTGCTCGCGCGCCTGCGCCAGGGTCAGCCCGTTGACCCCTCGGAGTACTATTTTTTCGCGACGCCGCGCTTTGACGCGCCCGATGGACCTCACCACTGGCTGCGCGACACCGTCTTCTTGTCGTCCATTGCGCCCAGTTCTGAGGGCATAACAATCGCTGTCTACGCAGTTCGGTAAGGGCATGAAATTCGTTAATTCCTAGAGCTGCCAAAATGCCACCCCCTGACACTACCATTCTGCTTTGCACCCCATTCCAGCCTATCGGTATGCCTTCGCGATTTCCCGAAAGCGGTCAGTTCTGGGCACATGTTGAGATAAGGCACAATCGATAAGCGCCGAGCGCCATTAACGACGCAGCACCGTGGTGCGGGGAAGTTCTATTGTCGCTTGCCGTCAATCAGGCCGAAGCCGCGAGCAATTGATCGCGATATTCGGTCGGGGTTTGCCCGGTCCAGCGACGGAAGGCACGCACAAACGAGGAAGCCTCCGAAAAACCCACCAGATAAGCCGCTTCATTGACGGAGACCTTGCGGGCGGAGAGATAGTCAGATGCCATGCGGCATCTCAATTCATCGGCAACCTCGGCAAACGTCGTGCCTTCCTGCTTGAGGCGGCGATAGAGTGTCGGCCGGCTCATACCGAGTTCGGAAGCGATCGCGTCAATCGAGGCTTCGCCCTTGTGAAGGCCAGGCATCAGTCCAGCTTCCACGCGTGCACGGATACTATCTTCTCTTGCCAGGTCCTGGAGCAGGGCGTCCGCCTTCTCGGAAAAAATGCCGAACACGTACCGGGACGTGTTCTCGAAAGGGCGCGAGAGCCATTCTGGTGCGATCTGCATCGCATTGCGCGTGCGTCCAAAAGTGATGGGGCATTGCAACAATTGCTCAAGTTCGTCCGCATGCGCCGGTTTGGCATGGGTCATTTCAATTCGCACGGCGAAAGGATGCTCGGGAAGGTTGCGCCTGAACTCGCCGATGAACCGTCCGAATGCAGCCTCGGTCAACGCAGGGCTTCGGTTCGGATCGGGCCTGTTGTCGATGATCCAGACTTCGCTGCCGTCCTGCGACACGCTGAACCGCGGGCCACTTTCCATAATGTCGATATCCACCATGAGAGTAGCGTAGCGGTTCAGCTGCTGCATCGCATCGGGCAGGGAGGCGGCGGAGCCAACGATCAACCCGACGACACTGATTTTCTCAAGTTGCGTCTCAACGGCGTGCTTTGCCAGCAAAGCCGGCTCACCTGTTTGAGAGATGAGCACATCAATGAGTTTCAGGTAGGTGTCAAAGCCGATGCGGTTGTCCTGATCGCGTAGCTCAGCCTCGGTCAATCCAACCTCTCCAAGGATGTCCGGCTGGTGCAATCCCGAGCGTGTCGCGTATGCAGCAAGCGAGCGGACTAATCCTGCGGCAACGGTTGCGCGTTTCATCTGATCATCCTCGTTTGGGATGGACCTTAACCAACATGACGCCCAAGGCCAACGACTTGAAACCAACGGTCATGCTCCTCTGGAGAGGCGTCGCCTATACCCCCACCATTCCAACATGGGAACGGTGATTTGGCCGCCCAAAATACAAAGGGTGCAGACATGTTTTCACTTCAAAAATGGGGCGCTGCGGCCGGATTTGGTGCCGCTGCCACCTATATTTTTGGTTTCATTCTCCTCCTCACAGTCCTCGCCGGATCCGGTTACGGTATGGCGGATGCCGATCCCGCCTCCGTCGTCTCCTTCGTGATCAACGAACAGACACTCATGACCAGCTGGTACACGATCATCTATGTGGTCAACGGCTTCCTGGTTGCCCTGCTGGCGGTCGCGCTCGCCGATATCTTCAAGCCGCACGCGCCGACGCTCTCTAGCGTCGTTCAGGTTTTCGGTGCGCTTTGGGCCACCCTCGTGGTCGGAGCGGGAATGGTCGCCAATGTCGGCAAGGAAGTCGTCGCTACCCAATACGCTTCCGACCCCGAGGGCGCCGTGCTGATGTGGCAAATCTTCTCGGGCGTTGAAAACGGTCTTGGCGGCGGTAATGAGATCGCCGGCGCCGTTTGGGCCATGGTTGTCGGTGCTGCCATGCTGCGCACCGCACTGATGCCGAAACCCCTTGGCTGTTTCAGCCTCGTGATTGGAGTGTCCGGCCTCTTGACCCTCATTCCCGCGCTGAATGACACAGCGGGCTCTGTGTTCGGACTTGGCTACATTGCCTGGTTCGTTTGGGTCGGGTTCGTGTTGCTGAACAGGAAAGCCTAAGGCTCCAGCAAGTGTCTTTTCTGTGCGCAAACCGAGTGCAGCTCCCCAAGCTGTGGGGTTGGCTAGCGATTTCGCAGCAACACGCCTCGAACTTTTTGGACCACTCGAGAAGCGCCGCCTGATGAACAGGCGCCGAACGGAAGCAGTTGAGGTAAACGCGGGGGACGCATCAGTCGAATGCTGGCGGCCAAGATGGGCAACTCGACTGACCAGAACCGAGAACTGCAAAAGGTCTAAATGCCAGTGAATATCGTCGCTGTACACGCCGCAGAGCACGCGCGACGAATCGCCCACAAATACCAAGTGATGAACTAAGCGAGTTCAATAGTTGAAACTCGACCAACTCAAAAGTTGAAACTCTATCTAGAAAACACGCAGACCCTGAAAAAGGGTGGCGCGAGAGACGGGGCTCGAACCCGCGACCTCCGGCGTGACAGGCCGGCGCTCTAACCAACTGAGCTACTCCCGCAGCGGCGGCGACCAAGTCGTCCGCGCAACGTGGGGTTCGTTTACCGACCCCCTCCGATCAAGTCAAGCGACCAAATTCAGAATGATGCGACATTTTCAAAAATAAGCGCGACGCTGTGGAAATCATCCACAAAAACAGGCGCTACCGCATATTTCTTGAAGTGAAGTATCAAATCCGCTCACCCCGCCGTCTCGCGCCGCATATCGCGATGTTGAGAACCCGGATTGTGCACCGGACCGGTGCATGAGGGAGGCAGGGGAAATGGTGGGCGATGACGGGCTCGAACCGCCGACATCTTCGGTGTAAACGAAGCGCTCTACCAACTGAGCTAATCGCCCGCATGGTCGGTCACAACCAAAGCAAGGTGGCTCTGATTAAGGTCCCTGCCCGCTATCGTCAACCACCAAATGAAACGGCCCCGGCGGAAAACGCACGGGGCCGGTAACTGTACCAGTCTGAAGGACTGATCTTAGTTGATCGCGTCCTTCAGGCCCTTACCGGGCTTGAACTTGGCCTGATTGGAGGCCGGGATCTGAATCTCGGCGCCAGTGGCCGGATTGCGGCCGGTCGAAGCCTTGCGCTGCGAAACAGCGAAAGTGCCGAAACCGACGAGGCGGACTTCGTCGCCAGCCTTCAGGGTGTCGGTGATTGCGGCGAACACTGCGTCCACAGCCTCAGCGGCCTGTGCCTTGGTAATCGTCGCTTTGTCGGCGACAACGCCAACCAGATCGTTCTTGTTCATTGCGTTTCCTCAGAGTGAAATTGCCCGCCCTCGCTGGCAAAGGTTAAAACTCGGCAACCCTTGGTCGATTCTGAGTGAAACGCAAGGATTTCCGGGCTTCTCGCGAGGCCGAACGGTGCAACGCTGTTAATGGACCGGAAACAGCACCTCTACAAGTCCGCATTGTTGGTTTGCGCTGGTTTTCCGGGCTTTTCCGCTGGTTTTTGGCGTTATCCACTGCGCTTGGGCTGGACAATCACCCGGCGACGGATACCCAGCATAAGCGGCAAGGCCAGCAAATAGATCGCGGCCCCGATGATCCAGATTAGCCCCGGCCACGAGTCGCGAATGCCAAAATAGGCAAAACTGAAGAACAGCGGGCCGAACACTGCGGCCAGACTGACCAGACTGGCCAGTACACCCTGCAATTGTCCCTGCTTGTCCGCCCCGACCTGGGTCGTAATCAGAGACTGCAGCGCCGGCATGCCTATACCGCCAAGGGCAAACAAAGGCATGATGGCAAACACCACCCAGCCTTGCGTCGCCAGTCCAAGCACCGCCAGCGCGGCCATCTCGCACATCATCCCCACGATCAGCGCCCAGCGCTCGCCCAGCCAGGCGACGGCCGGACCGGTGAGAAATGCCTGCGCCCCTGCATGGAACAAGCCATAGGCCCCCAGCGACAAGCCAATCATCATGCCGTTCCAGGCAAAGCTGTCCTCGGCGAAAAGCGCCCATAGCGTGCCATACATGCTGCCGACAAAATTCAGAATCACAAAGATCGCGATCAAGGGAATCAGCGCCGCAAAGCTCAGCGCCCATTTCAGCGGCTTGAAGGGATTGAGAGCATCAAGATCAAACTTGGCGTCGCGCTGCCCTGCCCGGGATTCTGGCAACACAAACAGCGCCAGCGCAAAGTTCAGGCCATTGAGAACTGCCGCCGCTATGAACGGCGCCCGCACCCAGTAATCACCCAACACCCCGCCCAGCACGGGCCCGATGATGAAGCCGATACCGAACATGGCGTGGAACAGTCCAAACCGCTTGGCCCGTTCCTCTTCGCTCGATATGTCGGTGATATAGGCTGTCGCCACCGCCATATTGGCGCCGGTCATACCCGAAATGGCCCGTCCCAGGACCAGCATCCACAACTCGGGCGCGACCGCCATGACCAGATAGTCCAGGGCCGCCCCCGCCAGTGACACCAGCAATACCGGCCGACGCCCAAACCGGTCGCTCAATACGCCTAGCACGGGCGAGAACAGGAACTGGCAAGCCGAATACAGCGCCAGCATGATGCCCAGCAGAGTGGCGATCTCGCTGATGTGGCCGACATCGCGCAACAACGCAGGCAGAATCGGAAAAATCAGGCCGATGCCCACCGCATCAAGCAGAACCGCCGCCAGAATCACGATCAGCGCCTTGTTCACGGCCCAGTCCCTCAAGGGCCCACATGGCCCCGCCCAACATAGATGTACGCCACACATCTGGCTGACAAGGCCGTTCCTGCGCCTTTGTCGAAGCTGAGGTGCCCTGCCCGATTGAGGCCTCCGGGCGCAGGGATGATCCACAACCGGCGTGGCATCACTTCCCGGTTCTGTCCCCCCAAACAAAAACGGCGGCCCCGAGGGGCCGCCGTCGGTTCTATAATCCAGTCCAGCCTAGTGCGGCAGACCCGATGCTGCATCATCTGCAGGGGCGGCCGGCTTGCGTGCCGCCTCGGCAGCAGCAGCTTCAAAGTCCCATTCAATGGCTTCTGGCTTGCTGACAAGGGCGTGCTCGATGACCTGATCCATCCGGCTGACCGGAATGATCTCCATGCCATCCTTGACGATGTCCGGGATCTCGGCGAGATCACGCACATTCTCTTCAGGGATCAGCACCGTCTTGATGCCACCACGGAGCGCCGCGAGCAGCTTCTCCTTCAGGCCACCAATCGGCAGCACGCGACCACGCAGGGTGATCTCGCCAGTCATGGCCACATCATTGCGCACGGCAATACCCGTCATCACCGAAACGATAGCGGTCGCCAGGCCGATACCAGCCGATGGGCCATCCTTGGGCGTAGCGCCTTCTGGCAGATGCACGTGAATGTCACGCGTATCGAACATGGGCGGCTTGATACCGAAATCGATCGACTTGGACCGCACATATGCCGTGGCCGCCGTCAGCGATTCCTTCATCACTTCCTTGATGTTGCCGGTCACGGTCATCCGACCCTTGCCCGGCGTCATCACGCCTTCAATGGTCAGCAACTCGCCGCCCACCGATGTCCATGCCAGACCGGTTACGAGGCCGACCTGAGCCTCGGCTTCGATTTCGCCATGCTTGTAGATGTCAGCGCCCAGATATTTCGTCAGCTTCTCTTCGTCGATGACGATCGTCTTGACCTTCGTCTTGACGATCTCGGCCACCGCCTTGCGCATCAGCTTGCTGATTTCACGCTTGAGGTTACGCACGCCCGCTTCGCGGGTGTAGCGCTGGATCAAGGCGGTTAGCATCTCGTTGCTCAGCTCGAACTCGCCATGGGCCAGACCGTTTTCCTTCAGTGTTTCCGGAATCAGGTGCTGTTTGGCGATCGCGTGCTTCTCCTGCTCGGTGTAACCGGACAGGCGAATGATCTCCATGCGGTCCATCAGCGGGCCGGGAATGTTCAACGTGTTCGAGGTGGTCACGAACATCACATCGCTGAGGTCATAATCGACTTCGAGATAGTGATCGGCAAAGGTGTGGTTCTGTTCCGGATCGAGCACTTCAAGCAGTGCCGACGACGGATCACCACGGAAATCCTGACCCATCTTGTCGATTTCATCGAGCAGGAAGAGCGGATTGGACTTGCCGACTTTCTTGAGCGACTGGATCACCTTGCCAGGCATGGACCCGATATAGGTCCGGCGATGGCCACGGATCTCGGCTTCGTCCCGCACGCCGCCCAGCGCCATGCGCACGAAGGCACGACCAGTCGCCTTGGCAATCGATTTGCCCAGTGAGGTCTTGCCAACGCCCGGAGGGCCGACAAGGCACAGGATCGGACCCTTCAGCGAGCCTGTACGACCCTGCACGGCCAGATACTCGAGAATGCGTTCCTTGACCTTTTCAAGACCATAGTGGTCCTCGTCGAGAACCTTCTCGGCCAGCACCAGGTCGCGCTTGACCTTGCTCTTCTTGCCCCAGGGCAGACCGAGCAGGGTATCGAGATAGTTGCGGACCACAGTGGCTTCGGCCGACATCGGGCTCATGGCCTTGAGCTTTTTCAGCTCGGCCTCGGCCTTCTGCTTGGCTTCCTTGCTCAGGCGGGTCTTGGCGATGCGCTCCTCGATCTCGGCGATCTCGTTGGAGCCCTCTTCGCCGTCACCCAGTTCCTTCTGGATCGCCTTCATCTGCTCGTTGAGATAATACTCGCGCTGGGTCTTCTCCATCTGCCGCTTGACGCGGCTCCGGATGCGCTTTTCTACCTGCAGGACGCCGATCTCGCCTTCCATCAGACCAAGAATCTTCTGGAAGCGGTCAATGACCGAAATGCTCGAAAGCAGATCTTCCTTCTCGTGGATCTTGATCACCAGATGGCTGGCAATGGTATCGGCCAGCTTGGAGTGGTTTTCGATCTGCCCGACGGCAGCCACGACTTCAGCCGAAATCTTCTTGTTCAGCTTCACATAGCTCTCGAACTCGGTCAGCGCCGAGCGCGACAGCGCCTCGATCTCGACCGCGTCCTCTTCGGGCTCGGGCAGAATTGATGCCTCGGCCTCAAAATACTCTTCCGTCTGCAGATAGCGATCAATGGTTGCGCGATGCAGACCTTCGACCAGAACCTTTACGGTGCCGTCGGGCAGCTTGAGCAGCTGCAGCACGGTCGCAATGGTACCGGTGTCGTAAATCTGATCGGGAGCCGGATCATCGTCCTGCGCATTCTTCTGGGTCACGACAAGAATGTGCTTATCGTCGCGCATGACGTCTTCAAGCGCTTTGACCGATTTCTCGCGGCCCACGAATAGCGGCACAATCATGCCGGGGAAAACGACGATATCGCGCAGCGGAAGAACTGGGTAAACGCGATCCCGGCTGGTTTCGCCGCCTGTGGGATTGACGTCCGTCATCTCGTATCCTTTCCGGGGCGCGCGGGAGGAAGGATTGGTGCGCGCCCTTAGTAGACAGCTCCAAACCTTAAGATTGGGCTGATTCCGGTTAATAAATAGGTCCGCCTAAGCCCGCTGCAAGTCAACCTTGGCGGAAAACCGACAGTTAATGCGCCCATGCACACAAGATATGCATGCCAGCCCGGAAACACCCATGTGCCTTGGCTGCAAAGCGGATGCGAACAAGTCCGAATATCTTGTTCCCATGACGGGATAATTGGGGAGGCCAGCCGAACCGATCAAGCGCGTTGACGGCTTTGTGCACCCCTATCGCCACCAAAGCGGTTAACGGCGCAAATGCGCTTTTGCCTTGTCGCCCTAAGCCTGCATACTCTCGTCTTCCATCACGCACGCCGCACCCGCCGCCATTTTCAGGAAATCTCATGAGCCAAACGGCCAACACCGCTATCGATCTGATCGGCATCCCCTGCGACGCCGGCGCATCCCGGCGCGGCTGCATCATGGGCCCCGAGGCGATGCGCATTGCCGGACTTGCGGATGTTCTCGCCGATCTTGGGCACACCGTGGCCGAACGCGGCGATATCGAATTGGGCGGCGCGACCGAAAGCCCAGCCTGGCAGACACCGGACAGTCGCAAGGCCGAAGTGCTGGCACTGGCCGCCCGCAGCAGCCAGTTGGCTCTTGAAACCTTGCAGGAACAGCGCCTGCCCGTGTTCATCGGCGGCGACCACAGCCTCTCAATGGGCACATTGTCTGGCGTCGCCAAACACTGCGCAGCCATCAACAAGCCCCTTTTCGTGCTCTGGGTTGATGCGCATGGTGACTTCAACACCCCAGCCACCTCCGAAACCGGCAATATTCACGGCATGCCGCTGGCCCTGCTATGCGGCGAACCCGATTTCGGGCCGGAGTATTCCGGCGACTGGCGCGGTAGTGTCGACCCGCGCAATGTCACTGTCTTTGGTGCGCGTTCTATTGACCGTCCCGAACGTCAACTTCTCGAGGACCGCGGCGTCGATGTGATCGATATGCGGCGCATCGATGAGAGCGGCGTTGTGGCGCTGATGCGCGACGTGCTGGCCAAGGTCGAACAGGCCGATGGGCACCTCCATGTCAGCCTTGATGTTGACGTGATCGATCCCGGCATTGCCCCCGGCGCTGGCACCCCCGTTGCCGGCGGCCTCAGCTTCCGCGAGGCCCATCTGGTCATGGAAATGATCCACGATAGCGGCACCATGGGCTCGCTCGATATCGTTGAACTCAACCCCTATCTCGACAATGGCGGCATGAGCGCACGTCTGCTGGTCGATCTGACCGCCAGCCTGTTCGGCCGTCAGATCATGCCGCGGCAGAGCCGACGCCTGGGCATAGAAGCCACCACGCGCGGCATCTGAAACCGCTAGCGGTCGCCCGCAACCGCAACGTAGTGCGCCCGGGGCCGGATCAACTGGCCGCTGGTCGCCTGCTCCAGCCCGTGCGCCAGCCAGCCGACACAGCGCGCCAGCGAAAACAGTACCAGTGGCGCGTCGCTGGGCAGATCATACGCTTCGGTCAAGGCCGCCAGGGCAAAGTCGATATTGGCCCGTTCGCCCGTGATCTTGGTGGCGGCGGCATGCAATGCCGCAAAATGTTCAGGCGGCGTAAAGCGCCCGAATAGCGCCGCCGCTCGGATGTCACCGTCGGGATAGAGCTGGTGCCCAAAAGCGGGCAAGGGCACGCCTTGCCCCAGCCGCGCCAAGACGGCCGCCTCGGCCCCGATGGCCTTGGCTTCTGCCCCCAGCGCCTGTGCAGCCTTGCCCGCACCGCCATGCAGCGGACCACTCAGCGTCGCCAGCCCCGACAGCACACCAGCGGATAGTGCAGCCCCCGTCGACACCGTCACCCGGGTCGCGAAGGTTGAGGCATTGAGTTCGTGATCCGCCAGCAGCACCAGCGCTCTGCGAATAATGTCAGCCGCCCCTGCCCGATCCCAGGAGATCGCCAGCGCAACATGTAACGGATCGGTTGCCGATCGCCCGCCCACCAGACTACTGGCCAGCGTCGCCAGGACCGAAATCGCCTCACTGCGCAAAATCGCTTCGGATCGTCCAATGCTGGGCGCATCGATGGCAGCGCGCTCAGCCATGGCCACAAACGCCGCCTGCAGGGATGGCGCCACGCCACGCGGGCGGGTCGGCAACTGGAAACCGTCAACCTCCCACAACAGGGCCGCCACCTGCTCCAGTGTGGCGCGCTCGGACAACTCGACAGCATCCTGCCCGCGATAGAGCAGTCGTCCCTCTTCAATGGTCGACAGGCTGGATGGCATGACGGGCTCGCCCCAGCGGATTGCTTCGGCAGCCACTGTTTCCTGACGCCGCCGCCCCGCAGCCCGCTTGGCCAGTCGCCGCACATCGTCGCCGCGATACAGGCTCTTGCGGCTGTCATTGGGGTCGCGCTTGGCCTTGATCCGGCCACGGCTGACATTGGCGTACAGGGTCTGCGGCTGGGTTCCCAGCAGCGTCAGAGCTTCGTTGGTGTTCAGCCAGTCCATCGCGTCACATTGATCCAATTGGTCAAGATTGACGTCAACTTAAACTCTCCTAGTTTGGCCAGCAACAACCACAGGAGAACAAGATGAACGCAGGTCTTGAAGACGTCGTCGCAGCCAGCACCGTGCTGTCTGATGTTGACGGCAAGAATGGTCGCCTGATCATCCGCGGTAGCTCGCTTGATGATCTGGTTACGAACGATCGCTATGAGAATGTACTGGCCCTGCTGTTTGCCGGTTTCTTCCCGCAAACACCCTCTCTGCCCGCAGCACTTGGCGCAGCCCGTGCAGAGATATTCGACCACCTGACAGCCGTCGATCCGACCCTTCTGACACTGCCACCGGTCGATGCCATGCGAGCCCTGCTCGCTCGCCTTGATGATGGAGATGATCTGTCCGCCGCCCTTCGCCTGGTTGCGGCCCCGGCGGTCTTCATCCCCGCCCTCCTCCGGCTCAAGGCAGGCAAATCTGCGATAGCCCCCAGCCTGCCAGCAGCCACGCTGCTGACACGCTGCGCATGATGACCGGCGACATCCCGAGCCCCGAGCAGACTGCAGCCCTTGATCGCTATCTGGTGACGGTCGCCGATCACGGCCTCAATGCATCAACCTTTGCGGCCCGTGTGGTGGCCTCGACCCGGGCGGGACTGACCTCATCCGTGCTGGCCGCCCTCAGTGCGCTCAAGGGCCCGCTGCATGGCGGCGCCCCCGGCCCTGTGCTCGACATGCTCGACGCTGCGGCCACGCCCGACAATGCACCCAACTGGATCGCCGCGGAACTGGCGCGCGGCGAGCGGCTGATGGGCTTTGGCCATCGTGTCTATCGCGTCCGCGACCCGCGTGCCGATGCGCTGAAATCTGCCGTGCGCCTGCTCGCCGGCGCCGGCGCCATCGACCCGGCCCGCCTGGCGTTGGCCGAGGCCGTGGAGCGCACTGCACTGGACCAACTCAAGGCCAAAAAGCCGGACCGGCCACTCGACACCAATGTCGAATTCTATACCGCCCTGCTGCTCGAGGCGCTCGGCTTCCCGCGTCAGGCTTTCACCGGCGTCTTTGCCATGGGTCGGGTTGGCGGCTGGATTGCCCATGCCCGCGAACAAGCCGAGACCGGCCGGCTCATCCGCCCCAGATCGCTATATATCGGCCCGCAGCCACAAGCCGCCGCCTGACAGTGCACAAACAAGAACGCCGGACCCAGGGGCCCGGCGTTCTCAATTTCAGTCGCGGGAAGGCTTATGCCCCTGCGGGCACTTCTTCCTTCTTGCGCTCGGAGTAGATGTACAGCGGACGCACGTCCTTGCCGTTCACCACTTCGGCGCTGATCACCACTTCTTCCACACCTTCAAGCGAAGGCAGGTCGTACATGGTATCGAGCAGAATGCCTTCCATGATCGAGCGCAGACCACGTGCACCGGTCTTGCGTTCGATTGCCTTTTCGGCAATCGCCTGCAGCGCCTCGTCCTTGAACGTCAGTTCGACCTCTTCCATCTGGAACAGGCGCTGATACTGACGCACCAGAGCATTCTTGGGCGAAGTCAGGATTTCGATCAGGGCGGCGATATCGAGATCTTCCAGCGTTGCCAGCACCGGCAGACGGCCGATGAATTCCGGGATCAGGCCGAAACGGACCAGATCTTCGGGAGCAACGTCAGCCAAGATCTGGCCAACACGACGATCATTGGGATCCTTGACCACGGCCGAGAAGCCGATGCCCGACCCCTCGCCGCGCGCCGAGATGATCTTTTCCAGACCCGCAAACGCACCGCCGACGATGAACAGGATATTGGTCGTATCCACCTGCAGGAATTCCTGCTGTGGATGCTTGCGGCCACCCTGTGGCGGCACCGAAGCAACGGTGCCTTCCATGATCTTGAGCAGCGCCTGCTGCACGCCTTCACCCGAAACGTCGCGGGTTATCGACGGATTGTCCGACTTGCGGCTGATCTTGTCGACTTCGTCGATGTAGACGATGCCGCGCTGAGCCTTGTCGACATTGTAGTCGGCGGCCTGAAGCAGCTTGAGGATGATGTTTTCCACGTCCTCGCCGACATAGCCGGCTTCGGTCAGCGTGGTGGCATCAGCCATGGTGAAGGGCACATCAAGGATGCGCGCCAGTGTCTGCGCCAGCAGGGTCTTGCCCGAACCGGTCGGACCGATCAGCAGAATGTTGGACTTGGAAAGCTCAACGTCCTGGTTCTTGGACGCATGGTGCAGACGCTTGTAGTGATTGTGGACAGCCACGGAGAGTACCCGCTTGGCGCGGAACTGACCGATAACGTAATCATCGAGCACCTTGCAGATATCTGCCGGTGTCGGCACGCCCTCGGAGGACTTGACCATACTGGTCTTGTTCTCTTCGCGGATGATGTCCATGCACAGCTCGACGCATTCATCACAGATGAAAACGGTCGGACCGGCGATCAGCTTGCGAACCTCGTGCTGGGATTTCCCGCAGAACGAGCAATAAAGCGTGTTCTTAGAGGTTTCGCCGTTCGTTGTCTCTTTGGACATCTTTGTCACTCCCGGGGGCAGAGCGCCCCCAAAACCAGGCATTTCCCTGACGGTAATACCTGAGCCTAAAGAAAGTCTAAGCCGAACCGATCCTAAAGATCGATCCGGCTTGGTGCAATCGCGTGTGGATCACAGTCCACGGCGCAACGGTTTTGTGCTTAACGTGGACAAATTACTCAGCAGTGTCAGGCACCGCGCGCTTGTCGTGGACGCTGTCGATCAGACCAAAGGTCAGCGCTTCTTCCGGCGAAAGGAAGCGATCGCGCTCAAGAGCGTTCTCGATTTCCTCGTAAGTGCGGCCGGTGTGCTTCTCATAAATCTGATTAAGACGACGCTTCAAGCCCTCGACTTCCTTGGCATGAATCATGATGTCGGTGACCTGCCCCTGGAAGCCGCCGGAAGGCTGGTGAACCATCACGCGCGAATTTGGCAGCGAGGTACGCATGCCCTTTTCGCCAGCGGCCAGCAGCAGCGAGCCCATCGATGCAGCCTGGCCCATCACCATGGTGGCAACGGCAGGACGGATGAACTGCATGGTGTCATAAATTGACAAACCAGCTGTCACAACGCCGCCAGGCGAATTGATGTAGAGCGCGATTTCTTTTTTCGGGTTCTCTGATTCGAGGAACAGCAGCTGCGCCACGATCAGCGACGCCATGTTGTCCTCGACCACGCCGGTCACGAAAATGATGCGCTCGCGCAGCAGACGCGAATAGATGTCGAAGGCGCGTTCGCCGCGGTTGGACTGCTCAACCACCATCGGAACGAGCGTATTCATGTAGATATCGTGCGGATCCCGCATGTATTGCCCCTTTGCTGTGCCGGTTCGCTGACCAGGCTAGCATTTGTCGTTTGTTGGGACACGGTAGCCGCCGGAACGGAAATTCCAGATCCGGCGATCGTGTCAATTCGAATCAGCGCGACTGCGCAACTACGGTCGAAACCGCCTCACTGCGCGATACCGGCAGAGATAGGCGGCATTGCGGCGCGCTTCAATAGGCCGAGCACCACTCAGGCCATTCTCACGGCGCGGGGTTAATTGCACGTTGCTGCAATTGCACACCAAACTGCGCCATTGCAGCAATCACCGGTTCCACCGAGCGCCCCAGCGTGGTCAGCGTATATTCGGTCTTGGGCGGCACCGTGGGATAAATGGTCTTGTCCACCATCCCCCGCGCTTCGAGATCACCCAGCCGCATGGCCAGCATGCGTGGGCTGATTCCACCAATGGCGCGCTGCAGCTGGCTATACCGCTTGGTACCACCCAGCAATTCACGGAAGATCAGCGTGGTCCACTTGCCGTCCAGCACACTGGCAGCCTCGGCCACCGGACACTCCGGCTCACATGCGGCGTTGGGATCAATCATTTTGCGCTATACTTTTTGTAATTACTTACTTTTGTATAGCGCAACGACTACCTCTCGGCAATCAACAACCGAAAGGCATCTGAAATGACCTATCTCCGCATTGTTCTGCTGCTCATTGCCATCTCCCAGCTTGCGCTGGGCGTCCTGACGCTATTCGCGCCGGAGTTCTTCCTCGCCAGCATGGGGCTGGCGACACCACCAAGCGACAGCTTTTACCTCATCGGCATGCTGGCAGCGCGGTTCCTGGCATTCGGCGTGGTGCTGATCGTGCTGGCGCGCCGCCCGCAGGTGGACGCGCTCTGGTTGCAGGCCATGTTGGCCATTCAACTCGTCGATCTGGGCGTAGGGCTGTTTTACACCGCCAATGGCGTGCTGCCGCTGGCGGTGTCGGGCTTCCCCATGTTCAACGCAATTCTGTTCAGTGGTATGCTGCTGATCGCCTTGCGACGCCAGCAGCCACCGATAGTGGCTTAGGCCGAGAAACTGACGGCCACGCCCTTTTTCTTGAAGTAGGACTGCATGATCTTGCGGCCCTGCCGATTGGACTGCGCCAGCTTGCCGGGCTCAAACACGGCTTCCTTGGCGCCTTCGCGCGCCATGGCAGCCTTGAGCGCGGCAATGTGGCTGTCCAGCTCGTCGTTATCATTCTTGATCGACGCGTAGATATTGTCGATGGCTTGGTTCAGGGTCAGGTCGCTCACGTGTCGGCACTCCATGGCTCGTTGGCATTCAACTAGCGATTTTTCCAGCAAGGGCAACCCGCCGATTGCATTGCAGTGCCGACCTTCTAATGTCGGACCAGTATTTTTCTAGCATCGGTTACCCCTCTGCATGGCCGCCATCGTTCAACTTACCCCCTATACCAACGTCCCCGAAACTGCGCGTATCAGCGCCGACCCACAGGCCCCTGAGTTCGTGCAGAACCCCTATGGCTTCTATCAGCAACTGCACGCGGTCAGTGCACCGGCGTTCTGGGATCAGTATGGTCACTGGTGCTTTGCCAGTTTCAAGGATGTCAGCGCCCTGCTCCGCGACAAGCGCTTCGGCCGCGAAATCCTGCACGTGGCCACGCGCGAAGAAATCGGCATGCCACAGCCCCAGGCGCACACGGCCGACTTCGATCTCACCGAGCAATATTCGCTGCTCAACCTTGAACCGCCCGGCCATACCCGCCTGCGCACGCTGGTCAACCGCGCCTTTGTCTCACGCCATGTCGAGCAATTGCGTCCGCGCATCCTCAAGCTCGCCAATGAGATGATCGACGCCTTCCAAGATCAGGATAGCGTTGACCTGATCAAGGCCTTTGCAGCCCCGATCCCCGCCATCATCATTGCCGAAATGATCGGACTACCCGCCGAAAGCGCGCCGCAGCTGCTGGCCTGGTCCAACCGCATGGTTGCCATGTACATGTTCGGCGTCACCCGGGAAGTCGAGCTCGACGCCAATGCTGCGGCCGCTGAATTCACCGATTATCTGCGCGGCGTGATCGCCGAGCGCCGCAAGCAGCCCCGCGAAGACCTGCTCACGCACATGATCACCGCCGAACAGAATGGCGAGCGGCTGAGCGACGAAGAAGTGCTCTCAACGGCCATCCTGCTGCTCAATGCCGGGCACGAGGCAACCGTCCACACGACCGGCAATGGCGTCAAATCGATTCTCGAGAGTGGACTGGACCCCGCCACCCTGTTTACCAGCGACGCCCAGACGGCTGCCACAGTTGAGGAATGCCTGCGCTTTGACGCGCCGCTGCATCTGTTCACCCGCTATACGCTCAGTGACATGGACTATAATGGCATTGCCCTGCGCAAAGGCGATGTCGTCGGCATGTTGATGGGCGCTGCCAATCGCGACCCCGCCCGTTTCGCCAATGCCAGTAGCTTCGATCCCTTCCGCACCGACGGCGCCAATGTCAGCTTCGGCGCCGGCATCCACTTCTGCATCGGCGCCCCGCTGGCCCGCATCGAACTGCAGATAGCGCTCAGCACCCTGTTCGAACGCCTGCCCCGCCTGCGTCTGGCCGAGCCGCCTCAATACAATGACGTCTATCCGTTCCACGGCCTGCAAAAGCTCATGGTGCGGTGGGACTGAGCTCCCCTGGCCCTGCGCTATTAAAGGCTCGCCAGCACCCCTGGCACCAGCAACGGTAGATCTTCGCTGATCAGTCCGGGGCCGCCGAAACGGTTGGCGGCCTCGGCATGCAGCCAGACACCGGCACACGCCGCTTCCCAGCCCGCCATGCCCTGCCCCATCAATCCGGCAACCATGCCCGCCAGCACATCGCCAGACCCCGCCGTGCCCAACCAGGCCGGCGCATTGGCATTGATGGCAGCGCGGCCATCGGGGCTGGCAATCACCGTATCGCTGCCCTTGAGCACAATGATCGCGCCTGAATGCTCGGCAGCAGCGCGCGCCTGCTCCAGCTTGCCGCCCGGCACATCGCCGAACAGCCGCGCAAATTCGCCCGCATGCGGCGTGAGCACCACGGGGCGCTCCCGGGCCTTGATGGCCTCGGCCAGCGTCTGGAAATCATCGGAAAAGCTGGTCAGGGCGTCCGCATCCAGCACTGCAGCCGCGCCCGAGCGCAGGACGGCCAGCACATTGTCACGCGTGTGCGGGCCAACGCCGGCCGCCGGCCCGATCACCACCGCATTCATCCGCTTGTCGGTCAACAGGTCCGCCAGCGCCGCGCTGTCAGCGGCCGGCTTGAGCATCACGGCGGTGACATGCTGCGCATGCACCTGCAGCGCGGCCTCAGACCCGGTCAGCGAGACAACGCCCGCGCCAACGCGAAACGCTGCCATGGCCGACAGCCGGGCTGCCCCTGTCTGTAGCGGGCCGCCGGAAACTACCACGCAGTGGCCGCGATCAAACTTGTTGCCATCATTGCTGGCCACCGGGACCGACCACAGCGTCGGCGAGTTCTGCCATGTCTCCGCCCCGATCGTATCAAGGACGGCCGACGGGATGCCAATATCGGCCAGCACCACTTCGCCGCACAGCTCACGGCCGGGCAGCAGCAAATGCCCCGGCTTGAGCCGGAAGAACGTCACGGTCAGCGCCGCATCCATTGTCGGGCCACGCTCCAGACCGGTCGCGCCATCCAGCCCCGAGGGCACATCGATGCTGACAACCGGCCGCGAACTGGCATTGACTGCCGCGATGATCTCGGCAAACGCACCATCGATATCGCGGTCCAGCCCGGCGCCCAGCAGGCCATCAATGATCAGATCGGCCTCGTCCACATCTTTGGCGGTCGGTGCCACCAGCCGCCCGGCCCATTGCTTGGCCATCGCCGCCGCGTCGCCCTTGAGCGCCGCCGGATCGCCGATCAACCGGAGTTGTACCGGCCAACCCTTGTGCTTGAGCAATCGCGCAACCACAAAACCGTCGCCGCCATTATTGCCCGGTCCGCACAGAACCAGCACCGAACGTTGATAATAGTGCTCTGTGACCGCTTCGGCGACCGCCCGACCCGCCGCTTCCATCAGCTTGAGGGACTTGCTACCAGCCTGCGCGGCCAGCCGGTCGGCCTCGCCCATTTGTCGCGGGGTCAGGAGAATATCGGCGCTCGAAGAGGTCATGGGAACTCGCAGGGCGGGGAATCGTCGGCCTGTTCTACACCACAAACAAAAAAGCCGCCCATTTCTGGGCGGCTTTAAATTTGGCGGTCAGCGCACCTTAGTGGTGATGTTCTGCCGGAACCTCGTCCTCGTCGGCCTGGATCAGCTTGGCCAGCTCTTCACGGGTCATCTTCTTGTCGGTGATCTTGCCCTGCTCGATGACAAAGTCGACGACCTTGTTCTCAAAGACGGGGGCACGCAGACCAGCCAGCGCCTGCGGGTTCTGACGGTAGTAGTCATAAACCTGCTGTTCCTGGCCCTGGAAGCGGCGCACTTCGGCGATCAGTGCCTGCTGATGCTCTTCTTCGGTCACGTTCACGTCGTTCTTGTTGCCGATTTCGGCAACCACCAGGCCCAGACGCACGCGGCGCTCGGCAATGGTGCGGTACTGTTCGCGTGCAGCTTCCTCGGTGGTGCCTTCATCCTCGAAGGACTTGCCATGGCTCTGCACTTCATGCTCGACCCGCTGCCAGATGGTGGCGAATTCGGCTTCAACCAGCTGGGCTGGAACGTCGAACTTGTGGCCATCATCAAGCGCATCGAGCACCTGACGCTTCATGTGCTGACGGCTCATCGACGCCAGCGCCGATTCCATCTGACCCTTGACGGCATCGCGCAGTGCCTGAACGTTCTCAACGCCCAGACGCTTGGCGAACTCATCGTCCAGCTCGCCAGTGTTCGGACCATCGACATGCAGCACGGTGACCTCGAAGGTCGCCTTCTTGCCGGCCAGTTCGTCGCTCTGGTAATCCTTGGGGAAGGTCACTTCGATTTCGCGGGTCTCGCCCTTCTTGAAACCGATCAGCTGCTCTTCAAAGCCCGGGATGAATTCGTTCGAACCAACGGTCAGGTGCGCATGGTCGGACTTGCCGCCATCGAATTCCTTGCCGTCGATCTTGCCGACAAACGACAGACCCAGACGGTCGCCATTCTCAACAACGGCGCCGTCGCCCTTGTCGGTGTAGCCACGGTTCTGCGCGAACACGCGGTTCACTTCGGCATCGATTTCGTCTTCAGCGATATCGATGACCGGCTTGGTCAGCGGCACGCCCTTGAGGTCCATCAGTTCGACCGGTGGCAGGACTTCATATTCGACTTCAAATGCCAGATCGGCCTTGCCTTCGAGCACTTCGTTGATCACGGCCTGATCGTCGGGCAGATCAACCTTTGGCTGGGCGGCAGCGCGCTCTTCGCGCTTGTCCAGCGTCTCGGTGACGGTGTTGTTGATCGCGTCGGTCATCACTTCGGACATGGCCGAACGGCCGAACATCTTCTTGATGTGCGCCATTGGCACTTTGCCCGGACGGAAGCCCTTGATGTTGGCCTGGCCCTTAAGCTCTTCGAGCTTGGCACCGAGGCGCTCGTTCAAGTCGGCGGCCGGAATGGTAACGCTCAACTTGCGCTTCAGACCTTCATTGAGGGTTTCGGTAACCTGCATTCGGTTCAATCCCGTGATCATTGTCTCTGGAGGGCCAGATCCCAAATTTGGTGCGGGTGAGAGGACTCGAACCTCCACGCCTTGCGGCGCTGGAACCTAAATCCAGTGCGTCTACCAGTTCCGCCACACCCGCTAAAGGACCCGTTGGCCGGGTTGGCGTTGCATCTATATGAAGACGGAAAGCCAGTCAAAGCCTTGCTGCTCTATTTGCGCCGATTGCTGGGCGGTTCTGCTCCCTGACCCTACTTGCCGCTTGGCTTTGGCCGGCAGTTTGCCCAATGTAGCGGCGTCGAGGCAGAACCAGACTGACAGACATCGACATTCCGCACAAAATACACCCATACTGCACAACAATTAGGCATAGACACCCGTGGTGGCGCAGGCAATACCGCCGCCATACTGACGTAAAGCGTTGTACCAATTGCCTTTTCGGTTGCCAAATCGAGCTGGCACACCCCGTGCATACGACTATGCGGTATCCGCCCAGAAAGACCCGTGGAGGCTCAAATGAAGAAGATCGAGGCTATCGTAAAGCCGTTCAAGCTCGACGAAGTCAAAGAGGCACTGCAGGAAGTAGGCCTCCAGGGCATCACTGTGACCGAAGCCAAGGGCTTTGGTCGCCAGAAGGGCCATACCGAACTTTATCGCGGCGCTGAATATGTCGTGGACTTCCTGCCCAAGGTGAAAGTCGAGGTCGTGTGCCCCGATGAACTCGCCGAAAAGGCCATCGAAGCCATCCGCAACGCAGCCCAGACAGGACGTATCGGCGACGGCAAGATCTTTGTTTATTCGATCGAGCAAGCCATCCGTATCCGTACCGGAGAATTCGGGGACGACGCGCTTTAGGGTTTTCGAACCCATTGGGCGGGGTAGTTCACCCCGCACGCGTCCAGCCGTGCCAATAACAAAAGTTCCTAATTAGACAGGGGAATACCGAATGACCACCGCAAGCGACCTCCTCAAGCGTATCAAAGACGAGAACATCAAGTATCTCGACCTGCGCTTCACCGACCCGCGCGGCAAGCTGCAGCACGTCACGCTCGATTGCTCGATCGTTGACGAGGATCTGTTCGAGGAAGGCACCATGTTCGATGGTTCCTCGATCGGTGGCTGGAAGGCCATTAACGAGTCCGACATGGTTCTGATGCCCGATCCGTCATCTGCTTACATGGACCCCTTCTTTGGCGCGTCCACCATGGTCATCAACTGCGACATTCTCGAGCCGCTGACCTACCAGCCCTACAGCCGCGACCCACGCACCACTGCCAAGAAGGCCGAGGAATACCTCAAGGCTTCCGGCATTGGCGATTCCGTAGTGTTCGGCGCAGAGCCAGAATTCTTCATGTTCGACGACGTGCGGTACTCCAACACCCCCTACAAGGTGGGCTTTGAAGTCGACCACCCTGAACTGCCGTCCAACAACGACACCGCCTATGAGTCCGGTAACACCGGTCACCATATCGGTCTCAAGAAGGGCTACTTCCCCGTGCCGCCGCTCGATAGCGCCCAGGACATCCGTGGCGAAATGCTCGCTGCCATGGCCGACATGGGCGTGGTCGTTGAAAAGCACCACCATGAAGTGGCCTCGGCCCAGCACGAACTCGGCATCAAGTTTGCGCCGATGATCAAGGCTGCCGACGACGTACAGATCTACAAGTATGTCATCCACCAGGTTGCCAATGCCTATGGCAAGACCGTGACCTTCATGCCAAAGCCAGTCTTTGGTGACAACGGCTCGGGCATGCACTGCCACCAGTCGATCTGGAAGGACGGCAAGCCGCTCTTTGCTGGCGATCAGTATGCCGGTCTGTCGATGGAAGCGCTGTACTACATCGGCGGCATCATCAAGCACGCCAAGGCGATCAACGCCTTCTCGAACCCATCCACCAACAGCTACAAGCGCCTTGTGCCCGGTTTCGAAGCCCCCGTGCTGCTGGCCTACTCGGCTCGCAACCGTTCCGCTTCCTGCCGCATCCCCTTTGGCCAGTCGCCCAAGGCCAAGCGCGTCGAGATCCGTTTCCCCGATCCACTGGCAAACCCATACCTGGCCTTCTCGGCCATGCTCATGGCTGGCCTCGATGGCATCAAGAACAAGATCCACCCCGGCGATCCAATGGACAAGGATCTCTACGAGCTCCCACGCCAGGAACTGATGGAAATCCCGACCGTTTCCGGCTCGCTGCGCGAAGCGCTGGAAAGCCTCGACAAGGATCGCGAATTCCTGACCGCTGGCGGCGTGTTCGACAACGATCAGATCGATGCCTACATCGAGCTCAAGATGGCCGAAGTAATCAAGTACGAGCAGACCCCTCATCCGGTCGAGTTCGAAATGTACTACTCGGCATAAGCCGAAACGGTGCAGAATTTGGGAAGGGGCGCCGCGAGGCGCCCTTTCTTTTGTCTGGACGCAATTGCCAGCCTTCCAAATGCCATCCATCCACGCTGGCTCGGGCGTTTTGAAAGCCATTTGCGTTCCCTTAACTGGATTTTCTTCCAGACCACCGTAGGGCGTGTCGAAATGCGCAGCGCTCGCTCGTCGAGACAGTACGAACCGCGGAAAGCATCCGCGCTTTCAAACCTGATATTTGGAGCACACCATGAAATTCATGACGCTGGTCAAGACATCATCGACGAGCAAGACCACCTCACCGCCGCCTGCCGAACTGATGAACGCGATCATGGCGCTCGGCATGGAGGCCGCCGCCGACGGCGCCTTGGTGGAACAGGGCGGCCTGCTCCCAATAGAGCACGGCGCCACCGTCAGACTGGCTGACAACACGGTTGTTGTGATCGACGGGCCGTTTGCTGAAACCAAGGAATGGGTGGGCGGCTACGCGGTCTATGACGTGGACAGTCGCCAAGCAGCAATCGACTGGGCCTGCCGGTTTCTGGAGTTGCACAAGCAGTTCTGGCCGGGATGGGAAGGCACAGTCGAAGTCCGCCAGATCATGCAATAGCGCAGTTGGCGCGGTGCTAGCGCCCCGCGCGCTCACTATCAGCAAGCGGCGCGATTTCAGGCGGCACCACCAGCGCCTCGATATCTTCGAGTTCCTGCAACTGCAGGAATTTGACGGCAAAGCCGACATCGAGATAGCGCACCACCCGGCCAACCAGCTTGCCCACCGCCAGCGGCGTGCCGATCTCGGGCGCGTGCTGCGCCGACAGCGCGATACCGGATTTGGACACGTCAATCACGAAGCAGGGTATCCGGGATCCGTCGCCGAGCGAAATGATGGTGCGCGGGTCACGCAACTGGATGCGTTTGTGTTCGCGACGATCTTCCACCTGCTCGTAAACGCGCTTCTTCTGCCAGACGATTTTGCGGCCCAGCTTCTCCCGCGCCGCCGTATTCAACATCAGATCCATGACGAAACCGGACGGGAGCTGCCGGTTGATGCGGCCACGCAATATGCCGAAAGCATCAAAATGTGCGGTGACGACCTCCCCCTCTTCGCCCACCACCGGCCCCACCACAACAGCGGTACGTGTGGAAACCGAACACAGGCGACACGCATAGACGGGAGCTTTGTTGGCACCTGGACGCTTGCGATCCGACAGGGCGTACCGACCGGCCACGGCACCGATAAAACGGACATCGTGCCAATCATAACTGGTCCGCGGTGACAATTCACCGCAATCAACGCTCACTGACATGGGGTCCCTCTCCCATCCGCTCGCAATAAGAGCTGAGTTTTGGCATTCGTACGCAATACGAATATAAATGTAGGGACCGTTCCTTAAGACTTCTTATCCGGGAAAGATAAGGATGTAGCTAAGCAGCCACCGCAGACATCGTTCTGGTTGCTTTGGGCGCCATCAGCTTTTCCAGCAGCTCCAAAGGCTGCACTGTCAGAAACGCCACCGCAAACCCTATTTCGAGGTGACGCACAACCCGCCCCAGCAGCGCGCCGATGGCCACGGGCGTGCCTATTCCGGGTACCAGACTGGCCGATACCGCGACCCCAGACTGCGAAATATCAATGACAAAGCACGGCGACGTACTGCCATCGCCCAGCGTCATTACTGTACGGGGATGGCGCGGCAGGACACGCTTGAACTCACGTTTGTCCGGCGTATGCCGACTGACAATGATCTTCTTCCAGCGGATTTTTGCTGCCAGTCGCGCCCGACCGTCGTCTTCGAGCTCCAGATCGATCACAAAGCCACTGGCCAGTTTGCGCACCACTGACCCACGCAACATGCCGAAGTCTTGGAAGTGCGCGACAACCGGCTCAGCAAGTTGGGCCAGCACCGGCGCGACGATGACAGCCTGCACCGGCGAAACAGAACAGAGCCGACACGCCAGCACCGCAGCGCCTTCACCCGACGTCACTGGCCGCCCGGACAATATATAACGCCCGGTCACTGCGCCTACATAGCGAACATTGTTGTGCTGACCTTGCTTTTTCAAAGCTGTAATCTGTTCTGCAGCCACAACGTCTTCCCCCACACTGCGCTATGGCAAGAGATTGCTTGCGAACTCATAAACAAACCATTCACAATCGAGACGCTAAATTACTGACAGCAAAATAAAATAACTCACCCTTCTTCTTGCGACATTACTGCAAAGAACGGCTCCGGACTTTCAACCTCTACCAGTCGTCTGTTCTCGATGATCAGGAAACGGTCCCCCAGCCCCCGTACGAAACTGCGGTCATGCGACACCAACAGGCAGGTCGCGCCATGGGCCAGAATTTCGGCCTCCAGTCTTTCCTGTCCGGCGATATCAACGTGGTTGGTAGGCTCATCAAGCAGGTAAAAATTCGGTTCCTGAAGGCGCAGAGCCAGGAGCCCCAGCCGTGCCCGCTGACCAAAGGACAACTCACTGATCGGCCGTTCCTGCTTTTCCAGCGCAAAACCCGCTGTTGCCAGCAGGCTCTTGCTGCGTTGGTCGCCCTGATCATAATTGCCAGCAATAAAGTCCAGCAGCGACCCCTTCTTGGGCAGAAAGCTCATGGCTTGGTCGATATATCCGGGCACGACCTGCGGGCTCACTCGCACCCCGGCCATTTCAGCCCCCGTCATGGCGCGGTGCACCAATCCCATGAACTGCGATTTGCCAGTCCCGTTGCGCCCCAGAATGACCAGCCGGTCACCCTGAAACACGTGCAGCTTGTCGATACGGAACAGCTTTTCGTCGCTCGGCGTGTTTACCGTGACATCCTCAAATGCCAGCATCACCTTGGCTTGTGCGCCACTATTGCCTAGCCGGATGTCACCACTACGTTCCTTGTGGACCGACCGCACCGCGCTTTCGATTTTCTGGGCCCGCTCGCGCAGATATTTGGACTTCACCACCAGCAGGTCGCTGCCTGAATTGATCCCGATATTGGTCAGCTTGGCTGCCTGCTTGCGCAGCTTGCTGACCTCCTTGAGGTCTCGTTCGCGCTTGGCTTCGGCAGCTTCATCAAGTTCCGCCAGTGCCAGTCGGGCCTGGCTATAGGGCAAGGCAAACATGGCTGGGGCTTCCGGACGCAGAAACAATGTGCGCGTTGTCGTGGCGTCCAGAAACTCCCGGTCATGGCTGGCAATGACCACGGGAATATTGCGTGCGGCCTGGTTGATCCAGTTCTCGAGTTGAAACAGCTTGCCCAGATCGAGATGATTGGTCGGCTCGTCAAGCAATAACGCGTCGGGCTGCAGTACCCAGCACTGCGCGATCAACGCAATGCGCTGCCACCCGCCACTGAGTTCACGGAGCAGACGATGGCGCATGGCCTCGGGCGTCTCGAATTCGTCGAGCACCACATCAACCCGCCAACTATCTGTTTCCCGCTCGCTCTCAGGCAGCGCTGCCTGCACCATCTCGTATAGCGTCAGCCCCATGCTGGTTGCCGGCATATCCTGCTCGACATAGCCCACCCGCAGACCGCGCGAGCACACGACATCGCCCTCGCTCAACGCGCCCTGCCCGGCCATGGCGCGTAGAAGGCTTGTCTTGCCGCGCCCATTGCCAGCCACAAGGCCGACACGGTCGCCATCGCCAATGACGAAGCTCAGATTGGAGAAGAGTATTTCTGTGGCCACTAGGCCAGCATTGCGGAGGCTGATCGAACCCATTTCGTTATCTCACTGGTGGGCGCCGCACATGGGGCGCCTAAATGCCGTTAGACGGTCGTCAATGACCGCCACGAAGGGCAAACCAGAATGGGGGATACGTTAGTGCGTCCGAACCAGGTCCTGATCAGCCCTGCAGTCGAAGCCGCAGGGCGAAGACGGGGCCACGCTGACGGTGATGCCTAAAAACGATCATGCAGCCCTCCTGTCGTCTGAGTGGTTTGAACAGAGCGACAATAGCCAAGCCGGCCGCGAAAATCAATTCGCCGCCGATCAGACCAGGTAAAAGA
The DNA here is from genome assembly GCF_055808475.1 of Devosia sp. J2-20. NCBI lineage: Bacteria > Pseudomonadati > Pseudomonadota > Alphaproteobacteria > Hyphomicrobiales > Devosiaceae > Devosia > Devosia sp. J2-20. Next base: position 1,553,076 of record NZ_CM147870.1, on the reverse strand, counting down.
GCGCTGATACCATTATAAGTGCCCCAATACGCGGGACAGAGAGATTGGCCAGCCGGTACGCAATACTGGAAAACCCGGCTTGCGGCCAAACACCGATAGCAACCGAACCATTCGGATTCTGATACGCAGAACTGAGATCCCGATCGGCTCGCATACGGATACTCCAAACAAAAAACCGTATGACGATTGGTCTATCAGCGCGCCTTTAAGAAAGTGCTTTCAAGAAGCAAACGGAACGTAAATCTGCCGCCCGATTCCGGGACGGTTTTGTCCCAAAGCGGCCATCAGCCAGCCGGGCGCAGCCGGGCGCGTCGCTCGATCTGGGCAGAACAGTAATTGAAATCAAGCAGATAGACCCAGTCACCCTTGGTGGCGCGCACCTGGATGTGTTTCTCGTTGGGGACATTGAGATAGATATTTGTGTACCCCAAATCGGCAACTTCCTGCCGGATCTGGTAATCGTTGAGGCAGGTTATGCGCTCGGGATAGAAGTCGGAGGCTTCATCTCCGAAGAATATCCCAAAGCTTTGCGCCTGGGCCGGCGCTGCAGCGCCCGCCCCTAATGCCAAAGCCATCATCAGCACAGCCGTAAATTTGGCCATGATCGTCTCCTTGCTGCGCCCCCGCTGCTTTTATCAATTGCCGAAATTGAACTGGAACTGAAACCCGCCGCCACTGCGACTGTGGCTGCGATAGCCGCCATCGTCGTGACGACCACCATCATAGCCACTATAGGCCCGTCCAATCCGTTGCAGGCGGTCGACCTGCCCCGTGCACTTGTCAATGCGCATGCCATAGAGCCAGTTGCCTTTGACGGCCCGCAATTCCAGGCGATCACCCGCATATTCGCCCACAATATCCACCTGGCCATAGCCATAGGCCGAAACACCCCGCACAACTTCGCGATTGGTCAGGCAGCGCATGCGATAGCCGGGATTGCCATTCCAGCTATTGTGCCGGTCATAGCGCTGATCCTGGGCCTGGCCCTGACCACCCTCGATGCGCAGCGTGAAACTGCTCTCGGCAAATGCCGGCGCAGCCACCAGACTGGATGCGCCCAATACAGCGGCGACAAGCGCGCTACGGGTGATGGTCTTGAAGGCGGCGGCAGTAAAAGCCATGTGGAAAATTCCTTTCAAGGTGTCTGACGCATTGACGTGATTGATCCCGGTCTAGTTCCATCCCCTTGAACCGCCCCGGAACCGCTCATTCATCGCGGGTTCAGCTTTGTGGGGAAACCAGTTGTGTCCGGCTCTGGCGTGCCCCGCGCCGGCAAGGCCCTCTTATATGATAGAACTCGAAAACGCCTGATTCGGGCACGAGAGACGGAACGTGCATGTCGCAAGCAGAAGATCTTTTCGGCGCAGCTGAACCCTCAACTCAGCCGCAAGTCAGCCAGCCTCAGCCTGCCACACCTGCAGCCAAAACGCCAAGCGCGGCGGCTGCGGCGGGCTCTTACTCGGCCTCCGATATTGAAGTCCTTGAAGGACTTGAGCCCGTTCGTCGGCGCCCCGGCATGTATATTGGCGGGACCGACACCAACGCGCTGCACCACCTGTTTGCCGAAGTCATCGACAACTCCATGGACGAGGCCATTGCCGGCCACGCCACCCGCATTGAGGTGCATCTGGGCACCGATGGTTATGTCACGGTGACCGATAACGGCCGCGGCATCCCCGTCGAACCGCATCCCAAGCAGCCCGAAATTTCCACCCTGGAACTGGTGCTGACCAAGCTCCATGCCGGCGGCAAGTTCGACTCCAAGGCCTATGAAACCTCCGGCGGCCTGCACGGCGTCGGCGTCTCGGTGGTCAACGCGCTCTCTGACGACCTCACAGTCGAGGTCGCCCGCGACCAGATGCTCTATCGCCAGAGCTATTCGCGTGGCAAACCCGTGACGGCGCTGGAAACCGTTGGTCGGGTCAATAACCGTCGCGGCACCACCACCCGCTTCCATCCCGACGCCCAGATTTTCGGCGACGCCGCCCACTTCTCGGCAGCCCGTCTGTTCCGCATGACCCGGGCCAAGGCCTATCTGTTTGCCGGTGTCGAGCTGCGCTGGAGCTGCGACGAGGAACTGGCATCCGACGACGCTCCCGCCAAGGCCGTGTTCCATTATCCCAATGGCCTCAAGGACTTCATGCTTGCCCGCATCGAGGGCGAGACCCGCATCGTCGATGATCTGTTCGCCGGCAGCCACGGCAAGCCTGGCACGCACGGCGCGGTCGAATGGGCCATCTCCTGGACGCTGGGCGATGGCGGCATGTCATCCTACTGCAACACCGTGCCAACCCGCGATGGCGGCACCCATGAAGCAGGTCTGCGGACGGCCCTGCTGCGCGGCCTCAAGGGCTATGCCGAACTCACCAAGAACAAGGCGGCCGCCAATCTGACCGCCGAAGACATCTTCGCCCACTGCAACACCATGCTCTCGGTGTTTGTGCGTGAACCCGAATTTGTCGGCCAGACCAAGGACAAGCTGGCCTCTGGCGAAGCCACCCGCATTGTCGACAGCGCCGTGCGCGACGCTTTTGATCATTGGCTCGCCGCCTCCCCCAACCAGGCGGGCAAACTGCTCGACTGGGCCGTGGAGCGCGCCGAGGAACGGCTGCGCCGCCGCAAGGAAAAAGAGATCGATCGCGCCAGCGCCACGCGCAAGCTGCGCCTGCCCGGCAAGCTGGCCGATTGCACACAGACGGCCGCCCAGGGCGCTGAACTGTTCATCGTCGAGGGTGACTCGGCTGGTGGCAGCGCCAAGCAGGCCCGCAGCCGCGCCAGCCAGGCCGTGCTGCCGCTGCGCGGCAAGATCCTCAATGTCGCCGGCGCCAGTCGCGAGAAGATGGCGGCCAGCCAGTTGATTTCCGACATGATCCAGGCGCTGGGCTGTGGCACCCGCGATCGCTATCGCGAGGAAGACCTGCGCTACGACAAGATCATCATCATGACCGATGCCGACGTCGACGGCGCCCATATTGCAGCCCTGCTGATGACCTTCTTCTTCCAGGAGATGCCAAAGCTCATTGATGGCGGTCACCTGTTCCTGGCCATGCCGCCGCTCTATCGCATCAGCCAGGGCGGCAAGACCCTTTATGCCCGCGATGATGAGCACCGGGCCGAACTGATGGCCACCGAGTTCACCGGCAAGGGCAAGATCGACACCACCCGCTTCAAGGGCCTGGGCGAGATGCCATTCGCCCATCTGCGCGAAACCACCATGTCGGTCAAAAGCCGCACACTGTTGCAGGTAAAGGTGCGCGATGATTTGGACGCCACCCGCGTCAGCGTGGATCGTCTGATGGGGACCAAACCCGAAGCGCGCTTCGACTTCATTCAGGAGAATGCTGCCTTCGTCACCGACCTCGATATCTAGCGTCAATAGTGTTGCGACCCACTCATGGTTCGCGACAGGCGCCAGAACAACTGACCTGCAAGGAACGCCTATTAAGGCTAAACGGCGCAAGACCGTTGACAGATAAGGCCTTTGCGCTATGGTCCGCGCCGCTGGGGCATTCTGCTTGACGGCCTGTCACATTGACTGTGCCCGCCTTTGCTACAGTGCCTCAGGGCCACTCCGTCGTACCTGCACTAGGTGCATCCCGTTCGGTGGCCATCCCAGTTGTGGATGCTTTTTGCAGCCGCGGTTTCGCGCCACAACTGACCATCCCGGCGCACCGTTCGAATGTCTCGGACTGGACTTGGCCCCGGGCTTCGCCTCACACGTGGATTACCCAATTTGACTGACGATTTTTCCGAGCTCGGCCTATCAACCAAAGTAACCGATGCGGTCACCGCGGCGGGCTACACCAAGCCGACCGAAATCCAGGCTCAGGCTATTCCCCATGTCCTTCAGAAAAAGGACATTATCGGCATCGCTCAGACCGGCACCGGCAAGACGGCTTCGTTCGTTCTGCCCATGCTGACGCTGCTCGAAAACGGCCGTGCCCGTGCCCGCATGCCCCGTACGCTTATTCTGGAGCCGACGCGCGAACTCGCTGCGCAGGTTGCCGAGAACTTTGAGAAATACGGCAAGAACCATCGCATCTCGATGGCCCTGATCATTGGCGGCGTTTCCTTCGAAGAGCAGAACAAGAAGCTCGATCGTGGCGTGGACGTGCTGATCGCAACGCCCGGGCGCCTGCTTGACCAGATCGAGCGGGGCAAGATCATGCTCAACGGCGTCGAGATCCTGGTGATCGACGAAGCCGACCGCATGCTCGACATGGGCTTTATCGACGACATCGAAAAGATCTGTGGCCGCCTGCCGCCACGCCGTCAGACCATGCTGTTCTCGGCCACCATGTCCAAAGAGATCGAGCGGCTGACCAAGAAATTCCTCAAGGACCCGGTTCAGATTCAGGCCTCGCGCCAGAGCTCGACCGCTGACACCATTGATCAGAAACTGATCCGTGTTGGCTCCAAGCCCGATGAAAAGCGCGCCGCTTTGCGCGATCGCATCAAGGCTGCCGACGGTCTGACCAATGCCATCATCTTCTGCAATCGCAAGCGCGATGTGGCCACCCTGGCCCGCTCGCTGGAGCGCCATGGTTTCAGCGCTGGCGCCCTGCACGGCGATATGGACCAGAAGAGCCGCACCGAAACGCTTGATGCGTTCAAGAACGATCGTTTGACCCTTCTGGTGGCCAGCGACGTTGCGGCCCGCGGTCTCGATATTCCGGCCGTGAGCCACGTCTTCAATTTCGACGTGCCCGTGCACGCCGAAGACTATGTGCACCGCATCGGTCGTACCGGTCGTGCCGGTCGCTCGGGTGTTGCCTATACGCTGGTTGGTCCTGCCGACAGCAAGCACCTGGACGCCATCCTCAAGCTGATCGAAAAACCCATCGAGTATCTCGATGATGCCGGCAAGCGCCCGGCAGCGCCCGCTGCATCCGCCGATGCAACCGAGGATCGCCCTGCCCGTCCGGCCCGTACACGCCGGGGCGGCCCACGTACCCGCGCACAGGCCGAAGCGGCCGCATCTGAAGCCGCAGCCACCACGCCGGCAGCTGCACCGGAAGCCAGCGAAACCGATACCTCCGAAACCCGTCCAGCGCGTTCGCGCCGCGGTGGTTCGCGCACCCGGCCGCCCGCCGAAGCTGCCGAGCCCAAGGCCGTCGAGGCAGCTTCCGAACCGGCTCCGGCACAGGAAGCCAAGGCAGAGGAAGCCGCCGAGTCCCGCCCCACACGGGGTCGCAATCGGCGTCCTGCTGAAAAGCGCGAGACTGAAACCGTGACCGACAGCAGTTCGCCTTTTGGCAATGACGGTCCTATTCCAGCCTTCCTGCTTCGCTCTGCGCGCATCGACCCCTAGTCTATCTATACGCAAGACTGCGCAGTTATTGGGTTTTATTGACCCAGTGCTGTTGTGTTTATTAGGGGCATTGAGGTAGTTATCGACAATGACTCGGGGGGCGCTTGCTTTGGCGCTACCGGTTGCGGCACCACGGCGCAAGAGGGAAGAGTTGTCGGATCAGGAATTCAAACGGGCACTTGGTTACGCCAACTCAGCATTTGAACTGCTGAAGCGTAGCGGCATTCCGCCCTACCCTCAGTTTTATGAACTGCTGTATACCTATGCCACGGGTGTAAACCCGACGTTGAACAGCCGCATCAACGAAATGTTTCGCAATGGCGGGTCCCCGACCGAGGGACTTGCCGAGGCGCTCTACAACGAATTCCTCAAATCCAACGTCAACGACCGCATGACTGCTGTCTCCAAGCGCATGCACGACCGCATCGAGGCCGTGCACGACGCCATCGACAGCGCCATGACCACGGCCAATGCCTATTCTGGCTCGTTGCAGTCCGCCGGTGGCGACCTGGAACGCGAGATTTCCGCTGCAGCAATCAAGGCGCTTTCCGCCAAACTGCTGGCTGAAACCCGCATGATGCAGGAAACCAACCGGTCTCTGGAACAGAAACTGCAGGATTCGCGCGACGATATCGCCGCCCTGCAGCGCGATCTGGACGATGTGCGCCGCGAGTCCATGCTCGACCCGCTCACCAAGATAGCCAATCGCAAGAGCTTTGACGAAGGCCTCGATACTGCGATCGCCGAAGCCAGCAGCAGCAAAGAGCCTTTGAGCCTGATGCTGGTTGATATCGATCACTTCAAGAACTTTAACGACACCTATGGTCACCAGACCGGCGACCAGGTGCTGCGCCTCGTCGCCATGACGTTGAAGTCCAATATCAGGGGCAAGGATCTTGCCGCGCGCTACGGTGGCGAGGAGTTCGTTGCCGTATTGCCGTTCACCGATATCGAAGGCGCCATCACCACAGCCGAGAACATCCGCCGGGCCATTCAGGCCAAGGAACTGCTCAAGCGCTCCACCAATGAGAAGCTTGGTCGCATCACCGCCTCGTTCGGTGTCGCCACGTTCCGGCGCTCAGACACGGCCGCCTCGCTGATCGAACGCGCCGATCGCTGCCTGTACGCCGCCAAGCATGCAGGCCGCAACCGGGTGATCAACGAACAGGAACTGGTCAACGCCATTCCCGCGACCGGCAAAGGCAAGGCCTCGGCGGCCTGATCTAGTCTGCCGCCGTCAGTTGCACACCAAGACCCGCCAGCATGTCCCAATAGGCCGGATAGGTCTTGCCCGTGCATGCGGGGTCCAGGATGACGATCCCGGGCACACGCAGCCCCGCCAGGGCGAAGCTCATGGCAATCCGGTGATCATGATAGGTCTCGATTTTCACCCGGCTGTTGCGGTCCGCCAGCTTGCTGGCGAGGTCGGGATCGGACGCGACCAGCAGATCATCGCCCTCCTCGATCCCCAGCCCCGGCAGAATGCGCGACAGCTCCGTCGCCACCGCATGCACCCGGTCAGTTTCCTTGACACGCAGATTGGCGATACCGACAAACCGCACGGGATAATTGTTGAACGCTGCCAGCACCGCCAGGGTCGGCACCGCATCCTGCATTTGCGAGCCGTCGATCACGGCCGGCATATTGGGAAACAGTGCTATAACAGCCTGTGCAGCAGCATCGGGCTGAGTGAAGGCGTCCGCCTCAACCCCGAGGTCAATATCGCCGCCAGTGAGCGCCGCTGCGCCCCATAGATAGGTTGCCGCCGACGCGTCGGGCTCAATCAGCAGGTCGGTGGCCGTGTAACCGGTGGGTTCAACCCGCCAAGTGCCCGCATCGACCTGTTCGACCACCGCGCCAAAGCTGCGCATGGCAGCCAGCGTCAGATCGACATAGCCGCGCGCGCCGATATCGCTGCCCGTCAGGGCGATCTCGACTGGACCATCGCCCAGCGGCGCCGCCATCAGCAGTGCTGAAACATATTGGCTGGAAAGCCCGCCATCGATTTCGACCCGGCCCTGGCCAAAGCTGCCCTTGCCCACAATGGTCACCGGCGGGCAGCCTGTCGGACAGCTCGCCTCAATGCCCAGTGACACCAGCGCGTCGACCAGTGGCCCAATCGGACGCACCTGCATCTCTTCGTCACCATTAACAATGACCGTGCCGTTCACCGTGGCCACCGCAGCGGTCAGAAACCGCGTTGCCGTGCCCGCATTGCCCAGGAAAAGTGGTCCCTCGGGCGCTTGCAGCCGGCCCGAACTGGTGACCACGAAACTGGTGGCGTCGGGCTCTTCGACGCTGACACCCATCTGGCGCAGCGCCGCCGCCATCAGCACGGTGTCCTTGCTCTTGAGCGCGCCGGTGAGATGGCTGGTGCCATTGGCCAGCGCCGCGAGCAGCAAGGCCCGGTTGGTGATGGATTTCGAGCCTGGCGGGGACACGCGGCCCACAAGCGGATGGGATGGCGGCGTAATCGCGAGAGCCGCGGGCAGAGCAGTCATGAATGGTCTCAGGGGCTGGAGCCAAAATGCTCAGACCTGTTAGGCCATACCGCCCCGCCGTGCAACCAGCGCTAGGCGGTGGCGCGCGCCTCGGCGATGGCCTTGAGGTCAGCGGGCTTGAGCTGCACGCTCTCGCCACAACCGCATTCCCCGGTCTGGTTGGGATTGCGGAAAGTGAAACCGGCGCTCATCTTGGATTCTTCGAAATCCATCATCGTGCCAAGCAGGAACATCGTCGCCTTGGGCTCGACATAGACCTCAACGCCCTTGTCGCTGACATGGTCGTCACCGGCCACCGGCTCGCTCACATAGTCAAGCGTATAGGCCATGCCCGCGCAGCCGGCATTCTTGACGCCGACACGCACGCCGATCACGGGCTTGTCGGAATCTTCGATGATTTCGCGGATTCGCTCTGCAGCGGCATCACTCAGCGACATGATCTTGAAGGCCATAGGCGGAAATCTTTCTATCGGCGTTTCACGATATATAGGTCTGACCGGCCGAAATTACCACCAGTTCAACGCAACTTGAGCTTCTTCGCTCATGCGGGTGGCATCCCAGGGGGGATCAAACACCATATTGACGGTGACGTCCTGAATGCCCTCGACGCTGCGCGCGGCATTTTCCACCCAGCCCGGCATTTCGCCAGCTACCGGACAGCCCGGCGCGGTCAGCGTCATGTCGATCACCAGATTGCGGTCGTCATCCAGATCAACCTTGTAGATCAGGCCCAGCTCATAGATATCGACCGGAATTTCCGGATCATAGACGGTCTTGAGCGCCCCGATCAGATCGGAGGTGATGCGCTCCACCTCGGATTCGGGCAGATCGCCGCCAATGGTCGGCTGAACGCCCGCCACAGGCAGTGCCGGTGCTGGCGCGATCTGGGATTCGTCGATGCTCGTCTCGTCAGTCTTGGCGTCGTCGGTCATTCAAAAGTCCTCGCTGTTACGCGAAAAAGGTCATGGCGCGTTCAATGCCGTCCACCAGAGCGTCCACATCGTCCTTGCCGTTATATAGGGCGAACGAGGCACGGCAGGTAGAGGTGACACCAAAACGTTTGAGCAGCGGCTGGGCGCAATGCGTCCCGGCCCGCACGGCGATGCCATAGCGATCCAGGATCGTCGAGACGTCGTGGGCATGCGCCCCCTTGATCTCAAACGAGAAAATCCCGCCCTTGCCCGGCGCGGTGCCAATCATGCGCAGCGAATTGATCCGGCTCAGCCGCTCGGCGGCATAGGCAGCCACCTCGGCCTCGTGGACCGCAATCGCGTCCTGCCCCAGATCGGTGATGTATTTCAGCGCTGCACCCAGCCCGATGCCCTGCACGATCGGCGGGGTACCAGCCTCGAAGCGATGCGGCGGCTCGTTATAGCTCACCTCGTCCAGGCTGACCGTATCGATCATCTCGCCGCCACCCTGATAGGGCTGCATTTCGGCCAGCAGGTCATACTTGCCATACAGCACACCGATCCCGGTGGGGCCGTACAGCTTGTGCCCGGTCATGATGTAGAAATCAGCATCCAGATCCTGCACATCGACCTTGGTGTGCACGGCGCCCTGGCTGCCATCGATCAGCACCGGAATGCCGCGCGCATGGGCGATCTCGATAACCTGCTTGATCGGCGTCACCGTGCCCAGAACATTGGACATATGGGTAACCGCAACGATACGCGTCCGGTCACTCAGTGAGGCCTCGAAGGCCTCCAGATCAAAACTGCCATCATCGCGTACATCGACCCATTTGATCACCGCACCCTTGCGTTCGCGGTGAAAGTGCCACGGCACGATATTGGAGTGGTGCTCCATGATCGAGAGCACGATTTCGTCACCCGCGCTGATGCGCGGCCCGGCAAAGGACGACGCCACCAGATTGATCGCCTCGGTCGCCGAACGGGTGAAGATGATTTCCTCGACCCGGCCCGCATTCAGAAACGCCCTTGTGGCCTCGCGACCGCCCTCATAGGCCTCAGTGGCCCGGTTGGCCAACGTATGCAGGCCCCGGTGGACGTTGGCGTATTCGTGGCGGAACGCATAATCCATCCGATCAAGCACTTGCACTGGCTTCTGCGCCGATGCACCGCTGTCCAGATAGACCAGACGCTTGCCGTGGATGACTTCCGACAGGATCGGAAAGTCCGCCCGGACTGTATCGAGATCGAAAGCCATCAGGCCCCCAGCAACCAGCCATCAACAATGCCTGTCAGGGCTTCGTTGAGCTCTTCATCTTCGATCGGGTCGAGCACTTCCTCGATGAAGCCGCGCACCAGCATGGTCTCGGCTTCAGCCTTGGGAATGCCGCGGCTCATCAGGTAGAACATGGAGTCTTCGTCCAGCTCGCCACAGGTCGAGCCATGACCGCACACCACGTCATCGGCATAGATTTCCAGCTCAGGCTTGCTCAGGATCTCGGCTTCGTCCGAGAGCATAAGCCCCTGCATCATCATCTTGGCGTCGACCTTCTGGGCGTCGCGGTCGACAACGATCTTGCCCTGGAACACCGCCTTGGACCGCCCACGGGCGATCTGCTTGTACATTTCCTGGCTGGTCGTGTTGGCCACGCCGTGCCGGATATCGATCGTGATGTCATTGTGCTGACCGTCTTCGACCAGGTTGAGCCCGGTAAAGTCGGCATGGGCACCTTCGCCGGCAAAGCGGGCGAACACCTGCGAGCGCGACAGCGCCGCACCGGCATGGATCGTCAGCGTGCGCAGCTTGGCGCCTTCGGCCAGCTGATACTCATTGGTCGCGAAGTGCGTGGTCGCCTTGGCCGACAGATCAACGGTGATATGGGTCACCACCGCATTTTTGCCAACTGCCAGATAGGTCGCGTGATTACCCACATGGGCGGCATCGGAGCCCGAGAAGGTCTCCAGGATTACCGCCGAGGCATTGTCTGCCACAAAGATCTTCAGCGAATCCGCCACATGGGCTGCTTCGCCTTCGGCACGGCGATCAATCTGGATCACCGGATCAACACTGTTCTCCAGCGTCAGCGTCAGGCTTTCCTTGGCCAGCGCCCCATTGAGATGCACCAGCACGTCGTCGCGCGTGCTCAGCACGCCACCCTCGGCCTTGCCGACGATCACGCCAGCGGGCGCCGTGGTCGCGGACTGCACCACGCCATTGGCAATCATCAACCGGTAGGCGCCGGGAACACGCAGCGCCGGGGCGCTGGCTTCGTTGGCGGCCTGTGCCAGCGGGGGCACGGCTTTAAGCAGCGTCTTGAGGTCGGTATAGTGATAGCTCTCGACCCGGCGCGTCGGCAGGCCCGCAACGGTCATCCGTTCGGCTTCTGCGGTCGCACCCACGCTGTTGAGCTGGGCGATCAATGTATCTTCGGCTGCACCGAGCCGGACGGGCATGGTCTGTCTCATGATCAGGCCGCCGCGCCGTCGAAGTCGGCATAGCCCTTGGCTTCGAGCTTGAGTGCCAGATCCTTGTCGCCGCTTTCGACAATCTTGCCATCGCTGAACACATGCACCACGTCAGGCACGATGTGGTTAAGCAGGCGCTGATAGTGCGTGATCACCAGCATCGAGCGACCCGCAGTCCGCAGCGCGTTCACGCCCTTGGAAACGACCTGCAGCGCATCGATATCGAGGCCCGAATCTGTCTCGTCGAGAATGCACATCTTGGGCTCGAGCAGCGCCATCTGCAGCACTTCGGCGCGCTTCTTCTCGCCGCCCGAAAAGCCAACATTGAGCGGACGCTTGAGCATGGCGGTGTCGATCTGCAGATCGGTGCCGGCAGTCTTCACCGTGCGCATGAAATCGGGGGTGCTCATCTCGGCTTCGCCGCGTGCCTTGCGCTGGGCGTTCATGGCGGCCTTGAGGAAGGTCATGGTTGCCACGCCGGGAATTTCGATCGGGTACTGGAAGGCCAGGAACAGGCCGGCCGCAGCGCGCTCGGCCGGGTCCATGTCCAGCAGGTTCTCGCCGTCGAGCAGCACTTCGCCCTCGGTGATCTCATAGTCTTCCTTGCCGGCCAGCACATAGCTCAGCGTCGACTTACCCGAACCATTGCGGCCCATCACGGCGTGCACTTCGCCGGGCGGAATGATCAGGTTCACGCCCTTAAGGATTTCACGATCTTCGATACGCGCATGCAAATTGCGGATTTCAAGGATTGGAGTGGTCATCTTGTCTGCTCTTTCCGGCACTGCTGCCGTCCGTTTGTGCGGGGCAATGCCCCCAATTGCGTCTGGGCCGAAGCCCGAATTACGTGTTGCTGGCGGGCGTTTTCAGCTCTACCGACCCCGGGCCATTGGGTGCGCGGCTATGAATGCGCACCACACCCAGCTCGGGCAGCTCCACCACATTGATTTCAGGCAGGGTCGAAACACAGATGTATTTCAGGCTCTCGCTGCCCGTATTGGTCAGTTGATGCGCCAGCTCCGCCCGACCAGCGGGGGCCGACAGGGCATCACCCGCCTTGACCGCATGGCTGTGCTCGCCGAAGCGATAGGTGCCTGTGCCCGACAAAATGATGATGATCTCATCTTCCTGATAATGGGCATGCAGCGGAAAGGCGGCTTCGCCCGGCGCGACTTCGAAATAGCTCGCACCAAGCTGGGTCAGTCCCATGGCCTTGGAGATATTGGCTGAATTCGAACCAATACCCGCAGCCATGTCGCGCCGCTTGAGCGCCAGATCAGCCAGGCTGACCACGGTCTGCATATTGTTCTGGCTCATCCAACACTGCCTTCGAGGCTGATGGCGATCAGCTTCTGCGTCTCGACCATGAATTCCATGGGCAGATGCTGCAGCACGTCGCGCACGAAGCCGTTCACGATCAACGCCACCGCTTCTTCTTCGTTCAGGCCACGCTGCTGGCAATAAAACATCTGGTCGTCCGAAATCTTGGACGTTGTCGCTTCGTGCTCGAACACCGCGGTGCCATTGCGGCTCTCGATATAGGGCACGGTATGGGCGCCGCACTTGTCGCCGATCAGCAAGCTGTCGCACTGCGTGAAGTTGCGCGCATTCTTGGCCTTGGCATGAGCCGAGACCTGACCGCGATAGGTATTGTCCGAAAAGCCGGCGGCAATGCCCTTGGAGATGATGCGGCTGGACGTGTTCTTGCCCAGATGGATCATCTTGGTGCCGCTATCGACCTGCTGATAGCCGTTCGAAATGGCGATCGAGTAGAACTCGCCGCGCGAACCGTCGCCGCGCAGAATGCAGCTTGGATACTTCCAGGTCACGGCCGAACCGGTTTCCACCTGGGTCCAGGAGATCTTGGAATTGGCGCCGCGGCAATCGCCACGCTTGGTAACGAAATTGTAGATGCCGCCCTTGCCGTCCTTGTCGCCGGGATACCAGTTCTGAACGGTCGAGTACTTGATCTCGGCATCATCCATCGCCACCAGCTCCACCACAGCGGCATGCAGCTGGCTCTCGGCGCGCATTGGTGCGGTGCAGCCTTCGAGATAGCTCACATAGCTACCTTCTTCGGCGATGATCAGCGTGCGCTCGAACTGCCCGGTCTTTTTTTCGTTGATCCGGAAATAGGTGCTCAGCTCCATCGGGCAGCGGACGCCCTTGGGGATGTAGACGAACGAGCCATCGGTAAACACGGCGCTGTTCAGCGTCGCATAGTAATTGTCCGAAACCGGCACCACAGAGGCGAGGTACTTCTTGATCATCTCGGGATATTCACGAATGGCTTCCGAGATCGAGCAGAAGATGATGCCCACCTTGGCCAGTTCCTCACGGAACGTGGTCACGACGGACACCGAATCCATCACCGCGTCGACGGCCACATTGGGACGCTCGACGCCGGCCAGGATCTCGCGCTCCTTGAGCGGAATGCCCAGCTTGTCATACATCTCGAGCAGCGCCGGATCGACTTCATCCAGACTGGTGGGCGCTGGCGTCGATTTGGGCGCAGCGTAGTAGTACATGTCCTGAAGATCGATCTTGGGGTAATGCACCTTGGCCCAGGTCGGCTCTTCCAGGGTCAGGAAGCGCTTATAGGCTTCCAGACGCCATTCCAGCATCCACTCGGGTTCATTCTTCTTGGCCGAGATGAACCGGACCGTATCTTCGCTCAGACCCTTCGGGGCCATGTCGGATTCGATATCGGTCTCGAAACCGTATTTGTACTTGTCCACGTCAAGCGACAGCACCGAATCCACGGTGGCGCGATCAATGTTCTCTTTGAGCGTCGGAATATGGTCGTAGTCCGCCATGTCGGCTTCTCCTAATTGCTCCTCGGCGATTCAAGGTCGCCGCGAACCGTCTAAAACTGATGCAGCCTAGGCCGCCTGCCCTTGCCGCGCCCTCTGGCGCTCAAGCACTGATTTGTAACCGGCAACGAACGCATCAACGTCCGCCGCAGTGGAATTCCAACCCAGGCTGACACGCAATGCGCACTCAGCCAGGTCTTCATTGACCCCCATGGCAGCCAGCACATGGCTGGGACCAACCTTTCCCGACGAGCAGGCAGAGCCCGACGATACCGACAGACCCAGCAGGTCCAGTCCCATCATCGCTGTACTGTTCTTTACGCGCGGCACCGCGAAATTTGTCACATTGCCCAACCGATCGCCGCCAAACACCACCGCTTCAGCAGGCAGGGCTGCTTCGAGCCGTGCCGTCAGTGCCGCAACATCGGCCGCCTCGTAACGTCCGGCGATGGCAGCCGCTGCCGCACCAAAGGCCGCAATCAGCGCCACCGCTTCAGTGCCACCGCGTCGGCCCTGCTCCTGCCCGCCGCCCGGAATCAACCGGACAGTGTCGGCATGAGCCTTGACCAGCAGCGCACCGATACCGGCCGCAGCGCCAATCTTGTGGCCACTCACCGCCATCATATCGGGTGCCGAAGCGGCAAATTCGAGGTCCAGCTTGCCAAAGGCCTGAACCGCATCAACAAACAGCGTATGCCGGGTTGGTCCGACCAGCCCATTGATCCGCCCCATGGGCTGGATCACGCCGGTCTCATTGTTCACCCAGTGCAGCGCCACCAGCAGATTGCCCTCGGCGTCCGCAATTACCTGCGCCAGTTGATCGAGATCAATGCAGCCATCGCCCAGCAGGCCAATGGTGATCACCGGCAATCCGGTCGCTTCGGCCGCCTTGCCTACCGCCGCATGCTCACCGGCACTGATGACAATGGCACTGGCAGCAAACGCCTTGGCGCCACCGACAATAGCCTGGGTGATCGCTTCGGTCGCCGAACCGGTGAACACCACCTGCTTGCGCTCGGCACCTGCCAGCGCAGCCACTTGCCCCCGGGCGGTGTCGATAACATTGCGCAGGGCACGGCCATGGCCATGCGCCGATGATGGATTGCCGACCAGATCGAGCGCAGCCATCAGCGCCGACCGCGCTTCAGGCAGAAGCGGGGACGCGGCGTTATGATCAAGATAGATCGCCGGTCTGGTCATCGGATTCCCGTTTGGCGCATGCGCGCCGCTCATACCATCCATGCCTGTGCCGAGACGCCTTGGCGCCCCTGCTTGCAAACACTTCTTGAAATTTGACGCCCAACTTCATTACAAGGGGCGCTCTTGCAGGCCGCACGTGGCCTAAAACCCGAGTTTCGAATAATTCTAAACTAGATTTTGCGACCCATGTTTTAGGGAGCCGGGCAGGCTTAGTCAAGCCGCAGCCCCCCGCCAAAACACCGCAGAATGCACACGAACAGAGCCACAACGGCCGGAAGAAGTGACACCATGCCAGAAGTGATTTTCAACGGACCCGAGGGTCGTCTGGAAGGCCGTTACCAGCCAGGCAAGGAGCCCAATGCTCCGATTGCCATCCTGCTTCATCCCCACCCCCAGTTTGGTGGCACGATGAATAACCAGATCATCTACAACCTGTTCTACATGTTCGTTGAACGCGGCTTTGCGGTACTCCGCTTCAATTCGCGCGGCGTCGGCCGCAGCCAGGGCATGTTCGATCACGGTGTCGGTGAACTCTCTGACGCCGCATCCGCACTCGATTGGCTGCAGACCATCAACCGCGAATCGCGCGGCTGCTGGATCGCCGGATTCTCCTTTGGTGCCTGGATCGGCATGCAGCTGCTGATGCGCCGTCCCGAGGTTGAGGGCTTCATCTCGATTGCCCCACCGGAAAACCTTTATGACTTCTCGTTCCTGGCGCCCTGCCCGTCTTCGGGCCTGATCATCCATGGTGACAAGGACCGCGTCGCGCCGCCAAGCTCGGTGCAGAAGCTGGTCGACAAGCTCAAGACCCAGAAGGGCATCACCATCGAGCAGCAGATCGTTGAAGGTGCCAACCACTTCTTCGAGGGCAAGGTGGACGAACTGACCACCGCCTGCGCCGAATATCTCGACCGTCGCCGTCAGGAGATCGCCGACGGCGGCGGGCGCTAGTCTCTAGCGCATTATTGCGATCATCCGAACCCGGGGAGATGCCGCCAGGCGGGTCTCCCCATTCCAAAAGCGTTATCCGGATCGCACCAAATGACCCAGTTCAAATCTGAATTTCTCCGCACGCTCTCCGAGCGCGGCTTCATCCACCAGACCTCCGACGATACGGGGCTGGACGAGCTGTTCTGCACCGAGACCGTCACCGCCTATATCGGTTTTGATCCCACCGCCTCCTCGCTCCATGTCGGCAGCCTGATCCAGATCATGATGCTGCACTGGCTCGAAAAGACCGGCCACCGCGCCGTAGCCCTGATGGGCGGCGGCACCGGCATGGTGGGCGACCCCTCCTTCAAGGACGAAGCGCGCAAGCTGATGACCACCGACACCATTGATGCCAACATCAATGGCATCAAGCAGGTGTTCTCCAACTACCTGACCTTTGGCGATGCCGCCAAAGACGCACTGATGCTCAACAATGCCGAGTGGCTCATGCCGCTCAACTATCTCGAATTCCTGCGCGATGTCGGCCAGCACTTCTCGATCAACCGCATGCTCAGCTTTGACTCGGTCAAGCAGCGGCTTGATCGCGAGCAGTCGCTCAGCTTCCTCGAATTCAACTACATGATCCTGCAGGCCTACGACTTCGTCGAGCTCAACCGCCGCTATGGCGTGCGGCTGCAGATGGGCGGCTCGGACCAGTGGGGCAATATCGTCAACGGCATCGATCTGGGTCATCGTCTGGGCACCCCCCAGCTCTATGCCCTGACCAGCCCGCTGCTGACCACCGCCTCGGGCGCCAAGATGGGCAAGTCGCTCAACGGGGCCATCTGGCTCAATGAAGACCTGCTCTCGGCCTATGATTTCTGGCAGTACTGGCGCAATACCGAGGACGCTGACGTCGAGCGCTTCCTCAAGCTCTACACCACCCTGCCGCTCGATGAGATCGCCCGCGTCATTGCCGGGGACATCAACGAAGCCAAAAAGCGCCTCGCCACCGAAGTCACCGCCATGATCCGCGGCCGCGCTGCCGCCGAAGAGGCTGCCGAAACCGCCCGTGCCACCTTTGAGGCGGGCTCGATTGATCTGTCGCTGCCCACCGCCACCGTCACCCATGCCGAACTGGCGGGCGGCGTCGGCATTCTGGCCGCCCTGGTCACGGTTGGTCTGGCGGCTTCCAATGGCGAAGCGCGCCGCCACGTCAAATCGGGCGCCGTTCGCGTCAATGACGCGGTGATCGACGACGACAAGCTGGCCATTGGCGACAATGCCCTGCTCGAAGAAGGCGTCATCAAGCTTTCGGTGGGCAAGAAGCGCCACGCGCTGCTCAAGCCGGTCTGATCGAGACCTTACAGCGAACCAGACAAAGGGCGCCGCGCAATCGGCGCCTTTTTCTATTCTGCCTGCGGCAATTCCTTGGCCCTGAATTCGAACAGCTCGCGGAACGCCCCCGGCACCAGCGCCGATAACGGATTGATCTTGAACTCGGGTTTGTCCAGCGGCCCCTGCACCGCAAAGGTCACGCCCACCAGGCCCTCGCCATCGCGCCCGCCCAGGATCGGGCCGAGCAGCGGAATCTTTTGGAACACGCTGTTGAGCCCGAACAGCGGCACATAGGTGCCCGTCAGATCATATTGCTTCTGTTTGGTATAGATGAACCCGCGCATCGTGCCGCCCACCGTGCTGCCGGTCACCATGGCATTGCTCACCTCTACCCGGTCTGAGCGCCTCAGAAAATCAACCTCGGCCACATCAAAATCGAGCCGGTTCTGCCGCGCAATTGCCGCCCGCGAATCCGAGTGATTGCCCAGCACCTGCGCAACATTGGCCTCATCGACAATGGCAAAGTCGCGCATCAGCAACTGCCCCATCTCGACATCCTGATCGCGATCGGTGGTCAGCACCAGATTGCCCGAACCACCCGCAAGCTGGGAATAGACCCCCAGAAAGCGCAGGATTGTGCCGGCATCATTGAAGGCCACCGAAATCGTCCGCCCCTTCGGTGCCGGATTGCTGGTCACCGACAGCCCATTGCCGTCATTGAACTGCCCGGTCAGGCTGGCCTCGCGCACATCACTGCCGCGCAACCGCAATGAGAGATCAAGATTGAACGCCGTGGTCGCATAGAAACCCAGCGCCCGCTCCAGCTCGACATCGAGCACAATTGTCTGGTCCAGCTGGGTGGCCTGCACCCCGCCCGCCCCTTCATTGAGCCCGAAGAACCGCTTTAGCATCGGCTTGAGATCAAGCTGGGTGCCGCCAATGCGCACCGCATAGCCGCCATCAAGCGGCGCGACCGTCAGCCGCGCACTATCGCCCTGGCTCAGCGCAATCTGGCTGAAATCGGCCGACACTAGCCCCTTGCTGACATCGACTTCCATCTCGCCCAGTGCCCGCACACTGCCAAACGACAGGTCTATCCCGCTCAGCGCAGTGCGCTCACCGTCCTGGCGCACAATCGCACTGAGCGAACCGGCCGTACCGGCTGCCTTGGTGATCCCCAGATCCTTGATATTGAGCGCGGCATCCTTGAGGTCGACCGCCATTTGCAGTGTTCCGTCAGCCGCCGGCTGCGCCACAAAGCGCACCTTGCCCGAGAGGAATTTCGAGGCATCCACCCCCATCTTGGCCAGTTCGGCCACATCCAGGGTCGAAGACAGCCGGAACATCGGATCAGTGGTCGGCGTACCACCAATTTCCACGCGGGCCGGGATGCCGTCGATCTCCGCCGTTCCACCCAGCTGATAGCCGTCCTGCGACGCGCTGAAGGTCAGCTGGCCATTGCCAATGCTGCGATTTTCGATGGGCTGGGTGCTGGTGAAATCGGCCACTGTGCCGTTGAGCACATAGTCAAAGCTCATCTGCCGGCCCGATGCCTCGTCCGGCAGATGGATCGTGGCCACCAACCCCGCATCTACCACCCCGGTCAGTGCTTTGAGATCAAACGGCAATTCGGCATTGGCGAGCAGATCGGGCTGCTGGCTTTCCACCAGATCGAGCAAGGCCGGAATGGCGCTGGTGATATCGCCGGAAACCTCGACGATCCGGTCGTCGAGCTGCGAATTGTCGATAATCACCGCCGGATTGGCGACCACGATCGTGCCGGCTTCTGTCGCCAGTCGCCCACCACCCGCCGAAATGGTGACATCGGCATCATCGATCTGCAGCCGCGTCTCGCCGCCCACCGCAATCGGTGCCATCGCCGCGGTTGGTTTGACCGCCACCCCCTCGCCCACCAGATCGATCTGGATCGCGCCATCGGGGATCGGCTTGTTCTCGCCCTCTTCCCCCATCGAGCCGACAGGAAACCTGAATGCCATGCGCGCCGTCTTGACTGCGCCTTCGGTTACATTGGCCACAAACCAGTCGCGGCTTTCCGACGCCATCACGTAGGGCCACAGGCGTTTCATGTCGTCCGCGCTGACGCCCTGCCCGGCGATCGTCATGTCGATCCCCAGCCCGGCCTGCAGCATGTCCATACGGCCCGCGGCCTCCACCAGAGCCGCGCCCTTGCGCGCGATCAACCGATCAATGCCCAGCGCCCCGTAAAGCGGTGCCGACCAGCCCGAGAACTCCACGCTGTCAAACGGCGTTCGCGGCGCTTCCATATCTTCGGGGTGGATGATGACCTTACTCGCGTTCAGCGCAATACCCAGCGTCGGCCCATAGGTCGGGTCCAGCCCCATGGCAAAAACGCCCGACACCCGAGCCGAACTATTGCCAATCTGAAGCGCCGCATCCTCTAGGGAGAACTGCCCCGAACCCGGCGTCCAGTTGATATCCATGATCGAACTGGCGATCGGAAAATAGGCATCCTTGAGCCGCAGATCGAGCCCGGTCAGGTCGACCTTGAACCGCCCATCGACCAGCTTGCCGCGCGCGCCATCGAAATTGACGTCAATCGACAAGGCCCCGGCGCCACGCAGCGCCGCCATGCTGCCGGCATCGTCGATAAAGGGCAGAAACGCCGCGAAATCGATATTGGCTACATCGGCCTCGAACCGGGCATTGCCTGCATCGTCGAGCGTGCGCGACACGCTGCCCGACAGCCGCCGTCCACCCAGTGTCGCCGAGAACGTGCCGTGCGTATCCTGCAAATCGGCAGATGGGCCTATCTCCAGGTTGATGTCCTCAAAGCGGCGGAACAGCCCATAGACGGAATCATGCATGCCCACGATGCCGTCACGCACGCGCAGCCGCGAGAACCGCCCCTGCGCCGCTTGATCCACCAGATCGGCAATACCCACTTCGCTGGCTTCGAGATTGTAGATCAGCCAGTCATTGTCCGAGCGCATGGAAATGGGCGCTGCAGCCGCGCCCAGATCAATGCCCTCTGATCCGATATCAACCGTGGGAAAGGCATCATCGCCTTCCTGAACCCGGATAATGGGAGGGCCGCCGCCGGGGTCTTCCACCAGTTGAAAGCTCGTCAGCCGGGGCCCGAACAGATCCTGCACAATCTGGATGTGGGGTTTGACGATGGTCACCGTCGCGCCAGGCTGGCCGAACAAGGCCCGGGTCGGCGAAAAGCCGACTTCCAGCGCATCCATGGCGACCCGCGCACCTGTCTTGCTGTCGGTGAACAATACCGGCGAGAACTGGATGACCGGCCATACACCGTTTTCCAGCGCCAGCGCCATGGGGCCCAGCGTCAATTGACTGGTCGGCGGCAGCGCCGAACTGGCGGCGGCCTGCGCCGCCTCACTGCCGAATGGCAGGCGGATCGGCGTGATCAGCAGCACCAGATAGAGCAGCAGCGACAGAAGCGCCGGAATACCCAGAACCCAGACCGCGATTTTGGCTGTATGGCGCACAGGGTGGCGCTTGGCTGGCGCCGCCTTAATGTCGGGGGTGTCTGGTGGTAAGATTGACGCGCTCACTTGCTTCCAGAACCAGGCTCTGCCGATATCTTCTGGCGCCCAAAGGAATCAGGCGCGTTATGCGCTCTAATGCCCAATGATACCGGCTGTTTTAGGGCACCGACACCCACATTTTTCGAGCATTCACTGATAGGACGCGTCATGAGCCAACTCGCAACAGGGGACAAAGCGCCAGACTTTTCCCTGCCCCTCGACAACGGCCGTGACTTTCATCTCGCCGCCCACACAGGCAGCCCCGTCGTATTGTTCTTCTACCCGCAGGATGGCACGCCCGGCTGCAATGACGAGAACCGCGAATTCTCCGATCTCGCTGACGAGTTTACCGCCCTCGGCGCCACTCTTGTCGGCATCTCTCCCGACACCAGTCAAAGCCATCAGAAGTTTCGCGCCAGACACGATCTGAAGGTGCCGCTCGCCGCCGATCCCAATCGTGTTGCCATCCAGGCCTACGGTCTGTGGCAGCTCAAGAAACTCTATGGCCGTGAGTTCATGGGGTTGATCCGCACTAGTTTCATCATCGCTGCCGATGGCACCATTGCCGCGGTAATCAAGGCCACCCGCATACGTGGCCACGCTCAAAAAGTGCTCGATACCCTGGCAAAACACCTGTCCGAACAAGGCGCCAAATAGGCTTTATTAACCACGGCGCGCCATACTCTGCTTACCATAAGTGTGGTGCGACGGGGATGTAGAGTGCGTAATCAAGCCAGTTTCGGGCGGACCGACAAAGGTCGCGACAAATCGACCAGACCAGCCCGTCACGGCGTCCATCCCGCCCTGTTCTACACCATGTTCGCACTGCTGCTGGGCGGCAATGGACTGCTCGGCACCGCGTTTCTGCTCTCGCCCGACATCTCCCGCCTGCTCAATGGCCAGAGCGAACAGGTCGTCCAGGCCTATGAAGACCGCATCGCCCAGCTCCGCGTCGAAATCGACCGCCTGCACTCGCGCAGCTATGCCCAGGCCGGCGACGTCAACCTGCAGCTCCAGGAACTGGCTCAGCAGCAGGAAGTTCTGCTCGAACAGCACCAACTGGTCCGTATTCTGGTCGACAAGGCTGGCGAACTTGGCATTGAAGCGGCAACGCTCTCCCAGCCAGCCCAGTCCGACATGCCGCTCGCCTTTCTGGCCAACCCGGCTATTGGCGGCAACCCCGACATCGACGCGACCGCCGCAGCCGTCAACCAGATGATGGACGAAACCCAGTTTGCCATGACCTCCATCGCCGAGACGGCCGTGGCCCGCACCGACAGCATTGTCGCCGAATTGAGCGATCTGGGCATTCGCGTTGATCTGCCGGCAGGTGAAGCCGGCATGGGTGGCCCCCTGCTCGACGCCGTCGACAGCAGCGAAAGCTCGCCAATGGTCGATGACGCCAATGCCGTGATGGAAGCGTTGCTGCGTTACAAGGCGGCGCGCGACAGCATCGAGGGTGCGCCCGTCCACATGCCCATTTCCGGCAATTATCGCCGCAGCTCGACCTTTGGTAACCGCACCGACCCCTTTACCGGCAACCGCGCCTTCCACTCCGGTCTCGACTTCGCTGCAGCGTCAGGTACACCCGTCTATAGCGCGGGACGGGGTGTCGTCACTTTCGTGGGCACCCGCTCGGGCTATGGCAAGGTGGTCGAGGTCACCCACGATGGCGGCCTCGTAACCCGCTACGCGCATCTGTCGGGTTATCTCAGCAAGGAGGGCCAGCGCGTCAGCACCGGCACCCCCATTGCCAAGGTCGGCTCAACGGGCCGGTCAACCGGCCCGCATCTGCATTTTGAAGTGCGCAAGGGCGACAGCGCCATCAACCCCAAGGCCTTCCTTGATGCTGGTAACCGACTGTCAGCCCTGTTGAGCTAACGCCTACTCGCTCTCCACATCAGTCGCCACGCCCACACGCTGGGCAAGTGCGGCTTCCATGAAGCCATCCAGATCCCCATCCAGCACCAGCGAAGGCTGGCCGCTTTCCACGCTCGTACGCAGATCCTTGACCATCTGGTAGGGTTGCAGGACATAGCTGCGGATCTGGTGACCCCAGCCGATCTCGGTCTTGCTCGCCGCCTGGGCGTTGGCCTCTTCCTCGCGCTTCTGCAGTTCGGCTTCATATAGCCGCGATTTCAGCATGGCCATGGCCGTCGCACGGTTCTTGTGCTGGCTACGCTCCTGCTGACAGGCCACGATAATGCCTGACGGAATATGGGTGATGCGGATCGCCGAGTCCGTCGTATTGACGTGCTGACCACCAGCGCCCGAGGCGCGATAGGTATCGACCTTGAGATCGGCTTCGCGGATCTCGATATCGATGGAATCATCGACCACTGGATAGACCCAGACGCTCGAGAAGCTGGTGTGGCGCCGCGCAGCCGAGTCATAGGGGCTGATGCGCACCAGACGATGCACGCCGCTCTCGGTCTTCATCCAGCCATAGGCGTTGTGGCCCTTGACCAGAATGGTGGCGGACTTGATGCCAGCTTCTTCGCCATCGTGCATTTCGATGACGTCGACCTTCATCTTCCGCCGTTCCGCCCAGCGGGTGTACATGCGCAAAAGCATGTTGGCCCAGTCCTGGCTCTCGGTACCGCCGGCACCGGAGTGGATTTCCACATAGCAATCATTGCTGTCCACCTCGCCCGACAGCAGCGTTTCGATCTGCCGGCGTCGCGCCAGCTGCTTGAGCTCAAGCAGGGCGTCTTCGGCTTCCTTGACCACCTCGGCATCGCCTTCCAGCTCGCCCAGTTCGATCAGCTCGGAATTGTCGCGAATCCCTGCTTCCAGCTCGCGCACGGATTTGACCGCCACGTCGAGCTCATCGCGCTCGCGCATGGTCGTGCGGGCCTTTTCCGGATCATTCCAGAATTCGGGGGATTCAGTCTGCGCCGTTAGCGCGTCGAGGCGTATTTCTGCAGTATCCCAGTCAAAGATGCCTCCTCAGCAGGGTCAGAACCTGCTCGATTTCGGCGACGGTCTTTTCGATTTCCGTGCGCATTGAATCTATCCTGTATTAGCGGCGCCCCGTGTAGCCGACCCGCCCGCCGCGATCAACCTAGCGCTGGCTCTTGTGGAATTTCCGGATCGCCGTATCGCGCTTGAGCCGCGACAGCCGGTTGAGGAAAAACACCCCGTTCACCTGATCGATCTCATGTTGGGCGACCCGCGCAGCAAAGCCCTCAAGCCGCATCGTATCGCCATGGCCTTCGGCACTGTCAAAGGCGATCTCGGCCCACTCGGCCCGCTCGATCGGCACTTCAATGCCCGGCATTGAGACCGAGCCCTCGGGGCCGAAGGCCTTCTCATCCGCCAGTGCGACAATCCGCGGATTGAACATCACGCGATAATCACGCGCCGCGCCTTGCCCGGCCACGCTGACCACCACCACGGGCTCCAGCAGTCCGATATGGACTGCCGCCAGCCCATAGGCTTCAACGCTGGCAGCCGCCGCCTGCAAGGCTACACCCGCCGCCCGCATCCCATCGTCAACTGCGCGCGCAGCCGCCGCCTGGGTCAGGACCGGATCGGGATAGACGGTAAAGTCCGCCATCTAGAACAGCCCGCCACGTCCAAGATTGGGATCGAGATACTGCCCATTGCCGCTCGGCTGGGTAATCCCGCCGCCATATTGCTGCTGCATCTGCTGCTGGCGCTGGATGGCATCGAACGTATTGACGTCCAGCCCGATCACCGAGGTCATCAGATTGGGGCCGGTTCCGGGTTTGAACGCTTCCTCAATGGCCGCTTCGCCATCAAATGCCTTCACGCCCGAATTGGGATTGATCCAGGCCGTGCTCATGCCCGCTGGCACCTTGAACTGCGTGGCCGGCTTGCCCTCAAGCGCCTTGCCGACAAATTCGGTGAAGATCGGCACCGCGAACGAGCCACCTGTCACCGAGCGCCCCATCGACCGCGGCTGGTCGTAACCGACATAGACGCCCACCGCCAGTTCGGGCGTAAACCCGACAAACCAGGCATCCTTGTAATCATTGGTTGTGCCGGTCTTGCCGGCCACGGGACGGTTGAGCACCTTGGCGGCGGTACCGGTGCCGCGCTGCACCACGCCTTCCATCATCGAGGTGATCTGATAGGCCGTCATCGGGTCGAGCACCTGCTCGCGATTGTCCACGATCAGCGGTTCACCCTGCCCTTGCCAGCCATCCGCCTTGCAGCCCTGGCACAGGCGCTGGTCATGCTTGTAGACCGTCACGCCATAGCGATCCTGCACGCGGTCGATCAGCGTCGGCACAATCTTGCGCCCGCCATTGGCAATGGTCGCATAGGCCGCTGTCATCCGCATATCGGTGGTTTCACCCGCGCCCAGCGCCATCGCCAGCACCGGCTGCATGGTGTCATAGACGCCGAACAGGCGGGCATATTCGGCCACCAGCGGCATGCCGATATCGCGCGCCAGCCGCACTGTCATCACGTTCCGGCTGCGTTCAATGCCGCGCCGCAGCGTCTGCGGACCGTAAAACTCCTGCGCGTAGTTTTCCGGGCGCCAGATCGAGCCATCGCTATTGCGGATTTCAACCGGCGCATCGAGCACCACCGAGGCCGGCGTATAGCCATTGTCCAGCGCCGCTGCATAGACAATCGGTTTGAACGAGGAACCGGGCTGCCGCAGCGCCTGGGTCGCCCGGTTGAATTCGCTCAGCGAATAGGAAAATCCGCCCACCATGGCCAGAACGCGTCCGGTGCGTGGATCCATCGCCACCAGCGCGCCCTCGATCTCGGGCACCTGTTCAAGCGTATAGATCCCGGTCTTGCCCGCCACAGGCGAGACATAGACCACATCCCCCACCTTGAGAATGTCCTGTACCGGCTTGGAAACCCACTTGATTTCCGGGCCAGACAGCGTGCCCTCAAGCCGTTCGTCCGACACCCCGCCGCCCGCGGCACCATCGGGGCGCAGCCCGATGCGCGCCTCGTTCTGGCCCAGCTCGAGCACCACGGCGAGTTGCCACTCGGGCACATCGCTCAGCGGCGACACCTTGTTGACGTCGATGCCCCAGTCCGAGCCCAGCTCGATGCTGGCCACCGGCTCGCGGAACCCCTTGCCATGGTCATAGGCAATCAGCCCGTCCATCAGCGCCTGGCGTGCATAGCCCTGCAGTTTGGGCTCCAGCGTCGTGCGCACCGACAGCCCGCCGCCATACAGCTGGTCCTCGCCATACAGCTTGGCCAGCTCGCGCCGGACTTCCTCGGTGAAATACTCGGCCGAATAGAGCTGGCTGCCGCCCGAACGCGGAATGACATTGAGCGGCTCGTCCTTGGACGCGGCGCCGTCCTTGGCGCTGACATAGCCATTCTCGACCATGCGATCGATGACCCAGTTGCGGCGCTCAATGGCCGCCTGCGGGCGTCGGAATGGATGGTAATTGTTCGGCCCCTTGGGCAGCGCCGCGATATAGGCGGCCTCGCTCAGCGTCAGCTGATACAGCGCCTTGTCGAAATAGTTCAGCGCCGCCGCCGCCACTCCATAGGAGTTCAGGCCCAGAAAGATCTCGTTGAGATAGAGCTCAAGGATCCGGTCCTTGGAAAAGGTCGATTCGATCCGGATCGCCAGCAGCGCTTCCTGCAGTTTGCGATCCCAGGTCTGGTCCGCGGTCAGCAGGAAATTCTTGGCTACCTGCTGGGTGATCGATGAACCGCCGCCCTGAATGGCATTATTACCATCCAGCCGCGCCAGCGCATTGTCACGCAGCGCGCGGAAAATGCCATCAATGGCGATGCCGCCATGGCTGTAGAAGTCCTTGTCCTCTGCCGACAGGAACGCCTCGATAACAAGCGGCGGTACCGTCTCGATGGGCTGGAACAGCCGCCGTTCGCGGGCAAATTCGGCCAGCAGCGTGCCATCGGCCGCGTGCACGCGCGTCGTCACCGGCGGCTGATAATCCTTGAGCACGGTATAGTCGGGCAGTTGCGAGGATACCGACGTCAGATAGATGACGCCCCCGGCAACCGCGACCAAGGCCAGAAACATTCCAAAGCCGAACAGCCAGCCGATCAAGCGCAGCATATAGTCAATCTCTCCGCAGCGCCTCGTATGGCCAGAAACGCTTGATGGTCAATGCGGTGCCGCCTCTGGCGCACCGGGATAGTTGGCAGAATCATAGCAGACGCGGGCCCCAAAGTGGATCACAAGCCCGCAACGTCCCCACGCTTCCACCGCTTGCTCGCCGTCGTGGCCGAATTATCACATCACTGCGGGGCACTCAGGCTGTCAAAATAGCTCGAAATCCCGCGTGCCAGTGCATCCGCTGTCCGGCTCTGCCAGTCGCCCTGCAGCAGATTGGCCATGTCGCTGGCATTGGACAGAAACCCCAGCTCAACCAGAACGGAGGGCACGTCGGGCGCCTGCAGCACAAAAAAATCGGCCTGCCGCACCGGAAACCGCCGCAGCGTCACGCTGGGCTCGAGCTGATGCACGATGGACTGGGCCAGCGTATAGGACTGGTGCCGCATTTCGCGCCGCATCAGGTCGAGCAGGATGTCGACCACCTCGGGCGCCATTTGCGGCATGGCAAACCCGGCGATCACATCGCTCTTGTTCTCGGAGTCGGCCAGCACCTTGTCCAGCACGTCGGTGGCGTTCTCGTCGCGCGTATAGACGCTGGCGCCGCGAATTTCGGGCTGCTGGAAGCTGTCGGCATGGATCGAGATGAAAATGTCGGCCTTGTTGTTCCGCGCCAGCGCAACCCGCTCCTCAAGGCGCAGAAACGTGTCATCCTCACGCGTCAGCGCCACGTCGAACCGGCCCGAATCCACCAGCAATTGCTGCAGCTTGAGCGCAAAGGACAACACGATGTCCTTTTCCTTGATGCCCCCGGCCGCCTCGGCGCCGCTGTCAATGCCGCCATGACCGGGGTCAATCACTACCAGCGGACGCGTTGCGATTGGCAGTTCCGAACCGCCCGCCGGCGTTGAACTGTCGGTCACGGGCACGACGGCGCCCAGTGCCGCCATATCCTGCGCCGTCGCCAGGTCCCGCGCGACATTGGTCGCGAACTCGCCGGCGCTGGCCGGAATGATATCTACAACCAGACGCGCGGGCTGATCTTCGAACGGATCGAGCACATAAGCCTGCTGTACCTGGGCGGGCGCCGATAGCATCAGCGTGGTGCGCACCCGGTCCGGGCCAGCCTGCTCCACCCGATATTCGGAGATCACGCCTTCTTCCGACGGCGTCGCTACCGGCTCTGGCACAGTGAGGGTGGCCGCGCGCACGTCAATGGCCAGTCGATCCGGCTCACTCAGCGAAACCAGCGAGAATTCGGTCTTGGCGGCCAGATCAATGACCAGCCGGGCGCGCTCGGGCGTCACCGTAACCCGCACATCCATCACATTGGGCAGGCCAACGGGCGCCGAAACGGGCGCCACCGCTTCTTGCGCCAGGCTGCCAACCGTCATCGACATCAGGCAGACCAGCAGTGGCAACAGCAGAATACGCATGGAATGGAACAAGAGCAGATCGACCCCTAAATCTGAATGCGCTGCATCTCCCATCCGCTTTGGGCGATTCTGCGGCGCATCTGGCTCTTATGCGATGATTTGCCCACCGGGCCAACATCCGCTCTGCCATCGGCTCGCCTATGCCCAGACAAATCGCCGTCATGGCTGGGTTTTGGAGTTTCCTGTTGCCATTTGGTCGCGACGCCCCTACACGCTTATGGTGAAGCGCAAGCTTCTCGGTGCACCTGTTTTTGCAGCTTAAAGCTCACAACGGCGGAACGAGAAGTGGCCGGGACGCGGGACGAAGAGACCCGCTGACCCTGGCTTGAAAGCGGCAATTCTTGCGCTTTTATACGAATTTCGGTCCCACTCGGGCCGGACGGTTGCCCGTTGATCCTCGGATACAGGCAACCCAATAGGAAGAGGTCAGATGGCCCGCAGTCGGACAACACGCGACGCGATCGAACAAGACGATTGCCGCTTTGTCACGCTGCAACTTTCAGCCATGACCAATCATATCGGCGCGCCCAAGGCAGAGCTTCTGCGCGCACTTACCCCCAAACCATTCGCCTCGCACTGCGCTACCAGAAGGATGTCGGCTATCCGGCGCCCTCTTGTCGGCGCGCGAGCGCGCGGAGTTAATTATGGCTACCAAGAGAATGCTGGTGGATGCCATCCACCCGGAAGAAACACGGATCGTCGTTACCGCAGGTAACCGGCTCGAGGAGTTCGACTTTGAATCGGCGACCCGCCGCCAGTTGCGGGGTAACATCTACCTCGCCAAGGTGACGCGCGTTGAGCCGTCCCTGCAGGCCGCCTTTGTCGACTATGGCGGCAATCGCCATGGCTTCCTGGCCTTTAGCGAAATCCACCCAGACTATTACCAGATCCCCGTTGCTGACCGCGAAGCCCTGCTGCGCGACGAAGAACACGACGACGAGCACGCGGAAGACTCCGAGGATACCGGCGCGGCAGAAGCTGCAGCCGAGACCGATGGCGATTCCGACAGCGCTGACGGGGAAGACGAGAGCCACATCGAACAGGCTCCAGCCAATTCCGAACCGGTCGAATCGATCGGTGGCGCCGATGCGCTTGAGGAAGTGCCAGAGCGTCGCCGTCAGAGCCACACCCGCAAGCACTACAAGATCCAGGAAGTCATCAAGCGCCGTCAGGTCATGCTGGTGCAGGTGGTCAAGGAAGAGCGCGGCAACAAGGGCGCTGCCCTGACAACCTATCTCTCGCTGGCTGGTCGCTATTCGGTGCTGATGCCCAATACCGCTCGCGGTGGCGGCATCTCGCGCAAGATCACCAACGCTGCTGATCGCAAGCGCCTCAAGGAAATCACGTCCGATCTCGAAGTACCCCAGGGCATGGGCGTCATTCTGCGCACCGCCGGTGCGTCACGCACCAAGGCCGAGGTCAAGCGCGACTTTGAATATCTGATGCGCCTCTGGGAGAGCGTGCGCGAGCTCACCCTCAAGAGCCAGGCACCGTGCCTGGTCTATGAGGAAGGCTCGCTGATCAAGCGAACCATCCGCGATCTCTACAACAAGGAGATCGACGAGGTCTTTGTGGCGGGCGACGACGCCTTCCGTGAAGCCAAGGACTTCATGCGCATGATCATGCCGAGCCACGCCAAGAACGTGCAGCTCTACAAGGATGATCAGCCGCTATTCTCCAAATATGGCATCGAGGCACAGCTCGACTCCATGTTCTCGCCCACGGTCACCCTGCCTTCAGGCGGTTACATTGTGATCAACCCGACTGAAGCGCTGGTTTCGATCGACGTGAACTCGGGCCGCTCCACCAAGGAGCACAATATCGAGGACACCGCGCTCCAGACCAATCTGGAAGCTGCCGATGAAGTCGCGCGCCAGCTCCGTCTGCGGGATCTGGCCGGTCTGATCGTGATCGATTTCATCGACATGATGGAAAACCGCTCCAACCGGGCTGTCGAGCGCAAGCTCAAGGATTGCCTCAAGGACGATCGCGCCCGCATTCAGGTTGGCCGCATCAGTCATTTCGGCCTGATGGAAATGAGCCGTCAGCGTATCCGCTTTGGCGTCGTTGAAAGCTCCACCCACAAGTGCCCGATGTGCGATGGCACCGGTCTGGTGCGCTCGGTCGAGTCGCTGGCGCTGATGATCATGCGCAATATCGAGGAACACGTGCTGCGCCGTCAGGGCCAGTCGATCAATGTGCGGGTGCCCGTTGAGGTCGCCCTCTATATCCTCAACTTCAAGCGCGAGACCCTGACCACGCTGGAAATCCGCAACCAGCTATCCATCACCATCACCGCTGATGGCAAGATGACCGGTCACCAGTTCGCCATCGAGAAGGGCGACGCCCGCGTCATCGCCTATGCCGAGCAGCGCGCTGCCGAGCATGTCCGCGTCGATAGCGCCATCATCGAAGACGATGCTGACGATGATATCGTCGACGAGGTCGAGGACGAAGAAGCCGAGGAAAAGGCCGCATCCAACGCCGACGCTGGCGAAGGTGAAGGCCGGACACGCCGTCGTCGCCGTCGCCGTCGTGGCGGTGCCGAGCGCGGCGAAGAGAATGGCCAGCGTCCACCCCAGCAGCGCGCCGCACAGGCTCCTGCCGAAGGCGCTGAAGCCGATGCTGATGCCGAGGCCGAAGACGGCGAGGAAAACAGCGCTCGTCCCACAGCTGAAGATGCTGAAGGCGCCGATGGCGAGCCGCGCAAGCGCCGCCGCCGCGGTCGTCGTGGTGGCCGCCGCAACCGTCGCGATGGCGAAGAGGGAACCGAACAGTCCCCAGCCACCGGTGAAACCGCGCTGACACCTGAAACTGTCGATGCAGTGGCCGACAAGCTGCTGGTCCAGGAAGAACTGGCAGCACCCGCCGAAGCTGCTCCCGCAGAAGCGGCACCCGCTGAAGCTGTTGAAGTTGCGGCAGAAGACGCACCGGCTGAAAAGCCCAAGCGGACCCGCCGTCGCAAGCCGGCAGCGGGCAAGCCAACCTCGCCAGCCGAAGTGGCCGCTGTTGCCGCTGAAGCCGCTGCTGCGGCGCCAGACGCTGCGGCCGAGGAAGCGCCGGCCGAAAAGCCCAAGCGTAAGCCACGGGCGCGCAAGCCAAAGGCCACTGAAGCAGCCGCTGAGGCAGCGCCAGAGGTCAGCGTCGCTGAAGCTGCACCCGCAGCCGAACCTGCACCAGCGCCAGAAGCTGCCGCAGCCGTTGAAGCCGCACCCGAGGCGCCAGCCAAGCCACGCCGCGCCAAGAAGGAACTGCCTGAAGAGGGCGTTGTGGTTTCATCCAGCGCCGCACCGAGCGAAGCCGAAACGGCTGACGAACCGGCACCCAAGAAGAAGGCCGGCTGGTGGCAACGCCGCCTTGGCCTGGGCTAAGACACACAGAAGGCGGCCCTCGGGCCGCCTTCATTGTTTTGGGGGGCTGCGAGCGCGCCAACCGGCCTCAATGGGCTTTGTGGACATCCTCGCGCCGCACGATATGGACCCCTTCCTCGACCGTGCGCATAATGAACAGACGGGCATGGGGTTCTTCCGCCTGACGCTGCGCCGGGCCAGGCCCGAACCTGTCCATGCGGTGACGGTCAGGCCCCAGATAGGTGCGGGTTTCGACATAGAGATGTTCGCGCCCGATCTGGCTTGCCAGCCGATGCGCAATATCGGGCCCCTCGCCCGGCACATTGATCACATCGTCAAAGCCCATCTCGATGCCGGCTCTGATTTGCGCTGCCGACGCATCGCGCAAAAACATCACCACCGGCGCATAGGCAAGGCTGACTGAGGGAAAGTGGCGCAGATCGCGCAGCAATTGCATGCGGGCGGTATTGGCGAAGTCGAAATGGACCAGAAAGAATACCAGGCGGTGATTGAAAGGCTCCGGCTTGAGCTTGAGTGAGTGGGCTATCACCGCGCCGAAGCGAAGCCGTTCGGCAAGTCGCATCAGCGCCTCGCCATCTTCCTTGTTCTGGGACACAACAATGGCAACGCAATGCGCCAGAACACTCGGATCAACCGGTTGTGCATGCATGGCCGGACCTCCTCGTCCTCCCGCCAATGCACTCTAGCACCGCAAAGTTGCGTCAATGTCAGTGTTGCGGTGCACTTCCTAAGTTCAGTGCTAACAGTCTGTTAGCGTAAAAACCCGCTCATGCGCTCAAGCGCCAGCGCAATTGTCTCGCTTTTTCCCGCATAGGACAGCCGCACATAGCCCTGCCCATTGACCCGATCGAAATCGATGCCAGGCGTCATCGCCACGCCCGCTTCCTCCAGCATGGCTTCGCAGAACGCCATGGAATCATTGGAGAATTTGGAGATACCGACATAGGCATAGAACGCACCGTCGGACGCCCCGCCGACATCAAACCCCAAGGCGCGCAGCCCGTCGTCGAGCGCCAACCTGTTGTTTGCGTAGCCCGCTTTCTGCTCTTCGGCATAATCGCGTTCCCCCAGCGCCACAGTCGCCGCAATCTGGCTCAGTGTCGGCGCTGAGATAAACAGGTTCTGCTGCAGGATTTCGGCCCGTCGCACCAGCTTTTCAGGCAACACCATCCAGCCAATACGCCAGCCGGTCATGCAATAATACTTTGAGAAGCTATTGATAATGATAGCGTTTTTCGTCAACTCCAACGCGCTGACGGAGGGACCGCGATAATCGAGACCGTGATAGATCTCGTCGGAGATCAAAGTTATCCCCAGACGCTCGCAAGTGGCGATAATGTCAGCCAGCCCTGCCCGATCAATCGCGGCACCGGTGGGATTGGCCGGACTGGCAAACAGCAGCCCTTCAAATGGCTGCTCCGCATGAGCGGATGCAATATCAGCGCCGGTCAGGCGCCAGCCATTGCTGACGGACAGCGGGATTTCGGTGATACCGAAGCCCAGCCCGAGCAGCGTGTTCACATAGGCCGGATAGCCCGGCCGGGTGATGGCGATCCGCGCGCCGGGCCGAAACGCCGTGTGGAAGGCCAGGATAAAACCGGCCGATGACCCCATAGTGCACACAATGGCGTCGGCATCCACAACCACGTCATGCTGGTTCTGGTAGTAGGCGACAAGGCCCTCGCGCAGCTCGCCCAGACCCTTGGCATTGGTGTAGCCCTGTGCCTGCGGCAACGCCTGACGCACTGCTTCGAGCACCTTGGGCGCCGGCGGCGAACCGGGTTCGCCCACCTCGAGATGGCAGATGCTGCGCCCGCTTGCCTCAAGCACCTTGGCGCGCTTGAGAATTTCCATGGCGTGAAAGGGCATCAGCCCGTCGGCGGGAAGGTCGGTCATGCACACTCCTTGACCCCATCCGCCTATCGCGAACTGCCCCGCCCCTCAACAACAATTGATGGGCACACCAAGCACCTGTTCACTCCCCCTGCTAATCTGGCTTCAGCTCTGCTAGAAGGCAGGCGTTTCATCAGGACCGGAGTTCCAACCAGCCATGTCACGCGTCACCATCGCTCTCGTCGCCCTTGCGGGTATCCTTGCTGGCGCCCTGGGCTATGCCACAATCATCCAGCCCGCCCCGCAGACGGACAGCGTGGCTGTGCAGGCCATGATTGATGACGCAATCACCGCCTATGACGCCCAGCGCAGCGCCACCATGGCTGCAGCGCCTGCTCAGGAAGTCGCCACGCTCGACGCCGACATCATCAACCCGATGATCGAATCCTTCCTGATGAGCGATCCAAAAATCCTGCAGCGCGTCTCGGTGGCGCTTGATTCGACACTGCGCGCCGAAGAACGCAGTCAGGCCACCGCCGCCATTGCCACCATGCAGGAAGCGATCTTCAATGACCCCGGTCAGGTTGTGGTCGGCAATCCCGATGGTGATGTGACCCTGGTCGAGTTCTTTGATTACAATTGCGGCTACTGCCGCTCGGCCCTGCCCGACCTGGCCACCCTGCTGGCCGAAGATCCCAATCTGCGCGTGATCTTCAAGGAATTCCCCATTCTCTCCAACGAATCCATCGATGCCGCCCGCATCGCCGTGCTGGTTGGTGATTCTGATGTCGACTACTGGAGCTTCCACGAAGCGCTGTTCACCAGTCGCGGCAAGGTCGACAAGGATGTGGCCCTGGCGGCCGCAGCCGACCTGGGCCTGAGCCCGGTCAGCCTTGAGCTCGATATGGGCACTGACAGCGTCTCCAGGACGATCCAGACGTCCTATGAGATCGCCAAGGCGCTCAACATCACCGGCACCCCGACCTATATCATCGGCAATGAGGTCATTCCGGGCGCCATCGGCGTGGATGAACTGCGCCAGCGTATCGCCAATATGCGCGAATGCGGCGAAACCCAGTGCGATAGCTGATCGGTGATAATCTACCGGGTTCTTTGCGTTTTCGGTGCATTTCGTGTAACCGCGCTTGCTTCAGCACGAAGACCCGGTGCACAAGGCAAAAATTATGGCAAAGCGCGTTCTCGTCCTCAACGGCCCGAACCTCAATCTGCTCGGCACGCGCGAGCCGGATATCTATGGCGCGCAAACGCTCAAGGATATCGAGGCTCTGTGCAAGCAGACAGGCACTGAACAGGGCCTGACAATCGACTTCCGCCAATCCAATCACGAAGGCGAGCTGGTCACCTGGATTCAGGATGCCCGCAAGACCGCCGACGCGATTATCATCAATCCGGCGGCCTATTCCCATACGTCCGTAGCCATCCATGACGCGCTCAAGGCCGTCGGGCTGCCCGTTGCAGAAGTGCATCTGAGCAACATCCACCAGCGCGAAGCCTTCCGGCACCATTCCTATGTGTCGGCTGTGGCGTTCGGTGTCATTTGCGGCTTTGGTGTCACCGGGTATACAATGGCGCTCATGGCGCTCGCCGAAAAACTCAAGTAACGATCAACGCGTAACGCGCGGGAGACCGACAAGAATGACCAAGTCATCGCAAGTGGATCAGGATCTGATCCGAGCCATCGCCGAGCTGCTGAACAAGGAAGATCTCGCCGAGATCGAAATCGAGCAGGAGGACTTCCGGGTCCGTGTCACCCGCTCATACCCCCATGAAGGCGTAACCTACGCAGCGCCGCAGCATTATGCGCCCGCACCCGCGGCAGCGCCTGCCGCCTCGATGGCACCAGCTGGCTCGGTTCCTGCTGCAGCGCCTGCTGCCGCTGAAGATCCCGCTTCCAACCCCGGCACACTGACCTCGCCGATGGT
The DNA here is from genome assembly GCF_055808475.1 of Devosia sp. J2-20. NCBI lineage: Bacteria > Pseudomonadati > Pseudomonadota > Alphaproteobacteria > Hyphomicrobiales > Devosiaceae > Devosia > Devosia sp. J2-20. The sequence continues at coordinate 1,517,465 of NZ_CM147870.1, read as the reverse complement.
TGGCACCGCCTACACCGCACCAGAGCCAGGCAAGGCGGCATTTGTTTCGGTTGGCGCCAAGGTGACCGAGGGCCAGACGCTGCTCATCATTGAAGCCATGAAGACCATGAACCAGATCCCCGCACATCGCTCGGGCACCGTCACGCGCATCCTGTTCGAGGACGCCCAGCCGGTGGAATACGGCGAGCCACTCGTCGTCATCGAGTAAGGGGAACCCCATGTTCCAAAAGGTCCTGATCGCCAATCGCGGCGAAATCGCATTGCGCATCCTGCGCGCCTGCAAGGAGCTCGGCATCCAGACCGTGGCGGTGCACTCCACCGCTGACGCCAATGCCATGCACGTTCGCCTTGCCGACGAAAGCGTCTGCATTGGGCCGCCGTCCGCCAAGGACAGCTATCTCAACATTCCCTCGATCATGGCTGCCATCGAGATCACCGGCGCCGACGCCGTGCATCCCGGCTATGGATTCCTGTCCGAGAATGCGCGCTTCGCCAAGATCCTGACCGAGCACAAGGTGACCTTCATCGGTCCCTCCAGCCACCATATCGACATCATGGGCGACAAGATCACGGCCAAAAAGACCGCCGTCGAGCTTGGCATTCCCGTGGTTCCCGGCTCGCCCGGCGCGGTTGAAACCGAAGCTGAAGCCAAGCGCATGGCCAAGGAAATTGGCTATCCCGTCCTGATCAAGGCCACCGCTGGCGGTGGTGGTCGCGGCATGAAGCTGGCCAACTCCGAAGACGACGTGTTGACCGCCTGGTCCACCGCACGTTCCGAAGCTGCTGCCGCTTTCGGCAATGGCTCGGTCTACATGGAAAAATACCTCGGCAAGCCGCGCCACATCGAAGTCCAGATACTGGGCGACGGACAGGGCAATGCGGTGCATCTGGGCGTTCGTGACTGCTCGCTGCAGCGCCGCAATCAGAAGGTTTGGGAAGAGGCCGGTGGCCCCACCATCAAGCCGCAGGAACGCGACGAAATCGGCGAAATCTGCGCCGTCGCCATGCGCAAGCTGAAATACTCAGGCGCTGGCACGATCGGATTTCTCTACGAAGACGGTGAGTTCTATTTCATCGAAATGAACACCCGCCTGCAGGTGGAGCATCCGGTCACCGAACGCATCACCGGTATAGACATCGTCTATGAGCAGATTCGCGTCGCGTCGGGCGAGAAGCTGTCCATTACCCAGGACAAGGTCCAGTTCAACGGTCACGCCATTGAAGTGCGCATCAATGCCGAAGACCCACAGACCTTCGCTCCTTCGCCCGGAACGATCACCTTCTACCACCCCGCAGGTGGCGTCGGCATTCGCGTCGATTCGGCGGTTTATCAGGGCTACAAGATCCCGCCCTATTACGACTCGCTCATCGGCAAGCTGATCGTCTACGGTCGCACCCGCGACGAGTGCCTGCAGCGCCTGCGCCGCGCCATTGACGAGTTCGTCATCGACGGCATCAAGACCACGCTGCCGCTGTTCCAGCGTCTGATCAAGGAGCCCGACATTCTTTCGGGCAATTATGACATTCACTGGCTTGAAAAATACCTGGCCGAGAACAAGGTCTGATCTACCAAAGGGGCGCACTGCGCCCCTTTCCTTTAGACCCAAGGTGCGTCATGTCCCGCCCAAACCCGTTCGAACTTGAGATCACCCCTGATTTGATCGTGCGCGCCTATCAGGCGGGCATCTTTCCCATGTCTGAGGACGCTCAGGACGAGAACCTGTTCTGGGTCAGCCCGGAGCAGCGCGGCATCATTCCCCTAGACGGCTTTCGCCTCTCCACCAGCCTGCGCAAGGCAATCCGCAAATCCGGTTTTGTCACCAAGGTCGATACCGATTTCGAAGCTGTAATCGACGCCTGTGCCACAGTGGGCGCAGACCGCGACACGACCTGGATCAACCGCACCATCCGGTCAGTCTATGGCGAGTTGTTCGAACGCGGTGTGGCCCACACGGTTGAGGTCTGGGACGGCGCCGAACTGGTCGGCGGACTTTACGGGCTCGCCATTGGCGGCGCCTTTTCGGGGAATCCATGTTCCACCGCCGTACCAATGCCAGCAAGATCGCCATGGCCCATCTGGTGGATCGGCTCAACACCGGTGGCTACGTGCTGCTCGACACCCAGTTTCTCACCGATCATCTGGAATCGCTGGGCGGCATCGAAATCCCCCGCGAACTTTATGAAGAGCGCCTTGCCGATGCACTCCTGCTGCAGGGCGACTGGTCAGCCATCGACCGAAACTGACCGCCCAACGCGCAACCGACTCGTTACCGATAACGCAGTGGCAGAAACGAAAAAGGCCCCACCAGTTGGCGGGACCTATGGTGTTTTGGGGGCTTGGCGCAACCTAGTGGTTGTCGCGCGGCACGCCCTCACTCTGGGCAATCCGCTGATACTTCTCGGCAGGCTTGAGGATGGCGCCATCACCCAGCTGGCCAACGATACCGCGCTGGATTTCCTGCCATGGGGTCTGATGCTTGGGATACTTATAGCCACCCGAAGCTTCCAGATCGGCACGCCGTGTGGCGATCTCTTCGTCCGAGATCAGAATGTTGGCCTGCCCCTTGTTCAGATCGATCCGAACCTGATCGCCAGTCTTGAGAATGGCCAGATTGCCACCCGCGGCAGCTTCTGGCGAAGCGTTCAGGATCGAGGGTGAGCCGGAGGTGCCGGACTGACGACCATCGCCAATGCAGGCGAGCGCTGTAATACCCTTTTTGATCAGATAGCTGGGTGGCCGCATATTGACCACTTCGGCCGCGCCGGGATAGCCGATCGGACCAGCGCCGCGCATGAACAACAGCGTGTTTTCGTTGATTTCTAGCGCCGGATCATCGATCCGGTGGTGATAATCTTCCGGACCATCAAAGACCACCGCCTTGCCCTCAAACATGCCTGGATGGGCTGGGTTGTTGAGGTAGCGATCGCGGAACTCCGGCGAGATCACGCTGGTCTTCATGATGGCATTGTCGAACAGATTACCACGCAGCACCAGGAAGCCTGCATCCACCTTGAGCGGGTTGTCGAAGTGACGGATGACCTTGTCGTCCTGAATGGTGGTCGCGGCGCAGTTTTCGCCAATGGTCTTGCCGTTGACTGTCGGCGCACCCTCACGGATCAGCCCCTGCCCCATCAACTCATTGACCACCGCCGGCACACCGCCGGCATGATAGAAATCTTCGCCCAGATATTCACCGGCGGGCTGCAGGTTCACCAGCAGCGGCACCTTGTGGCCGTGGGTCTGGAAATCCTGCAACTCGAGCTCAACGCCCATGTGCTTGGCGATGGCCTGAATGTGGATCGGCGCGTTGGTCGAACCACCAATGGCCGAATTGACCACGATGGCGTTGACGAAATTGTCCTTGGTCATGACGTCAGAGGGTTTGAGGTCCTCATGCACCATGTCAACGATCCGCTTGCCGGTGCGATAAGCCATTTCCTGGCGATCACGATAGGGCGCGGGAATTGCCGCCGAACCGGGCAATTGCATGCCCAGCGCTTCCGCCAGCGAATTCATGGTCGAAGCCGTGCCCATGGTGTTGCAGAAGCCGGTCGAGGGGGCCGATGAGGCCACCAGTTCGATGAACTGGGCATAGTCGATTTCGCCGGCGGCCATCATCTGGCGCGCCTTCCACACAATGGTGCCCGAGCCAGTGCGCTCGCCCTTGTGCCAGCCGTTCAGCATGGGGCCGACCGACAGGGCAATCGACGGAATATTGACGGTAGCAGCACCCATCAGCATGGCGGGCGTGGTCTTGTCGCAACCAATGGTCAGCACAACGCCATCAAGTGGATAGCCGTACAGAACTTCAACCAGACCAAGATAGGCCAGATTGCGATCCAGCCCCGCCGTCGGACGCTTGCCGGTTTCCTGAATCGGATGCACCGGAAATTCGATGGCAATACCGCCCGCTTCGCGAATGCCTTCACGCACGCGCTCTGCCAGAACGATGTGATGACGGTTGCAGGGGCTCAAATCCGAACCGGTCTGGGCAATACCGATAATGGGCTTGCCTGACTGCAGCTCTTCACGCGAAACGCCGAAATTCATGTAGCGCTCAAGATAGAGAGCCGTCATGTCCGGGTTCTCTGGATTGTCGAACCAGGCGCGCGAACGCAATTTGTTGCCCGCTGAATCGCCGTTACCTGCCGTCATTTTTGAACTTCCTTGCTGCTCCTCACCGTGCGCACGCAGGCGCCGGGATTTGCCAACGTTCTAGCATGGCTGGACGCGCTGTGAATGGTCTTTGGTAGAAAAAATCATACTTATGCGCAAAGTCCAGAAATCTCGCGAAAATCTGTCGGAACGCTCACACGGACTTACCCGACGACGAGACAGGACGATGCTTCGGAGAGCAGGTTTGACGACGACCGGGCTGGATATTCGGTCTGGCTGAAATGAGATTCAGCCATTAGGGTCGCGCCAAATTTGGGCGACGGAGGGGAATTCGTGACGAATATCGTAGACTGGGTCGCCGTTGATTGGGGCACATCCAACCTGCGAGCATGGGGCATTGCCCCTGATGGCAGCGTGGCGCTGGAGCGGCAATCGGCCAAGGGCATGGGTAAGCTGACTCGCGAGGAATTTCCCGCCGCACTTATCGAGGTGCTTGATGGGGTTACGGCTGCCGGCGGGGGAGCACTGGACGTGCTGATCTGTGGCATGGCCGGCGCGCGTCAGGGCTGGCTCGAGGCCCCTTATCTTGAAGCTCCCACCGATTTGCGCGGTCTGCTGGCCGGCGCTGTCCACCCCACAATGCCTGACGGACGCTTCGCCCCGGCGATTCTGCCCGGCGTTTGCCAAAAGGCGGGCGCTGACAATGTCATGCGCGGCGAAGAGACCCAATTACTCGGTCTTGCGGCTCTTGAGCCCGCCTTTTCCGGCATGGTTTGCATGCCCGGCACCCACTCCAAATGGGCCCGTCTTTCGGGAACCCGCATTGACCACTTCTCAACGGCGATGACCGGCGAAATCTACGAAGTCCTGCGTACCCATTCGGTCCTGCGCCACTCCATGAACGGGGACCTCGACGGTCCCGGCCGAGCGGAGGGCTTTATAGCAGGCGCCCGCGCCGGTCTGGACCACCCCGAACAATTGCTCGGCACCCTGTTTCAGGTACGCGCCGGCGCCCTGCTTTCAAATCGTCAGCCTGACTGGTGCGCTGGCTATCTCTCGGGTCTGCTGATCGGGACTGAAGTCGCCAGCAACCGCCATTTGATCGGCCAGCAGGCAGTGCCATTGATTGGCTCACCCAGCCTGTGCGCCCTTTACGCCCAAGTCCTTGAAATGTTTGGCGCCATCGGGTTGCCGCAGGACACCACCAATGTTGTGCTGGCGGGCCTGAAGGCCGCGCGCAGCTACGCCGCCTAGGAGCCGCTTATGGAACACCGTCACCTCATTGCCATTCTGCGCGGCATCACCCCCAGCGAAACCATCGATGTTTGTGAAGCCCTGATCGAGGCAGGGATCACCATGATCGAGGTCCCGCTCAATTCCCCCGATGCGCTGATCAGTATCGCCATGGCGTCAAATGCGCTGGGCGATATCGCCACCATTGGGGCGGGTACCGTGCTGAGCAAGAAGCAGGTCGCCGCCGTATCCGAGGCAGGCGGCACATTCGTTGTCTCGCCTGACACCAACAAGCAGGTGATCGCAGAAACGATCCGAATGCAGATGTTGTCCTTCCCCGGCGTATTCACGCCCTCCGACGCATTCCGCGCCATCAAGGCGGGTGCCACAGGCCTGAAGTTCTTTCCCGCCGAAGTGCTCGGCCCCAAGGGTATCAAGGCCATGAAGGCCGTGCTGCCGCCGGAAATTCCGCTCTATGCGGTCGGCGGTGCCAATCCCGACAATTTCGATGAGTACTTCGCTGCCGGTTGCTCGGGCTTTGGCCTGGGAACCTATATCTACAAGCCCGGCATGGACGCAGCCCAGGTTAGCGAACGCGCAAATGCAGCGGTTGCCGCCTATGATGCGGGGTTCCCCGAATGAGCCAGACGGCCCGCCTTCTCATCGACACCCAGTGCACCCTCGGTGAGGGCCCGCTCTGGCATCCCGGACGCCAGGAACTGTTCTTTTTTGATATCAAGGAAGACACCCTGTACGCGGCCAATGCTGCCGGTGAAATCACCAATCAGTGGCTGTTCAACGAAGTGGTCGCTGCGGCCGCCATTGTTGACGACAACACCCTGGTGCTGGCCGCTGAAACCGGACTCAAGGGTTTTGACATCACCATGGGCGGCATCGCGCCGATTGTCGGCATCGAAGCCAGCAATGGCGAGACCCGCACCAATGATAGCCGCGTGCATCCCTCTGGCGCCTTCTGGATCGGCACCATGGGCAAGAACGAAGAAACGCCTATCGGCGCCGTCTATCACTATCGTGACGGCACGCTGAGCACGCTCAAGTCCAATATCAGCATTCCAAATGCCACCTGCTTCTCGCCCGATGGCACCATTGCCTACTGGTCCGACACCCCGACCCGCCAGATCATGCAATGCGCCACTGATCCGGCAACCGGCATGCCGATTGGCGAGTGGACATTGTTTGCCGATGTATCGGACCATCGCGGCTCCCCTGACGGCGCGGTCGTGGATAGCGAAGGCTACCTCTGGAACGCGCGTTGGGGCGGCAATTGTGTCGTCCGCCACGCACCCGATGGATCAATCGATCGGATCGTTGAACTCCCCGTCAGTCAGGTGACCTGCCCTGCCTTTGGTGGAGCTGACCTCAAGACCATGTTCATCACCACCGCCAATACCGGACTGAGCCCAGAACAGAGGGCCAATGAACCACACGCCGGCAGTGTCTTTGCTGTCGACGTCGACGTCGCCGGTCAGGCCGAAACCCCAATCAAACTCTGAGAACTCCGTCATGATCAATCCAGCCCTGGGCGTTTGCTACTATCCAGAACACTGGTCCGAGGAGGTCTGGGAGCAGGATGCAGCGCGCATGGCTGAGGTCGGCATCGCCTATGTCCGGATAGGCGAGTTCGCCTGGTCAAAACTCGAACCCACGCCGGGGTATCTGCAGTTCGATTGGATCATCCGCTCCATGGATGTGCTGGGACGCCACGGGCTCAAGGTCATTTTCTGCACACCCACTGCCACCCCACCACGCTGGATGGTCGACAAGCACCCCGACATGCTCGCTGTCGACGCCAATGGCCGCCAGAAAGGTTTTGGCTCGCGCCGCCACTACGATTTCTCGCATCGTGGCTATCGCGAAGAATCCGCCCGCATCACGCAGTTGCTGGCCGATGCCGTCGCCGGCCATCCCGCGCTGGGCGGCTGGCAGACCGACAATGAATATGGCTGCCACGGCACCACCTATTCCTATTCGCCCGCCGCAAAGGCTGGGTTTCAGCGCTGGCTGGCCGAAAAATACGGCACGGTCGAAGCCTTGAACGAGGCATGGGGCAATGTGTTCTGGTCCATGGAATACAACCGCTTCGATCAGGTCGAACTCCCCAATCTTCTGGTCTGCGAACCAGCGCCCGCCCATGACCTGGACTATCGGCGCTACGCATCAGATCAGGTCGCCGCCTTCAACAAGGTGCAGTACGACATCCTCAAAGCCAAGCGCCCCGACCTGCCGGTCATCCATAACTTCATGGGCCGCTATACCGAATTCGACCACTATGACGTTGCCAAATCCCTTGATGTGGCGGCCTGGGACGCTTACCCGATTGGCCATCTCGCTGTTAGCACCGAGCCCGAAGAGGTCAAGCGCCAGTATCTGCGCCAGGGTGAACCCGACTATCAGGCATTCCACCACGATCTCTACCGCACCGTTGGTCACGGCCGCTGGTGGATCATGGAACAGCAGCCCGGTCCGGTGAACTGGGCCGATTTCAATCCCGATCCCTTGCCCGGCATGGCGCGTCTCTGGGCGTGGGAAGCCTTTGCCCATGGCGCGGAGGTTGTTTCCTATTTCCGCTGGCGCCAGGCACCCTTTGCGCAGGAACAGATGCATGCCGGCCTCTTGCGCCCCGACAGCGAACCTGCTCCCGCTTACCATGAAGCCCTTCAGGTCGCGCAGGAACTCAAGTCGATCGGCATTACGGGCGCCGCCAGCAAGGGACGCGTCGGCCTCGTATATGACTATCAGAGCGAATGGGCCTGGGACGTTCAACCGCAGGCCAAGGGCTTCACGCATGGCGCCCATGTGCGGGCGCTCTATGCGGCCTTCCGCCGTCACGGGCTGGATATCGATATTCTACCACCCAGCACCACTAGCTTTGCCGGCTACGACATTATTGCTATCCCGGCACTGTTTGCCTGGAATGACGAGCTGCGCACGGCAATCAGCGAATTTGATGGCCACCTGCTGATCGGTCCGCGCTCTGGCTCCAAGACGCAGAATTTCGCCATCCCGCCCAGGCTGGCGCCGGATCTGCCAAGCAATCTGCTCGACCTCAAGGTGCTGCGCATCGACAGTATTGATCCGTCGCTCGAAATCGAGGTCAAAGGTAGCGGCTCGGTCCACCACTGGCGCGAACGCATCGAGACCAAGGCCAATGTGGTCATCGAGGACACCGAAGGTTGGCCGGTTCTGGTCAATCAGGGCAAGCTCTATTATCTGGGCGGCACCGGCACCAAGGCACTCGTCCATCGCGTGGTCGACTATCTGATCGCCGAGGCCGATCTGGTGACATTGAACCTGCCAGCGGGCGTGCGCTGCCGCACGCGCGACGGCCTGCGTGTCTACGTCAACTACAATGCTGGCCCAGCCACCCTGACACCTGCACATGACGAAGCCGGATACGTGCTTGGCACCGCCGAGATTCCTGCAGCTGGCGTTACTATCGCGCGACTCGCCACGGCCGGTTGAGGTTGGGAATGGCGGTGCGGAGGTCAAACCGCGCCGCCGAACCATCCCAGCGCAGCCACTGCACGCCCCGGGCCTGCAGGTCTTCACTGTCGATTACCAGGCTTCCTTTGCAGGTAACCGGCGCGCGCAGACGAGCGACCACCAAATCATGCAGCCCGCAATCTTCAGCAAAAGCGGCGGCATTTTTGATCACGGCGATAGAGAATTCCAGGGTACGCGCGATGCACCCCAATCTGTCGCAGCGGGCTCCTTCGAAAGTGTCAGCGATCTCCTCCTGGTAGTGATCGCTCCAAACATTGACCGCAAAACTGCCGCCACGCCCCGTCACCAGTCCCATCGCTTCGCCTTGTCGAACCGCCACTGCCTGGGTGGTGTCGGCAATCAGCACATCGGGACGGTGGTCCAGCCCAAACAGCAGCACCAACGGCACCGCCAGCAGCGGGCCAGCCAAGCGCCAGCGATTGGGCAAAAAGGCAAACCACGCCAAGGCCGCCAGACCGATGATCAGGGCCCAAACGGTCAGCAATGGGTTACCCGTTAGTCCGGCGCTCCAACCCGCCACCAGAACAGCACCATCGACCATCCGGTCGATGCCCCAGCCCATGATGGCGACAAAGGGCTTCTCGATGCCCAATGGCATCGCCAGCACGGACAACACCCCGAAGGGCATGATGATCAGGCTGACGACAGGCAGCACCAACACATTGCCTACCACGCTGAGGGGTGCGGTCTGCTGGAAATGATATGCGGAAAACAGCAGCGTCGCCGTACCGGCGATCAGGCTCGTAGCCGCCGCAGCCCATAACGATCCGCCCATGCGAGCAATCCAGTTGCGATTACCCCTTGGGGCAGATCGCGGCATCTCGTAGATACCGATCAAGGCCACCACAGCGGCAAATGACAGCTGGAAACTGGCCCGGAACACGCTGGCTGGATCAATCACCATGATCGCAAGGGCCGCAATGGCAACATTGCGCATTGTCAGCGCCCGGCGCCCGGCCAGAACCGCACCAAAGATCAGGCCCAGCATCATGGTTGAACGCAGGGCCGGGATATTCCCCACGCCACCGGCCAGCAGCAGATATCCCCCTGCCGCGATCAGCCCGGTCACTGCCGCTACCTTCTTGACCGGCCAGCGATTGGCGACAGGCGGAATGGCGGCAAGCAGCCAGCGCATCAGCCAGAACACGCCACCCGCAACAATCGATAGATGCAGCCCGGATATCGAATAGATATGGGCCAGCCCTGACTGCGCCATCACCTCGCGGGTTTCATCGGTGATCTCGCTTTGATCGCCCACCACCATGGCCCGCCCAATGGCGGCTGAAGCACCATCAAGCTCACCGGCGATACGAGCACCAATCCCCATGCGCAATTGCTCAACCACGCGCCCCGGGTCGAACTGCGCACCCGACCCGGTTTTGGAAAAACCGCTGGTTACAATGCCATAGGCACCAACACCGGCGAAGTAGGCGTGAAACTGTCCATCAAAGCTACCGGGAAGAACGGGACCGGGAACCGGTGCCAAGCGAACTTTGGCCGCAATCGTGTCGCCCGGCGCCAGCGGCGGCGTGGGTGGCGTGACCAACCGTGCCCGGACAATCGGCAGTGCTCGGGCGCCATCGAGCGGGGTCAGGTCCGAAATGATGATGCGGCGCGTACTTTCAGTGGCCGAAACAATGGCATCGACCCGTGCCGAATACGCCCCATAAGCCGGATAGCGCAGCATTTCGGTGCCGAACCAGAACCCATGTAGTGGCAATAGGCAGACCCCGGCCCAAAACGCGGCCAGCAGGCCCATCAGCGGCAGGATAGTCGACGCACGCAGTGCTACGACCAATGCCAGGACGGCCAGCCCGACGGCGACCAACGCCCAGCTTTGCGGTTCAACGGGAAGACTGGCATACGCAATCAGCCCCGCCAGCATTGCAAAGGGCAACAGGATGAACAACCGCCGCGCCGATACAGCGTCCCTGACTTGCGTCACAGCCGCAGAGAAGGGAGCGGTTCGTCCAGTCTGACGACCCCGTCCGGGCAGGACTGCAGGCATAGGGGATGCGGGTGAGACCCGTCTCATATCGTCGATTTCGCGATCGAGAGTTTCGCCCCGCTGCACCGGCCCTGCCCCCGCCCTTGCGCTCGTGCCCCTCTATGCTACACACGGCTCTCAATCTCTCCAAGCACTCCGGTCTCATGTCCCAGGTCGTCACCCGTTTCGCCCCTTCGCCCACTGGTTATCTGCACATTGGCGGCGCCCGCACGGCGCTGTTCAGCTGGGCATTCGCCAAAAACCAGGGCGGCAAGATGCTGCTGCGTATCGAAGATACGGACCGCGAACGCTCTACTGATGCGGCTGTGGTTGCCTTGATCGATGGCCTCAAATGGCTGGGTCTGGATTGGGAAGGCGACCCGATCAGCCAGTTCGCACGCGCCGACCGTCACGCCGAAGTGGCGCGCCAGTTGGTTGAACTGGGCCATGCCTACTACTGCTATTGCTCATCAGCCGAGCTAGACCAGATGCGTGAAGAGGCCCGTGCCGCCGGCAAGCCGCCACGCTATAACGGTTACTGGCGCGATCGCGACCAGAGCGAAGCTCCCGAGGGGGTTGCCCCGGTGATCCGCATCAAGGCGCCGCTGAGCGGCGACATCGCCGTCAACGACCATGTGCAGGGCCAGGTCGTATTCAAGGCCGAGAACCTGGATGATTTCATCATCATGCGCTCTGACGGCACGCCCACCTATATGCACGCCGTGGTGGTCGATGATCACGATATGGGCGTCACCCACATTATCCGTGGCGACGATCACCTGACTAATGCTGCCCGCCAGATTATCATCTACAACGCCATGGGCTGGCCCGTGCCGGAGATGGCCCATATCCCGTTGATCCACGGTCCTGACGGCGCCAAGCTCTCCAAGCGTCATGGCGCTCTGGGCGTAGAAGCCTACCGCCAGATGGGATACTTGCCTGAAGCCCTGCGCAACTATCTGGCCCGTCTCGGCTGGAGCCATGGCGACGACGAGTTCTTCAGCACCGACCAGATGGTCGAGTGGTTTGCGCTGGACGGCCTCAACAAGGGCGCCGCACGCTTCGACTTCGTAAAGCTAGAGAACATCAACGGCCATTACATCCGCGAAGCAACGCCGGAATATCTCTACGACGTCATGCTGGCAACGGCCCGGGAAGTTGGCCGCACTGCTGACGCCGAGGGACTCTCGGCCAACCGGGACACCGCCCTCAGCGCCCTACCCGAATTGCAGCCACGCGCCAAAACCGTGTTGGAACTCATCGATCTGGCCCAGTTCATCTACGCGTCACGTCCGCTTGCTATTGATGAAAAGGCGTCAGCGCTGCTGACACCGGAATCGCGCATCGTGCTTGGCGACATGGCCGAAATGCTGCACGGTCTCAATGAATGGTCGGTGCCTGCCATCGACGCTGCCATGCGCACCCTGGCCGAGGCCAAGGGCCTCAAGCTGGGCAAACTGGCACAGCCATTGCGGGCTGCGCTGACCGGACGCACTGTCTCACCAGGCATCTTTGAGGTTATGGTGCTGATCGGTCGCGACGAAGCAATGGCGCGCCTTCAGGATCAAATCAGCGCTGTCTAGTGCTAATAGCAGGGTAAGCCTTGCTTACCCATCAGTTGCCTCAGGACAGCAAAAGCTGATACCTGTCCGGTAATTATGTGACTGCCACATACACGGCCCCGACCCTACCGAAATCCCTTTCCAATTGGGGTTCCGGGGCCTTCGAGGAGAGCTAAATGACCGATAAAGTCGCCAAACTCGTCATCGGGGATCAGACCCACGAATTCCCGCTTCTGTCTGGCACCGTTGGTCCGGATGTCATCGACATCCGCACCTTATACGCCAAGACCGGCATGTTTACGTACGACCCGGGGTTTACCTCCACGGCGGCCTGTGACAGTGCCATCACCTATATCGATGGTGACAAGGGCCAGTTGCTCTACCGCGGCTATCCCATTGATCAGCTCTCGGAAAACGCTTCGTACATAGAAGTCTGCTATCTGCTGCTCTACGGCGAACTGCCCAACAAGACCCAACTGGTCGAGTTCGATGAACTGGTGACACGTCACACCATGGTGCATGAGCAGATGCACTACTTCTACCGTGGCTTCCGCCGCGATGCCCATCCAATGGCCATCATGACCGGTGTGGTCGGCGCCATGGCAGCGTTCTACCATGACTCCACCGACATCACCGATCCGCAGCAGCGCGAGATCGCCTCGATCCGCATGATCGCCAAGATGCCAACGATCGCGGCCATGGCCTACAAATACTCGGTCGGCCAGCCCTTCGTGTATCCACGCAACGATCTCGATTACGCGTCGAACTTCCTGCACATGTGCTTTTCGGTTCCCGCCGAGAATTATGAGGTGAACCCGACCATTGCCAAGGCAATGGACCTGATTTTCACCCTGCATGCAGACCACGAGCAGAACGCCTCGACGTCGACAGTGCGCCTGGCTGGTTCGTCCGACGCCAACCCATTCGCCTGTATCGCAGCCGGTGTGGCTTGCCTGTGGGGCCCTGCCCATGGCGGCGCCAACGAAGCTGCGCTCAACATGCTCAAGGAAATCGGCACCGTCGATCGCATTCCTGAGTTCATTGCCCGCGCCAAGGACAAGAGCGATCCGTTCAAGCTGATGGGCTTTGGCCATCGCGTCTACAAGAACTTCGATCCCCGCGCGACCGTGATGCAGAAGACTGCCAAGGAGGTCCTTGACCTGCTCGGCGTGCACAACAATCCCACGCTGCAGGTGGCGCAGGAACTCGAGAAGATCGCGCTTGAAGATCCATACTTCATCGAGCGCAAGCTCTACCCGAATGTGGACTTCTACTCGGGCATCATCCTTGAAGCGATTGGCTTCCCGACGTCGATGTTCACCGTGCTGTTCTCTGTCGCCCGCACCGTCGGCTGGATTTCCCAGTGGAAGGAAATGATCGGCGATCCGCAGAAGAAGATTGGTCGCCCACGCCAGCTTTATGATGGCTCGCCAGCCCGCGACTACAAGCAGGTCGACGCCCGCTAAGCGGCAGACCAATAGCTCAGGATCCGGTCCGCTGGATCCTGACGGGGAAAGTCGGCGCTGCCCGCCACCATCAATTCGACAAGCTCGCCAAAGGCCAATATCTGGTCCTGGCGGGCTTTTTTGTTGTCCAGCAATGCGCACAGACTGGCAACGATGGCGTCTGCGTCCGGCTTGGCCTGCACCAGTTCGCTGACTTCGGGGCGATCCAGAATGATGTTGGGCAGAGAAATTATGGGGCGTCCCAGCTTGTCGAAGACCCGCGCTTGGTGCCCATCCATCACATAGCTCACCACCATTGGCACGCGGGCCAATGCCAGTTCCAGCGTTGCCGTGCCAGCCACTGACAGCGCCGCAACAGCCCGCCCGTATAGGGCCCGGCGATCGCCACGCTGATCGATCACAGCCACTGGCACAGGCCAGTCAGCAACTTCGGCTTGAATGCGCACTGCCAGTGATGGCAGCGTCGGGATCACTACACCATCAATGACGGGGTGCTCGGCCAGTTGCGCCACAACGGACCGAAATAGCGGCAAATGTCGACGCAACTCACCCTCGCGGCTCCCTGGCAACAACACCAGCGGTCCCTTCTCGGCCCCATCAGACTGTTCCAGCCTTTCGGCGAGAGCCGGATGCCCCACATAGCTGGTGAGCGGGCCGCCCAGGCTCCGCATGACCGCAGGCTCAAATGGCAGCACCGCGAGAACTTCGTCGAACAGCGGCTCGAGCTTGGCGGCCCGTTCAGGCGCCCGCGCCCAAACTGACGGCGCGACATAGAGGATGACCGTCCCCGCATAGCCGAGCGCCTTCAGGCGCTTGGCCACCAGTTTGGAGAAATCCTGCGCGTCAACCAGCACAACAATGTCCGGCTTGTCGGCCCGAATGGCGCGCGCGGTCTGCTCAACCCGCCACAGCAGCAGCGGTAGTCGGCGCAACACATCACTGATGCCCATCACCGACAGATCGCTCATGGGGTAAAGTGATTGAAGCCCCAGAGCGCTGAGTTCGTCACCGCCTACACCGGCAAGGGCCAGCGGCACACGCTGCTGCAGCCGCGCCACCAGATCGGCCGCAATCCGATCGCCCGATGGTTCACCCGCCAAAATGAAAAGCTTGAGCGGCTCATCCATGGTCAAGAGCCATCCCCAGGACCACCACGCCGTGCTGCTTGGCGGCGGCCTGAAGCGCAGCGCGCTCCAACACCAGACTATGCCCAGCCTCGACCGCAATTGCCGCGATGCCGGCCGCGGCACAGCCAGTAACAGTCTGCGGCCCGACGGCCGGCAAATCGACGAAGCCGGCCTGTTGTGGCTGCATGGCCTTGGCCAGGATCAGCGGGGTACTGCCATTGCCAGCCAGCCCGCGCGCGCGCAGTGCACCGACGCGTTCGATCAGGGCATCGGTGCCACCAATGTCTTCAACGGCAATGATCCGGCGCCCTGACGTCACCGCCGCCTGTCCGATATCGAGCATTCCGATGGCCCGCGCTGTTTCCAATGCGAATAAAGCGGCGGCGTGATCGTCAAATCCAGCGCCGGCAATGACGCCCTCACCAGCAAGCAGATCTGGGGACAATTCATGCACCCCGATCATGTCGGCACCGGTCATTTTCTTGAGTACTTTTGCCAACGCGCCCAGCGCGGCATCACCAACTGGCGCTTCGGCCACCACGTTGCCGGTATCGGCATTGCCATTGGCAAACCGGATCAGTCCCTCACGCGCCTTGTCTGGCAAGTGGATGCCACCGGCCATGGCAATTTGCGTGGTACGAAATACCTTCAGCGACCAGATGATGCCAAGCGGGTTGTCGAGATCAACGTTGATCATCTTGACGCCCGGGATTGCGTCGCGCGGCGCCAGGGTCAGCACCTGCACCTTGTAGCCGCCGCTCAATGCTGCCTCGACAATGTGGGGAACGAGAGCCCCGGTCCCCGCAAAGATCGAGAGCCGTCCCGCCACCTTGTTCCTCACTCCGAGGACTGGCCGTTGCGTGGTGTCAGAATCGGCCGGTCAGAGGCCGCCATGATGAATGCCACCACATCCTGCACCAGCGCATCTTCCTTGAACAGGTCAGCGGCATCTTCGACCCGTTCGCGCAGTGTTCCCTCATTGGAGAAAATCTGCCGGTAGGCCGCACGCAGCCGGTGGATCGCTTCACGATCAAACTTGCGGCGCTTGAGACCAACCAGGTTCAAACCGGTCAGCGATGCACGATTACCCAAAGCCATGCCGTAGGGAATGATGTCGCCATCAACCATCGATTGCGCGCCGATAAAGGCGTGTGCACCAATGCGCGTGAACTGATGGATGACGCAAGTGCCGCCAAAAATGACATTGTCACCGATCTGGCAATGACCAGCGATGCCGACATAGTTGGCCATGATCACATTGTTGCCAATGATCGCGTCGTGAGCCACATGCGCACTGGCCATGATCAGGCATTCATTGCCGATCTTGGTCAGCATGCCGCCGCCTTCAGTGCCCGGATTGATGGTGACCGACTCGCGAATAACGCAACGCTCGCCGATTTCCAGCCGCGAGGCTTCACCGTGATACTTCAGATCCTGCGGCTCGTGGCCGACGGAAGCAAACGGGTAAATCCGCGTACCCGCACCGACCACGGTATTGCCGTCAATGGACACGTGAGAAACCAGCTCGACATTGTCATGCAGCACGACCTTGTCGCCCACAATACAATACGGTCCGATCTTGACGCCTTGGCCCAACTGCGCGCCGGCACCGACAAGAGCTGTCGGATGAACGATCGCTAGGCTCACGAAGTCGCCTCGACAATCATTGCCGTGATTTCGGCCTCGGCAATGACCGTACCGTCAACGATGGCCTCGGCCTTGTACCGGCCGACATTGCGGCGACGCTGGATCTTGGCAATGTGAAATTCAATCACGTCACCTGGACCCGCTGGCTTGCGGAACTTGGCCTTGTCGACCCCCAGCATCAAAACGATGTTCTTCTTGCCGCTGTTGGAATCGTGTTTGATCACGATTGCTCCAGCGGTCTGGGCCATGCCTTCAATGATCAGGACACCCGGAAAAATCGGGTTCTCGGGGAAATGCCCCTGGAAGATCGGCTCGTTGAACGTGACGTTCTTGACCCCAACCGCCGTCTCATCGCCATTGATCTTGATAATCTTGTCAATCATCAGGAACGGATAGCGATGCGGCAGGGCCGTGAGGATCTCGGCAATGCTCATTGCTGTGAGCTCAGTGCTCTCGGTCATCCCCGCTTAACCCCTTTTGATAGTTTGCGCATAGCGGCGATCTCTCGCCAGAAATCCATAATGTCCTGGGCAGGTGCCCCGGCAAGCTTAGAGCCCTCAGGCCAGTCCTTGGTGACGGCGGCGCGGCCATGAACGACCGACCCAGCACCAATCTCCAAATGCCCTGATGTGCCAACGCCGCCACCCATCAGAACCCCATCGCCAACGATGGTGGAACCTGACAGGCCCGACATCGCCGCAATAATGCAATTGCGACCAATACGGCAGTTGTGGCCGATTTGGACAAGGTTGTCGATCTTGGTGCCCTCGCCGATCATCGTGTCGCCAAGAGCGCCGCGATCGATCGTTGCATTGGCACCAATCTCAACATTGTTCTGGATCAGCACGCGCCCCAACTGTGGCAACTTGCGATTGGACACACCAAAGTCGAGCCAGCCAAAGCCCTCAGAGCCAATACGCGTGCCCGAGTGAATCACCACGCCATTGCCGATATGCGCACAATCGATGGTGCAGTTCGCGGCAATGGTCGTATTGCGGCCAATGGTGACACCAGCCCCGATGACCGTGTTCGCCCCGATGATCGAACCACGACCAATCTCGACGCCCTGTCCGAGCACCACATTGGTGCCGATCATCACATCAGCTTCGAAAACCGGCTCGCCCAAATCATCACGACCGCCGGCAATCACGCTGCGCGTGCTGTTGGGATAGAGATAGTCCAGGACATCAGCGAAAAGATGATGCGGCTTGTCGCACACCAGGGCCACGCAGTCCTCAGGAACGGCATCAGCCAAGGCCTGAGAAACAATGACCACACCAGCAGCAGTAGATTTAAGAGCGTCGGTGTAGCTGACATGGGCAGCAAGGGCGAGATCGTTGGCACCGGCCACATCGAGGTCAGTTGCGCCGTCGATCATCAGGTCGGGCGCTGCTAAATCCTGCAACAGATCGTTGCGCTCAAGCGCTCTTAAAAGGGTGCCGACAGTGGTGGGGCCGGCAAAGCGATGAAAACGAGTGTCGACCATGATGTCACTTAAATGCATTGAGCCGCGGCGCTACCGCCCCGCGGCTCAAAGAATTGTTTTACGCCATTATGGCTAGAGCAGAGTCCGCAGCGAAAGCTGGAAGACCTGCGTACGGTCCGACGTCGACTTGTTCAGCACGTGGGCGAAATCGCCACGCAGAGGACCAAATGGGCTGTCCCAGATCAGCGACGCGCCGATCGAAGTACGCCATGGAGCGTCCTGGCTGCCCGCATCAACATTGGACAGTGCGGCACTGCCAGTGCCAATCCGTGGCAGACCATCAACCCAAGCCGCATCGGCCCACAGGGCGCCGCTCAGACCATAGCTCTCAGGCACAGCCGGGATCGGAAAGCTGATCTCGGCAGACAGACCGGCATACATGGTTGCACCAAGATACTCACCGCTCTGCAGACGTGGACCAAGGCCCCGGCCTTCAAAGCCACGGATCAACTGCGTACCAGGATTGAACGCCTCAACCGCATGAACGCCGTTGCCGCTCAGATCATTGATCACGCCAGCCTGACCTTTCAAGCTCGCAACAATCCCGCTGTCTTCCACCACGGGCACGAAATAACGTGCGCGAGCTTCGGACTTCACCAGATTATGGTCCCAGCCAATGTACTGCTGGGTGAACGTTGCATAGAGGCCTTCAGTTGGCTTCTTGACATCATCCAGACCATTCCAGGTCAGGGTGTAGCCAATATAGGCCTTGTTGAATTCCTGACCATCCACCACCAACGATGACTGGTATGTCGGGTTGTCATTGACGTCGGTAATGATCTTGCGCTCGAGACCGGCAAACACCGTCGACGACAAGTCGGACGTCAGTGGGATACCGGCACGCAACTGACCACCGGTCGCCTGCGAACCATAGAACGTGCTGGTCGTTTCCTCATTGATGCGGTGATACGCGTCAATGCCGGCAGAGACCTTCAAGCCCATGAAACGGGGTTCGGTGAACGAGAAGTCAAACGTCCGCCCGGCCTGGGATGCACCAATGGCTGCGCGCAGATACTGACCACGGCCCAGGAAATTGCGTTCAGTCAGTGAGACCTCGCCCAAAATACCATCGGTCGTCGAATAGCCTGCAGTGGCGCCATACTCACCGGTGGACTTTTCGGTCACAGCGACATTGATGACCACCTTGTCAGGAGCCGAGCCAGCAGCTGTCGTCACGCTGACGGACGAGAAGTAGTCCAGTGCGTCAATGTTGTTGCGGCCACGAACCACCAGTGCACGATTGAAGGGGTCCCCTTCAGCAAACTCCAGCTCACGACGGATAACGAAGTCGCGGGTCTTGTCATTGCCGGTGATGTTGACCCGCTCAACATAGACGCGCGGACCTTCATCGACCAGGTAAGTGACGTTGAATGTGCCATTGGCAACATCGCGATCCAGACGGGCCCGGACATCAGCAAAGGAGTAACCCTGCGTAGTCGCTTCGTAGGACATGTCTTCGATCGCCGACTGCAGTTCGCTCACGGAATAACGACTGCCTTCACCTGTCTGCACAGTGCCGCGAAGCGCATCTGTATTCAGGCCAGGAATGCTGGTCTCGATACCGACGCCGGCAAACTTGTACTTCTGGCCTTCATTGATGGTGAAGTTGATGAAATAGGCATTGCGAGCCGCATCGTATTCACCGACTGACGTCACCTGAGCATCAGGGAAACCACGATTGGCGTAATACAGACGGATCCGCTCGCGATCGACTGCAAGCTTCTGCTCGTCATAGCCGTCATCTTTGAACAACCAGCTCAGAATGCCGGTTTCCTTGGTCAGCATGGCACCCTTGAGGTTACCACCCTGGATAGAATTATTGCCAGTGAAGTTGATTGCCGCGATACCCGCGCGATCACCTTCATTGACAACGAAAATAACACGAACACGACCATCAACAGTCGCCTCGGTCCGCGAGGTGACCGATACGGTCAGAAAACCATCGCGGTCATAAGCCTGGCGAATACTCTCGATATCGGATGCGAGACGCTGCTGAGTGAAAATGCCGGAAGCCGACACATCGACCATTGCCAGAAGCTGCGCATCTGTGAAGCGGCGATTGCCCTCAAACAACACCGAGCCGACCAGCTGCTCCTGCGCCTGAGCCGTCGCAGCGCCAAGAAGCGGGATGCTGGGACCTGCGAGCGGTGCTGCGCCCAGTATCGCTAGCGCCAGAAATGCGCCGCGCATCAACTTGGTGGGGTGGATCATATTGTTATTGCCTTCTGCGACCATGCCCAAGGAATCGCCATGCATAGCGCTCCCCCAAGACTAACTCCATTACACCGTTTTACCGCCTTTTTAACCAAGGACAAGGCGTAAGCCCTGTCGCGGTTAGCAAATGCTTGGTGCTCTTGTATTCCTGCAACACCTTACGAACCTAAGTTAACTGAGCGTTAACGCAGAATTCCCAGATGAGCAAAAACCGTATCGTTAAAGAGCGTAAACACCATGAGGCTCAGGACAAGGGCAAATCCGATACGGAAGCCGATTTCCTGAACTTTCGTGCTGAGTGGACGCCCTCGAACAGCTTCCACCAGATAGTACATGAGGTGACCGCCGTCGAGCATGGGTACCGGTAAAAGATTGAAAATTCCGATATTTAGCGAAAGCAAAGCCGTCAGATTTATGAGTGCGACGATTCCCAGAGTCGCAACCTCGCCGGAAACCTTGGCAACTTTGACCGGTCCACCCAATTGCTCGACATCACCGCGCCCCACAAAGAAGTCACCAAGAAAAGCGGCGGTGCGCTGCACAATGAAGCTTATTTCTTCGCTTGTCATACCAATCGCTTCGATTGGGCTGGGTCGATAGAGCGTTACATCGGCTTCAGCGACGTCGCGGCTCACCCCGATTCGGCCAATCCGTTGCGCATTGCCGAACCTGTCTTCCACCTCGGTGGCCTCAGGCACCAGCACCAGGGTCTCAAGCCTGCTACCGCGCTCCAGTTCGATGGTCACCGGCCGCTCAGGGCTGGTGGCGACCAGACGCTGGAAGTCCTCAAAGCCACGCACCGTATAGCCATCTACCGAGACGATAATATCACCCGGCTCCAGACCAGCCATTGCGGCAGGTGATTCAGCAATCACCGTGCCCACGACAGGCGGGATGGTATAGCGGCCATAGCCAAGCAGCAGCGCATACAGAATGACGAAAGTCAGAATGACATTGGCAACCGGACCGGCCAGCACAACAGAGATGCGTTGCCAGACATTCTTGTTGGCAAACAGTCGCTTGGACAACTCAGGATCGGCCTTGGCGATCACCTCACGGTCCGGCGTGCTGGCGGCATCCATATCGCCGACAAACCGCACATAGCCGCCCAGCGGGATCGCGGAGATACGCCAGCGCGTCCCGTGCTGGTCGTCCCAGCCGAACAACTCGCGGCCAAAGCCGACCGAGAAAGTCTGGATGGCGATGCCGTTCCAGCGGGCAACGAGATAGTGACCCATCTCGTGCACGAACACGATCACGGTCAGGACCGCGAGAAACGGAACGACGTAGGAGAGCAGCCAGTAGATGAATTCGAACATTGTCTTCCTTGTGCAGTCGGCGCCTTGCGCCAATCTACCAGTAGAGCAGCCCTTCAGCGACGGAGCCGAAGCCGAGATGAAGCGTGCCGACCAGCAACACCAGCAACACGCCAAATGTGAGGCTGTCCAGTCGGTCCATCAGCCCGCCATGCCCCGGTATGATGTCGCCGCTATCCTTGACCCGGAAATGACGTTTGACGGCACTCTCGCTCAAATCGCCCAACTGGCCCAGAACGCTGATCGCTGCTGACAACGCCAAGCCGATCCACCACGGGGAATCCGTCGCTAAAATCCAGATCACCAGCCCTGCCCCGGTGCCGAGCGCCAGGCCACCCAGTGCCCCCGACCATGTCTTGCCCGGTGAGATATCCGGAGCCAGCTTCTCGCCGCCGATCTGGCGGCCGGTGAAGAACGCCGCAGAATCGGTCATCCACACCACCGTGCCGAGATAAAGCCCGGCCCACACACCGGCCATGGTGTCGCCGCGCATGACAAGAGCCGCGATGATAATGGCGCCATAGATCAGCAGGCCCAGAACCCGCCACCACATGCCTTCGCCACGAGCCAACAATGCAATGACACAGCCAATGGCAATCACCGTCAGGCTGCCAAGGGCTCCAAACAGCGGAAATATCAGGCCAGACAAGGCAACAATGCCGATCAGCGCCATACCCGTCGGCGTGAGCGGCGCACGCGAGACCATGGTTTCCCACTCGCGATAGGCGCCGGCAAATACAGCACCGACGACCGCGGCGAAGAAATAGCTGCCGACAAATAGCGCCGCCACGGTCAGCGCAATCATGACCATCGCGGAAATCAGCCGCGGACCGAGATCTGACCACAGGCTGCGGCGACCGCCGGAGGGTTCTGAACCAAGCTCGCTGGGATCACTCAAGACTGCTCCGTCCCGATGCCGCCATACCGCCGGTCACGCTGCGAGAAAGTCTCGAGCACCCGCACAAAGCTGGCTTCATCAAAATCAGGCCAATGCTCATCCACAAAGACAAACTCGGCATATGCCGCCTGCCACAACAGGAAATTGGAAATGCGCTGTTCGCCGCTGGTCCGGATGATCAAATCGGGGTCGGGCAAACCAGCCGTATAAAGCGCCGCCTCGATGGTGGTCTCGTCGATATCATCGGCAGACAACCGGCCGGCCGCCACTTCGCGGGCGATCCGTCGTGTTGCTTCGGCAATTTCGGCCTTGCCGCCATAATTGAAGGCGACCACCAGAACCAGCCCGGTATTGCCGGCTGTCTTGGCTTCGACGTCGTCGATCAGACGCACCAAAGAGGGCTCAAGGCCATCCCGGCTGCCAATGATCCGCACCTGGACATTGTTGCGGATCAGTCGCTGCAGATCCGAGGCAACAAAGCGCCGCAGGAGATTGAAGATGAAGGATACTTCTTCGCTCGGCCGGCTCCAGTTCTCCGACGAGAAACTGAACACCGTCAGATGTCCCACACCATAGGTGATGCACAGCTCGACCATCTTGCGCAGGGATTTGACCCCTTCGACATGGCCTTCGGTTCGGCGCTTGCCCCGCGCCGTTGCCCAACGCCCATTGCCATCCATGATGACGCCGAGATGCTGCGGCACGCGCAAAGGCGACCGCTGCACCGGTTCGGCGACGATGGCTGGATCAATAGACATCTACGCCCTCCCAGCGCAGCGGGTTTGCGTCAAACCTGCATGATTTCCGCTTCTTTTGCTGCCACGACCTGATCGATATCAGCGACAGCAGCATCGGTGGCCTTCTGTACCAGATCGGACTGCGAGCGTGCCTCGTCCTGACCCAGATCGCCATCCTTTTCGGCTTTCTTGAGCGCGTCCATACCGTCGCGGCGAATATGGCGCACCGCAACACGGGCAGCTTCAGCATAGGTATGGGCAACCTTGGTTAGATCGCGCCGGCGTTCTTCGTTGAGTTCGGGCAGCGGCACGCGAATGATCTGCCCCTCGCCCATCGGGTTCAGACCCAGACCGCTATCGCGGATTGCCTTTTCAACGGCATTGGCCATACCACGATCCCAGACCTGCACGCTGAGCATGCGGGCCTCTGGCACGGTAACGGTCGCCACCTGATTGAGCGGCATGCGCGAACCATAGGCTTCAACAGTCACGGGCTCGAGCAGACTGGCGCTTGCCCGTCCGGTTCGCAAACCAGCCAGTTCGTCGCGCAGTGATGCAATCGACTTCTGCATGCGGGTTTTGAGGTCGTCCAGGTTATAGGCCATTCTTCCGTCCTTCCAGTCTAGAGCGGCAAGCCAACGCGCGTAGAGCGGGTAGTCCCCGCCAGCACACCGGCCAGACCGGCTTCGTCGTCAAGCGCATACACGATTATCGGCAAGCCATTATCACGAGCAAGCGCGAATGCGGCTGTGTCCATAACCTTCAAATTCTGACCGATCACGTCATCGTAGCTGATCGTATCATAGCGGGTCGCATTGGGATCCTTCTTGGGATCGGCTGAATAGACGCCGTCCACCTTGGTCCCCTTGAGCAACACGTCGCAGTCAAGTTCGATGGCCTTGAGCGCCGCTGCCGTATCGGTCGTAAAAAACGGATTGCCGGTACCACCGGCACACACCACGACAAACCCTTCATCCAGCGCAGCCTTGGCAGCACGTGCCGTGAAGCTATCGGCGACTGAGGGCATGTTCAGCGCAGAAAACACCTTTGACTTGATGCCCTGGCGGGCAATGGCATTGCTCAGGGCCAGTGAATTGATCACCGTGCCCAGCATGCCCATCAGGTCAGCGGTCACGCGATCAGTGCCATTGGCCGCAACAGCCATACCGCGGAAAATATTGCCAGCACCGATAACAATAGCGATCTGCGAACCGTTCTTGGCGGCATCAGCGATCTGCTTGGCAACGGACTGGAGAAATTCGGGTTCAATGCCGAAAGACTGGTCCCCGGCCAGCACCTCACCCGACACCTTGAGCAAAATGCGTTTATAGGCAGGCACCATCGACGAACCCCTTACGGAAAAAAGCGGTGGGGCACCGAATCCGGCGGCCCGGCAGACACTAAGGCAAAAGCGCCTTCAAAAGAAAGCGCTACACCAGTCGAAACAAGTTTAGACAGGGTTTTGTGCTCGATCCCGGGCCAAATCAAGGCAGGCGGGAGAACGGCGAGCGGGCCCTTGGGCCCGCCCGCAATCATTAAAGGCGTTACTTCTTCACGCCGGCAGTGGCAGCCACTTCAGCAGCGAAGTCACTCTCGGCCTTCTCAATGCCCTCGCCCAGCGCATAGCGCACGAACTTGGTCAGCTTGATCGGGGCGCCAACATCCTTCTCGGCATTCTTGATCGCATCGCGGACCTTGGTCTCGCCATCGATCACGAAGGTCTGTGCCAGCAGCGTGACTTCTTCGAAGTACTTGCGCATACGGCCATCGACCATCTTCTCGGCGATATCAGCGGGCTTGCCCGATTCCTTGACCTGCTCGAGAATGATGCTGCGCTCGCGCGCCACAACGTCCTGGTCGAGGTCTTCGGGATCGATCGAAAGCGGGTTGGTGGCTGCAATGTGCATTGCCAGCTGCTTGCCCAGAGTGGCCAGCGCAGCCTTGTCGCCGGTCGATTCCAGTGCAACCAGAATGCCGATCTTGCCCAGACCTGCCTTGACGGCATTGTGGACATAGCTTTCCACCACGCCATCAGTCACCGAGACAACCTCAGTGCGACGCAGGTTCATGTTCTCGCCAATCTTGGCGATGGCTTCGTTCAACTCGGCAGAAACCGAATGACCGGCGCCCGGGAACGGCATTTCGCCGAGCTTGGCAGCGTCGCCGTCAGCGTCGAGCGCCAGCTTGGCAATATTGTCGACGATGGTCTGGAACTGCTCGTTGCGCGCAACAAAGTCAGTTTCCGAGTTCACTTCGACAACGGCGGCCTTCTTGCCATCGGCGGCAATGCCAACCAGGCCTTCGGCGGCAATACGATCAGCCTTTTTGGCAGCCTTGGACAAGCCACGGGTGCGCAACCAGTCGATTGCTGCTTCCATGTCGCCATTGTTTTCGACCAGGGCCTTCTTGCAGTCCATCATCCCGACGTCAGTCGCGTCGCGAAGCTGCTTGACCATTCCTGCAGTGATATCCATGGGGTCACCTCTTGGCGGCCCCGTCTGAGGGGGCCGCATGGTTCAAATCAATATAGAGTTCGTCGTAGCGAACTTACTTGGCGGCTGGTTCAGCGGCAGCAGGTGCTTCTGCGGCAGCTTCAACAGCAGGCGCTGCTTCAACTGGCAGTTCTTCTGCAGGAGCCTGCTCAACAGCACCCAGATCGGCGCCGAAGTCGGACGACGAACGGGCGATGCCGTCAATGGCAGCCTTGGCGACGAGCGACACGTAGAGTTCAAGTGCGCGCGACGCATCGTCATTGCCCGGGATCGGGTAATCGACAGTGTCGGGATCGCAATTTGTATCAACGATAGCCACAACTGGGATACCCAGACGACGAGCTTCCTTGATCGCATTGGCTTCCTTGTTCGTGTCGATCACGAACAGCAGCGATGGCAGGTTGCCCATGTCCTTGATGCCGCCCAGGTCACGCTCAAGGCGTTCCTGCTCGCGGCTCATCATCAGGCGTTCCTTCTTGGTGCGCAGAGCGAGTTCGTCTTCGCTCATGGCTTCCAGGGTACGCAGGCGGGCGATCGAGTTCGAGATGGTCTGCCAGTTGGTCAGCGTGCCGCCGAGCCAGCGGGAGTTCACGAAGTACTGAGCCGACTGCTTGGCAGCATCAGCTACCAGCGGAGCAGCCTGACGCTTGGTACCAACGAACAGCACGCGGCCACCGTCAGCAACAGTGTCGCTGATCAGCTGCAGGGCGCGGCTCAGAGCCGGCACGGTCTGGCTCAGATCGAGAATGTGAATGTCGTTGCGAACGCCAAAGATGTAGCGTTCCATCTTGGGGTTCCAGCGGTGCTTCTGGTGACCAAAGTGGACGCCAGCTTCAAGCAATTGACGCATAGAGAAATCGGGCAGTGCCATGTGGGCTGCTCCTTGTTTACCGGTTGATGCCTCCACAAGGCGCTGCGACGGTATCCCGCCACCGGATGGATTTTCGGTTCCCCGAAAAGCCTGCCTCGTGTGTGAAATCGCGCTGACACACAGTCAAACGCAAGCGCGATATAGGCGATGTCTCTACAAAGGGCAAGTGAGATCAGCCCTGCCCCACGCCCATTCCTTGCGAAGGCAAACCGGCGGGCCGCACGACAGGCAGACGACAAACGCCCGAAGCACTGACACTTCGTGATCAGCGCACAACAAGCGTTCGCACCAAGGCCGTCAGCCAATGAACCCGACATGACAGCCACATCACCGTCGTCTAGGACGGCAGAAACCACGCTTCAATCAGTGGAAGCGAACATCGGTCACGCCTTCAAGCGCCTTGATGCCGCCGGCGACGGCCGTTGTCAGCAGGTAGGTGCCGGGCAGTTCGATCTCGTACTCACGGGCACCACCATCGCGGATCACCACGAAATTGACAGATCCCTCCCCGCCCCGCTTGAGCTGGGCACTGATAGATCCCAGGGGCGCGGCACTGGCAGCAAACACCGTCAGGCGGCGGTCGATCTTTTCAGCAATGCCATCAATGGGCTCGGCCGACAGCAGCCGCAGGCTCACGCCTTCAGCGCGCTCATCCGCGCCAACCTGCAGGATCACGGATTTGCCCGGCTGCAGAATGGCACCGAACTGGGTAATCTGCTCGGAAAACGCGATCACTTCATAGCTGCCCGACTGATCGGATAGCGTCAGGATCATCATCGGCGTTCCCTTGCGGGTCCGGCGATCCTGCCGACCGCTAATGGTCCCAGCCAGACGTCCCGCCGAGGCGCCATCCTTGACGGCCCGTTCAAAATCGCCCCAACGCTGCACGCGCAGCTTGTCGAACATGTCGGAATAGGCATCGAGCGGGTGGGCCGACAGATGGAAGCCAAAGGCTGAAAGCTCACGGTCGGCACGTTCGGTTGTGGACC
The DNA here is from genome assembly GCF_055808475.1 of Devosia sp. J2-20. Taxonomy (NCBI): domain Bacteria; kingdom Pseudomonadati; phylum Pseudomonadota; class Alphaproteobacteria; order Hyphomicrobiales; family Devosiaceae; genus Devosia; species Devosia sp. J2-20. Next base: position 1,489,798 of record NZ_CM147870.1, on the reverse strand, counting down.
AGTTCGGCACCCCTTCGGGCAGGCGCAGCGTTTCAGGCTCGCCAGCGTCGAACATGTTCCACTGACCTTCATTGCGCTCAGCGGTCAGCGTGTGAGCCATGCCCATCACGGTTTCGATGGCCGCAAAGGCCACTTCGCGCCGCGGCACGATATCATCAAACGCACCGGCGTTCGCCAGCGTTTCCAGTGTCCGCTTGGACAGCACGCGCGGATCAACCCGGCGAGCAAAGTCACCCAGGTCTTTGAAAGGGGTATCACCACGCACCTCGATGATGTGCTCTGCCACCTGGCGACCGACGCCCTTGACCGCGCACAGGCCATAAAGAATGGCCTTGTCCTTGACCGAGAACACCACCTGTGAGCGGTTCACGCAGGGCGGTACGAGTTCGATCTTGTTGCGCTTGGCTTCGCTGCGGAACTCGGCCAGCTTATCGGTATTGCCCATATCCAGCGTCATCGACGCTGCCAGGAACTCGTGCGGATAATGCGCCTTGAGATAGGCGGTCTGGTAGCTCACCAGGGCGTAGGTTGCGGCATGGCTCTTGTTGAAGCCGTAATTGGCGAACTTGGCGAGCAGGTCAAAAATTGTGTCGGCGAGCGACTGCTTGAGACCGTGCTTGATCGCCCCTTCGCGGAAACGCTCGCGCTGCGCGTCCATCTCCGCCTTGATCTTCTTGCCCATGGCGCGGCGCAGCATATCGGCTTCACCCAGCGAGTAACCGCTGAGCAGCTGCGCAATCTGCATCACCTGTTCCTGATAGACGATAATGCCATAGGTCTCATCGAGCACCTTGGACAGCTCTGGATGCGGGTATTCCACATCCTCGCGGCCATGCTTGCGGTCACAGAACAGCGGAATATTGTCCATTGGACCGGGACGATACAACGCCACGATAGCGATGATGTCCTCGAACCGGTCGGGCTTCATGTCGAGCAGCGCCCGACGCATGCCGGCGCCCTCAACCTGGAACACGCCAAACGTGTCGCCCCGCGCATACAGCTCGTAGGTCGGCTTGTCGTTAATCGGGATATCTTCGATCCGGAAGCTGCCGCCATCCAGATTGACCATATTGACCGCGTACTGCACCGTGGTCAGTGTCTTGAGGCCCAGAAAGTCGAACTTGACCAGACCGGCGGCCTCGCTCCACTTCATATTGTACTGGCACACCGGCATGTCCGAGCGCGGATCGCGATAAAGCGGCGCCAGATCATGCAGCGGCCGGTCACCAATGATGATACCGGCAGCGTGGGTCGAGGCGTGGCGGAACAGACCTTCGAGATTTTTGCCGATGGCCACCAGATCGGCCACGGTTTCGTCTTCTTCGCTCAGCGCCTTGAATTCGGGGACCTCGGTCATGGTGCGCTCGATCGACCAGGGGTCGGCCGGATTGGCGGGCACCATCTTGCAGATGCGGTCCACCTGGCCATAGGGCATTTGCAGCACGCGCCCGACGTCGCGCAGCACAGCGCGCGCCTGCAGCGTACCGAAGGTGATGATCTGACTGACCTGCTCCGTGCCGTATTTGCGCTGCACGTAGCGAATGACTTCTTCGCGCCGATCCTGACAGAAATCGATGTCAAAGTCGGGCATCGAAACGCGTTCCGGGTTCAGGAAGCGTTCGAACAGCAGATTGTAGGCCAGCGGATCAAGGTCGGTAATGGTGGTGGCATAAGCCACCAGCGAGCCAGCACCCGAACCACGGCCGGGACCGACCGGAATGCCCTGCGATTTTGACCAGCGAATGAAATCGGCCACGATCAGGAAGTAGCCCGGAAACTTCATCGACTGGATGATGTCGAGTTCGAACTCCAGCCGCTCCCAGTATTCCTGCTCGGTCTTGCCGGGTGCCGGACCTGTGGCTTCAAGGCGGTTGCGCAGCCCCTCCTCTGCCATGGCGCGCAGCGCGTCGGCCTCGGCCGCCACGGCGTCTTCATCGCTCAGATCTGGCGCTGCGGCGAATTTGGGCAGGATCGGCTTGCGGGTCTGCGGTCGGTAGGACACGCGCTGGGCGATCTCGACCGTGGAGTTCAGCGCCTCGGGCAGATCGGAGAACAGCGCCTCCATCTCGGCCCGGGTCTTGAAATAGTACTGATCGTTCAGCTTGCGCCGCTCGGTCTGGGCCAGCACGGTGCCGCCGGCAATCGCCAGCAGCGCATCATGCGCCTCAAATTCCTTGGCCGATTTGAAGAAGGGCTCATTAGTGGCGACCAGAGGAATGCCCTTGCGGTAGGCGTAATCCACCAGCCGCGGCTCCACGGCTGCTTCCTGCACCCGGCCATGGCGCTGCAATTCGATGTAGAAGCGCTCGCCAAACAGCTCGGCCAGACGGTCCAGCCGCTTGATCGCATTGGCATCCTGCCCCTGGGCGAAGGCCATGTCGATGGCCCCCTCAGGGCCGCCGCTGAGACAGATCAGCCCCTCAAGCCGCTCCCGCGAAAGCCAGTCCAGTTGCGCCCGCGCCGTGCCCCCGTCGCCTTCGATATAGGACTGCGAAACCAGTCGCGACAGATTGCCGAAACCCACCTCGCTCTGGGCCAGCAGCACCACGCTGGACTTGCCGCTCCAGGCGACGTGGCCGCGTTCGTTGACGCGCTCTTCGCTGGCCGCAAAATCAATCGCCAGTTCAACCCCGACCAGCGGCTGAATGCCCTTTTTGCTGGCTTTTTCGGAGAATTCCAACGCCCCGAACAGATTGCCGGTATCGGCAATACCCAGCGCCGGCTGCTCATCGGCGGCCGCGAGTTTGAGAATGGTCTCAAGCTGCAGCGCACCCTCAAGCAGGGAATAGGCAGAGTGAACGTGAAGATGGATAAAACCGGGGCCGTGCATGGTGAACCTTTATGACCGGCTCAGGGCGATTATCATACCGCCCCGATGCCGCAATCCACAGCCAGCGTCACACGAGTCGGGCAATGATATCCATCCAGGTGAGCGAACCAATCGTGAAGGCGCCCAGCGTAACGAATGCGGCAAAGTCCTTGATGAAAGTGAGCATCGTCGTCTCCCGTGTTGCTATGATGTTCTTATACGTTCGATGTTTGTTCCTGTCGAGTGTGACTAGCGGGAACAGCGGGGATTGGCGGTCACTGGTTAGCAGACTGTTAACATCGAGATGCACGCAAGCCGCAAAACCCTTGCCGCACGGGATCGAAGCGACCAGTCTTTGATCACCCTCCTCTCAGCGAGTCTCACTGCCATGTCGCCAGCCCGATGACCCCCACCCCGCAATTAAGTCTGGGGCTGTTGCTGACTGCTGCCGCCGGCTTCGCCGACGCGATCGGTTTCATCGAACTGGGCGGCCACTACACCTCCTTTATGAGTGGCAACACCACCCAGCTCGGTGACGCGCTGGCTCATGGCGGCTGGTCCATCGCCGCGACCGCTGCGTCGCTGGTGCTGCTGTTTGTGATCGGCAGCTTTATTGGCTCGATGCTGGCATTGCTGGCGGGGGCCCGCTGGGGATCGGGCGCGGTCACAGCTTTGGTGCTGGCGAGCGTGCTGCTGACCCTGGCGCTGGCCATGCTGGGTTTTCCGGCAACCCAGTTCATGCTGGTGCTGGCTGCTGGCGCGGGCGCGCAGAATGCCATTCTGCCGGCCACCGGCTCCGTGCGGTTGGGCACAACCTTCGTGACCGGTACGCTATTTGCCGCAGGCCAGGACTTCGCCCGTGCGCTGCGCGGACTGGCGCCACCCTGGCGCTGGCTGCAGCACCTGCTGGTCTGGAACTCACTGATGATCGGGGCGCTGATCGGCGGCCTGGGCTATGCCATGCTCGGCATCAACGCCCTGCTGGTGCCCGCTTTGGTCTATCTCGGCTTTCTGATTGCCTTCATCGCGCGCCGCCCCGCCAAGGTCATGGCCTGAGCCCCACAGATAGGTTTGCTGGCTGAGCGGTCGGGGTCGGACTGCAAACCGCCCGCCCCAAACCAATCCGTAACCCCAACGTGACGCCTTGCGTGACGGCGCCACCATGAAGGCCAGCTTGAACGCCAGCGGGTCACGGCCTGACTGACGATAAAGGCGACCGGTCAGGCCATGATGAATGATGCCGGCCAATGGGCCAACAAAGCAGATCCGGCATTGATGAACCCCATCACACCACCAATGATCGGGGCCATGAAAAAGGTGATGAACGCAGCAAGAGCAATTTTGGTTGTCTTGGGCATGAAGTCTCCATCCAGAGTTGACTGACAAAGGCCATTCCCACGTCAACACCAGCCCGAGGGTTGGTCAGGCGGGCTTTGCAGATCAGATTCAGGGCGGACATGACACGAAGCTCCATGTCATTGGCTCGTCTCGCCGCACCATGATGCGGCGAGACGAGCGAGGTTATTCGGCTGCGACGGCTTGGGGGCCTGGCGCGTTCAGGCCACCCGACAGGCGCACCAGAACGATCGCGACAAACACCACGCCAGCGGCGATGTAGGGTGCAGCAGCAAGGCCGATGCCTTCCACCACAAGCCCCCCGACCCATGCGCCCCCCGCGATCCCGAGGTTGAACGCACCAATGTTCAGACCAGACGCCACATCAACCGCACCCGGAGAGACCTCGCGTGCGATTTGCACGACGTAAGATTGCAGCGGCGGCACGTTGGCAAAGGCAAAACCGCCCCAGAAGGCTGCAACCGCGATGGCTGCAATCGGACTGGTGAGGGCCGCACCGAGTGCGACCAGTGATATCGCAAGGCCAACAAAGATCACGGTCAAGGACGCCACCGCACCGATACGGTCAGCCAGTTTGCCGCCTGCGATGTTCCCCACGGCGACAGATGCACCGTAGAGCAGCAGCACAAGGCTCACCGCGCCCGCAGACAGACCCGTGATTTCGTTCAACATCGGCGCAAGGAAGGTGAAAGCAATGAAGTTGCCGCCATAGCCGACAGCCGTGATCAGATAGACCAGCAGCAGGCGCGGTGAGGTCAGCACCTGCAACTGCGCTTTTAGTCCCGGCGATGCAGTACGGCTAAGCCTGGCGGGCAACAGCAGGGCTGAGGCGATGAAGCCGATCACGCCAAGCACGACGACGCCCAGGAAGGTGGACTGCCAACCGAAATTCTGACCGATAAAGGTGCCCAATGGCACTCCGGTGACCAGCGCAACGGTCAAGCCAAGAAATACCAGCGCGATGGCTGAACTTTCCTTTTCAGGCTCCACAAGATCTGTCGCGATAGTCGAAGCAATTGCAAAGAACACGCCGTGAGCCAAGCCCGTAATAAAGCGCGCGATGACAAGGCTATTATAATCCGGCGCGAAGGCGGCAAAGGCGTTACCGACGATGAACAGCGCCAACAAGACCAATAGCAGCGTCTTGCGGGGCATTCGATCAGCCAGCGCTGTCAACACCGGCGCTCCGATGGTTACACCAAGCGCATAGAGGCTGACCAGTAGGCCAGCGGATGGGATTGAGACGCCGAGATCGGCAGCAATGGTGGGAAGCAAGCCGACGATGACGAACTCGGTCGTTCCGACTGCGAAAGCGCTGATGGTCAGCGCCCAGAGGGCTAGTGGCATCGGTTTTCTCCAACAAATTTGATGTCGACGCCGTATATGCCAGCCGCTATCTATTGCGAGAACAGGCAAGCTTGGAACAGATCATTGCAGAAAATGCACGAATTGCTGCGCATGGGGGATTTGGCCGCTTTTGTCGGGATCGTCGATGATGGCGGCTTTGCTGAATCCGCGCGGCGCAGGGGCGTGTCTGCCTCAACACTCAGCCGGTCAGTCACGCGGCTTGAAGAGCAGTTGAAGGTCGCGTTGCTGCGCCGCACCACGCGATCGATCGAAATTACCCCCGAAGGCGCTGCCGTACTGGCCGAGGCGCGCGAGATCCTGGACCGCAGTGAAACCCTGCAAGAGATCGCGACAAGTGGACAGGCCCCGGCCGGACCGCTGCGTGTCAACGCACCAGTTTCTTACGTCCTACATGTCCTCGCCCCGCGCCTGGCCGAGTTTCACGCCAAGTATCCTGACATCCAGTTGTCAATCGACATGACGGATACGTTGGTGGACCTGATTGGCAGTCACGCTGACGTGGCTATCCGGCTTGGCCAGCTGCCCGATAGCGATATGTTGCACCGCCCGCTCGGGCGCACGTCATGGAAGTTGGTGGCCACACCGGAATATCTGGATCGCCACGGATGGCCTGAGACGCCCGTTGACCTCGCCCAGCTGGAGCAGGTGCGTTTCGCTGCGCCAGATCACATCAACACGCTGCGCTTCGCCGGACTGGCCGACCCCGTAACGGTGCCGCCCGCCATGACCGCGGGTAATGGAGAAGCCGTACGCCGGATGGTTTTGGGCGGATTGGGCATCGCGCGGTTTTCCGACTTCATGATCGAAGAGGATATCCACGCGGGGCATTTGGTTGAGTTATTTCCCAGTCAACTGCAGGCCGAACCGCTGGCTATCTCTGCCCTGTATCTGACGCGCGTCTCAGGCTTGCGGCGTCTGGGGGTATTTCTGGATTGGCTGGAGGCGTTGATAGAGTGATGCGGTCATTTGGGAATTTGCACGGAAGTGACATTTTGTCTGCTCCATGTCTGTTCGAACGGCCGAAGCTCAATCCGGGTGTGAAGCTCTTCATTCGAAACGACGCGCAACTCTGCCTTCCAGACATGGCGCTGAGCGGCCCGCCGCTCCGGGAAGCCCTCAAGAACTGATGCGCTTGCTGGCCTTTGATGACCGCCCGGTCCCGACCGCGCCAATCACCGGAGGTCTACTTTTCCGGGTGACGGTTCCAGAAGCGGACTGTCGGGAATCCACCCCAAAGCTGCCCCCTCTAAGCCCTCAAAAAAGACCCGGATCGCTCCGGGTCTCTTTTCTAGGTTACGCTACGAGCTCTTGGTCGCGGTTGCCTTGGGTTTTTTGGGCTTGGGCAGCGCCTTGGGCTTGGCGGCGCGCGGCGGGGCCGCGATCAGCTCAAGCTTGGCTTCCTTGCCTTCGCCCACCACGGCCACGGTGACCGTGCCGCCATTGACCAGTTCGCCAAACAGCACCTCTTCGGCCAGTGGCTTCTTGATGTGCTCCTGAATGACCCGGCCCAGCGGACGGGCACCCATATGCTCGTCATAGCCCCGTTCAGCCAACCAGTCGGCGGCCTCCGGCTGCAGCACAATGGTGACATTGCGCTCGGCCAGCTGGCCTTCAAGCTGCAGCACGAACTTCTCGACAACGCGGCGCACGACTTCGCGTGGCAGCGGTGCAAACGAGATGATCGCATCCAGACGGTTGCGGAATTCCGGCGTGAACAGGCGGTTGATCGCCTCTTCATCGTCGCCCTGCTCGCGCTTGCGCCCAAACCCGATCGGGCTCTTGGCCAGCTCCATGGCGCCCACATTGGACGTCATGATCAGGATGACATTGCGGAAATCCACCGACTTGCCGGTGTGATCGGTCAGCTTGCCGTGATCCATCACCTGCAACAGGATGTTGTAGAGATCGGGATGGGCCTTCTCGATTTCATCGAGCAGCACCACGCAATGCGGGTTCTGGTCGACGCCATCGGTCAGCAGACCGCCCTGGTCAAACCCGACATAGCCCGGAGGCGCACCGATCAGACGGCTGACCGTGTGACGCTCCATATACTCGGACATGTCGAAGCGCAGCAGTTCCACCCCAAGCGTATCGGCAAGCTGCTTGGCCGCTTCGGTCTTGCCCACCCCGGTCGGACCAGTGAACAGGTAGGAGCCGATGGGCTTTTCAGGCTCGCGCAGACCCGCACGGGCCAGCTTGATCGCCGAGGATAGCGCGGTGATGGCCGCATCCTGACCGAACACCACAGTCTTGAGGTTCTGCTCAAGGCTGCCCAGCAGTTCGGCATCGGACTTGGAGACCGATTTGGGCGGAATGCGCGCAATCGTGGCAATGGTGGCTTCGATGTCTTCGACATCAATGACCTTCTTGCGCTTGTCTTCGCTCACCAGCATCTGGCTGGCGCCGGTCTCGTCGAGCACGTCGATCGCCTTGTCAGGTAGCTTGCGGTCATTGATGTACCGCGCACTCAGCTCCACCGCTGCCTTGAGGGCATCATCGGTGTACTTGATCTTGTGGAACTCTTCGAAATAAGGCCGCAGACCCTTTACGATCTCGATGGCATCAGGAACCGACGGCTCGTTGACGTCGATCTTCTGGAAGCGACGGACCAGAGCCCGGTCCTTCTCGAAGAACTGGCGGTATTCCTTGTAGGTGGTCGAACCGATGCACCGGATCGCCCCGCTGGCCAGCGCTGGCTTGAGCAGGTTGGACGCATCGAGCGCGCCGCCCGAGGTGGCGCCGGCACCGATCATGGTGTGGATCTCGTCAATGAACAGCACCGAGTTGGGGAGCTTTTCGAGCTCTTTCATCACGGCCTTGAGGCGTTCCTCGAAATCACCGCGATAGCGGGTACCCGCCAGCAGCGAGCCCATATCGAGCGAATAGATGACCGCCTCCTTGAGCACTTCAGGCACATCGCCTTCAATGATCTTGCGGGCCAGACCTTCGGCAATGGCAGTCTTGCCGACGCCGGCATCACCGACATAGAGCGGATTGTTCTTGGAGCGGCGGCACAGCACCTGAATGGTCCGGCGCAGTTCGGCATCACGACCGATCAGCGGATCGATCTTGCCGGCACGGGCCTTCTCATTGAGGTTGACGCAGAAATCGGCCAGAGCAGAGGTCTTCTTGGCTTCCGCACCACCTTCCCCGTGGTTCTCGCCGTCCTCGGCGCCATGGATCTTCCGCTCCTCGCTGGGACCGGACTTGGTAATGCCGTGACTGATGAAGTTGACCGCGTCCAGCCGGCTCATGTCCTGCTGTTCAAGGAAGTAGGCAGCATGGCTTTCGCGTTCGGCAAAGATCGCCACCAGCACATTGGCACCGGTAACCTCTTCGCGACCAGATGACTGGACGTGAATGACAGCACGCTGGATCACGCGCTGGAAAGCCGCCGTCGGCCGTGCATCCTGCCCATTGGGCACGATCAGGCTGTCGAGCTCTTCATTGATGAAGTCTTCAAGGTCGCTCTTGAGCGCGTCGACATCGACATCGCAGCCGGTCAGAACGGCGATCGTTTCACGGTCGTCGGTCAGGGCCAGCAAGAGGTGCTCGAGCGTTGCGAACTCATGGTTCCGCTCACGCGCCAGGTTCATTGCCTGATGCAGAGCCTTTTCAAGTCCGCGAGAAAATGAGGGCATATGATGTTCCTATTGCTTTTCCATCACGCATTGCAGCGGATGCTGGTTCTTGCGTGCCGTATCCATGACGCGTGTGACCTTGGTCTCAGCGACTTCGTATGGATATACGCCGCACTCACCCACCCCCTTTTGGTGAACGTGCAGCATGATCTGCATGGCGTCTTCACGCGATTTGTTGAAGACGTCCTGCAGAACGAGAATGACGAATTCCATCGGCGTGTAATCGTCATTGAGCAGCAGCACCCGATACAGGCTCGGGCGCTTGGTCTTGGGCCGGGTCTTGGTGATGGTCCCGGTGTCGGTGTCACCCTTGCCGGGTTCATCATCCTTGGGCCCCGCGCTGGCAGGCATGGGCACCTGGCGGAAAACCGCAGGCACCGCATCGGTCATGGCGAGGCGATCATCGAAGTTCATGGCTATACATCTGTCGTGAGGAAAACGAAGCAGCATGGTGAGGGTCATTATGTAGGCAAAATCGGCGCTGTGTTAAGGGCTCATACTTCCCGAATTTGTGAGGTGGCAAAAAGCACCGGGTCTGAACGCCACAAACGTCGAGCCATGGCGTCCGGTTTGTTCCCCTGCACTGGCCTGCACGCACCCTTCACAGCCCGGCGTCTCCGCCGCAACCATGCCTGCCTGATCACGACCGCGTGACACCGTTTCAACACCCTGCCGGAAATCGGTGGCATTTTACGGAATAGTAACGGGGCGCAACGTAGAACTTGGAAATTCATGGTCGAGCTGGGCGCGTGGGGCTCCCCGGACCGACCTGAGTTTTGTGTTGTTGTAGTTGCGTACGGGCACAGAAGTGCCCGAGAGTAAGAGTTGGAGTATCGGGTGGCTTCCCAGGCGAAAACCCCATGGCGCGTCGCGTTTGTCCGCGCCTTTGCCGCAATCCTTATTGCCCTGGCGGTCAGTGCACATGCTGCTGCACCGGCACAGGCAATCGAAAACCTCCGCAAATATGCCGGCATTGTCGTCGACGCCAAGTCGGGCAATGTGCTGTATGAATCCGCAGCCGACAGCAAGCGCTACCCCGCTTCGGTCGCCAAGGTGATGACGCTCTATGTCCTGTTCCAGGAACTGAGCGCAGGCAACCTCAAACTCTCCACCAAGATGACCGTTTCGGCCCATGCCGCCGCGGCCGTACCGACCAAACTTGGCCTGCGCGCTGGCTCCACTATTACGGTGGAAGACGCCATGAAGTCGCTGGTGACCCTGTCGGCCAATGATATGGCCCGCGTCATCGCCGAGCACATCTCGGGCTCCGAAGAGAATTTCGCCAAGCGGATGACGGCAACGGCCCGTGCTCTTGGCATGCGCAGCACCACCTATCGCAACGCCTCGGGCCTGCCCGATGGCGCTCAGCTGACTACAGTGCGCGACCAGGCCATTCTGGGCATCGCCATCTACCAGCACTTCCCCAGCTATTATGAACTGTTCCAGACCAAGAGCTTCAGCTACGGCAAGAAGACCTATGGCAACCACAACCGCGTGCTGGGCTATATGGGCGCTGTGGACGGCATCAAGACCGGCTATATCAACGCCGCAGGGTCCAACCTGCTCACCGCCGCCCGCAAGGACAACCGCCACATCGTGATTGTTGCCTTTGGCTTCAACTCGTCCGCCTCGCGTGACGAAAAGGTTCGCCAGCTGGTGTCGACCTATCTGACCAAGGGCCGCCGCGGCGACTATCTGCGCACCGCCATGATCCCGATGCCGGGTCGTCAGGGGAACACACAGGTGGCTGTCGCCCAGTCGCCCGCCGCTGCCCCCGTCTTTGTTATGCCCATGCCGCTGCCCGGCTTCCGTCTGGCGCAGCTGGTTGCCGCTAATGGCGCCCAGCCACAGGCGCAGCTGACCCCAGTCGCGCCACAGGTGGCCGTGGCCAGCATTGCACCGGTACCGGCACCCATGCCCGCCGATCTGGGTCTGCAGCCTGCTGTACAGGCCGCCAACACGCTTGCAGCGCCTTCCCAGGCGCCACAGCCGGCCTATCCCAGCGAAGACGTCATCGGCGCCTGGCTCAGCGATACCTATAATCTGGGCGCGCCGCCCGCTGCGCTCGGCCAGACCACACCATCGGCGCCGCTGGGCATGCAGCCCCCCGCACCGATCCAGGCCAATAACCAGCCTATCGACCTGCTGACCTCGGGCAGTGTGCAGACCGCTGCCGCAGCCCCCGCGCCCGGCGGCTGGGTCGTGCAGATCGGCGCAGGTCCATCCGAAGACAGCGCCCGCGCCATGCTGGCCGATGCCGCTGGCAAGGCCGGCAATCTGGGTGACTTCCGCTCCTATGTGGAGCGCTTTGAAAAGAATGGCAGCGTGTTCTACCGCGCCCGCTTCATCGGCTTTGGTGGCCGCGACGACGCGACCGCCATGTGCAACCAGCTCAAGCAGCAGAACCTGGCATGCCTGGCAATGCAGAGCTGAACTGAGACGACAAGAAAACGAGCCAGGGCCACCGAGCCACTGGCCAATAGGGGAAGCAAATTGGTGCCTGTGTTTGGAGTAGCCCAATGAGCGAACGTACTGCCCTGACCGAGCTGGCCAACTTTGTGGGTCGTTCGAGTCTGCTCAATGAAGATATGGCCGCGCGCAATCGCGTGCTGGCCGGAATTACCGATCGCATGATGCCGCGCAAGCGCGGTGTGGGTGACCTGCTCGGTGTTGTGATGGCCATGTCGGCCCGCACGCGCCGCATGGTGCAGGATCCCGTCAATGTGGATATCGACGTGTTTGCACCTGGCGGTGCCCGCGCACTCAAGCTCAATGTAGGCGACCGTTAGGCCGCCTGCCCTCAGATTTCGCTATTGAGCATGTGTACGAAGCGCTGGGATCCATCCTTGTGTGGCGACAGGCTTGCCGAGAGCGCCTTGCGCGCTTCGGCCCGTTCGCTGACAGGCAGGTGCAGCGCTTCCACCAGATTGCGATATTCCTGTCGCGCACTGGTATGGGACATTGACGGCACGCCGCCCAGCATGTCCTCGTCGAGCGGATCAAATACCGTCAGACCCGCCGGAAACAGCGAGCGGAAGATTACGCGCTCGGCGATCCCGTCAGCCACCCGGCAACCCAGCCGCAGCGCAATCCGCTCCAGCATGGTCTGAACCTGCCGCATATTGCGCGAGCTCAGCATCGAGATGCGGTTGCGCACCAGCACCCAGTCAACGGTTCTCCCGTCAATCGCCAGCCGCTCCGAGCGCGCCCGCTGCACCAGCCGAGAATAGTGGCTCATCTCACGCGGCTCACCCGTGACCGGGTCAATCTGCGCCATCACGTTGAGATCGATCAGACTGTCATTGACCGGGGTAACCAGCGTGTCGGCCAGCGAATGGGCCAGCCGTGTCAGATTGGTGTCAAAGCCGGGGGTGTCGATCACCACGAAATCGGCATCGTGCTCTACCTCCCCCACCGCCTGGCGGAACAGGTCGAACTCCACCTTGTGGTTCTCGCGCAGCGAGTCGCCACGCGCCACCGGCAGATGGAAATGGGTGGTATGGGGCAGCCGCAGATCCCGCCCCTTGGCCCAGGCCCGGCGGTTGCGCACATAATGGGTCAGCGTCTGCTGGCGGCTATCCACGTCGATCGAGGCCACCTTGTAGCCTTGATAGAGCAGATAGATCGCCAGATGGAAGGCCGTCGTGGACTTGCCCGACCCGCCTTTCTCATTGCCTACAACGATGACATGGACGCCATGTCCGGCCATTTTTCACTCCCGAAACCCGAGCGCAATTGTCCGGCCTTCGGCGCAGGCTTGCAAGCGTGCCGATGGTGAATAATCGTTAAACGATTAACGCGTGATCAGGCCGACAGCCGCATCGGTTCGGCCGCGCGCTGAATGATGGGCAGATTGAGCGCCCCTACCAGGTTGCGATATTCCTGCCGGGCCGCGACATGGGAGACGCTGGCGTGTTCGCCGCCCCCCTCGCTATCGAGCGGATCAAACACCGTCAGACCGCTCGAAAACAGCGAACGGAAGATAACCCGCTCGGCAATGCCATCCGATACCCGGCAGCCAAAGCGCGTGGCAATGGCATCAAGCGTGGCATGCACCTGCCTTGCATTGCGCGAACCGAGCATGGAGATGCGGTTGCGCACCAGCACCCAGTCGACGCTCTCGCCAGTCACTGACAGGCGTTCGGACCGCGCCCGCTGCACAAGGCGTGCATAATGGCTGGTTTCGACTGGCACACCGGTTTCCGCGTCCACCCGAGCCAGCACATTGATGTCGATCAGACTGTCATTGATCGGCGTCACCAGTGTGTCGGCCAGCGAATGGGCCAGTCGCGTCAGATTGGTATCAAAGCCGGGCGTATCGATGATGACGAAATCGGCGCGGTTTTCCACTTCGCTGACAGCGCGGCGGAACACGTCGAACTCGGCCTGATCGTTCTCGCGGCGCGAGTCGCCCCAGGCCGATGGCAGATGAAAATGCTGCGGATTGAGCAGATTGATGCCGCGCTCCTGCGCATAGGCGCGCCGGTTGCGGACATAATGGGTAAAGGTCTGCTGGCGGCTATCCACATCAATGCTGGCCACCCGGTGGCCAGCATGCAGCAGATAGATTGCCAGATGAAAGGCGGTGGTCGATTTGCCCGACCCGCCCTTTTCATTTCCGACCACTATGACATGCGCACCGTTTCGCGCCATCGTCGCCCCCCAAATCAGTGCTCAAACGCACACTGCTAACAAGGGCTGCTATGGTTAACAGGCGCTTAAGATTAACCGATCTTAACCCCTAGATCAGTCCCAATTTGGCGAGGTCGGCAGCCAGCGCCAGCGAATCTGCGTTCTCATTGGCGCCCAGATCGGGCGGCGCATCGTCGGGCTTGAGATAGCGCCAGCCCTGAAAGGGCCGCTTGGGATAGGGGACGGTGCGGATCAGGTCTGGGGCCAGAATGATGTCGCAGTAATTCTTGCCCTCGGGATCGGTATAGGGCGCCAGGCGCTGGATAGGCTGGCGGCACACCACCTGCCCGCCAATCACCCAGTAGATCGAGGCTTGCCCCTCCATCTCCGCAGCGCGTTTGGGCATCATGCGGGTGCGGTGGACATGCACATCCTCACCGTAATCGGCATCCCACCAATGGGCGCGCTCATTGCGATAGCTCTCGAGCTCTTCAAAGCTCGATACGCCCACGCACAGCTTGATCATATGGATCATCCGCAACTCCAGACAAAAAGAAGGGCGCCCAAGTGCCCCGGGCGCCCTTCCTGAATTTTTGAAAGTGAATAACTCCAGCGCCTAGACGCCAGCAACCACGGAGAAAACCAATCCCATCGAGAGCAGGCAAACCATTGTCCAGCTTGCTGCACGCCACAAAGTGGCTCTCGGTTGACCACGCATAAATCGCTCCTTGTCAGCCGTTCACTCCGGACAAATAGGAAGACAAAGCTGTCCCCGCAAGGTCCGGTATCAAATCGTTAACCGCGTCATAAAAGCTTTGCAAGCGGCGATGTTGCCACAGTCCACAGGCGTGAACGTCTCTTCGAGTCGCGTTCTGAAGGGGGTGAAACGGCGCTAAAACAGCCCGAACCACAGCCCGGCAATGCCCAAAAAGGCAAAGAACCCAACGACATCGGTGACAGTGGTCACAAACACCGAAGAAGCGATCGCCGGGTCGGCCTTGAACTTGTCGAGCGTCAGCGGAATGAGAATTCCGGCTGTCCCCGCCACGGCCATATTGATCACCATGGCCAGACCGATAACCCCGCCCAACTGCAGATTGTTGAAGCGCAGCCAGGTGACCAGCCCGATCAGCACGGCAAAAATCACGCCGTTGAACAGGCCAACCACCATCTCGCGCGTGATCAACCGGCGCAGGCGGCGGCCATCGAGTTCGCGCATCGACAACGCCCGTACGGTCACCGTCATGGTCTGGGTGCCCGCATTGCCGCCCATGGAGGCGACAATCGGCATCAGCACGGCCAGCGCCACCATCTGCTCGATGGTGGCATTGAACAGCCCGATCACCATGGACACCATCACAGCGCTGAACAGATTGACGATCAACCACGGCACACGACTGCGCACGGTATCGGCGGTGGAATCAGAAATATCCTCGTCACCCACACCCGCGAGCAGCTTGATGTCTTCATCGGCCTCTTCGTGGATCACGTCGACAATGTCATCGATCGTCAGCACGCCGACCAGACGATTGCTCTCATCCACCACGCCGATTTCGACCAGATCGTAGCGCTCGAAGTCGCGGGCGGCTTCTTCCTGATCTTCATTGGCGTCGACCAGCACCAGATTGGTGTTCATCATCGATTCAATCGATGTGGTGCGTGGCGCACGAATGAACTTGTCCAGCGGGATGGTGCCCAGCACCGAGTAGGACGCATCCACCACATAGATCTGGTAGAATTCATCCGGCAGATCGACCTCGCGCCGCAGATAGTCGATGGTCTGACCCACCGTCCAGAAGGGCGGAATGGCGATGAAATCGGTGAGCATCCGCCGACCGGCGGAATCTTCGGGGAAGTCCAGACTGCGCTTGAGGCTGAGCCGCTCAAAGGTCGGCAGCTTGGCCAGAACCTCGTCGCGGTCGACCTGCTCCATGTCCTCGAGGATGAAGACCGCGTCGTCATTATCGAGCCCGGCCATACCGCGCGCGATTTCAGCGTTGGGCAGTTCTTCCATCAGCTCGACGCGGATCGATTCATCGACCTCGGTCAGCGCGGAATAGTCAAAATTCTCGCCCAGCAGGCGGACCAGCAACAGGCGCTCATCGGCATCGAGCGATTCCAGCACGTCGCCGACATCGGACGAATAGAGCGGCTGCATGACCGTGGCGATGTCTTCGCTGCGCCCGGCAATCAGGAAGGCGCGCAAGCGCTCCAGCCAGTGCGGACTGATACGATCATCATCATCGCGAAAGGCATTGGGATCGATGCCGGACTCTTCGCCGGAGGTGCTGTCGGGGTCTGTGATCACGGGAGGCCCTTTTCGCCGGGATTACGGGGCTCTTCAGCTGTAACCAATCAGCCCATGATCCGCCAGCTTTGCCGTAGCGATTTCCGACCCTTGCAGTGAATTCTTCGTCAGAACCGCCAAGAAGTGTCGCCCAGGCCGCCTCGGACGACTAGTCGGAGATCTCCGCCTGATCAGGGTCAGCAGAAAGGTCCATTTCCTCGGCGGCCATCACCAGCGCAACAATTGGCAGGCGCGGCAGGATGTTGGCCAGCGGCGTGCCCAACCAGTCGGTGAACTCCTGCTCGCGAATACCCAGCGGCACAAACACAATGGCGCTATCGGCTGATTGCCCAATCAAGCCTTCCAGCCGGTCGTCCCCGATTGGCAGAACAATGACCTCGGCCGCGATGCGCACCGATTTGAGTTCTTCCTCAAGCTCGGCCTTGCGCAGGTCGACATCGGTTTCGGCATGCGCCGTGATCACCCGGATCGGCGCACCGCGCCAATCGGTATTGCGGGTCATCAGATAGGCCAGCACCAACATCAGCCGACCGGTCGCATTGTCGGACCACCAGATATCGATGGTGCGCGCGGCAGGCCTGGTCGCGGTCAGCCGTTCCCAATCATCCTCATGGGCATCAAACACCACCAGATTGAAACCCAGCAGGAACGAGGCATGCAGATTACCCAAAAAGCGTTTGGCCTGTTCGGGATCCTCGGTGCGCTTGGCCGGATCAAGCCAGTTGAGCAGCACGGTATTGATGCGGGTGGGCCCGATCCCCACCGATTGTACGGCCACCGGCACGGCAACATCCAGATCGGTCGCTGACACCACCAACGGGAACGCCGTCAGCCCCTTGGCCGCCAGATCGCGCTCCAGCGCCTTTTCGGCAAGGGCCAGCTCGCGCCGGGCCCGCCTGCCCTTGCCCTCCAATATCCGGATCACCGTGGTCAGGCCGCTATGACCCTCAATCCAGGCAGCAAAGCGCAGCAGGCGCTCGCGGCGCGCTTCATCATTGGAAAAAGCCAGGATTTGCGGACGCCAGTCGCGGGCATGCTCGGGCCGCGCACTCGCTGCCAGCAGATTGTCGCGCACCGCCTGCAGCTCATAGGAGCGTTGCCCGTCGGCCCAGCGTGCCTCGGTCGCAGTCGATTGCAGATATTGATAGACCGCCAGGATCACCGCTATGGCCACCAGCCCCGCTGTCAGATTGATGGCCAGCATCACCCCCAGCGATACCAGACCGCCGACAAGGCTCAGGCGCGGATCATACCAGCTCAGCGCCGGCCGGAAGGACGGGCTGCGGCCGCTGGCTTCGAAATAGGTTGCGTAATTGAGCAGGCCATAGGTCACCACGAAGAACATGGCCACGACCGAGGCGATGACATTGAGATTGCCCAGTGCCACCGTGCCCAGCGCGATCAGCAAAATCCCGTTGCGTGGATTGTCGCTCGGGCCATGCCCGACCCCGAACACGGCCAGGAACGGAAACACCTTGTCCTTGGCCAGCGATTGCAGGATGCGTGGAGCCCCCATCAGCGACGCCAGCGCCGAGGACAGCGTGGCAGCGAAAATTCCCGCATCGATCAGCGGCCCGAACGCGGCGACATTGCGCATTGCGCCATAGTCGAAGGTCAGGATACCGCGTGGCACCGCGCCCGCCAGCAGCACCGCCACCACGACATAGACAAGGATGGAAAGGCCTACCGCATAGGCAGTGCCGCGGGGAATACTGCGAACCGGATCAGCCAGATCACCGGACATGTTCACCCCCTGGGTGAAGCCGGTGACCGCCGGAAAGAAGATGGCAAAGGCTGGCCAGAAGCCGATCCAGCCCTGATTTGGACCCAACGCGGCAACCAGCCGCGAATTGTCCCAATGCCCCCAGGCGCCCATGCCAAAGGAAATCAGCGAAAACACCAGAAAGGCCATGACGACATATTGCACCCGGGTCGCCAGATCCGAGCCGAACCAGGCGATCACCGCCATCAGCAGCACCGCGGCCGCCGCAATGCCCTGCGCAGCAAAGGGCGTGGTGATGTCAAAAGTCGCCGTGACGCCCTCGGCAAAGCCGACGCAGTAAAACCCCACCGAGACCGCCAGCGCCACAAACAGCACCAGCCCGATGGCCCCGCCATAGGCCACGCCCAGCGTGCGCGAGATGATGTAGTACACCCCGCCGCTCTTGACCTCGATATTGGTGGCCACCGCCGCCAGCGAGATACTGGTGAGCACCGACACTAGGCTGGCCAATCCGATAATCAGCAGCGTCTGCCACAGCCCCACCGTGCCCACGACATAGCCAAGCCGCAAGAACAGTACCAGGCCCAGAATCGTCAGCACGCTGGGCGTGAACACCCCGCCAAAAGTGCCCATGCCCTGCGGCTTTTCAGAGTTTTTCGACATTTGGGAGCGCACCGCACCAGCTGAATTCGCTAGGATTAGTGCGGCGCCAGAAACAAAGCAATCGGGATGGAATGCGCAGCTTCCCTGCATCTGCAGCAGGACCGAATCTGCACCTACCGCAAACAAAAAGGGCCGCCCCGAGGGGCAGCCCATTTTTTCGTATCATCCGGAGATGATGGTGCGGTCGAGAAGACTCGAACTTCCACGGGTGTTACCCCACAGCGACCTCAACGCTGCGCGTCTACCAATTCCGCCACGACCGCATTCTGGTAGAGCCACGCCCACCGGGCGAAGCGAGTGGGGATGTAGCAAAGGTCTGTCGTAACCTCAAGCGCTTAAATCGAGATTTGGAAATGTCTGTGGAGAGGCTAGCGGTGACGCGAGGTTTTGTTGGAGATCTGCACGCGCAAATGCCCGTCCTCGACGCTGACTTCGCCATGCGCGATCAGCGTGCCATTGGCATAGATGCACAGGGGATCGTTCTCGCCGGCATCGAGTTCGATCACCGCACCACGGCCCATGCGCAGCAAATGATGGATCGGCATCGTCGTGGCACCCAGTTCGACGGTGATGTCCACTTCAATATTGTCTAATGTGCCCATAGATATATCTGAACCCCGTCGCGGCGCCGCTCAAGGTGCCGGTGAATCTCTTATGTGAAGGTATCCTCTGGCACCCATGGTTATGGAACCGTTAACAAATGGTGACGCGCACTGCGAAATCCGTAGCAAATTGGCACGGAACGACGCCCGGCCTGTGCAATGGGTGATTTCGGGCGAGCCCGTGCCCTACCCCGTCGCACTGGCCGCCATGAAGGCCCGCGCCGCCGCCATTGCCGCTGGCGCGGCCGAAGAAGCCATCTGGCTGCTCGAGCACCCGCCGCTTTACACCGCAGGTACCTCTGCGCAGCCCGCAGACCTGCTCTCAGACCGCTTTGAGGTATTCGATGCGGGTCGGGGTGGGCAATACACCTATCACGGTCCAGGCCAGCGCGTGGCCTATGTGATGCTGGACCTGACACAGCGCGGCCGCGATATCCGCTGCCTGGTGCAAGGGCTTGAGGACTGGGTGGTGGACACGCTGGCGGCCCACAATATCAAGGCCGAGAGCAAGCCGGCGCCGCGCATCGGCGTCTGGGTCAAGCGCTCGGAAAAGGGCGTGCTGACCGAGGACAAGATCGCGGCCATCGGCGTGCGGGTGTCCAAATGGGTCACTTTTCACGGCATTTCGCTCAATGTGTCGCCCGATCTGGGTCACTATGACGGCATCGTGCCCTGCGGCATTTCCGACGCCGGGGTGACCAGCTTCGAGGATCTGGGGCATCTGGTGTCCATGCCCGAGGTCGATCTCGGTGCTGCGGCAGACCTTTGAGGCCCGTTTCGGCCCCACGGTGGACGCATCCGAGCCAAGCCTTGTCGGGGCTGGCGCCGACCCCCAACTTGCGTAACAATCGAATCGAACCCTGTTTTAAGCCATTTCCAAGGAGCCCGTCATGACGCTGGACGACCTCAAGCGCCTGTTCACCCGCCAGACCCTGTTCCGGCTCGACGCCATCCTGTCGCCCAAGCTGGTGCCCATTCTCTATGCGCTGGGTCTGGGCGGCATTCTGCTCTGGGCCGTCAGCCATCTGTTCCTGACCTTCAGCTTCGGCTTTGGCATGGGCCTGTGGGGCCTGCTGGAGATCGCGGTCTATGGTCTGCTGGCCTTCATCATCCTGCGCGTCACCTGTGAAGCCCTGCTGGTCTGGTTCAAGACCCATGAGCAGAGCGGCGAGACGGTCAACCGCTCGCGTTATTCCTCGTCCCTGATCGACGAGGTGCGCGACGCCATTCGGGATCTGGCCGAGGAAGGCGAAGACGCCGATTACGCTGAAGCCGATGAATACATCACCCCGGCGACCGAGCCCGCCCCTTACGTCCCGCCAGCCAGCGCCAAGCCAGCCGAGGCACCCAAGCCAGCGGCAACCCGCTCCCCCGCCACCAAACCCGGCGAGACGCACAAGCCACGCCGCACCGCCAAACGCACGCCACCTGCCAAAAGCTGATCGCGCTGCGCGGCACGAAAGAAAAAGGCTGCCCAGACAATCATCTGGGCGGCCTTCTTGATTCAATTCGGCAAGCTTACTGCTTGTTGATGCTCCAGGCGCCGGGGCCGGCGAACACCAGATACAGGAACACAAAGCTGAACAGCACGGCTGCGTCGCCGCCATTGGCCTGCGGGAAGAAGCTGCCGGGGAAGTGGAACAGGAAATAGGCCACGGCCATCATGCCGCTGAGCACGAACGACACTGGACGGGTAAAGAAGCCAACCAGCACGGCCAGACCGCCAAACACTTCCAGCAGACCGCCAATCAGCATCAGGCCTTCGGTTGGGCCCATGGCCGCTACAGGAAAGCCAAACAGCTTCTGGGTACCGTGGGCGATGAACAGCAGGGCGGTCGCGATACGGAGCACGCCAAGGGCCTGCGGCGAATAGGTGGAGAGACGATCGAACAAGGCAAGGCTCCTTTGAGCGGGGTCGGATGCGCCAGATTTCTGACGCCGGTGCCGCTCTCCTAAAGCATAGCGAGCGTTTCCAATATCGGCTCAAATGCAAACGCACTGTTCAGAAGTGCACTCATAGCCAGCCTGCTGGCCGGTCACAGCACGGCAGCCACCCACCTGCCGAGGGGCGGTCACATTGCGTAACTATCAAATTCTCTGTATGACGCGCGCAATCCTTTCCCACATCGGAACAAGAAGCTCACATGAGCCAAGCGCCTAAAATCGGCCTCGTCAGCCTCGGCTGCCCAAAAGCCCTCGTCGACAGTGAACGCATCATGTCCACGCTGCGCAGCCAGGGCTATGCCTTCAGCCGCGACTATGCCGGGGCCGATATCGTCCTGGTCAACACCTGCGGCTTTCTCGACAGCGCCAAGCAGGAATCGCTCGAAGCCATCGGCGAAGCCCTCAATGAGAACGGCCGCGTCATCGTCACGGGCTGCTTGGGCGTCGAAGAAGAGCTGATCCGTCAGACACACCCGTCCGTGCTCGCCATCTCCGGCCCGCACCAATACGAGAATGTGGTCAGCGCCGTGCATGAGCACCTGCCGCCCGTGCCCAACAAATTCGTTGACCTGGTGCCCGAGCAAGGCCTCAAGCTGACCCCGCGCCACTACGCCTATCTCAAGATTTCCGAAGGCTGCAATAATCGCTGCTCGTTCTGCATCATCCCGCAGATCCGCGGCGATCTGGCCTCGCGTCCCGCTGCCGGCATTCTGGGCGAAGCCGAAGGTCTGGTCCGCAATGGCGTCAAGGAACTGCTGGTGATCTCCCAGGACACCAGCGCCTATGGCGTCGACATCAAATATGCCGAGTCCAATTACCGTGGCCGCCCGGTCAAGGCCAAGTTCTACGATCTGGCCAAGGAACTGGGCCAGTTGGGTGCCTGGGTGCGTCTGCACTACGTCTACCCCTACCCCCATGTGGATCTGATCATGGAGCTGATGGCCGAAGGCCTGGTGCTGCCCTATCTCGACATTCCGTTCCAGCACGCCTCGCCAAAGGTGCTCAAGGCCATGCGTCGTCCCGCCCATCAGGACAAGACGCTCAACCGCATCCTGAAGTGGCGCGAGCAGGTTCCGGACCTCACCGTGCGTTCGAACTTCATCGTCGGTTTTCCCGGCGAGACCGAAGAAGACTTCGAGATGATGCTCGACTTCATCGAGGAAGCCGAAATCGACCGCGCCGGCTGCTTCAAATATGAGCCCGTCACCGGCGCCCCTGCCAATGAACTCGAAGGCATTGTGCCCGACGATGTCATGCAGGATCGCTTCGAACGGCTGATGGAAGTGGCGCAGAACGTCTCGACCGGCCAGCTGGCCAAGAAGGTCGGCCGCACCATTCAGGTGCTGGTGGACGATGTGCAGCCCGAACAGAACAAGGCGATTGCCCGCTCCAAATGGGATGCGCCCGAGATCGACGGCCAGGTCATCATCACCAATGCCACCGGCATCAAGCCCGGCGACATGATCGACGTTCTGGTGACTGACAGCGATGAATACGACCTGTTCGCCACGCCCAGCGCGACTCTGAACTAGGATTCAGTTTCAACACCTTGGCGGTGTTTCCGGACTCAAATTATCAGGCGCTACTCACGGGCAGCGCCTTTTTTCTGGCCGGTCGCACGGGGGTCTGCGCTACGGCCAAAGCGGTCTCGCCGACCGACACTGCATACATGGCGGCCATCACATCGGACTGGGTCAGCATGCCAACCAACCGCTGATCATCATCGGTGACGGGCAAATGATGCAGCCCGGCATCGGCCATATAAGGCACTACCTGGGCGATATGAGTATCAGGATGAGCAGCCTTGACCGGCGTACTCATAACGTCCTCCACCCGTCCCTTGAGCGAGCGATCTGAATTGCTTATCGCGCGCAGGCGCCACCCCAGACCAGAACCCGTCGCCGACATGCCCCAATCGGCTTTGTCGAGCAGATCGGTCTGGGTCAGGATGCCGATCACCCGATTGTCGTGATCGACCACGGGCAATGCCTTGATGTGATGCTCACGCAGATACCGCAGCGCCTCGCGCAGACTGGTCTTGGGGCCAACCGAGAGCACATCGCGGCTCATCACCTGCGCACAGGTTACCCCGGCCGAGCGGCGGTCATACGCGCGCATCTCGGCGCGGTGAAGGATATCCTCAAGCTGATCGGCCGCCACCGGCAGCACCACGTCATGCTGTGCCAACACGGCACTGATATCGGCCGCCGACACACCGAGCCGACCGCTGGGCAGCGCATCAGCCGTCTTGTGCGGATTGACTGCAGGCGCTGGGGTGAGATGCGGATAGTGGCGACCCGTCAGATTATTGAAGGCCAAAGCCACCGCCAGCAGCAGCAATGAGTTGATCAGCACGGGCCAGATGACGAACCCATAACCAGCCGCGGTGATGGCAGGCCCGCCCAGCACAGCTGTCAGTGCCACCGCCCCACTAGGCGGATGCAGGCACCGCATCGCCATCATAATCGCGATGGCCGCGCCCACGGCCAAACCTGCCGCGAGCATGGGATCTGAGATATAGCGGGCGCAGGTGACACCGATCAGGGCCGCGATAGTATTGCCGCCAATGATGGACCAAGGCTGCGCCAGCGGGCTCATCGGCACGGCAAACAGCAGCACGGCGGAGGCGCCAATGGGCGCAATCAGCAGCGGCACATCACTGCTGCTCAGCGCCAGGGTCGCGACCGCACCGGTAATAACGATACCGATGACGGCACCAAGGGACGCCCGCAACCGCTCGCCCAGACTGACAGGGGCGAGACCGGGCACGAAGCGCATGAAAAACGGGATGACGCTGGACATGGCGTCGTGTAGCAGGCCCCTCCAGAAGCACCAACGCTTCGGACAGGCCTGCTATTGCGCAATTGGCGACACGGCAGAAAAACTATTCCATCCGCGTCGTTTAGCTCAGCGCCAGCTCTGCGCGCCGAGCAGTTTTTCGCCCAACGGCGTCAGTTTGGCGACCGCGGCATTCTTCTTTTCCCATTCGCGCGGATCACCGGGAAATGCATCGCGCTGCGGGTGATCCAGTCCACGCCACAACCGCACCCGTTCGGCGCGCTCGGCGGCATTGTCCTCATCAGCGGGGAACATGGAAATGTACTGCGCCATGCGTACCCGCTCATCGGAATGGTTGGGCCGCACGCCATGAGCAAGCAGCGTATTGAAGATCATCAGATCGCCGGGCTCCATCTCGATATTGGTGATGGTCAGCCCGGTGGTGTCCGGATGCATCGGATCGCGATCGGCCGGCTGGGTCTTCACCCACTCGTCGAAATTATAGAACAGCTCGGGAATGCACTGGAAACCACCCACATCGCCATCCTGCTTGACCAGGCTGAGCACGCCCTGCACGCCGATGGGCAGCGGATCGAGCGAGGTGTCGCTATCCCAGTGGATGAAGCCATTGGGGTTACCCTTGACCTTTTTGGGGACATTGAGATTGGCGCGGTCGATACTGGTCCAGAGCTCCTCGATATCCCAGATATCGACAAAGGCGTCATAGACGCGCTGCTCCATCCGGTTATCCCAGAGCAACTGGTGGTTGTAGATCTCCACCATGCCGGTGCCGTTGAGCTCCTTCATGATGTGATCACGCCGCTGCGGGGTGTACCAGGTGTCCGGATCTGCCGGATTCTTTTCTTCAAATTCCCAGAGCAAAGCCTTGAGACGCTCGACATTTTCCTGTGGAACCGCATTGCGAACAATCACATAGCCCTTGGTTACCCAGTGCTCCCAATCCGCCGGGCTCAGCACCCGCAGGGGCAGCTTCTTGACGATGTCCTTGAGCTGGGTCGTCACCACCTGCGTGGTTGGATGGCTGTCGCGCTTGGTTGTTGCTGCTTGCATGTCGGTCTCCCATGTCCTGTCCCCATTCGGGTTTGGCTTGTGAGAGAAGCCTAGCCGCTCAAGCTGGCGTTCGCTTGCCCCCAGCAGGCCAATACTGATACTATTCTGGCGTATCGAGGGGACAGAGCGCCAAATGAAGCCCTATTTGGAACATGTTTCACCCGATGATGACGCGTCCTGGGCCACACTGAACCGGCGCCTCGACGATGGCATTCCGTTTCAGTGGCACCACCACCCCGAATTCGAACTGACCCTGACGCTGAACTCCAAGGGGCAACGGTTTATCGGTGACCATATCGGGCGCTATGACGATGGCGATCTGGTGCTGATCGGGCCCTACCTGCCGCACACCTGGCATTCTCTTGATCGCGCTGATTGCAGCGCCCCGCACACTGCCCTTGTCATGTGGTTCCTGCCCGAATGGGCCGAGCGGCTGACAGCCAATACCGAGTTGCGCAGCGTTGCCGCCATGCTCAACCGAGCCGCAACAGGGCTGCATTTCTCGCCTGAAACGGCCAGTACCGCCCGTCCGCTCATCCAGACCCTGTTCACCCAGCCGGCGGTGGATCGCTTTCTCAGTCTGGTCCGGGTGCTGACTGTGCTGGCACAGGATCGGGCGGCAACGCCGCTTTCGGCCACCGCGCCGGAACTGGCCCCTGCTGCAACCGATCGCGGCCGCATCGATCGGGTGCTCAGCCATATCCACGACCATTTCGCCGAGCCACTCACCGTGCCGCAACTAGCCGATATTGCTGCGCTCAGCCCGTCTGGCCTGCACCGCACCTTCTTGCGCCATACAAGGCAGACCGTCAGCCAGTATCTGATCCGCCTGCGCATTGGTCGGGCCTGTGCCCTGCTCTCCTCCACCAGCCAGCCTATCGGTCAGATCGCGGGGCTGGTGGGCTATGACTCGCTGGCCAATTTCAACCGCCAGTTCAAGGCGCTCAAAGGCACCACGCCCAGCCAGTATCGCGCCGCTTTCGCCTAGCGGGCATAGGCCTCGAACGGATTGGTTTCGGTCAATTGCACGATCATGTCGTCGTCCACCCCCGCTGCCCGCAATCGGGGCAATAGATGCGCTACCAGATGCGTATAGGGCTGCGGCTCTCCACCACCAGGCTTGGCCGGGTCAAACCAGCCCCGGTCGTGACTAAGCAGCAATTGCCTGCCCAATCCTGCCTCCAGCGCCCGCAGGATCAGCGCCACCACCTCGTCATCGGACGCCCGCCCGACATGGTCATACTCAATCCAGGCGCCGCGCGCCGCAACCGCCCTGTGCATGTCAAAATCAGGTTCGGCCTGGGTATGGATGGAGATGAACCGGTCGGCTCTACCACCTTCGGCCTCGATGATGTCGAGCTGATCCATTACCACCCGCCCCTTGATCGTATGCGAGCCGATCACCGCCCCCGTTGCCTTGGCCGCATGCGCCGCCGCCCGCAATATACGCGCTTCAAGGGGCGTTATGCCGTCATCGCCGGCACTGATCTTGATCCACGCCGCCTGCACCCCGGTATCCTCGATGCCCTCATTGAGTTCCTTGAGCATCCACCTTTC
Organism: Devosia sp. J2-20; assembly: GCF_055808475.1. Lineage (NCBI taxonomy): Bacteria > Pseudomonadati > Pseudomonadota > Alphaproteobacteria > Hyphomicrobiales > Devosiaceae > Devosia > Devosia sp. J2-20. Next base: position 1,463,346 of record NZ_CM147870.1, on the reverse strand, counting down.
CAGCGCCGCCTCGCTGGCGGTCGCAACCCAGTCGGGTATCCAAGGCTCACGGTAATTGCCAGTGGGCACCACAATAGGGAAATCAGTGGCCAGCGACACGGCCAGATCCAGATCGGCGCGCCGCCCGACACCACCGGTAGAACACTCGACCAACGCCGTAATGCCCTGCGCCTTGATGGCTTCGATCTGCGGGGCCATCAGCGCCACCACAGCCGCGGTATCGGCCTGCGCATAGCCCGGCTGGTCCGGCGTCCGCAAATCCACAAAAACATGTTCGTGCGGCAGGATCTTACCCAGCTGATCCCGCGTTAACGGCCCCAGCGTGGTGAAAAGCTGTTTTGGGTGCATCGACATGTCCAATCCGCCGCAGTTTCAAATCCATTCCGCCAATTATAGTCGCCCATGTCGATTTTGTCTCTTGTCTACGCGTTCGCTCTGGGTTGAGTTGTGCGCTGACAGGCTGCTATGGAACCGCAATGACACTTCAGCAATCCTTGGCCTTCCTGCTGATCGGCGCCATGATGGTGGCGTTTATCTGGGGCCGCTGGCGCTATGACGTGGTGGCCGTGGCCGCCCTGCTTGCGTCCCTCGCCATCGGCGTCGTCTCGCCCGCCGAAGCGTTTTCCGGCTTCTCCGACGATATCGTCATCATTGTCGGCAGCGCGCTGATCGTCAGCGCTGCCGTATCGCGCTCGGGTATCATGGAAGTGGCAGTGCGCCGCTTTGCGCCCAATATATCAGGACCGCGCGCGCAGCTGATCCTGCTGGTCACTGTGGTCGCCGTGCTTAGCGCCTTCGTCAAGAATATCGGCGCGCTGGCCATCATGATGCCAATTGCCTTCCAGATGGCCCGCCGCTCCGGCGTGTCGCCCTCGCTGTTTCTGATGCCCATGGCCTTTGCTTCGCTACTGGGCGGGCTGATGACGCAGATCGGCACGTCACCCAATATCATCGTCTCGCGCGTGCGCATGGAACTGACCGGCGAAGCCTTTTCGATGTTCGACTACACCCCCGTGGGACTGGCCCTGACCGTGGTTGGAGTGATTTTTCTGGCCCTGTTCTACAAGCTCTTGCCCGTGCGCCAGCGCGAGACCCAGGGCCTCGACAGCGCAGTCGAGATCAAGAACTACACCACCGAAGCGCGCGTCACCGAGGATTCCTCGGCCATTGGTCGCACCATTGGCGACATTCAGGCACTCGCTGATGGGCGTGGCATGGTGACCCGCATCGTCGGTGCCGGTGGCCGCCCCCGCACACCCCTGCCCGACGCCAAGCTTCGGGCCGGCGACATCCTGCTGATCGCCGGCGAGCCCGAAGCACTCGACAAGATGGTCAACCAGTCCGGCCTGGTGTTCTCCGAGCGGCGCGGTGCGGCCACCAAGGACGCGGCCGATTTCGGCGTGATCGAAGCGGTGATCGGTGAAAGTTCGGGGCTGATCGGCGCAACGGCGCAGGAACTGACCCTGTTTGATCGCACCGGGCTGAACCTGCTAGCCGTCAGCCGCCGCGAAGAGCGCTTCACCGAACGACTTGGCCAGATCCGCTTTCAGAACGGCGACGTGATCCTGATCCAGGGCCACATCAAGCGGCTGCCCGAACTGCTGCGCGAGTGGGATTGCCTGCCGCTGGTCGAACGCGGTCTGCGCCTTGGCAGCATTCGCAATGGCCTTGTGCCACTGGTCATTCTGGCTATCGCCATGGGCGCATCGGCGCTGGGTCTGGTGCCCGTGGCGCCCGCCTTCTTCGCTGCGGCCGTCGCCATGGTCCTCAGCCGTGCCATCCCGCTGCGCGATGTCTATAACCAGCTCGACGCGCCCATCCTGATCATGCTGGCCTGCCTGATCCCGGTCGCGGACTCCCTGCGCACCACCGGCGGCACCGAAATTATCGCCGGCTGGCTCTCACTGACCGCCAGCACCCTGCCCGGCTGGGGCGCGTTGGCGCTGATCATGGTTGCCGCCATGGCCGTGACGCCTTTCCTCAACAACGCCGCCACCGTGCTGGTCATGGCCCCGATCGCGGCGACCTTCGCCACCGAACTGGGCTATCAGCCCGAAGCCTTCCTGCTGGCTGTGGCCATTGGCGCCGGCTGCGACTTCCTCACCCCCATCGGGCATCAGTGCAACACGCTGGTCATGGGGCCAGGCGGCTACAAGTTTGGCGATTACTGGCGACTGGGCGCCCCGCTCTCGCTGATTGTCGTATTGGTGGCCGTGCCCATGCTAATGCTGGTCTGGCCGTTCTGAGGGCTTGCCAATGCACAGCACCCACACCATCGCCCTGCCCAAGCGCCCGCCGCTGCAGCTGGGCCAGACCGCCCGCATCATGGGCATTCTCAATGTCACGCCCGACAGCTTCTCTGATGGCGGTCAGCACCAGCTGATTGAGGCCGCGCTGGCCCATGCCCGGCTCATGCTGGCCGAGGGCGCCGACATTATCGACATTGGCGGCGAGAGCACCCGGCCGGGCGCCGAACTGGTGGGTGTGCAACAGGAGCTTGATCGGGTCATGCCGGTGATCGATGCCCTGATTGCCGAGGGCATAACCGCTCCGATCTCCATCGACACCTATAAGCCGCTGGTCGCCGACCAGGCCATTCAGGCTGGGGCCTGCATCATCAATGATGTGCATGGTCTGCGCGGCGCGCCGGAAATGGCGTCGGTCGCAGCGCTTTACGATGTGCCGGTAATTGCCATGCACTGGGACAAGGCGCGCGATCCTGATACCCCACTGACCGATAGCATGAACCGCTACTTTGATGCGACGATCGGCAAGGCCGAACAGGCGGGACTGAGCGGGGAGCGGCTGATCCTTGATCCCGGCTTCGGCTTTTCCAAATCGGTGGCGGAAAACTACGCCATCCTGAACAATCTGCGGCAGGCCTGCGCCGGCACGGCACGGCACCGGGGAGCCTTCGCCATTCTGGTGGGTACCTCGCGCAAATCCATGATCGGCAAACTGCTCGACGTGCCGGCAGACCAGCGTCTGGCCGGCACCATCGCCAGCAATGTGCTCGGCTATATCAATGGTGGCCACATCTTCCGGGTACACGATGTGCGCGCCAATCGCGATGCCCTTCGCGTCGCCGAGGCGACGCTGTATGGTCCGCCCACCGAACTGGGGTAACAGCAATGGCTGAGCCATACACGGGCGACCGTATCATCCTGAAAGATCTGGGCTTTTACGGCTATCACGGCGTGTTCGCCGAAGAAGAGAAGCTCGGCCAGCGATTCTTCATCGATCTTGAACTGGGCACTGACCTGACCGCAGCAGCGGCCACCGACCGCCTCAGCGCGGGCATTTCCTATGCCGACATCTACGATGTGGTCAAAGCGGCCTTCGAGACCAGGCGGATGAAGCTGCTCGAAGCGGTAGCCCAGAATATCATCGATGATCTGTTTTCCGAATTTGAGGCGGTCACCTGGGTGATCATTCGTCTGCGCAAGCCAGAAGCCCCCATCGCCATGGTGCGCGGAGAAGCGGCCATTGAGCTGCATCGGCAGCGGAGCGCACGCTAATGGCCACCGCCTGGCTGAGCCTCGGCGCCAATATCGGCGACCCTCGCGCGCAACTGGCAGATGCCGTGGCACGCATTGGCAACCATCGCGAGATCAGCGTAACGGCGCGATCCTCGGTGCTGACCACCGCCCCCTGGGGCAAGACTGATCAACCCGACTTCGCCAATATGGCCATCGCCATCAGCACCGATCTGGCCCCCATCGCGCTGCTCGATGCCCTGCTGGAGATCGAGCTGGCCATGGGGCGGGTGCGTAAGGAGGTCTGGGGGCCGCGCCTGATCGATATTGATATCATTGCCTATGACCGGCTGCGGATGGCGACCGAACGGCTGACCCTGCCCCATCCCCACGCCCATGAGCGCGACTTCGTCACCGACCCGCTATCGGAGATCGATGCCGAAACCACGCAATGGGTTATCGCAACGGGTGGTGCGAAGGCGCACTAGGCGCGCATCGCCTCCAATACGGCCACGGCAGTGTCGAACTCGACCCGGCGCATGGCCCGGCGGTCGGCCGCTTCCTCGTCAGAACCCCATTGGGTGATCTGGTAGTCCTCATCGACATGGGCTGCTGCCCAGACGGCATCGGCGTCGATCAGCTTGTGCCAATAGCCCAGCGTCAACAGGCCCGAACCGGTCAGGCCGGTCATCGACACCATGGCAGTCAGCGAAATCAGGTGCTCGTTCGCGAGGACCTCGGCAAGCCGGTCCAGCGTCGTCTGCGGCTGGGCCTGATGCAGAATGCCAAAGGTAGGCTGGAAACTGACGCCAAAATGGCGCGCCAGACGCACCAGCGCGTCGTCCCAGTGCTGCTCCTGCGCGTTCACCAGCCCTTGCGGGCTTTCGGCACGGTAGAGCAGCAGATCGCCACCGGCGAATTTGACGATCTCATCGCGAAAAGCGGGCACGCTGTCTTCGCCGCTTTCGACGCCCGAATTGATCAGGCGCACAGTGGGCATGGTGCCCGGATTGATGAATTCGCCCTGTGCGGCCCATTCGCTGGCCATGGCCGTGGCAATCGGCGCCGCAGGCACGATCACCGGGATCTTCCGGCCCGGTGTGCGGACCTGGCGACCATCAAGCGTCACGGTGAACCCACCATCGACCGGCCCGGCCGCCACTTCCTTGTAGAAGCGCTTGGGCAGTTCGACCTTGTTCAGGTGCTGCGCGCGGCCATAGCCATCATCGAGATGCTTCTGGATGTCTTCGAGCTGGTCGCGCATGCACTTACTCCACGAGTTGACGGATTGCGCCGTCCAATTGGTCGTAGCGGTCGATCATGGTGCTCGCACCCACCGCGATCAGTTCGCGCGGCTCGTGATAGCCCCATGTCACGCCGATGGTCTTGCAGCCCGCGGCCACGCCCATCTCAATGTCGAATGTCGTATCGCCGATCATCACGGTCTGCGCAGCATCGACGCCAGTCTCCGCCATCGCCGACTGGACCATGCCCGGATGGGGCTTAGATGGGTTGTGATCGGGCGTCTGCAAGGTGGTGAAGTAGTTGGCCACACCGTGCAGCCCCAAAATGCGGTGCACCCCGGTCAATCCCTTGCCCGTGGCAATGCCCAGCAGCACGTCATCGCGGGCATTGAGCCGTTTGAGGGCATCAAGTGCACCGGGAAACAGCGCCTCGCGTGATGCATCGGTTACCAGTGATGCGCGGTAGTGCGCCCGATAGGCTTCTACAAGTTGGTCAACCAGCACCGCATCCAGCGTATCCGCGAGATGCGCCATGGCGACGGGCAGAGACAGCCCGATAACCCGGCGTGACTTTTCCGACGATGGCGCCTCAAGCCCCAGACCGTGAAATGTCGCCGTCATGTGCTCGGTGATCAGCGCCTGGGTGTCGATCAGCGTGCCATCCATGTCAAAGATGACAAGGATCATTTGCCGTCCTCGGGATCGCTGCCAACGCTGTAGCGATCGGGGTCAAAGCCCAGCGTTTCAAAGCTGTGCCGCATATGCGGTGGCAATGGCGCTGAAATGTCGAGACGATCGCCATTGCGCAGAGGAATGGCAATGCGGCGCGCGTGCAGATGCAGGCCATAGCTCAGCCCTGGCGCGCCCTGCCAGTTCTCGATGTTGAAATAGCGAGGATCGCCAATGATCGGGGTGCCCAGCTGCGCCATGTGCACACGCAACTGATGGGTCCGTCCGGTCACCGGCTTGAGGGTGACCCATGCAAAGCGGCGACTGGCCGTGTCCGTCGTCGAATAATAGCTCATCGAGTGCTGGGCACCCGGCGTGCCATTCTTGACCACGACCATCTGTTCGCCATCGTCGGTCGACTGCCGGGTCAGAAAGCACGAAATCTCGCCCTGCTGCGGATGCGGATTGCCCGCCACGATAGCCCAGTAGATCTTGCGGGCCGAACGCGAGCGGAACACTTCACCAAAATGGCTGGCGGCCGATTTGGTCTTGGCAACGATCAGGCAGCCAGACGTATCACGATCCAGACGGTGCACCAGCCGCGGCGGCTCGCCCTTCTTGTTGGGCAGGCTCTTGAGCATGCCGTCGAGATGGCGCTTCATGCCCGTACCGCCCTGCACGGCAAGGCCGTGCGGCTTGTTGAGCACGTAGATGTCGTCATCCTCGTACAGGATCATGTCCCGGATGGTATTGACGTCATCATTGTTGACCTTGACCGGCTTGACGACGCCGGGATCATCAATGGGCGGAATGCGCACGGTCTGACCAGGCGACAGGCGCGTGCTGGTCGTGACCTTGGCCTTGTCGACCTTGACCTCGCCATTGCGGATCAGCTTCTGCAGCCGTCCGAAGCCAAGCTGGGGAAAATGGTGGGCAAACCAGCGATCCAGACGCATGCCGTCTTCGTCACTCTCTACCTGCCGTTGTTGAACGCCACTCATGCCACGCCTCGGGTCATCAAAAGCCCGAGATAAAGCCCTATGAGGCAAACCACAACCGACAACAGCACATACAAGCCAGCTTGTGGCAGTGCGCCGCGCTCAATGAGCACGATTGTATCGAGCGAAAACGAGGAAAACGTCGTGAAACCACCCAGTGCGCCGACGGCCACAAACAAGCGCAGACCTTCAGCCTGCGGCGGCAGGAAGCGGGCCATCAGCCCCACCACGACGCCCATCAGCACCGAGCCGATGATGTTGATCAACAATGTCGCCAAAGGAAACGACATCGGTAGCAGGCGTCCAACCAGACTGGCCAGGCCAAATCGCGCCATCGCGCCAATGGCGCCGCCCGCCCCGACCAACAAAATTGCCTGCATGTTCTGCCCCGCTCCACCAATAACCAATTGAACACTTCCATATGCAAGGCTTGGCCACCTGCATACCGATATCATCTGGCCTGGGTGCCAGCCTGAACTGCGAGACCCGAGCCAGTGACTATCAGCACCGCCCTGCGATCCATTCTTGCCATGGTGGCCCTGCTGGCCATTTCGGCCTGCGCCACCCTGCAGTCACGGCAGCAGATTCCACCCCAACTGGTTGCCGAGGCCACCATTCACGCCGATCAGCGCCTACGCTATTGGGGCGACGATAACGAATTCGCCAGAATACAGGCGCAAGTCGCGCCCGGCCCTGACGGCGATGTCGACTATTTGACACTCTCGGGCGGCGGCATCAATGGCGCGTATGGCGCCGGCTTTCTGGTGGGCTGGACCGACAAGGGCGGCCGGCCCGAATTCGAAGTGGTCACCGGTATCAGTGTGGGCGCTATGATCGCCCCCATGGCGTTTCTCGGCTCGGACTATGATGCCCGGCTGCGCACCGTGTTCTCGAGCCTGACCCAGAAGGACAATTCGGCCGGTGCCAATTTCCTGGGCGCCCTGTTCGGCGCGCCTTCGGTGATGAGTAATGTCCCGGTGCTCGATGCCATCCGCAAGCTGGTGGACACGCAGGCGCTCAACGCCATTGGGGTCGAACACAAGCAGGGCCGCCGGCTCTATGTCGGCACCACCAATCTGAACGCGCAGCGCCCCATGATCTGGGATATCGGCGCCATCGCCATCAGCAATCTGCCCAACAGGCTCGAACTGGTGCATCAAATCATTCTTGCTTCAACAGCAGTGCCGGGCGTGTTTCCACCCGTCATGCTCGATGTCGCCGCACAGGGCATGAGCTATGACGAACTCCATGTCGATGGCGGGGTAACCGAGCAGGTCTTGCTGATGCCCGGCGGCTACGAAGCCTTCGTCAAAAACCGCCGCGGCGTGCAGAAGCTCTATGTGATCTTCAACGGCGTGGTTGCTCCCAGCCCGGCCACCGTGCAGATTTCCAGCATGTCACTGCTCGAGCGCGCCGTGCCCACCCTGCTCAAATATCTCGGGCGCAGCAATCTCGAGCAATTGGACAACGCCGCGCGCAAGGCGGGGCTGGCGTTCGGGCTCACCGCCATTCCGGCAGATTTCCCCGAAAGCACCAGCGTGTTTGGCAGCCCACAATGGCTGAGCGCACTCTACCAATACGGCTATCAGGCCGGGCGTAATGGGCGCTGGCAGGCGCGCTAGCGCGTTCTATTCACCCTTGTCAGCCTTGGCGGCCCGCAGACGCTCGAAATAGTCGACGCGTTTGCGATAATTGCGCTCGGCCCCACGCTCCACTGGCTCATAGAATTTGTGCCGGCCGATGGTCTCAGGAAAATACTGCTGCCCCGAAAAGCCCTCGGGTGTATCGTGATCGTAGATATAGCCATCGCCATAGCCAGCCCCCTTCATCAATTTGGTCGGGGCATTGAGGATGACCATGGGAGGCGTCGGTGAACCGGTCGATTTGGCCACGCTGCTGGCTGCCTTGAAGGCGGTGTAGACCGCGTTCGATTTGGGCGCGAGCGCGAGATAGACCACGGTCTGGGCCAGCGCCAGTTCACCCTCGGGCGAGCCCAGCATCTGAAAGGCATCGCGCGCCGCCACGGCCTGCGGCAGCGCCTGTGGATCAGCCAGCCCGATATCTTCGACCGCCATGCGGATCAGCCGACGCGCCAGAAACAGCGGGTCTTCGCCCGCGTCGAGCATGCGGGCGAAATAGTAGAGCGCGGCGTCGGGGTCGGAGCCGCGAATGGTCTTGTGCAGGGCTGAAATCAGATTGTAGTGGCCATCCGCTGCCTTGTCGTAGATGGGTGCCCGGCGCTGCACCACGGTCAGCAAACCGGCGGCATCGAGCATCTCGCCCTGCTTGGTCGATGCCAGCACCTCTTCCACAAGCCCCAGCAGGGCCCGCCCGTCGCCATCAGCCAGCGTCAGCAGCGTGGCCCGCGCTTCTGGCTCCAGCGGCAGCGTTGCCCCTGTCAGCGCCTCTGCACGCCCCACCAGATCTTCCAGATCGCTGGCGCCCAGCGATTCAAACCGCAACACCTGACTGCGCGACAACAAAGCCGCGTTCAGCTCAAAGGACGGGTTTTCCGTGGTTGCACCGACCAGCACCACCGTGCCGTCTTCCATCACGGGCAGAAAGCCATCCTGCTGCGCCCGGTTGAAGCGATGGATTTCGTCCACGAACAACAGTGTCTTGTGCCCACTCAGCCGCTCAAAGCGTGCCTTCTCGAACACCTTCTTGAGGTCGGCGACCCCGGAAAAAACGGCCGAAATCTGCTCGAAATTATAGCCGATCTGATCAGCGAGCAGGCGCGCCACCGTGGTCTTGCCGGTGCCCGGCGGCCCCCACAGGATGAGCGAGCCCAGCCGACCCGACGAGATCATGCGCCGCAGCGTGCCCTGCGGGCCCAGCAAATGGGTCTGCCCGATCACCTGATCAAGCGAACGCGGCCGCAGCTGGTCAGCCAGCGGGCGGGCAGTGTCGCTGTCAACGACGCTATCGGGATCAGCTGCGAAAAGGTCGGCCATGCACAATCATCATTTCATTCTTGTCGCGCCAAGCGCGCCGGGGGCAGCGCTTCTGCTGACGCACCCTGTCAGTAACAGACGCTATCTCAGCGTCACCATCAATTGGACGGGGACAACCATGATAGACCATTCCGGCATCAGCGTAAGCGATTTTGACCAGGCCAAAGCCTTCTATGAACAGGCTCTGGCCCCTCTGGGCGCCTCATTTCTGCTGCAGGTGCCACCTGAGCACACCGGCGGCGTCAAGGTCGGCGGCTTTGGACGCGACAGCGCGGCCTTCTGGCTGACCGAGGCCGGCGCCCAGAAACCACCCGCGCATTTTGCGTTTTCGGCGCAGAACCGGGCCGAGGTCGACGCATTCTATGCCGCCGCCATGGCAGCTGGCGGTACCGACAATGGCGCGCCGGGCCTGCGCCCGCACTACCATGCCAGCTATTATGGTGCATTCGTGCGCGACCCGGACGGCAACAACATCGAAGCAGTTTGCCACGCGCCAACGTAATCCCGCCGCGCTATCACTGTTCACCAGCGCGGATCAGGCGCGCCGGTGAACACCAGAACAGCCAAGCATCGCAAAATCCGCCAAACCGTAACTAACCGCTGACAATACTGCGCGTTACCCGCCCGTCGCGCTGCAGGATGATCTGCCAGGTCCGTACGCGTTTTGATGCCGTATCGGCGAAGGCCTGCGCGGTATTCATCGCCATATCGTTGAGCGAGATGATCACATCGTCCACGCGCAAGCCCATGGCCTGAGCCGGGGAACCCGCCGCAATGTCCGTGATGATCACACCTGTCGCGTCGTAGGGAAGCCCCTTGAGTTCGGCCAGAGCCGGATCAAGCTGGCGCACACTGGTCCCGGCAAAGCGGGAGTCGCCATCAATCTGTGCGATCATGGTTTCGTCAGCCACGGGCGCCGCCTGAATGGTGAAGATCACATTGGTAGTGGTGCCGTACCGCAGCCGGGCCAGTTCGGTGGTTTGACCGATGGGCCGCGTGGCAAGCCGGAAATTGAACGCGCTGGGATCATCGACGGCCAGCCCGTCCACGCTCAGGATCACATCGCCCGAGACAAAGCCGGCCTGCGCTGCCGGACCATCTGGCGCCACCTCGGTGATCAGTGCCCCATGCGGCGCGGCCATGCCCAGGCTGGCGGCGATATCGGCATTGACCGCCTGCATCTTGGCACCAAACCAGGGCCGCACGATCTCGCCGCCCGCAACGCCCGCGTCAGCCACCAGCCGCGCCATGTTGGCCGGGATGGCAAAGCCGATACCGACCGAACCGCCGCTTTGCGAATAGATCGCGGTATTGATGCCCACCAGATGGCCGTCCATATCGACCAGTGCGCCACCCGAATTGCCCGGATTGATCGCCGCGTCGGTCTGGATGAAGAACTCATAATCCGAACGCTCCACACCCGTACGGGCCAGCGCCGAGACAATGCCGCTAGTCACGGTCTGGCCCACCCCGAACGGATTGCCGATCGCCAGCACCAGATCGCCCACTTCCAGACCATCGGAATTGGCAAAGGTGATCGCCGGAAACTCTGTATCGCCCGCCTGCTGCACCCGCAGTACGGCCAGATCGGTTTGGGCGTCCTCGATCACCACATCGACGGCAAACTCGCGACCATCCGAGAGCGCGATGCGTACATCGGTAGCGCCCTCAATGACATGGCGGTTGGTCAGGATCACCCCGCCGGCTTCCACGATCACCCCCGAGCCCAGCGACTGGGATCTGCGCGGCCGGCTCTGGAACTGCCGCTGGCCGAAAAAACGCGAGAAAAACGGGTCATTGGCGAAGGGTGACACCGATTGCTGCTCGATGCGGGTGGCATAGACGTTGACCACCGAGGGCGACACCGTCTTGACCACAGGCGCATAGCTCAGCTTGACCGCACCATCACTGGTGGGAACCGCGCGGACAACGTCAGCAGGCGGCGCGACGCTGAGCTGAGAAATGGTGGTCTGGGCGATGCTTGGGGCGTTCCACGGCGCAAAGGCCAGCGTTCCTCCGATCGCCAGAACCGCAATTGCGGTTCCGGCCATTACCAGCGTGCGCATCGACATCAACCAAACCTCCAGCCATAGTGGTGGCACACCGGTTTCCCAAGCGTGCGCCCGACAGGCAAACGCCCGGAATCGGGCATGAAAATGGCGTCATGCAAGTGACGCATTTTGACGCCAAATAATCGTTTGCGTGAGGGGGCACTCGGCCCTATATGCAGCGCTCGTTTTCTCGCTTTCCCCAGCCCCGAAAGGCCAGTCGTCCATGACCACCGAGCCGAAACACGTTTACCCGAACACCTCCGCGCTGATCGCGGCCGAAGCCCCCGATTTTCCGGCTTTCCTGTTCTCTGAACGTGAACTGCACAAGGCCACCAAGGTCTTCAAGAAGGGCTTTGACGGATTGCTGACCTATGCGGTCAAGTGCAACCCATCCCCGCACGTGATCGCCCAGCTGCATCGCGAAGGTTTGAAGGCCTTTGACGTGGCCTCCAATACCGAAATGGAACTGGTGCGCGACTACGCGCCCGGCGCCGTGATGCACTATAACAACCCCATCAAGAACAAGCGCGAGATCGCCCGCGCCTACGAAGAATTCGGCGTGCGCTCCTTCACCATCGATCACCCCCAGCAGCTAGACCAATTGGCCGCGATCGCTTTCACCCTCGCGCGATGTGGAAGTGACCACCCGCTTCAAGGCCGGCAAGGCGCTTAAATCCTATGACTTCGGCATCAAGTTCGGCGTCATGGAACAGGCAGCCGCCGAAATCGTCACAATGGTCGAGCAGATGGGCTACACGCCCAGCCTCTGCTTCCATGTCGGCAGCCAGTGCGAAGACGCCTATGCCTATGAGCGCCACATCGCTGCGGCATCGCGCATCGTGGATGAATCCGGCATCGAACTGAAGCGCCTCAATATCGGCGGCGGCTATCCGGCCCCCTACCCGACAAGCGAAGCGCCGCCAATGGACTATTACTTCGAGACCATCGGCAACGCCGTCAACGACCATTTCGGCGACAAGAACAAGCCGGAGCTGATCATCGAGCCCGGCCGCGCACTGGTAACCTCGTCAACCTCGCTTCTGTTGCGCGTCAAGCATCAGCGCGGCGGCCAGGCCGTGTACGTCAACGACGGTGCCTATGGCAGTCTGATGGAAGTCAAATTCATGCACTTCACCCCGCCGGTTCGCGTATGGCGCGGCGCCCGGGTGCATGACAATGAGCAGGAATTCTCGGATTTCACCATTTGGGGTCCAACCTGCGACAGCTATGACGTGCTGCCTCAGGTGTTCACCCTGCCGGCCGATATCGATGAGGACGACTGGATCGAATTCGGTCTGATGGGTGCCTACACCCAAGCCTCGCTCACCCCGTTCAACGGCTTCGATCGCCGCGACCAGTTCTGGGTCGAGGAAGCCTATACCGGCAAGGATCAGCAGCCCGAGTAATCGGTAACGCAGCAGTTACATGGCCATTCCGGAAACGGGATGGCCATTTTGCTTTGGGAGGGATCATTGGCTGACATTATGCCGCTGGAAAACCTTGGGCCGCGCATCGTCATCATGGGTCCTACCAATGCAGGCAAGTCCACGCTGTGCAAAGCCATCAGCGCGAAATTGCACCTGCCCCCTGTCTATCTGGACCAGTTGCACCACCAACCCAATACCGATTGGGTGGCGCGACCCAAGGCGGAGTTTCACGGCCTGCAGCGTGACGCCATCGCGCAGGAAACCTGGATCATGGATGGCAATTACAGCGGGCTGATCGCTGAACGGCTGGCCCGCGCGACTGGCGCCATCCTCGTTGATGAACACTACACACTGCGCTTTGCCCGCTATATACGCCGCACCCTCTTCGAAAGACATCGCCCCGGCAGTCTTGCAGGGGCGCAGGACAGTCTGAAATGGTCAATGATCCACTGGATCTGGAAAACCCGCAACAGCTATGACCGCTACCACGCCATGGTCGCTCCGAGCGGGCTGCCGCTGGTGACCTGCCGTTCGCTGCGACAGGTTAATCGGCTCTATGACGCCTGGGGGCTGGACGGCCCCTAGCCTGAATGCCGCTCAAGCAGGCCCAAGGCAAAGAGGCTTTCGGCGGCAGCCAGAATGGCGCTGTCGGCCGAGCGGTATGGGTGGCCCAGCAAAGCCTCACCCTTGTCGCGTGTGTAGTGCTTCTCATTGCCGATATCATTGGCAATCAACCGTGACGGCCCACCAAAGCGCGCCAGCAGCTTGATCACCCAGTCTGGCACTTTTTTCCGGGTAACATTCTGCGCCGGATACGACGCCGCCAACATCTGCGCGATCTGCGAGAAACTCACATAGTCCGAGGCTGCCAGATAGCGCTCGCCAATGGCCGCATCATGGTTGAGCGCCGCAACATGCAGGGCCGCCACGTCGCGCACATCAATGATGGAAAAACCGCAATGCGGCAGGGCTGGTGTTGACCCATTGAGCAAACCTGAGACCAGACGCAAGGAGGGGCTGACATAACCGTCCAGTGCGGGCCCCAGAACCGCACCCGGATGAATTGTCGTCAACTCCAGCCCTTCATTGCGCGCATAGGCCCAGGCGACGCGCTCGGCTTTGGTCTTGGCCACGCAATAGGCCCAAGGAAAGCCTATTCCATCAAGCTCGGTATTATCAGTCTCGCTAAAGATATGCGGCCCGCGTCGCGGCCCATGGCCATAACCGATTGTGACAACCGAAGAAGTCATCACGATGCGTCGCACACCGGCCCGCGTTGCAAATCGTAACACCCGCTCCGTACCCTCAACAGCAGGCCCGACGACCTTGCCTGGATCCTTGGGTTCGCGCGTAACCACCTTTGCCGCCGTATGCACGATAGCATCGACCTTGAGCATGGCCTTGGCCCAGCCATTGTCCAGCATCAGGTCGAGCTTGACGAAGCTCAGACGATACAGCACCTCGTCGCCCAAGTACGCAATCACGGCTTGCTTGACGCTCTCCGCCCGTTCCGCAGAGCGAAATGCCCCTCGAACGGAATAACCGGCGCGTAGGAGTTCGATGACCGTCCATTTGCCAACAAAGCCGCTGGCGCCCGTCACCAACACCAGATTTCTGCGCATGCGCCCTCCCCGCCAAAAACAAAGGCGGCCACGGAGTGAACCGCAGCCGCCTTCAAATGTCTAATGTGAGCGAAGCTTACGCTGCTTCGTTCTCATCGTCGTCACGAACATGCACAGGACCGCTATCGAGGCCCTTGGCATTGACGTCGCGATCAACAAATTCGATCACGGCCAGTGGTGCATTGTCGCCATAACGGAAACCAGCCTTCATGATGCGGATATAGCCGCCCTGGCGTTCCTTGTAGCGTGGGCCAAGCACTGCGAACAGCTTGGCAACCTGACCTTCGTCACGGATCTGAGCGATCGCCTGACGACGAGCGTGCAAATCGCCGCGCTTGCCCAGGGTGATCAGCTTCTCGACGATAGGACGCAGGTCCTTGGCCTTTGGAAGCGTGGTGACGATCTGCTCGTGCTTGATCAGCGCGGCAGACATATTGGCGAACATGGCCTTGCGGTGGCTGGCAGTCCGGTTGAGTTTGCGACCTGAATTACCGTGGCGCATGGTGGTCTCCTAAAGTGCTTGGCAGCGCGCGATCAATAGTGATCTTCATAGCGCTTGGCGAGGTCATCGATATTCTCGGGTGGCCAGTTGGCAACGTCCATTCCGAGATGAAGCCCCATCTGTGCCAGGACTTCCTTGATTTCATTGAGAGACTTGCGGCCGAAATTCGGTGTCCGCAGCATCTCGGCTTCCGTCTTCTGGATCAGGTCGCCGATATAAACGATGTTGTCGTTCTTCAGGCAGTTAGCCGAACGAACCGACAGCTCGAGCTCATCAACCTTCTTGAGCAGCGCTGGGTTAAAGGCCAGTTCAGGAACCGAATCCTGGGCCTTTTCCTTGCTGGGCTCTTCGAAGTTCACGAATACCGACAGCTGATCCTGCAGAATACGCGCAGCAAAAGCTACGGCGTCTTCTGGCGTGACCGCACCATTGGTCTCGATCTGCAGCGTCAGCTTGTCCTTGTCCAGGCTTTCGCCGGCACGGGTCGCATCAACCTTGTAGCTCACACGACGAACTGGCGAAAACAGCGAGTCGACCGGGATATAGCCGATCGGTGCGTCTTCGGGACGGTTCTTGTCAGCGGCAACGTAACCCTTGCCGGTGTCGACGGTGAACTCGATATTGATCTCGGCGCCGTCATCGAGATGGCAGATCACCAGCTCGGGGTTCAGCACTTCGATGTCGCCGGTGACCTTGATGTCGCCGGCCGTTACAGCACCCGGACCCTGCTTGGACAGAGCCAAGCGCTTTGGGCCTTCGCCGCCCATGCTCAGCGCGATTTCTTTCACGTTGAGCACGAGATCGGTGATGTCTTCCCGCACGCCTGGAAGCGAGGAGAATTCATGCAGGATGCCGTCAATCTGGATTGCCGTCACTGCCGCGCCCTGAAGCGACGACAGCAGCACGCGACGCAGAGCATTACCAAGGGTAAGCCCGTAACCGCGCTCAAGTGGCTCGGCAACTACCGAGGCCACGCGCGCGTTGTCGCTGCCCGAAACAATCTCCAGCTTGGTCGGCTTGATCAGTTCTTGCCAGTTCCTCTGGATCGTCACGGTTATGTCCTTTCAAAATCGCGGCTCCAGCCCGAGCCGCTCCGCCGCAAACGCAATAAGACTCCCGGCCCATTCAATCGGCCGGGAGCTCTCTAAACGGTCTAGATTAGACGCGGCGCCGCTTGCGCGGGCGGCAGCCATTGTGCGGGATCGACGTGACGTCACGGATGGAAGTGACGTTGAAGCCTGCAGCCTGCAGCGCACGGAGCGCCGATTCACGGCCCGAACCTGGACCACGCACTTCGACCTCAAGGGTCTTCATGCCGTGTTCCTGAGCCTTCTTGGCAGCATCTTCAGCAGCAACCTGGGCTGCATAAGGGGTCGACTTACGCGAGCCCTTGAAACCCATCACGCCCGAAGAGGACCACGAAATCGTGTTACCCTGCATGTCAGCGATGGTGATCATGGTGTTGTTGAACGAAGCATTCACGTGGGCAACGCCCGAAGTGATATTCTTGCGTTCCTTGCGCTTGACGCGCGTTGTCTCAGACTTAGCCATCAAATTCCTCAATTCGATATCAGCGCTGCCGTTAGCCTTAGCTTGCCCCGGCAGCTACATCGAAGAACCCAAAAATCGGGTTCTTACTTCTTCTTACCAGCGATCGCCTTTGCCGGACCCTTGCGAGTACGAGCATTGGTGTGCGTGCGCTGACCGCGAACGGGCAGACCACGACGATGACGCAGGCCACGATAGTTGCCCAGGTCCATCAGACGCTTGATGTTCATCGCAACATTACGACGAAGATCACCTTCCACGACATAGTCGCGGTCGATAGCTTCACGGATCTGGATGATTTCCGCGTCAGTGAGTTCGTTCACACGACGCTCAACGGGAATGCCAACCTGAGTGCAGATATCCAGGGCGAACTTGTCGCCAATCCCGTGGATATACTGCAGCGCGATGACAACGCGCTTGTTCGTCGGGATATTGACGCCAGCGATACGAGCCACGTCTGCTCTCCTTCATTCAGCGCGAACCATCACGGCTGGCGCCATTAAACAACAAGGGACCGGAATCCGACCCCCAACATTCTGGAGAACCGAATCCAGCCCAATAATCCATGAGACTGAAGCGGTTCTTTAAGGGCTCGATTCAGCGGAGTCAACCGCCAAGTCAAGCCCAAACTTTAGTGAGCAATCGCAGCCTTGATGGCCGCGGTCACCTCGTCGACCGGTGCCATGCCGTCAACGGTCTTGAGCAGACCCTCATCGGCGTAATAGGCAACCAGTGGCGCTGTCTGTTCCTGATAGACCCCAAGGCGCTTGCGCAGCACTTCCTCATTGTCGTCAGCACGGGCTCCGCCCGATTCCTTGGCGCGCTGAATAACGCGGCGCACCAGTTCGTCAGCATTGGCCTTGATCTCGATAACGGCGTTCAACTTGACGCCCTTGTCTACCAGCATCTTGTCGAGTGCTTCAGCCTGCGCAATGGTGCGCGGGAAGCCATCGAGAATGAAACCTGGCTTGCAGTCCTCAGCGTCGAGACGCTCTGACACAATGCCATTGACGACAGCGTCGCTGACCAGGTCACCGCGATCCACAATCGCCTTGGCTTCGAGCCCCAATGGGGTCTTGGCCGCAATAGCCGAACGCAGAATATCACCAGTGGACAGCTGCGGGATACCATAGGCCTCAACCAGGATCTTGGCCTGAGTCCCCTTCCCTGCACCCGGTGGTCCGAGCAGAATCAACCTCATCGGCGCTTGCCTCCTCCAAGACGGGACTTCTTGACCAGCCCCTCATATTGCTGGGCAACCAGGTGGCTCTGGATCTGGCTTACCGTATCAAGGGTCACCGTCACCATGATCAGCAGCGATGTGCCACCGATGAACTGACTGACTGCAAGCTGGTTGTGCACGACCTCAGGGATCAATG
Source organism: Devosia sp. J2-20 (assembly GCF_055808475.1). NCBI lineage: Bacteria > Pseudomonadati > Pseudomonadota > Alphaproteobacteria > Hyphomicrobiales > Devosiaceae > Devosia > Devosia sp. J2-20. The sequence goes on along the minus strand of NZ_CM147870.1, from coordinate 1,445,476 downwards.
CCACCACCGTCAGGTAAAGCGCACCCACAACCGTAATGCGTGTCAGCACGTAGTCGATGTGCTGGGCCGTCCGCTCACCGGGGCGAATACCCGGAATGAAGCCGCCGGAGCGCTTGAGGTTGTCGGCCGTCTCTGTCGGATTGAACACAATCGCCGTGTAGAAGAAGGCAAAGAAAATGATGAAGAACGCGAACAGGGCCAGATAGAGCGGCTGACCGCGACCCAGCAGTGCCGTGACCACCTGCAGCCATTGTGGCGCATCCCCCTGCGCCGCGAACGACGCAATGGTAGCAGGCAGCAGCAGCAGCGACGAGCCAAAGATCACCGGGATAACACCCGACGTGTTCAGCTTGAGTGGCAGATGCGAGGTATCGCCCTGGAACATCTTGTTGCCGACCTGGCGCTTTGGATACTGGATCAGCAACCGGCGCTGGGCACGCTCGAAGAACACGATGGCGGCAATCACCACCAACGCCAGCACCAACACGCCAAAGGCGGCGATTGGCGCGATGGCCCCGGTACGGCTCAGCTCAAGCGTCTGCACGACAGTCGATGGCAGATTGGCCACGATACCGGCGAAAATGATCAGCGAAATACCGTTACCGACACCACGTGAGGTGATCTGCTCGCCCAGCCACATCAGGAACATCGTGCCACCCACCAGGGTGATCACGGTCGAGATGCGGAAGAACCAGCCTGGATTGAGCACAACGCCCTGGCTGGCCTCTAGACCAGCCGCAACGCCATAGGCCTGCACCGCACAGAACACGACCGCCAGATAGCGGGTGTACTGGTTCATCTTGCGACGACCGGACTCGCCCTCTTTCTTGAGAGCTTCAAGGCGCGGCGAGGCAGTCGCCACCACCTGCACCACGATCGACGCGGTAATGTAGGGAATCAGGTTGAGGGCAAAGATCGCCATGCGCTGCACGGCACCGCCGGCAAACATGTTGAACATGCCCAGGATCCCCTGCTCCGACTGCGCAAAGGTCGCAGCGAATGCATCAGGATCAATACCCGGAACCGGAATGAAAGTGCCCAGTCGATAGACAAGCAGCGCTCCCAGTGTGAACCAGATGCGCTGCTGCAGGGCTTTCGCCTTCGAGAAGGTCGAAAAATTGAGATTACGTGCCAGCTGTTCGGCTGCGGACGCCATGTATCGCTCCCTATGGCTTCAAGGCCAGGTGCGCTCGGAACGTTTCGGGATGCAGACGAACCACATCCCTAACGCAACAAACCAAAAGAGCGCACCCAACCATCAAGTCGGGTACGCCCAGCCAAGTGGATTACTCGGCGCGTGGGGCTTTCTTCCAAGGCGCCTTCGCCTCGATAACGTCAACCTTGCCGCCAGCAGCTTCAACAGCAGCCAGTGCACCCTTGGTCGCGTAGTTGACCTTGAAGGTCACCTTCTTGGACGTGAAGCCGGCCGAACCGATCAGACGGACACCGTCCTTGGCGCGGCGGATAACGCGAGCAGCAATCAGAGCCTCGGCGTCGATGACAGCCTTGGCGTCCAGCTTGCCCGAGTCGATGTAGGCCTGGATGCGGTCAATACGGACTTCATTCCAATCCTTGGGATTGAAAGCGTTGAAGCCGCGCTTTGGCATACGCATGTGAAGGGGCATCTGGCCGCCTTCAAAGCCGTTGATCGCCACGCCGGAGCGTGCCGTCTGGCCCTTGCCACCACGACCGCCGGTCTTGCCCTTGCCAGAGCCGATACCACGACCAATGCGCATACGGATCTTGTTTGCGCCTGGATTGTCGCGAAGTTCGTTCAAACGGGTCATCAGAAAGACCTTCTCTCTTACTCGCCGACGACGCGGACGAGGTGCGGCAACTTGTTGATCATGCCACGCACTTCAGGCGTATCGATCAGCTCGCGCTGCTTGTTCATCTTGTTGAGCCCGAGACCGATAAGGGTCGCACGCTGCACTTTGTCACGACGGATCGGCGAGCCGACCTGCTTGACGATAATGGTTTTCTTCTCAGCCATGATTATCTCCTGATCTCAGCGATCAAGCTTCGACCGCAGACTCGCCGCGGCGAGCCTGAAGTTCCGAAACCTTGAGGCCACGGCGGGAAGCAACCGAGCGTGGGCTATCAACGCGCTTGAGCGCATCAAAGGTAGCCCGCACCATGTTGTACGGATTGGCAGTGCCCTGCGACTTGGCAACGATATCGTTGATGCCAAGCGTTTCGAACACAGCACGCATCGGACCACCAGCAATGATACCGGTACCGGGAACGGCTGCACGCAGAATGACCTTACCGGCGCCGTGACGACCCTGCACATCGTGGTGCAGCGTACGTGCATCGCGCAGCGGAACGCGGATCATGGTGCGCTTGGCAGCTTCAGTTGCCTTGCGGATTGCTTCTGGAACTTCGCGTGCCTTGCCGTGACCAAAGCCAACGCGGCCCTTCTGGTCGCCGACAACGACGAGTGCTGCAAAGCCGAAACGACGGCCGCCCTTGACCACTTTAGCCACGCGGTTGATGTGGACCAGGCGATCGACGAATTCGCTGTCGCGCTCTTGAACGTCTCTCATAATTTTCTTTCCTCGCCGTGTTCTAGAACTGCAGGCCGCCCTCACGGGCAGCGTCTGCAAGGGCCTTCACACGGCCATGATAGATGTACGCACCACGATCAAAGATCACTTCGCCAACGCCAGCCTTGGAACCGCGCTCGGCGATCAGCTTGCCGATCGTTGCAGCAGCGGCCGCGGTGGAACCGTTCTTGAGGCCGGACTTGACGTCCTTGTCGAGCGTCGAAGCGGAAGCCAGCGTACGGCCGGTCGCATCGTCGATGATCTGAGCGTAGATATTCTTGTCCGAGCGGAAAACGCTGAGACGGGGACGACCGAAGGCACGAGCCTTGAGCGCCTTGCGGACACGAGCCTTGCGGCGTTCCGCACCTTTTGCACTGATAGCCATTGCAGGCGCTCCTTACTTCTTCTTGCCTTCTTTGCGGAAGACGTACTCGCCAGCATAGCGAACGCCCTTGCCCTTGTAGGGCTCTGGCTTGCGCCATGCGCGGATCTCAGCCGCAACCTGACCAACCTGCTGCTTGTCGATACCGGTGACGACGATTTCAGTCGGCACTGGGACAGTCAGCGTGATTCCCTTGGGGGCTTCGTAGATCACTTCGTGGCTGAAACCAAGCGACAGCTTGATATCTTTGCCCTGAAGTGCGGCGCGATAACCCACGCCCTGGATTGCCAGCTTCTTTTCAAAGCCGGCAGAAACACCGGTGACCATGTTCTGGATCAGTGCACGGGTAGTACCCCAGGCGGCGCGCGCGAAGCGCGTGTCGTTGGCCGGAGAAACGACTACGCCATCGGCGCCATTCTCGACATTAACGACATCCATGAGCACGATGCTCAACTCGCCCTTAGGGCCCTTTGCGGTGACGGTACGGCCATCGATCGTAACCGTAACGCCGCTGACCGGTGCAACCGGTTGTTTGCCAGTACGTGACATTCTAACTTCTACCTTTGAGTAATCGTCTTACCGCGCCTTAGAAGACGCGGCAGAGTACCTCGCCACCGACATTGGCAGCCTTCGCTTCGTGATCAGCCATCACACCCTTGGGGGTGGACAGGATCGAGACACCGAGGCCGTTGGCGACCTGCGGAATATTCTTGACCGAGGCGTATACCCGGCGACCTGGACGCGAAACGCGCTCGATCGTGCGGATAACCGACTCATTGTCCGAGTACTTGAGTTCAATCTCATACTCAGCAGCGCCGTTCTCGAACTTGGTCTCCGAATAGCCGCGGATAAAACCCTCGGACTGGAGAACGTCCAGCACGCGACCACGAAGGGTCGAAGCTGGCGTCGAAACGGTGTTCTTGCGACGCATCTGGGCGTTGCGGATACGGGTCAGCATGTCGCCGATTGGATCGGAAAAGCTCATCTTCGGTTCTCCTTACCAGCTCGACTTCACGAGGCCCGGGATCATACCCAGGTTGCCCAGCTGACGCAGAGCGATACGGCTCAGCTTCAGCTTGCGGTAGAAGCCACGAGGACGACCCGAGACTTCACAGCGATTGCGGATACGGACCTTCGCAGAATTGCGTGGCAGTTCAGCAAGCTTGAGCTGGGCTGCAAAACGCTCGTTTGACGGAAGCGCCTGGTCCTTGGTCGCGGCCTTGAGGGCTGCACGCTTTGCAGCATACTGCTTAACGAGCGCGCGACGCTTTTCATTTTTAACGGTGGAGCTGGTCTTTGCCATGTCCTGATCCTTTTTCCCTTCCCTATCCGCTTACTTGCGGAAGGGGAAGTTGAATGCCTTGAGCAGCGCACGCGCCTCATCATCGGTTTTGGCCGTCGTGGCAACCACGATGTCCATACCCCAAACCTGATCGATCTGATCATAGTTGATTTCGGGGAAAATGATGTGTTCCTTGATGCCCATGGCATAGTTGCCATTGCCGTCAAAGGAATTGGGGTTCAACCCACGGAAGTCGCGAACGCGTGGCAGTGCGATGTTCACCAGACGGTCAAGGAATTCGTACATACGAACCTTGCGCAGCGTGACCTTCACACCCAGGGGCATGTCTTCACGAACCTTGAAGCCGGCGATCGACTTGCGAGCATAAGTGATGACTGGCTTCTGGCCAGCAATCTTCTCGAGCTCGGCTGCAGCCGACTTGACCTTCTTGGTATCGTTGACGGCTTCGCCGACGCCGATATTGATGACGATCTTGTCCAGACGCGGCAGTTCCATCACATTCTTGTAGCCGAACTGCTCGCGCAGGGCCGGCTTGATGGTGCTGTCATATTCGGTCCGGAGACGCGGAATGTAAGCGGTCTCAGCCATCGATCGAATCTCCGGTCGATTTTGCGACGCGCGTCTTCACGCCGTCTTTGATCTGGAAACCAACGCGGCTGGGCTTGCCATCCTTGTCGGCGATCGCGAGGTTCGACAGATGAATTGGCGCTTCTTTAGTGAAGATGCCTGCATCGGTCGACGCGGTCTGCTTGGTGTGGCGACGAACAAGGTTGATACCCTGAACCAGTGCCTTCGTTTCGGTCGGGATAACCGACAGGACCTGGCCAGTTTTGCCTTTGTCCTTGCCAGTCAGGACGACGACCTTATCGCCCTTCTTGATCTTGGCAGCCATTACAGCACCTCGGGTGCGAGCGAAATGATCTTCATGTGGTTCTTGGCGCGAAGCTCGCGCGGAACTGGTCCGAAGATACGGGTGCCGATCGGCTCTTTCTGATTGTTAATCAGAACCGCGGCGTTCTTGTCGAAACGGATCACCGTGCCATCAGGGCGGCGAATGTCGAACGCGGTGCGAACCACCACGGCCTTCATGACCTGACCCTTCTTTACGCGGCCGCGCGGAATAGCGTCCTTGACCGAAACGACAATAATGTCGCCGACCGAGGCGTATTTGCGATGCGAGCCGCCCAGCACCTTGATGCACATGACACGACGGGCGCCGGAATTATCCGCGACGTCGAGATTTGATTGCATCTGAATCATGACTGGATGCCTTCTTGTTAAATCGACCCGCCGTCCCCGGCTCGCCGACCTTGAAATCTAAACTTACGCGGAGGGAGCCGCAGTGTCCGTGACAAGCGTCCAGCGCTTGTTCTTGGAAATCGGTGCACATTCCTCGATCTGAACGATCTGGCCGATTTTGGCCAGATTGGCCTCATCATGAGCCTGATACTTCTTCGACCGGCGCACGGTCTTCTTCATAACCGGGTGCGTGAAACGGCGCTCGACGCGCACCACGACCGTCTTATCATTGGCGTCGGAGACAACAGTCCCCTGCAATACGCGCTTTGGCATGGTCGCGGCTCCTTACTTCGCTGCGTTCTTTTCGGCCAGGATCGTCTTGATCCGCGCGATATCGCGGCGAACCTTTTTGACCTCGGTCGGCTTTTCGAGCTGCTGGGTAGCACGCTGGAAACGCAGGTTGAACTGTTCTTTTTTCAAGTCGACGAGCTGGTCCTTCAGTTCGTCTGCGGTCTTGCTCCGCACATCACTGGCTTTCATGCTCATCGTCCTTAGTCAGCAATGCGGGTAACAACCCGCGTCATGATCGGGAGCTTCATCGCGCCGAGACGCAGAGCTTCCTTGGCAACGTCCTCAGGGACGCCGTCGATCTCGAATACGATACGACCTGGCTTCACGCGAGCGGCCCAGAGTTCAACCGAACCCTTACCTTTACCCATGCGAACTTCGGTCGGCTTCTTGGTCACCGGCACATCCGGGAAAATCCGGATCCACACACGGCCCTGGCGCTTCATTTCGCGTGTGATCGCGCGGCGAGCCGCTTCGATCTGGCGAGCAGTAACACGCTCTGGCTCGGTGGCCTTCAAGGCATACTGGCCAAATGCCAGATCGGTACCGCCCTTGGCAACGCCATGGATACGGCCCTTGTGAGCCTTGCGGAATTTGGTCTTCTTAGGTTGCAGCATAATGAACTAACCTTCTTATGCGCGTTCGCGGTCACGGTCGCCACGCTCAGAGCGCGGACCACGTTCACTACGCTGACCACCTTCACCACCTTCGGTGGCGCGACGCTCATGTGCAGTGGGATCATGCTCAAGGACTTCGCCCTTGAAGATCCAGACCTTGATACCGATGATGCCGTAGGTCGTTTTTGCCTCGGCGGTGCCGTAGTCGATGTCAGCGCGCAGCGTGTGCAGCGGAACGCGACCTTCGCGGTACCATTCGGTACGAGCGATGTCGGCGCCACCCAGACGACCACCAACATTCACGCGGATGCCACCGGCACCCATGCGGATAGTGGTCTGCACAGCACGCTTCATAGCGCGACGGAATGCCACACGGCGTTCCAGCTGCTGGGCAATGCCCTGGGCAACCAGCGTCGCGTCAGTTTCCGGCTTGCGCACTTCAACGATGTTGATGTGCACTTCGCTATCGGTGAACTTCTTCACCTTGGCGCGGATCTTGTCGATGTCTGCGCCCTTCTTGCCGATCACGATGCCCGGACGGGCGGTGTGGATCGACACGCGGCACTTGCGGTGCGGACGTTCGATGACGATCTTGGAAACCGCAGCAGCCTTGAGGTCTTCCAGCAGCATTGTGCGGATCTTCAAGTCTTCCTGCAGCAGCGAACCGTATTCGCCCTTGTTGGCGTACCAGCGGCTATCCCAGGTGCGATTGATGCCCAGACGGAAACCGATTGGATTGATCTTCTGACCCATTATGCGGCCTCCTCAACTTGCCGGACGACGATCGTCAGATGCGCGAATGGCTTCTGGATCTGCGATGACCGGCCGCGACCGCGAGCGGTGAAGCGCTTCATTACCAGCGAATTACCAACAAATGCTTCAGCAACGACGAGAGCGTCGGTGTCGAGGCCATGATTGTTCTCAGCATTCGCAATGGCGCTTTCAAGCACCTTCTTGACCTGCACGGAGATGCGCTTGTGGCTGAATTCGAGATCGGCCAGGGCCTTCTCGACTTTCTTGCCACGGATCAACTGCGCGACGAGGTTCAGCTTCTGAGGGCTGATGCGCAGCATGCGCAAAACAGCCTTAGCCTCGTTGTCCTTGAGAGCGCGCTCAGTTTTTGGCTTGCCCATCTTACTTCCTCTTGGCCTTCTTGTCGGCGGCATGACCGTAATAGGTACGGGTCGGTGCAAACTCGCCGAACTTGTGGCCGATCATGTCTTCAGTGACGCTGACCGGAACGTGCTTCTGGCCATTGTGAACGCCGAACGTGATGCCAACGAACTGTGGCAGGATGGTCGAACGGCGGCTCCAGATCTTGATCACATCGTTGCGACCAGACGCGAGGGCCTTTTCGGCCTTCTTGAGCATGTAGCCGTCGACAAACGGCCCCTTCCAGATTGAACGGGTCATGGCTTACCTGCCCTTCTTAACGTGACGGCTGCGAACGATGAACTTGTCCGTTGCCTTATTGCTGCGGGTACGCTTGCCCTTAGTCGGCTTGCCCCATGGCGTAACCGGATGACGACCACCCGAAGTACGGCCTTCACCACCACCATGAGGGTGATCGATCGGGTTCATGGTCACGCCGCGGTTGACAGGCTTGCGGCCCAACCAACGCGAACGACCGGCCTTGCCGAGCGAGGTGTTGGAATGATCCTGGTTCGAAACGGCACCAACCGTTGCAAGGCAAGTGCCATGCACGCGGCGCTGTTCGCCCGACTTCAGACGAAGGATCGCCCAACCCTGGTCACGACCGACATACTGGGCATACGCACCAGCAGAACGGGCAACCTGGCCACCCTTGCGGGGCTTGAGCTCGATATTGTGCACGATCGTACCGACCGGCATGTTCTCGAGAGGCATGGTATTGCCTGGCTTCACGTCAACAGTACCTGTCGACGAAATCACCTTGTCGCCGGCCGACAGACGCTGTGGCGCAACGATATAGGCGATGTCGCCGTCTTCGTACTTCACCAGAGCGATCCAAGCCGTACGGTTGGGATCGTATTCCAGACGCTCGATCGTACCAACCACGTCAAACTTGACGCGCTTGAAGTCGATCATGCGATAGGTGCGCTTATGACCGCCACCACGATGGAAGGCAGTGATGCGACCACGATTATTACGGCCACCGGACTTGGACAGGCCTTCGGTCAAAGTCTTGACCGGCTTGCCCTTCCAGAGATCCGAACGGTCGGTCGTCACGAGCTGACGGCGGCCGGGGGACGTAGGATTGTAATTCTTAAGAGCCATTTTTCTGTCTCTTCCCTTAGAGGCCGGTCGAAATGTCGATCGACTGGCCGTCGACGAGGGTCACGACCGCCTTCTTGACATCGTTGCGCGTGCCAACCTTGCCACGGAAGCGCTTCACCTTGCCCTTACGGACCAGGGTGTTCACTGCCTTGACCTTGACCGAGAACAACTGCTCAACGGCAGCCTTGATATCGGTCTTGTTGGCATCGATCGCCACGTCGAAAACGACCTGATTGTGCTCCGAAGCCATCGTCGACTTTTCAGTCACGACGGGGTTCCGAACGATGTCGTAAGCGCTCAGCTTGTTCATGCGAACCTCGCTTCCAGCGCTTCCAGCGCTGCCTTGGTCAGGACGAGCTTGTCACGCTTGAGGATCGAAACAACGTTGATCCCCTGCACTGGCAGCACGTCGATATGCGGGATGTTGCGAGCGGCCAGAACAAAGTTCTGGTCGACAGCTGCACCGTCGATGATCAGCGCGTTGGTCCATTCCAGCTTGCCGAAGGTAGCGAGCAGACCAGCGGTCTTTGCTTCCTTCTGGGCGACGCTGTCGACAACGATCAGCGAGCCGGACTTGGCCTTGGACGACAGAGCATGCTTGAGAGCAAGCGCACGGACCTTCTTGGGAAGATCGATAGCGTGGCTACGCGGCGTCGGACCAAAAGCGCGACCACCACCACGGAACTGTGGAGCCTTGCGATCGCCGTGACGAGCACCGCCGCCACCCTTCTGCTTGCCGAACTTCTTGCCGGTCAGCGAGCCTTCCGAACGATGCTTGACATCGTGCGTGCCGGCCATTGCCTTGAGCTGCTGGTAGCGAACCATGCGGTGCAGGATATCCTGGCGGATTTCCAGACCGAAGACGTCTTCAGCGAGCTGGACATTGCCAGCGGCCTTACCGTCGAGGGTTGTGACCTTGAGTTCCATTTAGTTACCTTCCCCCGCGACTTCAGCGGCGGCCTTAAAAGAGCCCGGGAAAGCAGCGCCCTGTGGCGCAGGCTTCTTCACCGCGTCCTTGATCTGGATCCAGGCACCCTTGGAGCCGGGAACCGAACCCTGGATCATGATCAAACCGCGCTCGACGTCGGTCTTGACGACCTTGACGTTCTGCGTGGTGATGCGACGATCGCCCATGTGGCCCGGCATTTTCTTGTTCTTGAAGGTCTTACCCGGGTCCTGACGACCACCGGTAGAACCGATCGAGCGATGCGAAACCGACACACCATGCGAAGCACGCAGGCCGCCAAAGTTCCAACGCTTCATGCCGCCGGCAAAGCCCTTACCGATCGACGTACCGGTGACATCCACCAGCTGGCCTTCGATGAAGTGATCTGCCTGCAACGTCGCGCCGACCTCGATGAGGTTTGCTTCATCAACGCGGAATTCCGCGACGTGACGCTTGGGCTCGACTTTGGCAACAGCGAACTGACCGCGCTCGGCCTTGCTCGTGTTTTTCGCTTTAGCCTGGCCTGCGCCAAGCTGTACTGCGACGTAACCGTCCTTATCAGCCGTCCGCTGGCCCACCACCTGGCAGTTCTGCAGGCCCAACACTGTCACTGGAACGTGCGAGCCGTCCTCAGCGAAAATGCGGGTCATGCCCAGCTTCTGTGCGATCAATCCAGAACGCATCGGTTATTACCTTCTCTCTTGGCGCTGTACCGGGTCATGGTTTCAGAGGACCCTCTATCTGGTACGCGCGGAAACTTCTCGACTTTAGAGCTTGATTTCGACGTCAACGCCGGCGGCGAGGTCAAGCTTCATCAGTGCATCAACCGTCTGAGGCGTCGGATCCACAATGTCCAGGAGACGCTTGTGAGTCCGAATCTCGAACTGCTCACGTGCCTTCTTATCGATATGGGGCGAGCGGTTCACGGTAAACTTGTCGATCTCGCGTCGGCAGCGGAATTGGACCGCGAACCTGCGCGCCTGTACGCTTGGCCGTCGAGACGATCTCGCGCGTAGACGCGTCGAGAACGCGATGGTCAAACGCCTTGAGGCGAATGCGAATATTCTGACCGTTCATCTTTGTAAATCCTGACGAAAATGGATCGCGGCGCGCGTTTATCCGCGCGCCGCGAATGTCTCAATGAGGCTTACTTCAGGATCTTCGCGACCACGCCGGCGCCGACAGTGCGGCCACCTTCACGAATAGCGAAGCGAAGCTTCTCTTCCATGGCGATCGGAACGATCAGCTGAACGTTCATGTTGATGTTGTCACCTGGCATAACCATTTCCGTGCCTTCTGGCAGGGTAACGATGCCCGTCACGTCCGTGGTACGGAAGTAGAACTGGGGACGGTAGTTGCCGAAGAACGGAGTGTGACGACCGCCTTCTTCCTTGGTGAGGATATAAGCCTCAGCAACGAAGTCGGTGTGTGGGTTCACAGAACCGGGCTTGCAGAGAACCTGGCCGCGCTCAACCTGAGTACGGTCGATACCACGGATCAGTGCGCCAACGTTGTCGCCAGCCTGGCCCGAGTCGAGCAGCTTGCGGAACATTTCAACACCGGTAACGGTGGTCTTCTGGGTAGCCTTGATGCCGACGATTTCGACTTCTTCGCCAACCTTGACGATACCGCGCTCAACGCGACCGGTAACCACAGTACCACGACCCGAGATCGAGAACACGTCTTCGATCGGCAGCAGGAACGGCTGATCAACAGGACGCTCTGGCTGTGGGATGTACGAGTCAACAGCGGCCATCAGTTCGAGAACTGCGTCGTGACCGAGCTTCTTGTCGGAATCTTCCAGAGCAGCAAGAGCCGAACCCTTGATGATTGGAATATCGTCGCCGGGGAACTCGTACGAGGACAGCAGTTCACGCACTTCCAGCTCAACGAGCTCGAGCAGTTCCGGATCGTCGACCATGTCGCACTTGTTCAGGAACACGACCAGCGCAGGAACGCCAACCTGACGAGCGAGCAGGATGTGCTCACGAGTCTGGGGCATTGGGCCGTCGGCAGCCGACACGACCAGGATCGCGCCATCCATCTGAGCAGCACCGGTGATCATGTTCTTCACATAGTCAGCATGGCCTGGGCAATCGACGTGTGCGTAGTGACGGTTTGTCGTCTCATACTCAACGTGAGCCGTGTTGATGGTGATGCCGCGGGCCTTTTCTTCAGGCGCAGCATCGATGTCCGCATAGTTCTTGAACGTAGCGCCACCGGTTTCCGCCAGGATCTTGGTGATCGCTGCGGTCAAAGAGGTCTTGCCATGGTCAACGTGACCAATGGTGCCGATGTTACAGTGAGGCTTATTGCGGGAAAACTTTTCCTTGCCCATCGTATTCTCCGTATTCGTTAGCCAATAGGCCAACCTTGAGTTGAGTTATTGGTTAGGCGTATTTGGCCTGGACTTCGTCGGCGACTGCCTGCGGCACCTGCTCGTAGTGATCGAACGTCATCGAGTACTGTGCACGACCCTGGCTCATCGAGCGCAGCGAGTTCACATAACCGAACATGTTCGCGAGCGGAACGAAGGCATCCACAACCTGGAGGACACCACGGCCTTCAGTGCCCTGGATCTGCCCACGCCGCGAATTAAGATCGCCGATAACGTCGCCCATGTAATCTTCTGGCGTCGTAACTTCAACCTTCATGATCGGCTCGAGGATCTTTGGAGATGCCTTACGGATGGCTTCGTTGAAGCCAGCACGACCAGCAATTTCAAAGGCCAGCACCGAGGAGTCAACATCATGGTAGGCGCCTTCAGTCAGCGTCACCTTGATATCAACGATCGGGAAGCCGATCAGCGGGCCTGAAGCCATAACGGACTTCACGCCCTTTTCAACGCCCGGGATATACTCCTTGGGCACCGAACCGCCAACGACGGCATTCACAAATTCCAGACCCTTGCCGACTTCGCCTGGCTCAATCGAGAGCTTGACGCGAGCAAACTGGCCCGAACCACCGGACTGCTTCTTGTGGGTATAATCCACATCGGCAGCGCGGGTAATGGTTTCACGATAAGCCACTTGTGGCTGACCGATATTGGCCTCGACCTTGAACTCGCGACGCATACGGTCAACGAGAATGTCCAGGTGAAGCTCGCCCATGCCAGAAATAATGGTCTGGCCGGATTCTTCATCGGTCTTGACGCGGAAGCTTGGATCTTCAGCAGCCAGACGATTGAGCGCGAGGCCCATCTTTTCCTGGTCGGCCTTGGACTTTGGTTCCACCGAGATGTCGATCACGGGCTCTGGGAAGATCATGCGCTCAAGGATAACCTGGGCATTCTGCGCACAAAGCGTGTCACCCGTGGTGGTGTCCTTCAGGCCAACGATAGCAACGATGTCGCCGGCGAAAGCTTCGGTGATCTGTTCACGGCTGTTCGAGTGCATCTGGAACATGCGGCCAACGCGTTCGCGCTTTTCCTTGACCGTGTTTTCCAGCATTGCGCCCTGCTCAACGTGACCCGAGTAGATGCGGCAGAAGGTCAGCGAACCCATGTGCGGGTCGTTGGCGATCTTGAAGGCCAGCATCGACAGTGGCTCGCTATCGTCAGCGTGACGCTCGATTGGCTCTTCCGTACGGGCGTCGATGCCCTGGATAGCCGGAACGTCATGTGGCGATGGCAGGAAGTCGATAACGCCGTCCAGCAGAGGCTGAACGCCCTTATTCTTGAATGCCGAACCGGCATAGATCAGGAAGAACTTGGTATCGATCACGCCGCGACGAAGCAGACGACGGATGGTGTCGTTGTTCGGCACTTCGCCATTGAGGTAAGCTTCCATGGCGTCGTCGTCGAGCTCGACAGCGGCCTCAATCATCTGCTCGCGATACTTCGCAGCAGCTTCCTTGAGGTCGTCAGGGATCTCAACGATGTCCCACTGAGCACCCAGCTCTTCATTGCGCCAGACCAGAGCGTTCATTTCGATCAGATCGACAACGCCCTTGAATTCGTTCTCAGCGCCGATTGGCAGCTGGACAGGAACGGCCTTGGCACCAAGACGCGTACCGATCATCTCGACGCAGCGATAGAAATCGGCGCCGATCTTGTCCATCTTGTTGACGAAGATGAGACGTGGAACGTGGTACTTGTCAGCCTGACGCCAAACAGTTTCCGTCTGCGGCTCAACACCAGCATTGGCGTCGAGCAGAGCAACGGCACCGTCGAGCACGCGCAGCGAACGTTCAACTTCAATGGTGAAGTCAACGTGGCCGGGAGTGTCGATGATGTTGAACCGGTGCATCGTGCCTTCGCGCGACTTCCAGAAAGTGGTCGTGGCAGCCGAAGTGATCGTGATGCCGCGTTCCTGCTCCTGCTCCATCCAGTCCATGGTAGCAGCGCCGTCATGGACTTCGCCGATCTTATGGGACTTGCCGGTATAGTACAGAATGCGTTCTGTCGTGGTCGTCTTGCCAGCATCGATGTGAGCCATGATGCCGAAGTTACGATAAAGCTTAATTGGGTATTCGCGTGCCATGGGGCGCTCCTACTACCAGCGGTAGTGCGAGAATGCACGGTTGGCGTCAGCCATACGGTGCGTGTCTTCGCGCTTCTTGACGGCCTGACCACGGCCATTGAGAGCATCCATGAGTTCGCCCGAGAGGCGCTCACGCATGGTGTTCTCGCCGCGCTTGCGGGCAGAATCGATCAGCCAACGGATGGCCAGTGCCTGCTGACGATCAGCACGCACTTCGACCGGAACCTGGTACGTAGCACCGCCAACGCGACGCGAACGCACTTCAACCGAAGGACGAATGTTTTCAAGGGCAGTGTGGAACACCTCGATGGGGTCCTGCTTGACCTTGGCTTCGACAATGTCGAATGCACCGTAAACGATGCTTTCGGCAGCCGACTTCTTGCCGTCCTTCATGAGCGAGTTCATGAACTTGGTAAGGACGAGATCGCCGAACTTTGCGTCGGGAATAACGTCACGCTTCTCAGCGCGGTGACGACGGGACATAGCTCTCTCTCCTTACTTCGGACGCTTCGCGCCATACTTGGACCGGCGCTGGCGGCGGTCCTTGACGCTCTGCGTGTCGAGGACGCCGCGGAGCACGTGATAGCGAACACCGGGAAGGTCGCGTACGCGGCCACCACGGATCAGGACCACAGAGTGCTCCTGCAGGTTGTGGCCTTCGCCCGGAATGTACGAAATCACTTCGCGCGAGTTCGTCAGACGCACTTTAGCAACCTTGCGGAGAGCCGAGTTCGGCTTCTTTGGGGTCGTCGTATAAACACGAGAACAAACGCCGCGCTTCTGCGGATTTGCTTCCATCGCCGGAACCTTGTTCCGCTTTGGCTTGCTGGCGCGTGGCTTGCGGATCAGCTGATTAATGGTGGGCATTTCGCTCTTTCCATCGTCCAAAATTCATTGCGGTCTAGCCTAAGCAAACCAAAACGGCGCTCATCCGACCCCTAACTGGGCCCGGCGGCGCCTTAATTGCAGCGGACCACCCCCAAAAAGCGGGCAGTCATGCGCACAAGGATTTGCTTCGTCTAGTTACCCGACAGTGTGTTTGAGTGTCCTGGATGCCCGCACAAGATGGCAGGAACCCGGTGTGACATTCACGACCGACCGCTTAGGTAGGCGCTGTTTAGAACCGACTCGCCTTTGCGTCAAGGATTCTTTCGTGAATTATCCGGGTTGGAGCTATGCACCGGCTTGCCAAAGAACCCTTATGCTGCAAGGGGCAAACCGTACCGGGCGGTACTCGCCCTGCCCCGTTATCGATGGGTTTGGTTTGCCCTGACCTGATGCTTGTATAGACTCGGCACGACTTAAGCACCATTGCGCTCGGCCTGCCTGGCAGCATCGCATCAAGGAGATACCCATGAAGTTCACGACCCTGGTGGCCGGTTCACTTATCGCTTTGGCACTCGCCGGCGCGCCCCAGGCCAAGACCATTCAGGCGAACGACACCGACGCGATCCTCAATATCGCGCGAGGTTATGGCGCCGCCGAACTCGTGGCGCAGGGTAACGGGGACCCGCAGATTACCGGCAAGATTGAGGGGATCACCTATCAGGTCTATTTCCTGAACTGCACCGATCACACCCAGTGTCAGGATCTGAACTTCTATCTCGGCTTTCTGGACATCAAGCCCAGCCTCGAGACCATCAATGCATGGAACTTCACCAAACGCTTTAGCCGCGCCTATCTCGATCAGGATCAGGATGCCTCGATCGAAATGGACCTCGATCTGGCCAATGGCGTCGATGCCAAGGTGCTCGACGCGCAGTTCGATATCTGGCGCCAGGTCATCGCCCAGTTCGCTACCCATATCGGCTACAATTAGCCCCAAAACTTGACGTCAGGGGCGCATGCTCGCCAGCATCGAAGGCAAGTCGGAGATTGCCCAAAACATGCGGCATTTGCTGCAATCGCGTCGGCCTCGAATAGACAGGCGCAGCTGAAACCAGCCACCCAACAAGACAAAAAGAAAGGGAGCCTTGCGGCCCCCTTCCCTCAAACTTGTCTGTCTCAGTCCTACTCGGCGGCAGGCGCTGCGATCTTGGGTGTGCTGGCCTGACGACGGCGCTCATCCAGGATCAAATCATCGCGCTTGGTGGCGATGAGCTTGGCCGAGGAGATACCCGCGCCGGTACCGGCTGGGATCAGGCGACCAACGATCACGTTTTCCTTGAGACCTTCGAGCAGATCGGCCTTGCCGGAAACCGCAGCCTCGGTGAGGACGCGTGTGGTTTCCTGGAAAGACGCGGCCGATACAAACGAACGGGTCTGCAGCGATGCCTTGGTGATGCCAAGCAGCACGGGGTTAGCCGTTGCAGGCTTCTTGCCATCAGCGACCAGAGCGTCGTTGAGCTCGTCAAAGTCCAGCTTGTCGAGCTGCTCGTCCTTGAGCAGACCGGACTCACCGGGATCCACGATCTCGACCTTCTGCAGCATCTGGCGAACGATCACCTCGATGTGCTTGTCGTTGATCAGCACGCCCTGCAGACGATAAACTTCCTGGATTTCATTGACGAGGTAGCGAGCAAGCTCCTCCACGCCCTTGATGGCCAGAATGTCATGTGGCGCAGGGTTGCCGTCGAGGATGTACTCACCCTTTTCAATGGCATCACCTTCCTGAAGATGGAATGGCTTGCCCTTGGGGATCAGATACTCGACCGGATCAGCACCTTCTTCATGTGGCTCGATGACGACGCGACGCTTGTTCTTGTAGTCGCGACCAAAGCGGATGGTACCATCGATCTCGGCGATGATGGCGTGATCCTTTGGACGACGGGCTTCGAACAGTTCCGCCACGCGCGGCAGACCGCCCGTGATGTCCTTGGTCTTGGCGCTTTCCAGCGGAATACGCGCCAGCACGTCACCCGGCGATACCTTCTCGCCCGGCTCAGCGGCGATAACCGCATCAACCGAGAGCAGGTAACGGGCTTCGCCACCACGATCCACCTTCAGCACTGCACCATCACGTGCAATGGCCAGAGCCGGCTTGAGGCCTTCACCGCGCGGATTGGTGCGCCAATCGATGACAACGCGCTTGGTAAAGCCCGTCGCTTCGTCGGTGTTTTCCGCAACCGAGGTACCGTCGACCAGATCTTCGAATACGACCTCGCCTTCGACTTCGGCCAGGATTGGACGGGTGTAGGGGTCCCATTCGGCCAGACGCTGACCGCGACGAACCGCATCACCTTCCTTGACCAGCAGCTTGGCACCGTAAGCCACCTTGTGGCTTGCGCGTTCCTTGCCGTCGGCGTCCAGAATGACGAGCGACACGTTACGGGCCATGACGACCAGCTTGTTGTCTTCGACCTTGACCACGTTCGGATTGCGGATCGGGATCGTGCCTTCGGCACCTGATTCAAGGAACGAGGAGTCAACCACCTGCGCCGTACCACCAATATGGAACGTACGCATGGTCAGCTGAGTGCCGGGTTCACCGATCGACTGCGCAGCGATAACGCCCACGGCTTCACCCATGTTCACGGGTGTACCGCGAGCAAGGTCACGACCATAGCAGGCCGCGCAGGTGCCCTGACGCATGTCGCATGTCAGCGGCGAACGGATACGGATCGACTGGATCCGGGCGTCCTCGATGACATCAACATCCTTCTCGTCCAGCAGGTGACCCTTTGGAGCGATAAGATCGCCGGTCAGCGGATGGAAGATATCGTCAGCAGCGGTACGCCCCAGAACACGCTGGCCGATGGAGGCCACGATCTGGCCGGCATCAACGATCGGTTCCATGGTCAGACCACGTTCGGTGCCGCAATCGGTGGACACGATGATCGCGTCCTGCGCCACGTCAACCAGACGACGGGTCAGGTAACCCGAGTTCGCCGTCTTCAAAGCCGTATCCGCCAGACCCTTACGGGCACCGTGGGTGGAGTTGAAGTACTCGAGAACGTTCAGGCCTTCCTTGAAGTTAGCCGTGATCGGGGTCTCAATGATCGAGCCGTCAGGACGGGCCATCAGGCCGCGCATGCCAGCCAGCTGCTTCATCTGCGCTGGCGAACCACGGGCACCGGAATGGCTCATCATATAGACCGAGTTGATCGGCTTCTGACGACCGGTCTCCTCGTCGATCTGCACGGTGCGGATCGCGTCCATCATTTCTTCGGCAACCTTGTCGCCACACTTGGCCCAGGCGTCCACAACCTTGTTGTACTTTTCGCCCTGAGTGATCAGGCCGTCATTGTACTGCTGCTCGAACTCTTCGACCTGCTTACGCGCGGCTTCCACGATCGTGTACTTGGACGCTGGGATAACCATGTCGTCCTTGCCGAACGAAATGCCGGCGTCACAAGCGTTCTTGAAGCCCAGCTGCATGACGCGGTCACAGAAGATCACGGTCTCTTTCTGACCACAGCCACGGTAAACCGTGTCGATCATCTTGGAGATCATCTTCTTGGTCATCAACTGGTTGGCTGTCGAGAACGGCACCTTGGCGCTCTTGGGCAGGATCTGCCCGATCAGCATACGGCCCGGGGTCGTTTCCACGATCTCGGTGGTCTCATTGCCGTCAGCATCAAAGGAGGCAACGCGACCCTTGATCTTGGTGTGCAGTGTCACGACCTTGGTGTCGATGGCATGCTCGAGCTCAGCGAACGAACCAAACGCCATGCCCTCGCCTGGCTCCTTCTCGTTCATCAACGAGAGGTAGTACAGGCCCAGCACGATGTCCTGGCTCGGCACGATGATCGGCTGGCCATTGGCAGGGTGCAGGATGTTGTTGGTCGACATCATCAGCACGCGTGCTTCCAGCTGTGCTTCGAGCGACAGCGGAACGTGCACAGCCATCTGGTCACCGTCAAAGTCGGCGTTGAAAGCCGAGCAGACGAGTGGATGCAGACGAATGGCCTTGCCTTCGATCAGCATGGGCTCGAAAGCCTGAATGCCAAGACGATGCAGGGTTGGCGCGCGGTTGAGCAGAACGGGATGCTCGCGGATCACCTCATCCAGGATATCCCAGACTTCGGGCTTTTCCTTCTCGACCAGCTTCTTGGCCTGCTTCACCGTCGAGCTGAAGCCCTTGGCTTCAAGACGCGAGTAGATGAAGGGCTTGAACAGTTCGAGCGCCATCTTCTTTGGCAAACCGCACTGGTGCAGCTTGAGGTTCGGACCCACGGTAATAACCGAACGACCCGAATAGTCGACGCGCTTGCCGAGCAGGTTCTGGCGGAAGCGGCCCTGCTTGCCCTTGAGCATGTCGGACAGCGACTTCAGCGGACGCTTGTTGGCACCGGTGATGGTACGACCGCGACGACCATTGTCGAACAGGGCGTCAACGGCTTCCTGCAGCATACGCTTTTCGTTGCGGATGATGATGTCAGGCGCACGCAGCTCGATCAGGCGCTTCAGGCGGTTGTTGCGGTTGATCACGCGACGATAGAGGTCGTTCAGATCGGACGTGGCAAAGCGGCCACCATCCAGCGGCACCAGCGGGCGCAGCTCGGGCGGAATGACCGGAATGACGGTCATGATCATCCATTCGGGCTTGTTGCCCGACACGATGAACTGCTCGACGATCTTGAGACGCTTGGCCAGCTTCTTTGGCTTCAGCTCGGTGGTCGACTCGGCGATCTCAACGCGCAGGTTAGCCGCGATCTTTTCCAGATCGAGCGCCAGCAGGATGTCGCGAATGGCTTCGGCGCCGATCTTGGCAGTGAAGCTGTCGGCACCATACTCGTCCTGAGCGTCCAGGAACTGCTCTTCGTTCAGCAGCTCATGCTGGGTAAACGGCGTCAGACCGGGATCAAGAACGACGTAGTTTTCGAAGTACAAGATGCGCTCGATGTCCTTGAGCGTCATATCGAGCAGCAGCGCGATACGGGACGGCAGGGACTTCAGGAACCAGATGTGCGCCACTGGCGCGGCCAGCTCGATGTGACCCATGCGCTCGCGACGAACGCGGCTCAGGGTGACTTCAACACCGCATTTTTCGCAGATGACGCCCTTGAACTTCATGCGCTTGTACTTGCCGCACAGGCACTCATAGTCCTTCACAGGGCCAAAGATACGCGCACAGAACAGGCCATCGCGTTCAGGCTTGAACGTACGATAGTTGATGGTTTCCGGCTTTTTGATCTCGCCGTACGACCAGGACAGGATCTTTTCTGGCGACGCGATGGAGATCTTCATCTGATCGAAGGTCTGCACCGGAACAGCCGGATTGAACGGGTCCATGACGTGGGAATGATGATTCATCAATTCTCTCCTCTTTCCGTCAGGACCGGGCGATGGCCCGGTCCTTTCCGGAAGTGAATGGGGGTAGGAAGTGCCGGATTATTCCGCCGCTTCCTGAGGAGGTGCGAGCTCCGCTTCGGCCTGTTCGGAACCGTCTTCGATCTCGCGCATGTCGAGTTCGACATTGAGACCGAGTGAACGGATTTCCTTGACCAGAACGTTGAAGCTCTCGGGGATACCCGCTTCGAACGTATCGTCGCCACGCACAATGGCTTCGTAGACCTTGGTACGACCCGCCACGTCGTCCGACTTGATGGTAAGCATTTCCTGCAGCGTATACGCCGCGCCGTAGGCTTCCAGAGCCCACACTTCCATCTCGCCGAAGCGCTGACCACCAAACTGGGCCTTGCCGCCCAGTGGCTGCTGGGTAACCAGCGAGTACGGACCGATCGAACGCGCGTGGATCTTGTTGTCCACAAGGTGGTCGAGCTTGAGCATGTAGATATACCCAACCGTCACCTGACGATCGAACTGCTCGCCGCTACGACCATCGAACACTGTCGACTGACCCGAAGCCTTCAGCCCTGCCCGTTCGAGCATGACCACAATGTCTGCTTCCTTGGCGCCGTCGAACACTGGCGTCGCGATCGAAACACCCTTTGAGAGGTGCTCGCCGAGACGGACCATGCCGTCGTCATCGAGGTCGGTAATGGACTCATCACCGGCAAACAGGTCCTGGATTTCCAGGCGGAGTGGCTTGAGATCGCCATTTCGCTGATAGGCGCGAACCATCTCATCGATCTTGCGACCCATGCCGGCACAAGCCCAGCCCAGATGCGTCTCGAGGATCTGGCCCACATTCATGCGCGATGGCACACCCAGCGGATTCAGCACGATGTCGACCGAGGTACCGTCTTCGAGGTACGGCATGTCTTCAACGGGAACGATGCGGGAAACCACACCCTTGTTACCGTGACGACCGGCCATCTTGTCGCCTGGCTGGATCTTGCGCTTGGTCGCGATGAACACCTTGACCATCTTCATCACACCAGGAGGCAGCTCGTCACCGCGCTGCAGCTTGTCCACCTTGTCGATGAAACGCTGCTCGAGCAGACGACGGCTCTCTTCATACTGTGCATGAAGGGCTTCCATCTCGGTCATGACCTTGTCGTCATCGACCGCGAACTGCCACCACTTCGAACGTGGCTGCGCTTCGAACATCTGGTCATTGAGCTTGGTGCCAACAACATAGCCCTTGGGGCCTGCCGTCGCAGCCTTGCCAAACAGCATTTCCTTGAGACGCGCATACACGTTGCGGTCCAGGATCGACTGTTCGTCATCACGGTCCTTGGCAAGACGCTCGATTTCCTCGCGCTCGATAGCCATGGCGCGCTCGTCCTTGTCGATGCCGTGGCGATTGAACACGCGCACTTCAACAACAGTACCAGCATCGCCTGGCGGCACGCGCAAGGAGGTGTCACGAACGTCAGAGGCCTTCTCGCCAAAGATGGCGCGCAGAAGCTTTTCTTCCGGCGTCATTGGCGATTCACCCTTGGGGGTGATCTTGCCGACCAGAATGTCACCAGGAGCCACTTCGGCACCGATATGCACGATACCTGCTTCGTCCAGGTTCTTCAGCGCTTCTTCCGACACGTTTGGAATGTCGCGCGTGATTTCTTCAGGACCCAGCTTGGTGTCGCGAGCCATCACTTCATATTCCTCGATATGGATCGAGGTGAAGACGTCCTGCATCGCGATCTTCTCGCTCAGCAGAATGGAATCTTCGAAGTTGTAGCCATTCCAGGGCATGAACGCGACGAGCACGTTACGACCCAGAGCCAGATCGCCCAGCTCGGTGGATGGACCGTCGGCGATGATGTCGCCGGCGTTGACGTGATCGCCCACCACGACCAGCGGACGCTGGTTGATGCAGGTCGACTGGTTCGAACGCTGGAACTTCATCAGGTTGTAGATGTCCACGCCCGACTTGGACGCATCAGTCTCTTCGGTCGCACGAATAACGATACGGGTCGCGTCAACCTGGTCAACGATACCCTTGCGCTTGGACACAATGGCGGCGCCGGAGTCACGGGCCACAACTGCTTCCATGCCGGTACCGACGAACGGCGCATGAGCGCGCAGCAGCGGCACAGCCTGACGCTGCATGTTCGAACCCATCAGAGCGCGGTTGGCGTCGTCGTTCTCAAGGAACGGGATCAGCGAAGCAGCAACCGAAACCATCTGCTTGGGCGAAACGTCCATCAGATCGACGTTTTCCTTGGGCGTCAGGCCGTTGTCACCAGCGTGGCGAGCCACAACCAGATCATGCTCGAGCTCAAGCTTGTCGTTGAAGGTCACGTTGGCCTGCGCGACGTAGTGCTTGGCCTCTTCCATGGCGGAGAGATAGACCACGTCGTCGGTCAGCTTGCCGTCCACGATCTTGCGGTACGGGGTCTCGATGAAACCGTACTTGTTGACGCGCGCAAAGGTCGACAGCGAGTTGATCAGACCAATATTTGGACCTTCAGGGGTCTCAATCGGACAGATACGGCCGTAATGGGTCGGATGCACGTCACGGACTTCAAAGCCGGCACGCTCGCGGGTCAGACCACCAGGCCCAAGCGCCGACAGGCGACGCTTGTGGGTGATTTCCGAGAGCGGATTGGTCTGATCC
The DNA here is from genome assembly GCF_055808475.1 of Devosia sp. J2-20. Lineage (NCBI taxonomy): Bacteria > Pseudomonadati > Pseudomonadota > Alphaproteobacteria > Hyphomicrobiales > Devosiaceae > Devosia > Devosia sp. J2-20. The sequence continues at coordinate 1,422,510 of NZ_CM147870.1, read as the reverse complement.
ATGAACTGGCTGAGCTGGCTCGAACCAAAGAACTCACGCACGGCGGCGGCAGCCGGCTTTGCGTTGATCAGATCCTGCGGCATGACCGTGTCGATTTCGACCGAGCTCATGCGCTCCTTGATGGCACGCTCCATGCGGAGCAGACCAAGGCGATAGGAGTTTTCCATCAGCTCGCCGACCGAACGCACACGACGGTTGCCGAGGTTGTCGATGTCGTCGATTTCGCCGCGACCATCGCGCAGGTCGACCAGCGTACGGACGACTTCAACAATGTCTTCCTTGCGCAGGGTGCGCATGGTGTCGGGCGCATCGAGCTCAAGGCGCATGTTCATCTTGACGCGGCCCACAGCGGACAGGTCATAGCGCTCGCTGTCAAAGAACAGCGACTGGAACATGGCTTCGGCAGTGTCCACGGTTGGTGGCTCACCTGGACGCATCACGCGGTAGATGTCGAACAGCGCGTCTTCACGCGTCTCGTTCTTGTCCACGGCCAGCGTGTTGCGGATGTAGGCGCCGATCGAAACGTGATCGATGTCCAGGATCGGCAGCTCGTCAAAGCCCAGTTCGCCCAGCTGTTCGAGGTTCTTCTCGTCGATCTCGTCGCCTGCTTCCATGTAGACTTCACCAGTCTGCATGTTGATCAGGTCTTCGGCGACATACATGCCATAGAGGTCTTCATCGACCGCCAGCAGGTGTGTCAGGCCGTTTTCGGCCAGCTTCTTGGCCTGACGCGCCGAGAGCTTCTTGCCAGCTTCGTGAACCACGTCGCCGGTCTTGGCGTCGATCAGGTCAGCGTTTGGCTTGGCGTTCTTCATCTTCTCCGCATCGTATGGCTTCTGCCAGCCGCTTGCGGTCTTCTCGAAGGTGAGGGTGTTGTAATAGGTCGACAGAATTTCTTCTGTATCCATGCCCAGAGCCTTGAGCAGGCTCGTTACCGGGATCTTGCGGCGACGGTCGATACGCGCAAACACCACGTCCTTGGCGTCAAACTCGATATCGAGCCAACTACCGCGGTACGGAATGATACGGCCAGCAAACAGCAGCTTGCCCGAAGAATGCGTCTTGCCCTTGTCGTGATCGAAGAACACACCAGGCGAACGGTGCATCTGCGAAACAATCACGCGCTCGGTGCCGTTGACGATAAAGGTACCGTTCGACGTCATGAAGGGCATGTCGCCCATATAGACGTCCTGCTCCTTGATGTCCTTGACAGAACGGGCGCCGGTTTCTTCATCGACTTCAAACACGATCAGGCGAAGCGTCACCTTGAGTGGGGCAGCGAACGTGATGTCGCGCGCACGGCACTCGTCAATGTCATACTTGGGCTGCTCGAACTCGTATTTGACGAATTCAAGCGATGCAGTGTTGGAAAAGTCGGTGATCGGGAAGACCGAACGGAACACGGACTGAAGCCCCTCGTCTGGACGACCCTCTTTGGGTTCGTCGACGAGCAGAAACTGATCATAAGAGGCCTTCTGGACCTCGATCAGATTGGGCATCTCCGTGACTTCGCGAATGGACCCGAAGGACTTGCGTACCTTGCGGCGGCCGTTGAACGTGGTAGCCATGAAAGCTCCTGTTTCTATAGCGATTGTCTCGGAGGCAGATATCCAAAGACCCGACAATCAGCCGGCGGGTATCAGGATATTTGCCCTGTTAATTTGTCATCAGGCCTGGTGATGTCATTGCGCTGCTCCGAGCCACAGGAACTGCATTCAATGCAAAAACGCCAAAAACCCCGGGCCAGCAGCCACGAGGTCTAAAGAACGTTAGCGCACCTCAGACATCAAATTCGTCATATATTCCGCAAATTGGCGCCTGGTGCCCATCCAATCGGCCCGGCGAATCATCTCTAAGAGACGACGTAGCGAGATGGCACTTAACGCGCCATCTCGCAAATTTCAAGGCGAAAGTCGGAACTACTTGAGTTCGACCTTGGCGCCAGCAGCTTCCAGCTTCTTCTGGATGTCTTCGGCTTCGGCCTTGGAGGCACCTTCCTTGACAGCCTTCGGAGCGCCTTCGACCAGTGCCTTGGCTTCGCCCAGGCCCAGACCGGTGATCGCACGGACTTCCTTAATGACGTTGATCTTGTTGTCGCCGAACGAGGCGAGGATCACGTCAAATTCAGTCTTTTCTTCAGCAGCAGCACCACCGGCAGCAGCGCCACCAGCAGCAGCAACAGCCACAGGAGCGGCAGCGGAAACGCCCCACTTCTCTTCGAGCATCTTCGACAGTTCGGAAGCTTCCAGAACGGTCAGGGCAGACAGGTCGTCTACAATCTTGGCGAGATCAGCCATTTGATAAATCTCTCTTTTTACGTGTTCAGTTCAAACCAAAGTGGCCCTTTGAAAGGACCGATGGGGTTACGCTGCTTCGTTGCTCTTTTCCGCATGCGCGGCCAAAACGCGGGCAATGCCGCCAGCCGGTGCCACGACGACAGAAGCGATACGCGTAGCGGGCTGCTTGAGCATCCCGGCCAGCGTGGCGCGCAGTTCGTCGAGCGACGGCATGGTCGACAGCGCCTTGACGTTTTCAGCATCAAGAGCGGTCTGCCCCATGGCGCCACCAAGAACGACGTATTTCGCGTTCTTTTCAGCAAACTTTGCCGCAATCTTGGGCGCAGTCATGGGGTCGGCCGCATAAGCGATGACGATCGGGCCTACGAGAAGGCCCGACATGTCCGCATTGTCGGTTTCTTTAAGAGCAAGCTTGGCAAGACGGTTTTTAGCGATCTTGACAAAGCCACCGGCACCCTTCACCTCGCGGCGAAGCGTCTCCAGATTGGCCACAGTCAGACCGGTATTCTGCGCAAGTACGATCGATCCAGCACCCGAGAGGGCTGACTGAAGCGATGCGACAAGCTCACGCTTTTCCGCTCTTTCCACAACTAGTCTCCACATTGAGCCCGGCGAAAGTCAGCCGGGCCATTGCCAATTGCTGCCCTCCGATCTCCATAAAGGAGGAGAGGAGCAACGGTTACATGCCTGTCAACCGTGCTGCCCGGCAGGGCAACTGGCCTGGTTCGAACCGACACCCTGCCCTTGCGGACAGAAATTTCGGTCTTCACCCCATCTATGCTGGCATCTTGCGAAATTAAGCCAACCCAAATCGGCTGGCACCGGCAGTCTCGGACAGGACTTTTGCCACTCAGAGAGCAGCAAATCCGGGCGGTCGAAACCGCCCGGAATTCGAATTACATTGCCGAAGCGGGCTCGACATGCACGCCAGGGCCCATGGTCGAGGACACGGCAACGCGCTTGACGTAAGTGCCCTTGGAGCCAGCTGGCTTGGACTTGATCACGGCGTCGGTGAACGCCTTGATGTTCTGCAGCAGAGCTTCTTCGGAGAACGAAACCTTGCCAACGCCAGCGTGCAGGATACCGGCCTTTTCGACGCGGAACTCAACAGCGCCGCCCTTGGCAGCCTTGACGGCACCAGCAACGTCAGGCGTAACCGTGCCGACCTTGGGGTTTGGCATCAGGTTGCGTGGGCCCAGGATTTTGCCCAGACGACCGACCAGCGGCATCATGTCAGGGGTAGCAATGCAACGATCGAAATCGATCTTGCCGCCCTGAATGGCTTCCATCAGGTCTTCTGCGCCAACGATGTCTGCACCGGCGGCCTTGGCTTCATCAGCCTTGGCATCCTTGGCGAACACGGCAACGCGCACGGTCTTGCCAGTGCCGTTTGGCAGGCTGACGACACCGCGGACCATCTGGTCAGCGTGACGGGGGTCAACACCCAGGTTGATCGCGATTTCGATCGTCTCGTCGAACTTTGCAGTCGAGCGCGACTTGACCATCTTCACGGCCTCATCAAGCTTGTACAGCTTGTTGCGGTCGATGCCCTCAAGGGCCTTCTTGAAATTCTTGCCAGCCATCTATCAACCCTCGACCTGAATGCCCATGGAACGGGCAGAGCCAGCGATCATCGACACAGCAGCGTCGATATCGTCGGCATTGAGATCAGCCATCTTCTTTTCAGCGATCGTGCGCAGCTGAGCCACGGTGATCGTACCGGCCGATTCCTTGCCTGGCAGCTTGCTGCCCGACTTCAGGTTCACGGCCTTCTTGATGAAGAAGGATACCGGCGGCTGCTTCATCGTGTAGGTGAAGCTCTTGTCGGCATAGGCGGTGATCACGACTGGAATGGGCGAACCCTTTTCCATTTCCTGCGTGGCAGCGTTGAACGCCTTGCAGAATTCCATGATGTTCAGACCGCGCTGACCCAGTGCTGGGCCGATTGGCGGGGATGGTGTCGCGGAGCCCGCGGGCACCTGCAGCTTTACGTAGCCAACGATTTTCTTTGCCATAATCGTCCTATCTATGTTCGCCCGCTGTCACGCGGACCGTTTGACGCTGTGGTCCGAGGTTTACCCGGCAGCCTGGCAGCCACCGCCCTCTTCCACAGATTTCACCGGGTTGCCCCGGCGTATCCGGCTCACGCCGGAATTCCTGATGCTGCCCGAAGGCAGCAGCGGGTCAGACCTTTTCGACCTGACCGTATTCCAGCTCGACCGGGGTCGGCCGACCAAAGATCGACACTTCCACCTTGAGGCGGGCGCGCTCTTCATCGACTTCTTCGACCACACCATTGAAGCTGGCGAATGGACCATCGGACACGCGGACATTCTCGCCCACTTCGAACGACACCGATGGCTTGGGATGCTCAACACCTTCCTGCACTTGCTGCAGAATGCCCTGGGCTTCCTTCTCCGAGATCGGCATCGGCTTGTTGTCCGAACCGAGGAAGCCGGTGACCTTTGGCGTGTTCTTGATCAGATGGAAGGCCTCGTCGGTCATATCCATCTTCACCAGCACGTAGCCCGGGAAGAACTTGCGTTCAGCGTCGACCTTGCGGCCACGGCGGATCTCGACGACCTTTTCGGTCGGCACGATCACGTCTTCAAACAGATGCTCGAGCTTCTTCTGCGCAACCTTCTGACGGATATCTTCCGCCACCTTGCGCTCGAAATTCGAGTAAGCTTGAACGATATACCAGCGCATGGCCATAAAGCGTCGCCGCTCCTAGTAGTTATGTGTCCGTGATCCGACTAGCGGATCGAAAGCATCAGCGCGACCAGCCATGAAATGACCTGATCGGCTGCCAGAAAAAACAGGCTCGCCGCAATCACCAGCACGATGACCATGATCGTGGAGATCAGGACTTCGCTTCGCCCCGGCCAGGTGACCTTGGAAACTTCCTGCCGCACTTGCTGCAGGAACGTGATTGGGTTCGTACGGGCCATAGGCGAATCTCACTTTGGTGTTTTGGTGCAAAACCAAAGGCCGCGCAGGAATCCCGCACGGCTGGAATGTGGGTATCTAGAGAAACTCCCTGTCAAAAGCAACAGGGTGCTCCAAGAATCTGGCAGCCCCCCGCAAAATCTGCGCGGACCCAGGCGCCAGGGCTAACCACGCCAGTTAACGACACACGCATGTCACATCGATCTGTTCTTGATCTGCGGACTGTGTGGGATTTTAATGACCCGCAGTGGAATTAATTTTCGAGCGGGAGGCGTGTGATGACAGATACTGCAGCGTCTTTCGAGATCACCGCGTGTGAACTGCGCTATTTCGGGCCCCACCCCGCCATTGAAGGCCGTGTTACCGGCATCGTGCGCGTGCAGATCGAAGAGCACTTCATGGGCAATGTGAGCCGCTATCCACTTGACCTCAAGGTCAAGGCCGATGTCGGCCATGTCGCTTCCGAGCAGGTACGCACAGCGCTATTGGCGCATGCCGCCCATCAGCTCAACCGGCTCAAGGCCCGACACACCGACAAGGTCCGCAACGCTGCCGAGTAATGCGGCCAAAGTGTTGCCAGCAAGCACAAAATTCTACCAACCATCCCATGGGCCACGGCGCGGAAAGCCGTTGCAGGTATAGTCACAAGGTTCGGGTGGGAGGTCCGGCGGCCAGGGCGACCGGAAAATCAGCGGTAGAACTGATTGTGCCTGGCAGGGGCTGGGGGACTCGAACCCACGACCCTCGGTTTTGGAGACCGATGCTCTACCAACTGAGCTAAACCCCTTCAGGCGAGGCTGTGTCTAATGGCAAAGCGGTGACTTCGCAAGACCCTTCCGTGCCTTACATCCAGATATGGGGCAAAAGTGGCAGGGCCATCATCACCGTGCCGACCAGCGCCAGTGTAAAGCACACCGAGCGCCACGGGGATAAGCCGGCCATATAGCTCACCACATGGCCCACCCGGCCGAGCAGATAGACGCTCGCGCCGGTCAAAGCCAGCCAGCCCTGCTCGCCCAGAACAATGCACAGCACCGCCAGAACCAGGAAAATCGGCAGCGTTTCCTGCAGGTTGGACAGCGCTCGCCGCGACCGCGCCAGCGGCTGGGTCGGCTCGGGCAACGCGTCGCGCGTCCCCATCTGCTTTTCGGGGCCCACCTGCCGGGTAAGGTAATAGGCGGGCATAAGCACCTGCACGAGCAGCAGAAGCAGAACGAGAAGGATGATGCCGAGCATACGAAAAGCCTTGGTAGGTTGCCTGAACGGGCTAGCAGACTGCTAACGTTGAGTACAACCGATCAGTTCACCGCCAATCGCACCAGACCGGCATTTACAAATCCCGCCAGCCAGCCAATAAAGATCAGGCGAGTTTTGGGAATCCGCGGCGGCTGCCGACATGTTCACTCAGGGACCAACCGGTCCCGGAAGGAAACCGATGCGCCTTCTGCTCGCTCTGATCTTGCTGGTCACCTCCCCCACCCTCGCTTTCGCTCATACCGGTCATGGCACCACAATGACCCTGCTGGCTGGCCTTAGCCATCCGTTGGCCGGGCCGGACCATGTGCTGGCCATGCTGGTCGTGGGCATTTTCGCGGCGGTGCTAGGCGGTCGCGCACTGTTTCTGGTGCCGTTGAGCTTTCTGGCGATGATGATTGCCGGCTTTGCCCTGGGTGTGGCGCAGATCGGCCTGCCCTATGTGGAACTGGCCATTGCGCTCTCCAGCGTGGTGATCGGTCTGGCTGCGGCCCTCAAACGCCCCCTTCCCCTGGCTGGTGCCATGGCGTTGGTCGGCAGCTTCGCGCTGTTCCACGGCCATGCCCATGGCGCTGAAATGCCCGCGGGTGGCGACGCGCTGAATTATGCACTGGGCTTTACTGCGGCCACGGCCATGATCTGCACCACCGGCGTTGCGGCAACGCGGACCCTGCGCCGCCTGACAGGCCGTCACGGCGCCAATCTGGTGCGCGCCGCAGCCGCAACTGGTGCGCTGATGGGCGCTGGCGTGCTGGCCGGCTGGATCTGACGACCGAACACGCAAACGGCGCTGGCCACGATCCCGTGGAGCCAGCGCCGCAAACCGGACAAACCAGTGCGCTTAGCGCTCGTCGCCGAAATAGGCGTTTTCCAGCGTATCGAGGAAGCCGTCTTCCTTGAGGCCAAGCAGATTGACGGTCACGGGAATGATCAGCGAATTGTCGGCATAGGGTAGCGAGAAGCCGTATTTGTCGGGCTGGAAAATTCGTCCTACCACATCCAGGCTCAGATCAGGGTGCTGCAGCTTATAGTATTCCAGCACCGGCGCATCGTGCACCACCGCATCCACCCGATTGTCACGCAACGCCTGCACAGCCGCTTCAATCCCCTCAAAGCGGCGAATGTCGACATAGTCCGCCAGCATGGCGCGCTCGCCCACACTGCCCTCCAGCACGCCAATGGTATGCCCCTCAAGATCATCGGGGCCGTTAATGGTGCCTTCGATGGCCAGGCTGGTCATCACGCTGGTCACCGAAGAGGTGACATAGGCAAAGGCGGCGATGCCGATGATCAGCCAGAGGGCGGAGAAGATGCGCCCCAGCCAGCCAAACAGGCGGGTGCGTCCGGGCAAGGTCCCCTTGGTCACCAACAGCATGATGGCATAAAAACTCTCGGCCACGCCCTCGCGCCAGCGCTTGGGAAAATCCTTGTCAAAGCGCCGGTCGAACAGGGTCAGCCCCAGCGTGGCCGCAACGATGAGCAGGACAATCCAACCATAGGCCTTGAGGTAACCAGCATTGCTCAGCCCGCTCCAGATATCGCCCGCCGTAGTGGTGCCGCTCTCGTCGATCATCACCCGCAGCCCACCGTCAAACCAGGGCTGGGTAAAATCGACCACAGCGGCGCGATCCTCGGTGATCGAGATATTGCTGGTGGCAATGTCGATTTCGCCCGCCTCGGTCGCCGCCAACAAGGCGCCAATGGTTGGGTATTCGACATAGTCGGAGTTGTAGCCGAGCCCCCGGGCGATCTCCTCCCAAAGCTCGATAGCCATTCCGCCCAGCGCCCCATCGCCGTCGCGCATCACAAAGGGCGGACTGACGTGATACCCAACGGTTACCGGTTGCGCTGCACTCGGTGTCGGGGGCGTTGCGTTCTGGGCCGTTGCCGCCCCGGCCAGAACCAGATTACAGATAACCGCAAGCAGCAGGGCTATCGCGCGCCTGTCCGGTAGCGACGCGGTTACCAATTGCATAGCCCGATGAGCGGCGAGGACGGAACGGAGCTTGTCGATCAATTCAGGCACTTTCGCTGGGCGCCCAGGCCATGGCTCGGCCATGCGTGCCTGGGCGCTGTGTCTAAGGCGGGTTGTGGCGCATTGGACAACAGTTTGGTTGCGCAAAACTAACCAGAATCCAAAAACCTCCGGGCTCAGCCCTCAAACAGCAGGATCAGGAAGGCCCCGAACAGCAGCAGGTGCACCGCACCCTGCAGCAGATTGGTGCGCCCACTGGAAAACGTGATCACGCTGACCGCCAGCATCAGCATCAGCAGCACCAGATTGCTCGACTGCAGGCCCAGGATCAGGTCGAGCCCCAGCATGTGGGCCAGCACCAGCATAATCGGCACCGTCAGCCCGATCGTGGCCAACACACCACCCAGGAACACATTGACCGACGTTTGCAATTCGTTGCGCAGGGCGGCCTTGATGCCACCAATCCCTTCGGGCGTGGCCACCAGTATGGCCACCATCACACCACCCACCATATGTGGCGCCCCCAGCGTCTCGATGACGTAGTCGATCGGGCGGGCCAGTTGTTCCACCAGCAGCACGACCGGTACGATATAGGCCAGCAGGAGTCCGAAATGCAGCGGGAGCGCGCCAGAGGCCTGTTCCTCGGCCCTGTCGACAGCATCGGGCTGGGTGAAATAGCTGCGATGACGCCCGGTCTGGATCAGCAGGAAGGTGAAATAGAGCCCACCCGCTATCGTGCCCAGCATGATCTGTTGCACCAAAGAAAGGGTCGGACCGTCCGTCGTGCTGGTAAAGTCGGGCAGCACCATGCTCAGCACGGCCAGTGGCACGATCACGCCGAGATAAGCATTGGCGCCCTGCAGATTGATCGATTGCTCGCGATGGCGCAGCGCCCCCAGCAGCAGCGATAGCCCGATCGTGCCGCCCATCAGGATCATCACCACGGAAAACATCGTGTCACGCAACAGCGTCGGATTGTTCTCGCCATGCAGCATCACCGCGGTAATGCTCATCACCTCAATGGCGGTAATCGACAGGGTCAGCACCAGCGTGCCATAGGGCTCGCCCAGACGCCGCGAAATGGCTTCGGCGTGGCGCACAACGCCCAGGGCTGAGCCGATCACCACGGCAAACAACCAGACGAACACCAGTCCCAGTGTCAGGTAATTGCCCAGGCTTGCAAAAATTACGTCGCCAAACAGTACAAAGATGGCGCAGGTCAGCACCGCAATGGCGAGAAACCACTCCCGCTTGATGCGCCGCCACGGCCCGCTTGGTCCCGGTACTGCTATCGTCGCGCTATCGCTCGCATCCATGGCTCTGCCCCCGGCCCTCATCTGAAATCTCGCGATCAAGTCACTGCTGTCGCTTGCCCAGCGTCCACTGGCTTGATCCTGATCAAGACAGTCTGGCGCAAAGGGACCACTATTGGGTTACCAAGAGGGAGATCGATCCATGAACCGCATCCATATCACCCAGCACAGCTCGCTCGGCGCCTTCTGGTTCGCCGGCTGGCTCTTCACTATCGGCTTTCTCAAGCTTGGCTTCTGGCAGGGCGTGCTCGGCCTGATCCTCTGGCCCTATTTTATCGGCGGCTTTTTCGCGGGGTGAGTAGCCCCCCCTAACGGGCCAAGCCTAGCTCGCGAGGCTGGCGGCGGCCCTCGCCGCGCTGTTCTTGCGCGCTGATCCGGGGCCGGACGGTGGAGTGTTATGGGGACGAAAACCGCCGCCATTTCTCTTGACCTTGTAGCTTGCCGCGTCGGCCTCGTGCAGCAGCGCGTCCAGTGACGCTGTGCGAACGGGGGCAATGCTGTAGCCAAGGCTGAGCCCCACGCTGATTGGCTGGTCGGTGCCCAGTTCATAAGGCTCGGTCAGGTTACGATGGATACGCTGTGCCAATCGTTCCGGGTCGGACTGCCCGTCCAGATCTGGCTGCAAGACCACGAACTCATCGCCGCCGACGCGGGCGACGATATCGTTCTCACCCACAAGCCGGCGGAGCCGTTCGGAGAGGGCCTGCAGCAGCCGGTCCCCGGTGGCATGGCCGAACTGATCATTGACCGCCTTGAAGCCATCCAGGTCGAAAGTGTGCACCGCAATCGAGCCAGACGCATCACGCGGCAACTCTTCGACGGCCTCCTGCAAGCCCAGACGGTTGGACAGCGATGTCAATGGATCAAGCCGTGCCAGTTGCGCCATCTGCAGGCGCATGGTGATCAGGCCGCAGGCATTTCGATGCAGATAGGCAATGGTCTCCACGGCGCTGACGAGAAACAGCACGAATACGGCGCCGATCAGGAACCGGGCATCCTGGGTGAAGACCATCGCTGCGACAATTGCCACGCCTGCGGCGAGGATGACCGCGCCCATTGCGATCTTTGGGCGGACTGAAATGCGGGTCGCCAGGCCCGCGCAATACCCAAACAGCAAGGCGGTTGCCACCAGATGCAGGGACAGCGTGGGCAACGAAAACAAGAACGCGCACAGGGCACCGATAAGCCCCGCCATGCACCATGTCGTAACCGCGTGCGCGGCCTCGAACCGTTTGATGACCGCGAGCGTCGGCGCCCCCTGGGCAAGGGCGCGACGATGAAACAGGATCAATACAGCCTTGAGGACTGAGGCCACGACTCCAAGGATCGTGATACCCAGTGCCGCAACCGCGCCAGTCTCGCTAAATGCGTAAAGTCCAACGCCAAGAAAGGCCGCCCCAATTGCCACCGTTGGCAGCAGGTTATCAGCAAGCGCTGATACCAGGGCCTTGTAGACATCGATCTGTTCGGTTTGACGCAGCATTGGTCGCACGATCATTATTGCACTGATCGGCTCGATATCACGACAGTTGTTTACGGCGGCTTTAGTCGCGACTGCAAATCATCGACGGTTGGTGTCGTTGCATTAACGTAGCGGCGTGCACGACCATTCTAATCCATTGAACACCAGCTGCTTGTCCCTCCAGCCGCTAGAGCGGCCAGAAGAACAGGATCGAGGGCACGGCGACCACGATGATCAGGATTTCCAGCGGCAGACCCATGCGCCAGTAATCGCCAAAGCGGTAGCCGCCGGGGCCCATGATGATGGTGTTGTTCTTGTGCCCGATCGGCGTAAGGAAAGCACAGGAGGCCGCCACGGCCACGCCCATCAGGAACGGATCGGGCGACACTTCCAGCGACTGCGCAATGGACAGCCCCACGGGCGCCGCGATCAAAGCTGTCGCCACATTGTTCAGGAAATCGGACAGGGTCATGGTGACCACCATCAGCAGCGCCAGAATGCCCCAGGTCGGCAGTGAGCCGGTCAGCGACAGGATCGCCTCGGCAATCAGCAGCGTGCCGCCCGAACTCTCCAGCGCCAGCCCCAGCGGGATCAGTGAGGCCAGCAGCACGATCACCGGCCATTCGACGGCCTCATAGACCTCGCGCGCGCCCACAATATTGGTCAGCGCATAGACCGCCACAACCGCCGCCAGCGCAATGGCGAGCGGCATCAGCCCGGCCACGGCCGCGGCCACGCCAATACCGAAGGCGCCAATGGCAAACAGCGCCTTGTTGCGTTGCACCACGACATGGCTCTTTTCGGCCAGCGGCAGCACGCCCAGCCATTCGGCTGCGTCCGCGACACGGGCCTCGGGCCCCAGCAGCAGCACCACATCACCGGGCAGGATCGGCAGCTTGCGCACCCGCTCGCGGAAGCGCTTGCCCTGGCGCGACACGCCCAGCAGGGTAACCCCGCGCCGATACAGCAGGCGCAGCCCCATAGCGGTACGCCCGACAATGCGGGCATTATCGGGCACGATCGCCTCGACCAGCGTCAGCGACTTGCCGCGCAATCCACCATGATCCTCGGCGCCCTGCGCCTTGAGCTCGGCCGCGCCAATAAAGGCTTCGATAGCCTTGGGGTCACCCTCGAGCACCAACAGATCGCTGGCCCGGATTTCCTCATTGCTGGCAAAGCCCGGCAGACGCTTGCCATTGCGCACCAGCCCTAGAATGGTGACATCGTGCTCATCGGCCAACGGCATCAGATCGCCCGGTGTCTGGCCCATCGTCTTGGACTTTTCGTCCAGCGCCGCTTCGGCCACAAACAGCCCGCTATCGCTGGCTTCGCTGGCAGTGCCTTCAGTGCCTGCCTCGGGCAGCAGGCGCCAGCCAATGGTTGTCACAAAGACAATGCCGACCACGGCGCAGACCAGTCCCACGGGAGAGAAATCAAACATCGAGAACGGCGTGCCCAGCGCGCGCTCGCGGAACTGGGCGATCACGATATTGGGCGGGGTACCGATCAGCGTGATCATGCCGCCCAGAATGGTGGCAAACGATAACGGCATCAGCGAGCGCGATACGGCACGCTTGGCCTTTTTGGCGGCCTCGATATCCAGCGTCATCAGCATGACCAGTGCCGCGACATTATTGATGATGGCCGACATGGCCGCCCCCACCACCGACATGATGCCGATATGGGTCGACAGCGGCCGGTCCGGCGAGATCACCAGCCGGGCCACCAGCTCGACCGCCCCGGCATTCATCATCGCCCGCGACACGATCAATACCAGCGCGATGATGATCACCGCTTCATGGCCAAAACCCTCAAAGGCGTGCTCCATCGGCACCACCCCGCCAATCACCGCAATGATCAGCGCCGAGAACGCCACCAGATCGTAGCGAATGCGCCCCCAGACCAGAAACGCGAAGACAAAACCGAGAAGCGTGAAGAGAAAAATCTGCTCGTAAGTCACAGGGGCCGCACTCGCTGGAAGTCGAAAAGAGAACCCACGCCTTACCAGATAGACGCGCGTGCGCCCAGCACTGCCACCCAATTGTCCGCCGATCCGCGACCAGCAGGGAAAACCAGCGCCACGCGAGCAAATCAAGGCGATGCTTTCCATCGAACTCTGCCCGAAACAGGGCATATGTAGTTGGCCCTGTTCAATAAAAGACACTATACAGGCAGCACCTCATTGAGAGACCCGGCGCCCCAGCCCAACCAGTCAGGCACCTGCATGAAACTGTTTCTGATCATTCCGCTGGCGCTGGCGTGTCTATATCTGGGACTGGCAACGCTGTTGACGCTCACCGACGCGCCGTCGCAGGCACCGGCCACGCCAAGCGGTGGGCTCGATTTTGCCAGCATCGCCGACAGCCCCCAGCATCCCCTGCCCGAGCAGCAATTCTATCAGGCCCGTGATGGGGCCAATCTGCCATTCCGCAGCTATGGCGAGCTGGCCAATGCCCCTCGTATTCTGGTGCTCGTGCACGGCTCGGGCTGGCATGGCGCCCAGTTCAACACCATGGCCACGGCGCTGGCCGAGACCGGCAAGACTGCCGTGATCGTGCCCGATCTGCGCGGCCATGGCATCGAACCGGAACGGCGCGGCGATATCGACTATATCGCGCAATATGAGGACGATCTGGCCGATCTGATTGCCATGCTGCAAACCGTACAGCCCGACGCCGAAATCGTGCTGGGCGGGCACTCATCCGGCGGTGGTCTGGTGGTACGGTTTGCCGGCGGCACCCATGGCGCGCTGGCCGATCGCTTTGTGCTGCTGGCGCCGTTTCTGGGCGAGAATGCCACCACCAGCCGCCCCGATTCCGGGGGCTGGGCCCAGGTTGCAATCCGCCGGATCATCGGGCTGGTGCTGTTCAACCAGATCGGCATTACCGCATTAAACGGCCTTCCGGTGATTAGCTTTGCCTTCCCACAGGCGGTGCTGGACGGCCCCCAGGGCCATACGGCCACCACCAGCTATAGCTATCGCCTCAATACCGGCTATTCCCCCCGCCGTGATCTGGCAGCTGACCTGTCGGCGATGCAGCAGCCCTTCCTGCTGCTGGCTGGCGCCAATGATGAAGCCTTTTATGCCGATGCCTATCAGGCGCTGGTGAGCACCTACACCAGCGCCGGCACATACGCTATTGTTCCCGATCTGGGGCATCTCGACCTTGTCGAAAGCCCGAAAGCCACCGAGATCCTGGCCCAATGGCTGGCGCCAGATCCCTGATCCCGGTGGCGCGCTAGGCTGGCTGCACTCTCTCTGCGGAGAACAACCCACGCCGCAGCCCCAGTGATCGCGCGGTCTGGGCCAGCACGACCATTGCCACCAGCGCCAGCAGTATTTCGGCCATGGGCCCTGCCAGCCAGACCCCGGTTTCACCAAAGGCCAGCGGCAAGGCAAAGGTCAGCGGCAGGGCAAACAGATAGGGTTTGCTCAACCCTAGTATCGCCGCCCGGCTGGCCTGTCCGATGGCCTGAAAATAGCTGGCCAGCATCATCAGCGGCCCGGCCAGAAAGAACAGCGCGGTCATCATCGGGGTGATGCGCACAACGCTGTTGATGACCGCCGGTGCGCTGACGAACATGCCGGCAATCGGGGCGGCGAACAGCACAAGGATGATCTGCGACGTCAGGCTGTAGATCAGCGCAATGCCAAGCGTCAGCTTGAGGCTGGCATCGGTGCGTCCGAAATCGCGCGCGCCGTAATTATTGCCAGCAATGGTCTGCATGGCATGGCCCAGCCCCAGCAGCGGCAGATAGACAAAGGTCATCACCCGCGTGGTAATGCCATAGGCCGAGATGGTCACGGCGTAGTCGCCCTCGCCATGGAGTTGCAGCGCCGCGACAATGGCCGCCGCGTTCAGCGCCAGCCCGACAAAGCCCAGGCTTTGCGGCGCGCCGAGCGCCAGAATACGGCCCCAACCCGACACCCAGCTGTGCGCCAGCAGCACCTGCGGCCGCAACACGGTTTGCCCGCGCAGACGGAACACCACGATAATCGCAAGGGCCAGTATCTGCGCCATGGCCGTGCCATAGGCCGAGCCGGCCACCCCCATATCGAGCACGGCAATCAACACATAGTTGAAGCCGATATTGGCCAGCGCCACCAGCAGGCTCATCGCCGCCATAAGCCCTACCCTGCCCTCATTGCGCAGCGCGTCAGAATTGACCGAGAGCACAAACACCAGCGGCGAAAACAGCACTGTAATGCGCAGATAGATCTCACCCAGCGCCGCAAGTTCAGCCGACCCGCCGGCCGTGAGCAGCACCAGTTGGTGCCCCACCAGCACAAACAACACGTTCAGAACGACACTGATGGCCAGTGCCAGACCGTGCGCGCCGGTGAACACGGCTTTGGCGGCATCCAGCCTCTGCCCGCCCAGATGGCGCGCCAACAGGCTTGACATGCCGCTGGCCACCAGCGTCGCCAGCGCGACCACCAGCATGTACATCGGAAACATCAGCGTAACGGCACCGAGCGCCTCGGGGCCGATATAGATGCCCAGGAAAACGGCGTCGGCTACCGTCAGCAGGCCGTTCATGCCCATCACAAAGATGATCGGCAGCGCGGTCCTGGCGAAAATGGCCGGCATAGGGCCATGGGTAAATGCATTCTCAGGGGGTTTTGACACAATCCCAACTTCCTCTGGCAAGCATTTCGCAGAGAGGATGGGAGCCCGCATTGCCATCCGCGCGAAATGCGGAGGACGATTGATGATCGTTATCAAGCAGAACTTCACCATGACCATGGGTCAGCGAGCGGCGGGCGTCTGCAACCGAGGGCGTACCTAGGACCAACGCGCGCCCGCGTCAAGCATTTGGCAAGGCTAGCAACGCTGATCTGCCCACCAAGGGCTGTGGCCGATACCCAAATTCGTCTGAGTGCTGTAGGATTTAGCGACAACAACCCCGCCGCGACGCAAGCGTCACCGGCCGGCATGATTTGGGAAGCCGATGCGCGTTTTATATGTTGATGACGAGCCCGATATCCGGGTTGTCGCGGTCATGTGCCTGCAGTTGAACGACAATTTTGAAGTTCAGGAGTGTGCCAGTGGCATGGACGCCCTGCAGGTCGCCCGCGACTGGCAACCTGATCTGGTGCTGCTTGATGTCATGATGCCCGAAATGGATGGCCCCATGACGCGGATCGCGCTGCGCGATGATCCTGCAACAACTCATATTCCGGTGGTATTTGTCACCGCCCGCACCCAACCCTCCGAGGTCGAGCGCCTGCTCGAACTTGACGTGACAGGCGTCATCGCCAAGCCGTTTGACCCCATGTCGCTTGCCGAACAGGTGAGTACATTGATGGGCTGGAAGAACTAGACCGGCTGTCGGCGCGCATTGGGCGCCGACGCCCCTAGTGGCCGCGGGCCTGCGCCCGCTGGGATTCTGCTGCAGCCTCAAGAATGAGGGCGACGATTGCATCTTCGGGCGTGCGTGACTTGACCAGGGTAGCGCTCACCCGGGGATCATCGTCAACGCTTTCGGTGGCCGTAAGCACAATCACCGGACAGCCGGTATGCAGATCCAGCCCCTCCAGCAAATCCATGCCATGGCCATCTGGAAGCTGCAGATCGAGCAGGATCACATCAAAGCTCTGGCCCACCAGATAAGCCCGAGCCTCCCCAGGGTCGCAGCTTGCGTGATGTTGAGCTGACCAGACATCGCGGTGGCGATAAAATCACGGAAACCGGCATCGTCTTCCACATGGAGCACGCGTGGCAACTGTGCGCCATTGCTGGCGTTTTCAAGCTGCGCCGGCGCATCGGCTGTCAGCGGCAGATCTATCCAGAACGTGCTGCCGGCGCCTTCGACACTGGTGTAATCCAACCCCCCGAACATCTTGTCCATCATCTGCTTTGAGATGTGCAGGCCAAGCCCGGTGCCGCCTGTTTCGCGCGTGGCCGAAGCGTCGGCCTGAGAAAACGGCGAAAAGATGCGACTGCGGAAACTGGCCGGAATGCCCGGCCCAGTATCGGTAATACTCACCCGCGCCATCTTGCCCACACGGGACAGGCTCAGATGCACCGTACCACCTGCCGGTGAGAATTTGGCGGCATTGGACATCAGGTTGGACAACACCTGCTGCAGGCGGGCTGCGTCGAAATCGCAATCCATGTCCACATCGGGCGTGTCGAGCACGAAGGTCACATCGAACTGGTTGGCATAGCTCTGGTTGGTATCCATCGCCAGCTCAATTTCTTCGAGCAGCTTGTGCGTTCCAATGTCGAATTGCAGCTTCTCGGAGTTCATCTTCTCAAGATCGAGAATGTCATTGATCAACAGGATCAGCCGTTCGCTGTTCTTGTGCGCAATGGTCAAAAGACGCATGATTCCGGCAGGAATTTCGGCGGCCATTGCCCCGGTCACAAGCCCAAGCGACCCGCGGATCGAGGTCAGTGGCGTGCGCAATTCATGGCTGACATTGGAAATGAATTCGCTCTTGATCCGATCCATTTCCTTGCGGTCCTGAATGTCCTGAATCTGGGCGATGAAATAGTCAATCCGACCATCCTGGCCGCGCGCAACCGAAACACTGAGCAGGCCCCACACCGCGTGGCCTTCCTTGTGAAGATAACGCTTCTCAAGCTGATAGTCGGCGATCTCGCCGGATGTCAGCTGACTGAGCAGTTCGCGGTCCAACCCGACATCATCGGGATGGGTCAACTCGCGGAAGTTCAGCTTGAGGAAGTCTTCGCCCGAATAGCCCAGAAACGCGAACAGGGCCTCGTTGACGCTGATCCACTCCCCTTGCGGGTCGATCAGCGCCATGCCAATCGGCGCATTGTCGATCGCGCTGCGCAGGCGTTCCTCGCTTGAACGCAGCGCCGCCTCGGCTTCCTTGAGCGCGGTGATGTCGGTCTGCGTACCCACAAGGCGCAACGCTGCGCCGTTTTCGTCGCGCTGGGTAACGGTAGCGTCCGACCGCAACCAGATCCAGTTGCCACTCTTCTTACGTATCCGGTACTCGCATTCCGAGCGCGGCGTCGTCCCCGCAAAGCATGCAGCATCCGCTTCATCGACAACGGCCAGATCGTCTGGATGTACCCGCTTGCGCCATTCTTCCTGAGGGTTGATGGCGTCGTCGACGTGAAAGCCGAGCATCTCCATCCAGGTATCTGAAACAATTGACTTTCCGGCGACCAGATCGACGTCAAACACACCAATCCGGGCCCCGCGCAGCGCGCTGCTCCAGCGCTCTTCGGCATCTTCAAGGGCGATGGTGATCTGCCGCTGCCGGGTCACATCCCGCACAATGGCGGTATACCGCATCTCCCCTTCTTCGGTCTTCCAGGGGTTGATCTGAAATTCCAGATCAAGCTGCTTGCCATCGCGGGTCAGCCCGGTAGCGGGTTTGGTTCGCGTGGTGCGCGTCATCAGGGCGCCCAGAAGCTCGGCCACCGAGCGCGCGCCCTCAAGCTTGAGCAGGTCCCTGATCGACATTGAGGGGATGTCCTGGGCCTCGGCGCCAAAAATCTCCAGCGCCGCCTCATTGGCCGATAACAGGCGCCCGTGTTCATCAAGCAGCAAAATGCCGACCACAGCCGTGTTGAACACAGCGCGGTTCTCCTGTTCGCGGGCTGTAATCTCAAGGGTTTTCTGCACCACCTGATGCTGGATGGTCTCTTCGCGTCGGGCATAGCTGAGCAGGAACACGGCAAACAGCCCCGAGACCAGCAGGCCAGCCAGCAGCACCACCATCGGCTCGTTATTCTTTGTTTCTGCGTCGAACTGCGCGGTACTGATCCAGACGATGGTCCAGTACTGGCCCATCACCGGCATGGTTTCCTTGATGGTATAGGTCGGCACGCCGCGGGCTTCGTCACCGGACTGGCTCGAATAGATCAGTCGGTCTTCGTTGACCACCGGGCCATCATAGACCTGCAGCTCCAGGGTATCCTGCTGGCTCGACGTCAGATCCGTCATGAAGCGCGCACCGATGAACGGGGCATACACCCAGCCACGGAATGCAACCCGACGCTGCTCGACCGTACGCAAAGGCACCGAACGTTGGTACAATGGCTTGAGCAGCAGAAAGCCTGCGCGCCTAACTTCGTCCTGCACCAGAAAAATGCGCTTGGTAATTGTCGAGCGCCCGGTTTGCCGGGCCGTTATGGCCGCTTCGCGGCGATTTTCTTCAAAAGCAATATCAAGACCAAGCGCTGGTAGATTGGGTTCAAGCGGCTCGATGAAACGAATGACAAAATGATTGTCGCGCGGCACTTCGGTGGGATGAACCTCCAGCCCCTGAACACCCAGCGCCCTCATCCGCGCATAAAAGTCGGCCAGTTCTGTGGTGGGCACATCGTCGATAACGCCGATGCCATTAATGCCAGGCAGCGTCTTGCCAATATTGAGCGCGTCGACATAGGCGCGCCAGTCAGCGGCCGTGACCACGGAAGAGGCCATGAACAGGCCAGCCGCGCCATCAAGGCCCTGCGCATAGGAATCCATGCGGTGCAGAAGGGCCTGCTTGCTGTCATTGGCCAGACCATGAAACGCTGCGTGTCCGCGTTGATAGGCCGCTTCGCTGGTCCACATCCAGCCATAGAAGGTCATGCCCAGCGGCACCATCAAGGCCAGGATCGAGGCCGCCCGCAAGCCCGCGGCATTGTCCCGCGACCAGCCCGCGCCCCAGCTGCGCCAGGGCCCCAACAGGGCCAGCGGCAGAACGACCAGAATACCGATCAGATCGCCCATCCACCAGGTCACCCAGTTGGTGGCGACGGCCTCGGCCGGCAATAGACCGGCAATTAGCAGCGTGCCCGTGCCAACGCTGGCGGCGATCAGGCTCGCGATCGGACCAACCACGCCTGCGAAGACCACCACATCCCGGATGGATTTCAGAATGGTCGGCACACCAAATAGCCGCCGCGCGGCAAATGCAGCTGCCAAGGCCTGGAGGCTGGACCCAGCGGCAATCGCAACGGCAACTGCCAGGGCGCGCCAGTCGATACCGTCGCCGCCCAGCACAGCGCCGACATAGGCATTGACCACGAACGAGCCGAGGAAAACGCCGACCACCAGGCGCGGGGAAAAAATCAACAGCGCGGCAATGGCAATGCCCGAGGCGGGCCATATGATAGTCGCATAGCCCGGCGGCACCGCAAGTCGCAGGCCAAGCACACCTGTCACCACATACAGCAACGCTACGCCCAGACTAAGTCCGGCCAGTCTCAACCAACGATACTCGACTGGTCTTGTTTCACTCACCTGCGCACCGGCCCTTTTGCTGCGGAGAGCCAGAATGGCCCTCACCTGGTTCATCGCCCTAAGCGCTGCGTGCCTGCAGCGTGGGCGCGATGACCACCCGATTGCGTCCATTATCCTTGGCGATGTAGAGCGCCTCGTCGGCGCGCCCAATCAACCCCTCCACTGAGCTTCCCATTTGCTCACTGCTTACCCCGACACTGACCGTGACGGAGAACGAGGTTTCCGGGCCATCAAATTTGAGTTGCTCAAATGATGTGCGCACCTTGTCCATGACAATCTGCGCCCGCGTTGCATCGGTACCCACCAGCAGCACCGCGAATTCTTCGCCACCATAGCGGGCAATCACGTCGGTCTGGCGCAGCGTGCCCTGCAGCGAATGGGCCAGCGTGCGCAGCACCCGGTCGCCACACAGATGGCCATGCGTATCGTTGACCCGCTTGAAGTGATCGAGGTCCAGCAGGCACAGCGAGAAGGTCGACCCCGTACGGCGCGACCGGCCCAACTCGTCGGCCACGCGATCCTTGAACCGGGCATGGTTGAGCAGGCCCGTCAGGCTGTCGCGGTCCATGACCTGACGCAGCGCCCGTGCCCGCTCCGCCCGAATGGCGATCAGCGAAGCCAGACCCTCCAGATCCACCGGCTTGGAGATGAAGTCGTCGCCGCCGATCTTGCGTGCTTCGCGCTGGCGTTCCATGTCTTTTTCCGCCGACAGGAAGACGATGGGCAGCGACAGGTTCTTGCGCGACAGGCGCATGACGCTGGCGACTTCAAGCCCGTCAGCGGTGGGCATGTTCATATCCATCAGTACCAGATCAGGCGCGCAGCGATTAATCTCATCGCACGCCTTGACCGCATCAGTGACGATGGTGGCTTCCATGCCCGCCGCCTCAAGCGCCAGACCGTAAGTCTGGGCGGCGATTTCGTCGTCATCGACAACCATGATCGAATAGGGCTTGGTTTCGGACTGGCTCAGGCTGGTCAGCCAGGCACCCAGTTCCACCATATCGAGCGGCAGGGCCAGGCTGGCCCGCACCCCGGCCCGCACCGCTGCCAGATTGGCCGCAAAACCCTGCTCTTCACCCACCAGGATCACCGGGTGATAGGCCGACATCACCTGCGCCAGTTTCAGTTCGGGATCAATGCTGTGCCCGATGATCACTGCCAGACAGTTTTCGGGCGGCATGTCGTGCTGCAGATCGACTGTCGCATAACCCAGACCCGCCAGCTTGTCGGCCAGCTCCTTGGTCTGTCGTGCGTGATCGATGATGCAGATCAGCTTGGCTGCTGGCTCGTCTGTCTCTGTTTCAGGCCGGAGCATGGTTGCCCCCGTTCTGGGTGACAGGTTCACCACAGATCCGTCGGATCGTCTCGGCCAGCGCCTGACTGCCCTCCCCGATCTCGGTCGCATCGGCCTGCGCCAGAATACGCGTCTCGAGATGACTGGCTGGCTCTTCGAGCGTCACCAGACCAAATGTCGCCGAGCCGCCGGCAAGCCGATGTGCCAGATACTGGATCCGGTCGCGATGCGCCTGATCGTCGGCTTTGCACAGCGCAACGCCAAGCGCTTCGAACTCGGCGGCATCCCCAGCAGTGCGCTGCGAAAAGGCCGTGCTGAGAGCCGCCATCTTGGCTTCAAATTCTGCCTTGGCTGTCATGGGCGCTTACTCACGATACTCTACCCCTAGATCCGCGCCGACCTGCCAGCGCTTCTCAACTTCTCGCGGTGCGCCCACACCCACGATCTGAAATTTGAATCGGTCCGGAACCTGAAAATAGCTCTCAATGCGCAGGTGCGCACCTGATTCTGAAACATTGCGCACCGAGCAATCAATCACCGAGTTGAGACCCTCAATGATGATCTTGCCGCGTTTGAGCACCCGCTTGCGGGCCTCCTTGCGCATCTCTTCCAACTGCCGCATCGACATGGTCTCAGCCACGATGGGGCTGAGTTCACCTTCGGGCAGCTCGTCGAGCGTGAAGCCATAGGGCAGTCCCAACTGCTCGGCCTGCTCCAGCACTTTTGCCGCCGCCTTGGTGACAGCATCGGCACTATCGCCATCGGCAGGAAATGTCGCTGCGCCAATGGCGGGTTCGATTTCGATCTGCATGCGGTTGTGTTCTTCGGACAGCCGTACGCTCTCGTAGATACGTTTGCAGGCGGACGCCACAAAATCGGGGTCGGTCCGCCCTTCGAAGACGATGACGAACTGATCAGCCCCCAGATGGCCACACAACGCGCTCTCGGCGGTGGCCTCTTTCAGCAGGCTGGCGAAATTGCGCAACAACTTGTCGGCGATCACATAGCCCAGATCGCTGCGGATCTTGGGCAGCAGCTTTGGCCGCACCATGATCAGCGTGAACCCGTCCTGGGCGTGCCGGAAGCGCAGATCGCTCAACCGGGCCTCGACATAGCTGGCCGAATGCAGCCCTGTCAGGCTGTCAAAGCGCGCATTGCTGCGCAGCTTGTCAGTTTCCGCCAGCCGCAGCCGATCTTCCTTGCGGCGCGCAATGGCGCCCTGAATGGCCCGGATCAGTTCGCTGCGATCCAGATTGCGCTTGGAGACATAATCGCTGAAGCCAATACGGAAGGCCTTGACCGCCGTACGCTCACTGCCCTGCCCGGTCAGCATTATGATCGGCGGGGGATCCTCGAAGCCGTCTTTGATCGCCTTGCCCAGCGCCAGCCCGGTATCGATGCCCAGATCATAGTCGAGCACCACACACTCAATGGAAGGATCGACCTTGAGCAAGGCCATCAACTCATCGGAAGTGCTGGTTTTGACCGCGTGAAGACTACCCTCATTGGTGAACAACGAGGCGACAAATTCCATATAGAGCGGGTCATCATCGATGACGGCGACACGTGTAGCCATCGGGTTTTGTCTCAACATTCGGCGTTCTGGGCACCGTGAGCGTAGCCCTGAGGGGATGAACAGCACCTTACCTAAAATTTCTGACACGTAGGGAAAAGCCTGAGTTTGCTGAAGAAACGCCCCTGTCGATCACACCACCCCGACCATGGTGAGCGACCTTGGAGACAAGGCAAACCACCCACCCACACGCCGGAAGCCAACACGTCTGCCCACCCCACCCCACGGACTGCGGCCTGGACAATTGACAGCGGCAGCAAGTTGCGACAACAATCAAAAGTCGAAAATAATCAAAATAAACCGAACGACCGGTTCATTGAGAATGCGCTTCTTCCACACCCAGAAATTCAACCAAAACCCCATATTATAGGCGTTATATTGAATTTTTTTGGCGACTGACGAACCTGCGCACAATTCGAATACAAACGATAGCTTGTCGCCCATAGCGGCCAGCGTCCATACGGTGAGGAGCACCACTGAACCCCTTCTGCGGGGATGCGATGACGCGCGGCCGGATGCCAGCGTTCGCGCGTCAACACCCGTCGCCGAAAGTCAGGCCTGATGGGGTTTTTCCCTCTCGGACCAACCGTCGCTCGCGCACTTGGCGAGCAACCCGACCATGATCACTTTTTTTACCGAGGCCGACCAATATGACCGATTTTACCGTGTTCGACGTTGATTATCCGCCCCATGCGCGCCAGCGCGTGATCGTCAACACCGACGCCAAGAACGAATGTGACGACCAGTTTGCCATCGTTCAGGCCATCCTTACGCCGTCCTTTGAACTGCATGGCATCATTCCCGCCCATTTCGGTGACAAGAAGTCCAAGACCAGCCTGAAGGACAGTCACGACGAGACCATGCTGGTGCTCAAGCTGATGAATCTTGAAGGCAAGGTTCGGGTTGAGGACGGCGCCACCCATGCCATGCCCGACGAGACCACGCCCGTCGACTCGCCCGGCGCGCAATTGATCATCGAGGAGGCCATGAAGGACGACGACCGTCCGCTGTTCATCGCCTTTTATGGCCCGGTGACAGACATCGCCTCGGCACTGCTGCTCAAGCCCGAAATCGAGAACCGCAATATCATCGTGATCTGGATCGGCGGCGGCCACTGGCCCGCTGGTGGCCGTGAATACAACCTGTCCAACGATATTCCCGCCGCCAACGTGCTGATGAAGTCCAAGCTGACCGTTTGGCAGGTGCCCCGGACCGCCTATCGCACCATGAGCGTGACCTATGCCGAGATGATCGAGAAGGTTTCGCCCTGCGGCGAGATCGGCAAATATCTGGTCGAGCAGGTGATCGAGTACAATATGCGCACCGATCCGCACATGGAGTACCGCTCGCTCGGTGACTCCTCGTGTATCGGCCTCATCCTCGATCCCGAGGCGGGGGTATGGGACTACCGGCCTGCGCCCCTGTTTGATGAACAGATGAAATATGTCCACAACGGCAAGTACCGCCCAATCCGCGTCTACGACAGCGTCAATACCCGCTTCGTGCACGAGGATCTGTGGGCCAAGCTTGCCCAATTCCATCGTCGTGGCTCGCGTGACCACCGCAGCTAGGCTCTAAAACCCAGATACGGCCCGGGCTCGCTGGCACACACCGCGGGCCCGATCATATCCCCCCATATCCGGAGATCGACCATGCGTATTCTCATCATCGGGGTGACCGGCATTATCAGCACCGGCATTGCCCGCCCGTTGCTGGCGCGAAATTACACGACGAACTCAATCTGTCCCCCTTGATCGGGGGGGGCCGGGAGGAGATGAAGCGCCACGCGCATTCGCAGGCACTATGCCGGGAGAGGATGAGGGCACCGACATCGTGTGATGCGGCGCCCTCTTGTCTGTCAGACCCTTGGCGTACGATCAGTCGGGATCGGCGCCTTCAACGTCATCCTTATCGGCGATCTTGGGACGCAGATAGCGGCCCACAATCACCGGCAGGATGAAACCGACAATGGCCATCGTCCACAGCGCGATCGAGAGTGGCGAAGCGACCAGCGTCATCACATCACCATCCGAAATGGTCATGGCGCGCCGCAGGTTTTTCTCCATCTGATCGCCGAGCAATACGCCCAAAATGATCGGCACCAGCGGAATATCGAGCTTGCGCAGCACCCAACCCAGGACACCGAAGGCGATCATCACCATCAGATCAAATGTCGAGCCTGACACACCGTAAATGCCGACAAACGAGATCATCGCGACGCCCGGCATGAGATAGCGCGGCGGGATCATCAGCAGGCGCACAAAGAACCCGACCATGGGAATATTGAGCGCCAGCAACATGAAGTTGGCGATGAACAGCGCCGCGATCAGGCCCCAGACCACATCCGGATTGTTCTGGAACAGCAAGGGGCCGGGTGTAATGTTGAGCGCCAGCAGCATGGCCAGCAGCACGGCGGTCGTGCCCGAGCCGGGAACGCCCAAGGCCAGCATGGGCACAAGCGCACCACCGGCGGCCGCATTATTGCCCGCCTCGGGTGCCGCGACACCGCGCGGATCGCCCTTGCCGAACGTGCCGTTCTTGTCCTTGAGACGTTTCTCGAACGAATAGGCGATGAACGAACCCAGCGACGCGCCAGCACCGGGCAGCACACCGGCAATAAAGCCCAGCACAGTACCACGGGCCATGGAGCCAGACGTCTGTTTCAGCATCGCAACTGGCGGGGTAATACGGCCCAGCTTGACGGTCCCGTCGCCGCCTGTTGCCTTGGCCGTGCCACGGTGTTCAAGGAAGGTGAAAACCTCCGAGAGCGCGAACATGCCGACAATGGCGACCAGGAAGTCGATGCCGTCATAGAAGTGGACTTCACCAAAGGTGAAGCGCGGCACGCCGGTCTGGCCATCCACGCCGATCAGCGCGATTGCCAGCCCCAGTGCGGCGGCAAAGGCAGCCTTGGCCTGATTGCGGCTGGCCAGACCACCCAGGGTCGCAAAGGCCAGCGTAAACAGCGCGAAATACTCCGCAGGCCCAAACAGCAGCGCAACCTTGACCAGCTGCGGCGCCAGAAACACCAGTCCCCAGGTGGCAAAGAACGAGCCAACAAACGAGGAAATCCCCGAGATCGACAGGGCCTCACCCGCCTGCCCCTTGCGGGCCATGGGATAGCCATCCAACGTGGTCATCAGCGCCGGCTCGTCACCGGGTATGTTGAGCAGGATAGAGGATATGCGCCCGCCATACATGGCGCCGTAATAGACGCTGGTCAAAAGGATCAGCGCAGGCGTGGCGGGCAGCCCCAGTGTGAACACCAGGGGGATCATGATGGCGACGCCATTGGAGGGCCCGAGCCCCGGTAGAGCCCCGATAATTGTGCCCAGAAGGCAGCCGATCAGGGCCAGTCCAAGATTTTGCCAGGTCAGGGCAATCAGAAAGCCGTCGGCGAGAGATTGAAGAGAATCCATGTCTTTATGTCTTTCTAGCCGGGGTCAGAAACCCCAGGGCCCTCTGGCGAGGGAAAGGCCAAGGATGATCCGGAAAACCAGGAAGATGCCGCCTGAAATCAGCAGCCCGGCCAGCGCCGCCTTGAGTGGCGGGGTGCCCAGACGCCAGGACAGAAACCCGCCGCAAACCGCGGTCGACAGCACAAAGCCGACAATGGGCAGGAACTGGGCATAGGCAATCAGCGCGACCACGGCGACGCCGATTTCGAGCAGCCGCGGCAGTGCGGGCCAGACGGGTTCTTCATCGGGCCGCACCAGAATGGTGGCCGAGGCGAGCCCGATAACAACAGCAATGACAATCGGAAAGGCGCGTGGACCCAGAGGGTCCTGGATAAAGCTCTCCTTGATCAGGAAAGCCCCCCAAATAATAAGTCCCGAAAGCACCAGACCGGCAATTCCGAGCAGACGATCGCTGGAATTCCTCATCGGCTCCCCCTCCTGCGACATGACACCATGACCCCCATGGGGTCAGCAAAACGAGGCCCGCACCGCGATGCGCGGGCCCCGGATGTGGCGTGATCTATTCGATCAGGCCGATTTCCTTGGACAGGGTCGAGATGCTGGACACGGATTCGGCCACAAAAGCCTCGAAGTCAGCGCCGCGCAGGTCGAGCGGCGCCAGACCATTGGCCGCCATGGTGTCTTTCCACTCGGCCGAGTCATAAACGGCACCGATCTGCTCAACCCAGAAATCATAGGCTTCGTCAGACATGTCGCCGGGGCCGTAAAAACCGCGCCAGTTGGCACCGATCACGTCGACGCCCTGCTCGCGGGCCGTTGGGTAGGAGGCGAAGTCGCCTTCGAGACGCTCAGGCGCCAGCACGGCAATCACCTTGATATCGCCGGAATCCACGAAACCCTTGGCTTCGGACGCATCGCCGGTAAACGCCTGCACGCTGCCAGCCAGAAGCTGGGTCACAGCCTCACCACCGCCATCAAACGCCACATATTTGACGCTGCGCACGTCATCAATGCCCGACGTCTTGGCCGCGATGAGCACCTTGAGGTGATCCCAGCCACCCACAGCGGAGCCACCGGCGACCGAGACACTGGTTGGATCAGCCTTGATCATCTCGAGCAGCTCGGGAAGCGTGTTGATCTCGGAATCCTTGGCCACCGCGATGATGCCGTAATCGGCACCGACCGAAGCCAGCCAGCGTACCTGGCTCATGTCATTGCCGGGGTAAGCCCCCTGGGCCAGACGCGTCGAGGTTGCCGAAGAGGCCGCCACGATCAGATTGTCTTCGCCATTGCGCTTGTTGACGACTTCAGCGAAGGCCACGCCACCACCACCGCCAGCCAGATTGGTCACCTGCATGGTGCCTGGGATCAGATCGAGATCCTGCAGAGCCTTGCCAACCTGACGGCAGGTGAAGTCCCAGCCGCCGCCTGCGCCCGCTGGCGCAATGCATTCGGTATTGTTGGCCTCGAACGCCATGGCGCCCGGCGCGTAAGCAGCCGCGCTGAGCGCAGCAGCCAGAAAAGTGGCTTTCGCCACGGAAAGCAGCTTCATCGGAATCTCCTCATTTTGTGCCCGCCGCCGATTACCGGTCTTGCGGGCCTGCTCGATGTCTAACAGGCCAACCTGTCATCAAGCTGTCGTCGCCCCACTTCGGGCATTGGGCTTGCAAGCCCCGTGCATAAGCGCTCAATTGCGCACACGCTTGGGAGGGCGCACATCATTCGCATTCTGTTGGTTGAGGACACTCACGATGTCGCCGATGCCATCGTCGCCAGCTTCGGCCGGCGCGGCGATGCGGTGGATCATGCGCTGACGCGGGTCGCCGCCGATGACCTGCTGGCCCTGCAGCGCTATGACGTGATCATCCTCGATATCAACCTGCCCGACGGCAACGGTCTGTCGCTGCTCGCCGACCAGCGACGACAGGGTGTTACCACCCCCATCCTGATGCTGACGGCACGGCTCGAGGTCGATGACCGTGTGGCCGCGCTTGATCGCGGTGCCGACGACTATCTCGTCAAACCCTTTGATCTGCGTGAGCTTGAAGCGCGTGTACGCGCCCTGGCCCGACGGGCGCAGCGCGATCCCTCCGAAGGCTCGACAATCACCTATGCGGATCTTGAAGTCGATATTGCCGGGCGCGTCGTGACCCTGGGCGGTCAGCCGATCAATTTGACGCGGCGCGAATTTGGTGTGCTTGAGGCGCTGCTGATCAACCGTGGCCGGGTCATTTCCAAGGAACAGATATTTGAGCGCATCTTTTCGTTCGATCAGGGCGATGTCGGCCTGAACGCTGTCGAAATCTATGTCGCCCGGCTGCGCAAGAAGCTGGACGGGGGCGAAGTGTCGATCAAGACCCTGCGCGGATTGGGATATCAGCTCTTTGCCAGTCAATAGCGCATTCCGGCATATCGGGGCCCGCAATGGCCGCCCCCTGTCCCTGGCCTCCCGCCTGTTTCTGGCCATTGGGCTGATCCTGCTGACCGGCGGCATCATCGTCACCGCTGCGGCGCTGGCCTATGGCCATCAGGCCGCCCGCAATGCCTTTGACCGCCTGCTGGTGGGCGCGGCCAACCAGATCTCGGCCTCGATCTCCATCGTTGAAGGCGATCCGCTGGTGGATCTGCCGGTGACCGCGCTGGAACTGCTCGCTCTGGCGCCCGAAGATCGCATTGCCTATCGCGTTATCGACCCCCAGGGCGTGACCCTGACCGGCTATGACGATCTGGCGCTGCCCCCCACCGACACCGATCTCAGCTTCTTCGATGGCACATTTGCCGGCGACCCGGTCCGGCTGGTGGCCGTGCGACGGCATTTCGCCGAACGCGGCTTCAGCGGCACCGTGACCACCATTGTTGCCCACACTACCATTGCCCGTCAGGCTCTGGCCTGGGATATCGCGCGCAATGCCTGGATGATGCTGGCCGTGGCCGGGATCGGCATGGTTGCCCTTGCCGTTTTCTCGATCCGCTCGGCCCTTGTGCCGCTCAAACGCATCGGTCAGGACCTGCTGGCACGTGACCCCAAGGACCTCACCCCGCTCGATATCGCGGTGCCGCGCGAACTGCGCGCCATCGTCGATTCGATCAACCGGTTCATCACCCGCCTGCACCGCCAGATCGATGGCATGCAGAACCTGATTTCCGACAGCGCGCACCAATTGCGCACGCCGATTTCTGCCTTGCGGGCGCAGGCCCAATTGGCCGCCGAGGAACAGGACCCACACCGCCAGTCCGAGATTGTCAGCAAGATCCTGACGCGCTCGGTCGGCCTCAGCCGCCTGACCGATCAGATGCTGAACCGCGCACTGGTCATCCATCGCGGCGACAGCGCCGCCCACAAAAGGATCGACTTGCGCCGCGTCGCCATGGCCGCCGCCGAGGTCTTTGATGATGGGGCGATCTTTGAAGCCGGGCGACTGCATCTTGACCTGTGCGAGACCCCGGCATGGGTCGCCGGAGATGCCTTGTCGCTGCAAGAGGCGGTCAAGAACCTGATCAGCAATGCGCTCCAGCATGGGGCTGGCAGAGTGACCATCGCCGTGCTGTGCCAAGGCGGTCAGGCGGTGTTGACCGTGCATGATCAGGGCAAGGGCATGACGGCCGAGCAAGCGCACCTGCTCGGACAGCGCTTTTTGTCGGCCGACCAGCACCGCACCAGCGGCACCGGCATTGGTCTGTCCATCGCTCACGCCGTGGCCCATGCCCATGGCGCAACGATGGCGGTCGATATCGCCTCCAATACCGGGTTTACCATCAGCCTGACGATCCCGCTGCAGCACGAGGAGCGCGCGCCATGAACCGCATCGTCTCGGCCCTGTTTGTTGCCATGATGGCCTGTACCGCCTGCCTGGCTCAGGAAGACTCCGCGGTATTCGGCCTGCCCACGGCAACCGAAACACTGGTCGTGCGCAGCACCACCGATATCGGCGTCTTCGCGCCGGTCATGCTCGACTTTCTGGCCAGTCGACCCAATCTGGCCATTGCCTATGAACAGTGGGGCTCAAACGATCTGGCGACACTGGCGGCCAGCCATTGCGCGGCAGGCAGCGGCAGCGCCGATCTGGTCATCAGCTCGGCTGTCGATCTGCAGGTCCAGCTGGTCAACAATGGCTGCGCGGTGGCGCACAGATCGCCCGCCACGGACGCCCTGCCGGCCGCGCGCAACTGGCGCAACGAGATCTTCGGCATCACCGAGGAACCTGCGGTGTTGATCTACAACACCCAGCTGGTGGCGCCGGACGAAGTGCCCCTGTCGCGCTTTGACCTGATCGACCTGCTGCGCCCCGCCGATTCCCGCTTTGTCGGCCGCGTCGCCACCTATGATATCGAAGCCTCTGGTCTGGGCTATCTGTTCGCCTTCATGGACTCCCTGCAGGCCAATACTTTTGGTCGGCTGCTTGAAGCTTTTGGCCGTTCGGGCGCTGTGGCCACCTGCTGTTCGGCCGAACTGATCGACGCGGTGGCCGATGGCCGGTACCTGATCGCCTATAATGTGCTGGGTTCCTACGCGCTGGCCCGCGCCGACAAGGACCCGCGCATCGGCGTACGGGCGCCCAGCGATTACGCGCTGGTCCTGTCCCGCGCAGCGCTGATCCCCAAACACGCAAAAAATGTCGGCGCTGCTGGCGGCTTCATCGACTTTCTGCTCTCCAGCGCCGGCCAGACCGCGCTGAGCGAGGCCCGACTGGTGGTCAGGATCGGCGGAGCCGATGGCGCCGACTTCGATCTGCCCGGGGGCGGACCATCAAGCCTGCGCCCCATCGCCCTGTCACCCATTCTGCTGGCTGGCATGGACCAGCACAAACGCCGGATTTTTCTCGACCAATGGCGCCAAAACCTGCGCCAGAAATAGCGCGGCAACTGCAGCACAGCTTCAGGGCGATCAGAGCCACACGGCGCGGACCATTCAAACCGCGTCGCCCCTAGCGGCGAGCGCTCACCAGAGTGCGGGTAAGGGCCGGACCTGTGCTGGGAAGCCCGGAATCTGTTCAACCAAATTCTGGTGGCGGTACCCAGATCAGGCGAGGCAAGCACTGGCAGTGTCCTGCAATGTCACCAAACTGACATTGCACCGTCGCCTTTACGTAATAGCGGTACCGTAGCAGCACCCCATTCAACAACGAAGGGGGCGCATAGTGCCATTTACTCGCAAGTTCTCAACGAACCTCACGAAGGTAGCGGCAGCACTGCTCCTTACCACATGCTCGTCTCTGGCATTCGCGCAGGATCGACATGATCTGGTTGTTGGCGTAGCCGATTTGCCGGCAACGCTCGAACCAGGCAAAGAGCTTTCCAATGTTGGCACCCGCGTCAATTACAGCATTTTCGACACGCTGATCCGACGCGACTTTCTCTCGGCGGAAGGCGGCGGCGGCTCCACCCTGATTCCGGGCCTGGCCACAAGCTGGAGCCGCATCGACGACCTGACACTGGAAGTGAAGCTGCGCGAGGGTGTTACCTTCCACAATGGTGCCGCCCTGACCGCTGAAGACATCGTTTTTACCTTCTCGCCAGAGCGCCTCAGCGGCGAGAATGCGCTGCTTCCCGAAGGCCCGGCCTATTTCTCCGTGCTCGATGAAGTCGTGGCAGTTGATCCCCTTACCGTGCGCTTTGTCACCAAGGCACCCGATCCGCTGCTGGAACAGCGTCTGGCATCCTGGGCATCCTGGGTGGTCAACAAGGCAGACTGGGAAGCCAAGGCGGCAACCGATGGTGGCGTGCCGATGTTCCCGGTCGGCACCGGCCCCTACATGCTTGAAAGCTACAAGGCTGACGAGGCCATCCACCTTGTTGCTTTCGATGACTATTTCGGCGGCATGCCAACAGCCGCTTCGGTGACCTTCCGCGAGGTCCCCGAGCCCTCGACCCGTGTTGCGGGCCTGGTCTCTGGCGAATTCGACATTGTCACCAATGTTGCACCGGACCAGATCGACCAGATTAACGGGTATGATGACATCGAGACGCGCTCGGTGGTTCTGGCGAACTCCCATGTGCTGGTCTACAACGTCACCGACACCGTCCTTGACGATATCCGGATCCGCCAGGCCATGAATCTGGGCATCGACCGCGAGCTCCTCAATCAGGCGCTTTGGGGCGGTCAGGCCGTGGTTCCGAACGGGCACCAGTACCCCGAATACGGCGACATGTATAATCCTGACCATGTCGGGCTCGAATACGCCCCCGACCGCGCCAGGGCGCTTCTGGCCGAGGCTGGATACAATGGCGAGCTCATCCGCTACACAACCCAGCCCAACTACTATCTGAACTCGCTGCCCGCCGCGCAGGCGATCATCGAGATGTGGAAGGAAATCGGCCTCAACGTCGAACTCAACGTTGTCGAGAGCTTCTCGGGCATCGACCCTTCAACGCTTCAGGTCCGGACCTGGTCCAATTCGACACGTTATCCCGACCCGGTCGGTGGCCTGTGGAATGTCTGGGGGCCATTTGGCAGCGCCCAGCGCGCGAACAAGAGCTGGATTGGCACAGAAAACCTCGCCCGTTTCAACGAGTTGGGGGCCATACTGCAAAGCACGGTTGATCTCGAAACGCGCCAGCAGGCGGCTTGGGAAATGCTCGAGCTGTGGAAGACCGATGCCCCCGGCACGATCCTTTATCAGCCGCTCGAGACCTATGGCGTCGCCAAGGACGTGAACTGGCAGCCGTACACGTTCTACTACATGGACCTGCGGCCCGAAAACCTCAGCTTTAATCGCGACTGATGGCCAGTTTGATCACACAGGGCAGAGGCGGCATTCGTGCCGCCTCTCAGCGCTCCACCGAGCATTCCGGTGCCGAGCCGGTCCTACAGATTTCCAACCTCACGGTGTCTTCGGGCAATCTCGAACTGGTCGAGCAGGTGAGCCTCGCCGTCATGCCGGGTGAAACTCTTTGCCTTGTCGGCGAGAGCGGTTGCGGCAAGAGCCTCACCTGCATGTCTGCCCTCGGTCTGCTCGACGAGGGCCTGACAGCCCGTGGCTCGGTGCGGCTGTTTGGAACGGAAACCCTTGGCGCACCCGAGCGCGTTCTCAACGCCATGCGCGGCCGTGATGTCACCATGATCTTCCAGAACCCCATGGCTGCACTCAACCCGGTCAAGCGGGTGGGCCAGCAGATCGCCGAAGCGATCCGGGAGCATACGGATCTGGTTGGCGGCGCAGTGGATCGCCGTGTGGTGGAACTGCTCGATCAGGTTGGCATTCCCAATGCCGCTCGCCACAAGACCTATTATCCACACCAGCTTTCCGGCGGCATGTGCCAGCGCGTGATGATCGCCATGGCACTGGCCTGTCGTCCCAGACTCCTGATCGCAGACGAGCCCACCACGGCGCTTGACGTGACCATTCAGGCGCAGATTTTACGCTTGCTGCGCGATCTGCAGGACGAGCTGGGACTGGCAATTGTCTTTGTCACGCACGACCTGGGCGTGGTTGCCGAGATCGCCGACCACGTCGCTGTCATGTACGCCGGACGCGTCGTCGAGGCAGGAACGGTTGACGCACTGTTTGAGGACCCACGCCACCCGTACACCCGCGCCTTGATGGCTTGCCGCATTGGTTTTCAGCGCGAGCCCGGCACCCCGCTTGATGCCGTGGCGGGCACGGT
This sequence comes from Devosia sp. J2-20, assembly GCF_055808475.1. Lineage (NCBI taxonomy): Bacteria > Pseudomonadati > Pseudomonadota > Alphaproteobacteria > Hyphomicrobiales > Devosiaceae > Devosia > Devosia sp. J2-20. The sequence goes on along the minus strand of NZ_CM147870.1, from coordinate 1,388,150 downwards.
GCCTGCACCATCCTCCCGCCCTGCCGGCTGCAATTTCGCACCGCGCTGTCCGCAAGTGCAGGCACAGTGTCAGGTCGAGCCCCCACTCACCTCGACGAACGCGGGTACGATCGCCTGCCATCTGTTTCCCGCGCAGCCCACGGTGCCACAATGAATCCCTCACCTGACCAGGGCGTCGTCGCATCCCATCTGGTGCAAACCTATCCGGTGGGTCGCACTATTTTCGGCCGTGGCGAACAGTTTCGCGCCGTCGATGGCGTCAGCTTCCATCTTGAGCAAGGCGAGACCCTTGGGATCGTCGGCGAAAGCGGCAGCGGCAAGTCGACACTGGGTCGGATGATTGCCGGCATTGAGGCACCAACCAGCGGTGACGTGACTTTCTGGGGCCAGCGCTACGCGCCTGTTGGCGCAGCACAATGGCGCCGACAGAGGCGGCTGGTGCAGATGGTGTTCCAGAACCCGGCCGCCGTTGTTGATCCGCGCTGGACCATACACGCCCAGGTTCGCGAAGCGCTGACCACCCATGAAACCCTGGCCCGCGCCGAGGCCGATCATCGTGCTCAGGAAATGCTTGCGCTTGTCGGGCTCGGGACCATGGGCAATCGTCTGCCGCACCAGCTTTCTGGTGGACAGCTACAACGTGCCGTGATCGCACGAGCGCTTGTGCTCCAGCCCAAATTGCTGGTTTGCGATGAAGCCGTCAGCGCGCTCGATGTTTCCGTGCAAGCCCAGATCATCAACTTGTTGCTTGAACTCCGCGACAGACTGCAACTCTCCCTGCTGTTCATCTCCCACGACCTCTCCGTTGTCCGCCATATCAGCCATCGTGTCGGCGTGATGTATCGCGGCCAGCTGCTCGAAATCGGTGACGCGCGCACGCTTTTTGAGGCACCGCAGCACAATTACACCCGTCGTCTGCTCGCTGCCATTCCTGCCGACACCCCTCGCCAGCGCCGCGAGCGCGACCTCAAAACCTTTGCCGCCCTGCCATGAGCAGACAGCGCCACACCAGAGTTTTTCCATGAGAATTATCGCCCATCGCGGTTTCAGCGCCGGATTTGCCGAGAACACCACCCAGAGCTGGGACGCTGCCTTGGCGGCCGGCGCCTTCGCCATTGAAACAGACATCCGTTTTTCCAGCGATGGCGTCGGTGTTTGCGCCCACGATGCCGATCTTGCCCGCCTGTTTCAGCGGCCCGAGCAAGTCAGCGCCCTGCCCTATGCAGAGCTGGCCAAACTTGAGAATGCAGACGGGGCCCGAATTGCACTGCTTTCGGATGTGCTAAGCTATGTTCGTGACGGCAATCGGGTTCTGCTCGATCTCAAGGAAGAAACGCCGCAAGCTCTGGACCGCCTATGGCAGACAATAGGTGCTGAGGTGCCGGCAACGCTGCGTCCGCTGCTTATCGCTGGCTGCCACTCGCTCGAAGCCGTCCGGTTCTTCTGCGCGCAGGGCGAGACCAGTATTCTGGGTTTCATTCCCTCGCCCGAGCAGGCCGAAGCGTTCTGGCACGCCGGCGCAAGATCAATCCGGCTTTGGGAAAACGATGCATCACCCGCGCTGGTAAAGCGCCTGCGCAGCCTTGGAGCCGAAGTCTGGGTCACCAGTGGCGGCCATGGCACCGGCCTTGCGGGCGGCGATCACACGGGCACAGACATCGCGCAACTCGCCCAGTCAGGGGTCAGCTGCCTGTTGGTCAATGACGTGGCCATGGCCACCAGACAAGCGGAGGCACTGGCATGAGCATCGGATCAACGCTGCTTGTAACCTTCGACGGCCTGCGCCGGGACCGCGCCACGGCCGACCTGATGCCCAATCTTGATCGTTTCATGCGCGAAGGCAGCAATTTCATCAATTCCCGTTCTGTCTTTCCCAGCGAAACGCGGGTCGCTGTCACATCAACCATGACTGGCTGTCCACCAGGCTCCCACGGCGTGGTAGCCAACCAGTTTATCCACCCGGTGCGCGCCGACGGCCTGTTCCGAACCGCTGAATGGGACGATCTCGAACTGGCCGCGCAGGCCGGACAGCTTCTTGACCGGCCCACCATGGGCCAGCACATGGCGAAGGCAGGCCGCACCATGGCGGTGGTCAGCACGGCCACCAAGGGCGCATCGCGGATGATGAATTCGAGCGCACATGCGCTCAGCCAACCGGTGTTTTCAATGCATGGCGCACCCGTTTCCAGTCAGGATCTGCACCAGCAAGTCCTCACCCGGTTCGGCGAAATCCCCGCGGCGGAAGCGCCCAACACGGCCAGAATGACCTATGCCACTGACGTTTTGATCGGGCTGGTCTACGACACATATGATCCGGACTTCTGCGTCTACTGGATGAATGATCCCGACATGAGTTCTCACGCCTATGGCGTGACGGCAGCCCAAACAGCGCAGGCCCAGAAAGGGTGCGACGACAATTTTGGTCGCATTCTTGACTGGTGGCGCGCCGGCAACGGACCCGAAAACATCATTGTCATGTCGGACCATGGCCAGATCACGGGTCAGCGCCAACTGGCCAATCTGGACATCATACCAGCCGAATTCGGTCGAGCCTCCATTGGCTCGTTCAGCGGCCTGTATCTGCACGATACGAGCGATCAGAACAAACAAGAGGTGGTTGACTGGCTGACCCGGCAGGATTTCTGCGGGCTGGTCTTCGCCACCGCAGCAAATGGCGCGCCCATTGCCGGCGCCCTCCCCTGGAGCGCCGTCCGTAACAATCATGCGCGGGGCGCAGATATCGGCTTTACGCTGCGCGCCACCGACTGTTCCAAGAACTATGGGCCGGACATCGACGCCTGCATTTTCGCCGCCTGGATTTCGCCCGGCGGCGGCATGCATGGGGGGCTGAACAAGGGCGAGCTTTCAACCGTGCTGGCTGCGCAGGGTCCCGCTTATCGCAGCGGCTTTACCGCCGATGCGCCGTGCTGGCTGCCCGACATTCTGCCAACAGTGCTGACGACAATGGGGCTGCCTCTGGATGGCACCGAAGGGCGCCCACTGGTCGAAGCACTCGCGGGAGCTGACCCGCGCTTTGGTCTCGTGCCACTTGTCGAAACGCGTCTCCTGCACGCCGAATGCAACGGGCACGAACAATATTTGCGTCAATGGATCGTCGATGGTCAGACCATCGTCGACTGCGGTTGGACAGCCGGCACCGGGGCGTGGTCGCAATGAAACTGACTTTTGTCCTTACCAAGCTGGCCCGCGGCGCGCTGACCCTGCTGCTCGCCGTCACCTTCGTCTTCATCGTGCTTCGCGCCTCGGGCGACCCTGCCCAGATCATGATGTCTGATGAAGCCTCCCCCGATGCCATCGCCAGGTTCCGCCAACGATGGGGTCTCGACCGATCCTATCTCGAACAATACCTGACCTATCTTTCGGCCATCGCGCAGGGTGACTTCGGCCTCTCCTTTCGCGACGGACGTCCCGCACTCGAGCTGGTGATGGAGCGCGTTCCTGTAACATTATTGCTCGGCTCGACAGCTTTCATGATCACACTGGTCCTGGGCATTCCTTCGGGCATCTTTGCTGCCTTGTCTCGGGGCAAGCTGGTTGACCAACTGACCATGTCCGCAACAATTTTCGGCCACAGCGTGCCGAATTTTTTCCTCGGCATCATCCTCATCCTGGTGTTCTCAATGACCCTGCGCTGGCTTCCCAGTTCGGGCACCGGGACAATCTGGCACCTGCTAATGCCCGCAATAACCCTGGGGACTGGCGCCGCCGCGACAATAGCGCGTTTTACGCGCTCGTCGGTGCTGGACGTCCTGCACCAACCCTTCATGCGCACCGCCAAGGCCAAGGGCATCCCTTACGACAGGCGGGTGCTGCGTCACGCCTTGCCCAATGCCGCTATTCCGGTCGTGACTGTGGTCGGCATGCGTATTGGCGGGCTGATTGGTGGTGCCGTCACCATCGAGACGGTATTCGCCTGGCCCGGGGTTGGCTTGCTGCTCGTCAATTCGGTCAACCAACGCGACCTTGCCGTAGTGCAGGCGGTCGTCCTGCTCATCGCCTTGACCATGGTGGTGGTCAATCTGTGTGTCGACCTCGCCTATGGCTGGCTCGATCCGCGCATCGAACTCCATAACAAGCGGGCCGTCAAAGCATGACAACAATACCTCTTTCTTCCGCCCCCATACCGCTCCGGCGCCTTGGTTGGCTGACTCGATTGTGGAAGACGCGTCCGCCCGTAGTGATTGGCCTGTCGATCATCTGGCTGGTTGTTGTCCTCATCGCCGCCCTGTTCGCCGAAGTTCTGGCACCCCATGGCTATGCCGATCAGAGCCTGCTCAAGCGGCTGCAGCCGCCGGCCTTTCTGGGTGGGCTCCCTGACTATCTGCTTGGAACTGATGGTTTGGGTCGCGACGTGCTCAGCCGGGTCATCTATGCCATGCGGACCAGCATTGTCATTGCTGTGATGGGCACGGTCATCAGCGCGTCCGTCGGCACCGCTCTGGGCATTATCGCCGCTCACTTCCGTGGCTGGGTCGATGACCTGATCATGATGCTGGTCGACTTTCAGGCAGCCATACCGTTCCTGATCGTGGCGCTGGCCGTTCTGGCGTTCTTCGGCAACAATTTCGTGCTGCTAGTGGTGCTGATCGGCCTGTTCGGCTGGGACGGCTATGCACGTATCGCGCGCGGTCTGGTCCTTTCCACCAATGGCCAGGGTTACGCCTTCGCGATCCGCACATTGGGTGTCCACCCGGCGCGGGTGTATTTCCGCCATGTACTGCCCAATATGCTGAGCATCATCATGGTACAGATCACGTTGAATTTCCCCGAAATCATCCTGCTGGAAACCTCCCTGTCCTTCCTCGGTCTGGGGGTGCAGCCGCCTGGTACCAGCCTGGGCTTGTTGCTGGGCGAAGGGCGAAACTACCTTGCCACTGCCTGGTGGATCGGCATACCTGCCGGCGTCGTAATCTTCCTCACCACGCTCGCTATCAGTCTCGTTGGAGATTGGCTGCGTGATATGCTCGACCCAAACCTTAAAGGCGAGATCGCGTGACGCAGCCCCACAACCCTACGCGCCTCCAATCGCTTGACGAACTGGAGTTCTCCGCTGTCCTCTCGGACCTTGATGGCATTGTCTATCGGGGCGATGACGCTATCGCAGGTGCGGTCGCGCGGTTTAGAAGCTGGCACGACCAGGGCCTGCCCTACTGCTTCATCACCAACAATGCCGAGAAATCAGCGGACGACTTCGCCAGCAAGATCATCGGACTTGGCATACCCTGCACGCCCCATCAGGTCGTCTCCGCAGCAGAGGTGACCCTGGCCTATGTGAGCGCCCGCTATGCCCCCGGCACCCCGGTTTATGTTGTCGGTACACCGTCATTCAAGAACAGGGTCGAAGAGGCTGGCTTCGTGCTGACAGGCACGGCAGCGCAAGTGGTTCTCGTCGCGCTCGACCGCCAGTTTGATTATTCGATGATGAAGGCCGCCCTGCGCAACGTGCTCGGCGGCGCCGAGCTCATTGGCACCAATCCGGATCTCATCCGCCCTGTCGATGACGGCTTCGAACCGGGCGCCGGCGCTATCGCACACTCTATCGCCACGGCGGCGGGTGTCTCGCCAAAGTTCATTGGCAAACCATCACCAGACATCATCCATCTGGCAATGGAACGGCTTGGCGTTCAGGCGCAATCCGCAATCATGCTGGGCGATCAACTCGATACCGATATCCTGGCCGCGCAGCGCGCCGGCGTAAGGGGCGTGTTCGTCGAAACCGGAGTGCCCATCAACCCCCGAAGCGCTGTAAAAACCGAGTATCTTCTGCAGCAGCTTTAGCGTCTTCGCGAAAAAGGCATGCTCGCCTCACACCGCCCCTTTTGAGGCTCGGCATTCTGACTCGACGCCTGATTTGTGTCCGCTTGGATTCCTGAAAACGGACTGTCCGCTCACCTCGCGACAATGGAAACAACCGGTGGCGTGCGGACTGGCGGCTTTAGTGAGAGCGGCGGTGTAAACAGACATCCCGACAATGCCAAATGTCGTCGGTCATAGGATAATTCCTCTTCTCGTTCGCTGCCGACGGCGCCTCTGGAAAGACTGGTAAGTTTGCGCAATTGCATCGTGTCGATGGCTACCGCTTTGCCCTACATAAAGATCCCAGTTTCCGCGAAACCTACCTCACTGACCTTACGCAGCGGGGTGGCGCCAAACCAGCGCGCCGGATGTGCACCAGTCAGGGCATGATCAAGCATCGCTTGATGCGGGATAATATCGTTTAGATCACAACGAGTGCATCGACGTTGATCCTTGATTTTGGCCGCACGAGGACACCTCGCATCGTCTACAATTGCACACGTAATGTGCTGGCGATCCAGTCTGTGATCTTTTGCAGCAGAGGCCTGCCCGCCCAATCCTTGGGCGCGACCTGCGATGAGCGCGCCAGATCTTGTTCAAAAATGGCTATTTGTTCGGTGGCAAATTCGTGGCTGTACACGTTGAGATTTGCCTCATCATTGAGCCGGAACGACCGTTCGTCGAAATTAGCAGATCCTATGGAGGTCCAGCTTTCGTCTATTACGATTATCTTGGCGTGATACATCGTGGGTTCATATTCGTAGAAATTGACGCCCGCTTCGAGCAGCTCCCCCAGAAGTGTCTGGACGCAGACCGAACAACATCCTTGTTATGGTGCTCGCCAGGAATAAGTATATCGATCATTACACCGCGACGCCGGGCGGCGATCAGCTGAGCGATGGCAATCTCGTCCGGCACAAAATAGGCCGTGCCAATTCGAATGTGATCCTGAGCGCTAGCTAGTGCAGTCATGAGCATTGTGTGCATAACGTTGCGCGAGCCCGTTGTTGAATAGACCAGTTGCGCGAGTACATTTCCGGCAGGGGCAGTCTCAGGGAAATGCTCCTCTCCCTGCAACACCAGACCAGTGGCCTCCACCCAGTTGAATGCGAAAGCCCCCTGCATGCCCCTCACGATAGGGCCTTCAACACGGTAGTGAAGATCGCGGAATTCCTCTGGATTGCGAGCATCGCCAAGCCACTCGTCGGCAACTCCCACGCCTCCGATAAACCCAATGCGCCCATCGACGACCAGCAGTTTGCGGTGAGTTCGCGAATTCAGGCGATCCAATGTGAACCATTCGACGGGACGAAACCGCTCGACACTGGCGCCTGCCAATACCATCGACTGTATCAGACCGTAATCCATTGAGACGCTACCCTGCCAGTCAAGCAGCACGTTTACTTCAACTCCAGCAGCTGCGCGTTCGGCCAACGCTTTAGCAAAACGGGTCCCTATCGAGCCGCTCCAATATACGTAGGTTTCAAAGTTGATTGAGTGCTCAGCGCCCGCGATGGCTTGGAGCATTGCCGGAAAGATTTCGTCACCATTTTGGAGCGTTTCGACGGCATTTCCGTCATCGCTACTGCCTCCGTGAAGCCCAAGCATGGCGCGCTCGAATTCTGCGGACCCAACGACCATCTCAGTGTCGACGGGTCCTGATAACTCATGTGGTTCCGGGACCAGTATGATCGCCGCAAATGCGCCAATGATGCCGACGAGCACGAGTGCTAGCGCTCCAAGATAACGCTTTCGAAGAATGCGCATTCTAAACCTCAACGAATTTCCCAGACGCTTTGTTCAAGCCCAAGAGTATGGGGCGACCTTTCAAGCGAGCACACTAATTTTGGAGAAAACGCCGGAAAACTGGGGGGAATTGCCAGTTCAATTAGTCGTCTAAATCACGCGTATTGGAACTGCGGTCTATCGTCGACATCGAGAAGGTGAATCGCGTTTCTGTCGCGTCTGACATGACATCGATACGCCCACAGTGCGCCTCAGCGATTTGATTGGCGATATAGAGCCCCAAGCCCAGACCTTTGGCATTCGATTTCACCGACCCACGGCGGAAGGGCTTAAATAGCTCTCCGATCATCTCCGGTGGAATGGGTTTGCCGCCGTTTGAAACGGATACTTCCAGTATCTCTTCATTACCCGCCGCTTGGATTCGAATTGGCAGATCTCGTGCGCCGTGCGTGACTGCGTTTCCAAGCAGGTTTGAAACGAGTTGCGCCAATCGGACATGATCGACTGGTGGGTTGTGGTCGATGCGAATGTCGACAGAAAACTCACGTTCCGGCCAAGCCGCCTGCTGTTCGTCAATGACCTGGGTTAGCGTCGGCTCAAGAGGCCGCCCGTGTTCAATATGCAGCACCATACCGTCGCCGTGCTGCGTCCGAGCGAGGTCCAGGATGTTTTCAATCAGTCCACTCATGCGTGACACGCTGCGCTGCATGAGTTGGAGTATCGTCGGCGTGCGCTCCGAAAAGCCGCGTTTTAGCAGCTGGCCTAGTCCCGCATCGACGGCCGCCAGTGGATTCCTCAGGTCATGACCCAGCACGGCAATAAACTGCTCCCGCAACTCGGCGTCGGCCTGGAGCGCAGCATTGGCCTTCTCGAGCTGCAATCTGGCGGCCCGCTCGGTTTCTTGAGCATTGACCAGCTCGCGTTCGTAACGCCGGCGCTCATGGGCTCGGAAAACTGTCACCCGCGTAAACAAAACGTCGCCGGCTTCGGTGCGCTTCTCTGCAGCGTTTGCCAGCACTGGCAAAAGCTCACCATCTGCCTTGATAATGTCGAGAGCAACCTCATCGAAAAAGCCCTGCATTCGCAGCAGCGGTGCGAAGTGGGTTTCATAGAATATGGCACCGGACACACTCAGCAGATCCCGTAGCCGCTTCTCAAGCAGATCTTCGGGCCTCAGACCGGTCCATCGGCAAAAGGTGCCATTGAACTTGACGATACGGCCTTTTGGCGAAAGCGATAGATATCCGCAAGGCGCATTCTCATAAAGGTCTTCAAGGTCCTCGGGCACCAACTGATCAGACAAAGGCGTCCATCGCGTTGATGACCTCTTGGGGCGCACTCAAGTTGGGACAGTGACCACTCGCGTCGAGATAGACAATTTGGCTGCCGGCCACTTCACGGTGAACATATTCGCCGACCTCTTCAGCAGCAATGATATCGTCTCGGCATTGAAGAATCAGAGTGCGCGCCGTGACGTTTCGCAGGTCAGCGCGATTATCCGAAGTGAAAGTCGCCCGCGCGAACTGCTTGGCAATCTCTGGGTCGGTCCGACAAAAACTATTGGTCAACTCCTCGCTGAGCTCGGGCTTTTCGAGATTGCCCATGATCGCCGGTGCCATCGCCGCAGACCACCCCATGTGGTTGTCCGCAAGTGATGCAAGAAGTTCCTCGATCTGCGCTTCACTGAAGCCGCCGGTGTAGTCCGCGTCGTCAATGTATCGCGGGGATGGCCCCACCATAACGAGGTCAGAGAACAATTCTGGGGCCTCAATTTGGGCGAGGGCGCCGATCATGGCGCTAACCGAATGGCCGACAAATACTGCATCCTTCAAACCCAGTTCGCGACCGATCTCGACGACATCCGCGGCATAGCCACCGAGCGTGGCGTACTTCTTCGGATCATAGGCCGAATGGTCTGAACGCCCGGCGCCCACATGATCGAATAACACGGTCCTAAACTGGCCGCGGAAAGACGGCTCAACAAAACGCCACATATTCTGATCACAACCGAACCCGTGCGCAAAGACAATCGTACGTTCGCCTGAACCGTCGATAGAAATGTTGTTTCGCTGGAGTATTGTCACTGGCACCTCGGTGTGAATCCGGTTGTCGCTGTTCTGAGCATGTTAAGCAATCCAGATAAGGATAGTGCGTGGATAGAACCGCCTAACAAATGCGGGACCTTGCGAAATTTTACTGTTCGATTAACTCCCGGACCTTCCTTCCGAGTTGGTCCATCTGAAATGGCTTGGTCAGGATTTGCATGCCAGTTTCAAGGTGGCCGTGGTTCAGAACTGTTTTTTCCGCATAACCGGTGACGAATAGGACACGTAGTTCCGGGCGGCTCTCGCGAGCTGCGTCTGCGATCTGGCGACCGTTCATGCCACCGGGAAGCCCAACATCAGTGATCAACAAATCGATTTTCTGCGTTGAATTAAGAACTTTGAGCGCCGACGCACCGTCGTAGGCCTCGATAACCGTGTAATCGAGTTCCTGGAGGGCCTCGGCAGCGATCATGCGAATAAGTGGTTCGTCGTCGACGAGCAGTACCGTTTCATTCTCATCAGCTCGAGTTGGCTCAGGAAGGTGCTCGGTAAGTTCTACCGGATCAGCATTCCCTAGGTGTCGCGGCAGGTAGAGGCACAGCGTCGTACCCCTATCCACCTCAGAATGGATTCGCGCCGTACCGCCGGATTGACCTGCGAGATCCGTAAACCATTGAAAGTCCGAGCCCAGTACCTTCTCCAATGGGTTTCGTGGTGTAAAATGGGTCGAAGGCGCGGTCGACAACATCAGGCGTCATGCCGGTGCCAGTATCGCTGACGCACAGCGATACGTATTGTCCAGCATCCAGGTTGTGACGTTTGGCACTCGTCTCATCCATCCACCGATTGGCCGTTTCGATGGTGAGTTTGCCGCCCTCGGGCATGGCATCACGGGCGTTGATGCAAAGATTAAGCAGTGCGTTCTCAAGCTGGCCCACGTCAACGAAAGTTGGCCACAAACCCGTGCCGCTAACCGCCTCGACCTCAATGCCGGGACCGACGCTGCGGTGGATCAACTCAAGCATGCCCGCGACCAGATTGTTGAGGTTTGCCGGCTTGGGTTCAAGCGTTTGACGTCGTGAGAAGGCAAGCAGTCGCTGTGTCAAGTTCGCAGCGCGTTTTGCTGCAACAGAAGCACCATCAATGTAGCGGTCGAGTTCCCCAACCCTGCCCTGAGCGAGCCTGCTCGTCATCATCTCAAGGCTACCGCTGATCCCCGCCAAGATATTATTGAAGTCGTGGGCAAGGCCGCCAGTCAATTGACCAACGGCTTCCATTTTTTGCGCCTGGCGCAAAGCTTCTTGGGCGCTAGCAAGTTCTTGTTCTCGAACTTTAGCAGCGCTTAAGTCGCGTCCAACCGCGATAAAGTTCTGACCATCAGGCTCAGGCGCAACAGTCCACTCGATCCACTTCCAATCGCCATCCTTGGTAGCGATCCGGTTCTCAAATCGCTTCGGTTGGCCAGATTCACCCATGCTGGCCAACGCGGCCAGTGTTGGCTCCATATCCTCGTGGTGCATGAACGTCGCATAGGGTCGGCTGGTGAGTTCCGATTCAGACCAACCGAGAATCTTCGTCCACGCAGGGCTGACAGCGGACATCATGCCCTCTAGATTCGCTTGGGCGAACATGTCCTGTGACAGCGTCCAAAGGCGATCACGCTCCGCCGTTCTCTCAGCGACCCGTTGCTCCAGTTGTTCGTTAAATCTGCGCAATTCCTCTTCGGCCAACTTTCGATCGTGGATATCCACCGATGATGCGAACCATCGCAACACTTTGCCCGAGGCGTCATCAAGGTGAGGTTCGCCGCGGGCGAGGAACCAACGATACTGGCCAGTGCCGCCGCGAAGACGGTGCTCTATTGAAAATGGCGCGCCCGTACGGCGAGTTTCAGCAAGGACCGCGAAGGTAGCCTTCTGGTCATCGGGATGCACATAGGTTTCAATCAAGGCATCTGAGGAAGGGGGAACGAGCTGTTGGCCAATATAGTCAAACCACTGCTTATTCATGAACTCGACATGGCCTTCGTCGTCAGTAATCCAGACGATCTGGGGCACAGCATTAGCCATCAGCCGAAATTGGACTTCGCTGTCGCGGAGAGCCATCTCTGCTATTGCACGTTGTCCAGCATCCCAGCTCCGATTGGCTACTTCTTGGATCAGAGACACATCGTCAGGTGACCACAGGCGAGGCAGGCGGGTGTTCACATAGAGCGCGGCCACAAATCTGCCATCGCGTACCAAAGGCACTGATACCACCCCGCGTGTATCAAGGGCCGCCCAGACAGGTTCTGCGCTCGTACTATCTGCTTGAATGTCCTGGATAACGACAATATCGCCGCGGCGCTGGCTTTCAATGCGTGCGGAACCAAACTCGTCGAGAAGGTAGTCCTCGGTCAGAGGGGTCATCCCATCGGTGGTGTAAGATCCGGTCGTTCGAACCAGCCTGTCACCAATTATCTCGCCGTATCCTACGCGATCGGCGTCGAGGTATTTGCCGAGCAATTCGACAGTCGCCTGAACGATGGCACCCGGTTCGGTGAGACCGCGCAGCCGATCTTCCAATTGGAGTCTGAACTTCTGTCGGCGCTCATTAAGGACACGGTCCGTAACGTCCACCCCGTCCACAAAAATGCCGGTCACGTTGCCTTCGCCGTCCGTCACCGGCTGGTAGACAAAGTCCACGTATCGATCTTCTACGGCGCCACCTGGAAACGCCTGAACTCGATAATTCGCGCCATGCGTTTCATAGGCCTCGTTGCGGGCGAACACTTGATCAAGCAGATCGAGATATCCCTGCGCAACCGCGTCCTGAAGAGTCTCCGAGACCGTTTTTCCAAGGACGTCACGATGACCCACCAACTGCATATAGGTAGGGTTGGTCATGACGATACGATGCTCTGGCCCACTCAACATGGCTCTAAAGCCCGGTGCTTGGGAGAACATGCGACTAAGCCGATCATTTTCGGCTACTCGACGACGGTCGGCAAGCACCTGGTCCGTGATCTCAACACACGCACACAAGAACCCGGCAACCTGGTCTTGCTCATCACGTATTGGCGTATATGAGAACGAGAAGTGGGCTTCTTCTTGAAACCCCTTCCGGTTCATTTGGAGTTCGATATCCTCCATATGAACCGGCTCGCCGCGATACGCTTGGTCAACGATAGGCACCAAATCCGACCGGATTTCGGCCCATGCATCAAGGAAATCTCGGCCCAGCGCGGCGGGATGTTTTGAAGCCAGTATCTGGGCATAGGCATCGTTGTATAGGAACGTCCGTTGCGGCCCCCAGGCGATAAACATCGCTTGGTTCGATGCCAGCATCAACTCCACAAGAGTTTTGAGTGGTTGGGGCCAGTTCGCTGGATCACCAAGGGGCGTACCGGACCAGCGAAACGCACGAATTAAATCTGCCGTTGAACGATTTTCCGACATGGCGGATTTTGCCCCATACTTAAAGGGGCCGCCTCCGCAGAGGCGACCAAATATGGTCCTCTAACTCGCAGCGAGCGAAAAGGTTTCAGCCGATTTTTTCAGGAGACCACGCAGTGACAGAAGCTCCCGCTCCTTCTCGGGCCTAGCAACCTTTAGCCGCATTGCCGCTGCGTCCAGCTGCTGCCTTTCTTCGCAACGCAGACAAGCAGCTCCTGCCCATGCGATCGCGACAGCGGACGTCCAAGCCAAATCGCATATTTCACCCGAAGCTTTAACTGAACCGGAATGGCTTAGCTGCGGCCTGTACTCCAACTTTTCAGCGAACGTGCCTTTCGCAAAAAAATCTAAAAAAAGCCGCCTCCCGGTCGAAAATGCACAGCGTGGTTCGTTGTTGGATCATAGCATCTGAAGGGGATATGAAATGCGATACATGTGCCTAGTGATTATTGACAAGAGCATGGCCGATAGCATGACGCCGGTGGAATGGACCATCATGAACGAGAACTCCCAATCGTTTGATCGAGAGTTGAAGGAACGTGGCCTTTACGTTCATGCTGAAGCTCTGATGGGACCCGATACTGCTCGTACCGTCCGCGTGCGCGCCGACAATATTTCCATCACTGACGGACCGTTTACTGAAAGCAAAGAGCTGGTAGGCGGCTTTATACTGATTGATGTGGCAGATGAATCCGCGGCAATGGACGTTGCCCAGAACATCCCCATGGCTCGGCTGGGGGCGGTGGAGGTACGGCCAGTCATGGCGTTTTCCTAGGGCACGCCAATGCTTCCGTCGCCGTACCGTATAGCGCGACTGGGCCTCTAGGCTCGCCCTGAAACGGAACAACGAATTTGGACCTTGAGATACGACCGTGGAGAGCATCAGGATGGGTCGGATAATAGTCAGCAATTTCATCACTATCGATGGACTTTATAGCGGGCCAAATGACGACCTGGAGGCGCTATTCAAGTTCCGACATCCCAGTTATGCCGGCGACAACGCGTTTGACGACTACAACGTAAACATCTTGGAAAGCGCAGGCTTTTTGCTTTTGAGCCACACCGCCTTCCTTGGTAACAAGGCGTATTGGACAACTGTGCCGACGAGCGCCGAGCCCACCCCGCGCGCCTTCGCTACGCCGAACTCATCGCCAACAAACCCAAACTGGTAGTGTCGGACCGGATAACGGTTGACGAACTCGAACCTTGGTCCAATACGCGCGTGATAAGCCGCCATGCGGCAAGCTCAGAACTGAAGATACTCAAGGAAACTCAGACAAGAGACATCCTCATCATCCTAAGCCGGCTGCTTTGGCAGGATCTGCTAGCACAAGGGCTGGTTGACGAGCTTCAGTTGACCACTTTCCCGCTGATCGGTGGTGAAGGCACCCCCATGTTCGAGACCCGTCCGACCGCAGCACTAAGGTTAGTCAGCTCACAGATATGGCCATCTTCAGGCAACGTACTGAATACTTATGAGCCGCTCGTCTTCTAAACATTGCGCAACGCTGGTCGCTTCGTTCGTCGTTCGGACGGCAATGACGGGATGAGCCATGGTTGGTGCGAAGCGAGGTGACCGGCCGTTTCGGGCCCCATCCCTGCCGGTCATACCGGTACGTGATGACGGTACAAATTCGATGAATGCACAGCCGTATCACCTCTCAAAGGCACCACTAAACCGCTTCACCAGCAGGTTAGCGCAAATAATAGGCTTGCACCGACATCGCTGAAAAAATAGGCTTGCTCCCGAAATGTCTGATATCAGATGTGTCGCCGATTTCGCCTAGGAAAAAATCATAAGGATGCCGTCAATGAACAAGTTCCTCATTACCACCGCGGCGGTCTCCGCAGCCGCCCTGCTGTCCGCCGCGCCAACAATGGCGCAGGACAAGACGCTGACGATTTCGTGGTGGGGTTTCAACGGCGAAAAGCTCGAAACGATCATCGTCGCGCCCTTCCGCGAGATGTGCGGCTGCGAGGTAGTGTTTGAAACCGGTAACAACGGCGAACGCCTGAACAAGATTCAAATTCGCAATGGCGGCGGCGTTGACGTGGCCTATTTCAGCGACAGCTACAGCCAGCAGGGCATTGAAGCCGGGCTGTTCCAGAAGATCGACGCATCCAAATTGCCAAATCTGGCCGGCAGCTATGAACTGGCCCAGGATCCACAGGGCGGCTATGGCCCGGCCTATTCGATCGGCCGCGTCGGCATTGTCTATGACAGCAGCAAGGTCTCGGCGCCCATCACCTCGTGGGACGATCTATGGCGCGAAGACCTGGCCTCATCGCTGTCACTGCCCGGCATCACAACCACGGCCGGCCCAATGGTGGTGATGAAGGCCGGCGATCACGTGGGCGTTGATGCCTTTGTTGACGCCGATGCCGCATTCGACAGCGTTGCTGCGCTCCGGCCCAATGTGGTCAAGAATTACAATACCGGCTCGGAGATGATCAATCTGTTCTCGACCGGAGAAGTCAGCGCCGCCATCGCGCAGGATTTCACCCTGGCCCAGATCCAGGCGGCTGTTCCCACCGTGGTCTGGGCTGATCTCGCCGAAGGCTCGATCGCAACCCTAAACACAGTCAACATTCCGGTCGGCGCCGCTGAACCCGAATTGGCCTATGAATTCATCAACTTCATCCTTTCTCCTGAAATCCAGCAGCAGCTGGCCGAGCAGGGTGTCGATGCGCCGGTGAACACTTCGGTAACCTTGACGCCGGAACAGGCTGCCCTGTGGACTTATGGTGCCGACGTTGTGGCTGGCCTGCAGCGCGTGGACTACGTCAAGATGAATGCTGCCAAGGGCGGCTGGGTTGATCGCTGGAACGAAATCTTCGGCATGTAAACCGCTTCCGCGGGGTGGTCAGGCCCACCCCGCCCCTACTCGCTTCGGCGCAAGGCTACCCCTTATGAAACGCTTCGCAGGCTGGACACTGGCCTCTCCCGCGACCGCGCTGGTCGTGGTTTTCCTTGTGCTGCCGGTCCTGGCGACCATCGCAACCACATTCACCACGCCCGCCGGTCCGTTCGCTACCTATGTGTCGTTTTTTGGCAGCGGGTTTCGCCGCACGGTGTTGGTACGCACGATCCAGATCTCGCTGATTACGACCGCCATTGCCCTGGTGATCGGCTTCGTGACCGCCTATGTGGTCTCGCGCGCGCCGAGCTGGCTGAAATCCATTCTGATCGTTGCGGCGGTGTTCCCGCTGCTGACCGGCGTTGTGGTCCGTTCCTTTGCCTGGCTTATCATTCTGGGCAAAAACGGAATTCTGAATTCGACCCTGCTCAATCTGGGCCTGATCAGCGAACCCTTCTCCATGCTCTACACGCAAGGCGCCGTTATCGTGGCCATGGTCTATCTGTTTGTGCCGCTGATGATCCTGACGCTGGTGGGTGTGCTGGAATCCATTCCCGAGGACCTGGTTCAGGCATCATCCTCGCTCGGCGCCAAGCCGATAGCGACCTTCATGCAGGTGACCTTGCCGCTCGCCGTCCCAGGGTTGATCGTTGGCGCAGTGCTGGTGTTCACAGGCAGCTTTACCTCCTATGCGACACCGCAATTGCTGGGCGGCGAACAGGTCATGATGATGGGCACGCTGATGTATCAGCAGGCCATGGTCACTTTTGACTGGGTCGTGGCCTCTACCATTGCCGCGGTCATGGTGGTGATCACGATCGCCATCGTGCTGGTGATGACCCGGCTGGCCCGCCACCTCAACCCCATGGCTGTCTGATGACCCGGAACATTCATCCCCTGCTGATTGCGGCGACCACGCTGGTATTCATCTTTCTGGTTGGCCCACTGATCATCGTGTTTGGTGCGGCCCTCAGCGACACCAGCTATCTGACGTTTCCGCCGCAGGGCCTAACCCTGCACTGGTTCGAGAACATTTTCGCCATTAGCGCCTTTCGACGCACGATGGTAACCAGCCTGCAGACAGCTGTGCTGTCCACCGTGATCGCGTTGATCATTGGTATTCCGGCGGCCTACGCACTTAATCGACACCGCATACAATTGCCCGGCTGGTTGTCGACGCTGTTCGTTCTACCGGTGCTGGTACCGGAACTTGTGCTGGGCTTTTCGCTGCTCAAGAACCTGGCGGTGCAGCTTGATACACCGATCTATCTGGCCCTGCTGTTTGGCCATTCCCTGCTGGTTCTCCCCTATGTCGTGCGGGTGATCAGCGCGTCCCTGGCATCCTTCGATTTTTCGATAGAAGAAGCGGCGATCAGCCTTGGCTCCCCGCCGCTCAAGACCTTCTTCACAATCCTGCTGCCCAATGTCCGCTCGGGCGTCATCGCGGCGTTCATCCTCGCCTTCATTACCTCGATCAATGATGTGTCGATCTCGATCTTTCTGACCGGGCCAGGACTATCAACGCTGCCGATCCAGCTGCTGGCGCATATGGAGCAGTTTTTTGATCCCACTGTCGCCTCGGTTTCGGTGCTGCTGATGCTGCTTACCGTTGCCGTTATGGCCATTGTCGAGCGCACGCTCGGCCTCACATTCCTAGCCAAGTAGAATTCATGACCCAGGCACTCTCACTGCAGTCCATCTCCGCTCACTACGGCACCACCCAGGTGCTGGAGAACCTGTCGCTCGACGTTGCGGAAGGCGAACTGGTGTCACTGCTCGGCGCCAGCGGCTGCGGCAAGACCACCACGCTACGGCTCATCGCCGGCTTCTTGCAGCCCACATCGGGCAACATCACGCTGGGTGGCCGGGATCTGACCCGGCTGCCCTCGCATCAGCGCGATATTGGCCTGGTGTTCCAGAACTATGCGCTGTTCCCGCATCTGTCGGTTGCTGACAATGTCGGGTTCGGCCTGAAACAGCGCGGCATCTCGGGGACAGAAAGGACCCGGCGTGTCGACGCCATGCTGGATCGGGTCGGATTGGCTCATCTGGCCGCGCGGCTGCCCGGAGCGCTTTCGGGCGGTCAAAAGCAGCGGGTTGCCCTGGCGCGCGCTCTTGTCATCGAGCCGCCCCTGCTGATGTTTGATGAGCCCCTGTCCAATCTCGATGCCAAATTGCGCGTTGATATGCGGGTGGAAATCCGCAAGCTACAGCGCGCCAATGGCACCACCTCGGTCTATGTCACTCATGATCAGGAAGAGGCATTCTCGATTTCCGATCGCGTCGCCATCATGCATCAGGGCCGGATCATGCAGCTCGATACGCCTGAGCAGCTCTACCAGAAACCAGCCAATGCCTTCGTCGCCCGTTTTGTGGGCTTCGAAAACCTCATCCCCATGCGCGTGCTGTCGCGCGACGGGGCCAGGATCACCGCTGAAACGGACGGCGGCGTGGCGCTCTCGCTGTCGCCTGAGCAGTTCGGTGTGATTCCTGACAGCTTCGTTCTGGCCTGCCGTGCCGATGGGCTGCTGGTGTCAGATGATCCGGCCATAGCAGGTATTCCCACGACACTGGGGCTGCGCACCTATCTGGGTCGAGCCTATCAATACCAGTGTGACACGCCGGCAGGCGCGCTGCTTGCCAATGGACCACTCACCCGGCCGCTGGAACCGGGTGCCGCGGCAAAGCTGGTGCCAGTACCCGAGCAATGCACCATTCTCGCGCCGGAATGAGCACGCTGTTCACCAATGCATGGGTGCTGACCATGGACCCGGCCATGGTCGAGCATGCCAATGGCTGGGTGCATGTCGAGGGCGACATGATTAAGGCCGTCGGCTCCGGCGCGGCACCCCAAATCGCAGGCGCAGAACTCGTCGATTGTGGCGGAGACATTGTCATGCCCGGCATGGTCAATACCCACTGCCACATGGGCATGTCGGTATTCCGCGGTCTGGCCGAAGATGTCGATGACCGGCTCTATCGCTATATCCTGCCGCTGGAGCGCAAGTTCGTTACCGCGGAAATGGTTCGGGTGGGCTCGGCGCTGTCTGCTCTGGAGATGATCGAGGCCGGCGTGACCAGCGTCGCTGACATGTATTATTTCGAAACCGAAGTGGGGCACGTCGTCGCGCAATCGGGTCTGCGCGCCATTGTTGGTCAAACGCTCGCCGATTTTGACGCGCCCGATCACAAGGATTTTGACCGCGGCTTTGCGCTGACCGAGGAACTGGCCGAGACCTTTGCCGACCATCCGCTGGTGAGCGCGTCGATTGCGCCTCACGCTCCCTATTCCACCGGCCTGGACGCAATGTCCCGCATCGCGCAATGGTCCGCTGAGCATTCCACGGTGCCAGTGCAGATCCATCTGGCCGAAAGCCAGCTTGAAGTGGACTGGGCGCGGGAAAAGCACGGCTGCTCCTCCGTCGCGGTGGTGCATCAGGCCGGACTGCTCAAGCAGGGTCTGATTGCCGCCCACTGCCTACATCTGAGCGATGAAGACATCGCGATGATGGTGCAGGCAGGGGTCGGCGCAGCCACCAACCCACGGTCCAATGGCAAGGCGGGCCGTGGTATCGCCCCGGTAGAAGCCATGCGCCGGGCCGGCATACCGGTTGGCATTGGCACCGATGGGCCGATGAGCGGCAATACGCTGGACCTGTTTGCCCAGTTTGCGCCGGTTTCCATGTTCGCCAAACTGCTGGCCGGCTCGCGCAAACCGCTTCCCGCCGGCGATGTCATTCGCATGGCGACAATTGAGGGAGCGCGCGTGCTGGGTCTGGATCGGCAGACCGGCTCTGTTGAGCCAGGCAAACAGGCAGATCTGATCCGCATCAGTCTGGCTTCCCCCCGCCTGCAGCCCATCTACGATCCATACGCGGTGCTGGTATTTGCCGCCGGCCCCAGCGATGTCCGCGACGTGATGGTCGCAGGTCGCTGGCTCAAGCGTGACGGCGCCGTGCAAACGCTCGAGCCCAAGAAAATCCTGCGTGACGCCATGCAGATTGCCCAGGCCTTCAAGGCCGAAATGACGCGCATAGATGGAGAACCGATGTGAGCCAGCTGGACGCCATTCTGAGCCATGTCGATGCGAGTCTGGACGCCAGTCTGGATCGCTTGTTTGAGCTGATTGCCATCCCCTCGATTTCAACCGAAGCGGCCTTTGCACCCGACTGCCGGCGCGCTGCCGACTGGTTGGCCGCCGAATTGAGCGCGCTGGGCATGGATGCCTCGGTGCGCAATACGACGGGGCACCCCATGGTGGTGGGTCATGGCCCCGGCATGCCCGGGCCCCATGTGCTGTTTTATGGTCACTACGATGTGCAGCCGGTCGACCCGCTCGACTTGTGGACCAACCCGCCCTTCGAACCCAAGCTGGTACCCCAACCGGATGGGGAAACTCACATTCTGGGTCGCGGCGCCTCGGACGACAAAGGCCAGTTGCTGACCTTCATCGAAGCCTGTCGCGCTTGGAAAAACGTAACCGGCAGTTTGCCGATCCAGATATCGATGCTGTTCGAGGGCGAGGAGGAAGCCGGCAGTCCAAGCCTTGCGCCCTTCCTTGATGCGTATGGCGACGAATTGCGGGCCGACATCATGTTGGTGTGCGACACCGATATGTGGGACCACGATACCCCCGCCATCACCACCATGTGGCGCGGCTTTGTCAGTGAGGAGTTCGAGATCGTCTGCGGCGATCGCGATTTGCACTCTGGCATGTTCGGCAGTGCCGCGCGCAATGCGGCACAGGTGATGGGCACGATCATCGGCAAGCTGCGTCTCGATGATGGCAGCGTCGGTATTCCCGGTTTTTATGACGACGTCACCGAATTGCCGGAGGTGATGCGCGAGCAATGGGCCTCGCTACCCTTCGACGCCGAGAAATTTCTTGCCGATGTCGGCCTGACCGCACCTGCCGGTGAGGCGGGCCGATCCGTGTTGGAGCAGGTGTGGGCGCGACCGACCTGCGAGATCAATGGGGTCTGGAGCGGCTATACCGGTGACGGGTTCAAGACGGTAATCCCCGCCCGGGCAAGCGCGAAGCTGAGCTTTCGGCTGGTTGACGGTCAGGACCCCGACCGCATCCGCGGCCTGTTCCGCGCCTTTGTTGAAAGCCTGCTGCCGCCAGATTGCAGCGTGACCTTCAAGGCCTATGCCGCGGCCGCAGCCCAGGCCATGCCGCTTGATGGCACGCTGCTGAACAAGGCCAGGGACGCGCTCTCGATCGAATGGGAGCGGGAAGCCGCACTGGCCGGAACCGGCGGATCAATCCCCATTCTGGGCGAGTTCAAGCGGCGATTGGGCATGGATTCGCTGCTGGTCGGCTTTGCACGGTTCGACAACCGCATCCACAGCCCCAATGAAAAATACGACCTGTCGAGCTTTCACAAGGGCATCCGGTCCTGGGTCCGGATCCTGTCGGCTTTCTCGGAGACGCCAGCATGACCATCACCCGTTTCTCTGTTGCCCCCTTGCATGAGAGCACGATCCACCTGGCCGCCGTTGCCAGTGGGCGCGCACCGGCTGATCTCGTGATCACGGGCGCAAGAACGCTTTCGACCTATTCGGAGCAGAATCGCGCCTGAGCGGGAAATCTGGGTGGCCAATGGCCGCATCGCAGCGGTGATGCCAGCAGGCGCTCACAAAAGCGGCCCTGCCCCCAAGCGTGTTTATGACGCCAAGGGCGGCACTATCGCGCCGGGCCTGGTCGATCCACACATTCATGTCGAGAGTTCGATGGTAACGGCCTGCGCCTATGCGGAAGCGGCCCTGCTCAACGGCACGACGACGATTTTCTGTGACAGTCATGAAATCGGCAATGTGATGGACGTCGCCGGCGTCGAGGCCATGCTCGAAGACGCCCGCATGGCGCCATTGTCGATCTTCTTGACGGTGCCGTCGACCGTACCGGCAACCTCGCCGGAGCTGGAAACCGCCGGCGGTGATCTGACGCCTGCCAAGATTGGCGCCCTGTTCGACAAATGGCCCGAAGCGCTTGCTCTGGGCGAAAAGATGGATTTTGTGCCCGTGACCATGGGCGATCCGCGCAGCCATGCCATCATCGCGGAAGCCCTCAAGCGTAACCGGCCCGTTTCGGGACACATCTATGGTCGCGAACTGGTGTCGGCCTATGCTGCTGCTGGTATCACCGACACGCATGAGGCGATTGACCGGGCGATCGCTGATGACCTGATTGACGCCGGTATCTGGGTCTTCCTGCGCGGTGGCAACCCGGCGACGCCGTGGAATTCGATCGTGGAGGCCATCAAGCCGATTACCGAACTGGGCGCCAGTCACAAGCGGTTTTGCCTCTGCACCGATGATCGTGATGCCGATGACCTGCTGAATTTCGGGCTGGACTGGGTGGTGCGCGAAGCCATTCGCTGCGGCATGAAACCGGAACAGGCCTGGGCCATGGGCTCCCTTCATGGTGCGACGCGGTTTGGGCTTGGCGATGAAATTGGCGGGCTTGGTGGTGGTCGCCGCGCCGATCTGGTCTTGCTCGATGACGAGATGAAACCGATCAGCACCTGGTATGGCGGCGAACTGATGGTCGATGACCGCAAGGTTGCACCGGTGCTCGAAGAGACATTGAACCAGCGTTATCGCTATCCAGCGTCCGCCTACAACACCGTGCATCTGCCCAAGAGACGCAAGCTGGTGCCCGACCTGCCAAGCGGCCCGGTCGTGGCCAATGCCATTGGTATCGAAATGCCCGGTATCGTGTTGCCGCACCGCAAGGTGGCCATCGCACCGGCCAATGACTGGGCCTCAATTCTCGAGCGCGACAACCTGAGTTTTGTCACTGTCATCGAGCGCCATGGCAAGTCCGATGGTGGCATGGCCCATGGTCTGCTGCACGACTTCGGGATCAAGGATGGCGCCGTCGGCTCCAGCGTCGGTCACGACAGCCACAACATTATTGTTGCGGGCAGCAATGAGGCCGACATGGCCCTCGCGCTTGATACCATTGAGGCCGCCAAGGGCGGCATCGTGGTCGTGCAGCAGGGCAAGGTCATTGCCTTTGTCGGCCTGCCGGTTGCCGGTCTTCTTTCGGACAAGCGGGTGCACGAAGTTGCTGCCGAAAATCAGGCGCTCAAGACAGCTTGGTCAGCGGTGGGATGCACTATTCCCTATATGGGGTTCAACCTGATCCCCCTGTCGGTCATTCCCGAAATCCGCATCACCGACAAGGGTTTGGTCAAGGTGCCTGAAATGGTGATTGCTCCCCTCTATGACTAGACGCGTCATCATCGATACCGATCCAGGCCTGGACGATGCCGTGGCGATCCTGTTTGCACTGGCCAGCGGTCTGTTCGACGTCATCGGGGTCACCACCCTTGCCGGCAACATCGGTCTGGAACGGACAACGGCCAATGCCGGCGCGCTGCTGACGGCAATGGGGCGCAGCGACATCCCGGTTATCTCGGGTGCGGCCACTGCCATGCTGCGTGACAATATCGATGCCAGTGTCATTCACGGCGATGATGGACTGCGCGGTGTCACGCTGCCCGAAGCCCTGATGAGCCCACAAAGCGGCGCAGTGGACTGGCTTGCCAGGACGCTGACGGACGCGCCGTCCGGGTCGATCGACATTCTGGCGCTCGGCCCGCTGACCAACTTGGCGCAGTTGGTCACACATCATCCTGCAGCCGCCGAACGCATTGGCCATCTCATCGTTATGGGTGGCACGATCCATGAACCAGGCAATGCAGGTCCTATGGCGGAATTCAACTTTGCCTTCGACCCCGAAGCCGTTTCGACCGTGTTGCGCTCGGGCATCAAGACAACCATCGTGCCACTTGATGTGACACGGCGTGTTCGGGCCGACCGTCCCTATGTCAAAGCGCTGCGCCACACCCCGGCCGGCGATATTGCGGCCAATCTCATCACGGCCTACCTGCAGGACGACAGACAAAGCCGACCGCTGCATGATCCCTGCGTGATGCTGCTGGCCGTGGCACCGGGCCTGTTCGAGATAGAACGGTTCCGTCTGGGCGTTGATCTGGCCCTTGATGCCGATGCTGGCACCCTGCGCCTGAGCGAGACGGGCTCGCCCGTCAATGTCGCCATGCGGGTGGATGTCGAGAGCGCCCTGGCCCTGCTCGCAAGCGCCTTCGACTAGCGCAATTCGGCTTCGACCAGCGCAGTCCAGTAACGGGCCCCGGTCAGGATAGCCGCATCGTTGAAATCATAGCGAGAATTGTGGTGCAGCGCGCCATCAACTGCCGGCCCGTTGCCGAGCCAGACATAGCAACCGGGCACCAGATTGCCGAACTCGGCAAAATCGTCGCCTGCCGTGGAGGGCGGAAAATCGGTAACCACCGGCTTGCCGGTCACCTGTCGGGCCGCTACCAGGGCCGTCTCGGTCACTTTGAGGTCGTTGATGACAGGCGCTATTCGGCGCTTGAAACTGTAACTCGCCGTGATGCCGAAACTGGTAGCAATGCCCGCGGCCAATTGGCCGATCTCAAGCTCAAGTTGATCGCGGACCTCGGCAGAATAAGCACGGGCCGTCCCCCGATACGCACGTCATCGGGAATGACATTGAGCGCCCGGAAATCTCCGCCGCTGATGGCACAGGCGCTGACCACGGCAGGTTGCAGCGGGTCGACGCGGCGGGCCACGATGGTATGCAGCGCTGTCAGGAAGTGGGCCGCAGCCGTCATGCCATCACGACCGAGATGGGGTTTGGCGCCATGGGTTCCAATCCCGTGGAACGCTACCTCCCAGCTGTCGGAGGACGCCAGTTGAGGTCCCGCGACCACCGCCATCTCGTCGGTTGCCAGTCCGGGCATATTATGCAAGCCATAGACGGCATCAATCGGGAAACGATCAAGGAAACCATCAGCCAGCATTGCCCGGGCCCCTCCCCGCCCCTCTTCGGCAGGCTGGAAAATGAAGTGCACTGTTCCCGAAAACTGTCTGGTTCGCGCCAGATGACGGGCGGCGGCAAGCAGCATCACAGTGTGCCCGTCATGGCCACAGGCATGCATGGTGTTGGCCACGGTCGATTTGTACTTGGGCTCGCCCAGTTCGGGCATGGCCAGGGCATCCATATCGGCGCGCAACGCGATGGTGCGGCCACCATGGCCGACGCTGATCGTGCCGACAATGCCGGTCTTGCCCAGCCCCCGGTCCACCGCGATCCCCGCGTCAGCCAACTGGCGCGCGACGATATCACTGGTCCGGACTTCCTCGAACCCAAGCTCGGGATGGGCGTGCAGATCATGACGTAACGCGATCATCGCATCGAGTTCGAATGGATCACTGTCCTTGTGGGGCATGGATTGCTAAGCTCTTGAAAATCAACGTTGCTGCAGCATCCAACATTTGCCGCGCCCCAGCAAGGAAACCTCTCATGTCGCTCGCGCCCCATCAGTTCTGGCAAACAATTGATGCGCCAGGGACACATGTTGGGGGAGTCACGGATGGCTGGGTGGATGGCGTTCCGGCCGCCCTGCCCGATGGTCGGGAAATCCTGCTGCCCATCCGCATATTGCCCGGCGATGGAAGTTCTGCAGTTGCCTCGCTGATCGTCAATCAGGCCAGCTTTGCAGTCGAGGACGCGCTGTCGCAGGCCATGGCGGACATGCTCACGCGGATCGGAGTCGATGTTGTTATCGGCGTGCCAACGCTGGGCCTGCCGCTGGCCAACAATATCGCACGGCGTCTGGGCCATTCGCGCATGGTTGCCTTGGGCACATCGCGCAAGTTCTGGTATCAGGACGCTCTTTCGGCGCCCATATCTTCCATCACCAGCCCGACACAGCAAAAGACCATCTTTCTCGATCCCCGCTCACTGCCCTTGCTGGAGGGACGGCGGATCGCAGTAGTGGACGATGTAATCAGCTCGGGCACCTCAATGGCGGCGGTCCTCACCCTGCTGGAGCGCGCAGACCTCGCGCCAGTGGCCATAACCGCTGCCATGTTGCAGGGCACGCGCTGGCAGGAGCCATTGGCTGCATGGCGCGACCGGATCATGGCGCCGCTCCGCTCACCGCGGCTGCAGCTGGTTGACACAAAGCGCTGGATACCCGCGGACTGAGGCAGGTCAGCAAACCTGCTGGCCGTCGACCCAGACAGCGACAATATTGGCGCGGCTGGCACAGTAGAGAATTTTCTCGAAGACGGCCTGAGGGTGCGTCTCGCCAAACAGGCGGATAGTACCCTCCTCTGCCATGGCGTCGACAGCAATCAGATCGAGACGATAGCCCGGCGCAAGGATGCCGATCGGCAGGTCCAGCGCAATTCCACCGCCCGCCGTCGCCAGGTGAAAGGCGGTTACCAGATCAATCCGCGACCCCGCCGTTCCCCGCTCTGCGGCCGATAGCGTGGGGTCCACGCCATCTTCGAGCAAGCGCGAGGATTGCACTGTGGTGCGACAGGCCTCGAACATTGAGGCGCTCGGACCACCTGAAATGTCGGTACCCAGACCAACATGCAAATGCTTTTCGAGCGCCCGCCGCAACGGGAATACAGCGTTCGCAAAGTAGACATTGGACAGCGCACAATGAGCAACAGCCGTGCCGCGCGCGGCAAGGCGATCCATGTCAGCATCGGTTAGAAAATTCGAATGGGCCAGAACCGTCTTGCGCGTCAGCAAACCAAATCGGTCGAGGGCTTCGGCATCGGTATGGCCAAAGCGTTCAAGGACATGGCCATGAGCCCAGTCACTTTCGCTGCAATGCGACTGGATATGGCAGTCGCATTCGACTGCCAGTTTTCCCAGGCCGTCCAGGGCCGCATCGGTGCAGGACGGAATAAAACGTGGCGTGATGACCGGCAGGACACGTCCGTCAGCATTTGCGGGATGCGTGCGGATATGCTCGATCACTGCGCGTGTCTCGGCGATGGCGGTTTCAGCTGACTCGTCGCGATAATAGTCCGGACATCCGGCCGGATCATCCATCACGACCTTGCCCACCAGAGCGCGCTGGCCCTTGGCCATGCAGATCTCGGCGAGGAGTTCAGTTGCGGCGCGGTCTTGCGTCGCAAAATACAGCGCCGTGGTGGTCCCGATTGCCAGCAAGTCTGCTACCAGCGCTTCATAGCGCGGGCGGGCAAACCCCAGGTCTGCGTAACTGGCCTCGAGTGGAAAGGTGTATTTTTGCAGCCAGACCTCCAACGGCGCGTCCAGCGCCTGCCCAAGCTGGGAATATTGCGGCGCGTGGATGTGCAGATCGACAAAGCCCGGCAGGCCAAACTGCCCTTCGGGCAGCCGCACAAGCGCCTCGCCAAGCGCAGCTATCGCCGTGGCCTGCGCCGGATCATCCTCGGCGAGGACCGCGCTGATCACACCGGCCTCATCGACCAGGATCAGCCTGTTCTCCAGCACTGCCAGTTCGCCGGCCGTTGGCGCCTGAAAGAACGTGCCGTAAATGCCGCGGCACCGATTGCGATCCAGTTCTTCAGGCACCGCAATAGGCCTCACCTGCCTGGTTGCTGTTGCAGATCTGCGCGTTCATGCGGATTTCACGCCTCTGAGCTTGAGGGCACGCTGGGCGCGGTAGCTGAACAGCATCAGTGCCAGAATGGTCACGACGAAGGGGATCATGCGGATCAGTTCGGCGGGTGCATCGGCGAACAGGCCAGGCATGACTACGGCAAGCCCTTCGAATGCTCCGAACAGCAGGGCCGCCAAAAGGGCACCGACCGGATGTCGAGCGCCCAGCAGCACGGCACCCAGGGCGATAAAGCCGCGACCAGCCGTCATGTCACGCGCGAAGCCGACATAATTGAACATGGCCAGTTGGGCGCCGCCAAGGCCGGCCAGTGCACCCGACACCACCAAGCTCCAGGCCCGCACGGCATTGACCGGTATACCGGCCGCTTCAGGCGCCGCGGGATATTCCCCACCCCGCGCAGCCACAGCCCCCACGGCATGCGATAAAGAAAATACCAGATGGCGAAGACGAGGAAAGCGGCGACCCACGACAATACAGAGTGCCCCGACAATAGTGACACCAGCACTGGCCCGATACCGGGGATGACACCCAGGAACGACAGATCGACTGGCGGAATGGCCTTGGAGGCCAGATTGATAGATGTACCCTTGTCGCCGCCGGTCGCCATGGCTAGGGCAAAGACGGTGCCGCCCGCCGCCATGATGTTGATCGCGAACCCGACTAGAATGATGTCGGCTTTCAACCGCAGCGCAAAGATTGCCATCACCAGGCCCAGCACTGCACCCGCCGCAAGCCCGGCCAGTACCGCAACATACCAGGGCGCATAGACCGATACGATCACGGCCGTCAGGCAGCCCACCAGCATCTGGCCTTCCAGCGCCACGTTGAGCGCACCGGAAAGGTCGGCAATCAATCCACCCAATGTTGCCAGCAGGAGCGGCGTTGTCGTTCGAATGACGGTGACAAAGAAGGCTGACGACATGATTGTGGCGAAGAGTTCGATCATTTGGCCGCTCCATCGGCTGACAGGCCTGCCGGCTGCGCCCGGCGCCCAAACTGCGCTGATAGCCATTTCTTGCCTGGCACCGAGAAGGAGGAGGATACCAGCAGGATGATGATGGCGGTCACAACTCCGATCACTTCCGCCGGCACGTCGGTACGAATGTTCATCAGTTGCGCACCTTGGCGCAGATAGCCGTAAAAGATCGCTACAACAGGCACGGCCAGTGGCCGGCTGCGGGCCACGATGGCAACAAGAATGCCCTCAAAGGCCAGACCGCCCTCAAACAGCACGGTGATTTTGCCATAGGTCTGACCCTGCACGAACATTGCCCCCAGCATGCCTCCAAGAGCACCTGCAGCAGTCATGGCCGAAACCATGATCAGCGAAGACTTGATGCCGGCATATTCCGCAAAGCGGGCATTGTGACCGACAAGACGGAGCTTGAGACCCCAGCTCGTGCGATAAAGCGCAAACCAGACGAGAACCGTCGCAACAAGCGCCAGAATGAGGCCCAGATCGATGCGGGTGCCTGGAATTAGGGGTGGGAAAACGGCGGCGTCTGGAAATTTCAGTGATGTCAGGACGCCTGGCCTCTCACGCAGTTGCACGCGGACCAGAAAATTGCACAGCTCAATCGCGATATAGTTCAGCATCAGCGACGAGACGATTTCATTGGCCCCCAATTTGGCCTTGGCAATGCCAGGGATGAATCCCCAGGCGGCACCTGCAAGCATCGCCGCAGCAATGCCCAGCGGAATGGCTGCAAAGGTGGGCCCAATGGGCGAGAGCGCCACATAGGACGAAGCGAGCGCACCGACATAGATCTGTCCTTGAACGCCCAAGGCAAATTGACGGGCCTGAAATACCAGGGAGAAGGCCAGCCCGGTCACTGTGAGCTTGGCCACGTCATCGAACCACAGGCCGATAGTGCGGGGCTTGGAAGCTGGAGCGGTCAGCAGCGTGTTGAGTGCCTCCAATGGTGCCTTGGAGGTGAGCAGAACCACGATGATGGTGACCAGCAGGGCCACCGCGATCGCGGTCACAGCGCGCAGCGTTTCCTTTCGGAAAGTGCTCCAGCGAGACTGCCGGGCAAGGACTGCTGTCGTGCTCATCGGAGAGCTCCCATCACTTCTTCCTGAGTCTGCACGGCAAGACCCAGCATGTAGCTGCCCAGGATCTCCGGGGTCAGCGTGTCATCGTTGTGGAAGGCGGCGACAAGCTTACCGCGATAGAACACTACCAGACGGTCGGACAGGGCGAGCAGTTCGGTCAGGTCAGCAGAACTGAGCAGTACCGCGGCGCCCGCGTCACGCGCATCGGTCAATGAGCGCCAGATAAACTGGGTGGCGCCCAGATCGACACCGCGTGTCGGCTGGCTGACCAGCAGCAGCTTGGGCTGCTCCGACAGTTCGCGGGCAACCACGACCTTCTGCATATTGCCCCCAGACAGCGTGGCAACGACCTGGTCCGCGCCACCGACCCGCACTGAATATCGCGCAATCAGCGCCTCGGCGTTTGCCTTGATTGCCCTGAGATCGAGCAGTCCGCGCCGGACATATCGCCTGTCCCCCAGCTTGGTGGCCACTAGATTTTCGGCGACGCTGGCCCCGCCTGCAAGCCCTTGGGCAATTCGGTCTTCGGGGATGTTGGCTACCCCGATCGCGCGCCGTTCCAGCGTGCTGAGCGGCCCCAGACTGGTGCCGTTGAGATAGGCGACACCTGCGGACATTGGCCCGGCGCCCGATATGGCGTCGATCAGTGCGGCCTGCCCGTTCCCTTCTACGCCAACAAGTCCAACGATTTCGCCGGCATGAACACGCAGATCTAGGTCTTCCAGCAAGGGTTGGCCGCTCTCGCTCCTGACCCAGAGCGCCTTGATTTCGCAGGCCAGCGCACCAGCGGTCGCCGCACGATCAACGCGAAGCGCCACGTCGCGGCCGACCATCATGGTGGCCAGGCCTTGCTCGGTGATCTCACTGCGCCCCACTTCGCCCACCGATCTGCCGGCACGCATTACGGTGATGCGGTCGGAGATTTCCAAAACCTCCGGCAGCTTGTGGGCTATGAAGATGACGGTCCGGCCCTGCGCGACCAGTTCACGCACAGCGATAAACAGTTCCTCGACCTCTTGGGGGGCAAGAACAGCTGTGGGCTCGTCGAGAATGAGAATGCGCGCGTCGCGGTATAGCGCCTTGAGGATTTCCACGCGTTGTTGTTGTCCCACGGGCAACGTCCCCACGGCAGGCAGGGGATCAACCTTGAGCCGGAAGCGCTTCGACAGGGCACGCACCTCTTCGATGGCGCGCTTGCGGTCGAACCTGGCGCCGGATCGGGGTTCGGACCCCAGCACGACGTTCTCATAGACCGAGAACGAGGGCACCAGAGAGAAATGCTGGAAAACCATGCCAATGCCCGCATCAATGGCGTCGCGGGGATTGGCAAAGCTCACCGGCTTGCCATCCAGGGTGAGTTCGCCGGCGTCCGGTCGCTCAATGCCGAACAGGATTTTCATCAGGGTCGATTTTCCGGCGCCGTTTTCACCCACGACGGCGTGAACCTCTCCAGCTGAAACCGTCAGATTGACTCCGTCATTGGCGACAACGCCACCCGGATACGTCTTGCCGATGCCGGTCGCTTGCAGTAGCGGCGCCATGATGATCCCTCCAGAAACAGAATTGGCGCCGCCGTCACAGCGGCGCCAGGCGACTATTCCATGTCGCTATTGGGGACCAGCTCACCCGAGACAATCTTGGCTTCAAGCGCCTCGACCTCGTCGCGAATTTCCGCGGAAACGAGCTTTTCGTAGTAGCTGTTCTTGGAGATCCCAACCGCACCATCCTTGAGCCCCAGCAGCTCGCGTTTGCCGTATTCCTGGGTGCCATCAATCGTGGCCTTGAGGGCCAGGAACAGCGACTCGCCGATCTTCTTTTCCACCGACGTGAAGATCACCTCGGCCTGCTCGGGATCTGAGGTGGCAAAGACCGTGGCCTGATCGCTGTCCACGCCAACGGCGAGCTTGCCGTTTTCCTTGGCGGCCTGCAGTGCGCCAATGCCGGTGGAGCCCGCGATTGGGAAAACCACATCGGCGCCCTGACCGAACTGCGCCAGCGCTATTTCCTTGCCCTTTGCAGGATCGGAGAACGTACCGGCCACGGTGCTGATGATATTGATGTCGGGATTGGCATCCATGGCACCCTGATCAAACCCCACCTTGAAATCGGTGACGGTGGGGAATTCCATGCCCAGAATGGTTGCAATGGTGCCGGTCTCGGACACCTTGGCAGCGGCATAACCAGCCAGGTAGCCGGCAGTTGAGGTGCCGTACATGATCGAAAGCACGTTGGGATAGGCACCACCGCTGAAGTCCGGGCTATCGTCGAAGTCGATGAACTTGACCTCGGGATATTCGTCAGCGAGCTCGGTGATATAAGGCGTCATATCGTAGGTGCCTGCGATAACAACGTCATAGCCGCTATCTGCAGCATCGGCCAAGGCAGGCTGCCACTTGGTCTTGTCATAGCCCGCTTCAATGATCTTGATTTCGACAGGTAGCTCGGCCTGGGCCTTGGCCATGCCCGCAGCAGCACTGTCGAAGAAGCTCTTGTCACCAAGGGTACCGTGCAGCACCAACGCGACCTTGAGCGGGTTTTCGGCCGAATATTCCTGCGCCAGAACCGCGCCGGAGGAAACCGAGCCCATCAGGGCGACGGCAGACAGCAGGCCAAGGGCCGAACGGCGGGAGAGATTTTTCAACGTCATGGAAGTACTCCTGGGAGGGTTGGATCAGGCGTGTTGTGGAACGAAGGCAATCGAGGCCGCGTAGAGGGCGATGAGCCGCTCCAGCTTCACCTCTTCGATCAGGCTCACCATGGGCGTACCCAGGCGACCTGAAGGGTCAACAATCGTCATGCCCCGGGCGATGCCAGGCGCAAGAGCGACATCGACCGATGCGCGGATGGACTTGGTGATGATACCGGGCTCGATCACTGCGGCGGCAGCGAGCGGATCGACAAAGCGGAAATTGTCGCCGCCGCCATAGCCGGCAATAGTCTGACGGGCATGGCGTGCCAAGGCGGTGGAGAACGCCTTTTGTGGGCTGTCGGGCACAGCCTCAAACAGCTCATCGACATGCTCACCGGTCATGTTGTGCAGCACGCAAGGCTCCCAGGGCGCTACGAGAATGTCGATATCGGCGCCGAACACAATCGCGGCGGCCTCGGGGTCGGCATAGATGTTGAATTCAGCCGCAGGCGTCGTATTGCCCCGACCATAGACCGTGCCGCCCATGATGGTGAGTTGACCGATCCCGTTGATAATCGTCGGATCAAGCCGTAGCGCCAGTGCCAGATTGGTCAGTGGGCCAATCATCAGGATGTCGATCTTTTCTCCGCGCGTGCTAGCTGCGTGCAGCGTTTCGATCAGAAAGCCATTGGCGTCTTCGCTGGCGACATCAGCGACCACGTCAGGCCTTGGCGCGCCCCCAGACCGTCATCGCCATGGATATACTTTGCGTCGATCACCGGCTGCGTCAGCGGGCGCCCTGCTCCCGCATGGACAGCAACACCCACCTTGGCGACCGCCAGCGTCGCGAGAATGTTCTGGGTTGCCAGATCCAGCCCGACATTGCCGAAAACCGTGGTGATGGCGTCCGGTGTCCGACCATTGGCAATAAGCATCAACAGTGCCTGTGCGTCGTCCACACCACCATCGGTATCCAGGATCAGGCGATTTTTACTCGAGGACAAGTCAGTTACCTTTTTTGTTGATTTCGACCCGCGCCCAGAAATCGCGATAAGTGGCGGAATAGGCGGATCGGATATCCTGATAGGGTCGCCGAACGAGCTGCCGCTCAGCAACCAATTGTTCCCCAGCGACCCAGACGTTATCGACGTCGCGACCGCTGCCGGAATAGACCAGCAGCGTTTCATAGTCGGGGGTTTCCGAATAGCCGGATCCGCGCATATCAATGGCGATGATATCGGCTGATTTGCCTGGCTCCAGCGAGCCGATCTCGTGATCCAGCCCAAGAGCACGGGCGCCCTCAATCGTGGCCATGCGGATGAGTTCGGCGCTCGAAATAGGCTGCGCAACGCCCTCACGATGTGAAGCAACCAGACCGGCCACGCGCATTTCAGACACCATGTCATAGGCATTGTTGGCCGCGACATTGTCAGTCCCCAGCGCAACGGTCACTCCGGCTGCCTTGAGCGCCACTGCGGGGCATGCCCCCGCCCGGCCAGACCGCAGACCGGCCGAGGCACAGTAAGCCACCGATGCAGCTGGCGCGGCAGCAAAAATGGCGATGTCGTCTGCTGACAGATCAAGACAATGCGCTGCGTGCACCCGCCCAGCAAAAAAGCCATCGCGCAAGAGCGCCTGGGTGGCTGTCAGACCATAGCGGGCCATGGTCAGCTCATTATCCTCAGGGCCAGCGGCCATATGCAGGTGCAGGCCCACACCGTAGTGGACCGCCATGGCGACCTCGGCCTGCAGCAGGTCTTCCGAATTATCCACATAGGGCGCATGGGGCCCAAACCACGGGACGATGCGGCCATCGGCGGTGCGTTGCTGCTCGATGAAGGCCGCCGCATTGGCCAGCTCCACCTCCCCGCGCGCCTTGTCGTCCAACTGCACGATGCCGTAGGCCACCACGGCGCGGATACCGCTCTGAGCGGCTGCCTGGGCAATCTCGGAGGCAAAAAAGTACTGGTCGCAAAATGTTGTCGTGCCCGAAAGCAGCATTTCGGCACAGGAGAGCGCGACTGCTGGCGCGATATCGTCGGCAATCAGGGAAAGCTCGGGTTCGCGAATGGAGTTGTACCAGCCTTCCATTGTGAGCAGGCTCTGCCCCTCGGAACGTCCACGAAACAGCACCATGGCGGAATGTGTATGCGCATTGACCAGACCAGGCATGACCAGATGACCGGCCATGTTGACCACCCGGTCAAACCGGCTCGCATCGGGCTGTGCCTCTGACGGCCCCAGACCGGTGATCCGCCCATCCTCAAATGAAAGCCAGCCGCAGCTATGGACGCTGTTGCGTTCGTCCACCGTCAAAATGACGGCATCGGTGAGAAGAACCCGGCTCAATTGGCAACGACATTGTAAAGCGCTTTACGTGTCGGCCTCATGCCATTTCTCAAGGTCTTGTCAAATGCACAATTTGGGTTCATGCCTAAATCATATGCGGCTTGAGAAAATGCACAAGAGGGAAGCAACTGCACATTGGTGGGTAGCGATCATGCGCTGTACGCAATGCTGCGGCCCCCGGCGAGAAACGCTGCCGCATGGCCAATAGGGCGGTAGCTGCTCGGGCAGATACGTCTTGCCAGCTGCGGATTGCGGTGTCCGACCGCTAGTTTGAGCGCGGATATGGAGAACAATGGAATGAGCGGCAGTCGAGATTTGGCGCAAGTGTCTTGGGTGGATGTCGCAGCGGCCGTAGATGAGGGCGTGCTGGCGGTACTGCCCGTTGGGGCCTGCGAGCAGCACGGCCACCACCTTCCGCTAAGCACCGATACCGATTTGGCAAGCAGTGTCGCCCGCCGCACCGCCGATGCACTTTCGGCGCTGCTCCTGCCCCCGATTGCCTATGGCGACGCCTGGAATAACGAGGCGTTCAGCGGGACCCTGTCACTTTCGCCAGCCACACTGCGCGCCATGATCGAAGAGATCGGCAACGGCGTGCTGCGCATGGGTGTCCAGGGTCTGGTGGTGATCAACGGCCATTTCGGCAATCGCGAACCCATCGCGCTGGCAGCGCGGACACTGGCTCAGGCTGGCCTGCCGGTCATCCACCTGGATTACCCCGGCCTGGCGAAGCTGGCTTCCGAAATCTGCGATAGCCAACCGGCAGCCCCCGGATTCTACCACGCCGATGAAGTGGAGACCGCCATGATGCTGGCCACTCGCCCTGAAGCGGTCGACCTGTCTCGCGCCGTTCCCGAATATCCTTCATTCCCGCCAACTTTTGGTCTCGAACCGATGCAATTGCGAACCTTCAATGGGACCGGCGGCTTTGGTGACCCATGTCGCGCAACCGCCAAAAAGGGCGCGGCCCTGTTTGCCGGAATCGTGGCGGAAAATATCCGGCTGATTGGTGAGTGGAGGGCGCGCCATGCCATTTGAGACAGCTTCATGCCGACACTAAGCGACGTCGCGTCAGCGGCAGGCGTGTCCCCCACGACGGTGTCGCGCCACCTCAACAACAGTATCGTCCTGCCACAGGCCACGCGGGACCGCATCGACGCGGCCATTGCGAGGCTGGATTACCGACCAAACCTGCTTGCCAAGCGTCTGTCGACCGGTCGCGCCGAAGCCATTGGCCTGGTGACGCCAGAAATCGACAACCCCTTCTTCGCCCAGCTCGCGGCTACTGTTGAAGCAGAAGCCGAAAAACACGGTTATGCCGTTTACATGTCATCCACGCATGGCGATCGAGCCCGCGAGATCGAAGCCGTCCGTCGGATGCGCGACCGGCATGTTGACGGCATGGTCCTGATCACCAGCCAACCCGATGACGGATCACTGGCAAAGCTGCTCGGCAATCAGGACAAGGTAGTACTGCTCGACGAGGATGTTCGCGGCATCTGTCTTCCCAGTGTCTTTGTTGAGAATGAACGCGGTGCCTATCTGGCGACACGCCACCTGATTGACGCCGGCCATCGCCACATTGCGTATATCGGTGGCCCCCCAGGTCTGATGAGCGTCGGTGAACGTCTGGCCGGGTTCACGCGCGCCATGGCGCAGGACGGGCTGACATTTGCTGCCTCGGACGTGTTCCTGCGCGACTACAGCCGCTCCTTCGGCAGTGAGGCGGCGCAACAGATCATCGCACGGAAGCTCCGTCCTAGCGCGATATTCGCCAGTTCCGACAATCTGGCCATCGGTGTCCTGCAGGCATTTCGGCGCGCCGGGCTTTCGGTACCGCATGACATGTCCCTGGTGGGGTTCGACGACATGCCGTTCGCCGAGCTGGTGAACCCACCGCTGACCACGATCCGCCAGCCTGTGCCCGAAATGGGTCGTCTCGCCTTTGAGCTCTTGCTGGCTCTG
This sequence comes from Devosia sp. J2-20, assembly GCF_055808475.1. Classification (NCBI taxonomy): domain Bacteria; kingdom Pseudomonadati; phylum Pseudomonadota; class Alphaproteobacteria; order Hyphomicrobiales; family Devosiaceae; genus Devosia; species Devosia sp. J2-20. The sequence goes on along the minus strand of NZ_CM147870.1, from coordinate 1,351,787 downwards.
CTGAACGGGGAGCCCGTGGAGCCGGTCACCCGGCTGCCGCTTGAGCTGATCGAGCGCAGATCTGTTGCCCTCTTCACCGGTGGCAGCTCCATGTGAGCATTTGAAGCCCACGGGTACCGCCCACCAGCGGTCTGAACTGGGCCTGGTGCACGGGATGATAATGACAGGTGCGAGTCGCGGATCGTGACCCGCCAATGGGAGAATTGGAATGATAAAGGTTCAGCAACCGGCCGATCCATGGCAGCGCACCACGACCGAACATGGAATGGCAGCAGACGAGGTCATTTCGGCCCTGCAAAAGAGCCTGCGCCGGGGCATGACAGACAATGCCCTGTTGCTGGGCTGGGAAATGTACCAGACCAGTGCCGAGCTCGAGGAAGTGCTGTGGTCCCGGTTGTGCGTGATAGCGGTTGAAGACATCGGCATGGGCAATCCTCAGGCACCAGTGCTAATCGAGACACTGTATCAGCAACATCAGCGTCATGCCCGGCCCGGCGGGGACCGCTTCCTGTTTGCGGCCCATGCCATCAGGGTTCTGGCAGGTTCGGAGAAGGACCGCACCTCCGATGACATGGTGAACTGGGCCCGGCAAGCTGTGGCGCTGGGCGAGCAGATGCCTGAAATTCCCGACATTGCACTGGACATGCACACCCGGCGCGGCCAGGAGATGGGACGCGACTATCGCTTCTTTATGGAGGAAGCGTCACGGGTTTTGCCGGAAATCAGGAACAAGGATCAGCGCTATCGCGACTGGATCATCAAGAAGCTGGATGAAGGGCATCTGACATGACACCAAGCTTACCGACCGATCAGCTGATCAACGCCGCTGACGAAGTCCGCATCCGGCAGAACCTGGCGCTGGTCGCTCTGGGCAAACGCCCTGCTGACCGTATCGTGCGTGTTGGTCGGCTGCTCGATGTATATGGCCGCAACTGGCATGCGGACCAGGAGATTGTCATAGCCGGGCGCCGTATTGCCTGGGTGGGGCCGGCCGGCGCCTATAGCGGCGAAGTGGGTGAGCGGGTTGATGCTGGCAACCTGAGCGCCGTGCCTGGTTTTGGCGAAGTCCACAAACATATCGAATCCAGCCATTTGACGCCGGAATACGAGGCCGCACTTGTGCTGCCGCACGGCAATACTTGGACCTGCGAGGCCAGCCACGAATTTTCCAATGTCGATGGGCCCCACAATCTCGAATTCTGGCTGACGGCGCGCCTGGCTGGTTCGCCCATGAAGATCTTCCCCCTGCCCGGCTCTGCCGTGCCGCCAACCGCCTATGAATGGGGGGCGGTCATTTCGGCTATGCCGAGCAACAGAGTTTTCTCCAGCAGCAATTGATGGTCGCCGGACTCGACGAGGTGATGGACTGGCCCGCTGTCTGGAACCCCGAAAACCCTTCCTATGAGCGTCTGTGGGGCATGATCCGCGCCACTTTCGAGCAACGCGGTGTTGTCGAAGGCCACGCCGCCGGCATGCGCGCCATTGACGACATCAACGCCTTTGCCGCGGCGGGCATGGCCTCGGACCATGAGGCTTGGACCACCCAGGAAGTGCAGGACAAGCTGCGGCGCGGCCTGTTCATTGAACTGCGCCCGCACTCACTGGCCGAGATTGTCACCGGGCTGCGGGCTGCCGGACAAACCGACTGGTCCAATTTCGCCCTGTGCACCGATGACCGCTCCTGTTCCGACACACTGAAAATCGGCGCCACCGACCACAATGTCCGGCTGGCCATCCAGGCCGGGCTGGCGCCGGAAATTGCCATTCAGATGGTGACCATCAACCCGGCACGCCATATGCGGCTGACCCCGTGGGTGGGCGCCATTGCGCCGGGGCGCTTTGCCGATATCGTGCTGCTTGATGATGTGCAGACCTTGGCAATCGATCAGGTCTGGGCCGATGGCGAGCAGGTCTCGGCCGGCACGAAATTCCTCAGGCCGGTGCCGTCAATTGCCTGGCCAGAATGGGCAACCCAGACGATCAGTATCGAGCGGGAGATGACGGCCGACGACTTCGCCATTCCTGCCGTCCCCGGGCGCGACACCATGCATGCGGCGGTTTTGCGCCCGTTCCACTGGGATGATGACTTCATCACCATGGACCTGTCGGTGCGCGATGGTGCGGTGCAACGCGACAGTGACCGCAACGTCACCAAATTCGCCATTGTCGACCGCTTCTCTGGCGCCGGGAAAACGTCAAAGATGTTCTGGCTGGGCACCGGACCGAGTACAGCTGATGTGGCGCTGGCCTGTTCGATGGGCCACGACAAGCACAATATCTGGGTGGTCGGCTCGTCGGACAACGCCATGGCGCAGGCAGTGAACGCTTTGCGTGAGACCCAGGGCGGCTGGGCGCTGGTACGCGATGGTGTGGTGCTGGCGACGGTACGCTATGAGGTTGGTGGCCTGATGACGCAACGCCCGCCAGCCGAGCTGGATGCCGAGATGCAGGAGCTCTATCGCCAGGGAGAAACAATCGACTGGATGTATGAGCCCACCTTCTCACCACGCTGGTGGCCGGGATTCCCCGAGCGGCTGGCATTTGCAACCCTCACCTGTGCGCCGTGGCGCTGGGTACTGGTTGCCCCGTCACCACTGGCGCCTGATGGCCTGGTAAATGTCGCCACAGGACAAACCCACCCCGTCGTCTGGTAAACCGCGGCATATGAAATCGGACTAACCCCGAAGGGGTCACAGGCACGTCCGAAGGCGCGAAGACATCACAGCAAGTGCATTGATTGGCGTCCATTCGGATCGTGCGACGCCTATCCTGCCCTTCAGCCTCTGTTCCCGGGACAGCCACCGCTCCCATTGGGCGGTAGCTCCCCAGATTGTCCCCTCTCGAAGAATTTCGCCGGTCTGGGTCGCCCTACGCTTCTCGCGCATCGCTGATTTGACCGAGGCTCACCGTTCTCCAAAATGTGAGTCTGGTAAGCGAACGTGGCGTACTCGGCGGCTTCGCCCGTCCATCTCGCAAATGTCTCCTGACAGACGACGTGGCAAATCTTCTGACCGTTTTGCAGCACGATTTTCGCCGTCAAATACGCATTCACGCGACTATCACACGGAAACGAGAGCATTTTCAGACTTTTAGGAAATTCGGCACATGAGATATTGGAGCGGGTAGCGGGAATCGAACCCGCATATTCAGCTTGGAAGGCTGCTGCTCTACCACTGAGCTATACCCGCCCGGTCAATGACCGATGCCAAGCCATTAGCCCGACAGCGGCGCGCCTGCAACCCCCGCATTGCAGCAAGCGGTCCGCTGGCGCAAGGATGGCGGTGTCGACAAGGAGGACGCGCATGCAATTGGGTATCAATCTGCTGTGCCTGAGCGGCTTTATCGAGGCTGAACATCTTGGCCGGCTGCGCCAGCTCAAGGATATGGGCTATGACGGCGTGGAAATCCCCGTGCTGCGCGGCGCGCCCGAACACTATGCCTGGCTGGGGCAGGAACTCGACCGCATCGGCCTGCGCCGCACCTCGACGTCCGTGGTGCCCTCCGTCCATGCCAATCCGCTGAGCGCTGATTCTGCCGAACGCGCCGCGGGCAAGGATCATCTCGACTGGACCCTCGATTGCGCCATCGCCCTGGGCGCGGAAAGCGTGGGCGGCCCGATTCACGCCCCCATCGGCCATTTTACCGGTCAGGGGGCAACGCTGGACGAATTGAAGCGGGGCGCTGAAATCCACCACGCCCTCGCCGAGCGGGCCGCCAGCAACGGGGTCTATCTCAGCCTTGAGCCGCTCAATCGCTTCGAGACCTATTTCCTCAACACCATGGCGCAGGCGCGCGCCTATGTGGAACTGGTGGACCACCCCGCCTGCCGCATCATGTACGACACCTTCCATGCCAATATCGAGGAGCAGGACCAGCCCCGGGCCATCGCCACGCTGGGCCAGCATATGGGGGTACTGCACGTGTCCGAAAATGACCGCGGCATTCCCGGCCGTGGCCAGATCGATTTTGCCGCAATTTTTAGCGCCGTGCGGGCCAATGGCTATGATGGCTGGGTAACGCTGGAGGCCTTTGGCGCCGGCCTGCCCGAACTGGCCGCCGCCACGCGGGTCTGGCGCCCGCTTTTCCCCGATTTCGATACGCTGAGCACCGAGTCGCTGGCCTTCATCCAGCAAAACTGGCGCGAGGCCGCCCCCTGACGGCTGTCACACCTTCTTGGTATTGCCGCGCCAGAATGCGCAGCGATCTGGCAACGAAGCGGTTTTTTACAGCCCATTGCGTGTGGGGAGTTGACACTGTCTCGCCAGACCACCATAAACCGCCCCGACGACGCGCCTCGGCGCAGCGTCATCCTACCCAAGCGACGTTGTTGTGGAGGGGTGGGAGAGTGGTTAAATCCATCAGACTGTAAATCTGACCGCTTAGCGTACACTGGTTCGAATCCAGTCCCCTCCACCAACGCCCTTCCCTCCAGAATGGCCAAAATCAGCTTCCTGGCGCATCTGCGCAGGCGAGCCGCTTGCTGGCATCGCGCAAAGGCGCTACGCAAAGCTCATGAGCTTCAATAAATTTCCGCCCAAGCCGCGCTACAATCCCGATGACGGTCCGGTCTATCTGTATGGCCTGCACACCGTGCGCGCCGCGCTGGACAATGCTGACCGCATCAAGAAGGTGCTGCTGGCAACGCCAAATGCGCTGAACCGTCTCAAGGAAACCGGGGAAATCGGCAAGGTGACCGTCAAGGAAACCACGCCCAAGGAACTGGACCGCCTGCTGGGCGAAGATGCTGTGCATCAGGGTGCTGCCCTTGAAGTTGATCCGGTCAGCCGCTTCAAGCTTGAGGACGTCAATCCGCTGCAACTGGTGGTGGTGCTCGATCAGATCACCGATCCCCACAATGTCGGTGCCATTCTGCGAACCGCCTGTGCCTTTGGCGCCGATGCCGTGATCACCACGGCCCGGCACTCGCCGCGCGAAACCGGCGTGATGGCCAAATCGGCCTCGGGCGCACTGGATCTGGTGCCGATGATTGAAGTACGCAATCTGGGCGACGCGCTCGAAAAGCTCAAGGCACGCGGCATGTTAGTGCTCGGCTTTGATTCTGAATCAGAACTTCAGCTCAAGCCGCGCACCGACAATCAGCCCATGGCAATTGTCATGGGTGCCGAGGGCAAGGGCCTGCGTCAGCGCACCCGCGAACTCTGCGACGAGATGGTCAAGCTCGACATGCCCGGCCCGATCAAGTCGCTCAACGTTTCCAACGCCGCCGCCATTGCTCTGTTTGCGGCCACTGCCGGACGGTCCTGATGAGCACATTTGAGCCCTTTGCCATCGCCCTGCGCCTGTCTGGCGTTACACTGGCCCAGGCCGAGCTCGACACCGCGCTCAAACAGCTCACCAGCCGCTTTGAGCCCGAAGACGCCGAGGCCAGCCATTACGCGCAGGTGGATGTGCCGGTGAGCAACCCGGTGCGCGGCCTGCTCGAACTGGCCGAACGCTCGGGGCCGACCATCGCCGCCATGCTCCATGACCGCCGCATCGGCAAGGCAGTTCTTGATATCGCCTTTGACTATCCCGAGCACGGCGAGGCCATGTCGGCCCGCCTGCCCGCCCATGCTGCAGCGGCAATTGCCGCGCATGGCATTGATATCGAAATCTCGGTCTATCTGACCGATGTTGAGGACGCCGAGGAAGACTAGAGCGCGCCGCGCAGTTCGGGCGCATCAGCCGTGATCACGTCACGCCCGAACACACCGGTATCCTTGGGCACCAGCCGCACCACCGAATAGCCGCCCTGCTCCAGCGCCGACAGAAAGTCGGGCAGCATGGCCACGGTGCGCGCATGAATGTCGTGGAACAGCACAATGCCGCTACCGCGCTTCTCGAGCCGCTCCAGCGTGCGCTGGGCCACCGTGGCGGCGCTATCCTTATAGTAGTCCTTGCTGTCGATATCGACATCCAGAACGATGGTACTGCCCTGCATCAGATTGGTGCGCAGGAAACCGGTCTGGGACAGATAGGGAAACCGGAAGAAGGGCGACAGGCGTTGCCCTGCACCTGCCAGGGCCCGCGACACTGCGCGCTCCCCCTTGGCGATCTCGTCGAGCGCTTCCTGCCGGTCCAGACTGCCCAGATCAACATGGTTGAAGGTGTGGCTGCCCACCGTATGCCCATTAAGCGCAACCTGCTGCGCCAGCTTAGGATTGGACTGGGCGGCCGAGCCCAGCATCAGGAATGTCGCCTTGACCCCGAAATCGTCCAGCGTTGCCAGGATTTCATTGGTCTTGCCGGCGCGCGGGCCATCGTCAAAGGTCAGCACAACCTCGCCCGGGCGCAGGATGATATCGGCCGTGGACCCAACAGCCAGTGTCCGCCCACCCAGCCGGCTCGAGGCGAAAATCCGCTCGGGCATGGGCTGCGCGGTGATGGGCTGTGAGGCCTGGATAATCGAGCCGGTTACCTCGTTGGAAACCGCCCTGGCCGAATAGGCCATCAGGCTCTTGTCCGCCGGTGGCTTGGCACACCCGCCCAGCATCACGCCCAACACCACCAGCGACATAGCAAAACGGGAAAGGGACACGAACTGAACTCGGTGTAATTGAAATTACACTTAGTTCTTGCCCATTATGGTTAACATTCCCCTCGCGAAATCTTAAGGATTACTTACCTGCCAACGACTTAGCCCGTCGCCCCAGCGTGTCCAGAGCGCTCAGAAACGCTGAGCGATCAGCGGGTGTGAAGCCGGCATTATAGCCCTTGGACTCCCCGTTTCGCGCAGATGCTGGTTCAGATCGCGCATCGCCAGCGCCATGCCGATCGAGGCTGGCGTAAAAGGTTTGCCGCTAAATCCCAGCACGTGACACCCCTTGTCGATTGACCGACTGGCCAGCGGAATATCGGCCGTAAGCACGATATCATTGGGCGCCGCCTGCTCCACGATCCAGTCATCAGCGGCGTCAGCACCCGCAGGCACCACCACGACCTTGATCATGGGGTCGCGCGATGGCCGGATCCCGCCATTGCTGACCAGCGTGACGACCAGCCCCAGCCGCTCGGCCACCTTCATGGCCTCCGCCTTGACCGGGCAGGCATCGGCATCAACAAAGATGGTGGGGTCAGGCAAGGCGTTTCCAATCTGGTCTGAGCGGCTGGCTGGGTTGTCCGGCTCTTCCAAAACAACACCCGTCACGCTGCACTGGACAGCAACGTAACGGATCGGCGCCGAGCCTAGTACACCACGACGCTACGGATGCTTTCGCCCGAATGCATCATCTCAAAGCCCTTGTTGATGTCTTCCAGACGCAGCGTATGGGTGATCATCGGATCGATCTCGATCTTGCCGTCGAGATACCAGTCGACGATTTTTGGCACATCGGTGCGACCCTTGGCGCCGCCAAAGGCCGTACCCATCCAGGTGCGGCCGGTGACCAGCTGGAACGGCCGTGTGGCGATCTCCTTGCCCGCGCCGGCCACGCCGATCACCACCGACTTGCCCCAGCCGCGATGGCTGCATTCGAGCGCCTGGCGCATCACCGTGGTATTGCCGGTGCAATCGAAAGTGTAATCGGCCCCGCCGATCAGATCGCCGCGCCGCTTGGTCATGTTGACCAGATGGGGCACCACATCGCCCTCGATTTCCTTGGGATTGACGAAGTGGGTCATGCCGAAGCGCTCGCCCCAGCTCTTTTTGTCATTGTTGATGTCGACACCAATGATCATGTCCGCGCCCGCCAGACGCAGACCCTGGATCACGTTCAGACCAATGCCGCCCAATCCGAACACCACGGCGGTCGACCCGATCTCGACCTTGGCCGTGTTGATCACCGCACCTACGCCTGTGGTCACACCGCAGCCGACATAGCAGACCTTGTCGAACGCCGCCGACGCGTCGATCTTGGCAACCGCAATTTCGGGCAGCACGGTGAAATTCGAAAAGGTCGAGCAGCCCATATAGTGAAAGATCGGCTTGCCATTGAGTGAAAAGCGCGAGGTACCGTCGGGCATCAACCCCTGCCCCTGGGTCGCGCGGATGGCGGTGCACAGATTGGTCTTGCCCGACAGGCAGGAATAGCACTCACGGCATTCCGGCGTGTAGAGCGGAATGACATGGTCACCCTTTTTCAGGCTGGTCACCCCCGGCCCGACATCGACCACCACGCCTGCGCCTTCATGGCCCAGAATGGCGGGAAACAGTCCCTCGGGGTCGGCGCCTGACAGGGTAAAGTCATCGGTGTGGCAAATGCCGGTCGCCTTGATCTCGATCAGAACCTCGCCAGCCTTGGGGCCTTCAAGATCGACTTCGACGATTTCGAGCGGCTTGCCAGCTTCAAAGGCGACGGCGGCGCGGGTCTTCATGATGAGATTCTCCCTGGATCAATTGACCCAAGGTTTGGCACGCCCGGCGCCTTGGCGGCAACCGGCCAGTGTTCAATTCGCGCCGATGGAAACCACGACATTGACCGTCGCCGCCACGATCACCGTATTGAAAAAGAACGAGAACACGCTGTGGATCAGTACAAGCCGCCGCATGCGGTTTGCAGTGATCGCAACGTCGGCCACCTGCGCCGTCATGCCGATGACATAGGCGAAATAGAGGAATGCCACGCCATCGGGCTCACCACCACCGGGGAAATCCAGCCCGCCCGCGACAGCACCGTCCTGCCCGCCCTCATAGTACTCAAACGCATAGTGATAGGTCGCCATGGTGTGCACCACGAACCAGCCCAGCACCACGGCGATCATGCTGAGCACCAGCTGCGCCGTGTCGTGCTCCTGCGGTGAATTGATCACCAGAAACAGTGACACCACGCAGACCCCCACGATCAATACGGTAATCAGGAAGATCGCGCCCATCGGCACATCGGCCTCGTCGGCGTGAGCCTTGAGATAGCCAGCGCTCAACCCTGGCAGGCGCACCGCAGCCTGTGCCAGATAGCTGCCGAAAAACGCCACAGCCGATGCCGTGACGGCCCAGTTTGGAAACAGCCAGCCCGTCAATGCCGCCACCACAACACCCACCAGCATGGCGATGTAGAAGACGCGGTGGCGGTGGTGGAACATGCGACACTCCGGACAAGGACCTGGACTGACTTCAGCGCCAGTCTCAGGCCTTTGTCCAGCCCTGCCCTAGTCCTGCAAGGCCCCCGGCCCCGGCATCGCGCCTGCGGGCACCTTGCCCAGAATGATCATACCGAGCACTTCATCCTTGGTCACGTCGCTGGTCTTGGCGCTGCCCACCACCTGCCCGTTCTTCATCACCACCACGCGGTCGGCCAGATCGAACACGTCATGAATGTCGTGGCTGATCAGGAAGATGCCGATGCCGTCCGATTTCAGCTGCTTGATCAGATCACCCACCTGGGTGGTTTCCTGCGGGCCCAGCGCCGCCGTGGGCTCATCCATGATCAGGATGCGCGCATTGAACAGGATGGCCCGGGCAATCGCCACCGACTGGCGTTGACCGCCCGACAGCGCCTTTACCGGCTCCTTGAAGCGGCGGAAATTGGGGTTGAGCCGCCCCATGACTTCGCGCGCCTTGGATTCCATGGCCGCATCGTCAAGCGTGCCGATGGCTGTGGTGATCTCGCGCCCCAGGAACAGATTGGCAGCGGCATCGACATTGTCGGCCACGGCCAGCTGCTGATAGATCGTTTCGATCCCATAGCCTTTGGCATCGCGCGGATTGTTGATCGTGGCGTCTTCGCCATTGATCCGGATCGAGCCGGCATCGCGCTTATAGGCGCCCGACAGGATCTTGATCAGTGTCGACTTGCCGGCGCCATTATGGCCCAGCAGCCCCACCACTTCGCCCGGAAACAGGTCGATGGAGGCGTGGTCCACGGCGCGGATGCCACCGAAGGAGATGGAAATGTCGTTCATTTCCACAAGCGGCGTTCTGGTGTCCAGCATCTCAAGGACTCCTAGTGTTTGTTACGGCGGTAGAGCGTATCGAGCCACACCGCAAAGACGAGAACCATGCCGACCACGATCGACTGCAACGGACTGTCGAGCCCCATCAGCACCATGCCGGACTGCAGCGACTGCATGACCAGCGCACCCAGCAGAGCGCCGGCAATCGTGCCCACGCCGCCTGCCAGTGAGGTGCCACCGATCACTGCCGCAGCGATGACATAGAGCTCATCAAGCGTGCCCATGGCATTGGTCGCCGCGTTCAGGCGGGCCGACGAGATCGCCGCTGCGATGGCGCACAGCGCCCCCATCAGCATGAAGATCTTGACCGTCACCCAGCGCGTATTGATGCCGGCCAATTCGGCCGCCTCGGGATTGCCACCCATGGCGAACACATAACGGCCAAAGCGCGTCCGGGTCGAAATGAAGGTCATCACCACACCCACGCCCAGCGCGATCAGCACCGGAATGGCGATGCCATGCGCAATGAACAGCCCGCCCTCGGGCACGGCCATGCCATTGGCTTCAGCATAGTTCTCGGCAATCCGGATCGGCCAGGGATAAGAATTGGCCACCCACACCGCGCCGATGGCGAGGCCACAGCCCATGACGGCCAGTGACGCTTCGGCCCAGACCGGACGCAGCGGAAAATTGAACCGCAGGCGCTGCCGACGACCAAAATACAGCATGACCAGAATGGCAGCACAGGCCAGCACACCAACGACCCAGCTCCACAGCTCGCCCACCGAACCGGTCGGTCCGCCGCCCATCAACTGGAAGGTCGGATCCATCGGTGCCACGGTCCGCCCCATGGTCACCCACCAGGCCGCGCCGCGCCACACCAGATAGCCACCCAGCGTCACGATGAAGGCAGGCACGCGCAGATAGGCAATAATGCTGCCCTGCAAGGCGCCAATGGCCACGCCGGTGAGCAGGCCCATGCCCAGCGAGAGCACCCAGATCAGCGGATGCCCCAGCCCTAGCCCCAATTGATTGGGCAGAATATCGGTCTGCATCACGCCCATCACCATGGCCACCAGGCCAAGAATGGAGCCAACCGACAGGTCGATATTGCGGGTGACGATCACCAGCACCATGCCGGTGACCATCACGGCCACCGAGGCCGTCTGTACCGACAAATTCCAGAGATTGCGGGGTGTTAGGAACAACCCGCCGGAAAACACATGAAAGCCGATCCAGATGATGGCCAGCGCGCCGACCATGCCCAGCAGGCGCGTATCCAGCTCGGTCGCAAGCAGAAACCGCTGCAGCGGATTGCGCACATTGGAGCTGGGATGAACGGTATTTTGAATGGCAGACTGATCAGCCAAGAGAATTCTCCCCAAAGGCAAGGCGCCCGGCCCCGTTACGGGCGGCACCGACCCTGTATGACAGTGCCGCAGCGCGAACGCCGCGGCACTACCTTATTTGAGACTATTGCGCCTCGGGCTTAGTCGCAGGCAGCAACCGAACCGGCTGCTACACCCTGACACACGACATCCTTGGACACCCAACCAGCGTCGATAACGACGTTGAGGTTATCCTTGGTGACGGCAACAGGCGCGATGAAGAACGCATTCATCGCCACGCCCTTGGGCCCACCAGCGAACGGCACGACACCAGTCACGCCATCAAGCGCGGTACCGCCGGCCAGCTCCAGTGCCACTTCAGCGGCCTTCTTGCCCAGTTCGCGAGCGTCTTTCCAGACCGACACCGTCTGGGTGCCCAATGCGATGCGGTTAAGAGCGGCGTGATCGCCATCCTGACCCGAAACCGGCACCGAACCGGCAAGACCCTGCGCGGCCAGCGCAGCAATGGCGCCGCCAGCAGTTCCGTCATTGGATGCCACGACAGCATCGACTTCGTTGTTATTGGCGGTCAGGAACTGTTCCATGTTCGCCTGAGCGACTTCTGGGTTCCAGTTGTCGGTATAGGCTTCGCCGACATTCTTGATCGCGCCGGAATCGATACCGGCCTGCAGCACTTCCATCTGACCGGCAAACAGGAAATCCGCATTGGGATCTGCCGAATTGCCCTTGATGAAGACGTAATTGCCTTCAGGCTGGACAGCGGCGACGCCGGCAGCCTGCAGACGGCCCACTTCCTTATTGTCAAAGGTCAGGTAGAACGCATCTGGATTTTCGATCAGCCGGTCGTAACCAACCACGGCAATACCTTCGGCGACAGCAGCAGCCACAGCGGGGCCAACGGCCTCACTGTCCTGCGCCAGCACGATGATGGCATTGGCACCCTGACTGATCAGGCTTTCGATGTCAGTCAGCTGCTTGGAAGCGGACGACTGGGCATCAGACGAAATGTACTTGGCGCCAGCAGCGTCGAGCACAGCCTTGATGGCACCCTCATCAGTTTTCCAGCGTTCTTCCTGAAAATTGTTCCACGACACACCGACGACAACGTCGGCTGCGTGAGCCATGCCGGCAAAGCCGGAGATGACGGTCGTGCACAGCATTACCGTTAGAAACTTATTCATGTCAGTCCTCCCTCGTGGGCCAGTCCTCCTGCCCACATTCGTGCCGGTGGTTTGACCCCAGCGGGCCCCCTCCACCGGCGCCCTGAGCATTAATTTCACTGCTCGAAAAAAGAAGTCGCATAGGCACGGCATTTGAGTCAACATCAATTTCGCAACCTGAAATAAATACAGTTTGCGATATCGGACAAGGAATGGTGTGTTGCGACCTGAGGTGAGGAGACGATTGCTTGGCGCGAAACGTCAGCGATAGCGACAGCGTCCGGCGACAGAACCGGGGCTTGGTGCTGGGCGCCCTGCGCGTGCAGGGCCCGCTCTCGCGCACCGCTTTGGCGGCGGCAACCGGGCTCAGTCACGCCAGCATTACCGCGATCACCCACGACCTGATTGCCCAGTCCGTCATCACCGAACTGACGGCGGTCGAACGGACGGATGCGCGCGCGCGTGGTCGTCCAGCCACCCTGGTGGGCTTCAATCGCACTATCGGCGCGGCCGCGCTGCTCGAACTCGACGTCAATCGCGTTCGTCTGTCGCTGGTCGATTACGGCGGGGTGCTGATCGACCGGATCGAAAACCCGATCACCCCCACCACCTTCCTGGAGACCTCGCCAACGGACTATCTCGCCGAACGCCTGGAGCACCTGAGAAGCCGCAATGCCGAAGAAGGCCCCGAGATTCGCCGGATCGCCATTTCCGTGCAGGGAATTCTCGACCGCTCGGCCCATGGTCTGAAGTGGTCACCCATCGCTCACCTTGCGGGCAAACCCTTCGGCGCCGAACTGGCCGACCGCCTCGCCCTGCCCGTCACGCTTTACAAGCGCGGACGGCTGCTGGCGGAAGGCGCGCGCTGGCTCGACCCTGCCCTGCACGATGCCAGCGTTGCCACCGTCTTTGTTGGCTCCACGGTCGCCATGGGCATGACCTTCCGCGGCCAGATCCTGGGCCGCAGCGATGAGGGTGCGACCGAATTCGGCCACATGAACCACATTCCCAATGGCGCCTTGTGCCGCTGCGGCATGCGCGGTTGCGTTGAGGCCTATGCCGCCGATTATGGCGTGCTGCGTGCCGCCTATTCGGTCCCCGAAACCGCCACCCCGGCCCCCGCTGTCCCGGCCCATGAATATGAAGGCCTGATCGCCCGCGCCCAGAGCGGTGATCGTAGTGCCACCCACGCCTTTAATCAGGCCGGACGCGCCATCGGTTTTGGCCTGAGCCGCATGATGGCCGTCTTTGACCCCGCCCACATCCTGATTGTCGGACCCGGCGCGCGCGCCTTCCCGCTGATGCAGGCCGAGATCAGCGCCGCACTGAGCAGTGCCCTGATCTGCCGCGTCAACGGCATGCCCGAAATCGTCGCGCATCGCGACGAAAAGGAACCCATCTTTCAGGGCCTGATGATGAAGACCCTCAACGATATCGACCAGAGCGACTTCGCCGGCCTGGCCTAGACCTTCCCCGCGAGCCAGTCGTGGAGCTGGTCGGCCAGGATTGTGGGGTCGTGTTCGGCGCCGTGCAGGATCAGTTCGGGCTGGGTGGGTTCTTCGAACGGGCTGTCGATACCGGTGAAATTGGCGATCTCCCCGGCGCGGGCGCGCTTGTACAGTCCCTTGGGATCGCGCGCTTCGCACACCTCGATGGGCGTGTCGACATAGACCTCGACAAAGTCGATATCGCCGGCAATCTCGCGCGCCAGCCGCCGCTCATTGCGGAACGGCGAGATGAACGAGACCAGCACGATCAGGCCGGCATCGGCCATCAGCCGGGCCACTTCGGCCACGCGGCGGATGTTTTCCACGCGCGCCGCTTCGGTAAAGCCCAGATCCCGGTTCAGCCCGTGCCGCACATTGTCGCCATCCAGAATATAGGCGTGGCGGCCTTCGGCGGTCAGCCGCTTTTCCAGCAGATTGGCGATCGAGGACTTGCCCGAACCTGACAGTCCGGTAAACCAGACGATGCGGGCGGTCTGCCCCTTCATGGCAGCGCGCACATCGCGGTTCACATCGAACGACTGATAGGTCAGGTTCTGCGCCCGGCGCAGACCAAAATCGATGGTCCCGGCCCCCAGCGTCGCATTGGTCAGCCGGTCCACCAGAATGAACCCGCCGGTCAACCCATTGCTGGCATAGCTGTCAAAGGCGATGGGCTTGTCCGTGGCAATGGTCAGCGTGGCCACTTCATTGAGGTCGACCTTGGTCGCTGCGGTCTGCTCGAGCGTGTTCACATTGGTGCGGAATTTGAGATCGGTAATGGTGGCCGGCACCATTTGCGCGCCCACCTTGAGCAGATAGGAGCGCCCCACAAACGCCGATTCCTCGGCCATCCACACCACGCGGGCCTGGAACTGGTTGGAATATTCCGGCGTCTCGCCGGGACGCGACAGCACATCGCCGCGCGAGATATCGACCTCGCGATCAAGCACCAGCGTCACCGCCTGCCCCGCCTGGGCATGGTCCAGATCACCATCCATGGTAACGATGCGACTGACCACGGCCGGTTTGCGCGAGGAGGCAATCAGCACCTCATCGCCCACGGCAATGGCGCCTGACGCCACCGTTCCCGAAAAGCCGCGGAAATCCAGATTGGGCCGGTTGACCCATTGCACCGGAAAGCGGAACTGCTGGGCGCTGCGGTCTTCGCTGACATCAATGGCTTCAAGATAGGGCACCAGCGCTGCGCCATCATACCAGGGCGTGCGCGGGCTTTGGCTCAGCATGTTGTCGCCGCGCAGCGCCGAGACCGGAATGGCCTCCAGCGTCTTGAACCCCAGCGGCGCGGCAAAGGCGCGATATTCAGCAACAATACGGTCAAACACGCCCTGATCGTAATCGACCAGATCGATCTTGTTGACCACCAGCACCACATGCTTGACCCCGATCAGCGACAGGATGAAGCTGTGTCGGCGGGTCTGGGTCAGCACGCCCTTGCGCGCATCGATCAGCACCAGCGCCAGATCGGCATTGGACGCCCCGGTCGCCATATTGCGGGTATATTGCTCATGGCCCGGCGTATCGGCGACGATGAACTTGCGCTTGTCGGTGGAAAAGAACCGATAGGCCACGTCAATGGTGATGCCCTGCTCGCGCTCGGCGGTCAGCCCGTCCACCAGCAGCGAGAAATCGATCCCCTCATCGCCCACATGGCGGTTATGGCTTTCCTTTTTCAGGCTCGCCAACTGGTCATCCAGGATCAGCTGGCTGTCATAGAGCAGCCGCCCGATCAGCGTGGACTTGCCATCGTCTACGCTGCCGCAGGTCAGAAAGCGCAGCATCGACTTGTCGGTCTGCTGGCGCAGCCACAGGGCGATATCGGTATCGGGTGTCACTGAGATATCCATCAGAAATACCCTTCCTGCTTCTTCTTTTCCATCGAACCCACGCTGTCGCTGTCGATCAGCCGCCCTTCGCGCTCCGAGGTCCGGCTGGCCTGCATCTCCATGATGATCGAGGCCAGATCGGCCGCATCGGAGCGGATAGCCCCGGTCAGCGGATAGCAGCCCAGCGTGCGGAACCGCACCATTTCCATGCGCGCAGTCTCGCCCGGCTCCAGTGGCATGCGCGCGTCATCGACCATGATCAGCGTGCCCGAGCGCTCCACCACAGGGCGGGGCTTGGCAAAATACAGCGAGGGCAGTTCGATCCCCTCGGCATAGATATAGGTCCACACGTCCAGCTCGGTCCAGTTGCTGATCGGGAACACCCGCATGCTCTCGCCGGGGTTCAGCCGCGTGTTGAACACCCGCCACAGCTCGGGCCGCTGGTTCTTGGGGTCCCAGGCATGGCTGGCATTGCGGTGCGAGAAGATGCGCTCCTTGGCCCGGCTCTTCTCCTCGTCGCGCCGCGCCCCGCCAATCGCGGCATCATACTGCCCGGCGTTGAGCGCCTGACGCAGCGCCTGGGTCTTCATGATGTCGGTATAGCGCGAGGAGCCATGCTCGAACGGATTGATATTGGCCGCCAGACCCTCGGGATTGGTATGGCTGATCAGCTCGAAGCCATGCTTGTCCGCCATCGCATCGCGAAACGCGATCATCTCGGCGAACTTCCAGGTCGTGTTTACATGCAGCAGCGGAAACGGGATCTTGGAGGGATAAAACGCCTTGCGCGCCAGATGCAGCAGGACGCTGGAATCCTTGCCGATCGAATACATCATCACCGGCCGCTCAAAACTCGAGGCAACCTCCCGCAAAATCTCAATGCTCTCAGCCTCGAGAGACTGCAAATGGGTCATCCGCTCATGCGCCATGATAATGCTCCGGAGATCAGTGTGGCCTAAGCCAGATTGGGATCGCCAAACGCGACGAAATGCGGATTGGCAAAGTCCGTGTCATGCCCCTGATTGCGCTTGCCGTAGCACAGCACATCGCCGGACACCGTCTGCACCCGGCCACCGGCAGCCCGCAGGATCGCGTCTCCGGCGGCCGTATCCCACTCCATGGTGCGCCCAAGACGAGGGTACAGATCGGCCTCCCCCGAAGCGACAAGGCAGAATTTGAGCGAGGAGCCAGCCGGCACGAAATTGGCAACCTGAAAGCGCTGCAGCCACGCATCGGTGTCACTGGCGCCATGTGAACGGCTGCCCACCACGTCAATGCCGGCCTCGGCCGCTTCGCGCACGCTGATCTTGCGCTGCCCCTGCAACGCTCCATCCACCACCTGGGCGCAATGGGCACCCTCCTGGCGCTGCCCCCACCAGATACGACCCAGCGCTGGCGCATACACCACGCCCAGCACCGGCACGCCGTGCTCGATCAGCCCGATATTGACGGTGAACTCGCCATTCTTGGTAATGAATTCCTTGCTGCCATCAAGCGGGTCCACCAGAAAGAACCGCTCGGCAGTCGCCGGCACCTGCCCGGCCGCGGCCGCTTCTTCGGCCACGATAGGCACATCCGGCGCAATCAATTGCAGTTGCGCGACAATGATCTTCTCGGCCGCAATATCGGCCTCGGTCACCGGCGACTGGTCGCTTTTGTGCGAGACCGCAAAATCCGTCTCGTAAATCCGCAGAATTTCCGCCCCGGCGGCAATGGCCGCATCCAGCAACTTCACAACGTCAACCATACTCAACTCCAAGACTGTCGGCCCTCTGGCCAGGCCGGGCCACCGCAAAGCCGCCCGATCCCCTGCCATCTTCACATCGTCAATTCTGTCCACCGGCACCCGGGCGCACCACAAAACCGCGCCGCCAGCAGGTGCCGCGCCATCATGATGGGTTTGCGTAAACAGGGCATGATGCAATCTGGTCTTTGGGGCAACGGCCCCACGCAGCTGACTTTAACGATTAGCTGCCTGTTCCCCCGAAAAACTCCTGCTGAATGGTCTTCACCAGAATGCGCAGATCCAGCATGAGCGAGAAGTTCTCAATATAGGCTAGGTCGTGGTCGATACGGGCCCGGGCCTGTACCGGATCGGACGCATCACCGCGCAGCCCATTGGCCTGGGCCCAGCCGGTAATCCCGGGCAGCATGCTCAGCCGATGATCATAATAGGGCACAAGGCTTCGATAGGGCTGCGGCCCCGCCAGCATGCCCGGCACGTGCGGCCGCGGTCCCACAATCGACATCTGCCCGATCAGCACATTGAGCAATTGCGGCAGTTCATCAATGCTGGTCTTGCGCAGAAATGCCCCCACCCGCGTAATGCGTGGATCGCCCTTGACGGTATGGGCAACCCCTGAGGCATCACACACTTCCAGACGCATAGAACGAAACTTGAAGGCCATGAAGGCATGACCATGAAGCCCTTCGCGCTTCTGACGAAACAGCGCCGGTCCCCGGCTCTCAATGCGGATGGCAATGGCCACCATGAGCACCAGCGGCGCCAGCAACACCAGCGCAAGAGCCGAGGCCACAACATCGAAAATTCTCTTGATTGCCAGCGCGACCTGACGGCGCGGCTGCTCGGGTTGAGGGGCAGGATCATTGCCCATCATTGTCAGCGGCAAGCCGGACTGCAGGGTCACCTGACGGCGCGCGGGCTTTTCCGTGGTGTCCAGCTCGATGGCGGACGCCAATGCACCGGCACCACTGTAACCAAATCGGTCACGACCACTAACGACCCGGTAATCCGCACGCTCGTATCTGTCCATCGGGATACTCACCTATACATTACAGTATGGTAGTCGCTCTACTAGTGCCGCCCCGCCATCATAACAAAACAGGCCGAAAGACCAATCACAAAAATTGCATAGCTGGCATTGCAGTTAATTGTCGAAATGCCGAACAACTAGTCACAAGGCCGAAATATAACGCAGTTTGAAAAGCAGTCCGTTCACATCAAAAAAATACGCCGCCGCACTCTAGTGCAGGCAACGCATCAAAATGAACTAACGAATTTTCGAGACGCGAGCTTTACTCGCAAAATGGGATTCGCACCCAGCAAAAGCGCCAGCAATATTTGGCGCCAGCACTAACTGAGCTCGCCGCGCATCCAGTCCCGGAACCAGCAAGAAAGCACGTACTATCGCACCTATGGGGCGTGGCCACGCTAATCGGCATCACGCATCAACGATGCGCCATACCACCAACCGGTCTTTCAACACCAAGCAAACTACGCCTCAGAAAACTCTGAGGCGCTCGCTTGGTCGCGTTGGACTAGAGTGGGCTGGCTGGATTGCCCAGAGCGCCAGAGCCTGGCAGCAAGAGTTCAAACAGCGCGTCGATTTCAGCCTGGAATCCTTCATCCGCAGCGTTTGCGGCAAAGACTTCGGAGCGAAGGGCGGTAAATGACGCGTTGGCCACTTCCAGATCAACAGCCGACGCCAGAGCGCCCGCATAGGCATTGATCGCTGTTTCACAGGTCGGCACGGTTCCCGTTGGAATGGTGCACGATGTAAACACTGCCGAGTAGAGGCCTTCATAGCCGGATACCGGAGCTGCATTCGAAGCGGAGATGGCTGCCATACCAAGCACACCAGCCGTTGCAATAGTCGTGATCAGCTTACGCATCTCAAATCCTCACATTGATCCCGCACTCGAATTACTAGTCCTGCCTAGTCGTGCGGTCAAGCGAACGTTTAGACTTCATTTACCTTTCTAGCAACAGCCATCCCAATCAATTGGTAAATGTGACAATCCAGTCCATCATCGCCAAGTCACCAAATTCATTCGACAATTTGCTGTTATCTTGACGCCCCAAGTAAACGCTCGATCGGCATGCATTCGCTGCATGGCCCGAATGCAATAAAAAACCCCCACGGCCGTGGCCCTGGGGGTTCTTGTTTTTTGTACGCTGAAACCGTGACTTAGCCAGCGATCCAGCGATTTGGGTTCGACGAAGACATCGAGCGGATCTTGTAGCCAGATGCGCGCAGGCTCTTGACCGTGTTGCTCAGATTATCCAGCACGTAATCGCCCTGGCTGGTCTTGACCACCAGTACGGCATGCGGCTCGCCGCGGCGGGTATGGGTATAGGCGATGCGCAGGGCCCCCGAAGAAACACCCTTGCTGATCAGCGCGCTGCGCTTGGACAGCACATAGTCTTCGCAATCGCCGGCCGTTGGGTTCAACTCCCAGACATCGGCGGTGTCGCGCTTTGGACGAATGCTGCGGTTCACATGGATATTGATGGTCTTGAGCACAGCCATCAGATTGGGCGACATCGTCACCTGGCTACGGCCGCTGCTGGCGCATTCGCTCTTGTTCTTGGCGCAGAAGAACTGCATCGCCAGTGGCGTTACCGCTGCGGTGCGGGTAACCAGCTCCGAGCTGACGACCGACCGGGAGCTGGCAAATGCGGCTGCATTGCCAACCGAGAAGAGAGTAGCGGCCAATGTCAGGCCAGTCACGACTGCTGCAAATTTGGTGTTCATGGACGTATCCCCTGATGAGTTGTTGTCATCAGGATGCACGCAGCCGATTGCTGTCGAATTCGAAAATTCGATACAATTTTATTCAATTGCCGAGATTTCTGCCGCGGCTATGAGCGGCTGATACCCCTATTGGAGCACCGCCCCGTTGCTGCGGGCTGTGCATTTTGACTCAAGCGCGCAGCAAATTTGCCTCAAATGCCGTCGATCCACAGCGCCGCGCCATGCGGCTGGCCCCTGCCCCCCACCCATGCTAGGCAAACGCGATTGTTTCCGGAGACGCCCGTGTCCAGCCAACCTGCTGACCGCATTTGCTTTGTGACCAATGACACGCCCGAGGCCGACGCCGCTGCGGCGCGCCTGAGGGCGCGTTACGGCGACTTCCCCATTGAATCAGCCGATGTCGTGGTTGCTTTGGGCGGCGATGGCCTGATGCTGCAGACCCTGCACCGGGTCATGGGACTGGGCGTGCCAGTCTATGGCATGAATTTCGGCTCGGTCGGCTTCATGATGAACACCTTCTCCGAGGACAATCTGCAGGAACGCCTGCAGGCGGTGCAGCGCACGCGGATCTATCCGCTCTCCATGCAGGTCCTCAGCACCACCGGCCAGACCCAGACAGCGCTGGCGCTCAATGAAGTCTCGCTGTTCCGCTCAACTTATCAGGCCGCCAAGCTGCAGATCGTCGTGGATGGAGAAAACCGCCTCGAAGAGCTGATCTGCGACGGCGCCCTGCTATCCACGCCCGCCGGCTCCACGGCCTATAATCTCTCAGCGCATGGCCCGATCCTGCCGATCGAAGCGCCGCTGCTCGCCCTGACCCCGATTTCGCCCTTCCGGCCGCGGCGCTGGCGCGGGGCAATTCTGTCCAACCGGGCAGTGGTCAAGTTCATCACGCGTGAATCCGACAAGCGCCCGGTCAGCGCTGTGGCCGACAATGTGGAATTCCAGAACGTTCTTGAAGTCACGGTGTTTGAGGACCGCTCCCATGGCGTCACCCTGCTGTTTGATCCAGGCACGAGCCTGGAAGAGCGCGTCCTGAGCGAGCAGTTCCGCTTCTAGGCCGCAGGCAAGGCCAGCCTTGGCTCGGGCGCATCAAGCGCCACCGCCATGGGCGCACGCGCCTCTACGGCAAAAGCCGCCATCACCCCACGCGCCGCCTTGCGCGCCAGCACGATGTTCTGCTCGCTGAGATAGGCGAACGCCTCCTCCAGTTCCTGGGGAATATCACCTTGATGCTCGGCGATGAGTTCTTCGGTCAGTGCCGTCACCACATAATGGCGCGCACCAGCATCATCTGCCAGATCGCTGGCTCGTGCGTGCATCACCAGCCGGGTCAGCAGATTGCGCACACCATGGCCCAGCCCACATCGCACCAGCAGCGCATTGAGCGCTGAGCGGCTGCCTCGCTCGAGCAGCGCAAAGACCTTGGAGCGCGGTGCCTGCGCCAGTTCAGCCAGACAGTCTGCAAAAAACATCACATGCCCGGTCACCACTGCGTGCATCAACACGCGGGTATTGAGCCGGTCACTGACAATCAGATCGGCAACATAGTCGGGATTGGCCTTGCCCGCTTCGCGCTCGCCAATTGCCGACAGCGCGGTATCGCCGCTATCGCGCAGCACCCGTCCCAGCCTGTCGCTGGCCAGCGCGCCCTTGACGATCCGGGTACCCCGCAAGGCCTCGGTGACCTTTTGGACCAACAGCAGGCGCGCCGATGCCGTCAGATCACGGCGCGCCAGAAGGGCCCCGCGCATCGCGGCATCGTCACCATGGGTTTGAGCCAGATGCGTTAGCAGATCGGCGCTCAGGGCGACGTCATGACGCCGCAGCAGGCGCAGGGTAAGTGGACCATCTTGCCGGGCGATCAGCGCGGCCGCCAGCCGGGGACTGATCTGCTTGCGCTGGCTGATCGAGGTCAGCATCGACACGTCCAGTGTCTTGATCAACCCGATCAGATCGGCGTCGATCAGCACCGGCGAATATTGCAGCACGGCGCGCGAGATCACCGCACTGTCGTGCAGCAGCGCCAGCATGATGGGACGCGGCGCCATGGAAGAATGTAACAGGCCATAGGCCAGTGCAGCCCGCACCTTGACCGACGGATCGTCGAGAAACCCGATCAGCGCGGCATACAGCGCGGCATGTTCATCGGCCGGGCCGGTATGGTTCAGATAGGCCAGCGCGGACAGATGAGCCGCGCTGCCGCGCTCCTCGCTGTCCATCGATCGGGACAGTGATACAAACTCCTGATACGCAACCATACTCTTCTCCGCACACCGGCAGAGATCACACTAAGTGCCAAGGTTTAAGGAACGGTTCACCATAAACCGTCGCGCCACATTCATGGCAGGGTTCGCGTACCGTCCAGCACAATATTGGCAAAATCGGCCGGGCGTTCGGTGGCCAGGTAGTCATCCTCGGACTTCTGCCACGCCTGCCACAGCTCAAGCGCCTGCGCCCCGTCCCGCTCCAGTCCACGCGCCAGCCGCGTCGGCTGCGGTGTCTCAACAAATATCGTGTAGCTCAGCATGGGGCGGAAAACAGCGCGCGTCGCGGTCACCCCTTCAACAATCACAGTGCCCCCGACCGGCACATCGTGCCATTCGGCCAGACGGCGCGTGTGCCAGTCATAGCGCTGATAACGCCCCGTTATGTTGCGCGATAACGGTATGAGCACCTGCGCGAGCAGCCGATCATACCAGTTCAACGGATTATCCCAGCTGGCAAAATCGTCCGTATGAATGATCCGGGCATCAAGCGGGGTGGCCAATCGCTCGGCCAGTGTGGACTTGCCGGCACCGCCACAGCCATCAATTCCGATAATCCGGGTTGTCATTGGCGGCGGCACTTGAGCCGCAGCAATGTCGGCTACAAGCGCGTTCAGGTTCGAAATGCTCATCTCTCCACCTCACACGACAGACGCATGAGCGTCCAACCCCGGCAGGCGCAAGAGAACGTCAGTGAAATGTGGAAGGGGTCGCTGTTGGACTGCTAGAGCGCGGAGGCGACAAAGCCGAAAAGCTGAGAAATGCCAACCCAGGCACCCGCCAGAACCAGCCAGCTTGCCAGCGCAAGGCCGACAATGGTCCAGCCGCGCGGCAGGCCCGCAACAGTGGAAGTCCGTGGTGTCATCGCTGTCGTACGCATAGCGGTCTCCTCGGGACGAGCCGAACCAACTTCAGATATGTTGATTACGCGTCCAGAGTGTTAAACGAGTGTAAACAAATGCCGTTGCAATCGCCCTGCCAATCATTTGCCGGTCGCGCAAAGCCCCGAATGGCCACCAATTGGTAAACCCCGGATCAGCAGAACCGCTCTATCGGGCGTAAAGCTGGGTGAAGAACGCCCCACCATCGCCTGCATCGGTCACCGTTGACGCAGGCGAGTCGGGCTCGTTCTTGAACAGGCCGGTAAACGACATATTGGCCGGCGAAAACCGCGAAGGCACTACCGGCGTCGGCTCGGCAGGGCTGCCGCCCACCATCTGCTGGGCCGCAAAGCTGGCATTGGTATCGCCGGCTTCATGCTTGGATACCAGCACCCGATAGACATCCCGGATCGTGCGGGGCTGGCCATTGGAATAAAAGATCGAGCGATTGGCCGAGGCCTGTTTCGGAAACAGATTGGCCGCAATCTGGTCAGGATCCTTCAACCCCGCCGTAAACATGCGCTCTGCCCCCTGCGCACCCAGAAAGTGCGCGATATAGAGCTCACCCGCGCTGGGCATGCGCCCAAACCGCGAATGCAGGTAATCGCCATTGCTCTTGGTGAAGGCTGCAGCCAGATCGGCTGCCATTTGCGGATCCTCGCGCATCTTGAGAATCTTGGCCTTCATCGCCGGGTCGCGGACAACGTAATCCCCGCCCCCACTACGTTCGATATTCTGGGCGATGTCGCCATAACCCAGCCGCGGCCCGTCCTCCTTGAGCACCTGCAGCCAAGTGCTTTCGAGAAACTGGAACAACCCCACGGCTGACGATGTCTGTGCCTTGGCCTGCGGATTGAGACTGCTCTCGCGCATGGCCGTTTGCAGCAGATAGTCGAAATCAACCCCGTTCCGGTCGCCGGCGGCGGTCAGAACATAGGCCAGACTTTGCGGGACTGATATCGGCTGTACGCCCATGTGCGGGCTCACCCCTGCAGGAATCGACTAGTTGGTGCCTACTAGCACACCTCAAGGTTAACCTTCCGTTAACCATACGCCGCCGTTAGGCGTCTTGCGGGTGCCACTGGCTAACAATGTCATCGAGCGCAGGGCGTGGCCGGTCCTCGATCACCGTGCTGGGCGTGCCGATGTGAATGAACCCCACAAACCGCTCACCATCCCGCGCGCCCAGCATGCATGCCGCTTCGGCATCAAAGGCATACCAGCGCGTAATCCATGACGCCGCAAAACCCAGGGCATAGGCGGCGTGAACCAGATTGAACGCCACATTGCCCGCCGACAGCAATTGCTCGAACTCGGGCACCTTGGGATGCGCCTTGGGCGAGGAAATCACTCCGATTGTCAGCGGTGCTGGCAGAAATTGCTGGCGCTCAATCTCAAGCCCTGCCTCGTCCAGCTCCGGCTTGTTGCGCGCGGCAATCTCGGCCAGCGCAGCGCCGGCCTTGGCGCGGTTTTCACCGTCGATCACCACCAGCCGCCAGGGCGCGATCTTGCCGTGATCGGGCACCCGCGTGGCAATGGTCAGCATCTGCTCAAGCTCGGCCGCATCGGGACCGGGCGCCTGCAAAAAGGCCATGCCGACTGAACGGCGGGTCAGCAGATAGTCGCGCAGGGCGGGATTGGCAGGCATGGGCAAACTCCTATTGTCGGCGCAGCAATACCCAGTTTGACGGCACAGCACCAGAACCCGGGGTTGGGGAGGCGCAAAACTGGGCGCTCACGGCATTGTCCTGTTTTCATCGGGGCGGCTCTGTGACACAGCTTTTCCCCAATTGTCGGTTATTCCCGCGTAGTGATTCACCACACAGCCGGTACAGGAGACCAGATGCGTTTGCGACAGAGACTAGCCCTGCTGCTCGCTTTGGCCTTTGTGGGATTTGCTGTTCCGCTGCAGACGACATCGGTTCTGGCGCAGGCCAGCACGGCCGAAATGCCGCCAATGCCGCGCCCTCGCCCCATTGGCGTGCCTGCCGAGCCAGCCGCACAGCCCGCTGCCAGCGAAGCCGCAGCGGCCATCACGCAGGTCACCTCCGTGCCGCAGCCGGTAAGCCTGACCGCGCGCATCACCGCCGAAGGCGCCCCCATCCCGGATGGTCTGGTCTGGCGAATATTTGAGAGCAGCACTGACACCAATGGCGAAATGGCACTGGTGGCGAAATCCGATGAAGGCACTGCCCAGGTCGAATTGCCGCCAGGTGAATACGTGGTGCACGTAGCCTATGGACGGGCCCAGATCAGCGAGCCCATATCTGTTGTGCCCGGCAACAACACCGCTGACTTCGTGCTTGAGGCTGGCGCCTTGCGGCTCAATTCAGCGGTAACCGGGGACATTCCCATCCCGCCAAACATGCTCAAATTCGATATTTTTACCGGCGATGACGCCAGCCGTGTCATGCTGGCAGAGGGGCTACTGCCCAACGATATCATCACGCTTAATGCCGGCACCTACCACATCATCTCGCATTTCGGCACCATCAACGCCGTGGTCCGGGCCGACCTGCGGGTCGAACCAGGACAGTTGACCGACGCAACGCTCTACCATCATGCCGGTCAGATTTCCTTCAAGCTGGTGTCCGAAGAGCGCGGTGAGGCAATCGCTGACGTCGAGTGGACGGTAAAGACCGCCGACGGCGCCACAATCTTCACCGATCTGGGGGCGTTTCCCTCAACCGTGCTGGCCGAGGGCGATTATCTGGTCTTCGCCAAACAGGGCGATCAGGTGTTCAATCGCGAGTTCCAGGTCAGCCCCGGCTCCGCCCGCGAAATCGAAGTTCTGACCTCCATTTACTAGCCGCTGGCCGCCCCCTCCGGTTGCTTCGCACGCAATGTGGCCTGTTTGACCATTGAAGCGCGACCGCCAATGCCCCAGATTAGGGTTTGGATAAGGGGAGAGACGACCATGCCGACCAAGACATCAACCAAGCGCCGCCTTGGCGCCATTGCCACGGCCTGCCTGTTGAGTGTCGCGCTGCCGACAGCGCCTGCATGGGCCCAGAAAACCAAGACCAAGCCTGGGACCGTCGCGGAAGCAAGCACGTCCCAGCCTGCACCTTCTGTCAGCGTCGATGTTCCCACCATCAACGCCCTCAGCGCCAATGTCGATGAAGCGACGTTGCGCGACATTCTCTCGGGTAATCTGATAGCCAACGCCGATGCCCTGGCATCGCTGACCGCGACCAGCATCACCATCCCGACAATCCGTATCTCGATAACGGACAGTCTTGCAGACAGCACAATTGTGCTTGAGAACATCGTCCTTGAGGATGTGACAGATGGCGTCGCGACCACCGCATCGGTTGGCGGCATGACGGTGGGTAGCAGCACGGGCACCGATGGTCATTTCGGCGAGATGTCTGCCAAAACCTTCGATATCGGCGGCTTGTTGCGCTTTTATGGTGTAGTCGACGGCGGCGGTCAGACAGAGATGAAGACGATTTATTCCGACTTTGTCTTTGCCGGTGGCAGCTTTACCGCTCCCGATGTCACCTGCACCATTGGCGCCGCCACGGCGACGGAGTTCAAGGCGCGCCCGATCAGTATGTCATTTGCTGAAATCATGGCGCTTAGCACCGCCCTTGAGCAACAGGACGAAGCTCCTTCGCCCGAGATATTGGGTAAGCTGATGCGCACCTATGCCGATATGCTGACCGCCATCGAATCCTCCCCAGTCAAGTTTGACGGCTTTGATTGCGACGGCACCGACGATAAGGGCAATCCGGTCAATGTCTCGGTCGCTGGCATGACCATGGGCGGTATGAGCCCTGGCATTTATCCCTCCATTGATCTGACCGACATGGCCGTTGAGGTCACTGGCGACGGCTCGATCACCATTGGCAGTCTGAGCTTCAAGGAAATCGACCTTTCAGCACCAATCGCTGCCATTCAGAATGCGCCGGACGCGCTGGACGATGATTGGTTTGAGGCCAATCTCCGTGCGCTGATACCTGCGTTTGCAGGCTTTTCCATCGGCGACGTCGCTATCGACATTCCCGACCCAGAAACACCCGGCGGCCGGCTGGTGGCCAGCATCGGCGCCTTCGATCTGTCGCTGGGCGACTACCTGAACGGTATTCCGACAAACCTGCTCACCACGGCGAGCAACCTCAAGCTTGACCTGCCCGCCGACACATCCGACGAGCAGTTGCAGCTTCTGATGGCGCTGGGCATCTCCAGCATCGACGCCGGCTTCACCCTCGACGCCAACTGGAACGAGGCCGAAAACGCCATCGCCATCAACGAAGTCTCCGTCACCGGTGTTGATCTCGCGACCGTCACGCTGGCCGGCACGATTAACAACGCCACCGACGCGCTGTTCAGCAGCAATGAGAACATGATGATGGCCGCAGCAATGGGTCTGGCAGTTGGCGATCTCAAACTCGACGTCGACGATACCGGGCTGTCCGACATCATCATGACCATGGTCGCCGCCGACCAGGGCTCCGATGCAGCCACCATGCGGCCGATCTTTGCTGGTCTCGCGGAGGGCACCGTCGTTGGCATGCTCGCTGGTGCTGCCGAAGCACAGAAAGTGGCTGGTGCAGTCAGTGCCTTCGTCAGTGGCAAGGCAAAACGGCTCACCATTGATGTTGTGGCCAAACAGGCGCCAGGCCTGGGCATGATGGATTTCATGGCCGCCCAGGATGACCCGGTTGTGCTGCTCGGCAAGGTCAATATCGACGCGTCTAACTAACCTGATGGGGTCGCCTTCGGGCGGCCCCGCTTGTTTTAGCGCACGTTTTCTGCCGCGACCCCCATAGCCCAATCAAGCAGGGACCGGGCGATTTCCGATGTCCGCCCTTCTACATAACAGCGCAATTCCGGGGCGTTTCCCGATGCCCGGAAATGGACCATATCGCCTGACGCCGTGTGGAATTGCACGCCATCGGTAACGGACACGCTGGCAATGCCATGGGGTTCGAATACACCAGCAGCAAAGCCGTCCTCCTCAACGAGGCGCGTCAGGAAGTCCGCACTTTTACTTGCAGCAACGTCCTGTAGCCGGTCGGCCATGGCAATCTGCAGCGGCAGTTCTGCTACCAACTGGTCCACCGTAACACCGCGCAGCACCGCCAGTGCCGTCGTGCACAAAAGCGGCAGCACTGCATCGCGGGTGGGCAATGCCTTCAGGGGCTGTCCCTCCACTGATATGGCAGCACCAACAAACGTGCCGCCATTGGCCTCAAAGCCGACAACGCCGTCTGGCGCCTGCTCCATGGCTGCAACGACAAATGGCGATCCGACACGGGTGCGAATGACCTTCTTGAAATAGCCGGTGCGTTCAATGGCTGAATTTGACGTAACCGGTGTCACCACGGTCTGCGCGCCCAGATATTGCGCCGTGAGCAAACCCAGCACGTCACCGCGCACGAAGGCACTCCGAGCATCCATCATCAGGGGACGGTCCCCGTCCCCATCCGCCGAAACCAACAGATCAAGCTTCTTGTCACGCACCCAGTCTTTCAGCGGTGCTAGGACAGCGTCACTGAACGCCTCTGTGTCCACCGCGACAAACGCATCGCTGCGCCCCAGACTAACCACTTCCGCTCCCGCGTGCCTCAAAACGCGGCCCAACAGGTCTCGGGCAACACTGGAATGCTCGAATACCCCGATGCGCAACCCGGTCAGGGCGCCAGCAGCTACAATAGCTGCACATCGCGCGAAATAGCGTTCCGTCGCCTCATGGCTCTCATCGACAAGTACCGGCGCGGCGTCGGCAATGTCGGTAGCGCGCAGGGCCCCCAAGATGCCCGCCTCATCAGCCTTGCTGATCTCGCCACGTGGAGCGTAGAATTTCAGACCATTTCGGTCGGCCGGGATGTGGCTACCCGTCACCATGATCGCCGGGCACCCCGCCGCCATCGCATGCAGCGCCAGCGCAGGTGTGGGAATGGCGCCGCAATCGACAGGCTCGAGTCCAGACCGGGCAATGGCAACGGCACAATCGGTCAGAATTGTCGGACTGGATGCCCGGAAGTCGCGTCCGAGATAGACCTGCCCCGCCCCAGATTGCCCAATGTTTACAAGGTGCTGCAGGAAGGCGCTGGTATAGCGGCGCGCGGCCTGCCCTTCCAGCTCGACAGCCAGTCCTCTTAGACCACTGGTTCCAAATTTCAGGCTGTTCTGCGCCACAAGGAAGCTCCCCGAACCAACGTTTGCACTCACACGCGATAATACTGCCGGTACCATGCCACAAAACTGGCCACCCCAGCCTTGATCGGCGTCCGCGGCAGGTCACCCACCAATTCCCGCAGCAACGCGGTATCGGCTGCTGTTTCGCGCGGATCTCCGGCCTGCATGGGCTTGATCGTGTACGCAGCCTTGTGGCCCAACGCCGTCTCGATGGCAGCAACAAAATCCATCAGCAACTCCGGGTGCCCACCGGCCAGATTGACAACCCGGTAGGGCGCAACGGCCGACAACGAATCCCCCTGCAGCGGTTGCCCCAGCTCCGGCCTTAACGGCATGATCCGGATCATGGCCTCGATCAGATCGTCGACGAATGTAAAATCACGTCGCATCTTCCCCTCGCCAAATATCTCGATGGGCTGCCCTGCCAAAATTGCGGACACAAATTTGAACAACGCCATGTCGGGCCTGCCCCACGGACCATAGACCGTAAAGAACCGCAGCATGGTGGTGGGGATATCGAACAAATGGGCATAGGAATGGGCCATTACCTCATTGCTCTTCTTGGTCGCGGCATAGAGCGAGATAGGCGCGTCTGCTGCGTCCCGTTCACTAAATGGCAGCTTGGTATTACCGCCATAGACCGAACTGGTCGACGCCATCAGCAGGTGGCGCGGTTTGTGGGCGCGAACGGCTTCCAGCAGGTTCGCCGTCCCCACCAGATTGGCGCTGATATAGCTCTGAGGTTGCTCAATGCTGTAGCGAACGCCGGCCTGGGCAGCCAGATGAACCACGATTTCGGCTTGAGCCCGCTCCAGCGTTTCGCTGAGTAGACCAGCGTCTTCCAGTCGGCCCTCGATTGCGCTGAATTGCGGATATTGCTGCAAAGCCGCCAGTCGCGACCGCTTTAAAGACACATCGTAATAGTCGGTGACACCGTCAAAGCCGGTGACCACATGACCATCTTCGAGCAACCGCCTGGCCAGATGATACCCGATAAACCCAGCGGTTCCCGTGACAAAGACCTGCAATACGTCCTCTTTCTGGCGTTCGTGGTCGGCATCGCCGTCGTTATTCGGCGGCCGTCTCCACGGTCGGATCAGCGTCCTGCCCATCGGGTCGGCCCACACTGAAATAGGTGAAGCCATGCTTGGCCACCTCTTCGTAGCTGTAGACATTGCGGAGGTCTACCAGCACTGGCGACGCCATTGCCCGCCGCAACCGCGCCAGATCAAGCGAGCGAAACTCGTTCCATTCGGTGACAATCACCAGCGCGTCGGCATTCTCAGCAACCGCATAGGCGCTCGCCGCATATTCAACATTGTCCATCAGTTCGGCCGCAGCCCGCATGCCTTGCGGGTCGTAGGCAACAACCCGCGCGCCCTTGTCGAGGAGATCACCGATGATGTCGATTGAGGGGGCCTCGCGCATGTCGTCGGTATTGGGTTTGAAGGTAAGACCCAGCACACCTATGGTTTTGCGCCGCACCTCACCACCGCAAGCAGCAACGATCTTGCGCGACATCGCAGCTTTGCGCTGATCGTTTATCGAGATCGTGGTCTCGACCAGCCGCATTGGACTGCCAAAATCCTGAGCGATCTTGACCAACGCCAATGTGTCTTTCGGAAAGCACGACCCGCCAAAGCCGGGTCCTGCGTGTAGAAATTTCGGACCGATCCGATTGTCCAGCCCCATCCCCCGGGCGACCTGCTGAACATCGCCACCTGCCGCTTCGCAAAGATCAGCCATCTCGTTGATGAAGGTGATCTTCATTGCGAGAAATGCATTGGCAGCATATTTGGTCAGCTCGGCAGTGCGACGATCTGTGAACATCAGCGGCGCCTGATTGAGATAGAGCGGACGATACAGTTCCGCCATCGGCGTCCTGGCGCGCTCGTTCGCGATGCCAATGACTATGCGGTCTGGGCGTTTGAAGTCGTCAATGGCAGAGCCCTCGCGCAGGAATTCGGGGTTGGACACAACCTCCACATCCGCATCTGGATTGGCGCTATCCACAATGCGCGCGACTTCGTCACCGGTTCCTACTGGCACTGTGGACTTGGTAACAACCACCGTGAAGCCGGACAGATGGCCCGCCACAGCCTCTGCAGCAGCGTAAACATAGCTCAGATCCGCATGGCCGTCACCACGCCGCGAGGGCGTCCCCACTGAAATAAACACCATCTCGGCAGTGGGCACCGCCTCGCTCAGCGCCGAGGTGAACGACAGGCGTCCTGCTGCCAGATTGGATTTGATCAGTTCGCCCAGCCCGGGCTCGTGAATGGAGATCTCGCCGCGCGACAGCCTATCGACCTTTGTCTGGTCATTATCAACGCAGACGACCTCATGACCGAAGTCAGCCAGACATACGCCTGTGACAAGCCCAACATAGCCAGAACCGACAATTGCGACTTTCATGGTCGTGCATCCCCCGCCTCGGCCCACACTAGCGAGCGCGCGAGACAAAGTCGCGATGCTCACTTAGACCGTGAAGTCGCAGCCTAGTGACCGTCCGAGGGCGTGCCGCGCAACCGCTTGATGCCGGAGCGGATGGACTTGCCTTCAAGGCGTCGACGTTTTGACGCCAGGGTCGGGCGCGTTGCCACCCGGTATTTGGGCACATGCGATGCTTCAACCAGCAAGGCGACCAGCTTTTCCTGCGCATCGGCGCGGTTCATCGGCTGGTCGCGGTGCGAATTGGCGGTAATCACAATGACACCCGACTTGGTCAGCCGCTTGCCAGCCAGCGTCGCTGCGCGGCGCTTCATCGCTTCGGGAATTGATGGCGAGTTCTTGAGATCAAAGCGCAGTTGGACAGCGCTCGACACCTTATTGACGTTCTGCCCGCCCGGTCCGGCGGAGCGGACGAATGTCTCTTCGATCTCACCGGGATCGATGGAGACGGAGCGGGTAATGACGATGGGATCAGCCATGTCCCGCTCCTCTGGTTAGCTGCGCAAACGTCCGGCGTAGATGATTTCGCCTTCGTGGATGATCAGACCCTTCAGGGTCGCCTTGTACTTGCCCTCAATGGCGGTGGTCTCAATCCAGCCTTTTGCGAGCATGCGGGCAAAGACCTTTTCGCCCACATCCTTGAAGTCATCGGGGCCGAGCAGATTGTCCTCACCCATATGGGTGATGACCTTGATTTCACGGTTGGACGGCCGTTGCGGCATGGCTCAGGCTGCCTTTTCCTTGAGGTCCGGCGGGGTGGCCTCCGCCATCAGGGCTACCAAAGCGTCCATGAACGGCTCGACCTTTTGCCCTTCAGTGCCCAGGCGACGGACCGAAACAGTCCCCTCCTCAGCCTCGCGCTTGCCCACGACAAACATCAGCGGAACCTTGCCTACCGAGTGCTCACGCACCTTGTAGTTGATCTTCTGATTGCGCACGTCGAGCTCGGCACGAATACCGGCGGCCTTGAGCTGGCGCACCAGCTTTTCGGCATAATCGTCGGCTTCCGAAACAATGGTCGCCACCACAACCTGCGTTGGGGCCAGCCACATCGGCATCCTGCCGGCATAGTTCTCAATCAGCATGCCGATAAAGCGCTCAAGCGAGCCCAGGATCGCGCGGTGCAGCATCACGGCATACTGACGTGAGCCATCCTCGGCGACATAGGTCGCATCGAGCCGTTCGGGCAGGACATAATCGAGCTGCAGCGTGCCCACCTGCCAAGACCGGCCAATGGCGTCCTTGAGGTGGAATTCCAGCTTGGGCGCGTAGAACGCGCCCTCGCCTTCTGCGATCTCGAAATCATAACCCGTCGCGCGCAGAGCATCGCCCAGCGCCTTTTCGGCCGCATCCCAGCGTTCGATCGTGCCACCGAACTTCTCGGGGCGCGTCGCCAGCTTGATGATCACATTGTCAAAGCCCATATGGCCGTACACCGAGTAGAGCAGGTGCACGAAGTGCTCGGTCTCAGACTGAATCTGGTCTTCGCGACAGAAAATGTGCGCGTCGTCCTGGGTCATCTGACGCACACGCATCAGGCCGTGCAAGGCGCCATGCGCCTCGTTGCGGTGACAGCAGCCAAACTCCGCCATGCGCAGCGGCAGGTCGCGATAGCTCTTGATGCCCTGATTGAAGATCTGCACGTGCGCCGGGCAGTTCATCGGCTTGAGCGCCATCAGATCGCCCTTGCCGCTTAGCACGGGACCTTCATCCTCCGTGCCGGGCACTTCATCGGGCACCACGAACATGTTTTCGCGATACTTGCCCCAATGGCCCGACTGCTCCCAAAACTTGGAGCTCATCAGCTGCGGCGTCTTCACTTCCTGATAGCCAGCCGTATCCAGACGACGCCGGATATAGCCTTCCATCTGGTTAAACAGTACAAAACCCTTCGGGTGCCAGAAGACGCTGCCCATCGCCTCGGACTGGAAATGGTAGAGATCCATTTCCTGCCCGATCTTGCGGTGGTCGCGCTTTTCAGCCTCTTCGACCATGTGCAGATAGCCGTCCAGCTCATCCTTGGTGGCGAAGGCGGTACCGTAAATGCGGCTCAATACCGGGTTGTTGCTATCGCCACGCCAATAGGCGCCGGCCACCTTGGTCAGCTTGAAAGCAACACCAACGTCCTTGACCGAACGCATGTGCGGGCCACGGCAAAGGTCGATCCACTGCCCCTGCTTGTACATTTTCAGCGACTGGTCAGCCGGAATGGCATCGACCAGTTCGACCTTGAAGTTCTCGCCCCGCGCCGAAAAGAAGTCCTTGGCCTGATCGCGCGTCCACACTTCCTTGGTAAAGGCAGCGCCGCGCGCAATGATCTCAGCCATCTTCTTTTCGATGGCGGGGAAATCTTCTTCCGAAAACGGCTCGTCACGCTTGAAGTCGTAGTAGAAGCCGTTCTCGATCACCGGGCCAATCGTCACCTGCGTATCGGGCCACAATTCCTGAACGGCTTCAGCCAGCACGTGAGCGGCATCGTGCCGGATCAGCTCCAGCACATCCTTGGAGCCGCTGTCACGGGTCACGAACTCGATCTTGCCGTCGGCCTCGAGTGCGTCGCTCAAATCGCTGAGCGTGCCATTCCACCGCATCGCGACGGTTTTCTTGGCCAGGCTCTTGGAGACACCCTCGACGATGGTGGTCCCAGTGGTGCCGCGCGGATAGTCGCGAGTTGCACCGTCGGGAAACGTCACCTTGATCGTCATTTTTGATCTCCAGAAATAGGAATAATGCCGCAATTATTGCAGCACGGGCGCCTGTCTAGCATGCCTGACAATTATTTCCAGCGCCCATACGTCCATGGTCGATACCAACATGCGCGTTCCGGCATCGCCTCTGGCACCGGATCATAGCCATCCGTCCCGCCAGGACGACACCGCACAAAGCGCGCCAGCCCCATCCAGCCGCCGGGCCAGAACCCGAATTTCCAGATCGCGTTGCCGGTGTATTCTGAGCAGCTGGGCAAATGCCGACAGGTTCGACCAACAAAGGCCGACAGCGTGTAGCGATATATGGTGATCAGCAGGACCGCCGCGAACTTGAACGGCAGATCAATCAAGCGCCACACCGCTGCAATGAATCCATTCATCAGCGAACCATCTCAACCGATTCTGCGGATTCAGCTTTTTCGATTGCCGCAACTACCGCATCAAACACCAGCAGGGTCGACATGTGTCGTGCGCGATACTCCCGCACCGGCTCAAGATAGCCCAGATCGCTCCATTTGCCGGCTGGCGGCGCGCCATTGTCCTTGAGCATGGCATGCATCTGATCGCGCAACGCCCGGAATTGGTCCACCGGAGTACCGACAACCTCTCGCGCCACCACTGCTGCAGAAGTCTGGCCGAGCGCACAGGCGGAGACATCGTGACCATAGGAGACGATCACACCGTCTTCGATGTTGAGATCAACCTCAATCACTGAGCCGCAGACGCGGCTCACCTTGCGCGCACTGGCATGCGGCGCCGCCAGCCGCGGCGGCTGTTGGGCATTTCCCGCAAGATCGAGGATCTTCTGAGAATAGAGATCGCTGAGTTCCATCAACCAAACAATTCTGTTTCTTGTCGCCTCTGGAGGCGCCCCTTATATAGGGGCTGAAATGCGGACTGTCAGGTCGTCGGGCCAACTGGTCCAAAATCGCGTCGACTGCGTAACAAGGGTCGTCGCGCAAAGGAGCCGCCACCATGGATGCCCACACCAAGCCAGTCGGCGCCGTTCTCGCTAGCACCACAGAAATTCGCCGCCCCAGCCGTGAAGAAGCAGAAGCCGCTGTGCGCACGCTGCTCGCCTGGGCCGGCGACGATCCCGGTCGTGAAGGTTTGCTGGAGACCCCCGGTCGCGTGACGCGTGCCTATGGCGAATTTTTTGCCGGCTATGATCAGGATGCGGGCACCGTGCTGTCCAAGACCTTCAAGGATGTCGGCGGCTATGACGACATCGTGCTGGTGCGCGACATTCCGTTCAATTCCCACTGTGAACACCACATGGTGCCGTTCGTGGGCAAGGCCCATATCGCCTACCTGCCCCATGATGGCGTGGTTGGCCTCTCCAAGTTGGCACGGCTGGTCGAGGTCTATGCGCGCCGCCTCCAGACTCAGGAAAATCTTACGGCCCAGATCGTCGACGCCATCAATGAGCACCTTAATCCCCGCGGTGCCGCCGTTATGCTTGAGGCAGAGCATATGTGCATGTCGATGCGCGGGGTTCGGGCACACGGCGCATCCACCATCACCCATCGCTTCACCGGCGTGTTCGCCGAAGACCGGGTCGAACAGGACCGTTTCCTGGCCATGATCGGCAAGCGCTAAGCAGCTGGATCAAACTGCCGGGTGGCGCTAGAAGAATGCCATGAGCATATCCTTCGCCGACCCCGCCGCCCTGAACCATGACCAGCTTGAAGAAGGCACAAGCTTTGCCCCGCGCTTTGATGCGGCGGGCCTGGTGACTGTCGTGACCGTGGAAGCGGGCAGCAAAGACGTGCTCATGCTCGCCCACATGAACGCCGAGGCTCTGGCGCTGACGCTGGAAACCGGCATCGCCCACTACTGGTCACGCTCGCGCGCCAAAATGTGGAAGAAGGGCGAAACCTCAGGCGAAACCCAGCAGGTCGTCGAACTGCGCACCGATTGCGATCAGGACGCCATTGTTCTCGTGGTCAATCAGACCGGGCGCGGCGCAGCCTGCCACACGGGGCGAAAATCCTGCTTTTATCGGCGTGCGGCGGTCCATGACGGCGTTGCTACGCTTGAAGATACGGGCCTGCCCCGGTTGTTTGATCCCAAGCAGGTCTACGCCAGCAAGGCTTAGCTACGCCGCTCAAACAGTCCAACCATTGCGATACCTGCAATAAAGCCGCCCAAATGCGCCTGCCAAGCGACAGCAACTGAGGCGCCGGTAAACAGGGGCAGCAGCGGCACTGCCGCGTTGAGCACCACCCAGATCAACACAAAACTGCGCGTGCGCGTATCGCGCCACATGTCAGCAAAGCTCGCCAGCTTGCGCCCGACAATCACCCGCTGACCGGTTTCTGGATGTTGCGCCACGATCACCGGCTGGAAAATAAAGCGCACGGCCGCACCGGTCAGACCTGAAACCCCGCCGGACGCTCCAATCAGATAGGCACCGGAGGTCAAGGTCGTTGCTGCAAAGAAAGCAGCGCCCGCCGCTGCCGACACAAAAAAGATGGCCAGCATCGGCCCTGCCCCATAGCGGCGGGTCACGGGTGTCGCAAAGATGGCGAACCACGCTACGTTGAATAGCAGATGCTCCCACCCGCCATGCATCAAGGCATGGGTGAAAGGCGTCCAGATCAGCGGTACAGCCAGGGCAATATCGCTGGCACCAGCTAGGATTCGCAGGGGCTGGAACGCAAACCAGAACACCAATTGCGCCATGCCGTCCGGGTTAAGCACGAAGGTTGACGCGAGGTGAATCGCCACCAGAACACCGATCATGGCTGTCACCGCGCCGGGCAACAGGAACACCGGCTCACGCCCGGCAGGCGGGGTGTTCTCTGGTGTGAAACCTTGTTCAGACATCACTTCACTCCGACTCGCTGGCGCCCTGCGGCTTCCAGCTCTCTTTTCCACATTGGCACACCCACGTTAACCTTAACCTTTCTTTAAGAGCGCTTTTGCCGTCAGGTTTTGCGAAAGTCTCCTCATCGCAGAAGCGTTCCATCAGGGGGGAACGTGGATGCTCGAATGGCGGGTCACAGAACATGCAGAAAACGAGCACCAAGACGCTCTATGATTATTGGAACTCCATCCGCGGCTCGCGTAGCGCGCCGGAACGGAAGGACATTGATCCCACGCAGATCCGTTCTGCACTGGCCAATACATTCATTCTTGAGCTCGACGAAAGCGACAAGTTTTCGTTCCGTCTGGCCGGCTCGCACTTGTGCACCAGCTATTGCCGTGAACTCAAGGGACGCTCTTTCTCAGCGCTCTGGCACGAACGCGACGGCGACGCCATGGACACCCTGATCCGTGCAGTAACCGAAGATCATGCTGTCGCGCTGGTTACCTTCCAGGGCACCACTGCCCTGCACACCAAGGTGAACTTCGAGACCATCCTGATGCCCCTGCGGCACAATGGCTCCACTCATACGCGCCTGCTCGGCGCCATGACTGCGCTCGATGAGCCTTACTGGCTTGGCGTTCAGCCCATCATGGAACAGCGCATCACTGGCCTGCGCCTGATCTGGCCTGATGATATTGCGCTCGAAGACAAGGTGCGCGAAGTCGCCACCAATGTCGGCAGCGATGTCACCTATGCCAGTCACACGGCGCCTAGCGCCATGCCAGCGACAGTCTTTGGCCGCACCGCACGGCGCTACGCCCATCTCGCCGTTATCGACGGCGGACGTCAGTAAGCAAGCCGCCAACAACACCAATTCAATTTGCGCGGCATTTGCCGCGCAAACTGCTGACATGCAAAACCATGCGTTAACCAAGAGCCGCTAGCTTAAGGTAGAAACACAATGGGTTTAGCGGTCAGAGAATGCTTAGCGACGATCTCCCCTCACCGCAGTTTGTTGCCCCAGTCCGCACCGCTGCGACGGCCGGAAAATTTCAGCGCGTCCAGGTCTCTGTACTTGGCCGCTACATGCTGGCCGATCGCCGGGAATTTCCCTGTCAGGTTCTCGAAATGTCACCGGGTGATGCGATCGCCATCGCGCCTGCCGCTGGTGGCGTGGGCGAAAAGGTCATCGCCTATCTTGACCTGATCGGCCGTATCGAAGGCACCATTCTCAGCCAGATCGAGGGCGGCTTCGTCATGGATCTGGCCGCCTCGCCGCGGAAGCGTGACAAGATGGCCGCCCAACTGACCTGGCTGGCCAACAAGGACGCGCTCAATCTGCCCGAAGATCGCCGGCACGAACGCGTGGTGCCTGATATTCGCCACTCTACCGTCGCCCTGGACGATGGCCGGCGCTATAATTGCAAGATCATCGATATTTCGCTCTCCGGCGCCGCCGTTGAACTCGATGTACGCCCAGCCATCGGCACAGCTGTCACCCTGGGTCGCATGCGGGCCCGCGTGGCGCGTCACTTCCAGAACGGTGTCGGCGTCGAATTCATTTCGGCCCAGGAAATGCTCACCGTCGTGCAGCAGAACCTCCGCATGAATTGATCGCCTGGCGATCCTGAGATCCGCAGCGATGCCATTGGCAGGATCGGTCATCGCCGGTTATCACACCGCCATGACAGCTATCCTGCGCCCCATCGCTATTGCCCTGGCCGTATGCCTATCGCTGACACTGGTTCAATCAGCCAGCGCCGACGGCCGCGCAGACTGGCGCAACTATGCATGGCAGAGCATCGATATCAGCTCATGCAATCCGGGAGGCTCTGCGCTCGCCTGCCCGCCATTTCACGAAAAATGGGACTGGAAGCGCGATCAATGGGTCGACATCGCCATTACGCTGAACCCTGCCAGCGGCAAGCTGGGTCTCAGCCAGCGTCTGACCAATAATGACGAGTATGATTACGACCATGTCTGCGTCACCGTGATCGTGGTCGATGCGGCCGGGCAGAACCTGATTGCGCATCACCAGAACTGGCTCGCGCGACGCAACGCCACCATGCAGGAAGACTTCACCTACCATTCTGAGCGTTTGGCGAGTGCCACGACGATTCATCTGGGCTCCAAACAGTGCCGCGAAGGCCGCAGCCAGGACGACGATGTCTATCAATCTGTACTCGCCAGACTCTCCTCCTGAACAGCGCAGGCTAAGCTGCTGGAATGCATGGTTAATCGATCCGGAATTCAATCGATAAAACACGCATAAAAACTACACGGCAGTTTTTCTATCGGGGCAAGTCGGCCTCTCTAACGTGGTCTCCATCAGGGAGATCACTCGATGAACACCAACAAAAAGGGACTGGGAACGGCACTGTTCGGCGCTTTGATCGCGCTGGCTCTTCTCGCCATCCCCGCCCAGGCACTGGACACCAACAACGCTGCATTTGTGCAGACGCTGTCCGGCACCACCAGCATTCCGGTTGGCCACGCCCAGTTCTGCCAGCAGCGGCCCAGTGAATGCCGCGCCAATGCGCAGCTCGTGCCAGCTGTCGCACTCAATGAAGCCCTCTGGCAGCAATTGCTCACAGTAAACGCTCATGTGAACGGCACAGTGGTGCCTGTGACCGATCAGGACCTCTATCGGGTCAACGAATTCTGGACCTATCCCAACGGCTATGGCGACTGTGAAGACTACGCACTGGCCAAACGCCGCGAGCTGATCAATGCCGGCTGGCCCGCCAGCACCTTGCTGATTGCTGTGGTCAAGCAGGCCAATGGCGAAGGCCACGCTGTGCTGATCGCCCGCACCGATCGCGGCGACCTGGTACTCGACAACCAGATCGGCTCAGTCGATCTGTGGAACGCCACCCCCTACAAATTCATCAAGCGTCAGTCTCAGGCCAATGCCGGCCAGTGGGTCGACATGATCGACAACCGCGAAGTGGTGTTTGCCACCGCCGGGATCAACTAGCGCAACAACCAGTTTCCGGACCCCGCCCCAAGCCTATCCCTGATAGGGGTCTGATGAATGAGGCCAGCTTCGTTTCGCGAAGCTGGCCTCATTGCGTCGGCGCATAAGCGCTGCCGGGTGACGTCCGGCAGCAAGCGCGCCTAATACCGAATGGCGACGTAGGCGCCCATGAACATCAAGCCCGTAACGAACGCCCAGCCAAAGGCTACAACCGCCGAGACGAGCATCGATGTCATCGACATGGTGCCATCATCTTCATGGCGCCAGCCCAGCTGCAGCATGATGTAGGGGCCGCAAACAAAGCTCATGGCCAGATTGCCCATGGAGCCAACAAAGCTGTTGCCGTCATAGCGCAGCGCAGCCTGCTGTTTCGACAACCACTGATAGGCATGGGTCCCCGCTCCCGCCAGGCAAAGCCCCACACAAATCAAGAACGCGGCCAGTATCAGTTCCTTGGTCATGACGTTCGACCCCTTAATGTGCGGCGCTAGACGCAACCCGCAAATCTTAACCCTTAATTAAGCATATTGACCGCCCAATCGTCTGTCACCTCTCCACACCGAATCTGGTTAACGCTGGTAATGAGTTCTCCACACGTCCCAGCGCCTCAAGCTCACGCCCCACACGGCTTGGCCTACAACATGGCTGGCATCGCCGTTCTGGTGCTGCTGATCGCCGTGGGCATGGCCTATCTGATCGATGAATTGAGCCGATCAACACGCCCCCACGTTCCAAGCCTTAGCGACGGCAACACCATCACCCAAACCATATCCGGTCGCGAACTGGCTATTCCCACAGCGTGGTTCCGCTTCGGGGAGCAGATCCGCAGCGGCTTCACCAATCAGATTGATTTGCGCGTCATGCTCACCGGCAACGATGGCGCGGCCATGCCCGTGGACGTGACCCTGCTGCCACGCAGCCGGGCGCGCACCAGCGCCAGCCTGCTCGACGGCGTGTATTTGCATCAATTTACCGATGAGACGCTGACTGGCGTGCCCGGACTGGTGGGCAAGCCCATGCAAGACAGCAATGGCTTTTCCGGCGAGAGCGTCTGGTATGACGCCATCTCACCCAACCCGTTCGTGGCAAAATGTCTTGAGGCTGTGGCGGCAGAGGGCACGCAGCAATGTGTGCGCACCGTCTATCTGCCCAGCGGCATGGCCGCCATTTACGCGTTTGACGCCACGGTTTTGCAATCGTGGCGCCAGTTTGATGCCGAGATCGAGCGCTGGCTCACAACCATCGGCGCATATTGATCGCTATTCGATATCGTCCAGATCAATATCCAGGATCGACATGTTGAAGATGTAGGACTTGTCCCCGTCTTCGTCGTCCAGGTGAATCAATCCCACCGATTCCTCGCCGATATAGACCTCAACCGAGTCGTTGAGCTTGGGGCGGGGCCGCACATCAATATTGGGATTGTTGAACTTCACCTGCAGGAACTTCTGCAGCTTGATGATCTCGGGTTGGTTCACTGTCGATGTCCTGCTGGTTTGGGTTGAGCCGGCAATCTAGTCACCAACGCCCTGCATACAACCCCTGATAAATGGCATTTTAGCGGTGACAACTGCCAGCGCCGCCTTGCAGCGCTAGCTGCCAGCGTCGTGCACGAGCACCATCTGGTCCATCACCAGCGCTGGCTGGGCGCATCCGGCGGTGCCGATAACCTTGGCAGGCACACCGGCGACAGTCACCCGTGGCGGCACTTCCTTGAGCACTACCGAACCAGCGCCTACCCGCGAGCAGTCCCCGATCTTGATATTACCCAGCACCTTGGCGCCCGCGCCAATCAGCACACCATTGCCGATCTTGGGGTGACGATCCTGATCGGACTTGCCCGTACCGCCCAGGGTAACGCCCTGAAGGATCGATACATTGTCGCCAACCACTGCTGTTTCGCCAATCACCAGACCGGTACCATGATCGAGCATGATCCCCTTGCCGATCACCACGGCCGGGTTGATGTCTACCTGGAAGACCTGGCTTGAACGGCTTTGCAGGTAGAGCGCAAAATCGCGTCGTCCGGCCTTGTACATGGCA
Source organism: Devosia sp. J2-20 (assembly GCF_055808475.1). Classification (NCBI taxonomy): domain Bacteria; kingdom Pseudomonadati; phylum Pseudomonadota; class Alphaproteobacteria; order Hyphomicrobiales; family Devosiaceae; genus Devosia; species Devosia sp. J2-20. Next base: position 1,309,337 of record NZ_CM147870.1, on the reverse strand, counting down.
TGGGCAAAGCGATGTGTCTGAATGGCTTGATAACCCTTGAAGAACAACAAGGGCTCGATCGCACGATGGCAGGCCGGATCACGCTCCAGCGTTGCCGCCAGGTCTGCGCGCGCATTGGCGGCGATCTCAGGGAAATCCTGCAGGATCTCGGCAAAGGCCTGTCGGATCAGATCCGAGGAAACGTCTTCATGATCAAGGCGCGCCGCCAGACGGTGCGCCAGCGCCTGCTCAAAAGTCTCGTGGTTGAGCACAGCCGAAACCGCCAGACTAGCCAGTGACGGCTCGGCTTCAACAATCTGCCGCGCCCCTGCCCGCACAGCCTCCCACACCGGATCGACCGATTTGATCGCTGCTCGAGCTTTGGCTGCTGTCTTGGCGCTGGTTGTCATGGCGGGGCTCCGCTTTATCGTCTGGCACCGATATAGGCCAATTCGTCCTGCAAGACAAAGCCCGGGCACACCATTTGGTTCACGAATGGCTGTTCGAGGGGAACGTTCTGCTCAAAAATGCCAGTCCCGCTGCCTTGAACGCCTTGTCCCCGGTGGCGCGCATGTGATCGCGCTTGGGAATCACAAAGGCTTCGCCCTGAGGCATCAACTTTGCCAGTGGCTCTGGCGGCCCGGCCATGGCGTCCGTTTCGCCCACAGCCACCAGGGCCGGCACATTGATGCGCCGCACATCGGCACGCGCCATCGGTGCGCGGGAGGTTTCCATGCATGCAGCAAGGGCTTCACGGTCCGACTTGGTATGATCGGCGAAGATCCTGAACTGCCGCGCGGTCGGGTGTGTCAGCGCCTCCAGTGAGGGCGCCCGCAGACCGGCAATGATGTCATTTCCGTCGCTGAGACCATTGATCAGGTTCATCCCCATGCCACCGAAGACGACACACGCGACGCGCTCCTCGTGCTCAAAGGCCATGAATGCCGCGATGCGGGCGCCCATTGAGTAGCCGAGCACTGCGGCTTGCTGGAGGTCCAGATGATCCAGCAGCGCCACCGCGTCGCGGGCCATATCCTGCGGATGATAGCGCTCGGGATCATGCGGCTTGTCAGACTTGCCGTGGCCACGATTGTCCAGCGTGATGGCCGAATATCCCGCGTTAACGAGCGTCTCGACCCAGCCGACATCGACCCAGTTAACCTGCCCGCTCGAGGCAAATCCGTGAATGCACAGCACGGGCGGGCCCTCGCCGACAATCTCGTAATTCAGGGTCAGGCCGTCGGATTGGAAAGTGGGCATGTTTCTCACCAGATGCTGCGCGTGCGAACCGTTAGGGTCTGTTCGCGGGAATGAAGCACGAAATCAATAGCTGATTGGTTTGTCCGAGCCTTCCCTTGCCCCAAGGCTTGGACTAAGGTCCGGCCAAATCAAATCATCGCACCGGGTTCTTTTCGATGGCACACGGCACAACGCCTCACTTCCACAATACCGAAGGTCTTCGTCAGATCGAGGTCGGGTCCAAGGAATTCCAGTGCATTGGCGCCCTGCCCCCGTTTGACCATCCTCATATCTATCTCGATATGGGCAAGGACAGCGAGATCGTCTGCCCATATTGCTCGACCCACTACGTGTTCAATTCGCGTCTGGACGAAGGCACCTCGAACCCGCTTTCGGCTGTCTATCAGGCCGACGCTGCCTAAGTCGGCGCGCAAATGCCGGGCACAGGCAGGACCTATTACATTGCTGGCGCCGGCATTAGCGGTCTGACGCTGGCCTTGGCCTTGGCCAAATTTGGCGCCACTGTTGTGGTACTCGAGCGCAATGCCGTTATCTCCGAGTTTGGCGCGGGGCTGCAGGTCAGCCCAAACGCCCGCAGGGTTCTCGACCAACTCGGCTTGGAAGCGGCCATAGCCAAACGCAGCCTCGAGCCTGCGGGCATCGACATCTACCCATATCGAAAAACCCGGCCCTTGGTCACGCTGGCGCTCGGTCAGACCATGCAGGAGCGTTTTGGCGCTCCCTATGTGATCATGCATCGCGCTGATCTGGCGGATGCGCTCTACAAGGCAACCCGACGCTTCGCCAATATCGATATCCTGTTCGGCGTGCGCAACTGGGACGTGGTTTCCCACGCGCGCGGCGTGACGGTTTCCATCGACGAAGCGGATGGGCAGACCCGCACCAGTCGCGGCAACGCTTTCATCGGCGCCGATGGTGTCCGCTCACAAACCCGCCTTGATCTGCTCGGCGGGCCTCACGCGCAGGACCGCAAGCGAGTCGCCTGGCGGACCCTGTTGCCTTTCGATTCGGTTGCCGATGAACTGGCGCTCGATCGCGTCTCGGTTCTGTTCGGCCCGGGTTACCACATGGTCTGCTACCCGTTGCCGCACCGCAGACAGGTCAATGTCGCCCTTTTTGCCAGAGTGCCACGCATACCAACCAAGGCGACACCACTGCCGCTGACAAATGTCGACAGCCGCCATATAGCCACCATCGTCAAAGCCGCTGGCGAGACTTGGACACCTTGGCCGCTCTACACTGTCGACGCTTCCCACTGGTATGAAGGCAATATCGGCCTGATCGGCGACGCCGCCCATGCCATGGTGCCTTTTCAGGCACAGGGCGCAGCGATGGGCATTGAAGACGCCGCAGTTCTGGCTCCCCTACTGATCAGCCAACCCAGCGCCGACGAAGCCTTCGCGCGCTATCAAGCCATTCGCCAGCCGCGCGTATCTCGTGTCTCGGCCGCCAGCACGACCAATGGCCGGATTTTCCACATGCCCTGGCCATTGAGCATAGCACGCGATCTGGTGATTGCTGCGCAGGGCAGCCACGGCCATCTGCGCCGACTGGCTTGGCTGTATGGTCATGATGCCGATCCAAAAATCGAAGTGAATCACCTTGTCAACGCCGCACCGCAAGGGCCTGAAACGACTCGATAAGTGAGCGCCGCGCGCCCTCACAATCGATACCCTGCGTCCTTCGGCCTTGCTTTGGTCGCACCGGCTGTGTCAACTGCGCGACACACCCACTGGCCCTCCCGGATTTCACAAGTAAGCGCCCAAGTATGCAAGCTGCGACCCGCTCACGCCTGACTCTCGCCTGCATCCTGGTGACGATCCTGCTTGATATGATCGGTGTTGGCATCATTGTGCCGGTACTGCCTGAACTACTGGAAGAACTGACCGGCGGCAGCGTCGCCAATGCCGCGGTCATCGGCGGCTATCTCATCTTCGCCTATGCCTTCATGCAGTTCGTCTTTTCGCCAGTCTTGGGCAATCTGTCTGATCGCTTCGGGCGCCGCCCGGTCCTCTTGGCATCCCTGCTGGGCCTGACCTTTGACTATGCCATGATGTCGATCGCACCGGTCGTCTGGTATCTGTTTGTGGGTCGGATTATCGCGGGTATCGCCGGCGCCGCCGTCGCCACGGCCACAGCCTATATGGCAGACATCACCCCACCCCATAAGCGGACCCATCGTTTTGGACTGATCGGCGCCGCTTTCGGCCTGGGGTTTATCATCGGCCCCGTAATTGGTGGCGAGCTGGGCGAAATCGGCCCGCGCGTGCCGTTCATGGCCGCCGCCGGACTGGCCTTCGCCAACTTCCTGTTTGGCCTGCTGGTCCTGCCCGAAAGCCTGCCCAAGCATTCGCGCCGCAAGTTCGATATCCGGCGCGCCAACCCATTCGGTGCCATCATCGCCCTGCGCCAGTATCCGCTGGTCGTCTGGCTGCTGGGCGTGCTGTTCGCCTTTTCGCTGGCCGCGCAGGCGCTGCCGACGGTGTTCAGCTATTTCACAGTTGAGGTGTTCCAGTTCACCTCATCCAATATTGGCCGCGCGCTGGGTGCCTTCGGTATCGGTTTTGCCATCAGCCAGGCTGTTCTGGTCGGGCCCATGGTCAAACGCATGGGCGAACCACCCGTGGCCATGCTGGGCCTGCTGGCTGCCGCCGTAGCCTTTGCAGGCGTCGCCTTCACGGACGAGGTCTTCTACCTCTACGTCTTCATCATGATCGGCGCGATCAGCGGTCTGGCTCCGCCTGCCATCAACGGCATTCTATCGCGTCAGGTCCCCGACAATGCGCAGGGGGAACTGCAGGGCGCGGTCAACGCCGCCAATTCGTTGGCCACCATTATTGGCCCGCTCGCCGCTACTCAGATTTTCTCCTATTTCACCAGTAGCCCGACCGCCGCCAACTACTATCCCGGCGCGCCTTTCCTTGCGGCAGCGATCTGCGTCGTTGTGGCTCTGGCGATCTTCGCATTTGCCGCATGGCGTTTCGAGCTGGGCCACCGCCCCTCGATCGCCAACAAACCGCTTGTTCCGGATATGGCACCGCCTGGTCAGATCCGGGTACCGCCAATCGATGAAGACGAAGATGATGACAATAATCCAGATTCGCCCCGCAACTGAGGACGACACCTATCCCATCCTCGATATCGTCGCGCCGACCCTGGCCGCTGGCGATACCTACGCTGTCCGCTCCGATCTCGATGACGCCGCCGTTCTCGCCTATTGGCTGGGCCCGACCCACGAGGTTTTCGTGGCCGAATGCGACGGCAATATCCTGGGCACCTATTATCTGATGGCCAATCAGCAGGGCGGCGGCGACCACGTTGCCAATTGCGGCTACATGACCGCCCACAATGCGCGCGGCAAAGGCATCGCACGGGCCATGTGCGAACACTCTCTGGAACGCGCACGCGAGCGTGGCTTCCGCGCCATGCAGTTCAACCATGTGGTCTCAACCAATACCGGCGCCATCGCGCTCTGGCGCAAGCTGGGCTTTGAGATCGTCGGCACCCTGCCCGAGGCGTTCCGTCACCCAGAGCATGGCTATGTCGACAGCTACGTGATGTTCCGTTCACTGTGAGACTTGCGCAGGATCTGATGCGCCAGGGCATGATAAATGCCCTCCTTGCACACGCTCTTGGACACAAATGACGCGATCACCGCGCACATCATGACCGGAAAGATCAACGCGTGATTGCCGGTCATTTCTGTCACAATCACGAAAGCGGTAATCGGTGCCTGCAACACCGCTGCCAGATAGGCCGCCATGCACATGATCGCCAGGGCGCCGATCGGAATGTGCAGCATACCCTGCAAAAGGGTGGCAAACCCCGCGCCAATCGACAGCGATGGCGAAAAAATACCACCCGGAATGCCGCTGATGGCGGTGGCAATGGTAGCAATCAACTTGAGCGGTCCAAACAGACCCGTGATGTCTTCACCTGCCAGAATGGCCTTGGCTTCTTCCGCACTGGTGCCGAAAGCAGCCCCGCCTGTCAGCACACCCGCAACAGCGACGATCATGCCGCAAATGGCGGCAAACAGTACCGGATGCTTCTTGATCACACGGCCGGCGCGTCCGGGCAGGCCTACTGCAAACGCGATGACCACACGGCTGAAACCGCCGCCAGCCAGCCCGCACACCAGCCCGACCACGGGCACAGCAATCCACTGGGCCCCGATTTCCAGCGTCACGGCCGACCGGCCAAAATAGGTATAATCGCCCAGTATCGCCAGTGACGTCAGCCCGGCCACGATCACCGTGCCCAGAACCAGTCCACTGGTGCGCAGCTCAAACGAGCGGCTCATCTCTTCGATGCCGAACACAATCCCGGCCAATGGCGCATTGAACGCTGCCGCCACACCGCCGGCGGCACCCGCCAGAAGCAGGCCCGGTTGACGGTGCGGCGCGAACCGGCCCAACCAGAACATTACCGATGCCCCAACCTGCACGGTGGGTCCCTCGCGGCCAGCCGAAGCCCCCAGCAGCAGCCCGGCGCTGAGCAGGAACATCTTGGCGACCGCCAGCTTGGGCGAAACCAGCTTTTGCTTGGCCTTCAGATCCGTCATCTGGCGCGCGGCTATTACCTGTGGAATCCCGCTGCCCTGCGCACCGTTGAAATAGCGCTGTGTTACCCAGGCGAGAAGGGCGAAACCGGCGGGCGTTATCAGCAACGGCAAATAGGGCCACTGGTGCTGCGCCATGCGGAACAGGTGTTGCGCCCCGTCAGCCATGAAGGCCATGGCGACTGCCGCCAGCCCGACGAACACGCCACCCACCACAAACAGCGCTCGACGACGCAAGCGCGGCAGCCAGATTCGACGCCAACGGAGATTGAGCGCCTGTTTGAAGCTGCGGGTCGCCATGGTCGTTCCAGTCAAAATGCAAAAGGCGCCGATCCGGAGATCAGCGCCTTTCGTTTAATCACCCTGAGGCTTACTTGCCCAGCGTTGATGGCCAGGTTCCGTGCAGATCGGTACCACGTCCAACGATTTCAAAGCCATGCGCGCCAAAGAAGTCGCGCTGCCCCTGAATCAGGTTCGCGGTACCCTGGGCCTGACGATAGCTGTCGAAATAGCTCAGCGCGGCCGACAGGCAGATCATCGGAAATTCGCCAACAGCAGCAGCTGCAACAACCTTGCGCAGCGATGGGTGGGCATCCTTCATCAGCGACACGAAGTCAGGCACCACCAGAAGATTGACATTACCACCCTTGGCATAGGCAGCAGACATCTGGTCAAGGAAGCGCGAGCGGATAATGCAGCCGGCGCGCCAGATCTTGGCAATGGTTGCCAGTGGCAAGGCCCAGCCGTTTTCTTCCGATGCCTTGGCGATAACGGCAAAGCCCTGTGCGTAGGAAACGATCTTGCCAGCCAGCAGAGCCTGTTCGAGATCGGCCAGCGTCACTTCGGTCTTGGCACGGTTCGGTTTGCCATAAATGGTTTCAGCCGCGACGCGTTCTTCCTTGCGTGAGGAGATCGAACGGGCAGCCACGGCGCCTTCGATGGCTGTTGCCGGCACGCCCATCTGCTGCGCGGCAATTGCCGACCACACGCCAGTACCCTTCTGACCAGCCTTGTCGAGAATCAACTCAACCAGTGGCTTGCCCGTGTCGCCATCGACCGCCGCCAGCACATGACCGGTGATTTCGATCAGGTAGGAATTCAGCGGACCCTTGTTCCATTCCTTGAACACGTCGGCGCATTCGCTCGGGCTCATGCCCAGACCGTCACGCATCACGCCATAGACTTCAGCGATCATCTGCATATCGCCATATTCAATGCCGTTATGGATGGTCTTGACGAAGTGGCCCGCGCCGCCTTCGCCCAGATAGGCGCAGCAGCTCTCGCCATTGAATTTGGCGGCAATTGCCGTCAACACCGCCTCGGCATTGTGCCACTGTTCTTTGGAGCCACCCACCATGATGGATGGGCCGTGACGGGCACCCTCTTCACCACCCGACACACCTGCGCCGAGATAGCCAATGCCCTTGGGCTTGAGATAGTCGAAGCGGCGCTGCGTATCGGTGAACAGCGAATTGCCGCACTCGATGATCGCATCGCCCTTGTCCAGATGCGGCAGCAACTGCTCGATCATGTCGTCGACTGGCTTGCCGGCCTTGACCATGATGATGATCGAGCGTGGGCTCTTCACGGCCTGGACGAACTCTGCAAGATCGTATTTGGGGACAGTCTTGCCATCCAGTCCCTGCGCCTTGGCTTCTTCCACGAACTCGTCAATGCGCCCGGACGACCGGTTGTGGACAGCAATGGTGTAGCCTTTTTCGGCGATGTTGAGGGCCAGGTTTGAGCCCATCACAGCAAGGCCGATCAGGCCGATATCCGCTGTCGACATACTAGCAGTCCTTCCGAAGATTTTTCGCATAAGATGCGCGCAACGCCTGCCGCGCGGCGGCGAACCTGACCACAATCCGGCGTTCGAAGAAAGCCGTTTTCAAGCAATTTTTGGGCAAATTCACCTTCTTGTATGGTAGTTTTTCTTGTTAGTTGAAGCAAGCCCTCTCGCCTCGTCCTCTGTTCGGAGACATTTTTGATGCCCTCTCCCTTTGACCTGACCGGCAAACGCGCCCTTGTTACCGGCTCCAGTCGTGGCCTTGGCCTCGCCATGGCCAAGGCTCTGGCCGAGGCCGGCGCTACCGTAGTGCTCAACGCGCGCGACGCCGTTGCCTTGGGCGCCGCTGCGCAGGATCTGGCAGCAACCGGTGCCACTGTGCACGCCGTCGCCTTTGATGTGACCAATCGCGAAAGCATTAATGAAGCGATCAACCACATTGAGGATGAAATCGGGCCCATCGACATTCTGGTCAACAATGCGGGCATGCAGTTCCGCTCAAGCCTTGAGTCGTTCCCGCCCGAAAAGTTCGATCAGCTCATCGCTACCAATTTGACTTCCGTGTTCAATGTCAGCCAGCCAGTATCACGCCACATGATCTCGCGCGGCCAGGGCAAGATCATCAATACCTGCTCCCTGATGTCCGGCATGGCCCGTGCCGCCATCGCCCCCTATGCGGCCAGCAAGGCGGCAGTGGCCAATATAACCCGCGGCATGGCAGTTGACTGGGCGCCGCACGGTCTGAACGTCAACGGCATTGCCCCCGGTTATTTCGCGACCGAGCTCAATGAGAGTCTGTCCAAGGACCCCAAATTCAACAGCTGGCTAGAAGCCCGCACGCCGATGGGACGCTGGGGCAGGCCCGAGGAACTGGGCGGCGCAGTTGTGTTCCTTGCATCGGAAGCCGCCAGCTTCATCAACGGCCACATCCTGTATGTGGATGGCGCCTTCTCGGCTACGGCCTGATCCATGAGCCAGCCCCCTGCCCGCATCATCATTGCCATGGGCGTCAGCTCCTCGGGCAAATCGACCGTTGGCCAGTCCATCGCCCGCCGCCTGCATGTGCCGTTTCTGGATGGTGACGGCTACCACCCCGACGCCAATGTCGAAAAAATGCGGGCGGGCACGCCGCTAACCGATGAGGATCGGTGGCCGTGGCTCGAACGGCTTGCCCTCGCACTGCATGAAGCGGCCGACCGGAAGGATGCTGCTGTCGGCGCGTGCTCAGCCCTCAAACGCAGCTATCGCGATTTTCTGACCCAGAAAGCGGGCGAACCAATTCTGTTCGTCTATCTGGACGGCAGCCGCGACGTGATCGGTGAGCGCATGGCCAGACGCAGCCATGAGTACATGCCCACCAGCCTGCTCGACAGCCAATTCGCCACGCTTGAGGCACCTGATCCGACTACTGAGAACGTGTTCATCGTGCCGGTCACCGACAGCGTCGAGAAGATTACCCAGACGGTGACCAAGTCCCTGACGCACCTGAAGAGCTTCAAACGCTGGCAGTAGAGGGGCGCCGGAAGGCGCCCTGGCCATAGGCCACGGTCAGGGCGGCTGACACGATCACAACAGCACCTGCGATCGTCCAGATATCCAGATGCACGCTGAGCAGCACCGCATCGAACATGAAAGCCCACAGGATGCCGGTATATTCATAGCCGGCCAGCAACGTGACCGGCGCCCGCGCGACGGCCTCCGTCATGAACACATGTCCAAGCCCGCCCAGGATACCAGCGCCGACCAGCAGCAACTGGATTTGGCCATGCAGCTCAGGCCAGCCGAATGGTAGCGTCGCCAGACCAAACAGCGTGCTGAGCACCCCAAAAGACAATGCAATACTGGCTGGCGGGTCGGTGCGCGTCAGGTCTTTGACCTGCACACGCGACAAGGCACTCGTTGCGGCCATGCCTACGCCGGCGGCTATGCCGATCAGTGTGCCGTCGCGCATCTCGGCACCCGTCAGCTCTGGAAAAAGCATCAACAGCACCCCGGCCAGCCCCATCGCAACACCCGCGACAACGATCAGACTGGGGCGCTCGCGCAGGATCACAATTGCAGCCAGCATCGACAGGATGGGCGTCAAATAGCTTAGAGCGGTCGCAACGCTGACCGAGAGATAGGCCAGTGCCGTAAAGTTGAGGCCCATCACGATGCAACCCAATACGCCGCGCAACAGATGCTTGCCAGGCCGCTTGGTCCGCAACGCCACCCCCAATTGGCCCCGCAGTGCCAGATAGATGACGATGGGCGGCAGAGCGACAGCACTGCGCCAGAAGATCAATTGTCCGAGCGTGGCCGACGAAGTCGCCGCATGGATGATCGTCGACATTGCGATCAGGCAGAACAGGCCACATGTGGCGAGCAACAGGGCAAGGCGGGAATTGGATGCGGGCATCTGGGCTCTATCGACGCCAACGCATTGCCATGCAACATAAAACTGATGCAACAGCGCTGATATAACGTTTCCTACGCGCGCAGAGTACCGCTCAGCTCAGGTCAGAAGGCGCCAAAACGTCCTCTTCACATGCTGGAACGCCGGGCGTACGTGACAGGCTGGCATTGGCATAGCGGTCATCGTGGCTGACTTCAGCGCCGACCCAGTCCGGTAGGGGAACAGGCTGATCGGGCGCTTCCAGTTCGACCTCGGCCATTACCAGGCCGCTATGGGCACCCTCGAACACGTCGACTTCCCAGACAAAGCCAGCATGCGGCACCAGAAACCGACGCTTCTGGATCACATGGGGTCGCGCCATCTCCAGAAGCTCACGGGCCTCTTCGATCGGAATGGCATATTCAAATTCTGATCTGGAGAGCCCTTCTGCTACTCCTTTCAGCGTCAAAATGCCATGCGCATCATCCTTGGTGCGTACCCGCACGGTCGCCTTGGCGTTCGAGGACAGATAGCCTTGCTGCAGTGCTGCACTACTGGTCACGCCGTCGCGCCAGCCATCCGAGCGCACCAGAAACTTTCGTTCAATCTCGATGCCCATCGCTAGAATCCAAACCCCATCTGCCCCACTGGCGCGCCTACCGACACGCCTTCAAGTGCCAGCATCCGTAGCTTGGACAAAGCACCACCCGGCGCTGAGAAGCCACCGGCCTTGCCATTGCTGGCGAGCACACGATGACACGGGATGACCAGTGGGATGGGGTTGGCACCCATTGCCTGTCCCACGGCGCGTGACAGCGCCGCATCGCCCAGCGTCTTGGCGAGAGCGCCATATGTGGTGGTCTGACCCCATCCGCAGGCCAGCAGCGCCTGATAGGCCGCGCGGTGAAACGACGGCACAGCCGTCAGATCCAACCGTGTCTGCTCAAAGGACACCGCAGCGCCGTCGGCATAGTCTTCAATCTGGTTGATGAGCACTTCGACCGCCCGGCTCGGTACACCCGGAACGCCACCATCGCGGTTGATCCGCGTCGCCAGTTCATCAGGCTCAAGCCCCGGCAATTGCAGTCGCGCAAGGCCGGTGTCGGTCCAGCCAATGCCGAACGCGCCCAAAGCCGTTTGAAAGATCGTAGTTTCCATCGGGCGATCCTATCGTGCCCGGCCAGGGCCACACCAGCGCCTTGCAACCACCAGGCACAAAAAAGCCGCCCACATGGGGCGGCTCATATGCGCATCTGCAGATACTTACTTCTTCAGCGCATCGCGCGCGTCGTCTTTGAGCTCGCCGGCCTTCTGCTGCAGCTTGCCTTCAGCCTTGTCGAGCTTGCCTTCGGCCTGGAGTTTCTCGTTGTCGGTCGCACCGCCAACGGCGTCCTTGACCGAACCCTTGACCTGCTTGCCAGCGCCTTCAACTTCATCTTTGTGCATGGGAGTCTCCTGTGTCTGTTGTTGCTTTCACAACGGGCCAGCACACAAGACGTTCCAATTTGTGGTCACGCAAACCAACCAGCCTATTGGTCAAAACCCGGACGGTCTGCTACAGGGCCGCCATGTCCGGACCCATGCCCCCCTGCTGAACTATACCCCGCCCATGGAGCCCTATCTCAACGTCCTGCATCAGGATGACGACATACTGGTGCTCGACAAGCAGAGCGGCTTGCTCAGTGTGCCGGGCAAGGATCCCTCGCTATGGGATTGCCTGGAATACCGGGCGAGAAAGACCTGGCCTACCGCGGGCATGTGTCACCGGCTGGACAAGGACACGTCGGGCGTTTTGGTGATGGCGCTCAACAAGCGCGCCCATGGCCGCATCGGCAGCCAGTTCGAACACCGCAAGACCACCAAATCCTATATTGCCCGGGTTGCCGGCATCATTGAGAGCGATAGCGGGGTGGTTGACCTGCCACTAGCGACCGATTGGGACAACAAGCCGCGTCAGCGCGTCGACCATGAGAACGGCAAGTCGTCCCAGACCGAATGGGTTGTTCTTGAGCGCGAGGCAAACGCTACCCGCGTTCGCCTCCACCCACTCACGGGGCGAACCCACCAGCTCAGGGTTCACATGAAGGCGATCGGCCATGTGATTCTGGGCGATGCATTTTATGCGGATGCGGAAACCCTGGCCGCCGCAGATCGACTGCAACTACACGCAGCTGAACTGGGCCTGACACATCCCACATCAGGCGAATTCATGACCTTCGTGGCGCCTACGCCCTTTTAGGCTTCGCCAAGATAACCCACCTCAATGCGCTGGAACAAATGTCCCGGCTTCATCGTGTCGAGCCATCTGCGGAAATCGGCAACATCCTCAAACCCGGCGCGTCTGGCTTCTGCCTCAGTGACATCTTCGGGCGACATGTCGTCAATCGCCTTGATCGCCAACAGCCCCACCTTTGTCTTGAGCGTCCCACCGGCCTTCACCGTTGGACGGCTCCAGCGTCGAAAGATCAGATCGACCCTACCGGCCTTGATATCCTCGAGAAGCGCAGCCTTGAGTAGCATCAGCCCAGCACCGCAGTTGCCAACATCTCGACCTTGAGCCCTTCCGCCAGCAATTCCTTGACCACGACCGTGGCACGCACGGGGAATGGCTGCTTGAAGAAATCGGCATAGACTGCGTTCATGCCCTTGGCATCGGCACTGTCGGTTAGAAAAACCTGCACCTGAACAATATTGGCCAGCGAGCCACCCGCCGCCTCAACGGCAATCTGCAGGTTCTGGATGGTGCGTCGCGTCTGTTCTGCAATGCCGCCGCTAACGATCTCACCGCTAGCAGGGTCCTCGGCAATGGCCACCAACCAGACCTGTTTTCCAGCCCTGATGGCGTCGTTGACCGGCGCCGACGATGGCGCAATTCCCGTTTCGATCCGCTCAATCATCTGATCGCTATCCTGTTGCTGCATGCCAATTCGATACAATTCTCGGGCTGATTTTAGCCCTTTGCTGCCGCTATGCCCATGCCGGGAGCGGGGGATTTTCCTGACTTGTTTCCAAGGGCTACTGGCGAGACCATCGAGACAGCCAATATCGCACCAGGAAAGGTGGATACGACATGACTGCACCAATCAACGAAGACCTCTCGGAACTGATCTCCGACTTCCGTGACGAGGTCGCAAGCTATGCCATTCTGATGCGCGAGGGCACCAATGGTGCTGAAGCCGTTCGCAGCTCGTACGGTCCGCTGCTCGAAGCCCTGCAGACCCCACCGCCAGCCCGTTCGCTGGACGATGTAGCCGCAGCGATGCTGTATCTTCTCGATTTTGGCAATCTGGGCCAGTCCGACGAGGTCATCCTGCGCGCCGCAATCGCCGGGCTTGCGCCCATTCTGGACATTCCAGATGACGCAGACGCCGATTTTGAGTGTGCCGAGATTCTTCCGTTCGACCGGCCATTGCAGGCCCACGCCTAATAGCGCTTCTTAATCCTTGGTGCGGGCGGCGGGACTTGAACCCGCACGGGGATACCCCCTCCGGATTTTAAGTCCGGTGTGTCTACCATTCCACCACGCCCGCCACGGGTCCAGGGTCGGCTAGTCGGTCCCACCGCTGATCGGGGCGACGTAGGCAACGTCGAGATCCCACGGGAAGAAAATCCAGGTGTCCTGGCTGACTTCGGTGATGAAGGTGTCGACCATCTCATTGCCCTTTGGCTTGGCATAGACCGTCGCGAAATGCGCGCCGGGCAGCATTTCGCGGACCACACGAGCGGTTGAGCCGGTGTCGACCAGATCATCCACGATCAGCACCTTGGCGCCGGTCTTGGCCAGATCCAGAACCGACTGGCTGATTTCCTTGAGCACCTTGATGCCACCCTGATTCTGGTGGTCATAGCTTTTGACGGCGACAGTCTCGACGGTGCGGATATTCAACTCGCGGGCCACGATGGCCGCGGGCACCAGACCGCCACGTGCAATCGCCACAACGGCATCGAAGGGGCCCAGCGCCGCAAGACGCCACGCCAGGGCGCGGCTGTCGCGATGGAACTGGTCCCATGTCACCGGGAACGACTTCTGGTTGGGATCGCTCAAATCATCTCTCCTGCACCGACGCCGTGCGCCCGGTTGAATTTGGAAGGGCGTTGTTTAGCAAAGCTGACGCCCCACGCCAATCAGTCTTCTGCGGGTGCGGCAATACCAGCCTTGGCATGTGCCTCAGCTACCATGGCCCGAACCTTGTTGGCGGCCTCTTCGAGCTGAGCCGCATCCGAGCAACGCAAGACCAGTTCAGTCATCACCCGATCATGCCCCATTTGCGGGTAGCTGCCCATCTTTACGTCGGGATACTGTTCCTGCAATACCCCCAGCGGGCCACCTACTGTCCCCTCCCCGACCGCAGCCTTGATGGTGACAGAGAGTACCTTCTTGCCGCCTCGAAGCGTCGGCACCAATGCCTCAAGCATGGCGCGCATGATTACCGGCACACCGGCCATCACATGCACATTACCGATACGGAAGCCCGGCGCGGCACTGACAGAATTGACGATCAGGTCAGCGCCTTCGGGAATGCGGGCCATGCGCAGACGTGCTTCATTGACCTCGGTTCCGGTCTGCTTCCAGCGCGATTCCAGCATCTCACGCGCCTGCGCATTGATTGGCAGCGCTACACCGAACGCCTTGGCGACAGCATCGGCTGTGATGTCGTCATGAGTGGGGCCGATGCCACCGGTGGTGAACACATAGGTATAGCGTGCCCGCAGGGCGTTGACCGCGTCGACAATGTCGTCGGTTACGTCGCTGACAACCCGCACTTCCATCAGGTCGATACCCAGATCGGTGCAAAAATCGGCTGTAGCGCCGATATTGACGTCCTTGGTACGACCGGAAAGAATTTCATCACCGATTACCAGAAGGCCGGCGGTTACGCTGTCTGCGCTGGACATGGAATTTCCCTGACTGTGGTGGGGGATCAGCAATGCCCCGCAGCGATTAGCACGTCAAGCGACGCTGTTGGCCTTCCAATCGCGCGCCGGTGCGACTATTTTCGTTGGCACCAACCGGAGTTCTTGATGATTACCTTTGTCGACGCCCCTGCCAAAGCTCGCCGCACACCCGGCGTCATTCCGCTGCATGGCGCGGAAGGGTTTGAGGGCATGCGCAAGGCTGGCGCACTCGCTGCCAGGGCACTCGATATCCTCAGTGAGTATGTTGAGCCCGGCGTCCCCACCGCCACTATCGACAAGGTGGCCTATGAGTTTGCGCGCGACAATGGCGCGGTCCCCGCGACCATATTCTACAAGGGCTTCCGCCACTCGCTGTGTACCTCGATCAACCATGTGGTCTGCCACGGTATCCCTGATGACCGGGCACTACGCGAAGGCGATATCGTCAATGTTGATCTGACCCTGGTGGTCGATGGCTGGCATGGCGATTCCAGCCGCATGTATCCGGTCGGCGAAATATCCCGCAAGGCGGAACGCCTGATTGAGGTCACCTATGCCAGCCTCGCTGCTGGCATCGAAGCAGCCAAGCCGGGCAACACCACCGGCGACATCGGCCACGCGATCCAGACCTTGGCTGAGGGCGAACGCATGAGCGTAGTGCGTGACTTTGTCGGTCACGGTCTGGGCAAGCTGTTCCATGACGAGCCCAATATCCTGCACTTCGGCAAGCCCGGCACCGGCGTGCCGCTGAAGCCCGGGATGATTTTCACCATCGAGCCAATGATCAATCTGGGTCGACCGGACGTCAAAATTCTTTCCGATGGCTGGACGGCGGTCACCCGTGACCGAACCCTGTCAGCCCAGTGCGAGCACTCCATCGGCATCACTGAAACCGGCAATGAGGTATTCACCCTCTCCCCCGGCGGTCTGTTCAACCCGCTGGCCGTACGGGCCGCATGATGAGCGACCGGCCCGACGAATTCGCCGAGGCCGGTTTCCCAGCGCTCAACGCTGCTCCCGATGATCATGCTGGCCATCGCCAACGCGTTCGTGAGCGCTTTCTGAAAATCGGCGGCGACGCGCTCGAAGATTACGAACTGCTCGAACTTGCCCTGCAATTGGCGATCCCCCGGCGTGACACCAAGGCGCTGGCCAAGACGTTATTGCGGGAGTTTGGCTCCTTTTCAGGCGTGTTCAACGCCAGCCACGCGCGCTTGGCCAAGATCAAGGGGCTGGGCGATACCACCATTGCCCATATCAAGGTTATCCAGGCAGTCGCGGCACGCTTTGGCCGTGACAGGATTGATGCCGAGCAGCCTATCCTGTCGTCTTGGTCGCAACTGATTGAATACTGCTCAAGCCAGATGGCTTACGAATCCATCGAGCAGTTCCGAATTCTGTTTCTGGACAAGAAGAACCGGCTGATTGCCGACGAGGTGCAGCAGACCGGCACGGTTGACCACACACCAGTTTACCCCCGCGAGGTGATTAGGCGGTCGCTGGAGTTGTCAGCCACGGCATTGATTCTGGTACATAACCACCCATCGGGCGACCCCGCGCCATCATCTGCCGATGTGCGGATGACCAAGGAAATCCACGACATCGCCAAGCCACTAGGCATTACGCTGCATGATCACATCATTATTGGCAAAACCGGGCACGCGTCGCTACGTGGGCTCAAATTAATCTGAGCTACCTGCCGAACCGGTCGGTCGGACTGCGCCGCTGAGCCGCTCAAAAAGCTGCCGACCGCTTCGGAAAGCCGACTTGAGGCGTTTGCTTGCCTTAATGCGAGCACGCGTCTTCTGGAAAATCTGATGCGCCTTGACGATCAGGGCACCCTGTCGGGTTAGGCCGATATAGTGCTGCTGCAATGGGATCTGCACATTGCACCAATGGCGCTTCTCGTCGGTAAAGCCGCTGCCCATATCAAATACAGCGGTACCATTGTCGAACACCGATTGCATCACCCGCAACAGGCACTGCTTGCCCGGGGAGCCATTCTGGATTGCCACGTCGTCACTCATCGAGGAAATCAGGCAGAACATACGCTCATTGTGCACCACATTGTAACGCACAGCGACGATCTGGTCGTCCAACCGGAGCACATGCAACCGCACATCGACGCCCGATCCGGCCGCTGCCAGATCGTGGTAAAAGCTGATCAGACCATCCTGCACGAAAGTATCGCGAATTCCCTGTGCCTTGAAACGCGCCGAGCGCTGCCGGAACATGGTCTCAATCGCGCATTGGGTATCGTCGCCATTGTTGATCTCGGCGAAGCTGACCGCCCCCATCGCCGTGAGACGGTCGCCCTGCTGCCGGTCATGCTTGCGCCGCGACTTGTTGCGCTGCAGCTTGTCGCACTCTTCCCAGCTGCCATATTGGCTACGGTAAAGCGTTTCCACCGCCAGGGTGGCACCCAATTCATCAAACAGGCCCTGGTGCCCTCCCACCTCGGTGGGGATCGACCGCAGATAGACCACATCGGCACCATCCAGGGCGCTCGTCATCTCGGTCCACAACGCGCAGCGACCCGCCGACCCCAAAGCCGCAAGCCTGTCGGAATCAGCCACCGGGGCGTAGCACCCCGCATTGGCGCCGGGAAACCAGGTCATGATTGGCAGGCCATGCACCCGCTTGCGATGCAGAGGCAACAGCGCTACCGCCGCCCCCTCGACACGGCCCACGACGTAGCGCTGGTCGGCCGATGCTATCTTGCGATGCGCCACCCAGGCGCGAATGAAATCAAAACTTTGACCGGGCGACTCGATGGCCTTGTCGGTCAATTCGCGCCAGACCGCTTCGACTTCAGCCAGATCGTGGCTCACCACGACACTGATCGCGCCATGCGCATCGGCGACAGGCACCGGTCGCGGCGCCATATCTGGTGCTACCGGTGTCGTATTTGCCAGCGCTGGCGTCAGGGTTCCACTCATGAGCCGCAGTGTGCCGTGGACCGGTAAACCAGTACTGAACTTGACCAGAACAATTCACGCTTCTGTGACCACGGTTAAGCAGGTCTTACGGCCTAGCCAAAATTGGCCAACACCGGGAATGTTTCGAGGAACCAGTAGGATAGCCGAGTGAAATTGCCCGTCAGGAACAGCACCCCTGTCAGCACCAGCAGACCGCCCATCACCCGTTCAACAGTATGCAGATGTCGTTTGAAACCCTGGAAGAAAGCGAGGAACGGCCCCACCGCTATGCCCGCCAGAAAGAATGGCACACCCAGTCCCAGCGAATAAATGCCCAGCAGTCCCGCGCCCTCCCAAGCAGTTGACTTGCTCGCAGCAACGCTCAGCACCGCCGCCAGAACGGGCCCGATGCAGGGCGTCCAGCCAATGGCAAAGGCAAGACCAAGCAGAAACCCGCCCAGCGGCCCGCTCGCCACGCCAGGGCCTTGATGGCGCATCTGCCGATCAAGCAGTCCAATGCGATAAACACCTAGGAAATGCAGCCCCATTGCAATGATCAGCACACCCGCAATCGGTGTCAGGATGGGGAGTAACTGACGAAATGCCTGACCAAACGCCGTCGCTGTGGCACCCAGCGCGACAAACACCACGGTGAAACCCAGAATGAAGAACAGCGATGTGAATGCCACGCGGCGCTGCAATGCCCCAGCACTGGTGCCTTCATCGCGCAACTGATCAAAGCTCGCGCCGCTCATATAGGTCAGATAGGGCGGCACCAGCGGCAGCACGCACGGCGACAGAAAGCTCAGCACGCCCGCGCCAAACACCAGAGGCAAAGAAAATTCCAACGCTCACGCTCCCCGATTGCGCCGCAGTTCTACCGCGCCGGCCCGACAAAGCAATGCGCACCATTGTCGCCTCGCCGCGATGTGATGATCCCGCGAGCCTGCTAACGCCACCTTGCGGGCTCGCTGAACTCGGCTACTCTGAGGTTAAAGAATTCTGGAGCGCTGAGAAAAGTCATGAGCAGCCACCGCTTCTATGCCGTCAGCGTCGCCAGCGTCTATCCGCTCTACCGCGCCAAGGCGGAAAAGAAGGGACGCAGCAAGGCGGAAGTCGATCAGATCATCTGCTGGCTGACCGGCCACAGCCAGACATCGCTCGACGACGAGTTGGCGCGCGCAACCAGCTTTGAGGATTTTTTCGCCCAAGCGCCGCGGATGAACCCCGCCCGCACCCTGATTACCGGCGTGGTCTGCGGGGTACGCGTCGAAGAAGTCGCCGAGCCCACCATGCGCGAGATCCGCTATCTCGACAAACTGATAGACGAGCTGGCCAAGGGGAAGGCAATAGACAAAATTCTGCGCCAAAAGGCATCTTACCCCTGAAATCGACCTACGAGACGACTGCAAGGCGGGCGCACGTGACGCTCGCCAAAAAGTGTTTGCGCTGCAGATCCGTCACATGTCTTTTTTTAACGCGCTGTCGCAATGGATCAGCTATCCCTGCATGTGAACATAAAGGGAACATCTATGGCTGCGCTCACCATGCGCCGAAGGTTGGCAATACTCTCTGACGCCGCGAAATATGACGCATCCTGTGCATCAAGCGGTACCGAGAAGCGCAGTAGCGCGGGCACGGGCGGCATTGGCTCAACTGAAGGCAGCGGTATTTGCCATTCCTATGCACCAGATGGTCGCTGCATCAGCCTGCTCAAGATATTGCTGACCAATTTTTGTGTTTATGACTGCATCTATTGCGTGAACCGTTCCTCGTCCAACGTCCCGCGTGCACGCTTCACTGTACAAGAAGTTGTCCGACTGACGTTGGACTTTTACAAGCGAAACTACATCGAAGGCCTGTTCCTCTCCTCGGGCATAATCCGCTCGCCGGATTATACAATGGAAGAACTGGTACGCGTGACGCGGAGCCTGCGGCAGGATCACCACTTCGCCGGCTACATCCACCTCAAGGTCATCCCCAACGCTACGCCCGAATTACTGGCGGAGGCAGGACTATGGGCGGATCGGCTCTCGACCAACATCGAAATGCCAACCGATCTGGGGCTCGAAGCTTTGGCACCTGAGAAACGGCCCGCCGAAATCCGTACGGCTATGGCACGTGTGCGTGGCAAGTTGGAAGAGGCTGCGCCCGACAGCAAGGCCAAGGCGAAACCACGCAAATTCGCCCCGGCCGGACAATCAACACAGATGATCGTAGGCGCCGACGCCGCCGATGACGGGGCGATCCTGCATCGCGCTGCAGGTCTCTATTCCGGCTACAAATTGCGTCGCGTCTACTATTCGGCATTTTCACCAATCCCCGACGCCAGCTCTCGCTTGCCGCTCAAGGCGCCGCCCTTGATGCGAGAGCATCGCCTGTATCAGGCGGACTGGTTGATCCGCTTTTATGGGTTTGATGTCCCGGAGATCATTTCTGGCGGCCACGATGGCCTGCTCGATCTTGATATCGATCCCAAGCTTGCCTGGGCTCTACGCAACCGCGCCCTGTTTCCCGTTGACGTGAACCGCGCCGACCGCGAGATGCTATTGCGCGTACCCGGACTGGGTACGCGCAGCGTCGATCGTATACTTGTGACCCGCCGTCACCACCGCCTGCGGCTGGACGACGTGGCGCGCATCGCAGGTTCAATCGATAAGGTGCGCCCGTTTATCGAGGCGGCTGATTGGTCCCCCGGCCACTTGACCGATGACAGCAAACTGCGCGCGCGACTGGTGCCACCGCCACAGCAATTGAGCCTGTTCTGATGCAGTTGGTTCACCTGCATGCGCTCAACGACTTCGACGAGTGGCGTTTGGCGGCGCGGCGCCTACTGCGCGCCGGACTAGAGCCAGATGAAGTGGTATGGCGCGATCCTGATGCCGAACCGGAACTGTTCGAGACAGCGGATCCGCTTCCCGATGGCAATCGGCCAGTCAATGCAGTCCCGCCGGCTTTCCTCGCGTTGGCGCAGACTGTTGTCAGCCACTCAGACCCGCAGCGCTTTGCCCTGCTCTACAGCGTTCTATGGCGGCTGCAGCGCGATCGTCATGTTCTCGATCTGGCCACCGATGTCGATGTGGCACGGCTGAACAAAATGGCGAGCGCAGTGCGCCGCGACAGTCACAAGATGAAGGCCTTTGTTCGCTTCAAAACCGTTGCGGACGATAGCGGCATTGCGCGGTTCGCGGCTTGGTTCGAACCCGACCATTTCAGCCTTGAGATAACGGCCCCCTTCTTCGCTCGCCGATTTGACGGCATGAACTGGGCGATCGTCACGCCTTATCGGTCTGCCGCCTGGGACGGTAATCAGCTGACTTTCGGCGAGGGTGGCAGCAAAGCGGACGTGCCTAGCGAGGACGCCGTCGAGGATGACTGGAAGACCTATTTCAGTTCGATCTTCAACCCCGCCCGGCTCAAGGTTGCCATGATGAAATCGGAGATGCCCGTCAAATACTGGCGCAATCTGCCCGAAGCCGAACTCATTGCCCCACTGATACGGGGCGCCAGAGAGTCGGTGCAGCAGATGATCGAACGAAACGCCAGCCAGCCACCGTCTCGCCATCTCCAGAAACTGGAAAGGTTACCTGAGCCAGGCGCCCCGTTTGCGCCGCTCACCACCCTCGCCGACGCCCTGGCCGCGGTGCAGAACTGCCAGCGCTGCCCGCTCCACGAGCACGCGACACAAGCCGTGTTTGGCCATGGCCCCGAACGGGGCCAGTTGATGTTTGTAGGCGAACAGCCAGGCGACCACGAGGATCTGGCCGGCCAACCGTTTGTGGGACCAGCGGGCAAGGTGCTCGGCGCTGCGCTCATCAAGGTCGGTATTGACCGTGACCGCGTCTACCTCACCAATGCCGTCAAACACTTCAAGTTTATCCCACGCGGCAAGCGGCGTATCCATCAGCGTCCCGACGGCGGGGAAGTTCAGGCGTGCAAGTTTTGGCTCGATCTGGAGATCGCACAAGTCAGACCCAGAATCATCGTCGCCCTGGGCGCAACGGCCGCACAGAGTTTGCTTGGCAAGCCGGTGACGATCTCGGCATTGCGCGGCGCGCCTATCCCCATGACAGACGGAACCATCCTTTTTGTGACCAACCACCCATCCTATCTGCTGCGCATTCCCGACCAGGCGGCTCGCGAGACCGAGCGCCTCAAGTTCGAAACCGATCTCGACATGGTTCGCAGCGCCGCCGAACATTTGTCCCCTGCGCTCGACACTGCCTAGTTCGGCTGGATCGGTATCGATCCAAGCCGCTGCCTGCACAGCGGAGGGTGCCCTCTTCCTTCTTCAAATTCCGCGATGGTACCGCTCAGGGCGACACCGCGCCCTTGCCCTCGCCCCCCGCCCGCTATATTCCAGCCCCATCCCTGCTCGGCTGAGGTATAATCTCCATGACCACGCGCCCGATCCGTATCGCCCCCTCAATCCTGTCAGCTGATTTCAGCCGCCTGGGTGAGGAAGTGGCGGCCATTGATGCGGCGGGAGCTGACTACATCCATGTCGATGTGATGGATGGTCACTTTGTCCCCAATATCAGCTTTGGCCCACTGGTCATGGCCTCGGTGCGCAAGGTGACGACCAAGCCTTTTGACGTACACCTGATGATCGCGCCGGTGGACCTCTATATCCCGGCCTTCGCCAAAGCTGGCGCCGACATCATCACCGTCCATGCCGAAGCCGGCCCGCATCTGCATCGCACGCTCCAGGCCATCAAGGCCGAGGGCAAGAAGGCCGGTGTGGCGATCAACCCGGCAACGCCTGTTTCAGCGCTTGATCATGTTCTCGAAGACATCGATCTGCTGCTGGTGATGTCGGTCAATCCTGGCTTTGGTGGGCAGAGCTTTATTCCCGAGACGCTCAACAAGCTGCGCCAGGCCCGCGCCTTGATCGGTGCGCGCCCCATTGATCTTGAAGTCGATGGCGGCATCACCGCCGACAATGCCCGCGCCGTAGCCGAAGCAGGCGCCAACGTCTTTGTCGCAGGCTCCTCGGTCTATGGCGGCAATGATGCTGCCACCTACGCTCCCCGCATTTCCGCCATTCGCGCGGCGGCCTCTACCCGCCTCGCCTGATCTTATTCTTCGAACCTGAAAGCCAAAAGCCATGATCCCGCGCTATTCCCGCCCCGAAATGGTGTCCATCTGGTCCGCTGAGACCCGCTTCGCCATCTGGTTCGAGATCGAAGCGCACGCCACTTCCAAGCTGGCAGAACTGGGTGTGGTGCCCAAGGAGTCGGCGGAAAACATCTGGAAGGTGATGAACGCCCGCAAGGCCGAGCACGGCGATTACGGCTTTGATGTCGCCCGCATCGACGAGATCGAGCGCACCACAAAGCACGACGTCATCGCCTTTCTGACCCATCTTAGCGAACTGGTCGGCCCAGACGCTCGCTTTGTGCACCAGGGCATGACCTCTTCGGACATTCTGGACACCACGCTGTCTGTGCAGATGGCCCGCGCTGCCGATCTGCTGATCGCTGATATCGATGCACTGCTCGCCGCGCTTAAGCGTCGTGCCTATGAGCACAAGGACACCATCACCATTGGCCGCAGCCACGGCATCCATGCTGAGCCAACTACGTTTGGCGTCAAGCTGGCCGAAGCCTACGCCGAATTCTCGCGCAACCGCGCCCGTCTGGTCGCTGCCCGCGCCGAAATCGCCACCTGCGCCATTTCCGGTGCCATTGGCAGCTTTGCCAATATCGACCCGCAGGTCGAAGAATATGTTGCCGAAAAGCTGGGCCTGAGCATTGAGCCGGTCTCCACGCAAGTGATCCCGCGCGACCGCCACGCCATGTTTTTCGCCACGCTGGGCGTTGTCGCCAGCTCGGTCGAGCGCGTTGCCGTTGAAATCCGCCACCTCCAGCGCACCGAAGTGCTCGAAGCCGAGGAGTTTTTCTCCCCCGGCCAAAAGGGTTCTTCGGCCATGCCGCACAAACGCAACCCGGTACTGACCGAAAACCTGACCGGTCTCGCCCGCCTGGTGCGCGGCATGGTCACGCCCGCGCTGGAAAACGTCGCTCTCTGGCATGAGCGTGACATTTCGCACTCTTCGGTTGAGCGCATGATTGGTCCCGATGCCACGGTGACGCTGAACTTTGCCTTGGGTCGCCTCACAGGTGTTATCGACAAACTGGTGGTCTATCCCGAAAACATGCGCAAGAACCTCGACCTGCTTGGCGGCCTGCACAATTCCCAGCGCATGCTGCTGGCCCTGACACAGGCCGGCTACTCACGCGAAGACAGCTATGCCGCCGTCCAGCGCAATGCCATGAAGGTTTGGGAAATGCGCGGCGATCGCGCTGGTCAGTTTGCCCAGAACCTCAAGGAAGACCCGCAAGTGACTCTGAGTGATGCGCAAATCGATGCCATGTTCGATGACGCCTATCACCTCAAGCACGTCGACACGATCTTCGCCCGCGTGTTCGGCACCGGCAAGGACTGATCAGTCCATGAAGCTCGCGGATTGCGATATCCTCATCCTGCCCGGTTTGGGCAATGTGGCAGACGGCCACTGGCAGTTGCGCTGGGCCGAACGCATGGGCACTGCCGCCATCGTGGAACAGGCCGACTGGGATGAGCCGGACCTGGATGACTGGGTCGCTACCATTGATCAGGCATGCCGCCTGACGGCGCGACCTGTCGTGCTGGTGGCACACTCTCTGGCGGTTATTGCTGTGGCTCAGGCTGGCACCCGCCTGCCCGACAACGTGCGTGGGGCGTTTCTGGTGGCGCCACCCGATATTGACCTTAGTTCTGCCGCACCCGAGGCCATGCATGCCTTTCGCCCCATCCAGCGCGACCCGCTGCCCTTTCCCTCAATGTTGGTGACATCCAACAACGACCCCCTCTGCACAGTCGATCGCGCCGTTGAATTTGCCACCTGCTGGGGCTCCGATTTTCATCAGGCAGGCGACGCAGGACACATCAATCTGGACTCCGGTCATGGTCCCTGGCCTGAGGGTTTGCTGATGTTTACCCGTCTGATGCAGCGGCTGTGACGGCAGGGTCAGTCACTGCTGAGCGAAATCGTCGGCCTGAACCGGCAACCCAGCCAGGCGAATGATCGCAGCGAATGTCCAGTCGGGTTGTCCCACCGGTCGCGGCTCAACGTGCGCATCCGCATTCAATGCGGATCTATTGGCCGCGCTCAGCTTTTTCTGCAGCGATTTCAGCAGGGTGTCCTTGGCGGGTGTCCACCCGGGCTCGATATTGAAATACGATAGCGGATCACCCTTGAGCAGCCCGGCAAATGTCGCCGCGACGATTATCGAACCCACTTTTCCCAGGCAATTCCCACCATCGAGTTCGGCCTCGCGCAGCACATAGTACCACAGAGCGTCCGGTTCGGTGTCCGACAGGGAAATCGGCGCCACATTGAGCGCCTTAGCAACTGCTGTGCCCGCCGGCAGTTCCATACGCACGCCGCGCACCAGATTGCGGGCCGCCAGTACGTTGAGGATCTTGGCACTGTCGCCTGGTCGCTCGGGGTCCTCCGGCAGATGGGTCAGGGCCTGAGCCAGCCGCGGGTCAAATTTCCGCGTCATTTGGGGAAATGGATTGCTGGAGCTGGTCATCGGCAGGAACCAGTCCCATTGCACCACCCGATCTGCTTCCAGTGCCCGGAAACCCATCAGGGTCGCGCCGTTCGGCGCGAAGATCGGTATGAAACTGCCAAATCCATGCAGCACGTTGGTCTGATAACGGTCTCTCACCAGCGAGTGTCCGAAGCGATAGGCCGCGACGGAAAATTCCAGCGGCATATATGGCGTATTACGCCAGTCAAAGACGTGCTTATAGCCTGCTTCCCACGCAGCCTCGCCAACCGCGTCTGGATGATGCCTTAGAGCGGTTTCATGCACCTCCGCCTGACAGATGCGGGCGACATAGTCGTTCCACACCACCCACTGGTAGAGCCATTTCAACGTGTTGCGTGCAGCCTGAAACCCGGCCATTCCCTGCAGACCCAGATCGAAAGCCGCGTCGGCCAGACTATTATGCGCCATGATGAACGCCAACTGCACCTGCGCGACCACAGCATTCTCGTCATTCCGATGGTCCCCGATTAGCGCTGTCTGACTTTCGCCCTCTGCACGTGAGAGGCGCGCTAGATCCCTGAATCTGCTGTCGATACTGCCGACGCGAAGTTTGATCCGCCCTGCCACGTTTTCATACAGATAAGGCTGAGCATCTGGCCCCAATCCATAAACATTGTCCAGATCGAGCCGAGGCGTCCTGAAGTTGTGCAACCTGTTTGGGTCGACCTCCGCATCACTGAGGGGCGTGACGTCCAGCGTGATGTCGTGATCAACAAACTGGCCGAAATAGGTGTAACCGGCCGGCAGGGTGGAGTCCGTGTCCTCGTTATCTGCGGCTGTCATTTTCGCATTTGCGAAATCGAGCATGTGTTGCTCAAGAGCGGTCGCTGTCTCGGCCGCAAGTTCTGGCTTCCACGGCTTGAGATCGGGGAACATCCGCCCAAACCCGCCCTGATAAAACCGCGATCGCGGTGCGACGACTTCGAAATTCTTTACCCCGTGCTGCATGACCATCCCCCTCAAGTCCGCCGGACTCAACGTTCGGCTGCTCTCTAGAGGGATTTAAGGCCATCCCCGCTGCACTTTGTAACTCGGAACACTACGGAGCGCCGTACGTAGAAGTGGAATCAAAAAGGGAGCCAATCTTGCGATCAGCTCCCTAAACAGTGCTTGCCGGCTCTTGAACCGATCAGCCCTCGGCAGCGACCTGCTCGTTGGCGAGCTGGGCCAACTGCAGCATCTTGGCACGAATCACGTCGTCACCAACGGCAATGTTCTTGGCCTTGAGGTCGCCCGAAACTTTGCGGAACACGTCTTCATCGCCGGCTTCTTCAAAATCAGCTGCGACAACTTCAGCGGCATAGCCGTTGGCGGCGTCGCCGGTCAGGCCCAGCAGTTCTGCGGCCCAGATACCCAGCAGCTTGTTGCGGCGGGCTTCCGCCTTGAACTTGGTCTCGGCGTCAAAGGCATACTTGGCTTCCTGCCCCTTCGCCCGATCTTCAAACTGGCTCATGCGACTCTCCCGCTTGCCTTTGACATTGCCGCCCTACAGGCGCTCGCCATTGGACATAGGCGGTTCAGACGACCAAATCAACGGCCCCTCCAACGTTGCGGCCTTATGCTCGACAACATGCGATGCAGCGCCGCTATCCAGTCAATGAATGCGAAAGAGCTTGCTTTTTTGCACCGTTCTGGCGCATGAAGCGGCCAAATTCCCCTCCTCCAAACGGTCCGGATTCCCAATGAACCGTCGACGCAAAATCTACGAGGGCAAGGCCAAGATCTTGTTCGAAGGTCCTGAGCCCGGCACTCTGGTTCAGTATTTCAAGGACGACACCACCGCAGGTGATGGCGCCCGTCATGAAGTCATCGACGGCAAGGGTGTTCTGAACAACCGAATCTCTGAGTTCGTGTTCACCAAGCTCAACGGCCTGGGCATCCCGACTCACTTCATCCGCCGTATCAACATGCGCGAGCAGCTGATCAAGGAAGTGGAAATCATTCCGCTCGAGATCATTGTGCGCAACTTTGCAGCTGGCTCGCTGGTCAAGCGCCTGGGCCTTGAGCCTGGCACCCAGCTGCCCCGCTCCATCATCGAGTTCTGCTACAAGGACGATGCGCTGCATGACCCCATGGTCAGCGAAGAGCACATCACGGCCTTTGGCTGGGCCACCCCGGCCGAACTTGACGACATCATGAGCCTGGCCATTCGCGTCAACGACTTCCTGACTGGCCTGTTCATGGGCGTCGGCATTCAGCTGGTCGACTTCAAGATCGAATGCGGTCGCCTTTATGAAGGCGATCTGATGCGCATCGTGCTGGCTGACGAGATCAGCCCCGACAGTTGCCGCCTGTGGGACGTCAAGACCCGCGCCAAAATGGACAAGGATCGTTTCCGTGAAAACCTTGGCGGACTGATCGAAAGCTATCGCGACGTCGCTCAGCGACTTGGCATTCTTGTTGAAACCGAAAATGCGCTGACCACTGGTCCGCGTCTCGTTCAGTAGCCGGAGCAGATACGGATGAAAGCGCGCGTCACGGTCACCCTCAAGGCTGGCGTTCTGGACCCACAGGGCCAGGCGATCGAAGGCTCGCTAAGGGGTCTAGGTTTCCCCGATGTTGGCTCTGTCCGGCAAGGAAAGGTTTTTGATCTTGTCGTGGAAGGAACTGATGAGGCCGCCGCGCGTTCTCAGATCACCAGCATGTGTGAAAAACTGCTGGCCAACACCGTGATCGAAAATTACGCGATCGAAATCTCAAATTAACGCCTCACGGCGATAGATAGAGCGCGTCAAGCAGTGACGCCGGACCCTTTGCTATGCTCAAAACCATCTCCCTCTCGGTCATGTTCTTCGCCACTCTGGGCCTTCTCTTCGCGGCCTATGCTTCCGTCCCCGTCTAGCAAAACTGCGAGCGCAATCATCTGACACATCTGTCTATTTCGATTGCGCTGACCGTTTGTTAACCCACACTGGCTAGCCTTCCGACAACACTTATCAGCTGTTGTCGGCGGTTCTATTGGGCGCTTTTCCACGTTACTTGGTCTCTGCAGGCGCAGCGACGTGTGTCGACATTGCGCTTGTGCAGTTTTTACTGACGGCAGGGTTCGCTGGCGCGCATACGCTGTATGCCGCGGCCATCGCATTGGGTGCTCTATGCGGCATGGGCGTGAATTTTGTCATTTCCCGGCGCTTTGTCTTTGCCCCGGACGATCGCGCCGCCCATGAGCAATTCACCAGCTTCCTTGTCATTTCGCTGACCACACTGCTGCTGCGACTGCTCGTGGCCTTTGCGTTGGTAATGCTGTTCACCCTGTCCATCTTTGACTGGCTCAACCAGCTCCCTGTGGCCGCACCACAGGAACGCATCGCCCATCTTGGCGCTGTGGGACTAGTCGTCCTGTACTCATTCCTCGCCCACAAGCATGTTTCGTTTGCCGGTGGCGTTCTGGCTTTTCTCGCAAACAAGGCGGCGGTGCGCCCATGAATGTCGAAACCCTGATCATTGGTGCCGGCCCTGCCGGTCTGACAACAGCTTATGAGCTGACCAAGGCCGGTCATAGCGTCGCTATCGTCGAGCGCGATCCCGTCTATGTCGGGGGCATTTCCCGCACGGTGAACTACAAGGGCTATCGCTTCGACATCGGCGGGCACCGCTTCTTTTCCAAAAGCGCTGAAGTCGAGGCCTGGTGGACCGAGATCATGGGCGACGAGATGCTGCAGCGTCCCCGCTCAAGCCGCATCTACTACAACGGCAAGCTCTTTGATTACCCGCTGCGAGCCGGCGACGCACTGGCCAAGCTTGGGCCGGTCGAAGCACTACGCTGCGTAATATCCTATGGTTGGGCGCAGATCCGCCCCCACCGCAATGTGGTCAGTTTTGAACAATGGGTGGTCAACAATTTTGGCCGCCGTCTGTTTGAGATATTCTTCAAGACCTATACCGAAAAGGTCTGGGGCATGGATTGCGGGGACATTTCGGCCGACTGGGCCGCCCAGCGTATCAAGGGCCTCAATCTCTATCAGGCCATCATCCAGAGCTTCGGTCTGGGCAAGAAACCATCCGGCAGTGACGGGGTAATCAAAACCCTGATCAACAGTTTCCGCTACCCCCGCCTCGGCCCCGGTCAGATGTGGGAACGCGCCCGCGACAAGATTGTCGATCAAGGCGGCACCATAATGATGGGCTCAACCATCACGGCGATCAGCCAGCACGCCGAAACCGGCAAGTGGATCGCCATTGTTACCGATGCCCAGGGCAAGGAAACCAAGATCACAGCCGATCATGTGGTCTCGACCGCTGCGGTCAATGAACTGGTGCGCATGCTGGGCGCAGATGCAGACCCCACTGTGGCCGCGGCCGCCAAGGGCCTGCGCTATCGCGACTTCCTGATCATCGGGCTGATCACGCGCGGCAAAGAGAGCTTTGATGATAACTGGATCTATATCCACGATCCCAGCGTCAAGGTCGGCCGCATTCAGAACTTCAAATCCTGGTCGCCGGATATGGTGCCGGACCCCAATACGGCCTGCTACGGCATGGAATACTTCTGCAATGCCGGCGACGACACCTGGGACATGAGCGACGCCGACCTTATCGCCCGCGCCAAGCAGGAAATCGGTCAACTCGGCCTGGCAGCGCCTCAGGACATCATCGATGGCTCGGTTGTTCGCCAGCCCAAGGCCTATCCGGTCTATGACGATACCTACAAGATCAATGTCGACACCATCACCGAAGGGCTCGAGGAGCAGTTCACTAATCTGCACCTTGCCGGGCGCAACGGCATGCACAAGTACAACAATCAGGACCATGCCATGATGACCGGCATCCTGACCGCCAAGAACATCATCGCTGGCAGCAGTGTTCACGACGTCTGGGGCGTCAACGAGGATGCCGAGTATCATGAGGGCGGCTCTGCCGGCGACGATAAGATCGAGGAACGCCTTGTCCCACGCCGCATCGCCTGACCTGACCGCTGGCTCAACCAGCCAGCCAATCAGCCGGGGCGACCGCGTCGCGGCGATCATTATCGTCCTGCTCTACATTGCGTTGCAGTGTGTTCTGGCCGTTGGCCATCAGCCTTGGCGCGACGAAGCCCAAGCCTGGCTATGGGCGCAAAACCTGTCGGGCCTGCCCGATTTCCTCATCATACCTGGCGAGGGGCACCCGCCGCTGTGGTATTGGATCCTGCGCGGTCTCTCGCTGTTCCTTGATTTTTCGCAGGCCCGCTATTTCACGCTAGTCGTCGCCATCGTGAACGCTGTTTTGTTGGCGCGCCTGCTGCGTGGCGATGTGCTGATCCTGGCGCTGCTGCTCTGTTCGCATGTTGTAATGCAGTACTGGGGCTATCATTTTCGCCCCTACAGCCTCGTCTTGACCGCGGTACTGGGCGCCCTGTTGCTGGAGCGAAACGGGCGCTCCACTGCCGCGAGCTGGGTCATGGCACTCGCTTGTGGTTTCCATTTCTACGCAGGCTTCCCGTTCGCCTTGTGGCTGCTTGTCCAGTTGCAGCGCGGCGCCCGGTTGCCCACCCTGCTGGCGCCCGCAGCACTGGGCCTGTTCTTTGGCGCCTGCGCGCTGGTCTCTGGTCTGGGTAATCCCGAAAGTGCGCCATCCAGCGCGCACCTGGCGGACATGATTGCTTACAACCTTGCCTGGCCGCTGACCTGGCCAGTCCTGCGTACCTGGCCGACTGCGATTCTCAGCCTTGCGCTGCTCTGCTATGGTTTGTGGCACCAGCGCGCCATCCTGCTCACCCTGCTGGCCCTGACAATCCTATTTGCCGTGGGGGCCGCCGCCGTCTACGGCGAATCCCCTGGCACTCGGCCTTTATGATGGTGATGACTGTCATGGCCTTCCTCCTCGCCGGTCCCGGCGCAAAGCGCTGGGTCCTAATAGCCCTGCTGACACCACAGGCAGTCGCCGGCATTGCCATGGTCAAAAATCGCTTGGAAAATCCGGTCTGGGACCGCCCGGACCTCTACGCCGTAATCCAGTCCGATGCCGGCGCCAGCTTTGATCCATCGAGACAGTTGATCGGTTGGCAGGACTACAACCTCTCCCCGATCGCTGCTGCCTACGATATCTCCTATATCAGCGGCAACAACGGCGCTCTGCTTGGGCCCGTTGACTGGCGTTATCGAAGCGAAGGCGCGGTGGATCCGGTGTTCGGCACGACCCCCACACCCTATTGGCTGATTTGCAATGAATGCGCGCCTGCCTTGGCCGCCATTGCTGAGGCGGGTCGCGCCACGACGGAACTGGCCCGCTCCAAAAACTTCGACGACGGCATGCAGATTGCCTACCGAGTGGACTGACCGGGCTTAGTCAAATGCTTACCACTCGCGCATCTATCTCAAACCCATCTGCGGCTGGTAACCTCGCTGAGAGGACGCACGATTAGGCTGCGCCACACAATTCTCGGAGTGTGGACAATGGCAATCCTACAAAAGCGTCTCGATTGGGTGGATATGGCCAAGGGCCTGTCCATCTTTCTGGTAGTCATGATGTATGCGGCAGCCAGCGTGGGTGAAGACACTGGTGGCATCAGCCTTTTCCACTGGGCGATTGCCTTTGCCACCCCCTTCCGCATGCCCGAATTCTTTCTGATTTCAGGCCTGTTTCTCTCTCAGGTCATCGATCGCCCCTGGCGTGGCTTTGCCGACCGTCGGGTGGTTCACTACCTGTATTTCTACGCCCTCTGGGCAATCATCCATATCGTCTTCAAAGTCGGGCTGTTAGCCACCAACCCCTTCGGCGCACTCGAACAGCTTGGCTGGGCGGTGGTGCAGCCATATGGCGTGCTCTGGTTCATCTACATGCTGGCCGTTGTTAGCGCGGTGACCAAGGTTTTGCATATGCTGCGAGCGCCGGTCTGGGGTGTCTTCGCCGTCGGTGCCATTCTGCAAATGGCCGCCATTCACACTGGCGCTTATGCCATCGATCAGTTCGCCGCCTATTTCGTGTTCTTCTATGCTGGCTTTGTACTCGCACCCCATTTGTTCCGTCTGACAGCCTGGGCAACCTCCAATAATGCCCTGGCCCTTGTGGGGTTGCTGATCTGGGCCATATTGAACACAGCGCTGGTCTTCTCGCCCGGCTTCGCAATGGACCCCATTCACCCCGTGATAGGTCTGGCTGGCTTGCCCGGTCTTCACCTGGTGCTGGCGCTTGCTGGCACAGCGGCGCTGTGCGTCATAGCCGCTCTTCTGACGCGACTGCCCGTCATGGACTGGCTGCGCTGGATGGGCAGCAAGTCGCTGATCATCTACGTGGCCTTCGTCCTCCCGATGGGCATTGCGCGTACGCTGCTGATCAAGTTCGGCGTCCTTGAACCCACCTTACTGACCTTCATCACCATGGCTGTCGCCATCACTTCACCGCTGGTTCTGTACTGGCTGGTGCAGCGCACGGGCTTGGGCAAGTTCCTGTTTGAGCGGCCCCGCTGGGCCCACCTGCCTGGCACGGCCAAGCCCCGCGACCAGCTGCAGGCCAACCCTGCCGAGTAGCGAGCGAAACGCAGTGGAATCGATCGGGCCGGGATATGCATGTCTCGGCCCTTGCCTTTTGCGCCAAGACTCACCAAAAGAGCCTCGCAACTCCTGACATAGCGAGGACTAGCCGATGAAATCCGCCGTCATCGTCTTCCCTGGTCTCAATCGTGATCGCGACATGATTGCGGCCCTGACCAAAATTTCGGGTACTGCCCCGGCCATAGTCTGGCACCAGGACACCGATCTGCCCGATGTCGATCTGGTCGTCATTCCGGGCGGCTTCTCCTATGGGGACTATCTCCGCTGCGGCGCCATCGCTGCGCGCTCTCCCATCATGGATCGCGTTCGCGAACGCGCCGCCAAGGGCACCAAGGTGCTCGGCGTCTGCAACGGCTTTCAGATCCTGATCGAAGCGGGCCTGCTGCCCGGCGCCCTGATGCGCAACCAGTCGCTCAAATTCGTCTGCCGTGAGGTCAAGCTCGAAGTCACCAATGCTGACACCGATTTTACCCGTGGCTATAGCCAAGGCCAGATCATTCGCTGTCCGGTGGCCCATCACGACGGCAATTACTTCGCCGATACCGAAACGCTCAACCGGCTTGAAGGCGAAAACCAGGTCGCCTTCCGCTATGCTGAGGGCACCAATCCAAATGGTTCGCTCAACGACATCGCGGGTATCCTGAACGACCAAAAGAACGTTCTCGGTCTGATGCCACACCCGGAGAACCTTATTGAAGCCGCACATGGCGGCGATGATGGCAGAGCGCTGTTTGCGGGCCTGCTTGGTCAGGCAGCCTGAAATGATCCAGCGCCGCACGCCCATCATTTCGGGTCTGCAGCGCCACACCTTCACCCTGTCCCACCTCTGGAGGGTTCGCCATGTCTGATGCCGCCCCCCGCGCCAGCATAGCCATAGTGGTCTTTGATGGTGTTGAAGAGCTGGATTTCGTTGGTCCCTGGGAAGTGTTTTCTATCGCCAAACAACTGGGCGCACCGCTTGAGGTCTTCACGGTCGGCTGGCCCGGCACGACCATTAACTGCGCCAAGGGTCTCAAGATCATTGCTGACTATGACTTTGCCGGTAAACCACGCGCTGACGTCGTTCTTGTCCCTGGAGGCAAGGGCACGCGCCAACTGGCTGAAGACGATAGTTTCAACGCCGAACTGCGCGCCTACCTGGCCCAGGCAAAATGGCAGA
Organism: Devosia sp. J2-20; assembly: GCF_055808475.1. Classification (NCBI taxonomy): domain Bacteria; kingdom Pseudomonadati; phylum Pseudomonadota; class Alphaproteobacteria; order Hyphomicrobiales; family Devosiaceae; genus Devosia; species Devosia sp. J2-20. The sequence goes on along the minus strand of NZ_CM147870.1, from coordinate 1,275,331 downwards.
CTTCGGTATGCACGGGGGCTGCCCTGCTGGCACGTGCAGGTTTCTTGGAAGGCCGGCGGGCAACCACCAATCGCGGCGCGCTCGACTTCCTGCGTGCCCATGCACCGCACACCTACATTCTCGACCAGCGCTATGTGCACGACGGCAATGTTGTGACCAGCGCGGGCGTTTCGGCCGGCATCGACATGGCCTTGTGGCTGGTCGGACATCTGTTCGGCGAAGACACCGCCCACTCCACCCAGAACCACATGGAATATTTTCCAGAGCCGCCCTACGGAACCCCAGCCTGATGAGCATTCCCAACGATATCGTCATTACCCCTGAACTCGTCGCCGACCACGGCCTCAAGCCCGACGAGTATCAGAAGATCCTCGATCTGATCGGGCGGACGCCGACCTATACCGAGCTGGGCATCTTCTCGGCGATGTGGAATGAGCACTGCTCCTACAAATCGTCCAAGAAGTGGCTCAAGACCCTGCCCACCACGGGTCCGCGCGTACTTCAAGGCCCTGGCGAAAACGCTGGTGTGGTCGATATCGGCGATGGTCAGGCTGTGGTCTTCAAGATGGAATCGCACAACCATCCATCTTTCATCGAACCCTATCAGGGTGCCGGTACCGGCATGGGCGGTATTCTGCGCGACGTCTTCACCATGGGCGCACGCCCGGTCGCCGCAATGAATGCCCTGCGTTTTGGCGCTGTCGACCACGAAAAGACCCGCCATCTGGTATCGGGCGTCGTGGCTGGTATTGGCGGCTATGCCAACGCCTTTGGGGTCCCCACCGTTGGCGGCGAGGTCGAGTTCGACGCGCGCTATAATGGCAACATCTTGGTCAATGCCTTCGCCGCGGGCCTCGCAGATACCGACAAGATCTTCCTCTCCGAAGCCAAGGGCGTTGGCCTGCCCGTCGTCTATCTCGGCGCCAAGACCGGCCGCGATGGCGTCGGTGGCGCGACCATGGCCTCTGCCGAATTTGGCGATGACATCGAAGAGAAACGCCCTACCGTGCAGGTTGGCGACCCCTTTACTGAAAAGCGTCTGCTTGAAGCGTGCCTAGAACTGATGGCGACCGGCGCCGTCATTGCCATTCAGGACATGGGTGCGGCAGGGTTGACCTGTTCGGCAGTCGAAATGGGCGCCAAGGGCGATCTGGGCGTCGAGCTGGATCTCGACAAGGTACCCGTACGCGAAACCAACATGACCGCCTATGAGATGATGCTCTCGGAATCCCAGGAGCGCATGCTCATGGTCCTGCATCCCGAAAAGGAAGCGGTAGCCCGGGCCGTGTTCGTGAAATGGGAACTCGATTTCGCCACCGTGGGGAAGACTACAGACGATCTGCGCTTCCGCGTGCTCTGGCAGGGTGATGAAGTCGCCAATCTGCCGATCAAGGAACTCGGCGACGAAGCCCCGGAATACGACCGTCCATGGACCCCGGCCGCGCCTGCAGCCGCGCTGGCAGCTGATGATGTGCCACAGTTGGACGTGGCTGAGGCCCTGCTCAAGCTGGTGGGCGGCCACCAGATCGCCTCACGTCGCTGGGTCTATGAGCAGTACGACACCCTGATCCAGGGCAATTCCATGCAATTGCCCGGCGGTGACGCCGGCGTGATCCGGGTTGAGGGCCACCCCACCAAGGGGCTGGCCTTCACCTCTGACGTCAATCCGCGCTATTGCGAAGCTGATCCCTATGAGGGTGGCAAGCAGGCTGTGGCCGAAGCCTGGCGCAATCTGACCGCAACGGGTGCTGAACCTCTAGCCGCAACCGACAATCTCAATTTCGGCAATCCCGAACGCCCCGAAATCATGAGCCAGCTGGTCCATGCTATCAAGGGCATTGGGGAAGCCTGCACCGCGCTCGACTTCCCGATCGTTTCGGGCAATGTCTCGCTCTACAACGAAACCAACGGCCAGGGCATTCTGCCTACTCCAACCATTGGTGGCGTCGGCCTTCTTCCCGACTGGACCGGTATGGCGCGCATCGCTTTTGCTGCAGAAAACCAGCCTATCCTGCTGATCGGCTCCCCCGACAAGCGCGGCACCCATCTGGGTCAGTCGATTTATCTGCGCGATCTGTTCAACCGCCGCGATGGCGCCGCCCCGCCTGTCGATCTGGCCCATGAACGTCGCACTGGCGATTTCGTGCGTAAGCTGATCCGTTCCGGCGTGGTCACCGCCTGTCACGATCTCTCCGATGGTGGCCTGGGCGTGGGTCTGGCGGAAATGGCCGTCGCCTCGGGTATCGGCGCACAGATTGTTGATCTCGAAGGCCACGATCCCATCCTGCAATATTTCAGCGAGGATCAGGGTCGCTACCTGGTGACCGTCAATATCGATCCGCAAAGCGATGAGATGCTGGCGCTTTGGAACGAAGGCGAGAAACTGGGTGTATTCTGCCCGTGGATCGGCAGCACAGGCGGCACCGATCTGGTGCTTGGTGCAGCAAAACCGCTCCCGGTTGCCGATCTCAAATCAGCCTATGAAGGCTGGTTCCCCGATTTCATGGACGGCGCTGCAGCCTAATCGGTGCATCTGCCTTATGATCGCCGCTCTTTGGGGTGTTCTGGCACCTCGGGAGCGGCGCTGCTATTTTTGGAGACTACAATGATCATTCGACCCGCAATGGGCTGCCTGGCAGTCCTCTCGATGGTCCTGGCGCCGAGCGCCGCCTTCGCGCAGAACATCAACATCACGCGATCCGTGCTGCCCGATCAGCCCTATACGCTGAGCTATCCCGACACCATGGAAGCCTCGGGCGGCGTCGACAAACCGCTGACCATCAACCATACCAATGCCCCGCTGCAGTGCAATATGAGCTTTGTGCCGGTTGACGACAGCGGCTGGACACCTGAAGGCGCCCTCGCCTCGCTGGTAGATGCCGATCTCGAGGCGGGCTGGAGTGAGACATTCCCGGGCTTCCTCATGGGGGCCAAGGGCACCACCGCATATCAGAGTGATGCCGCCCTTATCTATGAGGGCACCAGCACCGACTCGCCAATGGGCATTCCCCTCACCATTGTTCACACCGAAACCGTCGCCAATGGCCTCGGCTACACCCTCGACTGTCTGTTCGACACAACAATGGCCGAGCAGGCCCGTCCGATTGTTGATTTCATCATCGCCAATTTTTCAACCGAAGCGGATGCTGAATGCTGCGTGGGAGTGACCACCGAACTCACCCCGGCTGCGACCCAATAGCCGGCAGCAACGCGCCGTATTGAAGCCGCCTCTGGCGTGGCCTATCTTTCACTGAATCGGCCGGACGGCCACCCACTCAAGGAGTAGCGCCATGGCGATGGAAGCCACCGAAATCGAACGTCGCATCAAGGCCGCCATTCCGGACGCCAATATCGAGATCCGCGATCTGGCCGGCGATGGCGATCATTGGGCCGCCACGGTTATCTCTGAACAGTTCCGCGGCAAGTCACGCGTGCAGCAACACCAGTTGGTCTATGCCGCGTTGCAGCCCGATATGGGCGGGGCGCTGCATGCGCTCGCGCTCCAAACCGGCGTGCCCGACTAGAGCCGGGCCAGCCCAGTGTCGCTCCGGGACTCGCTTGATCTGATAGCCATGGTCAAACCCGAGGCCGGCACCGCCGCCCTCGACAATGAGATCATGGCGGAGCGCGCCTCGTCGCTGGGCGCCGCAGAAGCTAAAGTCATAGCCGCGATGTCCGCTCTGGCCGCAGCAGGCACCGACAACACCACAGCATTGGCCCACGGCCGTAGCGTGGTTTGGGCCTATTTTGTACAACGCGAGCTTATTGGCTTCCGCCAACACACCGAGGTGATTCAAAGCCTCAACATACCACCCGAAGTCATTGCCGGACTTGGCGCAATCGAGAAGCGCCAGTGACGCGGGCGGTATTCTTTGATGTCGATGGGGTGCTGGTTGACGGATACCACGCCCGACCAGAGGCACAGCAGCATCGCTGGAACGCCAACCTACAGGCAGATCTGGGCATAGATCCGGAGCGCTTTCAGCAAGAGTTCATCTACGACATCTTCATGAAGAAGGTAATCATCGGCCAGACCTCGTTGGTCGAGGCGCTGGAGCGGCGTCTCCCCGCCCTGGGCTATAACGGCTCAACTATGACCGTGCTGAACTATTGGCTGAGCCATGACAGCGCGATCAATCAGCCTGTTCTCGACGTTGTAAGACAGCTCGGCGCACGGTCTGATCTGCGGCTCTACATCGCCACCAATCAGGAGCATTTGCGCGCCAACTGGCTCTGGAGTCATTTGGGCTTTGCAGCGTTGTTTGAGGACATGTTCTATTCGGCCCGCATAGGCGCGCTGAAGCCACATCAGGACTATTTCGACTTCATAGAAAAACGCATCGGTCCACAAATCGAACCACCGCTCCTTTTTGATGACACCCCCAAGGTCATCGACGGTGCCCGCCGTGCGGGCTGGGAGGCAATCCAGTTCGATACCGTTCAAGACCTCACCAGCCATCCCTGGATTGCCGCGAGGCTGGATTGAAGCACACAATCAAGCTTGATCGGCGATTGCCGATGCACCCCTCGACAGCGCCACACCAAGCTCCTATTTATGGGCCAACAATTTTCGGGCCCGCCCCCTGGCTCCAGAAAGGCTTCTGCTATGACCGACATCAATGCTTTCATCGACGAAAAGGTGAAGAACAACGACGTGTTCCTTTTCATGAAAGGCTCGCCCGATTTTCCGCAGTGCGGCTTTTCCGGTCAGGTCGTCCAGATTCTGAACTATCTCGGCGTCCCGTATGACAGCGCCAATGTTCTCGAGAGCGATGAACTGCGGGACGGCATCAAGACCTACACCAATTGGCCAACCATTCCCCAGCTCTATGTAAAGGGTGAATTCGTTGGTGGTGCCGACATCATCCGCGAAATGTTCCAGGCAGGCGAACTGCAGACCCACATGGAATCGGCAGGCATAGCGGTCAAACAGACCGCCTGATCGATGCACTTCGGACTTGTTCAGCAACGCCGGGCCTCGTGTCCGGCGTTCTTGTCTCTCCCGAGCTATCAATGATGCTGATCCATCCCATTCCGCATTATTGTTTTGCGTGATGACTTGGCGGGCGTACAAGATTCGCCCGAGCAATTGGATCGTGCGTCATGAACACCTCAGCCCTTCGCCCAGCCGTGCCGCTGCTCGTGCTGATCATCGCCGGTTGCGCCGTCGCCGCGATCGGTAACGGCGTCCGCACCAGCTTTGGCCTGTTCACACTGCCCATGACAGCCGATCTGGGTCTGTCTCGCGAAGGTTGGGGCATGGCAATGGCGATCCAGAACCTGGCATGGGGCATAGCCCAGCCATTTGCTGGCGCCTATGCCGATCGCGTGGGCACGGGCCGCACAATCGCCATCGGCGCGGCGATCTACGCGTTGGGGGTTGTCCTGATGACCATCTCGCCCAATGCCAGCATCATGGCTGTGACCGCCGGCATCATTACCGGCGTGGGCATTGCCATTTCCTCGTTCAGCGTGGTCATGGCCGCTTTTGGCCGTGCTGTTCCACCCGAGAAGCGCTCACTGATCTTCGGTGTCGCCACCGCGGCGTCGTCTTTCGGGCAATTTGCCCTTGCACCCATTAGTCAGGGCTTCATCAACGCCTTTGGCTGGCAGTCTGCCCTGCTCTATCTCGGTATGGCATTGCTGCTGATTATACCACTCAGCTACGCCTTGCGCGGTCGCACCGAAAACCCGATTGGCCAAGCCGATCTGCCATTCATGGAAACCCTGGCCAAGGCCTGGGGGCACGGCTCCTATCGTCTGCTGGTCGTCGGCTTTTTCGTTTGCGGCTTCCACCTGGCATTCATCAACGTCCACATGCCCGCCTATCTGGTGCAGTGCGGCTTGTCGCCAGCGACGGGCAGTTGGACCATCGCAATCATTGGTCTGTTCAATATTGTCGGCTCGCTGCTGGCCGGCTATCTGGGCGGTCGCCTCCCCAGGCAAATCCTGCTGGCCACTATCTACTTTCTGCGTGCACTGGCTATCGGTCTGTTCCTTCTCTTCCCTGTTAGCGAACTGACGGCTTACACCTTCGCGGCTGCTATGGGCGTACTCTGGCTTTCCACCGTGCCGCTAACGGCAGGACTTGTGGCCATGTTCTTCGGCGCCCGCTATCTCGGCATGCTCTATGGCATTGCCTTTCTCAGCCACCAGATCGGCTCCTTTGTTGGTGTCTGGCTCGGTGGTTATGTGTTTGACATGACTGGCTCCTATAGTCTGGTTTGGTATCTGGGCATCATGCTGGGCCTGGCTTCGGCGGCCATGCACCTGCCCATCAACGAGCGCGCTGCACCCAGCTTTGCATTGAAGCCCGCCTGAAAACCAGATCGCCAGGCAACCATCGTTTCCTGACGATCAAGCCTTGCCAAAGCCCTTTTGCGGGTTCATGTTCCGACCACACTCACAGCGCCTGCGGCTCTGCGGCAGCTTTCCCGAGATCAATTCATGTCCAATCATTTCACGCGAGTCCTCTCGCGCCCCGAATTCATTGCCCTGATGGCGGCCTTGATGGCCCTCAATGCTTTGGCCATCGACGTGATGCTGCCAGCCTTGCCCTATATGGGTGAGGCGCTCGGCGTCGCGAGCGAGAACGAAAGACAGTTCGTCATTTCCGCGTTCATGATCGGCATGGGCATGGCCCAGCTGGTCTTTGGACCGCTCAGCGACCGTTTTGGCCGCCGTGCACCGCTGCTAGTCGGCATGGGCATCTATGTCATCGCTGCCTTCATCGCGGTGTTCGCACCGAACTTCACCACCCTGCTGGTCCTGCGCTTTATCCAGGGTCTGGGGGCTGCCAGCGTGCGCGTTATCGTCACTTCCGCTGTGCGTGACCGCTATTCAGGCCGCGAAATGGCCGAGGTCATGTCGCTCACCTTCATGGTGTTCATGGCTATCCCCATCATCGCGCCCGGCATTGGGCAGGTGCTGTTGATGACCGGGCCTTGGCAGACAATCTTCATCTTTATGGCGGTTCTGGCGTCGGGTTCCTGGCTTTGGACCTTTTTCCGCCTGCCCGAAACCCTGCCGCTCGACAAACGTCGTCCGCTCACCTTCAAGGGCATTGTCGGTGGCTTTCGCATCGTCTTCACAAACCGGATGGCCATCTCCTATGGCCTGGCGGGCACCTTCCTGTTCGGCGCCCTGTTCGGCTTCATCAGCTCGTCCCAGCAAATCTATGTCGATATCTTTGGGCTGGGTGAGTACTTCCCCGTGGCGTTCGCAGCCATGGCCGGCCTGATGGCTGTGTCCTCCTTCACCAATTCACGCATCGTGCGCCGGTTTGGTATGCGACGCCTGTCACACGGCGCCATGCTGTCGTTCACGGGCTTCAGCATTATCTGGCTGGGCTTTGCTCTGACTGGCTTCATGCCGCTCTGGCTGTTCTTCCCGCTGCTGGCAGTGATCATGTTCAGCTTTGGCTGGGCCGCCCCCAACATGAACTCGCTATCCATGGAGCCTTTGGGCGCCGTTGCGGGCTCTGCTTCAGCAGTCTTTGGCTTCATCCAGACCGTCGGCGGTGCTGTGATCGGAGGCTATGTCGGCCAGATGTTCAACAACACAACGATACCAGTGGCCATCGGTTATGCCGGCATGGGTATCCTGTCGCTGATTTGCATTCTGATAGCCGAGAACGGCAGACTGTTCGGCGTTGGCGAGCAGTATGCCAATGCCGACACAGCCCCCGATATGGCTCACTAATCGGAGCAGTACTACTCGGCATCGGGGCGCGTCAGCGCCTCGATCTCGCTGCGGTCGCGGTAGACGTGGTCGATGATTCCCCAGTCCCTGGCCTGTTCCGGCGTCATGAAATTGTCGCGCTCCAACGCGGCAACAACCTCCTCATAGCTACGCCCACAATGCTTGGCATAGAGCTCATTGGAACGGCGCTTCACCCGTTCACTCTCCTGCGCATGAAGCATGATGTCGGTCACCTGCCCCTGAAACCCGCCGCTGGGCTGATGCAGCATCACCGAGGCATTGGGCAGGCAGGCTCGCGCACCGGGCGCACCCGCCATCAACAGGAACGAACCCGCCGACATGGCCATTCCCATGCACAGCGTGCCAACCGGCGCGGTTATAAACTGCATGGTGTCGTACATGGCAAAGGCCGACGTCATCACGCCACCGGGCGAATTGATATAGAGATAGATCTCCTTTTTGGGATTGTCGGCTTCCAGAAACAGCAACTGCGCGCAGACCAGCGCTGCCATATTGTCCTCAATCTGGCCATTAACGAAAATGATCCGCTCGCGCAGCAGACGCGAATAGATATCAAAGCTCCGCTCCCCGCGGCTCGATTGTTCCACCACCATAGGGACGAGTTGCATCATGTCGCGCATTGGCGAACCTCCGTTCAGCATTGATTTGATTCAGGTTTAGGCGGCCATCAGCAGCGCATTGACGCAATTGCTATTGGCAGCAACCGGTACGATCATCGGAGCATGGGTCAGCTTGAACCATGTGCCGCCATCGTCGTTCGGTGTCAGTTCGAACGTCACCAGACTGTCCTCGGCATCGGTCACTGCGCCCTGCCCGGCCTCGCGCCAGCGATAGGTCAGGCTCTTGTTCTCTTCTGCTGTCACCACCGCCAGTTCGATATCGTCAGCGGGCTTGAGCCAGCGCGACAAATACTCAGGAATGGTCAATGCCCGCCACACCTTCTCCGGCGGCGCGTTCAGACTGCATTCAAACACCAACGCGTCTGTCTCCGACGTCATTGATCCATCTCCTTGAGCAGGTCTTTGAGATTGTCGATCCGGGTGGGCCAGAAGGCACGATAGCGCGCAATCCACGCATGCAGCGGCGCCAGCCCTTCGGGCGCCACGCGATAGTGGGCAAAGCGGCCTTCGCGGCGCTCGCTGATCAGTCCAGCCCCGCGCAGCACGGCCAGATGCTGGCTCATCGCCGGCTGCGAAATGGCAAAGCCTTCTCGCAACTGCGTAGCCGTCAGTTCATCACTGGCCAGACGCTCCAGCACGGCGCGGCGAGTCGGATCGGCCAGAACTTTAAAAATGTCTGTTTCGCTCATTTCATTACATAAGCACAGACTTATGTAAGCTGCAAGACCCTTCGATCCTGATCGTTTGGGCCACCTAGTAGGTGAAGACCTCGCGGCGCAATTCGTCCCAGCTATCACGATCAATTGCCACCAATAGTCCACCATCGACATGGTGAGGTAGATAGGGTTGACCATCCAGCCGCGCCGCAAAGGCCCCGGCCTCCTGACTGATCAACACACCAGCCAGATGATCCCATGGCATCAGCTTGTTGAAGCAAACGAACTGCGTGTGGCCCGAGGCGAAGGTGCGATATTCGTGCCCCGCCACCCGGTAATTGACGATCATGCGCACCTTGATCGCATTGCCGAGCACTTCCGCCCGCGACTCAGGCGGCATGAACCCGACCGAGGCCGTGCCTACCATTTCGGCCATTGGCAGTTTTTGCGCCACATTGATCCGCACTGCTTCGCCATTGGGTCGGCGCAGCCAGGCGCCACTGCCCTTTTCTGCTATCATCCAGTCATCGCCCATCGGGTCATAGATGATGCCGGCAATTGTCTCGCCCTTGGACACAACTGCCGCCATGGTCGCAAACAGTGGCAGGCCAGCCGCGTAGTTGGCGGTGCCATCAATCGGGTCAACCACCACCGCCAGATCTGCGTCGGCCAATCGCCCGAGTAGCGCCGGATCAGCAGCCACCGATTCCTCTCCGACGAAGAGCGCTTCGGGCATCCATTGCGTGACGGCAGCCTTGATGGCCTCTTCAGTCGCCACGTCAGCCTCGGTGACCAGATCGATAGCCGATGTCTTGGTGGTCACCATTGACGCGTCCAGCCGCCGGAAGCGCGGCAGCGCTTCGGCACGCGCAGCGTCACGCAGGATATTGGCGAGTTCCATCACGTCAAAGGTCAAGTCGCAGTCCTCTTGTCAAACAGGGCGTTGAAATCAAACAGTTTCGTATCGAGCATATGGCTGGCATTGATATTGCCCATCGCCCGGATCATCACATCCTTGCGGCCCGGCATGCGCTTTTCGATATCGGCCAGCATGGCCTTCATTGCATTGCGCTCAAGGCCATCCTGACTGCCGCACAAATCGCAGGGGATGATCGGAAACGCCATCGCATCGGAGAACCGCTGCAGGTCGTCCTCGCCACAATAAATCAGTGGCCGCAACACTTCGATGTCGCCCTCGTCATTGAGCAGGCGCGGCGGCATGGCCGCAACCTTGCCGCCATGGAACAGGTTCATGAAGAAGGTCTCGAGGCTATCGTCGCGATGATGGCCCAGCACCAGCGCGGTACAGCCCTCTTCACGCGCAATGCGATAGAGATTGCCGCGACGCAGCCGTGAGCAGAGTGAGCAATAGGTCGCCCCCATCGGCAGTTTGGAGGTGACGATCGAATAGGTGTCCCTGTATTCGATGCGATGCGGCACACCGATACCGCTGAGGTATTGGGGCAGGATATGCTTGGGGAAGTTGGGCTGCCCCTGATCGAGGTTGCAGACCAGCAATTCTACCGGCAGCAACCCACGCCATTTCAGGTCCAGTAGCAGCGCCAGCATGCCATAGCTATCCTTGCCGCCGCTCAGCGCTACCAGCCACTTCTCGCCAGCACGCACCATGGAGAACTTGTCCAATGCTTCACGCGTATGCCGGATCAGCCGCTTGCGCAGCTTGTTTGAATTCCACAGACCGCGGTGCGTTTGCATAGATTGGATGCGCACCAGCCGCAGCATCATCAGTGTCAGCCGGCGCCGGGTCCATGACCGCGCTCATCACGCCTTCACTCATGCCAAACTCTCTTTCTGTCAGTTCCCTGCTGATAACCCTCCTGAGCAGAGAGGGAAAGGGGCAGCAACAGCGGCAATCCTTACCAAACATTAACTTCCTCGGCTTGCCTTAGTCGAAATGTGACGGCTAGATGAAGCAGTCTTTCCGACACCCAGGAGTTTCGCGGTGTTTCGCTCTTTTTTTCCCAATCCTCGTTTGTTTTTCTCGGCGGCTCTGTGCTGGATCGCCGTCGTCATGGTCGCGTGGTACACGATCGGTGGCCAACTGGAATCCGCTTTCAGCCTAGGTCCCTGGCTCGGTATCGCGCCCAGCGAAGCCGATCCGGCACCGTTCTTTTCGCCCGACAAGGTGTGGCTCTACCAATATGTCCTGTTCACCGGCTATCTGTTCTGCGTGCCTTGGTACTGGGTCGGCGGCAATCGCCGCTGGTACTGGTGGTCCGTGGTAGGCAGCGTCACTATCATTGAGGTGGTGTATTTCAACGTCCAGATCAGCGCCTGGCTCAACGACTGGTACGGATCGTTCTACAATCTCATTCAATCTGCCCTGACCACGCCGGGCACCGTGACGCTCGACCAGTTCCTCGGCGAAATCTGGACCGTCGCCTATGTGTTGATCCCCAACATCACTGTGCTGGTGCTCAACGCCTTCTTCATCGCCCACTTCCTGTTCCGCTGGCGCCGGGCTATGAGTTTTTCTATCTCAGCCACTGGCAGCACCTGCGTCATATCGAAGGCGCCTCCCAGCGAGTGCAGGAAGATACCCAGCGCTTCGCCAACATTGTCGAAGGCCTGGCAGTGTCCCTGGTAGCCTCGGTGATGACCCTGATTGTCTTCCTCCCGTTGCTTTGGGAATTGTCCAACAACATTACCGAGCTGCCCTTCTTCGGGGCAGTCAATGGCAGCCTGGTCTGGGTCGCACTGGTGTCGTCGGCCTTCGGCACCGTCCTGTTGGCCGCTGTTGGCTGGAAACTGCCCGGACTGGAATTTGAAAACCAGAAGGTCGAGGCCGCCTTCCGCAAGGAGCTGGTCTATGGCGAAGACAGTGGGGAGCGCGCAGAGCCGGTGACCGTGCGGCAGCTGTTTATCAATATGCAGCACAACTACTTCCGGCTGTACCGGCACTACCTCTATTTCAACATTGCCCGCTACGCCTATCTGCAGGGCTCCAATTTTGTCCCGCTGATCGCCATGGGGCCGTCCATTGTCGCCGGCACGCTAACGCTGGGCCTGTTTCAGCAGGTCAGCAACGCCTTCGGCCAGGTCGAGGATTCGTTCAAATTCCTCGCCAGTTCCTGGACCACCATCATCTCGCTGATTTCGGTGTTCAAGCGTCTGCGTGCCTTCGAAAGCAACATCCCGCCCAACGCGATTGCTGCCAATGATTATGACGACCCGATCTTCCTGCAAGGGCTGGCCGAAGCGCCGACCAGCGACGACGTCCCCCGTCAACCAGCCCAGTTCTAGGGCTAGCCGGTCCATCAAAGCAAAAAGGGCCGCTCCCTGAGGAGCGGCCCTTTCTAACTTGGTAATTCGGTTTCGCTTAGCGCGAGTAGAATTCGACGACCAGGTTTGGTTCCATCTGAACCGGATAAGGCACATCCGACAGCGCGGGAACACGCACATAGGTTGCGGTCATCTTGTTGTGGTCGACGTCGACATAATCAGGAACGTCGCGCTCGGCCAACTGAGTGGCTTCGAGCAGCACGGTCAGCTGCTTGGAGCGATCACGCACTTCGATCTTGTCGCCGACCTTGACCTGGTAGGACGGAATGTTGACGCGCTGGCCGTTGACCATGATGTGGCCGTGGCTCACAAACTGGCGTGCAGCAAACACAGTGGCAACGAACTTCGCACGATACACGATCGCGTCCAGACGGCTCTCGAGCAGGCCGATCAGGTTTTCGCCGGTATCACCCTTGACGCGGGCAGCTTCGGTGTAGAGGCGCTTGAACGCCTTTTCCGTGACCGAACCGTAATAGCCCTTCAGCTTCTGCTTGGCGCGCAGCTGCAGACCGTAGTCCGAAAGCTTGCCCTTGCGGCGCTGACCGTGCTGGCCGGGGCCATAGGCACGGGCGTTCAGTGGGGACTTCGGACGACCCCAGATGTTTTCGCCAAGACGGCGGTCAATTTTGTATTTGGCTGAATGACGCTTCGACATCGCGTATCCCTTTCTTGATTGAATGGATCGCGCCCTCCTCTGCCACCCTTGCGAGTGACCGACAGACCCCAATTATTTTAGGAGATCCCGGGTGCGCCTACGGACCATAGGTCTCGATAGGTGCGCGGGTGATATCGCCGGTATGGCCCGGAGTCAAGCCAGACGGGGTTTCAGGCCATCTTCTTGTCGAGTGTCCGCTGCTCGCGCAGCCCCGGAAACACCCGGCTCCATATCACAGCAATGGCAATTGCCCCAAAGCCACCCATGGCAACGGCTGCCACCGGGCCAATAAAATGGGCCACCGTGCCCGCCCGGAACTCGCCAAGCTCATTTGAGGCCCCGATAAACACCGAATTGACGGCGTTGACCCGGCCTCGAACCTCTTCCGGGGTCCAAAGCTGCATGATGGTCTCGCGAATTGTCACGCTGACCATGTCTGCAGCGCCTACCAGCGCCAAGGCAGGAATGGAGATCCACACGGTCGTGGACAGGCCAAACACCACCGTAAAAGCGCCAAACAGGCCGACGAACAGGAACAGCACCTTGCCGGCATGATCGCGGATCGGAAACCGCGTCAGGTACAATGCCATCACGATGGCGCCGATGCCCGGCGCCGCGCGCAGCAGACCCAGCTCCTCTGGCCCTGCATGCAGAATGTCCTTCACATAGACCGGCAGCAGTGCCACTGCCCCACCCATCAGCACAGCAAACATGTCCAGCGAGATGGCGCCCAACACCACCTTGTTGGAGAAAATGTAGCGGAAACCGCCGAAGATGACCTCGAGACTGGTCGCCTGCTGCGACTCGCGCCGCGCCGGGCGTGGAATCAGCAGCACGCACACCATCGCCACCAGCAGCAGCACCGCGCCAGTGCCAAACGCAATTGTCGGGGATAGACCATACAGCAATCCACCCGCTGCCGGGCCCATGATCGAGGCGAACTGCCAGGCCGACGCATTGACCGTAATCGCGTTCGATAGCGCTTCGGGCGGCACCAGATTGGGCGCCAGCGACTGCGCAGCGGGGCCCCAGAAAGCCCGCGCCGTGCCCAGCACGATCAGAATGCCGAAAATCGGCCAGACTTCATGCGCCTCGGCATTGACCAGCGCCAGAAAGCCCAATGCGCACAACAGTTCCACACCCAGACAAACCGCCATGATACCACGACGATTAAAACGGTCAGCGGTCAGTCCTGTGACAAGGATCAGCAGCAGCGCTGGCAGGAAAAGCGACAAGCCCACAAGACCGAGCAGGAAAACATTGCCTGTCACATCATAGATCTGCCAGGCGATCGACACAGACATGATTTGCACGGCAAAGCTGACCAGCAGCGTGGTCAGCCAGAAAAAGCGGAAACCCTTATAGCTAAAGGCAACGCGCGAGGGGTCAGTGGGCGTGGAGCTACTCATGGCGGCGAATGTGCACCGCGCCCGCGAACTGTCAAAGCCGAAAAACGCTTAAAGCGTTCACCCCCACCGAATTCTCAGTCGGTGCTGTCAGCGTCCTTCTTGGGCAGCGGCTTTTGTCGGTTGGGATTGGGCCGCTGATGCCGCCGGTCAATCGAGGAGATCACTCCGCGCAGCGTGCGTATCTCCTGCGAGGAGAAGTTGCCTCGAGTCAGCGCCGTGCGCAAATTGTCGATCACCGTCGGTCGTTTCTCGGGCGAGGTAAAAAAGCCGCTTTCGTCTAGCACGCCTTCGAGGTGCTCGAACATGCCAACCAGTTCGCTTCGGGGCGCCACATCATGCAGCAGGCTGCCGAATGGTAGATTGTCTGCCTGCCCGGACTGACGCCGCCACTCATAAGCCAGGATGAGTACGGCTTGCGCGATATTGAGAGAGGCAAAGGCGGGTTCGACCGGCAGAGTCACGATCATGTCGGCCAACGCAACTTCCTCATTGAGCAGGCCCCACTTTTCGCGCCCGAACAGCAGACCGGCCTTCTGCCCTCCGCCAATGTGACTAACCATCCGCTTGGCCGCTTCGTCAGGGCCGATCACATCCTTCTGCATGCCACGCAGGCGCGCGGTGGTCGCGTAGACCAGCGTCAGATCCTCAACCGCCGCTTCGAGCGTCTCGAAGACGCGAACCCGGCTGATAACGTGATCGGCACGCGAGGCAGTGGCGATGGCCTTTTCGTTGGGCCAGCCATCACGAGGCCGCACCAGGCGCAGATCCCACAGCCCAAAATTGGCCATGGCGCGCGCCGCCGTACCAATATTCTCACCCAGTTGCGGTTCGCACAGGATCACCACCGGGGTCGGCAGCAGTTTGATTTCGATGGAGGAGTCTGTTCCGGCCATGGTGCCCAATCTCTAGATCAGGCGCACATACCGTGTTTTCGATCCCGGACGCAAATCAGGCGACACGATGGCGCGGCAATTCCTTGACCTTGCTCGAACGCTGCCACTCGCGATCCAGAATTGCGAAATGCAGTTCTTCATCCCATTCGCCTTGAAACAACGCATGTTCCCGATAATGCGCTTCGAGCCGCATACCGAGTCGCTGCAGCAGCTTTATGGAGTGGTGATTACGACCATCACAACGGGCAAACAGCCGATGAATATGAAAGTGGTCGAACGCCATGTCGAACAATGCTGTCAGCGCCTCGCCTGCAAAGCCCTGTCCGGAATGTCGCGGATTGATCAAAAAGCGGACTTCGCCCTGCCCTGCCGTGGCATCGGACCAGTGCAGCGAGATATGCCCGATCAACTGAGCCGTTTGCTTGTCTTCCATCGCCAGGGTCAGAGTGTCGCCAGGACGCTGCAGGCTGACATGTCTACACATCGTCTTGAGCGCACCGGCCACCTGCTCGAGATCGCGCGTGTGGCTAAAGGTATAGCGCTGCATGGATGGCAAGGTGTGATAGGCGCTTAGGCCTTCTAAGTCGCCGCGAGCAAAACTGCGCAGCAACAAGCGATCTGTTTTAACGGGCAGGCACAGTGACGACATGGCGACGATCTCCTCCACCCTGATGTCTGGATGCTTAGGGACAACGTCAGCTCGTCTCACCAGTTCCGCGACCAGTGCGGAATAACGTTCCAATCTGCCGCACAAAAAAATCTTTAAAATTCAGTTGCTTATACCCGAACGCCGCGCCTTCCACTCCTGCCAGAGGATGGCGTAGATAAATTCTTCATCCCAGGCGCTCTTGAAAATGGCGTGCTCGCGGAAATGTGCCTCCCGGCGCATACCCAGCCGCGCCATCAGCCGCCATGACGCCTCGTTACGAACATCACAGCGCGCCGAAATACGGTGAAGGTCACCGCGCCCGAACCCAAGATCAAGCATGGCATTGGCCGCCTCTGTAGCGTAGCCACGTCGCTGGTACGCCGGGTCAAATATCCAGCCAACCTCCCCTTGCCGCGCGTCGACGCTACGCCAGATGAGCGACACTTCGCCGACCAATGCAGCATTGCTGGCAAGTTCCACGGCCAGCACGATCCTGTCGCCCTCCGCCTCCAGCGCAACCTGGCCAATGCGCTGCTGGATCGCCAGGGCACATTCTTCCCGGCTCAGCGGAACATCGAACAGATAGCGTGCCACATCTTCACGGCGCCGATAGGCAAAAACCCCGTCGACATCGCCACGCGTGAACGGGCGTAGCCGCAGCCGCTCGGTTGATATGGGAAAGTTCGGGGTGAGCGTCATCAGGTCCCCTCTCGGACAGACAAGTTTTGCCAAGGTCAGTCTGAAAGGCAAGAACCTCGCGCTTGCCCGCTCTGGCACTGCGTGTCAGCCTCATGCCATGAGCAAACCCGAAAAACCAATCATACACGTCAATGCTGCCTGCGCCTGTGGTGCCACCGAGATGAGCATCAACGGCCCCTGTGTCTCGATGTTCATGTGCTCGTGCCTTGATTGCCAGCGCGCAACCGGCACGGGTCACTCCACTATTGCGCTTATCCCAGCCGGCGCGCTTGGTCTGGCCGGGAAAGCAAAAGCATTCGATAGACCAAGCGACTCGGGCGCGACGTTCACGCGGCACTTCTGCCCTGATTGTGGCACACCGCTCTATGGTCAGTCCTCACGTGCCCCCGATATCCGCATGATCCCCGTTGGCTTTTTTGCAGGTCAGAACGACTGGTATGCGCCCAACCAGCTGATCTTTTCTCGGAGCCAACAAGTCTGGGACCTCGTCGCGGACCATCTCCCGCGCCATGTCACCTATCGAGAAGGATCGGGTTCATGAGCATGGCCACCGAGGAACTTGCCGACCGCATCCGCCTGCAACTGGCCGGTGATCCCAATATCCGTGAGCAGCGCATGTTCGGTGGTATCGCCTTCATGTCGCACGGCAACATGTTGGTCGGCCCGATCAAGGATGGCGGCTTGCTGGTGCGCTGCGGCAAGCAGGCCTATGCGGCAACGCTTGAACGCCCCGGCGCTGGCCCGATGAATTTCACCGGCCGCACCATGAGCGGTTTTGTCGAGGTCGCGGGCGACGCCATTGAAGACGATGAACGTCTGGCCGAATGGATCAATATCGCCCGCGACTTTGTCAGAACCCTGCCGCCCAAATAGGCGGCATCGCCCTAGATTTTGCCGAACACCAGTGCGGCATTGACGCCACCAAAGCCGAACGAGTTGGACAATACATAATCCACATTCTTGGCCTTGGCCGTGTTCGGAACCAGATCGAACTTGTCAGCCGCTTCTTCAGGATCTTCCAGATTGATCGTTGGCGGCAGCAGGCCTTCGCGCAGCGCCATCACAGAGACCACCGCTTCAAAAGCGCCAGCGGCACCAGCATGTGACCGGTGGCCGACTTGGTGGCCGACACGGCCAGATCCTTGCCACGCCCTGGAAACACAGCAGTTAGACCGGCGATCTCGGCCGCGTCGCCAACCGCAGTCGACGTAGCGTGTGCGTTGACATAGCCAATCTGGCTCTGATCGACGCCAGCCATTTCCAGCGCATTGCGCATCGCGACCTGGGCACCAGCGCCATCGGGCGACCCTGCCGTCAGGTGATACGCGTCAGCCGAGGTGCCGTAGCCGGCGAGAATGGCTAATGGGGTCGCGCCCCGCGCCTTGGCGTGGCTGAGCTTTTCGATCACCAGAACTGCCGAGCCTTCGGACAGCACAAAACCATCATGACCCTTGTCAAATGGCCGCGACGCCTCCGATGGACGATCATTGAACGTCGTCGCCAGCGCCCGCGAGGCAGCAAACCCACCCACAGAGATCGGATCGACCGACCCCTCGGTGCCGCCAACAACGGCCACTTCTGCTTCGCCCGTCATGATCAGCCGCATACCGTCACCGATGGCCTGTGCCGACGCAGCACAAGCCGTCACTGGCGTGCCGATGGGGCCGCGGAAGCTGTGCAGAATCGACAGCCAGCCCGCCGACAGATTGGCGAGGAACGAAGGGATAGTGAACGGCGACAGGCGACGTGGGCCCTTGGTCTGGATGATTTCAAAGGCCCGTCCCATGACCGGTGAGCCGCCAACGCCCGAACCGATGATGGTGGCAGTCGCCTGCTGGTCCTTGAGTTCAGTAGGATGCCAATTGGCCTGATCGAGTGCTTCCTGCGCTGCCCCCAGCGAATACTGGATGAACAGATCCATCTTCTTGATCTCTTTGCTGTCGATAAAATCGGCAGCATCAAAGCCATGCTCATCAGTGTCCTTGCGCGGCACCAGTCCGGCAATGGTTGAACCAAACCCTTCGGTATCAAAGCGATCATTGGTGACCACGCCGCTTTTGCCTGCTGTTAGCCGGCTCCACATGGTCGGAACACCAACACCCAGCGGACTGACCACACCCATGCCTGTGACAACAATTGGATCCGACGGATCTGGCTTCAGCATGCACTTTCTCCTGTTCTAAGTCTCAACGCGTCCCGATCGTCAGGGATGCAATCAAAGGCGCGCCAACTGCCGCAGCGCGGCGATGACTGTGGAAAATTCTGGGTCGTCCAGCGCGGCGCGCAATTGCGATTGCTGCTCGCGCCATGCTGGAATTGCGTCGCCAATCACCTGGCGCCCCGTTTCGCTCAGCGCACTGACACGACCATTGCCGCGTTCTGCAGCACTGGTGGTCACAAGTCCATTGCGTTCTAGCAGGGCGAGATTGCGCGACAGCGTGCTACGATCCATGGCGATGGCGCTGGCCATCTGCGTCACAGAGCGCCCGGGATGGTCCCACAGCGAGGTCAGAATGCTGAACTGCGCAGCCGTGATGCCGTGCTGCCGTAACCGCCTATCAGCAAGTCGCGTCACGGCGCGCGACGCCATGCGGGCGTTTAGGACCAGACACAGATCGAACTCACTACTCATGACCCGAGAGGTATTCGTGTATATGCACGGTGTCAACTGGCATGCCCCCTTGCCCTATGGCACCTTTGCGCGTTTCCAAAGCCAATGCTATAGGGGCTGCGGAACCGGCCCATAGGCCAAAAATGCGGATTTCAGGGAGATATTTCCGATGAGCAAAATCAAAGTCGCCAACCCCGTCGTCGATCTCGACGGCGATGAGATGACCCGGATCATCTGGCAGGCGATCAAGGACAAACTCATCCATCCTTATCTCGATCTTCCGATTGAATATTATGACCTTTCGGTCGAGAGCCGCGACGCTACCGATGACCAGATCACGGTCGATGCTGCCAATGCCATCAAGAAGTTTGGCGTCGGCATCAAGTGCGCCACCATTACCCCTGATGAAGACCGCGTTGAAGAGTTCAAGCTCAAGAAGATGTGGCGTTCGCCAAACGGCACCATCCGCAACATTCTTGGCGGCGTCATCTTCCGCGAGCCGATTATCTGCAAGAACGTGCCACGTCTCGTTCCCGGTTGGACCCAGCCCATCATCGTTGGCCGTCACGCCTTCGGCGATCAGTACCGCGCCACCGACTTCCGCTTCCCTGGCAAGGGCACGCTGACAATCAAGTTCACTGGCGAAGACGGCAAGGTCATCGAGCACGAAGTGTTCCAGTCGCCCGGCGCTGGCGTGGCCATGGCCATGTACAACCTGGACGATTCGATCCGCGAATTTGCCTATGCCTCGCTCAACTACGCATATGACCGTGGCGTGCCTTGCTACATGTCGACCAAGAACACCATTCTCAAGGCTTATGACGGCCGCTTCAAGGACATCTTCCAGGAGATCTACGAAGCCGAGTTCAAGGAAAAGTTCGAAGCCAAGAAGATTTGGTATGAGCACCGCCTGATCGACGACATGGTGGCCTCGGCCCTTAAATGGTCCGGTGGCTATGTCTGGGCCTGCAAGAACTACGATGGTGACGTACAGTCCGATATCGTGGCCCAGGGCTTCGGCTCTCTCGGCCTGATGACCTCGGTGCTGGCGACCCCCGATGGCAAGACCGTCGAAGCTGAAGCCGCCCACGGCACCGTGACCCGTCACTACCGCCAGCATCAGCAGGGCAAGGAAACCTCGACCAACTCGACCGCGTCGGTCTTCGCCTGGACCCGCGGTCTGGCCCACCGTGCCAAGCTCGACGACAATGCGGACTTGGCAAAGTTCGCGGCCACCCTCGAAAAGGTCGTCGTCGACACCATTGAAGAAGGCAAGATGACCAAGGATCTCTCCCTGCTCGTCGGCCCCGATCAGCCATGGCTGTCGACCATGGGCTTCCTCGATGCCATTGACACCAATCTGCAGAAGGCAATGTCGGCTTCGTAAGCCAGCAACAGCATCTGACGGCAAAGGCGCCTCTTCGGAGGCGCCTTTTTTTGTTGAGCCGCACCCACAGGCGATCTGAGCACGGACCCGAGGACGTGGCCTGGGTGCAACAGTCGACCCTGCTATCCCCACAGAAGCAGTCAGCGCATTGACGACGGCCCCAAATCCACTACTAGTTGACGTAATGGTCAACTTCATCGCGATTAGGAGGAATGACTGACTAATTGGTCAGCTATTCCGCGAGGAAGGCGGCAGCATGCGAAACGGCGCAACTGCCTTGTGGCGCAATGGGTGGTTAGGAGGATCACATGCGACTAAATCAACGATTGACGAGTGTACTGGCCGGATTGGCCGTAAGCCTGCCGCTGGCTGGCGTGGCCTATGCTGGCGGACTCGAGGCCAATGGCTATGACTGGGATCTGCTGTTTGATCCTGCGACCTACACTGCCAAAGGCAGCGCCACCTATGTCTACATCAATAAGGATGTGACCAATGCGGGCGTCATGGCAGGCACGGTATCCACGACCCCCTCTCGCGTGCACTACAATGCTGGCATCAAGGCCGACATTCTCGATATGGCGAGTTGCCTCGTATCGGTCCAGAACCCGTTCGGATCTGACACCTCACGCACCAATGCCTATGCCGCATCGACCTCCCAGGCGATGACCGAATCCATCCGCTCAACCGATATCGGTCTCACCTGCGCAGTCAGTGCACAGGTTGGTCTGGGCGTCGTCAGCCTGATCGGTGGTGTATCGGCGCAGAACCTGGACTACCAGGCCGACATTCCCACCAGCTTGACCACCAACACGCCATTGTCCATCAATGGCTGGTCCACCGGCTGGCGCGCAGGTCTGGCCTATGAGATTCCCGAATACGCCCTGCGGATCAGCGCCATCTACAATGCGCCCGTCACCTACACCCTGACAGGTACCGCCTATGGCGGCGCAGCATCTGCCGATGTGACCGCACCACAGTCCTTTGAAGTACGCGGCCAGACCGGCATCGCGCCCGGATGGCTGGCGTTGGGTTCGGTCAAATGGATGAATTGGGCAGCGCTGCAGAAGCTCACCGTCAACACGATCGGTGCACCTCTGGTATCCACCTTCGATTATCGCGACGGCTGGACCGTCACCGCAGGTGTTGGTCACGCGCTCAGTGAGCAGTTGAGCCTTGTGGGCACGGCAAGCTGGGATCGCGGCACGTCCACCCCCGCACTGGCGGTGTACTGACCGCCGGCACCCAAACCGATCGCTACGGCGTCGCACTGGGCGGCATTTACAATGTTTCCCAGAGTGTACAACTGACCGGCGGCGTCTCCGTGAGCACGCTGGCCGCGGGCTCCAATGCCCGAGGTGAAAACTGGGACACCGGCTATGTGTTTGCAGTCAATGGGGGCCTTAAAGGCTCGTTCTAACCGCTTAGCTTGAACATAACGACCATTCAGGGCCACCCGGGACATCACCGGGTGGCCTTTTGCTGTTTAGCCGACCGGTACCAGGTTGACGCAGCATTATGGCCATCGACAGCCCCGCTGGCGCTCGATAGCTTGCCAGCATTTCCTACAGAGTCTGTTTTGGGTGTTTCATGCAGGTCGGCGTGATTTATGCGGTCGTCGCCTATTCGGTTTATGCGTGTGGCGACGCCATCATCAAGGGCTTCGGGCAAAGCCTGTCAGTATTTGAGATCGGCTTCTTCATCGCCGTTTTCTCCCTATTGCCGGCCCTCTTCGTCAAACCGAAGGGCGAGCACTGGCGCCAGAGCTTTCAGCTGGTTCATCCACGCCTTGTGCACTTGCGCGCCTTCACCGGCGTCGCATCCGCCGCTCTGGTTACCTACGCTTTCGTCAACATACCCTTCGCTGAGACTTATTCCCTCGTCTTCATGATGCCTCTGTTCATTACCATCATGAGCGTGTTGATCCTCAAGGAGCGCGTAGATCTCACGCGCTGGGCAATGCTGGCGTTGGGATTTATCGGCGTCATGCTGGTGGTTCGCCCCGGCTTCCGAGTACTTGAACCGGGCCATTTCGCGGCTCTTGGCTGTGCGTTCTTTGGCGGCGCAACCACAACCATTTTGCGGATTATTGCCAGCAAGGAAAAGCGCGTCAGCCTGATTGCCGTGCCTGCGCTTTACGTGGTGGTACTCAACGCGATCCTGATGATACCAAGCTTCATCATGCCGACGCCAACCCAGTTCTTGCTGCTTGCTGTTAGCGGGAGCTTTATCGGCATGGGGCATCTGCTCATTATCGCTGCCACCCGCAACGCCCCCGCCAGCCAGGTCGCGCCGATCCAGTATGTGCAGATCGTGTGGGCAATCGCCCTTGGGGCGATCTTCTATTTCGAATACCCCGACCTGCTGGCCTATATAGGCTTGGCAGTTGTGGTACTCTCTGGCCTGGTCAATGTCTTCATCGATGGTGCCCGCACCCGCATCGCCGGCCGCTTCGCCGAATATCGCGCTCTGCGCACCGGCCCGGTGACCAACATCACGGAAGTTCAGGGTCCCGAGGTGTGAGGGCTGCCGACACCTCGGTGCCAACCATTCACTTTTTCCTTCTCCCTCAATAGAATAGAACCCTCACACCTAAAGCTGCGAACGTGTCATGTGGCAGTGGATCAGAATTGCAATGGCCGGGCTCGTCCTGTTCGCGATTAGCGTTGTTGTCCTGAACGGATCATGGCACGCGCCCGCGCCTGCCGATCCGCAGCGCCGGCTGCTTTCCCATCGCGGTGTTCACCAAACCTTCGACAGAACCAACATCGCCAACGACACCTGCACCGCTGAGCGCATCTTCCCACCCACTCACGACCTGATGGAAAACACCCTGCCCTCAATCAAGGCGGCCTTCGATGCAGGCGCCGATGTGGTTGAAATCGACATTGCAGCAACCACTGATGGCCAGATGGCCGTGTTCCATGACTGGTCACTGGGGTGCCGCACAGACGGCAAGGGCCCCATTCGCGATCACAGTATGGAGGAGTTGCGCGCGCTCGACCTTGGCTATGGCTACACGGTCGATAGAGGCAGCACCTTCCCGCTGCGCGGCAAAGGGATTGGATTGATGCCCACCCTCTCAGAGGTGTTCGCGGCCTTCCCCCAAGGGCGTTTCCTGATCAACTACAAGAGCCACGACGCCTATGAGGGCATCCTACTCGCTGCTCTCATCGAGGCGAACCCCGATGTCCGCCGCGCGTTGTGGTCCGCCTATGGCGGCACCGAACCGACAGAACGCGCAAACGAATTGATACCTGACCTCCGTGGTTTCACCTCTACAGGCACCAGATACTGCCTGATCGGTTACGTTCTGCTTGGCTGGAGCGGGCATATCCCCGTGGAATGTCGCAATACGCACGTCATGGTGCCGATCAACTACACCTGGGCAATGTGGGGCTGGCCAGACCTGTTCCACCAACGAATGGCAGCGGCTGGCAGCGATATCATCCTGATCGGCCCTGTCGAGGCAGGCGAAACCGGCACCTCGGGCATCGATACCCCCGAACTACTCAAGACGATCCCTGACACTTTCGACGGCTATATTTGGACCAACCGCATTGAGCTCATCGGCCCCTTGGTGACGTCAGAAGTCCTTTAGACGCTGCTGCCCAGCGTGCCCGCTTATCGTCGTCCTTCTTGAGCAAAATGCGAGCGACGTTAGGCATCTGGTTCGCTCTCCAACGCGACCAAAAAAGGCCTCCGCCAGAGCGGGAGCCTTTGAATTTCGCTCGCGGCAGGGCCTTAGAGCAACGCGCGAATGGCAGCCAGAGCTTCTTCGGCCTTGCTTCCATCGGGGCCGCCGGCCTGCGCCATATCAGGTCGACCGCCGCCGCCCTGACCGCCCAGTGCCGCCGAGCCCGCCCGCACCAGATCGACCGCTGAGGCCCTGCCGATCAGGTCTTCGGTTACCCCAACAGCCAGCCCAGCCTTGCCATCATCCGTGACGCCGACAATGGCGATCACGGCAGAGCCGACCTGCTTCTTGGTCTGATCCATCAAGCCGCGCAGATCCTTGGGTTGAAGCCCTTCGACAACCCGACCAACAAACGCGATCCCATTGATGATCTCGGGACCTTCGGTCTTTTCCGACCCGCCACCCATGGCTAGCTTTTGCTTGGCGTCACTCAGGGCCTTTTCACTGCGTTTGAGTTGCTCCTGCAACGCCGCGATACGCTCGAGCACTTCATGACCGCCAGAGCGCAGCAGACCAGCCGCCGAGTTCACGATGGCCACATGGGTATTGCCGCGATGGCGCGCAGCAGTACCGGTCAGCGCTTCGATGCGGCGCACGCCAGCCCCCACGGCACTTTCCGCCACGATCGACACCAAACCGATGTCGCCAGTCCGACGCACATGCGTGCCGCCACACAGCTCCACCGACCAGCCCAGGCCATTGCCTGTCGGCTCGCCCATGGCCACCACGCGCACTTCGTCGCCATACTTCTCGCCAAACAGGGCCCGCGCGCCGGATTCCTTGGCCTCATCAACGCCCATCAAGCGCGTTTCAACCGGGGTATTCTGCAGCACGATGGCGTTGGCGATGTCTTCGACCTCGGCCATCTCCTGCTCGGTAACCGGCTTGGTGTGCACAAAGTCAAAGCGCAGACGGTCAGGCGACACCATCGAACCCTTTTGCGCGACGTGGTCGCCCAGCACGATGCGAAGCGCTTCATGCAGCAAATGGGTCGCCGAATGGTTGCAGCGGATCGAGGACCGGCGCGTGTGATCAACCACCAGCGTGATGGGCTGACCAACCTTGAGCGTGCCTTCACTCACCTTCACCATATGGGCAAAGACGCCATGAAACTTCTGCGTGTCCTGCACATCAGCGGCAAGACCATCGCCATGCAGTACGCCGCTATCACCCACCTGGCCGCCACTCTCGCCGTAGAACGGCGTCTGGTTGACCACCACTATGCCCTCCTCGTCGGCGGCCAATGCAGCAACTTCAACGCCGTCCTTGAGCAGTGCCTTGATTTCGGCCTCTGCCGTCTCGGTCTCGTAGCCGAGAAATTCAGTCGGGCCCAGCTTGTCAGCCAGCCCGAACCAGACAGTATCGGTGGCAGCACCACCGGCACCGGACCAACTGGCGCGGGCCTCTGCCTTCTGTGCTGCCATAGCTGCGTCAAAGCCGGGCTGATCCACTGTAATGCCACGCAGACGAAGCGCGTCCTGGGTCAGATCGAGCGGAAATCCATAGGTGTCATAGAGCTTGAAGGCCGAACCACCATCAAGCACTGCGCCTTCGTTCATATCCTTGGTTTCATCGGCCAGTATCTGCAAGCCGCGGCCCAACGTCTTAAGGAAACGTCCCTCTTCAAGCCGCACCGTTTCAGCGATCATGGCTTCACCGCTGCGCAGTTCGGGATAGGCCTGCCCCATTTCCCGCACCAGCGTCGGCACCAGCTTGTGGATTACCGGCTCATTGGCCCCCAACAACGTAGCGTGCCGCATCGCACGACGCATGATCCGGCGCAGCACATAGCCACGCCCCTCATTGGAAGGCAACACGCCCTCGGCAATCAGAAAGCTCATCGAGCGCAAGTGGTCGGCGATCACGCGCAGGCTGCGATTGCCCTCGCCCTTTGGATCAACCCCGGTCGCCGAAGCGGCTGCCCCGATCAGCGACTTGAACAGGTCAATATCGTAATTGTCGTGCACGCCCTGCATCACCGCAGCGATACGCTCGATGCCCATGCCGGTATCGATCGAGGGGCGTGGCAGGCTGTCACGGCTACCGTCACCCTGCTGTTCATACTGCATGAACACCAAGTTCCAGATCTCGATCCAGCGATCGCCATCTTCCTCTGGTGAACCCGGAGGGCCACCCCAGACATGCTCGCCATGATCGTAAAAAATCTCTGAGCACGGACCACACGGACCGGTATCGCCCATCTGCCAGAAGTTCGACTTGGCGCCGAGCCGCACGATCCGGTCTTCGCCCAAGCCAGCAATCTTCTTCCACAGCGCCATGGCCTCGTCATCGTCCTGATAGACGGTGACCATCAGCTTTTCCTTGGGCAAATCCCACTCTTTGGTAAGCAGCGTCCAGGCCAGCTCGATCGCTTCTTCCTTGAAGTAATCGCCGAACGAGAAATTGCCCAACATTTCAAAGAAGGTGTGGTGGCGGGCCGTGAAGCCGACATTGTCCAGATCATTATGCTTGCCGCCAGCCCGCACGCATTTCTGCGCCGAAGTCGCCCGCGAATATGGCCGCTTCTCGATACCGGTAAAGGTATTCTTGAACTGCACCATGCCCGCATTGGTGAACATCAGTGTCGGATCATTGCGCGGGACCAATGGGCTGGACGCCACCGCCTCATGACCATTGCGGGTAAAGTAGTTTGTAAAGCTCGAACGCAGGTCGTTTACGCTGGTCATGAGAGGACTTTCATTCGGAGACTGGTGCCCGCGCACCACAGCAAAGTTAGGCTGGCTTTCTATCGCGCAGCTTGGCGAAATGTCCAGCATTGCTGCGCCCGCCAGACCCTCCGGAGCCGATCTGGCGTCAATCACCATTCTTTAGAACACCTCCAGCGGGCCTGCCGCTGCATCTTTGCGCCCAGCCAACCGCTGCAAATTCTTGCTCTGCGACCTTTCAGCAGGACGCGCCAAAACAAAAAGGGCACCGCTACCGCGGTGCCCAGTCATCCCCGCATGGGAGGAAAACCTATTCGTCTTCGGTCGTGCCCGATCCTTCGACCAGCAGTACTTCGCCCAACAGGCCCGAGCTTTCGCGCACACCCTGTTCGATGGTGCGGGCAGCTTCAGGATTATCCTTGAGATATTGCCGCGCGTTTTCACGGCCCTGCCCCAGACGCTGGCTATCCCATGAGAACCAGGCACCCGCCTTCTCAACAATCCCGGCTTTGACGCCCAGATCGAGCAGTTCGCCGGTCTTGGAAATGCCCTCGCCATACATGATATCGAATTCAACCTGACGGAATGGCGGCGCCAGCTTGTTCTTGACGACCTTGACCCGGGTCTGGTTGCCCACGATCTCTTCGCGATCCTTGAGTGCGCCGATACGACGGATATCAAGACGAACCGAAGCATAGAACTTCAGCGCATTGCCGCCGGTCGTGGTCTCGGGCGAACCGTACATCACGCCAATCTTCATGCGGATTTGGTTGATGAAGATAACCAGACATTTCGACTTCGAGATCGAGGAAGTCAGCTTGCGCATGGCCTGACTCATCAAACGGGCCTGCAGGCCCGGCAGCGGAGTCGCCCATCTCGCCTTCCAACTCGGCGCGTGGCGTCAGTGCAGCGACAGAATCGACAACAAGGACGTCGATCGCACCCGACCGCACCAGCGTATCGGTAATTTCCAGCGCCTGTTCGCCGGCATCCGGCTGCGAGATCAGCAGATCGTCAACATTGACACCCAGCTTGCGAGCATAGATTGGGTCCAGCGCGTGTTCGGCATCAACGAAGGCGCAGATACCGCCGGCTTTCTGGGCCTCGGCAATCACATGCAGTGCCAGCGTGGTCTTACCCGAGCTTTCTGGTCCAAAAATCTCAACGATACGGCCTTTTGGCAGGCCGCCAATGCCCAGCGCGATATCCAGACCGAGCGAGCCAGTCGAGATCGACTCCACCTCGATCGAGCTGGCCTCGCCCAGACGCATGATCGAGCCCTTGCCGAAATTGCGCTCAATCTGACCGAGCGCTGCGGCGAGTGCCTTGTCCTTATCCATCGATCCACCTTCAACAACACGAAGCGACGCGTTAGCCATCAATTCTCTCCTTATTCCACGCTCTGGGAGACTGCGCAACGCGCGGCCGCCTCGTTTGGGGGTGCATACAATGTGCTTTATTTGTTCTCATCTTGTTCCGTTTATGTCAAGGGACAAAATGAGAACATCGTGCCGGATCCGATTTTGAGCTGTATAGAATCAAGGCCGTCGGCAGCTAGCGCCTAATAAGTATGATTTTTGGACTTGCCACTGGCACCCATGTTGCGTTTTATGCCTGCAACCTTGCCCTTTGGGGCGTTTTTCGCGCAGGAGCCGCGCCATGAATCTCATCCAGTTCTTCGATCTCGACGGCAATCGTGCCGTGGCCGCCATCCAGAACGACGTCGCCCGAACCGTTATCGGTGCCACCAGTGTTTATGATCTGACCATTGAGGCGCTGGCCGGTCCGGGTGGGCTGGCAGCCCTGATCGAGGCCAAAGGGCTGGGGGCCACTGTTGACCGCGGTGCGATTCTCGCCGAAGGCCGCATGCTCTCGCCTATCGATCATCCCGATCCCGCTCATCTATACGTGACCGGTACCGGATTGACCCATCTCGGTTCAGCCGCAACTCGCGATGCCATGCACAAGGCCAATGGCACCAAGACGGAAAATGACCTGACCGATTCCATGAAGATGTTCCAGATGGGCCTAGAAAACGGCAAGCCCGCTGATGGCGAGAAGGGTGTCCAGCCCGAATGGTTCTACAAGGGTAATGGCTATTCAGTGGTTCGCCCAGGCCACCCCATCCCTTCCCCAGGATTTGCGCTCGACGCCGGCGAGGAGCCCGAGATCGCTGGAATTTACGTGATCGATCACAATGGTCAGCCACGACGCCTTGGTTTTGCCTTGGCAAATGAATTCTCCGATCACGTCACCGAACGCGTCAACTATCTCTATCTGGCTCACTCCAAGCTGCGCGCCTGCTCCTTTGGTCCCGAACTGCGGGTCGGTGATTTGCCTGCCCATATCGAGGGCATGTCGCGCATCTACCGCGACGGCAAGGTGCTGTGGGAAAAGCCCTTCCTGTCGGGCGAAGACAATATGAGCCACACCATCGCCAATCTGGAATATCACCACTTCAAATACGACCTGTTCCGCAACCCAGGCGATGTCCACGTGCATTGCTTCGGCACTGCAACCCTGAGCTTTGCTGACGGTATTTCGACCCAGCCGGACGACATTTTCGAACTCGAAGAAGCGCAGTTCGGCGCAGCCCTCCGCAATCCAGTGCGCATGGAGACAGAACACCCCTTGATCGTGGGCAGCATCTATTAACTTGCTGCACAGCAACTAACATGTCAGTTTCCCCGCGCTTTGAATTGCCGGGGAAACAGCATGTCTCGCACACTTGAAAAACGCCGCATTGGCCAGTCCAGTCTCGAGATCACCACGCTGGGGCTGGGCTGCGCCAGCCTGGCTGGTATCTTCTCGGCTGTCCCCGCAGATCAGGCTCGCGCCACTATTCATCATGCGCTCGATGCCGGATTGAACCACGTCGATACTGCGCCGCAATATGGTCTGGGCCGCTCCGAACATCTGGTCGGCGATGTCGTGCGCACCCGCCGCGCAGAGACAATACTGTCCACCAAGGTGGGCCGTCTGCTCAAGCCGGTGAGCCCCGGTGTTCAGGACAAGGGCGCCTGGGTCGATCCCCTGCCCTTCGATCAGGTCTACGATTACTCCTACGACGGCATCATGCGCTCGTTTGAGGACAGCCTGCAGCGGCTGGGCGTCAATAATGTCGACATTCTCTATGTCCACGACATCGGGGTCGCAACCCACGGCGTGGAAGCCAACAAACCGCTCTGGCAGCAACTGGCCAGCGGCGGCTATCGCGCTCTGCGCGAGCTGCGAGACACTGGCTTGGTCAGTGCCATCGGCCTGGGCGTCAACGAGTGGGAAGTGCTCATGGATGCCATGACGCTAGGCGATTGGGATGTGTTCCTGTTGGCAGGCCGCTACACCCTGCTCGAACAGACTGCGCTGGCCCCCTTCATGACGACGGCCGCCCAACGCGGCTCATCTGTCGTGGTCGGCGGCCCGTTCAATTCCGGCATTCTGGTAGGCGGCACGACGTTCAACTACGCCAAGGCCCCTGAGGCCATCGTCGCCCGCGTCAAGGCCATCGAGACGGTGTGCAACCAGTTCAATGTGCCCCTGCCCGCAGCTGCGCTGCAATTTCCCCTGACCCATCCCGTGGTGTGCAACGTCTTGCCCGGCCCGCGTTCGCCGGCGGAACTCGACGGCATCCTCGATTGGTGGGATGTCGCCATACCCGCTGAACTGTGGACCACGCTGGCAGAAAAAGGTCTGCTGGCATCCGGAACACCCATTCCCGGTGGCACCGCCTAGGGCCGCGACGATACGGGCGCCAAGGCGCCCGTTTTCAATTCAGGTCCAGCGCGTAACTCTTGAGCAGGTTGAGGGGTACCAGCCCCAGCACGGCCTGATTTGTAGCGCGCAAATAGACACGCGGTGCCATACCGGCGACATGTGCCTGCATCCATCGCCCTGCCACCAGGCACCAGCGATTGCCCTCCACCAGTCCGGGAAAGGCGAATTGCGGCATGGGTGTCGTCAGATCGTTGCCGACCGATTTCGAATAAGCCAGAAACACGTCGCTGACGGCGATGCACACCAGATGCACGGCGGCATGATCAGGTCCAGCAGCACAAAATCCCGTGCGGAAGAAGCCAGTTAGTGGATCGTGTGAACAGGGCTGCAATGCCTCGCCGAGAACATTGAGTTCACTGGGACCAGGAGACCGCCCCTGCTCGTTCAATGCACCTCATCCTTGCCCAGCTTCTGCAGCACTTCCTTGACCTTGGAGTTGATCTGGTCGAGCGAATAGGGCTTGGGCAGGAACTCCACGCTCTGATCATCTTCGATGTCGCGGCGCACGCTTTCCTCAGCATAGCCGGACACAAAGATCACCTTCAGGTTCGGCATGGACTTGCGCACTTCCTTGAGCAGGCTGGGGCCGTCCATTTCAGGCATAACCACGTCCGAGATCATCAGATCGATCTTGAAGTCGATATCCTCGAGCACTTCCATGGCCTCTTCGCCGCCATCAGCCTCGAACACTTCATAGCCCGTCGCGCGCAATGCCTGGGCCGAAAAGGCGCGCACGCTCTCCTCGTCTTCAACCAACAAAATGCGTTCGTGTCCCGTCAGATCGCGCACTGGCGCTGCCGCTGCTGCAACCTTGGCCGCCACTTCGCTTTCACTGGCCACATGGCGCGGTAGGAAGATCTTGAATGTGGTGCCAACGCCCACGGTCGACACGGGATAGATATAGCCCTCGGTCTGCTTGACGATCCCATAGACTGTCGACAGACCCAGACCGGTGCCCTTGCCCAATTCCTTGGTGGTAAAGAAGGGCTCGAAGATTTTTTCGATCACTTCGGCGCTCATGCCGGTGCCGGTATCCTGCACGTCAATCAGCACATAGTCCGCCGGCACCATGCCTTCAAAAGTAAACTTCTCGGCTTCGCCGCGATCAACATTGGAGGTCCGCAGCGTAATCGCGCCCCCCTTGGGCATAGCATCACGCGCATTGACCACCAGATTGATGATCACCTGCTCAAGCTGCACCACATCGGCGCGCACCGGCCAAATGTTGCGGCCATGCTCGACAGTCAGTGTGTTTTTCTCGCCGATCATGCGCTTGAGCAGCACCGTCAGATCGTCAACGATCAGCGGCAGTTCAAGCACCTGAGGGCGCAAGGTCTGGCGGCGCGAGAAGGCCAGCAACTGGCGAGTCAGGCCCGCGGCACGATTGGCGTTCTGCTTGATCTGCATCAGTTCGCTGAACGATGGATCTCCTGGCTTGTGCTTGAGCAGCAGCAAATCGGAAAAGCCGATAATGGCGGTCAGCAGATTGTTGAAATCGTGCGCCACACCACCCGCCAGTTGGCCCACGGCCTGCATCTTTTGGCTCTGGGCAAACTGCGCTTCCAGCTTGCGCTGGTCGGTCATGTCCAGCGCATAGACATTGATCTGCTCAGGCGAACCCGCGCTCATCTCCGACGCTGAAAGGTACAGCCGGACTGCGTGATCGCCCTCGATGCTCAGCAACGCATCCACTGGCTCGATCTCGGAACGATGCGCCAGTGCTTCGCCCACAGCCTTGCCGAAACGCTCCCGGCTGGCTTCGCCGATCAGCCCGCTCAAA
Organism: Devosia sp. J2-20; assembly: GCF_055808475.1. Classification (NCBI taxonomy): domain Bacteria; kingdom Pseudomonadati; phylum Pseudomonadota; class Alphaproteobacteria; order Hyphomicrobiales; family Devosiaceae; genus Devosia; species Devosia sp. J2-20. The sequence goes on along the minus strand of NZ_CM147870.1, from coordinate 1,242,813 downwards.
GGCTCCATTTCGATGCTTTTTTCTTCGCCCGCCCAATGGAAAATTCGCCCGAATGGCGCATTGGTGCGAATAATCCGCCCGTCGGCGTCCAAAGTCGCAATGGCGAATGGCGTGTCGTTGAAGAAGCGCGAGAACCGCACTTCAGCGGCGCGCAATTCTTCTTCATTCTCAGGTGCGTTGGACTTGTCCAGAACCAGCGTGCGCGTCTCGCCCAGTTCGCCATCGGCCAGGCGCGCAGCGCGATGCAACAGGCGTACCGGCAGGCTGGTGCCGTTGCGGCGGACGAGATCAATGTCGATGATTTCGGTGCGGATCTCGCCGTCGCCGCGCCCGCGCATCAGCAGGGTAGCACCATCGCCGCGCACGATATCGGACATGCCCAGCTGTCCGGAATTGAACTCGGCAAGATCATAGCCAAGCCAGTCGGTCAGCGTGGAGTTCAGATACTGAATGCGGCCATGCGCATCCGCTGAGAAGAAGCCTGCTGGTGAATGGTCGAGATAGTCGATGGCCCGCTGCAGATCACGGAACGCGCTCTCATTGCTGTCGCGATCCCGGGTAATGTCTTCAACTGACCAGATCACCAATGGCTTCTTGGCCTCGTCAGACTCGGGCAGCGGACGTACGCCCACGCGATACCAGAACGCCTTGCTGCTGTCGGCTTGCGAACCGCCCAGGCCACCTACAATGCGGATATCCTCCACCGCGGCACGCCCATCCTTGGCAGCGCGTGACAACCGGTAGATCGCCTCACTCGCGTCAGACTGGCCGGCAAACAGCCGCGGCACGCCAACGGGCAGACCATTGGTCAGCGCCCCGCTGAAGCTGCCATAATGCGCGTTCACATAGGAAATCTTACCGTCACGATCGGCCACCACCGCGCCAAAAGGCAGGCTGTCGACTACGGCATTGGAGATTGTCCGGCGCTCTTCGCCATTGGCGAAACGAAACAGCCCGGCCGCCAGACCGAACAGGCAGAACACCCCAACCACCGCCAGCACGCCGACAAAGGTCATGATCAGGTCGGGGGAAATCTGCTCGCTGAACAGTGCAAAACCAACCGCAATCCCCACCAGGAACATGCCCAGCAGCAAAACCCGCCACAGGCCTGCACCGCTGCGCCCATTGGCAATCAGCGGGTCGGGATACGTGTCTTCGCCAAGCGGCGTCGATGCCATGGGTCAATCTGCTCCGTAGCCAGTGAGTCGAGCCGAATCAGGCGCTGTATTAACGTCTAGCAAATGCCCCCCTGCTTCGGGAGACTGAACGGCGTTTTCAACACCGTGCAGGCGAGCAAACCGACATTACGGTCCAAACAGCACCCGCACCAGCGCTATGGCAGCACTTCAACGCACCATTGCGCCTGCATGGCCACGATGGCTGATGGACGACGCGATTTGATTTTTGGTCATTCGCCACGATATGCCTGCGGCAAGTGAGGACGACCTCCCCCTATCCGGGCACCTAGATTGCGGGACGACCCGATTTGCATTGAGGTCTCCCATGCGCACACCACGCGATCGTATCCGCCATGCCATCAGTTTTGAAATTATCGGGCTTGCCCTGATAACCCCGCTGGGGGCTTTCGCCTTCGCCATGCCCATGCACGACATAGGGGTCATCGGTGTGGGCAGCGCCACGCTCGCCATGGTCTGGAACTACATCTATAATTATGGCTTTGATCGCCTGCTGCTGCGCCTGCGCGGTGACACACAGAAATCGATGCCGATGCGTGTTCTGCATGCCGTGCTGTTCGAGCTGGGGCTGCTGATCGCCCTGATGCCGCTGATCGCCTGGTATCTGGGCGTCAGCCTCTGGCAGGCGCTGGTGATGGATGTGTCATTCGCCCTGTTCTACATGGGCTACGCCTTCGTCTTCAATCTTGCCTATGACCGCGTCTTTCCGCTGCAATCCAAAACAGCGAGTTAGCGCGGCTCAGCCGCACCGGCGCATTAGCGTGACTTCCAGCCGGCACCCTGCTTGAGCCGCATCACGAAGCCGATTACCTCGGCGACAGCCTTGAAATGTTCGTTGGGAATGCTCTCGCCGATTTCGACACTGGCAAACAGGGCGCGCGCCAATGGTGGGTTTTCCACGATCGGGACATCGCTCTTCTTGGCCAGCTCGCGGATGCGGAACGCCACCGCATCGGCACCTTTGGCAACGCATTGCGGCGCGCCCATCGCCTTGTCGTACTTCAACGCCACGGCAAAGTGGGTTGGGTTGGTGATCACCACGGTGGCGTCAGGGACCGAGGCCATCATGCGCTGACGCGACTTTTCGTGACGCAACTGACGCAGCCGACCCTTCACATGAGGATCGCCTTCCATCTGTTTGTACTCGTCCTTGGTCTCCTGCATCGTCATCATCTGCTTCTTCCACCATTTCTGGCGGACATAGAGATAGTCAGCGAAGGCGATCAGCGTCACCACAGCCAGCGTGGCTAGGAAGATCTTGATCCCGAGCTCCCAGAAGTCCGACAGAATGATTAGCGGGTCCGCGGTCATCATGGTGTCGAGCCGGTCGCGCTCAGGCCAGACGGCGGCAATCACCACAGCACCGACAATGCCGATCTTGAACAGCCCCTTGAGGAAGTTGACGATCGACTCGCTGGAGAACAGTCGCTTGGCCCCCGCCAGCGGCGAAATTTTGGAAAGCTTGGGCTTGAGCGACTCTGCCGACATCAGCGGCCGGTGCTGGATGAGATTGGCGATGATCGCAGAAAACGACAGTACCACCAGCGGGATAAGGACTGTGCCCAGCAGGGCCATCGCCAGATTGTTGAAGAAGCCGCCCAGACCATCGCCATCCAGCGAGATCCGGTCGGCATTCATCATGATTAGCTCGAGCGACCCCATCAACCCGGTTGCCGCACCCGGTGCCATGGTAGCAAAAATTGCAGCCGATCCGGCCAGCATGAACCAGGTGACGACCTCCTGGCTCTTGGCGACATCGCCCTTCTTGTGGGCGTCCTCGAGCTTTTTCTGGGAGGGGTCTTCTGTTTTGGAGGATTGTTCGGGGGCTTCGTCTGACACTGCTTAGCCCCTCCACATTGCCAGATGGCGCTCGAACCCTGCCAGGTACCAGCCCATCATCATTGTCAGGAGCAATCCGAACAGGAAGATGCCCATGAAGATATTGGCAGGCATCAGCACGAAGAAGACCTGCATGGCCGGCATCAGGCGCGCCAAAATGCCGGCGCCCAGGTTGAACACCAGACCAAACACGATGAACGGCGCCGACATCTGGATGCCGATCGTAAACGCACTGCCAACGGTTCTAAGCGCCAATTGCGCAGCATCATCAAACATCAGCGGCGTATCGAGCGGAAACACCATATAGCTGTCAAACGTCGCCGCGAGCGCCATGTGGTGCAGATCGGTAGCGAAGATCAGCACCATCCCCAGGAAGCTCAAAAAACTGCCAAAGACCGCCCCTTGCACACCTGTTTGCGTCGGGTCGGCCGCCATGGCGCTTGAAAGCCCTGCCTGAAAAGCGATGATCGCCCCGGCAACCTGTGTAGCCATCACGGTGATCCGCGCAATGGCCCCCAGCATGATGCCGATCGCCAGTTCGTGAAAGATCAGCCCGATAATGTTCATCACATCGTCCGGCATGGCCGGCAGGTTCGGTGCCAGCAGCGGATAGACCACCAGCGTAAAGGCCAGCGCGAAGCTCAGCCGCATGCGCATTGGGATCATGTCTTCACCCAAAGCCGGCATCAGCATCAGGATAGCGCCAATCCGCGTAAACAGCAGAATATAGACAAAGGCTGTATTGGGCAGCCAGTCGAGGCCGATCGTCACCCTCAGCCACCTACAATGATCATGTCGACGACACGGTTCATGTAGCCGCCCATGGTGGCGCCCAGAAACGGCAGCGTCAGCAGCATCGTCAGAAAGATCGCGATGATCTTGGGCACGAAAACCAGGGTCTGTTCCTGGATTTGCGTCAGCGCCTGGAACAGCGCGATGATCACGCCGACCACCAGCCCCACGACCATCATGGGTGATGCCACCATCAGCAAAACCCAGATACCATCGCTTGAAATGTCGAGGACTTCGGCGCCGGTCATGTTGGTTCCTGTGCTGGACAACCGAATCGTCGCCCTGCGCCCAGTCTACGCCTAGATCGGCATCCGCATGATCTCTTCATAGGCAGATATCACCCGGTCTCTGACGGTGACCATGCTTTCAATGGCAATTTCGGTCTCGCTGAGCGCTGTGACCATATCGACCACATTGGCTTTTCCGTTGACCATATCCATGGCCATCTTGTCGCTGGTCTTGCCGCTATCGACCACGCCCTGCACCTGGCTGGCGAGCATGTCGGCAAAGTTCTGACCGCCATTGCTTGGCGCCAACGCTGTAAGGTCGGTAGCCGGCTTGGCCGACTGGTTGATCAGCTTGCTGGCATTGCCATAGGCGGCCGCGGCAGCGTTGAAAGGGGTGTTGATAGCCATGACGAATTCCTACCCGATCAACCGCGCAGGATGTCGAGCGTACGCCCGAGCATCTGTCGCGTGACAGTGACAACATTGAGGTTGGCCTCATACGTGCGCTGGGCCTCGCGCATATCCATGGTCTCGATCAACGTATTGACGTTGGGATACTGCACATAGCCCGTCGCATCGGCTGCCGGGTGGCCCGGCTCGTAGCGGCTGGTGAAATCACTCATGTCGTAGGCCATCTTGCCCACTTCCACGATTTTGCCACCGACGTCGGGATCAAAGCTCGTTTCGAAGGTTGGAATCCGCCGGCGATAGGGTTCATCGCCCGGCGCTTTGCCAGCCGAGTCGGCATTGGCCAGGTTTTCCGCGATGATACGCATACGAGCCGTCTGGGCGTGCAGCCCGGTGGCCGCGATGCGAAGCGAAGAATTGAAATCCATATTCGCTTACTTTCCTAGGAACGGCCGAGAGCGGTGCGCAGCACCTTGATCGACTTCTGGTACAGCCCGGTAGCGGCCTGATAATCCATCATATTGGTGGTCACCTTCATCATCTCGTCTTCGAGTGAGACACCATTGCCTTCCGGCGTAATTTCAAAATTGGCCATCTGCTGGGCGCCAAACGCGCTGTCGCCCTGCCCACCCACTGAAAAGTGCATTGGCTGCGTGGCGGAAGTGGTCACTGACGCAGACGAAAAGGCGCCATTGATCTCGGCATAATTGAACTGTTTGAGATCGCGACCGCGATATCCGGGCGTCTCCGCATTTGCGACGTTTTCTGCCAGTAAACCTTGACGGGTCTGGTGCCAGCGCATCTTGTCAGCAAGTGCCGTAAACACCGGCATGTTCATAAGGCCCATTGGCCGTGTCCCCGCGAGTCCAATCCTGCGATGGGCAATTCTTGCCGGGTTATAGTTAATCAAGTGTTAACCAGCGCAGGTTTTGCCGGAAGCAGGTCTCGCAATCTGCACATTTACGCGGCTTACTAGGCAAGATATGCCGTCCGGATTCGGATCAGAATAGACTTTGGAGCAGATATGCAGTTCATCACCAGCCTGTTTGGCGGTTCAGGTAATTACTTGCTGACCGGCCTGTTCGCCCTTGGCATCGTCATCATCCTGATCGTGCTAGGTGTGTGGCTGCTTAAATTGCTGTTCAATGCCACCAGCACTGCTGGTCGCGGCCGAAACCGCCGTCTGGCCATCATCGACACGCTTGCTCTTGATCAGAAACGTCAGCTGCTGATCATCCGGCGCGACAATGTCGAGCACCTGATCCTGACGGGCGGCCCTCAGGACGTGGTGGTCGAAACCGGCATCCCTGTCGATGAACAGGCCGCGAGCCAAACCAGCCGCCGTCCCATCCCCATGGTCGCCGCACGCAAGCCCGCGCCTAACGCCGTTCCGGCAGCAGCGGCCTCAGCAACCACCGCCGCAGTCACCACCGCCCTAACGCCTGTAGCCACCGAGCCCACCGGCGCCCCCGGAACTGTACTGGCCGAACTGCAGAAACAGGGTCGCGCCACCAACAAGAAGGCGCACCTTTCGCTGCGCCATACCGGCCTGCTGCGCCCCGTTAGCGACATGGAATTGCCGGTTTCCCCCGAAAACTCCAACGGGCCCGCTGAGCCAGCCCTCGACTCAGCTACACAGGACAGCGCACAAGCAGAGATCGAAGGCACTGACCTTGACGACGGCACCCGACATAACGACCGGAACTGATCGCGCGACCATCCGTCGCCGACCTTTGCTGCGCTATGTCGGATGGGCCACACTGGTCGCACTGTCCCTGACGCCATCCTTGGCGTTTGGTCAGGACATTTCGATCGATTTCGGTGATCAAACCACCATCACCGAACGCGCCGTCCAGATCATCGGGCTGATCACCCTGCTTTCTCTGGCACCATCCATCCTGGTGATGGTGACCAGCTTCACCCGCATCGTGGTGGTGCTCTCCCTTTTGCGCACCGCCATCGGCCTGCAGACCGCCCCGCCCAACTCGGTGATGGTCTCGCTGGCCTTGTTCCTCACCTTGTTTGTCATGCAGCCCACTTTGCAGGCTACCTATGATCAAGGCATCGCCCCCTTATTGTCGGGCGACATAGAAATCGCCCAGGCCTTCGAACAGGGCAGCGAGCCTTTGCATGCCTTTATGCGGGCCAATGTTCGCGAGCAGGATCTGACCCTGTTCTTTGACCTCACTGAAGCCGAAATCCCGCCCGAGCCCGAAGCCATTCCTCTGCAATTGCTGATTCCGGCCTTTATGATCTCCGAACTGCGGCGAGCATTCGAGATCGGCTTTCTGCTGTTCCTGCCCTTTGTGGTAATCGATATGGTCGTTGCCTCTGTGCTGATGAGCATGGGCATGATGATGCTGCCGCCAGTGGTGATCTCACTGCCCTTCAAGCTGATCTTTTTCGTGCTGGTCGATGGCTGGTATCTGGTCGCAGGCTCGCTGGTGCGCAGCTTTTCCAGCGGCTAGCCGGCGCTGCCCAGGCCAGTACTGGTTTCCGACGCCACCATGGGCGCCAACGCGCCATCCGCGCCATAGGTATCGCGATAGGACGCCAGGAATGAGTTTATGCCGTCCACGCCCGACACCTGATTGGCCACGGTTTTGAACTCCAGGCTCGTGACCTCGATATTGCCGGTCACCAGATCAAACATCGGCCATTCTGGCGACGTCACCATGGCGTCACCGAATTTGGATCGCAGACGCGATAGCCCCAGCCTGTCATTGGCGAGCACGAAACCAACCGCCGCGCGGATCACGCCCATCCGGGCCGGCTGGCTTAGGGACGCCTTGGTTTCGGGGTCAGAATACAGCGCCTCGATCATTTCGCTGGCTTCGGTATAGCGGCGTGCCTTCCAGTGCGCATCAATGCGCAGCAATGTCACATCGCGACCATCCAGATCGCGCACCAGATCCAGGCCAAGCTGGTCACGGCCGCCATCAATCATCGCCCGCGCTTCCAGTATCCGACGCTGACGCGCCAGAGAATCGGGAATATTGGGCACCCGAGTGGCGTTAAGCACGCGCAGGGCATCCTGTGGCTTGCGGTCGGCCAGATAGATCACGGCGAGATCTGCAGCAATCTGCGTCTTGGCGATGCCACGCAGGCGATTGTCCAGCTGATATTCGAGCAGCTCAGCGGCCTGAGACAGCAGATCGACACGCACCAGGCGACGCGCCAAATTGCGGATCATCTCATCACCACGCGCGCCCGGCGGGGTCAACTGGCGGAAGTCGTAATAGAGTCCCAGCGCATCCACGGGGCCTAGCGAATCAGCGACGCCATTGAGGAACAGCTCGCTAAACATGCTCTGGGCTTCATCGCGCAGGCCGTTGATCGGCGGGCTTTCCGGATAGTTCGCCACGGCCTGTTTGACCGTTTCAAAACCCAGGCGATAGTCGCCATTGCGGAAATACAGCTCTGCCAGCAGCTTTTGCATGTCCGCTTCGAGCGGATTACCGCGCCACAGCAGCGATTCAGCTGACAGAGTCTCGGTGGCCTTGGCCAGGTTCAGCTTGCCCGCATCATCGAGCAGGCGCAGCGTACGGTAGATGGCTTCTGCGCGTGTCGGCCGAATGTCGGCAGCAATCACCTGACCGTAGGTATCGATCGCCTCATTGATACGGCCTTCGGCCTCGTCAATGCGACCCGACAGCAGGTGGAACAGGCTGCTGTCCTCGGAATCCAGCCCCGAGAAATCAATCTTGGCCATCAGGCGTTCGGCCATGTTGGCGTCGCCGACTTCGATGGCCGAGCGAATGGCGGAGAAATAGAAGCGGTTGCGCACCCAGGTCGGGTAGCCGTCGACCACAGACTGCGCTTCCAGCGCATCGCTCTTGGCACCCTTGAAGTCATAATTCTCGGCCCGCGCAATGGTGCGCCACACCAGTGCGTCGACCTCCTGCCCCATTGTGGGCGTGTTCAATATCCGCAAGGCATCGCGTGGACGGTTCGCAATCGTGTCTGCAATCGCCAGTGAGAGGCGCACCTTGCGCGTCAGATCGGTTGATTTGAGATCCTTTTCGAGAACCTCAAGCACACCGACCGCCTCCAGCGCAAAGCGGTTGGCGATGAAGTACTGCGCCAGATCAAGACGGGCCTGATCGCGTTCGGGGCCTTCGGCATTGGCGGCCGCAGACAGCAGGTTCTGCCGCTCCTCGGCGAACAGACCGAAATCGGGCTGTTCCATGCGCTCGAGATCAACAAAACCGCTGCGCATCGCTTCGGTAATGCCATTGCCGATCGAACGCGGACCATCAATCGCCGAGACCGTCAATCCACCCTGAACGGCAAGGACCGCAAGATCATTCTCGATCGTGACGTTCAGATCGTCGATCTCTGGCCTGACCACCAGGCCGTGCACACTGCGCAATGCAGAAAATTCAACATAGTCCAGCGTGCGTGTCAGTCCCCGCGCGGGCGGGAACGCTGTCACGACCTTGAGCACATCGCCGACATTGGGGTCACGGAAGTCGTGCACGCGAGCAGGCCGTGCCACATTGGCGACCATCTCGAAATCGCCCTCGACATCGCGGCGACGGTTCAACTCGATCGGCTCGGTCGGCGTCAGCATGATATCGCCCAGCGATAGCACCCAGGCCATGCCTTCCGAGCCCAACGTTGCCAGACGGTCATCCGACAATTCCACTCGCACCACCTGCGTATCGCCGGAAGCGACAACAGCAAATTCACGGGCCAGCGTATCGAGCTCATCCGACTGCGCCGGTGGGGCAATGCCTGAGACGGTGTCGAACATCATCCAGACCGTATCACCCCGCCGGAACACGGCAGCCGGCGTGTCCTGCTCGAACGGAAAAACCACCCGCACGGTCGAGCCCAGCACATTGACGAAGGGCGTTACCGTTTTGGCAGCCGATTGCGGGTACAACATGCCAACCAGAGGGTCGCTGGAATCGCCGTGCTCAGCGCCATGATCCTGCTTTGCAATGCCGTCCGCCAGTGTGGCCGCGTCAAAGCTGGGCAGACCAACCCCGGCAATATCGATGTCCAGAATGTATTGCCGCGGCGAGTTCTCATAAAAGCGCGGCTTGATGCCTTCTGCCAACTGCAGCGTGACCGTCGAGCCATCGGGGTTAACGGCACTTTCGACGGCAAGCAGTTCGGGCGGTAAGTCGATGGCCAAATCGCGCAGATCGATCCCGACCGGCCATTCGAAGCCGATCATCCCCATATCCCCTTCCTGGACATAGGCACCCGTCGTGGGAACCGACCAGTCGAACTGCACCCGCAGGAATGTCGGATTACGCCCAATGCGCACACTGGCCTGTGGATTGAATTCAACCACACCGGCGGCCTTGCGGTCCTGCTCTGCACGAATGGCGGCCAGACGCGCCCGCTCGGCCAGCTCATCAATAACGTTTTGCGGCAAGGCGGGCGGTTGCCCCTGCCAGTTGGGTGGCAGCAGATCGATATAGAGCTTCTCGCCCGCTTCAATACGATTGAAACTGAAGCCGGACCGCAGCCCCATGCGCAGGCCACGCCCGTCCGGGTCTACGCGCGCCACCGACAGATAGTCAGGCATGGTGGTGCTGACATCGGGCAGAATGACGGAAATAGGCTCGACGAACTCAAGCGAGAGCACGCCGTTTTCGATGCGCATGGAATAGTCAGGCAGTGTATTGCGGCTCGGAAAGCTCAGGATAATGCGGCCATAGCCGTCTTCCTGCGTACCCAGCAACTGGCCCTGCTCGACAGCGAATACCGGCGCAACAAGGCCCAGCACTGACAGCGCAGCCAAAAGTGCCAAGGTCTTTTTGACCTTGAGCAAGCCTGCTTGGATAGCGGTCTTCACCGGCTTCTGCCCGCCCGACGCAAAGCGCGTACTCAAAGGCCAATTTCTAGGCCGGCAATACGCGCGGGTTACACAATACTCGTATCGTGCACCCTAGCGGGATGGGCTTAACGGCCCCTTACTCTGTCAGGCAAAGCCTTATTGACCGACGATCTGCGGCAGGGCGGCCAAAGCATCCGGTGTCATCTCCGACGCAGGCCGGTCCGCAAGCGCCGCCATCTCCACCGTCAGCTCCTGCGCCCGGGCCGTATCCATCACAGCCAGAATGGGTGCCATCTTGCGCGGGCTCATGGTCTTGGCGACCCGCAGCAGCACGTTCATGTCCAGATTGTTGAAGATGTTGGCCGCGTCCTTGGGCTTCATCGTTTCATACATGGCCACGATGCCGGCAAACTGCCCAGCCTCCATCTCTTCGCGCTGATCGACCAGGCTAGAGATTTGCGCTTCAAGTGCAGACAGCGTGGCCGCACGCTCTTCGATGCGTTTTTCAGCGGCGTCGACGATTGAGGAGCGCAGGGAAAGATCGTCTTCGTATTTCTGCAGCTCATCGCGCCGCGCAGCCAGCCGCTGCAGCAGCAATTGCTCCGTTTCGGATGCCGCATCAGTCGACATCAGCGGCACCACGCCACCCTTGCCGTCAATCAGCAGTGGCACTGCATCACCTGATGGCAGGCAGTCAGCCATGGATTCAGCAAACACCGGCATTGGATCGCCACTGCGCGGGGCTATTTCAGGTTCTGCGCTGCCGCCATGCCCATCGCCCGCAGCCGCCGCAGCGTCCGAAGCTGGGTTGATGATCACATTGCCTTCAGCATCGATGGCAGCATCGGAATCCACGCAATACGTATCTTTGCTGCCGTCGACACCATGGCTCGCGTCATTGCTCAGATCGTGATCGGCAGCCAGTGTCTCGCTGGTTGCTTCGTGATCGTCAGCAGCCGCGTCGCCGTGATCGCCTTCGGCGGCTGGCTCTTCACCATGGCCGCCCGCTGGAGCAGCTGCCGCACCGTGGCCGCCCGCTTCGCTCTGCTGACCCATGGTCGGCGAAGGATCCGCCATTGTCGGGCTGGTATCTTGCAGTGTGGGCTCCTGCGGCAGTGTCAGAGTGGCGTCGGATTCGGTAACATTGCCCCCTTCCCCGCCGCCACCGCCGCCGCCGCCCGCAGCCTGTACCGTGCGCACACCTGTCAGCACGTAGCCGCCATTGGTGACAAGACCGACGGTCTTGAGCACCAGAAGCGCCGCAATGGCGAAGACGACAACGGGTAACAGGCGGATATTTGTCACGCAGCGGCTCCTCGGGTACGGACGCGAGATTGCAACTGCTCAAGCGCCGACTGCACCTTGTTGGGCTGCTCGACAGGCTCGATGGTCTGGCTGTGCCGCGCCACGCTGGTGATCTTGACGATCCGCTCCATCAATACCGTACCGGCATTGACGTGATTGGCCAGCTCGACACCAAAGCGCTCGGCTTCTTCCAGTCGTGAGTTCAGCGACAGATCCGCTTCCACCGCGGTCTGTTTGAGTTCCTTGATGGCCTGATTGGCCAGGTTGGTGGCCCCGACAAGGTCCGCCACCATCTGGCGCATCTCGTCCTTATCGGCGTGAAGCCGCTTCAGCCGCTGGTTGAGAACGACGCAATATCCGATTGTCAGTGCCAGCAAAACGGCGACTGCACTTTCCACGAACAGTCCTAGGGGCAAGCCGAACATCATCGTCCTTCCAGTTTTTCATCAATCGCCTCAAAGGCTTCCATAGTCACCTTTGGCGGATTCAAGGGGCGCGTAACCCGCACCGATACGTGGTTGCCGATATGGCCCATGATGGCTTCAGTCAGCTCGACGTCGCCGCAGCGCAGCCGAACCGGATCGCTGGGCGAGCGCTCGAACATCAGCGTGTCACCCGGCTGCATAGTCATCATCTTGGAAAGGGGCACATTCTGCTCGTGCAGTACGGCCTCGACATCGACTTCCGCGGAATAGATTTCAGTTGCCAGATGGCCTTCCCAGATCGGGTCACGGCCAAATTTTTCACCCATGAACATCTGCAACAGCTGTTCACGGATCGGCTCGATGGTGGCGTAGGGCAGCAGGATTTCAATCTTGCCGCCGCGATCGTCCATTTCGATGCGCAGCTCGATCAGTATCGCGGCATTGCCCGGGCGCGAAATCGCTGCAAACCGCGGATTGGTTTCCATGCGTTCAAGCTTGAAATTCACATTGGTCACGGGCTCGAACGCCCGATGGGTATCATCCAGGATCACTTCGATCATCCGCCGCGCCAGCGCCAGCTCGATTGTCGTATAAGGACGACCCTCAACCCGGATATTGCCGCCAATACGGCGGCCGCCCAGCAGCACGTCGATCATCGAATAGATCAGACTGGAATCGACGGTCAGCAGCCCGTAATTCTCCCATTCCTCTGCCTTGATCACCGACAGGATGGCGGGCAGCGGAATGGAGTTCAGATAATCGCCGAAGCGAACCGAAGAAATGGAATCCAGCGTCACTTCCACATTGTCGGAAGTGAAATTGCGCAGGCTTGTCGTCGTCAACCGCACAAGGCGGTCAAAGACGATTTCGAGCATGGGCAGGCGTTCATAGCTGACCAGCGCCGAGTTGATCAGCGCCTGAACGCCCGTCAGCTCAACATTACTGCCCACGCTGGCGTCAAAGCCCAGCAGACTGTCAATTTCATCCTGATTGAGGACGCGGTCAGGACCGCCCTCCCCGTCGCCGGTATCGCCTTCGAGCATTGCCGCCCATTCGGCAGCGGCCTCGGCGGCCTTCTCTTCTTCAGTCTGCTCAGCGCCATCCACCGGGACAATGGTATCGTCCACGTTCCAGTCATCGCTGAGTTTGTCCTGATCGCTGGGCTCTGCCATTACTGTACCAGGATTTCCTTGAACAGCACCGACTCCACCCGAGATGGGTAGATTGCCACGTTCACGCGACGCAAGAGCTCTTCCTTGAGGCGATACACACCGGCAGATCCCTCCAGATCGGACTTGCGCAGCTCGCGCAGGTAAACCTGAAACGCATCGACCACCTTGGCCATGCGCGGCTGGATTTCCAGCATCATCTCTTCATTGGCCACTTCGAGCGCGACGGTCAGCTTCATAAATGCTTCGCCATCAGCCTCATTGTTGAGGTTGATGATCATGGGCGGCAGGTTGAAGATAAAGGTATGGGCGGCTTCGATCGTGCCGCCATGACCGTCGTCGGCCTCACCGGCATGCTCGGCCTCCGCTGTCCCCTGGGACAGGAAGAAGAATGCCCCGGCGCCGCCCAACAGGACGACGATGGCAGCAGCACCTATGATGATAAAGAGCTTCGGGATCCCCTTCTTGGGGGCCGCGCCGTCTTCGATTTCCGCATCAGCGGCCATTGCGCACCTGCCAAACTCAAGGTTTCCCGGGCGATTCCGGTTATTCACCAGCTAAGCGCCCGATGGTTAACGAAAGGTTACAAAAACACCCAAAGCGGCAGATATTGCCGGGTAAGTTTTGCCGCCCTCGGCAAGCATGCGCTGACAACGCCTATCCATCGATACAGCTATCTGTCTGATTTTATTAAAATTTCCGGCTTGGCATGGTTTCTGCAGTGTAAACGGCGAGACCATCGGCTTGGGGAAGCAGGCGGTCTCGGGGAAGTTAACACCGGGGATCAGCAATGATCGAGAATGCGCAACTGATAGGCCTGAGCCGGCAAATCGCGCTGCAGCGTCAGATGGATGTTGTCGCCAACAACATGGCCAACATCAACACCACCGGCTTCAAGGCCGAAAACCTGCTGTTCGAAGAATACGAAATGCCTGTCGCCCGCGACAAGGATTTCAAGACCAGCGACCAGCCCCTCGCCTATGTGCAGGATTGGGCCACCATTCATGATCTGTCCGGCGGCCCCATGGTACAGACCGGCAATCAGTTTGACGTTGCACTCAACGGTGACGGCTTCTTTGCCATTCAGACTGCAGCGGGCGAACGCTGGAGCAAATCGGGCGCCTTCCAGCTCGATGCAGGCGGCACCCTGGTTGACCTCAACGGCAACCCGGTTCTCGGTCAGGGCGGACCCATCAAGTTCGGCCCCGAAGAAACCGGCATCATGATCGGCAAGGACGGCTCGATCAGTTCAAGCGCTGGCGCCAAGGGCAGCCTCCGCTTGGTCGAATTTGCCGATCCACAGTCTCTGACCCGCGAGGGAAACAACCTTTTTGCCGGTGGCACCCCGATTGCTGCGACCAACACCGGGGTCATGCAGGGCTTCATCGAAAAATCCAATGTCTCGGGCGTCACAGAAATGGCCGAGATGATCCGCGTGCAACGCGCTTACGAATCCGCCACCTCGCTGGCCCAGCGTCAGGACGACTTGCGTCGTTCGGCGATCCAGCGTCTCGGCGATGCAAACGCTTAACCCTGAGGACCGGCCATGAAAGCTCTCTATATCGCATCGACCGGCATGAGCGCCCAGGAACGCAATGTCGAAGTCATCTCCAACAACATCGCCAACATGCGCACCACCGGCTACAAGCGGGCCCGCGCCGAGTTCGAAGATCTGCTCTATCAGCAGGTGACACGCGCTGGCTCGCAAAGCTCGGCTCAGGGCAGTGTCGTGCCAGCCGGGCTTGAGATCGGTTCGGGTGTCCGTACCGTCTCCACCCCGCGCATTATGAGCCAGGGTACGGTCAACATGACCGAAGGCGAACTGGATCTGGCCATTCGTGGCGATGGCTTCTTCATGGTGCAAATGCCTGATGGCCGCACCGCCTACACCCGCGACGGCTCGTTCGAGCGTTCGCCTGACGGCGAAATGGTGACCTCCAATGGCTACACCATTGATCCCGGCATCACCATTCCCGGCGACGCTACCTCGGTTGCCATCTCACAAGATGGCATGGTTTCGGCATATGTCGGCACCGACTCCACCCCAACCCAGCTCGGCCAGCTCCAGCTCGCCCGCTTCGTCAACAAATCGGGTCTGGAATCGCTGGGCGACAATTTGTTCATCGACACCCCGGCCAGTGGCCCCGCCCAGGTTGGCGTTCCCAATGCCGAAGGCACGGGCAATCTGCTCCAGGGTTATCTGGAAATGTCCAACGTCAACTCGGTCACCGAGATTGCCGACCTCATCGCCGCCCAGCGTGCCTACGAGATGAACGCCCGTGTCATCTCAGGCGCTGACGAGATGATGCAGTCCACCACGCAGCTGCGTTAAGGGAGACGTTTCAGATGATCGCTCGTAGCGCAATCGCCGCCATCACTACCCTGCTGCTCACAGCCAGTGCCCTTGCCGCTCCTGCTCTCAAAGGCGACATCACGGTCACCGCCGCTGTTGTCACCGTCGGCGACATGTTCGACGAAGCAGGTCTTGCCGCTGAAGATGCCCTGTTCCGGGCGCCAAAACCCGGCACCACCGGCACAGTCGACCTGCTCGACATCAAGGCCGCGGCCGCGCGCATCGGTATCGAAACCTTCGAAACCCGCGGTCTGGACCGCATCCGCGTCAGCCGCGCCGCAACGGTGATCGACCAGTCGGCCCTGACCCGGTTGATTGCAGACGATCTGAAAAACCGTGGCATCCTCACCGAGGGCATGAGCGCCAACACCATTTTCACCGACATGGTGCCCATGCTCAATGCCGAGGCCGTCGACACCCCGGCCAGCATCACCAGCCTGCGCTACCTGCCCGCCAATGGCGGCTTTCAGGCCCGCTTCGCAATCGCCGGTATTGACCAGCCGCTCGATCTGTCCGGCTCGATCGAACTGATGATCGACGCGCCGCATCTGGCCGGCAACTACCCTGGCGGCACCATTCTCGATGCCAGCGATATTGTCATGCGTCCGGTCCCACTGCGCTACGTCGAAAGCACCGGCGTCGCCCGGCTGCAGGACATCGTGGGCAAGGCCCTCACCCGTCAGAGCCGCGAAGGCATGATGGTCAAGCCAGCTGATGTCAGCCTGCCAATGACCGTCGCCAAGAACGATCTCGTCACCATCTATTTCCGGCATGGACCGATGACCCTGACCGTCAAGGGTCAGGCTGTCACCGGTGCCACCATCGGCGCCCCGCTCCAGGTTCTCAACCTGATGTCTCGCCGCGTCATCAGCGCCACCGCCATTGCCGCCGGCGCCGTCGAAGTGAGCTCTGAACCGCTCGCTCTGGCTGGCCTCTAAACGCTTTCAGGAAAACACAAAATGAACATCCTTAAACTCGCAACACTCCTGACGCTGACCCTGACACTGGCTGGCTGCAACACCATGGACCGCCTGGCAGACGTCGGTCGTGCACCGGCCCTGAGCCCCATCGTGGACCCCACCACCACCGCCGGCTACCAGCCCGTCAACATGCCGATGCCCCAGGCCATCGCCGATACTTATCAGGCAAATTCGCTCTACCGCACCTCGGCCAAGGGCTTCTTCAAGGATGAGCGCGCGCACCGCATCGGCGATATCCTGACCGTCATCGTGACCGTCAACGACAGCGCCAAGATCGCCAACAACACCCAGTCCAGCCGCAACTCGACCAACTCGGCTGGCATGGGCGGCATTCTGGGCTCCATGGTCGACACCGCTTCGGGCGGCACCATCGACACTAATGACGCGTTGGATTTCAACTCCGGCATTGCCAATACCGGCAAGGGCTCGGTGAACCGCTCCGAAAGCCTGCAGACTTCGGTCGCAGCCGTGGTCACCCAGGTCCTGCCCAACGGGAACCTGGTCATTGAAGGCCATCAGGAAGTTCGCGTGAACTTTGAGGTCCGCGACCTGGTCGTGGCTGGCATTGTCCGTCCCTCAGACATTCAGGCCAACAACACCATTCCATCGTCCAAGATTGCCGAAGCGCGTATCGCCTACGGTGGCCGCGGTCAGATCACCGATGTGCAGCAGCCGCGATATGGCCAGCAGGTGATGGACGCGATCCTGCCCTTCTAGGACACACCCTTTCCTGGCTGCACGATCCCCAATGGTGCAACCAGTCTCCCCGGCGGTGAGCAGAAGGCGCTGCCCGGCCAATTCCAGAACAGAACCGGCCCTCCCCAGAGGCGCAGTCCCCCGGCTGCGCCTCTTCCCCTTTCAGGCCCAGAGCCTATTATCCCACTATGAAAAATCAGAAAAAATTGCAGCGCGGCACGGGTATGGCAGTCGGCGCAGGCATCGCATTGGGCGTGGCGATGGGCCTTGCCACCAACAACATCGCCTTGGGTGTTGCGATGGGCATGGTGGTTGCTGTGGCCTTCGGAAAGGCCGCCGCCTCCAAATCGGACACCGGGAAGACTGAATAACCGGTCACGCCGGCATCGAATTGCCCAGGCGATTGACAACGACCTTCGCCCTCACAGCTCCTATCCATCACTCCACCAACCCACCGCGCGCCACGCTCGGGCATGCCCCGAGGGCTCTGTACTGTCACAACGCAGGTCAAATGCAGTTTCCTCGGGTCGAACCGGAGGGGGCTGAAACTCCTTCGACCATAGCCACCGTGGACATACACCTCCCCCTTGATGGGGGAGGCCAGAGGGGTGAGGTGGGCCCCGATCTATCCCCCTTATCCCCACCCCCAAAACCCCATTTCATACTCACCCCATTGCCAGTCATACGGGTCCAGGACTGGGCCGCCAGCCTGCGAGCGATGAAACTGGCCATACGGTCTGGGCAAAAAACCGGTGCCCCGCGGCGGAACTCGCCTCACTAAAATTTACTCAGAGGCGAAACACCGTCTCGGGGACCGTCCACCTGCTGTCACCGCCGGTTCGCGCCGCGCGGCGCTCACCCATGCTTGCTCAACGCCTCAGCCTGTGGAACATCTCAGCGCAGCAATTCTCGGAGTCCGCCAGTGTCTTTCCAAAAACTCGATGATCTCGGTCGTAAGCTTGAATCCCTGGAGCACGCGCTCTCCATCCTGGGCGCAGACGAGGCCACGCACATGGCCGTCGGTGGCGGTGAAAAACGCGCCGAGGCCATGGCCAATCTGGCTGGCATGTACCACGCGCAGGCCACCGCACCGCAAATCGCCGACTGGATCGAGGCCGCAAGGCCTGAGACCGAGGACCAGACCCTGGCGCTGGCCGAGTTCAAGCGCCAGTACATCAATGCCACCTGCCTGCCCACCGATTTCGTCGAGCGCCGCACCGCCGCCACCATGCGTTCCGAGCAGCTCTGGCGCGACCTGCGGGCCAAGGGCGATTGGGACAGCTTCCTGCCCGCTCTCGAAGGCGTCATCGCTCTTGTGCGCGAAGAGGCCCAGTTGCGCGCCAACGCAACAGGACTGGCTCCGTACGACGCCCTGATGGATCAATACGATCCGGGCAACCGCACCGCCGATCTCGATCCGGTCTTTGCCGATCTCAAGAGCTTTCTCAAAGGCTTTGTGCCCGAAGCCCTGGCGGCTCAGGAAGCGCGCCTGGCCAAGCGCCCACGCAAGAGCCTCAACGCCCCCTATCCGATTGAAAAGCAGCGTGAGTTGGGCCTGGCCGCCATGCGCGCCGTTGGCTTCGATTTCACGCACGGTTCCCTCGCCGTGTCGCATCACCCCTTCTGCGGTGGCGTACCCTCTGACGTGCGTATGACCACACGCTACCGCACCGACGAATTCCTCTCCTCGCTCATGGGGGTACTGCACGAAACCGGTCACGCCCTCTACGAACAGGGCCTGCCCAAGGAATGGTCACACTGGTCACTCGGCAAGGCGCGCGGCATGGGCATTCACGAAAGCCAGAGCCTGTTCGTTGAAATGCAGCTGGCCCGCAGCCCCGAATTCTGGGACTTCGCCCTGCCGCTGGTGCACCAGCATCTCGGCCCCGACGCCATCCCCGGCTGGGAAACCGCCGACGTCCTCAACGAGGTCAATTTCGTCGAACGCGGCTACATCCGTGTCGATGCCGATGAGGTCACCTACCCGCTCCACGTCATCCTGCGCTACGAGCTGGAACAGGATCTGGTCAGCGGCAAGCTCGACGCCAGCCAGATCCCCGAAGCCTGGGACGCCAAGATGACCGAATATCTCGGCATTTCCACCATCAACGACCCCAAGGACGGCCCGATGCAGGACGTGCATTGGCCCGGCGGCGCCTTTGGCTATTTCCCCAGCTACACACTGGGCGCCATGATCGCCGCCCAGCAATGGGCCACGCTCGAAAAGGCCCAGCCCAACCTGCGCAGCGATATCGCCAGGGGTGACTTCAACGGCGTCAATCAATGGCGCGCCGACAATATTTGGAGCCAGGGCTCGCGCTGGTCCACGCCCGAACTGATCACCCGCGCCACCGGTGAACCGCTCAACGCCGACATCTTCAAGGCCCACCTCAGGCAGCGCTATCTGGCATAGCAGCACCCGCAGCCGGCACGCTCCCTTGCAGGGAAGCTGAACACGGGCCATTGTGCTGGCGCCTCCCTCCCCTCGATGGGGAGGAACCGAGGGTGGGGTGACACGCAGGCCACCGGCCGCCAATCTTGACATCTTCCCGCCCTCGCCTATCTTGCGCCCACATGCAGCACTGACCGGACGGTACCCAATGGATTTCACCTTGAACGACTGCCTCACCCGCATCGCTCATCTGGAATCCGTCCATGCCCGCCTCCGTCACCCTGCATCAGCTCACCTACGCAACACCCGATAACCAGCCACTCTTTACCGGTCTCGACCTCGCCTTCGGCAACCACCGAACCGGTTTGATCGGTCGCAATGGCACGGGCAAATCCACCCTGCTGGCCATCATTGCCGGACTAATCCCCCCTGCTGCCGGATCGGTTACCATTGCCGGATCGCTCGCCATGCTGGAGCAGTGCGTGCAGGTTTTTCCGTCCGATACCATTGCCGATCATCTCGGTATCACCACCGCTCTTGCCCGCCTCGACCGGCTTGAGCGGGGCCAGGGCAGCCTCGAGGACGCCGATCAGGCCGACTGGACCCTGCCCGCGCGCATCTCCGGCGCGCTTAACGATGTAGGCCTGCCCGATTACCCCGCTGACCGGTCGCTGGACACGCTCAGTGGCGGCCAGCGCACAAGACTGGCACTGGCTCGTCTGATCCTGGCCGCACCAGACATCATCCTGCTCGATGAGCCCACCAACAACCTGGACACCGGAGGTCGTGACGCGGTCGCGAACCTGCTGCGCCACTGGCGGGGCGCCGCCATCGTCGTCAGCCATGACCGCACCCTGCTGCGCGAAATGGACGCCATCGTCGAGCTGACCACGCTGGGAGTCCACAGCTATGGCGGCAACTGGGAACACTATGCCGAGCGCAAGGCCCTCGAACACGATGCGGCTCAACACGAGCTATCAACCGCCGAACGCAAGGTCGCCGACATCGACCGCAAGATCCAGAATGTGGCCCAAAAGAAGGCCCGCAAGGACGGCGCTGGCAAGCGCAAGGCGGCGAAGGGCGGCATGCCCAAAATCCTGCTCGGCGGTATGAAGGAGAACGCCGAAAATTCCAGCGGCGAGAATGCCCGCATTGCCAGCCGCCAGCGCAGCGAGGCCGCCGCACTGGTCAGCGCCGCCCGCGCCAGGGTCGAAGTACTCACTCCCCTGACGGTTTCGCTCGCGCCCACCCGATTGCCCGCTGGCCGCACCGTGCTGCAGGCCACTGCGCTCTCGGGAGGGCCTGACACCGTCACCCTGCTGATCAGCAATTTGTCCTTCTACATCACCGGGCCGCAGCGCGTCGCCATCTCAGGCCCCAATGGTTCAGGCAAGACCACCCTGCTGCGTTTGTTGACGGGCGATCTTCCGGCCCAACACGGCACAGCGCATATTCATGTGCCCTACGCCATGCTCGATCAGACCGTCAGCCTGCTCGATCCGGCCCAGACCATTCACGACAATTTTCGCGCCCTCAACCCGGACAGCGATGAGCGTACCTGCCGTGCCGCGCTCGCCCGCTTCATGTTCCGCGCTGATGCCGCACTGCAGCTGGCCGGCACGCTCAGTGGCGGTGAAATGCTGCGGGCGGGCTTGGCCTGCACTATCGGCGGCGATAACCCGCCGCAATTGCTAATCCTGGACGAACCCACCAACCATCTCGATATCGCCGCTGTAGAAGAGCTCGAGGCTGGCCTGCGCAGCTATGACGGCGCCTTGCTGGTGATCAGCCATGATACCGATTTTCTCACTTCAATCGGAATCGAACGCCAAATCGAGCTGCCCGCTGCCGAACCGCCGCCATGAGAATGAACCCAATCTGAACTCAGGGTTCAGTCCCGGTTCTGCCTGCCTCCCTTAATGCTTGGGTCATCGGCAAGAAGCGCTCCACAGGGAGTGCAGGCCAAGGCAGGAGACAACCATGAAGCGCACCATCATCACCACCGCAATTGCCGCTATGATCGCCGTGAGCGCGGCCCCAACCATGGCCAACGACGTCTTCATCAACCAGTACGGCTATAGCAACAGTTCAGGCGGCAGCCAGACCGGCTGGTACAACCGCTTTGGTCTGCAGCAGCGCGGCAGCTGGAACACCGGTTTGAGCCGTCAGAACGGCAACCGCAATATCAGCGCGATCGGTCAGGAGGGCCGCAACAACCGCGCCGAAACCATCCAGCGCGGCAACCGCAACGCCGCCGGCATCGGCCAGTTCGGCACCAACCACAACGCGATCATCAGCCAGGACGGCAATGGCAACATCACGGCAGGCGTGCAGACGGGCAATGGCTGCAACGCCAATGTGGTTCAGGGCGGTTCGGGCAATGTCACCGCTTTCGTTCAGGTCTGCGAGTAATCCCCGTCGCCGGAAGGGCTGTACCCTTCCGGTCATCCCGAACCGCAAGGAGTATCTGACAATGACTCAGCTTACCCGCACCCTGCCCCTGTTTTTTGGCGTCGGCATCGTCGCCATCGCCGCATCTGTGGGCATGGCCAGTTCCGATACCAATTCCCTGAGTTGCGACATCGCCGAGCAGAACCAGAACGGCATGCGGACAATCACGGGCTCTGTCTTCAGTCCACAGGACGTCAACGGTGAGTATCGCTTTGCCATCAGGAGCGCCAGCAACGGCAATTCGTCCAACATCAGCCAGGGAGGCGCGTTCTCAGCCCCCGCCAATGAGGCCGTCTCCGTCGGCCAGATGATGATCAATGCCGACGCGCGCTACAGCGTCGACTTCTCGATCATCGTTGGCGGGCAGACCGTCCCCTGTACCCACAATGGCGCGCGCTTCACCTGAAGCCGATGCGTCAGCTTTGGCTGAACCGCAAATGAACACCCCGCTCCAAACCCGTTCAGCCAGCCTCCACTACTCTTAGATCATCGGCCGCACAGTCCAGCGTCAAACGGGAGAAACGCCATGACCACCAAGCTCATCAAGACCCTCGCCACCGCCACCACAGCCCTCATCATCAGCGCAGCAAGCCTGTCGACCCCGGCCATGGCCGCTGGCCAGTTCAGCCTCAGCTTCGCGCCGCAGAATTCCGAGCACCAGCAGGTTCTGGGCCTGGGTCTGCTCATGCTCTCACTGGTCAACGGCGTATCCGAAGGCGGGGCCAATGTTCGCCAGAACGGCAATCACAACAGTGCCGGTGTCGATCAGCGCGGCCGCAATAATAACGGCCTGATCGTACAGGACGGCAATGGCCATCACGGCACCATCGAGCAGCGCGGTAACAACAATAACTGCGCCCTGCTGCAGTTTGGCGAAAACACCCGTGGTCGCTGTGCCCAGTTTGGCAACAATCAGACGGGTATCACCACAGTCTTTGGCTTCTAGCTTGAGCTGCAACACGAAACCAACGGGGCCAATGGCCCCGTTTTCCATTTGCCGGGTTTACAGCAGCAACATATATCGATAAATCCAGATATATGGA
Organism: Devosia sp. J2-20; assembly: GCF_055808475.1. Classification (NCBI taxonomy): domain Bacteria; kingdom Pseudomonadati; phylum Pseudomonadota; class Alphaproteobacteria; order Hyphomicrobiales; family Devosiaceae; genus Devosia; species Devosia sp. J2-20. Next base: position 1,219,743 of record NZ_CM147870.1, on the reverse strand, counting down.
ATCAATTCAGGCAATCGATGTTTTCACGGCGCTCTCGCAGGCCACCCGCCTCGAGGCCTTCAAACTCATCATCACACACGAACCCTCAGGCATGCCCGCCGGTGCAATTGCCCGCCAGCTCGACGTGCCGCAAAACACCATGTCGACCCATTTGGCGATCCTGACCCGCGCCGGACTGATCGAAGCCGAGCGCCAGGGGCGCTCCATCGTCTATCGCGCCGTGCTCGAACGCGTGCGCGAGATCGCCAATTTCCTCGTGCAGGACTGCTGCGGCGGTCGCCCCGAGCTTTGCGAACCTCTCATCGCCGATATCACACCCTGCTGCAGCCCCAAGGAAGCGCACCATGTCTGATCGCGTCTACAATGTCCTGTTCCTGTGCACCGGGAATTCGGCCCGCTCCATCATCGGCGAAGCCTTGATGAACAACCTCCCCGACGGCCGTTTCCGCGCTTACTCTGCGGGATCCACGCCCAAGGGTGAAGTGCACCCCATGACATTGGAAACCCTGACCAGGGCTGGCATTGCCACCCAGGGGCTGCGTTCAAAATCCTGGGACGATTTCGCAACCGCTAGCGGCCCTGAGCTGGATTTCATTTTCACCGTTTGTGACAACGCCGCGGGCGAAGCCTGCCCGCTTTGGCCCGGCAAGCCCATGACCGCCCACTGGGGGATCAGCGATCCCGCGGCAGTTTCTGGCCCGGACTTTAAACAACGCGCCGCCTTTGAAGACACCCTTCGATTTCTGCGCAACCGCATCAACGCCTTTGCCAGCCTCCCGCTGTCCTCAATTGATCGCATGACGCTCAAATCCAGGCTCGCCGGCATCGGCGCCATGGAAGGCACAACCGATAACGAGGAAGTTGCCTAAACCATGTCAGTTTTTGAACGTTACCTCTCTCTCTGGGTTGGCTTGGCCATCATTGCCGGTATTGCACTGGGGCAGTTGATGCCGGGCGTTTTTTCCAGCCTCGCAGCCCTCGAAATCGCTCAGGTCAATCTACCCGTCGCTATCCTGATCTGGGCCATGGTCTACCCCATGATGATCGCCGTCGATGTCGGCAGCCTGCACCGCATTGCCGAACAACCCAGGGGCTTGGTGGTCACGCTGGTCGTCAACTGGCTGATCAAACCCTTCAGCATGGCCGTTCTGGGCGTATTCTTCTTCAAGGGCGTGTTTGCCGCTTGGATTCCAGCTGCCGACGCCGAAGGCTATATCGCCGGGCTGATCCTGCTGGGGGCGGCTCCCTGTACGGCCATGGTCTTTGTCTGGTCCCAGCTCACCCGCGGCGATGCCAACTACACCCTCGCCCAGGTTAGCGTGAACGATCTCATCATGGTGTTTGCCTATGCACCGATTGTCGCGCTGTTGCTGGGTGTCACCGATATTCCGGTTCCTTGGGGCACCCTAATTCTGTCAGTCCTGCTCTATGTCGTCGTGCCGTTGGCAGCAGGCATATTGACCCGTCGTTACCTGCTTGCCGCAGACGTCTCATCCACCCGTCTCAATGGTTTTATCGCCAGGCTCAAGCCCGCCTCGATGGTCGGGCTGCTCGCCACCGTCGTGCTGTTGTTTGGCTTCCAGGGCAATTTCATTCTGGCGCAGCCGCTGATGATCGCGCTGATCGCTGTACCCTTGCTGATCCAGTCTTACGGCATTTTTGCCATCGCTTATGGCGCGGCCTGGGCGCTGCGCATCCCGCACCGCATCGCTGCCCCTTGCGCCATGATCGGCACGTCCAACTTTTTTGAACTGGCTGTGGCCGTGGCTATCAGCCTTTACGGACTTTCCTCGACGGCCGCTCTGGCCACCGTAGTCGGAGTGCTTGTTGAAGTGCCGGTCATGCTCTCGCTGGTGGCCCTCGCCAACAGAACACGCACCGCCTTTGATGCCAATGCCGGCGAAGGCGAGAAAGAAAGGCCAGCACGATGACCGTCACCATCTATCACAACCCCGAATGCGGCACCTCGCGCAACACGTTGGCCATGATCCGGCAATCTGGCATGGAGCCGGTCGTGATCGACTACCGCACCAATCCGCCCTCGCGCGACCGCCTGCAACAATTGATAGCGGACGCCGGCCTCACCGTGCGTCAGGCCATTCGGCAAAAGGGCACGCCCTATGTCGAACTGGGCCTGGAAGACCCCACCCTCTCGGACGACGCGTTAATCGACGCCATGCTGGCAGAGCCAATCCTGATCAATCGCCCCTTCGTCGAGACCCCCAGGGGCACCCGCCTCTGCCGGCCCTCAGAAATCGTGTTTGAAATTCTGGAGAACCCCGACATTGGGCCCTTCACCAAGGAAGATGGCGAAGTAATTATTGATGCCGAGGGCAAGCGCCTTGTCTGATCTCCCCAACATCATCGACGACGCCCTCGAAGTCCCCGATCCTGCCAACCTTGCCACGCTGATCACCAGCCACAAGCCGCGCATACTCATGCTCTACGGCTCGTTGCGCGAACGTTCCTATAGCCGGCTACTCACCTTCGAAGCGCAACGCCTGCTTGAGGCATTTGGTGCTGAAGTCAAAGTGTTCCACGCCAATGGCCTGCCGCTGCCCAATGACGCCCCTGACACCCATCCCAAGGTCCAGGAACTGCGCGAACTCATGTTGTGGTCTGAGGGCCAGGTCTGGACCAGCCCCGAACGCCATGGCGCCATGAGCGCCGTGATGAAGGCCCAGATTGACTGGATCCCCCTGCCCGGCGGTGCCATTCGGCCCACTCAGGGACGCACCCTGGCGCTGATGCAGGTGTCCGGCGGCTCGCAATCGTTCAACGCGGTCAATCAGATGCGGCTGCTGGGTCGTTGGATGCGCATGGTCACCATCCCCAACCAGTCCTCCGTCGCCAAGGCCTGGCAGGAGTTTGAGGCCAATGACCGCATGAAACCATCGTCGTTTTATGACCGCGTCGTCGATGTGATGGAGGAATTGGTCAAATTCACCATCCTCAATCGTGGCAACGCCAACTATCTGACCTCGCGCTATAGCGAACGCAAGCAGGCCATTATCAAGCAGCGTGAGCAGGTCGACGCCGCCGCGGTGTAGTCGCCTTCCCACAACGAAACAGGCCCGCATCGCTGCGGGCCTGTTTCAATCTCGTTAAATGCTATTCGTCGCGATAGACTTTTTCGCGACGCTCATGCATTTCCTGGGCTTCAAGGCTCAGCGTGGCGATAGGCCGGGCATCAAGGCGAGCCAGGCCGATGGGATCACCGGTCTCCTCGCAATAGCCATAGCTACCATCGTCGATACGCTTGATCGCAGCATCAATCTTGGAAATCAGCTTGCGCTGACGATCACGCGTCCGCAATTCGAGAGACCGGTCACTTTCCGAACTGGCACGATCGGCCATGTCGGGGTGGTTCTGGCTCTCTTCCTGAAGGTTATCAAGCGTTTCGCGGCTTTCGCGAAGGATATCATCCTTCCACGCGTTCAGCTTGGCCCGAAAGTAGTCCCGCTGGCGCGGGTTCATGAACGGCTCGTCGTCACTGGGCCGGTATTCAATTACTTCAGCAATCGAAGACATCAGCAGACTCAACTCCAATGCGCCCCCTATAGGCGGCCTGTATATGCGCGCAGGCGCACCCCCGCAAGCGCTCAAATCACGTGGTGCTTAACACGTGAATGCGCGTGCATGTCAGCCGAATAGCCCATTATCGACAACATTTTGATGAATTCGGCTCACGCAGAAGGGTATCGCCCGAACTTTGCCAGTTCGACCTGAACCCGCAGATCGATCTCATCGAGAACGCCATCAAGCGCCGGATCAGAACGTTCGCGAATTTCGCTCAGCATGGTCGCCAGATTGTCCAGACGCTCAGCGCTCACCTGCCCGATCAGCAAGTCAGCCTTGATGTCGTCCAACGCATCAAGCAGTGACCGACCGCGGCGCAGCGCCTTCTTCTTGCCCTCTAGCGGTCCACCTACCGCCTGCAGCGCCAGAATGGCATCAATGCCGGTCATGCCTGCCACCGGTGCTGAGCCGGCAGCGCGTGCGGGACCGTCAGCGCCTGTCGGAACAAAGTCCGCGCGCGATCCCGAGCGGCCCGCTGAACCACTTTTACCGACGCCGGAGGTGCGATTACCTGTGTCTATGCGCAACGGATGGACTCAAATCATTTCGATCACGTACCGGCAAAATCTGCCGCCAGCCGTTAACAGGTCCTTAACGAACCCGGCAAGAATTGCTCACCGCACCCTTCCAACGCCACACGCCGCACCGAACCGAGACAAAAACACCTTTTATTTCATAAGCTTACCGAACCAGACATAAACTGGCACAGTTTTCGCAATGAGTTTCCCGAATGTCGCGCCATGGGGATGGAGCGGCTCGGAACGGGGACGAATATGACCAGAACACTGCTGCAAAAGCTGATTGCCACGGCACTATGTACCGTCTTGACCCTCTCGCCGATGGCCGACACCTACGCCGCAGCCGCCCGCATCAAGGACATCGTCAATTTCGAGGGCGTTCGCGACAACCAGCTTGTCGGGTACGGCCTCGTGGTTGGCCTGAATGGCACTGGCGACAGCCTCAACAACTCCCCCTTCACCAAACAGTCCCTGCAGTCCATGCTCGAGCGCCTCGGCGTCAACACCGCTGGCGAGAACGTCCGCACCGCCAATGTGGCCGCCGTCATGGTCACCGCAAACCTGCCCGCCTTTGGTACGCAGGGGTCACGCATGGATGTTTCGGTCGCGGCACTTGGCGACAGCAACAGCCTGCAGGGCGGCACACTTCTGGTTACCCCACTGCTGGCGGCTGACGGAGACGTCTATGCCATCGCCCAGGGTCCGGTCCTGATCAACGGCTTTAGCGCGGGCGGTGACGCGGCCAGCATCGTCTCGGGCGTCCCGACCACAGGTCGCATCGCCAATGGCGGCCTGATCGAGCGCGAAATCGACTTTCATCTTGGTTCGCAGACCTCGCTGCGCCTGGCGTTGCGCAATCCAGATCTGACCACCGCACGTCGCATCGCCCTGGCTGTCAACGACTTCATTGGTGCACCAACCGCCACCCCCGAAGATCCCGCTACGGTTCGCGTCACTCTGCCCCCGGGCTTTAACGGCAACATTGTCGACCTGCTGACCGACATCGAGCAGCTCATGGTCGAAACCGACCAGACCGCCAAGATCGTCATCGACGAGAACTCAGGCATCATCGTTATGGGCAAGGATGTGCGTGTCTCCAGCGTGGCCGTTGCTCAATCCAACCTGACAGTCACCATCGCCGAAAACCCCAACGTGGTGCAGCCCCTGCCTTTCGCCAATGGCCAGACCGCCGTGGAACCCAACACAACGCTGAACGCCAACATCTCTGACACCGCGCTCGCTGTGGTCAATGAATCGGTGACGCTGCAGCAATTGGTCGACGGCCTCAATGCGCTGGGCATCTCGCCGCGCGATCTCATCGCCATCCTGCAGGCCATCAAGGCCACCGGCGCCCTGCAGGCCGAAATTGAGGTGCTGTGATGCCAACAATCAACTCAATCGGCACATCCGAGCACTCGACCCTGACACCAGCCCAGATTGCCCGCGTGCAGCAGCAGGCCCAGGAATTGGAAGGTGTTTTCCTCAACACGCTGACCAAGCAACTTTTCACCAGCCTCAAAACTGACGAGAGCGCCATGGGCGGCGGCTTCGGCGAAGAGACCTGGCGGTCCATGCAGGCCGAACAGATGGCCGACACCCTGTCGCAGAATGGCGGCCTGGGCATTGCCGAACAACTCCTGCCCGACCTGCTCGCCATGCAGGAAGCATCCAACAACCAGAACAAGATCATGCCGACCACTGGAGTCTACAAATGACCGCTGCAGCCCGTCTCGCCGCCCTCGATAACATGCCGGCCAGGGAACTGTGCCAACTGGCCGAGTCAGCTCTTGCAGCCCTGGTCAATGTCATGAACCAGGAAACCACCCTGCTGCGGGCCGGACATTTGCGCGACGCCAGCAAGCTCACGCCCGAAAAGGCCCGGATGGCACAGGACTATGTCAGCTTCGCTCGTTCCGTGCAGCGCCAGACCGCCCGCCTCCAGCAGGAAGCACCCGATTCAGTTGACCGCTTGCGCCATGGCCACGAGGCGCTGGCGACCCAGATGGCCGAGAACCTGCGCGTGCTCGCAACAGCCCGCAACGTCACCGAAGATATCCTGACCGATGTCGCCAAAGTGGTGGGCCAGCAGAACAAGGCCAAGGCTTACGGTCGCGCCGGCACCATCACAGCAGACCCGGCAAGTTCAGCACGCGGCATAGCAGTCAACCGCGCCCTTTAATTTCGACTTTATTTGAATCAATTTCAATCAACTAAAGTAATCGAAAGCAAGAAGGTTGGCCCCAAAGCTGTCCAATGGCATTTTGTTGATGCAAGGACAGCGTCATGATCACTCCAGTAATGCCCAGTGCGGCCTTATCGGGTACCATTAATGTAGCAGACATTCGCCAGCGCCCCATTTCCGCTGAACGCCCCATGCTGCCCAATAGTACGCCCGCCACGCCCGAAACACCCAGCGCCAGCAATAATGGTCAGTTCCCCAATCGCGACGCGCAGGCCCAGCCAAATCCCGAACCGCCCCCCAGCAAGGATCGTACATCGACCTTTGCTGCGGCCGTGATCGCAGGCGCCCTGTCGCCGACGCCGCAGACCATGGAACAGTTGATCATCCGGATTGGTGCCAGCACTATCCCTGAGGAGTCCCAGGCAAGGCTCAAGGATCTGATCGCCTAGCTCGGGCCACGCGGCTGCGCAGCCCATTGATTAGTCGCCAAGCCGCCCCAGATCCTTAATAGAATCTTACCAGCCAGCCACATCACATTCTCTTCAAAGCCCCGATTTACGGGGCTTTTTGGCTTCCGGCGGGATAAATTCTTCGTTGGAATTTGCCCAAATTTTCACCCTCCGCTTAACGCTTCTTTAGAGGCTGCCGGACGAATGTGATCACGCCTCAGGAAGAGGCATCGTTGTTTGAGTACTCCTAGAAAAGGACCAGTACAAATGTCTGATATTTCCCTCTCGAAAGCCGTTCGCGCTAACCTCAACTCGCTCTCGTCCACTGCCAACATGATGGCCGAAACGCAGAACCGCCTGTCGACCGGCAACAAGGTGAACTCGGCTCTCGACAATCCAAGCAACTGGTTCACTGCCAAGGGCCTCAACAACCGTGCTGGCGATCTTAACGCCCTGCTCGACGGCATGGCCAATGGTATCCAGACCCTGAAGGCTGCGGATAATGGTCTTTCGGCCATGACCAAGACCCTCGAATCCATGCAGTCGACCCTGCGTCAGGCCCGTCAGGACAAGTCGTTCCAGACCGCATCCTACACCCTGCCAACTACGGGCCTGGACAATACCTCGGTCCTCTCGTTTGACGCAGGTGCAATTGGCGACACTGCTGTCGAAATCAACCTGACCTCGCAGACCAACACTGCAACTCCGGTTGCCACTGCATCGACAGCAACCGGCCTTACCGGCGCCACAACGCTGGCTGCCGCCGGCCTTGGCGACGGCGACACCATCACCGTCAGCGACGGCACAGAAACCCACACCTATACTGTTGGTACTGCCGCCACTGAAGACCTCGACGACCTGATCGCGGGCATCAACGGTGAAACCGACCTTGACGTAACTGCGTCGATTGATGCGGATACCGGCGCGTTCACGCTGACCGCTGATAACGGTGACGTTGGAATCACTGTTGGTGGTACTGGCGCTATCGCTGGCCTTGCCACTCAGGCTGCTCCTACTGCAATCTACGCAGCCAAGACCCTTGACGCACTCGTCGCCGAGATCAATGGCAACACTGATCTTAAGGGCAATGTTCGTGCATCGAACGACAATGGCAAGCTGCGCATTGAGAACCAGTCCACTCAGGTCCTGAATGTTGACGGCGTCACCTCTTCGGGTGCCATCGACGGCTCGACAGCCGACTCCGCCACCATTGCCGGTAACACCGTCCGCGCCGGTCTGGCCGACCAGTTCAACGAACTGCGCGATCAGCTCGACAAGCTGGCAGATGATGCCTCCTTCAACGGTATCAACCTGCTGCGTGGCGACAACCTGGCCATCACCTTCAACGAAACTGGTACGTCGTCGATCGACATCCAGACCAAGAATGGTGAAACGGTCAACTCGGCAAACCTGGGTGTTGCAACCACCATCGAAGCTGCTGACCTCGACAGCGACACCAACATTGACGCTGAACTGGGTAAGCTGAAGACTGCACTGAACGACGTTCGTTCGCAGGCTTCGACCTTTGGTTCGAACCTGTCGATCGTGCAGGGCCGTCAGGACTTCACCAAGTCCATGATCAGCACACTGCAGGATGGCGCTGGCAACCTGACCCTGGCTGACATGAACTCTGAAGCTGCCAACCTTCTGGCACTGCAGACCCGTCAGTCTCTGGCTTCCAACTCGCTCTCGCTGGCCAGCCAGCAGGACCAGTCGGTTCTCCAGCTGATCCGTTAAGTTCTACACGAACCTATCCAATCCGATTCGAAGGGGCGGGCCGCAAGGCCCGCCCCTTCCCTTTGCGCAAACACAGCGAAAACCCAGCAAAACCGGCTGCTTTGCGCCCGTTAATTGAAGTTTATGCGACCTTAACAAGCACGATTAACACCCCATTAATAAAGTTGCTGTTAACCATATTGCCAACGGGGCCGCGACGGGCCCAGGGCAAGGATCGCATCAATGTCAGACATTTCACTCTCAAAGGCCGTCCGGTCGAATCTACTCGCACTTCAGGGCACGGCCGACATGATGGCAGTGGCGCAGACTCGTCTGTCCACCGGCAATAAGGTCAACTCTGCCCTAGACAACCCGAGCAACTGGTTTACCGCCAAGGGCCTCACCAACCGGTCCAGCGATCTGAATGCGCTCATGGACTCCATGGCCAACGGCATCCAGACCCTCAAGGCTGCGGATAACGGCCTGTCGGCCATGACCAAGACGCTGGAATCGATGCAGTCGACCCTGCGCCAGGCACGCCAGGACAAATCATTCCAGACGGCTTCACTTTCCGTCGATGCAACAGCTATCGGCACTTCGGCTGCAAAGGAACTGACCTTCAGCGGCGGCGCTTTCGCAGCTGACCAAACGACTTCTCTTACGAATACACTGAAGCCTGCCAACAATGGTTTTGTGGGCCCAGGCGCAACGCTTGGCCGAAATGGCAACGTGACGCTGCAGGCGACTTCGCTCAATGGCGGAAGCTCCATCACGGTCGCTCTGACCGATACCGACACCGCAAGCACGGCGGCTGAAAAGATCAACACCGCGCTGGGCGCGGCCTCTGGTGGCACTGGCGGGCTGACCGCCTCTGTCGTCAACGGTCAGTTGAGCCTTGAAAGCACCAAGGGTGAAACCGTTACAGTTGGCGGCACTGCCGCCCAACATGCGGGCCTGACTGCTGGCGCTGCTACCACAGCTGTAACCGCGTCTCTCGCACCCACTGGTGGAACGGACTTCACAGCCAACACCAACGACCCGGATCTCTCTACACTCAGCGGCAAGACACTGACACTGTCGTCAGGCAGCACGACTGTGAGCTACACGTTCGATGCTACCACTACCGGTCAGCTCGCTGCGCTCAAGAGCGCTTTGGGCGGCGCCAGTGGCTTCACGATCGCCGAAAACGCTGCAGGCCTCACATTCTCGCGTGTCGACGGCAGCAATTTCGACGTCACTGCCAGCGACACGACCCTTGGTACTGCGGTAGGCATAGGTGCCAACACCACGGCACGCTCGACCAATGGTGCAATCGCCTCTGGTACCGTGACCACCATCACCGACACGTTTGCCGCAAAAACCGTTGATCAACTGGTCGCGAGCATCAACGCCGACACCAACCTGACCGGCAAGATTCGCGCTTCGAACGACAACGGCAAGCTACGCATCGAAAACCAGTCGACCCAGAAGCTCGATATCGAGGGTGCATCCAACGGCAAGATCGACGGCTCAACTTCCACAAGCCAAATTTCTGGCAACTCCGTCCGCGCTGGCCTTGCGTCCCAGTTTAACGAACTGCGCGATCAGCTCGATAAGCTCGCCGATGACGCCTCGTTCAACGGTATCAACCTGATGCGCGGCGACAAGCTGACCATCACCTTTAACGAGACGGGCACCTCCTCGATCGACATCCAGACCAAGAACGGCGGCACGATTAACTCCGCAAATCTGGGCGTGCCAACCTCACTCGAGGAAGAACAGCTCGACAGCGATACCACCATCGACTCGCTGCTCACCGACATGAAGGCCGCTCTGGATAGTGTTCGCTCGCAGGCATCGACCTTTGGTTCGAACCTTTCGATCGTGCAGAACCGTCAGGACTTCACCAAGGCCATGATTGACACGCTGGAAACCGGCGCCGGCAACCTGACCCTGGCCGACATGAACGAAGAAGCGGCCAACTTGCTGGCACTGCAGACCCGCCAGCAGCTGTCGTCCAACTCGCTTTCCCTGGCCAGCCAGGCTGACCAGTCGATCCTGCAGCTGCTGCGTTAATCCGCAGGCAAGGCTGACAACAGACAAAGGCGGGCCTCGGCCCGCCTTCATTGTTTTCGACGCCATGGCAGGGTAGAGGTCACGCAGATACAGAGTCTGGGAGACTGGTCACATGGCGCTCAAGGTGGAACTCAAGCCCGGCGAGAAACTGCTGGTGGGCAATTGCATCATCACCAATTCAGATCAACGCACCCGGCTCTTCATTGATGGCAAGTCTCCGATCCTGCGGGAAAAGGACATCCTGACCACCAAGACCGCAGATACCCCGGCCAAGCGCATCTACCTCTCGGTGCAGCTGATGTATATCGAAGGCGATATCAGCAATGGCCGCGAAACCTACTTTTCGCTGATCAACGATTTTCTCGCCGCAGTTCCTTCTGCCGCTGAAATAGTCAACGAAATCAATAACGAGATATTAACCGGGGCTCTCTACAAAGCTCTGAAGGCCGCCCATAGGCTGATCGAATATGAACAGGATCTCTTGAACCATGTATCAGCAAGGCGCCCAGGCTTACCAGCAGACGACCAAGGCAGTTGAGAACCCCCGCGAGCGTGAGTCAGCCCTGCTGATGAAGGCCGCTGCAGGTATCCAGCGTGTCAAGGACGAGTGGGAAACCGGGACGCGCGACGAACTGAAGGTGGCACTGACCTTCAATCGCAAGCTGTGGACCATCTTCATGTCTTCGGTGACCAAGGAAGACAGCCCCCTGCCCCACGAAATTCGTCAGAATATTGCCAATCTGGGCCTCTTCATTCTGAACGAAACCCGCGAAATTCTGCTTGAGCCAGCCCCTGCGGCGCAGCGCCTCGACGTGCTGGTGCGCCTAAACCGCCAGATTGCGACCGGCCTGCGCGGCTCCTGAGCCCATCACATGCCTAAACAAAAAGCCCCGCATCACTGCGGGGCTTTTTGTTTAGCCGTTGGCTGTTGATTAGATGAAGTTGGCGAGGCTGAGCTGGCTCACCATCGAGGTCACCTGATAGCTCGCCTGCAGCCGGGTCTGCAGCGCCAGGATCTCCATGGCCACGTCTTCCTTGCTGACCGTCTCCACGTCGCTGAGCAGGTTGTCCAGCTGCGCCTTGTAATCGGTGTGACGCGACGTGGAGTTTTGCAGCGATTTGCGCGCGATCGCCAGTTCCATGGTCATGATTTCGACCGAACCGCGTTCGGAATTGTGCGATTCCGACAGTTCCAGCTGCTGCCGGCGGGCCATGGCGTCGTAGCGTTCCTTGGAGCTGGCATCGCTGTCCGGATAGGTCTCGACCGAAAGCGAGGCCAGCGAGCGTACGAGCCGCAGCAGGCCGGATTCGTTGGCCTCAACGCCATAGGCTACCCGCGTCGAGTCATCGATCTGCGAGGTGACCGTCTGGCGCGGATTGCCTTCCGCGGCAATGGCAGCTTCGGTAGCAACGATATTGAGCGCCTTGGAAAAATTCGTCGCCGTGGCATTGGCATCGGCGCCAATGGTGAACTGTCCCGGCCCCGCCTTGCCGGTCACGGCCGTCAGCGTAAGCGTGCGCGTATTGCCGCCCGGCTCGGTCAGCGTCACATTGACAGCCTCACCAGCAGCCGGAACCCCGGTGAACTGTACATTGACCGAACTGGGGTCGGCCGCCGTATATGTTGTGTCGATATTGGCTGTGTCGGCCGAGACGCCCGTAATCTGGAAACCATAGCTCGCGGAGCTGGGCGCACGCTCTGAAAGGGTCACGGTGTCTGTTGCCGAGCTGATGTCCATGCGGCCCAGGCCCTCGGCCGCAACCGCTGGCGACTGGCCCTGATACCACATCACCGTGTCCGAAGAGTCGGCGACCCGCAGCGCTGTCGCCGTGGCAGGATTTCCCTGCACCCGCAGCACGGGCTCGCCTGGGCCGTTGAAGAAGTTCTTCGCCGCGACGAAATTGGAGGCGCCGGCGAGTTCCTTGGAACCGACATCGACCAGCTTGGCATCAAGCGTGGCCTTGAAGTTCACTGCAGTCGCTTCGGCGTCTGCCCCAATGACGAACTCGTCAATGGCGCCCGATGCCTCTGCAGCTGTAACAGCGCGCAGCGTGATCTGGGTATTGGTGCCGTCCGGCAACTCAAAACCCATCGTAATAGTGTGACCGGAATCAATCTGGGGCGCCGGCGTCGCGGCAAAGGTAACTGATACCTCATCGCCCAATGGCAAGGTGCCCGGCGTCGGCTGTGTAACAGTAACGGCGCTGCTGGTGGTCGACACAGTCGACACCTTCATTCCGAACGGGTGCACGCCGTCTTCCGCCAGCGCCACCGCCGTGGTGCCCACCGTGTGCGTCGAGCCCAGACGGCCACGACCATCCATGCCTGCGTCCGCTGCCTTGCGTTCACTCACAACGGTCTTGAAGCCGGCCTTGCCGGATTGTCCATCCAGCAGCACATCGGTGGTTGGCAAAGGCGCGGTATCGGTGTTGGAACCACCAAACAGGTAGCGGCCATTGACGTCTGAATTAAGCAGCGTGACCGTCTCATCGAGCCGTGCCTTGGATAGGCTGGGCAAGGTGGCCATGTTGATATTGTTGGTGCCGTACTGGCCCTGCACCGCAGAATTGCGGGCTTCACCTTCAATCGAGTCAAAGCGCGACATGGTTTTGTCGAGAAAGCTCAGGCGAAGGTCGACTGTAGCGATATTGGCGGAATAGCCTTCGATCTTGCCAAGGCGCGAGCGAACAGAGAGCGACAATGGCAGGTCGCGGCCCATATCAGCCAGCGTGGAGGCCTTCATGCCCGTACCAAGCTGCATCTGCAGGTCGGAGAAGCGTTCCTGCATCTTGGTGATCACACCAAAACCGGTCTGAAGCGGAAACATGGATTTGTTGACGATCATCTCACGCTACTCCGTTACACCGCGCCCAACAGGGCATCGAGCAGTTCCTTGACCACCGACACCACACGGGCATTGGCCGCATAGGCGTTCTGCAATTCCATCAGGCGCGCCATTTCCTCATCCAGATTGACGCCGTATTCGGTCTGCATCTGGTCCGAAATCGTGTCCAGCGTCAGTTGCCGATCATCATATTTGGTCAGCGCGGCATTGATATTGCCGCCCTGAAAACCCAGCACCTGGCCAATCAGATTGCCCAGATTGCCCGTCAGCTGGAACTTGTCGGCATTGGCCGCCGGATTGCCGCCCGAGGTAAAGCTCATCGAGGCCAGTTGATCGATGATGTAATTGGCACGGTCAGCGTCACCCAGCGTCCCGCCGACCTCGTGCTGCACCATCAACTTGTTGTTGGCCACAATCGCGGTATTGACCGAGATGCGGGCCGCAAAGCCCTGCTTCTGTGGCGGATCGCTGTCCAGATTGTTGGTGAAAGCCGTATTGCCCTGATCGACGAACAGGTTGAAGGCCAATCCGGCGCCCTGCAGACCCGTCGATGTAGAGCGTGCCACTGCGGTCTTGACGTCCGTAGCGCCAATCGCGCCGTCATCCAGGATCCGCAGATTGCCGGCACCCGTGCTGGAGATCGCCAGCCCTGAGAACTTCGCATTCAGCGCAGCGGCAGCAGCGGTGGAATTGCCCGACAGGTCAATACCGATGACTCGCTGGCCCGAGGCATCCATATAGTCCACGGGATCGGTCGAATTGACCACCCGGACCTGCTTGTTCACCCCATTTTCCGAGTAGGTGAACAGCACGTCATTGCCTGGCTTGAGCGTTGTCAGGTCAATGTCAAAACCATTGGCAACGCCATCAGTGGCCGCTACGCCGGGGTTCTTGACCGTTGAAAAGGCCTGCGCCAGCCCAGAGGCGATCTCGTCCAGCTGCTCCTGCGCCTCAACCAGTGTCTTGTCGCGCAGCGTCACCAGACCGCCCAGTTCGCCGCCCTGCAGCACGCCCTGGGTCACCAGATCGATCGTCAGACCGGACGGGGTTGTCAGCGACAGCTTGCCGACCTTGTTCTCGCTGGAATTGGGGTCAAACACCGAATTTGCCGACAGGCTGCCGGCGCTCTCGAACGAGAAGGTGGAAACACCATTATCCAGCAGACCAACACCCGAGCGCGTCATCAGCGCAACTGTACCGTCACCGCGATAGTCGGCGCGTACGTCAATCAGTTCGGCAACAGAGCCGACCAGGCGGTCCCGCTGATCAAGCAGCGCTGAGCGCGCGCTATCGGTCATGCCAAGATCCAGCATGCGGTTATTGACCTCGGCGAGCGAGTTCAGCATGCCGTTCATGTTGTGAACGTTCGAGGCAATCTGCCCCTCGGTCTCCTGCCGCATCCCCTGGATGGTGTTGGACAACCGGTTGAGCGTCTCGGCCATGTTCTGGGCGGATGCAACCGCATTTGAACGTGTTGTATAATCGTCAGGGCTCGTCGCCACACTCTGCAGAGAGTTTTGCAGATCGCTGAACAGCGTATCGAGCGAACCAGCCGTACCCGGCTTGCCCAGAAAACCCTGCAGGCGATCCAGATAGGATGCCTGGATCGATGAGTTGGCGGTGTCCGACACCTGCCGGTTGTAATAGGTCTGCAGGCTGGCATTGAACGCGCGGTTGGCGCCAACACTGCGCGCATAAGAGCTGGTCTGCGTGTTGTAGTCGACAACGTTGAGCGACTGCTTGTGATAGCCAGGCGTTCCGGAGTTGGCGATGTTACGGCTGACGAGCCCAAGCGAGATCCTGATTGACCCGCAGACCAGACACAGCGTTGGTAAGTGATGTCGTCAGACCCATAGACCGGGCTCCTCACGAAGGGACTAAGCCCGGAGCGCACGCCCCGGACCCTACTTTTGGTCGATCCGCCTAGCGGATCATGTTGAGTGCTTCTTGCAGCATCTTGTCCGCTGCGGTGACGATGCGGGTGCCAGCGGCATAGGCCTGCTGCGTCACGATCAGCTTGGTGAACTCGTCCGAAATGTCGGTATTGGATGCTTCGAGCGAGCCGCCGATGATGCCCGAACCGGACAGATCGAGGATCGCTTCACCCGATTCAGATGTGGTAGCGAACACGCCGCCGTCCAGACGCTTGAGCTGGTTGATGGCGTTGAATTCAGCCGTCACCACCTGCGCCATGTCGATACGCTCACCATTCGAATAGGTAGCGACCACACGACCGCTATCATTGATGGCCACCGAGACGAATTCACCGGCGCCGTAACCGTTCTGGTTCAGTGTCGACACATTCACCGTGCCGTTCACGTCAGCAAACTGGGAGACGCCGTTGGTGTCGTGCTTGAGTTCGACATTGCCAATGGCGACACCATTGATTGTCAGATTGTTCAGCGTGGTCGTGGAGACGCCAGGCGCCACCAGCGAGCCATCTGCACCAAAGGTGTAGGTCTGACCGGTATTGGTCCACATCGGCGAACTGCCGGTGGCAGCACTATCCGACATGTAGAACAGGTTCCACGTATCGGAACCGCCAGAAGCAGCACTGTCGATCTTGGCCCAGCGCATCTGCACGTTGGCTGGCGCACCGTTCGATGCATAGACCGTGATGGCGCCACCAGCGACGGAGTTCGACTTGAACAGCGTGTCATCGCTCGCTGCAATCGTGGTCACGGCAGGACGTGTAGGCACAGTGGATGCACTCGGATTTGTCAGGCCCAGGGCAGTCAACTGTGCGGCCGTGCCGCCGGTTACCGAGAACTTGGCGTGGTAATCGGTACCAAGGTTGATCCGTAGATTACCACCATTGATATCGACAATGGCACTGGAAGCTGCGGGACCACCTGCGGAGCGCAACGAGGCCTGCATAGTTGCCAGAACAGTCGCGACCTGCGCCGGAGCAGTCGTGATGTCGATGGCCTGATTGCCGGTGGCAGCGGCACCGCCATTGGTAAACTCAAACGTCACCGCCGTGCCATTCACGTTCAGACTGACTGTTTCGCCAACGTTGAAGACTGTAGCGGCACCGTCAGTGCCGGTCAGCGCACCACCAGCCATATTTGCGGCAGTCGATGCCCCGGCATAGCCGGCATACTTGTTCGGCTCCAGCAGTTCACTGTTATAGACGGTCGCGTTGTAGGCCGTCGTCTTGGGCAACTGCGGCAGGTTGGACTGATAATTGATCCGGTTGGTCTCCTGCGCAGGCAGGAAGGCGTTGGACAGCTTGATGACTTCAGGCACGGAACCCGAAATATTGCCGGTAGTGGTATCGATAGGCAGGCCCTTGAGGTAGTAGCCGGCGCCATTGACGAGCATACCGTCCTTGTCGATCTCAAAGTCGCCGCGACGGGTGTAAAAATTGGTACCCGCAAACACCGAATTGCCGTCTGACTGCCCGATCTTGGGCTCAACCACAAAGAAGCCGTTCGAATTGAGCGCCACGAAGGTCTCGTTCGACACGGTCTTGATGTCACCCTGCACTTCATTGGTGCCGCGCGATTGCGCCAGCACTGCACCCGGAACCTGGCGCTTGAGCGGCGCATCAGGGATCAGATCGAGGAAATCGGTCTCAATGCGCTTGTAACCCGTCGTCTGCGAGTTCGCGATGTTGCCCGAAATGTTTTCCAACGCGTGCGCCTGGGCCCGCAGACCCGTCACCGCACTGGAAAGAGCGCCATAAATGCCCATGAGATACTCCGTAAACCTCGTTTGCGCCCTGCGACGCGTTCCCCACTATCAATGCAAGCGCGATGCCAACTCCTTTGTCCGTTGAATCCATTGGGTAATTTTGGCAAACCTCGCGACAGCGCCTGCCATAACCGGCAATTGAGTCCGAGCATCCGGCAGAAATTGCCGCCCGCTTGTGAAGCGGGGGCGCTTGCATTATTGGGAAAGGCCTGAAGTCCGGGGCGTTTTATGCTGTTCAAGTCTGCCGATGAATTCATCAAGTCACCAAACCGCGCCGTGACGGTGTTTGGCATGGCCGGCGTCGGCAAGACGCGGCTTTCCGCTATGCTGCGCGCGTCGAACTGGTTTCACTACTCGGCCGATTACCGCATCGGTACACGCTATATGGGCGAAGCCATCGTCGACAATTTCAAGCGCGAAGCAATGAAGGTCCCGTTTCTCGCGGACCTGCTGCGGTCGGATTCGATTTACATCTCCTCGAACCTGACGTTCGAGAACCTTGACCCGCTTTCAAGCTACCTGGGGACGCCCGGCGACCCAGACAAGCATGGCCTGCCGCTGGCCGAATATCAGCGCCGCCAGGAGCAGCACCGCGTTGCCGAGATTGCCGCGCTGCACGATGTGCCCCACTTCGTCGAGCGTGCCAAGGCGCTCTATGGCTATGACAATTTCATCGCCGACACGGGCGGCTCGCTGATCGAGGTTGTCGATCCGGCCGATCCCGAAGACCCCGTGATCAAGACGTTGGCCGGCGCGACCACCCTGCTCTACATCCGCGGCACTGGCTCGGACGCCGCCGAGTTGATCCGTCGGTTCAAGAAGAGCCCCAAGCCAATGTACTACCCGCCGCAGTTTCTCGTTGAGAAATGGGCCGAGTACAAATTGATCCACGGTATCCTGGAAGACAATGACGTCGACCCCACTGGCTTCGGCGCGTGGGGATTTGAGGCGCTGTTGCATGACCGCCTGCCTCGCTACCAGATGCTGGCCGACAATTTCGGCTATGTGGTGGAAGCCTCCGATCTCGCCCTGGTGCGTGACGGCGACGAATTCATCGACCTGATGGCAGCGGCCATCGACAAGCGAATGCGCTAGCGCGTTCTCCATTTTTGGAGGCGCGCCCCGCTTGAATCGTATTGTGATGATCGCCAGCTAAGAGGCTGCCATGCCTATCCGAATCCCCGACGACCTGCCCGCCCGCAAAACCCTCGAAGACGAGGGCGTCAATGTCATGGATTCCAGCCGCGCCGCGCGGCAGGATATTCGCCCGCTCGAAATCGGCCTACTCAATTTGATGCCCAACAAGGAGCGCACCGAGACCCAGTTCACCCGGTTAATCGGCTCCACCCCACTCCAGGTAGATTTGACACTGGTGCGGGTCACCGAACACCAGTCCAAGAACACGCCCGAGGACTATCTCAACTCTTTCTACAGCACCTGGGAAGAGGTCCGGAACCGCAAGTTCGACGGCTTCATCGTAACCGGTGCACCCATTGCCAACATCCCTTTTGAGGAGGTGCGTTACTGGCCCGAAATGCTCGACATCATGGATTGGACACAGACCAATGTGCACCATACCATGTTCATCTGCTGGGGCGCTCAGGCAGCACTGCACCACTTCCACGGCACCAAGCGTTACCGCATGGCAGAGAAGGCATTTGGCGTGTTCCGGCACGAGGTCGTTAACACCCGCTCGCCCTATCTGCGCGGTTTTTCCGACAGCCCGATGATCCCGGTCTCGCGCTACAACGACATTGACCGCACCACGCTGGGGCCGGACCTCGAAGTGCTCATCGATAATCCCGATATCGGCATCTCGATGCTGGGCGATGAAAAACACCGGGCCGTGCATTTCCTGAACCATCTCGAATATGACAATCGATCCCTTGCCGACGAGTATGATCGGGACATTTCGGCAGGTCTGACAACCCCGCCACCGGCCAATCTGTTTCCCAATGGCGACACTACAGCCACGCCGGAAAACCGCTGGCGCAGCCACGCGCATCTCTTGTTCCAGAACTGGATCAATGAGATCTACCAGACCACGCCGTACGACATGGCCGAGATCGGCTACGAAACCAGCAAGACTGGCGCTTAGCCGACCTGCCACCCGAACAGCTGGATGGGCATCAGCCCGTCCAGCCAGCCCGGCTGCGACCAGTGTGGTGCAAGCCACCAGCTTGCCGCCGACCCCGCCAGCAGCAGCAGCAACACGAGCCAGTGCATCCAGGACCGGATACGCGTTGCAGCCAGCCAGCCCAAAGCGGCCGCCATAAGAGCGACTGCTGGCAGCCACGGCGACAGATTGAAGGCAAAAAGGCTGTTGCCAACCGCCAGATAGAGCGGCACCACCGCCACCATGGCGCTTGTGAAAACCTTGCGGCGACGATCCGGAATAAGCGCATGCAACAAGACAGCGAACCCCACAGGCGCGCTGAGCGCCATTAGCGCAACTGGGCCCATGAGCGGCGACTGTTGCGCCTCAAAGGCCCGCATGAATGGCGCGATCAGGGCTCCGGGTCCGATACCGCTCCGCGCTGCAATAACGATCACCCCCAACACGATGATCAGCACCGGAACGATCCCCACCAGCAACATGGCCAGAAAGGCTCTGGGCCGGCGACGCGCTTCTGGATCGCTCAGCGGTACAGCCAGCAGTAAAAATGGAATGAGCGCTGCCAGCGACGGCCCCGCCATCAGCAAAAGCGGCAGGATAAGCCCGTAATTGATGACCGACTGCGCGTCGCCGACGGCCTCAAGTCCCCGTCGTCCGGGAATAAGCAGCGCCGTCGCGATGACTATCAGAAATTCAGGCCCCGCCGTCGTGACGGTTTGCAGGAGCATGGGATGCGACACCACCAGCAGGAGTGCCAGCACGGCGGGCACCAGAGGCCAGTCACTGGTACGCAGTTGGCGGAACAGCGCGGCTGCGCCAACCGCGGCCACGGTGATGTAGATCAGCGCCAGCGCGGTCCGTTGGTCAACAACGCCGATAAACCAGCCTGCCAGCCAGTCAATCAGTCCCTGCAGCAGGCTCCCCTGCTCCCATCGCAACAGCATGTCCTGGGCGGCAACCGAACGCTCGAGTGCCCCATTACCTGCCAGATTGCCACCCAGCAGCAACAGGACCATAGCGGTCAGCAGACCGATCGCAGCGGGACGGACCCATGTCTTCTTAGGCACGATACGCGGCAATGATGCTGACATCGCACTCATGTGGCACGCTTCTTCTGTGCGTCGTCCAGCTTGGCCTGCGTGAACGAGGATGTACCGTGCTCGGTTTTCTCCCAGTAATGGGGATTGGTGATCAGTTGCTTGAGCGCCTTGTAGCCGGCGACTGAGTGCAGCACCCAGTAAAAGGGTAGCGTCAGGCCCACCACGACCAGATCGTAGTAACGACGCTTGAGCGCTGCCACGACGCCGAAATAGACCAGAAACAGATTACCGACGACGAGATTGAACAGCGCCAGCGTGCCGAACGGCTCGACAAACAGCCAGCCAAACGGCTCAAGCTTGGCGCCATACATCAACAGTGTAATGGCCCACAGGATCGGATTGAGCAGCACAGTAAATGCCGGTGCGCCGATGAAGAAGTGGAAGCTGAAAAACCCCACCGGGCCGATCGAGCGATAGAGGTGAACCGGATCGCGCATATGCACCAGCCAGGTCTGCATATAGCCCTTGATCCAGCGGCTGCGCTGCTTGACCCAGCTCGACATCACCCCATTGGCCTCTTCATAGGTCGTGGAGTTGATCACGCCTACGGTGAACCCTTCCTGAGCCAGACGAATTCCCAGATCGGCATCCTCGGTTACATTATAGGGGTCCCAGCCATTGACCTGACGCAGCGCTGCCAGCTTGAAGTGGTTGGATGTCCCGCCCAGTGGAATTGGAACGTTGAGAGCGTCCAGGCCGGGCAGCAGGAAGTCGAACCACTGGGAATATTCCAGCGTGAACATCTTGGTCAGCCAGTTCTCACCGCGGTTGAAATAGTTCAAGCGCGCCTGCACGCAGACCAGACTGTCCTCGGCCGTCTGAAACGCCAGCACGGCCTTTTTCAGCTGATCCGGCTCCGGCTGATCCTCGGCATCATAAATCGTCAGATATTCACCACGGCAAAACTGCAGCGCGTAATTGCAGGCCTTCGGCTTGGTCTTGGGCTGGCTTGGCGGCACGCGAATGATTTCGAAATTGCCGGGCAGATCCAGCTCTTTGGCCGCGCCGATGGTTTCATCATCGTCCTCTTCCAGAACCAGCTTCACCTCGAGCTTGGAGGCAGGATAGTCTAACCCCTTGAGCGCCTGAGCGAGCAGCGGCAAGACCCGCGCTTCGCGATACATCGGCACCAGCACGGTATAGACCGGCAGATCGCGGTCCACCAGACTGGCCACTGCCTCGTCGGAGATCGCGATATCCGCCCGTCGGCTCGCGCCCACCCAGGTCAGAATGAACTTGAAAACGAAGGTCAGCGTGTAAAGGGCCGTCGCCGCTGACATCAGCGCGATCGCGGTTGGCAGCGGCGCAATGACAAGCGCCAGAACCAGCCCGACTAGGCAGATGAGCACTGTCACTTTCTGTGCCTTGGTAACGGTGAATTTGGCCGAATGCTGCGGCTTCCACTCATAGAGGCCTTCACGCGCCTTGTGGCTGTCATGATCACGAAACAGTGTCTGTGTCTGCCACAGAATGTCGTAGGGCGAGGTGATCACGAAGTCATAGGCGTCGCCGTATCGCGACCAGGCCCAGGCGCGTACTTCATCAGTAATGCTGGTGGTCGCCACCAGCATCCGTCCCCCATTCATGCGCCAGGGCGTGACATTGCGCTCGGTGTAATCGAACCTGTCTGCGGCCTCGACCACGCTCGGATCGCTTGGCAGTTCGAGCAGGTTGACGAACGGTACACCGGACACGTCTGCCAGCGCCTGATAGTACTGTATGCGACGGACATGGCCGCCCGCTATCAGTACGTGGGATAGCCCGTGCCCCCATTCAGCGCTCTGTCTTGTCGCTTCTGCCAGATCCAAAACTGACAAACACCCCAACTGCACAAGATGCTCAGCAACAGCCAGTTGCAGAGCCGATGAGGAGTCATTGGAACGCGAACTTTGGGGATCTATCTGGGCAAGAGCAGAATTACGCATGACAACAACACTTTGGCGCCGCCACTGCTACGCTCTCGATACAAAAACAAGCCCGCAGAATACCGCAGGGGAATTTAACAATCTCACAAGATGCGCACGCACTCTGTGCCTATCCATCAGCGCTTGAACGTGCGCTACGAATCCCTATCTTTCCAGTGCATTGAAAGAGTAGCGCGTGCCCCAAACTCCAACGACCATCGTCGACGAACTGGGCATTGCCCTGTCCAATATGGCCGATGCCGCGACCGGGGCATTTACCCCCACATTGCGGCTTGGCGTTACAGGGCTGAGCCGCGCTGGCAAAACCATTTTCATCACGGCCCTTGTGCATAATCTGCTGACCGGCGGCCGTATGCCTGGCTTCACGCCGTTGGCTGAAGGCCGTTTCATCGGAGCGCGGCTGGCCGAATACCCTGACGCCACCATTCCGCGCTTTGCCTACGAGCAGCATCTGGACGCCCTGACCGGCAAGCACCCGGTCTGGCCCGAAGGGACCCGGCGAATATCCCAGCTGCGCATCGTGCTCAAATTTCAGTCCAGAAACTGGTACTCAAGCCTGCGTGGTCCCTCCACGCTCAATCTCGACATTGTCGATTACCCCGGCGAATGGCTGCTCGACCTGCCACTGCTCGGGCTCAGCTTCGCTGAGTGGAGCGCCGAGGCGCTTGAACGGGCCCGTCGCCCCGGTTCGGGCAAAGAGGCCACCCCGTTCCTCGATCAACTTGCCGCTATTGACCCGCTGGCAGAAGCCAATGACCCCGACGCAGAGCGACTGGCCACCGCCTTCACAGACTATCTGCGCCGCAGTCGCGAACATGGTGCCCTCTCCACCTTGCCCCCCGGACGCTTTCTGCTCCCCGGCGATCTTGAGGGATCACCCGCGCTGACCTTTGCGCCCCTGCCCGCTCCCAGCCACACCCCGCGCAGCACAAGCCTCTACGCTATGCTTGAGCATCGTTTCGAGGCCTATAAGGCGCAAGTGGTGCGCCCGTTCTTCCGCGACCACTTCGCGCGCCTTGATCGCCAGATCGTGCTGGTAGACACCCTGCGCGCGCTCAACGCCGGCCCAGCCGCCGTGGCAGATCTCGAAACGGCACTGACCTCCGTATTGTCCTGCTTCCGGCAAGGCGAAACCAATCCCCTGCTACGCCCCTTTGCCCGACGCATCGACCGCATCCTGTTTGCCGCGACCAAAGCCGACCATGTGCACCACACCAGCCATGACCGGCTGCAGGCCATTCTCAATCGCCTTGTGTCCAACGCGACTAAACGCGCGCGCTTTGCTGGTACGGACACCCGGTCCATGGCGCTCGCAGGTATCCGGGCCACCCATGAAGGATCGATCTCAGAGGGCGGCCAGACGCTCAACGCTATCGTTGGCACGCCCATTGAGGGCGAGAAACTGGACGGTATGACCTATGATGGAAAAACCGAGATCGCTCTGTTTCCCGGCGACTTACCAGAACGGCCTGACTCATTGTTCGAGGACGGCAGCCCGGTCGCACTGAATTTCCTGCGCTTTACCCCGCCGCAAGAACTGGATCGCAATGCTAGTGGCGATGTGGTTCTGCCCCATATCCGGTTTGACCGCGCCCTGGACTATCTGGTGGGAGACTGGCTCGCATGAAACGCCCTATCGCACGCCCGACCGTAACGCCAGACAAGGCCGATGAAACCCCAATCGTCCGCGCGCCGCGTGCCTTTGCCCCCACAGCCGTGGACCGGACCGATGCGCCTTTTGATAGTGAGCCCGAGGAAACGCTTGTCGCGCCACCACCCAAACGCATGAGCTGGTGGGGCCGCCTCGCCTGGGCCAGCAGTGGCATCCTGGTCTCGGCGGGTCTGGGTCTGGCGGCAGACCGTCTGATCCGGGATCTGTTTGCCGCCAACCCATGGCTGGGCTGGGTCGGCCTGAGCGTGCTCGCCGCCTTTGTTGTCGCAGTGATCGCCTTGGCTACCCGTGAAGTCTTTGCCCTTCGGCGACTGCATATGCTGGACGCGCTCAAGCGCGATGCGGCGCGGGCGACCGCCGATAACGACCAGCGCCGCGCCAAGCTTGTGGTGGACAAGCTGCTTGGCATTTACGCCGCTCGCCCTGATCAGGCCAGAGCGCGTCAGGATGTTGCCGACCATCTGCCGCACCTGTTCGATGGGCAAGAAATTGTGGCGCTGGCCGAGCGCAATCTGATGGCACCACTGGACGCGCGCGCCAAGACGCTGACTGCGGCGTCGGCACGACGAGTAGCGCTGGTCACCGCGGTCTCACCACGAGCCTTGGTCGACATTGCATTCGTGATCTATGAGAGCGTCCGGCTCGCAGGGGCTATTGCGGCGCTCTACGGCGCCCGTCCCGGCTTCTTTGGCTTCTGGAGGCTAACGGGCACCATTCTGACCCATCTGGCCGTCACAGGCGGGCTGGTGCTCACAGATGGGCTGGTCGAGCAATTGGTTGGGCAGGGTCTGGCGGCAAAGCTGTCAGCCCGCCTCGGCGAAGGGGTGGTCAATGGTTTGATGACGGTACGCGTTGGCATTGCCGCCATGCGCGTTGTCCGCCCCCTGCCCTTTGAGACCCAGCCGCAACCCATGGTGCGCGACTTTATCCCCGAACTGACCAAGCTTGCCAGCGACAACGCCAAGGCGCCCTAAGCTGCCAGCGCCATATCGGTCATGGTCTGGAAGGCCTCCACCTGTGGCCGGGCAAAATAGTATCCCTGAAACAGCTTGATGCCGGCGGCCCTGAGGATGGTCAGTTCCGCCTCTGTCTCGACGCCTTCGGCCAGCAGGGTGATGCCAAGCTCACCAGCCATGCCGACAAGTCCGCGAATAATGGTTTGCTTGACCGGGGAGGTATCGACGCCACGCAGCAGCTCCATATCGATCTTGATCAGATCGGTTTGGAACTTGGCCAGCAGTGACAGCCCGGCATAGCCGGCTCCAAAATCGTCCAGCGCGGTCGTGAAACCCATGCGGCGATACTCGGAAACGATGTGCCCGATATGGCCGACATCATCCATGCGTTCATTCTCTGTGAATTCGAACATCAGGCGCCGCGTATCAAACTGCATGCGCGATGCCGCTTCTAGCGTTGCGCGAATACAGGCCTTGGGCTCGTAAACCGCATTGGGCATGAAATTGATGCTCAGCTTGGCGTCAACATCGCCGATGCGTGTGCCGGCCAGCTCGATCGCCTTGACCCGGCAGGCCTGATCAAAAGCGTAGCGGTTCTTCTCGGTTACCTGACCAAGCACGTCGAAAGCGCTCTCGCCCGCAAGGCCGCGCACGAGCGCCTCATAGCCCCAGACCCGATTGGCCGAGACGTCCACTATGGGCTGAAAAGCCATGGTGAAGGGAATTTCAAACGAGTTGGCGTCGGCATTGCGACACCCGGCACAACTATTCGCGGTCATATAATTACGCTCTAAAAAACCAGGGCGACGCTATGATCACACTAGCCGATAGAGGTTAAACTTCTCGAACCCGACGAACAGAAATTAAACGCTAGCTCAGTCCTTGGCCGCGCTTGGTGCGAGCGTGAGCTTGAGACCATCAAGTGCGTCACTCATCAGGATCTGACAGCTCAGGCGGGAATTCTCGCGGACGTCACCGACACTGTCGAGCATATCCTCTTCTTCGTCGCTGGGCGCACCGACAATCTCGGTCCAGTCCTTGTCGACAAAGACATGACAGGTGGCGCAACTCAGCGCACCACCGCACTCGGCCTTGATGTTCAGGCCCCAGTCACGAATGACTTCCATCACCCGCCAGCCCTCGAGCCCTTCGAGCTCGTGCTGCTCACCAGCCTGGTCAGTGACGTGGATTTTCATCAGGCAACGCCCAGCTTCTTCTGCAGCTTGGTCGAGCTGGTCGTGTACTGGAACACCACCCGCTCGCCCGGTGCGACGATTGCCTTGGCAGCCTGCGCCATCAGCGCCGCTTCATGGAAACCCGACAGGATCAGCTTGAGCTTGCCCGGATAGGAATTGATGTCGCCAATCGCAAAGACACCGGGAACCGAGGTTTCGAACTTCTCGGTGTCCACCACGATGGTGTTGTCGTTGAGCTCAAGGCCCCAATCGGCAACGGGACCAAGCTTCATGGTCAAGCCGAAGAAGGGCAGCAGGCGCGTGGCCGGCACCGAAAGATCGCCAGCTGCAGTGGTCAGATGCACATGGTTGATCTGCCCGTCCTCGCCATCGAGCTTGGCGATCTGGCCGAGCTGGAAGTTCACCTTACCTTCGGCAACCAGATCCTTCATCTTGTTGACCGAGGCGGGTGCTGCCTTGAAGGCATCGCGGCGGTGCACAAGCGTCAGCGACCGCACGATGGGCTGCAGGTTCAGCGTCCAGTCGAGCGCCGAGTCACCGCCGCCAACGATCACAACGTCTTGGCCGCGGAAGTCGTCCATCTTTCGGACGGAATAGAATACGGACTTGTTTTCAAACGCTTCAATGCCCTCGACAGGCGGGCGCTTGGGCTGGAACGAGCCACCGCCAGCAGCGATCACGACAACCTTGGCATTGAAAATTTCGTCAGCATCGGTTGCCAGCTTGAACGAGCCGTCTTCCTGCTTCTCGATGGAGTTGACCATTCGATTGAAGTGGAATTCCGGCGCGAACGGCGCGATCTGCGCCATCAGATTGTCGGTCAGTGCCTGGCCGGTCACCACGGGAAAGCCCGGAATATCGTAGATCGGTTTTTCCGGATACAGCTCCGCGCACTGCCCACCGGGGCGGTCCAGAATGTCGATAAAGTGGCATTTGAGGTCAAGCAGTCCGAGTTCGAACGCAGCAAACAGCCCGCAGGGGCCCGCGCCGATCACGACGACATCAGTGGTGATTTCAGTGCTCATTGATCTCAAGTCCATCTGGAGGGCCACCGCCCTCAAATTACAGGGAATTCGTCATGCCTGGTGGTAAACCCTGACCACCAGGCTCCGCTTATATCAGGAGACGCGGCGAAGGAAGGGGCGCGTACCGACTGGCACCTCTGCAGTGCCAACAGGTTGGTAGAAAATGCCAACTTCGGGAAGCCGGTTTTCCACCAGGGCGTCGCGTGTGGGTTCGTGTGTCACCACCAGCGCATTGACGCCGCAGCGGCGCATCAGCGGAATCTGGTCCTGCAACACGTCACCAACAGCCCGGATCTCGTTAGCGTACTGGTAGCGTTCAGTTAGCAGACGCGCTGTTGAATAGCCCCGACCGTCTGTGAAGGCGGGAAATGTTATGGCAATCGAGGCAAAGCGCCCCAGATCAGCTTCGACATCCTCGATCCGGTCACCAGGTGACACCTGCAGCCCAAGAGGGTGCGGGTTGGCCAGGAACGCATCACGATTGGCAACAAACACGGGCAGCGGCACATGGGTATAGCTGGCCGTTGCTGCATCGCTCTCTTCGCTCCAGGCACGGAACGGGTCAGCCATGAAGGCGCCGTCCTTCCAGAGGGTATGTCGCTTGGAAGCTGTCATGGGAGAGGCAATCGCTCCGTTGAAATCGAAATGGATACCGCACTCTTGCTTGTTGAGGCCGCGCCAGCGTCCGGCACGTGGATCCTCACCCTCGGCAACCACCGAGGTGCAGGGCGCGCAACCGATTGATTTGTAGCCCTTAGCGAACAGCGGGTGCTCGGGCAAGGCATGCTCGATCTTGTACTGATTGACGTCAGCATCGCTGAAATAGGCCAGCGGGTTGACCTTGATGCGGTCATCGCTCGTCAGCTCGAAATGCGGCAGCACACCGCGTTCCTTGGTCTGAAAGCGCTTCCGACCTGTCACCCAGCCGGCATATTGCTCGGTGATGGGCTCCAGCGGCTCGGTCTTGCGAATATGGCAGCAGCTGTCTGGATCGGTTTCCCACAGCGTGCCCGCCGGATCAAAGCGCTTAACATCCTCGGAATTGGGATGGATCGCGTGGACATTGATCAGTCCCAGATGCCTTTTCAGCGTCTCGACATAGTCCAGCGTTTCGACGAAATGCTTGCCGGTTTCCAGGAAATAGACCGGCAGGCTCGGATCGACCTGGGCCACCAGATGCAGCAGCACGGCCGAATCTGCGCCAAACGACGAAACAATCGCCAGATCACCGGGCAGCACATCGGTTGCAGCCTGGCGCAAAACGCCAACCGCATCCATTTCGTCGAACATCCCATTGAGCGCCAGAATGCCCAGTGCCCGCAGCTTGTCGTGGACAGCAGGCACGTGGGCGGCTTTAGGCTGCGCCATACAAAGCCTCCTTGAAGGGGGCCTCACCCAGGCGACGATACGCCTCGATAAAGCTCTCTTCAGTGCTTTGACGTTGAGCAATATAGGTATCGACCAGCTTCTCGATCGCGCCAGGAACCGCATCAGCTTCAAAGCCGGGTCCGATGATCTTGCCGACGGAAGCCTGTTCAGTTGCGTCGCCGCCAAGCGTGATCTGATAGAGCTCCCCGCCCTTCTTCTCGACGCCCAGAATGCCGATATGGCCAACATGGTGATGACCACAGGCATTGATGCAGCCTGAAATCTTGATCTTGAGATCACCGATTTCGGCCTGACGCTCGGGCGCAGCAAACTTGTGCGAGATTTCCTGCGCGATGGGGATCGAACGGGCATTGGCCAAGGCGCAAAAATCCAGACCCGGGCAGCAGATCATGTCGGTGATCAGACCGGTATTGCCGTCAGCAAGCTTGGCTTGCACCAGCGCATCATAGACAGCGCGCAAGTCGGCGACGGCCACATGGGGCAGCACCAGGTTCTGTTCGTGGGTCACGCGCAACTCATCGAACGAATAGCGCTCCGCCAGATCGGCCACGACATCCATCTGTGCATCGGTCGCATCGCCCGGGGCGCCACCAACGGGCTTGAGCGAAATGGTGACCGAGGCATAGCCGGGCTGGCTATGGGCGTTCAAATTGTTGTCGAGCCAGCGGCCATAGGCGGGATCAATGATCGACTGATAGGCCACGTCGACGGTATTGCCCGACTGGTCGGAGAACGCAGGCGGCGCGAAATAGGTGGTGATGCGATCAAGCTCGGCCTGCGGCAGGGTCAGGACACCACCACGCACCTCGGCAAATTCGGTCTCGACCTGCCCCTTGATCGTCTCAAGGCCCTCTTCGTGCACCAGGATCTTGATGCGCGCCTTGTACTTGTTGTCGCGCCGACCATAGCGGTTGTAGACGCGCATAATGCTCTCAAGATAGGCGAGCAGATGCTCATTCGGCACAAAGCTGTTGAGCAGCTTGCCGATCATTGGCGTCCGGCCCAGACCGCCGCCAACCCAGACTTCCCAGCCGATATCGCCTGCAGCGTTCACCGCAGCCTGCAGGCCGATATCGTGGAAACGGATCGCGGCCCGGTCATTGGGTGAGCCGGTCATGGCAATCTTGAACTTGCGCGGCAGATAGCTGAACTCGGGGTGCAGGCTCGACCACTGACGAATGATCTCGGCAACCGGACGCGGATCAATGATCTCGTCGGCGGCGGCGCCAGCAAACTGGTCCGTCGTCACATTGCGAATGCAATTGCCAGACGTCTGGATGGCGTGCATTTCCACGCTCGCCAACTCCTCAAGGATAACCGGCACATCCTTGAGCTTGGGCCAGTTATACTGGATGTTCTGGCGCGTGGTGAAATGGCCGTAGCCACGATCATAGGTGCGCGCAATATGGGCCAGCTTGCGCATCTGCTTGCTCGACAGCGTGCCATAAGGCACCGCTACACGCAGCATATAGGCATGCAGTTGAAGATAGAGGCCATTCATCAGCCGCAGCGGGCGGAACTGGTCTTCGCTCAACTCGCCCGAAAGACGACGGTGGACCTGATCGGAGAACTGCGCCGTACGACCCGCGACAAACGCGGCGTCAAATTCGTCATATCGATACATGACCGTCCTCACCCAGATGCTGGCGGTCGTAGATCTCGCCGTTCAAAGTCAAAGGCGCGGTGGGACCCGCTGCCCGGATGCGTTCGCGCAGACGCTTGGGAACAAGCACCACGCCATCAAGTGTTACGTCTTCAATTTCGACACTGACAATGCGGCCAGTGCCCTTGGTCGCGGCGATCGCAGCGTCACGTTCGGCGAGGTCTTCTGCCCCGAATACACGCGCCGCCTGCAGGTCCTCGACCCACCGACCCGTGGCGTCGAGATAGACCGTCCCGCCCGAAGTCAGCTCATTGCCCGTCAGAATTTGCATTTTGTCACGCTACCTTGAAGTTCTGCGCGGCGATCTGCGCGGCATTGGGCCAGTCACCAGCCGCCACGGCTTCACCAACGAAAATGATTGCAGGCCCGTCTGCCAGCACCACATCACTGTCGATGAGGGACCGCAGGCTGGCCGCATATGTTGTCATCTGGGGTCGCCCGGCATTGACCACGATGCCCACCGGCAATTCCGGATTGGCGCCATGTGCGACAAGCCGGCCGGCGACCTCGGCGGCAATGGACTTGCCCATATAGAGCGCCAGCGTCAGGCCGGACTGCGCCAGGCCGGCCCAATGCGTGAGATCGCTATCCTCGGCGCCATGCGCCGTTGCCATGACAAAGCCGCTCGATACCTTGCGCAGCGTGACTGGCGTCGCCGTGTCCGCGGCTGCTGCCAAAGCAGCACTGACGCCGGGAACGATCTTGTAGGCCAGCCCGGCCTTGCGCAGCGCAGCGATTTCTTCGCCGGCACGGCCGAATACCATCGGATCGCCCGACTTGAGCCGTGCGACCTTCTTGCCCTGACGCGCCAGCCGGACGATCAGCGTATTGATCTGTGCCTGGCTGAACGAGTGATGCCCCTTGGCCTTACCGACCGAAATCTGTTCGGCATCGCGCCGTCCCATCTGCACCACGGCATCGGGCACCAACTGGTCATGAACGATAACGTCGGCTTCCTGCAGCAGGCGCTGGGCGCGCAGGGTGAGCAGGTCTTCCGATCCCGGCCCTGCCCCGATCAACCAAACAATGCCGGTTGCTTCGCTATTGCTCTGATGCTGCTCAAGCAAGACTTCGGCCTGGAAACGACCGGCAATCGGGCTCTGGGCGACGGCAGCTTCGACCTGGGGCGAGGTGACCAGCGCTTCATAATAGCGGCGGCGCGCAGGGCCCGTATGAATCAGAGATTCAACGCGCTGGCGTAACCCGCCGGCCAGGCTGGCGATTTTGCCAAAGCCCGGCGGCAGCATGGCCTCGATACGGGCCCGCACCAGTCGCGCCAGCACTGGCGCATCACCTTCGGTCGAGATCGCGACCGTCA
Source organism: Devosia sp. J2-20 (assembly GCF_055808475.1). Taxonomy (NCBI): domain Bacteria; kingdom Pseudomonadati; phylum Pseudomonadota; class Alphaproteobacteria; order Hyphomicrobiales; family Devosiaceae; genus Devosia; species Devosia sp. J2-20. Next base: position 1,188,342 of record NZ_CM147870.1, on the reverse strand, counting down.
ACGGCGCGCGATCGACAATCGAAGGGGTATAGAAATCGCATTCAGCCGGCACATCGACCACGTTGAGCGGGATATTGCGGGCCCGCGCTTCAGCCTTGGCCAAGGCAGCATCGGCGCTCTCTTCGGCGACAAACACCAGCGCCACGCCGTCGAGGTCGGAGACCGCGAAGCCGCGCTCGATGCACTGCACCGCAAAGCCGCTGAAGTCGGCTTCGATCTGACGGGAGATGATCACAATCTGCGCGCTGGTCTTGGCGACCAGACGCACCTTGTTTAGCGCCTCTTCGCCACCGCCAATAATGGCAATGCGCTTGTCGCGAACCTTGAAGCTCAACGGGAAGGTGTTGAGAAGTGCCATTGAAAACCCTGCTGCTACGGTGCGTGAAATTACGCGAATCCGGGGCTTTGCAGCAAGGCTTTGAAATTCAATCGCTTTTATATTTCCCTTAGCGGGCATGGCTTGGAACAGCGCATGTGGGAAAGCCGTCGCCCCGCTAAAAGAATCTGTGCGAGGGCCAGCACAAGCAAATTTTGCTTCGCCGGACCCTGCCCAGAAACGGGCGTTAGACTAGCCCTGACGTCCCGGCACATGCACAACAAGGCCGTCGAACTCGTCCTTGACCTTGATCTGGCAGCTCAGGCGGCTGGCCTCTTTCACGTCAAATGCGAAATCGAGCATGTCCTCTTCCATCATCGATGGGCCGCCGACCTTTTCGGTCCAGTCATTATCGACATAAACGTGGCATGTCGCGCAGGTGCAGGCCCCGCCGCATTCGGCGACAATGCCGGGCACGCCATTCATGATGGCCGTTTCCATCACGGTGGAGCCATTTTCGGCTTCAGTCTCGATGCGTACGCCGTCCTGCTGGACAAAAGTGATCTTGGTCATGGGTCTCACGGGGTCTTGCTGTTATCTGCCGATATAGTGTGTGGCGGCGTGTTAATGAACTGCGCCCATCGTCACAGGCCAAGCAGGCCTTCAAGATAGTGCTGCTCAATGCCGAACATGGTTTTGATTTCGGCGATCTGCTTGAGCACAGCGTCACGATCACGGCCAAGCCGGCCGTCCTTTTCGGCGACGATCAGATTGTTCTTGGGGGTATGGGCGTCAGACACGAACTCGAACACCTTGGTCTTGTAGCCATTGAGTTCGAGCAGCAGGGCGCGCAGTGTATCGGTGACCATCTCGGCCTGCCGCTCCAGGAAGATGCCGTGCCGCAGCATGACCTCGAGCCGGCCATCCGGCTGGCCCGCTTCCATCTGGCGGCGGATCTGCTTGTGGCAGCACGGCGCCACCGCAATCAGCGCTGCACCAGCATTGATACCCTTGAAGATCGCATCATCAGTCGCCGTATCGCAGGCATGCAGCGCGATCACCGCATCAGCACCACTGGCATCAAAATCCATGATGGTACCGGCCTGGAAGCTCAGCCCGTCAAAGCCCGATTGCTGCGCCGTCGCATTGCCATCGCGGACCAGTTGTTCGCGCATCTCAACGCCGACGATCCCGGCGGGGCGGTTCGCAACATTGGCGAGGTAGTCATAGAGCGCAAAATCCAGATAACCCTTGCCCGCGCCCATATCGACGATCAGCGGCCGCTCGGTCTTGATCGCCTGAATCAACGGGGCAAAAATCTCGACCATCTTGTTGATCTGGCGGAACTTATCCTGCGCATCATTGCGCACCACGCCATCTTTGCCGGCAATACCCAGGGCTTTGAGCCAGGGCTTGTCGGTGGCGGTCAGCGGACGGTTCTTGGCCCGGTTGTGATCGGTTGATGGCGCTTCGCGACCGGACACCTCGGTCCGCCTGAGCCGCATCTTGGCCCCATTGCGCTCAAAACCCATGTCGAACTCGGTCGTGGCCAATTGCGCGCTGCGGAACTCATCCTTGAGCCCGCTGCGCAACAACGCCAGGGCTTCTGGTTGAATGAAGTTCTTGATGATGTCGCGCGTCTTGTAGCGGTAGGTGAAGGAGAACTTGTCCCCGTCCTTGACCGTAATTTTCTTGACCTCGACGGACTTCAGGTCCGGCTCGCTACCGTGATAGCCGCCCAGTTTCAGGCGTACCAGCGCCCCGCTCATGAAGGCGGACTTCGTCGCGCTCAGCAGCTCTTCGATACGATCAGGGGTGCTCAATGCCGTTCCTTGGTGCTCAGGAAGCGCAGCTTGGGGAAGTCCTGCTTGGCACGATCGGCCCACCAGGCATTCTGCGCCAGAAATACCGGCGCCCCGTTACGGTCCTCGGCAATGTTCATCTTGTTGGCCGCAATGAAGCGCTTGAGCTCTTCGGGCTCATCGCTCTCGATCCAGCGGGCCACCTCGTAATTGAGGCTCTCAAAGGTGATGGGAACACCATATTCCTTGTCGACGCGCGAGCTGAGCACTTCAAGCTGCAGCTGGCCGACAACGCCTACGATCCAGTCTGCACCCACCATGCGGCGGAACACCTGGGTCACGCCCTCTTCGGACAGATCCGAAAGCGCCTTGGCCATCTGCTTGGTCTTCATGTGGTCGGTCAGGCGCACGCGGCGGATGATTTCCGGGGCGAAGTTGGGAATGCCCGTCACATTGATGCTGGCGCCTTCGGTCAGCGTATCGCCAACCGAAAGTGTCCCGTGATTGGGGATGCCCACAATGTCGCCCGCTACGGCCTGTTCGGCCAGTTCGCGATCATTGCCGAAAAAGAACATCGGATTGGAGACGGCCATGTCCTTGCCCGAGCGCACATTCTTCAGGCGCATGCCGCGCGTGAAGGTGCCCGAGCAGAGGCGGACGAAGGCGATCCGGTCGCGGTGATTGGCGTCCATGTTCGCCTGCACCTTGAACACAAAGCCGGTGACCTTCTTTTCATCGGGCGAAATCGGCTCGGGAATGGCGGGCTGCGGGCGCGGCTCGGGGCCCCACTCGCCCAGCGTACGCAACAGCTCCGCCACACCAATGCCCTTGAGCGCGGAGCCGAACAGCACAGGGCTGAGATGGCCGGCATGGAAAGTTTCCAGATCGAAGGCCGGCAGCATGGCCGTAGCCATTTCCAGATTTTCCAGCGCCGTCATGAAGATCGGATCTTCCACCAGCGTCTCATTGTCCAGCAGGTCTTCAATGGCCTCATATTCGGCAATCGGCTTACCCTGCGGGTTCAGCACCCGCTTTTCGAGCAGATCGAGATAACCCCGGAAATCAACGCCCTGCCCGATGGGCCACAGCACCGGTGTCAGGTCGAGCGCCAGCTTGGCCTGGATCTCGTCGATCAGATCGAGTGGTGACAGACCCTCGCGATCCACCTTGTTTATAAAGGTAATGATCGGGATATCGCGCAGGCGGCAGACTTCGAACAGCTTGAGCGTCTGCGCCTCGATGCCCTTGGCCGCGTCGATCACCATGATGGCCGCGTCAACCGCGGTCAGCGTGCGATAGGTGTCTTCGGAGAAGTCGGAGTGGCCCGGGGTATCGAGCAGGTTCAGCGTCAGCCCGTCATAGTCGAACGTCATCACCGAGGAGGTGATGGAAATGCCGCGCTTTTGCTCCATTTCCATCCAGTCCGAACGGGTCGATCGGGCACCGGCCTTGCCGCGCACGGCACCAGCGGACTGGATCGCGCCAGCCGCCGCCAGCAGGCGCTCGGTCAGCGTGGTCTTGCCGGCGTCGGGATGCGAGATGATCGCAAACGTGCGGCGGGTACGAAACGGTTCAAGAGTAGCCCGGTCTTGCACCGGCGCCAGATTGGTCATGCTCATGGAAACTTTGGCCTGTGGGCGCACCCACAACCAGGCCGCGGAGCGCGTCAAATATTGGCCGCTCTATAGGGCAATCCAGTGCTTTTCGTCAAATGCCGAGACCGTGTCAGGCCGGCTCATTATCCAGCATGCGGGCAATAAAACCGCTGACTTCTTCAATTGCCATGCCCAGATCGTCGACCCGCTCGGACGATAGCGGCCGCCCGGCCTGGAGTTCGACCTCGGCCGCCTTGGCCAGATCGGCCACCGAAAACGCGCCGACGCCGCCCGAAGCACCCTTGATCGAATGCAGGTTCATCGCCAGCTCGTCAAAACTGGACGCCAGTTTCAGGCGCGAGAAATAGGTTTTGACCGTGGCGTCATACATGCGCAGGATTTCGCATTCGAGATGCGCATCACCCAGACACTGCTTGGCAAGATGGACCAGATCGATTGGGCGTCCTGCCCGATCGACGGGGACAAAACTGAGATGTTCGGCAGTGGCCGCGCGCTGAACCATTCTGGTCGCTCCATTCTACACGGCTACGCGTCCAACAAGGACAATGCCGTGGGGACAAGCCTAGGTGGCGCAGGTGAACATGTGATTAAGCCACACCTTTGCCTTTCTTTGCCGTTCCTGATAGCCCCGAGCTTCCCCAGAAAATTAACCTATGGGTAAGATTCCGTTCGGTTTGCATCAAATTGAATGTATTAATGGGGTTTAAGCCAGCGCGCGGCGGCGAGGGTTGGGGACGATGCGGGGCATTTGCATCGAATTGTTCCCTTTTGACCATGGGCCCGGAAACGGGTCTTTGGGCATGAATACTCCTAGAGTCCGCCTTGTCGCTGTAAAGTCGACGCGAGAGTTGTAAAGAGTATGGCGAAGAACCCGACCCCCACGAACGATCCCGCCGCGCTGGCATTCTCAGCCGTCGAAGATGCCCTCAAGGAATCGGTGTTCAATATGGACAACGCCCCTCAACAGGCACCTGAGCGCAAGCCGGCAGATCCCGGCCGCAGCGACCGTCTGCGTGCCGCAGACAAGATCGCCCAGCAGGCTGGCGCCGTCGCCAATGACGACCGCTACCCTTCCAAGATCCTCTATAGCCTGCAGAACCGTTCCTCCTCGACACCAACCTGGGTGGCGCTGGCGCTCTCGGTGGTGTGGCTGGCCGTAACCGCCGCCGGCGGCTGGATGCGCTTTGGCAACCAGATCAACAATTTCGGCAATTTTGTCGGCACCATCGACTTCATCGGTCTGGTCGCCATCATGTTCGTGCCTGTCCTTGCCTTCTTCGGCATTGCCACGCTGTTCCGCCGCGCCCAGGACCTGCGCAACGCTGCGTCCTCGATCACCCAGGCCGCCATGCGTCTGGCTGAGCCTGAAGTGACCGCTGCCGACAAGGTGGCCTCGGTCGGTCAGGCCGTGCGGCGCGAAGTCAACGCGCTCGGCGATGGCCTTGAACGCGCCCTGTCGCGTGCCGGCGAGCTCGAGGTGATGATCCACAATGAAGTCACCGCGCTCGAACGCACCTATTCCGACAATGAATCCCGGATGCGTGCCCTTATCGCCGAACTGGCGAGCCAGCGCGAAAGCGTGCTGACCAATACCGACCGCGTCCGCGAAGCGATCACTGAAAGCCATACCGGCCTGGTGTTCGATCTCGACATGATCAGCCAGCGCATTTCCGGCACCATTGTTGAAAGCGGCGGCAATCTGACCCGCGCACTTGAAACCGCGGGCAACACGCTGACCAATTCGTTTGGCGAGCGTACCGAGAGCTTCGTGTCGCTGGTCGACAACCGCACCACTGACTTTATCTCTTCGCTTGACGAAAGCGCTGGTCGCCTGTCGCTGACGTTTGAAGATCAGACCGCCAAGATGGCCAGCACGCTCGACGAGCGCGCCGACCACCTGACGACCGGCGTCGACAGCCGCATCAATGCACTGACCGAAGCACTGGACGGCCGCGCCGGCCAGATCGGCGACGCCATCGATCAGCGCACCCGCGCCATCGAAGAACGCACCAACACATTCAGCGCCGCTTTCGAAGATCGCAGCCAGACCATTGCCGGCTTGATTGAATCGGGTACCGACCGCTTCTCATCGGCCTTTGACGAGCGCACCGCGGCGCTCTCGAGCCTGCTTACCGATGGCGGCGCCTCCCTGCTCAACCAGTTGCAGGATCGTGGTCACGAAGTGACTGGCGGTCTCGACATGATCGGCCAGCGCATTGCCGAGGACATTTCGTCCCGCTCGCGTGAAGCCGAAGTCCTGCTCAGCGCCCTTACCCGCCAGCTCGATGAATCGGTTTCCATTCAGCTCAACGCCATGGACAGCCGCATGCAGTCGGCGGTCATCGAGATCAATGGCGCGCTCGACGATACCTCCGAACGCGCCCGCATTACCCTGTCGAGCGCGGGTCAGGACACGCTGAGCCAGTTCGATACCCGCCTGAGCGAAATCACCAGCATCCTCGACGCACGCCTGCATGCCCTTGATGGCGTGGTCGGCGACAAGGGCGACAATCTGATCGCCCGCCTCGAAGAACAGGGCACCAGCTTTGCCGCTCGTGCCAACGTGCTCGAAATGGCGCTCAACGAAGAATCCGGCCGATTCAATGACGTGGTCAGCGAACGCACCCGCGAAATGAGCGAAGTGCTCGGCGCCCGCACCAAGGCAATTACCGAAACCCTGAGCAATCGCAGCCGCGAGCTGACGGAATCGCTCGAAGGTCATGCTGGCGTCATCGCCGAGGCCCTCGATGACCGCACCAAGGCGCTGGATGATGTTCTGGCCAACCGGTCCACGGCATTGGGCACCACTTTCGAGACCCATGTGCAGGAGCTCGACGAAAAACTCGACGCCCGTGGCCGTGACATGAGCGAAGCCATTCGCGTCCGCAGCCAGGAACTTGGCGAAACCCTGACCAGCAGCACCAGCGCCTTTGATCAGGCCATTGCTGGCCGCACGCAGCGCCTGGCCGACACGCTGTCGGAAAAGACCACGGCAATGACGCTTGAGATCGACACGCGCACCACCGATCTGGCGCAGCAGCTCGATGAGCGCACCAACACCCTGGTCGACAAGCTGGGCACCAGCACGACAACCCTGGCCGAAGAACTCGACAGCCGCACAGCGACCATTGTCGAGCAAATTGGCACCGGCACCGCGACGCTGACCACCGAACTGGACAGCCGTGGCAGCGAGCTGCGTGCAGCCCTTGATGGCGGCACCCAGCAGCTGGCGCAGGCCGTTACAACCCGTACCCAGCAGCTGTCCGAAGCGCTAAATCAGCGCACCGAGGCGCTGGGGGACACGCTGGCAACGCACACCGCCTCGCTCAGCGAAACCATTGGCATGCGCACCACCGAACTGGCCGACACCATCACCCAGCAGGGCGATGAAGCCAGCCAGAAGATCGACAACACCCTGCGCAGCGCCACCGAGACCATGAGCGAGCACGTCAACTCGATGTCCTCCATGATCGTCTCCAAGGTGTCTGAAGTGAACACGCATCTGGGCGATGGACTGGACAGCGCGATAGCCCGTATCACCGACGCCGAGCATGGTGTCAGCGCCCGCATTGAATCGGCATCCCTGACCGTTGGCGAAAGCGCCAGCAAGGCGGCCGACCTCATCGAAGCCGGTGTCGATTCCGCCCGCAAGGCGATCACCGATATGGTGGACTCGCGTCTGGGCACCCTGCCCGAGGCCATTACCGCTCGCGCCGATATCACGGCCGATCGCCTGGCCGCGCTCAACTCCTCGATCAATACCTCAATCACCCAGTCCATGGCCGATCTCGAAGCCGGTGCAGACCGGATCGAGGAAACCATTGCCACGCGCATCACCGCGGCGACACAAAACATCGCCACCGATATCAGCAACACCGCCAACCACATGGATGGCGCGGTGCGGACGGCTCTCGAGCAGATCCGCATTGCTGCAACCGAGGTCGACCAGTTGTTGTCGGTCAAGGCTGTTGGCGCTGTGGACCAGATCGAAACTCGCCTCACCAGCATCAACCAGTCGGTCGAAGAGCACACCAATACCTTTGCCGCCCTGGTCACCGAGAAGTCGGCAGAGCTGCAGAATTCGCTCAACAGCCACGGCAATCTGCTGCGTGACGCCCTGGGCGAGAATGCCAAGGAAGCCGAAGCCATCATGGCGGTTTCCACCTCGCGCATTCTCACCGACGTCACCTCGGCACTGGGCAAACTCAACGACTCCAACCTGCTGCTGCAGCGGGTCTTGGACGCCTCGACCGCCAATCTGGCCAACCTTGAAACCAGTGTTGCCCAGCAGACCCAGTCCTATTCGGCCACCGTACGCGACGCCATCGGCCAGACCGAACAGGCCGGCTCCATGGTCAGCCAGCACGTGGGTGCCCTGCAGGCCACCATTCGTGGCATGGTCGACGAGTTCTCCTCAATCCTGGGCCGGCTCGACGCCGAGACTGCCAACATGTCCGAGGCCACCACGGCTCTGGCCACCACCAGCGACAATGCACTTGGCAATCTCGAAGAGCGCCGCAGCGCCATGGACTCGTTGGCCGAAAGCTTCGCTTCGCGCGCCGACGATATCGATGGCCGCATGCGCATGTTCGCCCAGTCGATTGCCGACACGGTCAATGACACTGAACGCCGCCTGATCGGCGCCCGCCGCGCCATGGATGAGGCGCTCAGCGCCACCACCGGCACCGTCGTCGAAACTCTCGAACAGACCACCGGTACCATCACGCAGGCAATCCAGTCCTCGACCAACAATGTCAACGATGCGCTTTACGCCACCAATGAGCGCTTTACCTCCTCGCTCAACCAGCAGACCAATCAGGTGCACGCTGCACTTGAGGAAAATGCCCATCGCATCAGCGACGTGCTGGCCTCGACGGCCGGCAATGTCACCGATGTGCTCAACTCGACCACCGGCACGCTGGCTGACACCATCAATGACAGCTCCGCCTCGGTGCGCAACGCCATTGCGGCCAATACGGGCCAGTTCCGTCAGGCGATGGATGAGACTGCCAGCCAGGTCAATGATCGTCTGGGTAGCTTCCGCGGTGTCGCCGACGCCGAAGGCCGCCGCGCCAATGCGGCGCTGCAGGAAGCCCAGCAGCAGATGGTTGTTGAAATGCAGCGCGCTATCGAGGAAGCCACCCAGCGCTTCAACGAGACAGCACACGCCATGCGCGAAACTGCCCGCGAAGTGGGCGGCGAGCTCGAGGCGACCCGCGCCGAGCTGGCGCGCGGTGTCAACGAGCTGCCTGAGGAAACCCGCGCCAGCGCCGCTGCCATGCGTCGCGTGGTGGCCGAGCAGATCGAAGCGCTCAGCGAGCTCAACGCCATCGTGCGCAGCCAGCCCGCAACCCACGACATCAATGATCGTCGCCAGACGCAGCGCCCTGCCCGTCCTGAACCCCGCAACGACGCACCGGCTTATCAGGCACCACGCCAGCCCGAGCCAGCCCGCGAAACCTATCGCGCCGAACCGGCGCGCCAGGCACTGGTTGACCCAATCCGCACGCTGGAACGCGCCCCTGAGCCTGTGCGTCAGCCAGAACTTGCACCCGCACCGCTGCGTCAGCCAGAGCCCGCTCAGGCCGCAGCAACCGTGGCCGAGCCAGAAGCCGCGTCCCAAGGCGAAGGTGGCTGGCTGCGCGACGTATTGCGCAATGCTACCGCCAAGCAGCAGAGCACGCAGCAGGGCCAGCCTAGCCTGTCCGGTTTGACCGAAGAAATCGCCCACGCCATTGATGACGCAGCCCTGGCCGATGCCTGGGCCCGCTATCAGGCCGGCGAGATCCAATGTGTTTTCCCGCCGCATCTACACCCTGGCCGGCCAGGGCACATATGATGACGTGCGCAAGAAGATGCAGCGCGAGCCTGACTTTGCCCGCACGGCCAACGCCTATATGAGCGAGTTTGAACAGCTGCTGAAACGCGCCGCTGCGGGCGCCAATCCAGCTGCCGAAACACGCGATCAGCTGCTCTCAGATCGCGGCAAAGTTTACACCACGCTGGCTCATGCCAGCGGCCGCCTCGCCTGAGACCAGCCAGATTGAAATGCAAAAAGGCCCCGGGAAAACCGGGGCCTTTTTTCTTGAGGCATTTGGGGCCTTGGCGTGCTGCCTTGGCCTGAGCCCGGCCGACTTACCCACCAAGCCCAGGGTTATACAGGCCACGCATCGCAAGACGCTCGGACGGTAATACCCTGACTAGGCGTGTCCGCTGGCTGCTGCGCCTATTGGGCATCCTTGGGCGGTCGTATGCGCAGGGAGATCAGCACGCACGCCGTGGCCAGCACCGCCACCACTGATGAGGCAAAGAAGGCATAGCTGCCCAACCGCACCACCAGCCAGCCAAAGCCGGCCAATGCAAGCACAGCCATCCCCTGATTGAGCATATTGGCAAAGCCCTGCGCCTCGGCAGCATTGGATTCGTCGGTCCAGTTGGCGATGAAGTGCACAACGCCAAAATAGCCCACGCCGAAGCTGACCGCATGCAGCATCTGCACGACAAATAGCAATTCTACGGGCGGATTGAACGCCATGACGGTGAAGCGAAGCAGGGAGGCAATGCAGGCGGCCAGGATCATGTTGCGGGCAGTGATCCGCCCGCCAAAGCGCCGCCATGCGAACATGATGACGGCTTCTGCCGCAGCCGCAATTGCGAGCAAGGGGCCAACGAAATAATTGGGGACGCCGTTCTGGATCCATAGCAGCCCACCAAAACCGCCGATCAGGGCGTGGCTGGCATTGATCATCGCGAAGGCAATCAGCGGCAGCACGAACCACGGCTTAAGCGAGTCGCGCAGTTTGGTGGGCACCATGGTCGCCAACGTTTCGGCCTGTTCTGGCGCACGAAAGCGCGGCAGGAGCAGGCTCAGCCCGGCGCGCAATAGCGAGGTCGCCACAAAAAGCGGCGCGAAGGCATTGGCCCCAAACACTGCGAGCAGCACGCCGATGCCACCGGCCCCGACCACGTAACCCACCGTCGCCCAGGCGCGCACCACACCAAAATCGGTGCCATTGCGCCGGGTCATGCGCACCGACGCCGCATCAATGATAGGCGGGATGGAGCCGGTGAACATTGTCACCAGCGACCAGACCAGCATGACGCCCCAGAACTCGTTGACGAAGAACAGGCCAAAGGCCGCCGCCGCCGCAACAACGGACAGCATGACGATTACGCTGCGCCAATCCTTGGCACGGTCCGCCAGGCGCCCGATCAACATATTGACCGCCAGCAGGCACAGCATGGGAATGGAATTGATGATGCCGATCTGATCGGCGGGCAGCCCATGTTCGCTCAGCCAGATGCCCAGAAACACCGAACTGACCGCACCCGGCAGATAAACGGTGAACTGATAAAGCGAGGCGCGTGCTTCAGGGCTCGCAAAGCGCGAAAGGATCAGGGACATGCAATGAAAACTCCGGGCAAATCAGTGCCCGGAACCCTTGGTGCATCGACTGGCCAGACAACGCAAGCCCTCGATTGCAACGTTGCGACCATCCAGCCGCGCCAAAAGCGCAGCAGGATACCCAAGGAGGCGGATTGCCCCCGGCGCCAGCAGTAGCTGGCACAGGCAACTACGAGTGGTAGATCGGAGCTTAGGTGGCGGAGCGCCGCAGCCGGAATTTGCGGGGTTCGTCGGCGGCCATTTCGGTCCACTTGATCAGCTCGAACGCGCCTTCGGGCGTTTCCACGATCGCCGTGCAGCTTTCCACCCAGTCACCGGTATTGATGTAGTGGATGCCCAACCGTTCATGCATGTCGGCAAAATGGATGTGACCGCAGATCACCCCGTCCACCCCCGATTCCTTGGCCTCGTGCACCAGCGCTTCCTCGAAGCGCCCAATGATCGAGACGGCGTTCTTGACCTTCTGCTTGGCCCAGGCGCTCAACGACCAGTACTGCAGCCCCAGACGGCGCCGTACCCAGTTGATGGCGATATTGATGCGCAGCGCGGCGTTGTAGGCCCAATCCCCGACATGGGCGAGCCATTTGGCATTCATCACCACCACGTCGAACTGGTCGCCATGAATGACCAGATAGGTCTTGCCGGTGGCCGTGGTGTGTACGGTGCGATCGACGAACTCGATCTCGCCGAAAAACGTGCCCAGATATTCACGCAGGAACTCGTCGTGATTGCCCGGCAGGTAGATCACCCGCGCGCCGGCATTGGCCTTGTCGAGCAGCAGCTGGACCAGCACATTGTATTCGGCAGGCCAGTGCCAGGCCTTGGCCAGCCGCCAGCCGTCAAGAATATCGCCGACCAGATAGATGGTCTCGGCGTCATGGGCGCGCAAAAACTCGATGAGCTGCCCAACCCGGATCGGCTTCATGCCCAGGTGCACGTCCGATATGAACATGGCCCGAACTTTCCGGACTTCGCGGTCATCCGCCATCAAGCAACAACTCCTGCTTCGTGGGAGCGGACTTTATCCGCGGTTTGATCGCGTGGGAACCTTTGCAGTGCAGAAGGTGGGGAAACCAGCAGCGGGCGCCCGCTCACCGAATCCGGGCCTTCAGGGCCACGATGCGCTCATAGCTCTGTTCGATCCGGGCGGCAAACACCGGATCGGCAGCAGCCTCGGCCAGCAGGATGTCCAGAATCTCCTGTCCCAGCCCCGCATGGTACTTTGCGGTATTGGAAAACAGCAGCACATCTAGCCCGGCGCGCACGGCCTGTGTCACGGTTTGGGCCGTGGTGAAATGATCGCGAATGGCGCCCATTTCCAGATCGTCGCTGATCACCACGCCATCAAAGCCCAGCTCATCGCGCAGTACGCCTGTGATCCATTGCGGGGACAGCGAGGACGGCGTCTGCGCGCCCGCATCGGCATATTTGGCGTGATAGAGATGGCCTGCCATGATCATGTCCACATCACCTGCGCCAATCAGGGCGCGATAGGGATCAAGTTCGGCAGGCTGCCAGCTTTGGGTAATGTCGACAAACCCCTCATGACTGTCCGCGGTCGACGACCCATGACCAGGGAAATGCTTGAGCGCAGTCAGCACGCCAGCCGAATGGTGCCCGGCAATGAACGCGGCATCATAGGCGGCGACAATTGCAGGATCAGCGCTGAAGGCGCGACCAAACCGGGCAATCACCTGGTTCTTCGGATTGGTATTGAGATCGGCCACCGGACCAAAATTGACAGTGAACCCCAGCTCCGCAATCGACGCGGCCATGCGCGCGTAGATCGCCTCGGCCTGGGCGGGGCTATTGCGGGCGGCAACGTCGCGGGCGCTGGGGATTTCACGGAAGCCGACATCCTTGGTCAGGCGTTCGACCGCCCCACCCTCCTGATCGAGCGTAATGAAGGGCGCCAGCGTCGGCGCAGCAGCGCGGAAGGCCGCATTCATGCGCGCCACAGCGTCGAGACTTTTGATGTTGGTCTTGAGCAACATGACGCCGCCAAGACGACTCGCCGCAAGATCATCGCGCAGGGCGACCACCGCTGCGTCGTCCACATCGTCACCCTGAAAGCCGACGACAATCATCTGGCCAGCCATCTCTTCCAGCGTTGCGGCGGCCGCAAGGCTGGTCGACATTGCCATCAGGACGAATACGTAAAAAGCGCGAAAAACCACAGCAATCACAAGGCAATCCTGACTGGAATCATCAACCGACGATGCCCATGAAATCCAGTCAAAACAATGCCCTGACTAAAAACATCGTAGCTGGAGACACTTAGGGGGCTGATATTGCGCGAAAAAGGTGCAATTCTACCAAAGGCAACTTGGAGTGCGGGCCGTTTTTCAACCTTCCGGCCTGTGATGCCGTTGCCTTTGATCGGGCGGAGATCTTGGGATCTCCGCCCGTGACGTTTTCCGGCTAGCGGTTCTGCCGGTTTTCGATCAGATCATCCACAACGCCCGGATCGGCCAGCGTCGAGGTATCGCCCAATGCAGCGAAGTCGTTCTCGGCAACCTTGCGCAGAATGCGACGCATGATCTTGCCCGAACGCGTCTTGGGCAGACCTGGTGCCCACTGCAGCAGATCCGGCGTCGCAATCGGTCCGATTTCCTTTCGGACCCAGTTGCGCAGCTCGGCCCGCAGTTCGTCACTGGCGGTTTCACCAGCCATCAGGGTGACGTAGCAGTAGATACCCTGCCCCTTGACGTCATGGGGATAGCCGACAACGGCGGCCTCGGAGACCTTGGGATGCGCCACCAGCGCACTTTCGACTTCGGCAGTGCCCAGACGATGGCCGGATACGTTTAGCACGTCATCGACGCGCCCGGTGATCCAGTAATAGCCATCTTCGTCACGCCGGCAGCCATCGCCGGAGAAGTAGTAGCCTTTGTAGGTCTCGAAATAGGTCGAGACAAAACGGCCATGGTCACCCCAGATGGTGCGGGCCTGACTGGGCCAGCTGTCTGCGATGGCCAACACGCCTTCGGCCTTGGTCTGCTCCTGCAGCTTGCCTTCTGGAGACAGCACGATGGGCTGAATGCCGAAAAACGGCACTGTCGCCGAACCCGGCTTCTTTGCGGTTGCGCCGGGGAATGGTGCGATCATGTGACCGCCCGTCTCGGTCTGCCACCAGGCATCAACCACTTCGCAGCGACCCTTGCCGACCTGGTTGTAATACCACAGCCAGGCTTCGGGGTTGATCGGCTCACCCACTGTGCCCAGCAGGCGCAAGGTCGGCATGTCGTGCTTTTCGACATATTGCGACCCCGCCCCCATCAAGGCGCGAATAGCCGTGGGCGCGGTGTGGAAGATATTGACCTTGTGCTTTTCGACCACCTGCCACATGCGGCTGGCATCGGGATAGGTCGGAATACCCTCAAACATCACCGTGGTCGCGCCATTGGCGAGCGGACCATAGACGATGTAGCTGTGCCCGGTGACCCAGCCCACATCGGCCGTGCACCAGAAAATCTCGCCGCGCTTGTAGTCAAAGCTCAGCTCATGAGTGAGCGAGGTGTAGAGCAGATAGCCGCCCGTGGTGTGCAGCACGCCCTTTGGCTTGCCGGTGGACCCCGAGGTATAGAGGATGAACAGCGGATCTTCGGCGTTCATCGGCTCTGGATCGTTGAATGGCTCCACGCCCGCAGCGGCCTCATGCCACCACACGTCGCGGCTGCCCTTCATGGCAACGTCGGCACCGGTATTGTGCACGACAAGCACCTTTGACACGCCGGGGCAGTCTTCGAGCGCCTTGTCGACATTGGCCTTGAGCGGCACGGTTTTGCCACCACGACGGCCTTCATCAGCCGTGATCACAACCGCAGAATCACAGTCATTTATGCGGCCCGCCAGCGCGTCAGGCGAAAACCCGCCAAACACCACCGAGTGGACAGCCCCGATCCGCGCACAGGCCAACATGGCGTATGCGGCCTGGGGAATCATCGGCAGATAGATGGTGACGCGATCGCCCTTGCGGACGCCCAGCGACTTCAACACATTGGCGCAACGGCAGACTTTTTCGTGCAGCGTGCGATAGCTTATGTGCTCTGACGGCGCGTTTGGATCATCGGGTTCCCAGATGATCGCGATATCATCGCCGCGCTCGGCCAGATGACGGTCAATGCAATTGGCGGCAACGTTGAGAACGCCGTCTTCAAACCATTTGATCGACACATCCGGATATTCGAACGTGGTGTTCTTGATCTTTTTGGGAAACGTCACCCAATCCAGACGCTTGGCCTGTTCGCCCCAAAATCCATCCGGATCGGTGATCGAGCGCTGGTACATTTCATTGTACTGCTGCTCGGTCGTATGGGTGCGTGCGATCGCAGCCGCACTTGGCTGGAATACGAGCTGCTCGCTCATAGTATCCTCCCTTATCTCTCCCACCTCCGTTCTACTGACCCACCCCGTCAGGGGCAAGGGCTAGACGGTGCGACTTAGTGTGTAACAGGACCAATAGCTTGCCAGCACCGGCCATTAACCCCCTGTCGCTAAACTGGCGTGGTCATCAATTGCCGGTGACACAATCAAGAACCGCCACATGGGAGGTCGACGATGAGCGAACCCGCTGTCAGCCAGGAACAGGAATCAGCCCCAGCGCCACGCGCCCCGGTCTATCGCGCCGGCACCTATGCCGACATCCCGCTGATCCATGCCAAGTTGCACGAAGCCATCGAGACTTCACCCTTCTACAGCGACGAATTCAAGGCCTACGAGATGGCCCGGCTGACCAGAGAACATCTGGCGAGCCTGATCGATGCCGACCCCTTCCACATGCTGGTCATGCTGCGTGAGGGCAAGCCCGGCGGCTTCATGATCTCGGGGCCGGAACTGGGCACGCTGTGGCTCTACTGGTCCTATGTGTTCCCGGAAAACCGCCGCTCATCGCTGGGCATCTCGGCGATGCGCGCGTTCATCAAGCATTGGGATGACGGGCGTTTCCACAAGATCGCGACCTATACCAAGAATGGCAACGAAGCCGCCGCCGCCATTATGGGGCGGATGGGCTTTGAGCACATCGCCACGCTCAAGAACCACATTTTCGGCGAAGATTATCTGCTCTATGAACGCCCGCTCAACAAGACCGAGCCCGGCTATGACCACGGCACAGCCGGTGGCTTGCGCAACAAGCTGCGACGTCTCATCAAGCTGACAATGCAGCGCTAGGGCGAAAAGCCCCGTCGTTATTCGGCCGGCACCGTGGCGTTGCGACGATTGCGGAACCATTGCATTATCGACACGTCGAGCTTGGCTGTACGCAGCGCGATGAACCACAGCCCAACCGACCAGACTGTAATGGCGATAATGGCGCTGATTGCCGCACCCATCAGCCCCCAGATGGGGACCAGCAACCAGTTGAACAGCACCAGCGATCCGATGCCCATGGCCACCGAAGGCAGACTGGCATAGGGCCGGTCATGAATTGACAGCACGATGGAGGCTGGCCCCATCACCGAGCGGACAACCAGCGCCAGCGACAGCACCGCCAGCGGCATGGCACCGACGGCAAAGCTGGGGCCGAACAGCATCAGCGCGAACGGGCCACCAATCGCCACCAGGACAAACAGTACGATTGCCAGACCACTGGCGACAAAGTTGGCATCACCGACCTTGCGGTTGAACGCTTCGCGATCGGAATTGGCTTCGCTCTCGAACATGTCTGGCAGCGTCACCGCGTAAACGGCGGCCACCCCAAATGACATCAGCGAGAAGATACGCGTGCACACACCGAAAATGGCCAGTTCTTCACGGCTCAAGCTATGGCTGAGCAGCAGCAGGTCGATATCGAAGAAGAAGTCCGTAGCCAACGAGATCAGCACCCATGGCAAGGCGAACCGCCACCAGCGCCGTGACTCCAGCGTGCGCACGGGTGTGGTGTCGTCCAGCCGGGGCACCGAGGTGACCACAAAACCGAAATGCACCAGCGCGATCCCGACATAGCCAATGGCAATGGCCCACAGCATGGTCGCAAAGCCTTCGGGCGCCGAGGCAAAGCCCATGGTGGCCAGAAATGCTGCCATCACGATCATCGGGCGGAACATGGTATCGGCAAAAAAACCGGCCAGCGGGCGCTTCAATCCCACCAGCAGGGCGCCGTTGACGTAGACCATGGCCGTGCCGAAAGCGAGCAGGACCACAGGAATGAAATGGGTAGCCAGAACGGAGTCACCCTGCCCCAGCAGATCGAGCACCGGGCGGCCCGCAATCAGCAGCAGGATCAGCGCCACCACGACATGAGCATAGGAGCGTTTAAGGAACACCACGAACTGCTGGCGCTCGCCCCGCGCCCGGTATTCGGCGGCAAAATAGGTACCCACGGTGTGGAAACCCAGCGGCATCACCACGGCGATCAGATTGACCGTTGCGATAACGATCAGATATTCGCCCAGCAGCTCCGGCCCCCACATGCGGGCAATCAGCGCCTGGACCAGAAAGATCAGACCGGCACCACCCAGACGGGTACCGAAGATGATCGTCGACTGCGACGCAAGCCGCCGGTGAATGCTCATTGCGCCGCCTCATTGCGGTCGGCGCGAACCTGGGTGGGCTTGGTCTTGGGATTGCGCCAGCCATCGACAACGCGGCGTATCTGATAGATGGCATCGCGCGCTGCAAAAGCGCCCGTACCCAACAGATAGGCCTGCGGGTTGCTGGCGTAATTGGCCACCGGTGGAACCGGCTCAATGACCCCGGCGTCACCCACCATGCCTTTTTTGAACTGATGCAGCCCCTGAAAGCCGTCTGTGCCGCCCAGATCGTACCAGCGGGCCCGCGTATTATCGCGCAGCCAGCGAATGATGTGCCAGTGCATGAAGTAGCCCGCACGCAGCGGGAGCGCCTGATCATTGGTGGCGCCGTAGAGATAGACCGCCCGATCTCCAGCCTTGAAGATCAGCGCGCCAGCAACGACGACGCCCTCATGGCGCACGAAGAACAGTTCGGGCCGCAGGACCTCGTCGAGTTCCATCAGCGACGCCACGCTGTCATAGGCCGAATGATCAGAAAACTGCTTGCGATCGGTCATCGCGGTATAGAGCGCATCAAACTCAGCCAGCCGCTCCGGCCCGGCCCACTCAAAGGTCAGCCCGGCCTTTTCAGACTTGTTCAGATGATAGCGCCACTTCTGGTTCAGGCTTTTGCGCTGCGTGGCATCATCAAGCCGCAGATTGACGATATAGCGGCTCGGGTAGAGCAGTTGCGAGCCGCTCTTGAAGCCGCGCGCTTCGAGCCGCTGATAGGCTCCATTGACCGGGGTCGTGGATGCGCAGGGCAGCACCGAGATCATCTGACCGCGCTTGTCGGCGTAATCGGCGACCAGTGCCTCGATCATGCCCGCATGGATGGCATCGGCATCGGGCCGCGACAGATCCTTAAGCATGGGGCCCCATTTGGAAACCGCAATATGGCCCAGCTTCAATGGCAGCGGCTGCACCATCATCAGCGAGCCGCCAACAACCTCGCCATTGAGCAGGAATAGCACCGGCTCGTGCTCGACCGAAGGCCAGCGCGCCACAGCGAATGCATAAAGCTGTTCCTGACAGACCTCGTCGAAATCAGCGATCGCCTGATCCCACTCTTGCCCCGAGATCAGCTTCGTCTCGAGCACCAGAGCGGCCGAAGCGACGCGCGCCGTCTCGGGCGCGTCAGCTTGTGAATGACTCAATCGATCAGCGATCACGGACATATTGGGTTCCCACGCATGTATTTGCGCGGAAAATTAGGCCCCCAAGATGATCAAATCCCTATGACGACAGGGGAAATGCCGCAAAACTTGGTCCGTGGTTACCAAAGCCTAATGCGCAGCAGCCGCCGCCTCAACCGCGTGCGGTGTGTACAGCAGCGGAATTTCCGGCAGGGTGACGAACGCTCCAAGGCCCTCAAGAGCCATGCGGATGGCCACGAACAGGATGATCACCAGACCGACCCAGGCGATCCAGCGATAGCGATGCAGCAGGCCCGCAATGAAGGTTGCCGCCGCGCCCATCATCACCACCGACAGGGCCAGACCGATGATCAGCGCCTCGAAATGGTGCTGCGCCGCGCCGGCAACTGCCAGCACATTGTCCAGCGACATCGAAACGTCGGCAATGATGATCTGGATGATCGCCTGACGCAGTGTCTTGCGCGGCTTGCCCGAAACCGTGCCGTCAGCATTGGTGTCGGAGTCCGAAAGGGCTTCCTGTGCATTGTTCTCATCGGCATCGGAGGTCGCGAGTTCGCGATACATCTTCCAGCACACATAGAGCAGCAGCACACCACCAGCGATCAGCAGCCCGCCGCCAAGCGAGAGCAACTGCGTGGTGATCAGCGCAAAGAAGATGCGCAGCAAAGTGGCCGCCAGAATACCGATCAGAATGGCCTTGCGGCGCACATCCGTGGCCAGACCTGCAGCAGCCAGACCAATAACCACTGCATTGTCACCAGCCAGAACCAGATCGATCAGAATGACTTGAACTAGCGAGCTTAGAAAACTCGGATCGATACCGAACATGCGGAAGGCCTCGTTGCAGGGCTGAATACTGATCACGGCTATAGCCCCACCGTATCCCAGTTGAAAGGGTATCACGTCACCAATCAACCAAAGTCTGAGGATTTGTGCGTGTTTAGGTTGCCTGGAACCAGTCCGGCCAATCGGCCGCACCCGCCCCGGAGGGGAAAACACACACCGATTTCGGATGAGGACTTTGGTGGGCGAGCACGGGTTCGAACCGTGGACCCGACGATTAAGAGTCGTCTGCTCTACCAGCTGAGCTACTCGCCCCTACTGGAGCTTCCAAAGTAGGCGCTCTCTAGCAAAGGGATTTCGCGCTGTCTAGCGCCCTTTGTCACTTTCCTTCAACTCAGGGCAGCCAGAATGTCGCAGGTGGGTATTGCCGGCATCGGCCGCACAAGGCAGCGCCGGAAAAATGTGCCGGCAGCGCACGGGGCCGCCGACACATCAATGCGGGTTACTTCGACACGGCATGGAGATCACGATAGGTCGCGAAATCCAGCACATTGCTCGCTCTCTTGACCGGCAGCTCGGGCAGGTCATCGATAAGGCTGATTGTCCGTTCGACGATATGGAGTAACTGGCGCGACTGACTATCGGCGCTCTGCAGTACTGCAGCCGCCCGCTGCAGATGCTCCCGCGCCACGGCATGGGTAGGCGACATTGCACTAAGCTCCTTCAAAGAATCGCTGTAAGGCCATCGCCCACTGGCGACGCGGCTGGGAATGTGGGCGCGTGTGCTTACGCGGACCTTGCCGGACCCAGTGGCAATTGAATAAAATTGGCATGAATCAAATACTTCCCAGAGACCGCCTTTGCGTGACGCTTAGAGCACCATGAACTCGCTAAGTACCTGTGCAAAACTATGGGCAAGACCAATTGACACTAACGTCCATAAATTCCTCACCGCGACCCAAAATTGCCTGCAGAACAAGCAAACAACAGTCTTTGGACTTCTAAATGATTGTTCTTCTGCGGCAATTAAACTGAATCCCGATCGGCACCGCTTGCCCGAAAATTCCAGATGGCCAGACCGTATTCTGCCGCTAACATGCGCAAACCAATCCGAGAGTTGACTCATTGCCCCGCCCCAGCCTGGCGCCCATCGCCGCCGCCCTGCCCGATACGGTGCCCTTTACCGGTCCCGAAACCCTTGAACGCCGGATGGGGCAGCCATTTCTGGCGCGCCTGGGTGCCAATGAAAGCCCATTTGGCGCCGCACCAGCCGCTCAGGCGGCCATGGCAGCAGCCCTGTCGGCGGGCTGGAAATATGGCGACCCCGAGAATCATGACCTTCGGCACGCGCTGGCTGGCCATCATGGCGTCGAGCCTGACCATATCATGGTGGGTGAAGGCATTGACGGCCTGCTTGGTCTCGCGGTCCGCCTATACGCCGCTCCCGGGGCGATTCTGGTCACCTCCTTGGGCGCCTATCCCACGCTGAACTATCATGCCGCCGGGTTCGGCGCACGGGTGGTCAGCGTCCCTTATCGCGACAATGCCGAAGACCTCACCGCGCTGGCCGCCATGGCCCGCCAGCACGCCGCGGCCATTGTTTATCTGGCCAACCCCGACAACCCGATGGGCAGTTGGCATTCGGCGGAGGCCGTTGAGACCTTCATCGACGCTGTGCCGACCGACACGCTGATCCTGCTCGATGAGGCCTATGGCGAGTTCGCGCCGCAGGGCACCCTGCCCGCGCTCGACACAAGCCGCGCCAATGTGCTGCGCCTGCGCACCTTCTCCAAGGCCTATGGCATGGCGGGCCTGCGCTGCGGCTACGCCATTGGTGACCGCCAGACCATTGGCGCCTTCAACCGCGTGCGCAATCATTTTGGTGTCAACGCCGTTGCGCAGGCTGGCGCGCTGGCCGCTCTGGCTGCGCCCGACCATCTGGCCGACGTACTGGCACGCACCGCTGCTGCGCGCACCCGCATTGCCCAGATTGCAACCATAAACGGATTGCGCCCCCTGCCCTCGGCCACCAATTTCGTGACCATTGATTGCGGCCGTGATGCGGCCTTCGCGAGCGGACTGCTTGATGCCCTGGCCCGGCAGCGCATCTTTATTCGAAAACCCATGGTGCCTGGGCTCGATCACTGCATTCGCATCAGCGTGGGCAGCGATCTCGAGCTGGACCTGCTGACCCAGGCCATGCCCAATGCTATTGCGGCGGTGCCTGCAGATTGACCCGGGCCCACAGGGCCCGGTGGTTTGAGCCATAGCTGTCGGCCACGGCTGAAATCTCATCGATTACCACATCGCCCCGCGTGAACATGTTGTCGATCGGCACGCCCAGCGGTCCCAGGCGCACCGGCCAGGTCGCCGGATGCCACGGCGGCGGCACCAACCCTGTTCGCGCGCTGAAATCGGCCACCTGATCCGACCAGGCCGCAGCATTGTAGTCACCTGCCACAATCACCCGTCCCTCAACCGCATTGATCACCCGGGTGGCACGCTGCAGTTCAGACCATGAGGCCTCGTCGAAATAGGGCTTGGACAGGTGCATACCCACCACGGTCACTGGCACATCATTGATGACGGTCTTGACCACCGCCAGCCGCTCCCGGGGGATGGGTGGCATCAGGAACATGCGCGCATCGGTGATTGGCGTCCGAGAGAAAATCGACAGATCGCAGCTTTTGCGATCATCACAGCCAAAGCGATAGGGCAAGACTTCGGCGATCTGATCGAGATAGCCCGCGATGCCCGGCGTTTCCATGATCACCGCAATGTCTGGCGCAGCCGAAATGATATAATCGGCTGCCGCCTTGCCATCGCGGCTCGCCAGCACGTTGTAGCTGAGCACGTTGATGGTGGTCAGGGTGTCGCCGGCAATTTCTGCGCGACGCTGATAGCCTTCAATGATCGGCAGACTGCCCTGCCAGAGACTGACCGCCATCATGGGGATCACCAGCAAGGCCCGCCAGCGCGCCCCCGTAAACAGCAGGACGCCAGCGAGCGGTAGGCCCAGTGCGACCAGATGAAACCGCAGTGTCTGCAGCAGCTCGATACCCGGCACGATGACTGGAAAGCTGATCATCAACAGGACCGCGGCGTACGCCATGAGCCCAGCGGTCGCCATTCCACGCAACTCGGCCTGCAATTTCATGAAACGCTCCGGGATCGGTCCAGACAGACTGGTGCCGCAAGCAGACAGTCAGTGCAAGAGGCCGCTTGGCGGGGCACCATTGCACCCCGACCAAACAACTGACCGTTTAGCCCGCCAGCGCACCCTGTGCCGAAGCGCCGCGTTCAATCAGCAGGCGATTATAGGCATTGAGATAGGCCCGGGCTGATGCCACCAGCGTATCAGGCTCGGCCGCATTGCCCGAAACGATCCGGCCGTTCAGTTCCAGACGGACATGCGCACTGGCCTGCGCGTCGGTGCCGCCGGTCACGCCGTCCACGGCGTAGAGCACCAGATGCGGCTCCTGCCCCACCGCCGCCTTGATGGCGTTGAAGATCGCATCGACCGACCCGGTACCCTCAAAGGTCACGGACGTTTCGGTTCCGTCAATGCTCAGCGTCAGATCGCAGCTGTGCACACCACCGGTCTTGGATACCACCTGCATATCGACCAGACGGATACGATCTCCGACCGAGCCGACTTCGTCATCCACCAGCGCCACGATATCGGCGTCGTACACATGCTTCTTGCGGTCCGCCAGATCCTTGAAGCGCTGAAAGGCCTCCTGGAACGCGTTGTCGCCCAACTCGTATCCCATCTCGCGCAGCTTGTCCTTGAACGCAGCGCGACCCGAATGCTTGCCCATGACCAAGGTGGTTTCCTTGATGCCAACGCTGGCGGGGGTCATGATTTCATAGGTCTCGGCGTTCTTGAGCATCCCGTCCTGATGGATGCCGCTCTCATGGGCAAACGCATTCTTGCCCACGATGGCCTTGTTGTACTGCACCGGGAAATTGGCAGCCGCCGAAACGATCCGGCTGGCGCGTGCCAGATGAGTGGTCTCGATTTCGGTATGATAGGGCATGGCGTCGCCGCGCGTGCGCAGGGCCATCACCACTTCTTCGAGTGCCGCATTGCCGGCGCGCTCGCCCAGACCATTGATCGTGCATTCGATCTGGCGTGCACCACCGGCAACACCCGCCAGCGAGTTGGCAACAGCCAGCCCCAGATCATTGTGGCAATGCACCGAGAAGATTGCCTTGTCGGCACCCGGCACGCTCTCGATGATCTCCTTGAACATCGCAAAATGCTCGTCGGGCACGGCATAGCCCACCGTGTCAGGCAGGTTGATGGTCGTCGCGCCAGCCTTGATGGCTGCATCGACACAGCGCTTGAGAAACTCCATCGGCGTGCGGGTCGCATCCATGGCCGACCATTCGACATCGTCGATCAGATTGCGCGCCTGCGCCACGGTACGCGAGATGATGTCGATCACCTCGTCCTCGGTCTTTTTCATCTGGTGCGCCAGATGGATCGGCGAGGTCGATACGAAGGTATGGATCCGCCCCTTCTGGGCGTGCCGCACGGCTTCGCCGGCCCGGTCGATATCGGCCGTGATGGCGCGGGCGAGGCCGGCAACCGTGGCACGCTTGACCTGCTTGGCGACTGCAACCACGGCTTCAAAATCGCCGGTGGACGCTATCGGGAAGCCCGCTTCGATGATGTCCACGCCCATATCATCGAGCGCTTCGGCGACCTGCAGCTTCTCTTCGAGAGTCATCGTCGCGCCGGGCGACTGCTCGCCGTCACGCAGTGTGGTGTCGAAGATGAAGACGCGGTCTTTATTGGTGTCGGTGGAGGTCGTCATGGTCTAGTTCCCATCAGGTGGCCCAGAGCAAAGCTCTCACAGGGCCGGACATTTGCTGTGCGGCATGTGGCGTAATCCCCTGACGACCCGCTCGGAAAATCCGAGCTGCCGGTGATCAGGGGCTGATAAGAAGGAGTAGCAGTGCGGCGGGCAGCAGCAGCAAGCTGGCAGCAATGATCAGGCGAGCCCGAAGGGCGTCGCTCTGGCTGATTGCAATGGCTTGAGCGCGGTTGCGCGGCATGGATCAATTCCTGATTTATAGTAACAATGCGCGAAAGCTGGCCCCGGTGCAAGCCCAACGGCACAGACAAGGTGTCTTTTTGCTGAACCGGGTCAGTCGCCCAGGTCCAGCACCCCTTCCCCGACAATCACCGCATGGCCTCCAATGCCGCCATGCACCAGCTCGCCCTGCTCCTTGCGCAACTGGATGCTGATGCGGCATGGCCGCCCCATTTCATGCCCCTGGCGCAGCACAAAATCCGACTGTCCCGTTGCCAGATTGGCGTGCTCGGAGAGCAGGCCGATCAGCGAAGCGGCCGCTGAGCCGGTGCCCGGATCTTCGCCAACACCCATGCCGAACATGCGCGCCGCCAGATCATTATCGGGTTCGTTTGGCGTCAGCGTGAACACATAGGCCGAGTGGTGTTCGTGCTTGAACACGGTGTTCCAGATGGCGTTGTTGACGGTGATGCGCTTGAGCGCATCGGCATTGCGCACCGGCACCAGATGGTAGGGCACACCTGCAGAAAACACGGCGGGACGATACTCATCACAGCCGATATCCTCCACCTCGAGCCCGAGCGCCTGAGCAATGCCCAAAGTATTGTTGAGCTCGGCGACCCGACCGGGCAGCATTGGCAGCCCGAAACGCGCCTCGCCTGAACGCTTGTCCTTCTTTTCAAAAAGCGCCGTCACAAGACCGATCTTCTCCTCGATCCGCACGGCGGTGACCTTCTTGTGCAGACCCAGCACCACCGCGCTGCCTATGGTTGGGTGACCGGCAAACGGCAGTTCCTCATGAGGTGTGAAAATGCGGATCGCGGCTGTGTTGCGCTCGCCCTTGGGCTTGAGCACAAACACGGTCTCGCTAAGGTTGAACTCGCGGGCGATCGCCTGCATCTCGCCATCCAGCAGGCCGTCACCCTTGGTGACCACGGCCAGCTGATTGCCCTTGAGTGGGCTGTCGGTAAAGACATCCAGCAGCAGATAATCCAGCTTCATCACTGTCGTCCTATTCAGCAGCCAATCGGTAGGTGTCGCGGCTCTTGCCCAGATGGTCACACAGCATGTCCACGACCACGCCGTGATCCTGCCGTCCGGGCAGCCCCGAAACTGTCACGCAACCGATGATGCCGGCATTGAGCACCCGAATGGGAAAACCGCCGCCGGCGATGACGAAGTCTGCTGGATCGGCACCCGACTGAGGCGAGAACGGCACCTCGCCCCTTTCAAGCACCATGCGATAGCTGGCCTTGTGGAACCGCCGCACGGTATTGATCTTGCGCCGTACCCATTCGGCATTGTCAGCACTGGTGCCGGCCGTCGCTGCAAAGAACATCTGCCGGTCCCAGCTGCGCACATCGATCACGATGCCAAGGCTGTCCGCCAGCGCCCGCTCGCGCAGGGCGGACCCCAGCGCAAAGGCCACGTCCTCATCAAACTGGGGCAGAACCAGTTCCCGTTCCTGCTGTTTGACCAACGCAATATCGTCTTGGACAGTCATGTTCAGTGATCCTTGCCAGTCAGTTCGGTCCAGGCTTTGTTGAGCGATTCGCGGTCGCTGGGCTGCCCCGGCATATTGACCAGGTCCGGGTCAAGCTTGACCCATGCCGCCTTGCTGTCTGTCCAGATATTGCCCACCGGCTGGGCCCAGTCGAGATCATCCAGAGAGCCGGCACGCAACACCATCATGCCCGGCGCGGATTGCGGCAAATTCCACAACCAGCCGTGGCAATGGGCGCAGAACTGCATTGAAATGATCCGACCGCTTTGCGATGGCTTTTCGTAAGTCGCAAGCGTGCCGCTGAGCTGCTCGACATTGTCGCGACTGGTGGTCACCGACATCGACCATGCCGCACCCGAAAAGCGCTGGCAGTCCTTGCAGTGGCAGTTATAGACCGACATCGGGCTGGCCTTGAGCCGATAGCGCACCGCCCCACACTGGCAGCCACCCTCAACTGGAAATTCCGGCAAGCTCATCGCACCCTCCTCGACTCGACTATTTCTAGGTCCCGGGGGCTTTTAGCCCAGTTTGGCCACCATCAGAAGTCTGGGCTGCCGCACACTGCCCAATCTGTCAAAAAAACAGGGGCCCCGAAGGACCCCTGCAAAAACAGCCAGTCGATAACGACTTAGTTCTTTTCCTTGTCGACCAGGGCGCCGGCCTTGATCCAGGGCATCATGTCGCGCAGCTTGCTGCCGACTTCCTCGATCTGGTGCTCGTCGTGCAGGCGACGGGTCGCCTTGAAGCGCGAACCACCAGCCTTGATTTCCTGCATCCACTCGGAGGTGAACTTGCCCGACTGAATGTCGTGCAGCACGCGCTTCATCTCGGCCTTGGTCTCGGCAGTGATGATGCGGGGGCCGGTCACATACTCGCCCCACTCAGCGGTGTTGGAGATCGAGTAGTTCATGTTGGCGATGCCGCCCTGATAGATCAGGTCGACGATCAGCTTCACTTCATGCAGGCACTCGAAATAGGCCATTTCTGGCGCATAGCCGGCTTCCACCAGCGTTTCGAAGCCAGCACGGATCAGTTCAACCACGCCGCCGCACAGCACAGCCTGTTCACCGAACAGATCGGTTTCGCACTCTTCGCGAAAATTGGTTTCGATGACGCCCGAACGGCCGCCGCCAACACCCGAGGCATAGGCCAGCGCGATGTCATGGGCGTTGCCCGAAGCGTCCTGATGCACAGCGATCAGGCATGGCACGCCGCCACCCTTCTGGTATTCGCCGCGCACGGTATGCCCTGGACCCTTTGGCGCGATCATGATCACGTCAACAGTGGCTTTTGGCTCGATCAGGTTGAAGTGCACGTTCAGACCGTGGGCGAATGCCAGCGCAGCGCCGTCACGGATGTTTGGCTCGATGTGCTCTTTGTAGATGTCGGCCTGCAGCTCGTCCGGCACCAGCATCATGATCACGTCAGCCCACTTGGAAGCGTCGGCAACGCTCATCACCTTGAGGCCCTCGCCTTCGGCCTTCTTGGCCGAGGGGGAACCGGGACGCAGGGCGACGACCACATCGGTGATGCCCGAGTCACGCAGGTTCAGCACATGGGCATGGCCCTGGCTGCCATAGCCGACAATCGCGACTTTGCGGGATTTGATGATGTTGAGATCGGCATCACGATCGTAATAGACGCGCATGGGTTGCTCCCTTGAAAAGCGGTGTTATGCGTTATTGGCTTTTGCCCCGTACAGGGCAAAGAACTGGTCGGTCGCGGATTTTACATCCACGTCGATATTGGCTTCGACATTGGCCTGGGTCAGCGAGTTATCGCCAAGCAACAGGCGGATCTGCACATCGCGGACAACGAGGCCGAAAAATGTACGATAGGCGTCTTCGCTGCTTGTGAAGCGCAACAGGCGCGCATCGCGACCAGCCTCGAGAATGGGTTTAAGCCGGCGGCGAATGGCCATGGGCCCATTCTCCAGCACGATATTGCCCAGACGGTCTTTTTCTTGTGCCGCATGGGTCACAGCCGTGCGGTTGAGCGTAATGGACACCTCACCGGTGATCACCGTCAACAGGTCACGGGCAAATTGCTCAATGCTGGCGCGCAGCACCTTGGCATTCAGACCCGTGCGGTCCACCTGCGGCATGCGCACTTTGGCGGCCTGCCATTGCACGGTTGCCGTGAGCAGCCCATCACGGTCCCCAAACCACTTGTAGAGCGTTTCCTTGGAGCATGAGGCGCGCCGCGCTACTGCGGTCATGGTCAGCCCGTCCCCGTTCTCCACGAGCAGATCCAGCGCCGCCGTCAGCACAGCCTGCTGTCGGGGGGTGAAAATCTCTTCGTTGACCTTGATGGTCACGGGCACAGCCAGTTCCTCGCATCACAGCCGAACGGTTTCGGCCAATTTCGTTCGATGCGTACCGTACGGTACGGTTCTATGCAAGTGAAATGTTCCGAAGTCCGTGCATTCATCCCCAGGGCAGTGCCGACGCCCTCAGGTTCCGGTGGGCACATCAATCGATGCCCCGTTGGCGCGGGAATAGTGCGTCGGGGGCATGCCCACGAAGCGGGTAAAGGCGACACTGAATGCGCTGGCCGACGCATAGCCCACCCGCTCGGCAATCTCCTTGATTCCCCCTTCATGGCGCCGTAGCAGGCTTTTCGCCAGCGCCATGCGCCAGGCAATCAGATACGCCATCGGCGACAGACCCACCGCTTTGCGGAACCGCGCGAAGAACACCGAGCGCGACAACGCCGCCTCGTTTGCCAGCTGCTCCACCGTCCAGTCCCGTTCGGTGCTTTCATGCATGCGGCGCAGCGCGACGGCCAGCCGCGCATCGGCCATCCCGCGCAGCAGGCCCGGCGAGGCCGCAGTGTCAGATGCCGAGCGCAAGGCCTCGATCAGTAGCACCTGCAGCAACCGCTCCAGGACCATCTCGCGCGCTGGTCGATCATCCAGCGCTTCGCCCCGGATCAACTGGACAATGGTGGCCAGTCGCTTTTGCCCGCGGACATGGACCAACTCCGGCAAGAGCGCCATCAGCAACGCCGCATCGGGCGATCCGAACGCCAGTCGTCCCACCAGCGCACGCATGTTGGGCGCCCCATCGGGATCGCCGTGCCGCGTTTCGCCTGCCAGTTGCGTGACCGCAGACGCATCATTGCCTCCATCCTTCTCAAGGCTGGCCAGGGTAAAGTGATGGGTAGCCGGGATCAGGAAGAAATCACTCTCGGCCAGATCGCGGTCATCTTGTCCCGGCAGGGACAGCCGGGCGCCGCCTTCAAGGATGACGCAAAACAGCGGCTGCCCACCACCACTACCATCCACCCGCCAGACGCCCGCGCCACTGGTCGCTTTGGAAAACGGCAGAGTGGGCTGCAGCAGCGCCACCACTTCGGCGAACGGATCGGTCATTTCGGACTATCTCAAACAGAACCCAGACTTCGCATGATATAAAGTCCAGCGGCGTTCGTCTACATCTCTGTCATCGGACAGTGAAAGGAACTTCCCATGCAGACCGTACTCATTACCGGTTGCTCGTCAGGCTTCGGGCTCGACATCGCCAGATACTTTCTGGACCGCAACTGGAACGTCATCGCCACCATGCGCACGCCTCAGTCAGATCTGCTGCCGGCATCGGATCACCTGCGCATTTTACCGCTTGATGTCACCAGTGATCAAAGCGTGCTCAAGACACTGAGCGATGCCGGCCCCATCGACCTGCTCGTCAACAATGCGGGCATCGGCTTTCTCAATGCGCTTGAGGGCACCCCGATCGACACCGCGCGCGACATGTTCGAAACCAACACGCTGGGGACCATGCGCGTGACCCAGGCCGTATTACCGCAGTTCAGGGCGCGTCAGGCCGGAATGATCATCAACGTCACCTCCAGCGTCACCCTCAAGCCCTTACCCTTGCTCGCCGCCTACACCGCCAGCAAGGCCGCGGTGAACGCCTTCACCGAATGCTTGGCGCTGGAACTCGAACCGTTCAACATCAAGGTCCGGATCGTGCTGCCCGGCGCCGCCCCAGCCACCAATTTCGGCAAGACCGCGATGGCGCGCATGCAGGAGCAGGGCGGCTTCCCGCAAGCCTATGCCGGCTTTGCGCAAGCAATCATTGCCCAGATGCAGCAATCGGACGCGCCCAGGACGCAATCAGCCGACGTTGCCCAGGCGGTATGGCGTGCGGCTACTGATCCCGACTGCCCGATGCGCCTCGCTGCTGGCGCCGACGCCGTCGCGCTGATGGATTGAACCAGCCGTATGCCGCATCCTGCCGTCGCCAGTATTGGCGGCGGCAGCTCCTGTCCCCCGCGGGAGCAATGCCTTCTGATTTTTACGGCTGTATTGACGATCCGTTCTATCATCGGCACTTGCCGATGGAGGCGCGAATGTCCATCTTGTGGGAGCCATCCTCCCGGCCTCAAGCAATAGAGCCTTTCATGTCAGCACTTTTCTCCCCAGCCACACTGCGCGGCCTCACGCTGCGCAATCGTACCGTCGTAGCCCCCATGTGCCAGTATTCGGCCAAGGACGGCATGGCCAATGACTGGCATTTTGCCCATCTGGGCCGATTTGCCATGGGCGGCTTCGGACTGGTGATTCTGGAAGCTTCGGGCGTCACCGCACAGGGACGTATTTCCTATGGCGATCTGGGCATTTGGAAAGACGAACAGATCGCGCCCCTGGCCCGCATTGTCGACTTCCTGCACAGCCAGGGCGCTGCCGCCGGCATTCAGCTGGCCCATGCAGGGCGCAAGGCCTCCACCCCGATCGCCTGGCGACGCGGCTTTGATGAAACCGAGGCGGAAAAGGCCGAGTTCGGCTTTGAGCACTGGACCCCTGTTGCACCCAGCGCCCTCTCCCACGCCCCCGACAATCCTGAGTTCCAGACACCGACGGCGCTCGATGCCGATGGCATCAAGGAGTTGATCGCCGCCTTCGTCGCTGCTGCCAGGCGCGCCGACGCGGCTGGTTTCGACACCGTCGAAATCCATGCCGCCCATGGCTATCTGCTGGATCAGTTCCTCTCCCCGCTCGCCAATAAGCGTACCGACAACTATGGCGGCAGCCGCGAGAACCGCATGCGCCTGCTGCTGGAGGTCACCGAGGCCGTGCGCGCCGTCTGGCCCGCTGAAAAACCCTTGCTGGTCCGCCTGTCAGTCAGCGACTGGCATCCCGATGGCTGGCAGGTCGAGGACAGTGTTGTGCTGTCCCGTGAACTCAAGGCACGCGGCGTCGATGCCATCGACTGCTCCAGTGGAGGCTTTGACGGAGCCAAGATCCAGCTCGGCCCGAAATATCAGGTTCCCTTCGCCCAGGCTGTCCGAGATGGCGCCGACATTCCAACCATGGCCGTGGGCCTGCTCGGCGACTTCGATGAGGCCGAAGCCATCATTGCCAACGGCGAGGCTGACTATATCGCACTGGCCCGGGGCGCCCTGGATGACCCCAACTGGCCATTGCATGCCAACCATCATCTCGGTGCTGATGACTATGATCTGTGGCCCAAGCAAGCCAATCGGGTGCGCGACCGCGACCGCTCGCTAGGCCTGCGCAGCTTCGCCAAAGCCTGATCTGATCAGTCCTACCAATGCCCCATCGACCAATCGGTGGGGCATTTTTCCTAACCGCCCCGGCAAAACCGCCAAAGCGTCAAATCGGCAACGCAATCTTGCCGTTTTGCATCGCCACCCTTGTCGGGCACCCAATCAGTCACCAACTGGTTGAGGCATAAAGGGAGAATGCGCAATGGATACCAAGGCCGCAATCATAGCTCTGCTCAGCGTATGGGGCGTTGGCACCTGCGTAACCGTCCCCGCGATCGCGCAGGACGCGCAAGATACCGAGGATGCCGCCGACGACGACGGCGACCGGGGCAATCCTCTGCTCAACAAGGTATGGGTACGCTCGGACGCAGATCCTTCCCTGCCCGGTCCGATGCAGATCTTTCTTGCCGATGGCACCTTGGTCAGCGATAGCTGCTGGGAAACCTATCGGCTGTCGACCTGGCAACAGGTCTCGGAAAGCGCCATCAGCTGGAACGAAGACGGCATGACCATCAATGCCGATATCGCCAGCCTGACCGAGTCCGAACTGGTGCTCAGCCTCAAGCTGGGTAACGACGTAACGGAGCAGCGCTTCATCACCGCAGACGTGCCCTATGTCTGCCCCGATATGGAGAAGTAGCCCGCAGGG
The DNA here is from genome assembly GCF_055808475.1 of Devosia sp. J2-20. NCBI lineage: Bacteria > Pseudomonadati > Pseudomonadota > Alphaproteobacteria > Hyphomicrobiales > Devosiaceae > Devosia > Devosia sp. J2-20. The sequence goes on along the minus strand of NZ_CM147870.1, from coordinate 1,156,045 downwards.
CTAAAGCACCACCTGGGTACCGATCTCCACCACTCGCCCCGTCGGAATATGAAAATACTCCGTTGCGTCACTGGCATTGCGCGCCAGTCGGGTGAACAGTCGATCCTGCCAGAAGCGCAACGGGTTGCCGGGCTTCGGACCGGGCTTGAGCGAACGCCGTGACAGGAAGAACGATGTCGACATGATGTCGAACTTCCAGCCCAGCTTGCGGCCAAGCGCCAGTGCCGTCGGAATATTCGGCGTTTCCATATAGCCAAACGTCACCACCACGCGGCTGAACAGCTCGTTATAGGCGTCGATGGTGACCTTTTCGTCATCGGCAACGCGCGGCGAAGCGGAGGTGCGTACAGTCAGGATCACGTTCTGCTCATGCAGCACCTTGTAGTGCTTGAGGCTATGCAGCAGCGCCGTTGGTGCGCCTTCGATATCGCTGGTCAGGAACACAGCCGTACCGGGCACCAGAGTTGGCTGTTTCTTGGCGAGGTTTTCCACCAGAAACTCCAGCGGCACCTCATCGCGACGGGTCTTTTCAGCCAGACGATGGCGACCTACCATCCAGCTCCACATCACCAGTGCAACCACGGCCGCCACAGCGGCCGGAACCCAGCCCCCTTGGAACAGCTTGGCCGCATTGGCAGTAAAGAACGCACCATCGACGACGGCAAACACCAGACCAAAGGCGATGACAGCCGCGGGGTGCCATTTCCAGTTGCGCCACATCACCACCACCAGCAGCGCCAGGGTGACCATCATCACCCCCGACACAGCGATGCCATAGGCGTTCGACAGTGCTTCGGAGCTACCAAAGGCGACCACCAGGATCAGCACGCCGATCAGCAGCATGGTGTTGATCTGGGGCATATAGACCTGACCACTCTGGGTCTCGGATGTGTGCAGCACCTGCATGCGGGGCAACATGTTCAGCGCAATAGCCTGCTGCGCCAGGCTGAACGTGCCTGAAATCACCGCCTGGCTGGCAATGATGGTAGCCATCGTCGCCAGACCAACGAAGGGCAGCAATGCCCAGTCCGGCTGCATTTCAAAGAATGGACTCTCCACATTGTGGACGCCCACTTCGAGCACGAATGCCCCCTGCCCGAAATAGTTCAGCAACAGGCATGGGAAGACCAGACCGAACCAGGCCATGACAATCGGCTTGCGACCAAAATGGCCCAGATCAACATAGAGCGCTTCAGCGCCGGTCACCGCCAGGAAAATGGCGCCGAACACCACAAAGGCAATCGCATAGTGGGTGTAGATAAACTCCAGGCCCAGCAGCGGATTGATTGCCCACAGCACAGCCGGATAATCGATGATATGCACCAGGCCCGAAAAGCCCAGCACGAGGAACCAGACCGCCGTGATGGGGCCAAAGATGATCGATACCTTGGCCGTGCCAAATCTTTGCACGAAGAACACGCCCAGAATGATCACCAGCGTGATCGGCACCACCCAGCGCGCCATGCCCGGCTGCACCAGTTGCACGCCCTCGACAGCCGAGAGCACAGAGATGGCGGGCGTAATGATGGCGTCGCCAAAGAACATGGCGGCACCCAGTACACCCAGTACCGTGATCCAGATTGGCGGATTGGTGAAGGTCTTGCGCGCCAGCGCCATCAGCGAAAGCGTGCCGCCTTCGCCGTTATTGTCAGCGCGCGTCACGAAGAACACGTACTTGACCGCGACCGTCAGGGTCAGCGCCCACACGATCAGAGACAGCAGCCCCAGAATTTCCGTGCTGGTCTCGGCCGCACCCGGCCGCACTGTCATCGCCTGGCGGAATGCATAGATCGGGCTTGTACCAATATCGCCATACACGACACCGATCGCGCCCAGCACGAGCAAGGGTAGGTCTTTGTCGGAATGTGAGTGGCTATTGTGGTCGCTCGCATCGACGCCGACATTGTCGTCGGCCGAATTCGTCTGCGTCATGAACCCTGTGCTCTCTTGATCAAAGGCGGGGCGGCTATACACCCGGCCACAGTCACACACAACACCCTGTCACAACAATGGTTCAAACCAACAAGGGCCGCTCCGTATGGAGCAGCCCTTGCAGGTAAACCAGACTTGGAGGTCCAGGTAAGCTTTATTCGGCGGCCTGCGCGGCAGCGGCGTCGGCTTCGCGAGCCAACTTGGTCGCATTGCCCCACCAAACGATCTGCTTGAGCATGTCGGCGGCAGCGCCACCGATCGAGCCCTCGATCTCGGCGATTTCCTTGTTCTGCTGGCCCAATGGGTGCACCGCAAAGAAGTCCGAACCACCGATATGAACGGCCGAACGGGTCGACACCATCTGCAACTCCACGCCAATACCGCGCAGGTGTTCAGCAGCACGAGTGCCACCGACCGAACCATAGGCAACCATGCCAAATGGCTTGTTGTTCCACTCGACATAAGCCTGATCGAGCGCATTCTTCAGAGCGCCGGTGATCGAGCGGTTATATTCAGCGACGACGAAGATATAGCCGTCAAATTCACCAATCTTGTTCTGCCAGGCAACGGCCTTCGGGTCGCTCGAAGGCATCCACAAATTGGAAGCCATTTCGTTGAAGAACGGCAGGTCAAAGGACTTCAGGTCGACCAGTTCGGCAGTGATGCCGTCAAATGCGTTGGCCTTGTCGAGGATCCACTGCGCTGGCTTTTCGCCAAACCGGCTATCGCGGGTGGAGGAAATGATAACGGCAATCTTGAGATCGGACATGGCGTCCTCCTTGGTAACAAATCGTAACTGAGGCGATATATGTGCCTATTACGATGACTCACAAGGAGGTACGGCACTGTCGCTCAGGGACAGCGAACTGCCCAGGGCACACACATGTAAGTATAAGAAAACATGGGTTTATTGCCCAGTGAGCCGCTGGAACGACCGGTCAGCGTGGCAATAGCGAGACTCTGGCGACGCACTGTTCGCCAAAGACGCTACAATCCTGAGCGCATCCAGCCCAGGAAGACCGCCGACTCAGTCGTCCAGTACGGCACAATAGGCTTTGACCGCAGGACCAAAGCCCATCAGCAAGGCGTCGGCCGTCAGCCCATGCCCGATCGAAACTTCGTCCACACCATGCACCGCGGCCTGAAATGCCGGGAGGTTGGCCAGTGTCAGATCGTGGCCTGCATTGACGCCCATTCCTGCTGCATGGGCGGCCCGCGCCGTCTCCGAGAGTGCGGCCAGTTCGTACTCGGCCTTGTCAGGGTCAGCGTAACAGCCGCCATACGGGCCGGTGTAGAGCTCGATCCGATCAGCACCCGTGGCCTTGGCCGCTGTCACCCCGTCAATCCCCGCTTCGGGATCACAAAAAGCGAAACCCGCCGCCCCGGCGCCTTGATCTGCTGCACCATCGAGGTCAGGTAATTGCCCTTGCCATGAAAGTCCCAGCCATGATCCGAGGTCGCCTGCTCGGGACTGTCGGGCACCAGCGTGACCTGCTGCGGGTTGACCTGCTGGATCATTGCGATGAAATCGGGGCTGGGATAGCCCTCGATGTTGAACTCGGCCTCGGGGTATTCCGCGCGCAACATGTCGGCCAGTTCGAACACATCGGTGCGCCGGATATGGCGCTCATCAGGGCGTGGATGAATGGTGATGCCGCTGGCACCCGCATCAAGCACCACGCGCGCAATCCCGACCACACTGGGCCAGGGCAGATCGCGACGATTGCGCAATTGCGCGACGGCGTTGAGATTGACGGAAAGCAGGGTCATAAGCGCACCAGAACTGAAGTCGGTGAATCACTACACCATTGGCGCCGACGCGCCCAACCGGCATTTGTGATGAGACCCATCAGGCATTCATATGGCGCCACCCTGCCCTACCGAAGATGTCAGGGCGTCGCGACAAGTACCGCACCACCGCTCGGCACAGCAACAGCGCAGGCAGATTTCGCCGCCTCGCGCTGAGTTTGTATCCGGCGTAGTCTTACATGCTCTGCGGCCCGCGCGAGATTGCGGCCAGGCCGGTGCGGACGACTTCGACCAGCCCCAGAGGCTGCATCAGTGCGATGAAGCTGTCGATCTTAGCCGGCTTGCCCGTCACTTCGAACACAAAGCTCTCCACCGAGGCATCAACGATCTGCGCGCGGAAGGCATCGGCCAGCCGCAACGTCTCGGCGCGGTGATCGCCCGAACCGGCAACCTTGATCAGCGCCAGCTCACGCTCCAGCGATGCGCCTTCAGCCGTCAGATCGTGCACCTTGTGGACCGGCACCAGCCGCTCAAGCTGCAGCTTGATCTGGATCAGCGTCTTGGGCGTGGCGATGACAACAACGGTGATGCGACTAAGTCGCCGACCGTGTTCGGTCTCACTGACGGTCAGGCTTTCGATATTGTAGCCACGCGCCGAAAACAGACCGACGACCCGGGCGAGAATGCCCGGCTCATTGTCGACCAGCACGGAGAGCGTGTGGCGTTCGATTTCCTGGGTTTCGCTGGTCAGGAAATAGGCGGAGCCGGTGGGCTGCAAATGTGCGTTCATGATTGTTCTCCTCTGCAGCGCCCTAGACGAGCTGCCGTCCCTTCTCGTCGATGATGGACCCGATATTGGCCGTATCGGGCAGGATGATCTCATTATGCGGCTTGCCCGAAGGGATCATGGGCAGGCAGTTCTCGTCCTTCTCCACGATCACGTCGAACAGCACCGGGCCGTCATAGTCGAACATTTCGGCAATCGCCGCGTCGAGCTCGGCAGGGTTCTCGCAGCGAATGCCCTTGCCACCATAGGCCTCGGCAAGCTTGACGAAATCGGGCAGCGATTCCGAATAGGAGTGCGCATAGCGCGAACCATGCAGCAGGTCCTGCCACTGGCGAACCATGCCCATGCGCTCATTGTTGAGGATGAAGATCTTGATCGGCAGGCGATACTGCACCGCCGTCGAAATCTCCTGCATGGTCATCTGCACGCTGGCTTCGCCGGCAATGTCGATCACCAGTGCATCAGGATGCGCCACCTGCACGCCGACCGCGGCTGGCAGGCCATAGCCCATCGTGCCCAGACCACCTGAGGTCATCCAGTGGTTCGGCTTGTCGAAGTGGAAGTGCTGCGCTGCCCACATCTGGTGCTGCCCCACCTCGGTGGTGATGAACACCTCCTTGCCCTGCTTCTTGCTGGCCTCATAAAGGCGCTCAATGGCGTATTGCGGCTTGATCACCGTGTCGGAGTTCTTGTAGCCCAGCGAATTGACCGCACGCCACGCTTCGATCTGCTTCCACCATGGGGCAATCGCCTCGGTACGCGGCTGATTGGTCTTGCTGCGCCACACCCGCACCATCTCGGACAGAACGCGTTCGCAATCGCCGATGATCGGCACATCGACGCGCACCACTTTGTTGATTGATGAGGGGTCGATATCGACATGGATCTTGGCGCTATTGGGCGAGAACGCGTCAATGCGACCGGTGATGCGGTCGTCAAACCGCGCGCCGATATTGATCATGACGTCGCAATCATGCATCGCCAGATTGGCCTCGTAGGTGCCGTGCATGCCCAGCATGCCCATCCATTGCGGATTGGAGGCAGGAAAGGCGCCCAGACCCATCAGCGTCGAGGTCACCGGGAAGCCGGTCAACTCGGCCAGCTCGCGCAGATGCGCGGAGGCCTCTGGACCAGCATTGATCACGCCACCGCCAGTATAAAAGATCGGGCGTTCGGCCTTGAGCATCAGGTCCACAGCGGCTTCGATTGCGGCCGCGTCGCCATCCACCTGCGGGCGGTAGCTCTGATGGCGCAGTGTCTCGAGATCGGGCTTGTAGTAGTCGCCCATGGCAAACTGCACATCCTTGGGGATGTCGATCACCACCGGACCGGGCCGGCCGGTCGAGGCGATCAGGAAAGCCTCGTGCATGATACGCGGCAGGTCTTCGATGCGTTTGACCAGATAATTGTACTTGGTGCAGCTGCGGGTGATGCCGACCGTGTCGCACTCCTGAAAGGCGTCGGTGCCGATCAGCGTGGTGGGCACCTGCGCCGTGATGCAGACCATGGGAATGGAATCCATCAGCGCATCGGTCAGCCCGGTCACCGCATTGGTTGCGCCGGGACCCGAGGTCACCAGCACGACGCCGGGCTTGCCGGTGGAACGCGCATAGCCTTCAGCCATGTGGGTAGCACCCTGCTCATGGCGCACCAGGATGTGCTGGATAGTGTCCTGCTGGAACATGGCATCATAGATCGGCAAAGCAGCGCCGCCCGGATAACCGAAGATATGTTCGACCCCCTGATCGCACAGCGCCTGAATTACCATTTCCGCGCCGGTCATTCTTTCGGCCATAATTCTTGTCCCTTCCTTCAGTCCATTGTCCTGACCCAGTCTCGTAGTTGGCGAAAACCGGGCAATAAAAAAGGCCCCGTTCGGGACCTGTTTTCGGCGCACCAGCTATCGCGCGGGATCTTATCCCACGTTGCCGATGCGCCTGCGTACTACGAGAATGAGTGCCCGCACGGGACCTCTCCATATAAAATTATGGTCGCATTGATAGGAGCATTGCCGCAAAGCTGTCAAGACCTCGAGGGTTCAGAGCGTCCAGCAGTGCGATTTTCTGTGACCGCGGTAGATATCGCCACCACCGGCGCAATCAACTGGGGTAGCGTGCAACAAGAGGGGTAGCCATTTGCGCTGACAATGGTATTGCCCACCAAACGCTTCATGTGACGGATATGTGACAATGGCAAAGCCCGCGCTGGACAAGGACCTCAAGCGGGTCTCCGGCCTCGAAGTCGCCACCCACGACCTTGCCCGCTCTTTGGCCGGTCCGGGCATCGCTCTGGTATTTCTGCTGGCGGCTGCCGTCTGGGCCAGCTTTGTGGTTGCCGACGGTCCCACCAGCTATCTGGTGGTCATCGCCGCGGTGATCGCCGGTTACATGGCGCTCAATGTCGGTGCCAATGACGTCGCCAACAATATGGGCCCCGCCGTTGGCTCCAAGGCGCTGACCATGCTGAGCGCCCTGATTATCGCCGGCACTTTCGAAGCCGCCGGCGCCCTGCTTGCTGGTGGCGACGTGGTCAACACCGTGGCCCGCGACCTGCTGATCGGCGAACAGCTCGACGGCGACACCTTCGTTCTGGTGATGATGGCGGCCCTGCTCGCCTCCGCTCTCTGGGTCAATCTGGCCACTATTATCGGCGCGCCCGTTTCCACCACTCATGCGGTAGTCGGCGGTGTGGTCGGCGCCGGCGTGGCATCGGCAGGCTTCGGTTTCATCGCCTGGCCCATCATTGGTACCATCGCGGCCAGCTGGGTGATCTCCCCCATGCTGGGCGGCATCTTCGCGGCCATCCTGCTGACCATTATCCGCGTCACCATCACCAATCGCATCGACATGATTTCGGCGGCGCGCGTCTGGGTGCCTATTCTTGTGGCCCTGATGACGGGCATCTTTGCCATGTATCTGGCCACCAAGGGTCTCAAGCGCATCTGGAAGCCCGACCTGCCACTGGTCATGCTGCTCGGTCTGTCCTTTGCGGCTTTGGGCTGGATCATCGCCATGCCGATGGTGCGCCGCCAGTCGCTGACCATCGAGAACCGCAAGAAGCATATCGCCAAGCTGTTCCGCGTACCTTTGATCGTGGCGGCTGCACTGCTCTCCTTTGCTCACGGCGCCAATGACGTCGCCAACGCAGTGGGGCCCTTCGCTGCCATCGTCACCACGATCCAGACCGGGCACATGGAGTCCGCCGGTCTGGCCCTGCCGCTATGGGTGCTGTTTATCGGCGCGGTGGGTATTGCGCTGGGATTGGCCCTGTTCGGACCACGCCTGATCCGCAAGGTTGGCGAACAGATCACCAAGCTCAACGAGATCCGCGCCTATTGCGTGGCACTGTCAGCCGCCTGCACCGTGCTGGCTGCGTCCGCTCTGGGTCTGCCGGTGTCGTCTACCCATATCGCCGTCGGCGCCATTTTCGGCGTCGGTTTCCTGCGCGAATACATCGCCCAGCGCGAAATGAAGGGCAATGCCGTCCCCGCTCAGGCTCGTTTCGTCGACCCAGCCATGCTCAATGCCACGCCCGAAGATGCGCTGGCCAAGGAGCGTCAGCAGGCCCGGCGGCGTCTGGTTCGACGCCAGCATGTGCTGAGCATCGCGGCAGCCTGGGTGATTACGGTTCCGGCGTCAGCCGTGCTGGCCGCGCTGGTATTTCTCGGCCTTAATCTGGTGATCGGCTAGGCTCAGCCCAGCCGCCTGACGAGCGACTTCGCGATGCGGCGCAGGGCCGGATCAACCAGCAGGCGCTGAGCCTCGGACATAACGGCCCAGTGCCGAAGCCGCTGATCCTGTTCCTTCCAGGTATCGAGCTGGGTCTCGACCAGCATGGGATAGATCTCGACATCCACCAGAGCCGAACCGTCGATATCCGATCCGGTGCGATAGCTACCGATCGGGGTATCCTCGATCTTGCCGACAACCCCAGCTTCTTCGAGTGCTTCCATGGCCGCACTTTCGCTGGGCGACATGTTGGGTTCGATCGCCCCCTTTGGAAATATCCAGCGGCCATTACGGCGCGAGGTGATCAGCAAAACGCTCAGCCGTCCATCGATCAAGGCATAGGGCAAGGCGCCCGCCTGACGGTACTCGGCCGGCGTTTCAACCTTGGGGCTCCAATTGCGCAGGAAATTCTTGAACATCGACGTCCTTTTGGCTGAGCAGCCTTTTCCTGTCACATAACACATCGCTATCGCAGGCCAAGCTTTCTGCCACCAGGCGCCCACAAAAAAGGGCCCCGTGAAGGGCCCTTCCATAAATCACTGCAACCGAAATTAGCTAAGCAGGGTCAGGTTCGTTGCCGACTCTTTGCCGTCACGGCCGGTCTCAAGCTCATAGGTGACCTTGTCACCTTCATACAGGCCCTGCAGGCCCGAACGCTGGACAGCCGAAATGTGGACAAATGCGTCTTTTTCGCCATTTTCAGGCGAAATGAAGCCGAAGCCCTTGGTTGTGTTGAAGAATTTTACGGTACCGGTGATGGCAGCCATGGAACTTAGTCCTTACAAGTGGTCGCCGCTGTGGGGCGGCTAAGGGTTGAAAACGGACCCAAAGTCAGGCCCGGCCTAACGATTCACAGATCAGGAGATAGCCAAGTTCCCGGCCGAAACCGGTCGATCAGATAGCGCGAGACAGTGTCGTAGACCCAAAATATGGCGGCTATCTGCAATAAATTCAAGGCGTTTCACTCTGATCAAAAAACACCCGGCCCCGGATTTACTCCAAGACCGGGTGCAAAGCGCCAGTGTGGCGCTCAGCAGCATGGGGCGATGCTGCCGTTAGATTTAGCCCTTGGGGCAGACGTCATAGTAGCGTGTACCATTGGCGCGTTCGTACACGCACTGGTTGTCGTAGCCCTGACGCTTGCCGAGCAGATTGCCTGCTGCAGCGCCGACCACGCCACCGATACCAGCACCAACGGCCGTACCAACAACATTGCCTGTCGTAACAGCACCCACAACGGCACCAGCACCGGCGCCGACAGCGGCACCCTGCTGCGTGGTCGTGCAAGCTGCGAGAGAAAGAACGGTAGCGGCTAGGATCAGAATTTTATGCATGGAACCCTCCAGAAGATCTCGAAGTCCATAATGCGCCGGTCAGCGGATGGTTCCAGTCGGATTTTATTTAGATGCCAACCGGATGCGCTGTGCACCGGCAAGGCTGATGCATATCCAGCCCAGGATCATTGCCACACCGCCCAAGGGCGCTGCGCCGGGGAACACGCCATGCCCAATCCATTCGCGCACGCCCAGATCCACGGCAAACACCAGTGTACCGCCCGCCAGCAACCAGCCGGCACTCTGCAGAACACGACCCTGCCCCAGCAGACCCAGAGCCAGGAGCGCCGGACCATGCGACAGGCAGATCGCGGCGATAGCCGCCAGATTGCGCGACTCCCCGGCATGGGAGGCAGCAGCGGCCGCCATCACGCCACTTATCCCGATCAGTCCTGCCGCAATCAGCAACACACGCACACCAGTCTCGTTCTTCGCATCCATCGTTCGGCTCCCGTCTGGCGGTGGGCCCGCCTCTTCCGCCCACCCCGGCTTTGAGCTAGAGCAGGCATTGCGAGTAGGACATTTCTTTATGATTGAGCAAGTTACGGTTACGCCGATTGCACCACCCCCAGCCGTGCCACGGGCCTCGACCTGGGCGGCGGAACTGCGCGCAACCTTCACACTTGCCTGGCCACTGGTCATTGCCCAACTGGCCCAGAACGCCTTGACCACAACCGATGTCATCATGACCGGCTGGCTTGGCCCTGAATTCCTCGCCGCCGGCACGCTCGCCAGCACCTTCCTGATGCCCTTCCTTGTGGGGGATGGGCATTGTCGGCGCCGTTGCGCCGCTGGTCGCTCAGGCGCGTGGCGCGCGCGACATCAAGGCAGTTCGCCGTGTCGTGCGGCAGGGCATGTGGGCGTCCATCGTGATCGCCGCCCTGCTCGTGCCCATTCTCTGGCAGATCAAACCCATCTTTGCAGCATTGGGCCAGAACCCTGACACCACCCTGATGGCCGAACAATACATCCAGATCGGCGTGTGGATGCTGTTCCCGGCGCTGGCAATTATTGCACTGCGCTCGCTGCTTTCGGCCTTTGATTCCACACGCATCATCCTGTTGATCACCATCGGTGGCGTGCTGTTCAATGCCCTCGTCAATTATGCCCTGATCTTTGGCAATTTCGGCTTCCCGCGCCTCGAACTGCGGGGCTCTGCGGTGGCAACGGTTCTGACCAATCTGCTGATGTTCGGCCTGATGCTGACCTATGTGCTGCGCCATCGTCGTTTCAAGCGCTTCAACATCATGATCCGTTTCTGGAAGCCAGACTGGCCGCGCTTCCGCGAAATCTTCCGCATCGGCACCCCGATTGGTCTGACCGTACTGTCCGAAGTGGGCCTGTTCACCGCCGCCGCATTGCTGATGGGCCTGCTGGGAACCGATGAGATTGCCGCGCACGCCGTTGCGCTGCAATGCGCTTCCATGGCCTTCATGGTACCGCTGGGCCTTGGCACTGCGGCCACAGTGCGGGTCGGCGTCGCCTATGGCCGCAAGGACGCCGAAGGCGTACGCAAGGCCGGCTGGACCGCCTTTGCGCTGGGGACCGGCTTCATGACCCTGACCTGCATCCTCTTTCTGACGGCAGGGCCGCTGATCGTGTCGTGGTTCCTTGATCCACGCTCGCCCGCCAACGCCAATGCGCTGGGGCTTGCCGCGACCTTTCTGGTGGTTGCCGGTTTCTTCCAGATCGTCGATGGCGCCCAGGTTGTTGCCGCCCATGCCCTGCGCGGGCTCAGCGATACCAAGGTGCCCATGATCATGGCCATTCTCGGCTACTGGTTCATTGGCCTGCCGATCGCCTATGTGCTCGGGCTTGTGCTTGATTGGCGTGGCGTCGGCATCTGGCTGGGACTGGCTGCAGGACTGGGCATTGTTGCCGTGGTGCTGGTCGCCCGCTTCGCCATGCGTAAGCGGCTCGGTCTGATGGCCGGGCTGGGCTAGACCAGCGCCCGGCGGGGCCAGTCGCCGAACCGGTTACGGAACCAGGTCCGCTGACGCTTGGCATATTGGTGCGTTGCAATCGTCGCCAGCGTAATGGCGTCATCGGGTTCGCTGGCGCCGTCGAGCCAATCGCCGATCTCGCGCACGCCAATGGCCTTCATCACCGGCAGACCGGGGTCCAGATCAAGCGCCCGCAAGGCCTTGACCTCTTCGACGGCACCGCCGTTGAACATGGCAGCAAAGCGCCTGGCAATCCGCTGACGCAGCACATCGCGGTCGGGATCAAGCACCATGCGCTCGATATCGAACCCCTCCAGCACCCCCATCTGCTTGTCGTCCTGAAAACTCGACAATGTCCGGCCAGTGGCCCGTTTGACGGCCAGCGCACGGGTCAGTCGCTGCGGATCAGCCACCTTGAGCCGTGCGGCCGCCTCGGGATCTTCCTGCCGCAACAAGGCGAGCCGCTGGGTACCGTCCAGCGCAGTCACCTCGTCCTGCACCTGCGCGGTAATCTCCGGCGCAACCTCGGGAATGTCCGCAAAACCATTGAGCAAGGCATCGAAATACAGCCCCGTGCCACCGACAAAAATCAGCGGGGCCTCGCCACTGTCGGCGATCACAGCACCCACTGCTGTCAGCCACTGGCCGGTCGAGAACCGCGTTGCCGCGGGTACCACGCCATAGAGCCGATGGTCGGTCTGCGCCTCATCATCGACGCTCGGCCGCGCCGTCACCACGCGCAGCGTGTCATAAACCTGCATGGAATCGGCATTGACGATCACCCCGCCCTGCGCCTGCGCCATGGCAAGCGCCAGCGCCGACTTGCCGCTGGCAGTCGGACCCGCTATCAGAACGGCGCGTCTGCGGCCCGTCACGCATTTCCTCCCAGAGTAAATTTCATGCCAGTATTATGCCTCATCGCCAATCCAACCGATTCAGAACTAGACCCGGCTCTGGCCGCCGCAGTGGTGCAGGAAATCGGCGGTGAACTCAACTGGCTCGACCACGCCATTGCCTGCGAAATCATCGACCCCAAGTCGCCTGACGCCCTGACCCTGGCCCGTCAGGTCATTGGTGAGGCCAAGGTGGACGCCAATCTGGTGCCCAGCCAGGGGCGCCGCAAGCCGTTGCTCATCGCTGACATGGACTCCACCATGATCAACGAGGAATGCATCGATGAACTGGCCGCCGCACTCGGGCTCAAGGAACAGGTCGCCGAAATCACCGATCGGGCCATGCGCGGCGAACTCGATTTCGCCGCCGCCCTGGACACCCGCGTGGCTCTGCTCAAGGGCCTCGAGCGCAAGGTGATCGAGGAAGTGCGCCGCGAACAGATCACCCTGGCCCCTGGCGGCCGTGCCCTGATCCAGACCATGAAGGCCTATGGTGCCTATACCGCTCTGGTGTCCGGAGGCTTCACTTTCTTTGCCGACTTCTTCGCCAAGCGTATCGGCTTTGATGAGGCCGTGGCCAACGTGCTCGAATTTGACGGCGACCGGCTGACCGGCACCGTCACCAAACCCATTGTCGATAAATCCACCAAGCGCGAACGTCTGATCGCCCTGTCCCAGGAGCGCAATGTGCCGCTCGACCGTACTATCGCTGTCGGTGATGGCGCCAACGATCTGGACATGATCAGGATCGCCGGCTTTGGCGTGGCCCTGCATGCCAAGCCCGCGGTTGCTGCTGAGGCAGGCATCCGCATTGATCACGGCGACCTGACCGCCCTGCTCTATTTGCAGGGCTATACCGACGAGGACATCGTCCGCTAGCAAAGGCCAGGTAAGCCCAAACAAAAACCCGGCACAGTCACTTGCGCCGGGTTTTTCTATGTCTGCTCGCTATCCGCTCTTACTGAGCGGGGGCTTCTTCAATCGCTGCCGGCACCTCGGTGCCAACGGTTGGCGAGAGTTCCGAGCCATCGTCGAGCGTGATCGATGGGGCCACGGTCTCTTCAATGCCCAGACCATCAAGGGCTGGCTCATCCGGATTTGGCGCAGTGATCGGCGCGGCCAGCGGCTGGATTGGCCGTGCCGGATTGGTTGATGCAGCCGGAATTTCGCCGTCCGAACCAAAGTAGCGGAAGAACGCACTGTCAGGCGACAGCACCATTGTGGTGCCAGTGCCGGTCAGGGCAGTCCGATAGGATTCCATCGAACGGTAGAACTCGAAGAATTCCGCGTCCTGACCATACGCCGCCGCAAAGATGCGGTTGCGCTCGGCGTCACCCGTACCACGAATGATTTCCGCATCACGCGTGGCAGCCGCCACGATTTCCACGGCCTGACGATCCGCGATAGCCCGCAGGCTCTGTGCCTGCTCCTGACCACGCGCCCGCAGCAGAGCCGCTTCGGCAAGACGTTCAGCACGCATGCGCTCATAGGTACGCTCGCTGACTTCCTCGGCAAGATCGGTACGCAGAATACGCACATCAACGATCTCGATACCGAGCCCGGCCATTTCTGGTCGGATCAGGTCACGGGCCTCAGCCATCATCTGCGACCGCTGTTCAGATAGCGCCGCGTTGAATTCGCGCAGACCGTAGACCTGGCGAAGGGCAGCGTCGAACCGCGTTGCGATACGATCCTGAGCCACCGAAAGCTGGCCAAGGGCGCGCTGACGGAACAGAACCGGATCAGTGATCCGATAGGTCAGGAACGCGTCCACTTCGTAGAACGCACCACCGGAAACCTGCACGGTCATGTCGGCGATATCCTGGCGGAGCAGGCGATCTTCGATGACCTGAACACTATCCACGATGTCAGTCGGAATCTTGAAGTACAGACCCGGCTCACTGCGCACATCGGTGATCTGGCCAAAGCGCATGACGATGGCCTGCTCACGCTCGTTGACCACATAGACCGACGAGAACAGGACGTAGAGCGCAGCAACAAGAACCGCGCCAATAATGATTAGACGATTGCTCATGGCTTAGTTCCCCGTCGCGCTGGTGTTGGTAGCGCCCGAGCGCAGTTCGGGAAGCGGCAGGTAGGGCACGACGCCCGAACCATTGGCCCCGTTCTCGATCAGCACCTTTTCCGAACCGCCCAGAACCTGTTCCATGGTCTCAAGGAACAGACGCTTGCGCGTCACGTCCGGCGCGTTGACGTATTCAGCATAGACGGCATTGAAGCGCTGGGCTTCACCGGTTGCTTCCTGCACCACGCGGTTGGTGTAAGCGGCAGCATCTTCGCGAAGAGCGGCAGCACGACCACGTGCATCACCCAGCAGGGTGTTGGCGTAGGAACGGGCTTCTTCCTGCAGGCGGTCTTCATCCTGCTCGGCACGCTGCACTTCATTGAAGGCGTCGGCCACTTCAGCAGGCGGCGCGGCGTTTTCGATCGAAATCTGACTGACGCTGACACCCATGCTGTATGAGTCCAGAATAGCCTGAGTGATGTCTTGCACTTCGATCGCAACACCGGCGCGGTCGTCACGGAAAATGTCCTGAGCCGGACGGCGACCAACGACCTCGCGCATCGCGCTTTCGGCGGCATTGCGCACCATCTCTTCGGGATCACGGACATTGATCAGATAGTCGATTGGATTACCGACAGACCACAGCACGGCAAAGCGGACGTCCACGATGTTCTGGTCACCAGAAAGCATCAGCCCGTCATCGGCATTGGCGCGGGCACCCGCACCAGTGGCTGATCCGATCGATGTCTGGTTCTGAGAGGTATTGACCTTCTCAACCGTCTCGACCGGCCAAAGGTGGAAATGCAACCCAGCGGTCGACAGCTCCTGTTTGGGTGCACCGAACCGGAATTCCACGCCGACCTCGGCTTCTTCGACCGTATAGATCGAATTCAGGCCCCAAAAGGCCACCAGCGCCAGCACGCCACCGACCAACGCCCAGCGACCACCGGGCACACCGCCCTTGAACTGGTCGCGGCCACGATTGAGAATGTCCTCGAGATTGGGCGTATTACCGCCGCCTGGCCGACGTGGACCACCGCCACCGCCACCACCAGGTGCCTGCCCCCAGGGGCCGCCAGTATTGCGGCCACCCCCGCCTCCGTTATTCTCCCACGGCATCGCGTCCCTTTCGGATATTGTGTCGTTTCATTGCAGCCTTATATAGGTAAGGCCTCGGCGCGATCAATGCGCAGCGGGTAAACGCCGCTCGTACACTTTGACGCGGTAGCTGGCCTCATCCTTGGGATTGGGCATTACTTCGGGCTCGTCCACCACAACCCACACTGCCGGATCTATCTCCGGAAACACCACGTTTCCGGCTGGTTCGAGCGCAATCTGGGAAATATAGAGCCGGTCAGCCCGCTCCATCATCTGCCGATATATCTCGCCGCCGCCAATGATCATAATCTCGTCAACATCGTCGCGCTTGACGATTTGCCGCGCCAGATCGAGCGCTTCATCCAGGTTTGCGACCACTTCCACGCCATCAGGCTGGTACCCCTGCTGCCGCGTGACCACGATATTGGTCCGCCCCGGCAGTGGCTTGCCCACCGTTTCATATTGCTTGCGGCCCATGATCATCGGCTTGCCCAGCGTGGTGCGTTTGAACCAGGCAAAATCGGAGGGAATGCGCCAGGGAATGGTCTGGTCGCTGCCGATCACCCCATTATCCGCCACCGCTGCAATCATCGCGATACGCACGCTCATCTTGCCCCCCAGCTCTGCGAGTTCGGCACCTTCGACCCGCACCTTGGTCCACTCATCCTGCATCACACCACCCTGCGCTTTGTAGAACTCGATTGAGGGCGTGTTCCAGTTCAGTACCCACCACTCAAACCGCCCGAGACTCTCATTGACGCAACGCTGTGCCAAATGCTGCAACAATGCCTTGCCGACGCCGTTACCGCGCATTTCGGGATCGACATAGAGGTCCTCCAGCCAGATGCCGTGTCGCCCCTGGAATGTCGAATAGGTATAGAACCACAGCGCAAAGCCTACCGGCTTGCCACCCCATTCGGCGATCTCGCAGAACACCTTGGGATCCGCACCAAACAGGTCGCGGACGATATCGACCTCGCTCGCCTTGGCCTCGTGGCTGAGTTTTTCATAGGCCGCCAGTGCATCGATGAACGACACGATCTGAGCGGCGTCATCGGCTTTGGCCGTTCGTATCGTCAGGGTCATTGGCTGTCCGGCATGCGATTGAGAATGAGCACGTTAAGTTCCTGCTCTGGCCAGAAATTCTCCTTGACCATCTCGAAGGTGGTCGGCCCGATCTTGGTGACACCCTCTCCGCAAAAGGAAACAAGGTTGTTCGGATCACCCTTATCGATGACCAGCCGGAACCGCTCAATGCCGTTGCCGGCCCAATTGCTGCCGGTGGTCAGAATATAGGAAATCCAGCTTTCGGTGAATGGCGCCGACCAGGGATCATTGGGATCGCGCAGCGTCTTGCGCACCCCGCTGAGAAAACTCTCATCCGTGCAATAGCGCTCAGCATACTCCCGCGCCGGGTCATAATCATCATAGGCTTCACCCAGAAAGCTCACGCCCACAGTGCCGCCAACGCTGGGCGTATAGGTGTGAATGACCTCAACTGTCTGGCCTGCCGGAAACAG
The DNA here is from genome assembly GCF_055808475.1 of Devosia sp. J2-20. NCBI lineage: Bacteria > Pseudomonadati > Pseudomonadota > Alphaproteobacteria > Hyphomicrobiales > Devosiaceae > Devosia > Devosia sp. J2-20. The sequence goes on along the minus strand of NZ_CM147870.1, from coordinate 1,139,035 downwards.
CGCCTCCCAAGTGTACGTCGCCTTGTAGGTACATGCAGGCCAGTAATGCATTTCCATACCCTGGCCGACATCATATTTGTCTGGCGTCAGCAGGCCGTAATGCAAAAGCTTGTCCCGGGTTTCCTCGTCGAGCGCCGCGCTCGCCGCACTGGCGGCTTCACTGATGGGCACCAGCGGCAGGCCCAGTTGACGCAGCAACTTGGTACGATCCACCCCATGGGCAAAGACATATTCATACAGGGTGGCATCCACCGGCCGACCGTCCAGCGTGGTCCTGAAGTCAAACAGATTGTCATCAGGCCCGGTTGGAAACGCGACGGGCGAATAGACCAACGGCACGATATCGGGCATCGGGAACGCGACCAGCACGCTCTGGTCTTTGGCCCCATCATTGCGGAACTGATAGACCACCCGGATTTCGTCGACAGAGATGAACAGCTCTTCACTGGCCATCACGATGTCAGCATTGGTCACGAATTCCAGACCGCCCGTCGTCAGCACCGCTGACGTATCATTGCCCAATGCCGGCAGCATCGTCGCCAGTAGCAGCCCCACAACGCGCAATGATCGCATGACCTTCCTCCCAAACATCGATATGTATCAGACACTTGCACCAAGAACCGGACTCTGGGCCATGACCTTGGTCACGAGGCGTCTAGACGGAGATCGGCGCCTTGATGCTCGGGTGCGGATCATAGCCTTCAAAGGCGAAATCCTCGAACGCGAAGTCTTCCAGCCGCGTCACATTGGGATTGATCACCAGCGTCGGCAGCGGCCGTGGTTCGCGCGTCAGCTGCAATTGCGCCTGTTCGAAATGGTTCGAATAAAGATGCGCATCGCCAAGGGTATGCACAAAATCGCCCACCTCTAGCCCGGCCACCTGCGCAACCATATGGGTCAGCAGCGCATAGGAAGCGATGTTGAACGGGACACCCAGAAACGTATCGGCCGAACGCTGATAGAGCTGGCAGCTCAGTTTGCCGTTGGCGACATAAAACTGGAACAGGCAATGGCATGGCGGCAGCGCCATGTTGTCGACCTCTGCCGGGTTCCAGGCGGAGACGATATGCCGACGTGAATTCGGATTGCTCCGGATCGATTCAACGACCTGGGCGAGCTGGTCGATTTTGCGGCCGTCCGGTGCTGGCCAGCTGCGCCATTGCGAGCCATAGACTGGCCCGAGATCGCCATTTTCGTCAGCCCATTCGTCCCAGATCTTGACGCCACGCTCCTGCAGCCAGCGCACATTGGTCTCGCCACGAATGAACCACAGCAGCTCATAAATGATCGATTTCAGGTGCAGCTTCTTGGTGGTGAGCAGCGGAAAGCCCTGCCCCAGATCAAAGCGCATCTGATAGCCGAACACGCTGCGCGCACCGGTACCGGTGCGATCAGACTTGTCGGCCCCGTTTTCGAGAATGTGGGCGAGTAGCTTTAGATAGGGCTGCATGGCTCTTCTATTACGGCGATTCGGGCACCTGCGCGTCCCCCGCGCGCGCCTGAACCAGTCGCATCAACAGATCGATCTGTTCCTGCTGCTTGATCAGCAATTGCTTGAGATCGTCGTCGCGCATGCGGTCGACCTTTTCATGCAGTCCCATGATCTCGATTTCCGCCTTGAGGTTGCACTCATAATCATGGCTGGTCACCAACCGGTCCTTGGAGGCCTGTCGGTTCTGGCTCATCATGATCACCGGCGCCTGCACCGCGGCCAGCATGGACAGCAGCAGGTTGAGAAAGATGAACGGGTATGGGTCCGGTGCTACGCCCCGCAGCAGCAGATTGCACAGTACCCAGCCAAAAATGGCCAGCCCGAAGCCGATCAGAAATGTCCAGGATCCGCCAAAGGCGGCAACCCCGTCGGCCAGTCTTTCGCCGAAACTGGAGCCTTCGTCGAATACTTCGCTCGTGTCCTCCGACAGCGCACGGCGACCGATCGCCGTTTGCAGGACGCGCCGCTCCCGCTCATCCAGCGCCGTCTCACCCTTGCCCAGAAACCGCTCCGCTGCCCGGGCCAGCCGGTCCGTACCCATATTCGCCATGTCCGCCTCACCAAGAATTGCGCCGGGGCACTCTATACCGAGTTTGGCCCGCGCATCAGACTGCGCTGCAACCGCGTCAACAATCAGTCATGCCAGTACGATAAGCCCGCTGGGCTGGCGCGAACGGCATGGCCGGTCTAGGGAGGACAGGATGAGAGTTTTGATCGTGGCACTGGTTTGGTGTGCCCTGGGTGGAGTTGTCATGGCACAGGCCAACCGCATCGATACGGTGCTTCCCGATGCCCCCGAACTGGCCCTCCGCGGCCCCCACAGTGTCGGCGTGCGTACCTTGACCGTGACCAGCCCGGATCGCCTGGATGTGCTCAATGGAGCTGGCAGCGACGCGCCGCTCTACGACCGTCCCCTCGTGCTTGAAATCTGGTACCCCGCAGACCTGCAGGGCCAGCAACCGGGCACCACCTATACCGATGTGCCACTTGTGGACGGTGTTACCCGCATAGCGCTGGAAGGACAGGCGGTGCGCGATGCTGCCCCGCTACAGGGCCGGCCTGCCGCACCATTGGTCATTGTCTCGCACGGCTATCCCGGTAACCGTTTCCTGCTCAGCCATTTCGGCGAGCATCTGGCCTCAAAAGGCTATGTTGTCGCGGCCATTGATCACTTCGAGAGCACCTATGACAACCAGTTGGGTTTTGCCAGTACGCTGATGCACCGCTCACCGGATCAGCTGTTTGTGCTCGATGCAATCGCCGACGAGGCGGCCGATCCTGCCAGCTTTCTAAACGCCATCGTCGATCCCGACCGCACGGCGATCATTGGCTATTCCATGGGGGGCTACGGCGCCCTGATCAGCGCCGGCGCAGGTGTCAGCGATACCAGCACCCAATTGGGCTTCGCCCCGGCTGGCGGCAATCTGGCGGCGCTGCAGGCGGGCACACCTACCTATGATGCGCAACGCGATCCGCGCCTCAAGGCCATAATTGCCATTGGCCCATGGGGCTTCAATGCCGGCTTCTGGGACGCACGGGGGCTGACCGGCATCACCATCCCGACCCTGTTCATGGCCGGCAGTCTGGATCAGGTGTCGGGTTATGATCCGGGCGTGCGCACTCTCTATCAGTCTGCCGTCAACGCCGAGCGTTATCTGCTCACCTTTGACAATGCCGGACATAATGCGGCCGCGCCAATGCCCGCACCGATCGAGAGCCAGACTGGCGCCGTCCCCGATAGCCCATTCGGCCACTACGCCGATGCCGTTTGGTCGACGCAGCGCATGAACAATATCGCCCAGCATTTCGCCACGGCGTTTCTCGACACTCACCTCAGGGACGACCCGTCCCAGCGTCGCTATCTTGATGTCACCCAGAGCGCCGAGCCATTCGGCGAACAGGACTGGCCCGGCTTTGCGCCCAATACAGCGCGCGGCTTGCGTCTGGAACACGCCTATCCGACAGAAAAGTGACCCAGCGCCATTTGCATCCGGTCGGCGGCAGGCCTATATAGGAACTGCTCGCAAGAGCTATGGCGATAAATTGTCATCGTAATAAACCATTCGGACCCGGGGGCAGTACCCGGCGCCTCCACCATCTACCCGTTCAGGCGGGCAGCCAATGGGGGCGAAACAGGATCGACGAGGGTGTAAAGGGTGTGCTTTTGCTCGGTTGGGTACCGCCGTTATCGGTCTAAAACTTATAGTTGCAAATGACAACAATAAGGCTCCAGTCGCTCTCGCTGCGTAAGCAGTGCTAGCATTGGGAAATTAAGTCCTCCACCCCTAGCCGGGTGACAGGCGGGGTTCGCAGGCACCTGGCAACAGAAGCCTGCACTTTCATTTTTCGATTGCTGGGCACCCAGTACCTTTAATCCTTGAAATCTCATGGAACGTAGGGCTGATATGGGCCGTTCGGGATTCTATCTCTCAGCACCGGAAGGGTGACCATGGCCGAAGACCACATGCGCTACGATATTCTCGCTCAGGAAGCCCTGCGCGGCGTCGTGCGCAAGGTACTGGCTGAAGTCGCCAAGACCGGCTTGCCAGGCGAGCATCATTTTTTCATCTCCTTCATGACCCGCGCACCGGGTGTGCGCCTGAGCGAAAAGCTGCTTGGTCAGTACGAAAAGGAAATGACCATCGTTATCCAGAACCAGTATTGGGACCTCAAGGTCACCGAGACCGGTTTTGAGGTCGGCCTGTCCTTTGATGGCATCCCAGAGACCCTGGTAATCCCGTTCTCGGCGGTCAAAGGCTTCTTTGACCCATCCGTGCAGTTCGGCCTGCAGTTCGATCCGCAGACCGCACCGGGCGCTGATGAAGTCGAAGGTGACGATGACAAGGCCGTCGAGACGGCAGCCGGCGACGGCGAAGAGACCACAGACGCCGATGGCGAGAAGTCCGGCGAAAAAGTCGTCAGCCTCGACGCATTCCGCAAAAAGCCCTGATTACCAGCGATGGACAAGCGTAGTCTGTCCATCTCCGGCCACCGCACCTCGATAGCGCTGGAACCCCAGTTCTGGGCCGCGCTGGAGCAGATGGCGGCGGAATCCGGGCAGACCATGACCGCTCTGATTTGCAGCATCGACGCCGACCGGCAGACGGACAATCTGTCCTCGGCGGCGCGGCTGGCCGTGCTGCGCTGGTACCAGGCAAAAGTCGGCAATGCCACGTCCTGAGTCTTAGAACAGCGGCTCATTGACCCTGAAGTTATTGCGCTCATTGACGGCCGGCGGCAGCTCCAGGCTGAGCGGCCCCTCAAATATCTGGGTCTCACTCGGCGCCGGTTGCGCCGGTTGCACCGGCTGCTGCCGCAACGCTTCGGCCTCTATCGCCTGCTGCGCCGCTTCCTCCTCGGCCTGACGTGCTGCTTCTTCGGCTGCCACACGCGCCGCTTCCTCAGCAGCCCGCTGGCGCTGGGCTTCGATCAACGCATTGCGCGCTTCGGCTGCTTCGCGCTGGCGCGCAGCATCCGCTGCACGCAGGGCCTCGAGCCGATCCACTTCCAGCTCATTGGCGCGCACCTGAATGGCCGCCACCATCTCATCGAGATCCAGCCGGGTCTCTGGTGCCAGAAGCGTGCCGCCCAGGCGGGTGAAAATCCGCGCCGTATCGGGCACAATCAGGCTGTCAGCGGCGTCAAAGCCTACCGGGGTCAGGGAAAAGTCGCCGCCCAGCCCCAATGTGCCGATGTCCAGATTGAGGTCGCCCGCCAGACGCGCGCCATCGCCATCAACGATGAAATTGTTCAGCCGCATCACGCCGCCGGCAATGCTGAAAGCCCCTGCTGCGTTGGGAGCCACAAAGCGCCCCTGCCCCAGCGCCAGCCCCATAATGGCACGCAGCGCATCGCCATCCAAGTTGAGCACGTCATCGAGCCCGGCCAGGGTCTCGAAGACGGCGGGCGACAATTGCGTCACAGCAAAATCGGCCAGCGTGAAATTGCCTTCACCCGCCAGGGTGCCGATCAACTCGGCAATGCTCGCGCCGGTGCCGTTGAACTGCACGCCACCAGCAACACGCCCCGCCAGCGCCCGCGCCACGGCGGGCGGCGCCAGCGCTTCGATCGCGGCGTCGGTCAGGCTAAGGCGCCCACTCACGGTCTTTTCGGCCAGCGGTCCGGCGCAGCATACCGAAATATCCAGCTTGGCGGTGCCCGCCCCAATTGCCGCTTCGAACCGGGCCAGCCGCACCCGGGTTTCGTCCCACACCAGATCAAAACCCGTGGCACCCAACCGCTCGACACCACCTGCCGCCAGGCCATTGGCCGTCACCGCAATGGTGCCGCGCGTCGCCCGGGCCTGATCGCCAATACCGATCGGACCCTGTGGCCAGCCACCATTGGCACCGATCATGCCGGTCCGACCAAAAAGTGTCGCTGCCAGCCCTTCAACCGAAACAGTATCGATCGCCACCGCGCCTGTGACATTGGCAGCGTCTCGCGCCCGGTCGAACGACAGCACGCCGGAAAAAGCCACATCGCCCGAGCGGCCTTCGATCTCGGCCAGCCGCACCAATCGACCACCCTCAAAATGGAACGCTGCGCTGGCCTGTGCATGCGGCAAGCTCAGGCCCGGCGCGCCAATGATGCGCGCCAGACCGCCCGCATCAGCCAGCGTGACGTCAAGCGTGCCGGTGCCCTGCACTTCGCCACTATCGGTCGCCACAAGATAGCCCGCAAAACCCAGGGCTTCATCGCCTGAACTGAGATTGATGCGGCTGTCGAGACTATTGCTCGGCGACCCTTCCAGCCCAAGGCTGACCAGCATGTCGTCATTTTCAAATGGAGGCGCATCACCCAGCCCCAATTGAGCGCTCAGAGCGACAGAATCGTCGGTTTCCAACGTCGCCGTCAGCCGCAGTGGTGCAGTGCGCAGCCCGACAAGGCCACCCTCCAGTTCCGCACGCAGGTCAAGATCGGCAGCCCCCAACGTTCCCCCCAGCGTCAGAATCTGGGCGCCGTCGCGATCCCCTGCCTCAAGATCAATCAGCACCTCCAAGGGCGCGGACGCCGCCAGAGCAGCACGCCAGTCCGCAGGCACCGAGAAAAGATCATAAAGTCCAGCCAAACCTGGCGCATCGGCACGCGCAATGCTCAGCCGCCCCGAGCCGGAAACCGTTGGCTGGGCAAGACTACCCGCCGCAGTGGCGGTCACATCCAACCCCAGCCCGCCCCAATCGTCCGCCGATAGCCGCGCAAAACTGATCGAGCGCGCGTCCCACTGGCCCTCGGCGACCATTGCCCTGCCGTCATAACCAAGCACCCGCGCCTTCTGCGCCGTCAGTGAAAAACTGCCCTCGGGAAAGCTGATGCCAAAGCCCGGCTCGGCCATTCCATCCGGCAACAAAGCCCCCAGAACCGTGCTGCCCTGAACGCCCAATCCGGCAAAATGCCCCACCACATCGAGCCGCTTTTCTTCGCCAAAGCCAACCCGCAGCTCGACCGCGTGCGACACTGCATTGAGCGTCAACTGGCCTTCGCTGACCCGCAAGGCATCGCCCGTCAGCATCACATTGCCTGTCAGCACGCCCGCCTGATTGAACAGCGCATTATCTTCGCCCGGCTTGCGCCAGAGATGGGCCAGCCCATCAAGCCGCGCACTGCTTATGCTGAACTGCCCGCGAAACGCGGGATAGCTGGTTTCACGCCGCAACGCGCCACTGGCCCGTACGGCCGTATCGCCGGGAAGTTGCGCCACAAACTGCTCGACCGTCCACAACTCGCCATCCGTGCTCGCATCCAGACGCACATTGCGCAGCGCGAAGCCGCGCAATCCGACCTCCGCCAGGTCAAGGCCAATGCGTCCGGGCATCGACGGAATGAGCGGCGCTGGCAGTTCGGCCAGCAGCCGCACAGCTTCATAGGGCTTGGTATCGGGGTCTTCCTTGGCATCGCGCGGCGGCAACGAAAACACCCCGCCTGAGACCACCGCATCAAAACTCTGCCGCGCGCCCAGTTGAATACTGGCCGCACCAGTCAGGCGCGTTCCGGCACGGTTTTCATCGGGCTGCAGCGTATAGCCGGTCAGCACGACCCGGTCCGTGGACGCCGTCATCTTGCTTTCCAGCACCAGATCGCCGCGAATATCGTCGGCGCGCTCGGCCAGCACCGGGGTTTCGCGATAGGTCATCGCCCCGTCAAACCGCGGTGCGATGCCCGGCGTCAGCAGCCCTTCGCTGGCAAAGGAAAAGCGCCCGCTATCAGGCTGCACGAAGGCCGAAAGCCGCGAGTGTCCCGCTGCGTCGAGCTGCGATGAATTGAGCCGGAAGGTGTAGCGTTCGCTGCGAAACACCCCACTACCCTGGAACTGGAACGGCCCCGTAAAGCTCGACAGGCGCAGATCCCCGTCAACGTCATCGGCGACAAAGTTCTGATCGGCCCGGCGGTCCATCAGCCGGATCGTGCCATCGACAATGCTGGCTTGGCCAAGGGCAACACCGCCACCGGCCGTATTGACGTTGACGCCGCTGCCGAACAGCCCGTTTTCATCAATGCTGAAATCAATGACCGGGCCGCGCAGCACCAATCGCGTCAGATCGTAATTGTCGCGCAGAAAATCCATCAGCGAGAATTCGGCTTCGACGCTGTCGACTGTGGCTGCGGGCTCCTCGGGCGACCCCACCAGCACATCGGTAAAGCTCAGCCGGGGCTGCGGTAACAGGGCAAAGGCGATATCACCGCGGATGGTCACGGGCGTGCCCAGCACCCCGGTCGCCAGCTCTTCCATGCGGGTGCGATAATCTCCCCACTGGATCAGATATGGCGCGATGAACGCGCCACCGAGCACGATGATCGCCAGCATGCCAACAACGATGTAGATGCGGTTCAGCACAGCGCGTGGGTCATCCGAATTAATGCGCCAGAGTGTAGGCAAGACAAGCGCCCGCGCAACCCCGACACTGCGTTGAATACACGCCAGAATCCCCACTCTTGAATGCCTGGCCAACAATTATGGCCTGCATGCGCCGAAACGACGATCGGCCAGCCCCGCAGGACTGGCCGACCGCAACATATCTGCGATGCGTGCTAGAGCGCGCCGATGGACCAGAACATGGTCTCGCCGGAGCTGTCGTCCACGCCGTCATTATCGGTGATCACAAAGCCATTGCCGGCCGCGTCGATGGCAAAGCTCTCGACCTTGTCCAGCACGTAGCCGTTGCCTGCCATCAGATCCGGCACGAAGTCACGCACCAACTCCTTGCTGACCACCGGCAATTCGCCGCCCAGTGGCGCCGCGACCATTTCGGCCAGTGATACGCGATACAATGCCTTGAGCTGGGCCTTGGCGCCGATCTGGTTGTCGCGCTCGACGATATAGACGAACTCGCCGTGCGCCACGATTTCCGACAGCCCGTTCCAGGTGCCATCAGCCGGGGTCTCCAGCGGATAGTGAACGGCACCCCATTCGCCCGAAGCCGGCTTGTAACTGACCAGCTTGACCATGCCTGGGGCATCATCCTGCCATTCGCGCTGCATGGCGATCCACAGGGTCATGTCATCGCCGCGACCAGTGCTGGTGATGCCTTCGGCGCCAAAGCGGATCTCCTGGGCCAGCAGTTCAGCGGGAAAGGCGACCTCCTCTTCGATCTCGCCATCGGCGTCGACATGATAAAGCGCGTGTGGGATCAAACGGTCCGTGCGCCCTTCCGAAGCCAGCCAGAACCCGCCTTCGCCGTCCAAGGCAATACCTTCAAGATCCAGCTTCTGGGCGGTTTCGCCACCACGCGTCACAAGGGTCTTGCCGGTAATGCGGGCCGGCATGGCGGTCGCATCGATGGCGTAGATCGCCGGCGCAGCACTGACAAAGCTGTCGCTGACGGCATAGAGCATGCCCGGTTTTTCGGCGTCGGCGACGGCGCCAGAAATCGCCGACCAGCCAATGGGCAGTCCCTCAGCGTCCAGATCGGCGATCAGCTGCGGATACTGGGCTACGCCTTCGGCCAGTTCATACACCATCACATGAGAGCCCACGCCGCCCTCTTCGCGCAGATCAACCTCATTGGCGGTCGCCAGCAGATTGCGCTGCGGAATGGCCACCAGACCCTCGGGTGAAATCCCCGATGGCAGCACCTGCACGAATTCAGGCGCGGCGCCCGTATCCCTATAAACAGCGATCAGCGAAGAGCGTTCTTCCGTAACGAAGATATAGGTGTTCTCGCCAAAGCGGCCGACCTCCAGCCCTTCTGGCTCAACGCCCTTCTTACCGGCGCGCTTGTCAGGGTAGTGGCCGACGCGCGCCGCATAGTGTTCAAGGTCAGCGCCGCTATCGAACAGTACCTCGCCGGCACGATTGAGGATGGAGAAGCCGCGGCTGCCGCCATTCCAGTCGCCTTCATTGGCGATCACGAACCGGTCGTTATCAAGCCACTGCACCGCGTCGGGCTCGCGCGGCAGGTCAGTCGCCGAGCCAGTGAAAGCGTATGCGCCATCAGCCTTGGTATCGATGCGATCCAGGCTCACCGTACCAGCGGAGAAATGCACTGTGACCGCGCCCGTCTGGCCGTCGATGATGACGATGGCATTGTTTTCCTGCATCGTCAGAACGATTTCGTCATTGTCGTTGAAGTCGACAAATTCGGGCTCGGGGTCTTCCCCGCCAATCTCGGCCAACCCCGTAACCTCTACCTTGGTCACGGTTTTGGCGGCGATATCGAACATCACGACAAAACCGGCGGGCATCTGCGGCAGGCCGCCATCGCCGAGATCCTCGTCACGCTCATTCTCAATGGCCACGGCGATCAGCGTGCCGGCGGCGTTGTGCGCCACGGAATCCGGTTGTCCGCCCAGATCATATTCGGCCTCGACCGACTGGCTGGCGATATCAACCACCACCAGCTTGCCCGAAGGCATGGTGTAGCTTTCCGACGTATTGACGCCGACATAGGCCTTGTTGCCAACAATGGTCACCGAAGTGGGCTCGCCATCCAGCGCCATGAAGCCGGCAGGCTTGGGCGCCTTGGCGTCGGTGATGTCGACAAAGCCAATGCCGCCAGCAGGGCTATCCGAATAGATCAGCATCATGCCGTCATCGGTGGCCGCAATGATTTCCGAGGAGGTTACCGCAGCATCCGGCGCGTTCTGCGCCACGTCAAAGCTGGCAATGCGGTTAAAGGTTTCGGCAGCACCGGCATTGGCCGTCGTGGCCAGCAGCATGGCCGTCAGACCGACCAGCATTTTGGATCTAGACATCGATAATCCCCCGTTGAGTTCAACGGGTGCCTTAAGCAGGACACGCTACAGTCCCATGACGCTCGCATGACGGATCAGTGACGCCGCCGCGTTCTATACATTGTGGTCCCCCATCCCTATATTCGCAGGAGAACAAATCAAGATTCGTCAACGCCGCGCTGCTGCGCCCACAACGGCGCGCAGTGTTGGAAAGGCTATTAATGTCCGGTGCAGACCACCCCCTCGCCCGCCCCGCTGCCGGTGCTATTACCAGCCAGTTCAAGAGCCAGCAGCCGGTCGACTACCTGCAGGGCCTCAACGAGGAACAGCGTGACGCCGTCGAGAGCATTGACGGCCCGCTTCTGGTGCTGGCAGGTGCCGGGACGGGCAAGACCCGCGTACTGACCACCCGCATTGCTCACATCATCAATACCAACCGCGCCTGGCCCTCCCAGATCCTGTCGGTGACCTTTACCAACAAGGCCGCCCGGGAGATGAAGGAGCGCATCGAAAAGCTGGTCCCGCGTCTCGACGCCATGCCCTGGATGGGCACGTTCCACTCCATCGGTGCTCGTATCCTGCGGGGCCATGCCGGTCTGGTGGGCCTGACCAGTTCCTTCACCATCCTTGATACCGATGACCAGATCCGGCTGATCAAGCAATTGCTGGCTGTTGAGGGCATCGACGAGAAGCGTTGGCCTGCCAAGCTCTTCGCCTCGATGATGGATGGCTGGAAGAACAAGGGGCTGCTGCCCAAGGACGTATCCTCGGCCGATAGCGGCTCCTATGCCAATGGTATGGGCGGCAAGCTCTATTACGACTATCAGGCCCGACTAAAATCCCTCAACGCCGCCGATTTCGGCGACCTGCTGCTCGAATGCATTCGCCTGTTCCGGGAAAACCCGGACGTGCTGGCCGAATATCACCGCAAATTCAAATACATGCTGGTGGACGAATACCAGGACAGCAATGTCGCTCAATATCTCTGGCTGCGCCTGCTGGCCCAGGGCAAGCCCGCCCCCGAAGCCAATATCTGCGTGGTCGGTGACGATGATCAGTCCATCTATGGCTGGCGCGGTGCCGAGGTCGACAACATATTGCGCTTCGAGAAGGACTTTCCGGGCGCCAAGGTGATCAAGCTCGAGCGCAATTACCGCTCCACCGCCAACATCCTCAAGGCCGCCTCCAGCATCATCGCCTTCAACGAAGGCCGCCTGGGCAAGACGCTGCAGACCGATGTCGCCGAAAAGGGCGAACCGGTTGCCATCACCCAGGTCTGGGATTCCGAAGAGGAAGCCCGCGCGATCGGTGAAGAGATCGAGCAATATCAGCGCGCCGGTGAGCCGCTCAACTCTGTGGCAATCCTGGTGCGCGCCAGCTTCCAGATGCGCGAGTTCGAAGAGCGCTTCATCACCCTCGGCCTCAATTATCGCGTCATTGGCGGACCGCGCTTTTACGAGCGCAAGGAAATCCGCGACGCCCTGGCCTATCTGCGCCTTGTGGCCCAGCCCGCCGACGATCTTGCCTTTGAGCGCATCATCAATGTGCCCAAGCGCGGCATTGGCGATGCCACCCTCAAAATGCTCATGGAGACGGCCAGACTGCAGGACCTGCCGCTGCTGTCCGCCACGCGGTTGCTACTCGAAACCGAAGAGCTCAAGCCCAAGCAGCGCACCACCCTACGCAGCCTGATTGGCCAATTCGACGATTGGGCCTTCCGCGCCCAGACACTGAAGCCCTTCGAGATGGTCGAGCAGATCCTTGAGGAAAGCGGCTATACCGACATGCTCAGCGCCGACAAATCGGTGGAGTCCGAAGGTCGCAAGGAAAACCTCAAGGAACTCAGCCGCGCCATGGAGGAGTTCGAAACCTTGGGCGGCTTCCTCGAACACATCTCGCTGGTCATGGACCGCGACAGTGCTGACGCGGCCGATGCCGTCACCATAATGACTCTGCATGGCGCCAAGGGATTGGAATTCAACACGGTTTTCCTGCCCGGCTGGGAAGAAGGCACATTCCCCAGCCAGCGCACCATGGATGAATCCGGCCGTGCCGGGCTCGAAGAAGAACGCCGTCTGGCTTATGTCGGCATTACCCGCGGTCGCAAGCGCGTGCGCATTTCCGCCGCCCAGAACCGTCGCATCCATGGCCTCTGGCAGTCCGCCATTCCGTCCCGCTTTCTTGATGAACTGCCCGCCGACGCCGTGGAGGTCACCGATACCGGTTCCTCCTATGGTGGCTATGGCTATGGCGGTGGAGGCGGTGCCGCCAGCCGCTTCAACAAGACCGACCCGTTCGAGAGCGTCTATGAAACGCCCGGCTGGCAGCGCGCCCGCGCCCAGCAGTCCAGTCGCAAGAGCGCCGGGCCCATGACCATTGACGGCGATCTGGTCGCCCGCTCGGTCGATATCGGCAACGACAAATCCGCCTTCGCCTTTGGCGAGCGTGTCTTCCACCTCAAATTCGGCTACGGCGCCATCGCCGGCATCGAAGGCAACAAGTTGACCATCGACTTCGAAAAAGCCGGGCGCAAGAAGGTCTTGGAGAGTTTTGTTACCAAGGGGTGAGCCGCCCGCCTTGGGTTCACCCTATATGCATTGGACGTTGTACGAGCCCTAAGGAGCCCGCCATGATCATCTCGACCACCCCTACCCTCGAAGGCCGGCCGATCCGCGACATCGTCGGTGGCCGCGCTGGCGCATATGAATCCACCCTGCGCGATGCGCGGCGGCAGGCCTTTGCCGAACTCGAAGCTGAAGCGCGTCGCCTGGGCGCTGATGCCGTGGTGGCCGTTGATATCGACTACGAAGTGGTCGGCCAGGGTGGCTCGATGCTGATGGTGTCGGTCTCGGGCACTGCCGTGCAGCTCTAGAGCCCCCTGCCACCCAATGGCTCGGTCTCGATAAATTCGGCGAAGCCGGCAATGATCGGCTTTGCCTTGGCAATGGTCGCCTGCACATGAGGCAATTGCAGCGAGTCGGTGTGCGCCTGCTTGCTGTCCCACACCTCGGTAATCCAGATGCCATCCTCGCTCTTGGGATCGCGGGCGATGACATAGCTGCGACAGCCGGGCATGGGCGCATGTCCCTCCAGCATGATTGCCAGCAGCGCCTCACGTTCCCCCGGTGCGGCCAGCATCCTGCCCATCAATCCATACATCGCCGACTCCCGTGTGCGTTCTGATCAAAACTAGCACGAGACATGCACATTGGGGACAACTCGGATTGACGCCCGCGGGCCGATGGCGCAACAAGGCACAAACCAAGGGAATATTGCCATGTCCGTCGATCAGCTCTCCGCCCCGCTCACCAAGGATCAGGCCTATGCACTGGTCGATGCGGTCATGGAACGGGATGATCTGGCACTGACGGCCTCGGCCCACGAGAATGAAGAGACCGGCGAATGGTTCTTCGAGGCCACCTGCGATAGCCCGCCCGACCTTGAATCATTTGTTGAACTGGCGCGCCAGACCCTTGGTGGCAAAGTTGATTTTTCGGTTTCGCCAATTGATCCGGATTTCAACTGGGTTGCCAAATCACTTGAGGGTCTGGCACCGGTCAGCGCCGGCGGGTTCTATGTTTATGGCAGCCATGAAACCGGCCCGGTCCCCGGCGGCCTGACAGCGATGAAAATCGATGCGGCACAGGCCTTTGGTACCGGTCACCACGAAACCACAACCGGCTGCCTTGAAGCCATCAACATGCTGCTCAAGCGCAAGAAGCCGCGCCACATGATCGATGTTGGTACCGGCACGGGCGTGCTCGCCATCGCCCTGGCCAAGCGCACCAAGAGCCCGGTGATCGCCAGCGATATCGACCCCATTTCGGTGACCACCACCATCGCCAATGCCGAGCAGAACGGGGTGGGCAAGCTGATCATCGCGGTGGAAGCCACCGGCATGACCAACCCGACCATCGCCCAGAACGGCCCCTATGATCTGATCGTAGCCAATATTCTGGCCGGTCCGCTCATGGCGCTGGCACCCTCGGTTGGCCGGGCAGCCCAGAAGGGCGCAACCATTATCCTGTCGGGCATCTTGCAGCATCAGGCGCGCGGCGTGATCAACGCCTATGCCCGCCAGGGCATGACCCTGACCCAGAAATTGCAGCGCAAGGAATGGACCACGCTGATGCTGGAAATGAAGTAGCGGCGCCACCGCATCGGTGAGCGCAGTTTGCACGAAATGGTGCACACACTGCGCACATCGAGCGGCGCCGCATGCGCCAAAGTGCGACACTATCCAGACAAAGCAAAATCCCCGAAGCAGGCTCCGGGGATCGTCAGATCGTCAGCAGTAAACTGCAGCGGCCTTACGGGCGCTTGGTGAACGCGCCGATCAGCTGGTGCTGCATGCGATAGCTGACCTGGCGGCTCGTTTCGCGACCACGGGCATCGATAACCGAACCCAGTGTCTTGCGAAAATCGTTCTTGCTCTCAGTCATCGTCATCTCCATGCACTTTGACGCGGTCTTTTGCCGTCGTCGCAGTCTATCTAGGCCAACCCGAAGCGTTCAGTTAGGCCCAAATTGGCACAGCACCCCTGCAAGGCGTGCAGGCCTGATTAACGCTTGGTGAATTCGTCTTTGCCCAGGCCCAGATCACGCTGGTAGCGCGCAACGTAACGCTGTGCGGAACGTTCGCGGCTGGCAACCATGGCTTCGACGGTGCGGACGAAGAAATTCTTCTCGTTGCTCATATTTGCTCTCCTGTGTTCTGACACTAAGTTAGGCTTTCCTGCGCGATTTGCTATGCCCTGATCGCTCAAGCCAGCCATGACCGGAGCGCACTCCGCTATTGGATACTCCCGCCCCAAGGACCTTCTTGATGACCGCCTCCAGCTTTCCGCCCGCCGTGTTCCAGAGCTTTGAGGAAAAGGTGGACCCCGCCAATGTCGCCCCCCGGCTGAATGCCCTGCGCGCCGCCATGACCAAGGCCGGGGTGGACGCCTTCCTGATTCCGCGTGCCGACGCCCATCGCGGCGAGTCGGTCCCCGCGGGCGACGCACGGCTGGCCTATGTCACCGGCTTCACCGGCTCGGCCGGCATGGCCATTGTCGGCCCCGACAAGGCGGGACTGTTCGTTGATAGCCGCTATACCCTGCAGGCCCCGGCCCAGACCGATACCGACAAGGTCGACATCCACGAATGGCTCGGCGCGGGCTATTCCCCGGACTTGTCCAGCTATGTGCCCAAGGGCGGGACGCTGGCCTATGACCCCTGGCTGCACACGCCCGGCGAGGTGCGCAGTCTGAGCGAACAGCTGGGCGAGCATTGCACCATCGTGCCTCACGCCAATCTGGTCGACGCGATCTGGAGCGACCGCCCCGGCGCGCCGGTCAGCCCGATCGAATTTCTCGGACACAACCGGGCCGGCCAAAGCGCTGGTGAAAAGATCATTGCCATTCAGGCCAGCCTTGGAACCGACAAGGCTGACGCCGGCGTGCTGACCCTGCCCGAGTCGATCTGCTGGCTGCTCAACATGCGCGGGCGCGATGTGCCGAACACGCCCTTCGTGCTCGGCTTTGCCATTGTGCCACGCAGCGGGCAGCCAACGCTTTATCTCGATGCCGCCAAGATCACCAATGACCTCAGGACGACGCTGAAGGGCGTGGCCCACATTGCCACGACCGACACGCTGACCCGTGATCTGGCCGGTTTGGGCAGTGCGGGCAAGACCGTATTGATCGACCCCAGCACCGCCCCGGCCGCTATTGCCACCACGCTGCGCGAGGCTGGCGCCAAGCTGCTCGAAAAGCGCGATCCGGTGCTGCTGCCCAAGGCGGTCAAGAACGATGCTGAACTGGCCGGCATGCGCGAAGCCCATACTCTGGACGGCGTGGCGCTGGCCAAGTTCCTGGCCTGGTTCGACGCCACCGCGCCCAAGGGCGGGCTGACCGAGATCGGCATTGTCACCGCGCTCGAAGCATTCCGGCGTGAAGAGGAAACCTGCGTCGATGCCAGCTTCGACACCATTTCGGGCGCCGGTCCCAATGGCGCCATCGTGCATTACCGGGTGACCACCAAGACCGACCGCACGCTCAAGCCCGGGGAGATCATGCTGGTCGATAGCGGGGCGCAATACCTCTCGGGCACCACAGACATCACCCGCACGCTCTCGACGGGACCCACCACGCCCGAACAGCGCGACCGCTTCACCCGCGTGCTCAAGGGCATGATCGCCATCACCCAGGCCCGCTTCCCCAAGGGCACCAGCGGCGCTCAGCTCGATATTCTGGCCCGCCAGTTTCTCTGGCAGGATGGCGTCACCTACAATCACGGCACCGGCCACGGCGTCGGCGCCTATCTGGGCGTGCATGAGGGACCCATCGGCATCGCCTCGCGCTACCCCACTCCACTGGCGGCCGGCAATGTGCTTTCCAACGAGCCCGGCTATTACAAGGCCGGTGAATATGGCATCCGCATCGAGAACCTGATCATCGTGCAGGACAGCAGCTTTGCCGGGTTTTACGACTTCGAGACCCTGACCCTGGCCCCCATCGACCGGCGCCTGATCGAGGTAACGCTGCTCAGCCCGACCGAGCGCGACTGGCTCAACGCCTATCACCAGCGGGTGTTCGAAGAGATCGGCCCCAAGGTCGATGCGACGGTGCGCAACTGGCTGCAGACGGCGACCGCAGCGCTTTAGCGGCTGGGTGTCACCTCGCTATCAAAGAATGACAGTCACCCTCCCGGCCTTTCCTCTGATGGGGGAGGCCGGGAGGGATGTCGCGACCGCAAAGAAAACTCCGCCCGCTCAGAACCCTAGCGGATCATAGGTCAGCGCCCAGCTGAGCAGCCAGTTCTCGTCGCTGCCCAGGGCCGCCACATCATCGACTTTCCAGCCGCCATCCTCGCGCACGGTGGCGATGCTGAGCAGTCGGGGATGATCGAAATTGTGGTAGCTGACACTGACCACGGCGCGGTCGCCAATCATCAATGGCTCGCCAATGGTCAGATCAAACAGCAGCGCGCTGACATCAGGCAGAAAGGGATTGAACATCTCGGCCGGCTTGAACTCGGCGCCGGAAATCGCCGCATCATTGGCGAACATCCTGTTTTCCAGCGCCTGATCGAACACCGATTGCAGCCGGCGCGAATAATAGGCTGTCGGCTCGCTGGCCAGCGTGCCCGGCTGATACTCGGCGTAGATCGCCGCCACCAGCGCCTTGGGGTCGTCAAACCGGTCCGCGGCTGTCGCTGGCAGCACCATGGCCAGTCCCGCCGCAATCATCACCAATAGCCCTGTACGCATGCATGCTCTCCCTGTGTCCCGCCATATGGGTAGTGACGGCACACGGCACAACTGTGATCACGCCATGACCAAAAGGCGGCACAGCATTACCATTGGGCAATCTGGCCCCTATTGCGCGGCCCCGACAAAGATGTCGCTGAGGCGGTAGGGATTATCGGCATTGCTCGAGACCACGTCGTCGATCTTCCAGCCATCGGCTTCCTGCACCAGCTCGTAGCTCAGGCTGCGCCGCGCACCGAAATTGCTGAAGGTCACCACCACTGTGGCGTAGCCGCCCGAGATCGCAGGGGTATCGATATGCAGCGCGCTCAGCTCGAAGTCCTGGGCATCGATATAGGGATCAAAGCCCAGCGCACCCATTTCACCTTCCGGGGTGTTTTCGGCGTCTGCATCATACAGCGCCTGAAGACCTGCCGAGCGGAACACGGCGTCATCAACCGAAAAGTCACCAGTCAGATAAGGCTTGTAGAATGCCTCAAGCAGCGCTTCGGACGTCTCGAAGGGCTGGGCGGCAGCAACACTGCTCAAGGCTAGAAACAGGCTGGCAGCAAGGACAGCAAGGCGCATATTCGTCTCCACAGGATCGGCACAGCCGCTGCGCGCTCGCGCCATGCGGGCGGCCAGAACGGTCAATGCGGTACGTTACAAGCGCGCCGGCAGCCAGCCGACGCGAAGGCTCAATTGAACCAGAAAGCGTAGTTGAAGAAGGCATCACCAAAAGCCGTATTGGCCGCCGCAAAGCTGTCGGCGTCGGCGATGGGGCCGTCCTTGAGATAGGGCAAGGCGCCCTGCCCGGTCAGCAGCATCACCAGATCGGTGCGCTCGGCGGTTTCGAAATAGGCCTTCAGATCGAACCCCTGGGCAAAGCGCCAATGGGGCACCAGCAATTGCCCGTCAAACACCTGGTCGAGCACATCGAGCGTTTCGCGCCACGCTGCCACCATCTCCGCATTCACCTCGGCCGCGCCAAACAACGAGCTCTGGGTCGGTCCGGGCAGCAATTCGCGATCATCGTCCGTTTCGGCCAGGATCAAATCCCAGTTCTGCCGTGACAGCGCCGTGACATGCTTGAGCTGGGCCGGAATGCTGGCCAGCAGCGGCTTGTCGATCACCGGAAAATTCAGCGTGTGGATGGCCGCAATGATATCGGCAATGCCTGCATCGCTATCAGGGTCCATCAGCAGGAAGCCACCCTGGGAATAATCCTGCATGGGCAGACCGGACAGCGGAAACACCCGATGCAGATAGGCATTGAAGAAATCCTCGAAGTCATGCGCCAGCACAAGATCGAGCTGCAACTTGATCACCTGGGTGTAGCCGGCCAGCCAGATGGCATCAGCGGTATCAAACCCCACTGTGCTGTCCGGCGCCGCAGCGACACCCTTGGATTTGGATTTCTCGTCCAGCGCGTGCGCGGCAGGCATCTCCTCGAATTCACCCAGCAAGGGCGCCAGAAATGCGCCCAGCGTTTCGCCGTCGCCGGTTTGCCCGTCACCATTGAAATCAATGCGTGCCGCCAGCACGTCAACCGGCACCACATAAGTGGCATTGGCATCGCCGCCGCATTCAAAACTGATCTGGGCCAGCGCGATGTCGTCGCGGAAATCACCGATAACGCTGCGCAGCGCGGCATAGCTGAGCGCTTCGGGATCGGGATTGGCGGGAACAGCATCCTCTACCATGCCCACGCCCAGCAGCATGGCGGCCGCCGGTGTGCCCGGCGTGGTCGCGCCATAGCGGTATAAGTCCTGCGCCAACCCTTCGAACGAGGCAGCCAGTTGCAGCACCGACCAGCCAAAACAGGCCTCGGCCTCCCCGGCGTCCTTGCCAGCGACCAGAGCCGCCTGCCCTTCGCCGAGCGTGCCGGCATAGAGATGGCTGGTGACAAGCTCGCCCGTCTCGCTGGCCGAAGCCGCAACAGGCAGCATCAGCGCTGCCGCCATTAGGCCCGAAATTCGCATCACGCTCTCCCCCGTGGCACCCGCGCTATTGTTCGACGCGTTCGAACCACTCATCTTCGCTGATCACCTCGACACCGAGTTCTTCAGCCTTTTTCAGCTTGGACCCTGCACCGGGGCCAGCCACCAGAATATCGGTCTGCGCCGAAATCGAGCCGGCCACCTTGGCGCCCAGCCGCTCGGCCATAGCCTTGGCTTCCGATCGTGTCATTTTTCCGAGCGAACCGGTGAACACCACCGTCTTGCCCGCCACCACGCTATCGGCCGACACGGTGACGATGTAGTCCTGCGGCTTGACCTCGGCCAGCAGATCATCGAGCGCCTGAATGTTGCGATCATTGGCGAAGAACCCCATCACCGAGCTGCGCACCGTATCGCCAATGCCGTTGATTTCGGGGAACACGGCGTGCTTGTCGCCCTCGGCATGGGTGGCCTCGATCGCGACGCGGCGGAATTCATCCATGCTGGTGAAAGTCTTGGCCAGCAGCGCTGCGGTGGTTTCCCCGACATGGCGAATGCCCAGCGCATAGATGAAACGATCCAGCTCCGGCGCGCGCCGCGCATCGATGGCGTCGAACAGCTTCTTGACCGAGGTCGCGCCAAAACCGTCTACATCCTTGAGCTTTTTCATCGAGCGCTCGTCGCGCGCCTTGAGCGTGAAGATATCGGCCGGACGGGCAATGCGGCCCTCTTCGTAGAACTGGGTCACCTGCCGGTCGCCCAGCCCATCAATATCAAGGGCATCGCGGGCCACGAAATGCTTGAGCTTTTCAATGGCCTGGGCGGGACACACCAGTTCCCCGGTACAGCGGCGCTTGGAATCCACCTTGCCGGTCTTTTCATTGACCTCGCGCACGGCGGGCGAACCGCACACCGGACAGGTCTCGGGAAAGACGAACGGCACGGCGTCTTGCGGGCGCTTGTCGAGCACCACATCAACGATCTGCGGGATAACGTCACCGGCGCGCTGCACGATCACCGTATCGCCGACGCGCAGATCCACCCCATTGCGGATCGGCTCGCCATCATTGCCCAGACCCTTGATATAGTCCTCATTGTGCAGCGTGGCATTCTCGACCACCACACCGCCCACGGTGACCGGCGCCAGTCGCGCCACCGGCGTCAGCGCCCCGGTGCGCCCGACCTGAATGTCGATGCCGGTCAGGATCGTGGTCGCCTGTTCGGCCGGGAACTTATGCGCAATGGCCCAGCGGGGCGCGCGCGCGACAAAGCCCCAGCGCTGCTGCAGGTCGAGCCGGTCCAGCTTATAGACCACGCCATCAATGTCGTAGCCCAGCGTGGCGCGCTGGGTCTCGATGGAGCGATAGTGCGCCAGCAATTCGTCCGTGGAATCGGTGCGGATCATCAACCGATTGGTGGCAAAGCCCCATTCGGCGAACTTCTGCACCGCCTCATACTGCGTCTCGGCTGGCGGCGCGCTGGCCTCGCCCCAGGCATAGGCAAAGAAATTGAGATTGCGGCTGGCGGTGATCTCTGGGTTCTTCTGGCGCAATGAGCCGGCAGCCGTGTTACGCGGATTGACGTAGTCCTGCCCACCAAACTTTGCCGAATGCGCCTTGAGCCGCTGGAACTCGGCATGAGTCATATAGACCTCGCCGCGGATCTCGATCACCGCTGGCCAGCCCGAACCCTTCAGCTTTTCGGGAATATCGCCAATGGTGCGCAGATTGGCAGTGATGTCTTCACCCTCGGTGCCGTCGCCCCGGGTTGCCCCGCGCACGAACACCCCGTCTTCATAGCGTAGCGAGGCCGACAGGCCATCGATCTTGGGCTCGGCGGTGAAATAGAGCTTCATCGCGGGATCGCGCAGCAGGTCCTTCTGGAAGAAACCCTTGGCGCGACCGACGAAGTCGACCACATCATCGTCTTCAAAAGCATTGCCCAGGCTGAGCATGGGAATGCCGTGCCGCACCTTGGCAAAGCCTTCGGCAACCGCAGCACCGACAGCAACCGACGGCCCGTTCTGCACCACCAGCGCTGGAAAACGCTGCTCGATGGCGTCATTGCGGCGGCGCAGCGCGTCGTAATCCCCGTCGCTGATTTCGGGCTTGTCGTTCTGGTGATAGGCGATATCGGCGGCCGCGATGGCCTCGGCCAGCCGCTGCAATTCAGCCTTGGCCTCGTCCTCGGACAGCGTTTCGACGGATTTTGCGGACAGTTCGGTCATGGAAGTCTCGGAAAAACGCAAGGGACGCAGGGATAGCTGGATATTACCCCCACCTAACCTCCCCCTGATAGGGGGAGGGACAGAATTGAGATTGGGCACGAGCATTCAAGACCACCGGACCCATCCCTCCCCCTATCAGGGGGAGGTAAGGTGGGGGCACCTCACCCTACCCCACCGCGCTCAAGAGCTTACTGGCAGCAGCCCGCGCTTCATCGGTGATTTCCGCCCCCGCCAGCATGCGTGCCACTTCTTCCTGCCGGGCGGCAGTGTCGAGCGGTTTGACATGGGTGCGCATGAAGGCGCCTTCCTTGACCATCTGCTTTTCGATCAGCAGATGGCGCTGGGCGCGCGCGGCGACCTGGGGTGCATGGGTTACTGAAAGCACCTGCACCTTGCCCGCCAGCCGCGCCAGACGCCGGCCAATGGCGTCGGCAACCGCGCCACCCACCCCGGTGTCGATTTCGTCAAAGATCAGCACGGGCGCAGAACCCCGGTCGGCCAGCACCACCTTGAGCGCCAGCAGGAACCGGCTGAGCTCACCACCCGAGGCCACCTTGAGCAAGGGGCCCGCCGCCGTGCCCGGATTGGTCTGGACATGAAAGGCGATCTGATCGAACCCGGCGGCGGCAATCCGGCTCTCCTCGATCTGATGATCAACGATGAACCTGGCCGAACCCAGTTTGAGATCGGGCAGTTCGGCGCCGACCGCCTTGCCCAGCGCCTTGGCGGCCTTGGCGCGGCCAGCGCTCAGCGTGCCCGCCAGCTTGCGATAGCTTTCGAGCGCCTTGGCTTCTGCCGCTTGTAGCGCCACCAGCCGGGTCTCCCCGCTCTGCAGCGTTTCCAGATCAGCGGTGTATTTCTCCAGCACCTCGATCAGCCCGTCGCAACTGGTCTGGTGCTTGCGGGCCGCAGCGCGCAGCGCGAACAGCCGCTCTTCGACATCCTCCAGCTCGGCCGGATCATAGGCCATGGAGCGTTTGAGCTCTTCGAGCGCATCGCTGGTGTGGTCCAGACTGGTCAGCGAAGCGTCGATGCTGTCCACGATAGGCTGGAACAGGCTCGAACCACCGTCAATCTTGCGCATCAGCCGCCGCATCAGGCTGGCCAGCGCCGGTGCCGGTGCGTTCGGGCCATTGAGCATGTCGTCGATCTCGCCGACATCTGAGGCCGACCGCTCGACCTGCTGCAAATGCGTCCGCCGCGCTGCCAGCTCGTCCTCTTCGCCCACCTGCGGCTTGAGCTTGCCCAGCTCATCAACGGTATGGCGGGCATATTCCTCAGCGGCCAGCGCCTCGGCCACCAACGCCTTTTGGGCGGCCACAGCCTCTTGCGCGGCGCTCACGCCCTCCCAGGCGTCACGAACCTTGCCAGCGGCGCCTTCCAGTTCGCCGAAAGCATCGAGCGCCGCCCTGTGGGTCGCCACATCGACCAGCGCGCGGTCATCATGCTGACCATGGATTTCCACGATCTGGCTTCCCACACGCTGCAACAGCGCCGCCGAGACCGGCTGATCATTGATGAAGGCCCGCGTGCGCCCATCGGCAAACTGTACGCGACGCAGAATGATGTCTTCGTCATCGGGAATGGCATTGTCGCGCAAGGCGGTACGCGCCGGATGGTCCGCCGCCAGTTGCAGCACGGCAACCACCTGCCCGCTCTCCTGACCGCTGCGCACCAGCGATGCGTCACCGCGGCCGCCCAGCGCCAGCGTCAGCGCGTCGAGCAGGATGGACTTGCCCGCACCGGTCTCGCCGGTCAGCACGGTCATGCCGGCGTCGAGAGCCAGATCAAGCTGGTCGATAAGGACGATGTTGCGAACCGAGAGCGCGTTCAGCATGCGCGGTGTTATCCCAGATTGCGTGGTCGGTGGCATCAGGCCAGCGCGTTACACCAGGCAGGTTATCATCCCGGCACCGTTCCTGCGAAACCATCAATCCCGCTTTCGCACAGGAAGGCGGTCACGCCAGCGTTGCCGAAGCCCGCCTGTTACACAAACGAACCGGGGCGCATCATAGCGCCCCGGAACAAACTAGCAACAAAATCTTGCGGCGCCTAGTTGCGCAGGCCGGCCAGCCAGCTGCCATTATTGACGGCGGGTGCCAGACCCTGCTTGCCCAGCAGCGCAAAGGCTTCCTTGTACCAGCTGCTCGATGGGTAGTTGTGGCCCAGCACAGCGGCAGCAGTCATGGCTTCATTGGTCAGACCCAGCGACAGATAGGCTTCGGTCAGGCGATACAGCGCTTCCTCGATATGGGTCGAGGTCTGCCAGGTTTCCACCACAACGCGGAAGCGGTTGATGGCAGCCGTATACTGGCCATTGCCCAGATAATAGCGGCCCACCGACATTTCCTTGCCCGCCAGCTGGTCATAGGCAATCAGCAGCTTTTCCTTGGCATCCTTGGCGTATTCGGACCGGGGATAGTTTGAAATCAACAGCTGGTAGGTTTCGATGGCGTCAGCAGAGAGCTGCTGGTCGCGGGTGATGTCCTTGATCTGGGCAAAATAGGAATTGCCCTTGAGGTACATCACGTAGGGCGCGTCCTTGCCATTGGGATAGACCGCCAGATAGCGGTCTGCTGCCAGAATGGCCTCATCGAGCTGGTTGGCGCGATAGTTCGCGAAAACCTGCATCAGCTTGGACTTTTCAGTCAGCGGATCGCGTGGATGCTGGCGATCAAGCTGTTCCAGCGACTTGATAGCCGTCTGGAAATACTGCCGGTCCATATCGTCCAACGCCTTCTGATACAGCGTTGCGGCAGGAATGATTGGCTCTTCCTTGACCTTGGAAGGTCCGAACAGGGAGCAACCGGCCAGAACCGCCGTCACCAGAGCAATCGTCAGGAACCGGGCGGCCCGGCTGGTGAGACCACCAAAAGCTTCAACTGTCACGAATTGCCCCGTCTTTCATACGAAAACCGCACTGCATGCGGCCTATTCAGTAAATAGATCAAAACTATGGCGCAGGCCACGCCGGCTGGAACAGCCTAGCGCACCGAGCGCAGATAATGATTGACCGTCAGACCCTCAGGCTGCTCATCGAACGCCTGGAACTCCAGCGGCAGATCATCGGCGCTGACTATCTCATAATTGGCTTCACTGGAAAAGAGACCGGTCAACACATGGGCGTTGAGCGCGTGCCCGCCCTTATAGGAACGGAAACGGCCCCAGATCGGCAGACCGCCCAGCGACAGATCGCCAATGGCATCAAGCAGCTTGTGGCGAACGAACTCGTCTTCGTAACGCAGCCCACCCGGGTTGAGGATACGATCCTCGTGCACGGTGATCGAATTATCCAGGCTCGAGCCCAGCGCATAGCCAGCTTGCCGGAGGATCTTGGCATCACGGGCAAAGCCGAATGTGCGGGCGCGCGAGACATCGTCGTAATAGCGACGCGGCGTCCAGTCGAAGATCATCCGCTGGCGACCAATGACCTTGCTGTCAAAATCGATTTCGAGATCGAGCGAGCGGCCATTATAGGGCTCAAGCGCGGCAAAGGCGTCATTGTTGCGCACGGTAACGGCGCGCATGATCTTGAGAAACTTGCGGTGCGCGGGCTGGATTTCCAGACCTGCCGCCAGGATTGCCTCGGCGAACGGACGGGCACTGCCATCCAGGATCGGGCATTCACTGCCATCAATGGTAATGAGCGCATTGTCGACGCCCATTCCGCTGAGGGCAGAGGTCACATGTTCGATGGTGGCAACGCTGACGCTGTCACCCAGATCGAGCGTCGTGCACAGCGTGGTTCGGCTGACCCGCGAAAAATGCACCTGCACCGGCACGGTCGTGGTGCCGTTCTCAAGCGTGCGGCAGATCAGGAAGCCGCTATCGGCCGCTGCTGGACTGATTGTCAGGTTGACTGGCTGACCGCTGTGGACACCGTAGCCGGAGAAGTCGATCGCAGCCGCGAGGGTACGCTGGCGCGTGTTCAGTTTTTGCATACTGGAATTACTCCGACCCCAAGCCGCGTTTGCCCACGGCCTGTACTAGCCAAAAAACTCGGTGCGGAAGCCGCACCGAGCAATGTTTCAAGATTCCCGGGGGAACCAACTAACCGTGCTTGCGCAGGAAAGCTGGAATTTCCAGGCTCTCTTTCTGGGGTGCCGCGGCAGGCTGGCGGGCATGATTGTCGAGATTGCCATGGGCACCCTCGGTTGGGGCAGCAACCCGCGAAGCCCTTGCGCCACCGGCCTCTATGGCGCTGCGAGCGGCATTGTCATCGGCGGCGGAATAGGCTGGTTCGCTCTTCTGGGGCGCCTCTGGCTGGCCCAGGTTAAGACCAACATTTGACGCCAGACGCTTGAACAGCGCACGCGCATTGCGAGGCTCTGCATCAGCACGTTCCGCTGGTTCCTGTGTCCGTCGCGCAACAACCGGAAGCTCCTCGGTACGCGGCATGCGGCGCTGACCTTCGGGGTGAACGGCATGCGAGGGCACATATGCGCTTGGTACAGGTGAGTCGGCGGCCATCACGGGCTCGTCGTCTTCCTGCGGCGCAACAGCGGCAGCGGGGATATAGGGCTCGACCATCACGCCATCATCTTCGGCTTCGGCCGGGGTGCTGGGGGTGATGTCGTTAAACGAGAAGGCTTCGGCCACAGCGGCTTCAACCTGATGCTCGACCTGCTCGGGCACAGCCACGGGCGAAGCGATGGCAGCGCGCTCAGTACCGGTGCGGCTTGGCTCGACCGGCACATGGCGGCGCACTTCAAGTGGGGTGCGCGAAGCATGTGGCTTGGCGGGCTCAAGAGCCTGCACCATGGTCGCATCCGTTCCCGTGGCCACAACCGACACGCGCAGCGTGCCCGTCAGGCTTGGGTCATAGGTCGCGCCCAGAATGATGTTGCAGTCCACATCGACTTCTTCGCGGATGCGGCTGGCAGCTTCATCGACTTCATACAGTGTCAGATCCGGACCACCGGTGATCGAGATCAGCAGGCCGCGAGCGCCGTGCATCGACACATCGTCGAGAAGTGGGTTGGCAATGGCAGCTTCGGCGGCGTGGCGGGCACGATCTTCGCCCGATGCTTCGCCGGTACCCATCATCGCCTTGCCCATGCCGCGCATTACGGCGCGCACGTCGGCGAAATCGAGGTTGATCAGGCCTTCCTTGACCATCAGATCGGTAATGCAGGCCACGCCCGAAAACAGCACCTGGTCGGCCATCGCAAACGCGTCGGCAAAGGTGGTCTTTTCATTGGCCACGCGGAACAGGTTCTGATTGGGAATGACGATCAGCGTATCGACATGGCGGTGCAGCTCGTCAATGCCATCTTCGGCCAGACGGGCACGACGATTGCCTTCGAAATTGAATGGCTTGGTGACAACACCAACGGTCAGGATGCCCTGCTCGCGCGCTGCGCGGGCCACCACGGGAGCCGCACCGGTACCGGTACCGCCGCCCATGCCCGCGGTGATGAACACCATATGCGAGCCCGAAAGGTGATCATTGATCTCGTCCCAGCTCTCTTCGGCTGCCGCGCGACCCACTTCGGGGTGCGAACCGGCGCCCAGGCCTTCGGTAACACCGACGCCCAGCTGGATGATGCGCTGCGCCTTGGACAAGGCCAGGGCCTGCGCATCGGTATTGGCAACAACGAAGTCCACGCCATCAAGACCGGACTCGATCATGTTGTTGACGGCGTTGCCGCCGGCACCACCACAACCAAAGACGGTGATACGGGGCTTCAACTCCTGGATATCCGGGATGGTGAGGTTGATGGTCATGAATGGCCTCATAGTGGCGGTGTTGGTAAACATTTACCCCGTCAAACGTTAACTCCCTCCTAACAATTGTCCCACCGGCGTTAACGTGATCGCAAAATGCGACTCCGATTGGTTACCGATTGAACCACTGTTAACCACGCTGGCTCCGGCATATCCTGCTCGCGTGACTCAGTGAGGCGATCCAACTGCCGCAAAAAGAAATTTGCCAGATTCTCGCCCTGCCCCCGACGGGATCAAAGGAGACCACCATGACCGACATCATGACGTGCCTGTGGTTCGACAATCGCATCGATGACGCCATCGAATTTTATACCGGCACCTTCAAGAGCGCCAAAATCCTGCGGCGGGTACGCCGCGATGCGCATACCCCCACCGCGATTGCCGAGATCGAACTCGAAGGTCACCGCTTCATGCTGCTCAATGGCGGCCCGCAATTCACCTTCAGTGAGGCGGTCTCCTTCGTCATCGGCTGCCGCGATCAGGACGAAGTCGACTATTTTTGGGATACGCTGACCAGTGGGGGCGGCTCACCAGGCCAGTGTGGCTGGTGCAAGGACCGGTTCGGGTTGAGCTGGCAGGTGGTGCCCGACCAGCTTGCCGGCACAATTGGCGGCGCAGACCCCGCCGGGGCCCAGCGCGCCACCGAGGCGATGTTCAAGATGACCAAGCTGATCATCGCCGACCTGCAACAGGCCTATGCCGGGAACTAGGCGCTAGAAGCTGGTGCGCAACCAGTTGCCGACGCGGGCGAAATAGCCGTCCGTGCCGGTCAGCTTGTGGCTGCCGCGCGGCTCGGAATACTCCTTGGCGCAGACCTGCGGATAGACCAGCATGCCGGTAACCGTCGCAAAGGCAGCGCCCTTGGCCATTTCGGGCAGGCCGGCAACGCCCATCGGGCGGCCGGTGCGCACATTGCGCGCCAGCGTGCGGCGCGCCACTTCGGGCAGGCCGGTCATTTCACTGGCCCCGCCCGTCAGCACAAAGCGACGCCCACACACATCCATCATGCCGGTAGCCTGCATGCGGTCGCGAATGGCCGTCAGAATTTCCTCGATGCGCGGGCGCATGATGCGCGTCAGCACCGAACGGGCCACCTGCCCCGGCGCCTCATCATGGCTGGCGCCCACCGGCTGGATCGGGATCATGTCGCGCTCATCAGCCTGACCGGGCAGCACCGAGCCGTAGAATGTCTTGAGCCGTTCGGCATCGGCCACGCTGACCGATAGCTGGCGGGCAATATCGAGCGTCAGATGGTGGCCACCAATGGCGATGGCATCGGCATAGACCAGATGGCCTTCATTAAAGACCGAAACCGTGGTGGTGGCGCCGCCAAAATCAATGCAGGCCACGCCCAGCTTGGCCTCGTCATCCACCAGCGTGGACAGACCCGAAGCATAAGGCGTGGCGATCAGCGCTTCGATCTGCAAATGGCAGCGATGCAGCACCAGTTCGAGATTGCGCATCGCCAGCGTCTCCGAGCTGACCACGGCAACATCGACGCCCAGCTTGTCACCCACCATCCCCTTGGGATCGCGAATGCCCTTCTGGCCGTCGATCGCGTAACCAATCGGTAGCGCGTGAATGATTGAGCGCTCCGGGCGTACCGAGCGCTCATTGACCGCCCGCAGCACGCGGCGGATGTCGGCCTTTTCGACTTCCTGACCATCCAGCGACACCGCCGCCGAGAATGTTTCCGAACCCAGACGGCCCGCAGTGACATTGACGATCACCGACTCCAGTGTCAGCCCGGCCGAGCGTTCAGCCATGCCCACCACCGAGCGGATGGTCTGCTCGGCCTTTTCGATATCGGTGACCACGCCGCTCTTGACGCCAGCGGAGGGACCATAGCCGAAGCCGATCACCTGCGCCTGATGCGAGCGCCCCTTGAGCGCCTTGCCCTCGGCACGCGGGGTCAGACGCGCGATCACGCAGCACACCTTGGTCGAGCCGATGTCGAGCACCGCCACCAGCGTCGTCTTGCCGGGCTGCACGGGGCGCAACCGGGATGTCATGGCATCACTCATCATTGGTCGTCGGCTTCTTCGTCAGATTGGGTGGGACGCACAGCCACAAGCCCGGCGACCCGCAGGTCGATCACCGAGACGTCGCGGTCGAGCAATTGATAATCGGCCTGATAGCCGACCAGGTGGCGCAGCGCGCCGGCAACGCCCAGTTCGGGCAATTGCACGCGCAGGCCGGTGTCATAGATCATGTCCCAGCGGCGGTCCGCGATACGCGACAGCGCCACCAGACCATCCTTGAGGGTGGGATATTGATCGAGCGCCCGGATCATCACCATGGCATCATCATTGGCGCCATCGCCCACCACCAGCGGCAGATCGCCATAGGCGCCCCGATCCTCGCCGATCTGTTCGCCACTGGCATCGACCACAAAGGTGATGCCATCAACGCGCCAGCGCGCCACAGGGGCCTTTTCGGTCAGCGTGATGGACAGATCGCCAGGATAGATCTTGCGCACGCTCACGGTGGCAATGGCCGGCAGTTCGGCAATCCGCTGCCGCGCGGCTTCGACATCGAACGCCACCGTGGAGGTGTGCGGCTCAACGCCCAGCGCATCGAAGATCGCCTGTTCGCTGGTCAGTGCCTGACCGGTAATCGAGATTTCGCCAATCGCCAGACCGGCATCGGCGAAGCGGCCCTGCGCAACTTCAACCAGAACCAGGCCACCATGGGCGATGGGTTCGCGTAGTTGATAGAGGGCCAGCAGGCCAGCAAGAGCGGCCGCGACGGTCAGCCCACGCTTGATCAGGGCGCCATGCAGCACCCAGACACGGCCGAGATTGTTGACGAATTTGCGGCGGGAGGAGCGGACAGGCACGGGCAATGCACGGGGATCCACGATCCGCGCACCAGCGAGAAAGGTCTCGCTTTTTACCTGTTGCAACTCGCGTCCTCCACCATCCAGGCGACTAATTCTTCAAAGGAGTGTCCGGCATGCACAGCCTGCTCGGGCACCAGCGATGTCTCGGTCATGCCAGGCTGGGTATTGATCTCCAGACAGACCAGTTCCCCATCCTCGCCGGCCGCGTCATTGTAGCGGAAATCACACCGGGTCACGCCGCGGCAGCCGAGCGCCGCATGCGCGGCAAGGCTCAGTTTTTGCACTTTGTCGTAAATTTTCGGTTGCAGCTGAGCCGGAATAATATGGGTTGAGCCGCCTTTGGCGTATTTGGCTTCATAGTTGTAGAAGCCCTGCGGAATGACGATTTCGGTGACGCCAAGCGCCACATCGCCCATCACCGAACACGTCAGCTCGCGCCCCGGAATATAGCGCTCCACCATCAGCTCTTCGCCCGAATTCCAGTCTTCGCGCAGGATTTCCTGTGGCGGATGGCTGGTATCGCCCTTGACGATGAACACGCCAAAGCTCGAACCATCAGCGATCGGCTTGATCACATAGGGTGGCGGCATCACATGGGCGCGTCCGGCTTCGGCCCGTGACACGATAACGTGATCGGTCACCGGCACGCCGGCCGCCTTCATGGCGATCTTGGCCTGATGCTTGTCCATGGCCAGCGCCGACGCCAGCACGCCCGAATGGGTATAGGGAATGCCCAGCAGCTCCAGCACACCTTGCATCATGCCGCTTTCGCCAAAGGGGCCATGCAGCGCATTGAACGCCACATCCGGCTTGAGTTCGCTCAGTACACTGGCAATGTCGCGCCCGACATCGACTTCGGTGACCTGATAGCCTGCCCGACGCAGTGCAGCGGCGCATTCCCGGCCCGAGGCAAGCGAAACAGGGCGCTCGTTGGACCAGCCCCCCATCAGCACGGCGACATGTTTGCTCATGGCTAGACCGCCCCCGTGAAGAAATCGCCGTCGAGAAACTCGCGGACTTCCCTGCCGGGTTCGAAATGACCCATGCGGCGGATTTCCCATTTCAGCTCGATGCCGGAATTGGCGCGCACCTTGTTGCGCACCGTTTCACCCAGCGTCTCGATGTCATGGGCCGTTGCGTTGTCGACATTGAGCAGGAAGTTGGCATGCAGTTCGCTCATCTGGGCGCCACCCACCCGCAGGCCACGGCCACCAGCGGCATCTACCAGCTTCCAGCTTGAATGGCCTTCGGGGTTCTTGAAGGTCGAACCGCCTGTCTTGGCCTTGGTCGGCTGGCTGGATCTCGCGCTTTTCGGTAATCTCGCGCATCCGGCTCAGGATCTCTTCGCGGTCGCCGCCAAAGCCCTGATAGACCGCCGAGACGAACACCGCCCCACGAGGGCCATTCGACTTGCGATAATGGTAGTCCATATCGGCATTGGTCAGCGTGATGATCTCGCCCTGCCGCGTCACGGCGCGCAGCTCGACCATGCGGTCGCGCGTCTCGGTGCCATAGCAGCCTGCATTCATGTAGAGCGCCCCGCCGATGCCGCCGGGAATGCCGCGATAAAAGGTCAACCCGTCAATGCCGGCTTCGGCCGCCGCTGTGGCCACCTTGACGTCCGGCAGCGAGGTACCGACGCGGATCTTGTGATCCTCCAGCACCTCGACCTGGCCAAAGGCCTTGCCCGAGAGCCGGATGACCACGCCATCAAGGCCGCCATCGCGGATCAGCAGGTTCGAGCCCAGCCCGATCACCGTCACGCGGATATCGGCGGGCAGGTTCTTCAAAAAGAACGCCAGGTCGGCTTCGTCAGCGGGCGTAAAGAACAGCTGCGCTGGCCCACCAACGCGGAACCAGGTGATTTCGCTGAGCAGTTGGTTGGGGATCAACCGGCCGCGGACTTCGGCAATCCAGGGCTGAAACGCGGGGATGAGATCGGGAAAGCTCACTTGACCTCCTCGCTCATCAGGGCCGCCAGCTCGCCGGGCAGCGTGGCCGCCCATTGCGTGATATTGCCTGCGCCCAGACACACGACATAATCGCCATCGGCCACCCGGCTGGCCAGCAGGGGCGCCAGGGCTTCGGGGCGATCGATCACCCGCGCATCGCGATGCCCGCGCGACAGGATGCGGTTGACCAGCTCTTCATGCGTCACGCCCTCGATAGGCTGTTCACCGGCGGCATAAACCGGCGCGACGATAACCGTATCGGCATCGTTGAAGCAGGCCGAGAAATCATCGAACAGATCCTTGAGGCGGCTATAGCGGTGCGGTTGCACCACGGCGATCACATCGCGCCGTGTCGACTCCCGCGCGGCCTTGAGCGCGGCGGTTATCTCGACAGGGTGATGACCGTAATCGTCGATGATGGTGACGCCTCCGACCACACCGGTCCGGGTGAAGCGGCGCTTGACGCCGGTAAAGCCCTTGAGCCCGGTGCGGATCGCCTCGGCCGGCACGTGCAGCTGATCGGCCACGGCAATAGCGGCCGTGGCATTGAGCGCATTGTGCACGCCCGGCATGGGCAGTTCGAGCCCATCGATACGCAATTGCGTCATGCGGATGCGGTCGCGGATTTCGATCGAAAAATGGCTCACGCCATCAATGGTTTCGAGATCCACCAGCCGCACATCGGCCTGCGGGTTCTGGCCATAGGTGATGACCCGGCGATCCTTGATCTCGCCGACCAGGGCCTGCACTTCGGGATGATCCAGACACATCACCGCAAAGCCGTAGAACGGCACGTTCTCGACGAACTGGTGAAACGCCTTCTGCACACCCTCGAAGCTGCCGTAATGGTCCAGATGTTCGGGGTCGATATTGGTGACCACGGCGACATCGGCGGGCAGCTTGACGAAGGTGCCGTCGCTCTCGTCGGCTTCCACCACCATCCATTCGCCAGCGCCCAGACGGGCATTGGTGCCATAGGCATTGATGATGCCGCCATTGATCACCGTCGGATCAAGATTGCCTGCATCAAGCAGCGCGGCCACCAGCGTTGTGGTGGTGGTCTTGCCATGGGTGCCACCAATGGCAATGGCAGTCTTGAAACGCATGATCTCGGCCAGCATCTCGGCCCGGCGCACGATCGGCAACTGGCGCGCACGTGCCGCCACCAATTCAGGATTGTCGCGCTTGATAGCTGAGGAAACCACAACAACCTCAGCGGCGCCCAGGTTGTCGCCGCTCTGGCCGATCTCGACCTTGATGCCCATATCGCGCAGGCGCTGCACATTGGGATTGGCCGAGGCGTCCGAGCCCTGCACGGTATAGCCCTGGTTGTGCAGGATTTCGGCGATGCCACTCATGCCAATGCCGCCGATACCAATGAAATGGACGGGGCCGATATTGCGAGGCATTTTCATAGATTGTGTTCCAGTACGGTCTTGCCCGAGAGCATTTCGGCGACGTCCGCCAGCTTCTCGACAGCGCGCGGCTGACCCAGCGAACGGGCAGCGGCGGCGGCTTGTGTGAGTTTTGACGGCTCGGATAACAGGTCTGTGAGCCGAGTGCCAAGCGATTGCGGCGACAGCGTGGCCTGCTCGGCGATCCAGGCGCCACCAGCCGCTTCCATCACCATGGCATTGTTCTTCTGATCGGCATCGATGGCGCCGGGCAGCGGCACCAGAATGGCCGGACGGCCCAGCACGGTCAGCTCGGCGATCGTGGAAGCACCCGAACGTCCGATCACCAGATGGGCGCGCGCGATGCGCTCGGGCAGGTCGCTGATGAAGGCGGCCAGTTCGACATTGATCTTGGCCTTGCGATAGGCCTCAGCGACCCGGTCGAGATCCTCGGCCCGGCATTGCTGCACGATCTGAACCCGGTGCCGCAGCCCATCGGGCAAGGCCGCGATGGCAGAGGGCACGATATCGGAGAGCGCCTTGGCGCCCTGGCTGCCGCCGAACACCACGATATGGATCGGTCCCTTGGGGGTCAGTTCGGGATAGGGCTCGCCGGCCACCGCCCGCACCCGGTCCCGCACCGGATTGCCGGTCAGCACCTGTTCGAGCGACTGCCCATCGGCGAATTTGGTCTTGGCAAAACTCATAGCCAGGATATCGGCGAAACGTACCAGGGCCCGGTTGGCCCGGCCCATCACGGCGTTCTGCTCGTGCAGGATGCCCGGAATGCCCAGAAAATTCGCTGCCAGAAAGGGCGGGAATGTCGGATAACCGCCAAAGCCGACCACGCAGTCGGGCTTGCTCTTGCGCAGCTTGCTCCAGGCCACGGCGATACCGCGCAGGATGACCAGCCCGCCAGTGACGAACTTGACCGGATTGCGCAGCGATGGTGTTGCCGATGGCACGATGTGAACCGCGCTGGCCGGGAAATCCCCACCATAGGAATCCACCCGGTGATCGGTCATCAGTTCGACCACATGGCCGCGCCGTCCCAGCTCCTGCGCCAGCGCCATGGCGGGAAACAGGTGTCCACCCGTGCCGCCGGCCATCAAGACAAATTTCTTCATTCTGCAGGCGCCAGTGGCGCAATGGCGCTTTTGAAGCTTGGAATTCCGGTGGCCATGCGTTCCTCGGGCTTGATGCGTGTAAAGGCCAGCATCAGACCCATGCCGAACGCCACCGCGATCATCGACGTACCACCATAGGAAACAAATGGCAGCGTCATGCCCTTGGGCGGGATCAGGTTCAGGTTCACAGCCAGATTGATGCCGGACTGCATGGCAAACTGGATGGCCAATGTGGACGCAGCAAGGCGGGAGAACAGGCTGCTCTGGCGCTGGGCGCCCATCATGGCCCGCAACACGATAAACGCGATCAGCGACACCAGCACCAGACAGAACAGAATGCCGAATTCACCGGCCGCTGCCGAGAACACATAGTCGGCATGGGCGTCGGGGATCAGCTTCTTGGCGATCGATTCACCGGGCCCGCGCCCGAACCAGCCGCCTTCAAGCAGCGACTGCAGCGCACGGTCGATCTGATAGGTATTGCCGCCCCCATCAGGGTTCAGGAAGGTATCGATGCGCTTGGAGAAATGCGGGAAGAACATGTAGGCGCCAAACAGCAGCACCCCGGCCACGCCCGCCAGTCCGAAAATGATGAACCAGGAAATGCCGCTGAGAAACAGCAGCACGGCCCAGGTCCCCAGCACCAGCGCGGTCTGCCCGATATCGGGCTGCAGCAGCAGGCCTACCACGATCACCAGCATGATGCCGGTGGCCAGCGCCTTTCCCGGCACGTTGCGGTGGATCATGGATTCCGAAAACAGCCAGGCGCTGAGAACGGCAAAGGCCGGCTTGACGAATTCGGACGGCTGGATGGACTGTCCGGCAAACGACATCCAGCGCCGCGCGCCCTTGACCTCGGTGCCAAACCGCAGCGTCGCCCACAGCAGCAGCACACTGACCACCAGCGTGGCCAGCGCGACGAAGCGTGCCTGACGATGATTGAGGAGCGAAGTCGCCAGCATGACTGGCAGCGCGATGGCGCAGAACATGGCGTGACGCAGCACGAAATGCCACTCCGACAGGCCAATGCGTTCGGCTACTGGCGGGCTCGCGGCAAAGCTGAGCACCATGCCGCAGGTGAGCAACAGGACCAGACCGCCCAGCAGCTCCCGGTCTATCGACCACCACCATTCCGCCAAAGGCGTCTTATCGGCACGGGAAAACATCATGGGAAAGCCGGACTACTCGATACAAACTATATCGAATTGTAGCAGGCCGATGGTTACCGATTTCCCAATCGTTCTTGCGTTTTGCGACTCTGTCGCCCCACGCGAGCCTTCTAGCGCAGCTTGAGGGTGCTCAGGCCGATCAGGGCCAGCACGAAGCTGATGATCCAGAACCGGATTACCACCTGGCTTTCAGTCCAGCCCAGATGCTCGAAATGGTGATGGATCGGCGCCATGCGGAACACGCGCTTGCCGGTCAGCCGGAACGAGACCACCTGCACGATCACCGAGACTGTCTCGAGCACGAACAGACCGCCAATGATGGCCAGCACGATTTCATGCTTGGTCGCCACGGCAATCGAGCCCAGCGCACCGCCCAGGGCGAGCGAGCCGGTATCGCCCATGAAGATCTGCGCCGGTGGGGCGTTGAACCACAAAAAGCCCAGGCCCGCGCCAATCAGCGCCCCGCAGACCACCGAGAGTTCGCCTGTGCCGGGGACATAGTTGAGCAGCAGATAGTCCGAGAAATTGACGCTACCCACCAGATAGGCGATCAGCGCGAAACAGGCAGCAGCGACCATTACCGGGACAATGGCCAGACCATCCAGACCATCGGTCAGGTTCACCGAATTGCCCGCAGCCACGACAACGAAGCCGCCGAACAGGATGTAGAAATAGCCCAGATTGAAGGCCAGATCCTTGACGAAGGGAAACAGCAGTGCGGTGCCGTACACACCCGAATTCAGCTGCGAAATCGCAAAGGCGGCAATACAGGCAATCAGCGCTTCAAGCAGCAGGCGCTGCTTGCTGCCAAAGCCCTGATGGCTCATCCGCTTGACCTTGAGATAGTCGTCGTAAAAGCCGATGGCGCCAAAGCCCAGCGTCACGAACAGCACCACCCAGACATAGCCATTGCCCAGATTGGCCCATAGCAGGGTCGAGAATACCGCGCCCGACAGGATCATCAGCCCGCCCATTGTGGGCGTGCCCTTCTTGGTCAGCAGGTGCCCGGCGGGCCCGTCTTCACGGATCGGCTGGCCCTTGCCCTGCTTGAGCCGCAACAGGGCAATCATCCCCGGACCAAACATGAACACGAAGAACAGTGCGGTGATAACCGCCCCGGCCGTGCGGAAGGTGATGTAGCGAAAGACGTTGAAGGCCGTGAGTGAATCGCCCAACTGGCCGAGGAAGTACAACATGAAAGACAGCGTCCTGAATGGCTGGGGTCAGTGGCTTTCGAACTGCTGACCGATCTTGTCGACAATATCCGACAGCCCCACGCCGTTGGACCCTTTGACCATAACTGCGTCGCCATAGGCAAGGTCATTGCGCAGAATGGGTGCCATCTCCGCCGCACTGTGTGTGTGTGCAGTCACACGGCTCCGGCCCAGCGCGTCGGCCAGCGCGGCCACCTCCTGCCCCACCAGATAGATACGCTCGGCGCCAGAGGCGAGCACCGCATCGCGCAGCCCCGCATGCAGCGCTGCGGACTGCGCGCCCAGCTCAAGCATGTCGCCCAGCACCACCACCTTGCGTCCGCCGGGGGCCTGCTGGGCCGCGAACACATCAAGCGCCGCACGCATTGAGGCGGTATTGGCATTGTAGCTTTCGTCAATCAGCAGCACCGGCTTTTCGGCAGGGCCGAGCAGCCGCCGCTGCCCCCTGCCCGCCTGCAGGCCGAACCCGGCCAGCGCCCGCAGCGCCACATCGATTTCCACACCCGCCTGATAGGCCACGGCGAGTGCTGCAGTGGCATTGGCCACCATATGGCGGCCCGGCACGTTGAGCACCAGGGCATGGCGTTCATCGTTATGCACAATGGTGGCAAAGCTCTTGTCAGCGGCCGTCTCGATCTCCAGAATCTGCCAGTCCGTACCGCGCGCCTCACCATAGGTGACGATATTGCCGATGCCATCGGCCCGCGCCTGCTCGAGCAGCACATTCAACTGTGGATGATCGGCATTGAGCACCGCCGTGCCCCCCGGCTCAATGCCGGCAAAGATTTCGGCCTTGGCCCGGGCAATGCCATCCAGCGAGCCGAAAGCCTCCAGATGCGCCGCGGCCACCGTGGTGATCACCGCGATATGGGGCCGCACCAATTGCGACAGCGGCCGGATTTCATCGGGTCCGCTCATGCCCATTTCGAACACGCCGAACTGCGCGCTTTCGGGCAGGCGCGCCAGCATTAGCGGCACACCCCAGTGATTGTTGAAGCTCTTGATCGAGGCGTGGGTTTCCGCCGCGTCCTCGAACACCGTGCGGATCGCTTCCTTGGTGGTGGTCTTGCCCACACTGCCGGTCACACCCACGATGATCGCCCGGCTGCGCGCCCTTGCGGCCCGCGCGAGATCGCACAGGCCCTCAAGCGCGTCATCCACCACGATGCGCCGGTCGCCACTGCCCCGGCTGACCAGCGCGGCAGCCGCGCCGTTGTTCAGCGCCTGATCGACAAAGTCATGCCCGTCAAAACGGTCGCCCTTGATGGCGACGAACAGGGCATCGGGGCCCAGTTCGCGGGAATCGATGGAGACCGCACCAAACGGGGTTCCGGTCAGCCCTTCGGCCTGCCCTTGCGTGGCGGCCAAAACCTCGTCGACCGTGAACAGTGTCGGCATTACAGCCCCTTGATTGCCTCCGCCACGACCTCATGGTCGGAGAAGTGATGTTTGGTGGTCCCGATGATCTGGTAATCCTCGTGGCCCTTGCCTGCAATGAGCAGCACATCACCTTTTTTGAGCGACTTGATGGCAGTGGTGATCGCTTCACGCCGATCGCCGATTTCCTTGGCACCCTTGGCCGCAGCCATGATCTCGGCCCGTATCTTCTTGGCGTCCTCGGTGCGCGGATTATCGTCGGTGACGATCAGATCGTCAGCCAGGCGATGCGCCACTTCGCCCATCATCGGGCGCTTGGCCTTGTCGCGATCGCCACCAGCGCCGAACACCACGCGCAGCTTGCCCGTCGCATAGGGGCGCAGCACGTTCAGCGCCGTTTCGAGCGCCACCGGCTTGTGGGAATAATCGATGAAGATCGCCGCGCCATTATGCTCGGCCACCAGTTCCAGCCGGCCCTTGGCGCCAACCAGTTCGCTCAGTGCCGGGAAGGCATCGGATTTGTCCACGCCGCTCGACATGGCCAGCGCCGCCGCCACAATGGCGTTCGACACTTGGAACTCACCGGTCAATGGCAGGTGAAAGCTCAGCTTTTCGCCGACATGACGCACTTCAACGCGCTGGCCATAGCCCTCGGGCTCGATCGAGAGCACTTCGATATAGGCGCCTTCGCGACCCACGGTCAGCAGCGTCGCCCCGGCGCTGAGCGCGGCGAACATGAACGGCTCATATTCTGGATCATCAACATTGACCACGGCCGGACCACTATCGACCAGCAGGTCGGTGAACAGGCGCAGCTTGGCGTTGCGGTATTCATCCATGTCGGCGTGATAGTCGAGATGGTCGTGGCTGAGATTGGTGAAGGCCACGGCTTCAAAATGCATGCCGTCCAGACGCCGCTGATCCAGCCCGTGGCTTGAGGCTTCCAATGCCACATGATCAATGCCCTGCGCCTTGAGCGCGCGCATCGACTGGTGCAGCGTGCGCGAATCCGGCGTTGTCAGGCTGCCCTGGATCAGACGGTTGGCGGTCTCGACGCCCAGCGTTCCGACGCTCGCCGAAGGGATGCCGGCATAGGTCCAGATCTGGCGCACAAACGAAGCGACCGAGGTCTTGCCATTGGTGCCGGTGACCGCAACGGTGATTTCGGGCTGCGGCTCGAATACGCGGGAGGCCGCGCGGGCGTAGGATGCCCGTACATCCTTGACCACGATCACCGGAACGCCCGGATCGCCGACCGGTGCGGTATCGGTGATCACGGCGAGCGCGCCGCGCTTGACCGCGTCATCGACAAACTGGTTGCCATGCACATTCAGGCCCGGCAGGGCGAAGAAGATGTCACCCGGCTCGATGCGCCGACTGTCTGAATTGAGCCCAAAGACTGCGCCCAGGCCCTTTTTGGGGCGGGCACCGGAGCCTTCGAGCAGTTGCGTTACGCTAAGTGACACTGGGACAAACCCTTCTGGATCGATCTATCGGAGTATTTTTGGAACGAGATTCTCATCGAGAACCTCGGCGAAATCAGGTGCAATACCCAGCATCGGGGCAACGCGTTGTACAATACGGCCGGTGACCATGCCGGCGTTCCAGCCAGCGGTAGAGCCCGTCTGCGCATTTTCGGCCTTGGGCTCATCCACCATGATCACCATTGCATAGCGCGGGTTATCAAGAGGGAAAGCCGATCCAAAGAAATTGGTAACCTTGCTGGACGAGTACTTGCCGTCCACGACCTTTTCGGCCGTGCCGGTCTTGCCGCCCACGCGATAGCCCTGGGCTTCCTTGTTCATCTGGCTGCCCGAACCCTCCAGCGCATTGAGCCGCATCAGGTAACGGATCTGGGCGCTGGTCTCGGGCTTGAGCACGGGCCGATAGAGCGCCTGCGCCTCGGCGGCATCACGCTTGTAAAGTGTTGGGGCGATGTAATTACCGCCGTTTACAAAGGCCGCGTAGGCGGTGACCATGTGCAGCGGCGACACCGACAGGCCATGGCCGAACGAGGCCGTGGCGGCCCCCACTTCGGAGAGTTCCTTGGGCACGCTGGGCAACCGCATCTCGGGCAGTTCGAACGGCACGCGCGTATCAAAGCCCATGCGGGTCAGGAAATCCCGGAAATTATCCTTGCCCATGGCCTGCATGATGCGGATCGTGCCGATATTGGAGGAGTACTTATACACCTCCGGCAAGCTGAGAACCCGGTGCTTGCCGTGGAAATCGTCGATCGTGTAACGGCCAAAGCGAATACCGAAGCGCGCGTCGAAATCATCGGTAATCTTGACCGAACCGCTGTCGAGCGCCCCCGCCATGGTGACCGTCTTGAAGATCGAGCCTGGCTCGAAAATGCCCGCCGTGATGCGGTTGAAGCTGTCCTTGACCAGTGCGGTCGCTGGCTCATTGGGATTGAAATCAGGCACCGATGCCAGCGCGATGACCTCGCCGGTATAGATATCCACCATCACCCCGGCCGCCGCGATCGCCGAATAGCGCTCCATGGCATTGAGCAATTGCTCGTGCATGACATGCTGCACCCGCATGTCCACGCTCAGTTCCACCGGCGCCAGTGCATTGCCGCGCGCCAGACCCAGATCCTGCAACAGTGCGACGTCCTCGCCATCCATGTGGCGCTCAATGCCGGCAATGCCCTGATTGTCGATATTGGTCGAACCCAGAATGTGGGAGGCTTCGCTCATGCCAGGATAAAAGCGCTTGGACTCGGTGATGAAATCAATCCCGGGAATACCCAGCCGCATCACCCGGTCCTGAATGG
Organism: Devosia sp. J2-20; assembly: GCF_055808475.1. Taxonomy (NCBI): domain Bacteria; kingdom Pseudomonadati; phylum Pseudomonadota; class Alphaproteobacteria; order Hyphomicrobiales; family Devosiaceae; genus Devosia; species Devosia sp. J2-20. The sequence continues at coordinate 1,097,391 of NZ_CM147870.1, read as the reverse complement.
CTGGCGATAGCTCGCGCTGCACCCAGACGAAACCCTGATCGCCGGTCAGTCGGTCGCGCAACCAGTCCTCGCTCAGATCAGGCAGCACGGTACGCAGCTTGCGCACGGCTTCTTCGACATCGATGATCCGGCGCGGCTCGGCAAACAGCGACGGCACGCGGATATCGACCGCCATTTCCAGACCATTGCGATCCAGGATCGGTGGCCGCGTGGCGGTAATGACGTCGCGCGCCTGACCTTCAATGGTGGAGTCGGTTTCAACCAGCCCCAGCTGGATCAGCCGCCCGCCCACCAGACCAAAGCCCAGCACCAGCGCCAGGATCATCCAGCGAATACGGGCCTGAGTGAGATTGCCGCGCACCTTGCGCGCGCCATCAAGGGCAATGGTCGGGCCGTGACCATCTGCAGTGATCGCCATTATTCGATGCCCTCCAGTTCCAGGATCGCGTCGATCGGGTCGATACCGGCCTCAAGCGCGGTGAACAGGGAATCCATGGCGGCGCTGTTGGGCTTGACCGGACGCATGGGCAGATCGGCAAAAGCGCCGAACTGCTCCTGCTTGACCGGCTCCACGCCCAGTGCTGCAGCATGCCGCTGAATGATCGGCTCGATATGGCCGGGCTGGTTGAGCACCGCCTCATCGGCCTTGAGCAGCGACAGATCGCCCTCCTGCGCATCGATCTGGGCGATCAGCGCCGTGCGTTCGCTGGCCGTGTTCTCGATGGAGAATTTGAGCGCATAGACGCCTGCCAGCATGAACACGCTGGTAAAGATCAGGATGATGTTGAGGCTGCGGATCATGCTTCACGCACCTTGGGAACACCCAGACCATCAAACTTGACGGGACGACTATCAGCATCCGAACGCGTCGCGGCCCGCAACACGGCCGAGCGCGCCCGCGGATTGCCGCTTAGTTCGGCTTCGCCGGCCTTGCGAGCCTTGGCCACCTCGACCCAGCGCCGTGCTTCGGTCTGCACCTGTGGCATGTGTCGCGATTGCGACGGACCGCCCTTTTCGGGATCAAAGAAGCGTTTGACGATGCGGTCTTCGAGCGAATGAAAGCTCACCACCACCAGCCGCCCACCCTCATCGAGCAGACGCTCGGCAGCAAACAGCGCTTCGACCAGCTGGTCGAACTCGGCATTGACGGCGATCCGCAGTGCCTGAAACGAGCGCGTCGCCGGATGCGCATCGCCCGGCTTGCGACCGATGGATTTTTCAATGATGCGGGCCAGCTCCAGCGTCGTTTCGATGGGCTTGGTTTCGCGCGCCGCCACGATGAACTGGGCGATGCGGCGCGATTTGCGCTCTTCACCAAAAGCATAGAGCAGATTGGCCAATTGCTCGGTTTCCAGCGCGTTGACCAGATCGGCTGCGCTCTCACCGCTGCCGCTCATGCGCATGTCGAGTGGCCCATCGCGCATGAAGGAAAAGCCGCGCTCGGCCTGATCGAGCTGCATGGACGACACGCCGATATCGAGCACCACGCCGTCAATCGGGCCATGGTCGGCGGCAAGGCTGTCGAGCTGGGAGAAGGTTCCCGGCACAAAGAAGAACCGATCGTCAAATTCGGCGCTCAGCGCATCGGCAAACGGTTGCACACTGGGATCGCGGTCAATGGCGATAACGGTGGCACCTGCCTCCAGCATGGCGCGCGAATAGCCGCCAGCGCCAAAGGTGCCGTCGACAATCCGCTTGCCTGCGATGGGGTCGAACGCCGCAAGAACCTCGTCCAGCAGGACGGGGACATGCGGGCCAGCCTGGGAACTGGTATCGGGCATGGAACGCTTGCCCATAAAGGCCACTACTCCGCGTGCCGGCGCAACATGCCGGTTGGTACACTAGAGCTTACTTTGACCCACGACGTTTAAGATTCTGTTTCCCATGCGCGCTCCGGCGCCAATTCACATCGTCACCAGAACATCACCGGCCTTGGTTTCGCTATCGACATAGCGATGCGCCTCGACAATCTCGGCCAGCGCGAAGCGGCGATCAATCACCGGCCGCACTGCGCCCGCTGCCAGAAGATCATTGAGTACTTCGATATCCTTGAGCTTGTCAGCCTCAGGCCGCAGACCCGTAGTGGCCAGCTTGGCGCGCTTGGGCCCCTTGCGGGTGGTCAGCATGTCCCACAGAATGCCAAAGCTCATCACTGTGGTCAGATAGATCCCGTCAGCCTTGAGCGCATCGCGGCTTTTGGCAAAACCCGACTTGCCCACCGCGTCAAAGATCACGTCATAGGCCGCGCGCGCCGTGGTAAAATCACGCTGGGTCCGGTCAATCACATGATCCGCCCCCAGCGCTCGCACCATCTCGGCGTTGCGCCCGCTGACGACGGCCGTCACTTCGGCTCCGAAATGCTTGGCCAGTTGCACCGCGACTGCGCCAATGCTGCCCGCAGCGCCGTTGATCAGCACCTTGCTGCCGGGTCCCACCTGTCCCTCATCGCGGATGAACGGCATCGCCGTCAGATAGCTGTAGGCCAATCCCGCCAGCGGCGCGAGTTCGACGCCGTCAGGCGCAAGCACTATGGCACCGTCCTGCTTGACCCGGACGTATTCTGCCATGCCGCCAAGATTGGGCCCCACCGAGCCATAGACTGCATCGCCGATCTTGAACCGCGTTACCTTGCTGCCCACCGCATCGACCACGCCGGCAATCGCATCGCCCAGAATGGTCATTTTGGGCCGGAACAATCCGCCAAACAGCCGGATGATCACCGGATCGGCCTTGCGGAAGGCGCTGTCAGCCAGCGTCACCGTGGTGGCGACCACCCGCACCAGAATTTCATCCTCCTGCGGCACCGGCTTGGCGATGTCGCGCACTTCAATAACCTCGGGGCCGCCATAGCGGCTCTGCATTGCAGCTTTCATGGTTCTGTCTCTTCTCAATATCTGTGTCGGTTCGGCCCTAGGCCGCAGGTCCATCTGGCGGCGCCCACTGAAACACCTGATCGAGCGGCACCGCGAAGGCCGCCGCGATCCGGAAGGCCACCTCCAGCGAGGGCGAATAGCGACCCTGCTCGATGGCCACGATGGTCTGGCGCGTCACCCCGACCTTTTCCGCCAGCGCTGCCTGGGTCATTTCCCCGGCATGAAAGCGCAGCGTACGGATTGTGTTAGTGATGCTTGGCTGTCCCTTACCCATGGTGTCAGCCGATCCGGTAATAGATGAGCTCGGAAATGGCATTGACGGTGCCGCCCAGCAGCGGTGCAAAGAACAGCCCATAAACCGCCAGCGTCACGTCAGCGCCCATGGCCAGCGGGATCAGCAGCAGCGCTGCCGCAATCGAGGTGGCAAATCCGCTATTGCGCTGGCTGCGCGCCGAAATCGACGCATCGCGCTCGTCACTTGGCTCATCCTTGAATTCGCTGCGCTGGATGATCGAAATGACAATCGTCGCCAGGATCGCCCCGACAATATTGAAGACCACCAGCCCGCCAACGGCCCACAGCATCTTGACCGCCACGCTGGCCGCGCTGGCATCCACCAGCCCGCCATTGGCCGCATCCCAACCCAGCCAGCCCAAGACCAGCGCCACCCCAGCCAATTGCACACCGGCCATCATCTCTTTGTACGACATCATCTTTCCCACCTTAGTGTCATGTAAGTTGGCCTCTATGTATGCCTACAACGACATCATGTCAACTATTTCATACATTACGTCGCAAAAAAACGTCTTCGCGTCGGACAAAGACGACACGTCGGGCACTAAGCCCTTGTTTCAAAGGTAGATCCAGAAACAAAAAACGGCCGGGGTTTCCCCCGGCCGCTTCATCATGCACTGAACCCTGCCCCGCCTCAGGCGCGGGACTTGGTCTTTTGCCGTTCGGTGCGGAACTCGGCCGGATCGAACGCGCGGTCGCCCTTGGCGTCGCGCAGGCGGGTGGCCAGGCCCATCTCACCGATCAGTTCGATGAAGGGCAGCGGTGGCAGCTCTTCGATATTGGCCATGTGGTGGCAATCCCAAACGCCCTTGGCGATCAGGATCGCGGCGGCCACCACCGGCACGCCGGCCGTATAGGAGATCGCCTGGCTATTGGTCTCGGCATAGGTCTCTTCGTGGTCACAGATGTTGTAGACCAGCAGCTCCGCCGCTTCGCCGTCGCGCTCGCCAGCGATCAGATCGCCGATAAAGGTCTTGCCGGCATAATCGGGCGCCAGCGACACCGGATCGGGCAGCACCGCCTTGACCACCTTGAGCGGCACGATCTCGACGCCCTCGGCAGTGGTCACCGGCTGCTCGGACAGCAGGCCAAGGTTCTTGAGCACCGTGAACACATTGATGTAGTGCTCGCCAAAACCCATCCAGAACCGGATATCGGGCACATCCAGATTGGCCGAGAGCGAGTGGATTTCGTCATGGCCGGTCAGATAGGTAGTGTGGTTGCCCACCACCGGCAGATCGTCGGTTCGGTTGACCTCGAACATCGCATTGGCGGTCCACTGGCTGTTCTGCCAGCTCCACACCGTGCCGGTGAATTCGCGGAAATTGATCTCGGGATCGAAATTGGTCGCGAAATAGCGTCCATGGCTGCCCGCATTGACGTCGATGATATCGATGCTGGCGATGGAGTCGAAATAGTGCCGGGCCGCCATCGCCGCATAGGCATTGACCACACCGGGATCAAAGCCGGCACCCAGAATGGCGGTGACGCCCTTGCGCTCGCAGCTGTCGCGGTGTTTCCACTCGTAATTGCCATACCAGGGTGGCGTTTCGCAGATCTTGCCGGGCTCTTCGTGAATGGCCGTGTCGATATAGGCAGCCCCGGTTTCCACGCAGGCCTGTAACACGCTCATGTTCAGGAAAGCCGAGCCGGCATTGATGACAATCTGGCTCTTGGTCTGGGCGATCAGTACCTTGGTGGCCGCGACATCGAGCGCGTCCAGGGCGTGGGCGGCCAAAACGCCCGGGCGCTTGAGCGCCTTTTTGTCCAGAATGCCGGCGATGATCGCCTCGCATTTCGAGACGGTGCGGGAGGCAATATGGATGTCCCCCAGCACGTCGTTGTGCATTGCAGCTTTAAAGGCGGCGACCTGCGCCACACCTCCGGCACCGATGATCAAAACGTTCTTTTTCAATTGGCACGAAACACCTTTTCAAGGGGAATAGGATCAGCGCTTTCTCAGGAAAGGCTGGCGACGTAGTCGGCATAATCGAAGGCCCGTATGGTCTCGATATGGCCATTCTGGCGGCGAATGGCGATGGCCGGCATGCCCACCCCATTGAACCAGTTCTTCTTGACCATTGTATACCCCCCGCATTGAGCAGGGAGATGCGGTCACCAATGGCCAGCGGCGCGGGGAAGCTGAACTCCCCGAACACATCACCGGCCAGACAGGATTTACCGGCCACGAAATAGCTGTGCGGCCCCGCATTGGGTGCCACATTGGCGCTCTCGCGATAGACCAGCAGGTCGAGCATGTGCGCCTCCACGGCGCTGTCGACGATAGCAACGGGCTTGCCGTTCTCAATGATGTCGAGCACGCTGACTTCAAGCGTGGTGGTATCGGTCACCACGGTATCGCCGGGCTCAAGATACACCTGTACGCCAAACTTTTCGGCAAACGCCTTGAGCCGCGCCGCCAGCTGATCGATCGGGTAGCCCTCCTTGGTGAAGTGAATACCGCCCCCCAGGCTGACCCAGTCCAGCCGCGTCAGCAGAGCGCCAAGCCGCTCTTCGATCTGGTCAAGCAGCGCCGAAAACGCACTGACCGAGTCATTCTCGCAATTGCAGTGCAGCATGAAGCCGCTGACGCGATCCATCACGCTTTCAATGCGCGCCAGCTCGGTTTCGCCCAAGCGGCTATAGGGGCGCGCCGGATCGGCCAGATCGAAATGGGAATGGCTGACGCCCGGATTGACCCGCAGCCCGATCGGCAGATGGCTTGCCTTGGCTGCGAACCGCTCAAGCTGATTGGCCGAATTGAAGATGATCTTGTCGGCATGGCTGATCACATCGTCGATCTCGCCATCCGAATAGGCCACCGAATAGGCATGGGTTTCGCCGCCGAACTTTTCGCGGCCCAGCCGCACTTCGTTCAGCGAGGACGAGGTCGTGCCATCCATGTGCGGGGAGATCTGCGCAAAGGTCGACCAGGTGGCAAAGCACTTCAGCGCCAGCAGGCATTTGGCGCCCGAGGCAGCGCGCAGCTGGTCGATCCGCGCCAGATTGCGCGCCAGTGCGGTTTCGTCGATCAGATAATAGGGGGTAGCCAGGGGCATCGCGCGTACCGAACTCTTTGAAGCGTGTGCCCGCCAGGAAGTACGGCGGAATGCGAAGGCGCTCATGTAGCCAGCCTGCCGCCAACACGCAAGAGGCGCGGCGGGAACCCTGACATGCGCAGGCCGCGTATTCCGATCAGAAGGTAAACGCCAGTTGACCTATAAGCCGGGTTCTGTAGGGCACGTGCCCGAAGGCGCGTACGTGGTGACCATTCATCTGCGACGCCTGTTACCAGACGCCTCGTGCAACCAACCCGGATGATCTGGCCTCAAAACCGGCTGGGGTCGAAACCCCGCGTCATCCCTATTTGGTCTTGCTCCCGGTGGGGTTTACCGTGCGGTCTCCATTGCTGGACACCCGGTGCGCTCTTACCGCACCCTTTCACCCTTACCGTGCCGAGGCACGGCGGTATACTTTCTGTGGCACTTTCCCTGAGGTCGCCCTCGCCGGCCATTAACCGGCACCGTGTTTCGATGGAGCCCGGACTTTCCTCCAGCAGCAGGTTACCCCACTGCCAGCGGCCACCCGGTCAACTGGCTGGCGTGGTGTAGAGAGGTATGGGCCACCCCGTCAAGTCAGCGGTCTAGGCCGAGGTCAGCAGCGGCTGCGCCACCGGCTTGGTCAGCGCCTGATAGGCCAGGTTGATCGACTTCATCCGGGCCGTGGCCACATCGATCAGTTCTTCGGGCACACCGCGGGCAATCAGCCGGTCTGGATGATGCTCGGATACCAGCAGGCGATAGACCCGCTTGACCTCGTGATCGGGCGCATTGGGCGACAGCCCCAGCACGGCATAGGGGTCCACCCCGGCTTCAAGCCGGACATGCTGGCTGGCCATCTGCTCGAAGCGCACCTCGTCAAACCCGAAAATGTCGCTGACCGACTTCAGATAGTCCAGCTCGGCCGGATGCACCACGCCATCGGCAGTGGCGATGAAGAACAGGCTGTCGAGCACATGCTCCAGCGTTTCAGGACTATCGGCAAAAAAGCGCCGGACCTTGCGCGCATAGGTATCAAACCCCGCCACATCCTGCTTGGCCAGGTTGAACAACCGCTGCACGGCCTCTTCATTGCCCTCGGCGATTTCTGCGGTGGCGCGGAAGGCGCGCTCTTCGGAAGCCGTGACAATGCCATCCGAGACCGCCATCTTGGCCGCCAGCGCGATCAGGGCCAGCGTAAACGCCGCATCGCGCCCACCGGGCAACCAGGTATCGGGGTCAAGCGCATTGATCAGCGATCCGGCCAGACCGGTGCGCTGACTGAACGAACCGACAAAGTCCGACAGCCGCTGCCACATCTGGGATTTTACTTCGGTTTTGCGCAGGCACTGCAACACGGGGGCATCGCCTTTCGTGAATGTCACGGACGGACAGGGTCCGGCGCGACTAGGTTACTAACAATAACCGGTCCCGACCGCCGGGTCCACCGCCACACACGCATGGCCGATCTACGCTAGTTGGCAAACGGGAAATAGAATTCGTCTGCCGGTCCAATCAGGCGATCTCTTTGCCGGGCCCGGTTCGGGCCCTCATCAAGAAAGAACCCATCGGGATCATAGCCGGGGTCCACCTGACCGGCTGCCTGACGCTTGGCCAGAAATTCCGATAGCGGCCCGCTTTCCCAGTCTTCCAGATCGCGTGCCGTGACCGCTGCAGGCGGCGTCACGCTGGCTGGAATGACCACCTGCGGCGCGTTATTGGTATAGGTCACCGTGGCTGTGCTGCGCGGCTCTGGCCGCATCGAGAGCGGCATTGGCATCGGGGCAACCCGCGCTGGCGGCAGCGCCGCCACGTCAATCGGATCGATCTCGGCGTCAATCACCAGCGGTGCCTCTGCAGGTGCTTTCTCCTGCGCGCGCGGCGCCGCGCTGTCCCCACCGGTAATATAGCTGGGCAGCGGCTTGCCGGTGCTCAGATAACCATCGACCACATCGCCGCTCTTGGCTGTCGTGGCCACCACGGCAGGCGTAGCAGGCTTGGCTGGCGTAACCGGGGCCACAGGGGTCGGCTTTGCCGCAATTTCGGCCACCGGCCGTGTAGCAGGTTGCGGTGCCACAGGCGCCGGCGCTGCGGGCTCGGGCGCCAATGCCGCGACCTGCGCGCCTGGCGTGCGCTCCGCCATAAACTGGGCGCTGACCACGTCAGCCACCGGAATACCGATAACCAGAACCACCCCGGCCCAGGCCAGGCCATTGGTAATGCGACGATCGATCTGCATGCTGTTACGTCCCGTAATGCGGTTCGCCCCTAGCGGTGAAGGAGCGCGGTTTCGTGGCCATTTTATGAAGGCGCCACACTGTCTCAATGCAGCCCGTCATCTGAACCGGGTCTGAATGACGCTTTTCAGACCGTAAAACCGGCGGGCGGCGGCTTCATGCCACCGCCTTGCCGCCAAAGCAAGGGCACTCAGGCCACAGGACGACGTCCCAGAATACGCGCCAGCGCCAGAGCCAGTGGCGAGCGGTTATGAGTATAGATGTGGAACTCGGTCACGCCCTCATCCAGCAGCTCGGTAACCTGCTCGGCCGCAACGGCCGATGCCACCAGCGCATGGGTCTCGGGCTCATCATCAAGCCCGTCAAACCGCTCAGCCAGCCAGGCTGGAATTGAGGTCCCGCAGCGACCGGCAAAACTGGAAATCTGCTTGAAGCTGTGGATCGGCTGGATGCCTGGCACGATCGGCGCGGTAATACCCGCAGCCCGCGCCCGCTCGAGATAGCGCAGGTAGTCGCCATTGGAGAAGAACATCTGCGTGATGGCGCGGTCGGCACCACCATCCAGCTTGCGCTTGAGATTGTCGATCTCGACGTCCCAGCTTTCGCTTTGCGGGTGCTTTTCGGGATAGGCGGCGACCGAAATATCGAAATCTCCAATGCGCCGAATGCCTGCCACCAGATCGGCGGCATTCTGATAGCCTTCCGGGTGAGGCGTGAACGGCTGGCCAACACCCTCTGGTGGATCGCCACGCAGCGCGACAATGCGGTTGATGCCCGCGGCCTGATAGCCGCGCACCACCGCGTCCACTTCGTCGCGCGAGGCGCCGACACAGGTCAGGTGCGCCGCCGCATCCACACCGGTATCTTTCTTGATTGAGCTGACCATGCGCAGTGTCCGCTCGCGGGTGGTACCGCCAGCGCCATAGGTCACCGAGACAAAGCGCGGCTTGAGTGGCGCCAGCTTGTGCACGCTGTCCCAGAAGCGCTCTTCCATTGCGTCATTCTTGGGCGGAAAGAACTCAAACGAGATCTGCAGTTCCGGGCGCTGATCCGCGGTCTGCCGACTGGCCCGCACATTATCGTCGATCATCAAACTTGCTCCGTTCAGGTCTTGTCGCTGAGGCGCCAGAGGCAGACCGTCAAGCCACGTTCAGTGTTCTCGCTGGGGAATTCCTGCGCGCTCTGCACGCTCAGTCCGGCCGCCATCGCCCAGCCGCGCATTTGTTCGTCCGACAGCCCCAGCCGCCGATGCGCATGCTCGCTGCGCAAAAACTCCAGATCATGCGGGGCGAAGTCCACGATGAGCATGTCGCCGCCCGGCTTGAGCAGGCGTCGCGCCTGCGCCAGCATGCGGCCCGGATCGTCGAAATAGTGCAGCACCTGGTGGATCACCACCACATCGGCCAGTCCCACCGACACATCCAGATCGCCAATATCGCCAAGCCGCACCTGCGCATGGCCAATGCCCGCACTGCCCAGCCGGGCACGGGCAACGGCCAGCATCTCGCGGCTGGAATCGAGCCCCACGCCGCGCTTGTAGCGATCGGCGAGCACTTCAAGCATGCGCCCCGTGCCGGTACCCAGATCAATCAGGGTATCGACCTGTCGGCCATCGAGCGCCGCGACCACCGCCGACTCCACCGCCTCCTCAGGCACCTGCAGCGTCTTGAGCAGGTCCCAGCTGCTGGCCACAGTGTCGAAATATTCGTTGGCCTGCGCCTGCTGACTGGCACGCACGGCTGCCTGCCGTTCGATATCGCGGCGACGATCGCCATCGGCATCATCGAGCCGGGCAATCAGCCAGCGGGCCAGATCGGCACCATCGCCATCCTGAGCCAGCCCGTAATAGGCCCAGGCGCCTTCAGCATTGCGCCGCACCAGTCCGGCATCCGCCAACAGCTTGAGGTGGCGCGACACGCGCGGCTGGCTCTGCTTGAGGATTTCGGTAAGGTCCTTGACCGAATGGTCGCCATCAGCCAGCAATGCCAACAGGCGCACCCGGGTCCCCTCACCCGCCGCCTTCAACACCCCAACCAGTTCCGACAACTCAGCCAACGCACCCTCGCAAAGATATAAAGATGTCTTTATATCCGGTTCGCAGAGCAGGTCCAGAGGGAATTGCGATCAACCGCTATCGTATTGAAAACAAATCACCCCCAGGCAAGCCCGGGGGTGAAGTTATGTCCGTGCATGGGGACAGTGAAACTAGGCGCTGGCGGCCATACGCTCTTCGGTGGCGGCCCGCTTGCGGAACGAATGCGCGCGCCACAGCTCAAAGATATTGGCCGCTTCTTCGCGCTCAATGGCCTCGAACCGGCTCACCACCATCTTGGTGTCCTGCGTCGTGGGCAAATCGCGCCACGGCATGGTCGCAAAGATCGCCTCGAACAGGTCGGGCGCCAGACCCGCTGCCCGCAGGGCGATGGTCATGGCCACATAGTCCTGGCTGGCGAGCCATTTGACGAACACTTCGGGCTTCACCTGCAGGATCACGGTCAGCGCTGCGGCCGAGTGATGGCCGTAGCCAAACCGGGCAAACCGCGCCAGGGCACGCTCATTGAGTTGCTTGCGATCGCTCAGCGCCTTGACCTGATTATAGGCCACCTTCCACTCAGTCGACGAGAAGCCGGCGCGGTTGCGCATGCGGTTATAGACGACCGCATTGACCTTGCCGACCGTGACCGGATCGACGCCACGGTTCATCTCGCCCAGCGTTTCGAGCACCTTGGAGGCGACATCGTCAATTTCACCACGCAGCGAAGCCCAGTCGATATCGGTGCGACCACGCAGATCGGCAGCGATCTCGACATCCTTGGCCGCGCGCTCAACCAGCTTTTCCAGCGTCGCCTTGTGCAACTCGGCATTGGTATTGCGCACCAGACGCACCACCGAGCCGGTCTGGCCATGGTCGACAATGGCATCACCAACCCGCTCAGCTACCTTGTGGCGGCTGGCAATGGCTTCGCGATGCTGGTCGGATTGATGGGTGATGATGTCGATAAGATCATCATCGGAAAGTACCTTGGAGAACTGCAGCAGCGGCCTGGCGACTTCAATGTCGTCATTGGCCAGCTTGACCACCACCGTACCCGGCGCCCGGTCAAGCGGCGCCAGAAGGCTGGCGACATGGGCCCGCGCTTCAATCTCGACAAATTCGGCGAGCTGACACAGCACTTCGTCATACTGGGCGACCTGCTCATCATCGCACCGGTCCGAAACATAACTGAACAGCTCAGCCATATTGCGGAACAGGTCTTCGCGCTCGGAGTGGTTGCCTTCGCCATTCAGAACCCGAAAGCTCGAAAACGCCCGCTGCCCTTGATCAAGCTCGCTCATCGTCAGTCTCCCGGCTTCTGCCGTCAATAACACTGCGACGATGGACTCTCATCTTTTGCAGGCACTGAAGTCCGAGCCCCGATATTGATTCAAATTGTAACGGTCTGCACGGGGCGCGCAAAAAGCCCCGGCAGGTTTCCCGGCCGGGGCTGATTTGGTTTGGGCAGTGTCCAGACAGCCTGCGCTGCCCTCGAACGCCTAGTTCACGAACAGATCGGCGTTCATCACCTTGGTCCAGGCGGCGACGAAATCCTTGGCGAATTTTTCGCGCGCATCGAACTGGGCGTAGACTTCAGCAACGGCACGCAGTTGCGAGTGCGACCCAAAGATCAGATCGACACGCGTACCGGTCCACTTGGCTTCGCCCGACTTGCGGTCGAACCCTTCATAGATCCCGTCTTCATCGGCCTTTGGCTCCCACCGCGTGCCCATATCGAGCAGGTTGAGGAAGAAGTCATTGGTCAACGTGCCCGGATTATTGGTGAACACGCCATGCTGGGCATTGTCGTAATTGGCACCCAGCACACGCAGACCACCCACCAGCACCGTCATCTCGGGTGCTGTCAAACGCAGCAACTGCGCCTTGTCGACCAGCGATTCTTCGGGCTCCATGAACTGGCGACCGCTCAGATAATTGCGGAAACCGTCCGCCCGTGGCTTGAGCGCCTCGAACGAATGCGCATCGGTCTGCTCCTGCGAGGCATCCATGCGGCCAACCGTGACCGGCACATCCGCTGCAATCCCGGCCGCCTTGGCTGCCTGTTCGACAGCGGCACTACCGGCCAGCACGATCAGATCGGCCAGCGAAACCTTCTTGTTGCCAGTCTGCGCACCATTGAAGTCCTGCTGGATCGCCTCGAGCGCGGCCAGCACCTTACCCAGCTGGGCAGGCTGGTTGACCTCCCAATCCTTCTGCGGCGCCAGCCGAACGCGGGCACCATTGGCACCACCGCGTTTGTCCGAACCCCGGAAAGTCGAGGCCGATGCCCAGGCGGTCGAGACCAGCTCGGCAATCGACAGACCGCTGGCCAGCACCTTGGATTTGAGCGCGGCAATATCGCTGTCATTGATCAGCTCGTGATCAACGGCGGGGATCGGGTCCTGCCAGATCAGCTCTTCGGATGGCACCTCAGGGCCCAGATAGCGCACCTTCGGGCCCATATCGCGGTGGGTCAGCTTGAACCAGGCACGCGCGAACGCATCGGCGAACTCGTCCGGATTCTCGTAGAAGCGACGCGAGATCTTTTCGTAGGCAGGATCAACGCGCAGGGCCAGATCCGAGGTCAGCATGGTCGGCAGCTTCTTCTTGTTCGGATCAAACGCGTCGGGCACGGATGGCTCGGCGTTCTTGGCCACCCACTGCTTGGCGCCAGCGGGGCTCTCGGTCAGCTCCCACTCATAGCCGAACAGATTGTCAAAGAAGTGGTTGCTCCACTGCGTCGGCGTCTGCGACCAGGTCACTTCGGGACCACCTGTAATGGCGTCGGCACCCATGCCGCTGCCATGCGTACTGGTCCAGCCAAAACCCTGCTTGGACAGATCTTCGCCCTCGGGCTCGGGACCGATCAGCGACGGATCGCCCGCGCCATGGGTCTTGCCGAAGGTGTGACCGCCAGCGATCAGCGCCACGGTCTCTTCGTCATTCATTGCCATGCGGGCAAAGGTCTCGCGAATGTCGCGAGCCGATGCCAGCGCATCCGGATTGCCGTTCGGGCCTTCGGGATTGACGTAGATCAGACCCATCTGCACCGCGCCCAGTGGCTCGGACAGCTGGCGCTCGCCGCTATAGCGCTCGTCACCCAGCCAGGTGCCTTCAGGGCCCCAGTACAGCTCCTCTGGCTCCCACACATCGGCGCGACCGCCGGCAAAGCCGAAGGTCTTGAAGCCCATCGACTCCAGCGCGACATTGCCCGTGAGCACCATCAGATCGGCCCAGGACAGCTTGTTGCCGTACTTCTGCTTGATCGGCCAGATCAGCCGACGCGCCTTGTCCAGATTGGCATTGTCAGGCCAGCTATTGAGCGGCGCAAAGCGCTGCTGCCCAGCCCCGGCGCCGCCACGACCATCAGTGATGCGATAGGTGCCCGCGCTGTGCCAGGCCATGCGGATGAACAGGCCGCCATAATGGCCAAAGTCGGCTGGCCACCAATCCTGCGAGTCGGTCATCAGCGCATGCAAGTCTTTCTTGACCGCTTCGAGATCAAGCGTCTTGAACGCTTCGGCATAACTGAACTCGGGGCCAAGCGGGTCCGACAACGCAGAGTTATTGTGCAGGACCTGGACGTCAAGCTGCTTGGGCCACCAGTCACGATTGCGGCGGGCGCCGCCGCCCTTGCGACCGCCGTCCCCTGACTGGCCGTGTGCAACTGGGCATTCGCCCGCGCTGGAAGAAGTTGTTTCGGTCATGTGGCGCTCCCTGTAACCGTTCTAAACTTTGATCAGCTTTGTGACGCAGCCATGTCCATTAGGCAAATTGATTGATCCACTAACTATGATAAGCTGCACCTATCATGAACTTCACTCTCAAACAGATGCGCTATGTCGCTGCCGTCGCCGATACCGGCCATTTTGGCCGGGCGGCCGCCGCCTGCAATATCAGCCAGCCCGCCTTGAGCCAGCAAATCGCCGCCGTCGAGACGCTCTGCGGCACCCCCTTGTTTGATCGGCTCAAGGGCGGCGCGCGACTTACCCCGTTCGGCAGTGAATTTGTCGCGCGCGCCCGCACCCTGCTCGAAGGCGCCGACGCACTTGCCGGCTTTGCCATGGGCCATGCCGGGCGGCCCGAACGCGCCATCCGCTTCGGCCTGATCCCCACCGTGGCGCCCTATCTGCTGCCCGAAATCTTCCCGGCGCTGCAGGCCAGCCTGCCCAAGCTCGATTTCACCGTCAGCGAGAACCGCACCGATGCCCTGCTCGCCGGTCTGGTTGATGGCAGCATCGACATTGCTCTGATCGCCACCGACCCGCCCGACAGGGGGCCCCGCCTGATCAGTGCCCCCTTGTTCGAAGATCGCTTCGTGCTGGCCACCAGCCGCAGCGAGGTCACCGCCGAACCTGCCTCGCTCAATGGCCTGTCACCCGAGCGCATCCTGCTGCTCGATGAAGGCCATTGCTTTCGCGACCAGACCATTGCCGCCTGTCGGCTGGAGAGCGATACGGGCCCGCGCACCTTTGCGGCCACCTCGCTCTCCACCATCGTCGAATTCGTCGCCAATGGTCAGGGCGTTACGCTGCTGCCCCAGATCGCTGTGCGCAAGGAAGCCACCGATGCGCGCATCGCCATCCACCAATTGGGCACCCCCGGCGCCGAGCGCCTGCTCCGTCTGGTCTGGCGCGAAGCCACCCCGTTTGGGCCGACCTTTGAGCGCATCGCCAGCGTGATCCGCGACACCCGCAGCGCCAGCGCGGCATAAAAAGCACTGCCGTTCAAACCCTCGCCCGAATTGAGCCGCAGCATCACCCGATCCAAGTTTGTGCTCCCTGCCATCTTGCAAAGCCAGGTGCAGGGGCCGACCTTTGGTGTGCAGGCATCTTGATGCCTGCAGGCACATGCCAATCCGACGATCCACCAGCAGGAGTTCATCATGAAGAAAACTGTCACCTGGGTATTGATTGCAGACGGCGCGCAGGCCCGAGTTCTCGAGAACACCGGGCCGGGCAAGGGACTTCAGCAGGTTCAGGGACAGGATTGGGCCATGCCCAACATGCAGGCGCAGGACATTCAGGCCGACAAGCCCGGCCGCAGCTTCTCCTCGAGCGGTTCAGGCCGCAGCGCCATGGAGCCCCGCACCGATCCGGTGGAACATCGTGAGACCGAATTCGTCAAATCACTGGCCACCAATCTCGACCGCAAATTGCAGGACGGTGCCTTTGACCGGCTGATCATCGTTGCCGCTCCGATCGCCCTGGGCGACATCCGCAAGGCCATCTCGCCCAATGTCAAAAAGACCGTGATGGCCGAACTGGACAAGGATCTGACCAATCTGCCCACCGCGCAACTGACCCAGCACCTCAACGGCGTCATCGCCCTCTGATTGCCTCGATAAATCAACGCACTAAACAAAAAAGCCGATTCAACGCGCCACGCAGTTGAATCGGCTTCTCAGTATGTTGAATCAGCGTGCGAGCAAGCCCCAAACGGGAACCCATACCGCAGGCTAAATGTCTGACTCGTCGTCATCTTCTGCGCTGCCGCTGCCTTCGATCGCGTCAAGAAACTGCAGGATCATGGAATTGACCAGATCGGGCCGCTCCAGGCTCGGAATATGCGCCACATCCTCGAGCACGGCGGCAAAGGCGTTCGGCATTTCTTCGGACAGATATTCGTGCCGGTCGATCAGCGTGGTGAAATCCTGATCCCCCACCAGCAGCAGGCTGGGCGCGGCGACTTCACCCATTCGGTGCCAGGCGCTGGGTCGCTGTTCGTCCTGCGACAGGTCCGGTTTGCTCAGCGCCAGCGCGTTCATCTCGAGGAACAGCTTGCGCGCTTCTCCCCCGACCCGGCCGCTCTGCCCACGCGGCCCGTCGAGCCATTCATGGGCCTGAACCTTGTTGAGCATCTCCAGATCGCCGCGCTCGAACGCGTCCTCTTCGGCCGCCTCGATCATGGCTTCGGCTTCAGTCGAATTCCACGGCGCGCCGGTGACCGACGTGCCGATCAGCACCAGACCAATCACCCGACCGGGATGGCGCAGCGCGAAATCCAGCGCCAGACCACCGCCCAGCGAACAGCCGACAAACACCGCGGCATGGATATCGAGCGCTTCGAGCAGCGCTTCAAGATCATCAACATGATTGAAGGCTTCGTCGGGGCTGGTGGTCTCACCATAGCCGCGCCGGTCATAGGCAATCGCGTGCCAGCCAATATCGGCAACCGCCACCATCTGCCGGGCCCACATCCGCTTGTCGCATACCCCGGCATGCACAAACACCACCGGCAAGCCTTCGCCGGTTTCCACCCCCGCCAGAGTGGCGCCGCCCACTTCAAGCGCGAACGGCTCGAAGGCCTCCGGCAGATCGGCGCTCATTATTGGGCGACCAGCGCACAGAACGAGAAATCGTCCTTGCCGCCTACCCAGCAACCCGGCGCATCCACCGCAGCCGTCATCAGACCGAGTTCGACCGGATAGGTGCCCGCCCCGGCATCTACCGGCGTCAGATAGCCCAGCCCTTCGCCTTCACCCACCAGGGCAAAGGCAAACACCTGACCATCGGGCAAGCCGAAGGTTAGCCCGCCGCCGTCGCGCGACAGTTCGCAATCAAACGTCCCGAACCCGGTCACCGTGCATTGCGCCGGTTCGGCCACCGCAACACCAGCCAAAACGGCCCAAACCAGGCCGGCCACTACAAGTCTCATATTGCCCCCACAGCAAAGAGCGGGCGCTGTGCCCGCTCAAAGTCATCGTCTTAACGCGTCAGCGGCTTGTATGTCGCGCGCTTTGGGTTGACCGCATCCGCGCCCAGGCGACGGATCTTGTCAGCTTCATAGTCGGCGAAGTTGCCTTCGAACCACTCCACGTGGCTGTTGCCCTCAAACGCCAGCATGTGCGTGGCCAGACGGTCAAGGAACATGCGATCATGGCTGATGATGATGGCGCAGCCGGCGAATTCCTCGAGCGCCTCTTCCAGCGCGGCCAGGGTCTCGGTGTCCAGATCGTTGGTGGGCTCATCGAGCAGCAGCACGTTCGAGCCGCTCTTGAGCATCTTGGCCAGATGCACGCGATTGCGCTGACCACCCGAGAGATTGCCGACCTTCTGCTGCTGATCGCCACCCTTGAAGTTGAACGAGGACGTATAGGCACGCGAATTCACTTCGCGCTTGCCCAGCAACAGGATTTCGTCGCCTTCCGAGATTTCTTCCCAGACGGTCTTGTTGGGATCAAGGCTGTCGCGGCTCTGGTCGACATAGCCCATCTTGACGGTCTCGGCGACGGTCACCGTGCCGGTGTCTGGCGTCTCCTGCCCGGTCATCATGCGGAACAGCGTGGTCTTGCCCGCGCCATTGGGACCGATGATCCCCACAATGCCGCCCGGTGGCACTTTGAAGCTGAGATTGTCGATCAGCAGGCGGTCGCCATAGGACTTGGACAGCCCTTCGATATCGATCACGTTATTGCCCAGCCGCTCGCCGGCCGGAATAACGATCTGCGCCGTCGAGGACTGCGTACGGGCCTCGTTAACCTTGACCAGTTCTTCGTAGGATTTCAGACGCGCCTTGGACTTGGACTGCCGCGCCTGTGGGCTCTGGCCCATCCATTCGCGTTCGCGTTCCAGCACCTTGGCGCGCGCTGCGTCTTCGCTCTTTTCCTGCGCAAAGCGCTTTGCCTTGGCTGTCAGATAGGCCGAGTAATTGCCTTCATACGGCACGCCACGACCGCGATCGAGCTCCAGGATCCAGCCCGTCACATTGTCGAGGAAGTAGCGGTCATGGGTGATGATCAGCACGGCACCCGCGAATTCACGCAGGTGGCGTTCCAGCCAGGCCGTGGTCTCGGCGTCCAGATGGTTGGTTGGCTCATCGAGCAGCAACAGGTCGGGCTTGCTCAGCAGCAGCGCGCACAGCGCCACGCGGCGGCGTTCGCCACCTGACAGCTTGGTCACATCGGCATCGCCGGGAGGGCAGCCCAGCGCTTCCATGGCCACTTCGACCTGGCTTTCCAGATCCCACAGGTTTTCCGCGTCGATCTGGTCCTGCAGCTTGCTGGCCTCATCGGCGGTCTCGTCGGAATAGTCCATCATCAGTTCGTTGTAACGATCGACGATAGCCTTCTTCTCTTTGACGCCCGTCATCACATTGCCCAGCACGTTCAGCGCCGGATCAAGCTCGGGTTCCTGGCTCAGATAGCCGATCTTGGCGCCGTCAGCGACCCAGGCTTCGCCCTGGAATTCCTTGTCGATACCGGCCATGATCTTGAGCAGGGTCGACTTGCCCGACCCGTTGGGGCCCAGCACACCGATCTTGGCATCGGGGTAGAAGGAGAGGCGGATATTGTCCAAAACCTTCTTGCCGCCGGCATAGGCTTTGGACATTCCGTCCATGTGATAGATGAATTGGCGTGCCATGTGGCGCTGTCCTCGGCAATGGGAGATTTTGTGCCGTATGTAGGGGATGGCGCGGCCGAGAGCAACATGCCGCCGCACTCTCGCCGCATCCATCCCATTACCTCACCGCGCCAACCAATATTGCGCCCCGCCCGGCGGTTTCCCGACCGCCCCCACGCGCCTACAACACCGGATGTGCCGATGACCATCAAACTCGCCCTGGCCTTTTGTGGCGCTGCGCTGCTGATTCCCTCAGCCTTCGCGCAGCAAACGCCCGCACAGCCGGCGACATCGCCCCAGAACGCCGTCGCCCATTTCAGCCTCGACAACGGGCTGGAGGTCGTGGTGATCCCCGATCATCGGGCACCGGTGGTCACCCATATGGTCTGGTACAAGGTGGGTAGCGCCGACGAGCCAGCAGGCAAGTCCGGCATCGCCCATTTCTTTGAGCATCTGATGTTCAAGGGCACCGAACGCCACCCCGCTGGCGAACTGGATGCCGCCGTCACCGAACTCGGCGGCAATCTGAACGCCTTCACCACGGCCGACGTCACCGCCTATTTTGAAACCGTGCCCCCCGAGGCACTGGCGGACATGATGGATTTCGAAGCCGACCGCATGCGCGGCCTGGTGCTTAGTGAAGAGGTGATTGGGTCCGAACGCGACGTTGTACTTGAAGAACGTCGCCAGCGTGTCGAGAGCAGCGCTCAGTCGCTGCTGAGCGAAGAGTTCACCGCGACGCTGTACCAGAACCACCCCTATGGCATCCCCACCATTGGCTGGATGCACGAGATGGAACAGCTCAACCGGGCTGACGCCGCCCGCTTTTACGATCAGTATTATGCCCCCAACAATGCCGTGCTCGTTGTGGCCGGTGATGTGGAGCCCGAAACCGTACGCACCCTGGCCGAACAGACCTATGGCAAGGTTGAACGCGGTCCCGACCTGCCACCCCGCGTCCGCCCGTCCGAGCCCGAGCGCAACACCAGCGCCAGCGTCACACTGCACGATCCGCGCGTCGGCATCCCCAGCTTCCTGCGCGCCTGGGTGGTTCCCACCTATCGCACCGCCGAGCCCGGCGAAGCTGAAGCGCTCGACCTGCTCTCGGAAATTCTCGGTGGCAGCAGCCGCAGCCGGTTCTATCAGGAGGTCGTGGTCAAATCCGGCATCGCCGCGCAGGCGGGTGCGGGTTATGATGGCGGTGCCTATGACCCCAGCGGTTTCTCCATTTATGGCGCCCCGCAGGGCCAGCATACCCTGGCCGAGGTCGAGGCCGCCATGGATACGCAACTGACCCGACTGATCACCGAGGGCATCAGCGATCAGGAGCTCGACCGGGCCAAGGCGCGCTATCGGCGCGGCCTGATCTTTGCCCGCGATGCCCAGCAGAACATGGCGCAGATGTATGGCAATGCCCTGGCCAGCGGCGGCAGCGTGGAAGACATCGAGCAATGGCCCGAGCGCATTCGCGCCGTCACACCCGAACAGGTTCAGGCGGTCGCCAGCAAATATCTCGATCCCTCAAAAGCCGTGACCAGCTATCTGCTGCCCGCAACCGGAGCGCAATAACACCATGACCATTCTGCCCCCGCTCCGCCGCACCCTTGCGGCCATCGCCACCAGTTGCGCCCTGCTGCTTGCCACCCTGCCCGCCCAGGCCGAAGTGGTCTTTCAGGACATCACCTCTCCCAAGGGCATCAAGGCCTGGCTGGTCGAAGACTATGCCGTGCCCATTGTCACCATCCGCTTTGCCTTTGAGGGCGGCACCACCCAGGACCCTATCGGCAAGGAAGGGCTGACGACCCTGCTCACCACCCTGTTCGACGAAGGCGCTGGTGATCTCGACAGCGAGGCCTTCCAGATCGCGCTTGATGACGCAGGGGCCGAGATGGGCTTTGCCGCCGACACTGACGCATTCTATGGCTCCATGCGCATGCTGGCCGACCAGCGCGACGAAGCCGTGGCCCTGCTCAAGCTGGCGATCGAAGAACCACGCTTTGACCAGAACCCGATCGATCGCATGCGCGCCCAACTGGTCACCGGCATCAACGCCGCAGCGCAGAACCCCGGCACCGCCGCGCAGCGCCAATGGGCCACCGCGCTTTATGGCGACCATCCCTATGCCCGCCGCAGCGAAGGCACGCTTGAAACGCTGGCAGGCCTGACCGCCCAGGATCTGCGCGCCATGCACACCAGGCTGTTCGCCCGACAGAACCTGCATGTCGGTATTGTCGGCGCCATCGACGCCGAGGCTGCCACGGCCATGCTCGACACCCTGTTCGGCACCCTGCCCGAGCAACCGGATCTGACCGCTATCGCCGACATTGCGCCCAGGCTGGGCCAGGACCTGCGCGTCGACTACGATCTGCCGCAGACCTCGATCTTCATGGCCTATCCCAGCCTTGAGCGCGACGATCCGGACTATCTAGCAGCCTATCTGATGACCCAGATTTTGGGCGGCGATACCTTCGGCTCGCGCCTGACCACCGAAGTGCGCGAAACGCGTGGCCTGACCTATGGCATTACTGCCGCACTCAACAATATGGCGCACAGTCAGGCGCTGGTGATCTCCACCGCCACCCGGGCTGATCGCGCCGGAGAAACACTCGACGTCATCAAGCAGGTCGTGGCCGACATGGCCGCCAGCGGCCCCACCGAAGACGAACTCGCCGCTGCCAAGAAATACCTGATCGGCTCCTACGCCATCAATGAGCTCAGCTCGTCCTCGGCCATCGCCAACACGCTGGTCGGTCTGCAATTGCGCGATCTGGGCATCGACTACATCGCCCGCCGCGCCGAACTGATCAACGCGGTCAGTGTGGCGGACATCAAGGCCGTTGCGCAGAAATTGCTGACAGCTCAGCCCGCCATCCTGCAGATGGGACCGCAGCCCGCTTCCTGAGCGCGGGCTGCACGGGCCTTGCCAAGCCGGCACCGCCGCTCTAACAACGCCAGTGGATTATCGCTAATACAAATCGGCTTTGCGCCTTCTGGCTGCCTGGGAGATCACCTTGACCAATCCGAAATTCACCCGTCGCGGGCGTGCCCTGCAGCCCGGCCAGCGCGCCGAACTGACTATCATCAAGGCGGACGGCACCGACCGCACGGTGATTTTCACCGCCGATGAAGTGATCGAGGCGCCCAACTGGACGCCCGATGGCAACACGCTGGTGTTCAACGCCGGCGGCGAACTCTGGCGCATCGCCGCGACCGGCGGCACCCCGGAACGGATCGAAACCGGCGATCTGCGCGATCTCAACAATGATCACGTGCTCTCCCCCGATGGCCAGACCGTCTATGTAAGCTCTGATGATGGTCATCTCTACGCCGTGCCGATCACCGGCGGCACGCCGCGCCGCGTCTCCAACACGCACACCACCCCGCACCATTATTATCTGCACGGCATCAGCCCCGATGGCGACACACTGGCCTATGTCGCCGTCGAAGCGCCCAACGGCACGCGCCGGATCAACATCTTCACCATTCCCACAGCTGGCGGCCCCGACACACGCCTCACCGATCTCGACGCGCCCCATGATGGCCCCGAATATTCTCCGGACGGTCAGTGGATCTACTTCAACTCCGAACGAACTTCGCCCGGCCACGCCCAGTGCTTCCGCATGGCGGCCGATGGCAGCAATGTCGAGCAATTGACCGATGACGAACGGGTCAACTGGTTCCCGCACCTGTCGCCCGATGGCGCTTCGGTCGTCTATATCAGCTACCCACCCGACACCCAGGGCCACCCTGCCGACAAGGATGTCATCCTGCGCTTCATGCGCCCCGATGGCGCCGAAAAGCGCGACATCATCGCTTTTTTCGGCGGTCAGGGCACGATCAACGTAAACTCATGGGCGCCTGACAGTCAGCGCTTCGCCTATGTCGCCTATCCGCTGCAGGACTAAGGCTCAGGCGCCCGTCGCAACCTCGTCGAGCAGCCATTTGCCCACCGGCCAGGTGGCGGTAAAATGGCTCATGCAGATATCGGCGAAATCGGCTTCAAGCGCCGCGCTGGCGGGCAATGATGTGCCCGCCGTCAGCCCTTCATAGAGCAGGAACTCCGCACGCTCCTCGGGCGCCTCGAAACCGCGTGGCAGCCGCTTGCGCGTCTTTTCGCCAATCTCGTAATCACCATTGGCCCGTACCGCCTCGACCGCCGCCACCAGCGCCTTGCCGGAGCGCGGCAGCACGATCGAATGGCGGAATGATTCCAGCGTTTCCTTGCCCATGCCATGCAGGCCGCATCCCAGATGCACCCCATCCGGCGTCAGGCGAAACCAGAAGCCCGGACAGTCCCAGCTGCGCTTTTCGCCATGCCAGAACCACAGATCCAGATGTGTCTTGTAAGGCCGCTTGTCCTTTGAAAAGCGCACATCGCGATTGATCCGCGACTGCGAGCCATTGACCTTGGCCGCGAACTGTACGCTCGGCGACAACGCCTTGAGCCGTGGCCCCATTTCTTCGACAAAAGCGCGCCCTGCCGCGACATACCCGGCTTCATACAGCGCGCGATTCTCGTCAAACCAGGCCTTCTCGTTATGGGCGGCAATGCCGCTCAGAAAATCCAGTGTCGCCTGCGGAAAACCCGTCGCGCTCATGCGCTCACCCCGTCCAGTTCCAGCCGCACGCTCACCGATTTGAACGCCGGTGTCTTGCTGCGCGGGTCGACTTCGGTCCCCACCAGTACATTGGCTTCAGGATAATAGGCCATGGCGCTGCCGCGCGGCAGATCGAACGCCCGTGCCACCGCCCGCATCCGGCCGGCATCTGAGGCAATCGTCACCACCTGCCCCTCGCGCACGCCGAACCCGGCCATGTCATCGGCATTCAGAAACACCGCATCGCGGCCCGCGCCGCCGCGATAGCTGTCTTTTTCTTCATAAATAATGGTGTTGAACTGCCCCTCGCTGCGCACTGTCGCCAGGCTCAGTTGCGCTGCGGTAGCTGCTGGCAGCGGCGTCACAACGAAATGCGCCTTGCCGTCCACCGTGCCAAATTCTGGCGTGTGCATCACCCGGCTCTTGATATGGAATTCGCGCTTGGCCACGTCGATATCGGCCAGCTCTTCCATGCCCGGCACAATGGTCGCGATTGCATCGCGGACTTTGGAGTGGCCGCTGAACGCCTTGAAATCGATCGGCGAATTGGGCAGCAGTTGCGCCCCCAGCGCTCCCAATATCCAGCTCTCGGGGCGCACATTCTCCAGCCGCCGAATGCCGCCATCGCTCAGCCGCACATAGTTGAACATCGACTCCTGCGTGGTCGGCTCCCACTCCTCGTCACGCGCGGTCACCGGCAGCACCAGCACCTCACCATCGCCCAGCCCGTGCACATGCCCCCTATTGAGCGTGGTGGTCAAAAACAGCTTGAAGCCGATGGCTTCCATGGCTCTGCTGGCAAAGGCCGTATCGGGCGTCGCTGCCCACAGATTGCCACCCATGATCACCGCATTGTCGATGCTACCCGCCTCAGCCGCCTTGAGGCACGCCATGGTGTCCATGCCGCGCTCCTCGGGAAAGCTGACGCCGAATTCTGCCTCCATCTTGGCCAGCACATCCTTGGCGAGCACCGGCTTGACGCCGATCGTGCCAATCCCCTGCACATTGGAGTGCCCGCGCAGCGGCAACAGCCCGGCAAAGCGTTTGCCCACCATGCCGCGCAGCATCGCCAGATTGGCGATGGCTTCCACATTGGCCACGCCATGAATGTGGTGGGTCATCCCCATGCCCCAGGCAAACACCGCGTGCTTGGAGCGCCCATATTGCCGCGCGATATGCCCGATCTCCTTGGCACTGATCCCGCACGCTGCGCTGATCGCGTCCCAATTCAGACCATCGAGATCCGCTGCAAACGCCTCAAACCCGCTGGCATGGCTGGCGATAAAGTCGCGGTCCTCCAGCCCCAGCTCCAGCACCGCCTTGGCAATGCCCTTCATCAGCGCGATGTCCGAGCCGATCCGCGGCTGCACATAGTCCGATGCGATCTCGCTGCCGCCCTTGAGCATCGAACTGGGCGATTTGGGCACCGCGAACTTGACCAGCCCCGGCTCCTTGGCCGGGTTGATCACGATCACCTGCCCGCCCCGCTCGCGGCAGTTCTTGAGCATGTGGATGAAGCGCGGATGGTTCGATGACGGATTGGCCCCGATCACAAAGATCAGATCGGCGCCGGTCAGATCCTCCAGCTCGACGCTGGATGTGCCCTTGCCAATGGTTGTGGCCAGCCCCTCGCTGGTCGCCTGGTGGCAATAATATGAGCAGTTGTTGACGTTATTGGTGCCATAGGCCCGCGCCAGCAGCTGAAACAGAAAACCCGCCTCATTGGACGAACGCCCGGACGAGTAGAAAAAGCTGCGCTGCGGGTCTGCCGCCCCCAGCTTCCGCGCCGCATGGGCCATGGCGAAATCCCAATCCACCGGCATAAACCGATCCGCACCCTCGGCCTTGAACAGCGGCGTACCCAACCGGCCCAGATGCTCCATTTCCTTGCCCGTCAGCTCCTGCAGATCGGCCAGGCTATGCGCAAAGATCGCGTCGGGAATGGCAGGCTGGATATCTGTCGATTGGGCCTGGACGGACTTGTTGCAAACCGAAGGAAACTCATCGAGTTCATTGGTCATGCCGCCACGCTGTCCGCCCATGCCATAGGCACAGGCTTTGCATGCATTCTTGGCGGTCAGCGCCTTGGCAGCCTTGCCCACCCCCATGCGGCCAATGGTGGCCAGAGTATAGAGGACCTTTTTGGGTCCACCACCAACGATAGGGCTGGTTTCACTCACGATGCGGCTCCGCTTGCTGAACTGCCATTGTCAGGTCGCGCCCGCGCCGGCGCAAGCCTTGCCGTCGTCAATCTTACAAATCGACCAACGCGCGTTTCATTGCCCGCTTGGTGCCACCCGGATCAACCGGCCATTATCTTCATCAGTGATCAGATAGATCGCGCCATCGGGACCCACCTTCACATCGCGCACCCGGCCCAGCTGCCCGGCAAACAGGCGTTCCTCGCCCACAATGGTGTCATCCTCGACATCAAGCCGCACCAGCACCTGCCCGCTCAGCCCGCCAGTGAGCAGGTCGCCCTGCCAGCCCGCCAGCAGGTCGCCGTCATAGAAATCCAGCCCCGAGGGGGAAATAGACGGGTCCCAATAGAACAATGGCTGCTCCAGCCCTTCCTTTTCGGTCCCCACCCCGATGGGCAGGCCGGAATAATCCTCGCCATAGGTGATCACCGGCCAACCATAATTGGCGCCGGGCTGCGGGTTGTTGACCTCATCACCGCCGCGTGCCCCGTGCTCGACCGTGAACAATTGACCATCCGCGCGTAGCGTCGCGCCCTGCGGATTGCGGTGTCCCTTGCTCCACAGCTCCGGCGCCCAGCCGTCCAGTTGGGGATTGTCCGTCGGCACTGAACCATCAGGGCCAATGCGCGCTACGCCGCCGGCCAGATCGCCAAAGTCCTGCGCCCGGTCCTGCTCACCGCGTTCGCCCAGCGTCACGAACAGATTGCCGTCGTTGCCGACCACAACGCGCGAACCGAAATGCCTGTTGGTGGTGGTGAATTTGTTCATGCGGAAAATCACCTGCTGGTCCTCCAGCCGGCCGGCATCCCCCTCCAGCACCAGCCGGGCCACCATCACGGCGGTGCCCTGCCCGCGCTGCAGCCCCGCATCGGCGGCTTTTTCGGCAAATGTGAGATAGATCTTGCCACTCTCGGCGAAGTCTGGCGCCAGCGCCACATCGAGCAGGCCACCCTGCCCCTGATTATAAACATCGGGCGTGCCGGCAATCGGGCCACTGATCACCCCATCGTCGATCACGAGCAATTGCCCGCTGCGCTCGGTCACCAACAAGCGCCCATCGGGCAGGAACGCCAGCGCCCACGGGTGATCCAACCCTTCGCTGAGCACGGTGGCGCTCAGCACTCCGGCGCTTGATTGCACCTCCTGAGCTGCGCCAACCGGCACAATAAGCAGCGAAATGGCGAGGGCTGGAACGAGGGCTTGCATGATCTGGCCTTTCTGCGAGAAGAGATGGTGCTTGAAAGCGCGTGTGGACATAACCACGTTCATACGCACACCGGCTTGACCGCAACGCGGCAGCCGGGCAATTTGAGGTCTCTCTCCCCTAAAACTTATCGTGAAGCGCAGGCCGAACGGATTTTGGCTGGGGTGGAAGCTATTTACTGCCGTGCCGATGGAGGCGACGAGAATGGAAAAGATCCCGATGACGGTTGGTGGCCAGAAAGCCCTTGCCGCCGAATATGAGCACCGCACCGCCACTGAGCGCCGTCGCATTGTCGAGGCGATCTCGGAAGCGCGCGCTCATGGCGATCTGTCCGAAAACGCCGAATACCATGCGGCCAAGGAACAGCAGAGCCTCAACGAGGGCCGCATCAAGGAACTCGAGACCATTCTGGCGCTCGCCGATATCATCGATGTGTCCAAGGTTTCAGGCACCAGCGTCAAGTTCGGCGCCACCGTGACCTATATTGATGAGGACACCGAGGAAGAGAAAACCTATCAGGTCGTCGGCGACCCCGAAGCCGACGCTTCGGCGGGCCGCATCTCGATTTCCTCGCCCATCGCCCGCGCCATGATCGGCAAGTCGGAAGGCGATTCTGTTTGAAGTCGCCGCTCCCGGTGGGGCACGCAGCTTTGAAATCCTCAAGATCAAGTATGTCTGACGCCCCATGACTGGGCATTTGCCCATTTGGGTGTGACATTTCGGTCGGTTCCACAGGCATGAGCCTGTTGGGAGAACGGTTTGCCTTGAAAGAGTACGACTTCGGCCTTTAACGTAACGGCCGAGGGAGAACTCCCAATTGTCGGAGAGCGTCACGATGCACGCCAAAGTCGTCATCATCGGGTCTGGCCCGGCTGGATACACCGCAGCAATCTATGCTGCGCGCGCCATGCTTGAGCCCGTCATGATCCAGGGCCTGCAGCCCGGTGGCCAACTGACCATCACCACCGATGTGGAAAACTATCCCGGCTTTGCCGACGTCATTCAGGGCCCCTGGTTGATGGACCAGATGAAGGCCCAGGCCGAGCATGTCGGCACGCGCTTTGTCAGCGACATCATCACCCATGTTGATTTCGACAAGCGCCCCTTCGTGCTGACCGGCCACGATGGCGAGATTTACACCGCCGACAGCGTCATCATCGCTACCGGCGCCCAGGCCAAATGGCTGGGCCTGCCCAGCGAAGAGAAATTCCAGGGCTTTGGCGTATCCGCCTGCGCCACCTGCGATGGCTTCTTTTATCGCAACAAGGAAGTGCTTGTGGTCGGCGGCGGCAATACCGCGGTCGAAGAAGCGCTGTTTCTGACCAATTTTGCCTCCAAGGTTATCGTCGTGCATCGCCGCGACGAGTTCCGTGCCGAGCGCATCCTGCAGGACCGCCTGTTCAAGAACCCCAAGATCGAAGTGCGCTGGAATACCGAGATCGCCGAAATCGGCGGTTCGGCCATGCCGCCATCGGTCAACACGGTCACCCTGCGCGATCGCACCAACAACACCACTTATGAACAGCCCATCGATGGCATTTTCATTGCCATCGGCCATGCCCCGGCGACCTCGATCTTTGCCGGCAAGCTGGACATGAAGCCCGGTGGCTATCTCCAGGTTAAACCTGGCACCACCGAAACCAATATCCCCGGCGTCTTTGCCGCTGGCGATGTGACCGACGATGTCTATCGTCAGGCCGTCACCGCCGCAGGCATGGGCTGTATGGCCGCTCTGGAAGCGGAACGTTTTCTGGCCGAACACGAACTCGCCGAAGCGGCGGAGTAGCGCGACCGACGACCCAAATAGAAAGCGTCAACAGATATGCTCGACTGGGACAAACTCCGGATTTTCCACACCGCCGCCGAGTCGGGCAGTTTCACGCACGCCGCTGAAAAGCTGGGCATGAGCCAGTCGGCCGTCAGCCGACAGATCTCCGCCCTTGAAGACGATCTGGGCCTCAAGCTCTTCATCCGCCATGCGCGCGGGCTGGTGCTGACCGAAGTGGGCGAGCAGCTGTTCCGCACCGCCCATCGCATGCACTGGGAACTGCAGCAGGTCGAAACCCAGATGTCCGAAAGTCAGGACACGCCCACCGGCCCGCTGGTGGTCACCACAACGGTGGGTATTGGCTCGACCTGGCTCAGCTCCCGGCTCGATGAATTCCTCAAGCTCTATCCGCTGATCCAGCTCGAAATCCGCCTCAACGATTCCGAGCTCGATCTGGCCATGCGCGAGGCCGATGTGGCCATCCGCCTGCATCGCCCCAACCAGTCCGAGATGATCCAGCGCAAGCTGTTCACCGTGCACAACCACTTCTACGCCTCCAAGGGCTATATCGAAGAGTTCGGCATGCCCACCAGCGCCGAGCAGCTCGATGAACACCGCATTGTCAGCTTTGGCGAGCCTGTGCCCTCCTATCTGGGCGACATCAACTTCCTCGAGCGCATGGGGCGCACTGATTCCAGCCCGCGCCGCGCCTCGCTCAAGGTGAACGCCATCTACGGCATGATGCAGGCCTGCCGCGCCGGCATCGGTATCGCCATGCTGCCCGACTACGTCACCGAAGAGGAAGACGGACTGGTGCAGGTGCTGGCCGAGACCGAACTGCCAGCCTATGAGGCGTTCTTCGTCTATCCCCCGGCCCTGAAGAACTCCAAGCGCGTCGGCGTCTTCCGCGACTTCCTTGTCGCCAAGGCCCGCGAGTGGAGCTTCTAGCCAGCCTGCCATGGCGCGCATTACCACCATCGCGCTCGATGCCGACGATACGCTCTGGCAGAACGAGCAGTATTTTCGGCTGACCGAACAGCGCTTTGCCGATCTGCTGCGCGACTACACCGATGCGCCTGACCTCAACGACCGCCTGATCGCCTCGGTCAGCCGCGATCTGCAGCACTACGGCTTTGGCGCCAAGGGCTATACGCTGTCCATGATCGAGACGGCGCTGCAGGTGACCGATCATCGTGTGCCTGGTTCGGTCATCGCCGAAATTCTGGCCGCGGGTCGCGAACTGCTCAGCTATCCCGTTCAAACCCTGCCCTATGTCGATGCCGCACTTGAACAGGTCCACCGCACCCACCGGCTGATCCTGGTGACCAAGGGCGATCTGTTCGATCAGGAGCGCAAGCTGGCAGCTTCCGGTCTGGCCGACTATTTCGCTGCCATCGAAATCGTCTCGGACAAGAGCCCCAAGACCTATGCGCGAATTTTTGCCCAACACACCGAGGGGCCCGAGCACACGGTCATGGTCGGCAATTCGCTGCGCTCCGACATCCTGCCCGCTCTCGCTGCGGGTGCCTTTGCCATCTATGTGCCCCATGATCTGATCTGGTCCTACGAGCGCGCGGAAGAGCCGCGCGACCAGCCGCGCTACGCCCGGATCGAGCATCTCGGCACGCTTGCCGAAACCATTGAGAACCTGCAAACGCCTTAAAAAGCGCGCCACTGCTTACAAAGCGCGCCCTCAGATCCGCCACAGGGAAGCGGGCTTTCGCATTGATTCGGTTGGATTTTTCCATATCAATATGCAGCCAATGCATAGCTAATATACGCTCTGCCTGATTGTTGAGCAGCCGCCATCCCCCTATATCGATCCCAGCACCGCGGGCGCTTCTCCTCCTCCCTTGCGCCCCGTGCGTTCCCTCCTTGCGGGAATTCGTTTCCGCAAACATGTGGCTCCGCTCTCCCCTCGAGCGGGGCCACATTTTTTGCCCAGCCTGTGCAAAACTGCATGGCAGACATGACGCAGACTGGATTGCCGACCAATCCAGTAGAGTTCATAAGGAGGGCGTCGCTGAGGCGCGTTCCGTATCCTCCTCCCTCGGAACAAGTATCGCGACACCGGACCGAGATCGTATCCTCCTCCCTCGATCAAGGTTCACTGGCAGAGCGCATATCCTCCTCCCTTGCCTCTGCCCCACTTTCGATTTGGCTTCGGCCCTATCATCGGCCCCGTCTTCGGACGGGGCTTTTTTTGCCGTGCGCCCGGCATTGCCCAATGCATCCAGCGCCCGGCACGGCCTCGCCATGCAACCGAAGCGTTCACAGCCACGTTACTGCTCGCGCACCAAGCGCTGCTTTGGAGATTATCGTGGGCACATCTGTTCTTGTCGGCATTCTGATCACCTTCCTGGTGATCGTTCTTATTCTCTGGCTCGTCCAGCGCCTGCCTATCGAGGCTCGCCTGCGGCAGATCCTGCAGATCGTGGTGATCGTGATCGGCATTATCTCGCTGCTCAAATATCTGGCCGTGTTCTAGGCCGCCCGGCGATTGACAACATGTCGCTGTGCAGAATGCATGGCAGACATGCTGACCTATGCATTGCTGACCAGTCGGTCAAAATCTATATGTGTACCTGTCGCTGGCGACGCCGCTCCGTATCCTCCTCCCTCGGACCCGCGTTTAGGCGACACGAACGAAAGCTGCATCCTCCTCCCGCAGCTTAGTTCACTGGTCCGGCGCATATCCTCCTCCCTTGCGCAGGGCCCTACTTCAGATTTGGCTTCGGCCCTATCATTGGCCCCAACTTCGGTTGGGGCCCTTTTTTGTCCCGTGCACCCCCTTGGTCCGTCCGTCAATCTGCATGGCAGCACTTCCCATTGCGCGTTTGTGCGGCAAGGCCCGCTAGCCGATATTGAGCCCACAAGAATTGCGGCAATCGTGGTGGTGCCGCACCTCCAAGGTCAGACGCTTCGGCTGATGACCGTCGGGCCCTGCCCTCCCCTCGGGCGGGGCCTTTTCATTCCAGACATTATTGCCCGCCAACCGGCAGTTTCTGCCGCCCTGGCGCCGATGGCTGTCAAAAGGCAATTGATTCAATTGCCTTTTCTTCGGCACGTGGATTGCATGGTGTTCCGCATACCGATTGCAGGAGCCCAGAATGGTTGCCATCAGCGCCCCCTATCCCAGCACCAGCTATCTCAACCTGGCCACCAGCCAGTCCAATGCGGCCAGCAGCGCCTACGCGGCAGCCACCAGCGCGTCTGTAGTGCCCAACGTTACCGAGCAGGCCGCCACCGCCATAACCCTCTCTAGCGCCGCCCAGGCCGCCCTGGCGACCAAGGACTTCGCCACCGTGCTGGCCGACACCCACGCCAGGCTGGCCAGTCTGCTTGAAGAGGCCGAACGCACCTCCCCCTCGAAGAGGGCAAGCTGGCCATCGACCTGTCGGGCCTGAACCAGCGCGAGCTGTTCGCCATGGCCAGCGATGACAGCTTCGATGCAGATGCCCAGGCCGCCGCCGGGCTTGAAATGCAGCGCCGCTTCGAAAACGCCATGTCTGGCCCGGCCGGCGTGGCACAGGTCACCGGCAATTTCACCGCGCTGTACAAAGCGGCTGCGCAATATCTCGATAGCCTTGGGTCCGAAGAGAAAGCTGGCGCAGACTGGTTGGCCGGTCGCGCCGCCATTACCGAGGGGCTCAAGCAGCTCCAGAGCGATCCCAAATCCCTGCCCGATACCGACGATCAGGATCCGGTGCAGCTCTATCTGGCGCTGGTCAATACGGGCCAGGCCATGCAGCAGCAGGACATCGCCGATGTCGCCAGCAGCGCGCGGCAGTCACTCGACGCGCTCTATGCCGATGCCATCGCGGCGGGCAAGGCGCCCACCTTCAACAGCAAAACCACAATGGGCAGCTATATCGACATGTCCGGCTTTCCCAGCCGCACACTGTCCGCCATCGCCCTGAACACCGACAGCAAGTTCACCACAGCCGAAACCGACGAGGCTGCCTCCATTCTGCGCGACAAGAGCGGCGCGGCGCTGTTGGCCGGGTTCCAGAATGCCGCCAATTCCAGCGACCCAACCGCCTTCAGCCAGAACATCATCTCGATGTTCTCCTCAATGAGTGTCGAGGAGCGCCAGGCCGCCGGCTGGAGCGATGATTTCTATCAGGCCGCTGTCGCCAGCTACGAATCCACCTCCAAGCTGACCCAGATGTTCGCCGAAGCGGGTGGCTCAGCCACCGGCTTCCTCAGTTTCATGGGCTCCAAATAGGGGCTAGCCGGTTGGTCAGTGGATCCCCGCGCAGAACTGCTGGATGCGTTTGACCGCCTCTTCCAGTTCGGCATTACTCGCGGCATAACTCAGCCGGAAATGCCCCGGCAAGCCAAAGGCGGTGCCATGCACCAGCGCTACGCCAGTCTCTTCGAGCAGGGCCATGACGAAATCCTCGTCCGTGCCCAGCACCGCCCCACCCGCACTGGTCTTGCCCAAAAGGCGCTGACACGAGGGGAAGACATAGAAAGCGCCCGCCGGCGTCAGGCAGTTGAGCCCGGTATTGGCGTTAAGCCCGGCCACCACCAGATCGCGCCGTGCCTGAAACACGTCGCGCCATTCGGCCAGAAAACCCTGGGGTCCGTTCAGGGCCTCCACTGCCGCCCATTGCGAGATCGAACTCGGATTGGTGGTCGACTGGCTCTGCAGCTTGGTCATGGCCGCCAGCAATGGCTTGGGCCCCGTGCAATAGCCGATACGCCAGCCGGTCATGGCGTGTGATTTCGAGACCCCGTTCATGGTCAGTGTGCGCGGCTGCAGCTTGGGCTCCACCTGCGCAATGGTGGCGAAACTGCCGCCATCATAGACCAGCACTTCATAGATATCGTCAGTCAGAATATGCACATGCGGGTGCCGCAACAGCACCGCAGCCAAAGCCTTGAGTTCCGCCGCGCTATAGGCGGCCCCGGTGGGATTGGACGGCGTGTTCAGGATCAGCCATTTCGTCTGGGGCGTGATCGCCGCCTCCAGCGCCTCAGGCGACAGCTTGAACCCAGTCGAGGCATCCGCCACTGCAAACACTGGTTCGGCGCCGCATAGCCGAACGATTTCGGGATAGCTCACCCAATAGGGCACCGGCACCACGACCTCATCGCCCGGATTGAGCGTGGCCAGCATCGCATTGAAGATGATCTGCTTGCCACCCGAGGACACGAAGCAATCCGCTGCGGTCACATCAAGCCCGTTATCACGCCGGAACTTGGCCGCAACCGCTTCCTTGAGTTCAGGGATGCCATCGACATTGGTGTAGCGCGTCTTGCCTGCGTTCATCGCGGCCGTTGCGGCATCGCGCACATGCTGGGGCGTGTCGAAATCCGGCTCCCCGGCCGAGAGCGCGATGATGTCGCGCCCTTCCTGGGCCATGGTACGCGCCTTCTGGCTGATCGCCACCGTTGCCGATGGTGCCACACGTGCCAGTGCGTCGGACAAGAAACCCATTTCTATCGCCTCCCGGAAAACCCGGACGCAGTGATAGGGGCTGTCCGCCGCGGCGGCAAGCCGATGCGCTAGATTCCGATGCCCGGCTGTTTGCGCAGCGCGACACCAAGCACGCGCCAGCCCTCACCGGGCTCATTGCTCAGCTGATAGAGCGCCTCATAAAGCCCCTGATCGGGCCCGACCAGCAGCACCACCTGCGCCACCACTGTCTCGCTGACCCGGGTAAATTTGCCAAAGCTGTGCGAGCGCGACTGCACCACAGGCTGATACCCGCTGAGCACAATGGCGGCATAGAACGCCTCTGGTTGGCCTTCAAACTGCTCCCGAAAACCTTCACCCGCCAGCGCCAATGCGGCCGCACCGTCTTCGGCGCGAAACGCCTCGATCTGCCCGGTTACCGTGCTTTGCCAGGGCACCCGGTCATCTTGCGCCACGCTGGGCATCAGCGATGCCAGCACTAAAACCAAAGCCACTGAGATACGCATTAAAGCCTCCTCTTGTGGGGGTCGACAGCCTGCATTGCCACACTTCTGCCTTCAAATGGTACGCGCCTGACCCCATTCGACACAAACTCGAACCGCATTCACATGGCCTATTAGGCCCACTGCGAAGACAAGGAACGACGTTGATCCCATGCAAAAAGCTACGTCTCCCAAGCTAAAAAGTTTCAGCCTCTACGCCATCGTCTCGGCGGCCATGATTGCCGGCGGTACACTTGCTGCGGTTCTGGCTGGCGTTTCACCGGCAAATGCCGCCTCACTGGCCACCCAGCCCGATACCCAGGTCATGGTTTTCATGATCCCGCTGACCTTGCTTGTCCTTGCCATGCTGTTTGAAGTCGCGCGATTTGCCTTGCGCGGCACCCTCCCGGCCCACGCCCCGGCGCGCAAGCCCGTGCGGCGCTACTGGTCCCCCGGCCACAACGAGGGCTGACCTCCAATTTCTCCCGACCTTGACGACTGGGCCAGCCTCGCGCTGGCCCTTTTCTTTTGTCAGGTGTTTAGACCAAGCGCCTATTGCCCCGCGCCCCGCACAGGTCCAGACTTTGATTACAGGAGGACCGAACGATGCTTGTCGACACTATCCTTCAAACCAAGGGTGCGCAGGTGCATACCCTTTCTGAAACCGGCACCCTGGCCGATGCCGTGGCTCTGCTCAACGCCAACAATATCGGCGCAGTGGTCATCACCGGCACCGCAGGCGCCATTGCCGGCATTCTCTCCGAACGCGATATCGTGCGCCGTCTGGGTGGCAATCCGGCCCACGCCATGGCGCTGCCGATCATGGACTGCATGACGCGCGGTGTGGTGACCTGCACGGCCGCCACGCCGATCGCCGAGGTCATGGAGCGCATGACCCAGCGCCGCATCCGTCATATGCCGGTGATTGAAAACGACCAGTTGATCGGCATCATCTCGATTGGCGACGTTGTCAAACACAAGATCGAAGAGGCCGAGCGCGAGGCGGCCGAGTTGCGCGAGTACATCGCCAGCTAGCCCAGGGCCATTGGCAGCGCGCGACAAGGGCTTATATGTCACCCACCGACAGACAGGCCGGCGGATGTGACGGAGCCAATATGCGTATCACCATCCAGACCTTGGGCAGCCGCGGTGATGTCCAGCCCTATTGCGCCCTGGCGCTGGCGCTGCAGGGGCGTGGCCACCTTGTTCAACTGGTTGCGCCCGACCAGTTTTCCGCCATGGCGGCCGAACTGGGCATTCCCTTTGTTTCGTTGCCCGCCGAATTCCTCGCCCTGATTGATTCCAGGGCCGGCAAGCATGCCTTGGGTGGCAAGGCCATTTCGGGCAGCATCAATCTGCTGCGCCAAGTTGGGCCATTGGTCAGGCAGGTGCTCGAAGTTGAAGGTCAGGCGATTGCCGATTTTGGCCCCGATCTGATTATCCACCATCCCAAATCCATGGCCTCGCCGCACATGGCCGAAAAGCTCGGCGTGCCCTGCGTACTGGCCTGCCCCCTGCCCGGTTTCACGCCCACAGCCGCCTGGCCCAGCCCGCTCATTCCGGTGGCCAATCTGGGGCCGCTCAACTGGGCCAGCCACCTGCTGGCCACCAAAAGTGCCAATGTGCTGTTCGGCAAGCTGCAGCGCCAATGGCGACAGGACGTTCTGGGCCTGCCCGCCAAGACCGAGCACAAAGGGCCCGATGCCACCCTTTATGCCTATAGCCCCAGCGTGGTGCCCAAGCCTGCCGATTGGGGCGATGACGTGCTGGTTTCGGGCTACTGGTTTCTCGATACGCCCGACTGGGTTATGCCCGATGCCCTGCAGCGTTTCCTCGCTGCTGGCGACGCGCCCGTCTATGTCGGCTTTGGCAGCATGCCCGGCATCGATCCCGAACGCTTTACCAAGGCGATAATCGACGGTCTGGCCCGCGCCGGCAAGCGAGGTCTGCTCGCCACCGGTGGCGGCGCGCTCAGCGCCTCAATGGCACCCGACCACATCCACATTCTCGATGCCGCCCCGCATGACCGGCTCTTTGCCCATGTCAGCGCCACCATGCACCACGGCGGCGCAGGCACCACGGCAGCGGCCCTGCGCGCCGGAAAGCCCACCACCATCTGCCCCTTTTTCGGCGATCAACCCTTCTGGGCCCGCCGCCTCCACAATCTCGGCGTCAGCCCGCCACCCCTCGACCGCAAACGCCTGACCGCCGAACATGTCGCATCGGCTCTTCAGGCCATGGACGCACCAGCCATGCGCCACAATGCGGCAGCCCTCGGCGCCCGCATCCGCGCCGAAACCGGCATGGCCAACGCTATCGCGCGGCTCGAAACGCTGGCATCCGCCAAATAAAACGGGCCCCGCCAGAGCGGGACCCGAAAACGGCGCGACAGGTGAGATGCGGGCCTAGTGGCCCAGCACCTTTTCCATGGCGTTTGGCTCATCATGCTGGGCCAGATTGTCCATGATCGTGGCGCTGGCATCGTTCATGCCGACCAGTTCCACTTCCACGCCTTCGCGGCGGAACTTGAGCACGGCGGTATCGACGGCATTGACGCCTGTCAGATCCCAGATATGGGCCTTGGTGACGTCGATCCGCACGCGGTCCAGATCTTCCTTGAAGTCCATCGCGTCGAGGAAATCCTCGGCCGAGGCGAAGAACACCTGGCCTTCGATCACATAGTCACGCTCGCGACCATCAGCGGTCAGCTCCGACGACACGCGGAAGATCTGCGAGACCTTCCAGGCAAAGAAGATGCCCGAGAGCAGCACGCCTACGCCAACGCCCAGCGCCAGATTATGGGTGCCCACGACGGTCACCACCGTGGCCACCATCACCAGGCTCGAACGCCGGGGATGCTTGCGCATATCGTTCAGCGAGGTCCAGCTGAACGTACCGATCGACACCATGATCATGATTGCCACCAGCGCCGGCATCGGAATGATCCCGACCCAGTCGCCCAGCACCATGAGCAGGAACAGCAGGAACGCACCGGCCGTGAAGGTCGACAACCGACCGCGGCCGCCTGAACGCACATTGATCACCGACTGGCCGATCATGGCGCAACCGGCCATGCCGCCAAGGAAGCCGGTGAAGAAGTTGGCAATGCCCTGACCAACCGACTCGCGGTTCTTGTCGCTCTTGGTGTCGGTCATCTGATCAACGATCGAAGCGGTCAGCAGGCTTTCCAGCAGACCCACGGCGGCGACGCCGATCGAATAGGGCAGGATGATCATCAGCGTGTCGAGATTATACGGCACATCGGGGATCAGGAAGGTCGGCAGCGTCGAGGGTAGTTCACCCAGATCACCCACCGAGCGCACATCGATCTTGAGCAGCACTGCCAGAATGGTCAGCACGATGATGCACACCAGTGGCGAGGGGATGGTCTTGTTGATGCGCGGGAACAGATAGATGATCGCCAGACCCAGCGCGATCATCGCATAGGTCTCCCATGGCATCCCCACGATCTCGGGCAATTGCGCCATGAAAATCAGGATCGCCAGCGCGTTCACGAAGCCGGTCAGCACCGAGCGCGATACGAAGCGCATGATGTAGCCAACCCGCGCATAGCCGGCCAGCACCTGGATGACGCCAGCCAGAATGGTGGCGGCCAGCAGGTATTGCAGACCGTGGTCACGCACCAGGCTGACCATCAGCACGGCAGTGGCGGCAGTAGCCGCCGAGATCATGGCAGGACGACCACCGGTGATCGAAATGATCATGGCAATCGAGAACGAGGCATACAGCCCCACCTTGGGGTCGACGCCGGCAATAAGAGAAAAGCCGATGGCTTCGGGGATCAGTGCCAGGGCAACGACGATGCCGGCCAGCACATCACCGCGGATGTTGGAGAGCCAGTCACGGCGAAACGATTCGATAAATGTCATATATACGGTCCAGACGTCTCTATACGGCAAAGCCCTGTTGCGGGCTCGCTGTCGGGGTGAGCGTAGTTACTGGTATGTCCGGCGGATTGGCGGCCGGAAGAGCCACCCGGAGTTGCACCGGGTCCAAATTGACTGCGGGCTTTTTGCACAGTCTCGCGCCGACTCGCAAGTCCGTGGCAACAATGTGGCAGCCTTTGCGGGCATGTGATGCATCGGCAACACGCTTCACCGCCTCTTGGAGCGCCAAGAGGCCCGCCAGTCACCTGCCAAGTCAC
Source organism: Devosia sp. J2-20 (assembly GCF_055808475.1). Classification (NCBI taxonomy): domain Bacteria; kingdom Pseudomonadati; phylum Pseudomonadota; class Alphaproteobacteria; order Hyphomicrobiales; family Devosiaceae; genus Devosia; species Devosia sp. J2-20. Next base: position 1,058,729 of record NZ_CM147870.1, on the reverse strand, counting down.
CTGCCAAGTCTAGCCCGTCGCAGATCGCGCAGCACAAACCTGCCGCAATCATCCGGGATTCCGGCGAATTTCACACCTTGCGGCAGTTTTGAGAATTCTTTTTCTTCCGCGCAATCCCCGTTCAGACCAAATACATCAGCAAGCACGACAAAATCACACCAACACAGACGTAAGACAGTGCAAATCAACAGACTGATTGCCAAATTTTCTTGGATATTACAGCAGCATACAAAGTAACTGCGAATTTGACACCCATCTACTGGGTCGTTATCGTTGGGCAACGCCTATAACATGGAGAATATCCACATGATGCTGAAAACCGGTGGCGCTGCCGCCGCGATTGCTGTTGCCCTCATGGCTGCCGCTTCTTCGCCTGCTTTTGCTCAGGATGCTGTCGCTTGCGACACGGATCGCACGATCGATATCGCCGAGATGACCTGGCCGTCCGCGGCTGCCTTGGCCCACATTCACGCCACCATTCTCGAAGAAGGCTTCGGCTGTAACGTCGAGATCGTCACTGGCGATACCGTCCCAACCTCTTCTTCCATGATGACTCGCGGCACCCCGGCTGTTGCGCCGGAGCTGTGGACCAGCGCCATGGAAGAGCCTTGGAACAAGGGCAAGGAAGACGGCGTCGTCGTTGAACTGTCCCTGGCCATCACCGACGGCACTGTCGAAGGCTGGTTCATCCCCGGCTACACGCAGGAAGCTCACCCCGAGCTCGTGACCGTGCAGGACGTGGTTGATCACCCGGAGATTTTCCAGGATCCAGAAGAGCCCAGCAAGGGCCGCCTCTATTCCTGCCCTCCAGGCTGGGCTTGCGAGATCTCGACCTCGGCCCTGTTTGAAGCCTACGAGATGGAAGACACCTGGAACCTGTTCTCGCCCGGTTCGGGCGGCGCACTGGATGCCTCGATCGCCCGTGCTTTCACGCGCGAAGAACCCATCCTGTTCTACTACTGGGGTCCAACATCGATCCTGGGCAAGTATGACGCTGTGATGCTCGACATGGGTCCTGCCGACAAGGACATCTATGCCTGCAACACCGACGCGGATTGCGACAAGCCAGCTGGCAAGACCGCTTATCCATCGTCGCCTGCCGTCATCGGCGCTGCCGCCTGGCTGCCTGAAGAAGCACCGGCCATTGCCGAGTACTTCTCCAAGACCGGCCTGACCAACGCCGAAATCAGCGAGCTGCTGGTGTATGGTGATGAGAACCAGGCTGACGCCGAGGCAACTGCCGAAAACTTCCTGCGTACCAAGCAGGACGTGTGGACCAAGTGGGTTCCGGCTGAAGTCGCCGAGAAGGTCAACGCAAGCCTCTAGTAGGTTTCGCTAAGATCACGTAATTTGACGGCTGGGTTACGACCCGGCCGTTTTCCGCGTGATGCCCGAACGCGTCCATTACGCCTTCCGGCATCCCGCGCCGTTCCTCCACACGAGAGAGAAAAGCCGTGTTCCCAGAAATCGTAAATACCAAGCCGCTCCGCCGCTCGATTGACGACGCCCTGAACTGGGTCGTGCGCAATTGGGGCGATGAATTCGAGGCCGCGGCCTACCCGCTGCTGATGTTGCTCAAGTCCATTGAAAACCTGCTGCTGGCCACTCCATGGTGGCTGATCACGGTGATTCTGGTGGGTATCGCCTGGCTCGCCACGCGCCGCTGGCAGCTGCCAACCGTGGTCTTCTTCGCCCTGATGTTCCTGGGCGTCATGGAGCTTTGGGAAGATGCCATGGCCACCATGGCCCTGATGATCGCGGCCACGCTGACCGCCATCGTCATCGCCATCCCCGTGGGTGTCTGGATGTCCCGCTCGCTCAACGTGCGCAAATCCATCACGCCGCTGCTCGATCTGATGCAGACGCTGCCCAGCTTCGTCTATCTCATCCCGACGGTGATGATCTTTGGCCCCGGCAAGATCCCGGCGCTGATCGCCACCATCGTCTATGCCTCCCCGCCTCTGGTGCGCCTGACCGATCTGGGCCTGCGCTCGGTTGATCCGGCCGTCATGGAAGCCAGCCGCGCCTTTGGTACCAATCCAAGCCAGCGTCTGTTCGGCGTGCAGATCCCGCTCGCCTTGCCCACCATTCTGGCCGGCGTGAACCAGACCACGATGATGGCACTGTCCATGGTGGTGATCGCCTCCATGATTGGTGCCGGTGGCCTTGGCTATCAGGTGCTACAGGGCATTGGTCGTCTTGAAGTCAGCCGCGGCCTGTTCGCTGGTCTGGGCATTGTGGCTCTGGCCATCATCTTTGACCGTGTCACTCAGGCATTCGGCAAACAATTGCAGGCCCGTATCGGCCTGGCGGAGGCGCGCTAGATGTCTGAAGCAACCAACACACCCGAACTCGCTATCGCCATGCGCGGCGTCACCAAGATCTTTGGTGACGATCCCCAAACGGCGCTCGCCCTGCTGCAGTCCGGCAAATCCAAGTCCGAAGTGCAGGCCGAGACCAACCACGTTGTCGGTCTCGACAATGTCTCGCTCGACGTCGCCAAGGGCCAGATCTTCGTGGTCATGGGCCTGTCGGGTTCCGGCAAGTCGACCCTTATCCGCCACGTCAACCGGCTGATCGACCCCACGGCGGGCGAGATCATCGTCAATGGCGTCGACGTGATGAAGATGAATCTGGACGAGCTGCGCACTTTCCGCCGCACCCAGATTGCCATGGTGTTCCAGAAGTTCGGCCTGCTGCCGCACCGCTCGGTCATCGACAATGTCGCCTATGGCCTTGAGGTCCGCGGCGTCGGCAAGGAAGAACGTCTCGCCACGGCTTCCAAGTGGATCGAAACCGTTGGTCTGGCCGGCTATGAGCAGAGCCAGCCGCGCCAGCTCTCGGGTGGCCAGCAGCAGCGTGTCGGCCTGGCCCGTGCGCTCGCCATGGATACCGACATCATCCTGATGGACGAGGCTTTCTCGGCGCTTGATCCGCTCATTCGTTCGGGCATGCAGGATCAGCTCATCGAACTGCAGAAATCACTGGGCAAGACCATCCTGTTCATCACCCACGATTTCGACGAGGCCCTCAAGATCGGTGATCGTATCGCCGTTCTCAAGGACGGCGCCCTGCAGCAGGAAGGCAAGCCCGAAGACATCGTGCTGCGTCCCGCCAATGAGCACATCGAAGAGTTCGTGCGCGAAGTGAACAAGGCGCGCGCCATCCATGTGCGCTCGATCATGACCAAGGGCCCCGGCGAGCCTTGCGACGTGCTGGTTCCCCGCGACGCCCGTTGCGAGGACGTGCTCCCGCTGTTCGCCGAACATGAATGGGTCGGCGTTCAGGACGAGAACGGCGTGCAGATCGGCTCAATCACCGCCAAGCAGGTTATCCGCGCCCTGGCGCGTCACACCCCTGCCCCGGTCGGCGAAGTCGCGGCCCAGTAGCGCCTTTCGACATCCAGAAGTTTTTCAGGCGGCGCTTTCGAGCGCTGCCTTTTTTCGTGCGTGGCCGCATCGCCACGCTGGCCTTGACAGGCACACACAATATGTAACAAATAAAGTTACATGAAACCCGAAATCCTCCATAACGCCACCACAGCCTTTGGTGCAACACACGCGCGAACCTATGTCGAAGGCCCGCCGCGACAGGTGCCGGGCTTTGACGGGCTGCACCGCATGACGTCCATGCTGCTGGCCGAGCGCGTTCCTGCCAAGGGGCGTGTGCTCGTCCTGGGCGCCGGCGGCGGCCTGGAGCTCAAGGCCCTGGGCAATGATCACGCCGGCTGGACTTTTGACGGCGTTGATCCTTCGGCCGATATGGTGCGGCTGGCGGAGCAGATCACCCAACCGCATGCCGCCCGCATCCAGCTGCACAAGGGCTATATCGACACAGCGCCGCCCGGCCCCTTCGACGGCGCGGTATGCCTGCTCACCCTGCACTTTGTGCCGCGCGATCAGCGCCTCGCCACACTGCAGGCGATGCGCAGCCGGTTGGTGCCGGGCGCGCCCCTGATTGTCGCCCATATCAGCTTTGCCCAGACCGAGCCGGCGCGCTCGCAATGGATCGCCCGACACCTGGCCTTTGGCGGCAAGGCGCCGGCCAATCTGGAAGACGCCAAACAGACCTTCGCCACCAAGCTTTCCATCCTCTCGCCTGAGGACGATGAGGCCATGCTGCGTCAGGCCGGCTTTTCCGATGTCACCCTGTTCTATGTCGGGCTGAGCTTTCGCGGCTGGGTCGCCTACGCCTGAGCCTTAATGGTCGGTCAGACACTGGCTGTGATCGGCCAGCGCTTCGATGATCCGGCAATCGCATACCCGGCCATGCCCGCACTCATCGATCATCCGGCTCAGCTCGGTCTTGAGCTTGGTCAGGCTGACAATGCGGCGATCGATTTCTGCCAGATGGTTATTGGCGATGCTGTCGACCTGATGGCACGACGATTGCGGTTGCGCGGCCATGCTGAGCAGTTCGCGTATGTCCTCGATCTCAAAACCCAGTTCACGCGAATGTCGGATAAACCGCAGCCGCTCCACCTCTGCCTGCCCATAGAGCCGCCGATTGCCTTCGCTGCGCGGTGCTTCGGGCAGCAGTCCGATCTGCTCGTAATAGCGAATTGTGGGCACCTTCACAGCGGTCTGTCGCGAAAGCTCGCCAATGGGAAATGCCATGTCGCTACTCCTGTCATGCGGCCAATGGGGAACCTGTGCGCCGCCCACCGAGTTGGGTTCACCAAGGAGTACCCACATGAAACTGATTACTGCAACAGCACTCGCCGCCACGGCCCTGTTCTCGACAGCCGCCCACGCTCAGGAAAAGGTCGAGATCGGCCGTCTTGAATGCACCGTCGAAGGTGGCATTGGCCTGATCATCGGCTCCTCAAAGGATGCCGTCTGCAGCTTCTATGATTCCGAAGCCGCCGAACCGGTCGATGTTTATTACGGCAAGGTCAACAAGGTCGGCCTCGACGTCGGCTTTACCGAGGAATCGGTCATCCAGTGGCTGGTACTGGCGCCGAGCACCGACGCCTATTCATCCGGCTCGCTGGCGGGCCAGTATGTCGGCGCCAGCGCCGAGGTGTCGCTCGGGCTGGGCGCCGGTGCCAATGTGCTGGTTGGCGGCTCCAACGATGGCTTCATGCTGCAGCCCCTCAGCGTACAGGGCCAGACCGGCATCAATGTTGCTGTAGGCATTACCGGTTTCCAGCTGCGCACGCCGACCGAATAGCCTCCCGCATTGCCGCTGCAACCAATCCCAGCGCGCCGCTCCTCAAGGGGCGGCGCGCTCTTGCATTCAGACGCCAAATACCTGTTCTTTTGGCCTTGCTCCTCTAGTGGCTATAGAAGCTAGCTTGTCCCTATCAACAGACTGAAAGGACACGACATGACACAGGCAACCAGAACCAGATACCGCGTGGGCGGTATGGATTGCGGCGCCTGTGCCACCAAGATCGAAAACGCCGTCAGTCGCGTCCCCGGCGTTTCCGAAGTCGGCGCCAGCTATACCGCTGGCACGCTCAACGTCACCCATGACGACGTTCCCTTTGCCGCCATCCAGCGGGCCATCAAGCCGCTTGGCTATTCCCTGGCGCCCGATGGCGCGACCGCCGCCAGCGATGCATCTGGTCACGACCACCCCCGCGGCCATGACCATTTCGAGCTCGGCGACGGCCCATGGTGGAAGACCCCCAAGGCCATTCTGGCCCTGACCTGCGGCATTGCCATGCTCGCCGCCTGGCTGGTGGGCATGGTCGTTCCCGATATTGGGCACGAGGCATTTCTGCTCGCACTGCTGGTCGGCCTGATCCCGGTCGGTCGCCGCGCCATTGCCGGCGCCATGACCGGCAGTCCCTTCTCCATCGAAACACTGATGACCATCGCCGCCATCGGGGCGGTGATTATCGGCGCCACCGAAGAAGCCGCCATGGTGGTACTGCTCTTCCTGATTGGCGAAGTGCTCGAAGGCGTCGCCGCCAGCCGCGCCCGCGCCTCGATCAAGGGACTGGCTGATCTGGTCCCCAAGACGGCCCTGCTGGTGGATGGCGACAGCACCACCGAAGTGGCCGCCGCCAGTCTGGCGCTCAACGCCATCATCATGGTCCGCCCCGGCGATCGCATCCCCGCCGACGGCACCATCACCCAGGGCCAGAGCGCCATCGATGAGGCCCCCGTCACGGGCGAGAGCGTCCCCAAAACCAAGCAGCCCGGCGACGCGGTATTTGCCGGCACCATCAATACCGATGCCGTTCTGCACATCCGCGTCACCGCCACGGCCAGCGACAATACCATTGCCCGCGTTGTCCAGCTGGTCGAGGAGGCCCAGGAGTCCAAAGCCCCCACCGCCCGCTTCATCGACGACTTCTCGCGCTATTACACCCCCGGCGTACTGGTCGTTGGCGCACTGGTCGCCACCCTCCCGCCATTGGTGCTGGGACAGTCCTGGAGCGAATGGGTCTATAAGGGTCTGGCCATCCTGCTTATCGGCTGCCCCTGCGCGCTGGTAATCTCGACCCCGGCAGCCATCGCCGCCGCGCTGTCGGCCGGTGCCCGCCGTGGCCTGCTGCTCAAGGGCGGCGCCGTGCTCGAACGCCTGCACACCATCACCACCGTTGCCCTCGACAAGACGGGCACCCTGACCCAGGGCAAACCCCAGGTCACCGATATCCACCCCGTCGCCCGCCCACTGCCCAAAATCCTCTCGCTCGCCGCGGCGCTCGAAACCGGCTCCAACCATCCGTTGGCGCTGGCCATCCTTGCGCGCGCCAAGGCTGACGGCGTTCCCGTGCCCCCCAGTGCTGCTGCCCACGCCATTCCCGGCAAGGGGCTATCCGCCCGTGTTGGCGGCGAGGAAATTTTCCTCGGTTCAGCCGTCGCGGCGGCCCAGCGCGTCGCTTTCACGCCCGAACTGGACACGCTGATCAACCGCTATACCGACGCCGGGAAAACCGTCTCCGTCCTGCTGGCCGGTAATGAAATCGCTGGCGTCATCGCCATGCGCGACGAGCCACGCGCAGATGCCAGGACGGGCTTGGACGCCCTCAAACAGATCAATGTTGACGTCATCATGTTGACCGGCGACAACGCCCGTACTGCCGCGGCCATCGGTGCTGATCTGGGCATCACTGTACGCGCCGATCTGATGCCGCAGGACAAGCAGACCATCGTCCGTGACCTTCAGGCCAGCGGTCAGATCGTCGCCAAGATTGGCGATGGCATCAACGATGCTCCGGCTCTGGCGGCTGCCGATATCGGCATTGCCATGGGCGGCGGCACCGACGTTGCGCTGGAAACCGCTGACGCCGCCATCCTGCATGGCCGGGTCACCGACATTGCCGACATGATCGGCCTGTCGCGCGCCACCATGACCAATATCTGGCAGAACATTTCGGTGGCGCTGGGGCTCAAGGTGGTCTTCCTCATCACCACAATTGCCGGCATTACCGGTCTGTGGCCCGCCATCCTGGCCGATACCGGCGCCACTGTCCTTGTGACCCTCAACGCCATGCGCCTGCTCGGCTGGCGCCCCCGCTGATCAATGCGGCCACCTTACCAAGGTGACCAACTGTTCATATGGCCGCAATCTACCGAAGAGGTGACAGAAGCTAGGTTCCTTTCACACCGGACAACGTTCCGGGTCCCATGCAAAGGAAAACCTCATTATGAAGAATCTCCAGACCACTGCCATCGTTGCCCTGATGACTGCCGCTGTTGGCCTCTCGGCCATCGCACCATCCTTCGCCCAGACTGCTGCTGCACCAGCAGCCCCTGCTGCGACCGAGCAGGCTCAGGGCAAGGGCGACATGGCCCAGTTGCGCCAGCGTGATGGTCAGCGCCAGGGTGGCCAGCGCGGTCCCGGCGGCATGATTGGCTTTGAGCACGGTGCCGAAGGCGTCGAGATCGCCCTGGTCCGTCTCAGCCACGCAATCGACATGACCCCCGAGCAGCAGGCGCTGTTTGATACCTTCAAGACCGAAGCGCTCGCTGCAGCTGCCAGCTTCTCGACAGCCGTCGAGGGCCTGCGCCCCGCAGCCCCTGCCACTGGCGAAACTGCCGAGCGTCCCGACATGTCCGAAATGATGCAGAACCGCATAGCCGCCCAGTCGGCTCAGCTGGCAGCGCTTGAATCTGTCCAGCCTTCCATGACCGCCTTCTTCGACAGCCTCACCGATGAGCAGAAGGCCGAACTGGCCCCACAGCGCGGCGAGCGTGGTGGCATGGGTAAAGGCCAGATGGGCAAGGGCGGCCAGCACGAACAGGGTCAGCGCCACGGCGGCGGTGATCGCGGCCAGCGCAACGGCGGCTAAGCCAAATCGGCTGCGCCCCACTTCGGGCGGGTGCAGCCGGCCTCGCGATGTCCAGCTGCCATGCAATCGGACACCGCACCTTTCCACCCTCGCGCCCCGAGCGGTGGACGAACCCCGGCTCTCAACAGCCGGGGTTTGCTTTTGTCAAACCTTGCTCTACCAATCGGGGACACTCCGACTGGATCAGCCTCATGACCTCCCTGCCTCTCGACCCGGCCCGCATTCGCGCGCAGTTCCCCGCTTTTTCCGAACCGTCCCTGCAGGGGCAGGCCTTTTTCGAGAACGCCGGCGGCTCCTATACCGCCCAGGCTGTGCTGACCAAGCTCGATCACTATTATCGCGCCACCAAGCTGCAGCCCTATGGCTTTTACCCGGCCTCCCAGGCCGCTGGCGCAGCCATGGATCTCAGCTTCGAGCGCATCGCCCAGGCGCTCAATGTCTCGAGCGACTGGATCCATTTCGGCCCATCTTCCTCGATCAACACCTATGTGCTGGGCAAGGCCTTCGGCGAGCATCTCCAGTCCGGCGACGCCATCATCGTCACCAATCAGGATCACGAGGCCAATACCGGCGCCTGGCGCAAACTGGCCAGCCTGGGCATTGAAGTGCGCGAATGGGCCGTCGACAGCCAGACCGGTCGCCTCTCGCTGGACGCACTTGATGCCCTGCTCGACGCCAAAGTCCGCTTCGTCGCCGCGCCGCACTGCTCCAATGTCGTCGGCGAAATCAACCCGGTGGCCGAGATCGCCGCCCGCGCCAAGGCCGTTGGCGCGCGCACCATCATTGATGGCGTTAGCTATGCCCCCCACGGTCTGCCCGATCTGGCCGCGCTCGGCGTCGATATCTATTTCTTCTCCGCCTACAAGGTTTTCGGCCCCCATCAGGGCATCATGGCCGTTCGGCCCGAACTGGCCATGGCGCTGCCCAATCAGGGCCACTTCTTCAATGACGCCAAGCCACGCTATCGCCTGACTCCGGCGGGTCCTGACCATGCCCAGATCGCCGCATCTTCGGGCATTGCCGATTACCTCGAAACCGTCGCCGAGATTGCCGGCAACAGCGTGCCCGGCGACAACGCCTTCCGCCGCGCCCATGCCGCCATGCGCGCCCAGGAAGTCGCCCTGTCTGCCCCGCTGCTCGATTACCTGCGCCAGAAAAACACGGTGCGCATCATCGGCCCCGCCGATCCGGAACTGCGCGCTCCCACCATCGCCCTGCTGCTTGATGAACCCGGCGCCGCCGTCGCGGCCCGCCTGGCCAATCACGGCGTCATGGCCGGTGGTGGTCACTTCTATGCCTGGCGTCTGATGCAGGCCCTTGGCATCGAACCCAATCACGGCGTGCTGCGTCTCTCCTTCACGCACTACACCACCCCCGCCGAAATCAATCAGCTCATCACCGCCCTTGACGCTGAGCTGAAATAGCAAAACCCATCTGCCATCACCGGCCTCCAAACGGGCCGAAACGGGCTTGATCGCCTGCTCCCGCCAGACAGAACCTTCCCCTTGACGGGGAAGGCCGGAGGCGGTGAACCCCAGGCCCAAACCGATCCGTTCACTGCCGCCACTCGCTACAAGCGAGGGGCCACCTGACCTTCAAGAACTCCAGACACAAAGCCAACCCATGTCCCGCCCCGTCGCCACCCTGTTCCTGCTCACCTGCACCATTTTGTGGGGTCTGGCATTCATCGCCCAGAAATCAGCCATGGATTCCATGGGGCCGCTGACCTTTTCGGGTCTGCGCTACATCATTGGCGGCCTGGCTGTGCTGCCCGTGGCGCTGCTGTTTGAACGCGGTCGCAGCAAGCGCGTTGAACCGCTCAATGCACAACACTGGTGGCTGATCATCGGCGTCAGCCTGGTGTTCTTCCTGGGCTCGGCGCTCCAGCAGGTCGGGCTGATCTACACCACCGTCACCAATGCGGGCTTCCTCACCGGGCTCTATGTTTTCTTCGTGCCCTTTCTGGGCTTTGTGCTGTTCCGCACCCGCCCCCACGCCATCATCTATGTCTGCGTGCCCATGGCATTGCTGGGCATCTATTTCCTCAATGGCGGTGGCCTGGACAGCTTCAATGGCGGCGATGGCCTGATGGTGATTGGTGCAGTATTCTGGGCCCTTCACGTGATCCTGCTCGGGCTGACCGCCCGTGCGACCGGCCTGCCCATTTTCGTGTCCGCCATCAGTTTCCTGATCGCCGGATGCATTGGGGTGGCATTGGCCTTTGTATTCGAGCAGCCCAATCTCGCCGACATCCAGGCCGGGTGGATGGAACTGGTCTATACCGGCATTCTCTCAACGGCTGTGGCCTTCACCTTCCAGGCAATCGGCCAGCAATATGTGCCACCCGCCAATGCCGCCATCATCCTGTCTGCCGAGAGCCTGTTTGCCGCACTGGGCGGTGCGCTGATCCTGGGCGAGCGCCTGCCGGTCATCGGTTATGCCGGTGCCGCGCTGATCTTTGCCGCCATTCTGGCAGTGGAGGCCCTGCCCCCGCTCTGGGAGCGCCGCCGCATGCACATCCCGCGCAATACCAACTAACCGGCGCTAATCGGCCATCCGGTACATCTGGTAGGTCTTGCAGATAATGCCGAACACGCAGCCACGCAGCGTGATCTGATCTTCGCTGACCTGGGTGATCGTCCCGGCTGCCGACTGCCCGTAAATATGCAGGTCGCCCTTCCATGTGTTGGGGCCCGTCTGCGGCGCGTGGTCGATCATCAACGTATTGAGATAGGGCAGATTGTCCGGACTGTCGGCCCCATTCCCCAGCCAGATCAGCGTGCCGCACAACGCAGTGCCCGCTGCCCCGCACAATTCCACGCTATAGCGGGAATCCCGCATCTCGATTTCCCAGATGCCCACTGGCGAGGCCGCCAGCGCCGCCGGGACACTGAGCAGACTGGCAACACCGATTGCCGCAAGGCGACGAAACCCCCGAGCTGTCATCATTCGCTGTACTTGAACATTTCGTAGCTCTTGCAGACCACCAGGAATGCACAGCCCTGCAAGGTCATCTGCGTTTCGCTGCGCTGGGTGATCGTGCCCGTCATCTTGTAACCGAACAACTGCATGGCGCCCTTCCAGCGATTGGGGCTTGTCTGCTTGATCCCATTGGCCACCGGGGCATTGAGAAACGGTTTGTACTGCTCGTTATAGTCGACATCAGACAACCAGACCAAGGTGCCACAGAGCTGCGTGCCGTCTCCACACAGCGCCAGCTGGATACGGGTATCGCGCGACTCCAGCTCCCACACGCCATTGGGCGATGCATGGGCCGCCCCCGCGCTACTGGCCAACATCATCAGGCTGGCCGCAATGCCGAGCATGTTTCGCACCATAATTGATCTCCTCAATTCCATGGGTCTGTCCCCATAATGGTTTTGCCCGGCTGAACCCCAGCTGAACATGGCCGTCATACGCCCGTCATGCGTGCCCAATAGCCTGACAAGTGTCCCGGCTCTATCCCCATAGGCCCGGACGTGCCGCGCCCCACGTTCCCCAACGTCGCGCCCGGCCTTTTGGAGAGCGCGGCCGCCAACCCCAGCTCTCTGTGCCGATCAGATCGGTTTGGGCCGCCCCTGTGGCGGCCTTTTTTTGCCTAGGGCCGCGCCATGTTGATGGTAACGACGGGAGTGCCCATCTCCGTTGCGTCCGCCCGATCGACCTCCTGCCAGCCACGCGCAGCATAAAACTGACGCGCGCGCGCGTTGAAAGCCCGCACCTCGAGCCGGCGGGCGCCGCCCTCCTCGGCTGCTGCCATCATCACTCGGCCTACCCCGCTGCCGATCTGATCGGCAGCGACATGGATGGCGTGCAGATAATCGCCTTCGAGATGGTACATGCCAACGATGTCATGACCACGCACCGCCACCTGCATGTGCGACACGAACTCATCCACATAGTCATTCGCTGGCAGTTCGCGTTCGAACCGCTCTCTTGATGGGGCGCTGACATGGGGGCCCCAATGCGTACGCCAGGACCGGTGCAGCAGATCTTTGAGCGCCTCGGCGTCGCGCGCCTGCGCGGGGCGAATAGAGATTTCGGGCATTCTCGCCTCGCAATGAACTGTTGATGTTTGGCCTCGGCGCTTCTAGCGCACGCGGCCACAGTCTATTGCCTAGGCAGACAACGCCGCAACCTGCGAGAACCCTGCCCGCAATGGCCAAGCTGTATTTCTCCTATGCCGCAATGAATGCCGGCAAGTCCACCTTGCTGCTGCAGGCGGCGTACAACTACCGCGAGCGCGGCATGCGACCGCTGCTCTATACCTCCTCGCTCTACGTCGAGAACGGCATTGGTCTGATTTCTTCGCGCATCGGCATTTCCGAGCCAGCCGAACTCTATTCGGCAGAAGACGACCTTTATCAGGACATTCGCGAGCAGCTTGAGGTGGGCAAGGTCGATTGCGTCTTTGTCGATGAGGCCCAGTTCCTCACCGCCGATCAGGTCTGGCAACTCGCCCGCGTCAGCGACCGGCTGAAGATCCCCGTCATGTGCTTTGGCCTGCGCACCGATTTTCAGGGCAAGCTGTTCCCCGGCTCCCTGCAATTGCTTGCCATTGCCGACGTCTTGCGGGAAATTCGCACCATCTGCGAATGCGGCGCCAAGGCCACCATGGTCGCGCGTCAAAGCGCAGACGGCCGCGTTCTGGATCAGGGCGATCAGGTCTCCATCGAAAAATCGGTCTATATCTCGCTGTGCCGCAAGCATTGGGAAGAGGCCATCGGCCGTTGGCCAGCGAAAGGACCTGCGACGTGACCAGCCTGACCGCTTCGAATGAGGAGCCCCTTGGCGCCCTGACCATCCGCACCCTGGCCATGCCCGGCGATACCAATCCGGCCGGTGACATTTTCGGCGGTTGGGTGATGAGCCAGATGGATATTGCCGGCGCCATCGCAGCGGTTGAACGCTCCAAGGGCCGCGTTGTCACAGTTGCGGTCGAAGGCATGACCTTCATCGCCCCGGTCAAGGTCGGCGATGTGCTGTGCGTCTACACCACCATTGAGCGCGTCGGCACTACTTCCATCACAGTGGGGATTGAAGCCTGGGCCCGCCGCAATCGCCTCGATGAGCGGGTCAAGGTCACCGATGGTCGCTTTGTCTATGTCTCGCTGGGCGAAGACGGCAGCAAGCGCCCGATCGACAGCTAAGTCTTACCAAGACGTAAATTCCGTTCAGCCAGCGTTCAGCTAGCCTGTGGTCATTAGGGTCCATCGGCCGGGTCGGGTCGTGCCTTGGCAACAGCGCTAAGTCCCGACACGGATTCGACGAATTCACCCGGCGGGGAACTTTTATCTTCCCCCCACCGTTTCTTAAGCAAATACTAATGTGGCGCCCGCCTGCGTTAACCCGATGACGGGAACCGGTGGGGCGCACTGCGGAGGCACCGAAATGAACCGACATACACGCAAGATGCTGCTCAATATTGCCACTGGTGTCGCCGTCGCGACGACAGCCCTTGTGGTCTTCCTGCCCGCCGCCAATGCCGCGCCCGGTACGGTGACCACCAATGTCAACGTCCGCTCCGGTCCTGGTACAAATTACAGCGTTGTCGATACCGCACGCCGCGGCGAACGCGTCGATGTGCAGCAGTGCCGTGGCTCGTGGTGCTACATTGAAAAATCCGGCCCCGATGGCTGGGTTTCGGCTAACTACCTGACCACCGGCAGCGGCGGCACGGTCAATCCGACCCAGCCCGGCATTTCGTTCGGCTTCCAGATCGGCCCCGATGGCCCGTCCGTCAATTTCGGTGTTGGCGGCAGCCAGACGCCACAGCGCCCTGAACGTCCCCCCGTAGTGGTCGAACCAACCTATGGCGAAGTCTGCTTTTTTGAATACAGCCGCTATCGCGGTCAGAGCTTCTGCCTCGAAGAAGGCCAGGGCAGCCGCAATCTGGGCAGCTGGGCCGACCGCATCTCCTCAATCGAGAACCCCGATGGTCTGAGTGTTCAGGTATGTTCTGACACCAGCTATCGCAACTGCCGCACCTATGCCACCAGCGCCTCCTCGCTGGGTGACTTCGATGATTACATCGTCTCGGTGCGTATCCGCTAAGCGCCTCCAACATCCCATGCAGCAAGGGCGTCCACTCCGGTGGGCGCCTTTTGTTTGGGCGGCAGTCTGAAAAGCCCCTTCAAACGCAAAACGCCGCCCCCAAGGGCGGCGTTTCTGCTTCCAGACAAACCAAAGGCTACCGTGTTTTCAACATCACGGTAGCCTTCGGGACTGTCTAGTAAGAACTAGAGCAGGGTCAGGTTCGTAGCCGAGACCTTGCCGTCACGGCCGGTTTCGAGCTCGTAGGTCACCTTGTCGTTTTCATACAGGCCCTGCAGGCCCGAACGCTGAACAGCGGAAACGTGAACGAAGGCGTCCTTGCCGCCATCTTCAGGCGAAATAAAGCCGAAGCCCTTGGTTGCGTTGAAGAACTTGACGGTACCGGTGATGGTGGACATAGATTTGTATCCTGATAGTAGGCTCGTGTCGCATGCGGACGAGCAGTTGTCCGGTGGCAGCATGCCGGCCGGATAGCACGTTCGCACGAGAGAGAGGGTAGCCACGACCGGCAGAACCGGTATCAGGGCAGCCGACTTAGGCTGAAAACGTATGGCTTTATCACAGGAAACTGTGGCCTTGGCAAGGCTCATTCATCTTGCGCCCTTGCAGACGGCACAGTATCGGCGCCAATCTGTTCGCCCATCGCCGCGATGGTTGCCAGCAGGAAGCGCTGCACCACCAGCAACTCGGCCTCGCTAAACCCGGACCAGGCCTGCGTCATCAGATTGCGGTATTGCGCACGCACCGCCACGATCTCAGGCCGCGCCACCGCCGGACCGGGCTTCAGGGTAATGCCGCGGCGATCGGTGGGGTGTCGCGCCCGCTTGAGCAGCTTGCGCTTTTCTAGCCGATCGATCAGCGCCGTGGTCGAGCCGGTGGAAATCCCCAAAAAACCCGACAGCGCCTTGGCCGAAACCGGCTGCTCGGCCCGCTCCACCCACACCAGACACAGCAGGTCAGTGGCATTGATGCCGATTTCGTCCGCCGTCATGCGGTCGAAACGCTGCACTTCCAGCAGCAGCTTCTGCATCAGGTCACTGGTGCTCGTCTCGGTCGCCCGTTGCTCGGTCACGCTGTCTCTCCAGCTCACGAATTTTTCGCTCTAAAACCATATAGCTCTATTGTAGAGTTATATCAACAGCGCTATATGCGGCCAACCAATTCATTCTGCACAGGCGCCCCGATGACCGATATGACCGCCGAACCAACCGTTCCCGCCCTGCCCGAGCAAGCCCCGACCCCGGCCCAGCCGACCGCCAGAACCGGCAATCCTGCGGCCCGGGCCGGTCTGGTCGTGGTGGCGATTCTGGCAGGCCTGGCCATCTGGTATCCCATGGCCGACCGCAGCACCCCTTTTGCCAGCGGCGCCTCCATCACCGCGCTGGTCACCCAGATCTCGCCCCGCATTTCCGGCCCGGTCAGCGCCGTTCTGGTGCAGGACAATGCCCGTGTCGACGCCGGCCAGCCCCTCTTCACCATTGATGACACCACCTTCCAGATGGATCTGGCCCAGGCCCAGGCTCAGCATGACCAGGTGCTGCAGAGCCTTGGCGCCACCGATGCAGCGGTGGCCGCTGCCGAGGCCCAGCTTGAGCGCATCAAGGTGCAGGCCACCAGCGCCACCCAGGCCCGCGACCGCGCCATCGAGCTGTTCGCCAAGGGCACCATTGCCAGCGCCAAGTTCGATCAGGCCAATGCCGATTACGACAGCGCCCAGGCCGCCATCAATGCAGCCCAGGCCGATCTTGCCCGCGCCAAGGCGCAGGCTGGCCCATCCGGCGAAGCCAACCCGCAACTGCGCAGCGCCACCGCCGCCGTCGAAAAGGCCCGCTTCGCGCTCGACAACACCACCGTGCTGGCCCCCGTGGATGGCTACATCACCAATCTTTCGCTGGCCACCGGCCAGTTCGCTGCTGCCGGTCAGGCAGCCATGACCTTCATCGATCCCAGCACCCAGGCGCTGATCGGCGATTTCCGCGAGAACCAACTGGTCAATGTCGAGCCCGGCGATCCCGTCCAGGTGATCTTCGAAGCGGCCCCCGGCCGGATCTTCGACGGCAAGGTCGAATCCATCGCCTGGGGTATCAGTGCCGGTCGCAACAGCGTCGGCGGGCTGGCCCAGTCCAGCAACGATACCCGCTGGTTCCCCCTGCCCGCAAGATCCCCGTGCGCATCACCCTTGATGACGAAACACTGCCCACCAATCTGCGCCTCGGCTCGGAAGCCAGCATCACCATCTATGCCGATGGCACGACGGGGCTGACCGCCACCATTGCCAAGGGCCTGATGCAGGTCAAATCTTGGCTTGCTGGCCTGAACTGAGGCACCGCCAATGGAACAGCTCACCAAGGTAGATCGCCGTCAGGATCCCAATTTCGCCGTGCGCACCGCGCTCGGCGTCGGCCTGGCCGTGGTGCTGGCCGAACCCATGGGTGTGTCCGTGCCCATGCTGCCCGCCGCCTTTGCCCTGGCCCTGCTCTCGGGCCAGCGCGGCGCCTTTGACCTCAAGCGCGCAGCCCTGCCATTGATCATTCCGGTCCTGGCCTGGATCATCAGCTGGCTGGCCGCCGCAACGGTGGGCGAGCCCTTGCTGTTCACCGCCATGTTCATCGCCTTCAGCGCGCTGGGTCTGGCCCTGATGGTGTTTCGCGGCAGTCTGGGCGGCGTCATCGTCATCCTGATCCCCGCCATGCTGTCGATTGCCGCCGTCACCAGCGATCAGATGCTCATCGCCATGCGCGACAGCATGGCCATGTCCGGCGCCATGCTGGCAGTCATCATCATCGTGCTGAATCTGATCTTTCCGCCGCACACCACCCATATCCATGTGCCGCTGACCGATCCGCACCAGACCGACAGGCCCCTGCTGGATCTGGCCTTGCGCACCGCCATCTTTGCCCCGGTCCTGCTCTATTGCTATGCCACCGCCGACACCAATCTGATCATCATGCCCGTCATGGTGGCCTATGTGCTCGGCCAGACCGACCACACCATGCGCCGTCGCGAAGCCGTCGCCCGCATCTCGGCCACGCTGATCGGCGCCGCCGTGGCCATCGTCATTCTGCTTGCCTATCGCTTCATGCCGCACTGGCCCATGCTGGTTGCCGCCATGACCCTGATGACGCTCTACTTCACCGCCAGGATGTTCGATGGCGCGCGCTCGGCAGTCACCTATCAGTTCGCCTGCTCGGTCACCGCCATCATCGTGATGTCCAGCTTCACCAATCGCGACGCCTTCGAGGTAATTATTCAGCGCGTCGTGCTCAGCACCACCGCCGCAGTGATCGCAATCTGCCTGCTGGCCCTGCTCGAAACCCTGTTCCTGGCACCCCGCCGCAAGGCGGTTCCAGCCGCATGAGCAACCCGCTGGTCACAAGGGAAATTGAGGCATAATCTCGCCAACGCAACGGGCCAGCATCCGTGAGGGACACGGGCGCACCCGCAGCTTTGGGGGGACCAAATGCCACGCATATCCGAGTATTTTTCCGCGCCGCGATCGTGTTTCTGATTGCCGGCATTGCACTGGGCCTGCACATGTCGATCAGCGGCAATCATGCCGTTGCCGGCGCCCACGCCCATATCAACCTGCTCGGCTGGGTCACCAGCGCCCTGTTCGGCGGCTATTTTGCCCTGAACCCGGCCAAGGCGGTCGGTCGCCTGCCTGTAATCCAGTTCTTCATCTACACTGCCGGCGTCATCGTCATGGGCATCTCGCTCTATCTGCTGCTCTCGGGCAATCCCGCGGTTGAGCCCATCGTTGCCGCCAGTTCCATGGTCACCTTCCTGGGCGTACTGATCTTCGCCTGGATCGTCTGGATGCCCGCGCGTCACTGACGCCCCAACTGCGATGCGGGCACATTGCCCGCATCTTGTCGCCCTGTGCGCCTTGCTTGATTCAAGTCACATAACGCGCTTCACCACCATGCTAGTCTGCTCCGATAACGCCCGTCCGCGCCACAGGAGATGGACCCATTTCGCGTCTGACACATCTGCTCCGCCAGCATTATGACACCGTTCTGCTCGCCATCGCGCTGACGGGACTGAGCATCGGCACCGCGCTCTGGTTTACCGGCTTTGGCACCATTGCCGACCTTGCATGGACCCTGGGCACAGCCCCTGTTCTGGCAGGTCTGCTCTGGCAGATCATCATCACGCTACGCCGCGGCGATGTCGGCCTCGATGTCGTGGCGGCCCTGTCCATGTCTGCGGCCCTGGTCTTTGGCGAGCCGCTGGCCGGCAATGTGGTTGCGCTGATGTATTCGGGCGGCCAGTTGCTCGAAACCTTTGCTGCTGGCCGCGCCCGCCAGGAAATGACCGCCCTGCTCGGTCGCGTTGCCCGCACCGCCATGCGCTATGACGGCACCAGGCTGCATGAAGTCGACATCACCGCCATCAGTCCCGGCGATCGGCTGCTGATCCGCCACGGCGAAGTCCTGCCGGTGGATGGTCATGTCGCCGCCGAACAGGCCGAACTCGACATGTCCGCGCTCACCGGCGAATCCATTCCCGTCCACCTGGCCGATGGCGCGGAAGCCCTCAGCGGCTCGACCCTGATCGGCGCGCCCTTTGATCTGGTTGCCAGCCGCCCCGCGGCCGAAAGCACCTATGCCGGTATTGTCCGCTTGGTTGAGGCAGCCCAGTCCAGCAAGGCGCCCATGGCCCGCATGGCCGACCGATATGCCATGGGCTTCTTGCTGCTCACCGTTACCCTGGCCGGCGCGGCCTGGGCCTTTAGCGGCGACCATCTCCGTGCCCTTGCCGTGCTGGTTGTTGCCACGCCCTGCCCGCTCATCCTGGCCGTACCCGTCGCCATCATTTCCGGCATGTCGCGCACCGCCCGCATCGGCGTCCTGGTCAAGAATGGCGGCATGCTCGAAGCGCTGGCCGATGTGCGTACCGCCGTGCTCGACAAGACCGGCACCCTCACCGGCGGGCAGGCCGAAGTCACCGAAATCCGCCCCATGCCCGGCATCACCCAGGACGATGTGCTGCGCCGCGCCGCCAGCCTCGATCAGGCCTCCGGCCACGTCGTCGCCGCCGCTCTGCTACAGGCTGCCGCCGCCCGCAAACTCACCCTTTCGCCGCCCACCAATGCCGTTGAAACCGCCGGCGAAGGTCTGCACGGTCAGATCGACGATCGCACCACAGCCGTGGGCAGCCGCAGCTATGTCATCGCCCAGTTGACCGGCGGTAGCTTTGACCCGCTGACCACCGATCTGCCCATTGATGCCATGACCGTTGCCATTGCTGTGGATGGCCGACCCTTTGGCCTGATTGTCCTGCAGGACCGCATTCGCCCCGACGCGCGCCAATCCCTTGACGCCCTGCGCGCTGCCGGTCTCACCCGCATCATTCTGGCTTCGGGCGATCGCGACGACATCGCCCAGGCCGTCGGCACCGATCTTGGCGTTGATCTTTCCGTCGGCGGTCTGCACCCCGAAGACAAGGTCGCCATTCTGCGGCGCGAAAAAGCCAATAATGCCAAGGTTATGATGGTCGGCGACGGCATCAATGACGCGCCCGCTCTGGCCCTTGCCGATGTGGGCGTCGCCATGGGTGCCCGCGGCGCCGCCGCCTCTTCTGAAGCCGCTGGCATCGTCCTGCTGGTCGACGCCCTGGCCCCGCTGGCCAAGGCCGTCACCATCGCCAAACGCACCCGCCGCATCGCGCTTGAAAGCGTTGTTGTCGGCCTGGGCCTGTCCCTTGCAGCCATGATTGCCGCCGCCCTGGGCTATCTGCCACCCGTGCAAGGCGCGCTGCTGCAGGAGGTCATCGACGTCGCCGTCATCCTCAATGCGCTCAGGGCACTGCGTTAGATGAGCGCCCAGCGGATCCGCCAGCTAGCAATCCACGTCGTCCAGCTTCAATACTATGGTCGTCAGACTGTCAGATAGGCTCATGTCAGGCAGCCCGCCAATGCCGAACGTAATATACATGCACTCGGCGATGCCCGGCTGCAGGATTGGCGTATTCAGGCTGGGATGCGGCGATGTCAGAAATTTGTGCAGATAGACCTTGGTGTATGTCGGTCCTCCCTGCTCACCCACCAGACTATCAATATCCCTGATCAGCTCGTTTATGCCGATCCGGGTGTTTGCCACCACGGGGATGTTCACTTGGGCAGAGCGTCGCCCATCAAGCACACCCAACACCGCATGCCACGAACCGACCCCGGGAAGGTCCGTCAGATCCGCTTCGCGCAAGTCGGAAACCTCGTCGAGCACCACTGCATCCCAGGATGACCGCAAGACGCTGAACTCACTCCCGTTCAGCTGGATGCCTGCCTCTGTCTGCTCTTCCCCATCGGTGACCCGAAGCCACTTATCTGAACGGTCGGCGCTGCTGGCGTTGCGCCGAACCTTCAGCTCGTGTCCACCATCATCTGTGCTCTTGCTTGGAAATGTGCGCGTCACGGCGGCAGCAAAATAGGCTGGCCCGTCATGAGCAGTTGAATTTAACTCAAACCGCAAGCCGCTGAATCTGAACTTGGAGACGTCGAAACACCCGCCACCTTGCAATGACAACACACGATCCGAGTAGTACCGGAGCGCAAGCGTACCAAACCCTGTTCGCAGGAACGCAGTTTCCCTTAGAACTTCGGCTTGCCTGTAGTCTTCGGGACCTGTGCACCGCGCAAAACTAGGCTGCAGGCTAGCCAGTAAAGCGATTAGTATTGCCACCAACATCATCGACGGTTTCATGACCGCTCCTCCATCATGTATGGCACCGCAAAACTCCACACGGCTCCCAGACCAGATACCAGGAACATCAGGTTACTGACGTTGCCGACAGGTGCCTGAAACACCTCCAGAACCAGCCTTTCGGTATCGATGGCGACGACCCAGACGAGAAACGTCAGACAATAAAGTGTCCGGTTTCTAAGCGTGGCGAGTTTGATGAGGTGCGGCGCCAGGAAAAAGAAGAAAGCCGCGAGGATCAGCGCCAGAGAAAACAGGTAATATGCAGAGACACTCATCGTCTCCGCCAGCACGCGCAGCGGCAGATAGGTTGCCGTCAGCTCTGCAGGCAATATCTTGCCAATTCGATCCGCGTAATTGTCAGATTTCAGAGCGTCTCGTGTCGCCGTCACTGCCCCACCTCCAGTTTCTAAACAGGCCGGGAACAGTCAGTATGCTTTTGGCAGAAAAGGAAATCAGTAGGACTACATAGGCGATCTGGAGGCGGCCTCACCACCCCCAGAGTTACTTTGAGGCGCTATTTTGAGGCCCCGATTGCCGCCGCCAGATCCAGCGCGCTGAGCACCACATTCTCCACCCGGCTGCCTGTCGTCCAGTCCCCGCTGGCCGCCAGGCCGCGCGCGCGGTCGATAAAGGGCGGCTCACTATTGTCCTGACGCAGCCGTGCCGATTTCCACCGGTGCGCAGTGCGGAAGCGCGCTGTCGCCGGGTCCAACCAGATTGCAGCGGCCACTGCCCGCTCCAGCGCCGTCTGGATATCGGCCGGATCATCCCCCAGATGGGCCGCTGCCCAGGCGCTGGTGGAATGCGCCACCAGCGTGCCCTTGCTGGCGTCACGGCCGGGCTTGCTCGAATTGAGCGCCACCAGCTCAATGGCGCTATCAGCAACACGCGCCAAGACCCATGGCCGCTCGATTGCCCGACCGAACCCCAGCATCAGCGCATAACATGGCAGCATGGTCGCACGGCGCAGTGGACCATCGGCGGGCGCATGATCGGCAAACAGCGCGACCGTCTGATGCGGCGTCGTGGTTGAAATCACCCAGTCAAATACGCCCAGCGCCACCCCATCAATATCGCTGAGCACCCAGCCTTCGCCCTGCCGCGCACCCAGCGGCGCCACGTCCACCCCGGTGCGCACGCTGACATTGGCCGCCAGCGCCTTGGCCAGACTGTTCATATTGGGCATGCCGACATAATGGATATCGTGCGGGTCCGCCGTGCTCATCATCCCATCGCCGGCAATGCGGGCGATCTTGCCCTCCCACGGCGCCACCGCACCGCTCGCAATCAAGGGCTGCACCAGTGCCGCAAAACGCGGATCGCGTACCGTAAAATACTGTGCACCGTGGTCAAAGGCGAAGCCATCAGCATAGCGCGTCGCCATGCGCCCGCCCACGCCGCGGCCCTTCTCGAACACCACCACATCATGCTGGCTGGCCAGCGCCTGCCCCAGCGTCAGCCCGCCAATACCGGCCCCGATAATCGCAATCCGGCTCATATGCTTATTCCCCAAACCAATAATCCCAGCCCTAGCCCGGCAGTCGCCATCCAGCGCAGACGCCAGAACCAGGGCGCAATCCCGCCGCGCTGCACCAGTCGCCAATCCAGCGCCAGCAATCCCGCCAGCACCAGGGCCAGCCCGACAAACCCGGTCGGCAGCGATACCTGTCCCAGCAGCAGCATGGCCCAGGCCGCCAGTGCCCCGACATTGCTGGTCACCAGCAGATTGAATGGCATCACCCGATAGCGGGCCATGAACAGGCCCCAATGCACGCCGCACACAAAGCTGGCGATCACCGCGCCATAACCCAGCGCCGCAAAGGCCAGCGTGTCGACAAAAACCAGCGGGCGCAGCGCCAGCAGAATCCAGATCGGCGTGATCCCCGCCAGGGTCAGCACAGTGGCAATACGTTGATTGTCGCGGCTCATCGGTCTTCTCGAAATTGCTGAGCGTTCAACCTGTTACGCAGCACGCCCCGCTTTGGGTCACCCGCTACTGCCACGCCCTGTCAGCAGCCCCTGTTTCTTCCGTGGTGGAGACGCGATAGTCTGTGGGGAACATTGCATCTGTGCGCATCGTTCCCCATGTTAATCGCCTCCCCTTGAGCGCGCCTGACAGGCGGAAGCCCCGGTTTCCGGCAGCGCGACAGAGCCAACGCACGGTGTTTTCTTCTATGGCCGATAAATCCGCCCGCCCCGGCAAAGCTGACTTCTCCATCGACGACTTCCTCGGCGAGATCGAGAAGGCCGAGGATATCGCAGCCTCCAAACCGCTCTATGCCGAGCGCATGCGCAATAAGCGCGCGCTGGATCGGGCCGATCAGAAGGTCGCCGCCGATGCCGAGCAGGTGCGTCTGGATGCCGAAAAGGCGCTCAAGGACGCCGCCAAAAAGAAGACCGCGCTGGAAAAGCGCCGCACCACCAAATCCAGCCATGACACCGTCACCGGCATGGCCGCCAAATCGTCTAAAACCAAGATCAATTCCGTCGACCGCGTCGATTTCGAGGGCATGGGCGAGGCCCCCCAGGCCGGCTTTGGCCACGTCCCCTCCTCGGGCGCCTCGGCCAGTGGCGATCCCGAAATAGAGGGCAAGCTGCGCTCCGCCCTGTCCAGCGCCAAGTCCAAATCGGGGTCCTCCAGGACCGTCGAAGGCGCCGCCGTGGGCGTTACCGCCACCGTCAAGGCGCTTGAACAGATCATCCTGCATGGCCGCAAGGAAGTCGAAGGCAGCTCTCCCTGGGTGCCGCACAAGGCCGAGTCCAGGCTCAAGCGCGGCGGCCAGCCCTTCCGCATGGTCACCCCCTACGAGCCGCGCGGCGATCAGCCCACCGCCATTGCAGAACTGGTCGAGGGCGTCAACAATGGCGAGACCGATCAGGTGCTGCTCGGCGTCACCGGCTCGGGCAAGACCTTCACCGCCGCCCAGGTCATCGCCCGCACCAATCGCCCCGCCCTGATCCTGGCGCCCAACAAGACCCTGGCCGCCCAGCTCTATGGCGAGTTTAAATCCTTCTTTCCCGACAATGCGGTCGAGTATTTCGTATCCTATTACGACTACTACCAGCCCGAGGCCTACGTCCCGCGCACCGATACCTATATCGAGAAGGAATCCACCATTAACGAGCAGATCGACCGCATGCGCCACTCGGCCACGCGCGCGATCCTCGAGCGCAATGACGTCATCATCGTCTCCTCGGTCTCGTGCATTTATGGCATTGGCTCGGTCGAAGACTACACCGCCATGACCATCGACGTGCAGAAGGGCGAGAAGATCGACCAGCGCGAGCTGCTCGCCAAGCTGGTGGCCCTGCAATACAAGCGCGGCGATACCGGCTTCGTGCGCGGCACCTTCCGCGTGCGCGGCGATACCGTCGAAATCTTCCCGGCCCACTATGAAGCGGCGGCCTGGCGCGTGTCCCTGTTCGGCAACGAGATCGAGTCGATCACCGAATTCGATCCCCTGACCGGCAAGAAGAGCGCCGATCTCACCTTCATTCGCGTCTTCGCCAATTCCCACCACGTGACGCCGCGCACCACCATGAACCAGGCCATCAAGCTGATCCGCGCCGAGCTCAATGCCCGGCTGCAGGAGCTCAATGGCGGCGGCCGTTTCCTCGAGGCCCAGCGGCTTGAACAGCGCACCCTGTTCGATCTCGAAATGATGGAAGCCACCGGCTCCTGCGCCGGCATCGAGAACTATTCCCGCTACTTTTCGGGCCGCAAGCCGGGCGAGCCACCACCCACCCTGTTTGAATACCTGCCCGACAATGCCCTGGTGTTCGTCGACGAAAGCCACGTCACCATTGGCCAGCTCGGCGCCATGTACAGAGGCGACCTGCGCCGCAAGGCGACATTGGCCGAATATGGCTTCCGCCTGCCCAGCTGCATGGATAATCGCCCGCTGCGCTTTGAGGAGTGGAACGCCATGCGGCCGCAATCGGTCTATGTCTCGGCCACCCCCGGCAGCTGGGAAATGGAGCAGACCGGCGGCGTGTTTGCCGAACAGGTCATTCGCCCCACCGGGCTGATCGATCCCCCGGTCGAAATCCGCCCCGCCAAGGCCCAGGTCGATGACGTGGTCGATGAAATCCGCCAGGTCAACAAGGCCGGCTACCGCACCCTGCTCACCGTCCTGACCAAGAAGATGGCCGAGGATCTCACCGAATATCTGCACGAGCAGGGCATTCGCGTGCGCTACATGCACTCCGATGTCGACACCATCGAGCGCATCGAGATCATTCGCGATCTGCGTCTGGGCGCCTTCGACGTGCTGGTGGGCATCAATCTGCTGCGCGAAGGCCTCGACATTCCCGAATGCGGCTTCGTCGCCATTCTGGATGCTGACAAGGAAGGCTTCCTGCGCTCAGAAACCTCCCTCATCCAGACCATTGGCCGCGCCGCGCGTAACGTCGATGGCAAGGTCGTGCTCTATGCCGACAAGATCACCGGCTCGATGGAACGCGCTTTGGCCGAAACCAGCCGCCGCCGCGAAAAGCAGATCGCCTACAACACCGAACACGGCATCACGCCCCAGTCGGTGCGCTCCAATATTCACGACATTGTCGACAGCGTCGATGAGCGCGACCACGTCACCATCTCCATTGGCAAGGGCAAGGACGGCAAGGAAGTCACCCATGTCGGCGCCAACCTGGCCGCCGTCATCAAGGACATGGAAGCCCAGATGCGCGAAGCCGCGACCAATCTGGAATTCGAGAAGGCCGCAAGGCTCCGCGACGAAGTCAAACGCCTGCGCGAGATGGAACTGGATACGCTGGAGGGTGAGGTCAGCTAACCGCGCGACACCCCCACCCAACCTCCCCTGAAGGGGGAGGGGCCCTCCGTGCCCAATCCCAAATCGCGCCCCACCCCCAATCTGTCCCTCCCCTCCCAGGGGGAGGCTAGGTGGGGGTCCTCTCCGCACACTCAATGCCATCCCTCCCCCTACCAGGGGGAGGCTAGGTGGGGGTCCCCGGCGCCCCCAAAATCCCCATCAACTCCACCCCAACCCCGTCCGCATTGCCCATCACATCATCATTGCTGAACCGCACCACGCGATACCCCAGCCCAGCCAGATACCCCGACCGCCGCGCATCCCGCGCCACGCCGTCGGCCCCATAGTGGCTATCGCCATCAATCTCGAAAATCAGCTTGCTGCGCTTGCAGACAAAATCCACTACAAACGGCCCCATCGGCGCCTGCCGCCGAAAGTGCCAGCCGCTGCTGCGCCAAGGCTCCAGCAACGCCCAGAAGCGCCGCTCGGCGGGCGTCTGGTTCTGCCGCAGGCTACGGGCAAAGGAAACCGGATCGGTCATGACCCCTCCTGCCCCGATTTTAACAAACCGAATGCCGGAAACCACCCCCACCCAGCCTCCCCCTCAAAGGGGGAGGAATTGCCCGGTTCGCATCCACAAATCGCGCCCACCCCAACCCGTCCCTCCCCCTATCAGGGGGAGGCCAGGTGGGGGGCCTCCCCGCACACTCAATGCCATCCCTCCTCCTCCCAGAGGGAGGAGCAGCGCGGCGTTTATCCACCAATCCCGCCCCAACCCCGATCCGTCCCTCCCCCTCCCAGGGGGAGGCTAGGTGGGGGCCACTATGGGATGGAATGAGTTTAGCTAATCCTGGTCGGAGGGATCGGCTATGGGACAGAAAGTTCACGGCAGCGCCACGACCACGCACGCCATCCGGACGGCGATACCGCGATCGGCGGCCCCGCTCAAAGAGCTAGCGGCTCAGCGCGGGCTCGACCAGTGCAATACGGCCCTGATCACCCGCGCCCTCGACGCCCATCCGCCCCTGCAAGCCGAGATCGACGCGGCTATCGCGGCGCGGGGGCGATACTAGCATCGAAGGCCTTTGCTCTCGGCGCCGGGGTGAGACCGGCAGCACCAGCACCACTGCCCCACCACCAAAAAAACCAAAAATATCCCCGCCCCGCGCACCGCTGCTATCCTTTCCGGTTTCATCCCCTTTTTGGAGAAACCAGCCATGTCCGATCCCCTGCCCCGACTGGGCCGCCGCGCCATTCATGCCCATTCCCGCCTGGCGCGCGAGGTCGCCGCGCTCAATTATCTGCTGCGGGTGGCCAAGCCCGCCGGTACGCTGGGCGAGAACGGGCGGCGCAGCCTCAATGACGTGATGCGCGCCGCCAACAAGCTCTATCGGCACGAGCCGGGCCTGCCCAGTTTCCGGCTGATCGACCCGATCAATCCGCTCACCAATGCCGATATTGCCCTGATGGTGACGCGGCTGATCGTGGCCTGTCAGGCCTTTGAGCAACGCTATGCGCATCTGACTGACGCGGCCCTGCCCCCCATGCACGCCTGAAACCCGCACAAAACCCCGGCACCGCGCCACGCGCCGGGGTTTTTGCGCCCAACTTATCCCCGCCCCCGGTCGCCTGTGGCACTCTAATGGGGTTCCCGCCAGTCACCAGTCCCCACGCAGGGCTGGGCGGGAGGGGCCGGGGGATGGGGCGCCATCCAGTGGGGCAAGTGGCAGTCGCGTCTGAAATACCGGCGCAGGCTGAACCACCCCTCGCACAAAACCGGTTCGTGACGGGCGGCCCTTTGGCTCCAGCCACACTATTCTCCAGGTCGAGTCATCGGCCGCCCGTAACCCGTGTCCCGCCAGCGCCCTCCTCGCGCGTGGCGTTATTGGCGCGCGCCGGCGCGCCGCGGTCTTTGTCCCAAATCAAATCCCCCGCCGCCCCGCTCTGCTAGGCTGGTGCCACCACAACAGGAGAGCCGCCATGTTCAAGACCAATGAAAGCACTATCGATCGCGTGCTGCGCGTCGTCGTCGGACTGGCGCTGCTCACCGCCTTCTTCATCTTCCCCGACGCCGGCTGGCGCTGGTTGGCCCTGATTGGCCTGGTGCCGTTGATCACCGGCATTGTCGGCACCTGCCCGCTCTATATGCTGCTGGGCATCTCCACCTGCCCCGTCAAGCGCAGCTGACTTCCACACAAATGGCGGCCGCCCTCACCGCGCCCATCGCGGCCGGTTGAGGGGGCCTTGCATTTGCCCCCCATGGCAGTGCAAATGCACCCATGCGCCTCGGCCCGATCACCCTCATCGCCGCCCTGCTGCTGCTCGCCACTTCGGCGCATGCAGCCCGCACCGCCACGATCAGCGGCACCCCATCGGCCCATGCCAGCCCCGAGGCGAGCGCCGAGATTACCGGCCACCCGCCCACCGGCGCCACCGTCACCATTGAGCACTGCACCGGCGAAGCCGCCGACTTCATCGCCCCCGCGCCCGGCGAGGACACATGGTGCCTCATCCGTGGCCTGGGCTGGATTGCCGCGTCGGGCCTGAGCAATCTGCCCGCCGATCCCCAGACCCTGCTGCCCGACAATGCCGGTTTCGATCCGCTCAAGGAAGCCGCCCCCGCCTGGGACGATCTGCAATCGCCATTCGATTGAACCCGCGCCCGGCGCGCTGGATCACTCCAAACGCAAAAATATCGCGCGCAACCGCTGCCCGCCTCGACCGTTTGCCTCCCAACAGCAAAGGAGGCCACCACAATGGTCAAACCCCATCACGACAATGAAAAAACCCCCGCCGAGGTGCAGGACCGCATCTGGGAACTCGCCGACAAGATCGACATCTGCATGTTCACCACCTGGGATGGCGAGCGCCAGCGCAGCCGCCCGCTCTCGGCCCGCCCGCGTCGCGACGAACATGCCGTGCATTTCCTGGTCGATGAATCCGGCCACAAGAACGAACAGGTCGACAAATACCCCTTCGTCTCCATGGCCTGGGTCGATAACGGCGGCCACAAATATGCAGTGGTGTCGGGCAAGGCCAAACTGAGCAATGACCGCGCCAAGATCACCGAACTATGGAGCGACTGGGACAAGGCCTGGTGGGATGATGCCACCGATCCATCCATCCGCCTGCTCACCGTCACCCCCGAAGACGGCGAACTCTGGGACAGCCCCAATCAGGCTGTCGCGCTGGCCAAGATGGCCTATGCCGCCGTCACCGGCGACGCCCCCGATATGGGCGAAAACGCCAAGGTCGACCTCTGATCAACCCGCGCAAGGCACTCCCCCTGTCGCTCCCTCCCCCTTGTGGGGAGGGCCGGGGTGGGGGCCTCAGCGAGAAAGGCGCGGGTGCTGTCCTACAGCGGCAGCACCCGCGACTGCTTGACCTGCCCGAGCGAAAAACTGCTCTCGATCGAGGCGACGCCGGCGATCTGGGTCAGCCGCTCACGCAAAAACTGCTCATAGGCTTCGAGATCCGCGCACACCACGCGCAGCAGGAAATCGAACTGCCCGGTCATCAGATAGCACTCCATCACCTCGGGCCAGCGGTCGATCGCCGCGCTGAACGCATCCAGTTCCGCCGCCCGCTGCCGTTCAAGCTTGATCGAGATGAACACCGATACCGGCAGGCCAACCGCTTTCTGGTCCACGCTGGCGCTGTATCCAGAAATAATCCCCGCCTGCTCCATCTGGCGTATCCTGCGCAGGCAGGGCGATGCCGACAGCCCCACCCGGTCGGCAATGGCCTGGATGGTCATCCGGCCATCTTCCTGCAGCGCACCGA
Source organism: Devosia sp. J2-20 (assembly GCF_055808475.1). NCBI lineage: Bacteria > Pseudomonadati > Pseudomonadota > Alphaproteobacteria > Hyphomicrobiales > Devosiaceae > Devosia > Devosia sp. J2-20. The sequence continues at coordinate 1,029,171 of NZ_CM147870.1, read as the reverse complement.
GGATCTTGCGGTCCACGGCGCTCAATGGCGTTTTGGCAGTTTCCGCCAATTTCCTCTCCATATCTGCGCATAACATGCGCAACTTATCCCCATCAGGGCCAGAATAGACAAGAACCACCGCGCGGCAAGGTGCAATGTCAGACATATTCTGTGGAGGGAAATATGGACCGGACTCAAACCATTGCCGCGCTCACCAAAAAGGCGCTCTGGCTGTCCAACTGGATGATCCACCACGCCAACCACATCCGGCCCAATACCGATGGGGTCAAGGTCGGCGGCCACCAGGCCAGCTCCGCCAGCATGGCCGCCATCATGGCCGCCCTCTATTTCGGCGTGCTCAGACCCGAAGACCGCGTCGCCGTCAAACCCCACGCCTCCCCGGTGTTCCACGCCATCCAGTACCTGTTCGGCAAGCAGACCCTGGAAAAGCTCGAGAATTTCCGCGCCTTTGGCGGCGCCCAGTCCTATCCCAGCCGCACCAAGGACACCGACGACGTCGACATCTCCACCGGCTCGGTCGGCCTCGGCGTCGCCTTCACCGCATTCGCTTCGCTGATCCAGGACTATGTCCGCGCCAAGCCCTGGGCCGATACAACGCGCCCCGAAGGCCGCATGGTGGCGCTGGTTGGCGATGCCGAACTCGACGAGGGCAATGTCTATGAATGCCTGCTCGAGGGCTGGAAGCACGGTCTGCGCAACACATGGTGGGTCATCGACTACAACCGCCAGAGCCTGGACGGCGTCGTCCGCGAAGGCCTCTATGACCGCATCGAAGCCATCTTCCGCGCCTTCGACTGGAACATCGTCACCCTCAAATACGGTGCCCTGCAGCGCGCCGCATTCGCTGAACCCGGCGGCGACAAGCTCAAGGCCTGGATCGACGCGGCCCCCAACGCCATCTATTCGGCGCTGATGTTTCGTGGCGGCGCTGCCTGGCGCGAGCGCCTCAATGACGAGATCGGCGACCAGGGCGACCTCTCGGCGCTCATCGCCCGCCGTAGCGATGCCGAACTGGCGGATCTGATGGGCAACCTGGGGGGCCATTGCACCGCCTCCCTGCTCGAACAGTTCGAGGCCGCCGGCAGCGACAAGCCGACCGTGTTCATCGCCTATACCGTCAAGGGCTGGGCCACCCCGCTGGCCGGCCACAAGGACAACCACGCCGGCCAGATGACCGGCGCCCAGATCGACAGCCTGCGCCAGTCCATGAATGTCCGGGAGGGCCATGAATGGGACAAGTTCGAAGGCATGGACGATCCCGCCGCCATCGAAACCTTCCTCGCCGAGGTCCCTTTCAATACCACTCAGAGCCGCCGCCACACATCGCCCGCCGTCGCCACCATCGGCCCGCAGTTTGTCGGCACTGGCGCCACTTCCACTCAAACTGCATTTGGCAAGGTGCTCGACGCCATCGCCAAGACCGATAGCGATCTGGCCCGGCGCATCATCACCACCTCGCCCGACGTCACCGTCTCGACCAATCTGGGCACCTGGGTGAACCGTCGCAATCTCTACGCCAAGAGCGAAATGGTCGACATCTTCCAAAAGGAAGCCATTCCCAGCGCCCAGAAATGGCGCTTCACGCCGCAAGGCCAGCACCTCGAACTCGGCATTGCCGAAATGAACATGTTCCTCGCTCTGGGCGCAGCCGGTCTCAGCCACTCCCTGTTCGGCGAACGCCTGCTGCCCATCGGCACGCTCTACGACCCCTTCATTTCCCGCGGCCTCGATGCACTGAACTATGCCTGCTACCAGGATGCCCGCTTCCTGCTCATCGGCACGCCGTCGGGCGTCTCGCTTGCTGGCGAAGGCGGTGCCCACCAGTCGATCGCCTCCCCGCTGATCGGCATGTCGCAGGACGGCCTCGCCAGCTTCGAGCCCGCTTTTGCCGACGAACTCTCGGTCATCATGGATTGGGCCTTCGACTACATGCAACGCTCGGGCGATGCACGCCCCGATCTGGCCGACTGGCCGCGCGACGTCACCGGCGGCTCGGTCTATCTGCGCCTGTCCACCCGTACTATCGAGCAGCCCCCGCGCGATATGGCCAAGCCCCTGGCCGACGACATCATCCGTGGTGCCTACTGGCTCAAAGCCCCGACCCCCGAATGCGACACCGTCATCGCCTATCAGGGGGTGCTGGCCAACGAAGCCATCGCCGCCGCAGCCGCCATCGGTGGCGACCGCCGTAACGTCGCCGTACTCGCCGTGACCTCTGCCGACCGGCTCAACGCCGGCTGGCATGCCGCCCAGCGCGCGCGCCTGCATGGCGATGACGATGCCCGCAGTCACATCGAAAACCTGCTTGCCGACATCCCCCACACTGCTGGCCTGATTACCGCTATCGACGCCCACCCCGCCACACTGGGCTGGTTGGGTAGCGTTTTGGGCCACCGCACCATCACCCTGGGTGTCGAGCACTTCGGCCAGACCGGCACGGTTAACGATCTCTACGCCCATTTTGGCATCGGCGCCCGAGCCATCGAAACCGCCGCCCGCAGCTTCAGCCGCGCGCGACACTGAACCTGATCCGGCCTGTTTCGCGGCATTCGTCATGATTGCCGCAGAAATGGACCCGCTATCCACAGATCGACTTGCCAAGCTCGCTTTCATTTGTCAGACATATGTCATTGGGCAGATTTCGAGGGGAATTCGTATCTGTCGATCGCAGCCCGGCTGCGCAACAAAAAGACCGGCCGCGCCAACGCGACCGGCACCGAGGGAACGTCCGAAATCTGGCTCTGCAAGGAGGGAGTCTTGCTATGAAAACACTACTGAAAATCGCCGGGGCACTGGCTGTTGCGACGGCTTTAACCGTACCGACCATGGCTCAAACCACTATCGTCGCGCCCGGCCAGTCCACCACCGGCACCTATATGGACTACATGAAGACGGTCTATGCCCGCGCCACTTTTGCCGAAGTGCTGCAGGTGCCGATCGCCACCTTCGACAAGGACTTCAAGCTCACGCCCATGGCGGCTGAAAGCTGGAGCCAGTCCGAGGATGGCCTGACCTGGACCTTCAAACTGCGCCCCGGTCTGGTCTGGTCCGATGGGGAGCCACTGACCGCCGAGGACTATGTCTTCGCCCTCACCCGCGCCGCGACCTCGGGCTACGATTTTGCCTGGTACTGGGACTTTGCTGGCGGCATCAAGAATTGGAAGGAAGTCACCGAGGGTACCGCTGACGTTTCCACCCTGGGTCTCAAGGCGGTTGATGACCTGACCATCGAAGTCACCACCAACGCGCCCAAGCCCTATCTGCCATCGGTCACCAGTCTATGGTATCCCGTGCCCAAGCACGTGGTCGATGAGCTTGGCGATGACTGGGCTCTCAATGTCGACACCGTCGTCACCTCTGGTCCCTTTGATCTCGAGAGCTGGGAAAAGTCCAACAACTCAGTCGTGCTGACCAAGTCCGACACCTACACCGGACCATGGCAGGCGCAGATCGATCGTCTCGAGATTGATCCAACTCTGGGCGCACCTGAAGTCGGCCTGCCCGCCTTCCTGGCCGGCGACGCCGATTACTCGTTCCTCAATACCGGTCAGGTGCCGGTCGCTGAGCAGCGCTATCCCGATGGCATCCGCAAGAATGCCGTCTTCGCCACATCTTACATTTCGTTCGACATGGACTCAGAGCCCTTCAACAATGTTGATGTCCGCAAGGCCTTCTACTACGCCGTTGATCGCGCTGAACTGACCTCAACCGTACTCAAGGACATTGCCATCCCCGCCGGCTCTATCCTGCCGCCCGGCTATCCTGGCTACAATGAAGAGGTCGCCGCTGAGGCTGTCTTTGATCCCGAACAGGCAGCCGAACACATGGCAGCAGCTGGCTTCCCCGGCGGCGATGGCTTCCCCGAGATTGAAATCTGGTATCGCGAAGAAGGCGGCTATAACGGCGCCATCATCCCGGCCATGGCGCAGTATCTGCAGGCCGAGTTCAAGGAAGTTCTGGGCGTGACCATGAACATCCGCGTGCTCCCCGGTCAGGACTGGATGCAGGGTCTCCTCAACAAGGAGAACAACATCTTCATCGCGCCCTACGAGTACGACTATCTCGATCCGTCTAACTTCTACGGCATCTTCTACAATGGCGGCCGCCACAGCCACCATGTCGATGCCTATGACAAGCTGGTTGCCGAGGCCGACTCCAACCCGGTCTGGGAAGAGCGTCTTGATCTCTATGCACAGGCCGAACAGGTCCTGATCGACAATGCCTCGATCGTGCCGCTCGTGCACCCGATCACCATCGCCGTGATTTCCGATGAACTCGGCGGCGATGCAGCAACGCCGAACGAACTCGGCTTCACCCCATTGGATCGTCTGGCCCACTACTTCTTCACGCACCTGACAAAGCAGTAGTTCCGATCCAAAACTTCGCTCCCTGGTACTCCAAGGCCAGGGAGCGTTTTTCTCCCCAGCAAGGCCAGCTCATGCCCCTCGTCGAAATTGAAAACCTCAGGGTAAGCTTCAGCCAGTATGGCGGCCAAGTCGATGCCGTGCGCGGCGTCAGCTTTGTGGTCAACGAAGGCGAAAGCCTGGGCATTGTCGGGGAATCCGGCTCCGGCAAATCGGTCAGTTGCAGCGCACTGATGCGCCTGCTGCCGGCCACCGCCAGGGTCAGCGCTACCACCATCAAGCTTGACGGCGTCGACGTCCTCAGGGCCAACAAGGAAGATCTCGTTCGCCTGCGCGGTCGTTCCGCGGCAATGATCTTTCAGGATCCCATGACCGCCTTCGACCCGGTGTTCACCATAGGCCACCAGATTTGGGAGACCATCCAGGCGCATCGCACGCTCTCAAAGCGCGATGCGCTTGCTGAAGCCGAACATCTCCTGCTGCGCGTCGAGATCAAGAATGCGCGCGACGTCCTCAACTATTACCCGCACCAGCTTTCCGGCGGCATGCTGCAGCGTGCCATGATCGCCATGGCGCTCTCCTGCCGCCCCAAAGTGCTGATCGCCGACGAACCCACGACCGCGCTGGACGTCACCATCCAGGCGCAGATCCTGCAGTTGATCAAGAAAGTGCAGGCCGAATTCGGCATGGCCCTGATCATGATCACCCATGATCTCGGCGTCATCGCCGAAACCGTTGATCGCGTCTTGGTCATGTACAATGGCGAAGTCATGGAACAGGGCAGCGTCGCGCACATCTTTGACGCCCCCCAGCACGATTACACCAAAACCCTGCTTGCCAGCCTCAAGGCCAGTTTCGATCCATCGGGCGACGCCACCGAAGGCGCGGCACCAGCGTTGGAACTTCGCGGTTTGGCCAAGACCTACCGCGTCAGCCGCCGCGCCGGCCTGCGCACCAGCCAGTCCGATTTCCACGCGGTACGCCCACTCGACATTGTGCTGCCGCGCAACCGCATCGTCGGTCTGGTTGGCGAGTCAGGTTCCGGCAAAACCACCACCGGCATGATGGCCATGCGCCTGACCGAACCCAGCAGCGGCCAGATACTGGTCGATGGCGCCGACATTTCCACCATGGGTCCAGCTGAACTCAAGGCGTTTCGCCGTCGCATGCAGATCGTCTTTCAGGACAGCTATTCCGCGCTCGATCCGATGATGACACTCAGCCAGATCATCGCCGAGCCGCTCCATATCCACGGTATCGGCACAACCCGAGAACAGACCGAGAAGGCGTTGGACTGGCTCGAACGTGTGGGCCTGCCACGCAATTTCGGCTCCCGCTATTCGCACGAGCTTTCGGGCGGCCAGCGCCAGCGCGTGGCCATCGCCCGCGCCCTGATCCTTGGCCCCACCGTGCTGGTTGCAGACGAACCAACCTCGGCGCTCGACGTCACCGTCAAGGCCCAGATCATCGGCCTGCTCAAGGAACTGCAGGCCGAAATGGGCCTCTCAATGCTGTTCATCAGCCACGATCTGTCGACCGTCAAATCCCTGACCGATAGCGTCGTCGTCATGTATCGCGGCCGCATCGTCGAGGAGGCTCCGACCGAAGCCATCTTTGCCAACCCGCAGCACCCCTATACCCGCGCTCTACTCGACGCGATCCCGGTTGATAACCCACGTGACCGCCGCGAGCGCAGCTTTCTGAGCGCCGAACAACTGGCTGCTGCCACCCCGCGTTTCACCACAATCCAGACTGGCGCCACCCCGGCCGATACCCCGCAACTCGTCACCATCGCCCCCCACCACCGCGTCGAAGCGCTGGTGACGGCATGAGGGAGCCTGCAATGAGTTTTGCGAAGTCGCCCCCTGCCAGCCTCCCCCATCCTGAAGGAGGTGCCGTTAAGTGGATGCAGCCAGCTATTGCCCGTAACGCGATCTGTACCTCCCCCTTGATGGGGGAGTTCGCCGCGCCCCGCAGGGGCAAACCGCTCCTGTGGAGCAATTTGAGCAAGAAGGCCACAAAGGCTGTGCCTGAGGGGCAAAGAAGGGGGTGGAGCAGCATGCGCGACGCAACGGCGGGAGCTCCCCAATGCTAACCTACATCCTCCGCCGCCTCGTCTCGGTCGCAGTCACCTTCATCGTCGTCTCGCTCATCATCTTTTTCATGATGCACGCCATTCCCGGCGGGCCCTTTGATGGCAATGACATGCCCGTCTCCCAGGCTGTGCGCGACAAGATGATGGCCCAGCTTGGCCTCGATCAGCCGCTTTATGTGCAGTACTTCCGCTATATGTGGGGTGTCTTGCATTTCGACTTTGGCGTGCCCTATCAGAGCCCCGGCGAAACGGTCACACAGTTGCTCTCCCGCGCCTGGGTCCCCAGCCTGGTGCTCGGCGGTCTCGGTGTGCTGATCGGCGCGCCGCTTGGTATCCTGCTAGGCATGGCCGCCGCGCTCAACCGCAATACCTGGATCGATTACTTCGCCTCGACCCTGGCCACGCTCGGCCTGACTATCCCGGTCTTCGTCACATCCATGCTGCTCATTCTGGTCTTCGCAGTCTGGCTGCAATGGCTGCCCGCCAGTGGCTGGGGCAAGCCCGAGCGCTGGATCCTGCCCATCATTGCCTATGCGGCCATCCCGCTGGCCACCTATGCGCGCTACACCCGCTCGGCCATGCTGGACACGCTCAACCGTCCCTTTGTCACCGTGCTGCGCGCCAAGGGTCTCACCGAGCGCCGCATCATCTTCCAGCACGTCCTGCGCAATTCGGCGATCCCGCTGGTCACCGTCTTCCTGCCCATGTTCATCGGCACCGCCACCGGCTCGATCTTTGTCGAAGCCATGTTCCGCGTGCCGGGCCTGGGCGCCTATTTCGTCTCGTCGATTGAAAACCGCGACTATCCGCTGGAGATGGCGCTGATGCTCATGATCACCTTCATGTACTGCATCGCCTATCTGATCTCTGACGTTGTCTACGCCCTGATCAATCCCCGCATCCGCGTGGGAGGCGGCCAATGACCACTGAGCCCATGACCGTCACGCCAACCCCAACCTATCGCCAGCGCAGCCCCCTCTGGTTCGCCTGGCAACGGTTTTCTGGCAACAAGGCCGCTATCACCGCAGGCGTCATCCTAGCCATCCTGATCCTGATGGCAGTCTTTGCCCCGCTGATCACCCCGGCGCCGCCCGAAGCCCAGCTATTTCTCACCGAGGCGCTGGCCTTCCCCTCTGCTGAACACTGGTTCGGCGTCGATAGCCTGGGGCGTGATTTCTATACCCGCATCGTCTATGGCGCCCGCGTATCGCTGACCATCGGCTTTACCGCCGCCCTTTTCAGTGTCGTCATCGGCATCCCGCTGGGCGCGCTAGCCGGCTATTTTGGCGGCAAGACCGACTGGTTCATCATGCGCATCATCGAGCTGTTCTCGGTAGTCCCGCCGCTGCTGGCCGCCATGCTGCTCGGCGCGCTGACCCGCGGCGGCTATTTCACCATCGTGCTGATTGCTGCGCTGTTCGGCTGGGTGCAGGTCTGCCTGCTTGTCCGGGCCCAGATCAAGGCCTTCCGCGAAAAGGAATTCGTCCGCGCTGCGCAGGCCCTGGGCGCCTCGCCCTGGTACATCATCCGCCGCCATCTCATTCCCAATTCGATCTCCCCCATCATCGTTGGCTTCGTGCTGGCCATTCCTCTGGCCATGATGCTCGAAGCCAGCCTGAGCTTTCTGGGCATTGGTGTGCCACCGCCCACCCCCACCTGGGGCCAGATGATCAATGAGGGCATCGATTTCATGTTCTTCTATTGGCACCTCGCTTTGTTCCCCACCGCCGCACTCGCCATCACCGTGCTGGCGACCACCCTGTTTGGCGACGGACTGCGCGATGCGCTTGATCCGACTTTGAAAGGCCGTTGACGTGTCCGAAAATCTTGCGCGGCAATTCCTCCTCCGTGAGGATGTCGTTTTCCTCAATCACGGCTCCTTCGGCGCCTGCCCTCGCCCGGTCTTTGAGACCTATCAGCGCTGGCAGCGCGAGCTCGAAGCCCAGCCAGTGGAGTTCCTCGGTCGCGAGTTGACCGAGACCATGCGGGTGCCCCGCATCGCGCTGGCCGCCGAACTGGGCACCACCCAGGAAAATATCGTCGGGCTGACCAACGCCACGCTGGGGCTGAACATCGTTGCCCAGTCGCTTGATCTCAAACCCGGCGACCACATCCTTACCACCGATCACGAGTACTCAGCCCTCGAAAAGACCTGGGCCTACGTCGCCCGCCGCACCGGTGCCGAGATCGTGGTGGTCGATATCCCGTTGCCGCTTACCTCTGAGAGCCAGTTTACCAAGGCCATCATCGGCGGCATGACCGAGCGCACCCGCGTGCTGTTCCTCAGCCACATCACCTCGCCCACCGCCCTGCTCTTTCCGATCGAGAACGCCATTGCCGAAGCGCGCAAGCGCGGCATCTGGAGCGTGATTGATGGCGCCCACACACCTGGGCACATTCCGCTGGCGCTCGATGAGCTTGGCGCCGACTTCTATGCCGGCAATTGTCACAAATGGATGATGACCCCCAAGGGCTCAGCCTTCCTGCACACCCGGCCCAGTGTACAGGGCATGATCAATCCGCTGGTCGTCAGCCACGGCTGGACCGAGCACTCCAAGGAGCCCGGCGCCAAGGGTGCATTTGGCAACTCGCCCTTTATCGACGAGCTTGAGATGCAGGGTACGCGCGATCCGTCCGCCTGGCTCACCGTGCCGGCCGCCATCGATTTCCGGCGCGCCAATGGCTGGAGCGATGTGCAGGCCCATTGCCAGGCCTTGGCGCAGGACACCGCCCACCGCCTCGCGCAGTTGACCGGGCTCACCCCGCTCAGCAGCGCTGCCTTCTGCGCCCCGCAAATGGTCGCCATGCCCATCCCCGATTGTGACGTCGACCAGCTAAAGCTTGATCTGATTGAGCGCTACAACATTGAAATCCCGGTCTTTAGATGGAAGGACACCTGCATTTGTCGCCTGTCGGTGCAGGGCTACAATTCCAAACCGCAGATGGATTTGCTGATAGGCGCGCTGAGTGAATTGCTCGATCTCAAGGGCGCGGCTGCGCCACGAGCGGCATCACAAGGCTGACAAATCAGGAAAATTGTGATGTGTGGGGCTGTTGATTGCACACGCCGGGAGGATCAGGCGCCGTGAGACAGAGTGCCCTGAGCTATCTTGAGCCGCTGGAAACCCGGACGCGTGGCGTTGCTGTGCTGGACGCGCTTGCTGACATGGTCGAACGCTCCGGTCTCAAGATCGGCGATCGCCTGCCGCCCGAAGTCTCGCTGGCCGCAACGCTCGGCGTCGGTCGTTCCACCATTCGCGAGGCGCTCAATCGCTGGGAAGGCCTGGGGATCATCAGGCGCCGCCGTGGCGATGGCACCTATCTGTCCGCCCGCGTCCAGACATCGCGCGGTCTGGTGCCCACCATGGTCCGGCTGGAAGGCGAAGCCCTGCTGCGCCTGATGGAAATTCGCCGCACGCTGGAGAACGACGTGGTGCGCAAGGCGACCCTGGCCGCCACCCCAGCCCAGCGCCAGCAAATATCCGAGCTTTGCGACGCCCTGCTGCTTGAAGTCGATGCCGGGCGTCCCTGGCGCAAGGCCGATCACGCCTTCCACGGCGCCATCTATGATGCGTCTGGCAACCCCATGTATGGGCAGATCCTGGTCAATCTAGACCACGCGCTGGAGCGCGGCGGCGCCTCGCCGTTTGGTGCTGACGATTTCGGCCTGAGCTCATTCCCGATCCACCGCGATCTTGCTGATGCGGTCGTTGCCGGTGACGCCGACAAGGCGGTCGCCACCGTCAATCAGATGCTTGATATCGTCGAGAACGAGGTCAAGGCCATCATTGGCGAGAGCAAGGCCGCCGGCTAGAGCCAACCGGCCAGTTCACGTCGCACCATGTCCTCGATCATGTCCATGCCGCCCGGGCTGTCATTCAGGCACGGGATATAGGCGAAGTTCTCGCCGCCGGCTTCGAGGAAGGTATCGCGCCCTTCCATGGAAATTTCCTCCAGCGTCTCAATGCAGTCAACCGAGAACGCCGGGGCCAGAATGGCAACCTTCTTTACCCCCTTGCCCGGCAGCGCTTCGAGGGTTTTGTCGGTATAAGGTTCGAGCCACTTGGTGGGGCCAAAGCGCGACTGGAACGTCACCATCAGCTTGTCCTTGGGCCAGCCCAGATACTCCTGCACCAGACGTGTCGTCTTGTAGCACTGGCAATGATAGACATCGCCGCGTTCGAGATACGTCACCGGCATGCCGTGATAACTGGTGATCACGAGGTCGGGCTCGAAATCCAGCGCCGCGACGCCATCGCGGATCGAATTACCTAGCGTCTCAATATATTTGGGGTCTTCGAAATAGGCTGGCATGGTGCGCACCGCTGGCTGGCGGCGCATGGTCTTGAGCACGTCGAATGCCTTGTCATTGGCCGTGGCGGTCGTGGTCGCCGAATTCTGCGGGTAGAGCGGCACCAGCAGGATCTTGGTGCAGCCTTCAGCCTGCATCTTCTCCAGCACGCTCTTGGTCGATGGATTGCCATAGCGCATGGCAAAGTCCACCACGACATTATCGTGGCCCGCCATCCGCTCGGCCAGCGCAGCCGTCTGCTTTCTGGTAATCACCAATAGCGGGCTGGCGTTTTCTTCCTTGTCCCAGATCTGTGCATAGGCATGGCCGCTCTTTTGCGGTCGTACCGACAGGATCACCAGATTGAGCAGCGGCCACCACAGCCATTTCGGCGTCTCGATGACGCGCGGATCGCTGAGGAATTCCTTGAGATAACGTCGCACGCTCCAGTAATCGGTAGCGTCAGGTGTGCCCAGATTGAGCAGCAGGACACCGATTTTCTGTTCTTTGACGGGCGGATGGGCAGGCGGCAGGTGATCGGACATGAGCGCCAGTTTGGAAGGGTTCTAGGCTTTTGGTCACCATAGCGTCTCCGCCCAACTCCGCAAGGCGGCGATGGGTCGCGCCATCTGAGGTGATCCGGAAGCGTCCAGCTAGAGACCGGCCAGCAGTAGAACCACGCCAAACACCAGCACTGCCACAGCACCGAACAGTTCAAACCACCACATGATTGACGCCGTCAGCGGATTATCCGCACCGCCGATCCGCTGCGCCAACCCCTTGGCCGTTACCGCCAGCGTGGCCAGCACAGTGACCGTAATCGCCGTCCCCGCTCCCATCAGGAACACCGCCGCAATACCGGCGGCCAGCACGCCCTGCGACAGCGCAAACACAAGAACTACCAACGCTCCGGAACAGGGGCGCAGGCCGACAGCCAGCACCACGCCCAATTGCTCGCGCCAACTGCCACTGGTCGCGGCTGGTGTCACCACGTGTACATGCCCCTCATGATCGTGATCGTGGCTGTGATTGCCATGCCCGTGCCCATTCGTATGGGAGTGGTCGTGGTCATGCAGATGTGCCCGCGCCTTGCGCGCCATGTCCGCACTGGAAGCCGCATGATGGTGGCCATGGTTATGCCCCCAGCCAAACAACTTGCGTGCAATCAGCCACACGCCCAGCAGAGCTACCATGGCGTAGGAGGCAATTCCGATCCAGTTGGCCGCATCGCTCATTGCCAGGCTGGTCATGCCCAGCAACCCAGCGGCGATCAGCACAAACACCACCGCGACCAGCGACTGCATCATCGCCGAGAGCACGCTGAGCGCTACGCCACGCCGCAACTGCGTCTCGTTGGCCAGCACATAGGATGAAATCACCACCTTGCCATGCCCCGGTCCGGCAGCATGCAGAATGCCATACACAAAGCTGAGGCCACCCAGCACCCAGAATGCAGTCCAGTCTGTGCGCAGCGCATCCAGCGAGGTCGTAATGGCCCCATAGAAATGGCGCTGCTGCGTTGATAGCCAGCCAAAAAAGCCAGTGCGTGGCATGTTCAGCCCCACCTCAGCTGGCGGGCCGCCGAAAGGTGTCGTCGGCTTGGCCTGGGCGACGGCCTTGGTGGCTTCCACAGCCGTGGCCGGTGCTGCAATCTCGGCCCCGGTGCAGTCCACCACGATCAACCCCTGTGTGCCGCGGGTCGCTGCGGCAAGGTCGGGTGGCAATTCAGTAACTTCAGTGCCCAGCGCACTCAGCCGCTGCACCAGTTCATCTGACATTTCCTTTGGCTGCTCAACCACGACGGCACAGCCAGCGGGTGCATTGACCAGCGTCACATCAGTGGCATCAGAGACGGTAATGGCCACATAATATTCCGGATCGTAAACGCCCAGCTCAAATCGCCCGCCTGCTGGATAGGGCGTGTCGGCGCTCAGTGAATAGCTCAGCGTGGTGCGCCCATCCGCATAGACCATGCGCTGGTCGCCCATCGGCGTGAACACCATCGGGTCCGCAATATCACCGGCATAGGTGTAGAAGCCAAAATCGGCCAGCCCCGCCAGATTCTCGTCGGCCAGTTCCTGCAGTTCCTCGGGGCTGGTTTCCCGATCGTCATTGGTATCGAGCCCCTGGATGACCCAGGCCGAAAATGCCGTATCAAAGGTCCAGTCATAGTGAAGCCTCGCCACCGCACCGCTGTCGTCAAACGTGATCGCCACCTTGGCGTCGATCAGAATGTGTGGATGTGCCAGCGCCGGCAGGGACAGGGCTACAACGCCCAGAGCAGCGCCAGCAAGCGCGCGACCGAAAGTCTTGAGGTTCACGTGTCGTCCCTAATGGATGGGGTGGGTCTGGAACCACTCGACCAGATGGTCAATCAGGGCCCGCACCTTTCCCGCCAGATGTCGCCTGTGCGGATAGACTGCCTGCAGCGTCTGTCCGGTTGGCAGAAAATCCGCCAGTACCGGCACCAGTTCGCCCGAGGCTACCGCTGGTTCGGCCAGATAGGATGGCAATACGACAAATCCGAGGCCCAGTACGGCAGCCTTGCGCGCGGCCAATGGGGAATTGACCCGCAGCGGTCCATTCACCGGCACTGATATGGTCTTGCCCTCATCCACGAAGCGCCAGTTCGACTGACCCTGCAAATTCACATCGATAATGCAGGGCATATGCCGCAGGTCTTCGGGGTGCTTGGGTGTGCCATGAGCCTCAAGCAGACTAGGCGCACCGCCGACAATCACATGCATGTCGGAAATCTTGCGGGCAATCAGTGAGGAGTCCGCAAGTGTGGAGATGCGCAACGCGACATCAATCCCCTCATCCACCAGATCGACATAGCGGTCTTCCAGCCGCAGATCGAGCGTCACTTTGGGAAACTTGCGCAGATACTCAAAGATGGCTGGTGCCAATGAATCTTCGCCAAAATTGCGTGGCGCCGAGACCCGCAACAACCCCCGCGGCTCGGCGGTCTGGTCAGTAATGGTGGCGTCCAGATCATCAAGCTGCTGCAGCAGCGCACTGGCTTCGCGGTAATATCCCTCGCCCGCTTCGGTCAAACTGAGCTTGCGCGTGGTCCGGTTCATCAGTCGGACCCCAAGATAGTCCTCCAGGTCCGTCACATATTTGCTGAGCAGCGCCTTTGACCGGCCGTGCTGCCGCGCCGCTGCAGAAAAACCACCTGAATCAAAGACTTGAACGAAAGCCCGGATGCGTGCGAGGTCCTGCGTCATGGCATTCCGTTCACCAGATCATTGCAATCAAGTCATAACTCACCTGCGTGAGGTGAACAATAACCGGCCTTGGTCCTTCCACGATTAACGATAGAGTGTAACCTCAATCGACGCGCACAAGGAGTTCGGACTATTTTCCCACCTATGTCCAAGCCCTCATCCCGTTCAACACTTTACCGGCTCATCCAGGCGGGCCAGCTCGCCCACCGCGCCTTGCTGCTGCCGCTCTCAGAGCGCGGCCTCGAGCCGGGCGACGACGCCATCCTGTTTGAACTAGGTCGGTCGGGGCGCACCGAAACCGAGCTGGCAGCCGAGCTGGGGCTGTCCGAGGCCGGTTTGACCGACCGTCTGGCGCGCCTGACAGAGCGGGGTCTGATCACCCGGCAGGCCGTTGGTCCAGAACTCGCTGCTGGCGTTGCGCTAAGCGAACGCGGCGTGCGCATCCGCAACGGACTGGCCGATCACTGGGCCCAGCTTGAAGAAGCCCTGATGGGCGAGCTCAAGACCAAGCAGCGCAAGAAGCTGGGCGACCGCCTCAAGCGCTTCGTCGATCTGCTAACGTTCTAGCTGCAGACAACAAGCCATTCAGCTTGGGTTCAGGCGCACTGGTGTCTTCTGTCCTCACAGGCATTCAATGCCCAACAGGGATAAGGAGATCAACAATGGCTCTGAGCAACAAACTCATGGCAGGCGGCCTCGCGGTCCTGGCACTCGTGGCAACCACTGCCGCAGCGTCCGCGGCATCGGCCTACGCAACCAGCAACGTCAATGTCCGCTCTGGACCATCTACGCACTACCGGGTCGTCGACACCTTGCGTCGGGGCGAGCAGGTTGATGTTCAGCAGTGCCGGAGCGGCTGGTGCTTTGTCGAAAAGCGCGGCGCAGATGGCTGGGTATCGGCCAATTACCTCTCGCGCAGTGGCTATGACGGCTGGAACGAACGTGATTGGGGCCATGACCGGGATCGCGACCGCGGTCGGTGGGACCGCACCCCACGCTGGGATCCTCGCGACGAGCCACGCTGGACACCGCGCCCCGCCCCGACCTATCCACGCAGCAATAGCAGCGTCTGCGTTAATGGTCCCAACGGCTACTTCTGCATCGGCAACTGATCGAAACGACAACGCCGCCCCACGGGGCGGCGCTTTCTATTCGACCTTGATGCGGTCGACATCAATCCCGCGCTGCTCCAATGGCGCACGCAGGCGGCGCGCCAGATATTCATTGAGCCCGTAGATCACCAGCGCGCCAACCACCATCGCAACGGCGAAGCCCCGCATCCCGTCCTGGTTGGCCGCAATGACCGCTGAAAACAGCGTTACCCCTCCAGCCCCCAGCAGCGCCCAGTTCTTCCGCTCCCCGGCCACGCGCATATTGTGCGCCCCCGAATGCAGCAGATCGCGCAATTCGGTATCGCTCATCGCCGCCAGTTCCTTGTTGCTGCGCTCGCGGCGGATCGTCTCGATATAGGCATCAACCCGGCGCATGGTCAGCGAATCCTTGTCGCTACCGCGCTTGCCACGTGTCAGATAGGTCCAGCCACCACCCACCAGCAGCAACACCAACCCGATTTCCAGCAGCCAGATCATACTATTCCCTCCATGTGCACCCTGACATGCCCTCCCCCGGCGCAGACTTCAAGGGCAGGCCTGCCAATGACAGTGATCCTGCAACCACCACGCTGCGTAACAAGTCCAACCTGCTGCAAGGAGCCGCTCTCATGACCAAATACTTGATCCTGTACGGCGCCTGCGCGCTGATCTTCTTCCCGCTCGACTTCGTCTGGCTCTCCACCATGGGCAAGGGCTTCTATCAGCGCGAGATCGGCGACATCCTGCTGCCCAATCCCAATCTGATGATCGCAGGGCTATTCTACCTCGCCTATCTGGTCGGCGTTGTTGCCCTGGTCGCCGCACCCGCCGAAGGTGATGTGCTCAAGGCCCTCATGCTCGGTGCCCTGCTCGGCTTTGTTGCCTATGGCACCTACGACCTGACGAATTTGTCGACCATGAAGGGCTTCACCCCAACGGTTGCAGCGGTCGACATGGTCTGGGGCACTTTCCTGACAGGCGTCAGCGCCGCTGGTGGCGTCTGGATTTCCAAGATGTTCGCCTGATTACTCCCGCCCGGGCAGGATCGGGCCGTCAACAATTCTGACGCGCTTAATCCGCTCACGGGCCATCACCACTAGGCCCGCCGCAACCACGATTCCCGCACCAAGCAGCGATATCGGGTCGATGTAGTGGCCGAACACCACCATGCTCAGCACGATCGCCCAGGGCAGTGCAAAATAGTTGAATGGCTGCACCGTGCTCGCCGGTGCCAGCGACAGCGCATAGATCATTACCCCATGGCCCAGACACGTTGTGATCATCATCGTGACCACCAGCGCAACATCCGGCCAGGCCATCGGCTGCCAGAAGAAAATACCCACGCCGCTCGACAGCACCAGCCCGATAATGCCGGTATAGGCCAGGCTGGTCGGCGCCTTGTCGTATTGGCTGACTTTGCGGGTCAGCACGATATAGAGCGAGTAGAGCACCGCCGCGATCATTGCAAAGCCGACACCCCAGTCCAGCGGCAGCCCTCCGGGCCGCACGATGATCAGCGCACCGGCAAATCCCACGCCCACCGCCACAAAGCGGAACACGCCAACCTTCTCACCCAGCAGCGGGATCGAGAACAGCGTCACCAGCAGCGGATAGACCAGCGAGATCGCCTGCAACTCGCCCAGCGGCACCGTCTGCAGCGCCAGCGCAAAGACACAGATCTCGATAATCAGCAGCGAGCCGCGCAGCAATTGCCAAAGCGGCACCTTGGACGACAGCGCCTGACGCAACCCAGCCTGCCGCGACACGATATAAAGTGCGAAGGCGGCAAAGCCCCAATAGCGCATCATCGTCACCTGAAACGGCGAATAGGTCTGCACCAGATGCTTGGACATAGCGTCCTGTAT
The DNA here is from genome assembly GCF_055808475.1 of Devosia sp. J2-20. NCBI lineage: Bacteria > Pseudomonadati > Pseudomonadota > Alphaproteobacteria > Hyphomicrobiales > Devosiaceae > Devosia > Devosia sp. J2-20. The sequence continues at coordinate 1,012,235 of NZ_CM147870.1, read as the reverse complement.
CCCGAACACCGCAATGGTGAACAGTGTCAGCGCAATAGCCCGACCGACATTATCGGCCCTGTCGTCAATGGCGGAAAGGGACATAGAAAGATGTTACGCCTGCTTGAAAAACGTCCCGATTCACTTGCGAACCGGGACGCCAAAGCGCTATCGCAAAGTTCAGCCCTTGGCCATCTGCGACTTGACCAGACCCGCAATCGCCGTCAGCACGCCGCCGCCAACCAGACCGGTAACGCCCTGACCGGCCAGTGCGCCGAAATCAATTCCGCCAGCCATGTCCGCAGCGCCTGCCGCGTTACCAGCCATGCCCGCTGCCGCACCCACCAGGCCATCCAGCCCGGGGATCATTCCCGCCAGCCATGTGGCCGCCATGCCGCCAACTGCACCGACGACCGAATTGCCTGCCGTGCCCAGGCTCAGCGATTTGGCGAGTTGCCCCACCACATTGCCGCCTGCACCGCCGGCCACCAATTGCACCAGAATCGAGATGATCGCTTCCACTGTATGTTCCCCCAAGGATATCTGCGTCCGCCCCGCAGTGCCTCCTGCCCTGCAGCGACTCCAGCAGCCTATGCCCGAAGGTTGCGCAACAAAAGGACAGCGCTGCTGCCACACGCTGTCAGCACGCCAGAGGCAGTCTGACGCGCCAATTGCCCCCAGCTCATCCCATCCAGCACGTTGAAGACTCCAGCCAAAGCGGCCTATGGTCCGCCCATCAGGTCCCAGTTCCCAGCATGATCAATCAGTCCACTTCACCCTCAGTTCTTTCCGTCGCGCTTGTTACCGGCGCTGGTGACCGTATCGGCGCCGCCATCGCCAAGGCGCTGTCGCGCGCCGGCCATGCCGTGATCATCCATTATAACCGCGATGCCGATGGCGCCGGTCAGGTGCAGGCAGACATCACGGCTGCCGGCGGTACCGCCGCCATTGTTCAGGCTGACCTGATGGACCGCCCCCAACGCGCCGGGCTGATCGCCAAAGCCGCCGCACCCTTTGGTCCCCTCTCGGTGCTGATCAACAATGCCTCGGTCTTTGACCCCGATAGCCTGTACGATCTTGACGAAGCGCTCTGGGATAGCCATTTCGCCATTCATGCCGAAGCGCCGGTTTTTCTGGCCCGCGACTTCGCCGCTCAGCACCCCGCTGGCAGCCTCGGCAATATCGTCAACATCATCGATGAGCGCGTTCTGCACACCTCGCCCGCCTATTTCAGCTACACCCTGTCCAAATCCGTACTCTGGGCTGCCACCCGGACCATGGCCCAGACCCTGGCCCCAACCATCCGCGTCAACGCCATCGGTCCCGGCCCGGTCCTGCCCCATTCGCGTCAAAGCCAGGCTCAGTTCGAAGCCAGCGTTCAGGGTCTGCCTCTGCAACGCAATGCGGGGCCCGAGGATATCGCCGATGGTGTGCTGATGCTGCTCGCCGCCAAATCCATGACCGGCCAGATGCTGGCACTCGATGGTGGCGAACACCTCGAACACCCCGAACGCCGTGGCCCGACTCCTCGCTCATGATCGACGACAGCACGCCCCTGCCCAGCGGCCATGAGGTAATCCGGGCCTTTGTTCGAACCCTGCCCGCCGCCCCCGGCGTCTATCGCATGCTCGATGCGCAGGGCGCAGTGATGTATGTTGGCAAGGCCCGCAATCTCAAGGCTCGCGTCACCAATTACACCCGACCTGAGGCGCTAGAAGTGCGTCTGCAGCGCATGATCGCAGCCACGGTCAGCATGGAATTCGTGCGCACCGAGACCGAATCCGAGGCCCTGCTGCTCGAGGCCAATCTGATCAAGCGCCTCAAGCCGCGCTTCAATGTGCTGCTGCGCGACGACAAGAGCTTCCCCTATATCCTGATCACTGGTGACCACGAGGCCCCAGAGTTGACCAAGCATCGCGGCACCCGTCGTCGCAAGGGCAATTATTACGGCCCCTTTGCCTCAGCCACCGCCGTCGCGCGCACCATCGCCAGCCTGCAAAAGGCGTTTCTGCTCCGCAATTGTTCGGACAGCTTTTATGCTGCCCGCACCCGCCCGTGCCTGCAGCATCAGATCAAGCGCTGCGCCGCCCCCTGCACCCGCGAAATCTCGCTTGAGGGCTACGCCGAGCTGGTCGAAGATGCCCGCCAGTTCCTCTCCGGCAAATCGCAAAAGGTCCGCGACCATTTGCAGGCCGACATGGAACAGGCCGCCGAAAACCTCGATTTCGAGCGCGCCGCCCTGATCCGAGACCGCCTCGGCGCCCTGGCCCTGGTCCAGTCCCAGGGCGACGCCACCGCCAAATCCGTCGAAGAAGCCGACGTCTTCGCCATCCACCACGAAGGCGGCCAGTTCTGCGTGCAGGTCTTCTTCTTCCGCGCCTTCCAGAACTGGGGCAATTACCCCTATCGCCCGCGCGCGGACTCCAGCCTGTCCGATGCCCAAGTGCTCGAAGCCTTCATCGCCCAGTTCTACGAAAACCGCACCCCGGCCCGCCTGGTGCTGATCAGTCACGAACTGGCCGAGCCCGAACTGATGGGCGAAGCACTCTCCAGCCGCGCCGGTCGCAAGGTCGCCATTGAAGTGCCCAAGCGGGGTGAAAAGCGCGACCTGCTCAACCACGCTCTCAACAATGCTCGCGAAGCCCTTGGCCGCCAGCTCGCCGAAGGCGCCACCAACCGCACCCTGCTCGAAGGCGTCGCCGAGACCTTTGGCCTCGATAGCGTGCCCCGCCGCATTGAAACCTACGACAACTCCCACATCTCGGGCACCAACATGGTCGGCGCCATGGTCGTGGCCGGCGAAGAAGGCTTTTCCAAAAAGCACTACCGCACCTTCAACATAAAATCCGACATCACCGCCGGCGACGATTTCGGCATGATGCGCGAAGTCCTGACGCGCCGCTTCACGCGCTTGACCAATGACAGCGACAGCGACGCCGAGGACGAGGCCACCGGCATGCCCGACTGGCCCGATGTCGTCTTTATCGACGGCGGCGCCGGCCAGATGAGCGCCGTGCGTGGCGTTATCGCTGAAATGAACCTGCCCAAGGAGGTGACCTTTATTGGCATCGCCAAGGGTGAGGAACGCGACGCCGGCCGTGAGAAATTCTTCATGGAGGGCCGCGAGGCCTTCATGCTGCCCCATCGCGATCCGGTACTCTATTACGTCCAGCGCCTGCGCGACGAAGCCCATCGCTTCGCCATCGGCACCCACCGCGCCAAGCGCAAGAAAGAGCAGATTTCCAATCCGCTCGACGAGATCGAAGGCATCGGCCCCACCCGCAAACGCAGCCTTCTCAACCATTTCGGCTCCGCCAAGGCCGTCGGCCGCGCCAGCCTGACCGATCTCGAAGCCGTACCAGGCATTTCCAGCGCTATGGCTCAGCTGATCTACGATCACTTCAACCGCGCCAGCTGATACGCACGCTACGCCGATGCCGATCTTGAGGGAACGGACCACCGCCTGCCTCATTGCCTCCTGTGAAAAACACGGAGCACCGGCATGGAAATTGTTATCGCCACCATTGGCGCCTTCGCGATCATGGCCGTTTCGGTACTGATCCACTACCAGTCCATGTTGGCGGCACGAAGCATCCTTGATGGGAGCGGGTTACCGCGACGCGCTGGCGTGCTGGTCGGCATGGCCAGTGTGACGGCAGCGCAGATGCTCTCGGTAGCGCTCTACGCTTTGGCATTCTATGCGATGGACAGCTGGCTCGGCATGGGCTCACTGGCTGGCGAGACACAGGGCAGCCCGCTGGACCATTTCTATTTCTCCATGATGAGCTACACCACGCTGGGCGTCGGCGATATCTACCCTCTGGGCGCAATGCGCATCGTTTCAGGCGTTGAGGCGCTGAACGGCTTCGCACTGATCGGCTGGACAGCCTCGTTTGCCTATACTCTGATGCGCCAGGGATGGTCGGACTGATCACTTCCAAGGCGATATCGTCAGACTGTAGCGCCATGCCATCCGCGCCGTGCCCGCCCTTCCAAATATCCCTGCCGGGCCATAAGCTTCCACCAGCGCTGGGGAGGCGAAGGCATGCAGGGGATCGAACTATCACGGCGTTTCTACACCGATATTGTTCGCCCTTGGCTGGCCGAAACGGCACCCGATTTGCGTCACACCGCGGCGTTGATCGACTCTGGCTCGGAACTGCTGGGGTTTGATGACGAAACCTCCAGGGACCATAATTGGGGCCCACGCGTTCAGATTATCCTGAGCCGCGACAACTTTGACGTCTATGCGCAGCGCCTGGTCACCGAGTTCTCCAGTGCCGCACCTGCCAGCTTTCTGGGCGAGCCCATTGCCTGGCGCAGCCGACCAAATCCGCCGGCCATCGGCATCGAAGCCGCTGGCGCATTTGAACACGGACTGCAATTCCACACCCTTGAACATTTGCTTCAAGCCCAGTTTGCAAGGCGGTCGCTTGATACTCTGAGTGCTCTGGATTGGCTCGGCATGGCCGAACAAAAGCTTCTCACGTTTACTGCCGGCGCCGTGTTCCACGATGACGATGGCTGGCTGACTGATGCGCGAGAGCGTCTGGCCTATTTCCCCGACGACGTCTGGCTGTACAAAATCGCCTGCCAGTGGCGGCGCATCGCTGAGGAACAGGCCTTTGTCGGCCGCACCGGGCAAGTCGGCGACGACCTGGGCTCGCGGATAATCGCTGCCCGTCTGGTGCGCGATGTCATGCATATGGGTTTCCTGCTGGAGCGTCACTACGCGCCCTATTCCAAATGGCTTGGCACCAGTTTTGCCCGCCTCACCCTTGCAGCGCGCCTCACGCCTCATCTGGACCGCGCCATGCGCGCTCAGGATTACACCACGCGCGGCGACGCACTTGCGGCAGCCTATCTCGAACTGGCACAGCTGCAGAGCGCACGCGGCATCGCCCCCTTCACCCCGATTATCGGGCCCTATCACGAGCGGCCATTCACCACCATCAACGCTGACGACGCGGTCGCCGCTGCCCGCGCAGCCATCTCAGATCCGCTCATCAAGCAGTTGCCAATCGTCGGCGCACTCGATCAGGTCAGCGACCTCACGCCACTGCTTGAAGACCCTGACATGTCGCAAAGAATGCTGCACCAAATACATGCCAAATAGGCTGGGCTCGTCGTCAGAGAGACCAATTCTGTTCACCCAACGCGGTTCTTCACCTGCAATCTAACGCGTTCACAGCGCGCAAGAATCGGCTAGCGTAGCCGCGCTTGAGGGAGCAGCCATGTCCGCTATCATCACCGCCAGCGGTGTCGCCAAGACCTTCCGTCAGGCCAAGCGCCTGCCCGGGCTAGGCGGCGCGATACGCAGTCTGTTTAGTCGCGACTACAGCCAGGTGCACGCGGTGACAGAGATCTCCTTTGCCATCGCCGCAGGCGAAGCGGTGGGCTATCTCGGCCCTAATGGGGCTGGCAAATCCACCATGATCAAGATGATGACCGGCATCCTGGTGCCGACAGCGGGAAGCCTCAGCGTGCTGGGACGCGAACCGCATAGTCAGCGCATGGTCAATGCAGCCGAGATCGGTGTGGTCTTTGGCCAGCGCAGCCAGCTCTGGTGGGATCTGCCCGTCCGCGACAGCTTCGACCTGCACCGCCACATTTACGACATCGCCCCGGCGCGCTACACCGACAACCTCGCCTTTCTATGCGATATGCTGGCCATGAGCGACTATCTTGATCGCCCGGTGCGCCAGCTCAGCCTTGGCCAGCGGATGCGTGCCGAAATCGCCATGGCGCTCCTGCACGATCCAAAGATCCTGTTCCTCGATGAGCCCACTATCGGGCTTGATGTCGTGGCCAAGGATGCGGTGCGAAAATTCCTCGCCCACATCAACCGCGAGCGCGGCACCACCATCATCCTTACTACCCATGACCTGCAGGATATCGAGGAAATCTGCCCCCGCCTGATCATGGTTGATGATGGCAAGCTGCTGTTCGATGGCGAACTGAGCCGGCTGCGCGCAGCGCTCGGATCGCGCCGCCGACTACGCCTCGAATTCGGTACCGATCCCGGCCCCATCGCCCTGAGCACGGCACGCTTGGTCAATGACGAGGGAGCAGCCAAGCACTTCCTGCTCGATAGCGAAACCACCTCGATCCTCGACGTTCTGACCGAGCTGGGCACGGGCTACGATCTCAAGGATGTGGCGTTGGTAGAGCCTGCTATCGAAGAGGTCATTCGCACCTTCTATCAGCAAAAACCCCATCTGGCGGCCGCTCCATGAAAGCGGTGGCCTATGTCAATTTCACCATCAACGCCTTCCAGACCCGCCTGGCCTATCGCAATGCCGTCTGGGCCGGCATCTTCGGCGATCTGGTGTTCATCTTTGCACGGATTGCCATCTGGATTTCGGTCTATGGCGCAACGTCTGGCGCCACTGTCGATGGTTTCACCCTGCCAGATATGGTCACCTATGCCCTGCTTGCCGGGCCCGTGCTGTATTGGGATTTCTCGCGCCTGGTCAACGAAGTCGGCGAAGCTGTCCAGACCGGCGATGTGACGGTGTTTCTGCTCAAGCCGCTCTATTATCCCGCCTATCTGTTGGCCGCCCATTTCGGCCATTTCGCCTTCAAGCTCTTGCTGATCGTACTGCCAATCGGTCTGGTGGTTTGGCTGACCTATGGTCTCGTGCCACCTGCCAGTCCGTTCCACGGCCTCGCCTTTCTGGCGTTCTGGGCGCTGTCCTTTGCGGTCCTGTTCACCTTGGCTACACTGGCCGGGCTCCTGGCCTTCTGGTTGATGACTGTCTTTGCTCTGGAGTGGTTCCTGATGAGCCTGATGACCTTGCTGTCGGGTGGATTAGTGCCGCTCTGGTTGTTTCCGGACTGGTTGGCAGCCGTCGCCGGTCACCTGCCCTTCGCCTGGGTCTCCTACTACCCAGCCGCGGTCTATCTCGGCAAATTCGATGCCGGCCAGACCCTGCTATATTTTGGTATCGGGCTAAGCTGGCTGTTAGCCCTGCTTGCAGGCCTAGGCTGGCTTTGGTCGCGCGCCCGCGATCGCCTTGTCGTGCAGGGAGGCTGAGCTATGTCCCGCACCATTCGCCTCGTTCCGCAGCTTGTCGGCATGTTCGTGCGCACCAAGTTCGAATATCCCGGTGCCATGCTGCTGGCCTGGTTCTCTCAGGCGACATCTTATGGCGCCATGTACACTGCTATCGCGCTCATCGTGCAGCGTTTCGGGGTGCTGGGCGGCTGGACCTGGTCCGAAATGGCCTTGCTGCTCAGCTTTCATCTCCTCGCCTATGCGACCGGGGCCAGCTTTAGCTTCACCCAGTTCCGCGTCATGGAAGACATGGTCCGGTTGGGCACGATGGATGCCATCCTCGTCAAACCCATCAACACTTGGGTCTATCTGGTCTTTTCCGGCCTCAACATTGGCTATACCGGCCACATCATACTGGCGATCGGCCTGATGAGTTGGGCCCTCACCCAAGTTGATCTGGTCTGGTCGATCTCTACTACGCTCTACTTCCTCGCCACACTCCTCAGCGCCGCCGCCATCGTGGCGTCTCTGATGACCATGATCGGCGCCAGCGCGCTGGTCTGGGTGCGTTCACGACACCTCTATTCGATCTTTTTTGGCTTCTGGGAGTTGGCCCGATACCCCATGGTCATCTTCCCCTTCCCCATTCAGCTCATGCTGATCACTATCGTGCCGCTGGGTTTTCTCAGTACGGTCCCGGTGGCAGTTTTGCTCGGCAAGACAGTGCCCCTGCTGGGCGACAGCGCCGGCCTGGCCTGCCTGCTGGCGGGCCCCCTCATGGTCACCATCGCCATAATCCACTGGCGCTGGTGCCTGCGCAATTATCAGGGCGCGGGCGGCTAAAGTAGTAGTCGACAGCCAGCGGATCCCACGCTACAACTTCCCTCATGATCCGCACCGCAGCCACTTTTTCGTTTTGGTTTAGCTATCCGCTCTCGGCGGAGGCTACCGCGCGCTTGATCTGATCCTTACAGGATACGACCGAACCCGAAGCCAGCCGCCCCCATACGAGGCGGCTTTTTTGTTGGCCGCCTCACCCGAAATTCCCGAGGAGACCACCAATGCTCAAGACCACCGATGACCTGCGTATCAGCGCCATCAAAGAACTCACCACCCCCATCGAGGTGATGCGCCAGCATCCGCGCACCGATGCAGCCACGCGCACCGTCATCAGCGCTCGTCACGCCTTCCACAACATTCTCACTGGCGCCGATGATCGCCTTGCGGTCGTGGTCGGGCCCTGCTCCATCCACGATCCCGCCGCGGCGCTGGATTACGCCAAGCGCCTCAGCGCGCTGCGTGACACCCTGGGCGACCGGCTTGAGATCATCATGCGTGTCTATTTCGAAAAGCCCCGCACCACTGTGGGCTGGAAGGGCTTGATCAACGACCCCAATCTCGATGGCAGCTTCGACATCGATAACGGCCTGCACACAGCCCGCGCTCTGCTCCTCGATATCGCCAATCTGGGCCTGCCCGCGGCCTGCGAATTCCTCGACATGACCACCCCGCAATACATCGCCGATCTGGTCAGTTGGGCCGCCATTGGTGCCCGCACCACCGAAAGCCAGATCCACCGCGAACTGGCCTCGGGGCTTTCCTGCCCGGTCGGCTTCAAGAACGGTACGGACGGTAACATCAAAATCGCACTGGACGCTGTGGCCTCGGCAAGCCAGCCACATCATTTCCTCGCCGTTACCAAAAACGGTCGCTCAGCCATTGCAGCCACCACGGGCAATGAGGACGGTCACATCATCCTGCGCGGCGGCAAAACCACTAATTTCGACGCAGCCAGCGTCGATGCTGCCGCCAGCGCGGCAGAAAAAGCCGGCCTGCCCGCCAGCATCATGATCGATGCCAGCCACGCCAATTCGTCCAAGAAACCCGAAAACCAGCCAGCCGTTCTGGCCGATATTGGCACCCAGATGGCCGCCGGTGATCGCCGCATCATTGGGGTCATGGTCGAATCCAACCTCGTGGCCGGCCGTCAGGATCTCGTTGACGGCCGTGAACTCGTCTACGGTCAGTCTATCACCGATGGCTGCATCGATTGGGACACTACCGTAACAGCGCTGGAAACCCTCGCCGAGGCGGTAGCGGCCCGGCGCGCCGCCACCAAGCAGCGTGTCGCATAAGGCAATATCGCCAATCGCCTAGCCGCACTAATCCTCCCCCCACGGGGGAGGTTAAAATGGCCATCGCTACTGACGAACTCACTCTTGACCCCTTACCAGCAAAACTGTTCTGTCGATCCATGGCCAAAAACCCGCTGCTCCTCGTCCCTAACCTGATCACCATTGCGCGCATCCTGGCGATTATCCCCATTGCCATTCTGGTGATGGATGGTGATCTGATCCTGCGACTGATTGCGCTGATCCTTTTCGTGCTGGCAGCAGCCAGCGACTGGCTTGATGGCTACCTCGCCCGCGCCTGGGACCAGTATTCGCCCTTGGGCCGCATGCTTGACCCCATCGCAGACAAACTGCTGGTGGGTATCATGATCGCCGTACTGGCTTGGGATGGCAGCCTGTCGGGCTGGGATATGATCCCGGTCTGCGCCATTCTGTTCCGGGAATTTTTCATCTCCGGCCTGCGTGAGTTCCTTGGTAATACCAAGATCGTGCTGCCTGTCAGCCAACTGGCCAAATGGAAGACCACCGTTCAGTTGGTAGCACTCTCCATTGTGCTGTTTGAACGCATTGTTCCCGGGTTTGGCCTGCTCAGCGATGTGCTGCTCTGGCTCGCCGGAGCCCTGACGCTCTGGACGGGTTGGGACTATCTTCGCGCCAGCTGGCCACACCTGTCAGGCGATGCGAGATGAAGATCCTCTACTTCGCCTGGCTCCGCGAGCGCCTCAATAGGGGCAGCGAAGAGGTCAGCCCGCCCGATAGCGTCGCCACGGTAGGCGATCTGATCGACTGGCTGGCTGAACGCGACGAAGCCTTTGCCCACGCCGTTGCCAAACGCAGCCTGATCAAATCTGCTGTTGATGCCAAACTGGTACCGCACGAAACGCCATTGGCTGGCGCCAGTACCGTCGCGTTTTTCCCGCCCATGACCGGCGGCTGATGATGAGCGTGCGCGTCACCACCCAAGCGTTCGACCCCGGCGCCGAAACCAACACGTTCCTGGCCGCTGGCGATGGTGCCGGGGCCGCTGTCAGCTTTACAGGCCTGGTTCGTTCGACACCCGACGCGCCCATCACAAGCCTGACACTTGAATGCTATCCCGAACTGGCCATCAATCAGCTCAGTGCCATTCTCGGTGAAGCAATGCAGCGGTTCGAATTGCGCGCCGCCAGCATCATTCACCGCTATGGCACGCTGCAACCAGGCGACCCCATCGTGCAGGTCATGACACTGTCGCCCCACCGCACAGCGGCCTTTGAGAGCGCCCAGTTTCTCATGGATTATCTGAAGACCGATGCCCCGTTCTGGAAACAGGAAACCGGCCCCGGTGGTACGCAGTGGGTTGCCCCCAGGGCCGACGACGACACAGCCCGGGCCCGCTGGGAATAGCGCCACTATACTCGGCGCCCCACTGCAACAGGGCATGCCAAATCCAGGCGGAACGTGTTAATAGTCCGCTCATAAGTTGTGGCACTGCAGGTCCGATGGGTCGGTATATCGAGTTAGACGAAACGCGCGGGGCGGATCCGACAATCCGTTGTTCGGGTGATTGGACGTCAGCAAATGCACGTGCCCTGGAGCTCGAAGTTGCTGGCCTCACGCCATCGATCCCCGGAAACACCAGTGTTGATATAGACATAGCACGTATCGGCATGCTCGACACAACGGGCGCCTGGTTGCTCACGCAGTTACGTCGTCATGGTGCTGCTGGCGCTGGCAGCTTTGTTGGCGCGTCCTCGAAGCACCAGACGCTGCTGGCGCGGATCGATGAATATGAACCTGCCGATTTGCCACCCCAGCATACCGACAATTTTCTGATCGCTCCCTTCATCGCCCTGGGCCGAACCGTTATCGATGCCAGCAAGGACGTTGTCAGTGTCAATGCCACCCAGGGTCATCTGATCGGGGCTTTCTGGCGCACCGCAACCTTTCAGTCCCCGCTGCGCCTCGCCAGTTTTGTCGAACAGTTTGAACAGATCATTCTGCGCGCCATTCCAATCGTGGCGCTGATCTCGCTGGTGGTGGGCGCCATCATCACCCAGCAGACCATTCTGCAATTGCGCAATTTCGGTGCCGCCATTTTGGTGGTCGATCTCGCCGCCATTCTGATGTTCCGCGAGATCGGCGTGCTGCTTGCCGCTATCATGGTCGCTGGCCGTTCAGGCTCTGCCATCACAGCCGAAATCGGTTCGATGCGTATCCGCGAGGAATTTGATGCGCTGCGGGTCATGGGCGTTGATCCCTATCAGGCCTTGCTGCTGCCGCGCGCGCTTGCACTGATCGTGGGCTTACCGCTTCTGGCGTTTGTCGGCTCAATGGCCGGTCTGGCAGGCGCCATTCTGGTTGCCAAGGCCTACGGCGGAATCCCGATCGAGGTCTTCGTCATTCGCCTGCAAGACGCCATGACCATCACCAGCGTTGCCGTTGGACTGCTCAAATCCCCCTTCATGGGCCTGCTGATCGGCCTGATCGCCTCAGTCGAGGGCATGAAGGTACAGGGCTCGTCGGAGTCGTTGGGGCGCCGCACCACCTCTTCGGTGGTCAAATCCATCTTTGTGGTGATCGTGGCCGACGGCTTGTTCGCCATCTTCTTTGCTGCGGTCGGGTTCTAGCGATGGAAAACACCTCCACCCTCCCCGTCCCCGCCGCCATGCAGGTCAACGATCTCGTTGTGGGCTTTGGCAGCACAATCATCATCAATGGTCTGAACTTTGAGCTGCGCAGTGGCGAAATCCTCGGCCTGATCGGACCGTCCGGTTCGGGCAAGACCGTCACCATGCGCGCGATGGCCGGGCTCATCCCCCACCGCCGCGGTGACATCACAGTCTTCGGCCGTCCGTTCTCTGAACTGTCCGTGCGCGAACGAGAGACCATCCGCCGGGACTGGGGTGTTCTGTTCCAGCAGGGCGCATTGTTCTCCTCGCTCAACGTGCTGGAAAACATTGAATTCCCCATGCGCGAGCACCTTGATCTGTCGCCCAAGCTCCGCCGCGAGGTCGCGCGAATGAAGATCGATCTGGTCGGGCTGCCTGCCAGCGCCGCCTACACCTATCCAACCCAGTTATCGGGTGGCATGATCAAGCGCGCCGCATTGGCTCGCTCTCTGGCGCTTGATCCCAAAATTCTATTTCTCGACGAGCCAACCGCCGGCCTCGATCCGATCGGCGCCGGAAAATTTGACGAGTTGATTGTCACATTGAGCAATACGCTGGGTCTGTCAGTACTTATGGTGACCCATGATCTGGACAGCCTGGAAGTCGCCTGTGACCGCATTGTCGCGCTCGCAAACGGCAAGCTGCTCAAGGCTGGGACACTGAGCGAAATGCGTGCTGCCTCCGAGCCTTGGCTCAGGGATTATTTCCACGGCCCCCGCGCCCACAACCTCGAAGGCTAACCATGGAAAACAAAGCAAATTATGCCGTAGTCGGGGTCATAGCCACCGCCGTTCTGGTTGCCTTGTTTGGCTTTGTGTACTGGTTTGCCGGTCCCTCCAGCAATACCCAGACTGCGACCTATGAGGTGATCTTCACGGGCACTGTCTCGGGCCTGAGTGCCGGCACCGAGGTTCAGTTCAACGGCATCAAGGTGGGGCAGGTCAAAACCGTTACGCTAGACCCTGATGACATTAATCGCGTCATTGCCCGCATGGAAATCGATGCGGCGATCCCGATCAAGGCTGATACCAAGGCCTTGATGGGCTTTCAGGGCCTGACCGGCGTGGGCTCGCTGCAATTGTCGGGTGGCACGGCCAGTGCAGGCGACCCACCGACCGAGCCCGGCCGCAATGTCCCCACGCTGTACGCTAAGGTTTCCGACTTCCAGTCCATCCTCGACGGCCTCTCAACAACGATCAATGGCACGGCCACCGCCGTGGACCGCCTGAATGGCTTCCTCGACACCAATGACGAGAAGCTCAACGAAACCATCAGCAATGTCGCCACTTTCAGCGATGCGCTGGCGGCCAATGCCGATGGCGTCAAAGACGCGCTTGCGACCATAGCCGAGGCGGGCAAGCAAGTGGGTCCGATGGCTGAACAGATCGGTGCGCTCTCCAGCAAGCTCGGTGAGCTGACCGCCGCTATTCCGCCCGAAAAGGTTACGCAGGTTGTCGACAATGTCGCTGAGTTCAGCGAGACGCTCTCGCGCAATTCCGGCAAGGTGGATGAGTTCTTCGCCGCAGCATCGACCCTGTCTGACGACATCACGAAAATGAGTGCTACGCTGTCGACCAGTGTTGATCGCATCGACGCCGTAACTGCTGCCATTGATCCCGAAGCGGTCACCCGCATTGTTGCCAATGCCGATACCTTCTCCAGCGAGATCAGCACTGTGACTGCTGAACTCAAGGACATTCTGGCTGCGCTGCCACCTGAAAAGGTCGCCACTGTCGTGGATGATATCACCACCTTTACCGACAGCCTCGCTCGCAATTCCGAGCAGATCGACAGCCTGTTCGCTGCGACCGGCACGCTGGCGGAAGGGATCACGACAATGGTGGCCAATCTCGATCCCGCTGTGGTCAAGATCAATCAGGTCGCCGCCGAGATTGACCCGGCAATGGTCAGCCGTGTTCTGGGCAATGTCGATGATTTCGCCACCAAGCTTGGCGACAACGCGACCAATATCGACTCTATCGTCGCCAACCTGACCGAGATTTCCAATTCGCTCGTGGGTTCGGCCACCAAGGTTGATGAGATCCTCGAAAAGGTCGACGGCTCGGTCAACAATGCCGAAGGCGAAGGCCTGTTTGCTCAGATCGGCGATGCCGCGGTCTCGATCCGTCAACTGGCCGATCAGCTCAATACCAGCACCGCCAGCATTGCAGTCGGGTTGAACAATTTCACCTCCAGCGGGTTGCCCGGTTATGCTGCCCTTGCCGAAGAGGCTCGGGCGACACTGGCGCGGCTTGACCGCGTGGTGCGCAACCTTGAAAGCAACCCACAGGGTCTTATTTTTGGCGGGGAAACCGTCCGCGACTACAACAAGAGGTAGGGCCGATGTCCACCACACGACGCACATTCATGGCCCTAGGCGCGTCCGCCATGGCGCTCACGCTGACCGGCTGTCTCGCAGGAGCGCCGCCGGTGACTTTTGATCTGAGCAGCGCGAGCCTAGTCCCCATGCGCAGGCGCTCGTCGCGAGTGGTGGTCATCACCCTGCCCAAGACGGTTCAGACCTATGACTCGCAGCGCGTGGTCGTGCGCGATGTCGGCAATGTGCTCAGCTATCTGCCTGATGCGCAATTGTCCGATACCCTGCCCCGGCTTGTGCAGACGCGTCTGCTGCAGACCTTTGAAGCATCGAACTTCCCCAACATTGGTCGCCCAGACGATCAGTTGCGGGTCGACGTCACACTGGCCACCGAACTGCAGGCCTTCGAAATCGACGCCGCCAATGGCAATCTGGCTACCGTCCGGATCAACGCCAAACTGGTGGATGAACGTCGCGGCATGATCTTCGCCAGCAAGAGCTTCTCGGCCACTCAGGCCGCTGCCATTGACCCTGCTGCTGCTGCCATTGGCGGCCTGGACGGGGCGCTCAAGCAGGTTATGGCCGAGATCCTGCAGTGGACCGCCCAAACCGCATAGGCCGAACCGCACCAACAACAAAAAGCCGGGCACAATGGCCCGGCTTTTTCCATATAGGTATCAAAAACCTATTCGGCGGCAGCGCGCTTGGGCTGCACGGCCTTTGCATAGGCATCAATCAGCGTACGGCAGCCTTCAGCAGGCTTGAAGCGGAACTGCCCGATCTCGCTGACCGGTGTCACCTCTGCAGCGGTACCGGTCAGGAAGCACTCGTCAAACTGATCGAGTTCCTCAGGCTTGATGTGACGCTCGGTGATAGAGTAGCCGTGCTGTTTGGCCAGCTCGATCAATGTGCGGCGGGTAATGCCGTCCAGGAAACAGTCAGGCGTGGGCGTCGTGATATCCTTGCCCTTGATGAAGAACACATTGGCGCCGGTCGCCTCGGCAACATAGCCGCGATAGTCCAGCATCAGCGCGTCGGCATAACCATTGGCCATGGCCGTGTCCTTGCTCAACGTACAGATCATGTACAGGCCTGCGGCCTTGGCCGACGACGGAATCGTCTCTGGTGACGGACGCTTCCACTTGCTCCACTCCAGGCGGATGCCTTTGAGCTTCTCCTCGACCGAGAAGTAGCTCGGCCAGACCCATGCTGCGATCGCAAAATGGATGGTATTGTTACGCGCCGGTACGCTGAGCTCTTCCGAGCCGCGCCACACCACGGGGCGCACATAGGCATCAACCAGACCGTTCTTTTCCAGAACGGCCCGCTTGGCCTCCTCGATCTGATCGACGCTCCAGGGCATGTTCATGTCCAGCGTCGCAGCTGACCGGATCAACCGCTCCGAATGTTCCCGCGACTTGAAGATTTCGCCGCCATAGGCCCGCTCGCCCTCGAACACCGAGCTGGCATAATGCAGCCCATGTGTCAGCACGTGAATCTTCGCGTCTTTCCACGGTTTGAACTCGCCATCAAACCAGATCCAGCCTTCACGCTGGTCCATCGGCACGCCGGCCATCGTTGTCTCCCGAAAATTACTGTGCAGGCGCCGCTTCAGCTGCCTGATTAGCGCCAATCATGCCCGAGCTCCAAGGCCTTGGCAAACCACAAAGGCTGAGGGATAAGACAGAACGGCGTCCTGATGGGAAGACAATGGCAGCGTACCAAAAAAATGTCAACATGACTGACATAAATTACGCAGGTCCGGATGGCGAGCCCCTCCCGCTCGACATCATGGGGCTGTTCTTCTTTGCCTATCGCGACTTTACCGGCGATGCAGACGCCATGTTGGGCAATCAGGGCTTCGGTCGCGCGCACCACCGCGTGCTGTATTTTGTATGCCTTCGGCCGGGCATGCCCGTGGCCGACCTGCTCGACATCCTCAAGATCACCAAGCAGAGCCTGGCCCGCGTGCTGCGCCAGCTGATCGACAATGGCTATGTCGAGCAGAAGACCGGCCGCGCCGACCGGCGTCAGCGCCTGCTCTATGCTACCGACAAGGGCCGCGAATTCTTCGCCACCCTGTCCGCCACCCAGGCCAGCCGCATCAATGATGCCATTGCCAGCCTGCCCCCCGACGCGCGCAAGATCGTGACCCACTTCCTGATCGGCATGGTCGATCCCGAAGATCGCCAAACCCTGGACCAGCTCAACCTGACCGCCGGGCTCTAATGCGCCATGGTTGAGCGGTGCGCCCAGCCGGTCATGCGCTTTTCGATCCAGGCCATCAGCGCATACATCGCAATGCCTTCCACCGCGAGCATCATCAGCCCGGCAAAGACCAGCGGCACGTTGAACTGGCTCTGCGCCGAACTCATCATATTGCCCAGGCCCGAATTGGAGGCGACGGTTTCCGACACCACCGAACCGACAAACGCCAGTGTGATGGCGATCTTCAGCGAGCCGAAGAAATATGGCATCGAGCGCGGAATGCCGACCTTGAGCATGATGTCGAGTTTCTTGGCGCCAAGCGCGCGCAGCACGTCTTCTGTCTCCGGTTCGATTGTCGCCAGACCTGTGGCCACATTGACCACGATGGGAAAGAACGAAATCAGGAAGGCGGTCAGCACCGCCGGCACCGTCCCGATACCGAACCAGATTACCAGAATGGGCACCAATGCCACCTTGGGAATGGCATTGAAGCCGATCATGATCGGGTAGAGCCCGGCATAGATCGCCTTGGACCAGCCAATGAACAACCCAAGCCCCAGGCCGGCAATTACAGCAATCAGAAAACCAAGCACGGTCGTGTAGAGAGTCTGCAGTGAGTTCTTCCAGATCGGAGACCAATACTGCGCGATCGCTTCGGCAATTCGGCTCGGCGCTGGCAGGATTGTTTGGGAGATACCCATCGATCTGACCACAATCTCCCAGACCACAAACAGGGCAATAGTGTAGAGCCACGGCGCCAGCACCAGCCAGTTGATTTTAAAGCTCTTGGGTGGCGGCAGGGTGGCGTCGGCAGTGGCGCTCTCGATATTGGTCATGCTGCGGCCCTCGCCGTGGCAATTTCACCGTGCAGCGCTTGCACCATGTCGTTGAACGCCTTGTCATAAAGAATATCGAGCTGACGCGGCCGCGTGAACGGCACTTCGTGTTCTGCAACCACGCGCCCCGGACGCGCGCTCATGACCAGTACCTTGTCGGCCAGGAATACTGATTCCCGCAGATCGTGGGTAACGAGCACAATCGTCACATCCTGGGCAGCGTGCAGGTCGCGAATGACGCACCACAACTCTTCGCGTGTAAAGGCATCGAGCGCGCCGAACGGCTCGTCCAGCATTAGCAATTCCGGCTCATGGATCAGCGCCCGACATAGATTGGCCCTTTGCTGCATTCCGCCAGACAACTGCCAGGGAAATTTCTCGCCGAACCCTTTGAGTCCCACAGTTTCAAGCAGGTGTTCTGCCTTTTCGACGTATTCCTTTTTGTGGGCGCGCAAGCGGTGCCTGTGCTTCTCGACGATCTCGAGTGGCAGAAGCACGTTTTCCAGCGTTGTCCGCCAGGGCAGCATGGTGGGGTTCTGGAAAGCCATACCGACAATGGAGACCGGCTTGGTCACCTGGTGGCCCGCAACAATTACCGTCCCCTCCTGGGGGACATGCAGCCCGGTTACCAATTTCATCAACGTGGACTTGCCGCAACCAGAAGGCCCGACCACCGCGACGAAATCGCCACGTTCAATCCGCATGGTCAACCCACTGACCGCCAGCGTCCCGCCTGGGCCGCCATAGCGCATGTCCACATTGTCGATACTGACCAGAGCCATCCTCGGCCTCCCCGAAAAAATCAGCCCGGACGTCATCGCCCGGGCCGTTGCTTGAATTAGGGCTTAGGGCAGCATGCGCTCTGCAGCAGGTGGCAGGTACTGAGCGTCAAACACATCTTCTGCCGCGACTGCCCCAGTCAGCCCCATCGAGATTTTCAGCGTGTCGATAGATGCTGCAAGACGCGCCATGTCGACATCGCCAAAGCCGTTTTCGATCACATAGGGCGTCTTGATATTCATCGAATTGGCCATTTCAAGCCGCTCCAGTTCGATGTCGCTGTTGAGAATTTCATTGCGTGCCAGCACTGCCTCCACACCGGCGGCAGGGTCTGCAACTGCGTCGGAAAAGCCCTTGATCAGAGCGCGTAGGAAACCCTTCACAGCCTCTGGGTTTTCTGCGGCGAAATCTTCGTTGACCAGCACGGCATTGCCATAAAGGTTCAGCCCATTGTCGGCGAACAGGATGGTCGCAATATCCTCGTCTGGAACACCATTGGCTTTCAGGTTGAGGATCACCGAGAAGGCGAAACCGAACACCGCATCCACATCACCCGACGCCAGCATGGGTTCGCGGACGGGGAAGCCGATGGACTCTATGGCGATCGTCGACGTATCGATCCCGGCAGCTTCGACAAAGGCCGGCCACTGGGCGAACGCACCGTCCGGTGGCGGCGCACCCAGCTTCTTGCCTTCGAGAGACTTCGGATCCTCGGTAACACCAAGCGATTTGCGCCCGACCACGGCAAAGACCGGCTTTTCATAGACCATCATCACGGCCTTGACCGGCTGCGCAGGGTCCTCATCGAGAAACTTGATGACTGAATTGATGTCGCCGAAACCCATCTGATAGGCACCCGTAGCGACGCGCGGAATGGCATCGACAGAGCCATTCCCGCTATCAATGGTGACGTCGAGGCCTTCATCCTTGAAGTACCCCTTGTCCAGCGCCAGCAGGAAGCCGGCGGCTGGCCCCTCATACTTCCAGTCGAGTGTAAACTTGATCGCTGTCTGCGCCACCGCCGGCAGCGCCGACAATCCGGCAAAGGCAACGGCGAATGTGGAAAT
This sequence comes from Devosia sp. J2-20, assembly GCF_055808475.1. Taxonomy (NCBI): domain Bacteria; kingdom Pseudomonadati; phylum Pseudomonadota; class Alphaproteobacteria; order Hyphomicrobiales; family Devosiaceae; genus Devosia; species Devosia sp. J2-20. The sequence goes on along the minus strand of NZ_CM147870.1, from coordinate 993,268 downwards.
GAGAAGTCTGCGATTGAGCATGTGTACGTCCCCTGGGTGATGATGCCCGAACACAAGCGCAGTGTGTGCATGCGCGCAAGAAAAATCGCACATAAATTAGCCTAAAAGATATTATGAGTATTTTATGTGCAATGCGCTGGGATTTTGGGCAGGCGCTGCGCTTAGGCTGGGGCGCTGATCAGCCGCTTGCACTTAGTCCGCCATTGTCAGGGACGCTCCACCCGAGGCCCACCTGTACAACGCAAAAGGGCACGAAACCGAAGTTTCGCGCCCCACCGAGGTCGCTGCAAAGGAGCGTCAGCCTCCACAGCGACCTACGGACCATCTGGTGCCTATTTGTGCCGACACCAAGATCGTCTCCCGCAGCAGATAGTGGCCGCGAGGGTTGTTCGAACAACGGGTGTTGGGCAGAAGCGTTCCGGCTAGAAAAATATGTGATCGATGTTTTTGGCGAGACCGGAAACGCGATGGCGGCGCAGTCTAGAGTTCAAACAGTGCCTGCAAGGCCTGAATTGCCTTGATCGCTGCCGAGGCCCGGTTCTCTACGCCCAGCTTGGTATAAACCTGCTCGAGGTGCTTGTTCACCGTGCGGGGGCTGAGCCCAAGGATATCGCCGATATCCCGGTTCGATTTACCGCGTGAGATCCACAGCAAGACATCACTCTCGCGCAGGGTCAAACCAAACTGCTGCCGCAGGACGTCCTCCTGACCTTCAGCCTGCGCACGGGCCAGACGAAACAGGTATTCGTCGCCACCAACAACCCCGAGAAACGCGTACTGAAGCTCTGGCGCACCTGCCAAAGCGAGTTCAAATCCGCTACCGGGAGCCAGATCATCGCCGCGCTGCAGAAGCCATGCCAGAAAACGGGCCGACATTTCGTCAGACCCCCGCACGTCCACCCCCGATTGCTCCAGCAATCGCGTGCTTTGTGGCGTCGACCACAATACGACTCCATCACGGCCGAACGCCACCAGATGCCGCCCCGCGGCGTCAAGCGCGATCCGCGCACTTTGCGCCCGCCGAGCATTGGCCAGATGCACCCTTATGCGAGCACGCAATTCGTCAACATTGATCGGCTTGGAGAGGTAATCAACGCCGCCGCTTTCGAGCGCATGTACGATATGCTCGGTCTCGGTCAGCCCGGTCATGAAAATCACCGGCACATGGGTAAGCGTTGCCATGGCCTTGAGCCGCCGGCAGGTTTCAAACCCATCCAGGCCCGGCATCACAGCGTCCATCAATACCACATCGGGAGCGACGCGCACGGCAATGTTCAACGCTGTTTCGCCACTGCGGGCCACCAGTACAGTGACCCCGGATTGCTCGAGCGCCTCAGTCAGGAAACCGAGCGACTCCGGGAGTCGTCGACCAGCAGGACGATGTCCTGGTCCTTCTCAATCCGGCTCATGGCTCACCCGCTCAATGAGTTCGGCATAACTTTCGAAATCGAAGGCGGCCAAGTGCGCCGACAATGCATCCACCAGCGGCCTGTTGGCCGCTTCGCGCGCCAGCTCACCTAGCTTGGCCTCGATTCCACGCACATGCCCGATTTGCCCCAGACTGACCAGTTCGCGCAAGTGTTCAGCGCCCGGCGACAGCAGTTTCGAAGCACCATTCTCGGACGCTGCAACAGCCTGCTCGGCGTAATCCCACTCCAGCGCCAGATGCGCCGCCAGTTTTTCCAGCAACTGATTGAGCTCAAACGGCTTGGCCAGAGTATCTGTGTGGCCTGCATCTGAGTTGGTGGGCCCAGCACCATCGCCGATATTCGCCGAGAGCATTATGATCGGCGCAACGACAGCACGATCCCGCAAGGCTTGCGCGAGCTCCCATCCATTCATGCCGGGCATGCGGATATCGAGAAAATAGACATCCGGTCTGTGCGCCTCAATGCCCTGCAGGCAACCGGACCCATCCTTGACTGACAGGACCACGAAGCCGAGAGGCGAGAGCATTTCTCGGACAAGATCTCGATGGTCTGCATTGTCGTCCACCACCATGACCGTTCGAGAAGGCCCCTTGTAGCCAACAACGCGCCGAATATCGGCATGTGCCGCCTGTGGTCGCTCCACCTTGCTCAGCATCAACCGCGCCTGAAACCGCGTTCCAACGTCAATGGTGCTGGTCAGTGATATTTCACCCCCCAGCGTCTCGGTAAGCAGCTTAGTAATGGTCAAACCCAGCCCGAGACCCGGCACGAACCGGTTTCGCTCGGCCTCACCGCGTACGAAGGGCTCAAAGACGTGCTCGATATCGCCAGCTGCAATGCCCGTACCGCTATCTTCGACGACGAAATTGGCCACCTGGTTGCGGTACTCCACTTTGAAGCTGACATGACCCTCATTGGTGAATTTGATGGCGTTGGAGAGAAGGTTCACCAGGATCTGGCGCAGACGTTTTTCGTCGGTGCGCACATGTGTGGGCAAGGCGCGCGCGCGCTCGTGGCGGAATTCCAAGCCTTTGGCCTTGGCTTGCAGACTGAACATGTCAACGATCTGATCGAGAAAGTCCTGGATGTTGATCTCGTTGGAGTAAACCTGCAGGCGTCCTGCCTCGATTTTGGAAATGTCGAGCAAGCCATCGATCAAGCCCGATAGATGTTCGGCGCTGCGCCGAATGATCTGTACCGAGCCACGCCGATTTTCCGGCAGGCCTGCATCCCTCTCAAGCACCTGCGCATAACCCATCACCGCGTTGAGCGGCGTCCGCAGTTCATGGCTCAAGCCCACAACATAGCGGCTCTTGGCCTGATTGGCGGCTTCTGCCTTTTCTTTGGCACGCTGCAAGGCAGCATCGGTGCGTGAATGCGCGTCGATCTCCTTGAGAAGCAGCGTATTCTGGCGTGAGCTTTCTTCTTCGGCCACGAGGCGACTGTCATGGGCCAGCACAAGAAACCAGGTGATAATGCCTGCGGTAACGGCGAACACAAAGAACACCACCGCCAGCGTGCCTCCCACAACATCGGCGGTATGTGGCGCAGCGCCAGCCGCGAAATAATAGATAAGCCAGAGCGCACCACCCAGCATTGCGACCGCAATGGCCATGGAAATGCTGTAGCGCCCAAGTCGGGTTTGCAGTTTGGCGATGGCCCACTCAGGCAGAATACTGGCTGCCACGGCGTGGGTCTGGGCCCGAAAATGCGCGTGCGGTTTGCACATATCGTGGCAGCGCGCGTCCAGAGAGCAGCAAAGCGAGCAGATCGGCGCCGCATAGGCAGGACACCAAGCCATGTCCTCGGGCTCAAAAGGATGCTGGCAAATCGAACAGGTGACCGAATCCAGCGTCTGCCACTGCTTTCGGGGCTTCCGTGCCAGATAGTATTTGCCCTTGGTTGCCCATGCGATCGTCGGCGAGGCGACAAAGGCCACAACCAGCGCCACATAGGATGAAAGGGCTGCAGCAGTCTCTCCAAACAGTCCAAAATGGGCCATCAACGCAATGGTCGTGGCCAGCAGCATTGAGCCAACACCGACCGGGTTGATGTCGTAGAGATGCGCCCTTTTAAACTCGATGCCGGGCGGGGCAAGGCCAAGCGGTTTGTTCACGAACAGATCTGCCGAGATAGAGCACAGCCAGGCCATCGCGATGATGGAAAAGATACCCAGGGTTTCCTCGAGCAGCCGATAAATGCCCAATTCCATCAACAGAAGGGCAATTGCGACATTGAACAGCAGCCAGACAACCCGCCCCGGATGGCTGTGGGTCAAACGTGAAAAGAAGTTCGACCAGGCCAGCGAGCCGGCATAGGCATTCATCACGTTGATCTTGAGCTGGCTGATCACCACGAAAACGGCCATCAGCATCAGCGCCATGAACTCGTTGGGCACCATGTAGCCGAAAGCCACCGCATACATGTGGCCAGGCTCGGACGCATGCTCGGGTGATACCCCGCTCGAAAGGGCGAGGTACGCGAGGAACGAGCCAGCCAGCAGTTTTGGCGCGCCGACAACTACCCAACCAGCGCCTGCCAGAAAGATTGCCACCTTGTGTCGCCACTTACTGACGCCTTCTGCGGGCAGAAAACGCAGGAAGTCGACCTGTTCGCCAATCTGCGTCATCAGCGCCAGGATGACGGCTGAAGCCGCCCCAAACTTGGCCAGGTCGAACGGCGCGATGCTGCCAGCGACGCCCTCCGGCGTACCCAGACCCGCAAAGCTGCGCCACAGATCGAACTTGTCCCAGTCAAGAAAGGCTATGAAGAAGAACGGCAGGATGTTGAGCACGACCCAGACTGGCTGGGTTATCAGTTGAAACCGACTGATCATCTGAACACCGTGCGTCACCAAGGGTATGACGACCACGGCGCTGATTATGTATCCCAGCCACAGCGGGATTCCGAATGCGAGTTGCAGCGCGCTCGACATGATCGAGGCTTCAATGGCGAACAGGATGAAAGTAAAGCTGGCATAGATCAGGGAGGTGATCGTCGAACCGATGTAGCCAAAACTGGCGCCGCGCGTCAGCAGGTCGACATCAACACCGTGCCTTGTCGCATAGCGCGCGATTGGCAAGCCAATCAGCAGGATGGCAAGTGACGCCACCACAATGGCGATGATGGCGTTGGTGGTCCCGTAGCTCAGCGTAATGGCGCCACCAATTGCCTCCAGTGCCAGGAACGAGATGGCACCAATGGCCGTCTGCGAGATCCGATCGTTGGAAAATCGGCGCGCCGACTTGGCGGTGAAGCGCAGCGCATAGTCCTCGAGGGTCTGATTTGCGACCCAACGATTATACTCGCGGCGGATGGGAATGATGCGTTGACGCGCCATGAACCGTCTAGTTGTTAATCAGTTTCGTCGACCGCACAATAAATCGGCACGTGCTTGTTAGCACGGTATTGCTTGGAAACACTAGGTTTTTGAGCCTTCTGCGAGACCGATGCGCAGACACCAGAGCCTCAGCTACGTCAATCGACGTATAGGGCCCCGTTAACAAACTATCCCACAGTCCCCCCAACAAGCGCCTCCCTTGGTGGCTTGGGGCTCAATTTGCATAGAGGGACGATCACATGAAGAACTTCGGCGCCAAGAGCGCTCTGCTTGCTGCGGCCATGGCCGGCAGCCTTTCCATGACGGCCACGGTTCCCGCATTCGCACAGGACGAGACCATCAAGGTCGGCGTCCTGCATTCGCTTTCGGGCACGATGGCGATCTCCGAGACCACGCTCAAGGACACCATGCTGTTCTTGATCGACGAGCAGAACAAGAAGGGCGGCCTCCTGGGCAAGCAGCTTGAAGCCGTCGTCGTTGATCCTGCCTCAGACTGGCCGCTGTTTGCCGAAAAGGCGCGTGAACTGATCGAAGTGAACGGCGTTGCAGCCGTGTTCGGCTGCTGGACGTCATCATCGCGCAAATCGGTTCTGCCCGTCTTTGAAGAGCTGAACTCGATCTTGTTCTACCCCGTGCAGTACGAAGGCGAAGAGAGCCAGCGCAACGTATTCTACACCGGCGCCGCTCCCAACCAGCAGGCAATCCCTGCCGTCGACTACCTGATGGAAAGCGAAGGCGTGGAGCGCTGGGTGCTGGCCGGTACTGACTACGTCTATCCGCAGACCACCAACAAGATCCTTGAGCAGTACCTCATGGACAAGGGCGTGGCCAAAGAAGACATCATGATCAACTACACGCCATTCGGTCACTCCGATTGGCAGACCATCGTGTCCGACATCAAGACCTTCGGCTCGACCGGCAAGAAGACTGCCGTGGTCTCCACCATCAATGGTGACGCCAACGTGCCATTCTACAAGGAACTCGCCAATCAGGGCATCAAGGCCGAGGACATTCCGGTCGTGGCCTTCTCCGTTGGCGAAGAAGAACTCGCTGGATTCGACACCACCCCACTGGTGGGCCATCTGGCAGCCTGGAACTACTTCCAGTCCGTCGACACCCCTGAAAATGAAGAGTTCATCTCTGCCTGGCAGACCTTCATGAACGATGCCGACAAGGTCACCAACGACCCAATGGAAGCAACCGTCATCGGCTTTAACCTCTGGGTTCAGGCTGTCGAAAAGGCCGGAACCACAGATACCGATGCCGTTCTGGACTCCATCATTGGCCTGGAAACCCCGAACCTGACCGGTGGCATCGCTACCATGCTGCCCAATCATCACCTGACCAAGCCTGTTCTGATCGGTGAAATTCAGGCTGACGGCCAGTTCGAAGTCGTCTCGGAAAGCGAACTTGTCCCCGGCGATGCCTGGTCCGACTTCCTACCCGAATCCAAGATGATCGAAGCCGATTGGACTGCACCAATCTCGTGCGGCAACTACAACACCGAAACCGAGATGTGTGGCGCCACGGCGATGTAACCGCCAGTCCCACACCATTGGCGAGGGCGGCTTGACCGCCCTCGTCCACCCCCGAACGAGACGCCAGAGGCCAACGATGAACGCAATCAGATTACTCCGGACGATCGCGCTCTTCCTTGTTCTTTCCCTTGGATTTTCATCAGGTGCACAGGCGCAGATCCCTGACACCGAGCTGACACCACTGATCGATGCCTTGGCACCGGGCAGTTTCAAGGACCGCGCCACCGCAATCGATGCGCTTGTTGCCAGCGGTGATCCCCGTGCCGTCCCGGTCCTTCGGGTTCTGCTTGAAGGCGAACTTTATGTTGATGAAGCCTCCGGCAAGACCGTCTTCACTGCGCAGTCTGGTGGCAAAGGTGTTCGCTCCGATCCGGTCACCGGCGAAGAACTGCCAACCCTGACGGACGTCAAGCTCGACAAGGTAAAGGTCAACAACAGCCTGCGCCGCACATTGCGCACCGCCATCGGTCAGATGACCCTGCTCAGCCAGAAAAATGATGTCCGCCTCGCTGCTGCGCAGTCCATCCTGCGCGATGCGGATCCCGACAACCTCGAACTGCTCGATAGCGCGATCGCCGCCGAAACCAGCCCCGACATCGAGCGTGTCATGCGACAGGCCCGGGCTGCCATCATTCTTAAATCGCCCAACGCAACGCTGGAGGACTGGCAAGCCGCGGTGCCGACAGTGCGCGCCATTGGCGGGCGTGACGCACTCAACATGCTGACCACCGCGCAAGCAGGCGCACCGGCCGAAGTGCAGCCCGCCATTGCCGCCGCCCTTGAAGGCTTGGCCCGCGATCAGGCGGCGTGGGATGTTGCCCAAAACGTCTGGTTTGGTGTCTCGCTGGGCTCGGTACTGCTGCTCGCGGCTATTGGACTGGCCATCACCTTCGGTGTGATGGGCGTTATCAACATGGCCCATGGCGAAATGGTCATGCTCGGCGCCTACACCACATTTGTGGTGCAGGAGATAATTCGCCAGAATTATCCTGGCCTTTTTGACTGGTCACTGGCCATTGCCCTTCCCCTGGCCTTTCTCGTCACCGGTCTGATCGGCATCATCATTGAACGCGGTGTCATTCGCTTTCTCTATGGCCGTCCACTTGAAACTCTGTTGGCCACCTGGGGCCTGTCGCTGATCATCCAGCAGGGCGTGCAGACCATTTTCAGCGCCAATATCCGCGAAGTCGGCAACCCGACCTGGATGTCAGGCTCCTTCGATCTGGGCGGCCTCGCCATCACCTGGAACCGCTTCTACATCGTGATTTTCGCCGCCATGGTCTTCGCCGCCCTCTTGCTGGTGCTCAAATACACAGCCATCGGCCTCCATATGCGGGCCGTCACCCAGAACCGGCGCATGGCTTCGGCCATGGGCATCCGCACGCCGCTGGTCGATGCACTGACCTTTGGTTTGGGCTCGGGCGTAGCGGGTCTGGCCGGCGTAGCCCTCAGCCAGATCGGCAATGTCTCGCCCAATCTGGGTCAGGGCTACATCATCGACAGCTTCATGGTTGTGGTCTTTGGCGGGGTGGGCAATCTGTGGGGCACCTTTGTCGGCGCGCTGACGCTGGGTATCGCCAACAAGTTCATTGAGCCCTATGCGGGCGCAGTGCTGGGCAAGATCATCATTCTTGTTCTCATCATCCTGTTCATTCAGCGCCGTCCCCGCGGGCTCTTCGCGCTCAAGGGAAGGTCTGTCGAAGCATGATTACCCAGGCTCTGTTCCGCGCTCTGGACAAGAAGGCCATTTGGCTGGTTGCCATCCTTCTGCTGGTAGCAATTCTGGTGCCCCTGTCAAATCTGGTGCTACCCGACGGTCATCCGCTACATCTGCCCAATTATGCCATTCCCCTGCTCGGCAAGTACCTGACTTTTGCCATGCTGGCCCTCGCGCTGGATCTGGTCTGGGGCTATTGCGGTATTCTCTCGCTGGGCCACGGTGCCTTCTTTGCCATCGGCGGCTACGCCATGGGTATGTATCTGATGCGCCAGATCGGCACCCGCGGCGTCTATGCCAATCCGATCCTGCCTGACTTCATGGTCTTCCTGAACTGGAAGGAGCTGCCCTGGTATTGGTACGGCATGGACAATTTCTGGTTCGCCATGCTGATGGTTATCGTGGTCCCCGGCCTGCTCGCCTTTGTCTTCGGTTTTCTGGCCTTCCGCAGCCGCGTAACCGGCGTCTATCTTTCCATCATCACCCAGGCCATGACCTATGCCCTGCTGCTGGCCTTTTTCCGCAACGATATGGGCTTCGGCGGCAATAACGGCCTGACCGATTTCAAGGACATTCTGGGCGCCTCCGTGCAGGATACCGGCACCCGCTCAGCGCTGTTTGCGGCGTCCGCAATTGCGCTGGCCCTTGCCGTCCTGGTCTGTTCAATGATCGTCAATTCCAAGCTCGGCAAGGTCATGGTCGCCGTGCGTGACGCAGAAAGCCGCACCCGCTTCCTTGGCTATCGCGTCGAATACGTCAAACTCTTCGCCTTTGTCGTTTCGGCGATCATCGCCGGCATTGCCGGGGCCCTTTACGTACCCCAGGTCGGCATCATCAACCCTTCCGAATTCGAGCCTGCCAATTCCATTGAAGTGGTCATCTGGACTGCCGTGGGCGGTCGCGGGACCATTGTCGGCCCCATCCTGGGCGGCATTCTGGTCAATGTCGGCAAATCCTATTTCACCGGTGCATTTCCCGAGTACTGGCTGTTTGCCCTGGGCGCACTGTTTGTCGTCACCACGCTGTTTCTACCAAAGGGTATTGTCGGCCTGATCGGCCAGTATCGCGCGGCCACGACCAAGCGCGAACAGCACGACCGCGATGCACCCACCCCCATGCAGGTCGAAGCTGGCGTCGACCCCGAACCCAAGCCGGCGGAGTAAGTCATGGCTGGAACTGCCGAAAATTCTGACACCATGCTCTACCTCGATGGCGTCTCAGTGGCCTTTGATGGCTTCAGGGCCATCAACAATCTGTCCATCATCGTCCACCCCGCTGAAATGTTGGCGATAATTGGCCCCAATGGCGCGGGCAAGACCACTATGATGGACATCATCACCGGCAAGACCCGCCCCGATGATGGCCAGGTACTGTTTGACGGTCGCACCGATCTGACCAAGCTCGACGAGGCCGCTATTGCCAATCTGGGCATTGGCCGCAAGTTTCAGAAACCGACGGTGTTCGAAAGCCAGACAGTCTGGGACAATATCGAGATGGCCTTGAAAAAGCCCCGCGGTGTCTTTGCTACCCTGTTCTACAGCGCTGACGATCCCGATATAGCGCGCATCACGGAAATTCTCGAAACGGTCCGCCTCCTCTCACGTAAGGATGAACTGGCTGCCGACCTTAGCCATGGCCAGAAACAGTGGCTCGAAATTGGCATGCTGTTGGCTCAGGACCCCAAGCTGCTTCTGGTCGACGAACCGGTGGCGGGCATGACGGACGCCGAGACGGTCGAAACGGCTAAACTGCTGCGCGAAATTGCCAAAACCCGCTCGGTAGTAGTGGTCGAACACGATATGAGCTTTGTGCGTGAGCTTGGCTCGCGTGTCACATGCCTCGCCGAGGGCTCGGTTCTGGCGGAGGGCACACTTGATCAGGTCAGCGCCAATCCGGTTGTCATCGAGAGGTATCTGGGACGATGAGCACGGCGCTTTCCATCGACACTATCGACCTGCACTACGGCGCGGCGCAGGCGCTTAAATCTGTTTCCATTGAGTGCAAGCCGGGACGTATCACCGCTGTCCTGGGCCGCAATGGCGTGGGCAAGTCATCGACACTACGCGCCGTCACCGGCGTGCACAATATCTCCGCTGGCGCCATCCGCTTCGGCGATGCCGTCCTGCGCAAATCCCCGCCCTACAAACGGGCGCGTATGGGCATTGGTTATGTTCCTCAGGGACGCGAGATATTTCCCCTGCTCACGGTACGCGAAAACCTTGAAACTGGGTTTGCGGGTCTAAAACGCTCTGACCGTAACATCCCTGAATACATCTTCGAACTATTTCCGGTGCTCAAGTCCATGCTGGGCCGGCGCGGTGGCGACCTCTCTGGAGGACAGCAGCAGCAGTTGGCCATTGGCCGCGCACTCGTCACCCGCCCCAAGGTTCTGGTGCTCGACGAGCCGACTGAAGGCATTCAGCCGTCCATCATCAAGGACATCGGTCGGGCCCTTCAGTTCCTGCGGGACGAGAAAGGCATGACCATTCTGTTGGTCGAGCAGTTCCTCGACTTCTGTCGGGAAATCGCCGACGATATCTATGTTATGGATCGCGGTGAAATCCAGCACGCCGGCCCCGCCAGCGATCTCGATCTGCCCGATGTCCGCCGCCATTTGATGGTCTAGAAACAGGAAACGCCCGGCCGAAGCCGGGCGCATACAATACCAATGGTATCGCTACTAGTTCGTCACTTCGATTTCTGGAACTTCGGTGTCTTCTGGCAGCAGGCCAGCGTCGATGCAATCCTGAAGCGTGATATCATCGATGCCCTTGGCGTCGCTGTCGGTGGACGCGACGTCATTGGCAGTGTTCTCGCTGAGATCTTCGCCCACAGCATCAGCAGTAGCGCTGACCATCTGGTCACACATCGCCTGAACGCGAGGAAGATCAATGTCAGTAACAGTCACGTTGCCGACAAGTGTAGCCGCCGTAGCAGCGCCAGATACGCCAAGGGCAACAGCAAGAGCAGCAGCGGAAATAATATTGGTGAAACGCATATCTATCAGCCTTTAATTTATTATGGTCGTAGAGCGTTGGCTCGATGGGGAAATGCGCGGATATGAGTTTGGTTGCTGCACAATCCATTTCACCTGATCACGTTTTTCATCATACGATGCAACGTGCTCGTGGCGCCGGTCGCCTCAGCACAAAACAGGGTGACAACGTCACCCGTATCAATCGTCTCTATCAGGATGGCTGCGCCAAGATCCGCCTGCCTCACACCCATAGCAATGCACTCGAAGCAGTGTTGATCAACACCGCTGGAGGCCTGACCGGCGGCGATCAGATGGACTGGACCGCGGATATCGCTGACAATGGCAAAGCGGTGTTGACCACGCAGGCGTGCGAACGCATCTACCGATCGCTGGGCGGCCCCGCTACCGTCCGCACTACTCTCAATGTCGGCAAGAATGCCCATCTCGACTGGCTGCCACAGGAAACCATCTTGTTCGCCAGCAGCCAGCTCGACCGGCGCATCAATATCGATCTGGCCGCTGGCGCCAGCCTGACTGCCGTTGAAGCTATCCTTCTGGGTCGCGACGCGATGGGTGAACTAGCACTTGATGCCCAGCTGCGCGACAATTGGCGCGTCCGACGCAGTGGCAGGCTGCTCCACGCGGAGGCCACCCGCTTGGACGGCACTGTGGCGGAACGCGCTGGACTGTCGCTACTGGCCGGTAAGCGGGCCTTTGCCACTGTGCTGCATGTCGCGCCCAATGCCGACGCCTGTGCGGTCGCCTTGGCGCGCCTGCGCGAAGTCCTCCCTGCGGATGGTCGTATTGCCGCCAGCGCGAATGGGGAACGCCTAGTTGTGCGCGCTTTGGCTCAAACAGGTCTTGCGCTACGGCGCCTGATCGTTCCAATTCTGGCTGAGCTCTCTGGCGCCGGCACATTGCCTCGCCTCTGGCATCTATAGGACCCGCCATGAACCTGACACCGCGTGAAAAAGACAAACTGCTGATCGCCATGGCTGCCATAGTGGCCCGCAAACGCCTCGAGCGTGGCGTCAAGCTCAACCATCCAGAAGCAATTGCCCTAATCACAGATTTCGTTGTCGAGGGCGCCCGCGATGGCCGTCCCGTCGCGGAATTGATGGAAGCAGGCGCTCACATCATCACGCGGGCACAGGTCATGGACGGCATAGCCGAGATGATCCACGACATTCAGGTCGAAGCGACCTTCCCAGACGGCACCAAGCTCGTCACCGTTCACGAACCCATCCGGTAGGCCATCATGATCCCAGGCGAAATCATCACCCAGCCGGGCGATATCGAACTTAATGTTGGTGCAGCCCAGATCACCATGGAGGTTTCCAACACCGGAGACCGCCCAGTACAGATCGGCTCGCACTACCACTTCTTTGAAGCCAATGCGGGGCTGTCTTTTGATCGTGAAAAGGCCCGCGGCATGCGGCTCGACATCGCTGCAGGAACCGCTGTGCGTTTCGAGCCTGGTCAGGCCCGTGAGGTCCGCCTGATCCCCCTGAGCGGAGATCGCGCCGTTTTCGGCTTTCGACAGCAAATTATGGGGAAGCTCGACTAACTCTGTGCGGATGCCGCAAATGCCCATAAAAGGGCGCGCAACAGACCCATGGAGCCAATCATGACCACCGAAGCTGAAACCGAACTACTCGCCGAACTGACCGCCGTCGTTTCCGACCTGCACTCCGCTGGCATGGATGACGGCGAAGCCATGTTCCTGCTCGGCTCTGGTGCCGACCGTCTGTGCACCATTCGAGATACCCAGAGCTGGGCCGGCTTTAAATCGACCCTGACAGATACCGACATCATGGCCCTCCTCCAGCAGATTGACGCCGAAGGCAATAGCTCAGTCCACGAAGAAAAGGGGCGCCACGCATATGCGCTGCAGGCTCTTGCCCTGTCGCTGGCTTCCACCAATGCCCAACAGGACACCACCAAGGCCGGTGCGGCCCTGCTCGATCAGGTAATCGAAGCCGCACTCAAGAATTATCGAACTCAAGCCAAGCCCAGCTAGGGCTGCATCTGAACGAGGACACCATGCCCGCTCGTATCTCGCGCGCCACCTATGCCGACATGTATGGCCCAACCACCGGCGACAAGGTTCGCCTGGCCGATACCGAGCTGTTCATTGAGGTGGAGAACGACTTCACCACCTATGGCGAAGAGGTGAAATTTGGTGGCGGCAAGGTCATACGCGACGGCATGGGCCAGAGTCAGCGCACCCGTGCAGAGGGTGCCGTTGATACGGTGATAACCAATGCCCTGATTGTCGACGCGACCGGCATCTACAAGGCAGACGTTGGACTCAAGGACGGCAAGATCGCGGCCATCGGCAAGGCAGGCAATCCCGATACCCAGCCTGGCGTCAACATCATCATCGGCCCCTCCACCGAGGCTATCGCCGGGGAAGGACGCATCCTGACCGCCGGGGGCATGGACGCCCATATTCATTTCATCGCCCCCCAGCAGATCGAAGAAGCGCTGATGAGCGGCGTCACCACCATGCTGGGCGGCGGCAGCGGGCCCGCTCACGGGACACTGGCGACCACTTGCACCGGCGCCTGGCACATCCAGCGCATGATCGAGAGTTTTGACGGCTTTCCGATGAACCTGGCTTTGGCCGGCAAGGGCAATGCATCCATGCCCGCACCGCTTGCTGAAATGGTACTGGCTGGTGCTTCCTGCCTTAAATTGCACGAGGACTGGGGCACCACGCCCGCCGCGATCGACAATTGCCTTAGCGTAGCCGATGACTACGACGTGCAGGTGATGATCCACACCGACACGCTCAATGAGAGCGGTTTTGTCGAAGACACCATCGCCGCCTTCAAGGGCCGAACCATCCACGCCTTCCACACCGAAGGCGCCGGTGGCGGCCATGCGCCCGATATTTTGCGCGTTGCAGGGCTTCCCAACGTTATCCCCTCCTCGACCAATCCGACGCGCCCCTACACGGTCAATACCATTGCCGAGCATCTCGACATGCTCATGGTCTGCCACCACCTTGACCAGTCGATCCCTGAGGATGTGGCTTTTGCTGAAAGCCGCATTCGCAAGGAGACCATCGCCGCCGAGGACATCCTTCACGATATGGGGGCACTGTCGGTGATTTCGTCGGACAGCCAGGCCATGGGGCGGGTGGGCGAAGTGCTGATTCGTACCTGGCAGACGGCCGACAAGATGAAGCGCCAGCGCGGACGCCTGTCTGAGGAAAGCGGCGAGAACGACAATTTCCGCGTCAAACGCTACATCGCCAAATACACCATCAATCCAGCCATCGCGCACGGCATGAGCCAGCATATTGGCTCCATCGCCGTCGGCAAACGCGCCGACCTTGTATTGTGGCACCCGGCCTTTTTCGGGGTGAAGCCCGAGATGATCCTGCTGGGGGGCTCGATTGCTGCAGCGCCCATGGGTGATCCGAATGCGTCGATCCCCACGCCCCAGCCAATGCACTATCGCCCTATGTTCGCGTCGTTCGGCAAGCTTCTGACGCGCTCCTCTGTCACGTTTGTCTCCCAGGCCGCCTATGATGATGGCCTGCGCGACAAGCTGGGGATCGACAAGCAGTTGCTGCCTGTGAGCAACACGCGAAGCGGCATCGGCAAAGCTGCCATGGTCCACAATTCGGCGACGCCCGAGATATCCGTCGACCCCGAAACCTATGAGGTGCGCGCTGATGGTGAATTGCTCACCTGCGAACCTGCCACCGAGTTGCCCATGGCGCAGCGCTATTTTCTGTTTTAGTCAGCGTTGCAAGCGAGCGACCAACCGAGCACGGGCCGCTGCGGAGACCTGACAATGTCGACAGAACAATCGGCCGAAAGCCTGCTCAGGCGCGGCGAAGCGTGTCTGAGCGACAATCAGCCTGCCGACGCCAAGGCGCTGTTTGAGCAGGCGCTGGGGCTGCGACCCAAGGAAAGTGCGGCCTGGCGCGGCCTTGGCAAGGCACAGCTGGATCTGGGCGAGACTGACCTGGCCAGACAAAGCTTCGCCACGGCCCTCGCCATCGTCCCTTATGATCGCTACGCCGCCCATATGCTCGCAGCCCTCTCCGGACAGGCCGACAAGCGCGCGGCAGGCTACGTGGCGGACCTGTTCGACACCTATGCCGATCAGTTTGACGGCCATCTCACCGATACGCTGGGCTATCGCATTCCTCAGGTCATCGCAGACTTGCTGGCCGACCGCGGGCCCTTCAAAACCATGCTTGATCTAGGGTGCGGCACGGGTTTGGTCGGCGCGACGCTCGCGAACGTCGTAACGAATATGGACGGTATCGACATCGCCCCCAAAATGACCCGCAAGGCGCATGAAAGAGGCATCTATCGCCATTTGCGCACCGGCGACACGCGCGACATTCTGGCTACCGACAATGCACTGGCCGGCCCCTATGATTTGGTCACGGCAGCCGATGTCTTCGTCTATGTCGGGCCACTGGAAGCCACATTCGCCAGTGTTGCGAAGATTCTTGGGGCCAAAGGCTTCTTCGTTTTTTCGGTAGAGGACGAACCGGGCGAGGAAATCGTCTTGCGCTCAAGCGGTCGCTTTGCGCATCCCCAGCGTTACGTTGAACGACAGGCGGACAATCATGGCTTCGGCATTCTCGAGCGGCTCTCACATCCTATTCGCCAGGAGCGGGACAGACCCATCCCCGGCATCCTCTATCTCATGACGCGTGCCGGATAGTGCGAAACCATTTTGGCAGGCACGCCGCTTTTGTTATCCCCCTACCTAGTCTGGCGCCGCCGGCAGTGTCAGACTAACGCCTCAGGATCGCATTGGAGATCAGGCTTGATATACGTCGCCGCAACGTTCCGCATTCGGCCGGGAACCATCGAAGCCTTTGTTGCTGCGGCCTATATCGCTATTGATACAGCGCGGCGTGAACCTGGCTGCCTGCTCTACGATCTGCACGCCAGCGTCACAGACCCAGATCGGCTGGTTTGTCTTGAACAATGGGACAGCCGCGAAACATTTGACCGCCATCTGGCAGCGCCCCATATCGCCACCTTCAGCGAAGCGATCAAACCCTATGTTCTCTCCACACGTGTAGAGATCATCCATCCCGACCACGTCGACACCATCTGAACCTCGCTGCCGATACGCCTGCGCCCGAAATGGAGAACACGTCATGTCAGCTCGATTCATTACCGCCGCCGTCACCGCGTCCCTGCTACTGCCTGGCGCCGCTCTGGCAACCCAGACCAGTCTCGAACTGACCATCACCACGCAGTCCGGCGAATTTGAACAGCGCGTGGTGCGCTATGACTGCGCTACCGAAGCGTTCACCAGGGTTGTCTATCTCAATGCTGCACCGAACTTTTTGGCCATTGTGCCACTGGCCGATGAACCCGAGCCGATGGTCATGGCAGCGGTGATCTCGGGCTCTGGCGCGCGATATGCGGCCGGCAAATGGGTGTGGTGGACCAAGGGCGCCGAAGCTGCGCTCTACGACGCCACCATGCCGGAGGACGCCGAACCCGTTCTCACCTGCACCGAAGTCAACGATATCCCCTAATCCATGGAAGCCCCGTTCACCCCCGAACTATTCCCCCATATCCGAATCGTTATGGGCATGGTCATCGGCCTTGCGATAACCCGACTGCTGATGGGGGTAGCCGGGCTGGTACAGCATCCCAATCGCGCCAGCTTGTCGAGCATTCACCTGCTCTGGGTTGGCTCGATCCTGCTCGAACTGATCCACTTCTGGTGGTGGCAATTTGCGCTGTTTCAGCTCACCGATTGGCATTTCGGCATCTTCTTTTTTCTGATCGTCTACACCATCGTGCTGTTCCTGCTCGCCACCTTGCTGTTTCCAGACCCGATCTACGAGTATGATGGCTACGAAGATTTCTTCATGAAGCGACGCGGCTGGTTCTTTGGCCTGTTCGCTGCCACTTTCGTTTTTGACATCATCGACTCCTTGCTCAAGGGACCCACTAATTGGGAGCTTTTCGGGCTCCATTATTACGTTCAGGTGCCTGTTGGTTTAGTCCTGTGCGGCGTCGCCGTCTGGACAGCCAATCGCAAAATTCATCTCGGTATCGTGTTACTGCACCTCGCTTATCAGCTCTCTTGGATCACCAGGCTCTTCTATATCAACGCGTGACCCGCTAGGGTGCCAGCCAAGGTTGGGAAGCCTTTGAAAACCGGGTCCGTCCCGAGGAATACCCTATGCTCCGTGCCGTCTCGCACCTGCCCGCCAGTCACGACCGCGGCGCACCAATCGACAGCATAACTCTCGCCCATGACGAGCGACGTCTGCGCCGCAAATTGCTGACCTGTGCAGAAAGCACCGAGGTGATGGTCGATTTCCCTGCCACAGTCACCCTTGAGCATAATGGGGCGCTTGAACTGGAAGATGGTCGCATCATCGCCATTTTGGCCGCGCCAGAGCTGCTTTACCAAATCCGCGCCAGCTCACCAGCCCATCTGGTCCGTCTGGCCTGGCATATCGGCAATCGCCATACCTCGGCCCAGCTCGAAGAGGCCCGCATCCTGATCAAGCGCGATCATGTGCTCAAAACCATGCTGGAGGGACTTGGCGCCGACATCACTAATGTCACCGAACCGTTTTTCGCCGAACACGGCGCCTATCATAGCCATGCCGATGCCGGCCACGCGCTCCTCGCCCGATGACAGCCCATTCCGACCTGCAAAAACTGCTAACCTGGCTTTCACCGGCCTTTCCCGTGGGGGCCTTCGCCTGGTCGGCGGGTTTGGAAACCGCAATAGCCAACGGCGTTGTGCACGACCGTGGCACCACCGAGCAATGGGTAGAGGGCGTTCTCGCCCATGGCGGTTTGCGCACCGACGCCATTCTGCTGGCCCATGCCCATCGCGCGGCGTCCGATGCTGCCGAGTTGCAGGGATTGGCAGACCTCTGCCTGGCTTTAACCCCGGCACGTGAACGGCACGAGGAAACCACCACTACCGGCGCCGCTTTCGCTGCCGCCGCAAAGGCATGGCCTACTCCAGTGCTCGACAACCTGCCGCACCCCTGTCCATACCCTATAGCGGTGGGCGCTATCGCTGCAGGCCACGCCATAAATCTCGAAGCCGCGCTGCTTGGCTATCTCACGGCCACCGTGCACAGTCAGGTCTCAGTGGCCGTCCGGCTGGTGCCCATTGGACAGACCGATGGCCTCTCCATCATGGCCACCCTCGAGCCGATTGTCGCCAGCATGGCCACGCTGTGCCAGCATGCCGCACGCGATGATATTGGCGCAGTGGCATACGCCGCTGATATTGCTCAAATGGCCCACGAAACGCAGACAACGAGGATTTTTCGTTCATGAGCATGCTGATCGCTGCCCTGATGTTCATCGCCCTGCTGGCCGTCTCGGTCGCCCATTTCATCTGGTCCGTTGGCCAAACCTGGCCTATCCGCAATGAGAAATTGTTGGCCCAGACCGTAGCCGGCTTTCGTGACATTGAGCGCATGCCGCCGAAATTGGCATCCCTAGCCGTGGCCATTGCCACACTACTCGCCGGCATACTTGCGCTGGCCCTGGCCGACCACGATAGTGGCGGATTGCCCCTAACACTGCTTGGATTGCCATTGGCAGCAGTATTCCTCGCCCGCGGCGCCCTTGGTTATACGGCGTGGTGGGCAGACAAGACCCCTGAACCCAGCTTCCGGTTCAATGACCGTCGCGTTTACTCCCCGCTCTGCGTGATGCTCGGCGCAGGCTTTCTGACACTCGTCATCATGAGGCTGCTATGAAATCCCTGAACGGTCCCCTGCGCATTGGTATTGGCGGCCCCGTCGGTTCGGGTAAGACCACCCTGTGTGAGAACCTGCTCAAAGCCATGCGGGACCGCTACTCCATGGCGGTGGTCACCAACGATATCTACACCCGTGAAGACGCCCTGATCCTGTCGCGTGCGCAGGCCATCTCGGAAGATCGCATTGTCGGCGTGGAAACTGGTGGCTGTCCGCATACCGCCATCCGCGAGGATGCTTCGCTCAATCTGGCGGCTATCGACGATCTGAACCGCAAATTCCCCGATCTCGACATCATCCTGATCGAAAGCGGTGGCGATAATCTCGCCGCAACATTTTCACCAGACCTGGCCGACATTACCCTCTATGTCATTTCGGTCGCCCAAGGCGAAAAAATCCCGCGCAAAGGTGGCCCCGCAATTTCGCGCTCTGACCTGCTGATCATCACGCACACCGATCTGGCGCCTTATGTCGGCGCCAGCCTTGAAGTTATGGAAGCAGATACCCAAAAGGTGCGCGAAGGACGTCCTTATGTCTTCACCGATTTACTGCGTCATGAAAGCCTCGACCAGATTATCGCCTTCATCGAAAAGGCAGGCGGACTGAGCGACGCGCAAGCCGCCGAGTAGTACATAGCTGCGTCAATTGATGGGAGGCTGCATGGACAGCGTGTTACGCCTGAGAAAGGATCTCTCTCGGGCTCAGCAACCAGCTGTGTGGGCAGCGCCAACCCGTCAAATGTCACTGGCGCAGACCGATCCGGAGGTCCTGCACGCGATCCTGACTGAAGCCTATTCTGCTGGCATGGGCGAAATCGCCCCATTTGGAACTTGGTGGCCCCAGCTCAATGGCGACAGCGAGTTCGATCCAGAACTGGTATTTATCGCAGCCGACGATGGGGGTCAGCCTATCGGTATTGCTCAGTGTTGGACCAGCGGTTTTATTAAGAATCTCGCTGTCGTCCCAGCGTGGCGAGGCAGGGGGATTGGCGAGACGCTATTGCAGCAGACTTTCTGGAGCTTCTGGCAACGCGGCGTCTATAGCTGCGACCTCAAAGTGATGGCCGAGAATACGCATGCGATTGCCCTTTACCGCCGCATGGGCATGACGGTGGTACAGAATTGATTAGCTCACCATCACGACGTGGCTGACCAGAGCGTCTGCGTGCCAGTGGTGCAGCATCATTCCGGGCGGATCGCTGACCGCAGGTTCCCTGCCATCCAGCTTGAGCCGATTGGCCCGCGCCACTGAGGGAGACATCGTTGCAGGCAACCCTGCAAAGCGTGTGAACATCGGCCGGTGGACATGCCCGCAGGTCAGCCCAAGCACTTGGTCTTTGGCTTGGTTGATAACACCCGCCAACCTGTCGCCGTTCCGGCAGATATTGTGATCTTTGCCGTCAATGCCGCACAAGAAAGGGTGTTGATGCTGAAAAATCAGCGCCGGTGGACCACCGCTATTGAGTTCCTCCTCAAGCCAGTCGAGCACCGGCGCAGCGTCCCCATGGTGCGCGCCAGCAACCGTCACATCCAGGCCGATAACCCGGAGCCCGTTACCCACCAAACCGACACTGTTGAACGGCCGCGCGCCGCCCCAGCCCATTTGCTGACCAAACGTCTGATAAAGCGCATGATGATCATCAACATTGCCCGGCACCACGAAATAGGGGGACCCGGTCGCAGCTAACCGTGTGTGGATGGCGTGATAGCTGGCATCATGGTCATATTCGGCCAGATCACCGCTAACAATGATCGCATCAGGCGCTATGGTTTTCAGCCAGGCCAGCACCCGGTCAAGGCGATCGAGCGCTGCGCTTGAGCCATCAGCGTGAATATCGCTGAGCTGGGCAACAATCATGTTTCTGCTGCGGGGCGTACCAAGGCCAGAACCGACCGCGGCGTCAGCGTTGCCGTGCCATCGGCAAGAGCAGACTGCGCGGTATTGTCAGACTCAATGCCGACAGCCCATTCGCCTTCGGGCAATCGGGCCACCACGGGCTCCGAGCGACGATTGAACCACACAAGGACTTCGTCCTCTTTGTTGCGCAATTGCATGCCCAGCACCGAGCCACCAGAAGCTTGCCAGTCTTCTTCGCTCATTTCGCGGCCATCCGGGTGCAACCAGACCACATCACGCACACCGCTCTTTTCCTGACCTGTCAGGAAGTGATCGTGAGTGAGCGCGGGATGTTCCTTGCGGAACTTGTTCATCGCTGCGACGAAGTCGACCAGTTCGCCGTCGCCGTTTTCCCAGTCCAGCCAGGTGATTTCATTGTCCTGCGCATAGGCGTTATTATTGCCCTGTTGCGTGCGATACATCTCATCGCCCTGCTGCAGCAATGGGACGCCACGTGACAGAAACAGCGTTGCGAGCAGGGCTCGCACATCACGCTTGCGCGCAATGTTGATCGCCTCGTCTTCAGTCTCGCCTTCAACGCCACAATTCCACGAGGCGTTATGGCTGTGGCCGTCGCGGTTTTCCTCGCCATTAGCTTCATTATGCTTGTCGGTGTAGCTCACCAGATCGCGCAGTGTGAACCCGTCGTGAACCGCCAGCATATTCACGCCATGGCTGGGCTTGCGACCGGCAGAGTCAAATATCTCTGCGGAACCGGCAACCTTGCCAGCCAGCGCACCAATCTTGCCGTCTTCACCGCGCCAGAATTCGCGCACCTCGTCACGATAGGTGTCGTTGTGCTCCTTGAATTCCTTCCCGAACTGACCCAACGCATAGCCACCCGGACCTGGATCCCACGGTTCTGCGACCAGAATGCACTGGCTAAGCACGGGGTCAGCCTTGATCTTCTCGAGCATTTCCGCATTGGGATTGAAGCCCGGATCGCGCGCCAGAACGGTCGCCAAATCAAAGCGGAAACCGGAAACGCCCATCTCTTCTACCCAGTAGCGCAGGCTGTCGATAATAAGACGCTGGGTGGCGGGATGATCGCACCGCAGCGTATTGCCGGTACCGGTATCATTGACCAGGTGCTGCTTCCCGTCGACTTCCACGAAACGATAATAGGTCTTGGCGTCCAGCCCCATCAGGCTGAGCATCGGTCCGTTGGCGTCGCTTTCGCCTGTGTGATTGTAGACTACATCAAGGATCACCGAGATGCCGTTCTTGCGATAGAGATCGGTCATGTGCCGCAATTCATGCGGCCCGCGTGGCGCCAACCGCGGATCAATTGCAGAGTACGCAACGGGGTTGTATCCCCAGGCATTGGTCAGGCCGAGCTCGGGCAGATGTCCTTCGTCGATCCACGCGGCCGTGGGCATCAACTGCAGCGTGTCGACGCCGATATACTTTAGATGGTCGATAACCCGTTGTGTCGTCAGGCCAGCAATCGTGCCACGCAACGGGCCCTGAACACTGGGGTGGCGCATGGTGAAGCCACGCACATTCATCTCATAGAACATGCCCGGCGCCTTCTTGCGCGGCATGATGGCTTCCCCAGTATCACCTACCACGATTGCCTTGGGGATCAGCGGCCCGGTATCTACCGCCTCCGCTCGGTCCAGCCGCAACCGCGGCGACCGAACGAAAGTCCGATCCAGCCGCTTGGCATAGGGATCGACCAGCAGCTTCATCGGATCAAAAAATAGACCTTGATCAGGATTGTATTCGCCATCGGCGCGTAGCCCGTAGCGGGTGCCCGCTGACAGTCCTGAAACCAGTCCGGCGCGGATATTGTCCTGATGGACGTCTAGTTCGAAGCGATCTGTCTCCTGATCTTGTTCGTCGTAGATCGACACCCAGATATTGGTGGCAGTTTCCGAATAGACGGCAAAATTGATACCCTGTTCAGTGATAGTGGCACCGAGATGGGCGATACTGCCCCCATTGGGGACAAGCATGGGTTTCATTGGATTTCCGATATTAGGTGATGACGCTTGGATCCTTGCGCCCGGTGCGCTGCTTGATCCCGGCGAGCTGTTCAGAGAGCCCGATAAGGGGTTCAAGGGCGGTTTGGGTCTCGAGATCGTGTCGTCCATCGGCTGCCTCATAGCGTTCCAGATAGAGCCGCAACGTGGCGCCGACCGTGCCGGTTCCAGAAAGTCTTAACACTATTCGAGAGCCATCGGTGAAACCGATACGAACGCCTTGTTTGGCGCTGGTCGATCCATCTACGGGGTCGAGATATTTAAAGTCGTCAGCATAGGCGACCTGTAGGTCTTCGCCGAAATTCTTACCGGGCAGGCTCGGCAATTGCGCGCGCAAATCATCCACCAATTTGCCCGCAATGGTCGCATCGACTTCTTCGTAGTCGTGGCGCGTATAATAGTTACGCCCGAAGGTCGCCCAGTGCTCGCGAACGATCTCGTCCACACCCTGCTTGCGCACCGCAACAATATTGAGCCACAGCAGTACTGCCCACAGGCCGTCCTTTTCGCGGACGTGATCCGACCCCGTACCAGCGCTCTCTTCACCACAGATGGTCACGCGACCCGCGTCCAGCAGATTGCCAAAGAACTTCCAGCCTGTCGGCGTTTCGTGCATCTCGATACCGAGCTTATCGGCAACCCGATCCGCTGCAGCACTGGTCGGCATGGACCGCGCGATACCGGCGATCCCAGACTTGTAACCAGGCGCCAGATGGGCGTTGGCAGCAAGCAGAGCCAGCGAGTCCGACGGCGTCACAAACCGGTTCTTGCCGATAATCAGATTGCGGTCGCCGTCACCATCCGAAGCGGCCCCAAAATCAGGACCCTCTGGTGTCATCAGCAGGTCAAACATGTCCTTGCAGTAGACCAGGTTAGGATCGGGATGCCCTTGACCGAAGTCGGGCAGAGGGGTGCCGTTCTTAACCGTCCCCTTGGGCGCGCCCAGCTTGTCCTCAAGGATGGCATGGGCATAGGGGCCGGTGATGGCGTTCATGGCGTCAAACGTCATGCGGAACCCCGAAGCGAACAGCGCCCGGATTGCATCGAAGTCGAACAGGGTCTCCATCAACGCGGCATAATCCGCCACCGGGTCGATTACCTCGACCACCATCTCGCCCGAATGCTGCGTGCCGATCTGATCCAGTGCCACATCGGGCGCGTCGATGGTCTTATAGGTATCTATGACCTTGGTGCGCTCATACACCGCGTCAGTGATCCGCTCGGGCGCCGGACCGCCATTGCCAATATTGTACTTGATGCCAAAATCGCCATCAGGGCCGCCGGGATTGTGGCTCGCTGACAGCACAAGCCCGCCAAACGCCTTATGGTGGCGGATCACATGGCTGGCGGCCGGGGTCGACAGCAGGCCACCCTGCCCCACCAGCACCCGGCCAAAGCCGTTGGCGGCCGCCATGCGGATAGCCGTCTGGATAGCCACATCATTGTAGAACCGACCATCACCGCCGATGACAAGCGTCTGCCCATCAAAGCCCTCGAGGCTGTCGAAGATCGCCTGCAGGTAGTTTTCGACATAGTGGGGCTGCTGATACACGGTGACCCGCTTGCGCAGGCCCGATGTGCCAGGTTTCTGATCGCCATACGGCGTCGTCTTAATGGTCTGAATCATCATTGTTCTTGAGCCCGGTAATGCTGGCGTAAAGGTCGGCATAGCGCGCCGCGCTGGTTTCCCAGGAGACGTCCGCCTTCATGCCGCGACGCTGAATTTTCTTCCAGATCTTGCTGTCGCCATACAACGACACCGTCTTGCGAATAGCGTCATACAGCGCCTGCGCACTGTTGGGGTCAAACACCACCCCGGTCGCAACTTCCGCAGCCAGGGCTGCAGGATTGGCGTCGATAACGGTATCGGCAAGGCCACCGATCCGGCTCACCACAGGCACGCAACCGTAGCGCAGACCGTATAGCTGCGTCAGACCGCAGGGCTCAAACCGCGATGGGATAACAATCGCATCCGCGCCGCCCTGCATTAGATGGCTCAGGTCTTCGTCGTAGCCATTGGAAATGCTGACCTTGCCCGGATGCAGTGCGCTCTGATGCCGGAAGCCGTCTTCAAGATAGCCTTCGCCTGAGCCAAGAACAGCCAGACGGCCGCCCAGATCGACCAGACCGTTCGCCACCTGCAACAGCAGGTCCATGCCCTTCTGGTCGGTCAATCGACTGACCACACAGAATAACGGCCCATCCACGCCATCAAGTCCGAATTTCTCGACGACGGCCTGCTTGTTCGCCTGCCTCAAATTGATCGTATTGGCAGAAAAGTTCTGTGCCAGCGCCTTGTCGGTCGTGGGATCCCAAGCGGTCAGGTCGATGCCGTTCAGTATCCCGCTGACAGTCTCGGCGCGGCCATTGAGCAGCCCTTCAAGCCCCATGCCGAACTGCGGCGTGCGTATTTCATCGGCGTAGTTTGGGCTGACAGTGGTGACGTAATCAGCGCATTCCATTCCCGATTTGAGGAACGAAACGCCGCCATAATACTCCACGCCACCGACACCGAATGCCTCAGGCGGCAGGCGCAACTGCCCGAATATGTCGGCGCTGAAAAAACCCTTGAACGCGATGTTATGGATCGTCATCACGGTCTTGATGTCCGGATTGGCACCAAACTTGATATAGGCAGGTGCCAGTCCCGCCTGCCAGTCATGGCAGTGCAGGACCTGCGGTCGATAGCCCTCGACGAGCCCCATGGCCAACTCGGCCGCGACCCATCCCAAGGCTGCAAAACGTTTCCAGTTGTCCGGCCAGTCCCAGCCATCCGGGCTGACATAGGGATTGCCTGGTCGATCGTAGAGTACCGGCGCGTCGATGACGATTACGTCGAGCCCTTCAACGCGCGCCGCGATCAGCTTGGCCGGCACGCCAAACAGGTCGTCCAGTTCCTTGACCACGCGGCCACCACTGAGCTTTTCCATCACCGATGGATAGCCAGGGATCAGCGTGCGCATGCTCACGCTATGGCTGGTAAGGGCGCCAGGCAGGGCGCCCGCCACATCGGCGAGCCCCCCGGTCTTGATCAGCGGATAAACCTCGGAAGCTACCGAGAGAACTTCAATCATCGTCCAGCCAGATATTTGTTGACCATAGCCTGGGTAATCAGTGTCACACCCTCATCGCTGCGGCGGAACCACTTGGCGTCGAATTCGGGATCTTCACCGACAACCAGCCCTTCGGGAATATTGACGCCGCGATCAACGACCACCTTGCGCAGCCGGACATTGCGGCCAATATCCACATGCGGCAACACCACCGCCTCTTCGAGCACTGAGTAGGAGTGCACGCGTGATCCGGTCGAAAGCAGCGTTCGGTTCAGGTGGCCGCCCGACACGATACAGTCGCCCGAGACAAGCGAGTTCACCGCCGACCCCCTTCTGCCATCAAAGTCATGCACGAACTTGGCCGGCGGGGTGATCTCCGCATAGGTCCAGATCGGCCAGTCGCGGTCATAAAGATCGAGCTGCGGCTTGATGTCGGTCAGATCGATCGACGCTTTCCAATAGGCATCAATCGTGCCGACGTCGCGCCAGTAGCTGACTTCTTCATTGCTTGACCGCACGCAGGAGCGCGGGAACCGATGTGCCCAGGCGGTACCATTCTTGACGATATAGGGAATGATATCCTTGCCAAAGTCGCGGTTGGAGCCTTCGGTAGCCGCATCGCGCCGCAACTGCTCCATCAGGAACCGGGTTTCGAACACATAGATACCCATCGATGCCAGCGCCATGTCCGGCTTGTCCGGAATGCCCGGTGGGTCCTTGGGTTTCTCGACGAAATCAACGACGCGATCTCGCCCGTCGACATGCATCACACCGAAGCCGACGGCTTCCATCCGTGGCACTTCCAGACAACCAATGGTCACGTCAGCGCCAGTATCGACGTGCTGCCGCAGCATGATTTCGTAGTCCATCTTGTAGATGTGGTCGCCCGCCAGAATGACGATATACCGCGCGCCCGAATCTTCGATGATATCCATGTTCTGGTACACGGCGTCTGCAGTGCCGGCATACCACATGTCTTCGCGTACCCGCTGGCTGGCTGGCAGCACGTCAAAGCTCTCGTTGCGCTCGGGTCGCAGGAAGTTCCAGCCGCGCGACATGTGGCGGATCAGGCTATGCGCCTGGTATTGCGTGGCAACGGAGATACGTCGAATACCCGAATTGATGGCATTACTTAGCGCGAAGTCGATGATGCGGGACTTGCCCCCGAAATACACCGCCGGCTTGGCACGCCGGTCGGTCAGTTCCATCAATCGCGTACCGCGTCCACCAGCCAGTACATAGGCCATGGCCTCGCGGGCCAGCGGCGATGGTGCCCTGTAGTCTGCCATTTTCTAACCCTCCACAAATGCCCGTTTTCCGGGACGTATTTAAACTTGGCCGACCTAGACCGACTCAAACTTCAAGAACAGCGTCGAAAGCGGCGGAAGATAGAGTTCGGCCTCTGCCGGCCAGTGCTGCCCTTCGACCGCCTTGGCTACGACAGCACCCTGGTTCCCGGTGTTGGAGCCAGCATACCAACCCGCATCAGTGTTGATCCGTTCAACCCACTTTCCCGCCATCGGCATCGGAATCTTATATCCCGAGCGTGGCACTGGCGTGAAATTGGAGACCACCATGATCGGGTCACTGCCCGGTGCCTTCCGCAACCATGCCAATACCGAATTGCCGTGATCGTTCCCGATCACCCACTCAAAACCTTCTGGCTCGCAGTCGCGCTCATGCAACGCCGGCAATTCGCGATAGGCCAGATTAAGGTCCGAGATTAGCCGCCGAATGCCTTCATGCATCCCGGCATCAAGCAGATACCAGTCAAGTGACTTGGCCTCCGCCCACTCATCGCGCTGCGCAAACTCCTGGCCCATGAACAGCAGCTTCTTGCCGGGATGCCCCCACATGAAGGCAAAATAGGCGCGCAGATTGGCAAACTTTTGCCAGTCATCGCCTGGCATTTTTTCGAGCAGCGACCCCTTGCCATGCACCACTTCGTCATGGCTCAGCGGCAGCACAAAGTTCTCCGAGAACGCGTAGACCGTTCCGAAGGTCATGTCGCTGTGATGGTATTTTCGATGGATCGTCTCGCGGCTCATGAAGCGCAGGGTGTCGTTCATGAAGCCCATGTTCCACTTGAAGCCGAAGCCCAGCCCACCGGCATCGACCGGCTTGCTGACCCCTGGCCACGATGTGGATTCCTCGGCAATCATGAAGGTACCTGGATGCAGGCGATACGCTTCAGTATTGACCCGACGCAGGAATTCGACGGCCTCCAGATTTTCATTGCCGCCAAACTTGTTCGGCACCCATTCGCCCTGTTGGCGCGAATAGTCGAGGTAAAGCATCGATGCCACCGCATCCACGCGCAGCCCGTCGATGTGGAACTTCTCCAGCCAATACAACGCATTGTTGAGCAGGAAGCTGACAACCTCCTTGCGACCGAAATTGTAAATCGCCGTATTCCAGTCCGGGTGGAACCCCTGTCGAGGGTCGGCGTGCTCATAAAGAGCGGTACCGTCGAAGTTCGACAGGCCGTGTGCGTCGGTCGGGAAGTGCGCGGGCACCCAGTCCAGGATCACCCCCAGCCCGGCTTCATGGGCAGCGTCAACGAAACGTGCAAAACCCGCCGGATCGCCAAACCGCGCGGTCGGCGCATAGAGCCCGGTCGGCTGGTAGCCCCAGCTCGGATCATAGGGGTGCTCGCTGATCGGCAGCAGCTCGATATGGGTGTATCCCATGTCTGCAGCATAAGGCACCAACTGCTCAGCCAACTGGTCGTAGCTCAGAAAGCCGCCATCAGGTCGACGGCGCCAACTGCCCAGATGAACCTCATAGATCGACATTGGCGTCCGCCGCCAATCGCGGGTAGCACGCTCTTCGAGATACTTGTCATCTGTCCAGGTAAAGGGTGTCGGATCAGGCACTATTGAGGCTGTTTTGGGCCGCATTTCAGACTGGCGCGCGAAAGGATCGGCCTTCAGTGGCTGCGTTACCCCGTCAGGTCCGACAATCTCGTACTTGTAAAGCGTGCCGGTTCCCAGAACGGGAATGAAAACTTCCCAGATGCCGTTTTCGAAGCGGTTGCGCATTGGATTGCGCCGGCCGTCCCATTCGTTGAAAGGTCCAACCACACTGACGCGCTGCGCGTTGGGCGCCCAAACCGCGAAATGCGTGCCGTGAATGCCCTCAAATTCCATCTCATGGGCGCCGAGCTTGTCGAACAGCCGCAAATGGTTGCCTTCGCCCATATAGTAGTCGTCCATGGGGCCCAGCACCGGCCCGAACGAATAGGCGTCATACACGTCCCACTCCCCGCCAGCATTTTTGGCATGGTAGCGGATCGGTTGGCGTTTACTGATCGAAACCTTCGCTTCGAAAAAACCACCGGGGTGCCGCGGGATCATGTGACCCAGCGCCGTGTCATCCAGCGTGAATGCACTCAGCATCTCCGCGTGCGGAACGAATGCCCGGAGCACCCATTGGCCGTTGACTTCATGCAGGCCCAAAAACCCAAACGGGTTGGGATGCCGCCCACTGACGACAGCCTCCACTTCCCGTACATCGGCTTGCCAGTCTTCTTTGGTCACACGCACGCTCCCCCGACGGCGGCACCCGGAAATTCGGCTGCTCCGCCAAAACCAAAACACTCAACGGGCCTGATCTTGCGTGTCAGTTTTCGCCCGCTGCAAATCGTCATTCTTCAGGCACCGCCACATCCCAGATATCATGGGCGTACTGCCGGATCGTTCGATCCGAAGAGAAAAACCCACCCGCGCCGTATTTCGGATCGCCATAGCATTCCAGCGCGCCTTGTCCGCCCAGATGGCGTCTACTTCCGCTTGCGCCGTGGCATAGGCGTCGAAATCGCGCGCCACCATGAACCAGTCATGATCGTAAAGTCCGCCGATCAGATCGCGATAGCGGTTCGGATCATCCGGGGAGAAGACCCCGGTGGCGATCGACTCCAGCGCTTCCTGCAATCGCGGCGACGCATCAATCGAGTCGCGCGGCACTTCGCCCTCGCCCCGCTTCACCTCAACCTCTTCAGTGGTTAGACCGAAAATAACGATGTTGTCGGCGCCGACTTCCTTGTGCATTTCCACATTGGCCCCGTCCATCGTGCCGATGGTAATGGCGCCATTGGCCATGAATTTCATGTTGCCTGTGCCAGAGGCTTCCATGCCAGCTGTCGAAATCTGTTCGCTCAGATCGGCCGCCGGCACGATGACCTCCGCAAGGCTCACATTGTAATTGGGCAGGAACACTACCTTGAGCAACCCGCGCACCGCAGGATCGTTGTTGATCACCTTGGCAACGTCGTTGATCAGCTTAATGATAAGCTTGGCGTTCCAGTAACCCGGCGCCGCCTTGCCAGCGAAGATCTTAACGCGTGGCACCCAGTCCCGTTCCGGATGTGCGCGAATTTCGTCATATAGCGCAACAGCTTGGATAATGTTGAGCAGTTGACGCTTATACTCATGGATGCGCTTGATCTGCACATCGAACATGGCGTCTGGCGATACTTTGATGCCCAGACGATCCTTGATCAGCTTGGCTAGGCGTTCCTTGTTTTCCAGCTTCACAGCGGCAAACTGCGCCTGGAAAGTTGCGTCTTCGGCGTAGGCATCGAGATCTTTGAGCAGATCGATATCGTCCAGAAACGCTGGTCCGATCGTATCGCTGACCAATTGCGTCAGCCCGGGATTGCACTGCATAAGCCAGCGCCGGGGCGTAATACCGTTGGTCTTGTTGTTGATACGGTCCGGGTAAAGCTTGTGCAGGTCCGAGAACACGGTCTGCTTCATCAACTCGGTGTGCAACGCCGAGACACCGTTAATCGAGTGCGAGCCGACAAACGCCAACTGCCCCATCCGCACCCGTCGCCCCCCCGCCTCGTCGATCAACGACACATTGGCAACCTGGGCATCGGTGAATTTGGCCCGGCCGCGCGCATCCGCCAGCACATCCGCATTGATCTGATACACAATCTGCATGTGACGCGGCAGCAGACGCTCCAGCAACGCTACCGGCCAGCTTTCGAGCGCTTCAGGCAAAAGCGTGTGATTGGTATAGCCGAAGGTACCGCGGCACAACTTCCATGCCGGGGCCCATTCCATGCCGTTATCATCGACCAGAATGCGCATCAGTTCGGCAATCGAAATTGCCGGATGGGTGTCATTGAGCTGAATGGCGACCTTGTCGGCCAGGGAGCCCAGATCGCCATATTGCTGCAAGTGCCGCCGCACGATGTCCTGCAGGGATGCCGAGGAGAAGAAGAACTCCTGACGCAGTCGCAATTCCTGACCAGCTGCTGTCGAGATCTGCCGGATAGAGCACACGGGTAATGGCTTCAGCCTTGGCGCTTTCTTCCAGCGCGCCGATATGGTCGCCAGAATTGAACTTGTCGAGCAGGATCGGATCGATAGGCTGCGCGCTCCACAGCCGCAGCGTATTCACCCGCGCGCCGCGCCAGCCCACAATCGGAGTGTCGAACGCCACTGCCAGCAAGTGGTCATTGGGCCGCCATTCCTGGCGCACTGTGCCGTCAGGATCGGTCACGGGCTCCACATAGCCGCCGAACCCAACTTCATAAGCACTTTCGCGTCGCTCGAATTCCCACGGATTGCCGTGCGCCAGCCATTCCTCGGGCAGCTCAACCTGCCAGCCTTCGCTCATCTCCTGCCGGAACAGCCCGTGCACATAGCGAATGCCATAACCGTAGGCCGGGATTTTGACCGTCGACATCGACTCCAGAAAACACGCCGCCAGCCGACCAAGGCCGCCATTGCCCAGCGCTGCGTCAGGCTCCAGATCAATCAGATCGCCCAGATCGACGTTGAGGTTCCTGAGCGCGTCGCGCACAGGCTCCATCAACCCGACATTGCTCATCGCGTCCCGCATCAGGCGGCCGATCAGAAACTCCAGACTGAGATAGTAGACGCGCTTGTGTGAGGTCCGCCACGTCTCGCGAGAGGACTCCATCCAGCGATCCATCACGCGGTCGCGCACCGTTAGAATCGTTGCGGCAAGCCAGTCATGTGGCCGGGCAACGATAGGATCCTTGCCGACTGAATAGATCAGTCTTTCAAGGATTTCCGATTGAATCGCTTCAACGGAAGTTGCACGTGGTTCCGGCGTAGGGGCGTCGTAAGCGATCGGCTGTTGCGGCATGTCGCAATCCAGATTTCATAACGATGATATCCCCTCAGACAACTTAGTCTTGCACTTAAATTGAGCAGGCGAAACCCCCTTCGCATTGCGGGGCATCTATGCTGGAGGCGCAGGATGGGTGATCTTGTTGACGGTGTCTTCCACCGCATTGGCGTCGACCTCGATCCCACCTTCACGCGCCTGTTCTGCGGCGTTGCGCAACAACAGGTCATGGGCTGCATCGACGGCACTGACATTGTCGAACAATTGCGCCTTGAACCGCAACGCGTCGCGCTCACGCACGCCCTGCACCACGGTTTCGATATCGGCCTCGCTCGCACCCAGCGCACGGATGGCCTGCGCGCCAAACACCACCGCAGATTCGAACAACTCGCGCAGCTGATAGTCGACACCGAGCTTCACCAGCTCGATGGCATGACCGCGGTCATAGGCACGTGCCATCACCTTGACCAGGGGGAACTCGTCTCGGAACATTGCGGCAATCTGGTTGGCGGCTGATTTGTCGTCGACACAGATCAGCACGAGGTCGACATTAGCCGCCCCGGAGGCACGCAGGATATCAAGGCGCGTGCCATCGCCATAATAGACCTTGAAGCCGAACTGGGCTGCGACCCGGATCATGTCTGTGTCGTTATCGATGATCGACAGATTGTGCCCCTGCCCAAGCAGGGTCTGACTGGCAATCTGGCCAAATCGACCGAAGCCGATCACCAGAATACGTTCCGCCAGACCATTGACGGTCTCAACCCCCTCCATCGATTGCTCCGGCTTGGGTAGCGCGTAGCGTAGCCCGATCATCAGACAGGGGGTCAGCACCATGGAAATGATAACCGTCGCTGTGAAAATCGCATTGGTCGGACCATCAATCAGCCCGGCAGCGGCGGCGGTGGTATAGAGCACGAAAGCAAATTCACCGCCCTGCCCCATCAACACGGCACGCTCCAGCGCTTCGGCATGACTGGACTTCAATACGCGTGCAATCGCGTAGATTGCCGCCCCCTTGATCACCATGTAGGCCCCAACACTCAGGGCGATGATCTGCCAGCTGCTCATCACCACGGCCACATCCAGCGACATGCCCACCGCCAGAAAGAACAAGCCCAGCAAAATGCCTCGGAACGGCTCGACGTCAGCCTCCAGCTGATGCCGAAAACTCGATGTCGACAACAGTACACCGGCCAGAAATGCTCCCATTGCCATCGACAGGCCGACCGCCTGGAAAAGCAGGGCGGCGCCCAGAACCACCAGCAGGGCCGCAGCCGTCATCACTTCGCGCAATTTGCTCGATGCCATGACCCCAAAGAACGGGTTCATGATCCGACGGCCGACAAAAATGAGCAGCAGCACAGCACCAATGGGTGCAGCGACAGTGAGTAAGCGGCTGATCACACCCACCTCTTCCCCCGAGGTAGGGGCAAGCAAGGCAACCAAGGCGAGCAGCGGGACGATGGCAAGGTCTTCAAGCAGCAGAATCGAGACCATGCGCTGCCCACCGGGGCTGGCCAGTTCTCCACGCTCGCCCAATACCTGCATCACAATGGCCGTTGATGTGAGGACAAAACCCATGCCGAATACGAAGGCCACCATCGGCGCGAAGCCGAGCAACACCCCGGACCCCGTGAGCAAAGC
The DNA here is from genome assembly GCF_055808475.1 of Devosia sp. J2-20. Lineage (NCBI taxonomy): Bacteria > Pseudomonadati > Pseudomonadota > Alphaproteobacteria > Hyphomicrobiales > Devosiaceae > Devosia > Devosia sp. J2-20. The sequence continues at coordinate 959,845 of NZ_CM147870.1, read as the reverse complement.
GCCACTGATTGCAACCTGCAAGACGCCGAGACCAAAGATCTGTTTTCGCAGGGCCCAGAGCTTGGCGGGCTCCATTTCCAGACCGATAATGAACAGGAACATGACCACGCCCAGTTCGGCGATGGTGAGCACTGATTCCGGATCGCTGATCAGCCCGAAGCCAGAGGGGCCCAGCATCAGACCCGCTGCCAAATAGCCCAGCACCGAGCCCAGACCCAGCCGCTTGAACAGCGGCACGGCAATCACCGCCGCGCCCAATAGCGCAACCACGGGGATCAGATCGACGCCATGAGCCGCCGCTGCGTGTCCAATCTCTTCACCCGCCACGATAATCTCTCCGCCCGTCCAATGCAGACTGTTCCGCCACAGCGCAGCGGTTACGTCAAGCAGGGAGCGTGCAGGGCAGACTTACGCTGGCGTCTCTAAGCCACTGGGCGCTGTCCCTTCGGGTGGCTCGAAGCGTTCGTTCTTGCGCTTTTCGTTTTTCTCTTCTGCCTTGGCCTCGTCTGCCTGTTCGCGAATGGCTTGTGCCGTATTGGCCAACAAACGCTGCCGTTCCGACATATTGGCGGAACGCCCTATTGGTTTGCTCGGTACCATGGGTTTGCTGGGCAGCAAGTGATGGAGCATGGAGGTGGCGATCAACAGCGTAGGGACAGCGACCAGCCCGCCTACCGGTCCCCATGCCCACAACCAGAAAGTAATAGAAAGGAAAATGATGAACGGGTTCAGTGTCATCGTCCGACCAATAAAGTGCGGTGTAACAATCTGTCCTTCAACAAAGTTGATGGCAACATAACAGCCGACGGGCAGCAAAATGCCTTCAAGGCTCGTCTGGGTACCCAATCCCACGGAGAGCAGGACCAACACCATCACGCCCTGCCCGACATAGGGTATGTAGTTGAGCACTGCCGCCATCGCCCCCCAGAGAATGGGTGAGGGCATGCCAATGGCCCACATGGCCAGCGATACGGCACAACCGACGCAGAAGTTGATGAAGGTGATCGACAACAGGAAGCGGCTAACCTTGGCTTCCACATCACGGAACACATGAGCAGTCCGCCAGCGCATCCGCCGGCTCACGCACAATGAAAGTACCGAAATGCGCACATGGTCGCGGGTTGCTACAAAAAAGTAGAGGCTGGCTAGAAAGATCAGCACCTGAGCCAGAATGGCTGGCGCAATCAGCGCCATCCCGATCATCTCACCACCATCTTCAACAGTCACAGCCATGGCCTTGTCACTGGCGAAGACCGAGGAAATCTGCTCCTGGATATTGCCCAGCGTTTCAAGAGGCCCCTGCAGATTGTCGAGCTGCAATTGCAGCTTGTTCCAGATCATCGGCGCCCGCGCGACCCATTCCGACAACGGAACGGCAAACAGGAAAGTGCCGGCGGCGATCACGCTGAGCAGCATGAGTACGACGATGGCGGCAGAAATGGCGGGAGGGACGCCGAATTGCTCGACCCGGTCAGCCACTGGACCGAACATCAAGCCAACCACAATGGCGAGGGTGATGGGAGCAAGAAAAACTTGTCCCGCCTTGAGCGCAAATAGCAGCGCCAGAAAGCCAATGAGGACCAGCGAGACTCGGGCCGCATTGCCCATAATCCGCTCAAACTGGCTTTCGCTCATCTCGTCCGACGCCGGTCGCCGCGCACTGCGTGCCATTTTATGTCCGTGGTTCAAAGCCTCAACGCTCTTCAACGCCACGCTGCGACAAATGTTCCGTTGCCGCCAACATCAGCGCTGTCGACCGCACTGAGCCAAGTCGTTAGTGTCCCCCAAATTCAATCGACTCGCACGCGATCGACCGATCCCGCACTGCTTTAGGTTCTCCATGTCACGTAAAATCATCATCGACACCGATCCCGGCCAGGACGATGCCGTCGCCATCCTCCTGGCGCTGGCATCTCCAGAGGAACTGGACGTTCTCGGTATTGTCGCCGTCGCGGGCAATGTGGGGCTGCACCACAATGCCAACAACGCGCGCAAGATTGTTGCGCTCGCCGGTCGCACCGATATTCCGGTCTACGCTGGCTGCTCCCGCCCAATTCGGCGCGCACTCGTGACCGCAGAGCATGTCCATGGAGTTACTGGCCTCGACGGCCCCGACTTGCCCGAACCCACCGTGCCGCTGCAGGAGCAGCACGGGGTGGACTACATAATCGACACCCTGATGGCTGCTGAACCGGGAACCATTACCCTGTGCACGCTTGGGCCACTCACCAATATTGCAATGGCCCTGATAAAGCAGCCCGCGATTGCCGAGCGCATCGCCGAGATCGTCATGATGGGTGGCGCCTACTTCGAGGTTGGCAACATCACCCCAGCCGCCGAATTCAACATCTATGTCGACCCGGAAGCCGCGGACATTGTGCTGCGTTGCGGCGCGCCCATTACCATGCTGCCCCTCGACGTCACTCACCAGATCCAGTCAACGCCAGATCGGCTGGCCGCTATGCTCGCCATCGGAAACGACAGCGCCAAGGCGGCCCACGCTATGCTCACTTTCTCGGAGACTTTCGATCTGGCCAAATATGGCTGGACGGGCGCGCCCTTGCATGACCCTACGGTCATTGCCTGGCTGCTTTGCCCGGAACTGTTTTCCGGCCGCCAATGCAATGTCGAGATCGAGGTCGCCAGCGAACTGACCATGGGTATGACCGTTGTCGACTATTGGCATGTCACCCACCGTGACAGGAATGTGAACTTTATCCGCAACGGCGACGCCGATGGCTTTTATGCGCTTCTGTTCGACCGGCTTGCACGGCTGCCTTGAGGCAGATTGCCCGGCTCTAGGCGAACCGCTAGTGTGCGCCACAAATTCACGGCGGACACCATGGAACCCTTCACCCTTCTGACCTTCACAATCGCCTATGCCATCGCGGTGCTGGTTCCAGGCCCGGGCGTCGCCGCTGTGGTGGCCCGCGCACTCGGTGGCGGGTTCAAGGGCGCATTCCCAATGGTGTTGGGCATCCTGGCAGGTGACCTGGTCTATTTCGTCTTTGCTGTCTTCGGTTTGGCAACCATCGCCACGCTGTTTGGCCCGGTCTTCGTGCTGATCCGCTGGGCCGGTGCGGCATACCTGCTCTATATTGCCTATAAATTCTGGACTGCTCGCCCCGGCGCCGAGCAGATGAAGCCCAAGAACGAGGCTTGGCTCAAGACCTTTCTGGCCGGCTTTTCGCTGACAATGGGTAACCCCAAGACCATTGTGTTCTACTTGGCAATCCTGCCCACAGTGATACCGCTTGACCAGATGAACCCTGTTGCGTTCGGGGAACTGACCGCCATTGTCGTGATTGTGCTGCTGTTGATCGGCTGTGGGTACGCCTGGCTCGCTTCGGCAGCGCGTGAGATGTTCCGCAGTGAGCGTGCCTTGGGCCGTCTCAACAAGACGGCCGGCGCGATGATGGCTACCGCAGCAGGACTGGTCGTCTTCCAGCACTAGCTGCTGGTGAACTTCAGGCGATGGCCCGTGCCACGTCCTCAATAGCATAAGGCTTGGACAAGAACTGCGCGCGCTCCGGCATCGCAGAGCTGTCTGGCAGCTTCTTGCCCGAAGTGACGACAACCTTCATCAGTGGCCAGCGCGTATCGATCAGGGCGGTCAGTTGAAGGCCGTCCATTGAACCTGGCATATCAATGTCAGTGAAAACCGCGGCAATCTCGTCGTGCGCTTCTAGGCGCGACAGAGCCTCATCTGCATTACGTGCCTCAAGGACATCAAAACCCAAATCCCGTAACTCATCGGCAATCGAGAACAAGAGAAGGGCTTCGTCTTCTACAACGAGCACAACGCCGCCGGACATTTTTGTCATTGGTGCATTCCTGCCACTTGGCCGTTATCCAGGGGCGCTGTCAGTTCGCAAACTACCCCTGCGGGCAGGTAACCCAAGGTGGCCGTACCACCAAAGTCACCACCCAATACGCGTGTAACGAGGAAAGATCCGAATCCGTTCCGCGTTGGTTCTTCCACAGCTGGTCCACCGCTCTCGGCCCAACGCCATGTCAGCATTTCTTGGCCATTGAGGTTCTGAACGCTCCACTGGATATTCACCTGTCCATGAGGCACCGAAAGCGCCCCATATTTCAATGCATTTGTACCGAGTTCGTTAATGGCGAGCGCCAACGAGAGAGCCGCCTTGGGCTGCAACATGACCGACGGGCCGCTCGCTTCGATTTGCTCGCCCGGCAGCGGAACGATGGTGGCATTCACGACGTCACCAATCGACGCCGTCGTCCACTTGGTGCTTGTCAGAATGTCGTGTGCAGTGGCCAGCGCCTGCAGCCGCTCGGTAAATGACACACGCGCCGTCTCCAGGTCTGTATTGCGCAGTGTGCGTGATGCAATGGCAGACACCATTGCGAGAATATTCTTGATACGGTGCTCAAGCTCGTGCGTCAGCATCTGCTGGCGAGCCTGAGCCTCCTTTTCATCGGTGATGTCCTGCATGATGCCGTACATCTTGATCGGCTTGCCCATGCCGTCGTGGACAAACTCGATATGGCGCGACAACCAACGAATCTCGCCTGTATCGGGGCGTTTTATACGGTACTCGACATTGGGTTGGGCAGTGCCGGACTGGCGCGTATCTTCCGTCGATCGAACATCGCTGTGCTCGGGAACCACGATAGCTTCAAGCGCACTGATATGGATGCTTTCACGACGTTCGAGCCCCCAGATCTCCCAGAAGCGATCCGAGCCCAGAACCATCCCGGTGGGTATATCCAGCTCCAAGGAGGCAATCCCCGCCGCCTGCTGCGAGAGGCGGAAGCGCCGCTCGCTGCGCATCAGCGCCTCCTCAACCGAGCGACGTTCGGTAATGTCGATGACCACCCCAACAATCCGCTTGTCGTCATCGGGCAGGCTCAGTTGAGCGCGGATCAACAGCCATTTTTCCGTACCGTCAGGCCAGAGGTGTCGCACCTCCACTTCCAGCTCGTTTTCGCCATTGTCCTTGGCGTCTGCCGCCGCCTGAGCCACGCGCTCGCGCTCACCCGGCGCATAGCGCGACAGGTATTCCTCGGTGCTCGGCATTGCGTCTTCGGCAAAGCCATAGAGCTGGTTCAATGCAGCTGAAGGTGTGATGACGCCGGATTCCGTATCAAGGTCCCAAACCGCCATCTGTCCAGCGTCAATCGCCAACCGCAGCCGTGTCTCGCTTTCGGCCAGAGCTTGTGTCGAGGTCTTTTGAGCATTGATATCTGTATTGGTGCCAATCCAGCGCTCCACCTGCCCCTTGCTGTTGCGGAGCGGGACGGCGCGGACGAGATACCAGAGGTATCGACCACTAGCCTCCCGAATACGGAACTCGGACTCATAGAGTTCACCAGCGTCCAGCGCCTTCTGCCAGTTCTGGGCGACGCTGGGCAGATCGTCAGGGTGCACGATTTGCACCCAGCCACTGCCCACCAGATCGTCATATTTTAAACCGCTAAAGCTGTAGATTCCCGAATTGAACCAGTCGAGCTCACCACTTGGCTTGGCCGTCCAGACATGGTTCGGCATTGCCTCAGCAACGCTTTGGAACTCCGCTTCGATTTCCAACTGCTGGCGGTCACGCTGCAGTAGTCGATACACCCAGAAGCCGGCGAACAGCAGTCCTAGCCCAGCGGGAATAGCGAGCGCCAAAAGTGAAAACGTCGCCCTGTTCAGCGCTGAGAATGCCGCGTCGCGGCTGATCGATGCCAGCGCTACCAGATTGGTGCTGCCAATGCGGCGATAGCCAACTACGCGATGCTGGCCGTCTATGGCCGAGATGTTTTCGTAAGTGCCCGATGGCGCTTCTTCGAGATACTCCGTGAAAAGGACATGGGCGCGCAGATCGAGCGGCCCATCAGCCAGCGGATAACGCGATACCAACTGACCGTCATCGCGGAACAATGCCACGGTTGAACGATCATCAATATCGAGCGAGTCCCACACTGCCTGCATCAGGTCTGAGCTGAACGATAAAATGGCCGCGCCCGCGAACACGCCGTTGCGCTCGATGCGTTTGCTGACCGTAAATATCTGTTGTCCATTGAGGCGGCTGACCATCAGCGAGGAGGTATGCCAAGGCGCGCCGTTTGCTACTGCCGAGAAATACTCGCGATCCCGCACATCGATCGGCTTGAAATCGGGATCGGTAGTCAGTGGCGTGGCGCCATCGACGTCAACCACATAGACCTTCACCTCACCCGGCAATGCGACGGTGGCTTCCGTAAGCTTGCTCGCGGCCTCCGGCAGCGGAACGCGAATGTCGTCTCCCAGCGAGTCGTCAACGCGGCGCAGCAATTGATGGGCCGTCTCCAGTGCCCAACCGATATTGGCAGCCACCACCTGCGCCCCAGACTCCGTCTGGCTGCGAATACGGGCTTCCGCGTCGCTATAAGTTTTCCAGAAAAGATACCCTGAGCCGATTGCAATGAATGCAACCAACGCCACAACCATGGCTGTTGCAGCGCGATGCAATCCAAGCCTGGAACCACTACGATCCAATGCAGTAATCAACTCGTCCCTCACACTGGCGGCGACCTAACCACATTTCGGGTCAGAGCCACAATCGTCCTTGAAGCGATCCGCCCCGCTTTCACAGCACGAGGACCTGAGCTCGATACCAGCCGTTGACGCCAGCTTACCGGGCCAACAGCCCGTTCCCTGACGTCACCATCATCACGTCAGCACCGACCATTGCTTTTTGGATTGCCCCACAACCTCTAATTTCGAAACGCAGCAAAGGCGGATTGGGTTCCATCCGTTAACAATCTCTTCTGCCCCGGAAGTTACAGTGATCCGAACTACCGACGTCGGACTACCCCAATGCCCGCCTCTGAATCCACGCTTACCACCGGACAACACATTTGGGAGCACGCTCTCCACCGCGCGCGGCTGGGTGTGTGGGACTGGAATTTGGTGACAGGTGAGTGCACCTATTCCGACACCTGGTTCGAAATGCTCGGCTACGCCCGGGGTGACCTCGAACAGGACAGCGAGTTGTGGCTGCGCATTACGCATCCCGATGACCGCGACCGGGCTCTGGAAAGCGGCAACCGTCATCTGGCCGGCGAAACCGACGCCATCGAGACCGAACTGCGCCTGAGGCACAAGCGGGGTCATTGGGTCTGGGTCCTCGACCGTGGCGGTATCATTGAGCGCAACGCCGCCGGTGAACCGACCCGCATGGTCGGTGTTCAGACCGATATCTCTTCTCTCAAAAATGTCGAACGCGCCCTTGAGCAGGTCAATCGCAGCTATGATCTGGTGCTCGAAGCCAGTGTCACTGGCATGTGGTCTTATGACTTGGCATCGGGCGTCAGCCATTGGGACGACCGCACGCGCCAGATGTTCGGCATGCCTGCATTGCCAGCACCACTTGAGGCCAAAATCTGGCACTCATTTTTGCACCCTGAGGACAAGGAAAACGCCGAAGCAGCACATGCGCTCAAGCCTGAGGGTGATACCCCATCTGCCATCCGCTACCGCATCGTTCTCAAGGACGGCTCGATCCGGCACATGGAAACGCGCACCATCTTTGTGCCAGATCCCGGTACCCCAGGCTCGATCCTAGGCACAATTCGTGACGTATCCGAAGAAGTATGGGCCGCCGACGCGCTCAATATGGAAAAGGAAAAGCTGAGGGTCACCCTGAGTTCGATCAGCGACGCAGTCCTTAGCACTGACACCGGCGGCGTCATTACCTTCGTCAACCCGGCTGCCGCCAGGCTTATTGGCCGCCCACAGAGCCAGTTGATCGGCCTGAGCCTGTCGCAGGTACGTATTACCCAGACCCAGGTGCCGCTTTCCGCTGTCTTTGGCACCCAGACCGGCACGCAGACGGCCGATGTCGTCAGAGCGGATCTCGACGATTTCTCGGTGCGCTGGACGGCAAGCGCCATCCGCGCCGCCGATGGCACACATCTGGGTAGTGTCTATACCTTTCAGGACGTCACCGAGCAGCAGAAACAGCAGAAAGCGCTGTCCTTTGCAGCCAATCATGACGCCCTGACCGGGCTGCTCAATCGCTCCGCCTTCGACGCAAAGCTGCGCGAACACATCGCGCAGGCAGATGTCCAGCCCATCACCGTGATCTATATCGATCTGGACTACTTCAAGGGGCTCAATGACTTCGCCGGACACGCCGCCGGCGACATGGCACTCCAGACCATCGGCGCAGCACTGCGCGACGGCTTGCCCCAAGACACAATTGTCGCGCGCCTCGGCGGTGACGAGTTCGCTATCATTCTCGACACCGGTGATTTCGACGCCGCTGACGCGATCGCTGCTAACCTGCTTCGCGCTATCCAGAACGCCGATCTGGGCATATCAACCGCCCATCGTAATCTGGGCGCCAGCATTGGCGTCGCCCTCATCCACGATAGCCAAACCGCACCCGCCGACGCCTTGGCATTTGCTGATGACGCCTGCTATCGGGCCAAATCGTCAGGGCGCAATCAATACGCCTTCTTCTCTCGCTTGGGGGAGACGGCGACCTCCGGCCTTACCGCTGCACGCATCGTCGCCGACATCGCCGACGCCCGCGCTGAAGGTCGTCTTCAGCTCTATGGCCAGGAACTCCGTTTCATTCGCGACCCATGGGTCTGCTCAGGGCATATTGAAGTCCTCGCCCGCATGCGCACCAGATCTGGCCAGATGATCAGTCCCGCTGAATTCATTCCGGCCGCCGAGCGCTTCGGCATGGCCGCACCACTGGATCGCTGGATTATCCAGACCGCGCTCCAGCGCCACGGTCACACCATGCAATTCCGAGGCGGACTGTCGCTGGCCTTCAATCTGTCGGCTCAAACCCTGAGCGATCCTGCGCTGTGGGAAACCATTGATCAGGTGATTACGGACCACCGCGTCTATCGCGGAAATGTCGTCTTCGAGATTACCGAAACGGCAGCTTTCACCAATTTTGAAGCTGCAGAGCGCTTTGTTCGCGCTGCTCGTGCCAGTGGCTGCCGCGTCAGTCTCGACGACTTCGGCACGGGCCTGAGTTCTTTCGAATATCTGCGCCGCTTTCCAGTCGATACCATCAAGATCGATGGTTCGTTCATCCAGAATCTGACAACCCAGCAATTCGACCGCGAGATCGTTGCGGCCATCAGCACGATTGCCCACAACATGGGCTACGATGTCGTCGCCGAGAAGATCGAGAGTCCCCAGGACCTGAACATTCTCAGCGAAATGGGCGTTCGCTTTGGACAGGGCTTTTTGATGCACCGGCCCGAGCCTCTCGATCAACTGATCGACCGCGAATTCGCCGGCCAGCTTCAAGGCATTGCCCAGACGCGTTAGGCAGACGCGGTGTCATTAGCGAAACAAATTGACATAACCAGAAATACGGTTATGTTTCCTCTCATGTTGAACGCTGATCCACGCACAGAAAACACCGCCCGCGCCTTGGCCGCTCTTGGCCACCCTGCTCGACTGGACGTCTTCCGCCTCTTGGTCCGGGCAGGCAATGACGGTTTGATCGTCGGCGACATTGCCCTTCACACCAGCCTGCCACTCTCTACCCTTGCGCACCATCTGCGTGCCTTGGTCACCGCCGGCCTGGTTAATCAGGAGCGCCGCGGTCGCGAGATCATCAATACTGTCAATTTCGACGCGATGACCCGCACGCTCGGGTTTCTGTCCGATGAGTGCTGCCATGGCGTGGCGATCCGCAAAGTCGACGTCGCCTGACCTTCCCCAACCGCTTTTTTTATCCACATATAACCATTAAACTAGGTAAATAATCATGACTGATATCCCTCTTGGCTCAGGCAGTAGCTTGCTCGCCAACCTCTGGTCTCAGCAGCGCGTGTGGCTGGTCACGGCACTCATCCTTGCAATGACAGCGCTGCTTGACCCGCCTCAGGGGCTGGAGAGCCTGCAGTTCACCGTCGACGCGCTTGTGCAAACAGCACCGTATTTGATCGCCTCCATCGCCTTGGCAGCGTATGCGGGCGCCAGCGGTGCCGATAATCTCATCGCACGCGCTTTTACCGGCTCACCTTTTTTGATGATCGCAGTGGCAGCAGCGTTTGGGGGCCTGTCGCCATTCTGCTCCTGTGGGGTCATTCCCCTGATTGCAGCCCTGCTGGCCATGGGCGTGCCGCTCTCCGCGGTTATGGCGTTCTGGCTCGCCTCACCTGTGATCGATCCCGCAATGTTCGCTTTGACCGCGGGCGTGCTCGGCTGGGAGTTCGCGATTGCCAAGACCCTCTCGGCAATTGGCATCGGCCTGCTCGGTGGCTACACAACGCTGACGCTCACGCGCAGCGGCGCTTTCGCCAACCCTTTGCGCGAGGGCGTGGGCAACGGTGGTTGCGGCGCAACTTCCGTGCGCACCCCTAAGCATGTGGCTTGGGCGTTCTGGCGCGACCCGGCGCGTCGCCAAAAATTTGGGCGTGAAGCACTCAAGACTGCCCTGTTCCTGTTCAAGTGGCTCGCACTGGCCTTTGTCCTTGAGAGCCTGATGGTCGCCTTCGTTCCCGCTGAGTGGATCATCACTGCCGTTGGCAGCAACGGCATTGGATCGATTGCTATCGCGACCTTGGTCGGAGTGCCGGCCTACCTGAATGGGTATGCAGCCTTGCCCCTGGTGTCGGGCTTGATTGAGCAGGGCATGGCGCCTGGCGCCGGCTTGGCCTTTCTCGTCGCTGGCGGCATTACCTCGCTTCCCGCAGCCATAGCGGTCTGGGCCCTCGCCCGTCGTCCGGTATTTGCGCTCTACGTGACCTTTGCCCTGTCCGGCTCATTGCTGTCGGGTTTGCTGTTCCAACTCTGGCTGAGCTGACAACAAGGGGGGTGGCAATAGTCTGCCACCAGGTTCCTTGAATTCGCTCGACGACCCGCGCCCGGCGTGCGGGCCGCAGGCTTTGAGAACCGCAGTACAGACCGAAGTTCAGATCACGCCGTCATCCCAAGGCCGATTTAGCCGCCAGCACCTGCGCCCACATCCCCTGCTCTTCAAGAGGCAGTCGTGCAGCCGAAAGAGCCGCATCCGCACTGACCTGTCGGACCTCAAACCCGACTAGCGCGCTCGCCACCTGTTCGCCGATGCAGGGATGCAGCGTGAGTACGCCCCCGACCAGTGCGATCGGGCACTTCTGCGTGCGAGCAATCAGCGCATGCGCCAACTGTGCTAGCTCTGACCCGGCGTCACGTAGTATACCCAGCGCCGCGTCATCGCCCTGCTCGGCCGCTTTGCCAACGGCCACCGCCAGCGTGCCGATCACCCCGCGATCATTGCCATAAACAAACTGGCGCACCGCATGCCAGTCGTCTGAACCGATAATGGCAAAGACCGCATTGGCCAGTACCGACATATCCGCAAACGAGCCAGTGTGATCAAGACACCGATAGAGCTGGTCCAACGCGCGGAGCGCAATCCAGCTGCCCGACCCCGCATCATCAATCAGTATGCCGCGTCCGCCCACGCGCACGTAGCGCCCATCCGCACCGATATGAAGGCCAATCGAGCCGGTCCCTGCGGATACCAAATGCCCCTCACCGGGCGCGAATATCCCGGCATAGGTCAACGTCATGTCATCGGCGATAAGGCTATGCTGGCTACTAATGCCAAAGCTGTCAGTCACCAATTGGGTCATCTGCCCAAACACTGCCGCCCCGTACCCCGTCAGGCCAACAGTTACGAATTCAGCCGCGAGCCCCTGCGCAACGAGCGCCCCGGCAATCGTGGAAAAGGCACGAGTAAGCCGCTCCCGCTCCGTCGGATTGAACAAGTGCCCGGTAGCACCATTTGCTTGCCCCCGTGCAATGATCGCGCCGTCCTGGTCACAGGCAACCCAGCGGCTGGCAGTACCGCCAACGTCAATACCCAGATGCACCAATTGGCTCACGCCGGCACACCGGCGGCGACGAACTGGCGGGTTATTTCACGCGGATTGGTGATCATGGTCCCTACCACTACGGCGTGGGCTCCTGCTTCAAATGCCTGCCGCACCAGCGCTGGCGTGTTGTAGCGCCCCTCGGCAATAACCGGTATCGGCAAGCGGGTCGCAAGGGCTTCAACGAGGGCCAGATCAGGCTCCTGATTTGCTGATTGGGTTGCCGCAGTATAGCCCGACAACGTGGTCGCAATATAGGTAGCGCCGCAATCGGTAGCCGCTCGCGCCTCTTCCAGATTGGACACGTCAGCGAACACTGGAACGCCCAGTTCTTGTCGGATGCGGCGGATCAGTGCCAGTGCCGGCACACCATCGCGCGGCCGTGTGGTGCAATCGAGCCCGACAATATCTGCGCCAGCAGCCACCACGGCCTCGGCAGCAGCAAAGCTGGGCGTGATGTAAACCGGGTATTCATCCGAGAAGATTTTGTGAATGCCGATTACGGGCAGGCCCGCCGCCTTGACCGCGGCGATGTCGTCCGGCCCGTTCGCGCGGATAGCCACGGCGCCGCCATCGCGCGCAGCCAGAGCCATCGCCCCCATGAAGGCAGGACCATGCAGGGGGTTGTCGGCCCGCGCCTGGCAGGAGACGATCAACCCGCGAGGCAGGCTGATTGTCATTTGATGGCGCCGGAAGTCATGCCAGAAATGAACTGCTTGGAAAGCACAATATAGATCAGGATGATCGGTGCTGCTGAGAGCGTCAGCCCAGCAAACAACACACCCCAGTCGGTGGTGTACTCGCCCATGAACGTCGTCAGACCCTGTGGCAACGTCTTGAGCGCATCGTTCTGGATAAACACCAGCGGGAAGAAAAAGTCGTTCCAGATCGGCACCACATTCTGGATGCCGGCAATCACCATCGCGGGCCGAACCAGCGGCAGCATGATCGACCACATGATACGCGCTTCGCTCGCCCCATCCATTCGCGCCGCATCTTCAAGTTCATTGGGCAGCGTGCGGATAAAGCCGGTCATGATGAACACGGTCGATGGCAGACCCATCGCCGTATAGACGAAGATCAGCGACAACTGGTTGTTCAGAATACCCAGATCGCGCATCAACATGAACAGCGGGATGATGGCCAGTTTGAGTGGTAATGTCAGCCCGGCAATAAAGAACATCAGTATGAAGCCAGCCCCCCAGAACCGGTAGCGAGCCAGCGCATAGGCGGCCATTGTGCCCAGCGTCAGGATCAACGCCATCGAGGCACCAGTCACCACGAATGAGTTGAACAGATAGCGCAGGAAATTGGTCTGCGTCCAAATCTTGATGAAATTCACCAGATTGCCGAAGTCCGGCACGCTGAATGGTGACTTGAATATCTCCGGCGTCGATTTGAAGGCCGAGAACACCATGATCAGGATCGGCACCAGCATGATGAACGTGTTGGCCACAAGAATGATCTGGATCAGGCCGTCGCGGCCCAACATCCCCAGAATGCCCTTGCGGTCCTGATAATTGGTGGCTGCCACGCTCATAGCTGGATCTCCCGGGCACGCAGTCGGACGGTGACCACACTGGCAACAGCGGCGATGAAGATGAAGATCAGCACGGCAAGCGCACTACCCAGGCCGAAGTCCTGTTGGCCGGACGACACATTGCCGAACGCCGTGCGGTAGAAATACAGCCCCAGCACGTCAGTCGAGCCATAGGGCGAACCATCCAGCCCGGCCATGATGTAGGGGAGCTCGAACCAGTTGAAAGCGCCCACAAACAGCAGCACGAACACCACCGTGGCACTCGGCGCCACCAGCGGCCAGACGATCTTGGTGATCTTGACCCATTCGCTGCGCGTCTCCATGCGCACGGCATCGAGCATTTCGGTGGGAATGCGCTGCATGCCAGCCAGGAATACCAGCGTGGGAAAGCCGAGCATGTGCCAGGCATTGGCAATGATCAGTCCCCATAGCGCCGTGGATTCCTGACCCAGCCAGGGCTGCGCCAGTTCCGGCAGCCCGACCCCGCGCAGCGTAATGTTGAACACCCCGAAAAGCGGGTGCATGAACAGCTTGAACAGATAGCCGACGATGATGGTCGACAGCACTACCGGCAGGAAAACTGCGACGCGGTGAAAACGGGCGCCGGGCAGCTCGCGCCACAGCGCATAGGCGAGAAAGAATCCCAGCCCGTTCTGCAGCACCATCAGGGCAATAAACACCTGAATATTGTGCGCGAATGCGTTGCGGGTCCAGCTGGCATAAGGCTCGACGAACAGGACCTGGTGGAAATTGGCCAGCCCGACAAACTCGTCGCGCAACAGGCCCTGCCAGTCAAAAAAGGCAAAGGTGAAGGCCGACACAATTGGATAAACAACGAACAGCGCGACGAACGCCATTGGCGGGACGATCAACGCCGTGATCCACAGTCCACGTCCGGTCATGCGCAGTTTGGGCATATTCGCTGCAGCTCCAGTGAGGGCATATGCCCTCCCCCACGCGGGGAGAGGGCGAGTTGTGAAAAACCAGACTTACTTCTGGAACGGTTCGTACCAGGTCGCCAGACCTTCGGTCAGTGCAACGCCGATCTCTTCAGGCGTGACCTGATCAGCCATCAGCTTCTGCACTTCCGACTGCAGCAGCACGGAACCGGAAGGCTCACCGAAGCGGAAATGCACCAGCATGATGTAGGGGATCGACGACTTGTTGAGGTCGGCAACTTCCTGCAGCAGGGCATTGTCGAAGCTGACATTGGGGATAGGCGAAATGTTGTTGAGCGAATTGGCGAAAGCCTGCCCGAATTCCTGGCTCGCGAGGAAGTTCAGGAACTTCATCGAAGCTTCCTTGTTTTCGCCAGCAGCATTGGCAGCGTAGCCACCATCATAGAAGACGCCAACCAGCTTTTCATCGTCAGCCGACAGACCGGGCGCTGCGAACACGCCAAGATCCAGATCGGGGTTCTGACCCATGAAGTTGGCAAGCTCGAACGACCCACCGGCAAACATCGCCGCCATGCCCGAGCTGAACAGCTGCTGGCTTGATGCATAATCCAGACCGACAAAACCGTCCGGGAAGTACGCGCTGACTTCCTTGAGCTTGGTCAGTGCTTCGACATAGCGTGCATCGGTGAAGTCGGCATTGCCGGCAGCCAGGTCCTCATAGAAATCCTTGCCGATGATTGAAGACGTCAGCGCCGAAACGATGGTTTCATTCTGCCAGGCGGTTGCTGTGCCATTGGCAAAGGCGAACATGCCGGCGTCTTTGACGGCCTCAGCGGCGGCCATCATCTCGTCCCAGGTCTGAGGTTCAGACAAGCCAAGATCAGCGAAGATCTGCTTGTTGTACACAACCAGCATGGTCTGGGACGCAAATGGCACAGCGTAAAGCTTGCCATCGGCACGCACCGATTCCGCGGCCAGCGCTGCTTCAGGGAAATCGGCCAGCGCTGGAATGGCGTCGGTGGTCAGTGCCTCAAGGTAGCCCGACGTTGCAACGTTTTCCAAACCGCCATAGGCGCGAACCATCATCAGGTCGGGGCCAGTACCACCAGCCAGAGCTGTCGCCAGAATGGTGTTGTAATTGGTAGCTTCGAAGGTCTCGAAATTGACCGTGATACCTGGGTTGGCCGCTTCGAAAGTATCGATAAAGCTCTCGTACTGAGCCTTGTCCTCCTGCCGCCAGCTCCAGAACGTCAGATCCTGGGCCAGACTTGGGCTGGCGATAACCGCAGCTGCCAGAGCCAGGCCGATGCGCATGGTATTTGCTCGCATTGTGCTAGTCCTCTCCTGTTTCGTATTGGTTGTTCGGATGATCATGCCCGCGTCTTAGACGGGTAACCGTCGGCCATCCTCGGCGGAAAAGTAATGTATCGCGGCGCCCTCGCAGTTCAGACGAACGGCAACATCGGGCTCATAAATATCGTTGGGGGCAGTGCGCACACCGACCAGCGTGCCCTCGGGCAGCCGCACGTAAACAAAAGCGTTCTCACCCAGATATTCGGTATAGACCACGCTGGCCGACACGCCCGGGCTGCTCAGATCACGGCTCAATTGCCAGGCGTCGGGTCGCACCCCGATTTTGAGCGGACCATCGCCGCCTGCGGGCAGTTCGTCGACGCTCAGGCTCTCGCCGCCATCAATCACCAACTGATTGCCTGTGCGCTGCACATCGACCAGCGACATCTTTGGAGAACCAATAAAGCTGGCGACAAACACATTTGCCGGCGTCTCATAGAGCTCGCGTGGCGTGCCGACCTGTTCGATGCGGCCAAGATTCATCACCACGATCCGGTCGGCCAGCGTCATGGCCTCGACCTGATCATGGGTCACATAGATCATCGTGCCGCCAATCTGGCGGTGCAGCCGGGCAATTTCCAGACGCACTTCAGACCGCAGCGCGGCGTCAAGATTGCTCAGTGGTTCATCAAGCAAAAACACTTCCGGCTTGCGCACCAGGGCGCGGCCGATAGCAACGCGCTGTCGTTGCCCGCCGGAAAGCTCGCGCGGTTTACGCTTGAGCAGTTCGTTGAGCCGCAACATTCGCGCAGCCTCGGCAATCCGCGCCTCGACCTCGTCCTTGGTCAGTCCCATCAGGCGCGCGCCGAAGGCCATATTCTCATACACGTCCATATGCGGATAAAGCGCATAGGACTGGAACACCATGGCAATGCCCCGCTGGGACGGATGCACATCGTTCATCTGCCGGCCATTGAGCACGAACTCGCCGTCAGAAATCGGGTCGAGCCCGGCAATCAGACGCAACAGGGTCGACTTGCCACACCCCGAGGGCCCCACAAACACGACGAACTCGCGATCGCCGATCTCGAGATCAATGCCGTGCAACACATCCGTGTCATTGAAGCGCTTCTTGATGCCGCGGAGCGATAGTTGAGCCAAGATGCCTTCTCCGAATTATTGGGGGACGCGCAGCACGCCACCACACTGACCGCCCAAATGCGAGCCGCCAATTTTGGAATACTAAATTCCAATAATTTGCCATGTCAAGAATATATGATCACAATCGAACGTCAACGCCATAAGCGCAAACAGCCCACCTAAACCGTCGGGTCAGGCCTTGAGGACCGTCACGGCGGCTTCACTGCGATGGATGTAGTCGTGTGAGTCTTCCTGGCGTCGCAGCAACAGGATGAACAGCAGATCAATCAGCATCAATTGGGCATCACGCGATGTGATCGCCGACGAGCGAACCCGCTCCTCATCAGCCACGGTATAGAGATTGATATCTGCAATATCGAGCAAGGGGTTGGGCTGCAGTCCGGTAATGGAGATGACGGTCGCGCCCCGCGCCTTTGCCAATTCTGCGATCTTCACGATTTCCATGCTGGTGCCCGAATAGGACAACGCCACCAGCAGATCCGAAGTGTTGAGCGTCGAGACATTGGCGATCTGGATATGATTGTCGCTGTCCAGCAGCACCGTCCGTCCCAGCTTGAGCAATTTGTACGAGAAATCGCGCGCCACCAGAGAGGACGCGCCGACACCTGCAAGCTGGATACGCCGGGCCTGAACCAGAATATCAAGCGCCTGGTCGATGGTTTGCTCCCCGTTGGCTGCCGAGGTCTCGCGCATCGACAGCAGCTTGCTGCCAATCAACTTTTGCATGATCGTCATATAGCTGTCGCTGGCGTCAATCGTGCCGTGAATGATACCAGCGGGCGCCTGCCACTCCTGCGCCTTGGCCTTGCTGACCGCCAGCTTGAGCTGCTGATAACCGCCATAACCCAGCTTCTGGCTGAACTTGACGACGCTGGACTGGCTACGCCCAGTCGCCTTGGCCAACTCTGCTGAAGAAAGTCCCAGCATGCGCTCGGGATTATCAATGATGAACTGCCCGATCTGCCGATCCGCCTGTGTCATGGCCTCGAGCTGGGCAGCAAGGATTTTCAGAATCGACATTTCTGGCTCCACGACTTCACAGCAGGCACAAACACAACGCTCAATCCCGACTTAGCGCACCTGGCTGCGTCCATCCATCAGCAACATCTTCATTTGCCGCCCGACAGGCCCAATGGGCGTAGCGCCCATCTAACAACCAGAATAATTTCGGAATATATTATTCCATGTTTCGTTGACATATGGAATACTCACTTCTAGCATCTGCGCGAATAGTGAGTGATGACAAATGGCAAAAAGCGCCCTCATTGCGGAACTGGGACACCTTGTCTCGGAATCGCGCAATTCCGACACCATGCAGATCGATCTGATGTCGAGCCGGCAGATTCTCGATGCCATGAACGCACAGGATCGGGGCGTACCCGCCGCGGTCGAAAAAGTCCTGCCCGAAACGGCCATAGCCGTTGATCGTATAGTCGAGGCGTTCAAGGCCGGCGGTCGTCTGATCTATATGGGGGCCGGCACCAGCGGACGGTTGGGTGTACTCGATGCATCGGAGTGCCCGCCCACTTTTGGCGTGCCGCAGGGCATGGTGGTAGGCTTGATCGCAGGTGGCGACCGCGCCCTGCGCTTCCCTATTGAAGGCGCCGAAGACAGCCCTGATGAAGGCCGCCAGGATTTGCAGCGCGTGAATCTTACCGAAAATGACGTCGTTGTCGGCATCGCCGTCAGCGGCCGCACTCCATACGTCATCGGCGGGCTGAACTATGCCAGTCAGGTAGGGGCCACTACGGTGGCGCTGTCCTGCAACCCCGACTCCGCCATTGCCCGGCTTGCTGACATTGCCATTTCCCCGGTCGTCGGCCCCGAGGCCGTCACCGGCTCGACGCGTCTCAAATCCGGAACGGCACAAAAGCTCATCCTCAACATGCTGACAACAGCAAGCATGATCCGCATGGGCAAGACCTACCAAAACCTGATGGTGGATCTTTCGGTCAGCAATCAGAAGCTGGCCGCGCGTGCTACCCGAATTCTCGTCGAGGCCACTGGCTGCACGCCCGACCAGGCAGAGCACTACCTGGAGCTCAGTGAGTACAATGTAAAATTGGCGATCCTGATGGCTTTGACCGGCATGGAGCGCCCCGCGGCCGAATCCGCATTGCTCGAAGCAGACGGATTTCTACGCCGCGCGGCCGGGAAACCCAT
The DNA here is from genome assembly GCF_055808475.1 of Devosia sp. J2-20. Classification (NCBI taxonomy): domain Bacteria; kingdom Pseudomonadati; phylum Pseudomonadota; class Alphaproteobacteria; order Hyphomicrobiales; family Devosiaceae; genus Devosia; species Devosia sp. J2-20. The sequence goes on along the minus strand of NZ_CM147870.1, from coordinate 940,963 downwards.
CCCAAATTGGCTGGCTGACCAGTCAACACGCCATGGCCACCAAACAGCCTCAACACTGCGACGGCGAACTGCAACAGCAGTTCGACAGCGCCTTCACCCTGCTCGAGAGCGCCGTCGATAACGGCCGGATCCCCGGCGGTGTGCTAGGCGTGACCGATCTCAAACTCGGTTGCACCGCGCGCGCAATCGGCATGGCGGCACTAAAGCCCGACAAGCGGGAGATGCAGCTTGATACCTGGTTCGACCTTGCCTCGCTGACCAAGGTACTCTTTACCACACCGCGCATTCTGGCCCTGCATCACGCGGGCCGGATCGATCTTGATGCCCCCCTCACATCTGTCATTCCTGATCTGCACCAACAGGTGCCCGATGCGTGGCAACGACAGATCACGTTCCGCCAGTGTCTCGGACACCAGACGGCCTTTCCCGGTGTGTTTCCGCTCTACACCTATGGTCTGGAACCGCAACTGCTTCGACATTTCGTCCTGCAGCGTGATTGGCCTGTTGGTGCTGCGGGATATTCAGATATCAATTTCATCCTGCTCGGCATCGCCCTTGAACGTCTTGAGGGCAAGCCGATACGCGCCCAGGACCCCGGTCCGGGCTTTGCCTTTGCGGCCGACCCGCAACACGCCGCCGCGACTGAATACTGCCCATGGCGACAGCGTATCCTGTGTGGTGAAGTTCACGACGAAAACTGCGCGGCACTTGAGGGAGGCGGACATGCCGGTCTGTTCGGCTCCATCACCGCGGTCATGAACCAGGCCGAGGAATGGCTCCGGCGCGCTCAGACCGAGCATCCGATCGTGGGTCTGATGCGTCAGCCCCTTTCCGACACACGCACCCATGGCTGGGAGCGCGCGCATGTCGGCTGGTCCGGCGGCGACCGTACGTCCCCGGCAACCATCGGTCACACCGGCTTCACCGGCACGGGCCTATGGATCGATTTCGAGAACCAGCGCGCATGGTCTCTCCTCACCAATCGCGTTCACCCAAGCCGCCATGTCGACACCGGCATCGCTGAACTGCGCCGCGCCATTGGCGACGCTCTGAGCGCCGTTCGCTGACGAACACCGCAAAGTCATCGCGCCAAGCCTGCTCCGTGGAACTTCACCCCGCCTTCTGGATTAAGTCGTGGCTCACGCTGCTCAGGCCCACAGATGACAATCTCATCCACATCGACCAATTTGCTGCCAAGACCGCATGATCATGCCGCCATCGCGTCACTGGCCTATACATCCGATGAGAATGATGGCTTCTCGCGCCGTCGCCGTGGCAAGGGCTTTCAGTACCGCGATGCGGCTGGCGACAGCATCACAGATCCGGGCACTGTTAAGCGCATCCAGGCGTTAGGCATTCCGCCAGCATGGACCAATGTCTGGATTTGCCCGGAACCATCAGGGCACCTGCAGGCGACAGGTTATGATGCGCGTGGCCGCAAGCAATATCGCTACCACCCGCGCTGGACCGAGGTCCGAGATGAAGCCAAATTCGCCGGCTTGGCCGAGTTTGCCCGCGCCCTTCCTGACCTCAGAGCCAGGGTGGAAACCGATCTTCGCCGTCGCAACCTGTCACAGCAGCGCGTCGTCGCCTCAGTGGTCTGGCTACTCGATCACACCATGATCCGTATCGGAAATGCCGCCTACTCCCGCGACAATAAAAGTTTTGGGCTCACTACCCTCCGAGACCGTCACGTCAATATTGAGGGCGACAAGCTTCGCTTCGTCTTTCGCGGCAAGGCCGGCAAAAGCTGGAACATTGACCTGATCGATCGTCGCATGGCGCGGCTGGTTCGCAGTACACAGGACCTGCCAGGCCAGAACCTGTTTCAATACCTCGACCCGGACGGCGACCGACATACCGTGCAGTCTCAGGACGTCAATGCCTATATACGGGAGGTAATCGGCGGGGATTTCACCGCCAAATATTTCCGTACATGGGGTGGCACCACCCGGGCTCTATCCCTTTTTGGCAAGGCGCCTTTGCCGCAAACGAAACGCGAGCAGACTATTACCGCCAACGCATTGATTGATCAGGTGGCCAATCATCTGGGCAACACGCGCACCATCTGCCGCAAGTGCTATATTCACCCGCAAATCCCCACATCATGGTCAGCGGACACGCTGAGGAGCGAATTGGGCAACCGACGCATAAAGCAGCCGCCAACCGGCCTCGACGAAGAGGAGACGCTGACCATGCACTGGCTCAAGCGGCAAGCGAGTGGTTGAACCTCTGATGCCGCGTTTGGCATCTCATTGTCCACGGCGCATGATCAGCAAGGCCGTATTCAAAGTCCGCCTCCTAGCCCTCAACGTCTTTCCATAGGCGGTCTGCAATGATTGACCCAACCCCGACCGCGACCTACCGCATCCAGATGCGCGGCGGCACGCGTTTTGCTGATATACAGAGCCGTCTCGATTACTTCTGCAAACTGGGCATTTCGCACCTTTACCTGTCGCCCATATTTGCGGCCAACGCTGGCTCTACTCACGGCTATGATGTCATCGACCCCACCGTGATCGAGGCAACTCTAGGTGGCCGTGACGGCTTCCAAGACCTAGCAAATGCCGCACACGCTAGTGGACTTGGCATCATTCTCGACATCGTACCCAATCACACCGCATTCAGCCTGGAAAATCCTTGGCTGCGCGACGTCTTGCAGCACGGGCAGGCGAGCCGCTACGCGTCGCATTTCGACATCAACTGGTCAGTGGGAACTTTGGCGCTGCCCTTCTTGCCCGAGCCCTTTGCAGCCATGCTTAATGCCGGTCGTTTCTCGGCCCAACATGGAAGTTGGGTGTTCGACGACGTCAAAATCCCCTTGGCCGCTGATGGGCCACAACAGGCCTCGTCGACCGAGGATCTCCTGGCCCTACACGCGCTCCAGCATTGGCGGCTCCGGCATTGGGAAACCGAGCGCGACAGCATCACCCATCGTCGCTTCTTCAACGTAACAGGCCTGATCGGCATGCGCGTAGAGGACGCTGAAGTCTTCCGCGACACCCACAGCCTGATTGTCAACTTGGTCAAGTCCGGCTACGTCGATGGTTTACGGGTCGACCATATCGACGGCCTCGTCGACCCCAAATCCTATCTCGACCGACTGGCCCGGAAACTGCCTGATACCCCAATTTGGGTCGAAAAAATCCTGGTCGGACAGGAGAGCCTCCCCGAGAACTGGCCGACCGCAGGAACCACGGGCTATGAAGCAGGCCGCCTGCTCACGCGCCTGTTGACCCATCCAGATGCCATCGACACGCTGGATGATGCATGGCGCCAATCAACAGCCATCAGTGAGGATTTTTCGACGGCGCTATCGCAGGCCAAGACTGACATTTTGTTCAACGAACTTGCTGCCGAACTGCATCAGCTCATCGCACTAGGTACCGCAGCTTTGGCTGATGATTCCGACGTCGAAGCGGGCCCCGAGAGTCTACGAGAGGCAGTAATCGCCCTGCTCACCGGCATGTCGCGCTATCGCACCTATATTGACGATAATGGTGCCAATCCGCTGGATCACCAATTGCTCGCGGACATTGCCGATAAAGCCCGCCCCGCCCTGCGCTCACCCCGCGTTCTCGATCACCTCATTCAGCACATGCTAACGCCAGCCAATGGGGAACACCGGGCGTTTGCTCTGCGCTTCCAACAGGTTTCAGGTGCCTTGCTGGCCAAGGCGCAGGAAGACACCGCAGGCTTCCGCTGGACGCGCTTTCTGGCGGGCAATGAGGTTGGTGCAGAGCCTGATGACATCACCGTCACTGACGCAGAAGCGAACATTTTCCTGGCTGCGCGTCGTCCATCGGACATGAATCTCACGTCAAGTCACGACACAAAACGCTCCGAAGATGCCCGCACGCGACTGGTCGCGATCAGCCATCACCCGGCAGAGTTTGCGCATCTGGTTCAACAGGCGCGTCAGTTGGCCCCAGAGGACGGCGTCACACCGGCATGGCAGTGGTACATCACCCAATCCACCCTTGCCATCTGGGGTGCTGAGCCGCACGCATTGCAGCAGCGGCTCGCCGAGCATATTCGCAAGGCGATGCGCGAAGCCAAGCAGACTACGTTTTGGACGCGACCGGTCGACGCCATCGAAAACCCGGCCATCGACTTCGCTGCTGCGCTTTGTGAACACTGGCGAGACACCCGGCCCGTTGAGCTTGATGTCCTGCTTGCGACGGGAGATGCCCTGAGCCTCACTCAACTCGCCTTGAAGTGCTTGATGCCGGGCTTTCCCGATATTTACCGGGGCTGCGAGGCGCCCTACTACACCTTGACCGACCCCGACAGCCGCTTGCCGGTCGACTGGTCAAAACTTGAGAGCGTCGCCGAAACTACCGGCTTTGCCGGCGACAAGGCACGGCTGACCCGAACCCTGCTGAAGCTAAGAAAAATCGAACACGGCTTTTTCGCCAACGCCCGAGCTGAAGTAGCCACTGACACCAATCGAATCCGGTTCACGCGGGCAACGCCGGATCGCACCTTGGTGCTCGAACAGTCCCCGACGCCGGCAACAATAAAACCGGATCAGATCTGGCGCAGCACCTATGCCGGGCACACCCTGACCATTGGCTGGCAAGCTCAGTAGAGGTGCGAGAATCCTGTTAGGCTGTGCCTGATCCATCGTCTTTTGTGAGTGAACGATGCGCCCGCCACTTCGCGATCCTGTGCCGGACGATATCGCCCAGGAGAACCCCGCGCCCCAGAAGTGATCCTGGAGCGATAAGCGTGCTCAGACGCACGGCCTGAGTAGCAAAACGCGACTTGAACGCCTCAGCACCGCATAGGAAATCCACTACATGGTACCCATTTTCAAACGCCCACATAATGTAGTCGTTCATCAATAGCGTGCCAGGCGAAAGGCGTTCGAACGCCGGATCATAGGTTGTGACAAAGGCCATTAGACTACGGTGTTGTACGAAATTGACCGAGATCGCGACGATCAATCCATCTAGTTCGAGAACGAAGATGCGCAACACACCAGCCTGCGCCATGGCGTCGACCAACGCAGCGAGCGTCTTGTCTCCGGCCTCAAACAAAGCAGAGCTGTGCCCACGAGCATCCATCCACTGTCGCTTCAGCGCTGAGAGACGTTCCAGCACAGGTTCTACCGCTTCGTCCGCATCAAGCAGACGAAAACGCAAATCCCCCAGCTCTGCCATGGACTTTTTGCCACGCCGGTAGTTCTGGCGAGGTTTCTTTGACTGGCTTTCAAACCAGGCGTTTCCTGTGGTCCACTCCCCGCTCACCCGGTGGCTGATTTCGCTGCGATGGTTGGGGACGAGTCGGACCACCCCGCCACGCCCAGACATCGCCTGCATCTGGGCCGTGGGCAAAAGGCGATTGATCAGGGCAATGTCAAAGCCGCCCGATGCGGTCAGTTGATCCCACAACACGTGCAGTGCTTCTGGCGCATATCCCGGCGCGACAAGGACATCTTCATAGTCGCTATAGCTGTTGGCCGCCCATTCAAGGAACCTAAGCCCGCGCCGTTTCTGCACACAGAGCGGCATGATGGCTTCAAGACGGTCCCCATTCCAGACCACCCCGATGCGCAACTCCCAAAGGTCAAGATCCGAAAGATTGTGCCACCAGCCAGAAATCCATGCATGGCTCTGAAATATCAGCCCGTCGGTCCGAGACCACAAAGCATCCCAGGCAGGGCCGATCTCAGCCAGCCGCGCAGCCTCGGTCACGACCTCGATGGTTTCAGCGCGAACCAGCCCGTTCGGCGCATGCAAATTCACGGCTGACCGCCCTTGATCGGAGCTTCAGCGCGTGGGCGCCGGAAGCGACGGAAAATGACCCTGCCCATCTTTTTGAGCGGTAGGATGTAGAGACCGAATAACGACTGGTATTCATGAGCATCACGATCCATCAGCCCGAACTTGAATTCCTCGTCCGGCTCGGGGACGTACAGAGTGCCGAACATCCGGTCCCAGAATGAAAACAGCAGGCCGTAATTCTTGTCGTAGTGCCGCGGATCGACACTATGATGCAACTGGTGCCAGTGCGGGCACAACACGACATTGTTCAGCGGTCCAAACGATATCTTGAGATGGGTGTGACGAACAAAATCCATCATCAGAATGTTGCGGATCACATAGACATTAATGCCAAAAATGGTCACCTCGACCGGGTCCAGCGCGACCAGGGTCCAGATACCAAAGGCAATGCCGGGGATGACACCGTCCCACATACGGTTCATCAGATCGTCCAAGGGATGCACGCGGTCCTTGGTTATTCCCACCATGACTTCGGCTGAGTGGTGAACCTTGTGCAACTCCCAAAGCACCGGAAACCGGTGCTGGGCTGCGTGGTACAGATAGTAGGATATGTCATAGGCTAGCAGCATGGTGATCGTGAAGACGATGACCACGACAGGTCCGGGGGCATCGCCCAGTACCGGCGCATGAATGTCCAGCAGCGCGCCGAGTCCCTGATTGGTGGCGAACGCGACAGCGGAAACGAAGATCACACCCGATGGAATGAGCAGAAATGGCATCAGCAACCGCTTGGTGATCCAGAAAAGTGCGTCTGCGCGCGCCGATGGATGTAGGATTACCTCTTTGGGAAGGGCGAACTCGAAGAAGTCGGCAAAAGACTTCTTTTCGACCGTACGCCAATAGGCCCACAACGCACTCCCTAGTGCCGTGAGGAGCAACAAACCGGCAGTGGCCAAATTCTCGACGGTGAGCTTGTCCATCACCTTGGCAAGGAACTCATTGATCATTTCAACACCGTCTCCCGAATGGCTTTGCAGGACATCGACAGGCGGCGTTTGAACACCACTTGTGACCCGTTCTCAATGCCAGATCAGGCAGCCCAAGACCCCTTAATTACTAAAGCTTAGTTAATGGTCGAGAACACGCAGAAAGGATTGAACACCGGCGCTATCGACTTCGCCACGCCAGCAAATCCGCGCTGCCGGCACCTTCACGCCGAAGCCCCGCGAAACCCAGCCACCCTGCCCCGGTGCATCCCCACCTGACTGGATTGTAATGGCATCATTGGGCAGCTCAATTCGCAGCAATGCCAGGCCACCACGGCTCACTGTCACTACCTTTCCGAACTGTTGGCTAACCAGCCCAGGCGCCAGCTGAAAAACAATCTCGGCCTGCTGCGGCGTACCGATCAGTCGGTCAGTAATGACTATCGCCTGACCATCTCGCAGCACCTCGCGGCGGTGTCGCGCGCCGAACCGGCGTTCATAGCCATTATGTTCGGCGATCAGTGACCAATCCGTACCCGTGTGGCTCTCGACAAGCCAAGCTCTGGCCTTGTGTGACCAATTGAACGCCCCGGACATGACACTCTGGCTCTGCTGACCAAGGTTGAGCGTATTGTGGGCAGGTGTCGACCGGAACCAGTCTCGCCACGCCCCGCCTGACCCATAGAGATACGTCCCCGGATCAACCAGTACCGGCTGCCCATCAACCTCCAGAGTAATGGCCAGAGCGTCAGCATGGCCATGCGCGGCGATCGACAAATAGCCCAGAGGCCCATGATCGAAGCGCAACACTGCTGCGTGGTTCGCCATCTCTCCACGCCACACAGAGAGACCGCCAGCAGAAAAAACCCGCAACCCATCAGGTGGCGAGAATACATCCGCCGGACGGCCAAACACCAGAGCCCGGAAGTCGTCAGCGCGATACCAACCGCTTTTGCGATCCACAAAGCTGGCAATGACCGAGGCAACTGAGGCCAGATAACTGGCTTCCTCGCCAAGGCTCACAACACGCCCTTCATCATTGTCGCCGTATTCCCCATTGAGCCCGATCCAGCCGATAAAATCAGCAAACGCTCGCAGCCTCTCCAGCGCTCTGGCGGGCAGTTCTGTGCCCGCTTCCCGCTCAGCCATCGCAGCAGTCAGGACCAGTTCTGCCGTGAAGGCAGCATAGGTTGGCGTTTGCTCGGCACCTGCGCCATCAGGCAGAATCTGCTTTTCAAGTTCACCCAGCAGATGCGTCCAGGCCCACCCAGTGCTTCTCCCCAATGCCCGCTCTATCAGAACTTCACCTGCCAGCTCCGCTACCAAATGATTGTTGGCCGAGGAGAAAAGGGAGGGAAACCGCGGTAGCCAGAAAGCGCTAGCCGATAGGATGTCTCCCGCTTTCTCTCGCACGCCAGAACTTAGTCGATCTCCGATCAAACTCAGCGTCAGAATGATGCTGATCGCGCGCAGTGCGACCTCAATCCCTGACGCCCAACCGACGCCGCCAAAAGGCGGGTTTGCCTCGTACCAGCTTGTGAGAACGGTCTCGATCGTGTCCAGACTCTGGGCATCCTCTTCCAGCACATGCTGCGCCGCCAGAACGGGCAGGAACTGCAGCCTGTTGATTTCCCAAACGTATTTGATATCGCCCCTGCCGCAGCGATGACGGTAATCGATCGCGAAAGCATACTGGTCGCTTTTGGGCCAATGGGTTTGCGTTATTGGATCAAGCCGCCATAGATCGGCAGAAAATCCTATGTGGGCTGGGCGTTGGGGCCAGTTGGCTCCCAGTGCCGAATAATGGCCCGCCAAAATGTCACTGGCAGCTTGCGTGATTGCCTGTCGCTGCGCTGGCGTGGCCGCAAGGACCCGCCCTTTCAACCTTGGCATTACCGGATGCAGGCGCGCGCCCTTGTATCGCGACCATCCCTGATGGAGGTGCCTTGAAGTGAACTTACGGCTCTTCTCGACCACCCGATGCAGTATCTCGGCGGCGTCCATGCTGCGCAGGCGATTGATGTACCAGGATAGCGTCATCGGATGTCCGGTGTTTCAACCGTCATACACCAAAAGCCCAGAAATCTGCGTCATCGGCGCTACGTTTTCGCAGTCATGGGTTAACATCACGCGAGGTCCACGGGAGTGCAGCCATGAAACGTGTTGGGTTGGTGTTGATCGCAAGTATTGCGCTGACGGGCTTCAGCCGGGCAGAGCCGCTTCAACTCGCCCGCGGTGTGGGCGTACACGATTGGCTCAATTGGGCGCCCGTCACTGCAGATGGCACCTATCGCTGGCCCCCTATCGCGACCAGGAGGAATGGCTGGCGGGGGCGCGCCCGCTCAGCGACTGGCCGCCGGGAGACCAGTTCGAACGCATCCACGCAATGGGTTTTGACTTCGTCCGTCTTACCGTCGACCCGGGTCCGCTCTTGGCCACTGAGGGGGCATTTAGAGAGGAAGCTCTGAGCATTCTGGCGTCAGCCGTTCGCACGGTCACCGCTTCAGGGCTCAAGGTCGTCTTCAACCTTCACGGCGTCAGCCAGATACCCCGATACGGAATGGAGATGATTTATGGCGGCTCCGGTAGTGAGGGCGTCGCTACCTATCGGGCAATGGTGACCGATGTGGCCGCGATGCTAGTCGACGTCGGCACAGAAAATGTTGCATTGGAGCCCTACAATGAGCCAGCCTACTATCCTTGCGACGACAGCGGGACCGGGGATTGGCAGCAGATCATGGCCGATACCGTGGCCGACATCCGGGCAATCAGTACCAGACTGACCGTGATAGCGACCGGCGCTTGTGGCGGCAGCATCACCGGGTTGACTGACCTTGACCCTTCGTTTGACGACCCGAACCTGCTCTACAGCTTCCACATGTACGAGCCTCACAGTTTCACGCATCAGCGTGCTGAAGACCCCGAAAACTTTAGCGCCGGACTGCCATGGCCCTCTTCTGCCGGAAACCTCGATCTGGCACTGGAAACCCTGCGCGCCCATATGGACGCGGCCGGCGTCAACCTCGCGCGGAAGGCCAGAAACATGATCATGTTTCAGGCCACTGCCGCCCAGTACTTTCTTGAAGGCTGGGGACAGACCCAGCTTGAAGCGCGCATAGGTGAAGCGGTCGACTGGGCGCAGGACAACGACATCGCCGAATCGCGTTTGTTCATGGGCGAATTTGGCACCATTCTGATGACACCCGATGGTCGCATGGGGGCCTTCAACGCTGACCGGCTTCGCTACCTCGCAGCCGTCCGCCAGCAGGCCGAAACCTACGGATTTGCCTGGTCGGTGTGGGAGTATTCAAATCCCTATGGCATGTCTGTGATCTTGCCGATCGGACCCGCTATGCCAGATACCCAGATGCTACATTCCCTGGGCCTGCCTCCCGCTCAATAGCGACCAATATCGAGCCGTTGGTCAATGAACGCGCGTTTCCCGCTACGACCCGCTACTATCTGCGATACAGGCTGCGGTCTGAAACGCAATCGGTTCTGACTGGTACGCGTGAGGTCGGCCGCCATACGCGCCGCATCTTCCGGCCCGCCTTCTCCCGTTGTGACGTAGCGGATCACCACGTCCCCCGGTGTATCCTGATAGAACTGGAACTCCGATATCCCCGCGAAAAACCGCGGATCTTCCGGCGTTAGGTCGGTGGTGACCACGCGCGTCCCCTCATCAGTGACGAGATAATTGGGCTTTCGGCGCGGCGTCAGATCGCAAACCTGCATCCTCTGACCATTGCTGGCATTAGGCAGTTGGACAAGTCGCGCATAATCCCCCGTCTCATAGCGAATGAAGGGCATGCCTGTGGACAGAAAGCCGGTCCCAATCAGGCGTCCTTCCTTGCCGAACTCGGTAACAGGATCACCCGCTTCATCGACCAGCTCCGCAAGCCCATAGATCGGGTTGAATTCGTACACACCCGGCGCACCCGCAACTTCTGCCGCGAACAACACCTTCTCGCTCAGGCCATAAAAACAGGAGAACTCGGGATTGCCCAATGTCTGGATGATGAAGCTGCGCTGGTGCTCGAATATTGGTTCGGAGATAGGCATAATGCCCTTGATCGGTCGTTTGGGGGTGCGGCCGAGCACCCGCATCTGCCGACAAAACAGTTCAATCGCCGACGGATACCCATAAATATACTGCAGACCGCGAGCATCGATCAGATCGAGATATTGCGCAGCGTCTTGCTCGGTCAAAGGATAGACTGAAAGGCGCATCTCGCGCAGCGCGGGGTCCCAGTCATGGATTTTGCGACCATTGGGGTCCAGTGCAAAGCCCCGCAAACAGACCCGCGCATCGTTTTCGGAAAACCCGATGCGCGACCACACATCGTAGACATAGGCCATCTCACGAGTGCTGCGATCCTTGTCGAGATAAAAGCCGAACGGCGTTTCGGCATTCGACCCACTTGTTTCGCCCCAATCCACGTCACTCAGCGGCACCGCAAGTGCGTCCTTGCCTGCAGAACGCAGTGCCACCTTGTCAAAGACAGGCATCTTACTCAGATCGGCCAGCTCAAGCACATTTGCGTCAAACTCAGCGCCAAACGTGCGGGCAATGAGGTCTCGGTAGAAAGGGCTGCCGGCCTGCGCTTTGGCAAATAGCGCACGTAAGGCGGCCAATTGCGCCTCAGCCGCAAATTTCGGATCTGCTTCAGCCCGTGCAACCCTCTCACGCTCCCGCAGGTACGTTCGGCCGAATTTGAGCTTTGCCGGCACTAGCCCCATGAGCGGACGAAGGCCTTGCCGCAAAAATTTCGGGCTGCGGACATATGCTCCGCGGGCGCGATCCAGCCAGCTCATTTCTCCCCCGCGATCTTCGTGCGCGCCGCTGCAATCCAGACCTCGCAGATGGCCTGCGCAAATGGCGCCAGATCCAGTTGCTGACGGTGAAACATCCGCGCATTCTTACCCAGTTCGGCGCGCAGTTCCGGATCGCTGACCAGCCGGCTCAAGGCCAGGGCCAAAGCCCCGACATCGCCCGGCGGCACCAGTAGCCCAGTCTTTTCGTCCACAATGATATCTGTCACTGCGCCCACCGGCGTGGCGACAACCGCTAGACCCGCCGCCATTCCCTCGATCACCGATACTGGAAGGTTCTCCGCAAACGAGGGAAGGACAAGAATATCAGCTGAAGCAATCAACTGTGCCACTTGTGTTGGGCCAACCCAGCCCGGAAAAGCAACGCGTTGCGATAGCCCCAACGAAGCGGCCTGATTGCGCGCAGCATCAACGGATCCGTCACCGGCAACCGTTGCTCGCCAGCGGTCATCTTCAGCCATCGCGCTCAGCGCGGCCAGCAGTTGTGGCACACCCTTGCGCTCTCCAATCCGGCCCAGAAACAGAATATGGACGCTCTCGCCACCGCCCTTCTGTGCAAGCGCCGGCACTCCCGTCGCGTTGGCAATGATGGTGATTTTGTCGGCAACGCCAGGGGCACGGCCGGCGATGAATTCGCGCCACACGCTGCCAAGCACCACCACCTGGGCAGCACGCTCAAACATGTTCTCAATTGAGCGGCTCAACAGTCCGCCCGCACCTTCCCAGAACTCTTGGTACTCCGCACCATGAAGGTGCAGAACATATGGAATGGTCATTAGGCGCGCGCAGTTGGCAATCACCAGCTTGCGATAGGTGCTGCCGTCGCTAGCAAGATTGATGTGAACCACATCGACTCTTCCCCTGAGGCGCGCAGCAATCATCCGCAAACAAAAAAACAGCGCGTAGAACGGGGAGAGCAGGACCGACCCCGCCCCCGGCTTGCCACAAACTGAGCGCGGACTTCGGGCCTGTCCTCGCGCGCCAATTGGGCCTTCAGAGTCGCCATGACGCGATCAACACCGCCCTGTCCGGTTGCGGCAGAGGGCGTGGCGACCATGACGTGAACGGTTGGTTTGATGGTGGGGCGTTGCAGCATGATGCTCTTGGTTAGCCCAGTCAGGCACAACACAAAAGCAAAGGATGTCGGGAAGGTTTACGCGCACAGCGTTTGATCAAATTGCCCGCGTTCACGCTATGTGGGTTTTATGCTGGTCCCTCCAGTAGCGGAGCGCTAAGCCTGAACAAACCGAACTTCCGGAAACGCGCTTTTGCTCCTACGTTCAACGCTCATCTATGCGCCTGCGATCTTGCTGACGCGAATGTCCGCATTGCTGCTGATTGCCGTAGCGACCCGCTTGATCGACCAGATGGAGTTTGGCCTCCTCACGCTGGTGGTAGCGATCGGCGAAATGACCGACGTTGCCGTGACCAACTGGTTGCGGATTTCATTGCTCCGACTGGGTGGCAAGAAGGACGTTAGCCGAGGCAGCCTGTTTCTGGCCGCGCGTGTCATGGTCTTGACCACTTTATTGGCGCTGGCTGTATCCGCAGCGGCATCAACACTGGTCGCGCCTGATCGCTGGATCGAGTTTGCCTTGGCTGTTGGCGGTTACCTGATCGCTGGCGCAATTGGGCGATTTGCGCTGACCGTACTGCAAATGCAGCAACGCCATTCAACGTACAGCATGCTCGAATTTCTGCGGGCAGTTCTACAATTGGCGTTGCCGCTCCTGGCCATCTACATCTTGCCCGGCTCGTTCCTGTCGATCTCGCTCGGTTCCAGTCTGGGTGTCCTGATCGCCGGACTCATTGCGGGCACCATTGCCTGGAGCAAGGTTGTTGCGGGGCCTGCTCGCTTCAGCCAACGCGAGTTCTTCGCCTTTGGCGTGCCCCTTGTAGTCATTGCTCTGGTGGGGTTCGGGCTGAACAATGCCGAGCGGCTCTTTCTGAACGCCTACTATAATGCAGGTTCCGTCGCGATCTTTGCTGCCGCCTATGCCTTGGCCCGCCAGCCAATCGATATGGTCGCCAATGCCATCAATATGGGCGCATTCCCCGAAATCGTTGGCAGGTTCGACTCTGAAGGACCCGCATCCGCGGCAGCGCTGCTATCCAACCTCATGGCGCTGATGATCCGGCTGTGTTTGCCGGTAGCGGCCCTTCTGGTGGCCCTGGGCCCCGAAATTACCAGCGTGGTATTGCCCGTGCAGTATCACGGCCATGTCGACCAACTGTTTCTAGTCATTGCTTTTTCCGTCTTGTGCGCCAACCTTACCAGCTTCGTCTACGGCGCAGTTGTGCACGCTCACAAGAAGCCGTGGCTGCTGGTTTGGGCAAATGGCGCCGGGTCAATTGGCACTATCGGACTGTCGCTACTGCTGATCCCGACTATGGCAGAAACCGGCGCCGCACTGGCTCTGGCCGGCGGCACATTATCGAGCCTCGCGGTCTGCGCTGCCATCAGTCAGAAGCTGACAGCAATTCCCCTCCCGCTGCGCGACATCTTCTTCTCGATAGGGATCGCAGCCATAACGGGCGTGACAGCAAAACTCTCCAGCGTCGCTTTTGCGCAAGCCCCCGACCTCGTTCAGCTGGCAGTCGGGGCGGTGGTTGGTGGTCTCACGTTTCTGGCGCTTAACGGACTGATCCACCCGACTGAAACCCGTGCCCTCGCCCAGCGTGCATGCAGGCGCCTCGGCATCGCCTAAAGCGCAGGCGGATTGCGCCGAGCCTGCTGAAACTCTCGCCAAAGCATTGCTATGTAGGCCGTATTGGTCTCGTAGTACCGACGCCACAAGCGCCGCGGCTCCTGAGCAACACGAAACAGCCATTCCAGGCCAGCACGTTGGATAAAAACGGGCGCGCGGGAAACCTTGCCCCCATAGACGTCAAAGCTCCCGCCCACCCCCATCACAAAGCTGGGCAGCAGCGCCTCACGATGCCGCTTGAGAAAACGCTCCTTGTGAGGCGTCGGCAGCGCGACAAACAGACAGTCAGCGCCTGAAGCATTGATAGTGGCAACAATGCCAGCTTCTTCACCCTGATCGAAATACCCGTTTTGTAAGCCGGCAATCTCCAGTGTGGGATAATCGCGCGCGAGGGTCGCCCGAACGGCATCCAGTACGTTTTGCTCTGCACCGAACAGGAAGGGTCGATAGGCCTTGCGGGCACATAGCGCAAACATCTCTGTCATCACGTCCACACCGGCCACGCGTTCATTCAGCGCAACGCCCAGTAGGCGCGCTCCCCACAGCACGCCGGCCCCGTCGACATTGATGACGTCGGCGGTGGAGACATCCTCACGCAGTTCAGCGTTCTTGCCCATGTTCACCAGCTTGGCGACGTTGACCACGGTGTGCAGCAATGGACGGTGCGTCCGCATGGCTTCATCGGCTAGGTCCAGCGTCTCCGCCATGCTCAGATCGTGCATTGGCGCGCCCAGAAATCCCCGGCGCCGATCCGCCAGCAAGGGGTGGGTGGACCAGTCGTCAAACTCCATATTTAGGCTGCCTTGTCTGTGCTGCGGCGGCGCGGCCGCGTCATGCTGTTGCGCCCCTCAATGCGGGCATCGGTCCGGCGCGCTTTGCGCCAGGTCCAGAGCCCACGCGTATCCACCAGCTTCTTCTCAGTAAGCGCTGCGGGATCAATCAGGCTGAAATGACGATGATCGACCAGCAATACGACAATGTCGGCTTGGTCGATCGCCGTCAGGGCATCCGTGAATTCCACGCCGATACCCTGCAGTGGTTTGGGCAATTCCTTGGCATGTGGTTCAGCTGCAAGAATCCGCACATTGGGCAATTCCGTCAGCAGCCGGACCACATCGACGGCGGGGCTTTCGCGCATATCGTCGATATTGGGCTTGAAGCTCAACCCCAGGCAGGCAATGGTCTGCGCCTTGTGGGGGTCCAGAAGCATTTCCACGTCGCGAACGACGCTGTGTGGACGATCGGAATTGATTCGCCGGGCCGTCTGCATCATCGCCGTGCTGTCGGGGACCGCGTTGATGATGAAATAGGGGTCGACCGCAATACAGTGACCGCCCACACCTGGTCCAGGATTGAGGATGTTGACGCGAGGGTGCTTGTTGGCCAGCTCGATGACTTCCCAGACATTGAGCCCGAGCTGCTGGCAAACGCCTGAGAGCTCATTGGCGAAACCGATATTTACGTCGCGGAACGCATTTTCCGTCAGTTTGACCAATTCAGCGCTTTCCGCGCTGGTGATGTAGAGGTCGCCTGCAACAAAACTGGTATAAAGCCCGACCGCACGCTGTGCCGAAGCATTGGACAATCCGCCTATGGAGCGATCATTGTCCACAAGTTCGCTGAGCACCTTTCCAGGCAGAACGCGCTCTGGTGAATACGCGACCAGTACGTCGGCGTCTTCGCCAAACAGATGCGGAAACTTCAAATCCGGCCGCAGTTCGGCCAGCAGCATGGTCATATTACGGGTCGTGCCAACTGGTGACGTCGACTCCAGAATTATCAGATCGCCACGCTTGAGGACCGGCGCCAGGCTGCGCGCTGCAGCCATGACAAAACTGAGATCAGGAGTGTGATCATCCGCAAACGGCGTAGGCACAGCGATAATATGTGCATCGGCTGGCTGCGGCTTCGAATACGCCTTGAGTTTGCCGGTTTCGACCATTTTCTGGATCAAGCCATCCAGCTCGGGCTCGACGATATGGATCTCGCCCCGATTGACCTTGGCAACCACGTCCTCGTTGACGTCGACACCGAGCACATCCAACCCGCTTTTGGCGAAGATGGCGCAAGTTGGAAGGCCGATATAGCCCATCCCGATGACCGAAACGGTACGAATGTCAGTCATAGCGCAAAAGCTCCTCAAGAATACGAGCGCTCGCCCGTCCATCCCCGTAGGGATTGTGTTGCTCTGACATCCCGCGATAGGCCGCCGGGTCATCAAGCAGACGGTTTGCATTGGAGAGGATCAAATCGACCTGCGTGCCGACCAGGCGTGCTGTGCCCGCCGCAACACCCTCGGGGCGTTCAGTATTGTCGCGCAGCACAAGCACGGGCTTGCCCAGTGATGGGGCCTCTTCCTGCACACCGCCACTATCGGTCAGCACCAGATAGCTCTGCTTCTGCAGATACAGAAACGGCAGATAGTCCTGCGGTTCAATGAGGAATACATTGGGAACATCGCCCAGTTGCGCTTCGACAACGCGGCGCACATTGGGATTGGGGTGGACCGGATAGACAATTTGCACGTCGCCGCGCGTCGCCAGGACCTTGAGCGCGGTACAGATCCGTTCAATGCCCCCCTCATGATTCTCGCGACGGTGACCCGTCACCAGAATCAACTTTTTGCCAACTTCCAGAAACGGGAAACCTGCCGCAAGTCCGGCATTCATCGATTTGTCGGCGTCGACCTGATCTGAAAAATGCAGCAGCGTGTCGATCACCGTGTTTCCGGTCACAAAGATGCGGCTGGCATCCTTGCCTTCCGCCAGCAGATTGGCGCGCGCCTCCGTTGTCGGCGCAAAGTGCCAGGTGGCGATGTCACCAGCGATCCGCCGGTTCAACTCTTCCGGAAATGGCGAGTCTATATTGTGGCTACGCAGCCCAGCCTCGACATGTGCAACGGGGATACGCTTGTAGAACGCTGCAAGCGCTGCAGCCATGGCTGTCGTGGTATCGCCCTGCACCATTACGATGTCAGGTTTGGATTGCTCCAGCACAGTCTCCATGCCGACCAGGACCTTGTTGGTCACATCGAACAGACTTTGCCCCGGCCGCATGGCATCCAAATCATAGTGGACCGGCATGCCCGTCAACTTGATGACCTGGTCGACCATTTCGCGATGTTGGGCGGTTACGCAAATTTCGGTGACCAAATCGGGACGGGCCAACGCCGCACGGGCCACGGGGAAGCACTTCAATGCTTCCGGCCGTGTCCCAAACACAATCAGAAGCTTCTTCTTTTCCAGAAATGGCTGCGATATGAAATTCATGGCCGTCCTCGCCGAAGTCGCGGCAAGAATTCTTTACCGCCAACCACCTATATCGTGATAGCCAGCAGTTGAATGTGAACTATTTACGCATGGTTAACTCGCTCGACCGTTTACCTTGTTTCATCTAAATCATTGATTCAGATGGAAATAACGAAGCAAAATCCGTTATGCGAGTGAATACTTTGAACAATTTGAATAAAATTGTAATTATATTGGGCCGCGGGGAAGCGCGGCTCTGGCAGGTTAACCTGTTGGAACGCCTAACATCTGCAGGACATCTCATGGATATCCAGCACGTCGACGTCCCTAGCAGACCGCGCCACACGCCTGACCCGATACTCGCCCTTGAGAGCCTGCGCTTCGGCAAATGTTTGGCAACAAAGGTGACCCCGCCCGCCCCATCACAAGATCCGACCGCCGCGAAACTGGTCATCGACCTATCAGGACGTCTCGGCGTCGCATCCGCCCCGGCGCTGCGCGTGACCTTTGAGGGGCAGCCTGATTTTGCCGATGGCCTGACCCAAATGCTGGCCAATAAAGTCCAGCCAGTCCTGACCACAACTCTGGATGGCCAGACTGTCGGGGTCGCCCGCCCAATGCTCTCAGATTGGCTTTGGCTGAGCCGCGCTAGCGATGACGTCCTGTCGGGAGCCATTTCATTGCTTGAGCAAAGCGTGGCGCGTTTCTTTGCTGACGCGTTGACACCCGTGGAGCCGCCGGCGCCGCCATTCCCTGTTGTGGGATTTTGGCGCCACTACTTGCCGAGCCTCACTCGCGCTGCAGCCACTCGCGCCTTGGAAAGGCTCAGCACCAGGCGTCCGTTCTACTGGCAGGTAGCCTATCGGACCGTGCAACATGCTGGCATTGCCACAACCGCAGCGGTGGACGGCCCCGAATTCACGACCCTGGCCGACGATGGACAGCGCTTCTATGCCGACCCCTTCGTCGTCGAGCATCAGGGCGAGGAATTTCTGTTCGTCGAGGAGTACCCTTATGCGACCGGCAAGGGTGTAATTTCGGTTGCCAAGATTGCCCGCGACGGTCAGGCCAGCGTGCCGCGCTGCGTGCTCGAGGAGCCCTACCACCTCTCATATCCTCAGGTTTTCCGGCATGACGGCGAGACGTTCATGCTTCCCGAAAGCGGTGGTGCTCGACGGCTTGTTCTATATCGAGCCAGTTCATTCCCGGATCATTGGGTGCAGGACACCATCCTGATAGCAGACAGGGATATTAACGACGCAACCCTGCTTCACCGCGACGGCCAGTTTTGGCTGTTCGGCACCGAAAGGCGTGGCGCCGGGAGTCCGTCAGACACCATGGTTGTATTTTCCGCCCCGACATTGCGCGGTCCTTGGAGCCCGCACAAACTCAACCCGATTGCCATCGATAGCGCCGCCGCGCGCCCTGGCGGCGCCTTTATCGATTGTGACGGCCGCACTTTCCTGCCGGTCCAGAATGGCCAGAAAACCTATGGCGGTGGCTTGGGCCTGATGGAACTGCTGCGGGTCGACGATGACGCCGTGTTGTTTGCAGAGCCTGTACCTGTCCAGCCCGGAAAGGCATGGCACCGCAAGGGAATTCACACCCTAAATCGGACTGGTTCGATTGAGGTAATCGATAGCGCGGGCTAGCTGGTTTCTACTTTTTGCCGCGGTATGCCGAAGGCGATCAATAGTATGAAGACGACCGTTAAAACCGGCTGCTTGGCGGACATGGTATTGTTCGACAACGCGGCGAGCAGGAACGTCCCTGTCGCGATCCAGGCGACCAGTGGCGCACCGCGCAACAACCTCAGCATGATCCAGCAGACGACCCAGGTGAACGCCAAGGCGAGCGGAATACCGAAGGTCAGACCGATCACCACCTGTGCGCTTTCAATAAACGGCAGATTGAGCTCGTTGTTGACCAGCGCCAGCAGGTCTGCTGGCGGCATGCCGAACACCAGCTCCTGCCAGCCGACCAACCAGAACGCCTGATATACGGTCAGCCGCGCGTAGAAATTCTCATCAAACAGCGTGTCGCTGAAACGACCCAGCAGCCCCCCACCCGCCAGCACGGCAAACATGATTGCGCCGCCGATCAACGTCACGAGCAGCACACCGACCTTGGCACGCCGAGATTGCCGTGGCGAAAGACCCGGCCAGGGCACGAAGATCAGCAGCCCTAGAATTTCGGCAACAGTCAGCAACAGCGCAAAGCGCGCCCCGCAGCTGCGCACCCAATAAGCAGCACAAGTATAAGGAGGACGCGGACCCAAACACGCCAGCGCGCCAGCACCACGAAGCCTACGGCGGTAGCACACAGGGCACCGAGCGCCAGCGGGTGTTCCGACAGCCCGAGAGGTCGGAAGCTGTCTTCCACGAGATCGGATGGCAGTAGCCGTACTTGGGTGATCGCTTCTCCGATCCCGATAACCGCACTCGCAATCAGCATCACCAGGACGATCTCACCCAGAAGACGCCTCGCACCCCCCAAGCGCCAGCGCGATTAGCCCGGCTGCACCCGCAACAAGATAGGTATCAATGATGAACACTGACGACCCCGGTCGTCCCGTGATGAATAGCAGGACAACAAATGCCAGCATGGCCAGACAATACCAGATCAGCACCTTGAAACGGTCGATCTCGTCGCCCCAGAGCCGGATGGGTTGGCTGAACAGGGTGATCGGCAGCATGAGCAGGATCATGTAGGTGCCGAAGTGGAGCTTCTCGTAAAAGGCACCTCCCTCTTCGGTATAATCCATCACCTGGTTCATCATCATCGGTGAGATGTTGATCCGCACCGCCAGTGCCAGCGCGGTGCCCAGCACAAGCAGCAGGGTCAGGGCATTCTGCCGGCGTATCGCGGGCGGCATAGTCTGGTTGGCGCCAGCGGCCGTGTCGTTCACATGTTCACCTGACATTGGCATGTCTGGCCCCCGCTTAACCAAAAAAGGTCATTCCGGCAGCGACCTGACGGGCATGCTGTATAAGGTCTTAACACTATGTCACTCTGGAAAACGAGGCGTTAACGCCATGGCCGACATTGCCCCACCGTCCGATCGCCGCACCGGTGCTCGCGCTTACGCGCGGCTCGGGGGCGAACAGAATTGGCGTGCGCCGGCCCCCGCAAACACGGCGCAAGCCCCCAGCACACCAAATACAGTGACGCTCGACAAGATCGGTGATTTTCTCGAACTTGATTTTGGACGCCTCTTTGTATGGCTGCGTAATGGTCTGATACTGACAGCAATTCTGGCCATCATTGGCACTGTCCTGGGCGGCGCTTTTGCGGTGCTAAGCAAGCCACGCTACACCGTGACCACTGACATCATGATCGATCCCGCCAATCTTCAGGTAGTCGAAGGGGATGTATTTTCCCAGCCTGGTCAGGTTGATGGCCAACTGCTCATCGCTGGCAGCAAGCTGCGGGTACTGACTTCGCGCAACGTCCTGACACGTGTAGTCGCCGATCTGGACCTGGTTAATGACACCGAGTTTTACGACACCACGCCACCGCTGTTTTCCCTGCCAAACTTTGTTGGCGGCGGTACTGCCAGTGCCAGCACTGAAGATCCCTCGGTAATAGCAGTCCGCGCGCTGAGCGAACGCGTTGCCACCAAGTCGGACGAGAAGTCCTTCGTGGCAAGTCTGATGGTATCCTCGGAATCCACCGACAAGGCCATCGCCATTTCGGCTGGCATCGTTCAGGCGTTCCGCGATGAACTCGCTGAAGCCGAGGCGGACGGGGCGTCTCGCGCCGCCACGTCACTTGATAACCGCCTTGATGAACTCAAGACCGATGTTCAGGCTGCCGAGGAGAGGGTCCAGACCTTCCGCCGCGAAAACAAACTTGCAATGTCGGGTGACGGGCAACTGGTCAGCACCCAGACCATGAACGCCCTCAATGCTCAGGTCGTCGCCGCACAGGCGCGTGTCATTGAAGCCCGCACCACCTATGATGCGCTCGCCGCCGCTGGCGCACAGGCCAACCCGTCGACGGGCACAGCCGCTACCAGCCTGCCCGCCCTGCGCGATCGCGCAGGCGCTCTGCAGCAACAGCTCCTGTCGCAGTCAATGCTGCTCGGCCCTCGCCACCCGACCATCGTGGGCCTGACAGCGGAACTGGACGCCGTGCAAACCCAGATCCGCACTGAAATCGATCGCGCTGTAGCATCGGCCAAGACCGCGCTGGATGACGCCGAGACTAACCTCGCTGCCCTGACCGCAGAGAGCGCTAACCTCACCAGCGCTGTCTTCACCGACAACGACCTGCAGGTTCAACTGCGCGAACTCGAGCGTGACGCAACATCCAAAACAGTAATCTACGAGAGCTTCCTGTCGCGGGCGCGGCAGATCACCGAGCGTGAACAGATCGATACGACCAATGTGCGCGTCATCTCCACTGCTGTGCCACCCAAAGGACGTTCGTGGCCGCCACGCACGGTCCTCGTGATGGGCATTGGTGGCTTCCTTGGACTCTTCTTGGGGATGGTGATCGCCGTTTGCGTCGGGATTTGGCGCGATATGCGCAACCCACCTGCCGCACAAACAGCACCGCAATAGCGGTGGGTAAACGCGTCGTCTTCCACACGGCCAGCCTGCGGGGCGGTGGCTCTGAACGCGTCTTTACGCTGATGGCGAACGCCCTTGCAGGGCGCGGTCATAAGGTGACGCTCTTCACCTGGAACGCTGACGGCCCTAATGCCACACTGCTCTCGCCCGCAGTCAGCCTGGTGTCGCTCGACCTGCCGATCCACGGCGAAGGCTATGGCAAGATCGGCACGATCCGGGGCATTTTTCAATCCGCGCTGTTCTTCCGCCGACACCGGCCAGACGCGGTTTTCTCTGCCCCCGAATTTGCCAATCTCGCCATTTCCATGGCGTTGAGACTGTCAGCCAGCAGGGCGAGGTTCTTCCCCAGTTTCCACGCGGCAGCCGGCCTGCCATCAACGACCTTTGGCGCCAAACTGGCCGTCACCTTGTCTCATCTGGTGCGTAGCCGGACCAGCAAGGCCATCGCGGTCTCCCAAGGCATAGGCCAGGACCTGGAGGCCCGTGGTTTTGACAGGCAACGCATCGCCATCATCAACAATCCACTGCCCCCAAAACAGAGCAAGCCATCGGTCGATGATCGCTGGCAAACCGATCTTGCGGCGATGGGCAAAGCTACCGTCATTGCGACCGCAGGCCGATTGGTCCCGGTCAAAGATCACAAGACACTGATTGCGGCCTTCGCCCGATTGCGACAAACGCACGAGGCGCGGCTGGTGATATTTGGGGAAGGCCCCTTGGCGGCGGACCTGCGCAATCAGGCCGACGCACTTGGCATCGGACAGAGTGTGCTGCTGCCCGGTTACGTCAATGATTTGACGGATTGCTACAAGGCAGCGGACATGTTCGTCCTGTCTTCAACCAGCGAAGGCTTTGGCAACGTGCTCATTGAAGCCATGGCTGAAGGCGTACCCGTCATATCCACCGACGCCCCTTATGGGCCACGCGAGATTCTGGGCGATGGGCTCTATGGCGCGTTGGTGCCTGTGGGGGATACACAGGCGCTCGCCAAAGCCATGGCCAGCTTGATGGATCGGCCAACAGATCGCCAGGCCCTGCGACAACGCGCCAAGGATTTCGATATCGATTTGATTGCGGACCGTTATGAAGCGCTTTTGAGCTAGGGGCGCTCCCGCACCCGCGAAAATTGACGCGACATTATCCGGGAAACTGTCTGAGCGGGCCTAACCCCTAGCCGCGCGCTGCTCGGTTTCGACCGCTCCCACTACCACGCTCAAAGGCCGGGTCGCCGCGACAGGTTTTGGCTATGCGCCAGAAAGTCAGCGAGTCCGGGACAGTCCGGAAAGCACCCGACACGAAATTCACACTCAGTCGAAATGGCAGTCGTCAGGATCGAACTGAGCGCCGTGTTTGCCGACCCCATGACCACGTGCACGATTGCTCGTCACCCAAGCGTGCCTTTGCTGGCCGCGAAGATGAACAATGTCCCAACAGACTTATCCACAGACGCAGGACCCAGCTTTCAAAGCGCCTGCTCAAGCGCAGACTAAACATCTGAAAACAGACAATTTCTCTAAAGTTCTCACGTTAACCTCGCCCACAGTCTGCAAGTGCCCACCCCTCGCCAGCCTGCTACGGTTAACGGGCTCTTAAGGGATGAGGCCGCCGATGTATCAAGACAGCGTCACAACCAGAAATGCTGAACTTCGGCGTCGGCGCCGTTTCAAGATCCCTAGTCGAGTCTATTTTGGCTATGCTCTGGCAGCCTTTGAAGGTGTCGTTGCCGCGGCAATCGCCCTCGCCATCTCATTGCTGATGACCGACCCACTGATATCTGAAGGTCGCGCCGCTGCGCTGGCACTGCCCCTGATGGCTGTGCTTTACGGTGCATTTTCCCATGCCTCTTCCGAGCGGGCGCTCGCCTCAAGCCAGTCTCGTCCCAACCTTCTGGCCGCCGCCACGCACTGGGCAATTACGGTCGCAGTAGTTTGGCTTTGCAGCCTGCTGATCACGGGAGAGTTCATTAGCCCAACGCCTCAGACCTGGCAGTGGCTTCTGATCGGCGCCGCGCTTCTGATGATCGTGCGCTGGGCCCTCTACGCTCGCGTGCGTACCATGATGAGCGCCGGACAGTTCCAGATTGACCGCACTGCACTTGTTGGCAACGCCGACTCGATCCGCCGGTTCGAGCGAGACGCCCGCATTTGGCAACAAGGTGCCCAGGTAGTTGCGACCCGGGCTCTTGAACACGACAGTGAAAACACCTCAGCCGCCGGCTTTGATGACTTCGTCAAAATCTGTGTCGAGCGCCGCTGCGATCATGTCCTGTTTCTCGATGGTCCCGTCGGATCCCCGACCACTTCGGCTCTGATGCAGGCGTGCAGGCCCTTTGCGATAAACGTCGCATTTGCGCCCCAGCGTCAGGACGAGAGATACCTCGATGTTCTTTCGATCGGACCGGGTAACGCCGTTCGGGTGATGCGTAAGCCGCTCACTGACGGCGACCGTATGATCAAGCGCACCTTGGACATCGTCGCTGCGATCATTGCATTGGTGTTGTTCGGCCCCATAATTCTAGGCACTGCTCTGCTTGTCAGGATTACCAGCCCCGGACCGATCCTGTTCCGTCAGGAACGCCGCGGCTTCAACGGCAAGAGCTTCTACATTCTCAAGTTCCGCTCCATGACGGTAACCGAGGATGGCCGCGCAATGACCCCCGCCATAGCGGGTGACAGCCGCATCACGCCTTTGGGTCGCTTCCTGCGTCGCTCCAGTATTGATGAGCTGCCCCAATTGCTCAATGTGCTGCGCGGCGACATGAGCATGGTGGGCCCTCGCCCACACGCTATCTCGCATGATGCCGAACTCAGCCACCGCTTTGCGCAGTACGCACAGCGCCAGCGCATCAAGCCGGGCATTACCGGGTGGGCTCAAGTCAACGGATTTCGTGGCGAGATCATCAGCCAGTCTCAGCTTGATGGCCGCATATCCCATGACATTGCCTATGCTGAAAACTGGTCACTCGGGCTGGATGTCAAAATCCTGATGCTGACCTTATCCTCTCCACTGGCGCACGCCGCGGCGTACTGACCAGGGCCAATCACGCCCCGATCACACGTTCGCGCGTGTTAAGAGGTATGCATAGCGGCCGGCCATAGGCGGGGTCGGTGATGATCATGGCGTCGACATCGAATACGCGGGCGATCAGTTCCTGGGTCATCAGCTCTTCCGGCTTTCCGGTGGCCGCGACGGCACCGTCGCGCAGGAACACCAATTGGTCAGCATAGCGCGCGGCCAGATTGAGGTCGTGTAGCACCAGCACGATCGTACGCCCGAATGCCGAGTTGAGCTGACGCACCAGGTCGAGACAATCAAGCTGGTGCGACATGTCCAGATGGTTCACTGGCTCATCCAGACAGACGATTTCGGTTTCCTGTGCCAGCACCATGGCGATCCACACACGCTGCAACTGCCCGCCCGAGAGCGATCCGAGATGGCGGTGCCGCAAATGAGCGACCCCAGTGCCCGCCATCGCCGCTTCAAACGCCCGCGTATCATCGGGGCTCCAGGGCTGCAGCATGGATTGGTGCGGATAGCGACCAAGCCGCACCAGTTCTTCGACTGTCATGTCGTCCGGGGCCGAAGGGCTTTGCGCCAACAGCCCGATCTGCCGCGCCAGCATGCGCTCGCCAAGCTTGGCGATGTCTGTCGTCTCGAGCAGGATACGACCGTCGCTGGGTTTATGCAGGCGCCGGATCGCGCGCAGCAATGTGGACTTGCCGCACCCATTGGGGCCGGCCAGCACGGTGATCTTGCCCCGCGGAATACTCAGCGAGAGCGTATCAAGCACGCTGGTGCTGCCATAGCCCAGGCTCAGGGCGTCGATGACAATGGCCGGGCTATCCGTCATGGCGTTGTCTGCTCATCAAAAGAAAGAGAAAATAGGGAGCGCCGATAACCGCCGTCACGGTGCCTGCAGGCACTTCCACGGGACTGAACAGCACGCGCACGATCAGATCGGCGCCGACCAGCATGATTGCGCCGAGCAGGAAGCTGCCCAGCAGACCGGCATAGACATTGCGGCCAACCATCAGGCGCGCCAGATGCGGCGCCATCAGACCGATGAAGCCGACACCCCCGACAAACGCCACCGACACAGCCGTCAGTCCGGCGGCAAGGGCAAAGATCACGATACGAAACACCGGCAGATTGAGCCCGATGCTGCGCGCCGATACCTCATCTAGATCAGCGGGCGGCATTTTGCGCGCTGCCAATACTGCCATAACGAGCAAGGGCACCAGCATCACCAGCGTAATCTGGATTTCGCTCCAGTTGATCTCATTGACTGACCCGGCCAGCCAGCGCGATGCCTGGCTGGCGCGATAAATCGGGCCGATCAGGATCAGCACCATGACCATCGCCTTGAACACCGCCGCCATGGCGATACCGAACAACAACAGCCGCACCGCCGAACTCGACTGGCGACCGCTGAGCAAGAATACCAGGGTGATGCCCAGCACGGCCCCGGCCAGCGCCGCCAGCGGCTGGTAGCCAATCGGGATGATGAGGGTGTTGGACTCATTGGACAGCAGCGCCAGAAACAGCACCACGCCAAGTGCCGCCCCGTCGATTACGCCCAGCACGCTTGGCGATGCCAGTGCATTGCGGGTCACCTTCTGAAGCAGGTAGCCCGCAACAGCCATGCCGCCGCCGGCCAGCGCTGCGATCACCACGCGCGGCAGACGCAATTGCAGCACAATGAGCCGTTGGGTCTTCTCGCCCGCCCCCAGAATGACCGATGCCACCTGGTCCATCGGGATCCAGCTGGAGCCAAACGCCACGCCGCTCAGGGCCAGTAGCGCGAAGGCACACACCATGATCGCCAGCGCGACAGGCGTGCGCGCTTTAAAGAGCGAGGTGTTCAGAGCGCTCATGCCGCCCTCCTGCGCAGCAGAATGACCAGCACAATGCCGCCAACAACTGCAGTAATGGCGCCAACGGGCGCTTCCACCGGAAAAATCACAAAGCGTGCCGCCACATCGGCTAGCGTCGCATAAATGGCGCCAAACAAACCCGCGGCAATGATCTGGCGACCATGGCGCAGCCCTACCAATCGGCGCGCCGCATGCGGCACGACCAGTCCCACAAAGCTGACAGGCCCGGCCATGGCGACAGAGGCGCCGGTCAGCAGTGATACCGAGACAAAGCAGCCAATCCGCACCAGCGTCACCGGCACGCCCAACCCGCTTGCCGTTTCGTCATCGGCCTGCATGGCATCAAGCGGGCGCGCCAAAGCCAGGGCCATGGCGACGCCAATCATGATAAACGGGCCACCATTGATGGCCAGGCTCATCGGACGGTCAACGAACGATCCCGCCAGCCAGAACAGCAGGTTCTGCAACTGCGCCTCATTGGTGGTCAGGATGATCTGCACGATCGACTGCCCCAGCCCGGCAATGGTCACCCCGATCAGCACGATACGGATTGGCGACAGCCCGCCGGCACCAGCCGCTATGGCAAACACCACAAGGCTGGTGACCAGGGCGCCGAATGCCGCCGTCAGTGACAGCCCCATCAGGGAACCAACGCCAAAAACCGTGCTGGCGACCACGACGGCCAAAGATGCGCCGGCATTGAGCCCTAGAGTGTCGGGCGACGCGATACGATTGCGCGAAAGGGTCTGCACCTGCACCCCGGCAATACCCAGCCCCGCGCCAACCAGAGGCGCGATCACCGCCCGCGGCAGGCGCAGTGTGCTGATCACCGTAGCCGCTTCTGAGCCGTCAAAAGCGAACAGGGCCTGCCATACCTGCAGCGGGCCATAGATGCGATAGCCCACCGTGATGCTCAGTGCCATGGCACCAAGCAACACCGCAATCAGACTGACGCAGACCCATGCAAATGGCAGGGGCCGCTGCGACGGCACCGGGGTTGACGAAAAACTGTTCAGAGCGAGTCTCGTAAATATGATTTTCAAAGTCAGGTTGACTTCTGCTGCTTCCGAAGACCATTTTATGACACCGCATGTCAAGTTTGAGATGAATTATGAAGCTTCTTCGCCGTACCGTTCTGCGCAGCATCGCGCTGGCCAGCCTGGCTCTGGTCCAGCCCGCCTTTGCTCGCGAAATCACCCACGCCATGGGCACCACCGATGTCCCAGACAGTCCACAGCGCATCGTCGTTCTGACCAATGAGGGCACCGAAGCCCTGTTGGCGGTCGGGATCACACCCGTTGGCGCCGTCCGCTCCTGGTTGGGCGATCCCTGGTACGCCCACATTGCCGCCGACATGGCCGATGTGACCGTCGTAGGTGAAGAATCGGCGGTTAATCTGGAAACCATCGCCGCGCTCCAGCCAGACCTGATCGTGGGCAACAAGACCCGCCAGGAGAAGATCTACGATCAGTTGTCCGCCATCGCCCCCACCGTCATGTCAGAACGCCTGCGTGGCGACTGGAAGATCAACATGGCGCTCTACACCGATGCCGTCGGCAAGGGTGACGAGGGCAAGGCTGCCCTCGATGCATTCGACGCACGCGTTCACAAGATTGCAGAAGCGGCGGGCCCCGTGCTCCAAGAAGAAGTCTCGCTCGGCCGCTTCATGCCATCGCTCACCCGCATCTACTACAAGGATACCTTTGCCGGTCTGATCCTTGGAGAAATCGGCTTTGCCCGCCCTGCCACCCAGGACAAGCCCGAGTTCGCCGACGCAATCGGCAAGGAACGCATCCCCGAGCTCGAAGGCGATCGCCTGTTCTACTACGTCTATGAAACCGGCGACGGTGAAGGCAACAGCCAGGCTGCTGATTGGACCAGCGACCCGCTTTGGCTGAACCTGGATGTGGTCAAGGCTGGCAAGGCCTATGCCGTTGACGACGCTGTTTGGAACACCGCCGGTGGCTATTTGGCGGCCAATCTGCTGCTCGACGACGTCGAGCGCATCTACGAACTGCCCGCCACCCGCTAGCCAGCATGGGTCGCCCCGGCGGCCCATCAATCCTGTGAAAGCCAGTCATGACCAATCCTCTGCTCGCCGCAGCGCTTTTAGCGCTTGCCCTGATCGTGCCGACACAGGCGCGGGAAATTACCCATGCCATGGGTGTTACCGAGGTGCCCGACGCACCGGTGCGCATCGCCATCCTGACCAATGAGGGCACAGAAGCGCTGTTGCATCTTGGCGTGGTGCCTGTGGGTGCCGCCCAGTCATGGCAAGGCAACCCGTTCTATCCGCATCTGGCTGACCAACTGGCCGACACGGTTTCTCTGGGCACCGAAACCGCCATCAATCTTGAAGTACTGGCATCGCTTGAGCCCGACATCATCATCGGGACGGTGTTTCGCCACGAGAAGGTCTACGAACAGCTTTCCGCCATTGCGCCGACAATCCTGTCGGCAACCATCGGGCCCCAATGGCTCGAAAACTATGCGTTTTACGGGCAGGCCGTTGGCCTTGGCGACAAGGCCCAGGCAAATGTCGCCGCATTCAAGGACCGCGCTACCGCGCTTGGCGAAGCGATTGGTGACGGGGTGAACGAGGAAGTCTCCCTCGTGCGCTTTGCACCCGGCCGCACCCGCATTTATTCCGACCACTCCTTTGCCGGAGTGGTGCTTGATCTGGTCGGTTTTCAGCGCCCCGCCTTGCAGCGCAGCGAGGATACTTTCGTGCAGATCGGCAAGGAGCGCATTCCCGAGATGGACGCAGACCGCATCTTCTACTTCGCGCCAGACGACGACAATGCGGAGTCGATGGCCAATCTGGGCGAATGGCTGAACGATCCACTCTTCCTGCAGCTGGACGCCACCGAAGCGGGCAAGGCCACGCGCGTCCGCGAACTGAGCTGGAACCTCGGCGGTGGCATCTACAGCGCCTATATGATGCTCGACGAAATCGCCGACATCTACGATGTCACCCTGCCCGCGCAGGCTGACTAGGTTCAGATGCACCGCTTTTGCACCGATCACGCCATTGCCTGCGGCGAGCCCCTTGCGGGCACCGCAGCCTTGGCGGCGCGCCACTTGTTCATCCGCTGGCCCAAGGGCAAGTGGCGCCGCCCCCGCTTTGAAAGCGTTGACATCGAGGCGCCCCTGCGGCTGGCCATGACCGCCGCGTCGGCCCCCGACAGCTATGTCGGCCTTGTCGATGCCGGCGACGGCACAGCGCTCGAACTGATATCTTTTCCAGATGCGACCAGCATTGTACCGCGCGACCAGAATCACGCTGCTGAACTCGTGGGCCGCTGGAACGCAGGCTTGCCAATGGGTGGCACTGCCCTGCCCCGTCGGGTCATCCTGTGTTGCACCGACGCCAAGACCGACGCCTGCTGCGCGCGCTTCGGTTTTCCGGTTTTCAAGGCGCTGTCTGCGGCCGCGCCCGCCGTCGGCCTGGACGTGCTGCAATGCACGCATATCGGCGGCTGCCATTTCGCCCCCTCGGTCATCGTCATGCCTGATCGCCAGCGCTATGGGCGACTAACCCCCGCTGCAGTCCCCGACTTCCTTGCCATGGTGGCGCGCAACGACGTCTACCTGCCCGCCTACAAAGGCGATCCGGGATTGTCCGAACTTGAGCAATCCGCCGAAACGGCCGCACGTCACTGGGCGCAGGGGCGTTGTCATGTCCATCAGGTGCAGATCTCTGGTGTTGAGATGCTCGCCGAAGACACCGCCACCATTCGCGTGCTACTGGGTAGTGTTCCCCTCACCATCAATGCGCAGCGGCAGACCTTTCACACCTATGGCAGTTGCAAGACCATGGGCAGCGCGCCCACGCCACGGCCGCGCTGGACCGCCTGGGTCACACAATAGCGCGCGAGCAGCACTGCCCCCGCAAATCTGTCGAAAACACGGACCCAGAACCACCTGAACGCGCCAATCTTAGGGCCTTGTTAACCATGACCTCACTTCATGGATATCAGGGATCAGTTTCTGATTTGGAGAGACGAACATGGTGCAGACCGGCGCGCACATCATTGCGGTAGGCAATGAAAAGGGAGGGTCGGGCAAATCGACCACGGCGCTGCATCTGGCCGTCTATCTGTTGCATCAGGGTCATCGCGTCGCCACCATCGACGTCGATAGCCGACAGCAGACCCTGACCCGCTATGTCCGTAATCGCCGCGCTACGGTCGAAGCGACCGGCCATCAGGTGCCAATGCCCAAGCATGTGCATCTCCCCACAGCCTGGGGTGACTCGATCCGCGAGAACCAGCGTACGGAACTCGAAATCTTCACCAAGGCGATCGCTGGCCTGCGCGATGAGGTCGACTACATCGTTATCGACACGCCCGGCTTCGATGGCAATCTGGCGCGTCTGGCCCACGGCTATGCCGATACCCTGGTGACCCCGATCAATGACAGCATGATCGATCTGGACGTACTGGTCCGGCTCGACAGCGTCACCGGCGAGCCGATCGAGACCAGCCCCTATTCGCGCAACGTGCAGCGCGCCCGGGCAGAACGTTTGGCCAATACCGGCTCGAGCACGGACTGGGTTTTGGTGCGCAATCGCATTTCCAATCTGGGCTCACGCAATGCCAGCCAAGTCCAGAGCGCTATCGAACGTGTGGCCGACCGCCTGGGTTGCCGCGTTGCCGATGGCATTGCCGAGCGGGTGATTTTCCGCTCGCTCTTTCCAATCGGCATGACGGTGTTTGATCCCCTCGACGCCGATCTGCTCGGCAGCGCGCCATCCATGTCCCACGTCAACGCCCGCCACGAATACCGCAACCTCGTGGCTGCCCTTCGCCTGCCCGCGCCATCGGCCCAAAGCAAAGCCGACGCCCCTATGCGCCTATCCGCCTAGGGCCGTCGGGTCCTGGGGTCTCAATCATGCATGGATAAGTGGTGGGCCCACCAGGACTCGAACCTGGAACCAGACCGTTATGAGCGGTCGGCTCTAACCATTGAGCTATAGGCCCCATGGGCCTCATATCAGGGTGACAGCGACAGGCAAGAGGGAATTGGACTTTACGACTAGCGCCGTCGTCCGCGCGCCCTTCCCCGGCGCGCATGCAGCACACAATCACATTGCCCGGACCCGGCCCAACGCCTAATGTGCGCCCTGCGCTACATGTTCGTCTTGCGCCCAACGCGGTGATGACGGCACTGGCCACGAACACAGTGAGCTAACCGGTCACGGGGCAATCATGCGCGACGGCGATATCATCAATGGTCTGGTTAATGGCTTGGCGGTCATTGAGTGTTTTGATGAGGAACATGCCAGCCTGTCCATCACCAATGTAGCACATCGGACCGGCCTGGAACGCGCCACCGCCCGCCGCTGCCTGCTCACCCTGCACCACCTTGGCTACGCCAGCTATGACGGAAAGTTCTTCCGCCTGACGCCGCGCATTCTCAACCTCGGTCATTCCTATCTCGCTGCCACCCCGCTACCGCGGTTGATCCAGCCCTTTCTTGATGAACTCTCCGCGCAGATCCACGAATCCTCGTCCGCAGCGGTGCTCGACAATACCGAGATCCTTTATATTGCCCGCGCAGCCCATCGCCGCGTCATGTCGATCAATCTGGGCGCAGGCGCGCACCTGCCAGCCTATTGCACCTCCATGGGCCGCATTATGCTGGCTGCGCTGCCCGCCAATGTCGCCAGCGATATTCTCGATCGATCCGAGTTGATCGCCTATACCGCCAAGACCAAGGCCGACCGCGCCGCCATTACCACTGAACTGGCGGTCATCGCAGCGCAGGGCTTCGCCGTGATTGATGAAGAACTCGAACTGGGCCTGTGTTCCATCGCCGTGCCTCTGTTCAATACCCAGGGCCAGACCGTCGCCGCCCTCAATATCGGCGCGCAAAGCGCCCGCGCCTCGACCTCGCACATGATCGCCAATTTCCTGCCCTTGATGCGCAAGGTACAGTCCGAAGTGCGCCCCCTGTTACGCTGACACCAGCGCGCATTGACGCGCCTTTACGATGATCTGACTGTCACACAGCAGCGCTAGCATCTGCGCTCACACCTGCACCTCGCCCCCCACCGAGTCTGTGGCCGCGCCGGCATCGGTGTCACAATCCGCTCTTGTCGAGCGACGCGCTCAGCCACTTATTCTGAGCATTTCTATTTGTTTTCAGATACCTAGCCTGTCACAAACGCGTCACGTAAGCGCAATAAAACTGTCGCACGCGCTCAATATGGTCTGCCTCGTCAAAGGGCGGCACCGGGGAATAACCTTCCGGAGTGGCCAGCCAGGTTTGAACTGAATTCCGAAAGGGAACTCCCCATGAAGACCGCACTATTCGCCAGCGCTGCTGTTATCGCGCTTGCCGCATTCGGCACCCCCGTCGCTTTCGCCCAGTCGCGCGACACTATCCAGATCGCCGGTTCGTCCACCGTACTGCCCTTCGCCTCGATCGTGGCTGAAGAGTTCGGCGCCGTCTTCCCAGAATTCAACACCCCTGTTGTTGGCTCGGGCGGCTCCAGTGGCGGCCTGAAGCAATTCTGCGAAGGCGTTGGTGAGAACACCATCGACATCGCCAATGCATCGCGTCAGATCAAGGATTCCGAGAAGGAAGCCTGCGCCGCTGCGGGCGTTACCGACATCCGCGAAATCCAGTTCGGTTTTGACGGCATCGTGTTTGCCTCCTCCGCTGAAAAGGCTGACTTCGCCCTGACCCCGCTGTTTGTCTACAAGGCAATCGCCGCCCAGGTGCCTGTCGATGGCGAAATGGTCGACAATCCATACACCAACTGGAACCAGATCGACGCATCGCTCCCCGATCAGGCGATCGCTCTGGCTATCCCGGGCTCCAATCACGGCACCCGCGAAGTGTTCCAGGAGAAGGTCGTCAATATCGGTTGTGAAGCAGCCGGTCTGCCAGAAGGTCACGCTGAAGACGCTTGCGAAACCCTGCGTCAGGACGTTGTCGTCGAAATCGCCGGCGACTACACCGAAACCCTGGCACGCCTGACCTCCAACCCCGACACGGTCGGCGTGTTTGGCCTGTCCTTCTACGAACAGAACCGCGACACCCTTAAGGTTGCGACCGTTGATGGCGTCACCCCATCGCTCGAAAGCGTTGCCGCTGGTGAGTATCCTGTGTCGCGTCCGCTGTTCTTCTACGTCAAGGGTCAGCACATCGGCGTCATCCCCGGCATCGAGGAATATGTTCAGTTCTTCCTCTCCGATGCGATCTCGGGCAATGGCGGCACCCTTGAAGCCGCTGGCCTGATCCCGCAGCCAGAAGAAAAGACCGCTGAAGTGCTGGCTGCTTTCGAAGCCGGTATGTAAGACCACCCGATCCGGGCCGCACCTTCTGGTGCGGCCCACCTCTTTCCAACGGCATGGAGAGCGCCAATGAATTCGCTGATTATCGCCGGCCTTCTCCTCGTCCTGCTTGGCCTTGCCTATCAGACCGGCTGGTCCAAAAGCCGCGCTCTGGCGACAGCGCCCATCAACGGCGTCAAGGTTCACTCCCGTCCGCAATATCATGGCGCTCTGGTCGCGATCTGGACCCTTGTCCCCGCGCTGATAATTCTGGGCCTGTGGGCCTGGCTGGGACAGGGCATCACCCGCGCCTACATCATCTCCCAGCTCCCCACCGACATTCTGGCCGGCTTTGATCAGAGTGGCCTGAACGCCGCCGTTCAGCGCATTGGTGCACTCGCCTCCGACTATGGCGTGGCTGGCGACATTGCGCCCTACGAACAAAGCGCTGCCGACGCACTGCGCTCTTTCCAGTTCATCACCTTCCTGGCCATAGTCGCTGCCGCTGCGGGTACCGCCATTGTCGCCCTGCTGGTCGCCCGCGCCCGCATCAATGCCCGCCTGCGCGCCCGCAATACTGTGGAAGTGGTGGTCACCGGCCTGCTGATGTTCTGCTCGGCCGTGGCCATCATGACCACTGTGGGCATCGTGGTCTCCCTGCTCACCGAGGCGATCCGGTTTTTCTCCTTCATCAATCCGGTCGACTACTTCTTCGGTACGGTCTGGAATCCTAAATTCTCGACCACCGAGACGCTCGATTATGGCTCCTATGGCCTGCTGCCCCTGCTCACCGGCACGCTGTGGGTCGCCACCATCGCCTCATTGGTGGCTGTTCCCATCGGGCTGATGACGGCAATCTATCTCTCGCAATATGCACCGCGCCGCATGCGCGCCATCATCAAGCCGGTCATCGAAATTCTCGCCGGCATCCCCACCATCGTCTATGGCTTCTTCGCTCTGGTCACGGTTGGCCCGTTTCTGGCCGGCCTTGGTGATATGGTGGGGCTGGATATCTCGGCCACCAGTGCCCTGACCGCCGGTCTGGTCATGGGGATCATGATTATTCCCTTCATTTCCTCGCTCAGCGACGACATCCTCAACCAGGTGCCGCTGGCCATGCGCGATGGCTCCTATGGTCTGGGGGCTACCCAGTCCGAAACCATTCGCAACGTGCTGTTGCCCGCTGCCCTGCCCGGCATTGTCGGCGCCTTCCTGCTGGCCGTCAGCCGCGCCATTGGCGAAACCATGATCGTGGTGCTTGCCGCTGGCAACAGCCCGGTCCTGCGCGGCACCCCGCTTGAGCCGATCTCGACCATCACCGTGTCCATCGTCAACCAGCTCACCGGCGACACCGATTTTGCCGGCCCGCAATCGCTGGTCGCCTTCGCACTGGGTCTGACCCTTTTCGTCATGACCCTTCTTCTCAATATCGTGGCGCTCTACATCGTCCGCCGCTTCCGGGAGCAGTACGAATAATGACCGATCAACAGGCTCCCGGCCGCAAGCAGGCCACCGAACGCACCAAGCTGATCCGCGCCGGTCTGCGCCGTCGTCACCTCAACGAACAGATCTTCCGGATCCTGGGCATTGTCGCCATTTGCGCGGCGCTGGGCTTTGTGGCCCTGCTGTTCACCGATGTGATGCGCAAGGGCATTCCTGCCTTCCATCAGGCATCGCTGCATCTCACGGTCACGTTTGATCCCGCCATCATCAAGGTCGATCCAGAACCCGTTCAGGAAGCCGGCCAGTCCGATGCCGACTACAATGCTGTCCTGCTCAAATGGCAGCGCAATGTCGCCATGCTGAACTGGAACAAGGTCATTGCAGCGGCCATGACCGAAGCCGCGCCGGCGGGCTTTGAGATATCCAGCAAGGACATCCTGACCATCCCCGAAACCAATGCGCGCCACGTCGTGCGCGAGGCATTCGTGGCTGATCCGAGCCTGCTGGGTCAGTCAAAGGATTTCAGCCTACTCGCCTCGGCCAATGTCGATAACTGGGTCAAGGGCAATATCGATCGCGACCTGCCCGATGCGCGCCAGCAGCTTTCTGCACCGGTCCGCGATCTCGTCGACATTCTGGTCGACAATGGCGCCATCACCCAGGATTTTGCCTGGGGCCTGTTCACCAATGTCGACAGCCGCGCTGCGCCCGCCTCAGCCGGTCTGGCGGGTGCCTTTATGGGCTCGCTCTACATGATGTTGGTGGTGATCTGCCTGGCTGTGCCCATCGGTGTCGCCAGCGCCATCTATCTCGAAGAGTTCGCGCCCAAGTCGCGGCTCACCGATCTCATCGAGGTCAATATCAACAATCTGGCCGCGGTGCCTTCCATTGTCTTCGGTCTGCTCGGCGCCGCAGTGTTCATCAACTACTTCCACCTGCCCCTGTCAGCGCCGCTTGTCGGTGGCCTGGTGCTCACCCTGATGACCCTGCCCACGATCATCATTGCTACCCGCGCAGCCTTGCAGGCGGTCTCGCCAGCCCTGCGTCAGGCCGCGCTCGGTCTGGGGGCCTCCAGAACCCAGATGGTGTTCCATCACGTGCTGCCGGTCACCTTCCCCTCCATCCTGACCGCCACCA
Source organism: Devosia sp. J2-20 (assembly GCF_055808475.1). Taxonomy (NCBI): domain Bacteria; kingdom Pseudomonadati; phylum Pseudomonadota; class Alphaproteobacteria; order Hyphomicrobiales; family Devosiaceae; genus Devosia; species Devosia sp. J2-20. Next base: position 904,148 of record NZ_CM147870.1, on the reverse strand, counting down.
TCATTGGCGTGGCGCAGGCGCTCGGCGAAACCGCGCCCCTGCTGCTGATCGGAATGAACGCCTTCGTCGCCTCTATTCCCGGCTCGCCGATGGATCAGGCCACCGCGCTGCCGGTGCAGATCTTCCTCTGGCAGGGCAATGAAAACCGGAACTTCTTTGAAGCGCGCACCTCTGCTGCCATTATGGTGCTGCTCGGCATGATGATCCTTCTCAACGCAGTCGCAATCTTCCTGCGCACGCGCCTCGAGCGTCGCGCATGACCGAACTGGAGAACGCACAAATGGATATGGTCGCCGGCAAGGTTAAGATGACTCAGCAATCAGTGAACAGCACCATGAACCCCACCGATGCCCTCGAGCGCCCCATCCGTCTCACCGCCCGCGATGTGACGGTCCACTACGGCGCCAAACAGGCCCTGCACGGTATCTCGATCGATATCCCCGATCGTGCCGTCACCTCCTTCATCGGCCCATCGGGCTGCGGCAAGTCGACCTTTCTGCGCTGCATCAACCGCATGAACGACACCATTGAGGGGGCCCGCGTCGGCGGCACCATCAAGCTTGATGGCGACGATATCTACGATCCCAATCTGGACGTCGTGGAACTGCGCGCCCGCGTCGGCATGGTTTTCCAGAAGCCCAACCCGTTCCCCAAATCGATCTATGAGAACGTCGCCTACGGTCCCAAGATCCACGGCATCGCCAAATCCAAGACCGACCTTGATGAAATCGTGGTGTCGTCCCTGCGCAAGGCGGGCCTGTTCGAAGAGGTCAAGGATCGCCTCAATGAGCCAGGCACCGGCCTGTCCGGTGGTCAGCAGCAGCGCCTGTGCATCGCCCGCGCCATTGCGGTTGGCCCGGAAGTGATCCTGATGGACGAGCCCTGCTCGGCACTTGATCCCATCGCCACCGCCATCATCGAAGAGCTGATCGATGAATTGCGTGAAAACTACACCATCGTGATCGTCACCCACTCCATGCAGCAGGCCGCCCGCGTCAGCCAGCGCACGGCATTCTTCCACCTGGGCAACCTGATTGAGGAAGGCGTCACCGAAGACATCTTCACCAACCCGGTCCACAAACAGACCCAGGACTACATCATGGGCCGCATCGGCTAGTCCGGCGCCCCACCCACTCTGGCGTCCGGTTTTTGCGGGCCGGTCGCGCCACGTCACAGGTCCAGAGGAACACCATGGCCCCCGAACATATCGTCTCTTCCTACAATGACGAACTTGTCGCCCTCGCCCAGACCATCGCCGAGATGGGTGGCCAGGTCGAAGTCGCCATTGAAAACGGCACCAAGGCCCTGCTCAAGCTCGATCGCGAACTGGCCGATCTGACCATCATCGCCGATCAGCGCATTGACGACATGCAGCGCAAGATCGACGATATGGCCGTTTCCATGATCGCCCGCCGCCAGCCCATGGCGTCCGATCTGCGCTCCATCATCACGGCCATCCACGTTGCTTCCGATCTTGAACGCGTCGGCGACATGGCCAAGCAGCTTGCCCGCCGCTCGCTCAAGATCGAAGGGCTGAACCTGCAGCCCACCTTCTACAATGGCGTGCGCAACATGACCGCACTGGTGCTGCGCCAGATCAAGGAATCGCTGGACGCCTACTCCAGCCGCGATGCCGAAGGCGCCATTCAGGTGTGCAACCGCGATGACGAGGTGGACGCCATGTACACCTCGCTGTTCCGCGAACTGCTCACCTACATGATGGAAGATCCACGCAACATCACGCCCTGCACCCATCTGCTGTTCTGCGCCAAGAGCCTGGAACGCATCGGCGACCACGCCACCAATATTGCTGAACGTGCCTATTACCTGCAGACCGGCAAGCAGCTCTCGAGCGATGTCGAAGAACTGCAGCGCACCCAGATCAAGGCCTGATCCAGATATATCCACCGCACTGCACCTCCCCTTGATGGGGAAGGCTGAAGGGTGGAGCCACTCGCACCCAGGCGTGGTGCAAGAACGACCGGAGCAAGCAATGCCCGCCACTATCCTCGTAGTCGAAGACGAAGGCGATATCGCCATCCTGCTGCGCTACAATCTTGAGGCCGAAGGCTTTCGCGTCGTCACCGCTGAAACCGGTGACGAAGCCACCCACGCCATTCAGGACAAGCTGCCCGATTTGATCCTGCTCGATTGGATGCTGCCCGAAATCTCGGGCATCGAACTGTGCCGCCGCCTGCGCGCCCGTGAGGAAACCGCCCGCGTCCCGATCATCATGCTCACCGCCCGCGGTGAGGAAGAAGAGCGCGTCCGCGGTCTGGCCACCGGCGCCGATGACTACGTGGTCAAACCCTTCTCGGTCCCCGAACTGGTCGCCCGCATCCATGCCCTGCTGCGCCGCGCCAACCCCAATCTGGTCACGGCCGCCCTCAAGGTTGGCGATCTCGAACTCGACCGCACCACCCATCGTGTCCGCCGCGCCGCGCGCGACGTGCATCTGGGGCCCACCGAATACCGCCTGCTTGAATATCTGATGCGCCATCCCGGCCGGGTCTATTCACGCGAGCAACTGCTCGACGGCGTCTGGGGCAACGACGTCTATGTCGATGAACGCACCGTGGACGTCCATATCGGCCGCCTCCGCCGCGCCATCAATCGTGGCCGCGAAACCGACCCCATCCGCACCGTGCGCGGGGCCGGCTACGCCTTCGACGAACGCTTCGCCCAGGTCGCCTGAAGCAGGCAGCCAGCCACTGCGCGTCGCCCTCGGGCCTGACCCGAGGGCCCTACCCTATCCCTTTGCCCGCAAGCACAATCCCCTCAGGTCAAACCCGAGGGGTGTCGATTTGTTGCCTAGGTCCTAGACTTCCGGCGTGCCCCGCAACGGCGTCTCGTCATCCAGTGGCACCGTCTGCCGCTCGATCATCCGGTGCACGCGCGGCGGCGCATCGCCCTGATGCAAAGTCCGCAGCGCCTGAAAGTTCTCCGCATCCGCCTTGGTACGCCGCAGATTGTGCCGCACATAATCTACCCAGGTCGGCACGTGGTAACTCTCGACCCAAAGATCGGGCAACTCGAGATCACGCAGTAGCGCCCATTGCCGCGCCCCGTCCCGCAACCGCACCTTGCGCCGCTCGGTCATCAGCGCCAGAAACTGCGGGATGTCCTCTTGGGCTATGCGATAATCCACCATCACCATGATTGGCCCGCTGCGCGGCGTCAGATCCAGCCGCAGCACCGGCTCGTTAAAGGTGTTGAGCGGATTGAGGTCGCGCGATTCAAACTGCGGCAGCGGCAGTCTGAACCCCACCAGCGCGCAGACCAGTAGCACCACCGCCGCTGTCGCCAGTGACCAGTCCAACCCCACTGCATCAGCGTTGATGCCCCACAGCCAGCTGCCCATTGCCATGCCGCCAAATGTTGCCGTCTGATACAGCGACAGGGCACGCCCAACCACCCAGCGCGGCGATGACAGCTGTATAGATACATTGAACAGGCTCATCGTAAGCACCCAGCAGGCACCCGCTGGCAGCAGCACGATATGGCTGAGAAACACATCACGGCTGAACCCCAGCCCCACGCAACTCAGCGCGAAGCCGACACAGGCAAACCGCACGATCCACTCATTGCTATAGCGCTCGCGCACCCGGCCATTGATGAACGCCCCCCCAATCGCCCCTACCCCGAAACTGCCCAGCAGCGTGCCATAGACCAGCGCACCGCCGCCGACATATTCGTCCGCCACTGATGGCAGCAGCGCCAGCACGACGATGGCAGACAGACCAAACAAAAAGCTGCGAAACAGCACTGTGGTCAAGTTGGGCGACAGCGACACGTAACGAATGCCTGCCAGAATGGCGCTACCGAAATCCTCGCGCGGCAACCGGTTCGGCGGCCGCTCCGGCTTCCAGCGCAGCAACGAGAAGATCAGCGGCACATAGGTCACGGCATTGAGTGCGAACGCCGCCGCCGCACCCGCCAGCGCCACGATCAGCCCGCCCACCGCCGGGCCGATGCTGCGCATCATATTGAAACCCATGGCATTCAGCGTTACCGCGCCCGCCAGATCGCTGCGCGGCACGATATCGCCCATCGAGGCCTGCCAGGAGGGATTGAACAACGCTGTCCCAGCCCCGATCAGAAAGGTCAGCCCCAGCAGCAGCCATGGGCTCATCAGCCCCATAAAGGCGAGAACTGCCAGCAGCAGCGAGACCACTGCCATCCCACTCTGGGCAATGATCATCACGATGCGCCGGTCAAAATTGTCCGCCAGTGCCCCCGCAGCGATCGAAAAGATCATGATCGGCAGTGTCGTTGAGGCCTGCACCAGCGCCACCATATTGTGGCTGTCCGTCAGCGTGGTCATCATCCAGCCGGCACCCACCGACTGCACCAGCCCACCCAGATTGCTCATCAGCGTGGCAATCCACAGCAGGCGGAACGTCTCATGCCGAAACGGCGCCAGCACGGACGGTCTATCGGGCATTTTGGCTCCTCAGTAGCAGAACGAAGACCCCCCTGTCTTGAGCTAGCCACGCTTGTTTGACAAGCACATCACGTCACCAGGCGTGGGTGTCTGACTCACTCCAATACAACCCTAGAGGCGCTGCCCGACGAACAGATCGGCAAGCGCTCGTGCCGCCGGTCTGGGTTGGCGCCCGGGAGGAAACACCGCATGCAGCGCGACATTGCCCACGTGCCATCCCGCCAGCACCTGCACCAGTTGTCCGCTCGCGATCTCGGCCTCAACACCCCAGATGGAGGATACGGTTATCCCCAGCCCGGCTCGTGCCGCGGCAGTCGCGCCTTCATTGGCGATGCAGGTCGTACGGCCCGAAGCACGGATGGTTATTCTCTCGCCCCCGCACTGAAAGTTCAGCTCCTGCGGCACGACGCCCGGCCCCACGATCAATTCATGCGCTGCCAGATCATGCGGCGTGACAATCGTCGGACGGGACGCAAGATAGTCCGGCGAGGCCGCCAGAATGCGCGGCGTCTCGCCCAGTTTGCGAACCAGCGTAGTGCTGTCGACCAGCGCGCCCAGGCGAAACGCAATGTCGATCCCCTCGCTGACCAGGTCCTGATGGCTGTCCGAAACAGCCAGATCTACTGTCAGTGTTTCATGGCGCGCCATGAATTCAGCCAGTCTCGGCACCACCTTGCGCAGACCAAAGCTGCTCGACAGTCCGATACGCAGCCGCCCGGTCAGCCGCCCATCGCCCCGCACAGCATGGTCGGCCTCCTCCATCGCATCCAGGATGCGCTCTGCCCGCTCCAGATAGTCGGCACCCGCTTCAGTCAACGCAACCGCCCGCGTCGTGCGCGTTAGCAGCGTCACGCCCAGCTCACGCTCCAGTTCCGACACGATCCGCGATGTCGAAGACTGCGACAGATTCAAAGCACGACCCGCCTGCGAAAAGCTTCCCAGACGGGCGACGCGGCAGAACACGCGCAACGCCAGCAGTCGGTCATTCATCTGAGAACCAGATAAGTCATAGCAGAAATACCCACCTACAGCTTTCCAGCGGAATAATCCATCAATGTGACCTACCCTGCAAGGAGGTTCACATGCTCAAGCTATTTTATCACAACACACCAAACCCGACGAAAGTCGCCCTGCTCCTCGAAGAACTCGCACACCCCTATGAGGTGGTCGCCACCGACATCTGGGATGGCGCCCAGCACACACCCGAGTTTCGCCGCATCAACCCCAATGGCAAAGTCCCGGCCATTATTGAGGGTGACGTGGTCATCTTTGATTCAACGGCCATACTGCTCTGGCTGGCTGACCGGGCGGAGCAGTTCAACGGCGACGACAGGTCACGCCCCCAAATGCTCTCCTGGCTGATGTTTGTCGCGTCGGGCCTGGGCCCGTTTTGTGGACAGGCATTTCATTTCCTCAACATTCACACCGACAGCGCTTACGCCACCAACCGCTATGCGCGCGAACTGGAACGCCATTTCTCCGTGCTGGACAAGCACCTGACACTGACCCCGTGGCTAGCCGGGTCTGACTACACAATCGCTGACATGGCGGCCTGGGGCTGGGTTGATTTTGCCGTGCGTAATGGCTTGGTATATGGGGAAGATGGCGGGCATCGTTGGCCCGCCTTGACCCGCTGGTGCGCAACCATCAACGCGCGCCCAGCCGCCGACAGAGCCCGGCACGCTGGTGATCACCTCAGTGTCAAACAGGCTTTCGATGAGGACACCATGCGCGCCTTGTTCCCGCAGAATTATGCGGAGGCACTTTGATGGCCAATATTGCTTTTCTTGGCCTTGGCGCCATGGGCACGCGCATGGCCGCGAACCTCCTCGACGCGGGGCACGCGGTGACGGTCTGGAACAGGACCGCTGCCCGTTGCGCGCCTTTGGCCGAAAAGGGTGCCAATATTTCGGCCACCCCACACGACGCTGCTCAGGGCGCGGAATTTGTGCTTACCATGTTGCGCGACGATGCAGCCTCGGTCCAGGTGTGGACAGATCCTCAATCCGGCGCCTTTGCCGGCATGGACAAGTCTGCGCTGGCCATTGAGTGCTCTACGCTCAGCCTTGAGCACCTACGCCATCTGGCAGATGTGGCAACCAGGCATGGTCTGCAGTTCATGGACGCCCCTGTGGCCGGTTCGCGCCCTCAGGCCGAAGCGGGCAGTCTCATTTTCTTCGCCGGCGGCACCGACGAAGCTCTGGCGCGGGCAACGCCAATTCTGTCCGCCATGGGCGACACCAGTCACCCCGCCGGTCCCGACGGCGCTGCTATGGCCATAAAGCTTGCCGTCAATACGCTCTACGCCACCCAGACTGCTGTCATGGCCGAACTGGTCAGCATGCTGCCCCGGCAGGGCCTCGATGCGGCTAGTTGTCTTGCCATCATAGGCGCCACCCCCGCCTGCTCTCCTGCAGCCCGCGTCGCTGGCGAACTCATGCTCAAGGGTGATACACCACCGCTCTTTCCAGTCGAACTGGTCAAAAAGGACCTCGGCTATGCCGTCAGCGCGGCCGGTGGACCTGCTCACGCCCCGGTATCCGAACAGGTCCGCGCCCGCTTCGCTGCCGCTATCCAGCAGGGTCTCGCCCACGAACAACTGACCGCCGTCATCAAGACCCTGCCCGACGGCTGAGTACCCCACACCAAGGCCCCCTTGCCAGGCACCTTGGTGGCATCCAGACTGACTCAATCAGGAGATCTCCCATGCGCACAACTCAGCCCCTTGCCCGTCGCGGCGCCGTCGCAGTACTGGCCATGCTGACCCTGACAACAGGCATTGGAAGTGCGTCGGGGCATGAAGAGATTACCAATGCGCTCTTGACCGAGCGATCGGCCAATTGTCAGGATTACGCCAATACCTATTCGGCACAGGCCACCGACATACAGAATAGCCAGACCTTCGACGCTGCCATCGAGATCATGGCTAACGAAACCATCTGCACCATCGCCTCCAATGCCGTGCCCAACCACGATTTCAACGCCACGGGCCGCTTCGCCACACGGTTCAGCACGCAGAACCAGACCTACACCATCCCCGCCAATCCTGCTGCGGCCGCCAGTCCCACACCGCTCAGCCTGATGTACGACAACGCGGTCTTCCTCAACGGGGTCAAGCTCGACCTGCTCGCCGCCGGATGCTTTGGCGTCGGCGATGGCAATATTGGCTGCAACGACATCAACGCGCCCTATCGCTATGATCCGATGGGCGGCTCCAGCAATTTCGGCGCCGACGAACACAATGCCCACACCCAACCCGATGGCACTTACCATTATCACGGCAACCCCATGGCCCTGTTCGAGCAGGACAACCCAACCCAGACCTCGCCGGTAATCGGCTTTGCTGCCGACGGCTTTCCCATTTTCGGCAGCTACATCAGCGACAATGGCACCATCCGCGCTGCTACAACCAGCTACCGCCTCAAGACCGGAGAACGTAGCGGCGGTCCCGGCGGCACCCATGACGGCACCTTCATTGACGATTGGGAATATGTCGAAGGCCTTGGCGATCTGGATGCCTGCAACGGCATGGTTCAGGACGGTGTTTATGGCTATGTGGTCACCCAGACCTATCCGCATGTCCTCGGCTGCTTCACCGGCCCCCCGACGCCTCCTTCCGCAAACGCCGTCGCTGAGCCGCTAGGCGAACACGCCCTTGGCCACCATGTGATCAAGGAAAGTGCGCACCTTGGCCGGTAGATAGCTGCGATTGGGATAGACCGCATAAAGCGGCCCGGTCAGTTGGACCTGCTCGGGCAACACCCGCTCCAGCGAGCCCTGTTTCAGGTCCTGGTCGATCATTAGGTCCGGTGAGATCGCAAAGCCCATGCCCGCCCGCGCAGCCTCCAGCAGCATGGTCTCATTGGCACTGCGCATGACCGGCACAAACCGCACCTCGACCGTTTCTCCGTTCTGTTCGAACGGCACCAGACCCGAACCTGTCACCGGGCCGTAGGCCAATAACGGCATGCCCACCAAATCCTGCAGCTTTTCAGGCCGCCCGACGCGCTCGAGCAATTCCGGACTGGCGACGAGATGGAAGGCAATATCGGTCAGCTTGCGCGCAATCAGACCCTCATCGAGCATACGGGCACCGCGCAGGGCCAGATCGAACCCTTCTTCGACCATATTGACCATACGCCCTTCCAGATCGAGGTCGAGCACAACCTCAGGATAGGTGCGCTGATATTCCGCCAGTGCAGCCACGAACCGCGCATTGGCCATCCACACCGGCAGGCTGATCTTCAAATCACCCCGCGGCACCACCGTCGCATCACCGATCCGCGCCTCCACATCATCCAGCCCGTCCAGCATGATCCGCACGCTGGCCAGATAGGTGACCCCGGCTTCGGTCAGCCCCACATTGCGGCTGTTGCGATTGAGCAGTCGTGCGCCCACCCGGCGCTCCAGCGCTTGCACATGCTTGCTGGTCATCGCCGCGGACATCTCCAGGCGCGCCGAAGCCGCCGAAAAACTGCGTAAATCGGCGACAGCCACGAACACCCGCAGGCTGGTCAACGTGTCCATGATCATTTCCTTTCAGGAAAGATAGGATCAACAATTACCACGATGATCAATGGATGGGAAAGATGGATAGTGGCCTCACCACTTAAGCCCATTCAGGGCGGATCCAGGAGACAGACAATGACTTTCGAAAACACTGTATCGACCGCCTCGAATGGCCGCGGTTGGACTATTGGCCTTTGGGTTGGCCAGATCGCCTTGGCAGGCATGTTTGGCATGTCGGGCTACATGCACGCCTTCACCCCCGTCGAGGCCCTTGCCCAGATGGGCATGGGCTGGACCCTCGATGCCCCTCTCGCCCTCGTCCGCTTTATCGGCTTTGCCGAACTGGCTGGCGCCATCGGCGTCCTCCTGCCAGCGCTCACCCGCATCTTGCCACTGCTGACACCGCTGGCAGCGCTTGGTTTCAGCGTCATTCAGGCACTTGCAATTGGCGTTCATCTGAGCCGCGGCGAATTCACGGTTGTGCCGATGAACCTGGTGCTGCTGGCCATTGCCCTGTTTGTTGCCTGGGGCCGCACCCGCAAGGCGCCACTCGCACCACGCGCCTGACAGCCGACCGTAGGCGGCGGGGCCACGCCGCCGCACCCTTTATTGCACTGGACCATAATCATGCAGACCGCAGCGCTCGACCTCGCCCGCCAGACCCAGGGTGCTCCTGAGCTTTTCAGCTATGGCGCCATTGAACTACAGGTCACCAATCTGGACCGCGCCACGACCTTCTGGACCGACAATCTGGGTCTTGTGGTACGTGACCAGCATGACGGCGTCGCGCTGGGCACCCAGCAGCAAACCCTGGTCGTGCTGCGCGCGGGTGCCCAAATCCCGACGCAAGGCGGCCATACCGGCCTCTATCATGTGGCCATCGGCGTCCCTGATCAGGGTGAGTTCTCGCGGCTCCTGACCCGCCTGCTCTACCGGCGCGTGCGCATATCGCTGGTCGACCACCTGATGTCCAAGGCCATCTATTTGCAGGATCCCGATGGGATCGGCATCGAAATCGCCTTTGAAACCCCCGAGCGCTTTGGCCGCTTTGGAACCTCGACCAATAAATTCGAGCTCTTTGATGCGTACGGCAATCCCCACTCGGCGCGTGAACCGCTCGATGCCGGGCACGAACTGAGCCTACGCAAAGGCGACATCGACCGGCCCATTGCCGACGGCGCTACCATTGCCCACCTGCATTTCACCGTGGCCGATCTTCAGGCCGCCATCGAGTTCTACGCCAGGCTGGGCTTTGCGCCCAATCTGCATCTGCCCCAGATGGGTTTCGCCGATCTGGGCGCGGGCGGCAGTTATACCCACCGCATCGCCCTCAATACCTGGCAGGGTACCGACATTACCCCGGCCCCCACTAAGTCGGCACGCCTGACTGGCTACACGCTACGCGCCGTCGAGCCGCGTCTGGTGGCGCAGGCCGCCACGCTCTCTGGTGCCGACTTTCTTCCTGACGCCGTCCAGATGGTCGACCCGAGCGGCACTTCTTTTACGATCGTAACCGCCCCATAGTCGGCGCCCTCACACCAAAGGATCAGCTCAATGGTCAAGCACGTGTCGAACTACTCCAAGGCCCAGATTGCGCTCCACTGGGTCGTCGTTCTCGGCGTGATCTTCCAGATTGCTTTTCACGAATTCATCGTTGAGGCCATGCAGGTCTTCGAGCGCGGTGAAAGCGTCGGCACACTGGGTACGGTGATGGCCTATGCCCATGTGGCCTCGGGCAGCCTGATCTTTCTGGCTGTCGTCACGCGCATTGTACTGCGCATCCGCCGCGGCGTTCCTGATCATGCGCCCGGCACCCCCGCCCTGGCCGCCCGCCTGTCCAGTCTGATGCACAATGGCCTTTATGCCGTGCTGCTGGCCATGGTTGTCACTGGTGGCATGACCTTCAACGCCGTGGCCGATCTTGGCCGGGTGCACTGGGCGCTCAACATCGCTCTGGTCGTCATGATTGCTGGCCATGTGGCGGCAGCCCTGTGGAACCAGTATGTCCGCAAGGACGGCACCCTGACCCGCATGATCCCGGCGCTGAACAAGTTCGGGTCCTGATCTGGCTGCCGATCAGCCCGCTCTGTGGGCCTGCCACAGCGCCACGATCTGATCTGACAGGGTCATCGGATCGAACGGCTTGACGATCACGCCTATTGCGCCCAGCGCGCGATAGGCCTCCTGCTCATGGGTCTGCGCCTTGGCCGTCATGAAGATCACCGGGATGTCCTTGGCAGCGGGCATCTGGCTGAACTGTTCGAGAGTTTCCGGCCCGCTCATCCGCGGCATCATTACATCCATCAGGATCAGTTGCGGTGCGTAGGCGACAACACTGTCGATCGCTTTGGCTCCGCTATCGCAGTGCTTGACCGTAAAGCCCCCGAGTTCCTCAAGCGTAATCACCACCACCTGAGCAATGCTGTCATCGTCTTCAACATAGAGCAGCTTTGTCAGCGTCTCGGACACGGTCAGGCTCTCATTTTTTGGGGCGGACAGGCCGGCAGCACGAAGGTGAACACTGTGCCCACCCCTTCTTCGGTCTGGTATTCGACGACCCCGTCAAAGGCCTCGATGATCTTTTTGGTGATGTTCAGACCCAAGCCGCTGCCTTCATTGACCCGGCTTGCCGAGCCATCGGCCTGCGCGAATTTGCCAAAGATCTTGCTGCGAAACGCTTCGGGTATCCCCGGCCCATAATCGCGCACTGAAATGATCACGTTTGCGGCGGCGTCCATGGCCACCCCGATCTCGACACTATCGCCTGGCGCCGAGAATTTGGCAGCGTTGGAGAGCAGATTGACCAGCGCCTGATCGAACCGATCCTGGTCCAGATTGACGAATACCTTGGGCACCGCGAAGTCCACCGCGAAGCTGACATCATGCTTCTCGGCGAATGATTGCTGCCGCTCCACGATATCGGCAACCAGCTGGCAAACCTCAACCACTTCGAGCTGATACTCCAACTTGCCAGCCGCGATCTTCTCCATATCCAGGATGTCGTTGACCAGCCGGGACAGTCGCTGGCAATTGTCATACGACAATTGCAGCAGCTTCCGGGTCCGCTCATCGGTGGCCTTGCCGGGCATGGCCATCAGCAGCCCCAGCGATCCCTGGATCGATGTCAGTGGCGTGCGCAGCTCGTGATTGACGGTGGAGATGAATTCATCCTTCATTCTCTCCATCTGCTTGCGCTCGGAAATGTCGCGCACGATACCGCTATAGATGGTGCGGTCACCAATATTGACCTGGCTCACCGAAAGATCGAGCGGGAAAATGCTGCCGTCCTTGCGCCGCCCTTCCACCTCGCGTCCGATACCGATCACCTTGCGCTCGCCAGTGCCATGATAATTCTTGAGATAGCCGTCATGCTCGTCGTGATAGGGCGCCGGCATCAGCATCTTGACGTTGCGGCCAATGACCTCCTCGGCCTCATAGCCGAAGATGTCCTCGCAGGCCCGATTGAAGGTTTCGACATGTCCACGCGCATCAATGGTGATCAGACCATCCACAGTATTGTCGACGATAGCCGTCAGCTTGGCTTCATTGGTCGCCAGATCGCGCGCCTTTTGGTCAAACGCCCGCGCCAGATCGCCAATCTCGTCGCCGCGATCCAGTGGCAGGTTCTCTAGCGTATGGTGTCCCGCCGAATGCTTGATCTCAGCCGTCATTCTTTTCAATGGTTCGGTAAACCAGCGCGCCACAACCAGCGAAGCGACCAGGCACCCCAGGATCAGCAGAGCTCCTGACACCAGGCTCACCGTACGCGTATCGATCGCGGCCGCCATCAACTCGTCATATGGCACGCGCGACACAACCCCTAGAAACGCCTCGGGATTTTGCGGATCTATGTTCAACCGAACAAAATAGGAAACAGCGTTATCGGTGGTGAACAGCTTCTCATTCGCGTTGGTCTGCGAAATTTCGGTAATAAAGCTGGGCGGTGACACCGAATAGGCATCGTGGAACTCGAACTTGCCAATCGTGCCGTCCTTCTTGTGCTCGAGATAGTCACCGGCGCTATTGACCACGAAGGTATTGTCCTGCGGGGCGATCTCTAGCAGCGCAGGACGCAGCATTTCAGCGTAATTGGCATTGATCACGATCATCCCGAAGACCGCGCCTTCGGGTCCGAAGACCGGCAATACGGTCCTTACCGTCGGCACCAGCGACACATCCAGCGAGCCCCGCTCGCGGTTATAGCTGACCTCGGAAAAGTGCACCGTTTTGCTCGGAGTTTGCACCCCAGCAATGAAATAGGGCTCCATCGCCTTTTGCTGCAGGTCTGGTGCCTTTACATATTCCAATCCCGCCGGCAGGCGATTGACGCGTACGAGCTCGCGACCGAAGTCAGCAACACCGATATAGCGCAGTTGAACATAGTGCGGTCGCGCCGCCATCATCGACGCAAATATGCTTCCCAGACGGGCGCTCCACGCCTCTTGCGTCGAGCCATCCAGTGGATCCAGCCCGTCATTGTCGACGCTACGCAGAATACCCTTGATCGGTGGCGTCTGCGATAGGACCTGAGCGTCGCTCTTCATCTGGTCGTAAGAGAACTTGAACCGCTGTGCCATCAGCCGGGTTTCGCCCGCCAGCTTCTGCACCGCTGTATCGAGCACAATCTTCTCGATGCGATAATAGCCGACGCCCCCCACCACCACAGCGCTGAGCAAAGCCGTGACGCAGGTCAGTGCGATGATCTTGTTCTTGAGCGAGATGAACTTGGGTCCGATGGACCAGCGCGCCGGCCGAGCTCCCGTGGCTTTGTGCGTCGCGTTTTGCTGCATCGTCCGTGACCCCCGCGATCATGCCCCCGCGCGTTTATCACAGCATCGGGCATGAGCATCCGTCTCTGTCGCGTCCGAAATCATGATCCTCCCAAACCATGAAGCCTTTGTTACATTCTACTGCGGAACGTTATCATTGGCGTTGCCGGACCGCATGAGGCTGTCACATGGGTTCGCAGCAGGTGCGCATCGGTGGCGATCTAGTTCCTGATATAGTCGCGATAAAGTCCGAGCAGCGCCTGACGAGACCCGGCCAACCATATGCTGACTGTTTCAAGCATGCCCGGCGGGTCGCGGTAATCCGCCAACAGGCGCTCCGCGAGACGATAGCCTTCACGCACGATGCGACGTTCATCAAGTGGTTGGCCTACAGATGGAACGCGCATGGCACCCTCGCAGATATGGTTGACGAAACCTTAACGCGTGATGGCAGCGGAGTCTGACCAAGCTCCAGTTATGGTTTACGCGGGCAGGCTGCCGCGGCGGCTGGACAGTATCTGGCCGCAAAAAAGCCGCCGCAGTGACGCGGCGGCTTTTGTTTTGTCAGAGTGGCCTCAGCGATACAGCAGCGTGGGTAGCCACATGGTGATCTCGGGCACGAAGGTCAGCAGCAACAGCACAGTGACCAGCGGGATCAGGAATGGCGCCGTCGCCGTCACGCAGCGCTCAAACGGCACGTTGGCCACTTTTGAGAGCACATAGAGCACCATGCCCACCGGGGGCGTCAAAAGGCCGATCATCAGGTTCAGGATCATGATGATGCCGAAATGTACCGGATCGATGCCCAGGCTGACCGCCACCGGCAGCAGCACCGGGGTGAGAATGGTGATGGCGGCGATGGTCTCCATGAAGCAGCCAATGACCAGCACGATCAACGTGATCAACAGCAGCAGCAAGACCTTGTTGTCGGTCACCGCCAGCAGTCCCTGCGAAAAGTTCAGGGCCACCTGATTGGCGGTCAGTATCCAGGCAAAAATGGTCGATGCCGCCACGATCAGCATGATGGCCGCGGTGGTTTCCACCGTATCCATGGACACCCGCATGATCGTTTTGAAATCCAGCGTCCGATACACCACCACGCCCAGGAACATGGCATAGGCCACGGCCCCGATAGCGGCTTCGGTGGGGGTGAACAGACCACCAATAATACCGCCGATAATGATCACGGGCGTCATCAACGGCATGATGGCATGCAGCAGGCTATTGCCGAAGCGGCCCAGGTTGAAGCGCGCATCGCGCGGATAATTCCGGCGGCGGGCGAACCAGGCCACCATTAGCATCAGCGAAATGGCCATCAGCAGACCCGGCACCAGTCCGGCAGCAAACAGCTGGCCGATTGAGGTATCCGCCATCACGCCATAGATCACCAGGGGCAGCGAGGGCGGGATGATCGGGCCGATGGTCGATGAGGCCGCAGTGATACCCACGGCAAAATCGGTGTCATAGCCGGCGTCGCGCATGGCCTTGATTTCGATATTGCCCAGCCCGCCGGCATCGGCCACAGCCGCCCCTGACATGCCCGCAAAAATCACGCTGGCGCCGACATTGACGTGGCCCAGACCGCCATGCATCCAGCCCACGGTCGCGCGGGCAAAGGCAAAGATGCGCGAGGTGATCCCCGCGCTGTTCATCAGATTGCCCGCCAGAATAAAGAACGGCACCGCGATCAGCGGAAACGAGTTGATACCATTGACCATATTGGCCAGCACGATCATCGGCGGCAGGCCGTTAAAGGTCACAAACACCAGCGACGACAGGGCCAGCGAGACGGCCACCGGCACACCCACCAGCATCAGCACGAACAGCATCAGGATCATCATCAGGATGGTCATTGCAAATGTTCCAGATCAGTCGGTGTTCAGGGAAGCATCGAAATTGGCGATGATCTGCTCAGGCGTGCTGTGCCATTTGCGCCAGAGCCAGATCGCCGAATAGACCGTCATCAGGCCCAGCGCGACCACGCAGACGGTGTAGATCCAGGCCTTGGGAATGGGCACCGTAACCATTTTCTGCTTGGTCTTGAGGATCAGCTCATAGCCGATCCAGGTCATGCTGGCGAAAAAGCCCAGTGTAATCGCCTCGGCGGTCACGGCCATGGCTTTGGAAATGCGGGGCGGCATCTTTCGGATCACGAACTCAAGCATGATGTGCGAGCCGCGCCGAACGACACTTATGGAGCCCAAAAAGCACAGCAGCACCAACAGATAGCGTGCGGCTTCTTCGGTCCAGGCCAGCGAGTCATTGAGCACATAGCGGGTGAAGAATTGTAGAAACACCACGATGGCCAGGACCCAAAAGACCAGGATGCCGGGGGCATCGATCCAGCGCAGATCAGCGATGGAGACTTCCTGGTCTTCAAACAGGATCGGCTCGGGCGCGCCATCAGCGCGCCCAGCCTCGGTTTGTTGTTTGTCCTCGTTCAAATTGGCCTCCCCCTCACCAATTGCGCCGTATTACTGAGCCAGCGCCTGCATGCGCTCGAACTGTTCCATGGTGTAGGGCACCTTGGATGGATCGGTGATGATGGGCATCAGCGCGTCCTGGAACGCCTGCTTGTCCACCTCATTGATGGTGATGCCTTCGTCGACGAACCACTGCACCAGATCAACCTCGGACTGACGGATTTCTTCGGAGCTCTTGGCTGTCGCTTCCTGCAGCACAGCACGGACAGTCTCGGCGTCGTCGCCGATCTGATCCATGGCCGAAGCAGCAATCACGATGATCAGCGAATTGCCGATATGGCCGGTTAGATTGATGTTGGACTGCACTTCATAGAACTTCTTGAACTGGATGGTCGGCAGGGGGTTTTCCTGCGCATCCACCACGCCCTGCTGCAGTGCCAGATAGACTTCTGCGAAGGCGATTGGCGTCGGATTGGCGCCAACGGCATTGGGGAACATCAGCATGAGTGGCGAATCCGGCACGCGGATTTTTAGACCCTTCATGTCTTCTGGCTTGGTGATCGGGAAGTTCGACGTCACGTGGCGATAGCCATACCAGGTGATGGCCATGACCGTATTGCCGGTCGCATCGAGATAGCCAGCCGACAGATCCTTGAACAGATCGCTGTCGCGATAGGCTGCCCAGTGATCGTAATTCTTGAGCATGAAAGGATAGTCGGAGATGGCGATCGGGCCGTAATCGCGCTCGGCGAAGTTCGGGCCGGTATAGATCATGTCGACCGAGCCAATGCCCAGGCCTTCATTGATATCGGATTCATTGCCCAGCGAGGATGCGGGAAAAATAGTGATATTGACCCGGCCATCGGTCTTGGCCTTGATCTCGTCAGCGGCCCAGACAGCCCATTTGTGATAGGACGAGCCTTCTTCATAAACGTGCGCCCAGCGCAAATCAGCGGCCAGTGCACCGCTCATGGCGACGCCCATAATGCCTGCAGCCACAGCAATGCTGCGAATGGTCTTGCCAAACATAGTCTTCCTCCCTTTTGGACCGAGCCGGGTCGTTGCCCGCCGGCCACAATTCAATTACCTTGTATACAAGCTAATGTTGTTAAGGGTTATAGCACTTGCACCCGGCACGCAAGGCAGGGATGGCCGAACCGGCCAGGGGTGTGCGACATGCCACCGGCAAAACGACCCGGGCAATGAAGGGGAACGGCACACCGCCGCAGTATGAAGAAGCCTCGCAAGCCGCGCGCGCCGAACACCGCTCCGCCAGTACTGGCCGAACGGCGTCCCCGCCCCCGCCAGAAAAACTCTGAAATCATCTATGCCGATCTGCGCGCTGCCATCAGTGGCCTGGATCTGCCCCCCGGCACCGCCCTGTCCGAGCAGGATCTGGCCCAGCGCTACGGTGTCAGCCGCACACCGGTGCGCGAGGCCATTTTGCGGTTAAGCGAAGAGGGGCTGGTCGATGTCGTCCCCCAGTCGGGCACCTTCGTTTCGCGCATTCGGCTTTCTTTGGTACGCGAAGCGATGATGGCGCGGCGCGCCCTCGAAGCCGCCACTGTTCGGGCAGCGACCGCACAGGCGAACCCGCATTACTTCGCCCAGCTCGAGATCAATCTGGCCGAGCAGCAGCGCCATGCCGACGCCGGTGACATCAAGGCCTTCCACCACGCCGATGAAGCCTTCCACGCCGCCTTTGCCCAGATCGGCAGATACCCCAGCCTGTGGACACTGATTCAGCAGGTCAAAGTCCATATCGATCGCTATCGCTGGCTGACCCTGCCTCAGCAAGGGCGCATGTTGCTCGTGGTGAAGGAGCACGGCGCCATTGTCGCGGCAATGTCCAGGGGCGACGCTGATACCGCCGTGGCACTGATGGACGAGCACCTCAGCAAGCTCAAACCCGACATGGAGGCATTCCGCACCCTGTGGCCGCACTATTTCATCGAAGACCTCGACGAAGCCGACCTGTCCTGAACCCTGCGGGCGTCCTCTGCATAGAGGCGGTTTTCTGACAGCCTAGGACACGACCTTCTGGCCCCGGCCATACACCAGCAACATGCCGACGATCACCGAGCCATAGATCACCTGCCGGCCGGCCTCGGGCATCTGCATGATCGAGAGCACCGAGTTGAGCAGTACGATCAGCACAACGCCGATAATCGTGCCGGTATAACGCCCCTGCCCGCCCAGAATGCGGGTACCACCCAGCACCACCGCCGCGATTGACGGCAACAGAAACGCATTGCCCATTCCCTGATAGGCCTTGGCCGAATATCCGGCCAGCAACACCCCGGCCAGCGCCGCGCATACCCCCGAAATCACGAAGGCGCCGATGATCACCCATCGCGTATTGATGCCCGACAGATAGGCGGCGGCTTCACGATTGCCCGTGGCATAAACCGATCGCCCAAAGCTGGTACGCTTCAGAATAAAGGCGATCACGACCGAAACCAGCGCCCACACGAAGATCGCCACGGGAATGCCCAGAACCTTGTCGGCAGCCAGAAACCGCATCAGCGGCGTGGCCTGATCGGGCGGCGCAAAGCCACCGGTATGGGCCACCATCAGGCCGCGCAGCACCGAGTCGATGCCCAGCGTGAAGATCATTGATGGAATGCGCAGATAGGCCACACCGATGCCATTGGCCAGCCCCACCGCAACGCCTACGCCGATCGCGGTCGGTATCGCCAGATCGCCACCGACAGTGGTCGCCATCATCGCCGCCGCGGTCAGTGTCCACGGTATGCTCAGATCGATATGGCCCAGCAGAATGACCATCATCATGCCGGCCGCCACAATACCGAGAAACGCACCGGTCTGCAGTTGTTGCAGCATGTAATTGGGCGATAGCAGCGGCGCCGTACCCTGGGTCATTAACGTGTAGACCGTGCCAACCAGCAGGATGACGACAATGAAGCCAGAGGCAATGACCGATGGCCTGCTGTCTGGGGTTATGCGCGAGAAAAGAGACTGCAAGATATCACCTATCGAAAGAGGTCGAGGCGGTTTTTGACCCGCAGCGTTCTGATGGCGCCCAGACTGACAGCGGCGAGCAGAACGATACCCTCCACCAGCGGCTGCAGCAGCGGATCAATGGAAACGATGCGGAAGTAGAACGAAATCACGCGCAGGATGAGTGCGCCGACCAGTGAACCGATGGCGCTGCCCACGCCCCCCATCAGCGACGTGCCACCCAGCACCACCGCCGCAATCGAGTTCAGCGTATAGGTGCCCGCCTGAGTGATATCGGCATTGCCCGACGAGGTCTGAATGGCCAGATAAAGCCCGCCACAGGCTGCAAAGAACCCGCCCAGCGTGAACGCGGCGATCTTGGCGCGGTTGAGCGGCAGGCCCGACATGAAGGCAGCGCCTTCCGATGAGCCGATGGCATAGACCGTGCGCCCGGTCACCGAGCGACGAAATGGTATCCAGGTGGCCGCTGCGATACCGAACAGAAAGATGAAAGGCACCGGGATCCAGGCCAGCGGTTGAAACCAGCCCGCATCCGGATCAAACAGCTTATAGGTGTCGACAAAATCCCACAGCGAATTGGTCATCGCCCAGTTCAGGTCACTATCGACATTCCCACCCGGATTGGGCCGGATGAACAGCGCCAGCCCCATCGCGATCGCCCCGGTCGCCAGCGTGGCGATAATCGGCTGCAAACGCCCATAGACAATGATCAGCCCGTTCATCAGGCCGAAGGCAGCGCCTGACATCAGCGTGATGACCATCCCCAGCATGATCTGAGCCGGCGAACCATGCACCAGTTCGGAGGCAATGCACGCCGCCAGCGTCATCACGGCGCCGACCGACAGATCAAGCCCGCCCAGCAACACCGGCAATGTCTGCGCCATGGCCACAAACGCGATGGCCACAACTTCATTGGCATTTTGCACCAGCACCGCCGTGGAGAAGCCGCGCGGATGCATGAAATTATAGGTGATATAGAGAACCGACAGCAGGATCAGGGCGCCAAAGAAGCCTCGGTTCTGGCGGACATTGGCAGCCAGGGCGCGGGTGAAATCGCTCATGCTGCGGCTCCCGTATCAATGTTGAGGGCAGCGGCAACAATGGCCTCTTCGGTGATTGCCTCTCCGCGCAACTCCGTCAGAATGGCGCCGTCATACATCACCGCCACACGGTCACAGCACCCGATCAGTTCGGCATAGTCGGTTGAGTAGAACAGGATCGCCTTGCCCGCATCGGCGAGATCACGCATCAACTTGTAGATTTCCTGCTTGGTCCCGACATCGATGCCCCGCGTCGGGTCATTGAGCAGGATGATGTCCGGATCGGTCATCAGCCACTTGGCGATCACCACCTTTTGCTGATTGCCACCCGACAGTGTGGCCACCGCGTCTTTGGATTGGCCGATCTTGATCTGCAGTTTGGAGACGCCGTCAGCCACGGCCTGTTTCTCAAGCGCGGGAATGATGAACGGGCCGCTGGAGATCTTGTCATAGGAAGCCGCCAGCAGATTGTCGGCAATCGACATTGGCAGCATCAGCCCTTCGGTCTTGCGATCTTCGGGCACCAGCGCAATGCGGGCCTGCCCCGATTTCGATGCGGCGGGTGAGTTGGGAATACCGATACTCCCGCCAGCGTTCACCGTGCCCTGCACGCCGCGCAGCACACCGAACAGCGCCAGCAGCAATTCCTTTTGTCCCTGACCATCCAGCCCGCCAAGCCCAACGATCTCGCCAGCACCGACACTCAGGTTCACCCCATTCAGCCGGTTTTCCCATTTGAGCTCTTCAGTGCTCAGGCACGGCGCATGCTCTTTGGCGGCAGGCTTGGGCGGAAACTGCGCCTCGACATCGCGTCCGATCATCATGCGCACGATATCACGATCAGACTTCGCGCCTTTGGCAAAGGTCTCGACATGGCTGCCATTGCGGAACACCGAAAGCGTGTCACACAGCGCTTCCACCTCGTTCATGCGATGAGAGATAAACAGGCTCGCAACATTGTCCGCCTTGAGCTCCGCCAGCAGGTCATAGACCGTTTGAACATCGCGACTGGTCAGTGCCGATGTGGCCTCATCAAGGATCAGCACCTGGGGATTTTTGCCCAGCGCCTTGGCGATCTCCACCATCTGGCGCCGCGACAGGCTGAGATCGCGCACCAGCGCGTTGGGATCAACATCCTCACACTTGATGCGGGCCAGCAGCGCTTCGGCGCGACGCCGCTGCGCGCGAGCATCGATCATGCCGAAGCGCCGGGGCGGATCGGAGATCGAAATATTGTCGGCCACACTCAGATCAGGAACCAGCGACAATTCCTGGAAGATGCAGACCACCCCCGCTCTTGCCGCTTCGGACGGCGAAGCAAACAGCACTGCGTTGCCGTTGACCAGCAAACGGCCGGCATCGGGCCGCAGCACGCCCGACATGATCTTGATCAGGGTCGATTTACCCGCACCATTCTCCCCCAGAATGGCGTGCGTACTGCCCCTGCGGCAGGCAAAATCGACACCTTCCAGCGCCCGCGCGCCCGAGAAGTATTTCGATACGCCACTCAATTGTACGATGGGCTGGTCAAACTGGTCACTGGACGTCAATGCGCGCTCCCATTTCCCGGTTGCGACAGGCGGCCGGAACGGTAGATGAGAATGGTCTCGGCTGGCGGCGACAATCGCTTGCCGCTCGTGATGTGAAGGCAGCGCCAAACGCTGCCTTCACCCGGGATACCCGCCGGCCCTGTTTGGCTGACGGGAGCAACAACTAGGTCGCGTCTGCTTCGCTCTGCGCCATGATCGACGGGCCGGTAATGTTCACGCCACAGGCCGGGAACTCGTTCACCGTGAAGAAATTGTCGGGCAGATCCGACCAATAGTTCACGCCATCCTCGAGCTCGTCATAGGTTGCCACAGGCAAGGGCACCGAAATCAGCTGTGGCATCACATTGCCTTCCAGCGCCGACACCGCTGCCTTCATCGCAATGGCCACAAGACCGGGCGACTGGCCAATCGAGATACCCTTAAGCCCTTCGGCCGAGTGCTCGGCCATCAGCTTGCGGAAGCCATTTTCGGACTCGCCAGCAACCGGCACCATCGGATGCCCAGCATCCAGCATCGCCTGAACCACGCCCGTTGTCCCGCCTTGAGCCAGAATGGCGTCAAAGCTGCCGTGGACAGCGATGGCGTCGGCCACGACCTTCTGAGCGGTCCCATCGTCCCAGTTGCCAACAACCGAGACGCGCTCCCAGTCACCACCGGACTCATCCAGAACGGCGTTGATGCCGATAGAGCGGTCCCGGTCCACAGAATTGCCGGCCAGCCCGCGCACTTCAAGCACCTTGCCCGAAGTCTTGCCGTCCTCGGCGAGTTGATCGAGGACAAACTGCGCCCAGGTCCGGCCCATCGCCAGCTGGTCCTCATTGATCTGCATCACCGCGTCGGTATCGAGCACATTGTCGAACGGCACGATCACGACGTCCTGTCGGTCGGCAAGCTTGATTACCCGGTCAAAGCCCTCGGGAGACACCGCAATCGTCACGATGGCGTCAAAGCCCTGG
The DNA here is from genome assembly GCF_055808475.1 of Devosia sp. J2-20. Lineage (NCBI taxonomy): Bacteria > Pseudomonadati > Pseudomonadota > Alphaproteobacteria > Hyphomicrobiales > Devosiaceae > Devosia > Devosia sp. J2-20. The sequence goes on along the minus strand of NZ_CM147870.1, from coordinate 881,475 downwards.
TTGATGAAGTCCTCAATCGCGCCCAACTGGGTGGCCGCATCCGTCCCGGTCGAGACAACCTTGAATTCAGCCAGCTTGTCCTTCATCGACGGATCTTCCGCAAAGGCCTTGGCGGTCTTGATCATCTGGATGCGCCAGCCATTGCCGACAAAGCCATTCACGATGGCGACCTTGTAGGGGCCCTGCTTGGCTGGCCACTGGAAAAAGCTTGTCTCCGCGTCCCAGGGCGCAAAGCAGCCCGGATCAACGCCCGGACCGGCCACAACCGCTGGCGCCGCCACCGATGCGCTTGTCGACAGCATCAAGCTGGTCACACTCGCGGCGATAAATATATTGAGTTTCATAGGTTCCTCCCTTGGTGCCTGAGTGCACCTTGTGTTGACGCCACCTGAGGTGGTCATCAAACCTGTCTTGCCGTGTTGCCTCCCCGCACCACGGCAGATTGCTCGGCGCCCCTAGGCGCTGAAATGCCTGAAGCCCGCCTCCAAATGCGTTTTCATTTTGTACTGGTAGGCAGTGCCGTCCCGCTTCTCGAGCGCATCCACGATCTCGTTGTGCTCTTCAAACGTCGCGGTCGAGAAGGTGTGCCGGGTCTTGCCGCGCAGCATGATGCGCAGGATCACTGGCTTCATGATTTTGTACACGTCCAGCATGGCCTTGTTGTCCATGATCTGGATCAGCCGCGTATGAAACCGGAAGTCAGCTTCGGACGCATCCAGCGCCAGTTCGGCCTTCTTCAGCTCTTCATTGGCAGCCCGCAATGCCGCGATATCGGCCGCATTGACCTTCTCGAACAGCAGATCGACCGAGGACACTTCGAGCAGACCGCGAAAGCCCTGAATATCGGCGAACGTGTCGCGCGACACTTCCAGCGTATTGAATGAGAACAGGTCGAGCGCGCGCTCCATCCGGTCATCAATGATCGTTGCACCCACTTTGGGGCGCACCGACACGATGCCGTAGGCTTTGAGAATGCGCATCGCCTCGCGCACCGTATTGCGGCTTGAGGAGAAACGCTCGCACAGCTCGCGCTCAGTTGGCAGATTGTCGCCAACACCCAGCCCCTCACTCGAAATCAGGCCCCGAATATTGAGCACCATCTCGTCTACCGCGGAGTGGGACGAGGAGCGGATGACGGCATCGGACACGCCGCTGGCCGTGGCGTCCCTGTCGGCGGCATTGGCATTGCTCTTTGATGCACTCACGCACGTCGCTCCTATTTGTTGGACAAATGGATAAATTACTCGCGATTAAGAGTCAAATTTCTTCATATTATCGCGAATTTCAGCGTTTTTGATATTCTTGGGCCAACGAATAGAGGAAATTCGGCGCAATCTGCCATCTTCGCCCTGGAGTGATTGATCGATCTGCGGTCCAGAAATTGAGCCGCATCTGTCTTTTGCGACGTTGGCGACAGGTGCCGCGCGCCTTCGCCCCGCGGACCCGGCTTTGCGGTAAAAGCCCCTTCGCTCTGAGGGCCAGCAGCGACAAATTCAGGGGTAACGGTTCAGAAAAATTTGAGACACCCACACCATCTCGCTACCGACCAGCCCGTCAAACCTGGCCTGGTTCATGTGGATTTCCTGCCTCTTTTCAACGAGTTAAGCGACTAGCACTTGGTCTAGCCCGACCTGGAAGCTACCTGCGGGCACTGGCCTCGATTCCATCTTTACATATAATAGTACTTTATATAGCGTCCTGTCATCGCCGCAGGTGAACACACCGCTGCGATCATTTTTGGGAGGACATCGTGAACATCATTTCCAAGCTTGCCATCGCGGCAAGCCTCGCTACCGCTTTGACATCTGTCGCCATCGCTCAGGACAATCTGAACGGCCTCACTGTCGGCTTCAGCCAGATCGGCTCGGAATCGGGTTGGCGCGCTGCCGAGACCTCGGTCACCAAGCAGCAGGCCGAAGAGCGCGGCATTGATCTCAAATTTGCCGACGCACAGCAGAAGCAGGAAAACCAGATCAAGGCGATCCGCGGCTTCATTGCCCAGGGCGTTGACGCCATCATGGTTGCGCCGGTCGTGGCCACCGGCTGGGACGACGTACTGACTGAAGCCAAGGAAGCCGAAATCCCCGTCATTCTGCTCGATCGCGGCGTGGACGCGTCTGAAGATCTCTATCTCACCTCGGTTGCATCAGATCAGATCAAGGAAGGTCGCGTTGCTGGCCAGTGGCTGGTCGATGCGGTGGGCGACGCCGACTGCAAGGTCGTCGAGTTGCAGGGAACCGTGGGCTCCACCCCGGCCATCAATCGCAAGCAGGGCTTTGAAGAAGCGCTCGCCGGTCATGACAATCTGACCATCGCCCGCAGCCAGACCGGCGACTTTACCCGTTCCAAGGGCAAGGAAGTCATGGAAGGCTTCATCAAGGCTGAAAACGGTGGCGCCGATATCTGCGCCGTCTATGCCCACAATGATGACATGGCTGTTGGCGCCATTCAGGCGATCAAGGACGCCGGCCTCAAGCCCGGCACCGATATCAAGGTCGTCTCGATTGACGCCGTTCCAGACATCTTCGCTGCCATGGTTGCTGGTGAAGCCAACGCCACTGTTGAGCTGACACCCAACATGGCCGGCCCCGCTTTGATGCCCTCTCTGCCTATCTTGCCGATGGCACGGCGCCCGAGAAGTTCATCATCACCGAGTCCAAGCTCTACACCCCTGCCGACAACCCACAGGGTGAATATGACACCCGCAAGGGTCTGGGCTACTAATCAGACCTGACACATCTGTCCCGCCGGCTCACGCTGGCGGGACTTGCTTCGCGACACAGCCGGAACGGCGGCGCGAGACCTGGGGGAGACCGGCATGACCGAGGGCCAATACGTGCTTCAAGCACGCGGCGTCACCAAGATTTTCGGCGGTCACACCGCGCTTGATTCCGTTGATTTCGGGGTTCGTCCCGGCCAGGTGCATGCCCTGCTGGGCGAGAACGGCGCCGGCAAATCCACCCTGATCAAGATCCTCACCGGCGCTTACCAGCCTGATGGTGGCCAGGTGCTGGTCGACGGTGTCCCGGCCGCACTCGAGAACCCCTTGCACGCCCAGACGCACGGCATCGGCACGGTCTATCAGGAGGTCAATCTGCTGCCCAACCGGTCGGTGGCCGAAAACCTCTATCTGGGGCACCAGCCGACCCGGTTTGGTCTGGTCGATCACCGCAAGATGGAGGCCGACGCCCGGCTTCTGCTGGCCCGCTATGGACTTGATCTTGATCCCGGCAGCGAACTCGGCGGCCATTCCGTGGCCGTCCAGCAGATCGTGGCCATTGCCCGCGCGGTTGCCCTTTCGGGTAAGGTGCTGATCCTGGACGAACCCACTGCAAGCCTTGATCGCAACGAAGTCGAGCGCCTGTTCGAGGTCATCGCCGACCTCAAGCGCGACGGTCTGGCCATCGTCTTCATTACCCATTTTCTCGACCAGGTCTTTGCCATTGCCGATCAGGTGACCGTGCTGCGCAATGGCCAACTGGTAGAAACCCGTCAGCTGGATTCGGTCAGCCGGACCGATGTTGTCCGCCTCATGCTGGGCAAGGACATTGCCTTTAGCGGTGCCACCGATGTCGAGCTCGCAAATCCTACCAATGAAGTCCTGCTCGAATTCAAGGGCTATGGTCGCAAGCGGGCCGTGCATCCTTTCGATCTTACCATCCATAAAGGCGAGGTCGTGGGTGTGGCGGGCCTGCTGGGCTCCGGCCGCACCGAAATGGCCCGCACCATGTTTGGCGCCGACCCGGCCGATCAGGGCAGCCTGCGCATCAACGGCGCGGCAGCCAGCATTCAGAATACGACCGACGCCATCGGCCAGAGCTTTGGCTTCTGCCCCGAAGATCGCAAGGCCGAGGGCATTTTTGGCGACCTGTCGGTCCGTGAAAACATCATCATCGCGCTTCAGGGCAAGCTGGGCTGGTTCCGCGCCCTCAACCGCGACGAACAGCTCGAAATTGCCGGCAAGTTTGGGGAATCTATGGATATCCGGGCGGCCTCGCTCGATATGCCGGTCAAACTGCTCTCGGGCGGCAATCAGCAAAAGGTCATCCTCTCGCGCTGGCTGGCCACCGACCCCGCCTTCCTCATTCTGGATGAGCCCACCCGCGGCATCGATGTCGGCGCGCACGCCGAAATCGTGCGCACCATTAACCGGCTGCGCGATGATGGCATGGCCATGCTCGTCATCTCCTCCGAGCTCGATGAGGTCGTGGCCTACTCCTCGCGCATCGTGGTGATGCGCGATCGCGAAGTAGTCGCCGAATTGCGCGGCAAGAACATCAATCCCGGCGTGATCGTGCAGGCCATCGCCAACAACCCCGATGAGGTGGTCTCATGAAGCGGCTCTCGCCCGGCCGACTGGCCAACCCCCAGATCATGGCGTTGATCGGTGTATTGCTGATCAACTGGCTGCTGTTTCCCAATTTCTTCAATGTCACCTGGCAGGACGGCCGCTTCTTCGGCAGCATTATCGACGTGCTCAATCGCGGCGCGCCGGTCGCCATTCTGGCCATCGGCATGACCGGGGTGATCGCCACCAAGGGCGTGGACCTCTCGGTCGGGGCCATCATGGCGGTGTGCGGTGCTGTCGCCGCCACCATGGTCGTAGCCGGTTACCCAACACCCATTGCCGTCATCGCAGCCCTCTCGGTCGGCATGCTGTGCGGCCTTTGGAACGGTTTTCTGGTCGCCGTGCTCGACATCCAGCCCATCGTTGCCACACTGGTATTGATGGTGGCCGGTCGTGGCATTGCCCAGCTGATCACCGAAGGCTCCATCGTCACCTTCAACGATCCGGCCTTGATCTTCCTGGGCACCGGCTCCCTGCTTGGTTTCCCCATGGCAGCGGTGATTGCGCTGACCCTGATGGTGCTGGTCACCCTGCTCGTGCGCAAGACCGCCATCGGCCTGTTCATCCAGGCTATTGGCGTCAATCGCGCTGCCGCGTCTCTGGCCGGCATTCGCAGCCGCATGCTGCTCATGCTGGTCTATACCACTTCGGGCTTTTGTGCGGCGGTCGCCGGCATTGTGGTGGCCGCTGATATCCGGGGCGCCGACGCCAACAATTCCGGCCTCTGGCTCGAACTCGATGCCATTCTGGCAGTGGTCATTGGCGGCACCTCGCTACTTGGCGGACGCTTCTCCATACCGCTGGCCGTGATTGGCGCCTTGATTATTCAGGCCATGAATACGGGCATTCTGGTGTCCGGCTTCCCACCCGAATTCAATCTGATCGTCAAGGCCGGCATGATCATCCTGATCCTGCTGATCCAGTCGCCCAATGTGACATTGCCCTTCCGGCGTCGTCGCCCCACCATCACCAAGGCGGCTTCACAATGAAACGCAGTCTGCGCCCCCTGGCGGCCACCGCCGTCATCTTCATCATTGCCTATGCGCTCAGCGTGGTGCAGTTCCCCAACATGCTCTCCACCCGGGTGCTGGGCAATTTTCTGACCGATAATGCCTTTCTGGGTATCGCAGCCGTGGGCATGACCTTTGTTATCATCTCGGGCGGCATTGACCTCTCGGTAGGGTCGGTCATCGGCTTTACCGGCGTGCTGATTGCGGTGCTGATCAACTGGTTGGGCTTTCATCCGCTGGCGGCCTTCGTCATCGCTCTGGGCGTCGCGGGTCTGTTTGGCGCCGCCATGGGCTTCATCATCCATTATCTGCAGGTGCCCGCCTTCATTGTCACCCTGGCCGGCATGTTCCTGGCCCGCGGTGGCGCATCGGTAATCACCCAGGATTCCGTGCCGATCCACCACGACTTCTACGAGACGCTGGGCGATCTCATGATCCGCCTGCCCGGCGGCGGTCGCCTCAGCTTCATCGGCATGCTGATGATCGTGGTGTTCCTCGGCGGCGCCCTGCTTGCCCACCGCACCAAGTTCGGCTCCTACGTCTATGCCCTGGGTGGCAACCCGGTGTCCGCGTCGCTGATGGGCGTCCCGGTGGCGCAGACCACAGTGCTGATCTATATGCTCTCAAGCATGCTGGCTGCCTTGGCGGGAATCGTGTTTTCGCTCTACACCTCTGCAGGCTACCCACTTGCCGCCGTCGGCGTTGAACTCGACGCCATCAGCGCGGTGGTGATTGGCGGCACCTTGCTGACCGGGGGCTACGGCTTCGTGCTGGGCACCTTTGTCGGTGTGATGTTGCTGGGCCTGGTCCAGACCTACATCATCTTTGACGGCACGCTGTCGAGTTGGTGGACCAAAATTGTCATTGGCGTCCTGCTGTTCTTGTTCATCGTACTGCAGCGGATCATATTTGCGGCCTCCGCTCCCGGAGGGAAATCGTCCGAGAAAGCCTAGTATGATCGAAGCTGGCAGCCTTATTCGCTCACTGTCCGGGCGACCCGCTGCGCGCAACTTCCACACATTCGTCATCAACGAGATTGGCCATGGCATTGTCACTGGCCAATTTCCCGTTGGCTCGGTGCTGGCCAGCGATGCGGTGATGATGGAAACCTATGGCGTTTCCCGCACCGTGCTGCGTGAGGCTCTCAAGACGCTCGAAGCCAAGGGCATGGTTGAAGCCCGCCCCAAGGTAGGCACCCGTGTGACCCCCTCCAATCGCTGGAGCTTTTTTGATCCGCAGGTCCTGTCCTGGCACTTTTACGCCAAGCCCGATGCGCGCTTCTTTGAAAGCCTGTTCGATGTGCGCAGCGCGCTCGAAGCCCGCGCCGTGCGTCTGGCAGCAGAGCGCCGCACGGCCGAACATGTGCGGCTGATGAAATACTGGCTGCATCAGATGGAACTGGCCGACGGCAATCTTGAAGCACTCGGTCTTTCAAGTCTGGAGATCCATCGTGCCGTTGCCGAAAGCGCAGGCAATGCCCTGCTCCGTTCAGTAACCGGCATTGTGGAACTGACTTTGGCGCTCGCCCTGAAATCGCTCGATGACACCACCCGCAACGATTACGCCCGCGCCACCCTGGCCGCGCTGACCGAGCTGGTCGCCGCGATCGAAAAAGGCGCCCCCGATGCCGCTGCCGCCGCCATCGACACAGTGGTCGCACTCGACAACGCCCGCGCCACCACCCTGCTCTGAACCGACGCCTATTCACTCAGCGCCAAGGCTATCCTTGTCGGCCTGCTCCAGCGCCGTGACTGCATCCGCCAGGTGGTCGCCGACAATCGGCTTGGCCAGCATCGCCACCCGCCCCGGATATTGCGCCTGGAAAGGAACCGTCTCTGGCAGCCGGGACGACATCAGGATAGCCAGCGAACCCGGGTGCAGCTCCAGCGTCTGCGCAATCAGCTCAACACCCGACTGCCCGTGATCCAGATTGAGGTCCGTCAGGATCAGCGCCAGATCAGGCGTATTCTCGATCAGGTCTCGCCCCTGACCAAACTGTGTCGCTGTCAGGGTATCAAACCCCAGTCCCGCCAGCGTCGCTGCCACCGAGACGGCAGCATTGGCGGTATCGTCCACCACAAGCGCGCGCCCGCTGAACCTGGGCAGTTCAGCGCTTGCTGACTGGTGGATCGGAAACCGCAGGATGATCTGGGTGCCGGCCCCAAGCTCGGATTCAATCTGCATGGACCCGCCCGACTGCGCCACAAAACCATAGACCATCGACAACCCAAGGCCGGTACCATCTCCGTTCGGGCGAGCTGAATAGAACGGCTCGGACGCCCGCCGCTTGGTCTCGGGCGTCATCCCCGCCCCGTCATCGCTGATCGACAGGATCACCTGCTGATCGCCCTCCTGATAGACCGCGATGGCGATATGGCCCGCGCCCGAAATGGCCTGACCGGCATTGACGCACAGATTCAGGATCGCGCTTTCCAACTGCCCCGGGTCCAGCCGCACCGATACCGGCGCCGGGCTCAGATCCAGCGTCAGGCTGATCTCTTCGGGCAAGGCGATGCTCAACAGATCGACCATGCCTTCGACCAGCGCGCCGATTTCGATCACCTCGGGCTCGAGATGTTGCTTGCGTGCAAACGCCACCAGCCGCTCGGTCAGCGACACACCCAGATCCACCGCCGTCCTGATCCGGTTCAGATGCGCCGGCGCTGCGCTCGCAGATGCCGTTTCAAGCAGATGTAGATTGCCCGAGATCGTCGACAGGATATTACCGAAATCATGGGCCACTTCGCCGGTCACCTTGCCCAGCGTTTCCACCCGTCTGATTTCCTCCAGCCGCTCGTCGATCCGCTTGCGTTCGGTAGTTTCCGACAGCAGCCACACCGACCGCCCATCAGGGAGTTGCGACTGGCGGATTTCGAGCACATGCCCCGCGGCATCGACATATTCGTCAAACCCGGCGCGGTCGACGCCGTCGGTCTGTCGAGAAAACGCCGACTGGGCAATGCGATCCTGCATCGACAGGCCCTGTGTCGCTGTCGTGTCGTGCAGGCGCAGCAACTCGCGCACCTTGCCGTTCTCGGCCTCGATCGTGCCCGCTTGTGACAGAATGGCGACCCCGTCCTTGATGTTGCGAAACACATTGGCAAACAGCGTGTTCTGCCGCCTGATCTCTGCCGTCCGCCGCTCCAGCTTCTGGGCATTGTCGCGAAACACCCCGAAGGCATCAAACAACTGGCCAATCTCGTCCTGCGATTGCGTATTGCGGATCAGGTCCGATTTGTGGTCGCCCGCTGCCAGCCGGTGCATCCCATCGGCAATCAGCCGCAGATTGACCGCGACATAGCGCGACACGAACAGCGCCGACAGGATTGCCACAACGGCACTGAACAGCGCCAGAATGGCCACCGCTTGCTGCGCAATGGCCAGGTTCTGTGTGGTCTGCGTCCGGGCAAGGCGCAGGCGCTCTTCGGCGTCTTCGACCTTCTGAGCGGCATAGGACGTGACCTGATCGGATAGCTGGCGAATGCGGAACAGTGCGTTTTCGGCATCCAGCGCCGCAGTCAGCGCCTGATGCTTGAGCACAAACAAATGTGCGGATCCACTGGCCAGAACGGCGTCTATCTCGGCCAGCCCCGCCGCAACCGTATCGGGCAGCGTCACCGCCTTGCGGCCATTGGTGAACTGGCGGGTGAATTCGCCCACCTCGATCAGCGCATTGGCGCGCGCCACGCTTTGCGCCGCGCTGGTCAGCTGCATCAGCTGGGCCCGGGCCAGCCGCTCCGCTAGGCTGCCATCACCCGAATTGGCCTGTCGCGTGAACCGGCTCTGCAGCCGCACCAGATCGCGGTCGATCCGGGTGATGTCGGCCTGCAGCGTGCTCTGCGGCGAGGACACCCGAACAAGATTGGAGATGGCTGCTCGCATGCGGGCCAGTGGCAATGCCAGACTGGCATCATTACCCGCCATTGCCTCAAGGTCAGCAATGGTCTGCACGATCTGATCGGCTTCCACCTGCAGTTGGAACGGCAGTTGAACCGTCAGCAGGAACGGCGCCGCTGTGGCGAGATTGGCCGCGCCGCGTGACAACTCCAGCGCGCTCGACACCTCCGCTAGCGTTTCGCGGTGGATGGTCTCGAGCCAGTTCTCTGCATTGCGCAGGGTCAGCAGGCTGATTGCCGAGATCACCAGCGCGACAACGCACAGAATGACAATCGCCGCTGACAGCCGAAACCTGACGCTGAGATTGTCCAACCGCCCAAACATGCCGCTAGGTCTCGTCCAGCTGGAAGAAATAGCCCTGCGAACGACGCGTCTGCAGATGCACCGGCTTGGATGGCGTCTTCTCGATCTTGCGGCGCAGGCGCAGGATCAGCACGTCAATCGTGCGGTCGACATAGCGCTCCATGTCCGATCCCAGTTCGGACAGCAGCTCCGGTCGCGAGATCACCCGCGCCGGATTGCGCGCGAAATACTCCAGCAGCCGGTATTCGCCATTGGTCAGCGGAATTTCATGTCCGGCACTATCGAGCAACAACCGGCCATGCAGATCAATCCGCTTGTCACCAAAGCCCACCGTGTGTTCCGGCGACGACGGCGCGCGGGTCAGCCCATGGCCGTAGCGCCTCAGAACAGCGCGAATGCGCGCCACCAGTTCGCGCGGATTGAACGGCTTCATCAGATAGTCGTCGGCGCCGGTTTCCAGCCCAATGATCTTGTCGCTTTCGTCGCCAACCCCGGTCAGCATGACGATCGGCAGCGCATATAGCTTGCCGATATGAACCGCCAGGTTCAGCCCGGATTCACCGCGCAGCCACAGATCGATCAGCGCCAGATCAACCGGCGGCGGATCACCAAGCGCGAGGAATTCGGCGCTGCTGGCGCAAACGATCGGCTCAAAACCACTCTCCTTGAGCAGTGCCGACAGCGTCTCGCTGACCTCGCGATCGTCATCCACAATCGCAATGACCGGCGGCTTCTCGCCACTCTTGAAAGCCTCAGCCAATGTCCAATCCCCTCCCAGAGACCTCATCCGGCACCACGATGCCGGACCGCCTCTATACGGCAAATTCGATCGGCGAAGGGGCGCCCGTAACACTGTTAACGCAAATCCGGCCTCTGTAATATTCCGTTAACACAGCCGTCCTCGCTATCGCTGCCCCGCTGCGCCAAGCTTGTCTCATTGCTGTCGCCGGGGTTGGAGGAAACTATCCTTCGGCGACAACATCCAAAGGGAGAGAGTTATGAAAGCGATGATGACGCGCGCCGCGATGGCCGCTGGTATTTTTGCCATGGGCAGTGTTTCGGCTATGGCCGCTGAAGACTGCGCACAACGGGGTGATCTCGACACACTCTATTGCGACGCCAATGGCGATCTGGTGGCCGATACCCCAACAGATCCTGCCGAATTGAACGACCCCAACACACTGGTGTTCGCCTATACGCCGGTTGAAGACCCCGCTGTTTATGCTGACATCTGGGAACCCTTCATCGAACATCTGGCGGCAACCACCGGCAAGGATGTGCAGTTTTTTGCCGTGCAGTCCAACTCGGCCGAAGTTGAAGCCATGCGCTCCGGCCGTCTGCATATTGCAGGCTTTTCGACCGGTCCAACCCCATTCGCCGTGAACCTTGCCGGCGCCGTGCCATTTGCCATCATGGGCGCTGAAGATGGCCAGTTTGGCTATCGTCTGCAGGTGTTCACCCAGGCCGATTCCGAGATCAAGACCGTTGCCGATCTTGCCGGCAAGCGCGTGGCGCACACCTCGCCAACCTCCAATTCGGGCAACCAGGCCCCACGCGCCCTGTTCCCCGCGCTCGGCGTGACCCCTGATGAAGACTACGAAGTGGTTTATTCTGGCTCGCATGACCAGTCGATGCTCGGCGTTGTTGCCGGCGATTACGACGCGGCGCCAGTTGCCTCCGAAGTGGTTGACCGTATGGCCGAGCGTGGCCTGTATGACACCGCTGACGTGCGCAAGATCTGGGAAAGCGACCCATTCCCCACAACCTCGTTCAACGTTGCCCATGACCTCGACCCGGCCCTTGTCGAAAAGATCAAGGAAGCCTTCTTCACCTTCGATTTCGAAGGCACCGTGCTGGGCGATGAATTTGACGGCGTGAGCAAGTTCATCCCGATCACCTATCAGGATCAGTGGGCTGTCATCCGTCAGATCCAGGCATCCAATGGCGTGGAATACACGCCTCAGGGTCTCGCAGCAGAATAACGAACTCCCCCGTGCCGCTCCTGCTTTCGGGCAGGGGCGACATTGGAGTCTGAGAGGCAACATGCTTGAAATCAAGAATCTCGTGAAGCGCTACGGCAAGGGTTCGCCGGTCCTCAAGGACTTGAACCTGTCGGTGCAGGGCGAACAGATCATGTCGATCATCGGCTCGTCTGGCGCTGGCAAGAGCACACTACTGCGCTGTGTGAACCGTCTGGTTGAACCGACATCAGGATCGATTGTCCTGAACGGCACCGATTTCACCACGCTGAAAACGCGCGAATTGCGGGCAGCGCGGCGGCGCATTGGCATGGTGTTCCAGGGCTTCAACCTGGTCGATCGTCTCACCGTCATGGAAAACGTACAGTCCGGCCGGCTGGGCTATATCTCCACCTGGGCCGCCTTCACTCGTCGCTATCCCAAGGCCGACATCGAGCGCGCCTTCGAGCTGATGGAGCGCGTCGGCATTGCCCAATACGCCAATAAGCGCGCCGATGAATTGTCCGGTGGCGAGCGTCAACGCGTCGGTGTTGTCCGCGCCCTGATGCAGCGCCCCGAAATCCTGCTGGCCGACGAGCCAACCGCGTCGCTGGACCCCAAGACCTCCGAGCAGATCATGTCCCTGCTGCGTGATCTCGCCCACGAACTCAACCTGCCGGTCATCATCAACATCCACAACGTGACCGAAGCCAAGGAATATAGCGACCGCATCGTCGGCATGCGCTATGGCCGGATCATCTTTGACGATGTTCCAGCGGCCCTGGACGCCGCCCAGATGGATGAAATCTACGCTGGCACACCCTCTGAGGATCGTCAGGAAATCGGTGCAGTGGCATGACGGCAAAAGTCAGTCACTGGCGCAAACCGCCACTCATCAAGACGCCCGCATTGCGCTACGGCATCTACGCCGTCGCGCTGACCTATTTCGTGCTGACCATTGCCACCCTGCCCATCGACTGGGAGCGCACAGCCAAGGGGATGGAGGCCGCTGGGCGCATCTTTAGCGGGGCATTCCCCCCAGCTTTGAGCGTTCCGGCCTGTTGTTCAGCGGCTTCATGGAAAGCCTCAAGATCGCCATTCTCGCCACCGCGGGCGGCCTGATCACCTCCGTGCCGCTGGCCTTCATGGCGGCCCGCAACATTTCGCCCCGCCCGATCTATTATCTGGGGCGCGGCATCATCATTCTGGCCCGCAGCTTTCACCCCGTGATCGTCGCGATCATCTTCGTCAAGGCCGTCGGCTTCGGCCCTCTGGCCGGAGCCTTGACCCTGGTCGTCTATTCGATTGGTTTCGTCGCCAAACTGCTGGCAGAGCGGATCGAGGAAATTGACTTTGGTCAGGTCGAGGCCATGCGCGCCGTCGGCGCACCGTTCCTCTCGACCATGATCTACGCCATCCTGCCGCAAATCATGCCACGTCTGGTGGGCCTGGGTATCTACCAGCTCGACAGCAATCTGCGGGCTTCCGCGGTGATCGGCATTGTCGGTGCCGGCGGCATTGGCGCCACCCTGGCCAATGCATTCGGCCGTTATGACTACGATTTCGCCCTCGCGATCACCATGGTGATTGTCGGCGCCATTCTGATTTCAGAAGCGTTCAGCGGCGTGATCAGAAAGCGCATGTCATGAGCACTCAAAACACCATGGACAGCTGGGCCCGCTTTACCCCGATGCAGCGGTTCAAGCGCTACGCGGCCTTTCTCAGTGTCACCCTGATCGTCGTCTGGGCCTTTGGCAGCATTGATGTGATCTGGGAATGGGTCTGGGATGCCCCCATCCAGCTCATCGATCTGTTCGATCGCATGATCCCGCCCGATCCCACCAACCTGCCCTCAATCCTCGAGGCGATCTGGCAGACCATCAACACCGCCACCATCGCTACGTTCCTTGCCGTGTTCCTGTCCCTGCCCGTTGCCTATATTTCGGCGCAGAACACCACGCCCAACCGGTTTTTCCTCTGGTTGGGGCGGTTTATCGTGGTGTCATCACGGTCGGTGAACACCATCATCTGGGCGCTGCTGTTCGTGGCCATCTTCGGACCGGGCATTGTTGCGGGTATCATCGCCATCATGTTCCGCTCGATCGGCTTCCTCGGCAAATTGCTCGGCGAGGCCATCGAGGAGATTGATCCTGCCCCCATCGAGGCCCTCCAGGCCTGCGGCGCCTCACCCTTCAAGGTGGTTCTCTATGGCGTTGTTCCTCAGGTCGCCCCTGCCTTCTTCGCCATCAGCATCCTGCGCTGGGACATCAATCTGCGCGAATCCACCGTGCTGGGACTGGTTGGCGCGGGCGGTATCGGCGTCATCCTGCAGGGGGCGATCGACACGTTCCAGTGGCAGGAAGTCTCAATGGTCCTGCTGACCATTCTCGCTCTGGTGATCTTCGGGGAAGTGGTGTCCTCAACCCTGCGCAAAAAGCTCATCTAGCAAGCGCTGCCGCTCCACACCATTGGTCCCCGCGCCCCACTAGGCGCGGGGATTTTTCGTTGGCGGCGCAGCCCCCCAAACACAAAGGCCGCCGGCAGGGCGGATGCCCGTGCCAGCGGCCTGAAAAATAGCCGGTTGCTGTCTGGTCGCCGGTCAGAAGTCCAGGCGCTGGGACGTCTGCCGATCAAACACATGCACGTGGTCCGGATCGACACTGAGGTGCACCGTGTCACCAACCTGCAGCGACGAGCGTTCCCGCAGCAGCAGCAGCAGATGATCCTCGCCCGCGGCGACGCTGAGCATGACCTCCGAACCGGTTGGCTCGACCGCCATCACCTCGGCTGCAAAAGCCGCCGGATCATCTGCCTGCACCACCTTCAGATTTTCCGGGCGCACACCCAGCACCAGATCCGTTGTACCCAGCTTGTCGGCCCGTTCCTTTGGTATTGCCACCCGCATGCCGCCAGCCGTGCGCAGCGTCGGGGCGGCACTTGCTGCGTCCAGCGTGCAGTCCACCAAATTCATCGAAGGGGAACCGATAAAGCGCGCCACAAACAGATTGGCTGGCCGGTCAAACAGCTCGAGCGGGGTGCCATACTGCTCCACCCGTCCCTGGTTCATCACCACGATGCGGTCAGCCATGGTCATCGCTTCGATCTGGTCGTGCGTGACATAGACAATGGTGGTCTTGAGCCGGCGATGCAGGTCCTTGATCTCGGTGCGCATCTGCACGCGCAACTGCGCATCCAGATTGCTCAGCGGTTCGTCAAACAGGAACACCTTGGGGTCGCGCACGATCGCGCGGCCCATCGCCACGCGCTGCCGCTGCCCGCCCGACAGATGGGCCGGCCGCCGCTTGAGCAAGGGCTTGAGCCCCAGGATTTCCGCCGCCGCATTGACCTTCTGTTCGATCTCGGCTTTTGGCCGTTTGGCCAGCTTGAGTGAAAACGCCATGTTTTCGGCCACATCCATATGCGGGTACAGCGCATAGGACTGGAACACCATGGCGATGTCGCGCTGCTTGGGCGGCAGATCGTTGACCACCTTGTCATCGATCGCCACTTCGCCGCCGGTAATGCTCTCAAGCCCGGCCACCATGCGCAGCAGGGTCGACTTGCCGCAACCCGAAGGGCCCACCAGAATGACGAACTCGCCGTCAGCAATATCGATGGAGACACCGTGCAGAACCTGCGCGGATCCATAGGATTTCTTGACGTCGCGGATTTCAATCGCAGCCATTTTCAGTTCCTTGTTCAACCGCCTCAACGGTTGCTTCGTCAGTCCATTGCCCAAAAAGGCGTCAGCTCTTTACCGAACCGGCGGTCAGCCCGCCGACCAGCCAGCGTTGCATCAACACAAACAGGATCAGCGCTGGAATTGTGGTCACCACACAGGCGGCCATGAACGCGTTCATGTACTGCACACCGCCGCCTTCAGAGGCAAAGTCGCCGATACCCACCTGAATGGTCTTGAGCGCACCATCGCTGAGCAGCAGGCTGGCCCACAAAAAGTCGTTCCAGGCATTGAGGAAGGTGAAGATGGCAACCGCGGCAATACCGGGCAGCGACACCGGAATGATCACGCGCCAGAATGCCGAGAAATGGCTGCACCCGTCGATCATGGCCGCTTCTTCCAGTTCTGGCGGCGCGCTGGTTTCAAAATAGCCGCGCAACAGCAACACGGCAAAGGGCACCGAGAAGCTGACATAGGCCAGAATGAGCCCGGCATAGGTGTTGATCAGCTTGAGATCCTGAATGAAGAAATAGATCGGAAACACGCGGGTGATTTGCGGGATCAGATTGGTCAGCAGGATCAGCACCAGAATGAGCGTAGCGCCGGGAAACCGGAACCGCGCCAGCACATAGGCCGCTGACGCTGCTATCGCCGTGGAGATCACCGCAGCGGTGACCGACACGAACAGCGAATTGGCCAGATAGCGCCAGACCGGGATCAGCTTGTTGGCTGTCACATAGGGGTCAAAGGACGGCGCGCTGGGCAACCATACGGGCGGCATGGCGCGGATTTCCGCCGTGGTCTGGAACGAGCTCTTGAGCATCCAGAACACGGGCATCAGCACATAGATCAGCACAGCGGTCGAGATGACCAGCACGACGAAGCGCGTGAGCAGATCCGATGGGGCCATATTGCTGATACGGCGGCGAAGGTCGACGATGGCAGCGGTCATTATTGAGCTCTCTTGACCTGTTCGCGGATGTAGAACACGCAGACAAACCCGGTCAGGATCAGGATCACCCCGCTCGCCGCCGACGCCAGGTCGAAGCGGAAGAACGAGAAGCCCTGCTGATAGGAATAGACCGCCATGATGTTGGTCAGGTTCTGCGGCCCGCCACCGGTCATGATGTAGTTGATTTCAAACGATCCCAGCCCACCGATCACCAGCAGCGTGATCAGGATCACCAGCACCGGACGCAACATGGGCAGCGTCACGAACCAGAAGCGTTGCAGCAGCGTGGCGCCATCCATTTCGGCGGCTTCATACAGGCTCTTGGGGATCGACTGCAGCGCGGCCAGCAGAAAGATGATCGCGAATGGCAGACCGTTCCAGATACGCACCGCTGAAATTGCCAGCATGGGAATGCTGAACGGCCCCCAGGTCGTTGGATCTGTCAGGAATTTGATGTTGCCCGTGGTCAGGCCCATGTCCTGAAGCAGGAAATTGATCGGGCTGCGTTCAGTATTGAGCAGCCACATCCAGATCGCCGACGCCACCGCGGGCGGCACAAACCAGGGCACGCAGAACAGCATGCGCAACGCGGTGCGCCCCCGGAACTCGGCATTGAGCACCTGCGATACCAGCAGGCCGATCACCACCACCCCGCCGGCGGCAATGCCGGTGAACAGCACGGTATTGACCACCGTCTGCACGAATTTGGGATCGGAAAACACATGAATGTAATTGTCGAGACCGACAAAGGGGGTCCCGAAGTCCTGGATGCGCAGCAGGTCGTATTCGACAAAGCCCATCCAGAGCGAGAAGACCATGGGATAGATGCCAAGGACCGCCGTCAGCAGCAGCGCCGGGGTCACCATGAGGTAGCAAAAGACGAGTTTCTGGCGATTCATCAGCGCGATCCGTCACTTCGTGTCAGTCAAATGGGCTGGCGCGGCATGACCGCGCCAGCCCTGGGAGGATCACTGTGGGCGATTGGCCCGATCAAGTTCTTCCTGCAGCCGAGCCTGAGCCTGTTCGACAGCAGCGTCGATATCTTCGCGCACGATCACGGTGGAATACACCAGATCATAGATCACAGCGCCGGGCTCTGGAGAGGCGAGCGCGCCCCACACCGAGGTCGCATGCTGGGAAGTGTGGCCATAGTCGAGCGTTTCGGCTGCAGCAACCTTCCACTGGCTGTCGGACCACGATGGCGATGACATCACCGCACGACGCGGGCTGGCTGCACCGCTGAATTCGCTCAGACGCTGCATGTTTTCTTCGCGCGATAGGAACTTGATCCAGTCCACGCAGGCGTCGACATTCTCGGTGCCACGCAGCACGCCCCAGTAACCGGCGCCACTATAGGAGTCGCGATTGACCGGACCCATGGCATTGATCGCCATCGCCCACTTGCCATCGAGCTCGGGATATTCCCGCTCCATCTGCGATGCCCAGGCGATCGGGGTGCTGCCAACCATGGCCACCGTGCCCGATGCAAAGCCGTCCAGAGGGTCGACGCCCTTCTCGAAGGATTCCGGCGACATCACTTCGTGTTCCCAGACCAGGTCCTGCAGGAACTTCAGCGCCGTGCGCATCGCTTCATTATCGATATTGGCCTGGGTGCCGTCTTCGCTCAGAATCGCGCCACCAGCCTGCCAGTAATAGGGCAACAGGGTCTGGGCTGGATTGTTCGGACCAGCCGAGAAACCCCAGCGGGTTACATTGCCATTGTCGTCGCGCACCGTCAGTGCCTTGGCCATCTCGACGATTTCAGCCCAGGTGTCTGGCGCTGCGCTCAGACCAGCTTCGGCAAACATCTCGGTATTGTACATCTGGGGCCGGATATCGACGCGCCAGGGAATACCGTAGAAATCGCCGGCCCACTGCACATCCTGCAGGCTGCCCGGATAGAACTCATCTTCCAGATTTGGCCACTGATCGCGGTATTCATTGATCGGCATCGGACCGTACTTGTCGCCACCGATACCCGAATAGGAATGCAGCCAGTACATATCGGCGCAGTCAGGTGCCGCGCCGCCCTGGGCAACGGTCAGCCAGGTATTGAAGGCCACGCCCCAGTTGATGACCTCGACCGAGACATCAACACCGGATTCAGCCTTGAACTCACTGGCGAATTCGCCAAACAGATCCTGGTAGCCGAGCAGTTCGCCCTGCGGCTGTGTCCAGAACGAGATATTCTGTGCCGTGGCGGCAGAACTTGCCGCCAGACCCAGCAGGGCCGACGACATCAAGGCAAGCTTGAGGCGCTGCAGACTGCGTCCCTTCGCAGGCTTGCCACTGGTAAAATCAAACATTGGTTTCCTCCTCAGAATTGGCATTTTCGCCATGTGGCGGGCGGCGGGTCACAATCGACCACACGCAGCCTCACAGGCCAACATGCCGTATTAATGCATTCATTATTGTGCACGTCAAGACAGTTGTCATACAAACGCCTGCGACCACAAAATCAGCATAAATATCTGTAATTTATCGATATTTTCTAGAGGAATGCGCGCCACCAGCGCCAAAATCCTACAAAAATGTTCAGCTTGCACGCCCTCGCCTTTGTGTTTATGCATACGTTATTGAAACCGCAATTCAGGACTGATCGTGCTCACTGGCCGCCTCAATATAACCCGCACATACGGAACCGGCCTGGTCCGGCCTGAATGCGTGCTGAGCCACCAATCAGGGCTACTGTTCTGTTCGGACTGGCAGGGTGCCGGTGGTGTGGCCATTGTCGATGCTGACGATAGCGTGCGTCGCGTGCAATTCGCCGATAGTCCAATCGAGCTGCGCCCCAACGGCATTGCGCTCGAACCCGGCGGCAGCTTTCTGGTGGCCCATCTGGGCGCCGAGACCGGCGGCATATTCCGCCTGTTCCCCGATGGCAGCAGCGAAGCGCTATGCACCCATATCGATGGCGTGCCCCTGCCCCCGGCCAATTTCGTCATTCGCGACCGCGCCGACCGCATCTGGTTCACTGTTTCCACGCGCAAGGTGCCGCGCGCCGATGACTATCGCCCCGACGCCAATACCGGCTTTATCGCGGTCATCGAGAATGGGGCTGCCCGCATTGTTGCCGATGGCCTGGGCTATACCAATGAGCTGGCTTTCTCGGCTGATGGCGCCTTTGCCTATGTAAACGAGACCTTCGCACGCCGCGTCACCCGTTTTGCAGTGGGGCCCGATGCCACCCTCTCTGATCCGCAGACCATGGCGCAGCTGGGCCCCGGTGACTTCCCCGATGGTCTGGTCCTCGATCAAACCGGCGGGCTGTGGATCACCAGCATCGTCTCCAATCGCGTTATCCGGGTCGCACCAGAGGGCGTCGAGCGCATGCTCGAGGAGAGCGACCCCGACCACCTCGCCACGGTTGAGGACGCATTCCAGAACCACCGCATGGCGCGTCCACACCTGGACGGCTCACCCGCCAGAACCCTGCGCAACATTTCCTCGCTCGCCTTCGGCGGCCCGGACATGCGCACCGCTTTCCTTGGTTGCCTTCTGGGCGACCGCATCATCGCGACAGACACGCCCGTCAGGGGACTGCCGCCGATTCATTACGGGGACGACATCGGCCCCCTTCTTTCAGCGTTGGACAGAACATGACGACCAAGACACATTTCGAGATTGCAGTTCTCCCCGGCGACGGGATTGGTGTCGAGGTTATCGCGCCGACCGTCCGGCTCCTTGAACAACTGGCATCGCGTTCGGACAGCTTCACGCTCGGCTTCAAACACTGCGATGCGGGTGCCCTGCACTATCAAAAGACCGGCGAAGCCCTGCCCGATGCCACCATGGACAGCTGCCGCAACGCCGACGCTATCCTGCTGGGCGCCATGGGCTGGCCCGAACTGCGCTATCCCGACGGCACCGAAATCGCGCCGCAGCTCGACCTGCGCACCGAATTTCAGCTTTTTGCCGGTGTGCGACCGATCCGCTCCATTCCCGGCATCCCCAGTGCACTCAGCGATGCACGCGGCGCCGATATCGATTTCGTGCTCATCCGCGAATCGGTTGAAGGCCTGTTCGCCCTGCGCAATGAAGGCGTCGTGATCGATGATCGCGAAGCCCGCGATACCATGGTGATTACCCGCGCCATCTGCGAGCAATTGTTCGACTTCGCCTTTGCCTATACCCGCGAGCGCAAGAAGACCGGTACCCCGGGTCGCCTGACCTGCGTCGACAAGGCCAATGTGTTTGCCAGCTTGGCCTTCTTCCGCAAGATCTTCGATGAACGCCATGCCGGCTTCTCTGACATCGCGGTGGAACACGCCTATGTCGACGCCACCGCCCTCAACATGATCAAGAAGCCATGGGCCTTTGACGTCATGGTAACCGAGAACATGTTCGGCGACATCCTGTCCGATCTGGGAGCGGGCCTGATGGGCGGCATGGGCTTTGCACCCTCCGCCGATATCGGCATCAACAATGCCGTGTTCCAGCCCAGCCATGGCTCGGCTCCCGATATCGCCGGCAAGGGCATGGCCAACCCCACCGCAGCCATCCTGTCGGGCGCCATGATGCTCGAATGGCTGGGCACCCGCTACACCAACCCCGCCGCACTCGCTGCCGGCCGCCAATTGCGTGATGCCGTCGACCGCGCCTTCCAGGCTGGCCTTGCGCCCTATGAAATCGGCGGCAAGGATGGCACATCAGCCATTGCCGACGCAGTCGAAGCCGCATTGGAACAGGAATACGCATGACGCAAAAGCTGCGGGTCGCCACGCTGGGCAACGGCTATTTCAGCCAGTTTCACCACCGCGCCTGGCGGCGGATACCTCAAGTCACGCTGGTCGCAACCTGCGACCGCGATGCAGCGCTCGCCCGACTGACAGCCGGGCAGTTCGAGATCGGGCAGGCCTACGACCAGCTCGACGCCATGCTCGACAATGTGACAATCGACCTGCTCGACGTCATCGCGCCCCCGGCCGTGCATCTGCGGGCCATCAAGGCTGCCGCTGCACGCGGCATCAACGTCATCTGCCAAAAGCCCTTCTGCGGCGATCTGGCCACCGCGGAACAGGCTGTGGAGATCGCCCGTGCCGCCGGCATCAAGCTGATCGTACACGAGAATTTCCGCTTCCAGCCCTGGTATCACGCCATCAGCATGCTGCTGGCCAGCGGCGAGCTCGGCGCCGTGTTCAGCGCCACCTTCCGGCTGCGCCCGGGCGATGGTGGCGGCCCCGATGCCTATCTGGCCCGCCAGCCCTATTTCCGGGACATGAAGCGCTTCATGGTCCACGAAACCGGCATTCACATTGTCGATGTGTTCCGCTTCCTGTTCGGTGAGGTCCGCACGGTCTCGGCCAAGCTGCGGCGCCTCAATCCGGTCATTGCCGGCGAGGATGCCGGGCTGGTCGTGCTTGAAATGGACAATGGCGTACTGGCCACCCTGGACGCCAACCGCCTGTCCGATCACCCTGCGGAAAACCGCCGGCTGACCATGGGCGAAATGCTGATCGAGGCCGAGTACGGCAGTATTGCTTTGAATGGCGACGGTGAAATCAGTATTCGCAGACTAGGCACCAACCAGTCCCAGCCGCTGCCTTACACTTGGCGCGACGAAGATTTTGGCGGTGACTGCGTGTTTCGGTTACAACGCGCAGTTGTAGATAGCCTGTTGGGCGATTTGCCCCCTGTAAACCTGGCCGCCGCATACTTGAACAATCTCCGGATAGAGGACGCCGTCTATGAGTCAGATCAGCAAGGCCGAACGATCGCCGTCTTTGCGGCCTGACGCCCCCGGCAAGCCGGCGGATCGCAGCAGTCAGGCTGATCAGGCCTATGTGCAGCTCAAGCAGCTCATTCTGGATGGCACCCTGCCTGCCGGCGCACAGATGCTTGAGCTCGAAGCAGCCGCCCGGCTGAACATGAGCCGCACCCCTGTGCGCGAGGCCATGGTGCGCCTGCGTCAGGAAGGCATTGTCGAAATCCGGCCG
Source organism: Devosia sp. J2-20 (assembly GCF_055808475.1). Classification (NCBI taxonomy): domain Bacteria; kingdom Pseudomonadati; phylum Pseudomonadota; class Alphaproteobacteria; order Hyphomicrobiales; family Devosiaceae; genus Devosia; species Devosia sp. J2-20. The sequence continues at coordinate 859,392 of NZ_CM147870.1, read as the reverse complement.
CGACACGGCATGCGCGTGCTGCCGATTTCCGCCGATGACATGCGCGACATCTATGAAATCATGACGGCCCTGGAAGGCGCCGCCGCCGAAGCCGTGGCGCAGCGTGGCCTCAGCAATCGCCAGATTTCGGCCCTGCAGGCTCCCGTCCGCGACATGGACAAGGCGCTTGAGCAGGAAGACCTGCAGGCCTGGGCCGCTGCCGATGAGCGGTTCCACCTCACCCTGGTCGAATTGAGCGGCAATCAGCGCCTGATTCAGATGGTCGCCCAGCTATGGGATCAGGCCCACCGCGCCCGTCTGCTCACCTTGCGTCTGCGGCCCACCCCCACCGACTCCAACCGTGAGCACGAGGCCATGGTGCAGGCCATAATCGATGGCAAACCGCAGGAAGCCCGCGCCATCCACGAAGAGCATCGGCGGCGTGCCGGCAAGATGCTGGTCGAATTGCTTGAACGGCTCGGACTGACCCAGATCTAGCCTAGCGCTTGAACCGCGCGTTCAGCGCCGCCACCTGCTCGGTCGTCAACTGTCGTGATGCCAGACCACGCATCAGAAACACCAGCTTGGCCGTTTCCTCCAGCTCTTCGGCCGCATAGACCGCCGCTGTCAGATTGGCGCCAGCCACCACGGGTCCATGATTGGCCAGCAGAACCGCTGCCGCCTGCCCATCGAGCCCGCGAATAAGATCGCCGGTCACCGGGTCACCCGGCATGGCGTAATCCACCATTCGCACCGTCCCCACGCGCATCACCACATAGGGTGTGATCGGCGGAATGCAGTCCGCCGGGTCGGTATCACTCAGACACGATAGCGCCGTGGCATAGGTCGAATGCAGATGCACCACCGCACCCGTGCCGGGCCGGGATTCGTAAAAGGCGCGGTGCAGAAACACTTCCTTGGATGGCGCATCGCCTCCGATATGGTTCCAGTCCGCATCGAGCTGCGAGATCGCGTCTGCATCAAGCCGACCCAGGCAGCTATTGGTTGGCGTCACCAGAAAACCGCCCCCCGCAACTGCCACGCTGATATTGCCCGACGAGCCCACGGAATAGCCACGCTCAAACAGGGAGCGCGACAACTCGACAATCTGCGCTCGTAGCTCGGCTTGGCTCATCTCGGATCCTGTTCTGGGTGCGCCATCAGATCGAGCGCTCGTGCGAAGAAATCGGCGGTGCCAAAATTGCCCGACTTGAGCGCCAGAGCAAGCGGCGTTTCACCCTGCGCCACCAGTACCGGTACGCCGGGCGCTATTTCGGGTCCAATCTCGACATCGGTGAGCCCCAGACTGGACGCAACCGCCCCCGAGGTCTCACCACCCGCGACCACCAGCCGCCGCACGCCATTGGCCACCACAAGCCGCGCCGTATCGGCAAAGAAACGATCCAGCCGCTCGGCCAGCACTGCGCCGCCAAACTGTGTCTGCACCTGCTTAAGCAGATCGGGCGCTACTGAAGAATAGATGATCGGGGTCCGATCGCCCTGGGCCTTCACAAAGGCCAACGCATCTTCGGGCGTGATCCGCCCGCCCATCAGCGCGGCGGCCTCAACAAGCAATGCAGGATGGTCTGCGCTGAATTGCGCGACCTGTTCTCGTGTTGCGCGCGAGCAGCTGCCCGCCAGGACCACGGCAGGACCTTGGATGCCCACGCCCAGCGTACCGCTCGGCTTGCCGCCACCGGCCCTGATATGCGCCCGCGCCAGACCCGCCGCGATTGCCGAACCGCCTGTGACCAGGGGCGCGTCAGCCACCGCCTGCGCCAGCACCTCCAGATCGCCATCATCAATGGCATCGGCGATGACCAGCACCTGCCCTTCCGCTGCGGCCTGACCCAGGGCCGCCGCAACTGCCGCCGCCCCCGCAACGATCTTGGAACGATCAATCAACCCCACCGGGCTTTGCGTCTGCTGCGCCAGCCAGCGCGGCAGATACGCATCGGTCATCGGGTTCAACGGATGGTTCTCAAGGCCCGATTCATGCAGCAATTTTCCCTGCACGAACAGATGGCCCTGATAGACCGTGCGCCCGGTTTGCGGAAACGCCGGACAGGCCACAACACCCTTGACCTGCAGCGCTGCCGCCAGTGCCTCCCCCACCGGGCCGATATTGCCTGCCGGTGTGGAGTCAAAAGTTGAACAGTATTTGTAGATGATCTGGCTTGCGCCCTGCGCCTGCAGCCACTTCAGCGCAGACAGCGCCTGCGCGACCGCCTCTTGAGCCGGCAGGGAGCGGAACTTCAGCGAGACGACGCCAACATCGACGGCATCATCGGCAGGTTGCTGGGGCAGCGCGAAATATTGCGCCACCCGCAATGCCCGTCCATCCCCGCTGGTCCGGGCAATGACATTGGCAATGTCGCTGGCGCCGGTAAAATCGTCGGCAATGACCCCCAGCCTCATGCGCCTGCCGCCGATGTATCCGGCAACAGGTAGCTGCGCACGCTCTTGTGGGTCACCATGGCGGCACTATTCTGGTCAAAACTCTGGAAATGCGGGCTTTCCAGATGTGTCTGGAAAGCGGCGGCGCTGTCATAGACTTCGTAGAGCAGCACGCTATTGGCGTCCTGCACGGACACACAGACGTCAAACTGCCGACAGCCGGGCTCATGGGCGAGCGAGGCTGTGGCATTGGCCAGCATCAGGGGCATGAAATCCCCCCGATGCTGGGGCGCGAGTGTCAGATCAACGACAACGACATAGGCCATGACAGATGCTTCAGCCTACTTGCCGGTGACCTGCTTGAGCAGGTTGAAGAACCCCTTCTTGCGGTCGGTCGAGATCGACCAGTCCACGGGTAGCGACTGATAGCCATATTCGTAGTTTTCGCGGCTCATGCGGTAGTCGAAATAGCCCCAGCCAGCATGCATCTCGATGGCTGCCAGCATGTTGTTGTCGCTCTTGTCGAAATCGAAATGGTCGTCTTCGTTGAACACCAGCGGCTGGCCGCGATAGGCCGGGTTCGCCCGGTAGCGCGACACCAGCAGGCGCACGCTGTCAGGGTGGTGCGTGGCATTGCCATGCAGCAACAGGAAGTCGGCGCAGGCCATATGCGCATCAGTCGGCTGGTTGGGGAATGCCAGGCTGGTGCTGACCAGCAGGCGCTTGGCCGGCGTGTCAAACCGCCCTTCGGAATGCGACTGCGCCAGCTTGATCAGCTCGTCGCCACGCGCCGCCTCAATGATCTCATGGGCGAACTTGAGGTCGACCTCATTGCCGATTTCCATGATCACATTGCGCGCGCCGCGCTCGGCCAGCCAGTCGACCGTATTGGTGACCGCTGCCTTGACCGCGTCCTCGTCTTTGAAGACGCGCGTCTGCTTCCAGTAGAACAGGCCCAGCACCACAACCATGCCCAGTTCGTCACAGGCGGTGATGATCTGGTCCAGACGCTCCAGCCAGGCTGGTTTGATCGAACCATCGGCGTTGAACGCCGTGATTTCCCAGGGCTGCACCCAGCTATAACCCTGCGGGCTGCCGCCCTGCATGTTGATGCACACCGCATCGAGCCCGTGCCGGTTGTATTCGGGCAGCTGGGCGATGAACTCGCTGACATTGCGCTCGGCCGAAAACGGACCATCGAGATAGGCCCATACGCCACGCGTGCTGGGGTTCTCATCGTCCGACATGGCATTGGCCATGCGCGAATTGAACAACAGGCCCTCAATGCTGTGGCCCTTATAGCTCTGCCCCTGATGCAGCACCTCGCCATTGACCAAAAAGCTCTCGCCCTCGATCGATACAACTGTCTTCGTCATTCCCATTGCAAACACGCCCTCAAGGTCATCGACTTCATTAATGCATGCATTAAAGTGCACATAGAAACATGTCAATGTCGGATCGTGCCAGACAGAGCGCTACACACGGTTTTTGTCAAAACCGCGCCGCGTTGATCCCGGCTATGGCCGCGCCAGCCCCTCGGCCATCTGCTTGCGCAGGGCCACCGGCTTGATCCTGTATTGCTGGTAAAACGCTCGGCTCATGGCTTCCGACGAGCCATAGGCATAGCGCAACGCCGTACTCGATACCCGATCACCGCGCTCAATGTCCTGCTTGGCCAGCACCAGACGCCATTTGCGCAGATAGCTCAGCGGGCTTTGCCCGACGGCGACCTTGAACAATTGCGCAAACCGGCTGACTGATAGCCCGGCAATCTCGGCCAGATCATCTACGCTCCACACCCGCTCGGGCCGCTCATGCATGGCCACGATAGCGCGGCTCAGCCGCTTGTCGGCCAGCCCGCCCAGCAATCCAACGCGCAGGCTGCCCGCTTCCAGTTGGCGGCGCAGCAGGCGCACCACCAGCACCTCGCCCAGACGATTGATCACCGATTTGGAGCCGCAGCGCGCCCTTGTGTTCGTCCACCAGCAACTGGGTCAGCAGCTTAATTTCATCGTCGTCGCACAGCGCGTGTTCCAACGTCTCGGGCAAGGCGGTCAACAGGGGATTATCGGTACCGCCCCAATCCACCCGGGCGCTCAGCAATACGCTCTGTCCACCTGTATCGAACCCGGCCACGCTACCGCTCGCCCGCAGGATCAGTCGCGTTGCGCAGCCCGATTGGGCATCCGCCAGCACCAGCAGATTGCCTTGGGCAATCTCGGTTGCCGTGACACTCAGTTCAAACCGCGCCATCAGGGCGGATAGACGATCCAGAGGCTGCATTCGGCGTTACGATCTGTTTTTTAGGATTTTTCATATCATAACATCGGCTATCACCATGGCAAGCTATAACCCCTTCAAGGAGACTGCCCGTGCTGATGCCCCGCCAAAAAACCCCTGACCTCTCCGTCCAGACCCTGGACAACGGGGTTTTCAACCTCTCCGAGGCGGAGGCAGAACGCGGTACGGTCGTCTGCTTTTATCGCGGCCTGCACTGCCCCATCTGCGCCAACTACCTCAAGGATCTGGAGTCCCGCATCGACGACTTCGCCGAGCGCGGCGTTTCGGTTATCGCCCTGAGCACCGATACCGAGGAACGCGCCCGCGCAATGGCCGACAAGATCGGCGCCAGCAAGCTGCAGATCGGCTACGGATTGTCATTGGAAAAGGCCCGCGAATGGGGCCTCTATATCTCGACCTCGCGCGGCAAGACCTCGATCGGCATCGAAGAACCAGCCCTGTTTTCCGAACCCGGCCTGTTCCTGGTCTCGCCCGGCCAGACGCTGTATTACGGCTCGGTCCAGACCATGCCCTTCGTGCGCCCGCACTTCGCCGAGCTGGTCTCCGCACTCGATTTCGCCATCAAGAACGACTACCCGGCGCGCGGCGAGTATCAGGGCGCGCTCTAACAGCGTCTCATTAATAACGGGGAGGCCGTCATCCGGCCTCCCCGATTGCCTCTAGCCCAGCAGGCCCAGCAGCTTGCGTGCAGCTTCTTCTGATGAAGCCGGGTTCTGCCCGGTCACCAGCTTGCCGTCGGTCACTACGAACGAGGCCCAGTCAGCGCCCTTCTGGTACTCACCGCCATTGGCCTTGAGCATGTCTTCGACCAGAAATGGCACCACCTTGGTCAGGCCGGCCGCTTCTTCTTCCGTATTGGTGAAACCGGTCACCGTCTTGCCCGATACCAGAGGCTTTCCGTCCTGGCCTTGGGTATGCCGGAACACGGCGGGGGCATGGCACACAGCCCCCACGGGGCGGTCACTGCCGGCAAAGGCTTCAATCAGCGCCTTGCTATGGGCATCCTCGGCCAGATCCCATAGCGGACCATGGCCGCCGGGGTAAAAGATCGCGTCAAAACCATCGGCCGAAACATCCGCCAGCGTGGTGGTGTGGGCCAGATCCTGCTGCGCCGCAGTATCCCCCTTGAAGCGCTTGGTTGCTTCGGTCTGGGCGTCTTCCGCATCGCTGGATGGATCGATCGGCGGCTGCCCGCCCTTGGGCGACGCCAGCGTAACCTCGGCGCCCGCATCCTTGAACACGTAATAGGGCGCTGCGAATTCTTCGAGCCAGAAGCCGGTCTTCTTTCCCGTGTCGCCCAGCTGGTCGTGCGACGTCAGAACCATGAGAATTTTCATCGGCTTGTTACCTCTTGTCATCAGGGGAATTCAGTCGCTTGGCGCAACGACGCGGGGCCGAATGCTGCAACCGTGAGCACACCAACGAACCGGGCCAATGCTCGTTCCATATCAGGCGTCGATTGATGCGCATACCAGGCAGAACCTCCGCGCCACAGCGCAGGTCGGCACACGTGTTCTTAACAACGCCGCCGCTATCGTGCACCATGGCGTCACCTGATGCCGCGCTCGGAGCATGTATGGCAAGATCAGCGCTAGGCCCCTCTTCGGCAGCCAGCAGCCACTATTCAACCCGAATGGTCGTTGCTTATCGCTATGGCTCGCTGGCCATAGCGGCCATTGGTCTGGGCTGGGCCGTAGTCTTTGCGGTCATCGGCTGGTGGGGCGTGGTGGCGCTGGACATCGCCATCATTGCCACCGGGCTGGCCATCTATGGCTTGATCCGGCGTGGCCATCTCACCTTCGGCCTTCTGGCCGCTCAGGCCGCCCTGATGCTCATCGCCATCATCATGGGCTTGGTGCTCGATGTTCCCACTACCGACGCTCCCCGCGTCAGCCATCTCTATCTGCTGTTGATCGCCGCTCTGGGCTATCTCAATTACCAGCGCGAGAATTCGCGCATCCAGCTCGCCCTGATCGGCCTGTGCCTTTTGGCCTTTGTCGTTCTCGCCAGCGCACCGCTGGCCTCCCCCTATGTCCTGACCATGCCCGACTCGCTGCGCGTGGGCGGCACCTGGGCCAATGCAATCTTCGCCACCACGCTGCTGGCAGCCAGCGTCCATGCCATGCAGGCCGAGTTTGTCCGCAAGGACAGGTTCAGCCGCGATCTGATGGCCGCGCTGTGGAATGACGAGTTCCAGCTGGTTTTCCAGCCACAGGTCGATCTGGCCCGCGCCACCATTGGCGCCGAGGCGCTATTACGCTGGAACAGCCCGCAACGCGGCACCGTATCGCCGATCGAGTTCATCCCGCAGGCTGAAAAGCTTGGCCTGATGATCGCCATTGGCGGCTGGGTGCTCGAAAAAGGCTGCTACACCCTGGCGCAATGGGGCAAAATTCCCCAGTTCCGGCACCTCACCCTGTCGGTCAATGTCAGCGCCAGCCAGCTCATGCATGCCGATTTCGAGAACTTTGTGCGCGACACGCTGGTCAAGACCCGCGCCAACCCGCGTCAGCTGATCCTTGAACTGACCGAGAGCATTCTGGTCACCGATATGGAGCTGGTGATCGCCCGCCTCCACCGCCTGCGCGCGCTGGGCATCACCATCTCGCTCGATGATTTCGGCACCGGCTTTTCGTCCCTGTCCTATCTGCGCCGGCTGCCCATCCAGCAAATCAAGATTGACCGCGGCTTTGTCCAGGATGCCGCCAGCACCAGCCAGAGCACCTCGCTGGTCAAGAACGTCATCCGCATCGGCCACGATCTCGATCACGACGTGCTGGCCGAAGGCGTCGAAACCATGGAACAGCATACCCTGCTCGCTCAGGCCGGCTGCACCCAGTTCCAGGGCTATCTTTACGGTCGTCCCATGGCCTTGGCCGATTTCGAGCACCGCGTCGAAAACGAGCCAAGGCCCGCCGCGCAAGCCTGAACGGGCAGCCACCACCCGCCCATCTGGATCAGCCCGCTCCTACCAGGGTGTTTCCCCGTCTGGCGCCACAAAGCGCCCGGAGACCGCATCTGCACCCAGCAAGGCATATTGCACCGGCAGCCTGGCGCCCTCTTCAGCGCTCATGAAGCCGACATGCCCCGTCAGGTCGGTTTTGACATAGCCCGGCGCCACCGCATTGACCGCGATCCCGCTTCCCGCCAGCTCTGCGGCCAGTTGCACGCTCAGCATGTTCAGCGCCGCTTTCGAAGCGTTGTAGCCAATCAGCCGGGCCTCATAATAGGGCGAGCTGGGGTCGCCATTGATCGTCAGCGAACCCAATGTCGTGGACAGGTTGACGATCCGTGCGGCCGGCGCCCTGCGCAATAGCGGCAGCATGGCCTGGGTCACGCTCAGCGCGCCGATGAAATTGGTCTCCATCAACCGTCTCACCGCATCGATATCCGACACGCTGGGCGGGCCGTCTGCCGCGTCGACGATCCCGGCATTGTTGATCAGGATGTCCAGCCGCCCGTGCCGGGCCTCGATCTCGGCGGCAGCGGCCCCAATGCTGGCGGCGTCCGTCACATCGATCTGGATGAACGCGACCTGCTCATCCGCGCTCGACAGCGCTGTAGCCGCCGTCTTGCCACGTTCACCATTGCGGGCGCCTACGATGATGGTGACACCCGCCGCCTTGAGCTGGCGGGCAATTTCAAACCCGATCCCCTTATTGGCGCCGGTCACAAGCGCAATGCGTTGCGTGTTGGTCATGCGTAATCTTTCACATTGTTCTGCTGATGCAGCCGATTATATGAAGGATCATTCATCTTGAGGATCCGCATATGGCCACCACCACTCCGGGCCATCTGGCTGCCCGCAAAAAGCCGCTTCAGGCGCGCTCGATGGTCACGCTCGACGCCATTTTCGAAGCCACTATTCAGGTTTTGCTGGCCCAGGGTCTCAACCGCCTGACCACCACCCGCGTCGCCGACCGTGCAGGTGTATCTGTGGGCACCATGTATCAGTACTTCCCCCACAAGCAGGCGCTGCTCTACGCCCTCAACGAGCGCTATCTCGACATGGTCGCTGACAGGATCGAGACAACCTGCAGCCAGCACGCAGGCGTCCCCATCGCGGAAATGGTCGATGCTCTGGTGAACACTTACTGGGCCGCCAAGACCGAGCGCAGCGACGTCACCCGCGCCCTTTATCGCGCCGCGGTTGAACTCGACAATGACGCCCTGATCGCCACTTTTGCGCAGCGCGTCGATACCGCCACCATCGCCATGTTCTGCACGGCCCCCGATGCCCGCTTCGCCGATCTGCCGTTGGTCAACACCACGCTTTTGGCGGTGATTTTCGGCACCGTCCGCAACGTCTTCGAACGTCGCCTCCCGGCAGGCCTTGAAAATGATGTCCGCGATCAACTGGCCCAGATGTGCCGCAGTTACCTCAACCAGGCCGCATTGACAGATGCAGATGCCCCATCATGACCAGCTGCCAACAGGAAAGGCGGCAGCACCGCCCCGCTAGTCAGTACAAGGTGCGCTTGTAGTCATCTTCTAGATCATCATCGAGCTTGCGCTGCGCGGTTGCGTCGCTGGGCGCGCCGCTGGACTGGTCTAGGATCATTTTGATCAGCGACGGCATGTCCGAGCGGTTCTGGAAGTGCTCCGGGTTCCACAATTGCGCGCGCCGAAAGGCTTTGGCGCAATGCAGAAAGACCTCATCCACCTTGACCACGATCGCCAGTTTGGGCGAGCGGCCATTGACGGTCATGCCCTCAAGGACGTCGGGATCGGTGACCAGACTGCCGTGCCCGTTCACGCGCAAGGTATCGTCGAACCCCGGGATGATGAACAACAGGCCGACCCGCGGATTCTCGAGTATATTGACCAGGCTATCGAGCCGGTTATTGCCGGGCCGGTCTGGTATCGCGAGCGTGTGTTTATCGAGGATTTTGACAAAGCCAACCGGATCCCCGCGCGGGCTGACATCGGCCTGTCCCACCAGGTTCTGGGTGCCTATGCAAATGAACGGCGAACGCCGAATAAACGCCTGGGCGTGCGCGTCGAGCGCGCCCTGTTGCTTCTGAACAGCCAGCTCATGCGTCTCGGAAAACAGCTTCCGAAGCGACTGCTCGTCTGCAATGACGCTCTCAGGCTTGATCTCGAACGACGTCATCTTGATACCTCCCCCACCCCTCACGCCCTTCTGAGCCCGCCTGGGATTCTGGGGACACAACAAAAATGAGGTACGTACATCATACCTCAGACGGGAGATCGTATCAACCAATCCTGACGCGCAGAAACCGGCGCGGATTCCAGGGCTCCCTCAACCGCCAGCCCTCATCCGGGTAAGATCAACGACTACGGTCGCCCGGGTCGCGCCGACGCATCGCACGCCGCATCAGCGTCCTCACTAACGCAACCGGCTTCTGCCATCAGGCAGGCCAGAATAGCGTTCGAGCCTGCTTCGCCTGCATGATAGTGGTAAGACGCATTGTCAGCCTGATGACCGTTGCACGCGTCCAGATCGGCCGGATCGCTGCCATCACCCATCAGATGCGAAAATATCTGGTAGCCATCCATGGCCAGCCCGATCTGCATGCCGTGCTCCGCGGCGGCGTCGGCAGACACCGGCCCCGTGGTTGACGGTGACGCATCCAGACAAGTCGTGACGGCATGATAGTGGTAGCCGACATGCAAATTGACATGGCCCCCACAATCGTCGAATGGCGCGATGGTGTGCGCATCCAGGATCGCGTCGACAGGCGCAGGCCCATCCAGGCGAATGCCGTTATAGGCGATGCCGGAGCCTGACATGCCAGTCTGCGACGCCCGTGCCGCTGGCTGCGGATCGAGCGGAATGACATAGGTCACGCTCGCATCATCAGGCATGTATTCGGGCAGGCACTGCACGCAGTAATTATTATGGGCCGCATCGACATCGGGACGCGCAGCGGCCTCACACGATGCCAGTGTGCCGGTAAAATTGATGTCACCCGTCTGCGCATCGAACAACTGCCAGTCGGTATCGCCATAGAATTCGGCCAGATTGGCAATAAAGGCACCGTCGACGTCGTGCACTTCGCCATCTTCCAGCCAGATGCCGCCATGTGACGCGTCCTGGGAGATGTTGCTCGGGCACCACGGGCCGGGCGTGTAGGTCTGCGGATCGGTCGTCACGGTGAGCTGAAAGCAGGTGGTTTTGGTTCCGCCTGACAAGGTGCAGTCCACAACTGACGGCCCCGAGACGATATCGGCACCAGCAAAGAACTGGGCGATCTCCTCGAGACGATCAGCCTGGCTCTGAGTCTGGGCAAGGCCCGGCGCTGTCGCGGCGATCCAGCCAGCAATGGCGACAATGGCGATCTTCATATCCTGTGTCCTAACGTTCTGCTGATCGATGCTTTGTTCGACACCCCCACAACCGCATACACGGCTCAGCGGCCATCTACTGCATAGGCGGCGCTGGCAGGGCGGCACTCAGCTCGCCTTCGGTAATACCAAGAGTTGCTGCAGCTGCGGCCAGATCAGGGCGACCGCCCTGGGCGTCTCCCAGGGCATCCATCAGCGCCTCGGTGGTGATCCCCAGCGTTGCAGCTGCCGCGTCAAGGCCGGCAGGCGCCCCGCCCTGGCCACCATCGGTTGGACGTGGCGGCTCGTTGCGACCGCCCTCACCAGCCTGAGTCGCGCCGACCCCGGCACTTGCCGTAGTCGAGAAATTGTCCTGCGCCTGAACGCCAACCAGACAGGCCGGCAGGTTCGGAAATTCCTTGGAAGAATGGTAGTGATAGGTCTCGCCCAGCGCCGTCACCCCGACATGGCCATTGCAGTCATCGAGCGCTACCGGGGAAGATCCATCGGCCTCGGCGCTGCCATACATCGGGAAGCCATCAAAGGCATATCCGAACAGGGCGGCGCTGTCCTGTTCCAGGCCGCACTGGGCCGCCACGTCTTCGGCTTCAAAGACCGTGTCGATATCGGTCGAGGTGGCGTGCCAGTGATACCAGCCGCCGGGATCGATATGGCCGCCACAGGTGTCAAGCGCGGGCATATGGCCAGTCTGCTGGATGCTGGGTGCATCCGAGAAGATCGGCACGCCATCAAGCGCGACGCCGACCTTGCCAACCACGCCCAGAGCAGTTGGGGTTTCTGCCATGACCGGATCGACCGGAAGGCGCATGGTGATGGTGACAGTCTCGTCGGCCGAGACATTGATGCAGGCATGATCGACACTTGGTTGCTCGGTCGCGATATCCACCACATGGACGGTGCCGTCATCGTCAAAGAAGCGATAGCCCAGATCATCGAGCATATGCAGGAAAGCGGCGTCAACGCGGTACAGCCCGCCATTCTCGCCGGTCCATTCCCAGATGCCCCCGACGTCGTCCAGGGTCACAGGACAAAATGGTCCAATCTCGAGACCCTCAGGCAAATAGCGCACCGTGAACTCGTGACAACTCGCGGCAGCGCCATTGTCCAGCATGCACTCCACGGTGACCGGCTGCTCGACGAATATGGCGGCGTCGAAGCTGGCCATGTCGCTGTGCGCGGCGGCAATACCGGGCGTCGTGAACGCGCCAGCAAGCAGTAGAGTACGGATCGCTTGGTTGGTTTTTTGCATGATGTTCCAAATTCGCAGAGCAGTGGCCAGGAAGCTCACGAAAGTAAGCCGTCTCCTGTATATTGAAGGCCGGACACCGCGCGCCGATTGCACCCCGCGCCCCTCTTGCCGTTACGTGACAGTTAGCATACTAACTATACCCATGCAATCAGACAGCCTTCGCCTGCACTACCTGCTGCATTCCGCAGACCTCATCGAGGACCGCCTCCATCATCAGCTTGCGCCGCTTGGCATCAAGCCGCGACAGGCACGCATCCTCGATGCTCTCGCCAGAATGAGCCGCGCGTCGCAGGTCGAACTTGCCCGGGCTTTCGATGTCTCCCCGGCCAGCATGAGCACCATGACGGCACGGCTGGTGGCGGCCGGTTTCATCACGCGCGAAGTCGATCGCCACGACATTCGCAGCAACACGCTCAGACTATCAAAAAGGGCAGTGACCTGCTCGATCAGATTCGCGCGGCCTGGCGCGCCATTGACGATGTCATTGAGAACGCAATCGGTCCGGAAAAGGCACGCGAGCTTGCCGAGATCACTCTGGAATTGCGCGACGCTCTGGGCGGAAAAACGCCGGGAAGTGCGTCTGAACAACCGCCGGACGACGTCTAGGCACTCCGCTGCTCATTATCCGCACCTGACGGGCGCCGGCGCCGGTCCCTTCCAATGGACACCCACCCAAGAGCGGTTTTATGCCGCGTCGATTATCAGCGAAACAAAGCCAACGCTGTGCGCCGAATTGCGGTGGTCGCTGAAGCCAGCCACGCCGTGAACACTAGGTTGCAGCGCTGCTCCAGCCCCGCGCCCTTAAACCACCACATCCTCGTCACTGCCCAGTATCCCGGCAATGATCTTGAGAGCCCGGGTCAGTGTGGCGCGGGCAGCGGGGGCCATGATGCAGAGCCGCACCCCGCTCACCGGCGCCTCGCCCACCTGGGTGGCCGAAGGCGGGGTGATGCGCACCCCGGCTTCGCTGGCGCGGCGGGCGAACTGCTCGGCCTTGAGAGGGTCCATGGCCAGCCACACATGCGGTGCGCCATCGGGCATCGGCACAGCATCCAGTCCCAGCAAATCCTGGGTCAGCGCCACGCGCGCGCGGGCCTCTTCGCGCAGGGCCGATGCGGCGTCGCCCGCCAGTCCCGTCTCGATCATCGCGGCGGCCAGTTCGCCAATATAGGGCGGTAACCCCCAGCATTCGGCCCGCAGCCGCTTGCGCACGGCCGCCATCAGTTCGGGCGGCGGCGCGATCACCCCTTCGCGTACCAGCGGCGTCACGCTCTTGGACAGACTGGTGACATAAAACACCCGCTCGGGCGCCAGCTCGCGATAGGTCAGTCGCCCCTTGGCCGCATAGACTCCGTAAATATCATCCTCGATGATCATCGCGTCATAGCGCCGGGCGATTGTCGCCAGTTCGCGCCGCCGCGCTGGCCCCGTTTCAAACCCCAGAGGGTTCTGGCACACCGGCGTTGTATAGATGATCCGCGCACCGCTGGTTTCCAGCGCCTGTGCCAGTGCGGTGGGCAACATGCCTTCATCATCAATGGCCACCGGCGCCATGCTCATCCCCAGATTGGCCGCCGCCGCCAGGGCGCCGGGGAATGTTGCCGTTTCGGTCAGGATGATGTTGGAGCGCGGCTGCAGCACGGCAAAGGCCAGATGTAGCCCCTGCTGGGCCCCGTTGCACAACAGGATATCATCGGCCTTCAGCGCGGTCCGGCTCTGGCTCAGCCAGTCAGCGATCACGGCGCGCTGCCGCTCGGTCCCACTGGGGTCGACATAGCCGCCATGGGCCAACCCCAGCGCCTGTCGATTGGCCATCAGGCTCGCTTCGTTCAACCGCGCCAGCGGCACCACGGGTGGCGGTGCGTTGACCGTCAGGTCCACCACACCACCATCATCGCTATCGCCCTGCTCGAGCACGAACGTGCCGCGCCCGATCTCGCCGCGTACCACGCCACGGGCACTCAGCGTATCAATCGCCCGCGTCACGCTGCCAATCGATACCGAAAACTGCTGTGCCAATTGCCGGTGTGTCGGCAGGCGTGACCCTGCCTGGAACTGCCCGGTCGCTATCGCCGCCTCGACGGCATTGGCCAGCCGCTCATGCAGCGGCAGGTCACTATCATCAAGCTGCATTGTATTGCTGTTTTCTGATATTGTATCACTCATTATGCTGATACTATCATACCCGCCACTGCCATTGTCCATGCGCCCCCAAACCGCAGCACAATCGGCCCTGGGGCGAGGCTCAGTGTGCACAGTCTGTCAACCAGTTGACCCGACCTGTGACACTGCCTCGACAGCACTCTCAAAGGCAAAACCCTCATCGGCCCAGCCTGTCAGTCCGCCAATCATCAGCTTGACCGGACGCCCCAGCCGCGCCAGCTTCAACGCTGCCTGGTCAGCACCATTGCAGTGCGGCCCCGCGCAATACACCACAAACAGCGTGTCTGCAGGCCATTGCGCCATCCGTTCAGCACTGATCTGGCGATGCGGCAGATGCAGGGCACCCGGCACATGCCGGCGGGCAAAGGCTGCATCCGAGCCCACCACATGGAGCAGCACAAAATCCACATCGCCAGCCGCCAGGCACGCCTGCACATCAGCGCAGTCAGTCTCTAGCGCCAGCCGCTGGCCAAAATGCGCCACGGCAACCGCAGGCGCCGCCACTGCATATTCCGATACAAAACTCATCGCCGTCTCCCAATCCCCGCCCACACAGGCAGTGTTACAATGTTGAAAACCCTGCCCCGACATCGAAACCGCCAGCACAGCGGCGGATACAGCACCGCATCCGAGGGTGATTCCTACGGCCTCCTCGCAACAAGGTCAATACAGTTGACATAACAATAATGAAGTGATTGTATCAGTCATATCACTGACGGATGGTACAAATGACCCAGCCCGCTTTTCGCCTCGCCACACGCGCCCAGACCCTCAAGGCTTCCGAAATCCGCGAGCTACTCAAGCTGGTCGGCAAGCCGTCGATGATTTCCTTTGCGGGCGGCATTCCGGACCCGGCGCTATTCAATCTCGCCGCTTTTCAGGCCGCCTGCCACGAAGCATTTGGCGGCCCCCAGGTGGCGCGCGAAGCCCTGCAATACTCCACCACCGAAGGCTACGCGCCGCTGCGCCAGTGGCTGGCCAGCCATATGCAGTCCCAGGGCGTACCGGCCACGGCAGACAACATCCTGATCACCACTGGCTCCCAGCAGGCGCTTGATCTGATTGGCAAATTACTGATCGATCCCGGCAGCGCCGTAGTCACCGCCCGCCCCACCTATCTGGGCGCCGTGCAGGCCTTTTCCGCCTACCAGCCCCGCTTTGCCGCACTCGACACCCCCCATCCGCTGGACGACGACGCCCCGCGCCTGCTCTATCTGGTGCCCGATTTCGCCAATCCGACAGGCGTCACCATGAGCCGCCTTGCCCGCCAGCAAGCGCTCGAACAGGCCCGAGCGCTCAATGCCATCATCGTCGAAGACGCCGCCTACTCGGCCCTACGCTACGATGGCGAGGCCCTGCCCGCCATTGCCGCACTCGACGCCGCCAGTGGCCCTGTCGAGGCTACCCGCACGCTCTATTGCGGCACCTTTTCCAAGACACTGTCACCCGGCCTGCGCATTGGTTGGGTCTGCGGCCCCACAGCCCTGATCCGCAAACTTGCCATGCTCAAGCAGAGCGCGGATCTGCACACCTCAACCGTCAACCAGATGGTCATGCACCATGTCGCCACCAGCAGCTATGATGCGCAGGTAACCGCCATTCGCTGCGTCTATCGCACACGGCGCGATGCCATGCTGGCCGCGCTGGAGCGCTATGCTCCCACCGGCGTGCGCTGGAAAAAGCCCGATGGCGGCATGTTCATCTGGCTCGAATTGCCCGAGCACCTCGACGCCAGTGCCCTGCTTTCGCAGGCTATTCGCGAAGACGTCGCCTTTGTGCCCGGCGGCGCCTTCTTCCCCGACGGCACGGGTCGCAACACCCTGCGGCTAAGCTTTTCGCTGGCCGACGAGGCCCAGATCGAGCTGGGCATTTTCAAGCTTTGCCAACTGCTCGGTCGTCAGGCCATGGCGCGGGCTGTCAACGTGCATTGAAGCGGATCAGGCATGCTAGTTTTGGCCACGCCTCACCACGATTCGGACCTTGCATGACTACCACCACCCAGCGGCTCAATCCGCTCCATGTGCTGGCCGCCTTCCTCACCGGCGGCCTGCTCACCTTGATGGTCCTGTTCAACGGCCAGCTGGCCCATTACGGCAACCCGCTATTTTCCTCCTGGGCCGCCCATGGCACCGGCACCGTGGCCGCCATCATCATGCTTGCCGTGCTGTATCGGCGCCCGCGCGCGCCCGTCGCGTCCGGCAAGGCGCCACTCTGGGCCTATCTGGGCGGCATATCGGGCGCCCTCACCGTCATTCTGACCTCCACCACCGTCAACTCCGCCCTAGCCCTGTCCGGCACGCTGGCGCTGGGTCTGGCCGGTCAGGTTGTGTTCAGCCTTGCCGCCGATCGCTGGGGACTGTTCGGCATGCCCCGCCGCCGCCCCACGGCCCGCGATATGGCGGCGCTGGCTTTGATTGTCGCCGGTAGCGCCCTGATCATCCTGTTCGGGAGAGGCGCATGATCCTGCCCATTTTCTTTGCCCTTACGGCCGGGGCACTGGTCAGCCTCAGCCGCCAGATCAATGGTCGACTTGCCCTGTCAACCGCCCCGCTGATTGCCTCGTTCTGGAACCATCTGGTGGGCTTTGTCGCCCTCAGCGTGCTGGGGCTCATCATTGGCGGGCTGGTCCCGCCCGGCGCCGCCGACGCCCCTTGGCATGCCTATGTGGGCGGCCCCATTGGCGTTGTCTTTGTGGCTGCCGGCAGCTGGCTGATCGCCCGCATCGGCGCAGCCAACACGGCCCTGTTGGTCATTAGCGGCCAGATGGTTTCCGGCGTCGCGCTCGATCTGCTGCGCAATGTCCCCACCACGCTCTGGGCCAGCAGCCTGGGTGTGGTGCTCATTCTGGCTGGCATGGCACTGACCCAGCGTCGATAGCCCAGCAAAAGCCCCCACAGCGTGATGCTGCGAGGGCTGGTCGTTCTAAAACCGCAATGGCGATTAGCCGGCGGCGGTATAGGCCGTCTTGACTACGGTGAAGAACTCGGCCGCGTACTTGCCCTGCTCGCGTGGGCCATAGCTCGAGCCCTTGCGACCACCAAATGGCACGTGGAAGTCCACGCCAGCGGTCGGCACATTGACCATCACCATGCCCGCTTCGGAATTGCGCTTGAAGTCGGTGGCGTATTTCAGCGAGGTGGTCACGATACCGGCCGACAGACCGAACTCGGTGTCATTGGCCATGGCCAGCGCTTCATCATAGTCCTTGGCGCGAATGACCGAGGCCACCGGCCCGAAGATCTCTTCGCGGCTGATGCGCATGTCGTTGGTGGCGTCGGTGAACAGCGCTGGCTGCAGGAAGTAGCCTTCCGTTGCCGCATTGACCCGATTGCCGCCCACGCGCAGCGTCGCCCCCTCGGACTGACCGATCTCGATATAGTCCATGTCCTGCTTGAGCTGGCCCGGATCGACCACAGGACCGATTTCGGTGTCCTTGGCCAGGGCATCGCCGACACGCAGGTTCTTGGTGCGCTCGCACAGGGCATCGACAAATGCGTCGTGGATGCCTTCGGTCACGATCACGCGCGATGACGCGGTGCAACGCTGACCCGTCGAGAAGAAGGCCGACTGGGCCACGGTTTCAACGGCCACCTTGAGGTCGGCGTCGTCAAGCACGATGGTCGGGTTCTTGCCGCCCATTTCGAGCTGGAACTTGCGACCAACCTCGATCGAGGCTGCTGCAACGCGCTTGCCGGTACCAACCGAGCCGGTGAAGGTGATCGCGGTCACGTCCTTGCTGTCGAGCATGGTCTGGCCAACGACCGAACCCTTGCCCATTACAAGGTTGAGCACGCCATCAGGCAGGCCAGCGCGCTTGAGAATGTCGACAATCGCCCAGGTCGAGCCCGGCACCAGATCGGCAGGCTTGATCACCACGGTATTGCCGTAGGCAAGCGCTGGGGCCATTTTCCAGGTCGGAATGGCAATCGGGAAGTTCCAAGGGGTGATGATGCCGATCACGCCGATTGGCTCGCGGGTGATTTCCACACCAACGCCGGGACGCACGCTTGGCAGCACTTCGCCAGCAAGGCGCAGCACTTCACCAGCAAAGAAATCAAAGATCTGCGCTGCGCGCGTCACTTCGCCGATGGCTTCAGGCAAGGTCTTGCCTTCTTCGCGGCTGAGCAGCTCGCCCAGCTCGGCCTTGCGCTCCAGGATTTCCTGGCTGGCTTTGCTCAGGATGGCGTGCCGCTGCAGAATGCCCGAGCGCGACCATGCAGGGAAAGCCGCCTTGGCGGCAGCGATGGCCTGCTTGGTGTCTTCGGCGGTCGCGCGGGCATAGACGCCCACCACTTCCTTGATATTGGAGGGGTTGATGTTCTCGGCGCCATCCGCGCCAACCCATTCCCCGTTGATGAGGTTCTTGTGCAATTCAGCCATTATTGATGCCTTTCGGGTGGGGTCTAAAGGAGGTCTGCCTTGGCCAGGTCGCGCAGCAGATGGCTGCTGCCATAGGTCCAGGGCGGACATTTGGTTGACAGGTTCACCCTGTTAGACAGGGTTCCCAGGCTTTCTGTCGAGATCGAAACGACATCGCCAAGCTTGTGGGTGAACCCCTTGCCGGCGCCGTCGCGATCCTTCACTGGCGCGAACATGGTGCCCAGATACAGCACCAGCCCGTCCGGATATTGATGGTGCGTCCCCAGCGTCGCTGCAACCAGCGACTCCGGCGTCCGCGAAATCTGGTTCATCGAGGAGTGTCCTTCAAGCACGAAGCCATCCTCGCCTTCAACCCGCAGTGCTATTTCGCTGTTCTTGATGGTCTCGAGCGTGAACGTCCCGTCGAACAGGCGGACGAACGGCCCCAGCGACGCCGAAGCATTATTGTCCTTGGCCTTGCCCAGCAACAGCGCCGAACGGCCTTCCACGTCGCGCAGATTGACGTCATTGCCCAGTGTCGCGCCGATGATGGCACCGGTGCTGGTCACCAGCAGCGCCACTTCTGGCTCGGGATTGTTCCAGCTCGAAGCAGGGTGAAGCCCCACTTCAGCGCCATATCCCACCGAACTCATCGGCTGACCCTTGGTGAAGATTTCCGCATCCGGGCCGATACCGACTTCGAGATACTGGCTCCACACGCCCTTTTCGATCAGCGCCGCCTTCACCTTCATCGCCGCTTCCGAACCGGGAACCAGTTCGCTGAGGTCCATGCCGATCAGATCGAGGATTTCGGTGCGCAGCGCATCGGCACGGGAGTTATCCCCGCGGGCCTGTTCTTCGATTACTCTTTCCAGCAGCGACACCACAAAGGTAACGCCCGAGGCCTTGATGGCCTGCAGATCAATTGGAGACAGCAGACTAGGCAATTTCGCATCGGTGGCAGCAGCCACACTGTTGGCCAGCACGGCCTTGGCATTGCCCAGCGACACGCCCGGCGCCGTGCGCACATGGTCTGCAGCGCGGCCGCTTTCGGCGATATCGCGTACCGTAGCCATCCCGGGTGCGGTGATGTCGAACAATTCCTCGCCACGCACTGTGACAATCCGCGGATGGGCATGTCCGGGCACATGAGCGCGCCCCACCAGAATGCCGTTCGGATAGTCCATGTTACTCACCTTGCTGCCCCCTAAAATGTTAGGGCCGTGACTACTCCACCCGAGCCGGGCCGCGCAAGCGCTACCTTAGTAATAAGTCATACTTTTGGCGATGCCAGTTGTGAACACCCGTCCACAGAAGTGTTCAACTCCGGTTCATCCGTGCCGCAATACTGACGCAATGGCTGGGGAGTAGTCCCCCCGATCAGCTCATGGAGTTTTCATATGCGTCACCTTGCTGCCCTCGTTCCCTTCGCCCTGCTCGCCGGTCTGGCTCAGCCAGCCTATGCTGGCACGATCTCGATTGATGGCCGTGGCGAAGTCGCCGCAGCACCCGACATGGCGATGATCAGCTCCGGTGTCACCACGCAGGGCGTCACCGCGCGTGAGGCGCTCGACGCTAATACCGCTGCCATGACCGACCTGATTGCCACCCTCAAGGAATTCGGCATCGAAGCCCGCGACATCCAGACCTCGGGTTTTTCGGTCAACCCAAACTACGTCTATTCCGACGCCCGCGATGCCAATGGCTATTCGCTGCCCCCCAAGATCAATGGCTATCAGGTCAGCAATTCGGTGACGGTAGCGGTCCGTGATCTCGAAACGCTGGGCGAAATTCTCGACAAGTCCGTGACAGTGGGCGCCAACACAATCAATGGCGTCACCTTCTCGGTGGCCGATCCGGCTGATCTCTACAACGAAGCACGCAAGGCAGCCTTTGCCGATGCCCGCGCCAAGGCTGAACTCTATGCCGGTGCCGCTGGTGGCGCGCTTGAAGAGATTATCTCGATTTCCGAGACCAAGGGGTTCAATGAGCCCCAGCCCTACCCCATGTATGCCCGATCCGAGATGGCCGACGCCGCCAAAGTGCCAGTCGAAGGCGGCGAATTGAGCTTTGCCATCAATGTCAGCGTGCAGTGGGAACTCGCTGACACCAGCAAATAAACGTTCCAATACCCCTCTTTGAGGGGGCTTGGGCGGTGGGGACGGACCATCGTAGTCACCCGTCCCCACCAACCTTCTTCTAGCCGGCCAGCACCTTCCACAGCATGTTCAGGCCGACCAGCACCAGAAATCCGGCAAAGACATATTTCAGCGTCTGCTGATTGAGCTTGTGCGCCAATGCCGCGCCCATCGGCGCGAACACGGCCGCCAGCACCGCCACCAGCAGCATCGCCACCAGGTTGATATAGCCCAGGCTCAGAGGTGGCAGCCCTTCGGCGCCCCAGCCTGAAATCGCAAAGCCCAGCGTGCCCGAAACCGCGATTGCCACGCCAATGGCCGCCGAGGTGCCCACCGCTGCATGCATGGTCGCGCCAAAGGCCACCAGTGTCGGCACGCTCAGCGAACCGCCACCGATTCCCATCAGCGCCGAAATGAACCCCACCACCGAGGCCGAGATGCGATGCGTCAGCGCCGAGCCCTTCAGATGTCCCATAAGCCTGGTTTGGAACGCAAAGATGATGTTGGCGGCAATCAGGAAGGCCATGAAGGCGAACACGATACGCAGCACATTGCCCGAAAAATAGCCCGCCACCAGCCCGCCAATGAACGTGCCGGCTACAATGAACGGCACCCATAGCTTGAGCGTGGCGATATCGAGTGCCCCACGCTTGTAGTGCGAGCGGGCACTGACAATGCCGGTCGGAATAATGATGGCCAGCGACGTTCCCACAGCCACATGCTGCACCACGTCGCCGTCATAGCCCATCAGCGACAGGGCCGTGGACAGTGCAGGCACGATGATCGCGCCGCCCCCAATGCCCAGCAATCCCGCGGCGATGCCCGAGCATACCCCGGTGATCATCAGACCGACCACGAACGGCCAGTATTGGGCCACCAAATCCATTACCTGTCTCCAATCATGTGCAGCACCACCTCGCGCCGATGCGGCCGACGACGATGCTCGAATAAATAAATACCCTGCCAGGTGCCGAACACAGGCACCCCATTGCTGATCGGCACACCGATCGAGGTCTGCGTCAGCGCCGCCTTGATATGGGCCGGCATGTCGTCAGGCCCTTCAGTGGTATGCACCAGCCAGTCCATGCCCTCGGGCGCCAGCCGCGCAAAGAAGCCATCCAGATCGGTTTTGACGTCGTCGTCAGCATTCTCCTGGATCAGCAGCGAGCACGACGTATGCCGCACGAACACCGTCAGCAGTCCCGTCGCCACGTCGTTCTTGTGTACGAATTGCGCGACCGATTGCGTGAATTCGTAGAGACCCGAGCCCTGAGTCGGAATGATCAGCGTATCAATGGCTTGTTGCATGCCCCCGCCCTAGCACGAAAATCGCCATGCCCAGTAGCACAGTCGCACACCAATCCGTCCAGTCCGCCGCAATCGCGCCATGATCGGCGCGCCTGTGATGGCACGAGCCAATGGGGGAACCATGCCAAAAGCCAGGCGTTGTGGGCCTGCGGGGAATAAATCAGCACGTGGCATCGCTCAAACGCCGTTCAGACTGCGTTCAGGCCGCTGCCACGATGCTTGGCTCAATCGCCTATCGTATTAAAGGAAAAACAATGCGCCTCAAAAACTGGCTCCTGACCGGCACCAGCATCGGCCTGATGGCCTTGCTGCCGCTCACCGTACGCGCACAGGATGGTGACCTTGTCGCCGCCTATCAGGCCTATGTGGCCGCCCAGCAATCTGGCGACGCCGATGCCCTCGCCGCCGCTGAAGGTTCCTTCACTGAAGCCTGTATCGTGGCAGGCTACACAAGCATTGAAGAATGCGTGGCCGAAGTTGAGGCCAGCATGTCCGCTGAGCCCGCTGCCGCTCCTGCGGCAGAACCAGCACCTGTAGAAGCTGCCCCGGCTGAGCAGGCCGCTCCTGCCGAGGAGGCTGAGCCTGCTGCCGATCCAGCACCTGAACCCGCCGCTGAACCGGCTCCAGAGCCCGCACCGGCTATGGAAGCTGAGCCAGCGCCAGCTGCTCAAGCTGAGCCGGCCCCTGCTGCAGAGCCTGCCCCAGCCGCGGAGCCTGCCCCAGCCACGGAGCCTGCGCCCGCAGCTGAAGCTGAGCCTGCCATGGAACAGCCAGCTGCCGAACCGGCGCCCGCCGCTGCGCCTGCACCGGCTGAACAACCCGCCCCCATCGAGGCCACTGTCGATATCGCTGCCCAGTTGCAGGCAGAAGTTGACGTCTACAACGCCGCTATCGCCGACATGATGTCGGGTGGCGACGAGGCCGCCGCACGTGCTCAGATGGACACTGCCAAGCAGAACATCGCTGCGCTGTGTGCTGAAGCCGGCATGGACGACGTGACTGCTTGCCTGGCCAATTATGGCCTTGAACTGGCAGCAGTTCCCAAGATGGACGCGCCTGCTGAACCCGCTGCACAGGCCGAGCCTGCTGCGCCAGTGGAACAGCCCGCTGAAGTAATCGAAACCCTGCCCGAAGGCGTGACCCAGGAGCAGGTTGCTCCCGTGCTTGATAGCGCCAAGGACCCTGAGCAGCCCGTTGAAGGCGAAGCTTCGGCTGAACCCGCACCCGCTGCCGAACCTGCCCCCACCAGCGACGCCAGCGCCCAGTCGCGCTTCCAGACCATGGAAGCCGTCCAGCCGGTCTCTGCTGAAGAAGGCCAGGCGGTCCAGGCCAATGCCGTCGAACAGCAGTCCACGCCGCAGAACGTGACGATCATCAACCAGACGACCGTTACCAACAACAACACGACCAACATCGACAATTCTGGTGCCAATATCGGCCAGCAGCAGAACAACGTGTCGACCGAACAGTCTGCTGATGTGGCCACTGGCCAGTCTGCCAATACCCCCATTCAGCCGCTCGACCCCGGTCAAGCCATCACCCAGATGATCTTTCAGGTCGGCACCCAGCTGATCGTGAACTCGGTGGGTCAGGATACCGACCGCTTTTACAATCCGCAGCAGGACGAGATCTACTACGAAACCCTGAGCAATGGCCGGGTCCGCGAAACCATCACGCGTCCCGATGGCACCCAGATTGTCACCGTCCGTAACCGCAATGGCGACGTACTGCGTCGCTCGCGCATTGATCCCGACGGCCGTGAATACATCCTGGCCTATTTCGATGAGCGCTACGACAACGATCTCATCGAATGGCGCGATCCAGGTCGCGATCTGCCTCCACTGCGTTTGAACATCCCGGTTCAGGACTACGTGCTTGATGCCGAATACGCCAACGAGCAGGAAGTCGAAGTCTTCTTTGGCCAGCCACCGGTCGAGCAGGTTGCCCGTCTTTATTCGATTGACGAGGTCAAGCGCTCCGCCCGCGTTCGTGACAGCGTGCGCAAGCTCGAAGTCGGCGGCCTGACCTTCGACACCGGCGCCGCTACCATCAGCCGCGATCAGGTTGGGGCACTCTCCAATGTGGCCAACGCCATGCTGCAGCTGCTCGACAACAATCCTAGCGAGACCTTCCTGATTGAAGGCCACACTGACGCGGTGGGTTCGGAAATCTCCAACCTGCAGCTGTCTGATCTGCGCGCCGCCACTGTCGCCCGTATCTTGACCGACTTCTATGGGGTCCCGCCTGAAAACCTGGCGACACAGGGCTATGGCGAGCGCTACCTCAAGATCCGTACCGAAGCGGCTGAGCGCTCCAACCGTCGCGTCACGATCCGCCGCATCACGCCGCTGATCACCGTCGCCAACAGGTAACGTTTAACGCCACACCGAACACGATCAGGGCCGGGCAATTTGCCTGGCCCTTTTTTTGTCATCCATCATCTCAAGCGTCATTCCGTCGCGCTTGCGATCACACCCATCATTCCCCATCTCGAACAAAACCAAGGGAGTAGCCATGTTCAACATCGACCAGATCGTCAAAGCCCTTCAGACCGACAGGAATGCGCAGAACACTGCCATGACGGGCGCAGCCGGGCTGGCCGCAGCCATGTTGCTCAGCGGCGGAAAACTGGGAAAGCTGGCCGGCAACACGGCCAAGCTTGGCGCCATGGCTGCTCTGGGTGGACTTGCTTATAGCGCCTGGCAGAACCATCAGAATTCCAGACCCGCCGCGCCAGCCCCATCCTCGCCCGATGCCTTCATCCCACCAGCCGCGGATGTTGATGCACAAGAACAACTCGGCAAGACGCTGGTGCGCGCCATGATCTCGGCCGCTAAAGCCGATGGCCGCATTGATGCCGATGAGAAAGAAGCCATCTTCACCCGACTCGAAGCAATGCCGCTCTCTTCGGAAGAAAAGGCCTGGGTGTTTGACGAGCTATCAACCCCGCTCGATATCAATGCGGTGGTTGCCCGTGCCGACACGCCCGAGCATGCCGCCGAGATCTATGCCGCATCGCTCGTGGCGATCACCGCCGATACCGCAGCCGAGCGGGCCTATCTTGATGCGCTGGCCACCAAGCTGGGTCTGGAGCCAGGCCTGGTCGAAGAAATTCACAAGGCTATCGAAGCCCGACCGCCGCACTGATCGGACTTTTCGGGACACCGCGCCCTCAAATATGTCCAAATACAGGAAAACAAAGTCAGTCTGGGTGCGGCACGCTGCGCCCAGGAAACCAATGGCGCTCACTATCCAGCTGAAATTTAACGCGAATTACGATTTTCAATAAACTTGAAATCCGTGATCACAGCCTCGGGAACGAAAGTAATTACCCCGCGTTTTTCTGCCATAGGTTCAAACAAGGATCGACATCATGGCTTATCCCGAACGCGACACAGTCTATACCAATGACGGCAACCGCACCGTCTATACCCGCGAAAGCAACGGCACCGGCTGGTTCGTCGGCATCATCGTTGCCTTGGCTCTGTTGGCCATCGGCTACCTGGTCTTCTCGGCCAATTCCGGTCCGGCAACCACGGTGGATGTGAACACTGCACCTGCCGTTGAAGCACCGGCTGATCCGGCAATGGCCCCTGCGCCAATGACCGAAACAGCTCCAGCCGTAGAGGCACCTGCTGCCCAGGCACCAGCCACCGAAGCCGCACCGGCTGATGGCGTTGCTGCTCCAGCAGCACCAGCCGAGCCAGCAGCAACGACTGATCCAGTCGCCGCACCTGCTCAGTAAATAGTCTTCCTCCCTCGCTGGCGCAGTCGTCCCCCCGCTCGCCAGCACCCCTGGCCCCGGTTTCCACCGGGGCCTTTTTCGTGCCCGGCGCAGGGGTAGTTACACCGCTGTGCGTTCTTGATACGCCCAACCGTGGCGATCATGTCTGTCGCCAACGCAACAGGTGCATCATGGAACTTGGCCTTTATTCCTTTGCTGAAAATACACCCGATCCACTCAACGGCGGCGCGCTGCAAAGTCCGGCCGACCGGCTCGCAGATCTGCTTGAGGAAGTTGAACTGGCCGACCAGCTCGGCCTGTCATTTTACGGCCTTGGCGAACACCACCGCCCGGACTTCGTCGCATCGGCACCACTGACCATTCTGGCTGCCGCAGCTGCGCGCACCAAATCAATCCGGCTTTCCACTGCCGTCACCGTTCTGAGCTCCGAAGACCCGATCCGCGTCTACCAGCAGTTCGCCACGCTCGATCTTCTCAGCAATGGTCGGGCCGAGATCATGGCCGGGCGCGGCTCATTCATCGAGAGCTTTCCGCTCTTCGGGCTTGATTTGAAGAATTATGACGCCCTGTTTGAAGAAAAGCTCGATCTGCTGCTCAAGCTACGACAGGGTGGTCCTGTCACCTGGGAGGGCACAGAACACACCAGGCCTATTCCTGGCATCGCGGTCTATCCGGTGCCCGTTCAACAACCCATTCCACTCTGGATCGCGGTTGGCGGCACACCCAATTCTGTGGCCCGGGCGGCCTATCACGGCCTGCCCCTGATGATCGCCATCATTGGTGGCCAGCCACGCCAGTTTGCGCCACTGGTCGATTTCTATCGTGAAACGGCCACCAAGGTCGGTCGCGACGTCACTGTGATGCCCGTTGGCATCAGCTCACACGGCTTCATTGCCGCTGACAGCCAGGACGCCCGTGATATGGCGTATCCAGCCCATAGCGAAGCAATGAACCGCATTGGCAAGGAACGCGGCTGGCCACCCACAACGCGCGCCCAGTTCGAGGCAGGTGCAGCTCCCGAAGGCGCCTATTTCATGGGGTCGCCGCAGCAGATCATCGACAAGATCCTCGCCCAGCACGAATTGTTCAAACACGACCGCTTCGGCCTGCAACTCAGCGTCGGTACCCTGCCCCATGAAAAGGTCATGAAAGCCATCGAGCTTTACGGCACCGTCGTCAAACCGGCCGTGGACAAGGCGTTGGGAACTACTTCCCCGAGCGCTTGAGCGACTTGATCTCAAGCGGCGGCATGCCCGACTTCTCGGAAATGGCGCGATCCTGCTCTTCGATCGCGGCCTTGGCGGGTTCATCCCCGTCCAGGCCACCCAGCAGGCTGGCATCAACCTTGCGGTTGGAGCGCTGGCTGCCGTCTTCATAGACGACGTCAAACATCACGAATTCGCTGCGCGCGGTGGGCTTTCTGGCCATGGTCTTTACTCCTGTGCGGGGCAGAGCCACCCGCGAACCTTGCGGTCCGCTGGACTGGGCATCTGCGCCAAAATTTCTGCGGTGGTCGGCTTAATTAAAGATCTGCTCGCCCTGCTCGTCGATGATCTGTTTGCCCTTGGACAGCGCCAGAGCAACAAGATCATCACGCGAGGTCATGCGATCGGCACGGACAAAACGATACGTCTTGAGTTCGCCATCGATCTCTTTCTCGATGGTCCCGGCCAGCTGCAATTCACTGCCGGCCTTCATTTCAATGGCCTTGATCAGAAAGCCCTTATGGCCTTCTTCGCCCAGCACCTTGTCGCCGGCAGGCTCGGCACTGGATGCACCACCGCCAAACAGATTTTTCCAGAACGACATGGTTTCGTCTCCTCTTGCAGCCAGATCAGCGCCTGTGGCGCACCGGCAGCGGCAATCGCAAGTCGCCGCGTTTTTCCATTTCCTCGCGCAGCCAGTCTGGCGAGATATCGAAGTGGTTCGGCCAGGTTGGCACGCCATTGGCCAGTTCAACCGAACCGAAAAAGCGTCGGTCACGCAAGGGCTCAGTGCCTTCACCGCGTTCCCCGATCATCGGCGCCGCATCAAACGTCCCCGATGAGCCATCGGTAAAGCTTACCACTAGTTTGAACGGGACGATGGCCCTGATCGCACTGACTTTGAGGCGTTTGGCTGGTTCAGTACTGCCTTGCTGCATCAGCGCAAACTCTTCCCGGTTAGATTCGCGCAACCTATCCGACCATACCGCCAGCGGCAATTCGCACACCACAAGACAAGGGCCGCTTTCGCGGCCCTTACAGATTAGTTGTCCAGGAAGCTGCGAAGCTTGCGGCTCCTGCTGGGGTGCTTGAGCTTGCGCAATGCCTTGGCCTCAATCTGACGAATGCGCTCGCGGGTCACCGAGAACTGCTGGCCGACTTCTTCGAGCGTATGGTCAGTGTTCATGCCGATGCCGAAGCGCATGCGCAGCACGCGCTCTTCGCGTGGTGTCAGCGAGGCCAGCACACGGGTCGTGGTTTCACGCAGATTGCTCTGGATCGCCGCGTCGATGGGCTGGGTTGCATTCACGTCCTGAATGAAATCGCCCAGGTTCGAATCTTCCTCGTCGCCGATCGGCGTTTCGAGCGAGATTGGCTCCTTGGCAATCTTGAGCACCTTGCGAACCTTGTCCAAAGGCATCTGCAGCTTTTCGCTGAGCTCCTCAGGAGTCGGCTCGCGACCGATTTCATGCAGCATCTGACGCGATGTCCGCACGATCTTGTTGATCGTCTCGATCATGTGCACAGGAATACGAATAGTGCGCGCCTGATCGGCGATCGAACGGGTGATTGCCTGGCGGATCCACCAGGTCGCATAGGTCGAGAACTTGTAGCCACGACGATATTCGAACTTATCGACGGCCTTCATCAGGCCGATATTGCCTTCCTGAATCAGATCCAGGAACTGCAGACCGCGGTTCGTGTATTTCTTGGCAATCGAGATCACCAGACGAAGGTTGGCTTCCACCATTTCCTTCTTGGCGATTGCAGCTTCGCGCTCGCCCTTCTGAACCTTGTGCACAATGCGGCGATACTCGCCGATGTTCAGACCGGCTTCAGTCGCCAGCGTCGCCACATCACCACGGATTTCGCGGATGGTGTCGACTTCGCGCTTGGCAAACTCGCCCCAGCCCTTGCCATCGAAATCAGCAAGATTGGCTTCCCAGGCCGGGTTCACTTCCTGGCCATAATAGCTCTCGAGGAATTTCTCGCGCTTGACGCCATAGCTCTCAGCCAGGCGCAGCAGACGACCCTCAAGCTTCACCAGACGCTTGTTGATGTCGTAAAGCTGCTCGACCAGATTTTCGATACGGCCATTGTTGAGCGCCAGCGACTTCACATCGGCAATCACTTCGGCACGGAAACCGTCGATCTTCTTGCGATCAGCATCGCTGACGACAGCACCCAGATCCTGCGCATTGCGGTCCTGGATTTCGCGCATCTTGCCATAGGCGGTAGCGATCCGATCAAACGTCTCAACGACCTGTGGCTTGAGCTCGGCTTCCATCGCCGACAGCGACAGCGCGTTTTCGAACTCATCGTCATCATCATCGGGTGCTGGATCTTCGGGAGCCTTGGGCTCTTCCGGCACATACTCGCCATTCTCGTTGGTCGAGCGGCGCGGTGTTGCGGCCTTGATCTTCTCGGCCGTCGCTTCAGCCGACTTCGGCGCAATCAGGGTTGCCATGTCCGGCACAGGCGCGGCCTGCTTGGCGTCCGGACCAGCATAGGTAGCTTCAAGATCAATAATGTCGCGCAGCAGAATTTCGCCTTCGGCGAGCTGGTCGCGCCAGATAATGATGGCCTGGAAGGTCAGCGGGCTTTCACAAAGCCCTTCGATCATGGTCTCGCGACCAGCCTCGATGCGCTTGGCGATGGCAATTTCGCCCTCGCGGCTGAGCAGTTCGACCGAGCCCATTTCGCGCAGATACATGCGCACCGGATCGTCGGTGCGATCTGAACCGGACTTGGCGTTCGATGTGCTCGCGACAGCCGTCCCGGTGGCGGGAGCAACTTCCTGGCCCTGATCTTCTTCGTCTTTTTCGACTTCGGTCTCTTCAACCTCGTCTTCATCGACGACATTGATGCCCATGTCCGAGAACATCGACATGAAATCTTCGATCTGCTCGGAGCTGACCTCGTCTGAAGGCATCACTGCATTCAGCTCTTCATAGGTCACATAGCCGCGCTTCTTGGCGACTTTGATGAGCTTTTTGACCGCGGCATCGGAAAGATCGAGAAGCGGGCTATCGTTTGTCGTCGCCTCGGGGGCGCCGGATTCCGGCTTCTCATTGTCTTTGGTCGTTTTGGTAGCTGCCTTGGTGGCCATCTGGTACTCCGTCGGAACCCGTCAGCGCTCGGGTCCGAATAAGGCTTTAAGTGGTGACACCTCAAAGCAAGGTAAAGGTCAGTCACTCAGGCGTTACGCCTTTTGTGACCTGGTCCGCCTCGAAACTTCGCACAAATCATATGCGAAATCGCGCGTACGCGCCCGCTTTTAGAGAAAATCTCTAAAAACTGCGTGTCGCGCGCCCCGATAACGAACCAAATCCTTCGATCAATGCCTCTGTGCCATCGACAGTGGTAATCTGGTTCTTGATGTCTCGCAGCCTTTCAAAGGTTTCTTCGCTCGGGTCTTCGCCCAGCGCTGCTTCGGCTGCTTTAAGCTCTCTATTTAGCTGAACTTTCTTGTTATGCAAGGCCAAGGCATGACTCAATCCGGTCTGGGCATCTGCCAGAGCGATCTCTGAAGCAATCTGCCAGACCCCCTGTCGCGCCAGCACATCCGCCATACGGGCGATCGCGGGACCGTGTCCCCGCACCCCCAGCGCCGCCCGCAGATCATCGGCCGAGATATCATGGTGGCGCACCACAAGACTGAGAATCTCGCTCATCACCTTTTGGGCAGCCGGCGTCTCGAAGTCCAGATTGGCCAGCGGCTCAAAACTGTCTTCCACCAGTGCGGGGTGATTGACCAGGCTGAGGATGATCGCAGCCTCGCGGGGGTCGCATCCGCTACCGAGCCTGGTTTGAGCAGGCGCGAATTGCGCAGCGTATCGGACACCACCAGCTTGGGCGTCCCCCGGCCCGGATAGCCATAGGCACCGCTTTGACCATAGCGCTGCTGGCCATTGCGCGGTTCGAACCGGTTCTGACGCACCGGTGCCAGAAACGCCCGCAGCTTCTCGTCAAACGCCTGCGAATAGTGAAACCGCACCGACAGAATCCTGGATCAAATTGGCGCGCTCCCGCAGTCGCGCCTGCAAAGCAGCCCGCGCCTCGGGCGTTTCGGGCACCAACCCGCCAGTTTCCATGCTCCAGATCACATCGGACAGGCTGCGCGCCCGGTCCAGCACATCGGCAAAGGCCCCACGCCCCTGCGACTTGATCAGATCATCGGGGTCCTGCCCCTCGGGCAGCGTCGCGATCCGCACTGTAAAGCCCGGCTTGAGGTGTGGGATCACCATATCCGCGGAACGCTCGGCGGCCTTCTGCCCCGCTTTGTCACCGTCAAAGCACAGCACGGGGTCCGGGCTCATCCGCCACAGCAATTGCAGATGCTCTTCAGTCAGCGCGGTACCCAGCGGCGCCACAGTGCCTTCAAAGCCCGCCGCCACCGCCGCGATCACATCGAGATAGCCTTCGACCACCACCACCGTGCCGCCATCGCGTGCTGCCTGCCGCGCGGTCTGGCCGTTATAGAGCGTCTGCCGCTTGTGAAACAGTTCGGTCTCGGGCGAGTTGAGATACTTGGCCGGCACATCGGCCGACAGTGCCCGCCCGCCAAAGGCGATCACCTTGCCGCGGAAATCGGTGATCGGGAACATCACCCGGTTGCGGAACCGATCATAGGGCATCGGGTCATTCTCACGCACCGCCACCAGCCCGGTGTCGATCATGTCCTGCGCCGACACGCCATTGGCTGCCAGATGCTCCTTGAGCCCGTTGCGACTATCAGGCGCAAAACCGATCCGAAACCGCGACTGACTCTGAGCCGACACGCCACGCTCCAAAAGATAGCCGCGTGCCCGCGCCCCGATATTGTGGCTCAGCGCGGCCTCGAAATACTTGGTCGCCAGCTCCATCACATCGGTCAGCGACTTGCGCTCGGCGGCCCGCTTTTCCTGGCGCTCATCGCGCGCTGGCATCGGCACACCGGCCATCTCGGCCAGTCGTTCGACGGCCTCGGGAAAGCTCAGACCGGCCTTTTCGGTCAGGAACCGGAAATGGTCGCCCGACACCCCACAGCCAAAGCAGTGATAGATTCCGCGCCGATCATCAGCATGGAAGCTGGGGCTTTTTTCGCCATGAAACGGGCAGCAGGCCCACATGTCGCCCTTGCCCGGCTGGCTTTTGCGCTTGTCCCACATGACGTGTTCGCCGACCACCTGCGTTATCGGCAGGCGTTGACGGATCTCATCCAGAAACTGATCGGAAAAGCGCATGAGGTGTTAGATAAGCATTCCCAGGGTCCGAGTCACGGGCCATGATCTTATCCACAGCATGGACGTTTTAGTGGCCATCACCAACAAGTTTCGATTTCTCAATCTGGTGCTGTTCACCACCCTGCCTGCGTTGCTGGTGGGTGCCCTGCTCTGGCTGACCGCCGGGTTTCTGCCCTCGTGCAGCACCATTGAAACCCTTCGACTGACGGCGCCAGACGGCGCTTTTGATCTGGTGGTCTTCTCGCGCACC
This sequence comes from Devosia sp. J2-20, assembly GCF_055808475.1. Lineage (NCBI taxonomy): Bacteria > Pseudomonadati > Pseudomonadota > Alphaproteobacteria > Hyphomicrobiales > Devosiaceae > Devosia > Devosia sp. J2-20. The sequence continues at coordinate 826,764 of NZ_CM147870.1, read as the reverse complement.
TGCGGTCCCGATACCGGCCCCAACACCCAGGCAGCCCTGATCCCGGCGGGCGACAGCCTCCCCGAAGATGCGGCGAGCTTTGTCTCCATTGGCGCCGATGCCGATCTGGCGCCGCGCTGGGACGGTTTTGGCAATATTGAACTGAGCGTGCCCGGTACCGCAAAAATTTATCGGCAGGACGACAACGTCGCCGGCATCGCCGTCGTCTATCGCTGATCAGTCTGGCTGGCCGCGCCCGGTGATCTGCCGCAGCAATGCGGTTTCCTCGGCACGGTAGGGCTTGCCATCCGTGTGGAATACATCGTGGAACCACGGGTCAGGCGGCGCATCCAGATAGGACCGGGTCCAGCTATCCCATGGATAGAGCGTCTGCGACCGTCCGGCTACGAGTCCCCAGCAATAGCTGGCGATTCGCTCCCGTTTGGCGATCGGCAGGATGCCCTCAAACGTGCTGCCCGGCGTGCGCGCCATGAACTCGGTCAGGAACAGGGGGCGGTCCCTGGGCAACTCCCGCAGCTTGGCCTCAAAACGCTCCGGCACCTGATAATCGTGAAAACTCACGACGTCGGAATTCTCGATCTGGATGCGCGCATGAGGATCGTCATAGAGCGTTCGACCGGTCCAGACACCCGAGGTCAGCGGCTGACTCGGCCCGGCATTGCGCGCCCAGTCAAAAACCTGCGGCAGCAATTGGCTGATGAGCTCTACTTTATTGTCCAGTTCATCAAAGCGCCCGCCATTGAGATTGCTGGGCTCGTTCCATACGTCCCACACCAGCACCCGCTCATCATTGGCAAACGTGCCGACCACACCCTCAACATAGTCCTGAAGTCGACCATACTGGCTTGGGTCGGCCAGAGCACGTCCTGGCCCTTGTACCCATTGCGAATTGTGCACCGCCGGCACCGGCTCTGGTTGCGCCCCCAGCCTCACGTCAGGGTTCCAGACCGAGTCGAACAGTACCAGCATGGTGCTGATGCCCAGGCTGTCCGCGATATCGAGGTAGTGCCTGATCCGATCGGTGAACCCTCCCTGATCGCTATGCCACAGCAGGTCATGCAGGAACACACGCATCGTGTTCATACCAATACCCGCTGCCCATTCGAGCTCGCGCTTGATCACTGCGGGGCTGAAAGTTTCCGCCTGCCACATCTCGAGGGGATTGGACGCTGTCGAGGGCACAAAATTGGCGCCCACCAGCCATGGCAGTTGGTCATACCATGCGTTCGCCCGCGCCGCGGTCCACCGGCCAGGAGCCGACCCGTTCGCCATGGATCAACCAGCCTTGCTGCGCTGATACAGCCGCCAGGCCCAGCCAAACAGGCCAAACGAGAACATGATCAACAGCACACCGCCAAAGATCACCCCAATCGAGGCACTGAGCAGCGGAAAAAACAGAAACACCAGCCCCAGCAGCACATAGGAAATGCCCGACAACACCACCGGCCAGATCCGCGCATAATGTTCTCGTTCGCGCGTGATCACCAGGATCTGCATGATCCCCACCACCAGCGCGGCAATACCCACCAGCGTTGCCATGAAAGTGACGGTGAAGATCGTCGCCAGCAGCGGGCTGATCAGGATCAAGATGCCCAGAACCAGCGAGAGCGCGTTCGACACCACGTCAAACCAGTAATTACCGCTCTTGCCACCACCGAATGTCAGGCTCCACAATCCCAGCACGCCATCAATCAACAGCAGGATGCCGCCAGCCAGCACCAGAATGGTCAGTGCTTCCGTCGGCCATATCACCCCGTAAAGCCCTGCCAGCAGCATGAAAATACCCCGCAGGGCAGTCGCCAGCGCAAAGCGCCTTCTCGTGTCAGCCGATACCGTCATATATGCCTCCAAAGCCGCAAAGCTGTTTGTCCCGCGCTCAACTGTAGCCGAGCCAGCGCCATTTCCAAGCATTGATCGTTGTAGCTTTTCTATAGGCGCACGAGCAATTTGTTGATTGCCGCATGTGCCGGCCTGTGGTTTGAGATGGCTTCAACCGAGGCCCGCCTTTGGCGGTCATGCGCCATGTTCTTGCCCCTGATTGCCCTGTTTCTGGCCGCCTTCGCCTTTGGCACGGCTGAATTTGTTATTGCGGGCGTTTTGCCCGAAGTGGCCACCGGGCTTGGCGTCACTATTCCCGTCGCAGGATATTTGATCACTGGCTACGCCATCGGCATCGCAATCGGTGGTCCCTTGCTGGCCGTGGCGACCAAGAAGATCGCCCGCAAAACACTGATTCTGGTGCTCGGCATCGTGTTCACCCTGGGCCAGATCTTGTGTGCCCTGGCCCCAAGCTTTGAATTGTTGATGGCCGCGCGCGTCATCGTCTCATTCGCCCATGGCACCTATTTCGGCATCGCTGCCATTGTTGCGGTCAGCCTTGTTCCCAAGGACAAACGCGGCTTTGCCGTCGCCCTGATCCTCTCAGGCCTGACCGTCTCCAACATTCTGGGCGTGCCGGGTGGCACGGCCATCGGCAATGCCCTGGGCTGGCGCGCAACGTTCTGGGCCGTAGGTGCCTTGGGGCTGGTGGCCACGCTCATCACTGCCGTCGCCCTGCCCCGCACTGCGGGTGCCTCGGCCACCACGGGCAGCTTTCGTCGCGAATTCAAGGCGCTCTGGCGCCAGCAGATCGTCACCTCGCTGATCATCGTCATTCTGGTGATGATCGGCCAGTACAGCCTGTTCACCTATATCGCCCCGCTGCTGCGTGAAGTCACAGGGCTGGACGTCAACACCGTGCCCTGGATCCTGCTATTGTATGGGGTGGGCTCGACAATCGGCGTGTTTATCGGTGGTCGGCTTGCCGACTGGAAGCTCATGCCCTCGCTCATAACCATTTTGGCCCTGCAGGTCGCGGCTTTCACTGCCCTGCATCTTGTCAGCCCCTATCCGCTAGCCATGGCCGTCACAGTGGTACTCTGGGGTGGCGTCAACTTTGCCTTTGGATCGCCGGTGCAGTCCCGTATTCTGGCGTGGGCAGGCGATGCACCAAATCTGGCATCCTCGCTCATTCCCACCGGCTTCAATATCGGTATCGCCATTGGTGCTGTCCTGGGCGCAGCGGCTCTGGAGAACGGCTATGGCTACCGGACCCTGCCCTTGCTCGGGGCTGGCGCTCTCGTCTTGGCGACACTGGTGGCCATTACGTCACATTGGCTCGAGCTGCGCTCCACCGTCCGGGCACCTCAACCTGCTGAGTGAATTCGTGCCAACTTACGGTCAATGCTAACGATTTAGTCATTTGCCCGTGTCTCTTTCGCTCCAATCACGCATTACGTGATGACTGGCGAGGCCTATGGCCACTAGAGGGACGCGCAGTGATAGACAACGCCACTTTGCTTATTGCCATTGCTTTCTCCAGCGCGGCCCTGATGATCGCCTTGCTGATCAGCTGGCTCAATGCGCGTGAGGACAACTATCTGATGAGCTGGGCCGCCGGCATGGCCTTTGTGGTGGTGGCCCTGGCCGTGCTGGGACTGCGCGATGGTCGTTATGACACTGCCATCCAGATCGGCGCGTTCTCGCCGCTGCTCAGCGGCATGGCACTGATCCATCTGGGGTCGTTTCAGTTCGCCACGGCCAGTCAGCGCCGAACGCCAACCCTGCTGCTTTGGCTGGCTGCCATGTTCAGCACCAATCTCACCTTTGTGCTCGGCTGGTCCGGCCCGGCAACAGCTCTTCTGAACATTTGGTGCGCCGTCTTCATCGCCCTTTCGGGGCGCTATTTTTGGCAGGCCAGACGCGAATCCCCGCTTCAGATGATCGTGTCGGTCGTGCTCTTCGGCTTGACCAGCCTGTCGTTCTTGGCTTGCGCCATCGCGCTGGTTGTCGAAGGCAATCTCGTGCTGTCAGCCCCCCGAACAACTGGGCAGAGCGTTTCAATTCCATCATGGCAATTATAGGCCTGACCGGTCTGGGCGCCCTTGGTCTCACACTGAACCAGTCACGCGTCACCCGGCGACACCGCGACGAGGCGCAGACCGATGCCATGACGGGTCTGCTCAACCGGCGCGCCCTGTTTGATCGCTTTAGTCTCGGAGAGCTGCCTGAACAGACTGCGGTGCTGATGTTCGACATCGACCATTTTAAGCAGATCAATGATCAGCAGGGACATGGTGCCGGTGATGCCGTTATCCAGCATTTCGGCAACATCATGCAGCGCGGCGTTCGCAAGAACGACGTGATTGCAAGGATCGGCGGCGAGGAGTTCTGCGCCGTCCTGCCCAAGATGAGTATCGAGGAAGCACGCGCCATCGCCGAGCGCATTCGCGAAGATTTCGATCAGCACCCGGCGCGGCTGCTGGCCGAGAGTTTCCCCGCCACCGTCAGCGCCGGGGTCGCCATTGCCATGGCGGGCGAAACCTTCTCGGTCGTACTCAACCGCGCCGATACCGCCCTCTACAAAGCCAAACGCCAGGGCCGAAACCGCGTCGCCGGCAGCCCTGCGCGCAGCGTCGCCTGATCAGCCGGCCAGAGCCGCCCGTACCTTGCCGCTGGCCTTGCCGAAGTCGATCCGTCCAGGATAGTCAGCCTTGAGCTGACCGATGACCTTGCCCATGTCCTTTGGGCCCTCAGCACCGGTCGCGGCAATCGCTGCCACGATGGCAGCATCGACCTCTGCCTCGCTCAGTCCCTTGGGCAGAAACTCGTTGAGAATATCGATCTCTTCTTTTTCTACCGTCGCCAGATCAGCCCGGCCCGCCTGGGCGTAAATGGCGAAACTCTCTTCGCGCTGCTTCACCATTTTCTGAGCGATCGTCAGAATCTCTTCATTGGTGGCGGGGCCGCGATTCTCCTGCCGGATTGCGATATCCTTGTCCTTGATGGCAGACGTAATGGCCCGAAGCGTCGCGGTGCGGCGCTGATCGCGGGCTTTGAGCGCCGTCTTGAGACCTTCGCTGAACTCTTCGCGCATGGGGCCTGATCCTCTTGTTGTGACTGTTTCTGCTCCCATATAGGCACATTCAAACCGCGCCGCCACTTGCGCCACCGCGATCAGGCTTCTAATAGGAGGCCTCAATCGACATCGTCGGACGCGTGGTCAGGAAAGTCGGAAGCTTTTCCGGTTTGGCTGCGCGAGCACCTGAAAACAATTTTGGAGGCCCACCGTGACCGGCTGGCAGCAATCCCCCGCGACCGCAGTTCTGATCCTCGCAGACGGTACGCGCCTGGAAGGCCGCGGAATCGGGGCCATCGGCCACGCCGCTGGCGAAGTCTGCTTCAATACCGCCATGACCGGCTATCAGGAAGTGCTGACCGATCCGTCCTATGCCGGACAGATCATCACCTTCACTTTCCCTCATATCGGCAATGTCGGCTCCAATGACGAAGACATCGAGACGGTCAACATGGCCGCGCTGTCCGGCGTCCGCGGCGTTGTGCTCAAGGCCGATATTACCAACCCGTCCAACTATCGTGCCGCTGAGAAGCTCGATGCCTGGCTCAAGAAGCGCAACATTATCGGCATCACCGGCATCGACACCCGCGAGTTGACTGCCCGCATCCGCGAGCATGGCATGCCAAATGGCGTCATCGCCCATGCCGGCGACGGCCAGTTTGACGAGCCGTCCATTGCAGCCGAACTCAAGGCCTTTCCCGGTCTTGAAGGTCTCGATCTGGCCAAGGAAGTCACCACGGCCCAGACCTATCACTGGGACCAGACCAGCTGGGTGTGGGACAAGGGCTACGGCACGCTCGATGAACCTGAGTTCCACGTCGTCGCTATCGACTTCGGCGCCAAGCGCAACATCCTGCGCTGCCTGGCCGATCAGGGCGCCAAGGTAACCGTTGTCCCCGCGACTGCGACCGCTGAAGAAGTCATGGCGCACAATCCAGATGGGATTTTCCTGTCCAACGGCCCCGGCGATCCAGCCGCGACCGGCAAATATGCCGTGCCCACCATTCAGACGCTGATGGAAACCGGCAAGCCGGTCTTTGGTATCTGCCTGGGGCATCAGCTGCTGGGTCTGGCGCTGGGCGCCACCACATCAAAGATGCATCAGGGCCACCACGGCGCCAATCATCCGGTCAAGGACCTGACCACCGGCAAGGTGGAAATCACCTCGATGAACCATGGCTTTGCTGTGGACAAGGCCAGTCTGCCCAAGGGCATTAGCGAGACGCACATCTCGCTGTTCGACCAGTCCAATGCGGGCCTGAGCGTTGATGGCAAGCCGATCTTTTCGGTGCAGTATCACCCCGAGGCTAGCCCCGGCCCGCGTGACAGCCACTATCTGTTCACGCGCTTCCTCAATCACGTCCGCGCCCAGAAGGGTCTCGAGCCAAAGCCCGAGCACGCTGCGCCAGCGGCCTGATGGATCAATTCGAAAGGGCGCCGCGAGGCGCCTTTTCTTTTAGCGCTGCCGCACCACTTCGAGCTGCGGCAACCCCGCTACCTCAAACCCGAGGTCGCGCGCCCTGATGCCCAGCGCTTCCGCGCCCAGATGAAGCTTGTACGGCGTCTCGGCAAAGCCCACGCCCGCTTCCAGAGCATCGCGGCGCAGCAGCACAAAGCTCTCCCCCACCCCATCCAGCGGCAGCATGGTGAATACCTTCTGCTCATTGAGATAAGCGCGATGCTCCGGATCACGCCGCAGCGCTCCCTCAGCGCCACCATCCTTGTAGAGCACCTTGAAGCTGCCTCCATGGCGGTAGCGGAATAGCTGCGGATCGGCATTCTGCCCTTGGCCATCCACGCAACTCGCCGCTACCACAGGCTGCCGCGCGGCCAGCATGCGCAGCAGCGCGTCGGTCGGCACATCACGAACACCGCCGTCCACCAACAGCACAAATTCGGCCTCATCCGGTCGCGCCGCCAGCATAGCATTGAGCCCGCCGGCTTGTGCCTCCGTGAAATACCGCACCGACAACTTGTCTCGCGGATACTCCAGCGCCGCAATTGCCCGCTCCAGTTCGGGCGCCGGCGGCAGCTCTCCCAGCCGAACCGCAATATGTATGTGAGGCCGCTCAGCTATCGGGACGAGCGACTGCTCAAAATAGGGTTCAATCGGATCAGGTATGACCGTGGCCGCCAGGGCACGGTGCTGCTGCTTCCGCAGCCACCATTTGATGGTCGTGGGTACCTGCAACACCTCAACCAGACGGTTGGCCCGCATATGCCACGGCACCCAGGTGGTCATCCACTTGTGCGACACCAGTCGCCCTGCTTCTGCGCCAATTACCGTACCCAGTTCGCCAACCATCTCGCGGACCAGCGCATCAGTCCGCGTCCGTTTGCCATCCGACAGCAGCGGCGACCACACCTCAGGCAACAGAAACACAGGGCGCTGCGAACGCTCCAGCCGCAGCAGCATCGCCGTTACCATTGAGGGCCCGGTGGCATAGAAAGTCTCCAGCCCCACCAGCTTGGGCAGTTCGGCAATGATTGTGCGCCACAGCGGGTGGTCGGCCACCGAGCCCATAAAGGCATTGGTGAACAGCAGCGGCACCCCTTGATGGGTGCGATCAGGAAAGATGTGTTCCAGCGGCTCGATCCCGACAAACGCCTCATGCTCAAGCAGGGGCGTTACTGCCTCAAACGGCTCGACATCGAGATCGGCATAGATCCCGCCCAGTTTTCCCAGCACCAGATAGCGAAACGCATCCGCCCGCTGGATCATTTTTGGATAGCTGTCATAGGTGGCCAGAAGCGCGGGATAGCTCTCCGCCACGAAGGCGCGCATGCTGTCATCAGTCCACAGCCGGATGTCCCAACCCGGATGCAACGCCTGCCATTTGGCATAATAGTCTGCCATTTCGCGGGGCAGCTCGGAGGTCTTCCAGGTGAAGTGCAGGAGACGCGGGATCATGAAGACTCTGCTCGAACAGGAGGGATGACCGCAGCGCTATCGCTCGTCACGCCGCTCGTGTCCACCCGTTCGCTCAGTCTGGCAGCCCGATCTTTTCCAGCCGACAGGTGCCGATGGCGGGAATGGCATAGCCAGCGTCAAACCACGCCTTGTTGAACGCTGCGGGTGCTGGCGCGAAATCGCGGGGCAACGCCATCTCAGCACGCGAAGGCACCCGGGTGACATCACCACCGCCAGCAAGCCCCGACGCGATCGCGTTGGCGGTTGCCGCATCGTCGAGCAGCATGTCGAGCCCAGCCCATTTGGTCGACGCTCCCGTATAGCAGGCGGCCTGTGCGCTCATGCGCTGTTCGAGCACCACACGCGCCTCTGCCGAAAGGCCAGGCGCGCTAACAGTCTCGAACAGATCCTGGGCGTTCTGAACGTGGTGACCATAGGCCAGCCCGATCAGATAGGTCTGCGCCAGATGTCCCTGCGCGGGATAAGCCGCGACCAGATCCGCATAGGCGGCCATATCGACGTAGATCGTGCTGTTCTGTGGGCAGTAGAACGTCCCGATGCTTGATCCCGACAAGCCGCAGCCCAGCTCGCGGCTGCTTTCAACCATGCTCAGCGACACCGGCGGGTAGAAGGCTGCTGCGCTGCGAAAGCCACGCTCCCAGAAACCATTGGTCTCGCGCGATACGGCATCCACCAGATCTTCCGGCGTTGCTTTGCCTGTCTCAAGGTCCGCAAGGGCGGTGAGGGGCGTATGGGGCAAGGGCTCGGCAACTTGTCCGGTCAGTACGGTGATCGGGTTGATCCCGAACACCATCACCACCACCACGCCGACGGCAAACACCCCCGAAAAGCCAAAGCGCCGCACATGCGGCATTACGCTATCAGGTATTCCCAGCACTGTTCCGCCCGTCAGTTCGTATCGTTACACATTGCCCGAGAACGTATCACAATCTCCGGGATTGCCAGAACGATAGCCGCGCTCAAACCAAGTTTTTCGCTGCGCCGAAGTACCGTGATTGAACGTTTTGGGCACCGCATAGCCCTGCATGCGCTTTTGCAGCGTATCATCGCCAATCTGGTTAGCCGCGTTCAGCGCCTCTTCAATATCGCCATTGTCCAGCAGGTCTTCCTGGCCGGCGTAATTGGCCCAAACGCCCGCATAGCAATCCGCCTGCAGCTCGACCCGCACCGAATAGGCATTGGCTTCTTCCTGGCTCAGGCTGGCGCGGCGACGGTTGAACTCGGGCAGCACGCCCGTAATGTTCTGAATGTGGTGCCCCACTTCATGGGCCAGCACATAGGCCTGGGCAAAATCCCCCGGCGCTCCGAACTGGTCACGCAACTGGTCGTAAAAGCTCAGATCGATGTAAACTTTCTGATCGCCGGGGCAGTAAAATGGCCCGGTCCGCGAATCGGCCGCGCCGCAGGCGGTGTTCACCTGATCGGTAAAAAGCACCACGGTCGGCTCCGGGTAATCCTGATTTTGTGCAGCGAAAACCTCGCCCCACAAGTCTTCGGTTTCCTTGACCACGACGCCGACAAAGTCGCGCATTTCAGAAGGTTCGCCGCTCGCGGGTGCCTGAGCCGATGAACTGGACGAAGTGCTGGCGTTCCCCATCAACATGTCGACAGGGTTCTGCCCCGTCACCAGCCAGATGATACCCAACACGGCAATAATGCCGATCAGGCTGCCCATGCCGCCGCGACCACCCCGACCGCCACCGGTGGGCATACGGAACCCACCCCCACTGCTTCGTCCAAACGGGCTGCCGCCAAATCCGCCGCCACCCTGGCCGCGACGGTCATCAATATTGGAGCTCTGCTGCCGGCCGCGCCATTTCATGGTGGTCTCATCTCCCGTTGAGCATTCTTCCTAGCAACAAGGGGCCGCAATGCAAACAGTTCCACCTCCCCGCGAATTGCGCGTCCAATGCCGATCGCCCTCCCATGCCATCAGGGGTGGCTAAGCGGGCCGCACAACCCCGACGCCTGGCCGCTGTCACAAATTGACCGGGTGATCAAAAATCCATACCGTCACCCTCCAGCCGTCATTCAAGCGTCACCTCAGGGCGGCATGAGCATGCTCGCTCCTTCGGGAGCGCCACGCGCCGGACATTGCTCCGGTTTTCGGGAGCGCTACGCCCCCGAAATGTCCAGTTCATCACGTGAACGCTTCAGGGAGACGATCAATGAATTTCTTGCCCAAGATTTCGCGGCGCACATTCCTCGCTGGTTCGGCGAGCGTAGGAGCCCTCGCCGCCATGCACCCCTTCGCCGCCATGGCCCAGGCCAATCAGGCCCATTTGCGCATTCTTGAAACCACCGACCTGCACGTCGCGGTATTCGCCTATGACTATTATGCGGACGCCCCCAACAACACGATGGGCCTGGCCCGCACCGCATCGATCATCGAGTCGATCCGTGCTGAGGCTGGCAACTCCATGCTCATCGACAATGGTGACATCATCCAGGGCAACCCGATGGGCGATTACATGGCCTATGAAAAGGGCCTCGACGGCAATGTGCACCCCGTCATCGCCGCCATGAACACGCTAGGTTATGAAGCCGCAACGCTCGGCAATCACGAGTTCAACTACGGTCTGGAATATCTCGACAAGGCCCTCCAAGGCGCGCAGTTCCCCTTCGTTTCAGCCAATCTCGTGCGCGGCGAGCTGGCCGCAGACCCGCTCAGCGACGATACCTACATCAAGCCCTATATGATCGTGGATAAAGAGCTGACCGACGGCTCTGGTGCCACCAAGACCATCAAGGTTGGCCTGATCGGCTTCCTGCCGCCCCAGATCATGACATGGGACGCCACCCATCTCAGCGGCAAGGTCAATACGCGCGACATCATTGAGACGGCTCAGGCCTACATCCCCAAAATGCGCGAAGAGGGTGCCGACATCATCGTCGCCCTGTCACATTCCGGTATTGATGCCGATCAGGGCCCCGGCGCCGAGAACGCCTCGCTGCAGCTGGCCGCCGTTGATGGCATCGACGTTGTGCTGACCGGCCATCATCATCGCGTCTTTCCCGGCCCCGATTATGAGGGCCTTGAAGGCGCCGACACCGAAGCGGGCACGCTCAATGGCAAGCCTGCCGTCATGGCCGGCTTCTGGGGCAGCCATATGGGTCTGATCGATCTGCTGCTTGAGCAGGATGCCGACGGCAAATGGGTCATTGTCTCGCACACCTCCGAGGCGCGTCCAATTTCCGAGCGGATCGATGGCAAGGTCAATCCACTGGTCGAGGACGATGCCGAGGTCGTGGCCGCCGCGGAAGCCGAGCACACCGAAACCCTCGACTATATCCGCCGCGCCGTCGGAGAAACCGCCGCCCCGCTCTTCTCCTACTTCGCGCTGGTTGCCGATGATCCGTCGGTGCAGATCGTCAGCCAGGCGCAGACCTGGTACATCACCCAGATGATGAAGGGCACCGAGTGGGAAGGGCTGCCCATCCTCTCGGCCGCAGCCCCCTTCAAGGCTGGTGGTCGTGGTGGTCCGGACTACTACACCGACGTTCCGGTCGGTCCGGTGGCCATCAAGAATGTGGCCGATCTCTACCTGTACCCCAACACCATTCAGGCCGTGGTCATTACCGGTGCTGACGTCAAGAACTGGCTGGAGCGTTCGGCCGGCATCTTCAATCAGATCGAGCCCGGCGCGGTTGATGCCGAGCTGATCAACAACGACTTCCCGTCCTACAATTTCGATGTGATCGACGGCGTCACCTACAAGATCGATCTGAGCCAACCATCGCGCTTTTCGCCGGATGGGAAGGAAGAGCCCAATCCCGACGCCAGCCGCATTGTCGACCTGATGTTTGATGGAAAGCCCATCGATCCGGCCGCCAAGTTTGTCGTCGCGACCAATAATTATCGCGCCGGTGGCGGCGGCACATTCCCCGGCATCGGCCAAGATGTGATTGTCTTCAAGGGCCCAGACACCAATCGTGACATCATCGTCCGCTACATCGTCGAAAAAGGCACAATCAATCCAAAGGCCGACAGCAATTGGTCGCTCGCCCCGATGGACGGCACCACGGTGCTGTTTGCTACCGGACCCAAGGCGGCCGATCTGGTTGACGACGTCAGCGCCATCAAGATTGAGGCCACGGGCGAAACCAACCAGGACGGCTTCGGGCTGTACCGCATCACCCTTTAGGGCCTGACGCATGGCAATTTGGTGAGGGGGCCGCTATGGCTCCCTCATTGCTTTTGACGGAGACAACATATGGCCCGCTTGCTGCTGTTGGTATTGCTGACGCTGTTGGTGACACCTGCACGCGCCGAAGTGCCCCTGACCGGCACCTTCACTGCCAGCCAGGCCTGCCCCGCGCTGCAGTCGATCCGCAAACAGACCAATCCGGGCAATATCCTCACCCACCCCGGCAACGCCTACGAACTACTCGCCGCCAATGCAGACCGCGCCACGCATTACTGGATCATCGTGCCCGACGCGCAGCCCAAGCAGCGCTGGGTCGCGATCGAGTGTGGCAGTCGCTCAGGCGCTGCGGGCAGTCAGGCAACCGGGCACACCGCTGGCACCACCGCCCCGGCCTATCGCGGTACGCAATATGTGCTGGCCATCAACTGGCAACCTGCCTTCTGCGAAATCAGTTCGGGCAAACCCGAATGCGGGAGCCAGACCACAGACAGTTTTGAAGCAACTCACTTCACCCTGCACGGTCTGTGGCCCCAGCCGCGCAACAACGAGTACTGTGATGTCTCGCACGACGATCAATGGGCCAGCCAGAACGGCCGCTGGCGCGACCTCCCCGCCATCCCCCTGAGCGATGGACTTCGCCGCGATCTCGACACGGCAATGCCCGGCACCATGTCCGCGCTGGACCGCCACGAATGGACCAAGCACGGCACCTGCTATGGCACCTCGCAGGAAGAATACTTCGCCGACTCCCTCGATCTGCTCCTGGCCATCAACACTTCTGCGGTTGCCGAGCTTTTCGCGGCCAATATCGGCAAGAAGGTCACCTTGCGCCAGATCCGCACCGCTTTCGATCAGGCCTTTGGTCCCGGCTCTGGCGAGCGTGTCAGCATGGACTGCGCAGCTGACGGCAACCGCACCATCATCACCGAACTTACCATTGCTCTGACAGGCACGATCAATGGGCCCGATGACCTGTCAGCCCTGCTCGCGGCCGCGAGCCCCGCATCTGGCGGCTGCTCCTCCGGCATGGTCGACCCCGTCGGCCTGCGCTAGACGCCCAGATCACCGTCAAGACGTTCCCGCAAGCGATGCAGTCCGTCGCGGAGCGTATCAATGGCCTCGCGCTCGCCATCCAGCGCCGCCCCGACTGCCAGCGGAATGGCCAGAGCCTTCTCGCGCAGTGCCCGGCCTTCGGTGGTCAGAAACACACGCACCTGCCGCTCGTCGTTCTCATCGCGCTCTCGCCGCACCAAGCCACGCCCCTCAAGGCGTTTGACCAGTGGCGTGATCGTCCCTGAATCCAGGAACAACTTATCCCCGAGCCCTTTGACCGTGAGACCATCCGCTTCCCAGAGTACCAGGAACACCAGATATTGCGGATAGGTCAGCCCTAGCCCATCCAGCCGCGGTTTGTAAAAACGCGTAAATGCATGCCCTGCCGCGTAAACGGCAAAGCACAGCATGGAATCGAGTTTGAGGGGGTCTTGCTGAAGCGCCATGGGGATCACCGGTTGAACACAGTTTCAAACTAGCACGAATTTATCTATTGCGCACAATTAAATTGCACACTATCTAAACGGGACTGATTTCACCTACAAAGGAAGCCATCCCATGATCAAGTCTGCCATCTATACCGCTCACGCCACCTCCACGGGCGGCCGCACGGGCACGAGCAGGACCAATGACGAGCGCCTTTCTGTCACCCTCGACACGCCTAAGGAAATGGGCGGGAATGGCGGACCCGGCACCAATCCGGAGCAGCTCTTTGCCGCAGGTTATTCCGCCTGCTTCCTGGGCGCATTGAAGGCCGTCGCCCGAGGCGAAAAGGTCAAGATCGCCGACGAGACCAGCATCGATGCGGCTGTCGACTTCGGCGAACTGGCTGAAGGTGTGGGTTATGGTATCGCCGTTGAACTCAAGATCACCTTGCCGGGCGTCGAGCACGATGCGGCAGTTGCACTGGTCGAGAAGGCCCATCAGGTTTGCCCCTATTCCAATGCCACACGCGGCAATATCGACGTCAGACTGACCGTCTTCTAAACTTTTGACTAACCATAAATCTACCGCTGTCGGGTCGTCGACCCGGCAGCAGTAACGTCTGATGCTGGCGGTGCGAATAGACTGGAGAAGTCTTCGCGAGGCAGCATGGCGGACGCCAGGAAATTCATCGACCCTCGAGCGCCAAAAGGTGTTGCGCCAATTGAGGACGAAGCCGTGCGCTTCGGTGGCACACTGGCGCAACGGACCGATAGATCCGGCGCTGAAGCAGCCCAACCACCGCGCCAATTCGTTGATCGCCTTGCCTAAAACAAAAGAGCGCCCTCCTCAGAGAGCGCTCTTGATCGCGAGGATGGGCCCGGGCTTACTGCCCGTCTGGTACCACATCGACATTGACGGCTGGCACGTCGACATCGACCGAGCCACTGCCACCATTTCCGTTGAAGAACAGGAAGTACCCGCCCACGATGATCAGCAGGGCAAGGACGATAGCGATGATCGCCCCACCACCGCCGCCACGGTTCACAACCACTGTCTCTCGTTCAACCGGTGCCATGAGCAAATCTCCATTTTTGATTGCCATAACAACGGCTGGTGCCCCCATGCGGTTCCGCCGCACCGCTGACCTGTACAAAACTTCGCGTTTTGGCTTTTGGGATTCACCACGGTGAAAGGGCTTTGGGACTAGGCTCGGGCCAACCCAGCCGGATACCCTTGATGACCGCCCCTGCCCTTGCCATCACCAGCCTGACCAAGAGCTTTGACCGCCCCGTCGTCAATGCACTGGACCTGACCGTCCGCGCCGGGGAGTTCTACGCCCTGCTCGGACCCAATGGGGCCGGCAAGACCACTATTCTGCGCATGGTTGCGGGGCTGCTGCAGCCCGATGCTGGCGAAATCGAGATCTTTGGTATCAACACCCTGCAGGATCCGATTGCCGCCAAACGCATCGTCGCATGGGTGTCCGACGAGCCCATGGTCTATGACCGGCTCACCCCGCTGGAATACCTCGAATTCGTCGCCGGCCTCTGGCAGATCGACGCTACTACAGCCCGCACCAAGGCCGATGAGCTGATCGATTGGCTCGGCTTGCGCCCTCATGCGAACGAGCTGTGCGGCGGCTTCTCCAAAGGCATGATGCAAAAGGTCGCCCTGGCCGGAGCGCTGGTGCACGACCCCAAGCTGATAATTCTGGACGAACCGCTGACTGGTCTCGACGCCGGCTCGGCCCGTCAGGTCAAGGACGTGCTGCTCGGCAAGGTTCGCGACGGCATTACCGTCATCATGACCACCCACATCCTTGAAGTCGCCGAACGCATGGCCGAACGCATCGGCGTCATCACCAATGGCAAACTGATCGCTGAAGGAACACTGGCCGAACTGCGCACCCGCATTGGTCGTGAGTCCAGTCTCGAAGATATCTTTCTCGACTTGGTCGCCCAAGGTAGCGCCGCCGCATGACCATGGCGCCCGCTTCCCTGCCATGGTTTGCCCGCCACGAGCTCACTCTTGCATGGCGCGAGTGGCACGCCATGATGACCGGCGGACGCCGCGCCCGCGGCATCGGTCTTGCCATTTTTCTAGTTATCGTCATGCTCCTGCTGCATCTGCTGGCCTTCGGCCTGGTCGCGCCTTGGGTGAAAACCGGCATTGTGCTCGACAAGAGCACGCTAGTCCTGGTCACGGGAACTGGGCTGCTGTTCTGGACGGTGATGCTCTCCCAAGCGTTGGAATCGATCACTCGCGTCTATTACGCGCGATCGGATCTGGATCTGATCCTCTCCTCGCCCGCCTCTTCCCAACGCCTCTTCACCATACGCACCGCTGCGGTCGCGCTGACAACCATGGCGCTGACCGGCATGCTCGCCAGCCCGTTGATCAACATGCTGGCCATTCTCGACGGCGCTCATTGGCTGGCCGCCTATGCGGTCGTCGCGGCTCTGGGTGCTTTGGCAACGGCGATCTCGCTGGCGATAACCATGGCATTGTTCCAGTTTGTTGGCCCCAAGCGGACCCGCCTGATTGCCCAGATCGTGGCCGCTGTCGTTGGCGCAGGCTTTGTCATCGGCGTCCAGGCAGCCGCCATTATTTATTATGGCAACATGTCCCGCTTTACCCTGCTGCAGTCCGCAGAACTCATTGCAGCAGCGCCCGCAGCCGACAGTCCATTCTGGCTGCCTGCGCATGCCTTGCTTGGCGATCCGCTTTCGCTGACCACCTTGCTCGCTGTTGGTGTTGGTGCGCTCATCATGATGATCGTCCTGACGGCCTCGAGCTATGGCCATCACGCCATTTCGGCAGCGGGTCTCAGCCACATACGGAGCCAGCGCCGACCATCGCGCCGTAGCTTCAAGCCTGCCACCACGCGTCAGACCCTGCGTCGCAAGGAATGGCGCCTGTTGCAGCGCGACCCTTGGTTGATGTCGCAGACGCTGATGCAGATCCTCTATCTGGTGCCGCCGGCGCTACTGCTCTGGATGAATTTTGGCAACAGCGCCGGTGCATTCGTCGTGGTTGTCCCGGTACTGGTCATGGCCTCAGGCCAACTCGCCGGAGGTCTGGCCTGGCTCGCAATATCGGGAGAGGACGCTCACGATCTGGTTGTCACGGCGCCCGTGACACCAGGCACCGTGCTGATCGCAAAGATTGAGGCGGTACTGATCGTCATCGCACTGGTGCTGGCCCCGCTTTTGTTGTTGCTAGCCTTCGCCTCGCCCCGCATGGCTCTGATTGCGGCAATATGCGCCATGTTGTCGGCCGGTTCTGCCACCGCCATCCAGCTTTGGTTTCGCGTGGTCGCCAAGCGGTCAATGTTTCGCAGGCGACAGGTCGCGTCGCGGGCAGCCACGCTTAGCGAGGCGTTTGCTTCCATCATGTGGGCCGCCACTGGCGCTCTGCTGGCTGCCGGCTCCTGGCTTGCTCTCGGCCCTGCTTTCATCGCAGTTTTGGTACTCTGTCTGGCGAAACTGATCAGCCCAAAACGGCGCTGATCTTACCAACTGGGATGCCCATGAGCACGTTACAGCTTCGCGACGCCACGCCCGACGATATTCCAGTGATGCTGACGCTCAGCCACGCTGGTGACGCGCGCGGCCCCAACACACCGCCTTTGCACCCTACCACTTTCAGCGACCCGCGCTATCGATCCGCATTCGACGAAATCACCGCAGACCCCAGTCATCGGCTGATCGTGGCTGAAATTGATGGTGAGACCATCGGTACGCTGCAGATCAGCTACATCCCCGGCTTGCCCAATTTGGGCATGAAGCGCGGAATGCTGGAAAACGTACACGTCCGTGCCGACCACAGGGGCAGCGGATATGGCAAGGCCATGGTGGAGTGGGCAATTGCCCAATGCCGCCAAGCTGGCTGCGGCAGCGTCCAGCTTACCTCAAACAAGGTCCGGTCGGACGCCCACCGCTTCTACGCCAGATTGGGCTTTGTGGCGACGCATGAAGGCTTCAAGCTAAAGCTCTAGCTGAGCGCTGCGAGCCCCAGAAAGGCCATTGCCAGCACAATGACGATACCGACAAGCATGATGCCAAAGACGATCTTGGCCAGAAAAGCTGCACCCGCTGCCAGGCCGGAAAACCCGAGCAGGCCCGACACTGCGGCGATGATGATGAGCAAGATGAGAAGTTTGAGCATGAACATGCCTCCTTTTGACGCTACATGCACAACGGCCCATCATGGCCTCGCGTTCCACAACCGATACGCAGGACCGGCGCCACCTCGAGGAGAGCACATGGCTGAGACTGGTACCAAGCCTCGCACCAAAAGCGTTCCCAAGACCGCAGAGCCGCCTTTGCACAAGGTCATTTTGGTCAATGACGATTTCACACCACGCGAGTTTGTGGTGCGCCTGCTCAAGGCTGAATTCCGTGTGCCCGAAGCCCAGGCGGCCGTCATTATGCTGACCGCACATACCAAGGGGGCGTGCGTAGTGGCAGTGTTCACAAAAGAGATCGCCGAAGAGAAGGCCAACCGGGCAACCGAACTCGCCCGCAGTCAGGGCTTCCCCCTGCTGTTCACCACCGAACCTGAAGAATAGTGGCGCCTAAAAGCCCATATTGCTGGGCACTGGCGGCGGTTCGTTGAGCACGGTTATCTTGATGCGCTCATTGGCAGCCTGATAAGGGTCATTGGGGAAAAACGGGTCTGCTGTCGACTTGCCAGTGACTGCGTTGATGCGATCATCAGACAGGCCGAACTCACCCAGCAATGCCCGCACCACATTGGCCCGGTCACTCGATAGCTCCCACGCGCTGTATCGGGGATTACTATAGGTCCCACCGGCGGCGGTGTGGCCCGAAATGGTGATCTGGTTAGACAGTTTCTGCAGGATGGGACCGAGTGCAGCAATGGCCTGCCGCGCCTCCTCGGTCGGATATTTCGAGCCCTCGGGGAACATTGGACGACCGGACTGATCTACGATCTGGATGTTCAAGCCTTCTTCGTCAATTTCGAGCAGCAGATTGTCCTGAACATTGGTGATATCAGGCAGCTCCTGCCAGGCCTGCCGAATACTGGCAGCGGCACTGTGGAACTCACGTTCATTCTCGGCCTTGAGCTCGGCATTGGCCTTGCCATCCAGAGCTGCTTCATCGCCCTGAACGCCATCGCGCCCACCATTATCCGAGCTGGGCGCGCCATGGCTTTGTGCTTCCGGCGCGATGGTCACATCACGCATGCCCTCAATGGCCGAACCGGCCATCTTGGCACCGCTGGTATCCAGTGCCGTGCCACCCATCATGCCGCCCGACCCGCTGGTCGACAGCGACACATTGGCCGGTGCGAAATAGTCAGCCAGGCCCTCTTTTTGCTCGGGCGTGGTCATGCTGATCAGCCAGAGCAACAGGAAGAAGGCCATCATCGCCGTCACAAAGTCGGCATAGGCAATCTTCCAGGCGCCACCATGGTGACCATGGGCGGCCTTCTTGACCTTCTTGATGATGATGGGCTGATCGTAACCGGCCATGATTCTGGAACGCTCTCAGACTTAGGTTGCCGCAGGCATGTTGGAGACGACTTCGTCGATCTCGGCAAAGCTGGGCCGATCCTCGGACATCAGTGCCTTGCGGGCGAACTCCACAGCCATCACGGGCACCTGCCCGGAAATGTGGGCCAGCATACCGGCCTTCAGCGACAGGAAGTATTTCGATTCAGACTCGTAGATATTCTTCAGCGACTGAGCCATCGGACCAAAAAAACCATAGGCCACGAACACGCCAAAGAACGTACCCACCAGAGCGCCACCAATCATGTGACCCAGCACTTCGGGGGGCTCGGCGATGGAGCCCATGGTCTTGATCACGCCAAGCACAGCGGCCACGATGCCGAGAGCGGGGGTACCGTCGGCCAGTGCCTGAACAGCGCCGATCAATCGGTGCTGTTCCTGATGATGGGTTTCGAGTTCCTCATCCATCAATGCTTCCATCTCGTGCACATTGTTGGAGCCCAGCGTCACCATACGCAGGTAATCGCAGACGAATTCCACTGCGTGATGGTTGCCGGCAAAGGTTGGGAACCGGGCGAACAGCGTTGACTCATGCGGGTTTTCGATATGCGGCTCAAGCGCCAGAATGCCCTTGGCCTGCACCAGCTTGTAGAGCGCGAACTGCATGCCCAGCAGCTCGACATACGCCGCCTTGTTGTACTTGGAGCCTTTGATCAACGTGCCCATGGCGCCCATGGTGCCCTTGATGATCGGGCCGGTATTGCCGATGATGAATGCCCCGATGGCAGCACCAAGAATGATTACGAATTCCCAAGGCTGCCACAGGACTTCAAGATGTCCGCCCAGCGCCGCGTAACCACCGAAAACGCAACCAAAGACAACAATGATACCAATAATGAGGCGCATGCACCGAACTTCCGCTTTGATAATTCATCAATAGCCACTTCAGCCAACGCCGCTGAAATCGCCCGACAAACCCGCGACATCTGTCTTGGAGCCCAAAAGTGACTCCGCCAGTCGCACTATCGGCGCTGTATGCTTAACAGCCGGTGTATTCGTTGCAGATCGCCAAACTGTTATGGTCACTCCCATTTTTCGTTGATGTAGCAGATCCCCGCCCAACCAGAATGGCAGCGGTGTCCATGGCGTTGATTTCGCTATTGCGTAGTCCCGGAACGGGTGCTTGTTCAATCAGACCAAAGGTCGTATCGCGAACTCTCTAGCCAAGCTTGCGCGCCACCAGGAACACCGCTTTGCTCTTGCCGGGCTGGTATTCCTCCTCGATGATGAATCCAGCGCGATGCTGGCTCTCGATCAAGTCGACCTTGGTCATCACATCCAGATGCGGCAGTAGTCCCATCGCCTTGCCGATCGGCCCGACAAACTTGAAGAACGCCATGGTGTCGCCGATACAGACTGTGCTCGACACGAACAGCCCGCCGGGTTTGAGCATGGCAAACACCTTGTTGAGCGCGGCATCCCGATCTTCCAGCAAATGCAGGATGCTCAGCCCCAGCACCATGTCATAGGCCTCGGGGACAACAGGCATTGTATCAATGGCGGCTACCTCGAAGTCGATATTGCTAACGCCCGCAGCGACAGCCTTGTCCTGCGCAATGGCAATCATTGCTTCAGAGAAATCGGTGGCCCTGACATGCTTGACCAATGGTGCGTGCGTTATGGCCGTACTGCCCGTGCCGCAGCCAAACTCCATCAGCACCATCTCTGAATGAAAGTAGCGCTGCGTAGTTTTGAGTTTGTGCTGATAGGCCGCTTCGTCGCCGATGGGCTGACGCGCATAGCGCTCGGCCATTTTGTTCCAGAACCGACTAGGATCACCCATAACCACTCCACTCGCTTTGACGCTGACCATCGGCAAGCTCGCATATTCGCAGAATGCGGTGAATTGCCAAAATTTGCAGCCGGCTTATACATTCATGCATGAACGACCCAATGCCGATGCCGGACTGGAATCATATTCGCGCCTTTTTGACCACGGTTGAACAAGGTTCGCTGTCCGCTGCCGCCCGCACGCTCGGCCTGACCCAGCCGACATTGAGCCGTCAGGTTGCCGCCTTGGAAGCCGATCTGGGGGTACTGCTGTTCGAACGGATCGGCCGATCGCTTTCCCTGACAGGGGCCGGACAGGAACTGCTGGTATCGGTCCAGGCCATGGGGCAGGCAGCGCATGGCCTGTCACTGGCCGCTTCGGGGCAGTCTCAGTCGGTCGATGGCCTTGTGCGCATCGCCGCCATGGACGTAATTGCCACCTATGTGCTGCCCGACGTGTTCAAGCGCTTGCAAAAACTCGCGCCCAAGCTGCAAATCGAAATCGTCGCGTCGAACTCGATCAGCGACCTGATGCGCCGTGAAGCTGATATCGCCATTCGCCATGTCGCGCCCGCCCAGCCCGAACTGATCTCGCACCAATGCCCTGATTTCAGCGCCCATCTATACGCAGCCACGAGCTATCTCGACCGCTATGGGCGTCCCACTGACTTTGCCGATGTGCGAGACGCCCGCTTCATTGGCTTTGCCAATGCGGGGGACCTGCTCCCCGAACTCACCGCGCGCGGCCTGCCGGTGACCAGCGACAATTTTGGCTGGCAAACCAGTAGTGCCGCCATCGCCTGGCAATTGGTGCGTGAGGGTCTGGGTATCGGCCTGATGGGCAAGATGATCGCTGACCGCACGCCTGATGTCGAAATGGTCCTCCCCACCTTCACCCCGATCCCCGCGCCCATCTGGCTCACCACTCATCGCGAACTCCATACCAGCCGCAGGATCCGCCTGGTGTTCGATGTCTTGGTGGAGATGCTGGGGTGAGCATGATGCCGCGCCAGGGCCGGGCATGGCTACGCCGAACCGCTCCGCGCAAGCGCGATAAGCAAACCTTCCCCATTCAATCGCCGCGCCCCCTTCCCTTTCTTGGTCATCTCCATTAGACAGCCCACTTAACCACCCCGTCCAAGCCTTCCCCATGCGTCGCAACGTCAAGTTGTTGTGCCCAAGTGGTGCGGGTGGCCTGAGCCCGGGTGATTCTGCCTCGCCCGGCCCCTGCGTCCTAGAGCCGAGCGAGCACCATGCCAAAACGTACCGACATCAAATCGATCCTCATTATCGGTGCGGGTCCGATCATTATTGGTCAGGCATGTGAGTTCGACTATTCGGGCACTCAGGCGTGCAAGGCGCTCAAGGAAGAGGGCTACCGGATCATTCTGGTGAACTCCAATCCGGCCACGATCATGACCGACCCCGATCTGGCCGACGCCACCTATATGGAACCGATCACCCCCGAAGTGGTCGCCAAGATCATCGAGAAGGAGCGCCCCGACGCGCTGCTGCCCACCATGGGCGGTCAGACCGCACTGAACTGCGCGCTCTCGCTGCGCAAGATGGGCATCCTCGAGAAGTACAATGTCGAGATGATCGGCGCGACTGCCGAGGCCATCGACAAGGCCGAAGACCGCGAACTGTTCCGCGACGCCATGAAGAAGATCGGGCTCGAAACACCTCGCTCCATGCTCGCACACAATACCATCGAGGCCCTTCAGGCCCTCGAAGTGATCGGCCTGCCTTGCATTATTCGCCCCAGCTTTACCTTGGGCGGCACCGGTGGCGGCATCGCCTATAACCGCGAAGAATACCTCAATATCTGCGAGAGCGGCATTGATGCCTCGCCGACCAATGAGGTTCTGGTTGAGGAAAGCGTACTCGGCTGGAAAGAGTACGAAATGGAGGTCGTTCGCGACAAGAACGACAACTGCATCATCATCTGCTCGATCGAGAACATCGATCCCATGGGCGTTCACACCGGTGACTCCATCACTGTCGCGCCCGCCCTGACGCTGACTGACAAGGAATACCAGATCATGCGCGATGCCAGCCTGGCTGTGCTGCGCGAGATCGGCGTCGAGACCGGCGGCTCAAATGTGCAGTTCGGCATCAACCCGGCCGATGGCCGCATGGTGGTGATCGAGATGAACCCGCGCGTGTCGCGCTCCTCGGCTCTGGCGTCCAAAGCCACCGGCTTCCCCATCGCCAAGGTGGCTGCGCGTCTGGCCGTGGGTTACACGCTTGATGAATTGGACAACGACATCACCGGCGGCATGACCCCCGCCTCGTTCGAGCCATCGATCGACTATGTCGTGGTCAAGATCCCGCGTTTTGCCTTCGAAAAATTCCCTGGCGCCGACAACCGCCTGACCACCGCCATGAAGTCGGTGGGCGAGGCCATGGCCATCGGCCGCACCTTCCAGGAGAGCCTGCAAAAGGCGCTGCGCTCGCTTGAAACCGGCCTGACCGGTCTGAACGAAATCGGCATTCCCGGCCTGGGTGAAGGCGAAGACAAGAATGCCATCAAGGCAGCGCTCGGCACGCCGACGCCAGACCGTCTGCTGCATGTCGCCGAAGCCATGCGCCTCGGTATGAGCCTTGAAGACATCCATGACGCCTGCAAGATCGACCCTTGGTTCCTCGAGCAGATGAAGGGCATCGTCGACACCGAGAACAAGGTGCGCGAATTCGGCCTGCCACAGGACACAGAGAACCTGCGCTCGCTCAAGGCCATGGGCTTCTCCGATGCGCGTCTGGCCCAGTTGGCCAACCTCAAGGCCTCCGATGTCCGCAAGCTGCGCCAGTCGCTCTCGGTACGCCCCGTCTATAAACGTATCGACACCTCGGCTGCCGAGTTCGCCTCGCCGACAGCCTATATGTACTCGACCTATGAAGCGCCATTCGCTGGCGCGGTGGCCGATGAATCCCGCCCCACCGACCGCAAGAAAGTGGTTATCCTAGGCGGCGGTCCAAACCGTATCGGTCAGGGCATCGAGTTCGACTATTGCTGCTGCCACGCCGCCTTCGCATTGGCCGATGCGGGCTATGAGACCATCATGGTCAACTGCAATCCCGAGACTGTCTCGACGGACTATGACACTTCGGACCGCCTCTATTTTGAGCCGCTGACGGAAGAAGACGTCATCGAAATCCTCGAAACAGAAAAACAGAACGGCACGCTGCATGGCGTGATCGTTCAGTTCGGCGGTCAGACCCCGCTGAACCTGGCCGAAGCCGTCCAGAAGGCCGGCGTGCCGATCTTGGGCACCCAGCCCGATGCAATCGATCTGGCCGAAGACCGCGACCAGTTCATGAAGCTGCTCAACAAGCTTGAACTGACCCAGCCCAAGAACGGGATTGCCTACAGCCTGGAACAGGCGCGTCTGGTTGCCGAGCGTCTGGGCTACCCGCTGGTGATCCGCCCCAGCTATGTGCTGGGCGGCCGCGCCATGGCCATCGTACACTCGGCCAACGAGTTCGAACGCTATGTGCAGGATACGCTGACGGGTCTGGTGCCTCCGCACATTCTGCAGCGCTACCCCAATGACAAGACCGGCCAGATCAATTCGGTCCTGTCCGACAACCCATTGTTGTTTGATGCCTATCTCTCCGGCGCCACAGAAATCGACGTCGATGCCCTGTGCGATGGCAAGGACGTCTTCGTCGCTGGCATCATGGAGCACATTGAAGAGGCTGGCATTCACTCCGGCGACTCCGCCTGCTCGCTACCACCGCAGCATCTGAGCCCCGAAGTGATGGCCGAACTCAAGCGTCAGACCACCGAACTGGCTTTCGCGCTCAAGGTCGGCGGGCTGATGAATGTGCAGTACGCGCTCAAGGACGGCGTCATCTACCTGCTCGAAGTCAATCCGCGCGCAAGCCGCACCGTGCCTTTCGTCGCCAAGGTTATCGGCCAGCCCATCGCCAAGATTGCCAGCCGCATCATGGCCGGCGAGAGCCTGGCCAGCTTTGGTCTAGTGGAAAAGACCTTCAAGCATATCGCCGTCAAGGAAGCCGTGTTCCCGTTCAATCGCTTCCCCGGCGTCGATACCGTACTCGGCCCTGAAATGAAGTCGACTGGTGAAGTCATCGGCCTCGACACCAGCTTCGCCATGGCCTTCGCCAAGTCGCAAATGGGTGCCGGCTCCAAGGTACCTCTGAGCGGCACGGCCTTCATTTCGGTACGTGATAGCGACAAGGAACTGATCGTCGACATGGCGCGCCATCTCGTTGAAGCCGGCTTCACCATTCTGGCGACCGGCGGCACGCAGCGCTATCTGGTCGACAACAACATTGCCGCCACCAAGATCAACAAGGTGCTCGAGGGCCGTCCGCACATCGTGGACTCCATGAAAAATGGTGGCGTACAGCTGGTGGTCAACACCACTGACGGCATGAAGTCGATCAGCGACAGTCGCGATATCCGTCGGACCGCCCTGTTCGCCAAGATCCCTTATTACACCACAATTGACGGAGCCTTGGCGGCCGTTGAAGGCATCGTGGCCTTCCGGGGCGGCAATCTCACCGTGCGCTCCCTGCAGAGCTACTTCGCCGACTAGAATTCTCAGGGCGTCGCTACACAAGCGACGCCCTGACTCTTTTCCGATCTAGCCGACAAATGCACTGCCCGCTTCAGCATCAAAGAACGCCCCAACCTGGGTAAGCGCGCTCTCGACGGCCTCATCGTCAACATCAAGATGGGTCACCCAGCGCTGATTGCCATAAAGGCCAGTAATGCCGACGCCGTGTCGGCCCAAAAACGCGGTAAAGCGCTGACCAAGCGCAGCATCGGCATCGACAAACACGATATTGGTGTCGGGCATGGTAACTGTCAGTGCGGGATACGCGGCAAGCCCGGCGGCCAGCGTTCGTGCGCGGCGATGGTCCTCGGCCAGTCGGTCGATATTGTGATCGAGCGCATAAAGTCCAGCCGCTGCCAGTATGCCCGACTGCCGCATCCCGCCACCCAGCATCTTGCGGTGCCGTCGTGCGGTATCGATCAGGTCCTGCCGCCCGACCAACACTGAACCCACCGGCGCGCCGAGCCCCTTGGACAGACAGATCGAGACACTGTCGAACGGCGCCGCAAACGCAGCGATATCCATGCCAAGCGCCACACAGGCATTGAACGCCCGCGCGCCATCTAGATGCAGACCCAGGTCGTGGCGTTGGGCAATATCGGCAACCTGCCCCATATAGCTGACCGGCAAGACCTTACCACCAAACGTGTTCTCCAGCGCGATCACCCGCGTTGTGGCGTAGTGATGGTCATCGGCCTTGATCGCCGCCTCGATGGCGTCCAGATTCATCGTGCCGTCGGCCTGATGCTCAATGGGCTGAGGCTGGATCGAGCCCAGCACTGCAGCACCACCTGCTTCATGTCTGTAGCAATGCGCATCCTGCCCGGCGATGAACTCGTCGCCGCGGCCACAATGGCTCATCAATGCCAGCAAATTGGATTGCGTGCCCGAGGGCACGAACAGCGCCGCATCCTTGCCCAGCATCGCTGCCATGCGGAGTTCCAGCTGTTTGACCGTAGGATCATCGCCGAACACGTCATCGCCAACCTCGGCCTCTACCATCGCCTGGCGCATGGCCGCCGATGGTCTGGTCACGGTGTCGGAGCGAAAATCAAAGCGGATCGAAGTCATGGCAGGTTCCAGTTGAGCATACCGCCAGCTTAGCGGCATCCGCCCACCCCTGCCTACCGTCTAGGCTGCGACATCGCCGTCATTACCTGCGCCGTCATTGGCCGCCAATGCCACGACTTCAGGCTTGCGCGCCACGACAAGCATGCCGTTGATCGGTGCACCTCGATCCATGCGCAACACCACTGTCTCGAACCGCAACAATTGCAGTCCTGAAGCTATGACTGCTGTCTGGGTTGCGGCCACGCCATGTGCGTAGCGCAGCGATGGCCGCAGAAACACGGCTTCGTCGCCATCATGGGCTTCCAGGGAGAATGCAACCAGCCCACCCGGCAACAGGGCGGGCACCAGCGCGGCCAGAACCGGCTCAAGTGCCCCGCAATAGATGAAAACGTCTGCCGCAGTCACCAGATCGGACTCGGCCTGGCGCGCACTGAGCGCTGCTACGAGCTCGGCCTTGTCGAGATTGTCGTAGATTTTCTTGCGAGCCGTTTCGGCGATCATGGCCGCCGAAATATCGATGCCTTCAAGATACCCCACCTTGTCACGGAGCTTCTGCCCCATCAGGCCGGTGCCACACCCAAGATCAAGACCGCGCTCAAACCGGGCAATGCCCAGCCGCGCCATCTCCTGGACAACAAGTGCATCAAGCATTTCAGGCACGCGATAGCCCAGCTTGCCAACCAACGACTTCTCGAATTTGGGTGCATACTGATCAAACAACGCCTCGACATAGCTGATCGCCGTCCCTTCGCCAGCCGGCCCGGCGCCATGCACCGCAAGCTTCAGACGGGCGCCAAACTGGCCACTATCGTCGAGCGCCTCCAGATGGCGCCACGCCGATATAGCCTCCGCGGTTCGTCCCAGCCGGTCAAAGTAATCGCCGAGAACATCCCATCCGGCGGCCCAGTTCGGCGCCAGTTCGAGAGCCTGCTGCATAACCTCTGCGGCGGCCGCAAGCTCGCCATCTTCGGCCAGCATGCGTGCATAGCCAGCACGGCGATCGGCGATGGCATCGCCAGAAGAATAAGACGTCTTGGTCAAGACGATGTGATCTCTGAAGGGTTACCGGCCCAAATCGCCCGGCGCGCGGGGATTTGCGCCCATTTCGTCAGAAATGCAAGCGGCCCGATCACCGCAACGCCACCCGCGGCTTTGAGTTCAACGTTCCAGCGTCTCCCTTTTCCGCTATCATCAGGCGTCAGGTTCAGCGCGACGATGCTGGGTCGTGACACGGTGCCAAGGAAAAGCGTCCCGTCAGACCGGATGCCTAACCCATAGCGCACCAGCACCAGATTGCGAAAATTTGGTGCAAATACTTGACGATACGCCGCACCCACCTGACGAGAACAGTGTTCCCGCCGGGCTATTTGTCATACCTATACAGATATTGAACAGACCATATTTTGGCGCTAAGCTCCCGAGCATCGAATATTGCGGCCGACTGATCTGATTACGCGAAGTCTCATTCGCCTCTGCTGACGTCAATTTCCGATACTCGATATCACTAAGGGTCTCGGCCAATAGTGGACGAACCCGCCTACAGCAGACTGCACGAGGGAACGCGCATCATGGCAACTGGCACCGTAAAGTGGTTCAACGGCCAAAAAGGCTATGGCTTCATTCAACCGGACGAAGGCGGGGCGGACGTGTTCGTCCACATCTCGGCTGTGCAACGTTCTGGTTTGAACGGCCTGGATGAAGGCCAGAAGGTGAACTACGAAATCGTCAAGGACAAGCGGACGGGCAAGTCCGCAGCCGACGAGCTGACATCAGCCTGATCACCAGGCGATGAATAGGAAAAAGGGCGCGTCTGCTTGGAGGCGACGCGCCCTTTTTTCATGACTGGTTCAATGCGGTCTAGATGCGGCCCAACTCTTCGGTGCGCTTGCGGGTAGCGCTCACCGTACGGTCCATCAGATCAGTCAGACCAGGCTCGCCCATCAGCACAGCCAGCCCTGCCGCTGTGGCGCCCTTGGGCGAGGTGACATTCTCGCGCAGCACGGTCGGTGAAAGCGTGCCGGCATCCATCAGTGCGGCAGCGCCGATGACGGTGCCTCGTGCTAGTTGCTCGGCGATCTCATCAGGAAGCCCCTGCCGCTTGCCGGCGGCCGCCAGCGCTTCAACCATATGGAAAATATAGGCGGGACCGGAACCCGACACCGCAGTCAGACCATCAAGCTGGGCTTCGTCCTCAAGCCAGACAACCATCCCCGACGCCGACAGCAGCGCGTCCATCGACACGCGATCCTCGGCCGTCACGTCAGACCCGGGAACCACCCCGGTAATGCCCTTGCGCACCTGTACCGGTGTATTGGGCATGGTACGCATGACCCGCTGTGTGCCGGCCTTGCTGGCCAGACGCGCCAGATCGATCCCGGCCGCGATCGACACCACCAGCGTGTGCGGCGCAATCACCGGCGCCAGAGATTCAAGCACCTCATCCATCACCTGCGGCTTGACCCCGACCACCAAGACATTTGGGGTCAGACCGCTCGCTTCGCTATTCAGCGTCAGCCCGTAATCCTCAGCCAGATCCAGCAGCGCCTCGCCGGGCCGCGGGTGCACGATAATCAGATTGTTGGGCGGCAGCCCGGCATCAAGCCACCCACGCGCCAAGGCAACGCCCATCTTGCCGGCACCAACCAGCATGACAGGGCCAATTTTGCTCAGTGCGGCGTTCATGCTTCACCGACCGTTTCAAACATCACATGGCTCAGGGCATCGGCGGCTGTCTTGCCCGCCCAGACCACGAACTGGAATGCCTGATAGTATAGATCGCAGCTATCGGTCGCCGAGCGCAGCAGCGCTTCGCATTGCTGAGGCGACACATCGGCGCCCCCTGTCAGCAGATGCGAATTGCGGAACAGCACCACGCCTTCCTTGTTCCAGATATCGAAATGGCCAATCCACAACTGCTCATTGATCAGCGAAATCAACTGCTTGACCTCAGCGCGACGCCCTTCGGGCACCTTGAGATCGAACGCGCTGGCGATGTGCAGGCTTTCCAGATCCTCCATCCAGTTGAACGAGACATGGTAATCGCTCCACCCGCCTCGCACAGAAATGGAGATCTCGTCGGCATCCTGACGCTCAAAGGTCCAGTCGTTGATCGAGGCGATATGCTCAATGATGTCCACCGGGTGAACATTGCGATCGAGCTCGACTTGGATGAGTGACATTGACGTCTTCCGTCCTGGCAACGCGTAGTAAGAAGGCATGCTGCCCAGTGGGCCGGCAAATATGGGATACTCAGGGAACTGTTTGCACGCACAAGGGCTTACGAATCGTCCTGATGAATTCAACGTACACGTGACAACTGATTCAGGGCACGCGACGCAGTCAGCAAACGACATTCTCTTGTGGATGATGATCGGTGCCTTAGCGTTAACAGACTGTTAACATCGAGGCCGGATCAACCGCTCTTTCTGCCCCATAATGAAGCAGGCATGCGCACCAGCGCGGCGGCAGCGCCCGACACGCCCCGATTGCGGGGCGTGAAACGAAAAAGCGCGCAATCACACAAGGGTGACCGCGCGCCTCTGTAGACATCATTCCGGCAGCGAAGCTGCGAACCCTATTTGGCTTTGGCGCCGCCCTTGAGGCTGGCGATCTGCTGGCGCAGGGCATCGATCTCTTCGCCCTGGATCTGGACCAGCTCGCGCAGGGCATCGAAATCCTCGCGCTTTACCAGATCCATATCGGCTACCAGCCGCTGCACCTGCGACTTGACCACGGTTTCAGCTTCGCGGCGCACACCATCAGCGACACCGGCGGCTTCGTTCATCACGCGCCCGAGGCCATCAAAGATCTTGTTGCTCTGGTTCATTGCACACCCATTCGGTTGGCCTGTTTGACTTGATACTTAGGTGATGGCTGCTCACTTGACCAGAGAGGCCGAAGCGGCAATGGTCCGGCCGATTGCCGCAGGAGCCGCGCGTGCCCTTTCCCAATATTGATCCTATCGCCTTTGCCATCGGTCCTTTCGCGGTCCGCTGGTATGCCCTGGGCTATCTGTTTGGCACCGGTCTGGGTGCCTGCTATGGCTATCTGATGCTGGCCAATACCCGGCTCTGGCACAAGGGCGAGCCGCCCTTCAAGGCAGCCGATATCTGGGACTTTGCCTTCTGGACCATGCTCTCGATCGTGGTCGGCGGGCGCGTGGGCTATGTGCTGTTCTACAATCTGCCCTTCTATCTGGAAAACCCGACCCAGATGCTCAACACGCTTGATGGCGGCATGTCCTATCATGGCGGCATGCTGGGGCTGATGCTGGCGGCCATCCTGTTCACCCGCTCCAAGCACGGCAACTGGCTCAGCGCGCTCGATCTGATCGCCTCG
Source organism: Devosia sp. J2-20 (assembly GCF_055808475.1). NCBI lineage: Bacteria > Pseudomonadati > Pseudomonadota > Alphaproteobacteria > Hyphomicrobiales > Devosiaceae > Devosia > Devosia sp. J2-20. Next base: position 796,007 of record NZ_CM147870.1, on the reverse strand, counting down.
GTCAGCACCATTGGCATCTTCCTGGTACGCATCGCCAACTTCATCAATGCCGAACTCTATGGTGCGCCCACCGCCCTGCCCTGGGGCGTCATCTTTCCAACCGACCCCGAACAGGTGCCGCGCCATCCCAGCCAGCTTTATGAAGCTGCGCTCGAAGGCCTTGTTCTGTTCCTGGTCATCCGCGTCTTCACCCATGTGTTCTACAGCCTGCGCCGCCCCGGCCTGGTCGCTGGTGTCTTTGGCATCGGCTACGGCCTGTCGCGCATCGCGGTCGAATTTGTCCGCCTGCCCGATGCGCAGATCGGCTATCTCTTTGGTGGCTGGCTGACCATGGGCATGGTGCTCAGCCTGCCACTGGTGCTCGGCGGCATCGGTCTTGTGGCCTTTGCAACGACGCGCAAGCAAAACGCATTGCGAGCCTGATCATGACTGAACAACAATCCCCATCGCTGTCCGAAATCATCGACATGCAGATCCGCACCACCGGACCGATGTCGGTAGCCACCTATATGGGCCTGTGCCTGACGCACCCCACCAAGGGCTATTACAAGACCGACGATCCGCTGGGTGCGGCAGGTGACTTTGTCACCGCCCCCGAAATCAGCCAGATGTTCGGCGAACTGATCGGCTTCTTCTTCGTCAATCTCTGGCAGCAAATGGGCAGTCCCAAAGAGTTCACCCTGCTCGAACTCGGGCCCGGCCGCGGCACGCTGATGGCCGACATCCTGCGCGTCGCCTGTCGCGCCGAAGGCTTTCGCGATGGGCTGGACCTGCGCCTGTTCGAAACCAATCCTGCCCTGATCGCGGAACAGAATGCCCGGCTGGAACCCTATGGCGCCAAATGGATCGATGGCTTCGACAAGGTGGGCCCCGGCCCGCTGCTGGTGATCGCCAATGAGTTCTTTGACGCTCTGCCTATCCGCCAGTTCGTGCGCGACACCGATGGCTGGCACGAGCGCATGATCGGCACCAATAATGGTCGCCGCGTCTTTGGGCTGAACCCCACCCCCATCCCGGCTTCGGCCATGCCCGAAATTTTGGCAGACGCCGAAATCAATGCCGTGCTCGAAGTGGGCCTGGCCAGCGATGAGGTGATGAACCGGCTCGCAAGCACCATTTCCACCCAGGGCGGCGCGATCCTGGCCATCGACTATGGCTATGCGCGCACCCAGACTGGCGAAACCCTGCAGGGCGTGCGTCGCCACCAGTTTGCCGACGTACTGGACGCGCCCGGCGAAGTGGACCTGTCGGCCCATGTCGATTTCGAGGCGCTCGGCACCGTGGCGGCCAAGGCCGGCCTCGCCATCCAGCCGCTGGCAAGCCAGGGCCAGTTCCTCAGCCGCATGGGCATCAAGGAGCGCACCAGCGCCCTGATCGCGGCCAATCCGAGTTCTGCCGACGATCTGGCTGCGGCCCGGGACCGGCTGATCGGCCCCGACCAGATGGGCACCCTGTTCAAGGCCTTCTGCGCTGCCAGCCCCGGTCTGCAGCCACCCGGATTCGAATAATGCCGATCCCGTTTGAAACCAGCCCTGCGCTGGGAACAATCCGGCACGGCTTTTTTGGCCGTGCCGGGGGCGTTTCAACAGGCGCTTATGCCAGCAACAACGTCTCGTTCACGACGGGGGATGACGAAGCCAACGTCACCGCCAATCGCGCCGGCGTTGCGACCTCCATGGGCTATGAGCCGGCCAATCTGGTCATTCTCAAGCAGACCCATACCGCCGATGTGCATGTTGTAGCCGCCCCGCTGGCGGCCGAGGAGATCGTGGAAGCTGACGCCATGGTCACCGACCGGCCCGGCCTGTTGCTGGGCATATTGACGGCCGACTGCACCCCGATCCTGTTTGCCGATGCACAGGCCAGGATCATTGGCGCCACCCATGCCGGGTGGAAGGGCGCGGCCAATGGAATTGCCGAGGCCACAATCGCCGCCATGGTAGCGCTTGGTGCACAACCCGAGCGCATTGTCGCCGCCATCGGCCCGACCATTTCGGGACCCAATTACGAGGTCGGCCCACAATTTGCTGCCGATCTGCTGGCCCTTTACCCCAGCGCCGGCAACCGCATCTTCGTGCCCGAAGGGGGCGTGGAGCATTTCGACCTGCCCGGATTTGTCGCCGATTGCCTAAGTGCTGCGGGCGTTCAAACTATCGATAGGGTGGGCAGCTGCACCTATGGTGACCCGGCCCGATATTTCTCCCATCGCCACGCCACACATCACGGGATCAAGACCGGACGACAGATCGCCGTCATCGGTCTGACGTAAATCTTTACCTATCGACCAATTGCGGCGTTGCGAGTCCGGGATGGACTCGCTAAAGCTGCCCGCGAAACTGGAAGGCCTCGATCCCGGAGGTCGGTTGAGACAGGATCGCGCCCATGAAGCTGGTGACCGGCAACTCGAACCGGGCCCTCGCCCAGGCTATTGCCAGCTATCTTGAGCTCCCGCTGACAGACTGTACGGTCAAGCGCTTTGCGGACAAGGAAGTCTATGTCGAGGTGCATGAGAATGTGCGCGGCGAAGACGCTTTCATCCTGCAGTCGACCAGCTTTCCCGCCAATGACAACCTGATGGAATTGCTGATCCTGACCGATGCGCTGCGCCGCTCATCAGCGCGCCGCATCACCGCAGTGATCCCCTATTTTGGCTATGCTCGCCAAGACCGCAAATCGGCGCCGCGCACCCCCATCTCGGCCAAGCTGGTGTCCAATCTGATTACCCAGGCTGGTGCCAACCGCGTGCTGACGCTTGATCTGCATGCCAGCCAGATCCAGGGCTTTTTCGATATCCCCACGGACAATCTGACCGCTGCACCCGTCATGGTGCGCGACATTCAGGACAATTACGACGTCAAGAACGTCATGATCGTTTCGCCTGACGTTGGCGGTGTGGTGCGCGCTCGCAATGTTGCCGGTCGTATCGGCGCCAATCTGGCCATCGTCGACAAGCGCCGCCCGCGTGCTGGCGTCTCCGAGGTGATGAACATCATTGGTGACGTGTCGGGCCAGGCCTGCATTCTGATCGATGACATCGTCGACAGTGGCGGCACGCTGGTCAATGCGGCCGAGGCGCTGCTCAAGGCAGGCGCCAAGGAAGTCTCGGCCTATATCACCCACGGCGTTCTCTCCGATGGTGCTTCCGAGCGCATCGGTGCCTCCAAGCTCAAGGAACTGGTGGTCACCGATTCCATTGAAGAGACCGAAGCCCAGCGTCAGGCCGGCAATATCCGCCGCCTCGCCATTGCCCCGCTGATCGGCGAAGCCATTGCCCGCACAGCCAGCGAACAGAGCGTTTCGAGCCTGTTCGACTAAAGCGCTCGCCAAGCACTCCTATCTGACTCAAACACGCGGCAAACCAGCGTTCCTGCTTGCTCAGGGTCCCACTTTGGGCTATAGCCGCCGCCATGAAGCGCTCGTCACCCCTGGAGGACGGGCGCGTATGCTGTTGTAGTGACGCATACACCAACCAGAATGGATATTTCCATGGCTGAAGCTAAAGTGCTCAAGGCACAGGCGCGTGACGGAGTTGGCAAGGGGGCCGCTCGCGAACTGCGTCGTCAGGGACTCGTTCCTGCAGTTATCTACGGTGACAAGAAGGCTCCTGTTACCGTCTCCCTCGCTTACAAAGATGCGCACAAGTTCATCTACGCTGGCGGTTTCCTCTCCCACGTCCTCGAGCTGGATGTGGACGGCACCAAGCACACCGTGATCCCGCGCGATTACCAGCTTGATCCCGTCAAGGACTTCCCGATCCACGTCGACTTCCTGCGCGTTGGCAAGGGCACTCGCCTGACCGTTCAGGTGCACGTGAACTTCATCAACGAAGAAGCCAGCCCAGGCCTCAAGCGCGGCGGCACACTCAATGTTGTGCGCCACACCGTTGAAGTCTCGGCTCCTGCCGACGCGATCCCTGAAGAGATCACCGTCGACATGACCGGTTTCGATATCGGCGACTCGGTTCACATCTCGGCAGTTACCCTGCCCAAGAACGTGACGCCGACCATCACCGATCGCGATTTCACCATCGCCACCATCGTTGCTCCATCGGCTCTGAAGTCCGCTGGCGATGACGGCGCTGAAGAATCCGAAGATGCTGCAGGCGAAGCTGAGGCCGAGTAATCGTCCCGCTGACTTTCTGCTACAAGTTCGAGGCGGCCTTCGGGTCGCCTCTTTCGTTTTCTGGAGTGAGTGATGAAACTGCTTGTCGGCCTGGGCAATCCGGGCAACCAGTATCAGGGTAACCGCCACAATATCGGCTTCATGGCGCTCGACGCGATAGCACGCGCCCATTCCATTACCCAGTTCCGCTCCAAGCACTCCGGCAGCCTTGCCGAGGGCAATATCGGCGGCGAGAAGGTTATTCTGCTCAAGCCGCAGACCTTCATGAACCGCTCGGGCGACAGCGTTCAGCAGGTTGCCAAATTCTACAAGATCGATCCCGCCGACGTCATCGTGCTCTATGACGAGCTCGATCTGGCGCCGGGCAAGGTGCGGGTCAAGATTGGTGGCGGCAATGGCGGCCATAACGGCCTGCGCTCCATCGACCCCCAGATCGGGGTCAACTACAAGCGCGTCCGGCTTGGCATTGGTCATCCGGGCAAGGAATACGTCACCCACCACGTGCTGGGCGATTTCGCCAAGGCGGACCAGAACTGGCTCGATCCGCTGCTCGACGCCATCGGCAAGCATGTCGACCTGCTCATCAAGGGCGATGATGCCGGCTTCATGAACAAGCTGGCCCTAGCGATCCAGGCCAATCAGGAGCCGCCCCCCAAAGCCGAGGCGAATGCTGCGCCCAAGGCCGAGCCGAAATCCGCACCCAAGGCCCAGAGCCATGTGCGACAGGCGCGTCAGGCCGCCCCGCAGGCGGCAGTGCCCAAATCAGGCCCGATGGCCGACATGCTCAAAAAGCTGTTCACGGGCGATTGAAAAAACAAACGGCGCGCCAGTCGAAACTGACGCGCCGCGAATTCAACATGTCAGGCAGCTCGATCAGCCGGCAGTCACACGCCAGACAGCATCGCCGACATCGTCAACCGCCAGCAGCGCGCCATCCTTGGCCAGCGCCACGCCGACAGGGCGACCGCGCGAGAACTTCTCGTCATCGGCCAGGAACCCGGTCAACAGATCAATCGGCGCACCCTGGGGGTGGCCATCGGCAAATGGCACCAGAATGAACTTGTAGCCGCTCAGCTTGGAGCGGTTCCACGAGCCATGCTGACCAATCACCATGCCCGCAGGCAGGCCCGGCAGCGTGTTCTCGGGCAACCAGCACAGGCCCAGCGAGGCCGTGTGACCGCCCAGCGCATAATCGGGCGCACTGGCGCTGGCCACCTTGGCCGGGTTCTGGGGCACGCGATCATCAACAGTCTGGCCCCAATAGCTGAAGGGCCAGCCATAAAAGCCGCCATCCTTGACCGAGGTCAGGTAATCAGGCGGGGTTTCATCGCCCAGTCCGTCGCGTTCATTGACCACGGTCCACAGCAAGCCATTGGTCGGCTCCCAGGCCATGCCAACCGGATTGCGCAGGCCGCCGGCAAATTCACGGTGCTTCTCGGTGACCAGATCAAGTTCGAAAATGCAGGCGCGGCCTTCTTCGGCCTCCAGACCATTCTCGGCAATATTGCTCTGCGAGCCGACAGCCACATAGAGCTTGGTGCCATCGGCATTGGCGAGCAGATTGCGCGTCCAGTGGCCACCGGGCTTCATTTCCATCAGCTTGCGACCGGGCGCGGTGATCCTGGTCTGGCCCGTCTCATAGGGGAAGGCCATCACGCTGTCGGTATTGCCGATGTAGAGCTGATCGCCCACCAGTGCCATGCCGAAGGGCTGGCTGAGATCCTTGAGGAAGACCTCGCGGATTTCCGGTACGCCATCGCCATCGGCGTCGCGCAGCAGGGTGATCTGGTTGGCGCTGGGGCGCGTGGCACCGGCGCGGCTCATCACGCGGTTCATCGCATAGTCGCGAATATTGCTTACCGTGGAAGGCAGCGAGGACGACTCGGCCACCAGCACGTCGCCATTGGGCAGCACATAGGCCCAGCGCGGATGCTTGAGATTGGTCGCAAAGGGCGTGACCTTCAGACCAGGCGCAGCGATTGGCTTTTCACCCGGGGCCCAGCCCTTGGCGGTCGGCATTTTCAGCATGGGCATGGCGCCCTGCGGCTTGGCCTTGGGAATTTCAGGCGCAGAACCGAAGGCGGGCTTGAACGCGCCCATATGACGACCGCGGTAATACCACCACGCAAAAGCGGCGATCAGGGCGGCCAGAATGACCAGATTGAGGAAAAGGGCCATGCGGCACCTCCGACGATAGTGTGGTGGGAAGAACTAGAATGTTAGCGTTAATAGGGCGCATTGTCCGATCCGACAAGCGGTCTTGGCCCATCAGCGCCCAATAGTGGCACGCCGCTATGCATTGACATCTTTGCCCATCCGAACGAAGTGAAGGCTAACAAATTCCGGAGCTTTCCCCATGGGTTTCAAGATGGGCATCGTCGGTCTGCCGAACGTCGGCAAGTCGACCCTCTTTAATGCGCTCACGCGCACCGCTGCCGCCCAGGCTGCCAATTTCCCGTTCTGCACCATTGAACCCAATGTGGGCGAAGTCTCGGTGCCCGATCCGCGGCTCTACAAGCTCGCCGAGATCGGCAAGTCGATCAACGTCCTGCCCGCCCGCATGAGCTTTGTCGACATCGCCGGTCTGGTGAAGGGTGCCAGCCAGGGCGAAGGCCTGGGCAACCAGTTCCTTGCCAATATCCGCGAATGCGACGCCATCGCCTATGTGCTGCGCTGCTTTGAAGACGGCAATGTCATCCACGTCTCCAACAAGGTCGACCCGCTCGCGGACGCCGAAGTGGTCGAGACCGAGCTGATGCTGGCGGATCTGGAAAGCCTCGAAAAGCGCCGCAATGGCCTCGAAAAGAAGGCCAAGCAGGGCGACAAGGATGCCAAGATCACCCTTGAGCTGGTCGACCGCTCGCTGGCCCTGCTGCGCGACGGCAAGTCCGCCCGCTTCGTCAAGCGCGATGCCGAGGAAGAAAAGGCCTTCCAGGAACTTCAGCTGCTGACATCAAAGCCCGCGCTTTACGTCTGCAATGTCGACGAAGGCTCGGCCGCCAGCGGCAATGCGATGAGCAAGCTGGTCGAGGACTACGCCAAGGCGCACGACGCCGGTGTGGTGGTGATCTCCGCCGAGATCGAATCCCAGCTCGCCCAGCTGCCCGACGAGGAGGGCGCTGAATATCTCGAATCGCTGGGTCTGGATGAGGCTGGCCTCAACCGCCTGATCCGCGAAGCCTACGACCTGCTCGGCCTGCAGACCTATTTCACGGTCGGCCCCAAGGAATCGCGCGCCTGGACCATCCACAAGGGCGACAAGGCTCCGGCCGCTGCCGGCGTCATCCACTCCGATTTTGAACGCGGCTTTATCCGTGCCCAGACCATCGCCTTTGACGACTTCGTCACCCTGGGGGGTGAAGTCCCAGCCAAGGAAGCGGGCAAGGCCCGCGATGAAGGCAAGGAATACGTCGTCAAGGATGGCGACGTCATGCTGTTCAAGTTCAATACCTAACGGTGTTCACGCTCGCGCCAGTCGCGCCTGACGCGGCTGGTTTCAGTCGGCTTCTGGCTGAAAGCAAAGCGGGCGGGCATCTCATGCTGGTCCACTTCCAGGAGAATTGGCGCTCCGGCGCCAATGTCTTTGCGCGCCCCGGCGAGATCATGCTGGGGGCCTGGGACGGCGACACGCTGGTGGGAACCTGCGGGCGCAATGTGGATCCCTACGATCCCCATCTGCGCGCCGGCCGCGTCCGCTATCTCTATGTTGCCGAGGATCATCGCAAGCAGGGCATCGGGCAGCGCCTGATTGCCGCAATCCAGCACGATGCGGCCCGCAATTTCGACTATCTCAACACCAATGCGCCCGAGGCAGCCTTTGCCTTCTATGTGCATCTGGGTTTTGAAAAGCTCACCGAAGAATACGCCACCCACCGCTACGTCCTGACGCCGCACTAGCCCTCAATGGTATCCTTGCGCATCTGGCTGGGGGTCATGCCATAGGCCTTGCGGAAGTGTTCGTAGAACTGGGTCTGGCTGACAAAGCCCGACTGGAAGGCGACATTGGCGATCGACAGGCTGCCGTCGAACAGCAGGCTGCGGGCGCGGATCAGGCGCATGCGGATGACGAATTTCTGCACCGAGATATGCATCACCTTGGTGAACAGGTTGATGGCGTAATTGGGGTGCAGCCCCACCACCTTGGCAATGCTGTCAGCGCTGAGCGGATCGGTGATGTTCTCCACGATATGGCGCACCATGCGCACCACATAGCGCACGGGTGACCCGGTGCGGGTGCGCGACCCAGCCCCCTCCACCCATGCCGGCAGCAGCGTGTCCCAGCCGGTGATGGCGGCCCGACGGAACATGGTACCGATCTCGGTCCGCACGATCTCGGTCCGCAAGGCATTGCCGCTACGATAGTCCTGATGCCAGCGGTCCAGCGTTTCCAGGCCAATGCAATCGGGATTGAGCTGAATGACCCCACCGCCCATCAGGGTTTCCGTCAGCCGGCCCAGCTGCGGCATCTCCAGAAAAGCATCCATGGGCAGGTAGATATTGAGCTGACGACCTTCAGCACTGTCCGGGCTCAGGCCGATGGTCTGATGGGGAATGCCGGCCCAGAAGGCCACCAGCCGACCCGCCTGCACCGAAACTGCCCCGCCATCGAACACATAATCCATGCAGCCCTGGGTCAGCCAGTTGAACTCGATATGCCCGTGGGTATGGGCATAGGGCATGATCTGCGGGGAAATGAACGGATGCCAAACCGCCCGAACGCCTTGCCCGAGGCGTAGAAGCTGCGATCCGGACGCGGGGTCGGTCGCGGCGCGCGCTCACGCGGATTTGGCGTACGTACGGCAATATCAACAGTCATACTTATCAGCGCACTTCTTAGGAAACCGGAATAAGTCTCTATCATTCCGGATTGCTTCACATCTGGCAAGGCGTACGCTTTTGGCCGAGCAGAGGAAGAAGTCGGAAGGGAGCGTCCGGCGCCGGCAATCAATGCCAGCCCCCTGCCGTAGGAGGTCTTATGAGAAAACATGCAATGGCCCTTGGTGGGGCTGGACTGATGCTGGGCGTCTCGCTGATGGCGGTACAGGCCCAGGACCTGACGGGCGAACTGCCCGATCCCCCGGCATTCGCAGCACAGAGCGAACCGGTCTTCGTCAGCATTTCTGACATTCTCGAATACAAGGCGCTGCCCGAATATCACGAGCCTGCCTGGGTCACCTCGAAATATGTCGATGCCGGCACCCTGCCGCCCGTCGCCGAGCGCCTGCCCAAGGAACCCATGGTCTACAAGACCGCCAACATGCCCGACGGCACGGGCGTTTACGGCGACACCATGCGCCATGTCATTGGCGGGCGGCCTGAAGGCTGGAACTATATCGGTGGTCAGTCCCAGGGCTGGGGCGGCATTGATATCGGCATGTCAGAGTGTCTGACCCGCACTGGTCCACTGTTTGAGGTCAAGGCGGACGAACTGTCGCCACTGCCCAATCTGGCCAAGAGCTGGGAATGGTCCGAAGACGGCCATGAGCTGACCATGCACCTGATCGAAGGCGCAAAATGGTCGGATGGCGAGCCCTTCACCTCTGACGACGTGATGTTCTACTGGAACGACAATGTGCTCGATTCCAACGTCTCCCCGCTCAATGGCGCCACGCCGGAAACCTTTGGTCCCGGCACCACGCTCGAAGCGGTAGATGACTACACCATCAAGTGGACATTCCAGGAATCCCGCCCGGAGCAGTACCTGTACGCCATGGCCTATGGCACGTTCTGCCCCGGCCCGGCCCATATCCTGCGGCCAGAGCATCCGAACTATTCCGACAACACCTATGAGCAGTACAAGAACGCCTTCCCGCCCGAATATATGAACATTCCGGTGATGGGTGCCTGGGTGCCGGTTGAGTACCGCCCCGACGATATCGTGGTGATGCGCCGCAACCCCTATTACTGGAAGGTCGACGAGGCCGGCAATCAGCTGCCTTACCTCAACGAAATGCACTATCGCCTGTCGACATGGGCCGATCGTGACGTTCAGGCCGTGGCCGGTTCGGGCGATTTCTCCAACCTCGAACAGGCTGAAAGCTTCGTGGAAGCCCTCAAGCGCTCTGCTGAAGACACCGCACCAGCCCGCCTGCAGTTTGGTGCCCGCACCATCGGCTACACACTGGAGATGAACCTTTCAGCCAATGGCTGGGGCGAACCCGATGACCGCGCTCAGTCCGTGCGCGAACTCAACCGCAATCTCGATTTCCGCAAGGCAATCTCGATCGCCGTTGATCGTCAGCGTCTGGGCGACTCCCTGGTGCGTGGTCCGTTCACCGCCATCTATCCCGGCGGCCTCTATGCCGGTACCGCCTATTACGACAAGGCGTCCACCACCTACTATCCGTACAATCTCGAAGCTGCCGGCGAACTGCTCGACGGCCTGGGCCTGACCGATACGGACGGCAATGGCATCCGCAACTTCCCCGAAGGTGGGGATGACGTGGAAATCACGCTGCTGGCCAACACCGATTATGGCACTGACACCAGCCTCGCTGAAGGCGTCATCGCCATGATGGAGCCGCTTGGTCTGCGTGTGATTGCCAACTTCCAGCAGGGCACCGCCCGTGACGACATGCAGGAATCCGGTCAGTTCGACTGGCACGTGCGCCGTCAGGGCAGTGAACTGGTCTCGGTGGTGCAGGGTACCGCAGCACTCGCCCCAACCGGTCCGCGCACCAGCTACTTCCACCGCGCCGGAACCGATGGCTCGGTTGATCTGCTGCCCTTCGAGGCCGAGCTGGTCGATACGGTCAATGCCTTCATCAACACCTCCGACGCCGCCGAACGCGCCGAGCTGATGAAGACCTACCAGAAGCTGTACACCGAGAATGTCTACACGGTGGGTCTGACCCAATACCCAGGCGCCCTGATCATCAACAAGCGCTTTGCCAATATCCCGGCAGGTGCCCCGATCTTCATGTTCAACTGGGCCGAAGACAACATCATCCGCGAGCGTGTGTATGTGCCTGAGGACAAGCAGGGCGATCACGAGCTGCATCCTGAGACCCTGCCGGGCGCGCCCGGTTCGGACGGCGCGATGTAGTCCATTCTTCGTGCATTGGACTCCGGCAGGGGGACCCGTCCCCCTGCCTCCCTCGATAAAGGCTTGCGGCCATGATCCGATTTCTTTCCATGCGAATTCTGGGCGCGATCCCCCTGCTGATCCTGCTCAGCGTGGTGACCTTCGCCATCATCCAGGCGCCTCCGGGCGACTATGCGGACTATATCCGCTCCATGCTGATCAATCAGGGCGGCGTGCAGCCTGATCTGGCTGAGGCCCAGGCCGAGATCTATCGCGAGGCCAATGGGCTCAACGATCCGCTCGTCGTGCAGTATTTCCGCTGGATCACCGGCATCGTCACCCGCTTCGATTTCGGTCACTCGCTGTACTACAACAAGCCTGTGGGCAACGTTGTCGCCGAGCGGCTGCCCGCCACCATCATGCTGGCGCTGACCTGCCATATCCTGGCCTCGGTGCTCGGCATCGGCCTGGGCATCATCGCCGCCACCCGCCAGTACAGCTGGGTCGATACCGGGCTGGGCATCATCTCCTTTCTGGGCATGACCATCCCCCGCTTCCTGCTGGCCATCATCATTCTGTATTTCCTCGTCTTCCGGCTCAATGTTTCGGAAGTCGGCATGTTCTTCTCGGCCAAATATGGCGGCGCGCCCTGGAGCTGGGACAAGTTCGTCAATCTGCTGCAGCACATCTGGCCGGTGATCTTCATCGCCACCTTTGGCGGGCTGGCCTACAATATGCGCGTCATGCGGGCCAATCTGCTCGACGTGCTCAACAGCCAGTATGTCGAGACCGCCCGCGCCAAGGGTCTGCCTGAATCCGCAGTGATCATGAAGCACGCCGTACCCAATGCCCTACACCCGCTGGTCGCCTATCAGGGCGTGGTACTGCCCTACATGCTCACCGGCGAAATCGAAGTGGCCATCGTCTTCGGTCTGGCCACTGTGGGCCCCGCCATTGTCGGATCCATGGGCGTGGGCGACGTGTTCGTCACAGCCACCTTCATGCTGGTGCTGGCCGTCACCCTGATCATCGGCAATATCATTTCCGATATCCTGCTGGTCGCCCTTGATCCGCGCGTTCGCCTGGGGGAGCAGCAGAATGACCAAGACTGAAACCCGCTCTTCCATTCCATTGCCACCTGACGCCGGCGGCGGCCCCATGCCAACCGGCGCCGATGAAGCCATCGAACAGCCACCTGTGCTCACCCGTTTCGGTGCGGGCAGCGAAGGCTATGCCACGCTGGTCTGGCGCCGTTTCCGCCGCTCCACCATGGGCATGATCGGTTTGGTGCTGGTCATCACATTGCTGGTGGTCTCGGTGTTCGCCGATTTCTTTGCGCCCATGGACCCCAAGGAGCCCAACCTTCCCTTCGCCCAGCCCGACGTCATTGCCTTTGAGGACCCGGATGGCAATTTCAGCCTGGTCCCATGGGTTTATCCGATCGGCGATACCGGCGAATTCGATCCCATCACCTTCCAGCCCCTGACGGGTCTGGAAAAGGACAATCCGACCCCGACCGGTTTCTTCGTCACCGGTCACGAGTACAGATTGCTCTGGTTCATTCCGGCCAATATCCACTTCTTCGGCTCCACCGATGGACGCCCAATCCAGCTGCTGGGCACCGACAAGTTTGGGCGCGACATCCTCTCGCGCGGCATTATCGGTTCGCGTATCTCGCTGATGATCGCTCTGGCCGTGGTCACCATCACCACCATTGTGGGCACCCTGGTGGGCATCACCTCGGGCTATATTGGTGGCCGGCTCGACAACTGGGTGCAGCGCTTCGTCGAGTTCGTCCTCGCTTTCCCCCAATTGCCGCTCTATCTCGCCCTGACCTCACTGATCCCGGTGACTGCACCCTCCAACGTGTTCCTCACCTTCGTGATCTTTGTCATGGCGGTGCTGGGCTGGGCGCAGCTGAGCCGCGAAGTGCGCAGCAAGACCCTGTCGCTGGCACGCATCGATTATGTTCGCGCGGCGATCGCCGTGGGCGCCACCGATAGCCGCATCATCACCCGACACATCCTGCCCAACGTGCTCAGCCACATCATCGTCTCGATCACCCTGGCGGTGCCCACCGTGGTGCTGCTTGAGAGCTTCCTGGGTTTCCTGGGCTTTGCAGTCAAACCCCCGCTGATCTCATGGGGCCTGATGCTGCAGGATACCGGCACCTTCTCGGTCATCGGTTCCTACCCCTGGATCCTGAGCCCCGTCATCTTCGTGCTGATCACCGTCTTCGCATTCAATGCGCTGGGCGACGGTCTGCGCGACGCCATCGACCCCTATTGAGGAGCAGGCTCATGAGCGAAAACCACTTCACGCCTGTTGCCGATGAACGCCACGATCTGGGTGACCACGGCCGCGAACTGATTTTGGATGCCCGCAATATCGGCGTGGATTTCAAGGTCGAGGGCGGCACCGTCAACGCCGTGCGCGACGTTTCCTTCCAGTTGCACAAGGGCGAGACCATCGCGCTGGTCGGCGAGAGCGGCTCGGGCAAGTCCGTCACCGCCCGCACGCTGATGAAGCTGCTGACCAAGCGCGCCACCATCCTGCCCGAAACCCAGATCACGCTGTCGGGCAAGAACATCGTGACCATGGACGATCGGGGCATGCGCAAGCTGCGCGGCAATGACCTGGCGATGATCTTCCAGGAGCCCATGAGCTCGCTCAACCCGGTCTATACCATCGGCCAGCAGCTGTGCGAGATCATCCACCTGCACAACCGCATGAGCCGTGCCGACGCCATGAAAAAGGCCGAGGCCCTGCTCGAGGAAGTGCAGATCCCCGAACCCAAGGCACGCCTGAACAATTATCCGCACCAGCTCTCGGGCGGGCAGCGCCAGCGCGTCATGATCGCCATGGCCCTGGCCAATCGCCCCGATGTGCTGATTGCCGACGAACCCACCACCGCGCTCGACGTCACCGTGCAGGCCCAGATCCTGCACCTGATCGACGGGCTCAAGGACAAATACGGCATGGCGGTGATCCTGATCACCCATGACCTGACCATTGTTCGCCAGTTTTCCGACTACGTCTATGTGATGCAGAATGGCCGGGTGCAGGAGCACAATGCCACCGAGGCGCTGTTTGCCAATCCCCAGCATGCCTATACTAGGCATTTGCTGGCATCCGAGCCCAAGGGCACGGCCCTGCCGCTGGTCGAAGGTGCCCACGAAACGGTGCTCGAAGGCAAGAACGTCAAGGTCAGCTTCACGCTCAAGCGCGGCGGCTTCTTCAAGCCCGACTTCTTCGAGCTCAAGGCCGTCGACAATCTCGACATCACCCTGATGCGCCACGAAACCCTGGGCATTGTCGGTGAAAGCGGATCGGGCAAGACCACCTTCGGCCAGGCGCTGATCCGGCTGATCGGCAATCAGGGCGGGCAGATCTTCTTTGATGGCGAGCCCATTCACGACAAGGACCGCAATGGCATGCGCCCGCTGCGCAGCCGCATGCAGATCGTGTTCCAGGACCCTTTCGCCAGCCTGAACCCGCGCATGTCGATCCGCCAGATCATCGAGGAAGGGCTGATCGTCAATCACATCGGCGCCAATACCCGCGAACGGGTCGACCGCGTGCGCCAGGCCCTGGTCGATGCGGGCATGCCCGACACCATCCTGAACCGCTTCCCGCATGAGTTTTCCGGCGGCCAGCGCCAGCGTATCGCCATTGCCCGGGCCATTGCGCTGGAGCCCGAATTCATCCTGCTCGATGAACCCACCTCAGCGCTTGATCTGTCGGTTCAGGCCCAGATCATCGATCTGCTGCGCAAGCTGCAGGACGAAAAAGGCCTCAGCTACCTCTTCATCAGCCACGACCTCAAAGTCGTTCGCGCCCTCTGCCACCGCGTCATGGTGATGCAGAATGGCCAGATCGTCGAACAGGGGCCGGTGGCCGACGTCTTGACCAACCCCCAAACCGAATATACGGCCCGGCTCGTCCGCGCCGCATTCGAAATTGCCGCCTAACCTTTCGGAGCATTCCTTCATGGCAAATCCAAAAATTACTTTCATCGGCGCCGGTTCGGCCGTGTTCATGAAAAACATCGTGGGCGATATTTTGCAGCGCCCCGCTCTGGCGGGTGCCACCATCCGCCTGATGGACATCAACCCCACCCGGCTCGAAGAGAGCGAAATCATCGCCAAAAAGCTGATTGCCACATTGGGCGTGTCAGCCACTGTCGAGACCTTCGCCGACCAGCGCCAGGCGCTTGATGGCACCAATTTTGTGGTCGTCTGCTTCCAGATCGGCGGCTATGAGCCCTCCACGGTCATCGATTTCGATGTGCCCAAAAAATACAATCTGCGCCAGACCATTGCCGATACGCTGGGCGTGGGTGGCATCATGCGCGGGCTGCGGACCGTGCCCCATCTGTGGAGCATCTGCGAAGACATGCTGCAGGTCGCACCCGACGCGATCATGCTGCAATACGTCAACCCGATGGCCATCAACACCTGGGCCATTGCCGAGAAATACCCCACCATCAAGCAGGTCGGCCTCTGCCACTCCGTGCAGGGCACGGCCATGGAACTGGCCCACGACCTCAACATTCCCTACGAGGAAATCCGCTACCGCTCGGCCGGCATCAACCACATGGCCTTCTATCTCAAGTTCGAGCACCGTCAGGCCGACGGCTCCTACAAGGATCTCTATCCCGAGCTGCACCGCGCCTATGCCGAAGGCCGCGCGCCCAAGCCCGGCTGGAACCCGCGCTGCCCCAACAAGGTGCGCTATGAGATGATGACGCGGCTGGGCTATTTCGTCACCGAAAGCTCCGAGCACTTCGCCGAATACACGCCCTATTTCATCAAGGAAGGCCGCGAGGACCTGATCGAGAAATTCGGCATTCCGCTCGACGAATATCCCAAGCGCTGCGTCGAGCAGATCGCCAAGTGGAAGAAGACCTCCGAGGACTATCGCAAAGCCGACCGCATCGAGGTGGCCCAGTCCAAGGAATACGCCTCCTCCATCGTCAACTCGGTCTGGACCGGCGAGCCTTCGGTGATCTACGGCAATCTGCGCAATAACGGCGTCATCACCAGCCTGCCCAACAATGCCGCGGTCGAAGTGCCATGTCTGGTCGACGACAATGGCCTGCAGCCCACCTATATCGGTGAATTGCCGCCGCAACTGACCGCCCTGATGCGCACCAATATCAACGTGCAGGAACTCACCGTCCGGGCGCTGATGGAAGAAAACCGCGAGCACATCTATCATGCCGCCATGATGGATCCGCACACCGCAGCCGAGCTTGATCTCGAGCAGATCTGGAACGTGGTCGATGATCTGATCGAGGCCCACGGCACCTGGCTGCCCGACTGGACCCAGGGTCCGCGCAAACGGCGCGTCGCCTAAGCTTTCCTCCCCGATCTGGCCTCGCAGTGCAACCTGCGGGGCCAGAACGCTTTTACAGCCAGCTCTTGTCGGCGGTAAAATCCACCGACAGCCAATAGCCCGGCCCCGAACGTCCCAGACCCGCGGCGATCTCATTGCGAATGGCATCAAGCTCATCAAATGAGCGCGTATCGCTGCCAGAGGCCGCCACCAATCCGATCTCGATGAACTGCTGGCGCCCGAACTGGCGCACATAAGAGCTGTGATCGATAAAGCCGTGCCTGGCTGCCACGGCCTCGACAATCGCATGCACCTGCTCGTTCAGCCCGCTGGGAGCGATGATCAGAAACTCCCGCCCCGCCCGCATCACGGTGCGCACCGGGAACGGCGCGAGCACCACGGCAATCACCATCAGAATGGCCGGATCGACATAGGCAGTCAGCGCAGCTTCATCGCTATGCGACAACAGCCAGGCGCTGGCAAAGCTGATGGTCAGGCCCAGGCTGAGCAAGGCCCCCATCAACCACGAGCGCGAGTCGATATGCAGCAGCTGCGAGCGGGTCTGCCGCGCCGCCTTGGCAGTGATCAGATACATCACGAAACTGCCCAGCCCGGTGACCGACACGAAGATCGCGCCAAAGCCGTATTGCACGACCCGACCGCCCGCCAGAATGCCGCTGAGCCCGTCGATGAACGCGTAGATGCAGGCAAACAGCAGGATCGAGCCGTTCAGCAGCGCCATGATGGTTTCCAGGTGCCAATAGCCAAACTGGAACCGGTCATCATTGCCGCGCGCGATCAGCCGCACGACCAGCAGCGCCATGGCCGTCATGACGGCGTCGATCAGCTCGTAAAAACCATCAAAGACAATAGAACGCGAAGCGGCCCACAGGCCAAAGACAATGCTGAGTGTGGCCCCCACGACGGTGGCCAGCATGGAAATTTTCAAAGTCCGCTGCTCGTAGAGCGCATTTTTGGACAGCATAGTCTGACGGCGCGACCCGACCGCACGTCCTTTCAGGCTCGCCTGAGTGGCAGTCGCTGCGAACTCATCCCATGCAATGCCTGCGGCCACAAGATTTCGCGCCACAAAAAACGAAAAACGGACGCCACAAGGACGTCCGTTTTCGGGAGGAAGGCATCATCAACCTTCAGTGATGCCCGCCGGTAACTTCACGCAGTTCCTCAACCGAGCGCACCCGCTTGCGCGCAGCGCCATCCCAGTCCCGCGTCTTGACTGTCGACTTGGCCACACGCGCCTTGGCAGCAGGAACCGCATGGGCATATTGAGGCAACCACTCCGCCTGCGCTACGAGCATTTCGTCTACCATGGCCCACACTTCGTCGGGTGTGCAGATGGCCCCCACCAGCGGATCGTGCAGCACGGCCAGCTTGAGCGTATCGACATTGCCTGTCATCGCAGCCTCGACCGACAGCCGCTGTACCGAGACCGACACCGAGCAGGTCGCCGCGCAGGCCGTCGGCAGCGTGATCCCCTCAATCATGTTGATACCGAAGCGGTCGACATAGCCCGGGCTCTCAATGATCGCATCATCAGGCAGATTGGTGATGATGCCGTTATTGCGGCGGTTGAAGTGACCGCGATAGACCCGGCCGGTTTCGATGGCCTCGATGATGTGGCTGGCATGCTCGCTGGTGCGCTTGTGCTCGCTCAGCGGCTTGTTGGCCTGTTCCTTGAACATCGGAAAATCGGTTTCAAACCAGTTGCGACGCTCGGTCGAGTAGCGCAGATAGCCGCCCGTCTCGCCGTGGATCCAGTCGCTCATGTCGATCCAGCGGCTGATTTCCTCGGGCCGCTTGCGATACCATGGCAGATATTCACTCAGATGCCCGTTGGACTCGGTGGAATAGAACCCGAAACGCTTGAGCACGTCGATCCGCACCTTTTCCTGCCTGGAATAGACCGGGTGCGCCTCAAAGCCGGCGAGCAGTTCGTCAGCCTCGACCGTGCGGCCCTTGGCGCGAATTTCGGTGTACCAGGTCTGGTGATTGATACCCGCGCACACATAGTCGAGTTCGTGCTCTTCAATGCCCAGCACCTTGGCGATCTGGGAGGCGCCATGCTGCACGCCGTGGCACAAACCCACAACATTGACCCCGCCATAGGCTTCGGCAGCCCAGGTGTTCATCGCCATTGGGTTGGCATAGTTCAGGAACAGCGCACCGGGCTCGGCCACCTCACGGATGTCCTTGCAGAAATCAAGGATCACCGGAATATTGCGCTGACCATAGAGAATGCCGCCCGCACAGATCGTGTCGCCCACGCACTGGTCCACGCCATATTTGAGCGGGATTGAAATATCGCTGGCAAACGCCTCAAGCCCACCCACCCGAACGCAGCTCATGATGTAGCGCGCGCCGGTGATCGCCGCCCGGCGGTCGGTGGTCGCCGTCACCTTGGCTGGCAGCTTGTTCACCGACACGATGGTCTCAATGACCTGTCTGACCATATCCAGATTGGCCGGATTGATATCGGTCAGGGCGAACTCGCAGCCCACAAATTCAGGCACCTTGAGCAGATCCGAAATAAGCGTCTTCGTGAAGCCAATCGAGCCGGCCCCGATGACGGTAACTTTGAATGACATGAATATCCTCCCCGCGTGATCCGCAATGGCGTCTTCTTGCCTTCATTGCTAGCTCTGCGAACGCTTTTCTGATAGAGAAAGCTTGTGCGATTGCGGGTAATTTTGTGCTCACTGAACTGATTGAATATGGCCATAAGGTGCGCGGCCTGACGCTGCCCAAGAGCGCCGTGCCGCTGCATTGCATGGCCATTGGCGCCGGCTATGAACAGCGGTTCAACGAGGTTTATTCCTGGGATGGCCAGCAGCGTGGCGACGCGCCTTTCATCGTCATTCAGCACACGCTGGAGGGAGAGGGGCGGCTCGACTTCGCGGGCACCCATTACCGGCTGACGCCGGGCCAGACCATGGTGCTCAGCCTGCCCCATGCCCATCGCTACTGGCTCGAACGCGGCCAGCACTGGCAGTATTTCTGGATGGTGCTCAACGGGCGCGAAGCGTTGCGGCTGGCCCGCGAGATCATCGACGCGGCCGGGCCGGTCTCCACCCTGCCCGGCCCGGTCATTGATCGACTGGCAGCGGCCTGCCTGATCCTGATCGATCGCCCCGACATCACCCCCGGCGAAGCCTCCAGCGCCACCTATGCGGCCATGGCGGCGCTGCATGACGGCGTCTTCGCGGCCAATGCCGCCCCTGCACAGGCCCTGCCCCCTGCCATTGCCCGGGTTGTCGGCCATATCGAGGCCAATCTGACTAAACCGCTGCAGGTCGAGCGGCTTGCCCTGATCGCCGAAATGAGCCGCGCTCATTTTGTGCGCCAGTTCAGCCAGGCGACTGGAAGCGCCCCCTCAGATTTTGTCCTCAGCCGGCGTATCGAGCGTATTGAACGACTGCTGCTCGCCACCGACATGAGCGTGGGCGCCATTGCGGGCGCCACCGGCTTTGCTGACGCCAACTATCTGGCCAAGACCTTCCGTCGCAAGCGCGGCATGGCCCCGCTGGCCTGGCGCCGCACCCAGCGACTGGCGGTCGGCGCATGATAACCGGGTTGCCTTGCCACAAGAAAAGGCGGTAAACGAACGTTGACGTATAGGGCAAGCAAATGACCAATCCTGTCACCAAAGACCGCCGCCATTTTGAGGATCTCGCCATTGGCGAAGTGATCGATCTGGGCCACACCAAAGTGACCAAGGCGATGATCATCACCTTTGCCACCGAGTTCGACCCCTTCCCCTTTCATCTCGATGAAAAGGCCGCCAAGGCCAGCCTGCTCGGAGGTCTCGCCTCCAGTGGATGGCAGACCGGCGGGCTCAGTCTGCGCATGCTGGTGGACAGCTTTTTGAGCACGATCGCCTCGGCGGGCGGGCTCGGCTTTTCCGATCTGAAGTGGAAAAACCCGGTCATGGTCGACGACACCATTGGCGGCACGGTGACCATTGTCGACCTGCGCCGCTCCGAGAGCCATCCGCAATGGGGCATCGTCACGCTCGATTTCGATGTCCGCAATCAGAAGGGCGCGTCGGTGATGAGCATGCGTCTGGCCAATCTGGTTGATACCCGCACACCCGGAGTTGCCGCATGACCCGCTGGTTTGAGGATATCATCATCGACGAGGTCTTCCCGCTCGGCAGTCACACCTTTGACGCCGACGAGATTGTCCGCTTCGCCACGCTCTATGATCCGCAATATTTTCACCTCGACGCCGAGGCCGCCAAGCACAGCCATTTCGGCGGGCTGGTCGCCAGCGGCTGGCACACGGTCAGCGTCGGACATCGACTGATGGTGGACACCCTGTTTGCCGAAGAGGAGCGCCTGCGCGCCATGGGGCTGGAACCCGGCGTCTCGGGGCCTTCTCCCGGCGTCAACTCCATGGACTTCAAGGTCCCGGTGCGCCCCGGCGATACGGTCAGCTATGAACTGGTGGTCACCGACAAGCGCGCCTCGAACTCCATTCCCGGCTGGGGGCTGCTGTTCAACAAGCTGACCGCTGTCAACCAGCACGGCGAACTGGTCTATCGCGCCGATCTGGTCGGCTTCTCGAAATTGCGCGACTACAAGATGCCGCTCAAGCTCAAGATCATGGTCGCCCTTGGCAAACTGCCCATTGTGGGGCCCTTGCTCAAACGCCGCGCTTGAAAGCCGGGCCACGGCCCGGCACTGTGTGCCCATGCGCCGAATCGCCCTTATCGCTGCCCTCACCGCCCTGACCGCAACGCCCTCGCTCGCCCAGAGTTTTGAGGGCAATTGGGGCTGTCGCGACACGACCAGCGCCAAGGCGGGCATTCTGACCATTTATGGCAATGTCTACGGCTTTGCCTCGACAACGCCGGGCGATCCCAGTTCGGGGACCGGCACCATTACCGGCTACGAGAATGGGGTCGGCTTCAATGATGGGGGCCTCAAGACCGCCCGCAATATCACCGCTGGACGGGTCATCCCCGATCCAAGCTTCGGTGCGGCCATCCAGCTCGAAACCACCGAAGCCATCGTCATGCTGTGCACGCCACGCTGATTTGAACCTTTTTACATCTCAGGGCTTGAATTGCAGGGCGGATGCACTAAATCCCCCTGTGGCGCCGGGCCCCTCTGGCGATAGCAACGCATGCTGTCGTGATGTCGGAGCCACTCCAAACGAACATGGAGATGGTCCGGCGATGGAAACGCTGCTTAGCGCCCTGATGGGTGAATTTCTCGGTACACCCGTATATTTCTGGGTCGCGTTTGTCGCGATCGTTATCGGCCTGCTGGTCTTTGATCTGGGCATCCTGCATCGGGATGAACATGAGATCGGCGCGCGCGAAAGCCTGAGCCTGTATGGCTTTTATGTCGCCATAGCGATGGCCTTTGGTGGCTGGGTCTGGTGGCAGCGCGGCGCTGAATCGGGCCTTGAATTCTACACGGCCTATGTGATCGAGCAGTCGCTGGCGATGGACAACATGTTTGTCATCGCCTCGATCTTCACCTTCCTGTGCATTCCCCGCATCTATCAGCACCGCGTGCTGTTCTGGGGCATAATCGGCGTGGTGGTGCTGCGCGCCATCCTGATCGGCCTGGGCGCTGCACTGGTCTATCAGTACAGCTGGATCCTGTTCCTGTTCGGCGCCTTTCTGGTGTTCACCGGCATTCGCATGTTCCGCCACCAGGACGACGAACCCCATATCGAGCGCAACCCGGTATTCAAGTTCCTGACCACCCATTTCCGTATCACCAAGGAATTGCGCGGCCACGACTTTACCGCGCGCCTGCCCCACCCCAAGACCGGCAAGACCGTGCTCTGGCTGACGCCGCTGGCTGTGGCGCTGATCATGGTGGAATTCGTCGACCTGGTGTTTGCCGTGGACTCCGTGCCCGCCGTCTTCGCGGTCACCCAGGACACCTTCATTGTCTACACTTCCAACATCTTCGCCATTCTGGGCCTGCGCGCACTCTACTTCGCCCTGGCAGCGGCCATGAACCGCTTCCGCTATCTGCAGACCTCCCTGGCCATCATTCTGGTGCTGGTGGGTATCAAGATCTTCCTGGTGCCCCTGGGCATCAAGATCGACACCCTGCTCTCGCTGGTGGTCACGGTGGGCATTCTGGGCGGCGGCGTGCTCTACTCGCTCTACAAGACCCGCAACGAGCCCGACATGGGTATCGAGCCGGTGCCCGAGACCAATCACACCGACAGCTAAAACAAAAGGGCGCCCGATGGGCGCCCTTTTTTCGTCCGTATGGCCCGGCCTCAGTGGCCCTCAAAGGCCATCAGTGCATTGACCGTGACGCCTTCCGCTTCAAGCTTGGCGGCCCCGCCAATTTCGGGCAGGTCGATCACAAAGGCCGCGTCCTCGACCGTCGCCCCGGTGCGCCGCAACAGGCCCACGGCCGCAATGGCCGTGCCGCCCGTGGCGATCAGGTCATCGACCAGCAGAACCTTGTTGCCGGCGCCCAGCACATCGGCATGAATTTCGATGGTGTCCACGCCATATTCGAGCGCGTAGTTCTGCCCAATTGTCTCGCCGGGCAGCTTGCCCTTCTTGCGCACCGGCACAAAGCCCACACCCATTGCTATGGCCACGCCGGCGCCGAAGATGAAGCCGCGCGCTTCAATGCCCGCGACATGGGTGAAACCCTGCCCACGGTAACGCTCGGCGATCTGTTCGACGCTCTGTTTGAACCCCTCCGGATGCTCGATCAGCGTGGTGATGTCACGAAACAGGATACCCTTCTTGGGATAGTCCGGAATCGTGCGCACGAGGGCCTTGAGGTCGAGCGACATGGCATACCTGGGATAGTGGGAAATTTAAGGTAGGCGGCGACCAACCACGTGCCGGGCGACAACGCCCGCATTATAGGCCGCCGAGCGGGTGATATTGATGGCTGTCTCGCGCGCCTTGGGATTGCTGGCGACAGCGACAATGCCGGCGCGTACAGCAGGATTGCGGCTCAGACTGATTGCCGCGCCGACAACGGTGGCTGCAAGACGAATAGCTGACATCTGAACTCCCCCGAACTGGCTGACCGATCCATTCCATATTGCCGCCCGCGAAGAAAATCGCAAGGCCCTGCGGACAATGTGAACATCCTCAAACGACAAAGGGCCCCATCGGGGCCCTTTGAATTCGTTTCGGGTGTGTCGAACAACTAGTGCTCGATACCTTCCCAGATCTTGCGCTTGGTGCCGTACATCAGACCGGCAAACAGCACCAGGAACAGCAGCACCACAAAACCGGTCTGCTTGCGCCCTGCCAGGTGCGGCTCGGCCATCCACATCATGAATGCGGCAACGTCGGTGGCGTACTGGTCAACCGTTTCGGGCACAGCAGCCTGGCCTTCGGCAACCGTATAGCTCAGCAGACCGTCCGCCAGTGGCGGGGCCATGCCGATCGCGTGGCCGGGGAAGGCGTGGTTGTAGTACTTGCCTTCTGGCAGTTCGAAGTGCTCAGGCGCTTCTTCCTCGTAGCCGGTGAGCAGGCCGTGGATATAATCCGGGCCGCCTTCCGAATAGCCGGTGAAGTAGTTGAACACCCAGAACGGGAAGGCGTCATGCACGCCGCGGGCCTTGGCCAGCACCGAGAAGTCCGGGGGCAATGCGCCACCATTGGCATCACGAGCGTCCTGCTCGGTATCAAATGGCGATGGCCAGCGGTCGGCTGCAACCGCTGTACGCGTACCGCCCTCAGCTGCCGGATCGTTGACTTCGTATTCGGCGGCGAGTGCCTTGACCTGCTCTTCGGAGAACGATGGACCGCCCTCTTCAGCCAGATTGCGGAACGCGATCAGGCGTGCGCCGTGGCAGCTGGCACAGACTTCGCGGAACACCTGAAAACCGCGCTGAAGCTGGTTTTCGTCATAGGTGCCGAAAATGCCCGCAAAGCTCCAGCTCTGCTTTTCGATGTGGATCACGTCTTCTGCAGCCTGGGCTGGCAGACCGGCGAGGCCGGCAACGATAGCCAGAGTGGCCAGGAGCGTTTTTCTATTGAACATGTTTCCTGCCCTTCCCTTACGCGTGCGACTTGGCAAGCACGCTTTCCGAGATGCTGGTCGGCAGGGGCCGAGGCTTCTCGATGCGGCTAAGCACAGGCAGGATGACGATGAAGTGGATGAAGTAGTAGGCCGTGCAGAGCTTGGCCAGCACCACATAGATGCCCTCGGCCGGCGCCGCGCCCAGATAGGTCAGCGCAACGAAGTTCACCACGAACAACCAGTAGAACCACTTGAACATTGGGCGGAAATTGCCCGAACGCACCTTGGAGGTATCCAGCCAGGGCAGCAGGAACAGGATCACGATCGAGCCGCCGAAGAAGATCACGCCACCAAGCTTGGAATCGATGAACAGGATGTTGAAGTCGATGGCGCGCAGGATCGCGTAGAATGGCAGGAAGTACCATTCGGGCACGATATGAGCAGGCGTCACCTGGCTGTTGAACTGGATGTAGTTATCCGGATGACCCAGGATGTCGGGCGCGAAGAACGCAAACCAGGCAAACGGGATCAGGAACAGCACCATGCCGAACGCGTCCTTCATCGTGTAGTACGGATGGAAGGGAAGCGTGTCGCGGCTGCTCTTCACGTCAACACCGGTCGGGTTGTTATTGCCCGGCACGTGCAGCGCCCAGATATGCAGCGCCACGACGGCGGCAATCACGAACGGCAGCAGATAGTGCAGCGAGAAGAAGCGGTTCAGCGTGGGGTTACCCACCGAGAAACCACCGCGCAGCAGTTCCAGCAACGGCGTACCGATAACCGGGATAGCGGCAAAGATGTTGGTGATCACGGTCGCAGCCCAGCCAGACATCTGGCCCCATGGCAGCACGTAGCCCATAAAGGCGGTCGCCATCATCAGCACGAAGATCAGCACGCCCAGGATCCACAGGATCTCGCGGGGCGCCTTGTAGGAACCGAAATACATGCCACGGAAGATGTGGATGTAGACGGCAGCAAAGAACATCGAGGCGCCCACAGCGTGGAACGACTGGATCATGCGGCCGCCATTGACGTCACGACGGATGTGCTCGACGGAGTCGAACGCCATGGCGACATTTGGCGTGTAGTGCATCGCCAGAATAACGCCGGTGACGATCTGGATACCCAGGCACATCACCAGAATTGCGCCGAAGGTCCAGAAATAGTTCAGGTTCTTCGGGGTGGGGAAGTCCATCAGGTGCTCTTTGGAGAACCGGATGATCGGCAGACGTTCATCGAGCCATTTCTCGAGACCGGAGCCGGGCGTGTAAGTCGAATGTTCAGACATCGCGGAGCTCCCTGCTAACCGATCTGGACCAGCGTATCGCTGAGAAATTCATAAGGCGGCAATACCAGATTGCTTGGTGCGGGGCCTTTGCGAATGCGGCCGGCTGTATCGTAGTGCGAGCCATGGCATGGGCAGAACCAGCCATCAAAGTCACCCGAGTCACCGACCGGAACGCAACCAAGATGGGTGCAGTTGGCGATCATGATCAGCCACTGCTCGTGGCCTTCCTTGGTGCGCTCCTCATCGGTCGCTGGATCCTTGAGATCCGACAGCGGAACCGCCTGGGCTTCGGCAATCTCAGCTGGCGTACGGTGCCGGACAAACACCGGAAGACCGCGCCAGAGAATCGTTACCGACTGCCCTTCGGGAATGTTGGAGATATCAAACTCGATGCTGGCCAGTGCCAAGGTCGAGGCATCTGGGTTCATCTGATTGATCAGCGGCCACACCGTTGCCGCAGCACCAACGCCTGCCACTGCGCCGGTTGCGACGAACAGGAAATCCCGCCGTGTCGTTGAATGTTGAGCTTCCGTGGCCAAGGTCCGTTCCCCGTACTATCACATCAGACGCGGCCGGTAGCGGCGGTGCAGATTACGCATACGCGGAATCACCAGCCAACCACCCTCAAGCGGCCCGTCAGTTGCGGTCTTTTTGCACTGTCCCATCCGCTTGTCCAGTGATCCGCACCGTGACAGCCCCCAACTGCGACACTATACCCAGCAAAGGCCCGCAATCGCGGGCATTGTGCCACGCTCGCGTGCTGGGGATTGTGATGCCGGTCGAACTTGCCCTCTATCAACCTGACATCGCCAACAATACCGGTACGCTGATCCGGCTATGCGCCTGTCTGCAGACAACCATTCATGTCATCCACCCCACCGGATTCGTGTTTTCGCCCAAAACGCTGGCCCGCGCCGGCCTGGACTATCTCGATCATGCCGTGGTGCGCGAACACAATAGCTGGACCCAGTTCGATGACTGGCGCCGTGCCGAAAACCGCCGGCTTGTCCTACTGACCACCAAGAGCGAAACCTCGGCCTATGCGGCCCGATTTACGCCCGATGATATCGTCATGGTGGGTCGCGAAAGCGCTGGTGTGCCTGACGCCGTTGCCGATGCCGTCGATCTGGCTTTGCGCATACCAATGCGTGCTGGTTTGCGCTCGATCAATGTCGCGCTCGCTGCAACGCTTATTTTGGGCGAAGCAAAAAGGCAGACAGACGGGTTTACAGGACTACAATGACGGTTCATTTCACGGACACCATGACACTTCCCCCGATATCGAAGACAAGAAGATCACCGCGCAAACCTGGTTCCGCGCCCTGCGCGACCGCATCTGCGCCGAGTTCGAAGCCATTGAGACCCAGGTCAGCGGCCCCAATGCCGATCAGCCGCCGGGCAAGTTCGAGCGCACCCCCTGGGATCGCGCTGCTGGCGGCGGCGGCGAGATGAGCATGTTGCACGGCCGGGTTTTCGAGAAGGCCGGCGTGCACATCTCGACCGTGCATGGCGAGTTCTCAGAAGATTTCGCCAAGCAGATGCCGGGCACCGAAGCGGGCGCCCAGTTCTGGAGTTCTGGCATTTCGCTGATCGTGCACCCCTGCAATCCGCACGTCCCCGCCGTGCACATGAACACGCGCATGATCGTCACCGGCAAGCAGTGGTTTGGCGGCGGCGCCGACCTGACCCCGGTGCTCGACCGTCGCCGCACCCAGGACGATGTCGACACACTGGATTTCCATGCCGCCATGCGCGCCGCCTGCATCGACCGCCCCGGCGTCGACTATGAGCGCTACAAGCAATGGTGCGACGACTACTTCTTCCTGCCCCACCGCAATGAGCACCGCGGCACGGGCGGCATTTTCTACGATCACCACAATACCGGTGACTGGGATGCCGATTTCGACTTCACCAAGGCCGTGGGCGAAGCCTTCGCCGGCATCTACCCGGAACTGGTCCGTCGCAATTTCGAAACGCCCTGGACCCCAGAGGATCGCAACGAACAGCTGATCCGCCGCGGCCGCTATGTCGAATTCAACCTGCTCTATGACCGGGGCACGACCTTCGGGCTCAAGACCGGCGGCAATGTGAATTCGATCCTGTCCTCCATGCCGCCAGAAGTCCGCTGGCCCTGAGAGTGCTGCGATGGTGCTGACCGACCTTCATTTCACCAATTTCCGGTCGATCCGCACCATCGGCTTTCCTGTTCGCCAGCTCTCGGTTCTTGTTGGCGCCAATGGCGTCGGCAAGACCAATCTCTACCGCGCGCTTGAACTGGTCCGCGCCGCGGCGACCGGCGAGTTCGCTCAGGAGATTGCCCGCGAGGGCGGGCTGGCCTCGGTGATGTGGGCCGGCGAGCGCAAAACTCATGAACAACCTCGGCTCAGCCTGCGCATCGGTCTGGACAGTATCGACCCCGATGGCGATGGCCCCGCATGCAGCTATGAAATCGAGCCGGGTTTTCCCACCAAGGTGGATGCGGCCTTCTCACTCGAAGCCATGGTCAAGCGCGAAACGCTGACCCTGATGGGCCGTCGTCCTGTCCCGCTGATGGAGCGCAAGGGACCGGCCATCTGGGTTCGCGACCCGGCCGGTGCCCGCATTCAGGCCGACAACGTTCTGCTCTCCAGCGAAACTGCGCTGGCCGAACTGCGCGGCTATCCCGAAATCGATCGGGTGCGCGAAGTCATTGCCGCCTGGCGTTTCTATCATGGCTTCCGCACCGATGCAGGCTCGCCTCTGCGCCAGCCGGCCCGGGCGGTCACCGCGCCGATGCTTGACGCCAATGGGGCCAATCTCGCCACCGTGTTTGCCACGCTGCGCCATATTCGCCAGGACAGTGTCGATCTTGATGAGGCGATCGACCACGCCTTCCCCGGCGCCACGCTTGAGGTCCCCATGCCGGAGCGCTTCGCCAGCTTTGCAATGCGGTTTGCCGATATGCCCAAGCGCGCCTTTGCCGCCAATGAGCTATCGGACGGCACGTTGCAGTTTCTTGCCTTGATGGGCGCCCTGCTGGCCTACCGCCTGCCCCCGCTGGTCGCTTTGAACGAGCCCGAGACCAGCCTGCATCCCGACATGCTGCCGGCCCTGGCGCGGATCATCGCACGCGCCGCCCAACGCACCCAGGTGTGGATCGTCACCCATTCGCAGGTTCTGGCGCAGGAACTGGCCGATCAAACCGGCATATTGCCCCGTCAGGTCATCCGCCAGCATGGCGGCACCTGGCTCGAAGGGCTCAGTCAGATCGGCGAGTTTGTTGACGACTGAGTGGTCTTGGGCTGCACCGGACGCTTGCGGGCCAGTCGGGCCTGCCGCATGGCACGGAAGCGTGTCACCACCAGGCGGACCACCACGTAAAACACCCCAAACACCAGAATGGCGAGCGGCAGACCGCCGATCATCATGGTCTTGAAGGTCGGCCAGATGGCGTGGAAGCCTTCGGAAAACAGGCCATTGCTGAGCTGCTCACCGGTCGCCTGCAATTGCTTGCCCTCGGAAACACTCACGCCACCGCCACCCGTCAGCCAGTCGCCAACGGCGTAAGAGGCGGCAAAGAACAGCGGGAAGGTGAGCGGATTGCCCCAGACTGTACCAATCGCGGCAGCAATCATGTTGCCGCGCGTGGCAAAGGCCAGCACAAAACCGAGAAAGAAATGCAGGCCGATCAGGGGAAACATCGAGACTGCCGCGCCCGATGCCACCCCAGCAGCAATGGCATGGGGGCTGGCTGAGAGCCGCATCACCCGCTTGCGCAGATAGGCGCTATAGCGCCGCATACCCATGCGGGGCCACAGATTGTTCCGTATCTTGTTCCACAAGCCTGCGCGCATGCTGCTCGGGTACTCCTCACCGTCTTGGCTCCAACCTACAGATAAACCACGGCCTTGTGACAGAAAAAGCACGCTGATTGTGGCAATATGATTGGAACTTCCAGCACTTTGACGCGTTTCTTCGACTTAGTCGAACCTAGGAGGAAATCATGAAACGATTTGAATCCGGCTCGTTGATTCCAGGTGCCACCTGGCATGCCGAAGCGGAAAGCGAGGCAGAAGTGGTCCGAAAGGCCGTCGATAACCTGCGCACATTGCACGGGGAAACCGAAGTGCGGCCCGACATGATCGAACGGATCAAGGAGCGCATCGTCGACACCGACGCCAAGAGTGCCACCAAGCACTAGCCCCCAGACCCTAAAGTTGGACGAGCGCAAGCAGCTCGCGCTTGCCCAGCACAAAGCCACTTTCGATCCAGGCGCGCTCCAGGCGCGCCAGTGAGTTACCCATCTCCGGTCCCGGTGACATGCCGAGGCCGGTCAGATCGCGTCCATTGACTGGAAACGGCGGCACGACCGTGCCTGCAAGCGCCCGCGCGGTTTCGGCAAGCCGCGCCTGACCCCAGCCATCGCGGGCCGCGGCCACCGCCAGTCCTTCGACAGCATGTTCGCCAAAACGGTAAGCAGCCTCCCCCACATGCTCCTCGGCCAGCAAGGCCGCCGCCGAAAGCACCTTTTGCGCCTGCGCAATCGTGTCCTTGGACAGGCGCCACGCATCCTGCGCCGCGCCCAGCCCGTCACCAGCCAGCAGTGCCAGCCGCGAGATCGCCGATTGCCCGCCCATGGTTTCATAGGCGACCAGTGCGCGTGCAGCGCTATCAGCAAAGCGCAACAGGCCCGCTTCAGCCATCAGCAACAGTGTCAGTGCCACCTGCGGCAGGTCCAGCATGCGCATGATCTCGCTGCCCACCCGCTCGCGCGACAAATGCGACAGCTGCTGGGCCGCAGCCGCGCAGGCCGCCACCCCATCGGGATCAAACTGCTGGCCGCCATGGCTGGCTGAAAACCGGAAGAAGCGATAGACGCGCAGGCCATCCTCGGCGATCCGCTGGGCCGCCTCGCCAATGAAGCGAACCCGCCCGGCCAGCGCATCCTCGATCCCGCCCAGCGGGTCAAACAGCACGCCGTCCGGGCCGCAATAAAGCGCATTGAGCGTAAAATCACGGCGGCTGGCGTCCACGCCCCAATCGGTACCGAAGGCCACCACCGCGTGGCGGCCATTGGTCTCCACATCCCGGCGCAGTGTCGTGACCTCGGCCAGCGTTTCGCCCAGCTTGAGCGTCACCGTGCCATGCTCGATCCCCGTGGGGTAGCAGGCAATGCCGGCAGCCTTGGCGCGGGCCACCACCGCTTCGGGCAGCAATTCGGTCGCCAGATCGATATCGGGATTGGGCCGTTGCCGGTCCACAATGGTGTCGCGCACCACCCCGCCCACCGCGCGGGTGCGCCCCTGCGCCCCGTCCAGTGCGGCAAAGATCGCCTGAGTTTCAGCACGCACCAGCCATTCGGCGCTCCTGAGAGCCTCAACGCTCATGGCACGGCCTCGCTGGTGGCAATATCGCGGAACTGGCGGGTGATATTGGCCGTGATTCCCCAGATACGATGGCCGTCATGGTCGATCTGCCAGGTGCGGTGCTCCTTGCCATCCCGCTTGATACGGAATTGCCCATAGCTCTCGGGCCGCAGGATGCGCTGTAGCGGCACCTCGAACACCGAATGCACCTCACCCGGATTGGGCACAAAGGGCCCGCTCGGCTCAACCACCGCCACCACCGGCGTGATCAGATAATTGGTGCCGGTGAAATAGGGCTGCATGAACCCCATTACCCGCGCATCGCTGCGCGCCATACCCACTTCCTCATAGGCTTCGCGCAGCGCGGCGGCAGCGACATCATCATCGCCAGCATCCACCTTGCCACCGGGAAACGCCACCTGCCCCGAATGCGCCCGCAGGTCTGGCGAGCGCTCGGTATAGAGCACGGTGAACCCCTCGGGCCGCCGCACCAGTGCAATCAGCACCGCCGCGGGAACCGGCGGACGCTCAAAAGGCCGCGACGGCGCCCAGTCAGGCGTCAGCATATGCGCAGCCGGCAGCGCGGGCGGCGACAACAGCAGGCGCGTCGTCAGGCGGTCGATAATGGTATTGTCGGGGGGCAAGCAAACACCGGATACGTCGTCGAAAAAGCCAGCTTAAAGCACCAGCCCTTGGCCGGTCCACACTGTTTGACCTGTTGGTCAACATTGCTGGCAGCCGAACTCAGTCCTCGATAAACGCTTCGATGGGACCCGCCAGCGTTTGCGCCAGGCTCTTGTCGGCCGCAAACAGCAGCACCCGCTCGGGGTCAACCGGGCCGGGAAATTCGATATTGCCCAGCGTGGTCGGCTCCCAGCCCAACGGGCAGTAATAGTCGCGGTCACCCACCAGCATGACGAAACTGCCTTCGCCCCGGGCCAGCGTGCGCGCGGTCACTTCACGGGCCAGCAGCTTGCCCGCGCCCAGCTTGCGGAAATCGGGATGGGTGGCCAGTGGCCCCAGCATATAGCCATTGATGCCGCCAATCGAGATCGGGGTCATCCAAACCGAGCCACACGGCGTGCCGTCCACCTCGGCAATCAGGCTCAGGCTCATATCAATGGGAAACCGCTCGCGAATGCGAAACGCCGTGCGCGCAAACCGGCCCGGGCCAAAGGCAATGGCCTGCAGTTCATCAATGAAATCAGAGTCTCCCGCGCGTGTCGCGGCACGCACCGTAGGCACCCGGACAGCGTTGGGGGAGGCAGGGTCGGCCGCAGCCGGAGGCGCAGAAGGAGAGGACATATCAAGACCCGACAAAGCAATGCGTAGAACAAACCCGGCGCTCGTCTGAGCACCGATTCAAAGGACCCGTTACGGTCGTCGAACTACCTGCAATACTTTCGCCATCCTGGGCGCCTCCACGCCGAGATTCCGCATTAGCATCGCCGCGATTGGACGTAAACAAAAACTCATCGGCAGACCCTGCAAAACCGAGACCCGCACCGAGTCTGTGTTCAAAATACACAACGCTTCGTTACGCCATTGCGCTCTTATCGTTCGCGCGCCCAGCGCGTATGTGTCAGTCAACGCAAATGACAGCTGGAAGTTCACGCCAGCAAAACGTCGAGAACATGACGGAAAGGCTCGCCCCATGGGACAGTTGATTGACGGCAAATGGTCCAGCCAGTGGTACGACACCAAAAAGACCGGTGGTAAGTTCGAACGCAGCCAGGCGGGCTTCCGTAACTGGGTAACCGCTGACGGCGCCGCCGGTCCCTCGGGCGAAGGCGGTTTCAAGGCCGAGGCGGGGCGCTACCACCTCTATGTGTCGCTGGCCTGCCCCTGGGCCCACCGCACCCTGATCTTCCGCAAGCTGAAGAATCTGGAAGACCTGATCTCGGTGTCGGTTGTCGCCCATAAAATGGCCGACGAGACCGGCTGGACCTTCGATAAGGCCAATGGCTCCACCGGCGATCACCTGTTCAACAAGGAAAAGCTCTGGCAGCTCTACACCCACGCCGTGCCGGACTATACCGGCCGCGTGACCGTGCCCGTGCTGTGGGACAAGCAGACCGGCACCATCGTTTCCAATGAAAGCTCCGAAATCATCCGCATGTTCAACTCGACCTTCAACGAGCTGACCGGCAACACCGATGATTATTACCCCGAAGCGCTGCAGGCCACGATCGATCCGATCAATGCCCGCGTCTATGACGACATCAACAATGGCGTCTACAAGGCCGGCTTTGCCACCACCCAGGAAGCCTATGACGGCGCGGTCGCCAAGCTGTTTGAGTCACTGGACTGGGTAGAAGCCATTCTGGGCGAGACCTCATACCTGACCGGCGACACCATCACCGAGGCCGATTGGCGCCTGTTCACCACACTGGTGCGGTTCGATGCGGTCTATGTCGGCCACTTCAAGTGCAATCGCCAGCGCATTGCCGACTACAAGAACATCTCGCACTATCTCAAGGCGCTCTACGAGGTGCCCGGCGTCAAGGAAACAGTCGATCTCGACCATATCCGCACGCATTATTACTGGAGCCACATCACCATCAACCCGACCCGTATCATCCCGATCGGACCGGAACTCCCTTTCCTCGACTAGCCCGGAAGAGCACGCGCCGCGGCTCTAGGTCAGTAGCCCCAGACGTCGCGGCGCGGCACTTTGTCGAAATACTCGTCAAT
The DNA here is from genome assembly GCF_055808475.1 of Devosia sp. J2-20. NCBI lineage: Bacteria > Pseudomonadati > Pseudomonadota > Alphaproteobacteria > Hyphomicrobiales > Devosiaceae > Devosia > Devosia sp. J2-20. Next base: position 762,209 of record NZ_CM147870.1, on the reverse strand, counting down.
CCGCTGCGAGGTGGCGGGCGTGACCTTTTCAGGCAGCGCCCGGCGGTCGAACCACCCCGCTTCGGCAATTTCGCGGTTGGGTTTGAACACAAAGGCCTGCTCGAACTGGGTGGCAACGTAAAACGCCACATGGTCGCGATCGGTCACCGTGCTGGTATTGTGAAAGATATGCTGCAGCGCCATTTCACCCGTCACGCGATAGCCGGTTTCTTCCTCGACCTCGCGTCGTGCCGCTGCTTCCACGGTTTCACCGGGATCAACCCCGCCACCCGGAAACTGCCAGCCCGGCACATAGGTGTGGCGAATAAGGAAAACCTTGTCGCCATCCACCAGCATCACACGAGCGCCCACCGTCAGCCGGTGCCAGATGCCCTTGAGGGTCAAAAACACCTTGGCACGCACCCGCTGGAAGCGATTCATCTGCATCGGGAGAACTCCTTTTGCCGCATGGGTAGCAGAGTCTTGATCATGACAAAATTCACGCTCGAGGCGATTGAGCATTTTCTTGCCAGCTTCGTTCTGGCATTACGCCCGCAATGATCAATCTTGCCCACATCTCCGATATCCACCTCTCCCCCATGCCCCAGGTGGGCTGGCGCGACCTGTTGGGTAAACGCATCACCGGCTATCTGAACTGGAAGCTGAAGCGGCACGACGAGCTCAACAGCGAGACACTGGCGGCTCTGGTGCGCCATTTGCAGGCCCAGAAAGCTGACTTCACCGCTGTCACTGGCGATCTGGTCAATCTGGCCCTGCCCGCTGAAATCGAGCGCGCCGGCGACTGGCTGAACGCGCTCGGCGCAGCCGACAAGGTCGCCGTCTGCCCGGGCAATCACGACGCCTATGTGCCCGGTGCGCTGGAATCGGCACAGAAGGTCTGGGGCGAATACCTCAAGGGCGAAACGCTCGATGATGGCGACTTTCCCTTTGTCCGCCGGATTGGTGAGCTGGCTGTCATCTCCTGCTCAAGCGCAGTGCCGACCCGGCCATTCCTGGCCATCGGCCGCTTCGACGAAGCCCAGGCCGAACGGCTGGGCCGGATTTTGCGCGTCATGGGCGAGGCGGACTATTTCCGCACCGTGCTGATCCATCATCCGCCCAATCCCGAGCTGCAGCATCCCTCATTTGGCCTCAAGGGTCACAAGCTGTTCCGCGAAGTGATTGCCGAGCATGGCGCCGAGCTGATCCTGCACGGCCATACCCATCGCTCCTCAATCCATTCCATTCCGGGCAATAAGGGCGAAGTGCCCGTGGTCGGCGTCGCCGCTGCCAGCGCCGCACAGGGCGGCACGCTGGACGATCCAGCCCGCTACAATCTGTTCCGGATCGAGCGGGCCGGTGATGGCTGGACCTGCACCATGCGCGAATTCGGCTTTCAGCGTCTGGGCACCGAAATCGTCATGCGCCTGCAGATGCGTATCTGCTAGTCACCCAGCTTGCTGCGTGCCCCTTCGTGCAGGGACGCCGCCTCGGGCGACATGGTCGCCTCGAAATCGCTCATCTCGTAAAGGGGGCGAATTTCAATCTCACTTGGACCCGGCATGGGATTGGGGCAACGCTTGACCCATTCAAGCGCATGATCCATGTCGCGCACCTGCCACAGCCAGTAACCGGCCACCAATTCCTTGGTTTCGGCGAATGGCCCGTCGATCACGGTACGGCTGGCCCCGTCAAAGGCCACACGTTTGCCGTGCTTTGACGGCTTGAGCCCATCGCCGGCCAGCAAAATGCCTGCATCGACCAGTTCATTGTTGTACCGCCCCATTGCTTCAAGCAATTCCGCGCTGGGTGCCGGGGTCTCTTCGGCTTCACTATCGGTAGTGGCTTTGACAAAAACCATGACGCGCATCTCAATTTCTCCGTGTTGCGGGAGCACCATGCTCCTTCATAACGTCACGACGGATGAGCACAGACAAGTTCGACATGTCGTGATCCGCCATTCCTCTCCCTTCGGGGGCGCAAATCACCTATATGATGGCTAACCAAGTCAGCCCCGCCGAGTGTCCAGCTTTGACTGATCAGTTTCTTATCGAGCGCCCCACCTTCGACCCCGCCACCGGCCAGGCCCGTTTCAGCTATGCTCTGGGTGGTCTGCACTTCGTCGAAACCCTCGACATGCCCGCTGGCGCCGATAGCGCCGCGGCCACCAGCCCCAACTTCCTCAAGCTGCTCGATCTCACCGCATTTGTGCTTGGCGTCAGCTATTTCAAGCTCAAGGCGCCGTTCGAGATCGCCGCGCCCGAAATTGCCCTGTCCGAGGCTGAGCGCGCCTTTGCCATCGACGTCTATGAAAACGGGCTGGGCGAATTCTACGCTCGCAACGATCTGCCTCGCTTCGGCAAACTAACCATCAACGCCCCCGTCGATCCGGTGGAAAGACTGCCGGCGCTCGATCTGCCCGACCGCACCCTGCTGCCCATTGGTGGCGGCAAGGATTCCCTGGTCAGCGTCGATCTGCTGTCCCATACCGGAGTCAGCTTCACCCCCTTCGCGGTCAATCCCAAGGGCCCCATCCTGACATCGGTCGAGACCATCGGCACCCTGCCGGTCTATGTCACCCGCACGCTTGATGCCGAGATGATCCGTCTGGGCAGCCAGCCCGGCTATTACAACGGCCACGTGCCCTCGACCGCGATCAACTCGATGATCGCCGCGCTGTGCTCACTGCTGTTTGGCTACAACCAGATCGTGCTGTCCAACGAACGCTCGGCCAGCGAAGGCAATGTCGAGTTCGATGGTCGCGAGACCAATCACCAATATTCCAAATCGCTCGGTTTCGAGCTGCTGATCGCCGACGTGCTGGCCAATGCCACCGGCGGCGCCCTGAAGTATTTTTCCCTGCTGCGCCCCTATTCGGAAGCCCGCATCGCTTCGCTGTTTACCCATGAAGACAAGTTCGACCACGTGTTTTCCAGTTGCAACCGTAATTTCCGTCTGACCGGCAATGACGGCCCGCTCTGGTGCGGCGAATGCCCCAAATGCCATTTCGTCTTCCTGATCTTTGCCCCCTTCATGGCCAAGGATCGCCTGCTCTCGATTTTCGGCAAGGATCTGCTCGACAATCCTGCCAACGAAGCCTCGTTCCGCGAACTGGCCGGACTGGCCGGCCAGAAGCCATGGGAATGCGTTGGCGAAATCCTTGAAGCCGCAGCATGCCTGTATACGCTGACCCGCCATGCCGACTGGCATCAGGCCGCCGTGGTGCGCGCCATCAAGGCTGATCTGCTGGCCCAGTATGGCGAACCCAAATTGCAGGCAGCCATGGCCGAGTGCCTGACGGACAGCCACGATCACCACATTCCCCCAGCGCTCGCCGCCAAGGTCGCCGCCTATGCTGTTTGAAGAACCCGTCCTGATTTACGGCGCAGGCCGCGAAGCCCTCTCCACCCGGGCCTTTCTCAAGGCCGTGCAGCCCGACCTCAAGGTGTTCGTCACCGTCGATAGCGGCACAGCCGATATCCCCGATACCGCTTTCATGGCGCCTGAGGACATCAAGGACGCCATCCGCGCCCACCGCTTTGGTGACATCATCAAGAGCCCCGGCGTTTCGCGCTACAAGCCCGTGTTTGATATTGCCCGCGACGCCGGCATCGCCGTCACCTCCAATCTCAACCTGTGGGGCCACACTTACCGCGATGGCCGCACGGTCATCGCCATTACCGGCACCAAGGGCAAATCGACTACGGCAACCCTGCTCCATCTGATGCTGACCCGTTCGCGCATCGATGCCGGGCTGGCAGGCAATGTAGGGCTGGCGCCACTCGACATCGCCGACAAGCACGCCGTGGTGATCTTCGAGCTTTCGAGCTACCAGACAGCCGACATGAATTTCCTGCCCGACATCGCGGCGGTGACCAATCTGTATCCCGAGCATGTCGACTGGCATGGCAGCGTCGAACGCTATTATGCCGACAAGCTGCACCTGATTGACCGCGATGGCGGCTTCCCCGTGGCGCTGGGTGCTGGCGCCAAGGGCAATGCCCTGGTGGCCAAGGCCACGCGCGACCATCGACGCCTGCTGCGCGATCTGACCAGTGACGAACAGCTCGCCGTGGAGTCTGCCGCAGCCCGGTCGCGCCTGCGCGGCGCCCACAACCTCGACAATGCCCTGCTGGCCGCTCAGATCGCGCTCGCTGCCGGGGCAACGCTGGATGGCATCGTTGATGGCATCCGCGCCTTCACGCCCCTGCCCCATCGGCTTGAGGAGCACAAACTCGGCGGCATGACCTTTGTCGACGACTCCATTTCCACCACCCCCGAGGCGACCAAGGCAGCGCTGGCAGCCTATCCCGGTCGCCGTCTGGCGCTGATCGCCGGCGGCCATGAGCGGGCACAGGATTATGGCGATCTTGCAGAACGCCTGGCAGGTTATGGCGTGACCATGCTGGCCTGCCTGCCGGTGACCGGCGAACGCCTGGCGACGGCCACCGCCAGGGCTGCCCCCGAGATCACCGTGCTGACCCCGCCCGATCTCGAAGCGGCGATGAAGGCGCTCGTCGCCCACAAGGATGCCTTTGACGCAGTGATCCTGTCGCCAGGCGCACCCTCCTACAACCAGTTCAAGAATTTCGAGGAGCGCGGCGACCGCTTTGTCGCCCTGGCCAAGGCGCTGTTCGCCGAGACCCCGGCATGAACGGCGGGGTTCTGCTGGCCATCGCCATTGTCGGAGAGGTTGTGGCGACCTCGTTCCTGCGGGCGTCCAACGGTTTCACCGAACTGGTGCCGACCCTGGTCGTGGTGATTGGCTATGCCATTACGTTCTATTTCTTCTCGCTGGCCCTGCAGACCATCCCGGTGGGCATCGGCTACGCCATCTGGTCGGGCACCGGCATCGTGCTGATCGCACTGATTGCCTATTTCGTGCATGGCCAGACGCTGGATCTGCCCGCCATGATAGGCATGGGGCTGATCCTCTCGGGCGTGCTGGTGATCAATCTGTTCTCCAAATCAGCGGCCCACTAGGCGCCGCCTCAGCCGCCCATTTCATCAATGGTCCAGCGTAGCGGATAGCTTTCGGGCAGATCATACTGGCCGTCGCACGCCACCTTCTCGCGCTGCTCCACCAGCTCGAAATAATCGCCCTGCGCGACATATTGGTGTCGCTCGAACAGCCCGCAATCCCCATCGGGTCCATAAGCCATCGTGCCGCTGATCGTCATGGTGCCGGCATCGAAAAAGGCACTCGAGATCAGCAGGTGATTGTCCAGATTATCGCCGGGCGGGCTTTCGAATTCATAGAGCCGGAAGCTGGTCATGCCGGTCGGGCGCATGGCCACGAAGTGTTCAACATTGATATCGGCATTGTGGCACGGCACCAGATAGATCTCGCTGCCATCGGCCAGACCAATCCCCTGCCCGCCCCAGGCCGGCATGGCCTCCCCCAGATCACAGCCCAGCTGATCCCCGAACCGGGCGACAGCGACGGGTAGATCCGAGGGCTCATACATTACCATGCCCCACGGTTCCTGCGATGAGGCGACGGGCGCAATCGGTGCTGCATTGCTCTGCGCATCCTTCGACGCTGCCGCCGGGGCTGGTGCGGTCAGCGTAAAGGTGAACTCGCTCGCCGTGCCAATCTCGATCTGGGAGAAATCATCGCGCGCATAGCCGCGGCTTTCGCAATCACTGTCTCCCACAATGGTGAAGGGATCGGGACTGGTGCAGAACTTGTAACCCTGCCCCTTGAAGGCACCGTCTGCCGTCGCCCGATAGTAGAAATAGGCGTGGCGCAGGGCTTGCCCGCGCACCGTCTTGCATTCACCCGGCGCCACAGACCACCAGCCCTCCGAAGTCCAGTCGGCCCCGTCCTTGTAGCCAATGGCAAAGCTGCGCAGCTCCGGCGTCTCATTGCACATATGCAACTGCGCAGCCGCCGTGCCCGGCAACAGGACCAGCACCATGCCCGCAACCATCAGGCACCATCGAATAGCAAAATCGGGCATGCGACTTGTCCCCCTCGTGTCACCACCAATTGTTGAGAAATTTTCCGGCCATGGCAAGAACCGCGCCCCGGTACCGACTAGAAGGGGCCGTTCAGCGCCTGAGGGGGTACCCCGGCAGCCGTCAGCGATCCCCTAATCTGCTCGAGCAGCGCCACATCCTGCACCCGCTCGCGCAAGCGGGGCAGCACCCCGACGGTGCGGAAGCTGGAGACATCAAGCACCTGCGCCAGATAGCGGTTGACGATCTCACCATCTCCGGCGCGCTGCCCGGCCAGAATGGCCAGGATCGGCCCCAGTTCGTGATCGACCTGCGCATAGCGCCCCGCGTGCTCTATGGCCTGCTCGAAATTGCCGGAGCGCAGCGCCAGCAGCGCCGGGACACCAAAATACCAGTCTGGCGGATTGGGCGTGCCCTCCACCGCATCGGTCGACAGGATCTCGGCCTGCGCGGCCTGCCCGCCAAAGGCCAGTACGCGGGCATAACCGGCCAGCGCATCACCATTGGCCGGATTGAGCTGGATGGCCGAGCCATAATCGGCGCGCGCCCGATCAATCTGCCCCATTTCGAGCCGCAGGCGCGCGTGCTCCTCCCAGATAAAGGCGCTGACCGGCGACAGGCTGATGGCTCGGTCCAGCTGGGCTTCGGCCTGACGCAGCCGCTCGTCGCGACTTTTGGGCACTTCGCCAGCCCCAATGCCCTGTTCGGCCAGTAGGCTCCCCGCGATGGCCAGCCCGACGGCGGTCTCCCGCTCGCTTGACGGCAGGCTTGCCAGGCATTTGTCGGTATAGGCCGCGTCCACCGCCATGCCGGTTTCGCGATAGCTGCTGAACAGCATGCGACATAGATAGAGATTGCCGCCACCATTCAGGTTCGGGCTTTGCGCCAGCGCTTCGCGGGCCTTGATGTGCATGGGGCCGCGCGGGCTGCCCAGAATGAGGCTGAGCCGCCGCGACACGTCATCGAGAACCCCCACATCGGAAGCGCTCGCTGCCGGCACGGCAATGGTGTGGTTCCAGACCACGACACCAACAGTGCTGTCGGTCAGAATGGCGCTGTACTGCACCAGTGCCCCGTCGCGCCGCACGATACCGCTCAGCACGTAGTCACTGCCCTCACCATCAGCGACCGTAATGCTGACATCGCCGCCACCGCCATAGCGCACATCAAGATCATCAAACTGATCGAGGTCGGTGACCAGTTCGATGGCCAGTCCCGCGACCTTGGGCGCGCCATTGTCGGGTCCGGTCAGGTTCTGAAATTCGATGACAGTGACGCTGGGCTGTTGTGGCCCGGTGATCACCGCCTCGCGTCGCGGAGAAATCGGCCCGAATGTCATGAAGGCAAAACTGGCCACGGCCATCGCCAGTAGGATCACCACCAGCGCGAACCAGGACAGGGTCACCCCACCAAGGGCATGGGCGCGACGCCCCGGCTTGGCATCGTCCTCGCTGTCCTCAATATCCTCATCTTGGGCGACGGGGTTCACAGCCGCGCCACCATTGGCCGGTACAGCATCCTCCAGTGGGCTGAACTCTGGAACATAACGCCCCACAGGCAATCCGATTCGAACCGGATCGGCACTGCCGGGGCCACGATAATACTCATCCAGCAGGCCGCGCAGACGTCGCGCTTGCACCCGCACAATGGGGTCCGATTGGGGGTCGAAATCGGCCGACCGGCCCAGCACATCCACCGCGATCGAATAGGCCTTGATGGACGCTTCGTCGCCCGCCAGTGTGCGTTGCACGATATATTCGAGGAACCGCGCTAACTGTTGCGAGCGCGCAATTTCTGGCCACGCAAGCAGTCGCTCAAGAGAAGCCAGTATTGGTTCGCGCTGCGGCGTCGGAACAGACAACAAGACCTCCAGATGAGGCCTCAGATTGCCGCGTGTTACATGTAAAATACAACCCCCAAGTTACATCGAATTTACGTGAGGTTGCCTAGCCGCACGCGATTGCGTCGATCATACCGGCATCGTCACCGTCATCTATGTGACACGTTCTCAGCCGGCTAGGCCCCGTCCGAGACATATTGACCACCCAGTTTGAACTTCAGGATCTGTGCGCTGATGCGGACCGGTCTCGATATTTCATTTGCCTATCCGGTGTTGAACGGAACTTGAGGTGAGCAGTGAACGACTCTGTGGATTATGCATCGTTTGTCGCGTTGATTGATGACGATGAGCACTCGGCCCATCTGCTGACGCGGACGCTGGTAGCCCACAGTGCCCCTGGCGTTCAGTGCTACGGCGATGCGAGCGCGGCTTTTCTGCGCGTCAAGGCCGTGCTGAGCGATCCCGCCGCGGCGCGTCCGGCACTGATCATTGTCGACCTCAAGACCCATAGCGACGCCAATCTGGAATTTCTGGAAGCCATTGAGCATCTCATTCGGCAGAACGGCGTTCCCCTAATAGTGCTTGCGCCGCTGCTTGAAGAAACCAAGCGCCGCGCCTTGCTTGAAAGTGGCGCCTCGGCCGTTTTCGTCCGCCACGCTGATCGCGACGCCTATCGGCGCGTTGCTGGCGACATTGTTGAATTCTGGGCGCACACACAGCGCCCGGTTGCTGTTGGCATGTAACTCCTGCGTCCACAGGTTGCATGCCTAGGTCGGGAGGGACGCTGCAAGACGGTTTACGAACCGCCCTGCATTCCCAGGCGTCCCTCCGGCCACTAGTTGCCCGCTCAGATTGCTTGCACCGCAAGCTGAGAGGGGGTGCCGGCCCTACTCCAAGGGGGCAGGTACAGGGGGCGCGAGCGCGACACCTCCCGGTCGCGCGCGCACGGGGGAGAAACAGGATTGGTCAGGCGTTTGTCCCTCGGGCGCCAGACCGCAAACCCTGGTTCTCCCCGCGGCCCCATTCGCAAGACCCATGCTTTTCTAAAATATTCTGCTAGCGCGCCTGCTCACCCTCGGTGTCGGGAGCTTTGTCACCGCGCGCACCCACCACGCGGTGCGACAGCGCGCGCATCGCGGCCAGCACCAGAATAGCCAGCACCGCAATGCCTGCCGAAATTGCGTAATAACCCAGTGCCGTTGCCATCCCCACCGCGCCGGCCAGCCACATGCCGGCACCTGTTGTCAGCCCCTGAACGCTCCCGCCGCTGCGAAAGATTGCCCCGGCGCCCAGGAAAGCGATGCCCGCCGTCACCGCTTCGATGGCGCGGATCGGGTCCGCCTTGGCGTCTCCGCCCGCTGGCAGGGTGTGATAGATTTCAAAGGTCAGAATAGTGAACAGTGCCGCAGCCACGGCGACCAGAATGTGGGTGCGCAGCCCGGCCGCTGAAGTGTGCCACTCGCGTTCAAACCCGATCATGGCGCCAAAAATCGCTGCGATCAGCAGACGGATGCCGATGATGTGCTGGGGCAGATAGGTCTGCACATATCCAAAGTCATTGCCGATATCCATGCCGGGGCTCCCTGAGTTTTGACGCTGTGGTCAAACCCCACGGGCTCAGCCATGGTTCCAATCGGCCACGATGGGCTGGGCCCAGCTGGCGATGAATGCGCGCGGTGGCAGCATGATCCAGCCATCCGCATCACCCACGGTGAGGTAGTCGGCCCGTGCCACCCCCAATGCGGTGATCGCACAGACCAGCGCGGCCCGCTCGTCGTGATTGCGCACATTTGCCAGATCGCCCGCCAGCCGCCGGCCGGGCAGGTGATGGGTCAACAGGCGCTCCAACCCACCATTGGCCACCAGAGCAGTAAAATAGCGATCGGAGCGCTGTTGCCGTTCGCCCTTTTCGGCATCCTCCAGCATCAGCCCCAGAAAGCTGGTTGGAAATGCCTCGAACAGCGCCAGTTCATGTACGGCATGACGATGGCTGGCGCGTGCTGTCAGGCCATCGGCGATCAACAGCCCCGCAAACGCATTTGTATGGTGATTGAGCAGGCGACCCACCGGGCTGCGCGATGAGCCCGGCTGGCTGACGCGACTGGCAATCGCATTCTGGCTGAGAACCCGTTCGGCCTGCCGATAGCGTTCAATCACCGCCAGATCACCGCGAAGCGGTCCATCCAGCCCCACCGCCAGCAGTCTGCGGCCATCGCTGACCGCACTGACTGTGGCGCGGCGGATATCGGGATCACCGCTGAAATGCTGCAACGTCCAGCCAATGCTCTGGCCATCCCAGTCCAGCCGGCAAATGCCGCTGGACGCGCTCTTGAGCGACCAGCCGACATCAATGCCCAGAACCGAGCCTGTTTCGGGCAGCATCAGACGGTCTGCAGCCACCCGCCATCCACGAAATAGGTCGATCCGGTCGAATAGCTCGCCTTGTCCGAACACATGAAGACAAAGAAGTTTGCCAGTTCCTCGGGCGAGGCGAACCGCTTCATGCCGCCAGCCTCATTGGCTACTTCCTGCAGATGGGCTTCCCAGCCATCCTCGCCGGCGATCTGCTTGGCGGTCTTGATCCAGTCCGGCGTCAGCACCAGCCCCGGATTGACCGTGTTGACGCGGATATTGTCGCCCACCACCTCATTGGCCAGGTTCTTGGAGAACATCATCAGCGCGGCCTTGGTCGTGTTGTAGATCGGCTCATACCATAGTGGCTGCACCGCGCAGATCGAGGCATTGTGCAGTACCACGCCACCGCCCCGCGTCTTCATGGTGGGCACCAGCCCGCGCGCCAGCCGCACTGCGGCCATCACATGCAGGTCCCAGTAATACTGCCATTTGGCGTCATCGGCCTCGGCAATGGTCTCATTCGATCCCGTACCGGCATTGTTGATCAGGATATCAGCCCCGCCAAATGCCTGCTTGGTGCCATAGATGACCGCGTCGCAGCCTTCGGCTGTCGCCACATCTGCAGCAATGGCCGTGGCGATAATGTCGAATTCCTGCGCCACCCGAACCGCCGCGTCGTCGGCCCGCTCCTTGTCACGGCCAACCAACACCAGATTGACGCCTTCAGCGGCCAGGCCTTGGGCCACCGCCAGTCCGATCCCCACCGTGCCGCCCGTAACGACTGCCACCTTGTCGCGCAAATTCAAGTCCATGCTGTTTCCTCCCGCTCGAACTGGCTGCTACTGGGCCACCCGGATCTGCAGCTTCACATCGGTTGGCCGCGCTTCCACGGCCCGGTCAAACGCAGCGATTGAATCGTCAAAGGCAAAGGTTTCCGAGATCAGCGGCTTGAGGTCCACCTTGCCCGAGGCAATCAGGGCAATGGCCCGGTCATACTGGTGCGCGTAGCGGAATACGCTTTCGATCCGCAATTCCTTGATCGAGGCGCTGGCAATATCAACCTGTGTCGGCTCAACGGGCAGCCCAACCACCACAATAGCCCCACCGGGACGCGGCAGGTCGACAATGGTCTTCCAGGCATGGGGTGACCCCGAGCACTCGAACACCACATCGGCGCCCCAGCCCTCAGTCAGTGCGCTGACCGCTTCGACAATGTTGTCTTCCGAAATATTGACCGGAATAACGCCCTGATACTGCGCCGCAATGTCGAGCTTGGGCTGCGCCAGATCGGCGACGATCACCCGCGCACAGCCACCCGCCAGCGCTGCCAGCGCCACCATGGTGCCAATCGGGCCGGCGCCCAGCACCACGGCCGTATCGCCGGGCGTGATCCGGGCCTTGGTCGCGGCCTGCATCCCCACCGCAAACGGCTCCACCATGGCGCCTTCGGCAAAGCTGACGTGATCGGGCAGCTTGAAGGTGTAATTGGCCGGATGCACCACTTCAGGCGTCAACACGCCATGCACGGGTGGCGTTGCCCAGAAGCTGACGGCAGGGTCAATATTGTACATGCCCAACCGACTGGCGCGCGAATTGGGATCGGGAATGCCCGGCTCCATGCAGACCCGGTCGCCCACCTTGAGATGGGTCACGCCCGGGCCGACCTCACTGACCACCCCGGCGGCCTCATGCCCCAGCACCATGGGTTCGTCGACCACAAAGGGCCCGATCCGGCCATGGGTATAATAATGCACATCGGAGCCGCATACGCCCACCGTGTGGATGGCGATCTTGACCATGCCGGGCCCGACGTCGAGCGGCAGTTCGATATCGCGCAGCGCCAGCTTGTGCTGCTGTTCAAGGACGAGGGCGCGGACTTTGCTCATGTTCAACTTCCTGGGACATCGCGAATTAAGGGCCGCCAATGCGATGCACGGCGACCCCTTGTTCTATCGTATTGCAGCGCTCGAGCGAAGGCGGCAATCGCGTGTTATGGCTCCACGAAATGCTTGGGGGCGCAGCACCTTCAGGCGGCTCCATGGCGCCGGTCATGATCGCTACCGCATCGGACATTGTGTAGTCCTTGGGATTGATTACCGCGATCCGCTTGCCCAGCCGGTGAATGTGGATGCGGTCAGCGACCTCGAACACATGCGGCATGTTGTGGCTGATCAGAATGATCGGGATGCCGCGCGACCGTACTTCCTGGATCAGTTCAAGCACCCGGCGGGATTCCTTGACGCCCAGCGCGGCCGTCGGTTCATCAAGTACGATGATCTTGGAGCCAAAGGCCGCCGCACGCGCCACCGCAACACCCTGCCGCTGGCCACCCGAGAGGGTCTCAACCGCCTGACTTATGTCCTGAACGGTCATCAACCCAAGCTCGCTGAGCTTTTCGCGGGCGAAGTTCTGCATGTGCTTGCGGTCCATCATCCGCAGCACATTGCCCAGGAAGCCCGGCTTGCGCACTTCTCGGCCCAGGAACATGTTGTCGGCAATCGACAGCGCCGGCGACAGCGCCAGGTTCTGGTACACCGTCTCGATACCTGCCTTGCGCGCATCCTCGGGAGACCGGAAATGGACGGGCTTACCTTCCATTTCAATCACGCCATGGTCGGGGATGACAGCCCCACTAATGGCTTTGACCATCGTCGATTTACCCGCACCATTATCACCGATCACGGCGAGAATTTCGCCGGGATAGAGATCAAAGTCAGCGCCGTTCAGGGCCACCACGGTGCCATAGCGCTTGAGTAGCCCACGCGCCTTGATGATTGGCTGGATTTCACTCATTGCGATGCCCTCCGCAGCCATTGATCCAGAGCCACTGCGATGATCACCAGAGTGCCCGCAGCAAACAATTGCCAGTAGTCATCCACCCCGGCCAGCGACAGGCCGGTATTGAACACGCCCACAATCAGGGCACCGAGCACCGAGCCCATGATCGAGGCACGCCCACCAAACAGCGAGGTGCCGCCAATCACCACGGCCGTGATCGATCCCAGATTGACCGTTTCAAATGAGATTGGCGAAACCGAACCCACGCGACCAATGGCCACCCAGCCGGCAAAGCCGCAGATTGCGCCCGCCAGCACATAGACCGAGATCAGTGTGCGCCTTGTGCGGATACCTGAGAGCCGCGCTGCATCGGGATCATCGCCAATGGCGTGCACATGGCGCCCCCAGGCAGTCCGGTTGAGCAGGAACCAGACCAGCACGGCCACCACGACAAGCGAGATACTGCCATAGGTCAGCTTGGCCCCGCCAAAGCGGAACGCCTCGCCAAACCATAACAGGCCCGGTGCTTTCTCGACGATGTCCGCATTGCGCACCGATTCAGAGCCCGAATACCACAGCTTGAGCGCGGTAAAGATCGACAGCGTGCCCAGCGTCACGATGAAGGGCGGTAGTTTGATCACGGCCACCAGCAGACCGTTGAGCCAGCCCATAAGCGCCCCAAAGAACATGCCGATAATCACCGCAAACGGCAGTGGCACACCCATATGGACTGCCAGATTGCCCATGATCAGCGAGGTCACTACCAGCACCGCACCAACCGACAGGTCGATGCCGGCGGTCAGGATGATCAGCGTCTGGGCAATCGCGATAATACCGGTCACCGTCACCTGCTGCAGCACAGTCGACAGTGCCAGCGGCGTCAGGAAGCGCGGCGCGATAATGCCGAAGGCTATCACACTGACGATCAGCACCAGCGTGGGAATGGTTGTGGGGTGGGCCCGCAGAAAACCGCGCATCATGTAGAACAGGTTGCGGTCATCCTTGGCAAAGCTGGCCACATTGGCGTCAGCCTTGGCCAGACCGGCCTCGAAGTCTGAAATTGTTTTGGTAGGCGAGCCGTCTTCGCTCATGCTGTGCCCTCCCTGAAAATGCCGAAACGATGCACGTAACACCGCAGATCGAGGGCGGCGGTGCCGCCACCCTCTTGGTTCTACGCGTTCCTTCGTCTGCGATTAGCCCCAGCAGAGCTCCATACCCTTGTCGGAGTCGATCGAGGGCACACCTTCGACCGGATGGTCGGTGACCAGGTTCACACCCGTATTGAAGAAGCTCAGACCATCAGATGCCACGGGCTTGGTGCCATCCTTGGCATAGGCGACGATGGCCTCAATGCCCTTTGATGCCATCAGCAGCGGATATTGCTGGCTCGTGGCACCGATCACGCCGACCTTTACGCTGGCAATACCGGGGCAACCACCGTCAACCGAAACCACCAGAACGTCGGACTTGCCGGCCTTGGTCAACGCCTGATAGGCGCCTTCGGCGGCGGGTTCATTGATGGTGTAGACCACATTCATGTCTGGTTCTTTGGCCAGCAGGTTTTCCACCGACATCACGCCGCCTTCCGGATTGGCACCGGAGATTTCGTGCCCGATGACCCGCGGATCGGTTTCCGAACCCATCACGGTCAGGTCTGGCACGTCAATGCCGAAACCCACCAGGAAGCCGGTATCGCGCGCCACGTCGACCGAGATGTTATCCTTGTTGATGTCGAGCATGCCGATCTTGGCATCGGCGGCAGCATCACCCAGCGTCGCCGCGGCCCATTTGCCGATCAGCAGACCAGCTTCGAAATTGTCAGTGGCAAAGGTCATGTCCTGCGCCTCTGGATCAGCCAGTGGCGTATCGAGTGCAATCACGAGAACGCCAGCATCACGGGCTTCCTTGAGCAGCGGACCAACCGAGTCATTGGACGGGGTGATCAGAATACCCTTGGCACCAGCCAGCACGCAGTTCTCGATGGCGGTCAGCTGTGGCGAGGCATCGCCGTCCTTTTCACCGGCATAAGCCTTGAAATCGAGCCCGGCTGCCGTGGCGGCGGCCTCCGCGCCTTCCTTCATCTTCACAAAGAAGGGGTTGGTGTTGTTCTTGGTAATCAGGCAAGCCAGATCAGCGGCCATGACAGGGGCCGAAGCCGACATCAGGGTGATGGCAGCTGCACCAAGCAGAAGCGTCTTCTTGAAATGAGTCACGGCGTAGTCCTCCTCAAAATTGCGCGGGGACATGACCGGCTGCACCGGTCTCACACCCCTCCTCCAAACGGCCAGCTCGTTGTTTTGGGCCGTCCTTGCTGGCCATATGCCGACAACCAGAACCGGCTGTCAATAAGTTAATCCAATTGATTTATTAATTGACAGTCGATGCTACTTGCCTTCATTTGACGGTATTGCTGCCTATCAAGCTTATGAAATCGATTGCATTTTCAGCGCCATTGCCGCTCATGGCAGATGGACGCCAAACGTAAAATCTTAACGAAAGGCCATTTGGGATGGTGAGTGCAGTGACCCCTGGGGTTGGGTCAGATCAGTTGAGCCGAGGCACCAACCAGACGGGCGTCCGCCTCTATAATGAGCGCCTTGTCCTCTCGCTGGTGCGCCGCCATGGCAGTCTGCCCAAGGCCGACATCGCCCGCCGCACCGGTCTGTCGCCGCAGACCATTTCCACCATCGTCAATGCGCTGGAGGCCGATGGCATCCTGCTGCGCCTCGACCCCCTTCGGGGCAAGGTCGGCCAGCCGCTGGTTCCCTATGCGCTCAACCCGCGCGGGGCGTTCTTTCTCGGTCTCAAGGTCGGTCGCCGTAGCTCCGACATTGTGCTGATGGATTTTGTCGGTACGGTTCTGGGCCGCATTCACTACCCTCATCCCTATCCGACCCCCGAGATCATGCTGGCACTGACCCAGCGCGGCATTGATGAACTCACCAGCACGCTGAGCCCAACCGATCAGCAGCGCATTGCCGGTTTCGGCATCGCTTCCCCCTTCGAATTGTGGAACTGGGAATCCCAGCTTGGCGCGCCTGCCGATGTGCTGGCGGCCTGGCGCAAGGCCGACATTCGCGCCGAGATCGCGGCCATCAGCCACTGGCCGGTCTATTTTCACAATGACGGCACTGCCGCCTGCGCCGCCGAACTGGTGCTGGGCAATGGCCAGCATGGCGACGATTTCCTCTATGTCTTTCTGGGCTCGTTCATCGGGGGCGGCGTGGTGCTCAACAGCCACCTGTTTCCCGGTCGCACCGGCTATGGTGGCGCCATCGCCCCCTGCCCGTACCCGCGCCGGGCGGCGGCTTCCAGCAATTGCTGCGCAGCGCCTCGATCTACGTGCTCGCCGACCGGCTGACGGAGCAAGGTCGTGACCCTGCAGTGCTGTGGCGTGACCCCAGCGAATGGGGCGATATCGGCCCGGCGCTGGACCATTGGATCCACGATGCTGCCCAGAGCCTGGCGATTGCCGCCGTCAGCGCCGTGTCCATCATTGACTTCCGCAGTGTGGTGATAGATGGCGCCTTCCCGCCCGCCGTACGTCAGCGGCTGGTTCAGGCAACGCGTGATGCTACCCAGGCCTTCGACCTGCAAGGTCTGGCGCCCTTCACCATCGCCGAGGGGACCATTGGCTTTGGCGCCCGCGAAATTGGCGGGGCCTGCCTGCCCCTATTGGCCAATTTCACCCAGGACCGCGAAGTGCTCTTCAAGGAAAATTCCTAGGCCTGACAAATAGCTGGCAGGCATCAGAAAAAATTCGGATCCGGTAACTAGTCCTCAATGCCCCCGCGGCTAAGGTCGACATTCCCGCGTCAGATGCCGTTATTATATGCACCAGAAGACGTCGACCAGAGACCGCTGGCAGTTCTCCGCCGCTGTGCTTTTGCCAGTGGTACTGGCGCTCGTGATTACAGCAGCCTCGGTGCTGGCCTTCGTTGTGTGGTCCACCAACAATATCGATCAGCGCGCGCTCGAACGCCAAAGCGCCATGGCAGCCCAGGTCATTGAAAGCCAACGGGAAACCATGGAGCGCGAACTGACCAGCGTGGCCGTGTGGGACGATGCCATCATCAATACACGCCTGGCCTTCAACCAGACCTGGGTGGCCAGCAACCTTGGTGTCTGGCTGCACGATTTCTATGGCCACGACGCCGTTGTGATCTTCGATGGCAAGGACGACCCGCTCTACGTGATGACCGAGGGGGTTTCGCGCACGCCCCAGGCGATGTCGCCATTGGCGCCATCCATCCTTCCCCTGCTCGACAGGCTCCGCGCCATCCGCCCAGCGCCCCAAAGGCCCGGCGCCCCCGGCACAGCACGGTTTGTCAGCGATTACGGCATCGTCAGCGGTGAACCCGCGATCATGACGGCCATGACCATCGTGTCCGACACCGGCGCCCTCACCCAGCCCCAGGGCACTGAACCCGTACTGCTGGCCGTCAAGTTTCTCGATCAGGCCACGGCAAAGCAGTTCAACCGCGATTATCTGTTTGCCGGCGGCAGCTTCACGCTGGTGCAGAGCAATGACCCCGACCGTGCCGTGCACCCCATCCTCAATTCCAGCGGTCGCTTCATCGCGTTCTTCGAATGGACGCGCGAACGCCCCGGCATGGTCATGCTGCACCAGACCGGCCCCGCCATGGCGGCCGCCTTTATCATCGCCGCAATCATGATCTCTCTGCTGCTCACCCAGCTGCGCCGCTCCTCGGCCGCGCTGGAAGCCGGGCGGCGCCTCGCCGAACATCAGGCCGCCCATGATCAGCTGACGGGCTTGCCCAACCGCATGAGCTTTGACGGCAATCTGGTGCGCGAACTGGCCAATCCTGACAATGAGACAGCCCATATCAGCCTGTTCATGCTCGATCTGGACCGCTTCAAACAGGTCAATGACACGCTGGGACATCAGGCGGGTGATGAACTGATCTGCGCGGTCGGTGATCGCCTGCGCGCCATTTTTGGCCCCAACACTATGATTGCACGCCTCGGTGGCGACGAATTCGCGGTGCTTTCAGTCAATCACGATCGCCCGATAGACGTGATGGAGATTTCCGGCCGGGTCATCGAATCGATCCGCCGCCCGTTCACCCTGAACCGCTTCAAGGCCCATGTCGGCGCCAGCATCGGCATTGTCATGACCCGGGGGATTCAGGCTGAGCCAAGCGAGTTGGTGCGCAAGGCCGATATCGCGCTGTACGAAGCCAAGGCCGGCGGCCGCAACCGCGCCGTGGTCTACGAAGAGCACATGAACGAATTGCTGCAATTGCAGCACACCATCGAAGCTGAATTGCGCGAGGCCCTGTGCCGCGACGACCAGCTTTCGGTAGTGTTCCAGCCACTGGTGGACCAGCAGAGCCGCAAAGTCGTTGGCGCCGAGGCCCTGTCGCGCTGGTACCACCCCAAATACGGTCAGATCTCGCCCGCGCGCTTCATTCCCGTGGCCGAGAACACCGGGCTGATCGAAGCACTGGGCGATGTCGTGCTGCGCCGCGCCTGCGAGTTGGGTGCCACGGTTCCCGGTCGCACCATTGCGGTCAATATCTCTCCGACCCAGTTGCGCAATCCGCGCTTCTCCCACCAGGTCTTCGATATCCTGCACCAGACCGGCATGCGCCCGCTGGATCTGGAACTTGAGATCACCGAATCCATCCTGCTTGATGATGAGCATATCTCTTCGCAGAATCTGCGCACCTTCCGAACGGCCGGTATTCACATCGCCCTTGATGACTTTGGTACCGGCTACTCTTCTCTGAGCTATCTCAAGCGCTATCCCGTTGACCGCATCAAGATCGACCGCTCCTTTGTCAGCCAGCTTTCAGAGGGCCATGTCTCGGTGGCCATCACCCAGGCTATTGTCAGTCTGGCCCACGCCATGGAGCTCGAAGTTACGGCCGAAGGTGTGGAGACCGAAGAACAGGCGACCATTCTGGGCCAGCTGGGCTGCAATACGCTGCAGGGCTTCCTGTTTTCGGGCGGCGTGCCTGCCCAAAAGATCACAGAGATCTTCGCCGCGCCCGAAAACGCGCTCATCAGTCGCAAACAACGCCGCGCGCTAAGCGCAACCGCAAACTCTCATTAACCGCGACTACGGAATTTAAGGCAGGTTCATCCCCTGCTAAGCGCCCCCGTGCAAACTGTCTCCCAGACAATTGGGGGACTGTTGCGTGTCAGCACCGAAGATTTCGACATGGCGATATCTGCGCAATGTGGTGGGACCTATTGCGCTGGCCTTTCTTGTAACCGTTGGTGCGGTCGCGGGTTTTGTCCTGCTCTCGATTGATCACACCGACGATGCCATGTTGACCCGTCAGTCCACATTGCTGCAACTGGCGCTCCACGATCGCGTCCTAGAAGCGGGCTACGCGCAGACCGACCTTGCGGCCTGGGACGAAGCGCTGATCGCCTATCAGGATGGCGATACCGAGTGGTTCGCCGAAGAATTCGGCACTGAAGGCTTCGACTATTACCACCAGAGCCGGATTTACGTGCTCGACTCCGATCTCACCCCCTTCTTTGCCATGCGGGATGGCGGCGAGATTGCCCCGACATCCTTCGCTGCCATACAGCCGCTGATCAGCCCTCTTATCCAGGCACTGCGCACCGAAGAAAGGCAGGCTGCCCTGTCCGCTTACAAGGCCGGCAATCGCGAAGCCCCGCCGGTCCAGACCGACATCGGGTTGGTCGACGGGCAACCGGCAATTCTCAGCGTCGCCCCGCTTGTGGCCGAAGACCACAATCTCAATGCCGCTCCCGGCATGGAGCCCCTCTATGTCGCGGTTACCATGCTCGATGCCACTGTGGCCAATGACCTGGCCGACCGCTATCTGCTCTCCGGCGTCCGCTTCGATGACGACGGCACTCTTGCCACCCACGAAGCCGCGATTGCCCTGAACAACGCGCAGGGTGAACCTGCCGTCTGGCTTAAATGGCTACCCGACCGGCCAGGCGAGAGCATTCTGAGCGACACCCTGCCCGCATTGGGTGCTGCCCTGCTTGTACTGACACTGATCATCGGCCTGCTCCTGCGCAACCTGCTCAGCGCCAGCGATCAACTGCACGCCGAGCGCGCCGACGCGCAGCATCGCGCACTGCATGATCCGCTGACCGGCCTGGGCAATCGTGCGTTGTTCCGCGACCGCCTCGATAGCGCATTCCGCACCATGGAACACACCGCGCCATGTCTGGCGCTGCTGGCGCTTGATCTCGACCGCTTCAAACAGGTCAATGACAATTATGGTCACGAAGCGGGCGATGAACTGCTGCGCCAGGTCGCCAGCCGCATCATCACGGTGCTGCGCCCCACCGACACACTGGTCCGGCTGGGCGGCGATGAATTCGCCATTCTGCAGACCGGCATCACCAGCGCCGAGGACGCGACCGGTCTGGCCAACCGCATTCTGAGCGCGGTACGCGCGCCCTATCATTTGGGTGACAATGTCGCCGAAATCGGGGTCAGCATCGGAATCGTGACCGCGCCCGATCACGCCCGCAGCGAGAATGAGCTGGTCACCCGCGCCGACGATGCACTCTATCGAGCCAAAGCGGGCGGTCGTAACCGCTACTGCGTCCACGCTGGCGACAGAGCTGCCGAAGATACGCCCCAGCGATTGCAGGACCGCGTTGGTGACGCCATGATCGCCCGCGGGGCGGCCTGATCTCCCGGCTTGGGGACGGACAGACGCCCTGCCTAAGTTGGGTTGGACTGGGTCAGCGTATAGACCGCATAGATGATCGCAAACAGCACGACCACGCCGATCAGCGAGCCGACCAGCACACGCAGGTTCATGCTGCGCGGACTGGCCTGACGCACTTCGGTTTGGGTCTTTTTGGGATCATAGGTTTCCATGCTGGGCTCCATTACACTACCCCAACCAACGCCGCTTGGCCGCCAGGGGTTCCCCGGCGGCACTTGACGCAAGCCCGGCACGCGCCGACTCTCGGCACCAGACCAAACACCAGGATGACTTGATGACCACCGCTGACACTCTCACCCGCATGATTATGGCCGGCCAAGGCAAGATCCCGGCCGATGTGGTGATCAAGAATGTGCGCCTGCTCGACGTCATCACCGGCGCGGTGACCACCACCGATATCGCTATCGTTGAAGACCGGATTGTGGGCACTCATGCCAACTATGAGGGCAATACGGTGATCGATGGCGCCGGTCGCTACGCCGTGCCCGGCTTTATCGACACCCACCTGCATATCGAATCCTCGCTGGTCACCCCCCTGGAATTTGATCGCTGCGTGCTGCCCTATGGCGTCACCACCGTGATCTGCGACCCCCATGAAATTGCCAATGTGCTGGGTGCCGAGGGCATTCGCTATTTCCTCGACAGCGCCGAGCAGACGATAATGGACGTGCGCATCAACCTGTCCTCCTGCGTCCCTGCCACGGGTTTTGAAACCTCCGGCGCCGCGCTCGAGATCGAGGATCTTGAGCCCTTCCGCGACCATCCCAAGGTCATCGGGCTGGCCGAAATGATGAACTTCCCCGGCGTGCTCAATGCCGATCCGGGCATCCTGGCCAAGCTGGTTGCCTTCCAGGGCGGCCATATTGACGGCCACGCGCCATTGCTCTTGGGCACCGCACTCAATGGCTATCTCGCCGCCGCCATCCGCACCGACCACGAAGCCACCAGCGCTGCCGAGGCGCGTGAAAAGCTCGCCAAGGGCATGGCCATTCTGATCCGCGAAGGCTCCGTCTCCAAGGACCTCAAGGCTCTGGCCGAAGTGCTCGACGAAAACACCTCCAGCTTCGTGGCGCTGTGCACCGATGATCGCAATCCGCTCGATATCGCCGAAGAAGGCCATCTCGACAGCTCGATCCGCCGGCTGATTGCCATGGGGCGTCCTCTGCACCACGTTTACCGCGCCGCCAGCCATTCGGCAGCGCGCATCTTCGGTTTGACCGATCGCGGCCTGCTCGCCTCGGGCTGGCGCGCCGACATCGCCCTGCTCGACAGTCTCGAGGAATGCACGGTTTCCGATGTCGTCACCGGCGGCCGCCTCGTGGTCCCCGAACTGTTCGATGCGCGCGCGCCTGTCGCGGCGGTGGGGCTGAGCTCGATGAAGGCCACCCCGGTTACCGCCGACAGCTTCATTGCCGAACCCCGTCCCGGCCAGAACAGCACCCCGGTGATCGGCGTGCGCCCCGGGCTGATCCTGACATTCCGCGAGGAAGCCACGCTGGCCAGCACCGAGCGCGGCCTGCAGCCCGATTTGAATGCCGATGTCATCAAGGTCGCGGTGATCGAACGGCATGGCAAGAACGGCAATATTGGCCGCAGCTTCGTCACCGGCTTTGGTCTGAAGCGCGGCGCCATCGCCTCATCGGTGGGGCATGACAGCCACAACATCACAGTGGTGGGGGCCAATGACGAGGACATGGCCGTGGCGGTCAACCGCCTGATCGAGCTCGGCGGCGGCTTTGCCGTGGCCGATGGCGGCAAGGTCACCGCCGAGCTGGCTCTGCCGATTGCCGGCCTGATGAGCCTTGAACCCTTCGAGACCGTCTCGCACGATCTGCACATTCTGCGTGACGCAGCCCTGGCGCTCGACTGCGTACTGCCCGAGCCCTTCCTGCAGGTAGCGTTCCTCGCCCTGCCGGTTATCCCGCATCTCAAGATGACCGATCGCGGCCTGTTCGACGTCGACAAGTTCGACTTCGTCAGCTGACCGCGATCGCCTCGCCAGTTAGCTCTTGTCGCGCGCCTTGACCTTGCGGCGGGCGGCATGGAGCAGCGGTTCGGTATAGCCGCTGGGCTGATCGGCGCCGTGCAGGGCCAGATCCAGCGCGGCGCGGAAGGCGACGGACTGAAAATTCTCCGCCATTGGCCGATAGGCCGGATCGCCGGCATTCTGCTGGTCGACCACCGTCGCCATACGCTCGAACGTGGCGGTAACCTCGTCGCGGCTGACCAGCCCATGGCGCAGCCAGTTGGCCACCGCCTGCGATGAAATCCGGCAGGTCGCCCGGTCTTCCATCAGCCCGACATTGTTGATGTCAGGCACCTTGGAACAGCCCACGCCCTGCTGCACCCAGCGCACCACGTAACCCAGAATGCCCTGCGCATTGTTTTCCAGCTCGCGGGTGATCTCTTCACGGCTCAGCGCAAACGGCGCCTGTACCGGCATTGAGAACAGCGCGGTCAAATCGGGCACGGCTTCATTGTGCCGGCGATGCTGGGCGGCAAACACGTCGATCTGGTGATAATGCAGCGCATGCAGCGTCGCCGCTGTCGGGCTTGGTACCCAGGCGGTATTGGCGCCCGAATTGGGATGGCCACCCTTGGCCTCCATCATCGCCGCCATATCGTCGGGGCGCGCCCACATGCCCTTGCCGATCTGCGCCCGACCCGATAGGCCGCAGGCCAGACCGATCAGCACATTGCGATCCTCATAGGAGGCGATCCAGCGCTCGTTCTTGATCTCGTCCTTGCGCAGCACCGCGCCCGCTTCCATGGCGGTGTGGATTTCATCGCCTGTACGATCAAGGAAGCCGGTATTGATGAAAAACACACGCTGGCGCGCTTCATAGATCGCCGCCTTGAGGTTGGCCGAGGTCCGGCGTTCCTCATCCATGATGCCGATCTTGACGGTGTTGGGAGCCAGCCCCAGCATCTTTTCAACCGAGCCAAAGATCGCGCAGGCGAAGGCCACTTCCTCAGGCCCGTGCATCTTGGGCTTGACGATATAGACCGCCCCGGTGCGGCTGTTCACCTTGTCCTGCATGGCGCAGAGCACGGTGACGGCCGCATCCATCAGCCCTTCGCCAATCGGCTTGCCATCGAGCAGCACGGCATCGGTGGTCATCAGATGACCCACATTGCGCACCAGCAGCAGCGCCCGGCCCTTGAGCACCAGTTCGCTGCCATCAGGCGCGGTATAGACACCGTCCTGCTTGAGCTTGCGGGTAACCTGCTTGCCGCCCTTCTCGAAGGTGTCCTGCAGCGTGCCGTTCATCAGGCCCAGCCAGTTGCGATAAACGCCAACCTTGTCCTCGGCATCCACCGCCGCCACGGAATCTTCGCAGTCCTGAATTGTGGTCAGCGCCGATTCCATGATCACGTCGCTCAGGCCCGCCGCATGCGTTCCCCCGATCACACTGCCCTTGTCGATCACCAGGATAACATGCAGGCCATTATGGCGCAGCACGATCTCGAACTTGCCGCCATTGGTGGCGTGACCCACAAATGCCGCGGCATCCTTGAGCGCGGTTGTCCCCGCAGCCGTGGTGATCTCAAGGCTGGCACTGTCTCCTGCCCCGACCACGCTATAGGCAGTCACATCGCGATGGCTGCCGGCGCTGAGCGGAAATGTGTTGTCTAGAAAGCTGGCGGCCTTGTCGACCACCGCCGCACCGCGCGCCGGGTTATAGCTCTTGCCCGGCGCAATGTCGCCCTGACGGCTAATGACGTCGGTGCCGTAATAGGCATCATACAGGCTGCCCCAGCGCGCATTGGCAGCGTTCAGGGCATAGCGGGCATTGGAAACCGGCACCACCAGCTGCGGGCCGCACAGCGTGGTGATCTCGGGGTCCAGCCCCTCGGTCTCGATGGTGAAGTCGGCAGGCTCGGGCACCAGATAGCCGATATCGCGCAGGAAGAATTCATAGCCCTGCGGATTGCTCGAGACCGGCCCATATTTGTGATGCCAGTCATCGATCTGGCTCTGCATGGCATCGCGCTTGGCCAGCAGGCTCGCATTGGTCGGCGCATGCTCGGCAACCATGCCGGCAAAGCCGCTCCAGAACTGCTCAGCGCTGACCTCGAGGCCAGGAAGGACCTCTTTCTCGACAAAGTCGACCAGCAGAGAATGAACCGAGAGGCCGGATTTTGTCTGGTAGTCGCTCATGAGGTTGTGTCCTTCCTGAATTGCCAGAGATTTAGGCCAAGGACGCGCCGCTCACAACCCACCTATAGTCGACTTCGCCTGTGCGCCAGCGACATAGACCTCCGCAATTGCCCGGTCATCCCCCAATGTCTGCAGCAGGAACAGCTCTTCAACCAATTGCGTTGCCGTCTGCATGCGCAGCGCCATGGCCGGCGTTGCAGCCGAATCAAGCACCACCAGATCGGCCGAGCAGCCCGGCGCGATGGTGCCGATCGTGCCTTCCAGCGACAGTGCCCGGGCATTGCCCAGTGTCATCATGTAAAACGAGTTGAATGGCGTCAGCCGCTGCCCGCGCAACTGCAGGATCTTGTAGCCCTCATCGAGCGTGCGCAGCATGGAAAAGCTGGTGCCGCCGCCGATATCGGTGGCCACGCCAATGCGCACACCGTGCTGGCTCAGCCGCTGGTGGTCAAACAGTCCCGAGCCCAGGAACAGGTTCGAGGTCGGACAGAACACGGCGACCGAACCGGTTTCGGCCAGCACCCCGGTTTCGCGATGATTGAGGTGGATGCAGTGACCCAGCAGCGTTTTGGAGCCAAGCAGGCCGTAATCCTGATAAATGCCGGTATAGTCCGGCGCATCCGGATAGAGCTGCATAGACAACGTGATCTCAGCGTCGTTTTCGCTCAGATGGGTCTGCACGTAGCACTCAGGATGCTCGGCAACCAAACTCTGCGCCGCCGCCATCTGCTCGGGCGTCGAGGTTATGGCAAAGCGCGGCGAGATGGCATAGAGGCCCCGACCCCGGCCATGCCAGCGTGCGATGAGGGTTTTGGTGTCGTCATAGCTGGACTGGGCGGTGTCACACAGCGCCTCGGGCGCATTGCGATCCATCATCACCTTGCCGCCAATCATCAGCATGTTGCGCTTTTCGGCTTCGGCGAAATAGGCGTCCACCGATGCTGGCGCGCTTGAGCAATAGGCCACCGCCGTCGTCGTGCCCTGCCGGATCAGCTCATCATAGAAGGCGCTGGCGACAGCACTCGCATGGCCCTGCTGGCTGAACTTCTGCTCTTCCACAAAGGTGTAGGTGTTCAGCCATTCCAGCAGCGAGCCGGCATAGGAGGCGATCATCTGGCTCTGCACGTAATGCAGATGGGTATCAATAAAGCCCGGCATGATCAGATGCGGGCGATGATCGATCACCACCGCATCGCCAACTGCAGCAGAGTCAAAATCCTCAACGGCCACGATCTTGCCATCGACAATGCTGATTGCCCCGTCTTCGAGATAGCGATAGCTGGCCGTATCATCGAGCCCCTGCGGCTCGCTGAGGAAACTCAGCACGCGGCCGCGCAGAATGGTCACGCTCATTGCCCGGAACCCTCGCGGAACCACGCCACCAGCAGCGCGCGTTCTTCAACCGTCATTTCGCTGACATTGCCCGGCGGCATGGCATGGGCGTAGCCCGCCTGCATGGCGATATCCTTGGCGTGATTGGCAATGGCGATGTCATTGTCCAGGATCACGTTCTTGGGCGCCTGCGACACGCCGGGCCAGGCCGGTTCAGCCGTATGGCACATAGCGCAGCGGGTCTGTACGGTCAGGCTGGCAGCCTCGAAATGGCTGGCACTGAGAAAGCTCTCGGCCGCCCGGGACGCCACCTCCTCTCCCGCCATGCCTGGCAGTTTGGGCCCGCTCGACAGCCAGGCGATGACCAGAAACAGCGCCACCGCCACCGCCCAGGTCCAGTGCGGATTGCCCTTGCGGGCATGGCGCGTGTTGAAATAGTGCCGGATGACCACGCCCACCAGAAAGATCAGCGACGCGATGATCCAGTTCCACTGCGTGGCAAAGGCCAGCGGATAGTGGCTGCTCAGCATGAAGAAGATCACCGGCAGCGTCAGGTAATTGTTATGCAGGCTGCGCTGCTTGGCGATCTTGCCATATTTGGCATCGGGCACCCGGCCCGCCTTGAGATCGCCTACCACGATGCGCTGATTGGGGATGATGATCATCACCACATTGGCCGTCATGATGGTGGCGGTGAACACCCCCATATGCAGCATGGCAGCGCGCCCGGTAAACAGCTGGGTATAGCCCCAGCTCATCGCCACCAGAATGGCGAACAACACCAGCATCAGCCCCGTGGTCGACTGACCAATCGGCGACTTGCACAGCCCGTCATACAGCGCCCAGCCCAGCCCGATCGACGCCAGTGACAGCCCGATGGCTTGCCAGGCGGGCACGTCCAGCACGGTCCGGTCGACGAGATAGAGGTCCGCACCGACATAATAGACCAGCACCAGCAGCATGAAGCCGGAGAACCAGGTCCAGTAGCTCTCCCATTTGAACCACGTCAGATGCTCGGGCAGGAAGTCCGGCGCCACCAGATATTTCTGGATGTGATAAAAGCCACCGCCATGCACCTGCCACTCCTCGCCATGCGCCAGTGGCGGCAGGCTCGGGGTTTTGCGCAGGCCCAGATCAAGCGCAATGAAGTAAAACGATGAGCCGATCCAGGCGATAGCCGTGATCACGTGCAGCCAGCGCACGGCAAACATCAGCCACTCGTAAAAAATCGCAAAATCGCCCATTCGATCACCTGTTCATTCGTGAAAAAGGGGCGGGCTCGAACCCGCCCCTCTCAATGCTCTTGCAAGCAGACCTTATGCGGGCGGGTTCACGCCTTCGACATACCAGTCCATGCTCAGCAGTTCGCCATCGGTCATGGTCACGCCAGCCGGCACGCGCTCGACACCGGTGTGATCATTGATCGGGCCGGTGAAGATGTTGAACGAACCATCGATCTGGCCGTTCTTGATGGCTTCGGCGGCGGCAACCACGTCAGCGGGGATCGACTCATTGTATGGCCCGATCTGCACTTCGCCTTCCTTCAGGCCAGGCCAACGGTCACCGGTTTCCCAGGTGCCGGCGATCACGGCTTCAGCAGCATCCTGATAATGCGGACCCCAATGGTCGATGATCGAGGTCAGCTGCGCCTTGGGCGCGAATGCGCTCATGTCGGCACCCTGGCCGAAACCGCCGACAATGCCGCGCTCTTCAGCGACCTGCAGGGCCGCTGGGCCGTCAGTGTGCTGGGCAATCACGTCAATGCCCTGATCGATCATGGCGCGGGCCGCATCGGCTTCCTTGGCCGGGTCGTTCCAGGTCGAGATGTAGATTGGGGTGATTTCGAAGTCTGGATTCACCTTGCGGGCGGCCAGCACGAACGAGTTGATGCCCAGAACAACTTCAGGGATCGGGAACGAACCGATATAGCCAGCCTTGCCGGTCTGCGACAGGTGACCGGCAATTGTGCCGCACACCGCACGGCCTTCATGGAAACGTGCATTATAGGTCGCGACATTGTCCGAACGCTGGTAGCCGGTGGCGTGCTCGAACTTCACGTCGGGGAACTGCTGGGCAACCTTGATGACGTAGTCGCCATAGCCGAAGCTGGTTGCAAAGATCAGCTTGTGACCCGACTGGGCCAGTTCGCGCAGTACGCGTTCGCAGTCAGGACCCTCAGGCACGTTTTCCACGATGGTTGGCTCGGCGACGGCATCGCCCAGCATTTCCTTCATGTACTTGGCGCCTTCGGCATGGCCGAAGTTCCAGCCATTGTCGTTGACCGTGCCGATCAGCACGAAGCCGACCTTGAGTGGCTCGGCCTGCGCAAAGGCGCGCGAACCCAACAGTGGCAGAGCGGCGGCAGCGCCACCGATCTTGAGAATATTGCGACGAGTGATTGTCATCTGTCTCTCCTGAAGAACTTTTCTTGGTTGATCGAGCGTCATGTCCGTGACCCTCAATTGCTGGGCAAGAACGGCTTGCCGAGGCAGGCCGGTGCATTGGTGGAAGCATCGCGCCGAATGGAGATCAACACCAGCACGACGATAGTTGCGAGATAGGGCAGTGCGGCCCATAGCTCGGATGGAATGGCGCTGAGCGGGCCCCCGCCAGCCTTGGCGTAGAGCTCCATGGTCATCACCAGACCGAACAGATAGGCGCCCGCCAGCAGCCGGAATGGCTTCCAGGACGCGAAAACCACCAGCGCCACTGCAATCCAGCCACGGCCCGCCGTCATCCGGTCAGCCCATTGCGGGGTCAGCAGCAGCGGGAAACAGGCCCCGGCAATGCCGGCCATGGCCCCGCCATAGGCAACCGCCAGATAGCGCACGCCGATCACCGAATAGCCGATGGAATGGGCAGAATGATCATTCTCGCCCACCGCGCGCAGGATCAGCCCGCTGCGGCTCTTTTTGAGGAACCACCACACGGCGACGACCATGACCAACGCGAAATACACCAGCGCCGAATAGCCAAACAGCACGCGCCACACCGGATGCGTCGCTATCTCGGTTGGAAATAGCGGTCCCAGCAGCGTGACCGGCTTGGCGCTGTAGCCCTGGCCCGCCAGCGCTGAAAAGCCGGTGCCAAAAATCGTCAGCGCCAGTCCCGTTGCCGTCTGATTGGCTGACAGGCTCAGCGTCAGCAATCCGAATATCAACGATGTTGCCACGCCCGCCGCGGCGGCCAGCAGAATGGCGAGGTAATGATTGCCGGTCAGGAACACCACGACAAACGCCGTGATCGCGCCCACCAGCATCATGCCTTCAACGCCCAGATTGAGCACACCGGCCTTTTCCACCACCAGCTCGCCAAGCGCGGCAATCAGGATGGGCGTCGACGCACCCACAACAGTGACGATGATGGCGATGATCAGCTCGTTGGTCATGCCTGCGCCTCCTTGGCCGGCGCCACCCGCTTGATGCGGTAGCGCACCAGAATGTCTCCTGCCAGCAGGAAGAACAGCATCATGGCCTGGAACACGCCCGTGGCCGAACTGGACAGGCCAATGGTGGTCTGCGCCACCTCGCCGCCAACAAAGGTGATCGCCATCACGATGCCGGCAAAGATCACCCCCAGCGGATTGAGCCGGCCCAGAAACGCCACGATGATCGCGGTGAAACCGTAATTGGTCGGAAAGCCCGGCACCATGCGCTGGAACGGACCCGCCACTTCAAGCATGCCGGCCATCCCAGCCAACCCACCACTGACCAGCAGCGCCAGCCAAATGGTCTTGTTCTCGGAAAAACCGCCATAGCGAGCCGCGTGTGGCGCCGCCCCGACCACGCGCATGCGATAGCCGAACACCGAGCGGGTCATGATGAACCAGGCCACCAGCGCCACCACAATGGCGATCGGCACGCCCAGATGCACGATGGTCTGGGGAATGATGAACGGCAGTCGGGCTGCTTCCGAAAAGATCCGGGTCTGCGGAAAGCCCATGCCCATGGGGTCCTTCCAGGGCGCGCGCACCAGATAATAGATCAGTTGCACCGAGGCATAAGTCAGCATCAGGCTGGTCAGGATTTCATTGACGCCCAGCCGCGTCTTGAGCAGTGCGGGGATCGCCGCATAGGCTGCGCCACCGGCAACACCGGCCACAAACATCAGCGGCAGGATCCACCAGCCGGTCATGCCATAGGTCGCCAGCGCCACCCATGTTGCGGCCAGCCCGCCCATCACATATTGCCCTTCGGCGCCAATGTTCCACACATTTGCCCGGTAGCAGATCGACAGCCCGACACCGAT
Source organism: Devosia sp. J2-20 (assembly GCF_055808475.1). Taxonomy (NCBI): domain Bacteria; kingdom Pseudomonadati; phylum Pseudomonadota; class Alphaproteobacteria; order Hyphomicrobiales; family Devosiaceae; genus Devosia; species Devosia sp. J2-20. Next base: position 731,860 of record NZ_CM147870.1, on the reverse strand, counting down.
AATGATCAGCGGCGCGGCTTTGACCCCGAGGTCCTGCCATTTGTACGAATTGGTCAAGGGCGTGAAGAAGATTTCGCGCACCGCACCCAGCCCGTCAAAGCCGATCAGCGAGAAGATGATCGCGCCCACCACCATGGTGAGCAGCACCGCCGCCACGGGTGTGGCGTAAAGCATGAATTTGGAGGGTTCGGAGCGTTTCTCAAGCCGGAATAGCATTTTGCGCCTCCATAGCCCCGTGCACGCCACCCATCAGCAGGCCGATCTCTTCCACGCTCATCTCCGCATTCGGCTTGGCCGGCGACAGGCGCCCCATATTGATCACGGCCAGCGTATCGCAGAGAGCCCGCAGCTCGTCGAGATCCTGACTGATCACTACAATGGCCGAGCCAGCCGCCGCCAGATCAACCAGCGCCTGATGAATGGCGGCCGCCGCTCCTGCATCGACCCCCCATGTCGGCTGGCTGACCACCAGCACCGTGGGTTTTTGCAGGATCTCGCGACCCATTATGTATTTCTGCAGATTGCCGCCCGATAGCGAGCCCGCCATCGAGGCCGGGCCCAGCGCCTTGACGGCGAATTCGGCGATCACCTTGCCGGTATAGGTCTTGGCTGCACCCGAATTGATCAGCCCCAGCACCACCATGCCCAGCCGGTCGCGCGCCGTCAGTACCGTATTATCCGAGAGCGAAAAATCGCCCACCGCCGCATGACCATTGCGCTCTTCGGGCACCGCACACAGCCCGTATTTGCGGCGCCCCGTGGTATCGAGCAGACCCAGCGGAAATCCGTCAATGGTCACGCTCTGGCTGTCATCGCTGCGCACTTCGCCCGAAAGCGCATCAAGCAGGGCGTTCTGCCCATTGCCCGCCACACCGGCAATGCCGAAGATTTCCCCGGCCCGCACGGTAAAACTCACATCATCGACCGGCACATCAAAATGCCCTGTCTTGATCGTGGACAGCTTGGACACCACCAGCTTGGGCGCCCCCAGCTCGCGGTCGGCGACCCGAACGATATCCTTGAGCCCGGCACCGATCATTTTTTCGGCCATCGAGCGCGAAGTTTCCTGCTTGGGATCGCACGTATCAACCAGCTTGCCGCCGCGCAGAATGGTCGCTGTATCGCACAGCGCCTTGATCTCGTGCAGCTTGTGGGAAATGTACAGGATCGAGCAACCCTGTGCCGCCAGCTTGCGCAGCACATCGAACAATTGCTCGACTTCCTGCGGCGTCAGCACCGAAGTTGGCTCATCCATGATCAGCAGCTTGGGGTCGAGCAGCAGGGCGCGCACGATTTCGATGCGCTGACGCTCACCCACCGACAGCGTCGCCACCGTGCGATGCGGGTCGAGCAGCAGCCCGTATTTGCTCATCACCTCGCGAATGCGCGCTTCAAGCTCGCGGGCCGGAATCTTGGCATCCATGCCCAGCGCAATGTTCTCCAGCACCGTCAGCGCTTCAAACAGCGAAAAATGCTGAAACACCATGCCGATGCCCAGCTTGCGGGCCGCCTTTGGGCTGGACACGGTCACCGGCGCACCATCCCAGGCAATCTCACCGGCATCGGGCTGCATGATCCCGTAGATCATTTTGACGAGAGTGGATTTACCGGCGCCATTTTCGCCGAGCAGCGCATGGATTTCGCCGGGCTCAACGAAGAAGGTCACATTGTCATTCGCCAGAACGCCCGGAAAGCGCTTGGTGATACCGGTCAATTCCAGCCGATGCGGCATACTAGCGTCCATTCACCACCCCCAATGGCTCAGGGGCGTTCGCGCGCTCAGTTTCAGCTTCCCGTTGCCCAATGTGTACCATAATTTCCGCTGCCGCCAGTGCCGCGATAACTTCGGGACGCTTATCCCCAAGGCCCTGCTGGCCAATCGGCAGCACCAGCCGGTCCAGCGCCTTGGCATCGCCGCCCTCGCCCACATACCAGCTGGAAAACCGCGCCCGCTTGGTGCGCGATCCCACCATGCCGACATAGGGGCTGTCCGTGCGTGCCAGCGCTTCCTGCGCGATCAGGAAATCCAACGCATGATCGTGGGTCAAAATGACAAAACTGCTGCCCTGTGGCGCGCTGCGCACCACCGCTTCTGGCATCGCCACCGCCTTGGCATTGATATGGGCAGGCAGCAGTTCAAGCTCTTCGCGCCGCGTGTCGATCACCATCACCTGTACCGGCAGCAAGGCCAGCATCTGCGCCAGCGCCCGACCGACATGGCCCGCGCCAAACACATAGACATGCGGCAGCGCTGCGTCTTCTGCATCGACCTGCGCACTGAGTACCGCACGCTGCGCTGCATCGGCATGGCGCAGGCTGATCCCGACCCGACCGCCGCAACATTGACCAATTTCAGGACCCAGCGGCACGTCCATGGCTTCCTCGGCCCGACCCGACGCGATCAGCCGCCGCGCATGCTCGATCACCATATATTCGAGCGCGCCGCCCCCGATCGTGCCGAACAGCCCCGCCTGGCCCACCAGCATGAATGTCCCCTGTGCGCGCGGGCTTGAGCCGCGCACGGATGTCAGCTCGCAGACGATGGCGTGCGGATTAGTGGAAAAGAAGGTGGTGAGTTCGGTGGCGCGGGTCATGGGGCAGGCACCCCCTCCCAACCTCCCCCTGACAGGGGGAGGAGCCGATCTGTGGCCGTGATGAGATCATGGGTTAGTCGCGGAGCGGTCCCTCCCCCTGTCAGGGGGAGGCTAGAAGGGGTACGGCACGGAGCGCGCAAGACACCCTCACCCGCGCGCCTCCCGCTTGAGCCGCTCGCAACCCATCAGCACGCGTTCGGGCGTCACCGGCGTATCCAGTCGCGGCGCGATTGTGTAATCGGCCACGCTGGCCACCGCCATCGAGAGCGCTTCCACCACACTCATGGCCAGCATGAAGGGCGGCTCGCCCACGGCCTTGGAACGCCCGATGGTCGGCTCGGCATTGACCGACCATTCGGCCAGTTTGACGTTGAATACCGGCGGCACGTCGCTGGCCAGCGGGATCTTGTATGTCGACGGCGCCTTGGTGCGCAGCTGACCTTTATCGTCCCACACCAGCTCTTCACTGGTCAGCCAGCCCATGCCCTGAATGAAGCCACCTTCGATCTGGCCCATATCGATGGCCGGATTGAGCGAGTGACCCACGTCATGCAGGATATCCACACGGTCCACCGTGTATTCCCCTGTCAGCGTGTCGATCGTGACTTCGCTGACCGAAGCACCATAGGCGAAATAGTAGAACGGGTGACCGCGCCCGGTGGCCCGGTCCCAATGGATCTTGGGCACCTGATAGAACCCGGTTGCCGACAGTTGTACCCGGTTCATATAGGCCGAGGCCGCCAGTTCGGCGAAAGGCACGAACTTGTCCGCTGCCTGAATGCCACCGGGCACCCACTCCACTGCCGCTTCGCTGCACTGGTAGAGCTTGGCGGCATGGACCACCAGCCGCTGCTTGATCTGCCGCGCCGCGTCAAAGGCTGCCATGCCATTGAGGTCCGACCCCGATGACGCTGCGGTGGCGGAGGTGTTGGGCACCTTGCCCGTGCTGGTGCCCATGATCTTGACCACGCTCAGCCCGACGCCGAAGGCATCGGCCAGCACCTGCGCCACCTTGATATAGAGCCCCTGCCCCATTTCGGTGCCGCCATGGCTGAGATGGATAGAGCCATCCTTGTAGACATGTACCAGCGCGCCGGCCTGATTGTACCAGGTGGCCGTGAACGAGATGCCGAATTTGACCGGAGTCAGCGCGATGCCCTTTTTTAGGATCGGACTGCCGGCATTGTACTTGAGGATCGCCGCGCGCCGCGCCTGATAGTCCGAGCTTGCCTCGATCTCCTCGACCACCCGGTGGACGATATTGTCCTGCACCGTCTGGTGATAGGGCGTCACATTGTCGGTGTCGGTGCCGTAGAAATTGGCCTTGCGTATCTCCAGCGGATCGCGCCCCAGATCATAGGCAATATCTTCGATCCAGCGCTCGGCGGCCATCATGCCCTGCGGGCCACCGAAGCCACGAAACGCGGTGTTGGAAACCGTATTGGTATAGAGCGGCTCACTGCGTACCCGCACTGCCGGATACCAGTAGGCATTGTCAGCGTGGAACAGCGCCCGGTCCGTCACCGGCCCCGACAGGTCTGACGAGAATCCGGCGCGCGCGCCATAGACGGCTTCGACCGCATGGATCTTGCCACTGTCGTCATAGCCGACATCGTAATCGACCACGAAGTCGTGCCGCTTGCCGGTGGCCGTCATGTCGTCATCGCGGTCCGGCCGGATCTTGCAGGCACGGTTCCATTTCTTGGCCGCCATCGCAGCCACGCAGGCAAACAGATTGCTCTGAGTTTCCTTGCCGCCAAAGCCGCCGCCCATGCGTCGCACATTGACCGTCACTGCATGCAGGCGAATGCCCAGCACCTGCGCCACCATCACCTGCACTTCGGTAGGATGCTGGGTCGAGGAAAACACCGTGACGTCTTCATCTTCCCCCGGCACAGCCAGGGCAATATGGCCTTCGAGATAGAAATGGTCCTGCCCGCCGATCTCGATACTGCCCTTGACCCGACGCGGTGCGCCCGCCATCCCGGCAGCGACATCGCCGCGTTCCAGCTTGAGTGGCGGCGTCACCAGCGTGCCGCCAGATGCCTGCGCGTCACGCACATTGGTGGCAAACGGCAGATCCTTGTATTCTACCTTGGCCAGATGCGCCGCCCGCCGCGCCTGATCGCGTGTCTCGGCAATCACCGCAAATAGCGGCTGGCCCCAGAAATGCACGGTATCGACGGGTAACAGCGGTTCGTCATGGCTGTGGTTGGAGCTGACATCATTGTCGCCCGGAACATCGGCCGCTGTGAGCACGCCAAGAACGCCCGGCGCCGCCAGGGTCGCGGAAAAATCCATGCCGACGATCTGGGCATGCGGATTGGTCGAAAGCCCCAGATAGGCGTGCATGGTGCCCGCCGGCTCGACCATGTCATCGATATATTCGGCCGTGCCGGTAACGTGCTTGGGCCCGCTATCGTGCTTGATGTCGCTATGCACTGTACTCAGCGTGATGGGTGTCTCGTGCTTGTTCATGCCACCTCCCGCCGCAGACGCTGACCGTTTCCGGTCGTTTCCAGAAAGAACCGCTTGAGCAGGTTCTGCGCGGTCAGCAGACGATAATCAGCACTCGCCCGCATGTCCGAGATCGGCTGATAGTCCTCGGCGAAGGCCGAGACAGCCGCGTCAATCGTGTCCTGCGTCCAGGGCTTGCCCACCAGCGCCGCCTCGACTGCCTTGGCGCGCTTGGGTGTTGCCGCCATGCCGCCAAAGGCGATGCGTGCCATACCCACCGTGCCGCCGTCGCTGACAAATACCCGGAACGCACCGCACAGCGTCGAAATATCTTCCTCGCGCCGCTTGGAGATCTTGTAGGCGGCAAACTTCTCGCCCGCCGGCAGCAGCGGCACCGTCACGCTCTCGACGAATTCGCCGGGCTGCCGGTCCTGCTTGCCATAGGCGATGAAAAAGTCTTCCAGCTTGATCTCGCGGCGATGACTGCCCCGGCGCAGTGTCAGCTTGGCACCCAGCGCAATGAACGGCGGCGGCGTGTCACCAATGGGCGAGCCATTGGCGATATTGCCGCCAATCGTGCCCATATTGCGGATCTGCTCGCCCGCAACCCGGCTCCACATCTCGCCCAGATCAGGGAAATTCTCGGCCAGCACCGGCAGCGCTTCCGAATAGCTCACCCCGGCATAAAACCGCACTTCGCTGGCATTGTCGGCAACGGCCTTGAGTTCGGGCAGATGGCCAATGAAGATCACCGGGCCGATAGGCCGCATGAACTTGGTCACCCAAAGCCCCACATCGGTCGAGCCGGCAACAATCGTCGCTTCGGGATTGGCTGCGTAAACTTCGGCAAAATCGTCCAGCGTCGCGGGCACAATAATGCGCTGATCGCCCGCGCCCAGCTCGACCCGGCTGCCATCCAGAATGGCCTTGATTTGACCTTTGAGCGCAATGCGCTCGGCCAGCAGCGGATCGCCCTGCGGCAGACCATAGCTCGACATGGCCTTGCCCGCCCGCACGATGGGCGCATAGCCGGTGCAACGGCACAGATTGCCCTGCAACGCCTTTTCAATGGCGCCCTGGCTCGGATCAGGCGTGCGCATCCACAGTCCGTAAAGGCTCATCACAAAGCCCGGCGTGCAGAAGCCACACTGGCTGCCATGGTGATCCACCATGGCCTGCTGCACTGGATGCAGATTGCCGTTCTCGCCTCGCAAATGTTCAATCGTCACCACATGGGTGCCGTGCAGGCTGCCCATGAAACGGATGCATGAGGTCACCGAGTCATAGATGATCTCATCGCCCATCACCCGGCCAACCAGCACCGTGCAGGCCCCGCAATCGCCCTCGGCGCAACCTTCCTTGGAGCCACGCAGCCGCCGCTCCAGCCGCAGCCAGTCCAATAGCGTCGCATCGGGCTTGATATCGGTGAGGCTGATTTCCTCATCATTGAGGATGAAGCGAATGGCGCCCGAAACAGCGGTCATGCCCTAGCTCCCCCGATAGGTTGAATAGGCAAATGGGCTGACCAGCAGCGGCACGTGGTAGTGCCTGTCTTCGCTGATGGTGAAACGGATCGGCACCACGTTCAAAAACGGGTTCTCGACCCCGACATCCAGACGCTCGAAAAACTGCCCGACATGGAAGCGGATTTCGAACTCGCCCATCTGGAACTGCTCGCCTGCCAGCAAGGGCTGATCCACCCGGCCATCGGCATTGGTATAGCTATCGGCAATATGGTGCGTATGATCGCCATGAACATAGTGCAATTCGATCCGCATGCCGCGCGCCGGCGTGCCGTGCATCGTGTCCAATACGTGTGTGGTAAGGCGACCACTTCCCGCCATTCTGCTGCTCCGTTTGTCGTCCCCGCGCCGAGACTAGCGCATCGCCGCCGATCCGCAATGCTCATTTTTTACCATCTGGTCCATTTTTGTGCATCTTGATCGCTGCGGACAAGCCCATACTATCGCCAGATCAGTCAGACGAAAGCACCCTATCCATGCGTTACCCTCGCGACATGCACGGCCACGGCCCCACCCCGCCATATGCCAATTGGCCCGGCGGCGCCCATGTCGCGGTACAGTTTGTGCTCAACTATGAGGAGGGTGGCGAAAACAATATCCTGCACGGCGATGATGCCTCCGAAGCCTTCCTCGCCGACGTCATCGGCGCCGCCCCATGGCCGGGCCAGCGCCACGCCAATGTGGAATCGATGTACGAGTATGGCGCCCGCGCCGGCTTCTGGCGGCTGCATCGCCTGTTTACCGAGGCAGACCTGCCGCTCACCATCTATGGCGTCGCCACCGCCCTGATGCGCGCACCAGCCCAGTTGGCTGCCATGCAGGAGGCCGGCTGGGAAATCGCCAGCCATGGTCTGAAATGGGTGCAGCACAAGGATATGCCGCCCGACGAGGAACGCGCCCAGATCGCCGAAGCGATCCGCCTGCACACCGTCGCCACGGGCGCGCCGCCGCGCGGCTGGTACACCGGCCGCTCCAGCCTCAACACCATTGATCTGGTCTCCGAAACGGGCAGCTTTGCCTATATCTCGGACACCTATGATGATGACCTGCCCTATTGGCGCGTGCATCAGGACAAGCCGCAGTTGATCATCCCCTATACGCTGAGCGCCAACGACATGCGCTTTGTCACCGCGCCCGGTTTTGACAATGGCGAGGAATATTTCCAGTTCCTCAAGGACAGCTTTGACTGCCTCTATGCCGAGGGACAGGCCGGCAGCCCCAAGATGATGAGCCTGGGTCTGCATTGCCGTCTGGTGGGCCAGCCCGGCCGCTTCCAGGGCCTCAGGAAATTCGTTGATTACATCAAGACCTTCGACAAGGTCTGGGTCCCCACCCGCCTCGCCATTGCCGAGCACTGGGCGACCGAACACCCCTATATCGCACCTGAGGTGATCCCGTCCCAGCTCGACAAGGACGACTTCGTGCAGCGCTATGGCTCGATTTTCGAGCACTCGCCCTGGATTGCCGAGCGCGCCTGGGAAGGTGAACTCGCTCCCGCCAATGACACCGCCATCGGCCTGCATTTCGCCCTGCGCTGCCAGTTCCGTATGGCCAGCGAACAGGAGCGTCTGGCCGTTCTGAACGCCCACCCCGATCTGGCCGGCAAACTCGCCGCGGCCCAGCGGCTGACAGCCGAATCCACCGCCGAACAGGCTTCGGTGGGGCTCGATGCGCTCACCGATGGCGAACGCCAGCGCTTCACCATGCTCAACACCGCCTATGTCGACAAGTTCGGCTTCCCCTTCATCATCGCGGTGCGCGACAATACCAAGGAATCGATCCTGGCGGCCTTCGAAACCCGGCTCAAGAACAGCGCCGAAGCCGAATTCGCCACCGCCTGCGCGCAGGTCGAGCGCATTGCGCTCTTGCGCCTCAAGGCGATCCTGCCCTAGCCAGTTCAGGCGACCACACCAATCTTCAATTCCGGGGGCCCGGCCATGTACACGCTCATCATCGGCAACAAGAATTACTCATCCTGGTCGCTGCGCCCCTGGCTGGCACTGCGCGTGCTCGACATTCCCTTCACCGAGCAATTGCAGCCCTTTGTCGACCATGGCAGCCACGACAAGTTTCGCGCCTTCTCACCCACCGGCCGGGTTCCGCTGCTGGTCGATGGCGATACCCGCGTCTGGGACTCGCTGGCCATTGTTGAATACGTCGCCGAAGATCACCCCGGCTCTGGCCATCCGACAAGGCCGCGCGCGCCTTTGCCCGCGCCATCTGCGCCGAAATGCATTCCGGCTTCTCGGCCCTGCGTGACGTGTGCACCATGAATTGCGGCGTGCGCGTGCTTCTCAACACGGTCACCCCGGCCCTGCAGGCTGATCTCGATCGTATTGATGAAATCTGGAGCCAGGGCCTGTCCGAATTCGGTGGACCCTACCTCGCGGGTGAAAACTTCACCGCCGCCGACGCCTTCTACGCCCCCGTAGCGCTGCGTCTGCAAACTTACGGCCTCACCCTGAGCCAGCCTGCCAACGAGTACGCCGCGCGCCTGCTGGCGCTGCCCGCGCTGATCGAGTGGTACAATGCCGGCACGGCCGAAACCTGGCGCGAGCCCGGTCACGAGGCCGAGATTCACGCGGCGGGCACCGTCACCAGCGATGTGCGACAGACCGCCTAGCCACCGCGCGCCGGACCTGCCAGTTTCATCACCAATCCGACCAGCCTTGCTGGTACCCGTTTTCGAGATCAGGCCACAACGACAATGGACACTCCAAGCTACGCTTCACCCAGTGCCGGCCTGCCACCCCAGGCAGCGCTGCACACCGGCAGGGCCGTTTTCACCGAAGCCTATGCCCTGATCCCGCACGGGGTGATGCGCGACATCGTCACCAGCTTTCTGCCCCATTGGAGCGACACCCGCGCCTGGGTGATTGCCCGCCCCATGACCGGCTTTGCCGAAACTTTCTCGCAATACATTGTTGAAGTGCTGCCCGGTGGCGGCAGCGACCGCCCCGAGCCCAATCCCGAGGCCGAGGGCGTGCTGTTCGTCGTGGCGGGCGAGGCCAGCCTGACCATAGCTGGCACCACCCATACGCTGAGCCCTGGCGGCTATGCCTTCCTGCCGCCCGGCAGCGATTGGAGCCTGCTCAACAAGAGCCACGAGCCCGCCCGCTTTCATTGGGTGCGCAAGCGTTACGAAGCCGTCGAGGGCATCGTTAAGCCCACCGCCTTCGTCACCAACGAAAACGAGCAGCCCATCCGCTGGATGGCCGACACCAGGGAGCGCTGGGGCACCACCCGCTTTGTCGAACCCGACGATCTGCGCCACGACATGCACGTCAATATCGTCACCCTTGAGCCCGGCGCGGTCATTCCGTTCGAGGAAACCCATGTCATGGAGCACGGCCTCTATGTGCTTGAAGGCAAGGCCGTCTATCGCCTCAACCGCGATTGGGTGGAAGTCGAAGCCGGCGACTTCATGTGGCTGCGCGCCTTTTGTCCCCAGGCCTGCTATGCCGGGCCGGAGCGCTTCCGCTACCTGCTCTACAAGGACGTCAACCGGCATATGAAGCTGGGACTTTAGACCATGAGCACCATTCTGATCGAGCCGCTCACCGCCGAGAGTTTTGCCCCCTTTGGTCAGGTCATCGAACTTGATGGTGCCGAGCACTATCCCATCAATAACGGCATGACCGAGCGCTACCACGATCTGGCAGAAGTCGAGCTTGGTGGCGTCCGGCCCCGCCCGCTCATCTCGATCTTTCGCGGCAAGCCCTATGACCTGCCCCTGACACTGCGCATGGTCGAACGCCACCCGTTGGGCAGTCAGGCCTTCTATCCGCTGGGTGACAAACCGTTTCTGGTCATTGTCGCCGGCGATCTGTCGGGCACGCCCGATATGCCACGCGCTTTCATCACCCGGCCCGGCCAGGGCGTCAATATCGCCATGAACACCTGGCACGGCGTGCTCACGCCCCTCGAGCAGGCAGCCGATTTCCTGGTGGTTGATCGTGGTGGCGACGGCAATAATCTTCAGGAACACCATTTCGATGTCCCCCATCTGGTGCGCCATCCCCAAGCCAATGAACGGCCAAAGCCATGACCACCGCTGCCCTTGTCGACCGCCTGCTCGACGTCATCGAACGCGACATCGCCCCGCTCACACGGCAGGCTGTTACCCATGGCAACAAGCTGTTCGGCGCGGCCATCCTGCGCAAATCCGATCTTTCGGTGGTCATCGCCGAGACCAATAACGAGATCGAAAACCCGCTCTGGCATGGCGAAATGCACGCCATCAAGCGCTTCTTCGAACTGCCCGAGGACCAGCGCCCCGACGTCAAGGACTGCATCTTTCTGGCCACCCATGAGCCCTGCTCGCTCTGCCTGTCGGGCATTACCTGGTCGGGCTTCGACAATTTCTATTATCTGTTCAGCTACCAGGACACGCGCGACAGCTTCGCCATTCCCCACGACATCGCCATCCTCAAGGCGGTCTATGCCGTTCCCGAGCCGGAAACCGGCACCGTCTCGCCTGACCGTCCGCTCTACAACCGCGCCAATCACTATTGGACCAGCCACAGCATCGCCCAGCTGATCGCCGGGCTTGATCGCGATCATCGCGAAGCGCTGGTGGGACGGTTCGACGACATCAGCGCGCTCTATGGCGAACTGTCGGCGATCTATCAGAAGGACAAGGGTGCCAGCGGCATTCCGCTGGCCTGATCACTCAGGGCTGCGTGGACAGCTCAGGCATGAACTCGCTGCGCGGCGCATCGGCAAAGGATGCGGCGAACGTCAGCAGGCTCAGCGCCAGCGCAAACATCACGGTCAGACCGATCTGGGACATCTTGTTCAATCCGGTTACAGGCAGAATTGGCATTGCAGTCTGGCCTCATGGTACCGTCGGCTATTGAACGCGGTACCAATGCGTCATTCAGATCGCGTTCAGAACAGTCCATTGTGCATGACTGCCATGTGAGCCTGGCGCCGCCTTATCGCGAACCAAATGCTCACCTATGCGTTACCGTAGCGAATACGTCCCAATGAGGCCCATCAATGCCGCAGACAGACACCACCGACGCCACAACTGCCCCGCAGCTGGCCATATTCACCGATTTTGACGGCACGCTCGTCGAATTGGCGGAAACCCCAGATGGCATTGATGTGCCCGAATCCCTGGCTCATCAGATCGAGCAGACCGCCCGCGAGATGAACAGCGCTTTCGCCGTGCTCACCGGCCGCGAGATCGCCGATATCGACAAATTCCTCTCACCGCTGATTCTGCCGATCGCTGGTGCGCATGGCACCCAGCGCCGTCGGGCCGATGGCGTGGTTGAAGAGATTGACCCCGCGTCGCTTTCTGGCGCCGAGGCGATCGCCCGCGCCATCGAGCCACTGGTCCAGGCCCATCCAGATCTCATCATGGAAACCAAGGAAGGCGCGGTCGCGCTGCATTTCCGACAGGCGCCCGAGCTCGAAGATGTCGTCCGCCACGCCATGCAGGACGCCGTCGCCGACAATGAACACTTCACCCTGGTACCCGGCAAGATGGTGCTTGAAGCCCGCCCGCGCGGCGTCTCCAAGGGCGAGGCGCTGCGCGCCTTCATGCGCGAGGAACCCTTTATCGGCCGCACGCCCATCTTCATCGGCGACGACGTGACCGACGAGGATGGCTTCATCGCCGCTCAGGATCTGGGTGGCGTAGGCATCAAGCTGGGCGATGGGGACACCGCAGCCCGTATGCGCATTGCCGATGTGGTTTCGGTCCGCGCCCTGCTGCAGGGACTGGGCGACATCGCCGCACGCGACCGCGAGTTTTCACCCAAACACTAAACGACTGAACGACGCCTGGGGGCACTGCATGAGTAGACTGATCGTTGTTTCGAACCGTACACCTGGCAAGGGCCCGGCGGCCGGCGGCTTGGCCGTGGCCCTGCGCAAGACCCTGGCCGAGCGCGAAGGTTTCTGGTTCGGATGGTCAGGCAAGCTCGTGGACGCCCCCTCCACCGAAGCGCGCTTTGAAGACATCGATGGCCTCTCCGTCGCCCAGATTGATCTCACCCGCTCCGATCACCACGCCTATTATGCCGGCTTTTCCAATTCGATCCTCTGGCCCAGCTTCCATCTGCGGCTCGATCTGGCGACCATTGAAGGCCATTGGTATGAAGGCTATCGCGCGGTCAATCAGCAGTTCGCCCGCGCCCTGCTACCCCTGCTCAAACCCGATGACATCATCTGGGTGCACGACTATCACCTGATCCCGCTGGCCAGCGAATTGCGCAATTTGGGCGCGCGCAACCGGATCGGATTTTATCTTCACATTCCTTTCCCCACCACCGATGCGCTCTACGCCATCCCGCACCATAATGAGCTGATGCGCGACCTGTCGCGCTACGATCTGGTGGGCATGCAGGCCAATCGCGACGTCTCGGCATTCACCGAGTTTGCCGATCACCAGTCGCCTTCCTCGATCTCCGGCAATCCGCTCAAATCGGTCGACTTCACCCGCAGTGAAACCGGCGCCTTCCCCATTGGCTCCGACCCCGACGCCTTTGCCAAAATGGCCGTCAGCCCAGCCGCGACCAAGATGATCCGCCGCGTCGAACGCGTACTGCCCGACCAGCGCCTGATCCTGGGTGTTGATCGCCTGGATTATTCCAAGGGACTGCCGCAACGCGTCGAAGCCTATGAGAAGCTGCTCTCCAACGACGCCCATTTCCGCCGCTCTGTCCACATGATGCAGATTGCGCCGCCATCGCGCGACAGCATCAAGGAATATCAGGAAACCAGTGACGCGCTCGACGCCATTTGCGGTCGCGTTATGGGCCGTTTTGCCGAGCCCGACTGGTCCCCGCTCACCTATGTCAAACGTGCCTATGGCCAACCCAGCCTGGCCGGGCTCTATCGCCTCGCCCGCGTTGGACTGGTGACCCCGCTGCGCGACGGCATGAATCTGGTGGCCCACGAATTTGTCGCCTCGCAGGACCCTGAAAACCCCGGCGTGCTGATCCTGTCGCGCTTTGCCGGTGCCGCCGAAATCTTCGACGACGCCATTCTGGTCAACCCGTTCGATACCGACGAGACCGCCGAGGCCCTGCGCATGGCGCTCGACATGCCGCTCAAGGAACGTATCGCGCGCTGGGAAACCCTGATGGCCGCCGCCCGCAAGCACAGCGTCGACAACTGGTCGCACAGCTTCCTCGAACGTCTGACCCCCTCGGATGAACGGCTCAGCTCGGCCACACGGGACATTCTCTACGTGTCCTCGGTGGCCTGACCTTGCCAAATGGTCATTCAGATCACGGCCTTGTAACGCCCCATCGGGGCGCTACGGGGTTATGCAAGGCTCAGTAATGTCGGCAAGCCGAACGCTCGGCGCGCCCGCACGAGGACTTGCCATGGTCGTGGGGACTGATCCACCGCCAGCACTGCAGTCGGATTTTCACTTGGTGGCAGCAATCGCGCCCCGGCAACCGGCGACAGCGTCCGTCGGCCTGCGCCAGCAGCGCCGCCGCCATGACACCGACGATCAAAAATATCTGAAAACGTCCGCCAGACGGCACATGAAAAAAGGCAGCGTCAACGCTGCCTTTTTGCCGTGATCAGGTCACCCAGGGACTGCCCGAGGCGGCCAGCAAGGTGACGAACAAGGCATTGATCGGCGTTGCGATGCCGTGCTTTTTGCCTAGCCGCACAATCACGCCGTTACGGGCATCAAGCTCCATCTGCCGCCCGGCAAAGCGATCCACCGACATCGAATTGCCCGCGCCTTCAGGCGCGTTGCGGGCGCCCTCGATAACGCCTTCAATCAGACTGTCGGGGATCACCGCGCCCTCTGCCCGCGCCACCGCAGCGCACTCGCTGACCAGCCCGCGCACCAGCACTTCAAGATCATCATTCCACACCGGCCCGGTCGAGCGCTGTGTTAGCGCCGTCACCGCGCCTGCACAGTTCAGGCAAAGCTTGCCCCAGGCGCGCGAATTCCAGTCCGCCACTGCCGAGACATCAATTTTGGTTTCACCAAACAGACCGACGAAGTCAGCACCATCGTCACCCTGGGGCACCACGATGCTGCCCAGGCGCTGCTGGATCATGCGGCCGGGCGCGGAACGGCTGGCCGGTATATCCACCACCGCCGGTACGATGGCCTGTCCCGGCAGCAGCGCGGCAAACCGGCTCACATGCTCAACCCCGTTTTGCAGCACTGCCACCCGCGTGCCCGGCCCCACCAGGGCGTCGAGCCAGACTTTGGCCGCTGCCACATCATAGGTCTTTGTCAGCACCAGCACCCAGTCAACCGGTTGCGCCAGCGCCGGATCGATCAGCACCTGGGGCGCTGCAGTTAGCGTACCCACCGGCGTCTCCACCCGCAGATCGACCAGCGGCGTGCGCGCGCACACGATCACCTCATGCGCCGCATTCTGGCAGAGCCAGCCCGCGATCGTGCCGCCCAGCGCACCTGGTCCAATAATTGCGATTTTTGTCATCCGTCCCTCCCGACAAAGAAAAAGGGCGGCCAGAGGCCGCCCTTTGTCAATTCCTGCAGTGCTTAGCCGTTGCTACGGCTCACGCGACCTGCGTCCTTCTGTGACTTGCCCCAGCGCTGCTTGGGCTTGCCGCCGACGGGCTTGGCACCCATTGGCTTGCCCGTTTCCATGTCGCGGCGAACGCCACGGCCTGGCTGGGCGTGATCAGGGCGCGTACGCGCCACATCGCCACCGCGCGAGCGCTGGCCTTCACCAACTGGACGCGAACGCTGGCCTTCACCCGCTGGACGGGTGCGCTGCCCCTCGGCAGCCGGACGGCTGCGCGGAGTATCGCTTGGCTGACGATGCGGCTGGGCCTGGCCACCGCCTTCTTTGCCGAACTCGGCAAAGGGACGACGCTCGGCTGGCGAACGACGATCACCCGGCGCCTTGCGCGGGTTCTTGTTCGAACGCGGACCCGGACGGCCACCCGAAGGCTTCTTGTAGGCCGAGCGCGGTGCTTCCACCACGCCGGTGTCATTGGCCAGATGCAGATCGCCGGTATAGGGCAATGTGCGGCGGATCAGGCGCTCGACATCGCGCAGCTTGCCGCGCTCGGTGCCATCGCACAGGGTGATCGCCTGACCCGATGCGCCGTTACGGCCAGTACGGCCAATACGGTGCACATAGTTTTCCGGATCGTCTGGCAGTTCGTAATTCACCACATGGGTGATGCCGGGAACGTCAATGCCGCGGGCCGCGATATCGGTCGCCACCAGAATACGCACATCGCCGCTCGAAAAGCCCTTCAGGGCTGCCTGGCGGGCGTTCTGGCTCTTATTGCCGTGGATCGCTGCAGCCTTGTGGCCGTCAATCTCGAGGTTCTTGGCAACCCGGTCGGCGCCATGCTTGGTGCGCGAGAAGATGATCACGCGCTCCATGGCTTCTTCTTCGTTGGCCAGCAGCTCATTGAGCACGCCACGCTTGGCCTTGGAGCCCGACAGGATCACGCGCTGGTCAATCTTGACCACGGTGGAGCCGGCAACCGAAGCATCAACGCGAACGGGCTCGTTCAGCAGTGACTTGGCCAGATCGGCCACTTCAGGGGCCATGGTGGCCGAGAACATCATGGTGTGGCGGCGATGGCCGATAGCCTTGGCGACGGCGCGAACAGGAGCGATAAAGCCCATGTCGAGCATCCGGTCGGCTTCGTCGAGCACCAGCCAGCGGGTCTCCGCCAGCTTGATCTTGCCGTCATCCATCAGATCCTTGAGGCGACCAGGGGTCGCTACAACGATATCAACGCCGCGCTCGAGGCGCTTGACCTGATGGTAGCGCGACACGCCGCCAAGCAGCAGCACGGTATCGAGCTTCATCTTGGTGCCGGCGAACTTGCGGATGGCTTCGTCGATCTGCACGGCCAGTTCACGCGTTGGAGCGAGAATGAGCGCGCGGGTGGTCAGCGGGCGCGGGCGACCGTTCAGGGTCAGCAGGCCAGCCAGAATGGGCAGGCCAAAAGCGGCCGTCTTGCCCGAACCAGTCTGGGCAATGCCCATCATGTCGCGACCTTCAAGCAGCTTGGGAATGGCCTGGGTCTGGATTTTGGTGGGCGTGGTGAACCCGGCCGCAGTCAGGCTGTCGGTCAGGAGTTCAGGAAGGCCCAGAGAAATAAAGTCGTTCAAAGAACATGTCTTTCTGCGCCGGATTGGCGCTGCGACGCGCGCAGAACACTGCAGCGCGCGTGTCGCCATTCACACATGCGAATGGCGGGTCAACAGATGCAATCGGGCGATAAATTGGGGGTATCGCGCGGGTGCTGGCTCGAACCCGGACAAATTGTTTCCGGGCTGACTTCGCCGCTCACCGCAAGGGGATAAGAAGTGAAGTCCGTCGCTGGTCTATATGCTCAACACGTGGTTGCAGCTGCGACGATGAGGCTGATATGGGCCAATAGGCCTGAAATAGCAAGTCTATTCGCCCCCGGCCACCGCATGGCGGGGCTGCGTTTGACGACGCAGGTACCGCACCAACGTCTTTGCACCATCTCTCTGGCAGTGCGCGGCTGGGCCTGTGGCGGCCGAAATCCTCAGATCCCGCCATACCAGTCATAGCCGACATCGGGCCAGTAGCCGCCCTTGCCCTTGCCGAAGCTCGACAGATCATCAACCAGTTCGATCGTGTGCAGATATTTCGGCTGCTTGTAGCCCAGCGCCCTCTCGATACGCAGGCGAATGGGTGCCCCATTGGCCACCGGCAACACCTGATCGTTCAGCCCGTAGCTCAGAATGGTCTGCGGGTGATAGGCGTCCACCAGATCCGAGCTTTCATAATAGAGAATGTCGCCGGTCAGCGTCCGCTGGATATTGTCAAAGCAGTGATAGACGGCGAAGCGCGCGCCCGATTTTACCCGCGCCATGTCCAGGATCGGGCCGAGTTGGGTGCCGGTCCATTTGGCAATGCAGCTCCAGCCTTCCACGCAGTCATGTCGGGTAATCTGGCTGCGCGCCGGCATGTTGCGCAATTCATCCAGTGTGAACTCGAGCGGCTGCTCCACCATCCCGGTGATCTTGAGCTTGTAACTGGCAAAATCCTGCGCCCGCAGGAACCGGTATTCCGCCGTGGTCGGATCAGTGGACCCGTTGGGCCGCTGACCCTGCCGGATTTCGCTGGCCGAATATTCACGCGCCAGCGCCTGATCCCCGACCAGGGCCCGCTGCACATTATAGGTGAGCACATTGGCCTGCTCCATCACCTGGCGCACCTGGTTCTCCTTGGAGCCCAGAAAGTCGAACTGGTTACAGCCAGCCAGAACCAGCCCCGACCCGGCCACAGCCGTGCCGCGCAGGAAATTACGCCGCGTGATGATGCCGCTCATGGCTTGTCTCCTTCGCTTCCCGGTGTCCCCGGGCTGGCGCGATACCAGCCGGTGATCATCGAGCGCAGCTCGTTGATCGGCCCGGCGGCCACAACCATGATGATATGCACGATAAAAAACGTCACCAGCAGCACCATCACGCCGAAATGGATGGTGCGGGCTGTCTGCCGCCCCCCGAAGATATCCAGCAGCCAGGGCCATCCAGCATCCATGGTGGGACTCATCGTCAGCCCGGTCAGCACGATCAGCGGGAACAGGATGAAGAACACCCCGAAATACGAAATACGCTGCAGCGGGCCGTATGTTCGCCCATGTTTGAATTTGAGTGTGGCGTGGTCGGCCACATCGCGCGGCACCGCGGCCAGATCGCGCGGCCGCACCAGAATATCGCGCTTGATATGGCCGTTGATGAAGCTAGCCAGGAACCACACGAACATCGTCGCCACGAACACCCAGGCAAAAAAGAAATGCACCACGCGTCCGGTCGCCAGATCGCGGAACGAAGGTATCGTCACCGAACCGGGAAAGCCGACAAAGGCCGGACGCTCGGCCGTGCCGCTCATGCCCAGCACGCCGGTGGTGTCAAACTCGCGGCCGAACACAGTGGTCCGTCCGCGCGGCCCCTCGGGCGTATTGACCGCTCCGATATCAAGAATGGCATTGTCGAACGCAAAGCCCGATTGCTGCCCGATATAGAGCGTGGGATGTGCGTTGAAGATCTGCAGCCCGCTCAGCAACAGGAAAAACAGGCAGATTGCCCAGATCCAGTGCGTACCCCGGGTCCAGATCGACTGGCGATAGATCAGCGGCCCTTTGGCAGCCGGCTCGTCTGTTGTGTCAGCCATCTCTTCCCCAAATCGATCCCGGACCAGATCCTGTGCATTATGAGTAACGGGTCTGCGCAGGGCAAATGACGATTAACACGCAGATGTTACGGCTTTTCCGGTGCATTTGTTGTCCTGAGCCCCACCTATCGGCGTGTCCATGCCCTGCTATTCGCGGCGCTTTGGGCCTGCGTTACCCGATCACGGGCTCGTGATCGGCGATTGGGCGTTCCAAACGTGTTCGCTGCCATGTAACCATATGGCTGCACGGAGCGAATGAGTGAACGATGCAGACTGATCCGACCGAGACGCGTTTGCGAGAACTGATGCTCGCATCGCTGGACGGCGACGCGGCGGCATATCGCGCGCTGCTGGCCGATCTTGGCCGCCACCTGCGTCCCTATTTCACCCGGCGGCTCACCCCCGCTTTCGCCTCGCACGCGGAGGATCTCGTGCAAGAAACACTGCTCGCTATCCATACCCGCCGCATGACCTATGACCGCACCCGTCCGTTCACCGCCTGGCTGCATGCCGTGGCGCACCACAAATTTGTCGATCACGTGCGCCGCCAGTCCATCCGGCTGACCGTACCGCTTGAGGACGATGCCCCCATTTTTGCCCATGATGACCATGCCGATGCGACCGCCAAACGCGATCTTGACGTCGTGCTCGACGCCGTGCCCGAGCGCACCAGCGACCTCATTCGCCGCACGCGGGTGCAAGGCGCCACTATTGCCGAAGCCGCCGCGCATCATGGCATTACCGAAACGGCCGCCAAGGTCTCCATCCACCGCGGCCTCAAATCGCTGGTTTCCCGGTTTTCGGGAGGCGAGAAATGACTGACGAGCTGATCGACCGCCTCTCGAGCGACCTCAAGCCCGTCCGACACAACGCCCTGCCCCGTCTTGTCGTGGGTGCCGTCATGGCCAGTGGCGTGGTGGCGGCCATCGCCATGCTCGCCTGGTTGGGCACCCGAGCCGATATCGCCACGGCACCGGGCACCATGATCTTCTGGACCAAGTTCGGCTATACGCTGGCCCTGGCTGTGCTGGGTGGCGTGGCAACGCTCGCATTGTCGCGCCCCGATGGCGCCATTCGCTGGCCCTGGCTGGCCGCCCCGCTGCTGCTGCTGGGCGTCTTCATTGCCGCCATCGTGCAACTGGCGGGCGCCGAGCCCGACGAAATGATGCCGCTGGTGATCGGCGGCACCTCGCTGGTCTGCCCCTGGCGCATTGTCGCGCTGTCAGTGCCCGTGCTTGTCGCCCTGCTGCTGGCCCTGCGCCGCCTCGCGCCTGCCAACCCGACACTGGCCGGTCTGGCCGCTGGCCTGTTTGCTGGCGGCACCGGCGCGTGGATCTATTCCTTCGCCTGCGGCGAGAACGGCGTGATGTTCCTGGCCCTCTGGTACACGCTGGGCATTGCCGTGGTGGCCGGTCTGGGTGCGCTGCTCGGCCGTTTCCTGCTGCGCTGGTAGCGCACGCCGACAAAAACAAAAGCCCCCGGATCGCGCCGGGAGCTTTTTCGTTGCTGCAACGCTATTGGGGGCATTAGCCCTCGCGCGCGGCCCAGTTCATGCCACGGCGCATCATGGTTGCCATTTCGCGGTTCTCGAATTCCTTGGCGCGGTGGCCCAGCGTCGAATGGAATACCCGGCCCTTGCCATACAGATGCTTCCACACCACGGGCATCACCACACCATCAATCCACGGCGCATGCTCGCCATTGAACGTGGTCGTCGCCAGCACATGAATGGCCGGGTCGACATGCATGTAATATTGCTCGGAATTGTAGGGGAACGACTTGATCCCCTCCATCACCGGGTCCGCCGCATCGGCAACATCGACGGTGTAGTCAATGATATCGCCCGGATGCGCCACCCACTGGCCGCCAATCATGAACTGATAGTCCACCGACTCGCGGAACGCATCGCTCATGCCGCCATGATGGCCGGCCAGTCCGACGCCGTTCTGGACCGCCTTGGTGAGGTTGGCGACCTCTTCCTTTTCGATCTTGCTCATCGTGAAAATCGGCACGATCAGCGACAGGTCATGAATGGATGGGTCAGCAAATGCGCTGGTTTCAGTGGCTGTGCGCACCGAGAAGCCATCCTCATGCAGCCAGCGCCGATAAATGGCGGCGCACTCCTCGGGATCGTGACCCGACCAGCCGCCATAAACAATCAAAGCAGTCTTCATGCCGCATACTCCCGCAAATCAAACGTCGCGGAGAATACCTGACTGAACTGGTATTGAAACCCCAGTCCTACATTGCCAATGCAATGCCGGCCCGATCTTGTGCGAAAGCCCAGCTGCGCAGCACCACATAATTGACCGCTGCGGTCAGCACCACCACCACAATCGAGGCCAGTACCGTGGGCAGTCCCACAATGTTCAGCGCGCCGTAGGAAAACATGGCCGCCAGCACCAGCGCCATGGCTTGCACGGCCAGATAACGCGGCAGCGCCTGGCGATGCGCGGCATCCGATCCAAATGAGTAGCGGTGATGCATCAGATAGACCGGCAGGATCAGCACCGCATAGCTCAGCGTATTGACCAGCCAGTCGGCCAGCCCGGTCTGCATCCAGATCGTCACGCTCGACAGCACCACAAAGGCCAGCGCCCCACCCGCACCAACGCCGATAAAACTGAACACGCCAAGCCAGTCGTGCCGACTCTGGGCCGGACGGGGTACATCGCGCATCAGGCTCTCAAGGGCCGCACTCATGGGTTTGTTGGATCCGTTCTGGTTGGCGTCAGGCCACATTATGGGCGCCGCTGCCTTTAGCCTGCGTTACGGCCTAACACTGTTTTGCGCCATGGTTGAAAAAACCTGAAGTCACACGAATGCATGCAAACCATGACATTTGACCAAAAGGTCCACTTTTCACTGTCACAAAAGACTGGTTAACTCATTGCTCGACGTGGCTGGACCGCACTGACCCGATGGCACATCGCTCCAGGGTCAGCGCGCACCGCTGCGGGACAGAATGGCCGTCAAGCAAACAAGGATAACAGGGATGAAAAAACTACTTCTCGGCGCTACGGCGCTTACCCTCTGCGCTGGATTTTCCAGCGTTGCCCACGCGGATTTCACGCTGAATATCCTCCATATCAACGACTTCCACTCCCGCTTCGACCCGATCTCGAAATACGACGCGGACTGTAATGCCGAGGACGATGCGGCTGGCGAATGCTTTGGCGGTATCGCGCGCCTCAAGACCATCATCGATGACACCCGCGCCAAATATGCAGACGGCAACAGCCTGCTGCTGTCGGCCGGCGACAATTTCCAGGGCTCGCTCTACTACACCACCTACAAGTCCAAGGTGGTCTCGGATTTCTTCAATCAGATGGGTTTTGACGTCGTTGCCACCGGCAACCACGAATTCGACGACGGTCCCGCTGAATTCATGAAGTTTATCGAGGCAGCCGAATTCCCCATCATTGGCGGCAATTTCGACGTCACCCGCGATGAAAACCTTGCTGGCAAGATCAAGGGCTCCATCGTCGTTGAAGTTGGCGGCGAAAAGATCGGCATCATCGGCGCCACCACCGAAGATACCCCCGACATTTCCTCGCCCGGCGATGATGTCGAGTTCACCGACATCATCCAGTATGTCCGCGGTGCCTCCGAAGCGCTCGACGCCGCTGGCGTCAACAAGATCATCGTGCTCAGCCACATCGGCTACACCGTCGACATGGATCTGGCAGCAGCCCTGCCACTGGTCGACGTGATCGTGGGTGGCCACAGCCACACACTGCTCTCCAACACCGATGAAAACGCCGCTGGTCCCTACCCCACAATGGTCACCAATCCAGACGGCATTGAAGTCGCCGTGGTTCAGGCCAACCAGTATGGCAAGCATCTGGGCGATATCGCCATCACCTGGGACGACAACGGCGTTGTCACCAAGGCTGAAGGCGAACCCTACCTGATCGACGCCTCGGTCACCGGCAATGAAGACTTCAAGGGTCAGCTCGCCGAACTGGCAGCTCCGATTGCTGAAGCCATGAACGTGGTCATCGGCACCACCACCACCCCGATTGAAGGCTCACGCGATGTCTGCCGCGCCATGGAATGCACCATGGGCAATCTCGTCGCCGACGCCATGCTTGATCGCGCTTCGGGTCAGGGCGCATCCATCGCCATCCAGAACGGCGGCGGACTGCGTGCCTCCATCGACGAAGGCGAAATCACCATGGGTGAAGTCGTCACCGTGCTGCCATTCTCCAACACGCTGGCAACCGTGCAGATCAGCGGTGCCGACGTCATCGAAGCGCTCGAAAACGGCGTCAGCGATGTCGAAAACGGTGCAGGTCGCTTCCCACAGGTTGCCGGTCTGAAATACACCGCCACCCTGACCAATGCCGCTGGCGAACGCATCAGTGACGTCATGGTTGGTTCGGGCGACAGCTACGCGCCGATCGATGAAGACGCCACCTATACCGTGGTCACCAACAACTACATGCGTGGCGGCGGCGACGGTTACGGCACCTTCGCTTCGGGCGACAACCCATACGACTTTGGCCCACCACTTGAGCAGGTCCTGGCCGACTACATCGCCAAGCTCGGCGGCGAGTACACGCCAATGACCGATGGCCGTATCACCATCGTCAACTGATCCGATCCCTCAGTTGCAAACACGAAGGGCGCCCATCGGGCGCCCTTTTTACTGCAACCTGTTCAGCCTGCTGATGCCTAGCGACGCGCCAACTGCGTCCAGGCCAGCAAGATGATCACCGCCCCCAGGATCGAGGCGATGAAACCAGCGCCATCACCGGCGCCATACCAGCCAATGGCCTGCCCCAGCCAGGTCGCCAGCAGCGAGCCGACAATACCCAGCACGGTGGTCAGGATGAACCCGCTCGGCCTGTTGTCGCCCGGCGTGATCCATTTGGCGATCAAACCGGCCAGAAAACCAACGATGATGGCCCAGAGTATTCCCATAGTGACGCTTCCTCTTGTGTACCCGTATTATTTGGAACGCGTGCAACGGGTTACAAGATGCACACTATGGCAAAAATGTGCCTGACATTTTTCATTTCGTGATCGAAATTCCTGCAACCAACGTCGCCGTTCATCATTGTCTCGACTGTCCAAGTGGGGGGCATAACCCACCTTAGGAGAGACCAAATGAACAAGACCATTCTCGCAACCACCATTGCAGCCCTGATGTCCGCAAGCGCCCTGCCTGCTCTGGCACAGGATGCAGCTGTCGGTGTCGATGCTGGCGCCGGCGTCAACGTTGAAACCCCAGCTGGCGATGCCGGTGCGGACGCAACTGTCGGTGCTGATGCCAACGCATCGACCAATGCCATGAGCACCGCTGCCGATGCGGCTGATCACAGCTACGCCTCGGTGACCGCGGCTATCTCCGGTTCGGCCGATGTCGACCTCAGCGCCATCACCGATGAAGCCCAGGTCAATATCGTCCTGCTGTCTTCACTTGAAGGCGACGCAGCCACCGAAGCGGCTGGCATCGACAGCGCCATCGCGGCCAATGCCGAAGGCGCAGCCACGCTGCACGACAATATTGACGGTAATGCCGCCATCAAGGCCAAGCTGGAAGCCCAGGGCTTTGCTGCTGACGACGTTGTCGCCGTGCACAGCCAGGCCGATGGTTCGGTCACCGTTTATGTCGATGACCGCGCCTAAGCGATCATCACCCTGAAACGGGAAACCCCGGCCTTCCGGCCGGGGTTTTTTCTTGCCTGAACCACCGCTTGACGCAGCGGGGTCTAGACCTTGAGCTCCAGCCGATCGCGGTCAGACGCAGTCGCCAGATCCAGCACGGTCTGGATATTGGTCGCGTGGCGGAAGCTGGGCTCGTCATTCTTGCCCGCCCGCACCGCATCGACAAAGCGCATGTAATTGGTTGGCACCGGATCCACCGCCACTTCTGTCCAGGTGCCGGTTTCCGCATCGTCGCCCAGACAGGTCAGCAGCTTGCTCCAGTCATGGCGGTGCTGCACTTCCACCGAGCCCAGTTCGCCATAAACCCGCAGCCGCAATTCATTGAAATGCCCGGTCGCCCAGCGCGTGGCATGGATCACGCCCAGCGCCCCGTTCTCGAGCTGCGCCGTCATGGCGAAGCTGTCATTGGCATCCAGGTCATATTCGCCAATCCGGTTGTTTTCGGCCTTGTCGAAGGTTTCGAGCCGGCAGAAGACCTTGGAGAAATCGCTACCCGCACCAAAGGCCGCAAAGTCCAGAATGTGCACGCCGATATCACCCAGCACGCCGTTCGAGCCATGCTTTTTCGATAGCCGCCACAGCCACTGGCTTTCAGTGCGCCAGTCGCCCCAGGCCTTGGACACCAGCCAGCTCTGCAGATAGCTGGCCTCGAAATGCTTGACCTTGCCCACCGCGCCGGACTGCACGATCTCGCGCGCCTTTTGCAGCTGGCTGACATTGCGATAGGTCAGGTTGACCATGTTGATCAGGCCCATCTGCTCGGCCAGCTCGGTCATTTCCATGGCCTTGGTATGATCGGTCGCCAGCGGCTTCTCGCAGAACACATGCTTGCCCGCCCGCAGCGCCGCCATGGTGGTCGGGTGATGGATCGAGTCAGGCGTCACATTGGCAATGGCGTCAAACTGGCCCCAGGCAATGGCCGCATCCAGCGAGCCGAAGCCGCGTTCAATGCCATGCACCAGATTGAACGCCTCGACCCGTGCCGGGTCCACATCCACCCCGCCAACCAGGGTCACCCCGTCAATGGCAGCAAAGTGCTTGGCATGGGTGTTGGCCATGCCACCAGTCCCCAGAATGAGCAGACGCATATTCTTGATCCTTCGGCGACCCCACGGTCACCTCTTTTAGGAGTTGTTGTCGATGTCATGCCGGCGCAGGCCAACATGACATCCTCAGAGTTTTTTGGCCCGGCGTACCGGTGTGCCATCCACTTCTGCGTGGCGCACATCAAAGGGCCGATATCCCGGTCAGGTTCGTGTAGAGGGCTCACCCTCACCAAACCGCGAGTGGACCGCCGCGCAGGCCATGGTCCGCTCGGGCTGTCTCACCTGGACATCGGCATTGCCCTATTTGAAGCCTTCTTCGCCGTCGTGATGCAGCTTGGGCCCGCGCTCTTCGATCTTTTCGAGTGCCTGATCCACCGGTGTGTTGGGGGCATCGAGCAGCTCGGGATGCTGGCTTGAGTTATACGCCCAGTTCACCGCATTGCGCAGCACCAGGCCGACCGTGTCATCGTGATAGGTCGGATAGGTTTCGTGCCCCGGGCGGAAGTAGAAGATATTGCCTGCGCCCCGACGATAGGTCAGTCCGCTGCGGAACACCTCACCCCCTGGAACCAGCTGACGAACACCGTTTCGAGCGGCTCTGGCACGCTGAAGGGCTCGCCATACATCTCTTCCATTTCCAGCTCGAAAAACGCTGGCAGGCCCTTGGCGATCGGATGACCCGGTGTGGTCACCCACAGCCGCTCGCGCTCGCCCGCTTCGCGCCAGTGCAGCGCACAGGGCGAGCCCATCAGGCGCTTGAAGATCTTCGAGAAATGCCCCGAATGCAGCACGATCAGCCCCATGCCTTCCCAGACCCGCTGGGCGATCCGCTCGACGATTTCGTCGGCCACATCGCCATGGGCGGCATGCCCCCACCAGATCAGCACATCGGTTTTGGCCAGCGCCTCCACGGTGCAGCCATGTTCAGGCTCCTGCAGTGTGGTGGTCTTGGTCACGATATTGCTGTCGCTGGCCAGCAGCTTGGCAATCTGGTTGTGCATCCCCTCGGGATAATTGTCAGCAACGACCTTGTTCTTCTGTTCGTGGACGTTCTCGCCCCAGACCAGTGTGCGGATAGCCATGGGAATTCTCCTTTGATGGTGTCGCAGACAGGCGCGACACGACAATCTGTTGGCATGCTAGATCGACCGGACCGGCACCGCAGGGAGTACGAGGCGCAGCCTGATCGACAGTGATGCAGTGAGCGCTCCGGATGACCAGAGTTTGACGCCCCCTGCAGATTATCAGCTTTTAGGCGATCGGTTTGCCGGCCGCGTCAAAGCGGTGAATCCGCTCGGCGACCGGCGAGATGTGCACCACATCGCCGCTCTTGTAGTCATTGGCGCCATCAAGACGCACCACGATCGGCTCTTCGGTCCCCATTTCAAGGTAGACATAGCTGTCAGCGCCCAGGTTTTCCCTGTGGATGACCTTGCCTGACCACGTGCCATTTTCAGGCACGATGGTCAAATGCTCGCCGCGAATACCCACTGTGTGGGCGTCGAATGCCGCAGCCTTGTCGCCCGAAATGAAGTTCATCTTCGGTGAGCCGATAAACCCGGCCACAAACACCGAATTGGGCTTTTCATAAAGCTCCATGGGCGACCCCACCTGCTCGATCAGCCCATCACGCAGCACACAGATCCGATCCGCCAGCGTCATCGCCTCGACCTGATCATGCGTCACATAGATCATGGTGACGTTGTCCATTTCCTCGTGCAGCTTGGCGATCTCGATGCGGGTCGCCACACGCAACGCCGCATCCAGATTGGACAGCGGCTCGTCGAACAGGAACACCTTGGGGTCGCGCGTGATCGCGCGCCCGATCGCCACGCGCTGCCGCTGGCCGCCCGAGAGCTGCTTGGGCAACCGGTCCAGATAGGGCGTGATCTGCAGCATCTCCGCTGCCTTTTTCACCCGCTGGCGAATGGCGTCCTTGGTCTGACCCTTTTCCAGCGTCAGCCCGAACGCCATGTTGTCGTAAACCGTCATGTGCGGGTAAAGCGCGTAGCTCTGGAACACCATGGCGATGCCGCGCTTGGACGGCGCCAGCGCATTGACCACCTTGCCATCGAACAGCATCTCGCCAGAGGTGATGTCCTCCAGCCCCGAGATCAGCCGTAACAAGGTGGACTTGCCACACCCCGAGGGGCCGACAAACACCATGAACTCGCCCTTGCGGACTTCCAGATCGACGCCCTTGATCACCTCAACTGCGCCAAAGGCCTTGCGAATATTGCGAAGCTCGATGCTTGCCATGAGTTTTGCTCCTTAACCTTTGACGCCGCCAGCGGTCAGACCGCTGACAATCTTGCGCTGGAACACCAGCACCAGGAACACCAGAGGCACGGTGACGATCACCGACGCGGCCATGATGATCCCCCAGGGAATTTCGTATTGCGAACCGCCCGAGAGCAGCGCGATGGCCACTGGTACGGTGCGTGTCTCGTTCGATGACGTGAAGGTCAGTGCGAACAGGAACTCATTCCACGCCCCGATAAAGGCCAGCAGGCCCGTGGTCACCAGCGCCGGCCACATCAGCGGCATGAACACGCGGGTAATGATGACCCAAGGACTGGCGCCGTCGACGATGGCCGCTTCCTCGATCTCGATCGGCAGATCCCGCATGAAGGTGGTCAGCACCCACACCGTGAAGGGTAGCGTGAAGATGGTGTAGCTGAAGATCAAAGCCCAGGGCGTATTGTAGATACCCAGTGCTCGGATCACCTCGAACAGCCCCGCCAATACGGCGATCTGGGGGAACATCGACACCGCCAGAATGACCATCAGCAAGAAGCCCCGCCCGCGGAACCGCACGCGGCTGAGCGCAAAGGCGGCCGTGACTGCCAGAAACAGCGCCAGCATTACCGTTACCGAAGCCACAAACACGGAGTTGAGCAGATTGCGTGGAAAGCTGCCCTGATTAAGCACCGCCGTATAGTTCTCAAGACTGAACGAGACCGGCCAATAGGTCACCCGGAAGATGTCGGTGCCCGATTTGAAGCTGGTCAGGATGGCGTAGTAAAACGGGAAGACCGAGACCACCACGATGACCACCACCAGCGCGTAGAAGGCCACCGTCTTGGTGAGCTTCCACAGATCGAATGTCGCGCCCATTAGCGGTCTCCCCCGTCAAACCGGACCTTGCCCAGCCAGATATACAATACGGTCAGGATCGCGATGATCAGGAACAGCAACGTCGATTGCGCCGAGCCGTAGGCAAACTTGTCGAAATCGAACAGGTTTTCACGCGCCAGCACGCTCATGGTCTTGGTCGCCGAACTGTTGGGCGTCAGCACATAGATCAGATCGAAAATGCGCAGCGCGTCGAGAAGGCGGAAGATGATCGCCACCATCAGCGCGGGTCGCACCAACGGCAGGGTGATGGCAAAGAACTGCTTGACCGGATGCACTCCGTCGAGGTCGGCGGCCTCATAGATATCCTTGGGTATCATTTGCAGCCCGGCCAGGATCAGCAGCGC
This sequence comes from Devosia sp. J2-20, assembly GCF_055808475.1. NCBI lineage: Bacteria > Pseudomonadati > Pseudomonadota > Alphaproteobacteria > Hyphomicrobiales > Devosiaceae > Devosia > Devosia sp. J2-20. The sequence goes on along the minus strand of NZ_CM147870.1, from coordinate 702,954 downwards.
CATGAACGGCGTGGTTTTCCAGATGTCGACGATCAGCACGGCGGTCATTGCCGTATCAGCACTGGCGGTCCAGGCCACCTTCTGGCTGAGCAGACCCAACCGCAGGCCCAGATCATTGAGAATGCCGAACTGGTCGTTCAGCATCCAGGCCCACATCTTGGCCGATACGATGGTGGGGATCGCCCATGGAATAAGAATGGCCGCACGCACAATGCCGCGCCCCTTGAATTCGGCATTGAGCACCAGCGCCACGATCATGCCGAGCACGGCTTCAAAGCTCACCGACCAGAACGCGAAGCGCAGCGTGTTCCACACAGCATTCCACCACGCGCCATCCACCAGCAGGCCGCGATAGATGGTCTTGCCGCTATCGAGTGTCGTCCAGCGCAGGTAATTGCCAAAACCGATGAACTCGGCGCCATACAGATCTGTCAGCGAGGCGTCGGTGAAGGAGAAATAGATCGAGCGCAGCAGAGGCCACCCCGCCACCACGCACAGCGCCGCCAGCATCGGCAGCAGAAACCAGCGCGCTGCCGTCAGGCGTTGCTTGCTGAGCTCCGTTCGCCCCTTGACCACCACGACGGGACCGCTCGCCACCATATCGCTCGCCATTCATGCTCTCCCGTCTTGCTCTTTTTTGGCCAGGGCGGGCAACGGCACGACCCGTCGTCCGCCCTGCAGGCTTGGGAGGTCTTACCAGGCGTCGCCCTTGAGCTCGCTCAGATCAGCTTCGAGAATTTCGAGGTTCTCGGCAGCCGAGCCATTGCCCGAAAGCGTGTCATGCACAGCGCTCCAGAACAGCGAGGAAACCTCGTTGTACTTCACCTTGGTAGGCGCCGAGGGACGGGGCACTGCATTGAGGAACACCTCTTTCCAGCTCGGAATGATCGGCTGGGCAGCGGCAACGTCGGCATCGTCATAGAGCGAAACGATGGTGGGCAGGTTGGACTGGTTGATGGCACGTTCCTTCTGCACCTCTGGCGAGGACAGGAAAAGAGCCAGCTTGATGGCTTCTTCAGGATCAGGCGAGTACTTCGACACCGCCACGTTCCAGCCACCCAGCGTTGCCGCCGAGCGGGCGCCTTCGCCGTCACCCATGGGCAGAGGTGCCACGTCGAACAGGCCCTTCACAGCCGAATCGTCGCCATTGCCCAGCTGATAGGCATAGGGCCAGTTGCGCATGAACACGGCATTGCCGAGCTGCCAAACGCCACGGCTTTCTTCTTCCTGATAAGCCAGATTGCCTTCTGGCGAGATGGTGCCGATCCAGCTGGCAGCGCGCTCAATCGCGGCAGCTGCCTGTGCGTTGTTGATCGAAATGGTGCCATCGGGCTCCACGATCTGGCCGCCGCCATTGGACACAACCCACTCAAGCGCATCGCAGGTCAGGCCTTCATAGGCATTGCCCTGGAACACAAATCCGTACATTTCACTGGCACCGGCTGCGCGCTCGGCGTCCATGATTTCCTGAGCGGTAGCAGCCATTTCGTCCCAGGTCGTGGGCACGGGCTTGTTGTATTTTTCCAGCAGGTCCTTGCGGTAGTACAGCGCAGGCGCATCGGTGAAGGCGGGCATGGCGACCAGCTTGCCGTCAACGGTCTGCGACTCGATGATCGATGGGAAGTGATCAGCCACCACGTCCTTGGCCGCCTCGGTCAGGTCCAGAAACTGATCGGCCAATTGCGGCGCCCAGATCACATCGGTCTGATACACGTCGATATCGGCATTGCCGGCGGCCAGCCACAGACGATACTGACCGAACTGGTCAGAGGTCGAAGAGGGCATTGGCACGATGGTTACGGTGTTGCCGGTTTCCGCTTCGAAGCGGTCAAGCTGGGTGCGCAGAAACGCCAGCCCATTGCCGGTATCGCCCGACACCATGGACAATTCGGCTGCCTGGGCCGAGCCCATGACGAGCGTGACGCTGGTCAAAAGGCCAACGAGCAGTTTGTTGATTTTCATAAATAGTCCTCCCGAATGAAGCAGTTTTCGGGAAAGCGCGCAGTTGCAGCCAGCGCATTGCGCTGGCCCCATCCCGCTTCTCCTCCCTCAAAAGCACTCTCCGCAGCTGTTTCGCCGGCGTTTTCAAAGCGCTTTGGACAAAAAGAAGCAGAGCGTCCAAAATCTGTCAAGCATCCTGACAAAGTACTGCCGACACCACAATCGCAGCGCGGGAGTTTGTATAAGGTATTTCAAAGTGTTAGGGGGCATCAGAATTCTACGTCTGCCTGGGGATAGTGCGCTCCATGATGTACGCACCTCAAAACCTTGGAGCGCATCCGCTGGCCGAACCGAGAATTTGAAACCGCTTTGGATTCGCGCGTATTCCAGTTTCCGGTGGGATGATCATTCCACACACCCACTCAGTCCGCCGCAAGGCCAAGATACAAAAAGAGCGGCACAGGGCTGACCTGTACCGCTCTTGATAAACGCGCTGCCGCCGCTCCCGCCCTGCTCAGGGCCCGGAAATGCCCGCGCGGCCTTTGGCTGGCGGCCTCAGCTGATCGGCTTGCCATTGGTGTCGAAGCGATGGATTTTGTCGTCCACTGGCGAGAAGTGGATCGTGTCGCCGCTGCGATATTTGGTCGACCCGTCGACCCGCACCACCACCGGCTCTTCCTGCCCCATGTCGATATAGACATAGCTGTCCGAGCCCAGATTTTCGGTATGGATCACCGTACCGCTCCAGGTGCCGCTATCGGGCGAAACCGTCATGTGCTCGCTGCGCACACCGACGGTATGGGCGTTGAATGGCTTGGCCTTGTCGCCCTCGATCAAATTCATCTTGGGCGAGCCGATAAAGCCGGCCACGAACAGCGATTGCGGCTGCTCGTAAAGCTCGAGCGGGGTGCCGACCTGTTCGATCCGGCCATCGCGCAGCACGCAGATGCGGTCGGCCAGCGTCATGGCTTCAACCTGGTCATGGGTCACGTAGATCATGGTAGTCTTGACCATGGTCTCGTGCAGCTTGGCGATCTGGATGCGGGTCGCCACACGCAGCGCGGCGTCCAGGTTCGATAGCGGCTCGTCAAACAGGAACACCTTGGGATCGCGCACAATGGCGCGACCAATGGCGACACGCTGGCGCTGACCGCCCGAAAGCTGGCCCGGCAGACGCTGCAGATAGGGTGTCAGCTGCAGCTGCTCGGCGGCGGCCGCCACCTTGGTCTCGATCTCGTCCTTGTGCGCATTGGCGATTTTGAGCGCATAGGCCATGTTGTCGTAAACCGTCATGTGCGGATACAGCGCATAGCTCTGGAACACCATGGCGATACCGCGCTTGGACGGCGCGCGATCATTGACCACCTCACCCTCGATCTCCAGCGTGCCGCCCGTGATCTCTTCGAGCCCGGCAATGCAGCGCAACAGCGTGGACTTGCCGCAGCCCGAGGGGCCGACAAACACCATGAACTCGCCCGACTTGATGTCGAGATTGATGTGCTTGAGCACCTCAACTTGGCCGTAACGCTTGCTGAGGTCGGTGAGCTTGAGGTTTGTCACGATCCGCTCTTCTTTCTTCTTTGAACCGCCAATAGGCAGTTGCAGGCCGTTTGCCCGACTTACTTGACCGAACCCGCCAGCAATCCGCGGACGAAGTAGCGCTGCAGCGCAAAGAACACGATCAGCGGCACCACAATGGTGATGAACGCGCCAGCCGTGAGGATTTCCCAGTTATTGCCGCGCGAGCCGAGCAGGCTCACCAGCTTGCCGGTGAGCACCAGTCGATCCTGCTGCGCCCCCAGGAACACCATGGCCACCAGCAGATCATTCCACACCCACAGGAACTGGAAGATCGAGAACGACGCCAGCGCCGGAAAGCTCAGCGGCAGGATCATGCCGGTGAAAATCTTGAAATGCGATGCGCCATCAATGCGGGCAGATTCCATGATCTCCTTGGGCAGCCCGACCATGTAATTGCGCAGCAGATAGATCGCCAGCGGCAGGCCGAACGCGGTGTGGGCCAGCCATATCCCCAGATAGGTTTTGCCATCCTCGGCCCCGAACATCTGCGCCAGCTGGTTGTAGAGCGTCAGCAGCGGTATCAGCGACATCTGCAGCGGCACCACCAGCAGCCCCACCACCAGCGCCACGATGAACCCGCGGAACGGGAACCGCATCCACGCCAGGGCATAGGCGGCGAACGCCGCAATCAGGATCGGAATGATCGTGGCCGGAATGGTGACGGTGAACGAGTTGACGAAGCTGCGCCACACCCCGTTGGACGTCAGCACCTCGTAGTAATTGTCGAGCGTAAAGCGCGGCGCGATTTGCGCCAGATAGAAGATGCGCGGCCCGCGCGTATGGGTAAATTCGCTCGGTGAGGTCCAGTTGAAGCTGCCATCGGCCGCAACGGTAATGGTGCCGCCCTCTTTCATCTCCATGCTGCCGCCCGGCTCGGTGGCCGCTGGCTCGCTATTGCTCAGGCCAAACCCGCCCAGCTGCTTGTTGGTATCGCTACCGAACACATTGCCGCTGATCACGAACTGGCCGCCTTCGGCCACCTGATCCGCGGCGGTGCCGATGCGGGTCACGCCCAGCGATTCCGACGCACTCATGGCGGTCCACCAGCCCGAAACGGCCAGCTGATCCTTGTCGCGCAGCGACGAGACCAGCAGCCCCACGGTCGGCAGGGTCCACAGCGCCACCAGAAACAGCAGCATGAAATGGGTCAGCAGGCGACCCATCTTGATCTTGCGCAGCCAGTTCGGCCGGCTTGTGGTTGCGCGCGTCAGTTCGGTGTTTTCGGCGACAGCGGTCATTATCGTGTCCCCTGCTCTGCATTGGCGCGTCGAATGTTCCAGATCATGATCGGCAGCACGGCCAGCATGATCACCACGGCGATGGCCGAGCCTCGGCCATAGTCAAAGTTCACGAACATCCACTTGAACATGAAATTGGCCAGCACCTCGGTGTCCCACTGGCCATTGGTCATCGCGAAGATAATGTCGAACACCTTGAGCACCACGATGGTGATGGTGGTCCACACCACAACGATGGTGCCCATGATCTGCGGGATCATGATGTCGAAAAAGATCCGGATGTCACTGGCACCATCGATGCGGGCGGCCTCCAGCGTTTCCTCGGGAATACCGCGCAGCGCTGCGGACAGGATCACCATGGCAAAGCCGGTCTGGATCCACACCAGAATGATCATCAGGAACACCGAATTCCAGAACGGAATGGTGATCCAGGCCTGCGGCGGCAGGCCGAACCCGGTGACGATGGCGTTGAGCAGACCAATCTGCACATCGCCTTCGCCGCGATAGTCATAGACGAACCGCCAGATCACCGAGGCGCCGACAAACGAGATGGCCATGGGCATGAACACCAGCGATTTGGCCAGATTGCCCCACCACAGCTTGTCCGCCAGCACGGCGATCACTAGGCCAAACGCTGTTGCCAGCGAGGGCACCACGATCAGCCACATGGCGTTGTTGAGCACCGAGCGCTGGAAATTGCCGTCCGACAGCGCCCAGATATAATTGTCGAAGCCAACGAAATTGCGCCCGGTCTTGTCCAGCAGGCTCAGCCGCAGCGTCTCGAACACCGGGTAAACCAGATAGACCGACAGGAACAACAATGCCGGCAGCAGGAACAGCCAGGGCCGGATGCTGTCGCGAAGCTTGTCGCGACGCGTCACGTCTGCGCCAGTTACATTGTCTGAATTGAGGAACCGGTCCAGGAGCCAGTTGGTCCCCCAGAAATAGGCGACACAGGCGGCAAGCGCCACGGCGATCGCAATTGCGGCGCCAAAAATCTGCTGCAGCACATCGCCCACGTGCCGTCCTCCCCATTGAATTCTTTTGGGTGGGACCGGCGGCGTGCCGCCGGTCCCTGCTTCAGCTTTATAGCTGAACTACTTGATCGCGTCCCAGCTGGCCTGGATTTCGTCACCAACTTCCTGAGCCGACTTGCCGCCCACGAAGTCCACCATGCCGGTCCAGAAGCTACCGGCGCCGATGGCACCTGGCATCAGATCCGAACCATCGAAGCGGAACGTGGTTGCATTGAGCAGGATTTCGCCTTCGCCCTTGAGGGTGTCATTGGCGTAGGTATCGACATTGGCAGCCTTGAGCGTGGACAGGAAGCCCGACTGAGCCATCCAGACCTCGTTCGAGATCGGGTTCATCAGGAAGTCGATGAACGCCTGAGCTGCTGGCGAGTCCTTGGTCACGACAGCCAGGGTGCCTGCACCCAGAACTGGCTTGCCCAGATCACGCTCGGTCGAAGCGGGGAAGTAGAAGAAGTCCGCATCAACGCCCAGCTCGGTGCCTTCTGGGAAGAAGGATGGGATGAACGAAGCCTGATGGTGCATGTAGCAGGCCGGCGGCACTGCAAACAGACCCAGTGGGCTTTCACGGAAATCGGTGGTTCCGACAGCAGCAACGCCACCATCGACATAGTCTTCGGTCTTGGCGAACCAGCCGAATTCGTCGAGCGCAGCAATCACCTTGGGATCATTGAACTTGAGGTCGTTGCTGACCCATGCGTCATAATCTTCGGGGGTGTTGATGCGCAGCATGATGTCTTCGACCCAGTCGGTCGCTGGCCAGCCGGTGGCGCCGCCTGAACCCAGACCAATGCACCAGGGCGTGCCGCCATCGGCGACGATCTGCTCGGTCAGGGCCTTGAGGTCTTCATAGCTCTGCGGCACGTCATAGCCGGCATCAGCGAAGTTATCTGGCGAATACCACACCAGCGACTTCAGATCGGACTTGTAGGGAATGGCGTAGAATTCGTCTGCGCCAGCCGCATCCTTGTATGTGCCAAGCGACACGAACGAGGAACCAGCAGCGTGCTCGGACTCGACGCGGGCCTGAACCTCGGCCGACAGCGGCACCAGATAGCCCTTGGAGGCCATGTCAGCCAGCAGACCAGGCTGCGGCAGGATGGTGATGTTTGCCGATGAACCAGCGGCGGCATCGATCTGTGCCTGCTGCTCATAGTTTTCCGAGGATGCGTATTTCACCGTCACGCCGGTGGCATCTTCAAAATAGGCCAGAACGCTCTGGAACATCTCCTGATCGCCGCCTTCGCGCCAGGGACCCCAGATCGTCAGAGTATCGCCGGACAGATCGCCATGAGCGGCGGCAAACTCTTCCAGAGCGCTCCAGCTAAACGCGCCTTCGCCCTTTGGGAACATCAGTTCCTGAGCCTGGACATTGGTTGCTGCCAGCGAGACGCCGAGCAGCATTGCCGTTGCCATCATATTGAATTTCATAGGATTTCCTCCCAAGTAGCAGAATGATCGGGAGGCAATACCAAGGCGGCCGACGCGCGATGCGTCAGCTGGATTGCCTCGTCCTCCCGACAAGCACCCGATTATACGGCCGGACTGGCCAGAAATCTCAAAGCGCTTTGAACCAAAAAACAACCAGAGCGCCCATTCTGAGTCAAGCGCACAACTGACCTAGCATCGGCATATGACGTTTGCAATCGATACAGATTGGCAAAAACCAGCGTTTTTCGCGATCTTCCTCGCACAGCAGCAAATTGGGCCTTTGCAACGTTAAACTGGCTGTATAGCCACCCACCAGCGCAAACTGTGCCCTTGCGTGAAAATTTGAAATCGCTTTGAATAAAGCAGGAGGAGAAAGCCGATCTGCTTGACTCCGCAGGTCAGCTGCTCGCGACACAGGCTGTTGGATCAATGTGCCAGACAAGGCGCTCTTCTGCAATCGCGCCTGTGCCGAGAGCCATGAACGCTTATGAGACTGAAAGATTTGGCCGAGCATCTCGGCCTGTCACAGACCACTGTCAGCCGTGCGCTCAATGGCTATCCAGAGGTCAATGAAGCCACCCGGCTACGCGTTGCAGAAACCGCAGCCCGGCTGGGCTACCGCCCCAACGCCAATGCCCTGCGGCTGGCCACCGGCCGCGCTGGTGCAATCGGCATGGTGCTGCGCGGCTCATCCGAATTCGGCCCCCACACTAGCGAGTTTCTCAGTGGCGTCGGCGGACGGCTGGCCGAAGAAGAAATGGATATCATCGTCACCACCGTTCAGTCCTATCAGGATGAGGTTGCCGCCTATCGCCGCATAGCCGCCAGCCAGAAGGTCGACGCGATCATTCTGCACTCCCCGACCCTGCACGATGAGCGCGCCAAACTGTTGCTACAGCTGGGCATTCCCTTCGTGCTCCATGGCCGCACTGATATTGGCACGCCTCTGGCCTGGTTCGACATCGACAATGCCGGTGCCATGGAACGCGCCACCAGCCATTTGCTGGATCTGGGTCACCGCCGCATCGCTCTGCTCAACGGCATCAAGGATCGCACCTTCGCCGTGCATCGCGAGACCGGCTACCGCAAGGCTCTGGCGGCGCGCGGCATCACGCCCGACCCAGCCTTGATGAGCAATAGCGTGTTCAGCGACGAAATCGCCTTCCGTACCGCTCATGACCTGCTCGCTCAGACGCCCCGCCCCACAGCGTTTCTGGCAGGATCAATGATGACGGCGCTCGGGGTTTTCCGCGCCATCCGCCAAGCCGGACTGGTACTGGGCAAGGATATTTCCCTGATCGCCCATGACGACGTCTTTCCCTATCTCAACGCCGACAACATGTACCCCACCATGTCCACCACCCGCTCCTCGATCAATCAGGCCGGTGTACGTATCGCCGAACTCATCCTGCAGATCCTCAGCGGCAAACCGGCCGCCGACATTCACGAGCTCTGGCCCGTCGAACTGGTCCTGCGCGAAAGCACCGGCCCCGCGCCAATCTAACAGGCGGAAGCTGGGCCTCAGCTCGCAATAGCCACACACCGCGCCAGCAACCAGTCGGCGACTTTGCGGTCACCCTCGCGCACCGCTTCGAACAGGCGCTGCAGCCCGATCCGCAGCATGTAGCAATCCAGCACATCAGGGTCGCCCAATGCGGCGGGGGCGTATTGTTCATAGAACTGCGCCTGCTGCTCCATGCAATCGAGCCAGCCGCGCCAGAACACCAGATTGGCCACATCATAGAGCGGGTCACCCACCAGCGCATCTGACCAGTCGATCACAGCGGTCACGTTGCCGTCGGCACACAGCACATTGCTGGAGCCGAAATCGCCATGCACCAGGCAGGCTTTCTCCGGGCAATGCGCCGCCAGTTCCTGCAGCCGTGCCAGGAGTGCGCTAGGTTTGCCTCCCCGCCCCCGGTCCGCAATGCGGGCCCAGTCATAGTGGACCGGGTCCGCCACAGCGCCCAGAAAGTGGCGCCAGCTCGGCATCTGCGCCCTGCCCGCCTGATCAAGCCATCCAAAACCGCCAGCATCCGCCATGTCGATGCTCCCGATATCGCGCAACACGGTGGCAACGCCCGCACATGCGCGGGCCACATCGGCCGCCTCGGTGTCTTGCAGCGTCGTGCCCCCGGCGCGCTCGGATATGCAGAGCCATTCCGCTTGCCCCACGGGCACAATCGCGCGGATCACCGGAATAGGCAGAACCCCACCATGGCGTTGCTGGATCAGCCGGTCTTTTCGAAAACCCCGTGCCGACGCAGACACCCGCGCAATGAACGCCTGCCCGTTACAGTCAAATTCATAGGCCGCAGACTCGTCGCCCCCGGCAATGGCGGTCAATGGCGATGGTGCGCCCAGGGCCTGGGTGATGGCATCGCGCAGCGTATCCAGCGTCATGGCAGAGTACGCCCCGTCATCAGCCTCACACCCGCAGCATGTGATTGTCGAACTGGAAATCATAGTGTTGCGGCGCGCGTTCATTCTCACCGACACCGATCAACTCGCCCATGCCGCTGCTGGCCACAAAGCCGGCGCCGTCCGCGGCCAGCCCGCAACCGCTGCGCAGGGTCTGCACCAGTCTGGGCTGCCCTGCATCGGCATCAATCGCCACCAGCAGGTCACCCTCGGGCGAGGAAATCGCAATGGTATTGCCATCGGCCGAGGCCGCCACCGAGCCCACATAATTGCGCAGGTCACGGAGCGTATCATTGGGCAAGTTGATCAGCTTGATGACCCCGTCCATGCTCGCATAGCCGACCAGCTGCGGGCTCTGGCTCGGCGCCCCCTTATACTGGCAGCCAAACCACACCCGGCTGCGCGCATCGATCGCCATATGCCGGATCGAAAGCTGATGCAGGCCACCATCAAGCCGCAACTGGCCCACCAGCGCGCCATCGCGTCGGTCGATAAACACAACTGAGGGGTCCATGGTCTCGATATTGAGCTCGCTCCGGCCATAATCGGGATGGGTCTCGATCCCGCCATTGGCCACCACCAGCGTCACCCCGTCGGGCATCAGCAGCATTTCATGCGGGCCGGTGCCATGGGTCGGAAACTCGCCTAGCCGCCGATAGCCATCGGTAGCGTCATAAATCCCCACCACGCCCTGCGCGGCGTCGAAATCGCTCTCGGTGGCATAGAGCAGCCTGCCATCGGGCGAGAACACGCCGTGCCCGAAAAAGTGCCGCCCTGTCACGCTGGTCAGCGTCAGCGGCGCTTCCTGCCCCGCCGGGTCAAACACCACCGCAAAGGTCCCCGGCTGGCGCGCAAAAACCACCCCGCGCCCCGCCGCACGGCTGATCGTCACATCATGCCCCCGGTCGGGCAGATCAATGCTGGCAATCAGCTCGCCTGCCTCGCCCAGCAGCACGGCGCCATAGCGCCCCTTGGCCGTCTGCACCGCGCTGGCAAACACCAGTGCCGTGCGCTCCAGCGCCAGACTTTGCCGCGGCATCAGACTGGCGGCAAAGCCCGCACCCGCCGCCTGCAAAAATGCCCGCCGCTGCCACATGATCAGTCGCCGTCCAGTGCCGAAAACCCGACACTCAGCCCCAGCGCCGCCGACAATTGCTCACCCACAATCCCCTGCAGCGAGCCCGTCACCAACACCAGATAATCAAGCGCCTTGGCCTGCTTGTCATCGGCCACTGCCTCAGCCACCGGCAGCGTCACCAGATCCAGCGCCCGGATCGCATTGCGAAATTCAAAGTCGATCGTGTTGTCGAGCCCCTGATCCATATCGCCAACGGCCCGCGCCACGCCCGACAGCGCCACCAGCGCTCGCATGCCCTCGATATTGGCGCGTACAAAGTCCATCGTCAGCCCCGAGCGCCAGAATGCGGCCAGCTTGGGCGCTGCCGCCTTTTCCGCGCTGGCCATAAAGGGCTTGAGATGCTTGTCGCGCAGCGCCTCGCTGCCATGTGCCACCAGCCCGACAATCTCTTCGAGCGCCTCGATATTGGAGCGGTAGTCGGCATACTCCGCCCGCGGCGCCTGCAGCCGGTCGGCCACGCCATTGGGCAGATACCAGCCCGCCACCAGCGCCTTGGCGATCTCCGCAATATTGGCGGCAATCGCGCTGCCATAGGCGCAGCGAAACGCCCCCTCTGCGCCACTCAGGCTTTCCGATCCGGTGCCGAACAGCACAAATTCCAGCGCCCCCAGCCCCTGCACGGCCACGCTTTTGGCCTTCAGGCCCGCAAGGTCGGTCGCCAGCGCATCCTGCTCCGCCAGAATGGCCTGCACTTGCTTGAGCCCGATGCCGCGGCGATCCGGCCAGAAGAACAGCCGCTCCGCACGATTGTCTTCCATCAGCGGACCAAGGCGCAGGAAATCGACCTTGCCATAGGCCACAACTACCTGGCCGAATTCCTGCCTGGCGATCGCCAGCCCGCCCGCATCCGGCTCCGCACACAGCGAACCGACGGCGCTTTTAAGCCCGCGACTGACCGCATCGAACCGGATCACGCTGGGCCGGATCACATCGACCACCGCCGCGCGCAACACGGCCTCCGCCGCCATCGGCTTGGGTAGCGACTGCCCCTGCGCGCCCCCGCCCAGAGCCAGCATCATCACGGCGATCAGCAATATGCGCATTTACAGGGATCCCAGGAAACTCAACAGGTCGTCACGCGTGGCCGGTGACAGGGCGGCAAACGCATCGCGCGCCGCCTGCGCTTCTCCGCCATGCCACAGAATGGCTTCGGTCAGATTGCGGGCCCGACCATCATGCAGGAAAAAGCTGTGCCCCGAAACCGCCTCGGTCAGCCCGATGCCCCATAGCGGCGGCGTGCGCCACTCAAAGCCATCCGCCATGCCCTCGGGCCGGTGGTCGGCCAGCCCTTCGCCCATGTCATGCAGCAGGAAATCCGAATACGGCCAGATCAGCTGAAACCGGTGCGCCGGGTTTTCCGCATCGCGGCTGGTCACGAATTTGGGCACGTGGCAACTGGCGCAGCCCGCCGCGTAAAACGCCTGCTTGCCGGCCAGCACATTGGGCGCGTCCACATCGCGCCGCTCGGGAACCCCCAGCGTCTGCGAATAAAACGTCACCAGCGCCATCACCGGATCGGGCGCTTCGCTGGGTCCCAGCCGCGCCTGCTCGCCCGTGGGCATGGCCAGACATTGGGGCTGGTTCTCGGTGCAATCGCCAAACGGGGTATTCACCAGCGGCGAGGAAATCCCGATATCGCCGGCAAAGGCCGCTGCCGACTGGCTGGCTATGGTGGCCTTGCCCGCCTTCCAGCCAAACCGCCCCAGCATCACAGACTGGCTGGCCGGCTCAATCGTCCAGTTGGCGCGCCCTGAAATTCCGTCCCCCTCCGCATCCTGCGGATCGGCATGGGCCAGAATGTCCTGCGCTGGAATGGCCTCTACCAGCCCCAACCCGATCATCGGATTTGCCAGCCGCGGCGACAGCATCACATTCTCGGCCATCGGCCCGTAATTGAGATCGGCCACCGAATATGTCGGCGCCCGCAGCGTCACCACGCTGCCATCGCCCAGCGTCACCGGCAGATCGCTATAATCGATCACCATGCGCCCCTCGCCCATCAGGCCGGGCACGGCAAAATCCTGCAGCTGCCCGCCATAGGTGGGGTCACCCACCTCCCCGGCAAACACCCCGTCAATCCCCACGCGGGTATCATGTTCGCCCGGCGGCACCGACAGGCGCAAAAACATCGAGACATTCTCGGCCTGCCCCTCAAACGGGGGATGCCCCCGCCCGTCCTTGATATGGCAGCTCTGGCAGCCGCGCGCATTGAACAGCGGCCCCAGCCCGTCCGACGCCTGGGTTGAACTGGGCGAGCTCACCCAGATCTTGCGGAACAGCGCATTGCCCAGCTTGAACTGGCCTTCCTGTTCAAAGCTGAGATTGTCCAGAAAATGGCTGAACGAGTCTGCATTTGCAGCAAATGTCGTGGTGCCCTTGCCCGCCGGCTTGGCCTCGAAATTCTCCGCCTTGGAGAAATCCGTCGTCGGTGCCGTCACCCGCTGCACGCGCGCCAGATCCTCCGGCGTCAGATCGCTGCGCACCCCGGCATCTTCCGCCAGGGCGACACCGCTCGCGAGCAGGACAATCAGGGCGATGCTCAGAGGTGTTTTCATGGCGCGTTGACTAGCCGTTTTGCTGCAAGAACTCAAATGGCCGCGACGTCGTAAAAGACGCCGCGGCCTGTCATTGGACTGCCAATGGCAGGTTGGCTTTATTCGAACACTGCGTCCGGTTTGCTCAGGCTGTCGCTATCCTCAATGGTCACCGCATCGCCCAGCTCGAGCAGCGCCACGGCGCGCTCAATGCCACGCGTCTGGGCGATCAGCCCGTCAATGGCTGCCTGTACCACCGCATTGCCCTCGGCATTGCCTTCGCCAATCTGCTGGTCATAGGCTTCGCCAGCTTCAGCGCGGTCAGCCATCGCCTGCATCTTGGCCACCGTATCGGCCAGCAAGGCCTGGATTTCAGCGTCCAGTTCGGCGTCATGGTCGGCAATCACGCTGGCCAGCGCAGGGCCTTCAACCACCGAACCGTCCACGCGGGTATATTTGCCCAGATAGACATTCTGAATGCCCACGGCGTCGTTGAGATGGGACGCATGGGTATTGTCCGAGAAGCAGTCATGCTCTTCTTCCGGATCATGCAGCAACAGGCCCAGCTTCATGCGCTCGCCGGCCACTTCCCCAAAGCTGAGCGAGCCCATGCCGGTCAGGATCGCCGAAATCCCCAGATCGGGCAGCGCCGCGCGCGCGGCACCATCAGCGGTCCAGTTGGCCACCATCTCCTCAAGGTCCGATACCAGCAGGCTCGAGGCCGCCTTGAGATAGGCTGCACGGCGATCGGCGTGCTCGGCGGTTGAGTAATCGGTGTACTCACGCGCCCCGGCACCAGCGTCGGTGCCGTTCAGATCCTGCCCCCACAGCAGGAATTCGATGGCGTGATAGCCCGTCGCCACATTGGATTCCACGCCGGCCGCTTCCTGCAGATGTTCCTGCAGCAGCGCGGGTGTGATGTCGGTGGCATCGAGCTCTTCGCCATCAATGGAGATCTTGGGATTGGCGATGACATTGGCCACATAAAGCGCATTGCTGTCGCTCTCGGTACCGTAGGAGGCGTCGACATAGTCGATCAGGCCCTCGTCCAGCGGCCAGGCATTCACGCGCCCTTCCCACTCATCGACGATCGGGTTGCCGAAGCGGAACGCCTCGGTCTGCTGATAGGGAATGCGGGCGGCCTTCCAGGCATCCTTGGCGGCATCCAGATTGGCGGCGCTCGGATCAGCGATCAGCGCATCGATCGCCGCGTCCAGCGCCTTGGCCGTGCTCAGCGAATCCTCATAGCCCGCCAGCGCCAGATCGGCGTAATTGGCGAGCACATCGGCCTCTGCAGGCGCGGCGGCATAGGCTGCGACGGGGGCCACCGATAGGGTAAGGGCGATGGCAAGGCTGCGCAGGGTGCGGACACCGGTCGAGATCATGGCTGATCCTCCTGAGGTTGAACTTGAAAGCGGACTATCAAAGTCAGGTTACAAAATCAAATGACAAATCAATAACTTAGAAGCATTCTAATGTGCGGAGACACTCTTGTTTCGCCTACTGCCAATTTCCTCAATGCGTCTCGACACTTGCGCCCAAACCGATATTCCACAGTCCGCAAATCCAATTTTTGACCATCTGGACGAAACTGTCACAATAGCGCACTGTCACAAATGCGGCCGGAGGGGGCGCATGGGCACACGAGGGAGGCAATTTCAGCAAGACAGCACTGTAACGGTCCGTCTGATGATGGATCAGCAGAGCTGATCGGGCCGTCATCGCCTTGTCATGTGGCCTTACTACTCCCACCCGGTCCGTCGCGATGCTCATCAAAGAGTGTCGACGTACGACTTTTCAGGGAGACTGAACATGTCCATCAAGAAATCGCTCGGCGCATCCGTCTCGGTGCTTGCCGTGCTTGCCGTTTCTGCCCCCGCCTTTGCCCAGGTCGACCTTGACGCGCTCTATGAAGCCGCCAAGGAAGAAGGCCAGCTGACCACCATCGCCCTGCCGCACAACTGGTGTGCCTATGGCGATGTGATCGCCGGCTTCAAGGCAAAATACCCCGGCATTACCGTCAACGAACTGAACCCCGATGCGGGCTCTGCCGACGAAATCGAAGCCATCAAGGCCAATCAGGGCAATATGGGTCCACAGGCACCTGACGTGATCGACGTCGGCCTGTCCTTTGGTCCTGCCGCCAAGGCCGATGGCCTGATCCAGCCCTACAAGGTCTCGACCTGGGACACGATCCCTGACGATGCCAAGGATGCCGATGGCTACTGGTATGGCGACTATTATGGCGTGATGGCCATGCTGGTGAACAAGGACATTCTGGACACCTCGCCAACCGACTGGGCCGATCTGGCCAATGACGAATACGCCAATGCTGTCGCTCTTGCTGGCGATCCACGCGCATCCGCCCAGGCTATCCAGTCGGTTTATGCCGCTGGTCTGGCCTCCGGTGCCGATGCTGATGGCGCTGCTGAAGCGGGTCTGAAGTTCTTTGGCGATCTCAATGCCAAGGGCAATTTCGTTCCTGTCATCGGCAAGGCAGCTTCGCTGGCTCAGGGCACCACCCCGATCGTGGTTGCATGGGACTACAATCTGCTCGCCTGGCGCGACAGCTTTGAAGGCAATCCGCTCGCCGAGATCGTCGTTCCTCAGAATGGCGTCGTGGCCGGCGTTTATGTTCAGGCTATCTCCGCCTACGCGCCGCATCCAAACGCTGCCAAACTCTGGATGGAATACCTCTACTCCGACGAAGGCCAGCTCGGCTGGTTGGCTGGCTACTGCCACCCGATCCGCTTCAACGACCTGGCTGCCAAGGGTGCAATTCCGCAGGAAATGCTGGACGCACTGCCGCCAGCCGCAGCCTACGAAAAGGCCGTGTTCCCCTCCATTGAACAGCAGAACGCTGCCAAGGAAGTGATCACCAGCCAGTGGGATTCGGTCGTCGGCGCCAACGTCGAATAGATCCGATAGATTGACGCGCAGGAAGGGGGCGGTGCTCCCTTCCTCTTTCCCCATCAGGGGGAATTGATCGCGTTTCCGGCACGCATGTGCGCACTCTGGGAGCGATAGCCAGACATGACCGACGTGATCGCCGCCAAACCGCGCCGTCGCTTCTCCTGGGAATTCCTGGGCGTCGCGCCCTTCATCCTTTTCGGATTGATGTTCCTCGTCCTGCCCACGCTGTATTTGCTGGGTGGCGCCTTTATCGGCCGCGATGGCGAGTTCACATTCGACAATATTCTGGGCCTGTTCACCGACCAGATCATGGCTGCCTACTGGATTTCGATCCGCGTTGCCGGCGCCTCCTCGATCATTGGTGCACTGGCCGGCCTGGCCATTGCCCTGGCCATTATTCGCGGTCGCCTGCCCGCCCCGCTGCGCTCGGCCATCATGACCTTTTCGGGCGTCGCCTCCAATTTTGCGGGCGTGCCGCTGGCCTTTGCCTTCATCGCCACTCTGGGTCGGCTGGGACTGGTCACCATCATCGCCAAGACGGTCTTCGGCATCGACATCTATCGCGCCGGGTTCAACCTGCTCAGCTTCTGGGGCCTGACGCTGACCTATCTCTATTTCCAGATCCCGCTGATGATCCTGATCATTGCGCCTGCCATTGACGGGCTCAAAAAGGAGTGGAGCGAAGCTGCCGCCAGCCTGGGCGCCCAGCCCTGGCAGTTCTGGCGCTATATCGGTCTGCCCATCCTCTGGCCCAGTTTTCTGGGCACCGTCTCGCTGCTCTTCGCCAATGCCTTTGGCGCCATCGCCACCGCCTACGGCCTGACCGGCTCCTCGCTCAACATCGTGCCCATCCTGCTCTACGCCCAGATCCGGGGCGACGCGCTGCAGAACCCCGGCCTGGGCGCTGCGCTGGCGTTGGGCATGGTGGTGATCACCGCGCTCGCCAATGTGCTCTATCTGATCATCTCGGCCCGCGCCGAAAGGTGGATGAAATGAAACAGAACCGCTTCTGGGCCTGGGTCGTCTTTCTCATGGGTGCCGCCTATTTCGTGGTGCCACTGGTTGCCACCTTTGAATTTTCGCTGCGTATGCGCCGCGGCTATTACAGCTTTGACAGCTACGCCTCGGTGTTCTCCGATCCCAACTTTCAGGCCACCTTCAGCTATTCGGTGATGATCGGGGTATTCTCCATCCTGGTGGGCATTCTCATTGTCGTGCCCGCCGTCTATTTCGTGCGGCTGCGCATGCCCTGGCTGCGCCCCTTCATGGAATTCTTCACCCTGCTGCCCCTGATCATCCCCGCCATCATCCTGGTCTATGGCTATCTGCGGCTCTACAATTCCAGCTCGATCATCCCCTTCACCGGCAGTGCGCTGGGCACCGACATCCTGCTTACCTTCGCCTATGTCGCGCTGGCCCTGCCCTATACCTATCGCGCCGTCGATACGGGCATGCGCACCATCGATGTGCAGACCCTGACCGAGGCCGCCCAGATCGCTGGTGCCAATACCTTCCAGATCATTGGCCAGATCATCCTGCCCAACATTCTGGTGGCCGTGCTCTCAGGCGCCTTCCTGACCTTCGCTATCGTCATCGGCGAATTCGTCATTGCCAGCCTGCTCAACCGCCCGGCCTTTGGCCCCTATCTGCAGAATATCGGCGCCAACCGCGCCTATGAGCCGGCGGCTTTGGCGATTATTTCCTTTATCCTCACCTGGGGTGCCATGGGCATGATCAACGTGCTTGGCCGCTTCGCCCCCCGCACTTCCGCCAGGACCGATTGATTATGGCATCTGATTTTCTCAAGGTCTCCGGCCTCACCAAGACCTACGGCGCCAACACCGTGGTCAAATCCGTCGACTTCTCCTTTGCCCAGGGTGAGTTCATCTCCCTGCTGGGGCCCTCGGGCTGCGGCAAGACCACCATTCTGCGCATGATCGCCGGCTTTGAGACGCCCACCTCGGGCAGCATCACCATTGATGGGCAGGACATCACCACGCTTAAGCCCAATCAGCGCCAGCTCGGCATGGTGTTCCAGGCCTATGCCCTGTTCCCCAATCTCAATGTCGGCGACAATATCGGCTTCGGTCTCAAGATCGCTGGCGTTCCGCGCGAGGAACGACGCGCCCGCGTCGATGAAATGCTCAAGCTGATCGGCCTGCCGGGCTTCGAAAAGCGCTACCCCTATGAGATGAGCGGCGGACAGCAGCAGCGTGTTGCCCTCGCCCGCGCCATTGCCCCGCGCCCGCGCATGTTGTTGCTCGATGAGCCGCTCTCGGCCCTCGACGCCAAGATCCGCGTGTCGCTGCGCGAAGAGATCCGTGCCATCCAGCTCGATCTGGGCATCACCACCGTCTTCGTCACCCATGATCAGGAAGAGGCGCTGTCGATTTCCGATCGCATCGTGGTGATGAATGCCGGCCATATCGAACAGCTCGGCGCGCCGCACGAGATCTACAACAAGCCGGCCACCCGTTTCGTCGCCACCTTCGTGGGACACCTCAACAATCTCGATGTTGTCGTCACCGATCCGGCCAGCAAGACCGTTACCATTGACGGCCAGCCCCTCACCGTGCCCGATCTGCCATCAGATGTGGCGCTCAATGCTAACAGTGTGCTGACAGTTCGCCCCGAAGTGCTCACCATTGGCGCCCGCGAGGGCAATGATGTAACGCTGACAGGCACCGTCTCCGACGTCACCTTCCTGGGCTCGGTAATCCGCATCCGCGTCGCCCTGGGAAGCAACATTGTCAGCCTGGACACGTTTAACGATCAACGCTCCGCCCCGCCCAAGCGCGGCGAGGCGATCACCATCAGCCTCGCCAGCAAGGACTTGCTGGTGCTGGCCAATTAGGCATTTGACCTCGCGCTCTGGCGGGCTCATCTTCCTGCCAAACTACGAGGACTGGCCGTGGACAACCCTTTCGTCACCACTGACTGGCTGGCAGCCCATCTGAGCGACCCCAATCTGGTGGTGCTCGATGGCAGCTGGCACATGCCCAATGCCGCGCGCAACGCCCAGGCCGACTATCTGGCCGGCCATATTCCCGGCGCGGTGTTCTTCGATATCGACGGCGTCGCCGATACCGACAGCCCCCTGCCACACATGCTGCCCGCGCCGGCCGACTTCGCCCACATGGTCGGCGCACTGGGCATTTCCGAGACCATGACCATTGTCATCTATGACGAGATCGGCCTGTTCTCGGCCCCGCGTGTCTGGTGGACTTTCAAGACCATGGGGGCCCAGAACGTGCGCATTCTCTCGGGCGGCGGCCCGCAATGGCGCGCTGAAAAGCGCCCCACCGAAATCGGACTGGTCGCCCGTCCCAAGCAGAAATTCCATGCCAGCTTCGACGCGGATCGCGTCGCGGATTTTGATACCGTGCGCGCCCGCAGCCAGGATGGCGCCAGCCAGATTGCCGATGCCCGCCCTGCCCAGCGCTTTCACGCCGAAGTCCCCGAGCCCCGCAAGGGCCTGCGCGCCGGGCATATCCCCGGCTCATCGAACCTGCCGGTCAGCCTGCTGACCGAAGCGGGACAGATGAAATCGCCCGAGCAATTGGCCACCCTGTTCGCCGAGCGCGACATCGCTTTGGACAAGCCGCTGATCACCAGTTGCGGCTCGGGGATAACGGCCGCAACCCTGGCCCTTGCCGCTGAGCTGGCCGGCGCTCGATCGGTCGCCGTCTATGACGGCTCATGGACCGAGTGGGGCAGTCGCGACGATGCTGAAATAGAGAAGTAACAGACGGTCCTGACGACCGGTCAGCGCAGCAGACCGTCGCGCTCGAACTCGGCCCAGCCCTTGAGCTTGTGACGCCCTGCATCCTCGGGACCATCATCAGCAACGGGCGCTTCCTTGCTGCGGGTTTTCTCGACCCGTGCCAGCGCCCGCTTGCCCGCCGCCAGCCGCCTGTTCTCGGCTGCCGTCTCCGCATCATCCTCACGCCAGACAGCGATCAGATCGCGATCCAGCACATCCTCGACGTGGCGGGGATCAAACACATGAAAGGTGATCTTCTTGGCGCGCCCGCGCAGCTTGACCGTACGGGTCCCCGCGCTGTGCAGGCGACCATCCTTGAGCCAGCGGTGCCGCTCCGTCGGCGAGATAGTCAGGATATCCTGTATTTCGCGCGGAATGACCGGCAGGTTCTCAATACCCACCAGCGTCTTGGACACCACTGCCGACACCGCCTTGAAATCGTCCGCTGCCGTCTTGGGCATGCTCACGATAAGCTCGGCTCCCCGCACATCCACCGCCTTTTTCAAGGCCGATGGCAGTTGGGCGCGGACCTCAAGCAAAATGCCCTTGGTGCGCACGGACGAGCCAAGCGTCGCAGCCGGCGGCAGCGTCCACTCTTTGGTCAGTGCTGGGACAATGGCTTTTTTGGCTGGCATGAGCCTCAAATAGGTCTTTCGTCTGGCGACTTCAACAACATCCCGACTGGCCGGCGCGGCGACCACCGCTAGAAAAAAGGCCGCCGGGTTACCCCGACGGCCATTGTCTTCACGCGGGCTGGACCCTAGCCAGCGCGCTTCTTGTTGTAGAGATCGAAGAACACAGCTGCCAGCAGCACCACGCCCTTGATCATCTGCTGCCAATCGATATTCACGCCCATGATCGACATGCCGTTGTTCATCACGCCCATGATGAACGCGCCGATCACCGCTCCAGCCACCGCGCCCACACCGCCCAGCGCCGAGGCACCGCCGATGAACACGGCCGCAATCACGTCGAGCTCAAGGCCCTGACCAGCTTTGGGAGTGGCTGAGTTCAGACGCGCCGCATAGATCATGCCCGCCAGAGCGGCCAGCGCCCCCATGATGGCGAACACGTAGAAAGTCATCCGCTCGGTCTTGATGCCCGACAGCGACGCCGCCTTGAGATTGCCACCCAGCGCGTAGATACGGCGACCAAAGGTCATCCGCTTGGTCACGAACACGAATACAGCGATCAGGATCGCCATCACCACCAGCACATTGGGCAAGCCACGATAGGACGCCAGCATGTAGCTGAAGAACAGCACCAGCGCCGTAATCACGACATTCTTGGCCACGAACAGCGCAAATGGCTCGCTCTCGTAACCTCGCGCCATACGGCGCTTGCGGCCCAGGATGGACATCACGATCATGGTCACGATGCCCACGATCGCCAGCACCATGGTGGTCGAATGCAGCACCAGTGGCTGCACGCCTTCGGCCTTCTCGATCAGCGTCAGTGACCCGATTGGATCGGGAATAAAGCCTGCCGAAAGCAGCTGAAATTCAGCCGGGAACGGACCAACCGACTTGCCGCCCAGAATGGCCAGAGCCAGACCCTTGAAGATCAGCATGCCGGCTAGCGTCACGATGAAGGCCGGGATCTTGTGATAGGCGATCAGGTAGCCCTGCGCCGCGCCAATAGAGGCGCCGACCACGATACAGATGGCGCCTGCGACGAACGGATTGGCCAGAAAAGCCAGCTCCGGCGGGAAGTTCCAGCCCACCATCAGCATGGCTGCCAGCGCGCCGACAAAGCCCGATACCGAACCCACCGACAGATCGATATGGCCGGCCACGATGACCAGCAACATGCCCAGCGCCATCACGATGATGTAGCTGTTCTGCAGGATGATATTGGTCAGATTGACCGGCTTGAACAGCACGCCATTGGTAAAATACTGGAAGAACAGCATGATCAGGATCAGTGCCGCCAGCAGGCCATAATCGCGCATGTTCGATTTCAGCGCGCCCCAGACGGAAAGTACCTGGATTTTTGGCTGCTCGCCGGTCGGTGTCGCGCCCGACGGGGCGGTTTCGGTGCTCATGATGCCTTCCCTTCCGCGCGAACAATCGCACGCATAATATGTTCTTGATTGGCGTCGGCCGTCGGCATTTCGCCCACGATCTGGCCTTCGTTCATAACGTAGAGGCGGTCAGTGATGCCAAGCAGTTCGGGCATCTCCGAAGAGATCACCAGAACCGCCTTACCCTGCGCCGCCAGATCATTGATGATGGTGTAGATTTCGTATTTGGCGCCGACATCGATACCGCGTGTCGGCTCGTCCAGGATCAGCACGTCCGGATTGGCAAACAGCCATTTGCTGAGCACCACCTTCTGCTGATTGCCGCCGCTCAGATTGCCGGTGACCTGATACACGCTCGATGAACGGATATTGGTCTTGCGTCGGTATTCATTGGCCGCGTCCATCTCCGCCATATCGTCGATGACGCCCATCTTGGAGATGCCGCCCAGATTGGCCAGCGTCGTATTGTGCTTGATGTGATCGATCAGGTTCAGACCATAGGTCTTGCGATCTTCGGTGGCATAGGCCAGCCCTTGCGCCACGGCCTTTTCGACGGTGGACACATCCACCTTTTTGCCGTGCAGATAGACCTCGCCGCTGATCTTCTGGCCATACGACTTGCCGAACACACTCATGGCAAATTCGGTGCGGCCCGAGCCCATCAGCCCGGCAATGCCCACCACTTCGCCCTTGCGAACGTTCAGGTCGATATTGCGGATGATCTGACGATCACGGTGCAGCGGATGAAACACGTTCCAGTTCTTGACCTCGAACACCGTCTCACCGATCTGCGGCACACGCGCCGGATAGCGATCATCGAGCGACCGGCCCACCATTGAGGTGATGATCCGACTTTCGGAAATCTCTTCGGTGTTCATGGTCTCGATGACGCGCCCGTCGCGGATCACGGTGATGCGGTCGGCCACCTTGGAAATCTCGTTGAGCTTGTGGCTGATCAGGATCGAGGTGATGCCCTGCTTGCGGAATTCCATCAGCAGGTCGAGCAACGCCGCGCTGTCCTTCTCCGACAGGCTGGCCGTTGGCTCATCCAGGATCAGCAGCTTGACCTTTTTGGACAGCGCCTTGGCGATTTCCACCAGCTGCTGCTTGCCCACGCCGATATTGGTCACCAGCGTATCGGGATCTTCGCTCAGACCCACCATGCCCAACAGCTTGCGCGCACCACCGCGGGTCTCATCCCAGTCGATCACGCCGCCTTTGGCCTGCTCATTGCCCAGAAAAATATTCTCGGCAATCGACAACAGCGGCACTAGCGCCAGTTCCTGATGGATGATCACGATGCCCTTGGCTTCGCTGTCGGCAATCGTCTTGAAGTGCTGTTCTTCGCCCTTGTAGATGATTTTGCCATCATAGCTGCCCACCGGATAAACCCCGCTGAGCACCTTCATCAAGGTCGATTTTCCGGCCCCGTTCTCGCCAACGATCGCGTGGATCTCGGCTTCGCGGACGTCCAGATTGACGTCCGACAGCGCCTTGACGCCGGGGAAGGTCTTGGTGATGCCGCGCATCTCCAGAATGGTTTTGGTCATGGACTGCTTTCTCGTGTTCACCCGGGCGTCGCTCGCAAGCGCCATCTCCCGGTGACGGGAAAGGGCCCCGCGTTGCCGCGGAGCCCAATTGGCGTAAACCTTGGCTTACTGCAGGTCTTCAGCCTTGAGGTAGCCGGAGTCAACAACCAGTTCCTGGTAGTTGTTCACGTCAACTTCATAGGGTGTCAGCAGGATCGACGGGATCACCTTGACGCCATTGTCATAGGTGGTGGTGTCGAGGCCTTCTGGGGTGCCGCCTTCAAGGATGGTGTCGACCAGATCAGCAGTGACCTTGGCCAGTTCACGCGTGTCCTTGTAAACGGTCGAGTACTGCTCGCCGGCAATGATTGCCTTGACCGAAGGAGCCTCGGCGTCCTGACCCGAGATGATTGGCCAAGCCAGATCGTCCGAACCGTAGCCAACGCCGCGCAGCGACGAGATGATACCGCGGCTCAGGCCATCATATGGCGACAGAACTGCATCGACGCGCGAACCGTCCGAGTAGTTGGCCGACAGCACGTTGTCCATGCGAGCCTGTGCAACAGCACCGTCCCAACGCAGGGTACCAACAGTTTCCATGCCCATCTGGCCCGACTTCACCACCAGGGTGCCGTCATCGATCAGCGGCTGGAACACGCTCATTGCGCCGTCATAGAAGAAGAACGCGTTGTTGTCGTCTGGCGAACCGCCGAACAGCTCAACATTGAACGGGCCTTCATTCTCGGGATAACCCAGCCCCTTGAGGATCGAGTTGGCCTGCAGAACGCCAACCTGGAAGTTGTCGAACGTGGTGTAGTAGTCGACATTGCCGCTGTCGCGGATCAGGCGGTCATACGCGACAACCTTGATGCCGGCATCAGCAGCCTGCTGCAGCACGGCGCTCAGCGTGGTGCCGTCGATCGATGCGATGACCAGAGCGGTGACGCCCTTGGTGATCATGTTTTCGATCTGAGCTAGCTGGTTCGGGATATCGTCTTCTGCATACTGCAGATCGACCGAGTAGCCCTTGCCTTCGAGAGCGGCCTTGAGTTCATTGCCGTCCGAAATCCAACGCAGTGAAGACTGGGTTGGCATGGCGATGCCGATGGCACCCTTGTCCTGTGCGAACACCGCGGTAGATGCACTCAGCGCCATTGCGCCGACTGCCAGTACGGTGGCAAGCGTCTTGAAAATCTTCACGTCTCGACTCCCTTTTATAATTCGAGTTCAGAAGCTTTGGATGGTCGTCAGAGGAGAGGCCTTGAGGCCATGCGCGCGCCAGTTTTGCACCCGGCTCGCGAACGAGTTCGAACCCGACACAGCGGCCAGAGCTGACCATTCAGACACCCGAAGGTGCACGGTCTGTCTGTACTGCATGGAGTCCTCCTGCACGACGGCGATTGCCGTCAGGGCCCTCCCAAGCCCACGGCGCAGAACCTAAGACAGTCAGACAAGCCTTGTAAAGCAGCTTTGACCCTTGCCTTCATTTTTTTCGATTGTCGAATATTAATTATAACGCCGCACCACAGCGATTGCAGTTCGCCATGACACTGGTTATTCTGGTCTCGCCTAAGGCAAAATCTGACGAAAAAGATCGCAAAGCGACATCGTTTGATGCAAAGGTATCAGATACCTTGGAGGGGAAGTGAGTACGACGGACGGCGACACACGTGTCGATCAGCCGACAGCAGCCAGCGCTGTTGCCGACGATCTGGCACGCATGATTCTGGCAGAACTGGCCCCAGGCTCCAGCCTGCCCAGCGAAGCTGAACTGGCCACCCGCTACGCGGTGAGCCGGCTCACCATTCGCGAGGCGGTCAAGCTGCTTGAGGGGCGTGGATTGCTAGAGTTGGCGCGCGGCCGCAAGGCCGTGGTGCGCGAACCCGACGGCGCCGCCTTTGGCGACTTCCTGACCTCTGTGATCCGCTATGACCCCAAGGGGCTATTCGATCTGGTGGAGATCCGCCTTTCGCTCGAAGTGCAGTCGGCCACCCTGGCGGCCAAGCGCGCCTCACGCGCGGCCATTGCTGCAATAGAAAGCGAACTCCAGGGCATGCGCGACACTGTCGGCGTGCGCGGTGAACCCATGACGCACGCTCAGGAACTAGGCTTTCACACCCATGATGTCGGTTTTCACGAAGCTGTCGCTCTGGCCAGTGGCAACCGCATTCTGGGGTTTCTGTTCGAGGCAATGTCACAGCCGCTGCGCGAGGGCTTCTTCATCAGCCGTCGCGGCCATGAGAAGCGCGGACACACCCTGCATGAAACCATTGAGGCGCATCAACGCATCCTTGATTGCATCAAGGCCGGCAATGGTCGCACTGCTGCCGAAGCGATGCGGGTGCACATCAAGGATACCGAGCGCGATATCCGTGTTGCACTCAGCCAATTGGCGCTGCGGCCAAGCGATCCGTCATAAAGGCTTGCGGCCAGCCCGCGCATCGCCGAATAATCCGGACACACGATGCAGGACCACTAATGGCGCAAAGAGTAGACACCTCCAGCAATCGTCTGGATGACGCAGCACGGGCCGGCTGGCTATACTATGTCGCCGGCAACACGCAGGAAGAGATCGCCACCCAGCTGGGCATCTCCCGTCAGGCCGCACAGCGTCTGGTTTCGCTCTCGGTCAGCGAAGGACTGATCAAGGTGCGGCTTGATCACCCCATTGGTCGTTGCATGGATCTGGCCAGCCGTCTCAAATCGCGTTTTGCCCTGGATCTGGTCGAAGTGGTCCCCTCCGACCCCAATAGCGACTCCTCCACCATCGGGTTAGCCGAAGCCACCGCTGCCGAGATCGAACGCTGGCTCAAGCGCGCCGACCCCGTCGTGATGGGCATTGGCACCGGCCGCACACTCAAGGCGGCAGTAGAGCAGCTCATGCCCATGGATTGCCCGCATCACAAGGTGGTGTCACTGACCGGCAATATCGCGCCCGACGGTTCGGCCGCCTATTACAACGTGATTTTCAACATGGCCGATGCGGTCAAGGCCCGCAGCTTTCCCATGCCCTTGCCGGTGATCGCCTCCTCCGCGCGCGAGCGCGAACTACTGCACCAGCAGCCCATGATCCGCGAAACACTGTCTCTGGCCGCCCAAGCCGACGTTACGTTTGTCGGCATCGGCGATATCGGCCCCGACGCCCCACTCTATGTGGACGGCTTCATTACTGATGCAGAACTCAGGGAATTGCAGAAGGCCGGCGCGGTCGGCGAAATCTGCGGTTGGTGTTTCGATGCCCAGGGCAAGCTGATCGAAGGGCTCACCAATGAGCGCGTTGCGTCGGCACCGATTCCATCGAGAGAAGGCTCTCTGGTGGTGGCAATCGCCATGGGCGCGCGTAAATTGCCCGGCATTCACGCCACACTCAACCGGCGACTGGTTAACGGCTTGATAACTGATGAACGTACCGCAGAAGGCCTGCTGAAACACCTCTAACGCGCTGAAAACGCGATAAAATAGGCCATTTTCACCTATACCCTACCGTACGATTGCTAGGCGATTTACGCATAGCACACTTGACTCTGCCGCATAATGTGTGAGTATTTGCTCACAGCCGGGACAAATGCCCGCCTATCTCACTGGGAGGAAAACCAATGAAATTGACACCTATTCTCGTCGGCGCACTCAGCGTCGCACTCGTGACCTCAGCCTCCGCTGAAACCCTCACCATCGCCACCGTGAACAATGGCGATATGATCCGCATGCAGGGTCTCTCTTCTGCCTTCACCGAAGAGACCGGTATTGATCTGAACTGGGTTGTTCTCGAAGAGAACACCCTGCGCCAGAACGTCACCACCGACATCGCCACCAATGGTGGCCAGTATGACGTGATGACCATCGGCACCTACGAAGCGCCGATCTGGGCCAAGCAGGGCTGGCTGGTGCCACTTGATGGCCTGAGCGCCGATGCTGATTACGATGTCGATGATCTGCTGCCAGCCATCCGCGGCGGTCTCTCGCTCGATGGCCACCTCTATGCAGCACCATTCTATGGCGAAAGCTCGATGGTGATGTATCGCAAGGACCTGATGGAAAAAGCCGGCCTGACCATGCCCGATGCCCCCACCTGGGAATTCATCGGCGAAGCCGCCCGTGCCATGACCGACCGCGACAATGACATCAACGGCATCTGCCTGCGCGGCAAGGCCGGCTGGGGCGAGAACATGGCCTTCCTGACTGCCATGTCAAACTCCTTTGGCGCCCGCTGGTTTGACGAAAACTGGACACCCCAGTTTGATCAGCCTGAGTGGAAAGCCACGCTCGACACCTATCTCTCGATCATGAATGACGCGGGCCCCGCCGGCGCATCCTCCAATGGCTTTAACGAAAACCTGACCCTGTTCCAGCAGGGCAAGTGCGGCATGTGGATCGACGCCACCGTTGCTGCCTCCTTCGTGACCGGTGCAGATTCCACTGTCGCCGATCAGGTTGGCTTCACTCTTGCACCCGACAATGGTCTGGGCAAGCGCGGCAACTGGCTCTGGGCATGGTCGCTGGCCGTTCCCACCAGCAGCCAGAACCCAGAGGCAGCAGAGAAGTTCATCAATTGGGCCACCAATAAGGACTATCTCGCCACTGTCGCGGCTAACGAAGGCTGGGCGAACGTGCCTCCCGGCACCCGCACATCGCTGTACGAAAACGCTGAGTACCAGGCAGCCGCGCCATTCGCCAAGATGACGCTGGACTCCATCAACTCTGCTGATCCGACCAACCCGACCGTCAAGCCGGTCCCCTATGTCGGCGTGCAGTTTGTGGCCATCCCCGAATTTGCGGGTATCGCCACCAATATCGGCCAGATCTTCTCAGCCTCGCTGGCTGGTCAGATGTCGGCAGATGATGCCTTGGCCCAGGCGCAGGACGCAGCGACCCGCGACATGACCCGCGCTGGCTACATCAAGTAAGTCGGTTCCCCTCCCGACCTCCATGCAGTCGGACGCTTCGGCGCCCGGCTGCACCAACCGCCCTCAGGCGGACGGCGCCCCTCAATTGCCGAGGCTGCCCCGAAACTGACGCTGACATCACCATGACATGAGACGCCATGGTGAGCTTGCAGAGCCGATCACCGGCAAGTTCACCTTGGGGTCTGATTTCAAAGACCCGGCCAGACGGATCTGGCCACTGGAGGAAGCAATGGCCACCGCCCAAACCCGAACGCTCTCCCGCATCATGATGGCCCCAGCCGTCATCGTGCTCTTGCTCTGGATGGCTGTTCCACTTGCCATGACGATCTGGTTCTCTTTCCAGAACTACAGCCTGATCAACCCGATGATGACCGGTTTTGCGGGCTGGGCGAACTACGCTTATGTCATTGGCGACCCCAGTTTCATGCAGTCCCTGCTCAATACGCTGATCCTGGTCGGCGGGGTCTTGCTGATCACGGTGATCGGCGGCACGTTTCTGGCCCTCTTGTTGGATCAACCGCTTTGGGGCCAGGGCATTCTGCGCATCATCGTGATCTCGCCCTTCTTTGTCATGCCGCCAGTGGCTGCCTTGATCTGGAAGAATGGCTTCATGCATCCCGGCTACGGCATGCTGGCCCATCTCTACGAGTTTTTTGGTCTGCAGCCGGTCGACTGGTTCAACCAGTATCCCCTGTTCTCGGTCATCGTCATCGTTGCCTGGCAGTGGCTGCCCTTTGCGACCCTGATCCTGCTCACGGCCCTGCAGTCGCTCTCCGAAGAGCAGCGCGAAGCCGCCGAGATGGATGGCGCCAACGCCATCAACCGCTTCTACTATATCATCATGCCGCACATGGCCCGCTCGATCACCATCGTGATCCTGATCCAGACCATCTTCCTGCTCGGCATCTTCGCTGAAATCCGCGTCACCACAGGCGGCGGGCCAGGCTACGCCTCGACCAATATCGCCTTCCTGGTGTTCCGCACCGGTATCTTGAGCAACGACATCGGCGCCGGTTCTGCCGGTGGCGTGGTCGCCGTCATCATCGCCAATATCGTCGCCATCTTCCTGATGCGTGCGGTTGGCAAGAACCTCGACGCGTAAGGGAGCTCAATCATGGCACGCACCGCTTCTGTTCCCACCAAGATTGGCTTCACCATCGCCGCATGGACCGTCGCGCTCCTGTTGTTCGCGCCGATCCTGTGGACCATCCTGACGGCCTTCAAGACCGAGGCTGAGGCGATTGCCTCGACCCCGACCTTCTTCCCGCAGAATTTCACGCTGGAAAACTTCGTCGACGTTCAGGATCGCTCGGACTACTTCAAGCACGCCATCAATTCGATCCTGGTGTCGGTCGGCTCAACCCTGCTGGGCCTGGTCATCGGCGTCCCTGCAGCCTGGGCCATGGCCTTTGCGCCCACCAAGCGCACCAAGGACGTCTTGATGTGGATGCTATCCACCAAGATGATGCCCGCCGTCGGCGTGCTGATCCCCATCTATCTGATTTTCCGCGATCTTCGCCTGCTCGACACCGTGCACGGTCTGACCATCATCATGACGCTGATCAACCTGCCGATCATCATCTGGATGCTCTACACCTACTTTAAGGAAATCCCGGTCGATATCCTCGAAGCCGCCCGGATGGATGGCGCTGAACTCTGGAACGAGATTGTCCATGTGCTGGTGCCCATGGCTGTCCCCGGCATTGCCTCGACACTGCTGCTCAACGTCATCCTGGCTTGGAACGAAGCCTTCTGGACCATCACGCTGACCTCGGGCCGCGCAGGCACACTGACAGCCTTCATCTCTTCATTCTCTTCTCCGCAGGGTCTGTTCCTGGCCAAGCTATCGGCTGCCTCCCTGCTGGCCATCGCGCCAATCCTCCTCATGGGCTGGTTCAGCCAGAAACAACTCGTCCGCGGTCTCACCTTCGGCGCTGTAAAGTAAGGACTAGAAAAATGGGTTCCATAACACTCGAACACGTCAACAAGTCCTTCGGTGAAGTCGAGATCATTCCGGACATTTCGATGGAGATCAAAGAAGGCGAGTTCGTCGTCTTTGTCGGCCCATCCGGTTGCGGCAAGTCCACCCTGCTGCGCCTGATCGCCGGCCTTGAGGACACCTCCAGCGGCTCCATCCTGCTCGATGGCGTCGACATGACCAAGGCGCCACCAGCGCGCCGGGGTTTGGCCATGGTGTTCCAGTCCTATGCGCTCTATCCGCACATGACAGTGCGCGACAACATCGCCTTCCCGCTTAAAATGGCCAATGCCAGCAAGGAGCTGATCGACCAGAAGGTCGAATACGCCGCCCGCACGTTGAACCTGTCATCCTATCTCGATCGCCGCCCGCGCGCGCTTTCGGGTGGTCAGCGTCAACGCGTTGCCATCGGCCGCGCCATTGTGCGTGAACCCAAGGCGTTCCTGTTCGACGAACCCCTGTCCAATCTCGATGCCGCGCTGCGCGTCAACATGCGCCTTGAGATCACCGAACTGCACCAGCAACTCAAGACCACCATGATCTACGTCACCCACGATCAGGTCGAGGCAATGACCATGGCCGACCGCATCGTGGTGCTCAACGCCGGCAATGTCGAACAGTTTGGCAGCCCGCTCGATCTCTACAAGAAGCCGGCCAACCGCTTCGTTGCCGGCTTCATCGGCTCGCCAAAGATGAACTTCGTCGATGGACCCGAGGCCGCCAAGTACAACGCCCACTCCATCGGCGTGCGCCCCGAGCACTTCCAGCTGGCCACCAAGCCAACGCCTGACACCTGGAAGGGCAAGGTAGGGGTCGCCGAGCAGCTTGGCTCCGACACCTTCCTGCATGTGCAGGTCGAAGGTCTGGGCCTGATGACCATCCGCACCGATGGCGACCAGACCTTCAGCCATGGCGACGACGTCTATCTCACGCCTGACCCTACGCGCATCTACCGCTTTGATGCCGCAGGCCTGGCTCTCTAGGACACCCACATGACCACCAAGCTCTCGGCCAAGACCCTGGACGCCATTTCTGCCACGGCATCGGTGCCGGGCTACCGTCGGGATGACCTCACCGCCGGCATCGTCCATTTCGGTATCGGCAATTTCCACCGCGCGCATCAGGCCGTCTATCTAGACGACCTGTTTGCCACCGGTGCCGATCACGATTGGGCTCTGGTGGGTGCTGGCGTTCGCGCTGCTGACGAGGCCATGCGCCAGAAGCTGGCTGAACAGGACTGGCTGACCACTGTGGTCGAGCAGGAAGCCGATAGCAGCAGCGCCCGGGTGACCGGTGCCATGATCGATTATTTGCGTCCCGGCGACAGCGAAGCTGTCATTGAGCGGCTGGCCGATCCCGCTATCCGTATCGTTTCGCTGACCATCACCGAGGGCGGTTATTACATCGACCCGGCCAGCCAGAAGTTTGATCCCACCCATCCCGACATCGCCTTCGATGTTGCCAATATGGCCGCGCCGCGCACCGCTTTTGGCCTGATCCTGGCCGGCCTGCTGCGCCGCAGGGATGCTGGCACCGTGCCCTTCACCGTGATGAGCTGCGATAACATTCCCGGCAATGGGCACGTCACCGAGAACGCGGTGATCGGCATGGCAAAGCTTATCGATCTGGGGCTGGCTGACTGGGTCAGCAACAACGTTGCCTTCCCCAATGGCATGGTCGATCGCATCACGCCCGCCACCTCCCCGCGCGAGACGCAATTGCTCGCAGACAATTTCGGGATCCAGGACAATTGGCCTGTCTTCTGCGAGAGCTTCAAGCAATGGGTGCTCGAGGACAACTTCCCTGCTGGTCGACCGGCGCTGGAAAAGGTCGGCGTGCAGTTTGTCCCGGACGTCGCCCCCTATGAGTTGATGAAGATCCGCATCCTCAATGGCGGACATGCGACCATCGCCTATCCTGCGGCCCTGCTCGATATCCAGTTCGTCCACGATGCCATGGCAGACCCCACGGTTGGGGCGTTCCTGGCCAAGGTCGAACGCGACGAAATCATCCCCGTTGTACCGTCTGTTCCCGATACCAATCTCGACGACTATTTCGCCCTTTGCCAGCGTCGCTTCGCCAATCCCAAGATTGCCGACACCACCCGCCGGCTGGCGCTGGACGGCTCTAACCGCCAGCCCAAGTTCATCATTCCGTCTGCCCTGGATCGCGTGACAGCAGGCCAGTCTGCCAAGGGCCTGGCCCTGGTATCAGCCCTATGGTGCCGCTATTGCTTTGGCACCACCGATGCCGGCACAGTGATCGAAGCCAATGATCCCAATTGGGACCGGCTCAACACCCAGGCCGGCCTGGCCAAGGCCGACCCAAGCGCCTGGCTGTCCATGAGCGATATCTATGGCGAGCTGGCAAACAACACGAGCTTCGTCAAAGATTTCACCCACGCCCTGAACACCCTCTGGTTATCGGGCACCAAGGCGACGCTCGAGCACTATCTGGCCGGAACCCTCTAGGTCCAGCGTGTCAGCCCTACCCCATCCAGACCGCCCACAGGGGCCCATTGATCTGATCATTTTCGATTGTGATGGGGTGTTGGTCGACAGCGAACCGCTGGCCATGCAGGTGCTGGTAGACGCCATTGCCGAGCAGGGCATCACCATCGCGCCCGAGGATGCCTATCGAGACTTCCTCGGCCGCTCGCTGAGTTCCATATCAGCCAGCCTGCACGATAATCACGGCGCTCCTCTCGGCCCGTCCGCCTTGCAGTCCATGCGGACCAACCTCTACGCGCTTTACCGCCAGAGCCTGCGGGCCAATCCGGGACTGCCCGAAGTCCTTGATCTGCTCAAGACACCATGCTGCGTCGCTTCATCATCCATGCCCGAACGCATTCATCTCAGCCTTGAACTGACTGGACTGTTGCCCCACTTTGCCGGGCATATCTATTCAGCCTCGATGGTAGACAACGGTAAGCCCGCGCCGGACCTTTTCCTTTACGCAGCCAGCCAGATGCACGTCTCACCCGCCAATTGCCTGGTGATTGAAGACAGTCCAGCAGGAATCACCGCTGCACAGCGCGCGGGCATGCGAGTGCTTGGCTATGTAGGGGGCAGCCACGCCACCCCAGGCGGTCTGCGCCCAGCGATTACCGCGTTGCACCCTGACGCCATATTCGACGATATGCATGCCCTTCCCGATCTAGTACGCTCGCTGCGAACCGAGAAGAGGGCGCGCTAGGTTTGACGACAAAGCTCTTGGTGGCAGTAGATGTGGGCACCGGTAGTGCCCGAGCAGGCGTACTGACGCCTGAAGGCGTGCTCCTGGGCCGCGCCGAGCATTCGATCGCCATGAACCGGCCCGATGCCAACCATGCCGAACACGACAGCGAACAGATCTGGAAAGCCGTTTGTGCTGCTGTCCGCCAGGCCATGGCCATTGCGGAGGCCAGGCCGGAACAGGTGGTCGGGCTGGGCTTTGACGCAACCTGTTCGCTTGTGGTTCGCGACGCTCAGGGGCACCCGCTGACCGTTTCGACCAGCGGCGACGATCGCTGGGACACCATTGTCTGGCTGGACCACCGCGCACTCAGCCAGGCCGATGAATGCACCCGCACCGGCCATGAAGTGCTCAATTTTGCTGGTGGCGTCATGTCGCCCGAAATGGAAGCCCCCAAGTTGATGTGGCTCAAGCGCCATCTGCCACAGACCTGGGCCCGCGCCGGCATGATGTTCGATCTGGCCGACTTTCTCTCTTGGAAAGCCACAGGCTCCCAGGCGCGCTCGCAATCAACCCTGACCTGCAAATGGACCTATCTGGCCCACAAGACCCCCAGCTGGCAGGCCGATTTTCTAGCCCGCATCGGCCTAGATGATCTGCTGGAAAAAGCGTGCTTGCCCGATCAGGCCAGTCCCGTTGGTGCCGATCTGGGCGCACTCACCCCAACTGCCGCCGCCGATCTCGGCCTGACCACCGCCTGCCATGTCGGCGCCGGCTTGATCGACGCCCATGCCGGCGCCTTGGGCGTGCTGGGCGCCTTCACCCGGGATGTCGACACCATCGACCGCCACCTCGCACTGATTGCCGGCACCTCCAGCTGCGTCATGGCGCTGTCGGCCGAAGATCGTCCAACTTCCGGCGTCTGGGGCCCCTATTTTGGGGCAGTGCTGCCCGGGGTCTGGCTCAATGAAGGTGGCCAGTCAGCCACCGGCGCGCTGCTTGATCACATCATTCGCCTGCACAGCGCCGGGGGGGAACCAGATTCAACAATGCACAGCGCCATCGCCAGCCGCATTATGCAGTTGCGCCAGAGCGAGGGGCTGGCACTTTCCGATCGCCTGCATGTGCTGCCAGACTTTCACGGCAACCGCTCGCCGCTGGGCGATCCCTTCGCGCTGGGGGTTATCTCTGGCCTGACCCTGGACAGCGATTTCGACTCGCTCTGTCGGCTCTATTGGCGCACTTGTGTCTCCATTGCCCTGGGCGTGCGCCATATTCTGGAGACTTTGAATACGCGCGGCTACGCCATCGACACGCTCCATGTCACCGGCGGCCATACCAAGAATGCCATTCTGATGGAGCTCTATGCAGACGCAACGGGCTGCACCGTCGTGGAATCGGCCGCCAAGGACGCGACGCTGCTGGGCATGGCAATGGTCGCCGCCACCGCAGCAGGTCTCTATCCCAGCCTTGATCAGGCTTGCGCGGCCATGCAGCAGGGAGGCCGCTCCCGTACACCCGAAGCGGCAGCCCGCCCGCAATTTGACAAGGACTACCGGATCTTCCTCGAAATGCTGCGCCAAAGACAGATCATCGACACGATGGTCTGATCTGCAAGATGCGTGCTGGCGGTCCGTCGCTACACTCGCTAGGCTGCCAATCTGTTTTGTGGCCTGAAGAGAGCGACGCACGCGCATGTCGATCAAAGCCGCCGTTTATCACCTGACTCACTACAAGTATGACCGTCCGGTCTATCTGCAGCCGCAGATCATCAGGCTGCAGCCGGCGTCGCACTCAAAGACCAAGGTATTGAGCTATTCGCTCAAGGTCTCGCCCTCCCTGCATTTCGTCAATATGCAGCAGGACCCCTATGGCAATTTCCTGACCCGCATCGTCTTTCCCGAGCCTGTCACCGAGCTCAAGATCGAAGTCGATCTGGTGGCCGACATGACGGTCTACAATCCCTTCGATTTCTTTGTCGAAGAGAGCGCCGAGATATTCCCGTTCGAATATCCCCAGGACATCCGCCCCGATCTGTCCATCTATATGCAACCCGAGCCGGTCGGCCCACTGCTGCAAAAATTCATCGACGGCATCGACAAGACACCGATGAACACGGTGAACTTTGTCACCGGCATCAATGCCAGTATTCAGCAGCACCTCGCCTATGTCGTGCGCATGGAAACCGGCGTCTGGACACCCGAGGAAACCCTGGCCAATGCCAAGGGGAGCTGCCGCGACTCCAGCTGGCTGCTGGTGCAGGTGTTGCGCAATCTCGGCTTCGCTGCGCGTTTCGTTTCCGGCTACCTCATTCAGCTCAAGCCCGATCTGGTCTCGCTGGATGGCCCTGCGGGGACCGATCACGATTTCACCGATCTGCACGCCTGGTGCGAGGTCTACCTGCCCGGCGCGGGCTGGGTCGGTCTTGACCCAACCTCGGGCCTGCTGACTGGCGAAAGCCACGTTCCCCTGGCCGCCACCCCGCACTACCGCAATGCAGCGCCGATCTCGGGCACCGCTTCCTATGCTGAAGTCGAATTCGACTTCGACATGCGCGTCGACCGGGTCGCCGAGCATCCGCGCATCACCAAGCCTTTCTCCGATGAGAGCTGGGAAGAACTTGATGCGCTCGGCCATCAGGTCGATCAGGTGCTCGCCGATAATGACGTCCGCCTGACCATGGGCGGCGAGCCGACCTTTGTGTCTATTGATGACTTCGAAGCCGATGAGTGGAACACCGGCGCCGTCGGCCCCACCAAGCGCATCCTGGCCGACGATCTGATCCGTCGCCTGCGCGAGCGCTTTGCCCCCAACGGCATGCTGCATTATGGACAGGGCAAGTGGTACCCCGGCGAGACGCTGCCGCGCTGGACCTTCTCGCTCTATTGGCGGCTGGACGGCAAGCCGATCTGGTCTGACGAAAAGCTCATCGCCCGCGAAGGCGTCAAAACCGATGCCACGCATGAAGATGCCCGCAAATTTCTCGACAGCTTTGCGAAGAATCTCGGCCTCACCGGCGAAACCATCGCCGAGGCCTATGAGGATCCCGGCGAGTGGCTGCTCAAGGAAGCCAACCTGCCCGAGAACGTCGATCCAGCCAATTCCGAGCTAGCCGATCCAGAGGCCCGCTCGCGCATCGCCAAGGTGTTTGAACGCGGCCTGACCAACCCCACTGGTTACGTCCTGCCCATCCAGCGCTGGAATGCAGCGGCCTCCAGCCCATGGCTGACCGAAGTCTGGAAGACCCGGCGGGGCAAGTTGTTTCTGGCACCCGGTGACAGCCCGGCCGGCTATCGCCTGCCGCTCAGCTCGCTCAAGCATATCGATGCCACCAGCTATCCCCATGTTGTGGCCCAGGACCCCGGCGCGCCGCGCGGCGCCCTGCCCGATCCAGAGGAAATTCTGGCGCGCCAGAAGACAGGCCTTGAGGCTGATCCACGCGCCCAGACCACCGCCGATTTCACTGCCGCGACCGAACAACAGGACCGGACCGAACAGGAAATCAGCGAGATCGAGGGCGAAGTACGCACCGCCGTCACCGCCGAAATTCGCGATCATCGCCTGTGCGTCTTCCTGCCCCCGGTCGAACGGCTCGAGGACTATCTCGAACTGATCACCGCCGTTGAGGCTGCCGCCCGACATGTCGGCCAGCCGGTTCACCTGGAGGGCTATGCGCCCCCACATGACCCACGCCTCAACGTCATCCGCGTGGCGCCCGATCCCGGCGTCATCGAGGTCAATATTCACCCCGCTTCAAGCTGGGACGACTGCGTCGCTACCACCACCGCGATCTATGAAGAGGCCCGCCAGTCCCGTTTGGGTGCTGACAAGTTCATGATCGATGGTCGCCACACCGGCACAGGCGGCGGCAATCACGTCGTTGTCGGTGGCGCCACACCCGATGACAGCCCCTTCCTGCGCCGGCCCGATCTGCTCAAGTCGCTGTTGCTGCATTGGCAGCGGCACCCGGCCATGAGCTACCTGTTCTCGGGCCTGTTTATTGGACCGACCAGTCAGGCCCCGCGGTTTGACGAGGCGCGACATGACAGCCTCTACGAACTCGAAATCGCCATGTCGCAGGTGCCGCACCCGCAATCGGGTCAGCCCGCACCGCTGCCTTGGCTAGTTGATCGGCTGTTCCGCAATTTGCTGGTAGATGTCACCGGCAACACCCATCGTTCTGAAATCTGCATCGACAAGCTGTTCTCGCCCGATGGCCCGACCGGCCGTCTTGGCCTAGTCGAATTCCGCGGTTTCGAGATGCCGCCCAATGCCCGCATGGCACTGGCCCAGCAAGTTCTCGTCAGAGCCATCATCGCACGCTACTGGACCAACCCGCTTGATGGTAGTTTTACCCGCTGGGGCACTACGCTGCATGATCGCTTCATGCTGCCCCATTACGTCTGGCAGGATTTCCTCGACGTCATCGCGGACTTGGATCGCCACGGCTTCAAGATCGATCCCGCCTGGTTCGCCGCCCAGCTCGAATTCCGCTTCCCGTTCTGCGGTGAGGTCGAATACGAGGGCATGAAGCTCGAACTGCGTCAGGCGCTTGAGCCTTGGCACGTCATGGGTGAGCAGGGCGCCATTGGCGGTACCGTCCGCTTCGTTGATAGCTCGGTGGAGCGCCTGCAGGTCAAGCTCGAAGGGCTTAACCCCGATCGCTATGCCGTCACCTGCAATCAACGTCCTGTGCCACTGCGCCACACTCAGACCGAGGGCGTCAGCGTGGCCGGTGTGCGCTTCAAGGCGTGGCAGCCGGCCTCAGGCCTGCACCCTGCCCTGCCGGTCAACACGCCGCTGGTGTTTGATATCTTTGATCTGTGGACCCAGCGACCCGTTGGCGGCTGCGTCTATCATGTCGCCCATCCCGGCGGCCGCAGCTACGACACCTTCCCCGTCAATGGCAATGAAGCCGAAGCCCGCCGTCTGGCGCGCTTCCTGCCGCAGAATTACACCGCAGGCGGCTTCGACCTCCGCACCGAAAAGCCTGCGGACGAATTCCCGTTGACGCTTGACCTGCGTCGGCCGCCGCGCTTCTGGTAACCCATGACCATGACAGACCAAGAGCCCGACGCGCCCGCAGCAGGCCCCAGCATTATTGCTGACTACCAGCTGCGCCCGGGTGTCCCCGACGAAATGATCGATCCGGCCGGCAATATCCGGCCGGGCTGGGCCGAATTGATGGCCGCGTTTGATGCTTTGGGGGCGGAAGAACTCAGCGCCCGCTTTGAACGTGCTGACCAGTATCTGCGCGATGCAGGGGTGTTTTATCGCACCTATGATGGCGCAGAATCCAAGGAACGCGATTGGCCGTTGGCCCATGTCCCGTTGCTGATCGACGAAGCTGATTGGGAACGCATCAGCACCGGCCTCATCCAGCGCGCCGAACTGCTCGAAATGGTCGTCGCCGATATCTATGGCGACAACAATCTCGTCCAGCAGGGCCTGCTGCCGCCCGAACTGGTTGCACAGAACAGCGAATTCCTGCGCCCGCTGGTCGGTGTCAAACCAGCCAGTGGTCATTATCTTCACTTCTGCGCATTCGAACTCGGGCGCGGTCCTGATGGTGCCTGGTGGGTACTTGGCGATCGGACCCAGGCGCCTTCCGGCGCCGGTTTTGCGTTGGAGAACCGTGTCGCCACCACTCATGCCCTGAGCGACATCTACGCCAATATGAACGTGCAGCGGCTGGCTGGCTTCTTCCGCGATTTCCGCGACATGCTGTTTGCCGATGCCAAACGCGATGGTGGTTGGGTGGGCATCCTCACCCCAGGCCAGCTTAACGAAACCTATTTCGAACACGCCTATATCGCCCGCTATCTTGGTCTGGTCCTGCTCGAAGGCGAAGACCTGATCGTTCAGGACGGCAAGGTCATGGTTCGCACCGTTGCGGGGCCGATGCCGGTCAGCGCCCTCTGGCGCCGCATGGACGCTTCTTTCGTTGACCCGCTCGAACTGCGTTATGACAGTCGCATTGGCACGCCCGGCATGGTCGAGGCCTTGCGGCAGGGGTCGATATCGATGATCAATGCGCTGGGTACCGGCCTGCTGGAAACCCGCGCTCTGGCAGCCTTCATGCCACGCCTTTCGCGCAAACTGCTCGACACGCCGCTGCTGCTGCCCGAAATCGCCACCTGGTGGTGCGGTCAGCCCGGCGAGCAGCAGCAGGTCATCGACAATTTCGACGATCTGATGATCGGCCCTGCCTTTGCGACCAACCTGCCCTTTGACGATCTGCGCGGCACCAAGCTGGGTTCGACCATCCCGCCCGACGAAAAGGCGCGCCTGATCGAACGCATCCGCGCCAATGGGGCCAATTACGTCGGTCAGGAACAGGTGCAACTCTCGACCGCGCCGGTCTATGTCGATGGTAAATTGCAGCCACGTCCCATCACCTTGCGCGTCTACGCGGCACGCACCGAGAACGGCTGGACCATCATGCCCGGCGGCTTTGCCCGCGTCGGCTCAAGCCTTGATACAAGCGCCATTGCCATGCAGCGCGGCGGTCAGGCGGCCGACGTCTGGGTGCTCTCCTCCAAGCCGGTGGAACACATTTCCCTGTTGCCCCAGGACGGCAAGCAGATGGTGCGTGCCGCCGTGGGCGATCTGCCCAGTCGCGCCGCCGACAATCTGATCTGGCTGGGGCGCTATGCCGAACGCACCGAGGCCACGCTGCGCATTCTGCGCGCCTATAACGCCCGGCTGGCCGAACTGTCCAAGACAGATTTGCCGATTCTGACCCACTGCGCCGACTTCCTGGACAGCATCGATGTCGACGCCGCCCAGCCCATGCCACAGGGGTTGCTGGCCTCGATCAACAGCGCCGTGCACAGCGCCGGACAGATCCGAGATCGCTTTTCGCCCGATGGCTGGCTGGCGCTCAATGACCTGCAAAAAACAGCGCAGCGCTTTGCCAGGCGCGTCCGGCCGGGGGATGACTCCGCTCATGCCATGACCGTCTTGCTGCGCAAGCTCGCGGGCTTTTCCGGTCTGGTGCACGAAAACATGTACCGCTTTGCCGGCTGGCGCTTCCTCGAGCTCGGTCGCCGCCTTGAGCGCGCCATGCAGATTGCCCGCATTGTCTCTTGGTTGACCCATGAGGATGCCCCGGTCGGGTCGGTCGAGATGCTGCTCGAAATTGGCGACAGCGTGATGAGCCATCGGCGCCGCTATTCGGTGAGCGCGGGCGCTCAGAGCGCCATCGACCTGCTGATCCTGGACCCGCTCAACCCTCGATCGGTCATCTTCCAGCTCGACCGCTTGCGCGCCCAGATCGACAAACTGCCCGGCGGGATCGTCGAAGGGCAG
Organism: Devosia sp. J2-20; assembly: GCF_055808475.1. Classification (NCBI taxonomy): domain Bacteria; kingdom Pseudomonadati; phylum Pseudomonadota; class Alphaproteobacteria; order Hyphomicrobiales; family Devosiaceae; genus Devosia; species Devosia sp. J2-20. The sequence goes on along the minus strand of NZ_CM147870.1, from coordinate 662,044 downwards.
TTGTCGCCTGCCGCCAAGGCCGCGCTAGAGCTCGAAACCGAACTGCGCATCGCCGATGCCGGCGACATGACGCCCGAACGGCTCGATAAGCTGGCTGACGATATTGTTGGCCTGTCGGGCCTGATTTCCGCGGCTTATCTGGTGTGACGCCGATGCTCTACGATATCCGCCTTGAGATGAGCTACGACTACGATGCAACAGTGCATGGCGGTCGCCATCTGGTGCGCGTCGCCCCCATCAGCATTCCCGGCGTCCAACGCGTAGTGGCATCTAGCCTGTCATTCGAACCACGCCCCGAACGTGTCACCACGTTCAGCGACTTCTTTGGCAATGTCGCCACTACCATCGCCTATGTGACACCCCATGATCAGCTCAAGATCCGCCTGACGGCGCGGGTCAACGTTGAAAACCTGCTACCGCCGATCGACCTGTCGCCCTCATTGGCCGACCTTCGCCAGCAGATTGCGCGGCTATGGAGCGTGCAACCGGACAGCCCGCACCATTTCCTGGCCGCTTCGCCGCGCGTTCCGCTCGAGCCGGCTATTACCGACTACGCCGCCAAGGCCGTCGCTGGCGCACCCACCGTTCTGGTCGCCGCCAACGCCCTGTGCATGGCGATCCATCGCGACTTTGCCTATGACCCCAAAGCCACCGATGTGGAAACTGAACCCGCCGAGGCCTTTGCCTTGCGCAAGGGCGTCTGCCAGGACTTTGCCCATGTCATGATTGCCGGCTTGCGTGGTCTGGGCATTCCAGCCGGCTATGTCTCGGGTTTCCTGCGCACCAGCCCGCCGCCCGGCAAGCCGCGTCTGGAAGGCGCTGATGCCATGCATGCATGGGTGCGCGCCTGGTGCGGCCAGGACATGGGGTGGATTGAGTTCGACCCCACCAATGCGATCACGGCCGGACCCGACCATATTTCGATTGGCCACGGCCGTGACTATGCCGACATCTCTCCCATCGTCGGCGTGCTCAAGACGCACGGCTCGCACGAGGCCAAGCAGTCCGTGGACGTATTGCCCGTCCTCTAGCCTGCGCGACTAGCATCAAAATCATTCGCGGAACCAAACCCGACCCACGTCCGTTCTTTGGCCAGGCGCAACACTGCGCAGCAAAAAAGATGGCGGGAACAAACAGTTCTTCGCCATCGGCCACGGCGGAGGCAGTCATGACAAATATCGAATTCAAGGCACTTGAGAACGCAAGTCGCACGGCAATGGTTTGGTCCGAAGGTTATGACGGCCAGACCCATTATGGCGACGTGCTCAAGGCGCTGACGCCGGCATTTCTCATTCTGGCCACCGCTGCAGGCCTGATGCTCGCCATTCTCTAGGCGCGCTCTTTCACATCAACAACATCCCTACGGAGAACGACCATGGGCTTGGGTACAATTCTCATCATCATCCTGATTCTGCTGCTGATCGGCGCCCTGCCAACATGGGGCTACTCGCGCGGCTTCGGCTACTTCCCCTCCGGCATCCTCGGTGTCGTTCTGGTGGTCGTTATCATTCTCGCATTGATGGGCAACATCTAGCCCCGTCCCCTAATCGGGCGCACCCAGTCCCGGGGTCCACGTTTGTGAACAGCGCCCGGCGGGCAGAAGACGCCCCCTTTCGCCCGCGATGGTGCACCTCGATACGTTCCTGCGTATTGGGGTGCATCTTTTTTGCTTGTCACCGATGGGGCGGAACTGCGGGGCACGCTCCGCGTTACACCTACACAACACAAGGAGCTTCTCAATGGCTAGCACATCCGACCTCGCCCCTGAGCGCAGCAAGACCAGCCGCAGCCGCGCCAGCACCAAGCCGCGCGAAGACCAGCTGGAAGACCAGATTGCCCAGCTGCAGGCCGATCTCAAGGCGATCGCCGCAACGCTGACCAAGCTGAGCACTGACAAGGTCAATGAGGCTCGCGACACGGCCAAGGATGAAGCGCGCAATATGCAGCGCCAGGGCCAGCACGTGATCGACGAAGTTCAGGACCAGGCTGGCGCCATGGAACAGCAGCTCAAGGACACCATCCGCGAAAAGCCACTGACGGCCGTCGCCAGCGCGATTGGTATTGGCTACATCCTGGCCCTTCTGTCGCGCCACTGATCGCCATGAATTTCCTGAGCCCATTGGCCAGCTTCCTGGGTATGGAAGTTGAGCACATCACCGATCGCATCAAGCACGCGGTCATCATCAACGCGGCCATGGCCTTGTTTGGCCTGGCAGCGGCAGGCTTTTTGGTTGCTGCAGGCTTCATGGCGCTCGCTGATCAGGTCGGTGGCATCTATGCCGCGTTGTTCTGCGCAGCCGCCTTTGCTGTGTTGGCTCTGACGATCTACCTGGGCACCCGCATCGCTGAAGCACGCCGTAAGCGGGCGATTGCCGAAAAGCGACGCTCGAGCGACACCAGCGCCTTTCTGACGACAGCAACCCTGACCGCATTGCCGGTGCTGCTGCGCTCGCCAATGGTGCGCACGCTGGGCCTGCCAGCCGCGGCAATCGCCGCGCTCTGGGTCATCAGCAATGGCAGTGATCGCAAAGACGACTGACCAAGACCAGACTGAACAAACGCTTATGCCGCCTCGACGGGCAGTGGCAGCCATACATCGGCTGTCACGCCTTCGGGGCGGAACTGCAGTGTGACGGCGCTATCGAGCACCTTGGCCAGACTACGTTCGATCAACCGCGCGCCCAGGCCGTATTCCTGCTTTTCAGCCACTTCCGGACCGCCGCGCTCGCGCCATTTCAGCGCCAGTCCACGTACAGGCGTCGTCTTCACGTCCCAGGAAATGCTCACCACCCCATCCTCACTGGACCACGCGCCATATCGGTGCGCGTTGGTGGTCAACTCGTGCAGGATTAGTCCCAGCCCCAGCGCATGATCAGCGGGCAACATGATGTCGTCGCCCACAACCTCGGCGTGGTCTGGCTGCGAAAGGAAATTGGGGCCGAGCTGGGCCGCAATCACCTCATAGAGCTGCACGCCGGACCAGTCGCGGTCCGCCAGCAGCACATGGGCTTCAGAGATTGTCCGCAACCGGCCTGAAAAGGCGTCGATGAACTCCTGCGGATCCGGATTTTGGCGGATCGTCTGTCGTGCGACCGACTGGATCATCGCCAAGGTGTTTTTTACGCGGTGATTGAGCTCACGCAACAGCAGCCGCGTCTGCTCAGCCGTATGCTTGCTTTCGCTGATGTCGGTGCTGGCGCCCATCATGATCAGCGGCTTTCCCTCGGTATCGCGTTGATAGACGCGACCACGCATGGTCAACCAGCGCCCGGTCCTGGCCACCCGGGCTTCGGCATTGTAGTCCACCCCGTCGCTCAGGCTGGCCGCAATACCTGCTTCAACCACCGCGCGGTCAACCGGGTGGGTTGCCTCAAGCACCTGCTCCATCACGATCACACCCGTTTCCGGCAGGTCATACATGCGTCGGAAGGTTTCGTTGCAGGCTATCTCGCCGGTTCGGATATCCCACACCCAGCTGCCGACCTTGCCCGCTTCGAGCGTCAGCGCATGCCGCCATTCCTCGCGCATCAGCGCAGCGGCGGTGCGGGCGCGTACCCGCGCTTCATCCTTGAGGGCGAAAAGGGCCGCAGCAATGCCGGCCAGATCGCCCAGCTGCGCCAGCATCTGGGGATCGACCTTTTCGCGCGGCGTCGTACTGAGCACGCAAAGCGAGCCGATCTTCTGGCCCTTAACAACAATTGGCGCGCCAGCATAAAACCTGATGAACGGCCAGGTCGTCACCAGCGAGTTGTCGCGAAATCGGTCATCCTGATGGGTATCAAGGACCACCAGGGCGTCGTCATCTGGCAGCGAAATGGTGTGGGCACAAAACGATGTTTCAGTGGAAGTGCCCGTCATGTCGCCCATGCCAAAGCACGCGCGGAACGATTGACGCTCCGCCCCCACGACTGTCACCAGGGCAAACTCGGTCTCGAAGATATGGGCGACTGCACGGCTCAACCGATCAAAGTCGACATCCGGCTCGCCTTCGTGTCCCTCAAAGGCCGACAACGCCTTTAGACGTTGCTGGTCATCCACAACCGCCCGCACATTTTCAGGCAGCCTGCCCCCTGTTTTTACCACGTTGCGTCCTGCATAAACTGACCGCCCGACGAATAACCAACATCGCCGGATAATCGACAGAAACGACACCCAAGCCATATTGGTTCCAAAAAATTCAGGTCTATTCGACAACAAGTTGTCGGGGTTTGATGACCTTGAGTGCGCCCGGCTTGATGGCCAGTTCCACCGACGCATCCAGCGTCACCAACTCGCCATCAATGACCGCCTGTGCACCCTTCTTGCGGTTCGGGAAGTGCAGAGTCAGCGAAGTTACTTCCTTTTCTGAAATCATGGGGCTCGAGCGCCATGTGCCCAGAAATATTCCGGTCCCCAGCGCCGCCAGTTCCGACGATGTTACGGGCGCGGCGACATAAACGCCAAGCACCCCCGCATCCAGCCGATCTGCATGGGGAATGTGGCCGTCGCCTACAGGGTTGTTCGATACCGCAATACCCGACACTCGCCGCTTTTCCGTACCCTTTGCGGTCCGCAACTCGGCTTCGAATACGGGCGGGCGTACCACAGCCGCTGCCACTGCACGCAGGCTCGCCAAGAGCTTACCCAGCCGGCTGCCATAGGTCATGCCCTCGCGGATCCGCACCAGACGAGCGTGGATACCCACCCCAAATTGATGCACGAACAACTGCCCATTCGCTGTGGCGACATCCACGACGCCCAATTCACCAGCCGCTAGCGCTTCAAGAGCTTCATCGAGGTCAAGGGGCACCTGAAGCGCGCGTGCAAACAGGTTCATCGTGCCCGCCGGGAGCACCGCCAAGGGCATCCCCGTTTCGTAAGCAATGCCGGCTGCCGTTGAAATGGTGCCGTCACCCCCCTGCTAGGACGGCGTCTACGCCCTCCTCGCCCGCAGCATCGCGCAGTTGCGCTTCTACCGCGTCGCCCGCCACCACCCGACAATCGAGCGTGTGACCGTGACGCTTGAAGGCTGCGACCGCATCGGCGCAGAAGGCGTCCAAATCCATGGTCCGCAAGGTACCGCCATCGCGGTTGAGGATCGCCACTACGTGCAAGGCACTGCTCCACTCTGTTAGATTAGGCCCCGGCCTGCTGGTTCTCAATCCCGGGTAGCGGCACGACAACTCTCAGGCCACCGGTCGGCGGACGCTGATATTCGGGAACGCCACCGAACTGATGCGCCAACTGCTTGACGATCACGGAGCCCAGCCCGCCTTCTCCCGGCTGGCTATCGGCAGCCATCCCAACGCCGTCGTCGGTCACCGACAGGATTGGAACGCCATCCCCGTCGCGTTTGAGCTGCACCAAGATGTTGCCGCCATGCTCTTCAGGAAACGCATGCTTGAGGGCATTGGTTACAAGCTCGCCCACCAGAATCCCGATCGTAGTGGAATCGCGCGCACTGATGACAATCGCATCCACCTCGCCGGTCAGCTTAACGCCCTTGGCATCGGAAACCGTTGTCGAAAGATCCTGCAGCACCGCATCGAGAAATTCGTCGGCGCTGGCGGTTTCCAGATCCTCACCCAGCCGCAGCCGACGGTGTGCCGAGGCAATGGCATGCACGCGCGACCGTGCCGCTTCGAGCGCCTGCTTGACCTCATCGGACTTGCTGCGCATCAATTGAAGGCCAAGCAGCGACGACACCGTCGCCAGTGAATTGCCAATCCTGTGACTGGTGTCCTGCAACAGCGTCTCTACGCGCTCACGCTCTCGCTCTGCATGCGCACGTGCCTCTTCGACCGCTTGCGTCCGCTCGCGGACATGGGCCTCCAACACTTCCTTTTCGCTCTGCAACAGGCTGCGGTTATGCGCCAATACGCGCACTTCACGCTGCGCCCGCACGAACAGCACATAGGCCAGCACGACCGCGCCAACGAGCGCCGCGATGATGGCGCCAACCAGCCAGCGCCGAGAGGCATCAATGCTCCAGTTACGATCGAGCAGTTTCTGGTTTTCTTCGCCGATGAACTGCTCGAGTGCCAGGCGCACCGGCTCCATCGGCCGCTCGCTCGATCCGCTGGTCAGCAGCGCTCTCGCTTCATCAAGCCGTTGCCCTGCCACCAGCGTCATCACCTGCGCCAGGCCATCGGCTCGGAGGCGAATATCATCCACGATCGACTGCACCCTGGACGCTTGAGCGGCATCATTGCTGACCACAGCAGCCAATGAACCCATGCGCGTTTCAATGGCGGCCGAGGCCCTACGATAGGATCTCGAGATAACGCCTTTCTTCGGTCAACATGTAGCCAAGCTGACTGCTCTCGGCATCGGTCAAGGCCAGGGTGAGCTCACGCGCCTGGTTGCGCACCTCATAGGTCCGCGTCATGTCGTCGATCTGGCGCTCGATACCCTGCATCAACACCAATGAGGCAACGACGGCCAATACGACAAGCGTCAACGACACCAGCACAGCCAGCCGCTGGGTTATCCGCGGGCGCTTCGCGCGTTCGATAACTCGTTTCGTCATGCTGTCGGGGATGCTCATCACCATTGTTGTAATGCGGCAGAATCATACCGCCCCTTTGCAGTGCAGCACACCGGTGTCAGCTTTGAGGCTCGCCCCCGCTTCATATCAACGGTCGACCGCCCTCAGGCAGCCCCTCCCATTCAGCCAGCGCCATCAGCCCTTGAACATCAATGACCTCGCAGGAGCGATCCAGCCACTGGATCAAGCCGCGTTCGGCAAGCTTGCGCAGGGTCTTGTTGGTATGAACGATGGACAGGCCCAGCGTGTCGGCGACATGCTGCTGAGTGATGGGGATGAACAGGTTCTTGTCCGACACCAGGCCGACCGATACCGCTCGCTGGTGCAGGAATGCCAGCAGATAGGCGGCGCGCTCCATCGCCGTCCGCCGCCCCAGGCTGAGTAGATGATCATCGAGCATCCGCTCTTCACGCGCTGCCAGCCAGGTAATATCGAACCCCAGACCCGGATGATTGCGGAACAGTTCACTGAGCCGATCACGCTGAAACACGCACAGCACCGAGGTCGACAGCGCCTCGACCGAGTGCTCCATCTCGCCAATAATCGACCCTTGCAGCCCGATCAGATCGCCGGGCAACATATAATTCAGGATTTGCCGTCGCCCATCAGCGAGTACCTTGTAGCGAAAGGCCCAGCCCGACAGCAGCGTGTAAAGGTGCGAACTGTGCGCGCCCTCCGACAGCAGCGTCGCCCCAGTCTCCGCAACCAGCTCGCCAGTCTTGAAGCTTGATATGAATTGCAGCTCGTTAGCCGCAAAAGAGCGAAACCCCGGCATGGCGCGCAGCGGGCACTGTTCGCAAGGAACGCGCCGTCCTGAGGTGGGAAGAACGAGATTCAATCTGCACCCGGACGCTGAGTAAAAGACATTGCTTAACCCAACGCGGCCGAGCCCGGTCCGTTCCCCACATGTCATATTTAAATGACATTAGCGCCTTCGCGGTCCATTCAATCATTTTTAGATGGTGAAAGAAGACATGCTCAGCGGCCAGACTGTCCTCATCGTCGAGGCAGAGTTTCTAATCGCATTCGATATTCAAGCCATGCTGGAAGACCTGTCCGCAGGTCAATTGCTGCTGGCTCGCTCTGCTGCTGAAGCCAATCGATTCAAACCGGATTGGCCCTCGATTGATCTGGCGATCATCGAGTGTGTTCGCAATTGCGCGCAGACCGATGAATTGCTCACCGGCCTGCTGCAGTCTGGAACGTCTGTGGTTCTCAATTCATCCGATAGCGCATTGATCGATGGCCATCCGGACTTTCCTGATATTCCTGTGATCATCAAACCGATGATCGAGGAAGATTTTCGCCGCTCCGTGGCCCGGGCGATTGCCCGGCTCCCTAGAACGAGTGATTGTGCGTCGTAACCTGAGCCGAAACGGCATCGGGACCATAGTCAGACTCGCCGACAATCTTGAGAATGTCCTGCAGGCGCGTCCGGGCCCGGCTGACCCGGCTCTTCATTGTGCCCACAGCGCAATCACAGATCTCTGCAGCTTCCTCATAGGAGAAGCCCGAGGCACCAATCAGGATCACCGCTTCGCGCTGATCGTCAGGCAACTGGCTCAGCGCCTTTTTGAAGTCCTGCATGTCCATCGAGCCGTACTGTGCTGGATGCACCGAAAGCCGCTCTGTAAACGCGCCATCGCTATCCTGGACTTCACGGCCCCGCTTGCGCATCTGGCTGTAGAATTCATTGCGCAGAATAGTGAAGAGCCAAGCCTTGATATTGGTGCCCATTTCAAAGCTGGTCTGCTTCGCCCAGGCCTTCATCACGGTGTCCTGCACCAGATCGTCGGCCTTGTCGTGCTTGCCTGTCAGCGACACGGCGAAAGCGCGCAGGCTGGGCAATGTCGCAAGCATTTCGCGCTTGAAAGACGTCGGTTCGGCGGTCATGCCGTTACTCTCCGTCTCTGGAAGAATTGGCTTTGGCTGCCTGGTTCTGCTCAGCGCTATCGAGTTTTTCGAGCAGGTCGAGAAGCTGATCAGGAACACCTTCGTCCTGAACAGCTCCATAAAGCGCCCGCAGACGATTGCCGATATCCGTATTCGGACCCAGCCCATCATCTGCCCGCGCCGCCTGCGTCCGCATACGTTGCTGGGTCAAAAGTTTGTCCTTTTCCATGCCTACCGCGACCGTCAGATCGGTTGAATCGTTAGATTTGCTTGATCAATGCGCCACATTCAAAAAAGTTCCGCAAGGGCCGGAACTTTTGTTTTGCCGCCCCGTTGTGTAAATTCGTGGAAGCACGAGCCTAAAGCGTCACTGGGAGTTTGATATATGTCTTTGTCCACGCGGATCGCGCCGCACCTGCCTTACCTGCGGCGATTTTCCCGGGCGGTAACCGGGTCGCAAACCTCCGGCGATGCCTACGTCGCCGCCACCCTTGAAGCACTGATCGCCGACATTTCGCTTTTTCCCGAAGCCAGCAATGATCGCATCGCGCTTTATAAACTGTTTTCCGCACTGTTTTCTTCTTCAGCGGTGCAGGTGCCAGAGCCCATTTCCAGCTATGCTTGGGAACAGCGTGCCGCCAGCAATCTGGCCAATCTGTCGCCCCGCCCACGTCAGGCCTTCCTGCTGGTCGCCGTTGAAGGCTTCACCCACCCGCAGGCCGCCGAAATTCTCGATGTGAGCGAAGACGATTTCGCCAAGCTCATCGATGAAGCATCCGTCGAAATCTCGCGCCAGGTCGCCACCGAGATCATGATCATCGAAGATGAGCCACTGATCGCCATGGACATTGAACAGCTGGTTGAAAGCCTTGGACACAAGGTCGTCTGCGTTGCACGCACCCACAAGGAAGCAGTCAACCTGTTCGCCAAGCATCAGCCACGCATGATCCTGGCCGATATTCAGCTCGCCGATGGCAGCTCGGGTATTGATGCGGTCAACGACATTCTCAACACCCATGCGGTGCCGGTGATTTTCATCACCGCCTTCCCGGAACGCCTGCTGACCGGCGAGCGGCCAGAGCCAACCTTCCTGGTCACCAAGCCGTTCAACCCGGACATGGTCAAGGCACTGATCAGCCAGGCGCTGTTCTTTGATGAGGGCTCACGCGCCGCAGCCTGACACCAACCCCAACGCATTAATAGAAGGGCCGGTTTTCCGGCCCTTTTTGCTGTTATACGGAACCTGAAAACCCCTCGTCCGTTGTAAAACCAACACGTATTCAGAGGAGCTTTTCATGCTGTACTATGCACTCGTCTTTCTGGTGATCGCACTGGTCGCCGGCATCTTGGGCTTCGGTGGTATTGCCGGCGCGTCCGCCGGTATCGCCCAGATCCTGTTCTTTCTTTTTCTGGCATTCCTGGTCATCTCGCTGGTCATTGGTTTCATTCGCCGCACTTAGCCACAGACCATCCTGACACCCTGTTTCGGCCTCGCCCATCGGCGGGGCCGAACCTTATGTGGTAGGTGAGACCGATGGACCGGGGAAAACTGTGTCGATCCGGCCGGTCGCCGCGTAAACCAGCAAGCCGACCCACTCCCGGATCGCCACGCTGGTATTGGAAAAATTGTACACCGGGTTGGCCAGGTCCAGGCCAAAGCCTTCCGCGCCGGTGCTGCGATAGTCCGTTGGCCAAGCAATTACTTCCAGCCCAGCTTTCTCAAACAGCGCCACCGAGCGCGGCATATGAAAGGCCGAGGTCACCAGCATGATTGCCCCATTCACCTCGCCCAGCATGACGCGGGTCAGATCGGCGTTTTCAATCGTGTTGCGGGACGCCGTCTCAAGCACCAACCGATCGGCCGGCACCCCAAGATCCGCCAGCAATCGCGCCGACGTCACCGCCTCGGCCTCGACACCCTGCGTCAGCAGGCCCGTGCCACCGCTCAGCACAATTCTGGCCGCCGGATAGGTCTGAGCCAGATAGACTGCCGCGACCAGACGATCGCCTGCTTCGTTGAGTTCTGAAACGCCGCGCGCACCGCTCACGCGCCCCACCGTAGAACCACCCAGCACGATGATGGTCGATACCGAAACCGGCATTTGCGCGGGGCGCTCGAAGCGGTTTTCCAGCGGTCCGATCAGCAAGGCGCCCAGTGTGGTATATCCACTCACCACCAGAACGCTCAACCCGAGCCCGCCAAGCGCCAGCCCCCATCGGACGCGGCGCCATGCCACCAGCACACCGCCCGCCAGCACCAACAGGGCGCAGATACTGATCGGTTGTGCGACTAGCCAGAACAATTTTGAAACCACAAAGAACATCGCCTGCCCGTCCGTTGACGCCATTGTCATGCGATACAATACCGATCACCGCCCTGCCACGGCGAATTCGCGCTTGCTATCTGCCCCGCTTCTGTTTTTGTTGAGGACGGTCAAGATTGCCAGTCTCAATAAGGCAACCGCCGGTCAGGAAACGTCTGCGCTATGCAGGCTATTGGGTGAAAATGGCGCAAGCTACCGCTGTAGTTGCGGACAAATTGCCAGTTGTGGCGATCCGCGATCTGCACAAATCCTTCGGCACGCTTGAAGTGCTCAAGGGTATTTCGTTCACTGCCAATGAGGGCGAAGTCGTGTCGCTGATCGGCTCGTCCGGTTCAGGCAAGTCGACTCTTCTGCGCTGTATCAACATGCTCGAAATACCCGACAGTGGCGTGGTCAGCATTGACGGCGAAGAGATCAAGCTGCGCGGCACCCATCCGCATCGCCAGATTGCCGACGAGCACCAGATCCGTCGCATTCGTTCCGAGCTGGGCATGGTGTTCCAGAGCTTTAATCTGTGGGCCCATCTGACCATTCTCGAAAACGTCATGGAAGCGCCGTTGATCGTCCAGAAGCGCGCGCGCGACGAGGTCGAGACCGAGGCTCGCGCCATGCTCGACAAGGTCGGCATTGGTGCCAAAGCCGACGCCTATCCCGCACAACTTTCCGGCGGCCAGCAGCAACGCGCCGCGATCGCGCGCGCCCTGTGCATCAATCCGCGCGTCATGCTGTTTGATGAACCGACCTCGGCACTCGATCCCGAACTCGAAGTCGAGGTACTGCGCGTCATCAAGGTGCTGGCTGACGAAGGCCGCACCATGGTGCTGGTCACCCACGACATGGAATTTGCCCGATCCGTCTCGGATCGCGTGATCTTCCTGCACAAGGGCGCCATTGAAGAGCAAGGCACGCCCGACGAGGTCTTCAGCGCCACCAAATCCGCCCGCCTCAAACAATTTCTCAATGCCGCCAACCACGACTAGGCGACAAGTCCCGGTCAACGGGCACACGCAGAGCAACATTCAACGGAGAAACAAGATGAAGAAGCTCATTCTCACAGCCGCCGCGCTTCTGGCGCTCGGCACGACTGCCCAGGCACAGGAAACGGTGCGCATTGCCACCGAGGGTGCCTATGCCCCCTGGAACTTCCTCGATGATAGCGGCGCACCCGCTGGCTTCGAAATCGACCTGGGCAATGCCATCTGCGAACAGGCCGAACTTTCCTGCGAATTCATCATCAACGATTGGGACTCCATCATTCCCAACCTGCTCGCTGGCAACTACGACGTGATCATGGCCGGTATGTCGATTACCGAAGAACGTCTGGAAACCATCGACTTCACCCAGAACTACTTCCCACCCGATCCGTCGCTGTACATCGCGGCAGCCGGCGCGGGCATTGATCCCAGCGCACTTGAAGGCAAGCGCGTCGGCGTTCAGGGCGGCACTATCCAGGCTGCCTATGCCGAAGAAAACCTCGGCGCCAACAATACCATCGTCTCCTTCGGCACCGCCGATCAGGCCATGGCTGATCTGGGCGCTGGCAATCTCGACACCATCCTGGCCGACGGCGCCTATCTTGAGCCCGTCGTTGCAGCATCCGGCGGCGCTTTCGAATTCGTGGGCGAAGACGTGATGATCGGCAGCGGCGTTGGTGGCGGCATCCGCAAGGACGAAGCTGACCTCAAGGGCAAGTTTGACGACGCCCTGACCGCCCTCAAGAAGGACGGCACCGTCGACGAACTGATCGCCAAGTGGTTCGAGGGCCGTGGCCCGTACTTCGCCGACTAAAGCACTTGCCGGGGTGGGCTCAACACCCACCCCGGATTTTCTGAAAGCCCATCCATGCCCCCTTCCATGCCCCGCTGGATCAGCCCATGAGCGACGACATCGCCTTCTGGCTGGACTATCTCACCAACGGCAAGCATCTGACCTGGTACGCCAGCTTTCAGTTCACCATTTTTGCAGCACTCTTTGGCGGCACGCTCGCCGTGGTCTTCGGCCTGATCGGCGCGACCCTGAAGAATTCTCAGTTCTGGCCCCTGCGCCTGATCGGTTCGACCTACTCATCCATCGTCCGCGGCGTCCCCGACGTGTTGTTCTTTCTGTTCTTCCCGCTCGCCTTCGAACAGGCCGTTGAGTGGTTTCTGGCCACACAGGTCTGCTCCCCCGAGGCAATCGCTCTGCAATCAGCGGCCTGGCCGCCCTGCAAGGAAGCCAACTGGTTTCTGGGCACCCCTGAATATCTGATCCTGGCCTCGGTCTCGCTGGGCATCGTCTATGGCGCCTTCGCCACCAATGTCATTCACGGCGCCATGCGCGCAGTACCCAAAGGCCAGCTGGAAGCCGCTCGCGCCTATGGCATGTCCCTGGCCCAGGTAATGTGGCGCGTCCATATCCGCCAGATGTGGGTTTACGCCCTGCCCGGCCTGTCCAATGTCTGGATGCTGATCGTCAAGGCAACATCGCTGCTCTCACTGCTGCAGATCGCCGACATCGTGCTCTGGGCCGATCGCCTGGGCGCGCCGAATTTCCTGCCCACCGTTGGTCTGGTACATGAGGACTGGCGCTGGCGCTATTATCTGGTGCTGTTCGTTTTCTATATTCTGGTCACGCTGGTCTCCGAGAAGGCTTTCGGTGCACTCATGAACCGCGCCGGTCGCGGCATTCTCAACGAGGCCAGATAATGGAGCGCTTCCTCCAGGAAATCGTGCTGTTTGCGCCCGCCGTGGTGTTCAACATCTATTTCGCCGTCGCCTCCATCCCGCTTGGTTTTGTGATGGCCATCTTTCTGGCGCTGGGAAAGGCCTCTGACAATCCGCTGATCTCACGGCTCAGTCGCGGCTATATCTACGCCTTTCGGGGCTCACCGCTCTTCATCCAGTTCTTCATGATCTATTCGCTCACGCTCTCGTTCAACCTGGCGGTATGGAAGCCCCTGGGTGTGTCATGGTTCGTGCTGCACCCGCTGTTCATCGGCCCGCTCGTTCTGGTGCTAAACACCAGTGCCTATACCGCCGAAATATTCTATGGCGCCCTGCGCGCCGTGCCGCGCGGCGAGGTGGAAGCAGCCCGCGCCTATGGCATGAGCCGGCGCCAGCAATTCCGTCAGGTCGTCTGGCCCAATCTCATCCGGCTGGCCTGGCCTGCCTATACCAACGAGGTGGTGTTCCTGTTCCACGCCACTGCCATTGTCTATTTCGCTTTGCCGGTCATCGGCATGCAAAAGGATGTGATGATCACAGCCAAGGAATTGTTCGAACGCGACTATAATGCCTTCCTGCATTTCTCGGTCGCGGCGCTCTATTTCCTAGCTGTGTCGCTGGTCATCTTCTTCCTGTTCGGCCTGATCTATAAGCGCCTTATGCGGCACATGCCGGCCGCCCCCAGCATGCGTTTTGCCCCCAAATGGATGCGTTAGCCTCATGAAGATTATCGCCGATTTCTGCATCGTCCCCATGGGTGTGGGGCCCTCTGTCTCGACCTATGTCCGGGAAATCCAGACCATTATCGAGGCCTCTGGCCTGGTTCATGTCATGCATGCCAATGGCACCAATATCGAGGGCGAGATGGCCCAGGTCAGTGCGCTGATCGAGGCCTGCTGCGCCCGCCTCACCGAAATGGGCATTGAGCGCACTTTCTGCACCATGGCGTTTTCAACCCGTACCGACAAACCGCAGACCATGGCCGACAAGCTCGCCAGCCTCACTCCTTAGAGAACTCCAATGGCTTTTGAACTGCACTCCACCACGCTGAGCGGCGACACACCCGGCGCTGCCACCACGCTCTATTGGTACACAGCCGGTCCTGCTGACGCGGCCACGCGCGTACACCTCCAGGCCGCGCTGCACGCTGACGAACAGCCCGGCACCATGGCGCTGCACCACCTGCTGCCAAAACTGCGCGATGCGGACGCTGCCGGCCAGCTCAGGGCGCATTTCACCATCTACCCCTCGGTCAACCCGCTGGGCCTGGCCACCTATGCCCTGCGCAACCACGTCGGGCGCTACGACATTGAAACGGGCGTCAATTACAACCGCCGCTGGCCCGACCTCTATCCTCAGATAGCCAACGCCATTGCAGGCAAGCTTGGCAGCGACCCCAAAGCCAACATTCAGACAATCCGCACCGCCGTCGCAGCTTGGCTCGACAGCCAGCGTCCCGCATCGGCCATCCAGCAATTGCGGCTGCTGGTCATGAAGTCTGCGACCACCGCCGACATCGTGCTCGACCTGCACTGCGATGATCACAGCCTCAAGCACATCTTCACCTCACCCGAGTTGATGCCCG
The DNA here is from genome assembly GCF_055808475.1 of Devosia sp. J2-20. Classification (NCBI taxonomy): domain Bacteria; kingdom Pseudomonadati; phylum Pseudomonadota; class Alphaproteobacteria; order Hyphomicrobiales; family Devosiaceae; genus Devosia; species Devosia sp. J2-20. The sequence continues at coordinate 647,014 of NZ_CM147870.1, read as the reverse complement.
GCCTTCAGGATCTGGCCGACTGGATGGGGGTTGCCGCCACCCTGACCGCCGAGGACAGCGGTGGCGGCTCGTTCGACGAGGTGCTCCCATCGCTCTATCGCAAGGCTCAGCTTGCCAATCCGGATCACCCCATCCCGGCGGTGGCTGAAACCGCAACACTGGAATATCGCGGGCGCGCCGATAGTTATGACAGCGTTGGTCAGGTCGATGCGGCGGGACTGTTCGGCTTTTTCGCCGGGCGCGGCCTGATTGCGGCGGATGCCGGGACCACACCCGCTGCAGCACCCGCTCCGACCCCATTCGAGGCAACCGAAGTCCTGCGTGCCGAGGCACCGGGCCTGCTCGCCTATCGGGTGGAGCTGGGCGACCGCGTCAAGAAGGGCCAGCCCATCGCCGATCTCATCGCCATGGATGGGCCCGAGGCCTTTATGGCACGCCAACCCATTCTGGCCGGCACCGACGGGTTTGTGCTCTCAATGGTCACCGCCAAATACGTCAGGCGCGGCGCCACCATTGCCAAGATTGTCGGCGACGAAATCCTGCCTGCCCGCGCGGGTGGCTATCTGCTCGAAGACTAGCTGGCGATGGCTGCCAGCCGCGCTTGTGCTTCGGAGGTCACCGCTTCGGCGCGCCCGGGGAAGCGGGTCAGCAGGTAGTGGGGCAACTCGACCGGGTCCAGCGGCCGGGCAAAGAAGAAGCCCTGCAACTGATCGCAGGCTATCTCTGTCAGGAAGCTTGCCTGCTCGCGTGTCTCAACGCCCTCTGCGGTGATCTTGAGCTTGAGCGTGCGCCCGAGCGAAGCAATCGCCTTGAGGATATCGCGTGCCACTTCGTCGCCGCTCGATGCGTTGACGAACGAGCGGTCGATCTTGATCTTGTCGAAGGGGAATTTCAGCAGGTAGTTCAGGCTTGAATAGCCGGTGCCAAAGTCGTCCATGGCGATGCTGACGCCCAGTGCGCGCAATTCACCAAGCTTGGCCACAACCTCTTCTGGGTCTTCCATTAGCAGACCCTCGGTGATTTCGATCTCCAGCCGCTTGGGTGCCAAACCCGACATGGCCAGCGCTTTCTGCACCACCTGCGTAATGTCTGATCGCCGGAAATGCTTGGCCGACAGGTTCACCGCCACGGTCAGATGCTCCGGCCAGGTCGACGCCGCCATACAGGCCTGCTCGATAGTCCAGTCGCCAATGTCGACGATCAGGTTCGAGTGCTCAGCCACCGGGATGAACTCCACCGGCGGCACCAGCCCGCGGATCGGATGGTTCCAGCGGATCAGCGCCTCAAAGCCTACCGGTTCTTCGCTCTCGGCCGAAACCAGCGGCTGGTAGTACAGGACCAGTTCACGATTGCCGATAGCGTCGCGCAGTTCCACTTCCAGCAGGCGCCGTTCACGGGCGTCACTGTCCATCTGGCTTTCAAAGAAGCGATAGACCGAGCGACCGTCATCCTTGGCCCGATAGAGCGCCAGATCGGCATTGCGCAAGATCTGGTCTGGGCGCGTGCCGCTCAACGGCGCCATGGCAATGCCCACGCTCATGCCGATGACAACCTCTTCACCTTCGATGATGAAAGGGCGCTTGATCTCGGCGATCAGGCGATCAGCCAGCCGAGCTACCATTTCGCTATCGCCACTATTGGGCAGGATGATCGCAAATTCATCACCGCCCAACCGGGCCGTCAGATCGGGCTCATGCACCAGCTCATCGATCCGCTTGGCCACCTCTACCAGCAGTCGGTCGCCAACCATATGCCCGCGACTGTCATTGACCGATTTGAATTGGTCCAGATCAAGGAACATCACGGTGAACGGCGCGCCGTAGCGCTCCAGGCGGGCGACACAGCTATTGAGCTGTTCGGTAAACTTGTTCCGGTTGAGCAAGCCGGTCATCGGATCATGATGCGCCAGCATGGTGATCCGCCGCTCCGCCAGCTTGCGGGCGGTAACGTCAGAACCGGTGCCGATATAACCCAGATAGACTCCGGCGTCGTCAAAGGCTGGCTTGCCTGTCAGCGCCCACCAGCACTCAACGCCTGCGGCGGTGACCCGCAACTCGATATCCTGAAATGTCTTGCGATCACTTACGTCGCGTTCAAGCTGCGCCACCAGCGTATCGTTGGGCGGCGTGATGCACTGCATGAAATGCACGAAATCAGCGCCCACCAGATCGTCCTCATCCACGCCTGTTGCTGTGGTGAAGCCACTCGAAAGCCGGTTGATGGAGCCGTCTGCATCAAAGCCCCACACCCAGTCCGAAGCCGCCTGTTCGAACTCGCGCAGCAGCAACCCGATGATCTCGCGCTTTTCCAGCAGCAGCGCTTCAGATGCGCGATGAGCCACAAAGGCCGAGGCATGGTTGAAGGTGATGCCCACCATGATGGAAGTAAACGCCATCAGCAGTACACCCTGCACCCAGACATCAGGCGTGGAATCCATGCCTACTACCGTGCCCAGTGCACCCACGATCAGCGGGATCGTAAAGGCCGCAAGCGCTTGGGGATAATTCACCAGGGCCATCATCGAGATGCACAACAGGCCACCCGCGCCAATCGTGGCCGCGCCGCGCACCGTTGAATTGAGATCGACCGGGATGATGTTGAACACCACACCCCACAATGTGCCCAGCAGCAGCGCATAAAGCACTGTGCGCACCACCGATTTATGTGGCTTGCTCTCAAGGCTCAGATTGGGGTTGCTCCACGCCAGATAGCTTGCGTGCAATTGCAGCATATTGATTGCGGCCAGCGTAACAGCCATCGGCCAGAACCGGGCGGTCCCCCAGGTCAGCAGCAGAAACACCACCGAGACCACGACCGTGCTCGCCAGCATGGCCGGTGTCATCTTGCTGACCGAGTTCAATTGTTGGCGCAGCAGCTTCTGGCGCACCGCCGTGGGCAGGTCTGCCGCACCAATGGCGCGGTCGACAAACCCGTTGACCAGGGAAAGCAGGCCGGACCCAGACTGAGTGTTCATGAGCCTAGAATGGACCGGCAGCACTTAATTTTGCGTGAGTCCAACCGTCCAGTTACGAAGTATTCAAATCGTATTTACCATTCAGCGTAAGCAAAATTGCACCGCGTTCGGTCATACAAAATATACCGCAACGATTAAGCTGCTTTTCAAGTAGCCAAAGTAGTTTGGCCTCCAGAAGGACCAGAAAGGTCTACGTGGAGAGCGTCGATGTCTAAAGATTTCAAGTCAGTTCCAGAAGCCGCTTTGGCGGGCAGCCTGCGTGATTTCCGGGCGCCAGAAGGTGCAGATCTGATGGAGCGTGTAACGGGCTTCTATGATTGGCAGGACCTGCGCCGCAGCCATGATCTGTGGCCATATGCCCGCTCAACCTCAACAGCACCTCAGGCGCGTTGCGAGGCCAAAAGCGATGCCGGCACCAGTTTCTCGGGAATCAATTTCGCCAGTCAGGATTATCTGAGCCTGTCCTCGCACCCAGCCATCAAGCAGGCCGCCATCGACGCCATCAGCGAATATGGTGTGCATAGCGCGGGCTCTGCAGCGCTGCTGGGCAACACAGCCAACTCGCTGCTGCTCGAACAGGGTCTCTCATCCTTCCTGGGCGGGCGTGAAATCGTGCTCTACCCGACCGGCTGGTCCGCTGGATATGGTTCGGTGCAGGGCTTTGTGCGCGGCAATGACCACGTCATTCTCGACATTCTCGCCCATTCCTGCCTGCAGGAAGGTGCCAAGGCAGCCACACAGAACATTCACTACCACGGACACCTCAATCTCGACGCCCTGGCACGCAAGCTTGAACGCATTCGTAACACCGATCAGCAGAACGGCATTCTGGTGGTCACCGAGAGCCTGTTCTCCATGCACTCCGATACGCCGGACCTGGCTGCCATGCGCGCCCTGTGCGATCAGTACGGAGCAACCCTGCTGGTCGATTGCGCCCACGATCTGGGTTCGATCGGTGATGATGGCCTGGGCCATCTCGGCCTGCAGAACGCCATGGACAGCGCCGACATCATCATCGGCAGCTTCTCCAAGACCTTCGGCTCCAATGGCGGTTTCATCGCCGTCAAGACGCGCGCGGCCGCTGAATATCTGAAATATTACAGCGCCACCCACACCTTCTCCAACGCACTCTCGCCCGTTCAGGCCGCGACAGTGCTCACCGCACTGAACATTGTGCGCTCCGAGGAAGGCCGGACCCTGCGTCGCAAGCTGATGGACAACATTCTCTATCTGCGCGCCGAGCTGACGCGTGCAGGTCTGGAAACACTGGGCGACCCATCGCCTATCGTGCCAGTTCGCCTCGGTCTGGAAGGCGTCGGCCGTTTCGCCTCGCGTCATCTGATGGCGCTGGGGGGCATTGCCAACCTGGTCGAATATCCCGCCGTGCCGCAGGGCGGCGCCCGTTTCCGCTTCCAGGTCATGGCGTCCCACACCCAGGAAGACATCGATCAGGTCGTCAAGATCCTGGCCAAGGCCATGCGCGATGCAGACCTTGAATATCGTCTGGGCCATGAAGGCCAGCAGGACGCAACGCGCCCGGCAACCGCCAGCTCAAGCGCTGCGGCGTAGTGGAGGCAAGAATGGCTCAACCATTGAGGCTGCTCGCAGTCGACGATGATGTCGCCTCAGCCGAACTAATCGTGCGGGTAGCGGAGCGCTGCGGCTACGAAGCCTTCGCCACCTCGGATTCCCGTGGCGTCATCAATCTGGTCGCAGCATTGCGGCCAGACGTTATGGCGGTCGATATTTCCATGCCCCATGTCGATGCCATCGAGCTGTTTCGCCTGCTCGCCGAGCATCGCTACCAGGGCAAGATTGTCATCGTCAGCGGACAGGATGATCAAACCCTGCTTATGGTCCAGCGCAGCGCCGAACTGATGGGGCTGCAACAGCCCCACATTCACCAGAAGCCGCTCGACTTCATGCGGCTGCGCGAAACGCTCAATGCCAACCGCATGGCGATTGCCAGCTAGGCACTCCCCGCTCCAAATACAAAAGCCCCCGGCCTTGGCCGGGGGCTTTTTGGTATCAGGGTCACCGTCTGCAAGTGGGCAGTGGCGCTAGACCATTGCCGCAGCCGGCATCTTTGGCCCCAGCACGGCGGCCATCTTGCCCAGAAGGCGCGGCAAATCCACCGGCTTGGTATCAAAGTCAATACATCCGGCAGCCAGCGCCTTGGCGCGATCGGATTCAAACGCACTGGCAGTCAGGGCGATAATGGGCAGCGCCGCAGTCTCTGGGTCAGCGCGGATGCGCCTGGTGGCTTCGCAGCCATCCATTTCACCCAGCCCGATATCCATCAGGATCACGTCGGGCATCAGCGACTTGGCCGCATCGATCCCACTGGGGCCATCCTCGGCAAAGCGAATGGAAAAACCGCGTCGCTCAAGGCGGCGACCCAGTACATCCCGATTGACGGGGTTGTCTTCAACGATGAGCACCAGGGCCATCTTAGCTATCCATCCTATACATTGGCAGCTCTGTTCCGGCCACGCGTTGATCGGAGCGCGGCCAGCGCTGCCTTCACCTTCGCCGCATCAAACGGCTTCATCACAATACCGTCCGCTCCGGCCGCCAGTGCTTTGCTGCGCTCGGCCAGAATGGAAATCATGAACACTGGAATATCGGCCGTGACCGGGTCGGACTTCAGAGCCGCCAGTACGTCCCAACCATCAAACCCAGGCATCAGAATGTCGAGAAAAATCGCCGAAGGCTTGACGGTTCGCGCAATCTGCAGCGCCGATTGGGGCGCATCCGAGCAGATCGGCGTGTAATTCTCACGGATAAACAGTCGCTCGGCCAGTTCCAGGAAATTGCGGTCATCGTCGACCACCAGCACGCGCTCGCGCTTGTCATGGTCGTTGGAGTGCCCGTTCATGCCGGCATGACCGACCTTGCGCTTGACAGCATCGTCCTCGGCGTCGTTGAGGAAGTCATCGTCAGCCCGCGTTGTCAGCGGCACGATCGGCATCTCGGTGGGCAAGGGCATGGTCTGGTCGACCTGGGCGGGAAGGTGAATGGTGAAGCGGCTGCCCGCACCGAGTTCACTTTCGATCTCGATCTGCCCCCCATCAGTCGGCACAGGTTCTGGCTCAGCGACAGCCCCAGCCCGGTGCCGCCATAGACCGCGGCAATCTTGGAACTGGCCTGACTGAAATTGGAGAACAGTGCCTGCTGCTGTTCGCGCGATATGCCGATACCGGTGTCGATCACTGCAATATCGACCCAGTCCCCTGTGCGCTTGGCCGACAGCGTAATAGTGCCGTTCTGGGTGAACTTGGCGGCATTCGAGAGCAGGTTGAAAATGGCCTGACGCAGCTTGGTTGCGTCGGCCCGCATCATGCCCAGATCCTTGCCACGCTCCACCACAAAGCTGTTGGTATTCTTGGCTGCCAGCGGGCGTCCTGTGGCCTCCACCTCATCGATCAGCTTGCCCAGATCAACCGTCTCGATATGCAGGGCCATCTTGCCTGCTTCGATCTTGGAGATATCGAGAATGTCATTGACCATGGCCAGCAAGTGCTTGCCGGCGGCGCTGATTTTCTGCAAATCCGCGATTTGTTCGCCACGCCCGTCCAGTTCGGCATCTTCGAGCAGGATTTCCGAATAGCCCAGCACCGCGTTGAGCGGGGTCCGCAGCTCGTGGCTCATCTTGGCCAGGAAGTCGGATTTGGCGCCATTGGCGCGCTCGGCATCGTCCTTGGCGCTGGTCAGCGCCTTGAGGGTGTACTGGTGACGGTCAATTTCCTTGATCAACTCGGACTGGCTATCCACCACGCTCGAGTAATAGGCCGCCATCATGAACACATAGATGTTGGCGCCCAGCGCCGATAGCAGACCCGCCACCACCATGTCATTGACCGGGATGTGCTCGGGGAAATCGCCAAACAGATAGAAGCCGTACAGGGACGCCAGACCCAGCGTGATCTGCGCCAGAACGAATATGCGCGCCGTCCAGGTCGATCCCAGATACATGAACGCCAGCAGCGGCGTCAGCACGAACCACACCAGGAACGGTGAGCTGGTGCCGCCGTAATTGTAGGTGCCCCACAGAATGGCGAATGACAGGTTCAGCACCGAGGCCATGGCCAGCGGCGTGTAAGCGCGCGGAAACAGCTTCACCAGCGCCAGAAACGGCCAGAAACCATAGATCGACAGCGCCAGGACCAGCACATGCGGCCATGGCTGCGGATCAGCGCTCCACAGGAAGAGCGGGATCGGCGTCGCGATGATCGGTCCGAATATATGGCTGATGATGAACATCTGCACGCGCTTGCGCGTGTGCAGATCGTCCGCCATGTGTTGGGGGATGAACCAGTTCACCAGCCCCTGAAATACCGTAGTAATCACAATGCGCCTCGCGCCACAGATCACTACAGAGTGCGCTGAACCCTTTGAGAAGTCGTAAAGTTTGGTTCGGAACCTGAAACTAAGCGGGAAAGCTTGTGTTTAGCTGGCCGCCAGTTGGTATTCCAATGCCTTCATGACACCGCGCAACTCGGCCAACCCCTTCATCCGGCCAATCGTGGGATAGCCAGGCTGCGAGCGACGCCCCAGATCGTCCAGAATGTCCTGACCGTGATCGGGCCGCATGGGAATGGAATGGTCCCTGCGGCCAGCAGCCTTGCGACGGGCCTCCTCGCGTACCACCGCGGCGATCAGCGCCACCATATCGGTGTCCCCACCCAGATGCTCAGCCTCGAAGAACGAGCCAACCACATCGGAATTGTCGCGCTTGACGTTGCGCAGGTGCAGGAAATGCACCTTGTCGCCGAGCCGCTCCATCATGCCGGGCAGATCATTGTCTGGCCGCGCGCCCAGCGAGCCCGAACACAGCGTCATGCCGTTGGCGGGGCTTTCGACCGCATCCATGATGTAGCTGTAATCGGCCTCGGTTGACATCACACGGGGCAGACCCAGCAGCGAGAACGGTGGATCATCGGGATGGCAGCACAGCCGCAGCCCCAGATCCTCGGCCATCGGCACCACAGCTTCGAGGAAGTCGACAAAATTGGCCTGCAGTCGCTCCCGGCTGATCCCTGCATATTCCGCCAGATGCGCCCGCACATCTTCCAGCGACATCGATTCCGTCGAGCCCGGCAGCCCCATGGTCACATTGCGCGCCAATTGCTTCTTGCCCGCCTCGTCCAGTGCTGCAGCACGCCGCCCGGCCTCATCGGCAATGGCATTGGTATAGTCGGCCCCAGCGCCGTCGCGCTCCAGGATATGAATGTCGAATGCCGCAAAGTCGTTGATGTCGAACCGCATGCACGACCCGCCATTGGGCACGTTCCAGCGCAGATCAGTCCGCGTCCAGTCCAACACGGGCATGAAATTGTAGCAGATCACCTCGACGCCGCTCGCCGCCAGGTTCTGCATCGAGACCTTGTAGTTCTCAATGTGACCGCGCCAGTCATTCTTCTGCTTTTTAATATCTTCCGATACCGGCAGGCTTTCCACCACATCCCAGGTCAGCCCCGAGGCGGTGCCATCCTTGCGCGTGGCGATCTCGCTGTGTCGCTTGGCAATCTCTTCGGGCGTCCAGACCACCCCGTTGGGCACATGGTGCAGCGCGCTGACCACGCCTTCGGCGCCCACCTGGGTGATGTCATCAATGCTGCAAAGATCTTTGGGCCCGAACCAACGCCACGTCTGTCGCACGAGAATGCTCCATATACTTGTATGGTAGTGCCTTGCCACAAGGCGGCAGGGCGGAAAAGTCTTATTTGCCAGTCACCCGAAATGAGCCCCGGCTTGGACCTGCGACAGTCTCATCGCAAATCCTTGTCATAGACGAATCGGGGCATTTCCCACTTGAACACGATGGCGGTGACGCGCAGCCCGAACCCGACTGTCATGGCGCCAATGATCACCAGATCCTGCGGCAATTTCAGCATCAGCCCACCGAAATAGATGATCCCGGTCAGCGCCGACACGGTGGCGTAGAGCTCGCCGCTGAACACCAGCGGGATGTCATTGCACAACACGTCGCGCAGAATGCCGCCGACAATGCCGGTCAGCATGCCCGCCACAATCACGATCACCGGGTGCTGTCCCATCTCCAGTGCCACATTGCAGCCAATGATCGAAAACACCACCAGCCCCAGCGCATCGAGCAACAGGAACGGCCAGCGCAGCCGATGCACCACCCGCGCGATGCCGATGGTGAACAGGGCCGCCCCGCAGGCCAGTACCAGCAGCCACGGATTACCCACCCAGGTCAGGGGGTAATGCCCCAAAATGATATCGCGCGCCGACCCGCCCCCCAGCGCTGTCACGCAAGCCAGCACACACACGCCAAACCAGTCCATCTGGCGGCGCCCGGCAGCCAGCGCGGCGGTCATCGCTTCAACGGTAATGGCGATATAGAAAATGACGATGAGCATCTGTGTCCTTACGGTAAAAACCGGGTTCGCAGGCGCTAAGGTATAGATCACCATGCCCGCGTCCAGAGCCGGAGCTCATCATGCGACAACCGCAAAGCGTCAAGGGTCTCGAAGATCTCGGCCGCGTCCGCCTGTCGGAGAGCTTCTACCTGCGCGATTTTCTTTATTCGGAAATCGCCGCCATCCACGCCATTCCCAATATTCCCGACGATCCCGACCTTGCCATCGCTGCCGGCACCGCTCTGTGTCAGAACCTGCTTGAACCGCTACAGGCCCGCTTTGGCCGCATCTCGATCCGCTCGTCCTACCGCTCCTGCGCCCTCAATCAGTTCGGCAACGCCAACAAACTCAATTGCAGCCGCAACGAAGCCAACTATGCCGGCCACATCTGGGACCGGCGCGACGCCGCTGGCCATATGGGCGCCACCGCCTGCATCATCATCAATCGCTTCGTGCCTTATTACGAGCGCACCGGCGACTGGGAAGCGATGGCATGGTGGATCCACGACCACCTGCCCTATCACGACATGCAGTTCTTTCCGCGCTATGCCGCCTTCAACCTGCAATGGCGCGAACAACCTGAACGGCGCATCTATAGCTATATCCCGCCACGCCGCGGAACATTGACCAAGCCCGGCGAGTCGAACCGGAATATCGATCACAGCAGCGCCTATGCCGCCATGCTGGCCGAACTGGGCGCATCGCAATGACGGCGCCCGAAAGCGCAGCCACTCAGGCTAGACGAAATCCTGCCGCATCGGGGTGAATACATCCACCAGCCGTCCGGCTTCCAGCGCCACCACGCTGTGCACCAGTCCGGTTGGCACGATAAAGCTGCCACCCATGCCCACCGTCTCCGTCTTGCCGTCAATGGTCACCTCAAAAGTGCCCTCGGCAACATAGCTCACCTGAATATGCGGATGACTATGCGGCGCGCCAATGCCACCCTTGTCGAAGCCGAATTCCACCTGCATCAGCTCCGGCGTATGGATCAGCACGCGGCGCCGATTTCCCGGGGCCAGTTCAATCCATTCGCTCGTTTCGGGCTGTGCAAAAAACTGCTGTTCACTCATCAAATTACCTCGCCAGCCAGCCGCCATCCACCGGGATGACGGCGCCGTGCATATAGTTGGAAGCACGCGACAGCAGGAACACTGCCGCATCGCCAATGTCGGAAGGTACGCCCCAACGCCCCACAGGAATGCGTCCGAGAATGGAAGCAGACCGGTCCGGATCAGCCCGCAAGGCCTCGGTATTATTGGTTTCGATATAGCCCGGAGCAATCGAGTTCACGTTGATGCCCTTGGCCGCCCACTCATTGGCCAGCAGTCGGGTTATCCCCAGCACACCGCTCTTTGAAGCGGTATAGCTGGCGACCCGAATGCCCCCCTGAAAGCTCAACATCGACGAAATATTGACGATCTGTGCACCACGGCCAGCCTTAAGCGCCTTCTTGCCCAGCGACTGGCACAGGAAGAACATCGACTTGAGATTGATGTCCATCACCTCGTCCCAGTCCGCTTCGGTGAAATCCACCGCATCGGCCCGCTTGATGATCCCGGCATTATTGACCAGCCCGTCGATCGGACCATGCTCCGCCCAGACCGCGTCAAACATCGCCTGGGCCGCCTGCGTCGAGCCCAGGTCTGCCTTGACGCCGACAAACGCGGCGCCAATCTCGGTCAACAGCGCTGCGGTCTCGTCCATGCTCGAACGACCGACGCCGATCACCCGCCCCCCGGCCCGGCCAATGCTGACCGCAATGCCTTGTCCGATGCCAGTATTGGCACCGGTCACCATCACGGTCTTGCCCTCAAGACTGAATGCAGAAAGATCGATCACAGCAGTTCGTCCATCCCGACCTTCTCGACATCGGTGTAGTCGATATTGTCGCCAGCCATCGCCCAGATGAAGGTGTATGAACCGGTACCGGCACCCGAATGGATCGACCATGGCGGCGAAATGATCGCCTGCTCATTGCGCACCATTAGATGCCGCGTCTCGTCGGGTTCACCCATCAGGTGGACCACGACAGCATCGGGATCGAGTTCGAAATACAGATAAGCTTCCATGCGGCGGTCATGAACATGGGCCGGCATGGTGTTCCACACCGAGCCCGGTGCAAAGCTGGTCAGTCCCACCACCAATTGGCAGGTCTTGACGCTGTCGGCATTCACGAACTGGAAAATACTCCGCTCATTGGCCGCTTCCTTGCTGCCCAGATCAATGCGCTTGGCATCGCCCTGACGGATCAGCTTGGTGGGGTGGCTGACATGGGCTGGCGCACTCACCAGATAGAACTTGGCCGGCGCATCCGCACTATTGGAGGCAAAGCGCACATCCTTGTTGCCCATGCCGACATAGAGCATGTCCTTGGTGCCAACAGCGTGCTCGACTCCATCAACCGTGATACTGCCCGCGCCACCGATATTGGCGGCAATCATCTCGCGCCGATCCAGGAAATTGGCCGTGCCGGTTGGCTTGATCACCTCAAGCTGCAGCGCGCTGCCACCAGGCATCGCGCTACCCACGGCCATGCGGTCGTAATGGGTGTAGGTCCAGTTCACATTGCCCAGGCTGAACAGATCATCGATCAGGAAATTTTCGCGCAGTTCCTCGGTGTTCATTGTGCTCGCACTCACCGGGTCAATGGCGAAACGGATATCGAAATCGGTGCTCATGTCTTGTCCTGCTTCCTGTCTATTGTTCACGCAACCGCTGGCGATAGCGCTCTTGGCTCAGCCAGAGATGTTGCCGCATCGCTTCGCGTGCCCCCTCGGCGTCCTGCGCCGAGATGGCCTTGAGAATAGCGAGATGTTCCCGCTGCAATCCCTTTTGATATTCAATCGTCAAAACACTCTCGGTTCCCCATGGCGATGCCACGTCGCAGGGAATGGTCCGGCCACCCAGACCGTCTAGCACTTCGATGTAAAACGGGTTGTTGGTCGCCGCTGCAATCGCCCTGTGGAACGCAAAGTCCGTCTTGCCGGTGGGCGTTCCCAGCTTCAATTGCCGTTCGAACTCGTTCCAGGCTTCCTGTATTGCCGCGTCCTGGCTTGAGCTGCGCCGCAGGGCAGCAAGCCCTGCAGACTCGATCTCGATACCCATGCGCACTTCAAGCACATTGAGCGCTACCGAGATCTTGTTCGAGCTTTCCGCGCCGATAGCCGAAAAAGCACTGGCCGCATTGGCCATCACGAACACCCCGGCGCCCTGGCGCGACTGCACCAGACCATCCGCCGCCAGCGCCGCAATGGCTTCGCGCACAACCGTCCGGCTGACCCCGAAAATCGAGGTCATCTGGCTTTCGGTGGGCAGTTTGCCGCCCGCCTCATACTCGCCCTCGCTGATCCGCTTGCGCAGGGTCCCAATGACCAGATCGGCCAGTTTGGGTTTCCTGCCCTGCGCCAGCATTTCATCATTCAGGCTCATCAGTTCCCCCTGAACAGGGCCGGCAGCCAGAGTGACAGGGCGGGGATATAGGTCACCAGACCCAGCACCACGATACCGGCGCCGTAGAACGGCCAGATCGAACGCATGGCCTCCCAGATCGATATCTTGCCCACGGCCGCGGCCACGAATTGCACCGGCCCCAATGGCGGTGTGTTCAAGCCAATACCCAGATTGAGCACCATGATCACCCCGAAATGCACGGGATCAACACCAAATGAGGATACCACCGGCAGGAAGATCGGCGTGGTAATGATGATCAGCGGTCCCATGTCCATGAAGGTGCCCAGCACCAGCAGCAGCACGTTGACCAACAGCAGGATCACCAGCGGATCGTCCGAAATGCTACCCATGAAATCAATCATGATGGTCGCGATCTTGAGATAGGCCATCAACCAGCCAAAGGCGGCGGCCGAGCCGATGATGAACAACACCATCGCGGTGGTCTTGACCGCACCGAGCGTGGAATGGACGAACTCGCTCCAGCTCATCGAGCGGTAGACCAGCAGCGTCACCAGCAGCGCATAGAGCACGGCAATGCACGAGCTTTCCGTCGCCGTGAAAATGCCCGAACGCACGCCGCCAAAGATGATGGCAATCAGCATCAGGCCGGGCACCGCCACAACCAGATACTGCCCTACCTTGGAAAAGCCGGGGAATGGCTCGGTCGGATAGCCGCGCTTGCGGGCAACCACATAGGCCGTGATCATCAGCGCAACGGCCAGCAGTAGGCCCGGAATGACGCCGGCGGTGAACAGGTCGGCAATCGAAATGCGGCCACCGCCCGAGATTGAATAGATGATCATGTTGTGGCTGGGCGGCAGCAGCAGCGCGATCAGCGCGGCCATCGAGGTCACGTTCACCGCATAATCGGCGCCATAACCGCGCGCCTTCATCTGCGGCACCATGATGCCACCCACAGCAGCCGCTTCAGCAACAGCGGAACCGGAAATGCCGCCAAACAGCGTCGAGGCCAGAATGTTGACCTGGCCCAGACCGCCACGCACATGCCCGATCAGCGACCCGGCAAAGGCGATGATCCGCGAGGCAATGCCGCCGCGCATCATCAGATCGCCCGCGAAAATGAAGAATGGGATCGCCATCAGCGTGAACAGCGAGACGCCCGAATTGAGCCGCTGGAACACCACTACAGGTGGCAGGCCCAGATAAGCCACGGTCGCAAAGCTCGATATACCCAGGCAGAAGGCAATCGGGGTACCGATGATCATCAGCGTGAGGAACACGCCAAACAGGATGAAATATTCCATGAAACCGTCAGACCTCGGTGATTTCGTTCGGGCTGGCGGTATCCACGGGCTCGCCCGACAAACGCAACGCCATGCGCTCAATGATGAACAGGCACATCAGCCCGCCCGATACGATGATCGGGAAATAGGTGAAGGAGGTAGGCAGGCCCAGCACGGGAATGGTCGTGGACCAGAAACGGATCGCCAGCTCCGAACCGTAGACCACCATGCCAGCCGCAAAAATGAAGATGAACACATCGCTGATACCGCGCAGCCAGGGCAAGGCGCTGTCAGGCAGCACATAGAGCAGCACGTCAAAGCCCATGTGGAACTTCTCGCGCACGCCCACAGCGGCCCCAAGAAAGATGAACCAACTCATGATCATGATAGCGCCACCCTCGGTCCATGCCGGGGACGAGTTGACGACAAAGCGCATATAGACCTGGAAGGCCACCACGGCGGTCATGGCGACAAGGCCAATACCGGCAAGCCATAACGCCAGGGTCGATATGCGTCCAAGCACGCGGCTAACGGACAGCAGCCAGACTTTCAAGAGAGCCTCCCAAGGCTAGACACAGACAGATCGGACCGGCGCCAAAGCGCCAGCCCGACAGATTTGCTATTCGGTTGCCTTGATGCGTGCCACCAGGTCCTGCAGGGCAGGATCGGTCACATGCTTTTCGTAGACCGAGTCCATCGCAGCGATGAAGGGCGCCTTGTCGACTTCGTTGATGATGGCGCCGCCAGCTTCAACGATGGCCTTGGATTCAACTTCCTTGGCAGCCCACAGCTCGCGCTGCTTGCCGACCGACGCCTTGGCCGCTTCCATTACGGCAGCCTGATCTTCGGCCGACAGGCCATCCCAGACCATCTTGGACATCACCAGCACTTCTGGCACCATCAGGTGTTCGTCCAGCGAGTAGTACTTGGCAACTTCAGAGTGACCAGCGGTATCATAGCTGGGATAGTTGTTTTCAGCGCCGTCGATAACGCCCGTCTGAATGCCCGAATACACTTCGCCATAGGGCATTGGCGTGGCGTTGCCGCCCAGGGCCGCAACCATGTCAACGAAGATGTCCGAACCCATCACGCGCAGCTTCATGCCTTCAAGATCGGCAGGCGAGTTGATGGGCTTGCCGCTATTGTAGAACGAGCGGGCGCCGCCGTCGTAATAGGCCAGGGCCTTGAGATCCACAGCGTCAAACGCGGCCAGGATTTCATCACCGATCGGGCCATCGAGCACGGCGTGGAAGTGGTCAGCCGAACGGAAGATATAAGGCAGCTGCGTCACGGTTGCAGCGGGCACCTGCGTGCCGAACGCACCGATCGAGATACGGTTCAGGTCGATTACACCGAACTGCGTCTGTTCGATGGTGTCCTTTTCTTCGCCCAACTGAGCGGAGTGGAACACTTCAACAGCATAGCGACCATCGGTCAGCTCGCTGAGCTTCTCGCCAAAATACTTGACCGCTTCAACGGTTGGATAGCCATCAGGATGGGTATCCGACGAGCGCAGCACCGTCTGGGCGCTGGCGGTCGAAACCATCAAGGATGCAGCAACAAGCGCGGTCGCTGCCAATTTAGACAGATGAAACATGTAGTCCTCCCAGTTTGTCTGATGACACCGGTCGGGCGCGTCCTCCGTGCCCATCGCGATCGGTGTCGCTATTCAGTGCGAAGCTTACGCTCCGCGACACAAAGCCGGCGCGTCCCGTCTGGACTCTCCGGGCCTTGGTCTTCAAACTGGTATGGAAGTACAACTGGCTAGTCAACATACAAACGCTTGTATGTTGTATGATGAATTTCGCACAAACATCTGCTAGGGCTGAAAGCCCCTATCAAACAATTGGCCCCGCTGGGAAAATCCCGGCGGGGCCATGTTCATGATCAGACCATTTGTCCAGTGATCAGATGTGGATCGCGCCATCGCCAAGCGACAAGGCCGCCTCGCGCACCGCTTCCGACAGCGTCGGATGCGCGTGGGTGGAACGGGCAAGATCTTCTGCAGCGCCGGAAAATTCCATCAGAACCACCAGTTCGTGGATCATTTCGCCGGCATTCTTGCCCACGATATGGGCGCCCAGAACGCGGTCTGTATTCACATCGGCCAGGATTTTGACAAAGCCCTGGGTGGCCAGCATCGCCTTGGCGCGTCCGTTGGCGGTGAACGGGAATTTGCCGATCTTGTACTCAATGCCCTCGGCCTTGAGTTCATCCTCGGTCTTGCCAACGCTGGCCACTTCAGGATTGGTGTAGACCACTGACGGGATGGCGGCGTAATTCACGTGCCCGGCCTGCCCGGCCAGAATTTCAGCCACCGCAATGCCTTCGTCTTCAGCCTTGTGCGCCAGCATGGGACCGGCAATTACGTCGCCAATGGCGTAGATGCCATCAACCGAAGTCTTGTAATGGCCATCGACGCGGACCCGACCGCGCTCGTCCAGACCAACGCCCACAATGTCGAGCCCCAGACCTTCGGTGTATGGCTTGCGGCCAATGGCCACGAGCACCACATCGGCGTCCAGGCTCTCGGCGGCGCCACCCTTGGCGGGCTCAACCTTGACCTTGAGCGAGCCATCGTCCTGCTTGTCGACGCCCGAAACCTTGCTCGACAGCTTGAATTCCATGCCCTGCTTTTGCAGCATCCGCTGGAACTGGCGGGCCACTTCGCTGTCCATGCCGGGTAGGATGCGATCAAGATATTCGACAACCGTCACCTGGCTGCCCAGGCGCGCCCAGACCGAACCCAGTTCGAGCCCGATCACACCAGCACCGATCACCACCAGCTTGCCAGGCACCTTGTCCAGGTTCAGCGCGCCGGTCGAGGTCACGATCTTTTTTTCATCGACCTCAATGCCCGGCAGATTGGCCGAAACCGAACCCGAGGCGATCACGATATTCTTTGTCTCGATTTCGGTCGTCGCGCCATTCTGCGGCGTGACCCGCACCTTGCCCGGGGCGGCAATCGTGCCGATGCCCTGGAAGGTGGTGATCTTGTTCTTCTTGAACAGATAATCGACGCCGCCGACATTGGCCGCAACCGTCTCGGTCTTGTGCGTCATCATCTGCGGCAGGTTCAGCACGGGCGCGGGGATATCAATGCCCAGCGCCTTGAAGCCGTGGCCGGCTTCTTCAAACAGCTCCGAAGCGTGCAGCAGCGCCTTGGACGGGATACAGCCGATATTGAGACAGGTGCCGCCATGGGTGGCCCATTTCTCAACCACTGCAACCTTCAGACCAAGCTGCGCCGCGCGGATCGCTGCGACATAGCCGCCCGGACCCGAGCCGATGATGGTGAGGTCGAAAACGTCTGCCATTGGAAGCCCCGAAACTGGTTAGTGTTGCTGCGCCAGTGCGACACGCACCGCCAGCAGGATAAAGGTAATGCCGGTGACGCGATTAAACCACCTGCCAAAGCGGAAAAAGCTCTGTCGTACCGACGCTGTCGTAAAGAATATCGAGACCAAAGCGAACCAGGCAAAAAGCATGATGCTCATGCAGGCCACGTAGAACACCTTGATATCGCCGCCCGTATGCGCCGACACCAGACTGGTGAACAGCGCCAGGAAGAACAGGACGGCCTTGGGATTGAGCAGATTGGTCAGAAAACCCAATGCGAAGGCCGAAAAATCGCCGCGCCGCGCCACGCCCAGATCGGCAGCGGCAGGCGGCTGTGGTGGTGGACTGCGCAAGGCAGAGATCGCCAGATACACCAGATAGGCAGCGCCCAGCCACTTCAGGATGTTGAACAGCATCAGCGACTGGCCCACGATCACCCCCACGCCCAGCAGCGTATAGCTGCCATGGACCAGAATGGATGCCGCGATACCCGCTGAGGTAAACAGCGCCGCGCGCCGGTCATGGGCAATTGATTGGCGCAGCACCATGGCAAAATCGGCGCCCGGAATGACCGCATTGATGCCAAAGGCCAGCATGAGGCCGATAAATTCGAGCCAGGGGAAGTCCATGGGGACACCAATAACAGTGACACGCCCGCCGCGGCGATGAATCTCTGTTTACCGGAGTCTGCCCGCGACGCAAACCGCCATTATGCGCCTATTGCGCAGCGACTTCTTGCGCCTTCTTAAGCGCGACCGGCAGGCTTTCGTCGATATCAAGCGCGCCGGAATTGACCTGATCGAGAAACGCCCGACAAAAACTGTCCTTGTTCTCGGCCTGATTATAGGCGCTCATGATCTGGGTGCCGCCATAGGTCTCGGCCGCCGCAATCTCTGCGGGCGTGCCGCCACCCAGTCGTTCCGCAACCCGGTTGGCCAGATCAAGAAAGCCGATATTGCGCAGATACCAGTTCTCGCTGGCCTCGTGATAGGCCTCGTCGAGCCCCGTGGTCTCGTAGCAATGGGTGCTCATCACCGACACAATGGTCTTGGAGCCGTGAAACGCCATCAGCTCGCCGACCAGTTCGGGGTCTGCAGCATCCTGGGCGTAGGCGGGGACAAGGGCGACAAGCCAGCAGACGGCGGTTCGGATCAGTGGACGCAAAAGGCGGTCTACTCTCAACATTTGGCATGACAACACATCGCGTCATCTGCCCGTCAGACGTTAACACACTGTTAGCATCGAGCCGCACGCGCATCACGATTACGCTAACAAAAAGGGGCCCGCCGAAGCGGACCCCTGCAATTCGCACCGCAATGCGGCGAACTAAAGGTCGAGCACCAGACGCTCTGGCGATTCAAGGCTTTCCTTGACCCGCACCAGGAACGTCACCGCTTCCTTGCCGTCCACGATCCGGTGATCATAGCTCAGGGCCAGATACATCATCGGACGGATCACGATCTCGCCATTCACGACCACCGGCCGCTCCTGGATCTTGTGCATCCCCAGAATACCAGACTGTGGGGCATTGAGGATTGGCGTGCTCATCAGCGAGCCATAAACGCCACCATTGGAGATGGTGAAGGTGCCGCCCTGCATGTCGGCCATCGACAGCTGACCATCGCGCGCCTTCTTGCCCAGACCGTTGATGGCCTTTTCGATATCGGCGATCGACATCTGGTCCGCATCGCGCACCACAGGAACCACAAGGCCCTTATCGGTACCCACGGCAACGCCGATATTGGCGTACTGCTTGTAGATCAGCTCATCGCCATCGATCTCGGCATTGACGGCGGGGATTTCCTTGAGCGCGTGCACCACGGCCTTGGTGAAAAAGCCCATGAAGCCAAGCTTGACGCCATGCTTCTTCTCGAACAGCTCTTTGTACTGTGTGCGCAGGTTCATCACTGGCGCCATGTCCACCTCGTTAAAGGTGGTCAGCATGGCAGCCGTGTTCTGCGCATCCTTGAGGCGGCGGGCAATGGTCTGACGCAGACGCGTCATCTTCACGCGCTCTTCGCGATCGCCCTGAACGCCCGATGCCGGGGCCTTGGCCCCAGCAGGTGCCTTGGCTTCGGCTGGCTTGGCTTCAGCAGGTTTGGCCTCGGCCGGCGCCGCAGCAATCTTGCTCATGGCCGACAACACGTCTTCCTTGAGCACCTGACCACGCTTGCCCGAACCGGCAACGTCATCGGTGTCCACGCCCTTTTCGGCAGCCATTTTCTGGGCCGAAGGCGAAGGGGCCATGCTGGTGGCCTGCGCGGCTGGCGCTGCGGCAGCTGGCGCAGGCGCTGCAGCTGCTGGTGCTTCAGCCTTGATCGGCTCGGCAGTCGCCTTGGGCGCAGCAGCGGCACCGGCGCCGCCAATGGCACCAAGCAGGGCATTGATTTCGACAGTGTCGCCGGGATTGGCCGCAATGGCTTCGAGCACGCCAGCGGCAGGTGCTGGCACTTCGATGGTGACCTTGTCGGTCTCGAGCTCGACGAGCGGCTCATCGGCAGCGACAGTGTCGCCAACCTGCTTGAACCACTGCCCGATAGTGGCTTCGGTGACGCTTTCGCCCAGCGTCGGTACGCGGATTTCAGTCGACATGTGTAGTCCTTTTATTGAGCGAAGGCTTCGTCGAGGAAGGCTTGCAACTGTGCCAGATGCGTGCGCATCAGGCCCGTCGCTGTGGAAGCGGATGCAGGGCGACCGGTATAGCGCACGCGCTGGCCCGTCCGGCCCATCTGGTCAAACACCCATTCAACATAAGGCTGAATGAACGCCCAGGCACCCATATTTTTGGGTTCTTCCTGGCACCAGATCACTTCGGCGTTCTGGAACCGGTTCAATTCGTCCAGCAGCGCCTTGGCCGGGAACGGATAAAGCTGTTCGATGCGCAGCAGATAGACATTGTCGATGCCCTTCTTCTCGCGCTCTTCGAGCAGATCGTAATAGACCTTGCCGGTGCACAGCACGACGCGACGGATCTTGTCGTCGCTGGTCAGCTTGGTAGTGGTCTTGGGCGCGCCGGGCGCTTCAGCATCGTCCCAGAGCAGGCGATGGAACACCGAATCCGGACCCATTTCCGCCAGCCCCGACGTCGCACGCTTGTGGCGCAGCAGGCTCTTGGGCGTCATCAGGATCAGCGGCTTGCGGAAGTCGCGGGTCACCTGACGGCGCAGGGCATGGAAGTAGTTGGCGGGCGTGGTGCAGTTGGCGACCTGCATATTGTCTTCCGCACACAGCTGCAGGAAGCGCTCGGGACGGGCCGAGGAATGCTCTGGACCCTGGCCCTCATAGCCATGGGGCAACAGCATCACCAGACCGCTCATGCGGAACCACTTGCGTTCACCCGAGGAGATGAACTGGTCGATCACCACCTGCGCGCCGTTCACGAAGTCACCAAACTGGGCTTCCCAGATGGTCAGGGCACGTGGCTCGGCCAGCGAGTAGCCATATTCAAAACCCAGCACGGCCTCTTCCGAGAGCATCGAGTTGATGACCTCGTAGCGGCACTGGTCGGGGTCCAGATTGTTGAGCGGGGTATAGGTCTTGTTGTCGACCTTCTGATCATTGAGCACCGAGTGGCGCTGGCTGAACGTGCCGCGTTCCACATCCTGACCCGACAGGCGCACGGGATGACCTTCGGTCACCAGCGTGCCAAAGGCCAGGGATTCAGCGGTTGCCCAGTCAATGCCTTCGCCCGACTCGATTGCCGACAGGCGGTTGTCCATGAAGCGCTTGACCGTCTTGTGGACGTTGAAGCCTTCGGGAATGCGCGTCAGATCGGTACCGATCTTGGACAGGCGATCAATGGCGACACCGGTTTCGCCGCGACGCGGACCTTCCTGATCGGCAGGACGGAAATCCTTCCACTGCCCATCAAGCCAGTCGGCCTTGTTCGGACGATAGTCCTGGCCGGCCTCGAATTCCTTTTCCAGCGTCGCGCGCCAGTCTGCCTTGAGCTGATCGATTTCAGCGGCGGTCAGCAGACCTTCGCTGACCAGCTTTTCCGAATAGATTTCGAGCGTGGTCTTGTGCGCCCGGATCTTGGAATACATCAGCGGCTGGGTGAAGCTGGGCTCATCGCCCTCGTTATGGCCATGCCGGCGATAGCAGAACATGTCGATCACGACAGGCTTGCCGAATTTCTGGCGATATTCCACGGCCACCTTGGCGGCAAACACCACAGCTTCAGGGTCATCCCCGTTCACATGCAGTACAGGCGCTTCGATCATCTTGGCGACGTCGGTGGGATAGGGCGACGAGCGCGAATACATCGGGCTCGTGGTGAAGCCGATCTGGTTGTTGATCACGAAGTGGATCGAACCGCCGGTGCGGTGGCCCTTCAGGCCACTCAGCCCCAGACATTCGGCGATCACGCCCTGCCCGGCAAAAGCGGCATCACCATGGATCAGCAGCGGCAGCACCATGGACCGGTCTGGCTTGCCATCGGTGGGGATGTTGACCAGCTTGCCCTTGGGGGCAATGTGCTGATCCTGCTTGGCGCGCGACTTGCCCAGCACCACGGGATCAACGATCTCGAGATGGCTCGGATTTGCCGTCAGCGACAGATGGACCTTGTTGTTGTCAAAGTCGCGATCCGACGAGGCACCCAGATGGTACTTCACGTCGCCCGAACCCTCGACATCGTCGGGGTAGAAAGCGCCGCCCTTGAATTCGTGGAACAGGGCGCGATGCGGCTTCTGCATCACCTGGGTCAGCACGTTCAGGCGACCGCGGTGAGCCATGCCCAGCACGATGTCCTTGATGCCCAGCGCACCGCCGCGCTTGATGATCTGCTCAAGCGCCGGGATCGTGGCTTCACTGCCATCCAGACCGAACCGCTTGGTGCCGGTATATTTGACGTCGATGAACTTCTCGAACCCTTCAGATTCGATCAGCTTGTTCAGGATCGCCTTCTTGCCCTCGGCAGTGAAGGCAATTTCCTTGTCAGGGCCTTCGATGCGTTCCTGAATCCACTGCTTGGCTTCGGGATCCGAGATATGCATGAACTCGATGCCCAGCGTCCCGCAATAGGTCCGGCTGAGGATCGACAGCATCTCTGGAATGGTCGCGTATTCCAGGCCCAAATAGTTATCGATGAAAATCTTGCGGCTGTAGTCAGCCTCGGTGAAGCCATAGCTCTTGGGATCAAGCTCGGGCGCTGGCTCTTCGGCCTTCATCTTGAGCGGATCAAGATCGGCATGCAGATGGCCGCGCATGCGATAGGCCCGGATCATCATGATCGCGCGGATCGAATCGCGCGTGGCCTGCAACACATCGTCGACACTGGAATTGGCAACGCCCAGCGCTGCGGCCTTCTTGCTGACGGCCTGTTCGGTCTTTACGGCGATCTCGCCCCAGTTACCGTCCAGCGCACTGACAAGCTCGCCATTGGCGGCTTGCGGCCAGTCCTTGCGGCCCCAGCTTGGACCGTCGGCATTCTTTTGCGCGACACCCTCACCATCATCGAGCTTTGAAAAAAGCTCTGCCACGTCTCATCGACGCTCGAAGGATCGGTTTTGTACCGGGAGTACAATTGCTCGATGTAGTCGGCGTTCCCACCATAGAGGAACGAGGTCAGCAAGAACGTGTCGTTCTTTTCCTGTCGTGTCATCGCTTTATGTCCGAGGCCCGCGCCCCGCCATCCTTCTGAACCGCCGGACAGTCCCGGCTTAATGAGCGGTCATTGCTTCTGGGACTATTGACCGCTTTTCCTTTGCATCCTGTTAAGACTTGCGGCGCCCCAGAAGGCGCCGCGGCTCACACTGCAGTGTTGTCGGCCACCAACACACACAATCGGTAACACCGATCTGTGTCCGAAGCGCGACCGACTTTCGACTAAGCCTTAGCCCTTGAGGACTTCGGCAAGCGTCCGGCCAATGCGTGCTGGCGACTTCGACATGCGGATACCCGCTGCCTCCATTGCCGCGATCTTGTCTTCAGCACCGCCCTTACCGCCTGAAATTACGGCACCAGCATGACCCATGGTGCGGCCTGGAGGAGCAGTCAGGCCCGCAATGAAGCCAGCCATTGGCTTTTTGCGGCCACGCTTGGCTTCATCGATCAGGAACTGGGCGGCATCTTCTTCAGCCGAACCACCGATTTCGCCGATCATCACGATCGACTTGGTGGCTTCATCGGCCAGGAACATTTCGAGCATGTCGATGAATTCGGTACCCTTGACCGGATCACCACCGATACCCACCGCAGTGGTCTGGCCCAGACCTTCATTGGTGGTCTGGAACACAGCTTCATAGGTCAGTGTGCCCGAACGCGACACGATACCCACCGAGCCCTTCGAGAAGATCGAACCGGGCATGATGCCGATCTTGCATTCTTCTGGTGTCAGCACGCCGGGGCAGTTTGGCCCGATCAGGCGCGACTTGGACTTTTCCAGCTTGGCCTTGACCCGCACCATGTCGAGCACGGGAACGCCTTCGGTGATGCATACGATCAGCTCGATTTCAGCGTCGATCGCTTCTTCGATGGCCGCAGCAGCGCCGGCAGGCGGCACATAGATCACCGATGCATTGGCACCGGTCTTTTCGCGGCCTTCAGCAACCGTGGTGAAGATGGGCAGGGTGCGCGCGGCATCCAGACCGCTGGTCCAAACTTCGCCACCCTTTTTGGGGTGCGTGCCACCCACCATCTGGGTGCCGAAATAGGCCAGAGCCTGTTCGGTATGGAACGTACCGGTCTTGCCGGTCAGGCCCTGTACGAGAACCTTGGTGTCTTTGTTGACGAGAATGGACATCTACTTCTCTTTCGTCGTTGGGCGCTCGGCGCCGAATTCCGCCTGCCATGGGCAAAGCGCCGTTGAATTACTGTTCAGTCGCCGCCTTGGGCGTATTGATGGAAAGCTGGATCACGAAACTGTCCGCATTGCGATGCGACAGCAGCAGCCAATTGGGCTTGTCGCTGGCCACCAGGCTGGCATAGAGCCCGTCATCGACCACCCGTGTCTCACCCGCATAGCGCGGCAGATCGGCAATCGCCTGGACGAGTTCATTGCCCCCTTCGGGCTGGTCGACATCAACCCGGCAATAGCCAAAGCTGCTTTCGGGATAGCTTTCGATCAGGGCAAACAGGCTGGCTTCACCTACGCCGGGCACGGCCTTATCGGCGGTGTACGACTTTACGAACGGGCTTTCGCCCGCATCTTCATAGGCATCCCAGCCCTGGGCTTGCGCCGCCTGTACTGCCAGCACATCGCCGCTGGCAAAACGCTCACACATCTGCAGAACCGCAAAGCCGGCTGACGCCTTGGTCTTGGTTTTGCCCTGCGCGGCGACAGGCGTCGCGCAGAGTGCCACAACGGCAATGATGGTGAGAGCGGCGCGCACCGCGCTAGCCCTGGACCGCCTTGACGATCTTCTGGGCGGCATCGTCCAGGTCATCTGCCGAGATCACGTTCAGGCCGGACTGATCCAGGATCGCCTTGCCTTCCTTGACCTTGGTGCCTTCCAGACGAACCACCAGCGGCACTTCCAGGCCGACTTCCTTGACTGCAGCGATCACGCCTTCGGCGATCACGTCGCAGCGCATGATGCCGCCAAAGATGTTGACCAGAATGCCCTTCACAGCCGGATCGGCGGTGATGATCTTGAACGCAGCAGTGACCTTTTCCTTGGTGGCACCGCCACCAACGTCCAGGAAGTTTGCCGGCTCGGCACCATAGAGCTTGATGATGTCCATGGTGGACATGGCCAGACCCGCGCCATTGACCATGCAGCCAATATTGCCGTCCAGCGCCACATAGGCCAGATCATACTTGGACGCTTCGATTTCCTTGGCGTCTTCTTCGCTCAGATCGCGCAGGGCCTTGAGTTCTTCATGGCGGAACGCGGCATTGTTGTCGAAGCTCACCTTGGCGTCGAGCACGCGCAGGTGACCATCATCCATCACGATGAGGGGGTTGACCTCGAGCATGCTCATGTCGGTGTCGACAAAGGCCTTGTAGAGGATCGGGAACAGCTTGGCCGCATCGGCCTTGGCATCGCCATCGAGCGCCAGCGCCGAGACGATCTTGGCCACGTCGGCATCGGTGACGCCAGCGGTCGGGTCGATATCGATGCTGATGATCTTCTCAGGGGTCGCCTCGGCAACCGCCTCAATGTCCATGCCGCCTTCGGTCGAGACCACGAACGACACGCGGCCGCTCTCGCGGTTGACCAGCAGCGAGCAGTACAGCTCGCGGGCAATGTCAGCGCCGTCTTCGATATACAGGCGATTGACCTGCTTGCCGGCATCGCCGGTCTGCTTGGTCACCAGCGTGTTGCCCAGCATCTCCCTGGAGAAGGCAACAACCTCGTCGACGGTCTTGGCCAGGCGCACACCGCCCTTGGCATCTGGACCCAGTTCCTTGAACTTGCCCTTGCCACGGCCACCGGCGTGGATCTGGCTCTTGACCACATAGAGCGGGCCTGGCAGCGACTGCGCTGCGGCCGCAGCATCGTCCGCCGAAAAGATCGCCACGCCCGCCGCAACCGGCGCGCCATACGACTTCAGCAGCTCTTTGGCCTGATGTTCATGGATGTTCATTCAAAGTCCCCTTGGATGGGTAAATCGCTTAGTGGTCACGGGGCCCCTGGCCCCCACCGCATCATTTCCGCTTGTGCGGAAATCTCATCTCAGTGCCCCCAAACGGGAAATCCCCGCTTGCGCGGGGATGACACCATCTTGGTTACGCCAGCTTGGGCGCAATCTTCTTGCAGGCCTCGATCAGCCCTTCAACCGCGCCGACCGATTTGTCGAACGCTTTTTGTTCAGCCGAATTGAGCGAGATCTCCACGACCTTCTCGGCACCGCCTGCGCCGATCACCACCGGCACGCCGACATAGGTGCCTTTGACCCCGAATTCGCCGTTCAGATAGACGGCAGCGGGCAGCACGCGCTTTTTGTCCTTGAGATAGCTCTCGGCCATCGCGATCGCCGAGGTGGCCGGCGCATAAAACGCCGAACCGGTCTTGAGCAGGCCCACGATCTCGGCACCGCCATCACGGGTGCGCTGGATGATCTCTTCAAGCTTTTCCTTGCTCATCCAGCCCATCTTGACGATGTCAGTGAGCGGGATGCCGGCAACGGTGGAGTAGCGGGCCAGCGGCACCATGGTATCGCCATGACCGCCCATCACGAAGGCGTTGACGTCCTGCACCGACACGCCCAGCTCATCAGCGATGAAGTGCACAAAGCGCGAGCTGTCCAACACGCCAGCCATGCCGATCACCTTGTTGGTGGGCAGGCCAGAGAACTTCTGCAGGGCCCAGACCATCGCGTCGAGCGGGTTGGTGATGCAGATCACGAAGGCATTGGGCGCATACTTGGCAATGCCTGCACCAACCTGCTCCATCACCTTGAGGTTGATTTCGAGCAGATCATCGCGGCTCATGCCGGGCTTGCGGGGCACACCGGCGGTGACGATCACCACATCGGAGTCCTTGAGGTCTTCATATTTAGAGGTACCGGTGATCG
Organism: Devosia sp. J2-20; assembly: GCF_055808475.1. Taxonomy (NCBI): domain Bacteria; kingdom Pseudomonadati; phylum Pseudomonadota; class Alphaproteobacteria; order Hyphomicrobiales; family Devosiaceae; genus Devosia; species Devosia sp. J2-20. Next base: position 620,156 of record NZ_CM147870.1, on the reverse strand, counting down.
CGGCATCATAGCCCTCAACCGGAGCCGACTGGGACAGATCCAGCGCCTTGCCCTGCGGCACACCGTCAACGATATCAAACAGAACGATGTCGCCAAGGTCCTTGAGGGCAGCCAGATGGGCAAGCGTGCCACCGATCTGACCTGAGCCGATAAGAGCGATCTTTTTACGCGCCATAAGTCCTCATCCCAAAACTGCGTTGAATTGGCGCACGTTTAACCCTAGCGGCCCAGAGGGGCAAGTGAACCCTTCGTCTAAACAGCGCTTTCGCCCTTGCCGATGGGTGAAGCCCCCCTGCCCGTTGGGCAAGGTAGCGCTGCGCAAGCCCTAGTCTGCCGCAGGCGGGGCATCGCGCAGCCCCTGGCCGAGATAGTCCTCGGACTGCATCTCGATCAGCCGTGACACGGTCCGCTGAAATTCAAACGCGGTCTTGTCATCGTGGCCCAGCTCTTCGAGCGGCACCGCAAAGCTGGCGCCCAGCTTGACGCCGCGATCATAGAGCGTGTCGATCAGCAGGATGAACCGCTTGGCGGCGTTGGACATGGTCCGGTCCATTTGCGGCACGCCATCCACGATGATCGAATCGAACTGATGCGCGATGCGCACGAAATCGCGCGACCCCAATGGCTTCTCGCACAGATCGGCAAAGCCGAACCGTGCCGCTCCCAACGCTGTCAGCGGCACGGCAATGGAACGCCCGGTGCTTTCGACAATGCCCGGCTCACCGGGTTCACCCCCGGTAATGCGTAGCCACAGCCTGTCCATTTCCGCGCGCGCCGCTTCGCCCGTGCCAAAGGTATAGACATGCTGCCCGGCAAATTTCATCCGCCGGTAATCCTGCGCCGCGGGCAGCGATGCCACCCTCAGATGCGCCTTGAGCAGCGCAATAAAGGGCAGGAATAATTGCCGGTTCAGCCCATCCTTGTAGAGCTCGTCCGGCACCACATTGGACGTTGCCACCAGCGTCACGCCGCCAGCGAACAGTTTTTCGAACAGCCGCGACAGCAGCATGGCATTGGTGATGTCGTGCACATGCATTTCATCAAGGCACAGCAGCTTCAGCCCCGACTTCAGAATCGGTTTGACCACCGCCTCGACCGGATCGGCATCGCGCCCCTTGGCGCTCTTGCGAAAGGTCGACATGCCGGCATGGATTTCGTCCATGAACTCGTGGAAGTGCACCCGCCGCTTGCCCTCGATCGGCGCGGCGTTGAAGAACAGGTCCATCAGCATGGTTTTGCCGCGCCCCACTTCTCCATGCAGGTAAAGGCCCTGCACCGGGCCAGTGTTGGCATCGAACAGCTTGCCCAGGAGCCCCTTGGGCTTTTGCGCCTCGAGGCCAGCCAGCACATCATCAAGCAGTGCGGCGGCATCATGCTGGGCGGGGTCCGCCGTCAGGGCGCCGCGCGCTACCAGCGCGGCATAGGCCGCGTTGACCGGGCCGGAGGATGTTTGGGAAGAACTGGATGACATAGCAAAAACTGTGCTGCCCTCGGGCGCGACCCGAGGGTCAATTGCAGCATCCAATGCGTTGAGAGTGGTCTCCGGGTCAAGCCCGCGGACAGCAAGGAGAAGAATGGACCTTAGAGGTCAAAAGAAGCCGGCCATTGCAGACCGGCTTCCCAATTTTTTTAGCGGGCCATCGAGATGGCCTGGCCACCGCCCATGGTGCCGATATAGCGCCCACCGCTTGGCGCCAGGAACGCGGCGATATTGCCGTTCTCATCATAAAGCTGCAGCTGGCTGCCCACCTGCTGCCAACCGGCAACGCCAGCCAGGGTCGGAATGGCACAACCCGGCGCCGAGGCGCGGAAATAGCTGGTCCCGGTCTTGGCGGTCATGGGCAGGTTGAGGCGGCACTGCTGCGAGCCCGCAACCACATTCCACACGCCCTCAGGGCCCGTGGTCATGGCGCCGGACACGGGCCGGGCCAGTGGATCAAGCGACACGATCGACGATGGCGTGCCGGTCGTTGTGGCCGCAACCTGGGTATTGGCCTGAACCCCGCCCAGCACGGGCTGGCCAGACAGGCCTGGTGCAACCGTACCGGTCGCGCCGATTGCCGGCAGCGTTCCCTGTTGCACCGTAGAATTCTGCACCGGCTGCAATTGCTGTGGTGCCCCAATCGTATTGAGATTGGCTGTGTTTGATCCCGTCGAGGTACACCCCGCCACCAACAGCGCGATTGCTGCAACTCCCGCAGCGGAAAACGATCCGCGCATCCAAATCGACATTGGTCGCTCCTGCCCAAAGGCTTAACAAAAGTTAACAGGTCGGCTGGCTTATAGCCAAAGCCCACACTGCGTTCAACCGCCCTGGCCGCAACTGACGTAAGGCGCATCAATGTGGCGCTTTTACGTGTCGCTGGCCACCATTTCCTTCAACAACTCCGCCGCCAGCAGGGTTGCATCGGCCGCTTCCTCTTCGGGAACCTGCACGGGAACGCCCCCCTTGCCGAAGATATTGCCGACACCGGGCAACCCGCCTTCGCCATTTTCGAGCGGATGAAACCCGTGCGCCCGCAGCGCGGTCATCAGCACACGGGCCGTGGACGGGTTTTCGACATTGGCGATGATTTCGTAGCTCATGAGCAGCTCCCTATGGCGCAATCCTGACGCTCAATACACGGCGGGGCAAGCCATAACCATGGCCGCCCCGCACTGGACGCTTGCGCCCGTGCGCGGCTTGCCAAGAATTCATCAAAATGATGCACTCGTGCCCAAGCCCTTTCACTGCAAGGTGATTTGCCGCCGATCCCCCTGCAGCGCTTAGCTTGCCAGATAACCTGCCTGCCCGGAGACCCGATGGGCGCCTATATTCTTCGCCGCATCCTGCTGATGATCCCGACCGTATTCGGCATCATGGCCATTTCGTTCCTGATCACCCAATTCGCCCCCGGCGGCCCGGTCGAACAGGCGCTGGCCAATCTGTCAGGCCAGAACGTCTCCATGACCGAACGCATCACCGGCAGCGCGGGCGGCGATTTTACCGCCCAGCCCGGCCAGGGCGGCAAGAGCGGCTCGGCCTATCGCGGCAGCCAGGGTCTGGCGCCCGAACTGGTAGAGCGCATCGAAAAGCAGTTCGGCTTCGACAAGCCACCGCTCGAACGCTTCGGCATGATGCTGTGGAATTATCTGCGCTTTGACTTCGGTGACAGCTATTACCGCGACATCTCGGTGATCGATCTGATCAAGGAGAAGATGCCGGTCTCGATCTCGCTGGGTCTGTGGATGACGCTGATTGCCTATGGCGTTTCCATCCCGCTGGGCATCAAGAAGGCCGTCAGCGATGGCAGCCGCTTTGACGTCTGGACCTCGACAATTGTCATTATCGGCTATGCCGTGCCCGGCTTTCTGGTCGCCATCGCGCTGATCATCCTGTTTGCCGGCGGCAGCTTCTGGTCGATTTTCCCGCTCCGCGGCCTGCATTCCACCGGCGCTGCCAACTGGCCATTCCACCTCTGGCTGTTCGATTATCTCTGGCATCTGGTGCTGCCCATCATTGCCATGGGTCTGGGCGCCTTTGCCACCACCACCTTGCTCACCAAGAACTCGTTCATCGACGAGATCGGCAAGCAATATGTCACCACCGCCCGCGCCAAGGGCCTGACCGAAAATCAGGTGCTCTACCGCCACGTCTTTCGCAACGCCATGATGCTGATCATTGCCAGTTTCCCCGCCGCCTTTGTCGGCGCCTTCTTTGGTGGCTCCCTGCTGATCGAAACCATCTTCTCGCTTGACGGGCTGGGCCTGCTCGGCTTCGTCTCGGTGGCCAGCCGCGATTATCCGGTGGTATTTGCCACGCTCTACATCTTCAGCCTGCTCGGACTGGTGATCTCGCTGGTGTCCGACCTGGCCTATATGTGGGTTGATCCGCGGCTCGATTTCGAAAGCCGCGAAGTATGAGCGCCGTGACCGACACCGCGCCGCGCCGGCCCCGCCGCCGCTGGCTCAGCCCGCTCAATCAGCGCCGCTGGGACAATTTCCGCGCCAATCGCCGGGGCTGGTGGTCGCTATGGATCTTTCTGGCGCTGCTGGTACTGGCACTGGGCTCGGAGTTCATCGCCAATGATCGCCCCATCGTGGTGTCCTACCAAAACGAGCTGCTGTTTCCCGCCTTTGTCGATTATCCCGAATCCCGCTTTGGCGGCTTTCTGGGCACGCCCGACTATCGCGGCGACTTCATGGAACAGCAGATCGCCGACAATGGCTGGGCCATCTGGCCGCCGGTTCATTTCAGCTACAATACCGTGGACGGCTACCAGCCCGGCTCCGGCGCCATCGCCCCCACCTGGATGCTCAGCCGCGAGGAAGCCTGTCAGCGCTATCCGCTGGGCGTGGATGATCTCGAATGCAATTGGAGCAATTACCACTGGCTGGGCACCGATGGCGAAGCCCATGATGTGCTGGCCCGCCTGCTCTATGGCGTGCGCATTTCTATCCTGTTCGGCTTCACCCTGACCATCCTGTCCTCGATCATCGGGCTGATGGCGGGCGCTGTGCAGGGCTATTTCGGCGGCTGGCTCGATCTGATCGCCCAGCGCCTGATCGAAATCTGGACCTCCATCCCCGCCCTTTATCTGCTGCTGATCATCTCGAGCATTATCGCCCCCAGCTTCTGGGTCTTGCTGGGCATTCTGTTGCTGTTCTCCTGGGTGTCGCTGGTGGGCATTGTGCGCGCCGAATTCCTGCGCGGCCGCAACTTTGAATATATCGCCGCCGCCCGGGCGCTGGGCGTCTCCAATGTCACCATTATGTGGCGCCACTTGCTGCCCAACGCCATGGTCGCCACCCTGACGTTCATGCCGTTCATCCTGTCGGGCTCGGTGGTCACGCTGACCTCGCTTGACCTGCTCGGCCTGGGCCTGGAACCGGGGACCCCCTCGCTGGGCGACCTGCTGTTTCAGGGCAAGGAGAACCTGCAGGCGCCCTGGCTCGGCCTCACCGGCTTTTTTGCCATCGCCATCATCATGACCCTGCTGGTGTTTGTCGGCGAGGCTGTGCGTGATGCCTTTGACCCCCGCAAGGCCTTCGCATGAGCGCCCCCCTCCTTTCGGTCCGCGACCTGACCATCCGCTTTGGCGACAATCCCGCCACCCGCAATATCAGCTTTGATATCGCGGGTGGCGGGACCCTCGCGCTGGTCGGCGAATCCGGGTCGGGCAAGTCGGTCACCGCCCTGTCGGTGCTCAAGCTGCTGCCGCCCAGCGCGCAGCTGACCGGCCAGATCCTGTTCAAGGGCCAGGACCTGATCACCGCGCCAGCCGACGACCTGCGCGCCGTGCGCGGCAATGATATTTCGATGATCTTTCAGGAACCGATGAGCTCGCTCAATCCGGTTCACACCATAGAGGCCCAGATCGGCGAAGTGCTCGCCATCCATCGGGGCCTGCGCGCCAACGCCGCCCGTGCCCGCACACTCGAACTGCTCGATGCCGTCGGCATTCCCGACCCGGCCAGCCGCCTGGCTGCCTTTCCGCACCAGCTCTCGGGCGGCCAGCGCCAGCGCGTCATGATCGCCATGGCGCTGGCCAATGAACCCGATCTGCTGATTGCCGATGAGCCCACCACCGCGCTCGACGTCACCGTGCAGGCGCAGATCCTGACTCTGCTCAAAGATCTGCAGAAACGTCTGGGCATGGCCATGCTGTTCATCACCCATGATCTGGGCATCGTCAAAACCATCGCCGACCGCGTCTGCGTCATGACCGAAGGCGAAATCGTCGAGACCGGCCCGGTCGCCCCGCTGTTTGCCAACCCGCAACACGCTTACACCCAACACCTGCTGGCAGCCGAACCGCATGGCGCCCCACCGCCCAGCAACGAGAGCGCGCCCACCATTGTCGACGTCAGCGACCTCAAGGTGTGGTTCCCCATCAAGCGCGGCCTGCTGCGCCGCACCAAGGGCCATATCCGGGCCGTTGATGGTGTTGATCTGACCATCCGTCAGGGCGAGACGCTGGGCGTGGTCGGGGAATCCGGTTCCGGCAAATCCACCCTGGGCTATGCCCTGCTGCGGCTATTGCCCTCCACGGGCCGGATCGTCGTGCTGGGCAACGAAATCCAGTCGCGCTCCTGGAAGGCCATGCGCCCGCTGCGTGCTGATCTGCAGATCGTGTTTCAGGACCCGTTCGGCTCGCTCAGCCCGCGCCTGTCGGTTGACCGCATCATTGGCGAAGGACTGGCCGTGCATCGCCCCGATCTCAGCGCCGCCGAGCGCGATGCCCGTGTCGTCACCGCGCTGCGCGAAGTGGGCCTGCCGCCCGAAACGCGCTTTCGCTATCCGCACGAATTCTCCGGCGGCCAGCGCCAGCGCATCGCCATTGCCCGCGCCATGGTGCTCGAACCCAAATTCGTCGTGCTCGATGAACCCACCTCGGCACTCGATGTCTCCATTCAGGCCCAGGTCGTGGACCTGCTGCGCGATCTGCAGCAGCGCCATGGCCTGACCTATATGTTCATCAGCCACGATCTCAAGGTCGTCCGCGCCCTGGCCAATCGCCTGATCGTCATGCGCAATGGCAAGATCGTCGAGCAGGGCGATGCTGCAGCCATCTTTGCCGCGCCGCAATCGGACTACACCAGGACCCTGATGGCCGCCGCTTTCGACATCGCCACCCTCACCGCGCCCACATCGGCGGCAACCCCCCTGTTGTCCGCCCATGATCGCGCCTAGTCTGTTTTCCCAGTTCTCTAGCTCCGGAGCCGTCCGATGAAGTTCGCACCCGTCCTCGTCCTTGGCCTGATGGCCGGCCTGGCCACCCCTGCCCTGGCGCAGACCCCCACCGATGTGTGGACCCACGCCTTCACCATGACCGGCGAGCCCAAATATGGCGCGGACTACACCCATTTCGACTACGTCAATGTCGATGCCCCCAAGACCGGCACCGTGCGCATTGGCGATATGGGCGGCTTTGACACCTTCAACCCCGTCCTGCCCAAGGGCGAGGCGGCCGGTGGGCTGGGGCTGGTCTATGAGACCCTGATGACACCCTCCTCGGATGAGGTGAACACCTATTACGGCCTGATCGCCTCAAGCCTGAAGATCGCCCCCGATTATGGCGCGGTCACCTTCCGCATCGACCCGGCCGCCAAATGGCAGGACGGCGAACCCGTCACGCCCCAGGATGTTGTGTGGTCCTTCGACACGCTGGTCGAGATCAATCCCAACATGGCGCAGTACTACGCCAATATCACCAGTGCTGAAGTCACCGCGCCGGGCGAAGTCACCTTCACCTTCGATCAGACCGGCAATCGCGAATTGCCGCTGATCCTGGGCCAGATGCTGGTGCTGCCCCAGCACTGGTGGGAGGGCACTGACGCCAATGGCGAAACCCGCGATATCGGCCAGTCCACCCTTGAAGCGCCGATGGGCTCGGGGCCCTATCAGCTGGCCAGCTTCGATGCGGGCCGCACCATCACCTATCAGCGCGACCCCGACTATTGGGGGCTGAACCAGCCCACCCGCGTCGGCTCCAACAATTTTGATCAGTACAAGATCGAGTACTTCCTCGATCTGACCGTGCAGTTCGAAGCCTTCAAGGGTGACCAGTTCGACTGGTGGAGCGAGAACCAGGCCCGCCGCTGGGCCACCGCATACAATTTCCCCGCCGTCGCCGATGGCCGGGTGATCAAGGAACTGTTCCCCCAGGATTATGCCGGTAGTGGTGTCGGCGTCGGCTTCATCCCCAATATGCGGCGCGACAAGTTCAAGGACGAGCGCGTGCGCGAGGCGCTCAACTATGCCTTCAATTTCGAGGAGCTGAGCAACACGCTGTTCTTTGGCCAGTATGATCGCATCGACAGCTATTTCTTCGGCCTGCCCTTTGCCTCCAGCGGCCTGCCCGAAGGCGAAGAGCTCGAGATCCTCAACGAGATCAAGGATCTGGTGCCCGCATCGGTCTTCACCGAGCCCTATGAAAACCCGGTGGGCGGCGACTCCGCCAAACAGCGCGAAAACCTGCGCACCGCGCTGACCCTGTTCAACGAGGCCGGTTATACGCTCAATGGCACCAAGCTGGTCGACGCGGCGGGCAATCCCTTCACCTTCGAAATCCTGCTCAACGGCCCCACCATCGAACCCGTGGCCGCCAATATGGTCGCCAATCTGGCGCTGATCGGCGTCGATGTCAGCGTCCGCTCGGTCGACAGCCCGCAATACATCAACCGCCTGCGCAGCTTCGACTACGATGTCATCTATACCGGCTGGAGCCAGTCCTTCTCGCTGGGCAATGAACAGCGCTACTATTTCGGCTCCGGCAGCGTCGATGAAGAAGGTTCGCGCAACTATGCCGGCATTGCCGATCCTGGTGTTGACGCCCTGATCGACAAGATCATCGTCGCCGGCGATCGCGCCACCCAGGAAGCGGCCAGCATGGCGCTCGACCGCGTCCTGCTGCACCACCACTACATGGTCCCCAGCTACACCCTGCGCAATTCGCGCATCGCCCGCTGGGACCGTTTCAGCCACCCCGATCCGCTGCCGGAGTTTTCCTCGGGCTTTCCCACCATCTGGTGGTATGACGAGGCCAAGGCCGCCAAGACCGGCGGCGCGCAGTAGTCAAGATTGGCTAAGTCTGACGCGATCTGTTCCTCCCCCTTTTCGGGGGGAGGATAGCCAGAGGCAAATCCCTAGGCTGGCTTGCGCGCCACCAGATCGATCAGGGCGGACGGCCCGGCATGCGCGGATCCCTCGCTCAGTTCGGCATCATAGCTCTCTAGCGAGATGATCTCGAGCGCACCAAAGCGCGCGCGCAGCAGCGCCTCGGTATAAAGGTTCTCGAGCTGCCCCGGCCCGCCCGTGCCATAGCCGAGTTGCTCGGGGCGATAGCCTTCAAGCAACAGCAGACCACCCGGCTTGAGGGTGCGCACCATGCCGGCAAACATCGCGTCGCGCATGGCGGGCGGCGCGAACTGGATAAAGATGGCGGCCACCACATCGAACCGGGCTTCGGGCCAGTCATAGGCACCGATATCCAGGCATTGCGTGGTCAGCGTCACGCCCCGCCTTGTGGCCAGCTGATCGGCCTTGGCCAAACCAATTGGCGAGGCATCCACGGCCAGCACGTCCAGCCCCTGTTCAGCCAGGAACACGCCATTGCGGCCCTCGCCATCAGCAACGGCCAGCGCCGAACCATAACCCTTCAGACGCTCCGCATTGGCCGCCAGAAAGGCGTTGGGCGCTTCGCCGAACACATATTCGGCCCGGTCATAGCGCTGGTCCCAGAAGCTCATCGCGCCCTCATTGGGTTGGGATCTAGTAGTCTTTCTCGTAATAGACGCCGACGCTCGAATTGCCGTCCTGGCTGGCCGAACCCGTCACCTTGAGATCGCTGGTGACATCGAGATTGATGGTCACCTTGCTCTGCCCGCCGGCCCCGGCCTGCACGCCCAGATAGACATTGTCCTGCAAATAGGTACCCGCCTGAACCGCGACATTGCCATCGGCATCGGTGACGATATCGAGATCATCCAGCCCCGCAGCGCCGCGCAGGCTGTCCACCAGCCCATTGCCACCGCCACCCACCAACTCGGCGGCCGCAGCTGCCAGCTTGGCCAGCTGCAGTGGCGACAGCTCGCTCATCGAGCGCTTGAAGATCAGCCGGCTGAGCACTTCATCCTGCGGCAGGGCCGGGCTGGAGGAAAAGCTCACATCGATATTGGAGGCGCGGCCCGATACGGTCACATAGACCGTAATCCCCTCACCCTCGGTGACGGCAATCAGGTTCAGCATGGGATCAAGGTCGCCCACCAGGGTGACCTGACCGGATTCAAATGTCACGCGCTGCCCCAGGATCGCCAAGCGGCCGCGATTGAGCGAAAACGCACCCACCGGCTGGATATTGCCGATCGGACCGGTGACCCGCACCGAGCCACCCACTTCGGCATCAAGCCCACGGCCGCGGATGAAGATCTGGTTGGGCGCGCTGATCTTGATGTCGAGCAGCATGCCCGGCGAGCGCGTCTGCGGAATGGGCGCGCCACTGGTCTCGTCGATCCGGGCACGCGCCAGCGTGCGTTCCACCGCAGCGGGGGCGCGCACGTGTTCGACATTGATCAGGTCGGCGCCAGAACCAAAATTCTCCGGCACGGTGATATTGGCTTCTTCCACCCGCACGTCGCCGGCCAGCAGCGATGAGCCGGTCAGATTGCCTGTCAGGGTAAGATTGCCCCCCACCGTCGCCACAAACAGATTGCCATCGGCATAGCGCACTGAATTCAGCGCCACGCGAATATCGGCGGGATAACCACCGCTCAGCCCCACCGAGCCAGAGGCCGACACCGAGCCGCCACGCGCCAGATTGGTCGAAAGCTGTTCGATCACCAGCCGGTCGCCATTCAGGCTTGCCGAACCGGTAATGCCCTGCATGCGGAAATTGAGTTCAGGATCGATATAGCCAGCGCCACTTGTCGATACCCGGCCGCCAAATTGCGGATTGTCCAAACTGCCCGTGACCTGGGCGTTCAGGTTGACCACACCGCTCAACTGGCCACCGCGATCAGCAACAAAGCGATTGGCCAGTACCAGCGGCGCCGAACCGGTCACCGATACGCTCAGGCCATTGCCGCTCAGGGGCACCGTGCCCGAACCGCTTATGGTCAACCCGCCCGCGCCATTGGCCGTCAGCGAGGCCAGCGACACACTGCCATTGGCAAAGCTGCCATTGGCCGTCAGGCTGAGCGGCGCAATACCGAAATCATTGATGGCGGCAGCGCCAATGCCCTGGGCCTGGGTGGTGAACCGCACTTGGGGATCACTGCCCGAACCCGAGATCTGGGCCTGCCCGCTCAGCGTGCCGCTCAGGCCCAGCTCGGGCGCCACGGCGTTGGCCACCGATAGCGGCAGCGCATTGATGTCGAGCGCGATGTCGATCACCTCGCCAGCCGACCCGCTTGCCGTGATCGACCCCGATCCCACATTGAACCGCACTGCATCAAGCCGCACATCGGAACCGGCAACTTCCAGCACGGTTGGCTGTGCCAGAGCCGCCGAGAGCGTGCCCTGCTGCAATTGCGCCCGATCCAGCGCCAGACGATAGCCGCCATCGACCGGGGTCAGCGACCCCGCCAGATCGACATCGGTGCCTGTTGCCAGCGCGGCCTGCGCGTCAAAAGCGGTGGTCTCGCCCGTCTGGTTGGCCCGCGCGCTCAGCGTATCGATATCGACGCCCGCAGCGGCAATATTGCTGCCATTGATGGCGCCATTGATCACGGGCACCCCGAACAGATCGGCAATGCTGGCATTGATGTCGGCAGCGCCAACCCGGATGTCGTTGACGCTGAGCGCCCGCACATCACCGCGAATGCTGGCACTTTGCTTGGCCTTGACCGGCGTCAGGGTAATCTCGGCATTGACCGAACCACTGGCATCGAGCAGCGCCAATGCTGCCGCCACTGACACGTCCGGCGACACCACGCTGAGCCCGCCATTGATCAGCCCGGTCAGTTCGGTGCGTGTCAGCCCGCCGCTGATCCGCGTCCCGCCTGCCTGAAAGTCGATATTGGCCAGCGACTGCTCGGCTGGCGCCACATTGACGTCCGCTGCCAGTGTCGTGCGATAGCCATCCAGTGCTGCCGCGCCGGAAATCTTGCCGCTCAGCACCTCGCCGCGATATTGCCCGGCAAACCGCAGCGCACCCTCGCGCAGCGCCCGATCAGCCAATTGTCCAGCCGGGACACTGGCGTTGAGATCAAGATCGATCACATCGTCCATGCCCTTGGCCGTGCCCACCACGCTGAGCGCACCACTGGCCTGGTCGGACAGCAGCGACAGGTCACTCAGATCCAGATTGAACGCGAAATCGGCCAGCACGCTGGAATAGGTGCCGTCGGCCAGCAGCTGAACCTGGGTGTTGGCGATGCGAAAATTATCAGCGGTCAGGCCCGCCTTGCTGCGCGCCACCCGGCCCGAGAGCTTGACCGTGCCGGCCAGCAGATCATCGGCAATCTCGTCGCCAATCGCCAGATCGCGGCCCGTACCATCCAGCGTCAGATCAAAACCACCGGTGAGCGGCTTGACGGTCCCCTTGGCCGCCAGCGTCAGCCCGCCGGACAGATCACGATCCGCCAGTCCGGAGAACGGCGCAATGCTGGCCGTTTCCAGCCCGATATCGCCGGTAAAATTCAATCCATCCAGCTGACCCGACAGAGCCGCCGTCAGCGCCTTGCCGACCACCCGCAACTGCGCCAGTTGCACCGGCTCACCCGCCTTGTAGAGCCCGGCAATACCAATGCCGATTTCATCGCCCAGCGCGGCTTCGATAGCAGCATCGGCCGCAATGCCGCTCAGCGAGCCATCACCATTGAAGGTCACCATACGCGCCGTTGGATCATCGAGCGCGGTCGCCACACCATCGACGGCCAGCGCCAGGGTATCTGCCGTCAGGCCCGGCTGGGAAAAACCGCTCACATTGAGGTTGGCGCGCCATTCCTGCGGTGCGCCATTGCCGACGGCCCCGCCATAATCAACCGTCAGTTGGGCTGAACGCACCTTGGTCGACGCCCCCGCCACCGGCAGCGTCACCGCGCTGCCTGCCGGATCACTGATCATGGCATTGAGGGTCAGCTCACGCAAAAAGCTGTCAGTCGTGGTTTCGGCCGAAGCCTCAAGCTGCAATTGTCCGCCACTCAGGCGCAGTCCGCTGATAGACAGCCCGCCATCATTGCGCACCAGCGCATTGGCACTCAAAGCCGTCTCGGCACCAAAAAATGGCTGATAGGCCTGCGCCATCAGGTTCGACAGGGGACCGCGCAGATCGGCATCGACGCCAAAACCCTCGGCCTGCTGCCGCACAGTCGCCACGCCGCTCAACGCGGTCTGGCCATTGGCCTGCAGTTCAAGTTCGGTGCGCAGATCGCCGACCGGGCCCTTGCCATTGAGCGTCAGCGTGACCGCCGGGCGCCCTTCAATATTGAGCAGATTGGCAATCACCCCGTCTTCGGGCTCCACCAGCGACAACCCCAGGTCAAGATTGCTGTCGCCCTGCGCATAGGCCAGATCCAGATTGAGCGTGCCGCCCGGCCCATCAAGCCGGACAATGTCCAGACTGGTGTTCAAATTGCCCCCATCAAGCGAGAACGCGCCTTCCAGAGACACCTGTGAACCCAGCCCGAAGACGCTTTCACCAAAGCTCACCTGGGGCACGCTGAGCTGTTCAAGCTGAATGGCCACGGGGAATTCGGGCACGACAAAGCCACCCTCTTCCGCTGGTGGCAGATCAACCTGATCACTGGGCACCGCATTGCGCAGATAATCGATCGAATCGGCGGTCAGCGAACGGACTTCGAGCCGGCCGAGGAACAGCGCGGCCTGGTTCCAGTTCAGCTGCGCATTGTTCACCCGCAGCCAGACGCCTTCGGCATCGGAAATGGTGATTTCACGCACCGAGACATCCGAGCCCAGCACACCATCGATATTGGATAGCCGGATCTGGCGCTCAGGGGTCGACAACTGATCCTGCACAAAACTGGTCAACCAGTCCTTCTGCGCATCATTGTCCATATTGAGCACGTCCTGCGCCACCAGGGCCGCAGGCACGCCAAGGCCCACAAGGACCAGCAAGGCAATCAGAAAACGCCGCATCAGAAGGCCTGCCCGATGCCGACATAGACGGCATAATCAGCGTCACCCGGCTTCTTGTTCAGCGGGATCGCCGCATCCAGTCGCAATGGGCCAAGCCCTGTGTAATAGCGCAGGCCGGCACCTGCCCCCAGGCGCAGATCATCAATGCTCGGGAACACATCGGCGGCCACATAGCCACCGTCGAGGAACCCGACAATGCCGAAGGCTTCGTTGATACGCATACGCGCTTCGAGCGATCCTTCGAGCAGATAGCGCCCGCCGGTCACATTGCCCGCACCATCATTGACGCCAATCGACTTGTAGCCATAGCCACGCACCGATCCGCCGCCGCCGGCAAAGAACAGCTTGTCTGGCGAGATTTCCGACAGGGCCGGCCCCACCAGGGCACCGCCCTTGATCCGGCCCGCCAGAACGAACGGATCATTCTCGCCAAAACCGAAATAGGTCCGGCCTTCCAGCGTCACCCGCGCGCCGGCATTGGCGAAGCGGAATTCATAGAACGGCTCGACACTGGCCTGGGCATACCAGCCCGCGGTCGCATCGACCCGGTCATTGCGGAAGTCCAGCGTGGCACCGCCATAGAGCCCCGCCGTAGTGAAGTCGCGCGTGCCGAAACTGTCGTCAAACCGGCTGCGCTCCAGCGACGCGCCGCCTTCAATGGTGATTTCGTCGGAGAAGATATGCGTCAGCCCCAGCCGCCCCGATGCCGATGTTTCGGTATAGGTCGGATAGATCGTTCGCTCGGCCGCCACCGCCGCCACCAGATCGGTATCGGGCGTGAAAATGCCCGGCTTGGTGAAGGTGCCGCCAAAGGAATAGTCGAACTGCTCGGTATCGATCGGATAGGCGATGCTGGCGATCCGCGCATCAAGCCGCAGCCGTTCGGCCTGACCGAACAGATTGCGCCACAGGTGATAGCCCTCAACGCCCAGCCCATCGATCGAGGAATAGTTTGCGCCCACGCCAAAGCGTGCGCCGGGCAGTTCCTGGACAATCAGCGTATAGGGCAGCAGCCCGTCAACGCCGATGGATTCAGCTGCCTCGAGCCGCGCTGCGCGGAATACTTCGAGCCGGTCCAGCCGCTTTTGCGCCAGGGCCAGCGTATCCGGATCATACTCTTCGCCGACCACAAGCCCGGTTTGACGCCGCACGAATTCGGGGTCCATCCGCTCGGTGCCGGTCACGGTCACATCGCCAAAGGCCGCCTTGCGACCGGGATTGACCGTGATGGTCACATCCACGCTGCTATTGGCATGGTCGGCCACCACTTCGCGGCTGGCAATGACAGCCTTAGGAAAACCCTGCTGTCGCCAGGCGCGCAGGGCCAGCTGCTCGGCCTGCAGAATGACGCTGGACCTGGCGATCTCGCCACGACCGAAACCGCGCGTCGATGGCGGCGGCACAAAATCAAACGGATCGCTGGTGATCGGCGCCGCATTGACCACATCAACGCTGTTGAAGCGGAACAGGGGGCCCGGCTCGACCACAATGGCCACATCGACCGGATCGGGCAGGTTGACGTCAGGGGCCAGCTTGGCCGCTTCCTGACCACCCACGCGGATGCTCACCACGCCGCCATAATAGCCTTCATTGTAAAGCGCCGCGACCAGCCGGCGATAATCGCCCCGCGCCTTGGCCAGCAGCCCGGCCGCGCCCGAGGCAGGCTTGGTTTCATCGGCCACCAGCGAGGACGCATTGCGTACCACGCTTTCAAGCGCGCCGTCGCCATTGACCGCCACGCTGACCACATAGGGCTGCGGGTCCGCAATCACCACCTCAGCGTCGACCGCATTGGGGTCTTCGAACAGCTTGAGGCCAAAAATTTCAAATGCAGCAACAGGTGCAGCGGCCATACCCAGACTGGTGGCCGCCACGCACAAGGCGCAAAAACTCAATACTCGACGCGCTATATGCAGTGAACCAATCCCGCCCGTTACGCTTCAACCAGATAGGCAGAAGCTTACATTGTCATCCAGAGCGACAACATTGCGTTAATCACGCTGCGCTCGGACCAACAGATGTCCGTCCGTCCCAGACGTTGAACCCACAGTTTACCGTGAGCACGGGGGCGCACACAAGCGCCCTGCGCGCCTGCAGCAAAAAGTGATGAAGAGCCGCGAAGCCGCCAGCGCGCTATTCGCGGGCCAGGGCCTCCACCGGGTCCAGCCGGGCCGCGGAGCGCGCTGGCATGAAGCCGAACACCACGCCGATCAGGCTGGCCGAGGCAATCGCCAGCACCATTGATTCTGCCGAATAGGCCATGGTCGCGCCCGGCACCAGCATGGTCAGCAAGGCCCCCAGGGCAAAACTCAGCCCCACCCCGGCCCCACCGCCGACAAAGCACACCAGCACCGCCTCGATCAGGAACTGGCGCAGGATGTCGCCGCGCCGCGCGCCTACCGCCATGCGGATACCGATCTCCTTGGTGCGCTCGGATACCGACACCAGCATGATGTTCATCACCCCGATACCGCCCACCACCAGCGAGATGATCGCAATGGTCGAAATCAGCAGCGTCAGCGTCGCCGAGGTCGACTGGATGGTGTCGCGGATCGTGTCGGTGTTCATCAAAAAGAAGTCGGCCGTGCCGCCATGCAGCCGCGTCACCAGCTCGGTGATGTCGGTTTCAGCCTGCGCCATGTCGAAGTCATCGGCCACCCGGATCGCGATCGAGCTCAGATGCGCCTGACCCAGAATGCGGTCCATCGCGGTGGTATAGGGCACATAGACATTGGCTGAATTGCCGCCCGGGCCAAAGCCGGACACCGTCTCGACCACGCCGATCACCCGCACCGGCACCTTGCCCAGCATGATGACCTGACCGATCGGGTCTTCACCATTCACAAAGATCGCGTCGCGCGCATTGCCGTCGATCACCGCTTCCTGGGTGCGCTGGGCAACGCTGGTCGTGTTGAAGCCAACACCCTCAGCAAAGCTGCGGCCATTGACCTGGAAATACTGCTCGCCCACCCCCGTCACAGTCGCGTTGGACGAGGTATTGCGGAACAGCACCGTGGCATTGCTCGACACCTGTGGGGTCACGCTGTCCGCAAAGGGTTGCTGGGCCAGCGCATCGGCATCGGTGGGCATCAGCGTTTCAATGCGGCCTGATCGCCGGTCACCGAACCCGGTGCCGGGATATACATTGATGGTATTGGTGCCGATCGAGGAAATATTGTCCAGCACCGTCTGCTGGCTGCCCTGCCCCAGCGCCACCACGCTGACCACCGAGGCAATGCCGATAATGATGCCCAGCATGGTCAGAAAGGTGCGCATCTTGTGGGCGATCATCGCCCGCAGCGCCATGCGCAGCGCTTCGACACTGCGATCAATGCCTTCGCGCCAACGCGCAATCTTGCGCATCGGCGCCTTCGGGCTGACTGCCGGACGGTCATCGCCGCTGCGGGTGTCCGAGACAATCACGCCGTCGGAAATCTCGATCACCCGATTGGTCAGTGCGGCCACGGCCGGATCATGGGTGACGATGATGATGGTGTGCCCGTCCTGATGCAACTCGCTGAGCAGGGCCAGCAATTCCTTGCCGCTGCGCGAATCCAGTGCGCCCGTCGGCTCGTCGGCCAGAATGACTTCGCCGCCATTCATCAGCGCCCGCGCCACGCTGACGCGCTGCTGCTGGCCGCCCGAAAGCGCATTGGGGCGATGGGTCAGGCGCTCGCCCAGCCCCAGCCGGGTCAACAGCGCAATGGCGCGCTCGCGCCGCGCCTCGCCATCCACCCCGGCATAAACCGCCGGCATCGCCACATTCTCGATGGCATCGAGATCGGGCAGCAATTGATAGCGCTGAAAAATAAAGCCGAAATGCTCGCGCCGCAGGGCCGCCAGGGCATCGGGACCCAGCCGACCCACTTCCTTGCCGGCAAAGCTGTAGGTGCCCGCACTGGGACGATCCAGGCACCCCAGAATGTTCATCAGCGTCGACTTGCCCGAGCCCGACTGGCCGATAATGGCCACCAGCTCGCCCTGCTCGATATCGAGATCGACTTCCTTGAGCACGGTGACGCTCTCCGCCCCGGTCTGGAACCGGCGCGTCAGCCCACGGATCGAGATGATCGGATCACTCACGGACGGCCACCACCCAGCAATCCGCCACCACCAAAGCGATTGCCACCCGGTGCGCCGCCACCGGCCTGTCCGCCGCGGCCGCCAGCCGTCGCGCTGGTGACAACCTGATCACTCTCATCCAGACCGCTCTTGATCTCGGCCATGATGTTGTTGTTCAGCCCCACCTCGATGCGGCGCGGCTCGACTTCTTTGGTATCGGGGTCATAGACCATCACCACGCTATTGCCGCGCGGATCCTTGCGCGTCACCAGCGCCGAGCTCAGGGTCAGCGCATCGCGCGCTTCAGCAAGCACGATGGTCACCTGCGCGGTCATCGAAATGCGCAGCTTGTGATCGGGGTTCGGCACATCGAACAGCCCGTTGTAATAGACCGCGCTGTCATTGGAGCTGGTGTCGGAATTGATCGAGGTCGGCGCGGGCTCCACTTCGCGCAGTTCGGCATCGATCTGCACATCGGGCTCACCCAGAATGGTGAAATAGACCCGTTGTCCGGCCTGCACCCGCACCACATCGGCTTCCGAGATTTCCGCCTTGATCACCATGGTATCAAGATCGGCAATCTTGACGATGGTGGGGATGGTCGAATTGGCGTTGACCGTCTGCCCCTGCTCCACCAGCAGGGCCACTACGGTGCCGTCATTGGGGGCAACGATCTTGGTGCGCGCCACATTGAGTTCGGCCGATTCCACGCTCAATTCTGCCTGGGCAATCTGCGCATCAAGCTGATCGATCTGCGCCTGCGCCGAATCCACGGCAGCCTGTGCCGTTTCCAGATCGGTCTGAGACACCAGGCTATTGGCATTGAGCTGCTGGTTGCGCTTGAGCGTTGCAGTGGCCTTGACCAGACTGGCTTCCTGGCTGCGCTTCTGCGCCTCGATCCCGGCCAGCACGGCCTGGGCGGTCTTGACCGCATTCTCCTGATCAAGACTGTCGATCTCGGCGATCAGATCGCCCTTCTTGACGTCCTGTCCCAGCGACACATGCACTGCTTCGATCCGCCCGGACACTTCGGCGCCCACGCTGACCAGCGAATTGGCCTGCAGCACACCCGAGGCCAGCACGGTCTGTTCAATGTCGCCGCGTGACGGGGTTACCGTGGTCGGCACTGTTGCCGCCTGCGGTGTTGCCAGGAAATACCACCAGGCTGCGCCACCAGCGCCTGCCAGAACCACCAATACCACCAGCCATTTTGCCAAGGTCTTCAAGCCGCATCACCCCAAATCTGATTGGCACCATCATAATAGCGCAAATCTCTTCGAGCACGTGAGCACTTGGTAATCACATTACAATTTGGAAAGGCACGCCATCGGACCGTTTCAGTTGACGCCGCGCGCCCTGCCGGTCCAACCTGTTTGCATTCGGACTTTCTCCCAGGACATTGCCATGTACCAGCTGCTTGATCCCAGCCGCTTCGTCGTTTTCATCACCGGTGCAACCTCCGGTTTCGGCGCTGCCGCTGCACGCCGCTACGTTGCAGCGGGCGCCAAGGTTGTCGCCACCGGTCGGCGCTGGGATCGTCTGGTGGATCTGCAGATCGATCTGGGCGCCGAGAACTGCCATATCATCCAGCTCGACGTGCAGGATCGCGCCGCCATCGACGCGGCCATCGCCGATCTGCCCCCGCCCTTTGCCAATATCAATGTCGTGCTGGCCAATGCCGGTCTGGCGCTGGGCCTGCAGCCCGCTGCCGAAACCGACGTCACCGACTGGGAAACCATGATCGCCACCAATGTGACGGGACTGGCCTATACCGTGCGCGCCCTGCTGCCCGGCATGATCCATCGCGGCGGCGGCCATATCGTCACCCTGGGCTCGGTGGCTGGCGACTATCCCTATCCCGGTGGTTCGGTCTATGGCGCCACCAAGGCATTCGTGAAGCAGTTTGCGCTCAACCTGCGCTCGGACGTTCAGGGCAAGAATATCCGCGTCACCAATATTGAACCGGGCCTGACAGAAACCGAATTCTCGCTGGTCCGCTTCAAGGGCGACGAGGAAAAGGCGGCCAAGCCCTATTCGGGCACCAAGGCCATGAACGCCGAAGACATTGCCGAGACCATTTTCTGGAGCACCACGCTGCCCGAACACGTCAACGTCAACCGGCTGCAGGTCATGGCCACCACCCAGGCCTTTGGTCCCTTCGACATCTATCGCGAAGACTAGGCATGCGCATCGTCTCGCTCAATGCATGGGCCGGCAAGCTGCACGCGCCGGTCCTGCAATATCTGGCCGAGATCGACGCCGATATCGTCTGCCTGCAGGAGCTCTCGCGCACGCCGACGGCGCGCTCCGCCTGGCTGATCTATCGCGAGCCGGGCCTCGAACTGCCCCAGCGCGCCAATTTCTTTGATGAAGTGGCAGCGGTTCTGCCCGGTCATGACGGCGTGTTCTGCCCCACTGCCAGCGGCCCGCTCTATGATGGCGAGGCGCTGCTCCCCTCCCAGTTCGGGCTGGCCACCTTTGTACGCAAGACCATCCCGGTCATGGCCCAGACCGTCGATTTCGTGCACGGGCACTATACGCCCGACGGCTGGGGCGAGCATCCCCGAGCCCGCAACGCCCACTGCCTGCGCATTCTTGATCCCGCCACTTGCGCGCCTCTGACCATCGCCCAGATGCATGGGCTGCGCGAAACCAGCGGCAAGGCCGACACCCCGGCCCGTCACGTTCAGGCCGATGCGCTGGTCAATCTCATCGAACGCGTCTGGCCCGGCGACGAACGGCTGGTGGTCTGCGGTGATTTCAATGTGCTGCCCGATAGCGTGACCTTCCCGGCACTGGCCCGTCTGGGCCTGCGCGATCTGGTCACCACCAATGGCTTCACCGACACCCGAACGTCGCACTATGAAAAGCCCGGCCGCTATGCCGACTACATGCTGGTGACTCCCGACGTGGCGGTCAAAGCTTTCGACGTTGTCGCCCAGCCCGAGGTCTCCGACCACCGCGCCCTGCTGCTCGACATCGACTGAAATCGCCTGCCACGGGCAAACGCAGACGGCCCGCGCCCCTATAGGCCCAGGAACCGCTCGGTATCGGGATCCACGGGCACACCCTGCTCTTCACGTTGGGCCACTGTTTCCCACTCGCGATCACCCGGTGCCATCACCCGCTCGCCGCCCGGCCGCACCGGCGCTGCGCGCAGGCTGGACAGATAGCGTGTGATCATCATGCCGAACATGTCGCGCCCGACAAACTTGTCGGGGTCCACTACCAGCACGAAATGCCCCATATTGCGTGGTGTCGAAATATCATCGCCGCCATACATCGGGATGAAATCACTATCGAGCGTGGTGCCGGTCAGCAGCGCCGAGAACAGTGTTGCCACCCCGGCCAGCGCCGCACCCTTATAGCCATAATCCGCGCCGCCCAGCGGCAGCAGCATGTCGGCCCGATCGGGATCGGTCGTGGCCACGCCATGCGCATCTGCGGCGACACCCTCGGGCAGTTCCAGCCCCAGTGAGCGATGCAGCAGCACCCGGTTCATCGGGATCGACGAAGTCGCCATATCCAGCAGCCATGGTTTGCTGTCGGGCACCGGCGCGGCGAAGGCCAGCGGGTTGGTGCCATGAAACCGCGCCGCGCCGTCAAACAGCGCCACCATGGAATCGGTATTGGTGGTGGCAAAGGTCACATAGCCCTGCTCGGCTCCCGCCAGCGCATAGGCGCCCGCAGCGCCCAGATGGGAGGAATGGGAAATTCCCACCGCGCCCACGCCGGCTTTCTGCGCCAGGTCGATCCCCACCTCGACAGCCTTATAGGCTGCATAATGCCCCAGCCCGTCATCGCCATGCACCATGGCACTACCCGCCGCGCGGATATCGACACTCAACTGCGGGTTCTTGTTCAACCGCCCGCCCGCCAGCATCTGGCAATAATGCTCGGTCAGCCGCACGCCATGGCTGTCCACGCCCACCATCGAAGCGTGCAGCATGGCCCGCACCGCTGCACCCAGCGACTCCTCGCTCGCCCCGGCCTGCCGCAACGCCGCCGCAACCTTGCTCTCCAGCGCTGCCGCCGGAAACCGTTTCACCTGTGATTCCATGCAAGTCTCCCTCGGGCCCACTCTAGATGATTCCCGCGCCCGATCAGCATGAGCAATCCGCATGGCCGCATGTTCAATTTTCCGCTGGCACTCATTGCCATGACGCTTATGCTGAACCCAAATGTTGAGACCATCCATGACCGATATCGATCCGACCACCCACGACCTCTGGCAGGTCATCGCCGCCACCGACGAAGTGCCCGTGGGTCAGGTTGAAACCACCATTCTGCTCGATACCCCCATCGCCCTCACCCGCGATCGGGACGGCTTGCCGGTTGTATGGCGCCGCACCAGTGAGCAGAAGGGCGACGAGATCGACCCCGAAACCATTATCGACCGCCTGCCAGTCATCACCGGCTATGGCTATGTCTGGACCAGCTTTGGCCACCCACCGGCTGAGCTGTTCCCCATTCCCGAATATGCCGAGGCCGATCGCACCAATATGAGCTGCGGCTCCATTGGCCTGCATGTCTCGGCCCCGCGCGCTGTCGAGAATTTCCTCGACATGGGCCACTTCCCCTATGTCCACACCGACATTCTGGGTGCCGAACCCCATACCGAGGTCAAGGAATACGACGTCGAGGTCTCCGAGGAGCGCGACGAGGTGCTGGCCACCCGCTGCAAGTTCTTCCAGCCCCGCGCGGCCCTGTCGGCCACCGATGGCATGGAGGTCGAATATGTCTATCGCGTGCCGCACCCCTTCTGCTCGGTGCTCTACAAATCCTCGCCCGAGGCGCCCGAGCGCCGCGATGTGATCGCCATTTTCCTGCAGCCCATGACCCAGGAGCGCTGCCGCGCCCATCTGCTGCAGTCAATGATCGACTCCACTTCCACCATCACCGAACTGCGCCGCTTCCAGCAGACCATTTTTGGGCAGGACAAGCCCATTCTGGAAAACCAGTATCCCAAGCGCCTGCCGCTCGATCCGCGCGCCGAAACCCCGATCCGCGCCGACAAATCCGCCATCGCCTACCGCCGCTGGCTCAGCCAGAAAGGCATCACCTACGGCACCATTCCCATGGCGTCGTAAGATGACACGAGGCGCTCAGCCGGCGCCTCCCTCCCCTTGTGGGGAGGGAATGAGGGTGGGGGTTCCTCACAGGCACCGAGCTCCCGGCTCCACCCCACCCCGACCCTCCCCATCAAGGGGAGGGAGTTAGATCAAGCTGCCCCGTACGCCAGGGCGGCAGAACCGACCTCATCCGATCGTGGCGCGATCTCGAAAAACGTCTCGGATGATCCATGACACTCTCGCTTTCCGACCCCAGCTGGTACCCCATCGCCTCAAGCGAGGACCTGCCTTTCCGCCATGTCTATCAGGGCCAGTTGCTGGGCCGCGAGCTTGCCGTCTGGCGCGCCGATGATGGCAATGTCAACGTCTGGGAAAACCGCTGCCTGCATCGCGGCGTACGGCTGTCGATCGGCATCAACGAGGGCGCCGAGCTCAAATGCCAGTATCATGGCTGGCGCTATGCGAACCGCTCGGCCGGCTGCACCTATATCCCGGCTCACCCAGCCGATGCGCCAGCCCGCCGCATCGAAAACCGAACCTATCCGGTGGTCGAAGCCTATGGCCTGATCTGGTCTGCCGCCAATGACGACAAGCCCTTCACGCCCTTCCCCGGTGCCGAGACCGGTGACTGGTTCGCCCTGCGCCCCATGCCGGTCAATGCCACCCCCGAGGCCGTGCTGGCCGGCCTTGCCGGTCTGGCCCCCGATGATCAGCCAGCCCAGACCCTGCCCGGCCTGGCGATCCGCTTGGGCGACACGCTCTATTTCGTCCAGCCCGTCGATGCCGGACGTTCGGTCATTCGCGGCCTGCTGCCCGGCCAGCCAGCCGACACCATCGTCACCCTGCGCCACATCAATGAAACCCTGACCAAGCTGCGCGACCGCCTTGAACGCGCCGCCGCACGCCAGCCGGCTCCCACCCCGCTGCAACCCGTGTTTGAGCGCGTCTCGGCCGATCTGGCCACCATGCCCGATATCGCCATCCCACGCGGCGCCACCATGCCCGTTGTGGTCAAGCGCAAATGGGCCAGCGCCGACGGCGTGATCGGCTTTGAGCTGGCCGACCGCGACAACCGCCACCTGCCCACCTTCCAGCCGGGCGCCCATATCGATGTGCACCTGCCCAATGGGCTGATCCGGCAATATTCCATCACCAATGGTCCCGGCGACCTGCTCAGCTACGTCATCGGCGTCAAGCAGGAGAGCGCCAGCTCGGGCGGCTCCAAGGTGCTGGTCGAAACGGTGCGCGAGGGTGATGTGCTCGCCATTTCCGAGCCGCGCAACAATTTCCCGCTGCGCCGCGATGCCACCCGCACCGTGCTGATTGCCGGCGGCATCGGCATCACGCCCCTGCTGTCCATGGCCCGTTTCCTCGACAAGTCGGCCCTGCCCTACGAGCTGCATTACTTCACCCGCGCCGATGAGCAGATCGCCTTCCGCAGCGAACTTGGTGCCCTGCACGGCAAGGTGGTGCTTCATACCGGCCTGCCCCGCCCGCAGATCGCCGACTCCATCGCCAGTGCACTGGGCACGTGGAGCCTGGCCCAGCACGTCTATGTCTGCGGCCCCGCCGCCATGCTCGAAACCGTACGCAGCACGGCCGCGGCCCAGCACTGGCCCGAAGAAGCCATCCACTTTGAATACTTCAAGAACGACAAGACCATCGACGACAGCTCATCGTTCGAGATCGAGCTGGCGCGCTCGGCCATGACCCTTCATGTCCCGGCCGGCAAGACCATTCTCGAAGTGATGCGCGAGGCTGGCCTGACGGTTCCCAGCTCCTGCGAACAGGGCGCCTGCGGCACCTGCCTGACCACGGTCATGGAGGGCGAAGTCGACCATCAGGACGTCTATCTCAACGACAGCGAAAAAGCCTCCAATAGCTGCATGATGACCTGCGTCAGCAGGGCGAAATCCGAGCGTCTGGTGCTCGACATATGATGGTACACACTGCGCGCCCACCAGTTCAGCAATCAGACACCCCCACCCCAACCCTCCCCACAAGGGGGAGGGAGCCCAGGACCGGACATTTCCTGCCATGAGCATCACCCTTTACGACTTCGAGCTCTCGGGCAATTGCTACAAGCTGCGCCTGCTCATGAGCATTCTCAAGCTGCGCTATGACGTCATCCCGATCGATTTCTATCCCGGTCGCCAGCACAAATCCGACGCGTTCCTGCGCCTCAATCCCTTTGGCCAGCTGCCCGTCCTCCAGGACGATGATCTGACCCTGTCGGATTCCGGGGCGATCCTGGCCTATCTCGCCAAAAAATATGACGCGACCGGCCAGTGGTTCCCTAATGATCCGGCCATTACTGCCCAGGTCCTGCGCTGGCATGCGGTGGCCGACGACATCACCGCCACCAGTTCCGCCGCGCGACTGGCGCTGGGCATGTTCTATGATTTCGACCTCGAAAAGGCCCAGCAGGGCGCCCACCGCATTTTCCGCCTGATGGATGAACACCTCTGGTTCGGCGAGCGCGAAGGCCGCGACTGGCTCTGTTCACCCGCCCATCCCACCACCGCCGACATTGCCTGCTTCCCCTATGTGATGCTCAGCGAAGAAGGTGGTATTGCGCGCCAGGACTATCCGGCCCTGCGTCGCTGGACCGATCGTGTCCGCCGCATTCCCGGCTTCATCGTCATGTCGGGCATCTTCCCGGCCGGACGCGCGCTCGAAACGGTCTGACCCCCGCGGGGGTTAGGCTGCACGACGGCCGAGGGTACTAGCCCTGCGCCGCCAATCCCGCTATTGCCTTGAGGCAAATCTAGGAGACATCCCCATGATCATCGAGCCCAAGATTCGCGGCTTTATCTGCACCACCGCCCATCCCACTGGCTGCGCCACCAATGTGCAGCGCCAGATCGATCATGTTGTGGTCAAGGGCCCCATCCCTTCGGCTCGCAAGCGCGTGCTCGTGCTGGGCTGCTCCACCGGTTATGGCCTGGCCTCGCGCATCGTCAACACCTTCGGCAGCGACGCCGATACCGTTGGCGTCTCCTTTGAGCGCGCCCCCGGCGAAACCAAGCCTGCCTCGGCTGGCTGGTACAATAACCGGGCCTTTGAAAACCGCGCCAAGGCCGCTGGTCGCAAGGCCGTGACCATTGAAGGCGATGCCTTCTCGGACGCCATCAAGGCCGAAACCGTTGAGGCCATCCGCGCCAATCTCGGCCAGGTCGACATGATCGTCTATTCGGTCGCCTCCCCGGTCCGCACCGACCCCACAGACGGCGTCACCTATCGCTCGGCCATCAAGCCTTACGGTAGCCAGGTGACCTCCAAGACGCTGAACACCTCGACCGGCGAAGTCTCCGAGATCACCGTCGAGCCCGCCACCGAGGAAGAAGCTCAGGCCACCGTCAAGGTGATGGGCGGCGAAGATTGGGAACTCTGGATCAAGGCACTTTCCGAAGCTGGCGTTCTGGCCGATGGTTTCCAGTCGCTCAACTACACCTATCTGGGCAGCGAGCTGACCTGGCCGATCTACCACAAGGGCACGCTGGGCCGCGCCAAGGCCGATCTTGATCGCGCCGCCGCCGCCATCCGCGCCGCCCACGGTGAACACGCCGCCCATGTCGTGGCGCTCAAGGCCGTCGTTACCCAGGCCAGCTCGGCCATTCCCGTGGTGCCGCTCTATGGTACGTTGCTGATCAAGGTGATGGACGAAATGGGCCTTGGCGAAGGCACCATCGAGCAGATCGACCGCCTGTTCCGCGAAAAGCTGCAGGGCGACATCGCGCTGGACGACGAAAGCCGCGTCCGCGTCGATGACTGGGAGCTCTCCGACACCGTCCAGACCGAGCTGAAAAAGCGCTGGGCGCTACTCACCACCGAGACGCTGCCCGATCTGGCCGACCTGCCCAAGCACCGCGAGGAATTCCTCAAGCTGTTCGGCTTTGCCATTGGTGGCGTCGACTACAGCGCCGATGTCGACCCGCAGGTCGTCAACTAGGGGCGCCTTTCAGCGCCACTGCACACAATATTGAAGGGGCCTCGCGGGGCCCCTTTATTTGGGCGGATAGGCGTGCTCGCCGCCCTGCCAGTCGCGCACGGTAAAGCAGCCATCGCCGCCCGAAATGGCAGCGGTCCGGATATCGGCCTTGCCGTGGCCGCCCGGAATATCGAGCACATAGGTTGGCTGACACAGCCCCGAAATCCGCCCGCGCAAGCCCGCGACCAGCGCCTGCCCATCCGCAATACTCACCCGGAAATGGCTGGTGCCCGGCGCCAGATCGGGATGGTGCAGATAATAGGGCTGCACCCGGTTCTCCACGAAACCCTGCATCAGCGCGGCCAGCGTTTCGAGGTCGTCATTGACCCCCTTGAGCAGCACCGACTGGCTGATCAGCGCCAGCCCGCCCGCATGCATGCGCGCCATCGCTGCGCGGGCCTCCGGCGTGAACTCGCGGGGGTGATTGGCATGCACCGCCAGATAGGTTGTCTTCCCGCTCGCGGTCAGCGCGTCGATCATCGCCGCATCCACCCGCTCGGGTTCCACCACCGGCACGCGGGTATGAAACCGCACGATCTTGATGTGTTCGATACCCGCCAGGCGGACCATCATGTCGCGCAGACGGCGCGGCGACAGCACCAGCGGATCACCGCCGGTCAGGATCACTTCCCAGATTTCGCTATGGCTGGCGATATAATCCACCGCCGCATCCATCTGGCCCGGTGTGAGCGTCCCCAGCCCCTGCGGTCCCACCATTTCGCGCCGGAAGCAGAACCGGCAATAGACCGGACACACATGCACGGCCTTGAGGAGCACCCGATCGGGATAGCGATGCACAATGCCCTCGACCGGCGAATGGGTCAGATCGCCAATTGGATCGACGCGCTCATCCGGCGTCTGCACCAGCTCTGCGGCACTGGGCACGAACTGTCGCGCCATCGGATCATTGGGATCATCACGGTCAATCAGCGCCACGACGGCCGGGGTAATCCCCACCGCATACTTTTGCGCAACCGCCTCCAGCCCGGCGCCATCATTCACCAGCCCGGCCTGCACCAGGTCCTTTACTGTCTTCATGGACAAGATCCCGCCCATTCACTGGACAGCGCCTTCCCCTCGATGGGGGAGGGTGTCGACTGAAAAACCGGGGCGAAAAAAGTCAGAGCGCTCATTGAGCCACCGGCGCCCACAGCACCGCCTCGATCCGGGGCGCCGCCGTGGCCAGCATCACCAGCCGGTCAAACCCCAGCGCCACCCCGCTGGCCTCCGGCATCAATGCCAAAGCTGCCAGAAAATCCTCATCGATCGGATAGCGCTCGCCATAGATGCGCTCCTTCTCGGCCATTTCAGCGATAAAGCGCGTCCGCTGCTCATCCGCATCGGTCAACTCGTCAAACCCGTTGGCCAGTTCCACGCCACAGGCATAAAGCTCGAACCGCTCGCTCACCCGCCGATCATCGCTTGCGCGCCGCGCCAATGCCGCTTCCGCCGCTGGATAGCGGTCCAGCACGGTGATCCGCCCCATCCCCAGTTGCGGCTCGACCTTGTCGGTCAGGATCAGGCTGAACAGATAGCTCCAGCTACGATCGATTGGCACCGCCATGCCCAATTCCAGCATTTGCTGCGCCAGCACGTCACCATCGGTCACCCCGTCCGCGTCCATGCTGGCAAACAGATCAATCCCGGCATAGCGCGCAAAGGCATCCACCATGCTCAGCCGCTCCGGCTCGGCGAACGGATCGCACTCAAAGCTCTTGTAACGCAGCATCGCGACCCCGGTGGTCTGGGCCGCCAGCCGCAGCAGCGCCACGCAATCGGCAATGATCGCGTCATAGGCTTCGCCCGCCCGATACCATTCCAGCATGGTGAATTCGGGATGGTGCAGCGCGCTGCGCTCGCGATTGCGCCACACATGCCCCAGGCTGGCGATGCGGGTTTCGCCCGCCGCCAGCAGCTTTTTCATGGTGAACTCGGGCGAGGTGTGCAGATACATCGGCTCCCCCACCCCGTCATTGCCGATCATCTGCGTGCCAAAGGCATGCAGATGGGTCTCATTGCCCGGCGAGCGCTGCAGACCGGGCGGATCAACCAGCACAAAATCAGCGCCTGCCAGATAGCCCCGCACCGCCGCCTCGATCCGGTTGCGCGCCATCAGGATTGGCCGCCGGTCGGCATGGACCGATGGTGTCCACCAGGCTGAGGCTTGCAATGATTTGCTGTGGCTCATGGGACCTTTATGACACCAAGGCTGGAGATTTGCGCCGAGATAGGGTAGTTGGCGCACGACAAAACAGCTTTTCGCGCGCAGATGGCCTCAGCCTCTACGACGCGCTCCCGTTACGAACAAGGAAGAATAATGGTCAAGGTCATCGCCTCTTCGCTGCGCAAGGGCAATGTCGTCGAGCAGGACGGCAATCTGCACGTCATCCTGACGCAGGAAAATGTCCACCCCGGCAAGGGCAATTCCATCACCAACGTTAACATGCGCCGCATCTCTGATGGCGTGAAGGTTGTCGGTCGCTGGCGCACCGTCGAAATGGTCGAAAAGGCCGACGTCGATGACCGCGAATACGACTATCTGTATTCCGATGGCGAAGGCCATCACTTCATGGAGCCTGTCAGCTTCGAACAGATCACCGTGCATAACGACGTGATTGGCGATCAGGCCGCCTATCTCACCGATGGCATGAAGGTTCACCTCAAGACCTTTGAGGGCAACGCCCTGTCGATGGAACTGCCACAGCGCGTGACCGTCGAGATCGCCGAGACCGAACCTGTGGTCAAGGGCCAGACGGCGTCCTCGTCCTATAAGCCAGCCGTGCTCACCAATGGCCTGAAGTGCATGGTCCCGCCCCATATCGGCGCCGGCACCCGCATCGTTATCCTCACCGAGGATAATTCATACGTCGAGCGCGCCAAGGACTAAGGCCCGCGCCGATCACGACCTGCAAGAACGGGCCCCGCGGGGCCCGTTTTCATGTCTGATCGGATCGGTCGACGTCATCATCGGGCGCACCCTGCGCCAGCCAGCGATCATAATCGAGCTGGCGCTGATGTTGTGCCTTGGCGCGCAGCCAGTATTCAAACGCCCGCCCGGGCGGGCAGCCATCCTGCTCCCACAGAAAATACGCGGTCAGCCGAATGGCCTCGGCGATCTCGGAGTTTTTGTGCATGCGCGTGAACCGACCCGATCAGGCGCAGGGCAAAACCTGCGCCTGCACTATCCTCAGGCCGCCTTCTGGTTGGCCTCGCTGGTCGCCAGTTCGCTCAGCGACAGATCGGTAGCCAGTTCTTCCTGCAGCGTGGCGTCGAGCAGCTTGGCGGCATCTTTCATGCCCAGCTGGGTGGCCCAGGTCTTCAGCGTGCCATAGCGGGCAATCTCATAGTGCTCGACAGCCTGGGCCGCCGAAACCAGACCGGCATCAAGCGCCACCGTGCCCTTGAACTCGTCCATGATCTCCTTGCCTTCCTCGATAATGCCCAGGATGGCGTCACAGGTCTTGCCGCGCGGTGCCTTGCCCAGCAGCTCAAAGATCTGCTCGAGCCGCTCCACATGGCCATGGGTCTCTTCGAGGTGCTTTTCGAACCCGGCCTTGAGCGCCTCGGAATTGGCAGCCTTGGCCATTTTCGGCAGGGTCTTCACGATCTGCCGCTCAGCGTAATAAATGTCCTTGAGCGTATCGAGAAACAGGTCATTGAGGGTCTTTTCGGAAGCCATTGTGCTTGTCTCCATTGCATGGTGTTGCGACGCTGGCTTGAGAACGTTGATCGCCTCCGCAGGTTCCAGCACAAATGATCCTGTCTGGTCCCCGCCGCGTACTCGCTTTAGGCTGCTCGCCTCCAACCGATCGGGCCACCATGACCGCCTCGCTCTATCCCGCTGATTTCTATCAGAACCGCCGCGCCCACACCGCCTATGCGGCCCGGCAGGTGCTGGCTGCCCTGCCCGCCGCCCTGCCCCAAACGTCGGTGGCCGATATCGGTTGTGGCACCGGCACCTGGCTGGCTGCAGCGCTGGCGGCGGGGGCAGACACCGCCATGGGCCTCGAAGGCGATTGGGTGACCCCCGACATGCTTGATGATCCCCGTATCGCCTTCACGGCGCACAATCTCGAACAGGGCTTTGCCGCCCCGCGCGTCGATCTTGCCATCTCGCTCGAAGTGGCCGAGCACCTCTCACCCGGCCGCGCCCCCGGCTTCATCGCCGATCTGGTCGCGCTGGCCCCGGCCATCCTGTTCAGCGCCGCTATTCCCGGCCAGGGCGGCGTCGGTCATCTCAATGAACAATGGCACAGCTGGTGGGCCGGCCACTTCGCCACCCACGGCTATACCGCCCACGACGTCATCCGCCCTGCCATCTGGGCCGACGAGGCCATCCCGGCCTGGTACCGCCAGAATGTCGTGCTTTATCTCGCCCCCGACCAGCGCCGCGCCCTTGGCCTGTCCGCGACTGACCCGGCCCTGCTGGACAGCGTCCACCCTGCCTTCTGGTCCCGCGCCAACCGCGAACTCGGCTACGCCAACGCCCTGCCCGAGTCAGAGGTGCTCAAACGCCAGGCCCAACAACAGCAGCAATAGCACCACTAGGCACCGAACCGTTTCCTCCCCCTGTCTGGGGGAGGCTAGGAGGGGGTATCCACCCAAAGGGGTTAACCCACCAGGCCAGGAACGGGAATGCCCAACCCTAGCGCGCCGCCCACAGCAGCCCGCGTCGCAGGATTTCGCGCACAGGCCCGCCCGCCAGTTCATCCGCCGTGTGGCCCAGCGAGGAATAAAACACCCGCCCCTGATCATGCATGGTGGTGAACACCACCGGCATCACCACATCCTTGCGCCAGGAATGGAATTCGCCGGAAAACACCGTCGTCGCCAGCACATCAACCGCCGGGTCGTAGTTCAGATAATACTGCTCGGAGGTATGCTCAAAGCTCCCGATCCCCGCCATGATCGGGTGATCGCTCTGGCACACATCCACCGTGTAGGTGATGATATTGCCCGGATGCTGCACCCAGTAGCAGCTGGCTGCATAGCGGAACGGCACGCTGGACCGAAAGCTCGTCGCCAGCCCCATGTGATAGCCCGCCAGCCCCGTCCCCGCCCGCACGGCCGCGATCAGATTGGCCATTTTCTCCGGCGCCAATTGCCCATCGGTAATCACCGGGACCACCAGATCAAACCGCCCGACATCCGCCGCGCCCAGCGCTTCGTAGTCGGGCGTCACGGTGACCGCGAAACCCTCGGCTTCGAGCAGGTCGCGCACCACCGTTGCCCCCCGCTCGGGCGTATGCAATTCCATGCCGCCCCACACCACCAGTGCCGATTTACCTGCCATGCTCATTCTCTTTCCGTCTGCTCCGGCCTGACCAACCGCCAGGCTGTCGGCTCCATCGTCTCCCTCCCCCTTGTGGGGAGGGATCAAGGGTGGGGGCTTTTGTTCCTGTGGCGCAAGGCCCGCTGATCGCTACAACCCCAGCCCCACGGCCCGCGTCCGATGGACGCCCTTGGGCACAAACGCGAACGCGTCTTCAATCCCCAGCAGCGCCGCGGCCAGATGGACCACGCTGAGCCACATTTCGGTGCCCTGCAGGCTCGCGGTCTGCCCATCGGCAAATCCAAAGCCCTGCCCGCTGATCCAGCGCTGCTCGGCCCGGCCGATCACCGCCCGCGCAATCGCCTCGGCTTCGGCCCGGCGGTGGTCGGTCTGCTGCAGGCATAGCCAGAGCGGATGAATGGTGTCGAGCAGATTGCACGCCGTATAGGTCGGCCCGGCAAACCCGCCATATTGGCGATGATTGTGCAGCACGCTGTCGATGGCCTTTTCGACACCGGGCACCGGCACGCCAAACTGGGCATATGTGCCCCGTGTCAGGCGATAGAACCCGTTGACCGGCTGCAGCAGCCCTTCGTCCGCGGTCGGAGACCCCCACAATCCTGTGCCACGATCCTGATGCAGCGCCAGCCAGCCAAACAGCGTTTCGCGCGCCCGCCCGCTGGTGAAATAGCGCGCGTTGAAATAGAGCGCTGTGCCGATCGCATCCACCGCTGCGCCTGCGCCCCAGGCCCGCTCCCGCCAGCTCAGACCCTCCAGCCAATCGCACAGCTCGGGCGCACCCAGTTCAACTGCCGCAACCGGATGCTTCGGCTGCCCGCCCAGCACCTCGATCGCATAGCCAACCGAGAGCACATTATAGAGCGCCAGCCCATCATCGCGCATGGCCTGTCCGGCCGCGATGAGCCGATGCGGGTCTGGAAACAGCCCTGTCTGGGGGTCCTGCATCGCCTGCAGTTCAGCCAGTGTGGCCGCTGCATCGAGCCCCTCGGGCAAGGCCCCAAAGCCCGCCGCAATCTCGATGGCATCATTGCGATGCCGCGCGCTGGCGCGCGCCTGTCCATCGGCCTCGATCGAAACATAAGTTCCGTCCTGCCGGTGGCGTGTCAGGATCTCGGGCCACTGCTGGCCTGCCACCGCGCCCAGCCGGGCCAGGCTCGCCTCTGCGTCGCCCTTGGCGGACTGTCCGCGATAGCGCACCAGCTTGGCGGGCACCCCGCCCACGATCGCCAGCGGCGGCACGTCCTTGCTTACTACGGCGCCTGCCGCGATCACGGCGCCGGCGCCCACCGCAACCCCATCAAGCACCACCGCATTGGCCCCGATCCACACATCATCCCCAATGGTGATGCCAAGGCTCTCATGCGCCTGGGTGTGGATCGGCACGCTGGGATCATCAAAGCCGTGATTGAACCCGACAATGCTGACATGGCTGGCAATGCGCACCCCGTCGCCACAGCGCACCTTGCCCGAAATCATCGCATAGCTGTTGACCGTGCAATGCGCGCCAAATTCCACATCACCGCGTACCAGGGCATGCCCGGCAATCCAGCACTGCGCACCGACCACCAGATGGCTGGTAAAGATCGCCGCATCGGCTGCCACATAAGCGGTGTCGGCAAACCGGGCGCCCGCGCTCTGCTCCAGCCGCGCCAGACGCGCCTGATGCTGAGGCGCTGCAATGTCCTCTGGCGTCCGGTCCCAGGTCAAAAATTGCAGCCGCGCCGCGTGCTCCCCCTCTGCCTGACCAGGAGTGGTCGCCGCATCATGCCGGGCGAGCGGGCCTTCGCCCGAGGGCGAGCTCGTCATGCCAGCCGCTCCAGCAAACCGGGCTCCACGGCATATTCCAGCGGCGTACCAGCAATGAAGCGTTCGATTTCGTCGACTACCAGCTCGCCCAGCCGCAACCGTTCAGTGCCGATTGCGCCCGCCACATGCGGCGTCAGAAACACATTGGGTAGAGTATAGAGGGGCGAACTGGGATCGGGAATTTCGGGATCGGTCACATCGATCACCGCATGGATCCGTCCGGTCTGCAGTTCGGCAATCAGGGCCTCCTCATCCACCAGCGCACCGCGTGCCGTATTGATGAACGCTGCCCCGTCCCGCATCAGCTTGAGCTGGCTGGCACCGATCATCGCCCGCGTAGTGGGCAGCGATGGCGCATGGATTGATACCACATCAGAGCGCGCCATCAGCGTTTCGAGCGAGACCAGTTCGGCTCCCGCCAGAAGAGGGTCATCGGCCTGCACAAACGGGTCGCTGACCAGCACGGTGAAATCGAAACCCTGCAGGAATTTGGCCACCTTGCGCCCAATGCGCGAAGCGCCGACCAGCCCCACCGTGCGGTGATAATTGCCGATGGGTTCATCGGCCAGAGCATAGGTGCTCGACCGGCTCGGGTCAGCCCGATAACGGTCGCGCATTTCAAACATCCGCTTATTGGCAAAGATGATCGCGGCCAGGGTGAACTCGGCTACGGGCACCGCATTGGCGTCGGCTGCATGGGTCACCGTGATCCCGGCCGAATAGACCGCCGGGTCCAGCATGTATTTCACTGTGCCGGCCGCATGCGCGATCAGTTGCAGGCGGGGCGCCGCCTTGAGCACATCGGCTGAAATCGTCGGACAGCCCCAGCCGGTGACCAGCACATCAATCTGCGCCAGCACGGCCCGGGCTTCGGCACTGCTGAATTCGCTCAGCGGCGCCTGGCGCACAATCTCGCAATTCCGGCCCAACCGGTCCAACGCCTGCGCGTCGAACACGAATTTGGTCTTGTCCGCCGCCATGGCAAAAGCAATTTTTGGACCCATCAGAACCGCTCCGGGACCAGAATGGCGCTGACATCAATGCCCTCGCGGGCAAACAGTGCCTCAAGCGCCGCCAGATCGGGTGCCGCCGGGGGCTTGTTCAGCGCCGCCTCGGCATCGCTGCCCGCGGGCATCGCCATGGCCGCGGTCACCAATACCGTCGTGCCGGCCGCGATGTCGCCGCGCAATTGCGGCACCAGCGTTTTCGACACGATCAGATTGGTATTGGGATAGGCTTTCTGCGTCCGCCCGTCCCGCGTCCCGGCCAGATCGACGATGACGCTGAGATCGGTGGCGCTGTGCGCAACGGCCCGGCCAGCCTCTTCGCGCAGCCTATCGGCGTTCAGATCGGCGCGCCCAATGGCAAAGCCGCCCTCGGTCGCATGCAACGCGCGTGGCGTGGTGATCCGGTGCACCCTGATGTGCCACGGATTGGCCGGCAGCAGCCACGTCTCCACGCTCACATCGCTCCAGGGTTTCCAGCGTGCATACAGCGTGTCACCGGCAATCTGGGCCACCTCATTGGTCTCGCGCACCCGGTAGTGCCGCCCGTCATCGGAAAACGCCAGCGCCCCGTCAAACGCGCCCTGATGATAGGCCCGCTCATCGACCTCCACCGAAAAGCCATAGCGGCTGGAATAGACGAACTTGGCGTATTTTTCGGTGCCATTGCGCATCTGCCAGTTCTGCTGGCCGCTCGACAGCGCCACCACATTGCCCTTGGTATGCATCATCACCATGCCGGGATGCCTGAGCGGAATGGGCGTCTCGTCGATGACAGCCGGGGTTTCCTCAGCGGTCCAGAACGGGTGATCGGCCCCCAGCGCCAGCGGCAGAAAGGCCTTGAGCGCCCAATAGGGCGAGCCTGCCGAATTATAGCTCTCGCTCATGAACAGGTTGGGATAGCCATAGCCGACCGAGAGCACGCC
The DNA here is from genome assembly GCF_055808475.1 of Devosia sp. J2-20. NCBI lineage: Bacteria > Pseudomonadati > Pseudomonadota > Alphaproteobacteria > Hyphomicrobiales > Devosiaceae > Devosia > Devosia sp. J2-20. The sequence continues at coordinate 584,423 of NZ_CM147870.1, read as the reverse complement.
ATTGCCATGGGCAATTGGCTTGTCTGCCCACCAGCGCAGATGACGCATGAACTGGCCCTTGATTTCGCCCCAGGGCAGCGCCTCCACGTCAGCAAACGCCAGCGCGCCCCAGAAGCCACCACAGGCAAAGCGATAGGTCAGGCTGCGCCCGAAGGCCAGCGTCCCACCATCCTCGTCAAACCAGTGGCGGATATCCTTCGCGAACGCCACTGCGCGCTCTTTATAGGCAGCAACGCGCTTCTCGTCGCCGCGCGCCAGCTTGGCGTAGATCAGACCGTAAAAATGCATGGCGAAGGGAATGTAGTGGTCTATGCGGCGCACATTGCCGTCGCGATACCAGCCCTCGCCCAGATAGAACCCGTCCAGCTCCTCGAGATATTTCTCGGTCAGCGAACGGTCGAAATCGACGCCGCATTCCTCCAGCCCCAGATCGACCAGAATGCGGAAGAACTTCCAGTTATTGTCCGCATAGTCGAACTGGCGCGCATGCAGCAGATAGGCCGCCAGATTGTCCTTGGCCTTTTGCGACAGCGGCGCCCAGACATGCTGGGGCACCATCCGCATGGTGAAGCCGATCGCGGCCAGCTCAACCATGCGCTGGTCGGTCGAGTTGACCGCCCCCCAATATTCAGGATGCTCGGGGTCTGTGCCATTGGCCAGTCCGCGCCGATACAGCTCCCAGTGTTCAAAACTGCCACCGCCCGCCGCCAGCGGCGTCAGCCCCCATAGCGGCCGGGCAAACCCTTCGAGGTCGGCCGCTGCGCGGTCAAAATGCGCCGCGGCCCCATCAAGCCGCACGCGCGCCCCGCCTTCGGAAAAATAAGGCAGCAGCGGGTCAAACAGGGCGTGCAGCCCCCCAACCACATCATCGCGGCTCGTCAGAGGATTGCCAGATAGAGGATTGGCGCTCACAGGATCATAAGTCATCTAGGCATAGGTCCTCGCTGGCGCATCATCATAGGCGCCACTCAATTCAAGTTTCTCGGCAAAATGGCAGGCCGCTTCCTGGGCTGTCCCGTTGATCGGGCGCAGCGCCGGCCGTTCGGTCCGGCAGCGGTCTTCGGCATATTTGCAGCGTGTGTGGAAAGGGCAGCCAACCGGTCGATTGCCCAGATAGGGGATTTCCCCGCGCACTTCGGCGCTGCGCCCCTTGCGCCGCAACGGGTCGGCAATCGGCAGCGCCTCAAGCAGCAATTCGCTATAGGGATGGCGTGGTCGCTCAAACAGCATTTCGGTGGGCGCATTCTCCACCACATGGCCCAGATACATCACCACCACCCGGTCCGCGATGTAGTTCACCACCCCCAGATCATGGCTGATGAAGATATAGGTCAGCCCGAATTCGGCCTTGAGGTCCTCGAGCAGATTGAGCACCTGCGCCTGGATCGAGACGTCCAGCGCCGACACCGCCTCATCGGCAATCACCAGCTTGGGGTCCAGCACCAGTGCCCGGGCAATACCGATACGCTGACGCTGGCCGCCCGAAAACGCATGCGGATAGCGCCCTGCTGCTTCAGCGGGGATCCCGACCTTTTCCAGCGTCGAGATCACCAGCTCCTCCAGCGCCTTGCCCTTGGCGATCTTGTGAATGCGCAGCGGCTCGGCCACGATATCGAACACCCGCATATTGGGATTCAGCGAGCTCATCGGGTCCTGAAAGATCATGCGGATGTCTTGCCGCCATGGCTTGATCTCGCGCTTGGTCAGCGCTGTCAGCTCGACATCGCCGCCGCTCTTGGGATGATAGACGACCTTGCCTTCGCTGACCGGCTGCGCCTGAATGATGCAGCGCCCCAGCGTGGTCTTGCCACAGCCGCTCTCGCCGACAATGGCCAGCGTCTCGCCGGCCTCCACGGTCAGATTGATATCGGTCAGCGCATCGAGCCGGCGTTCCTTGCCGATCAACCCGCCACTCAGGGTAAAATGCTTGGAGAGATGCTCCACACTCAGCAGCCTACTCATGCCATTGCCTCCACCGGCGCCTGGGTCAGCAGATGACACCGCGCATGATGCCCATTGCCCACATCGGTACGCACCGGACGCACGCTGGCGCAGGGCTCGAACGCATGCGGGCAGCGGCTGGTAAAGGCACAGCCTGTTGGCCGGTCCTTGGGTGCGGGCACCGTGCCCTTGATCGGGTTCAACCGCACCCGGTCCGCCTTGCGCGACATCTTGGGGATCGAGTTCATCAGTGCCTGCGTGTAGGGGTGCCTGGGCGCCGAGAACACGTCGAACACGCTGCCCTGCTCCACCACATCGCCCAGATACATCACCGCCACCTCGTCGGCGATTTCCGCCACCACGCCCAGATCATGGGTGATGAACAGCATCGCCATGCCGAAATCGGCCTGCAGCTGGCGCAGCAGGTCCAGAATTTGCGCCTGCGTCGTGACGTCCAGCGCTGTGGTCGGCTCATCGGCAATCAGCAATTGCGGTGTGCACGCCAGCGCCATGGCGATCATCGCCCGCTGACGCAAGCCGCCCGACAGCTGAAACGGATATGCATCGGCCCGCTCGCGTGCGCCGGGCACGCCGACCTGGTCGAGCAGCGCCACGGTACGCTCGCGCGCCGCCTTGCCGCCCAGCCCCTCGTGAATGGTCATCATCTCGTCAATCTGGTCGCCAATCGTATGCACCGGCGATAGCGAACTCATCGGCTCCTGAAAGATCATCGAGATCTGGTTGCCGCGAATGCGCCGCATCGCCAGGCTGTCCGGCTTGAGCCGGGCAATATCGGTGGCGTCCTCCCCCGCCGGGGTGAACACGATACTGCCGGTGCGCACATCGGCATTCTTGTCGAGCAGTCGCAGCACGGCGCGCGCCGTCACCGACTTGCCGCAGCCGCTTTCGCCCACCAGCGCCAGGGTCTTGCCCGGCGTCAGGCTCAGATCGACCTGCCGCACGGCTTCGATATCGGCCTCGTCGGGCGAGGAAAACACGATCGACATATTGTCGATTTTCAGAAGAGGTTTGTTCATGACCTTGCCTCTGTGATTGTCGGAGAACCCCCACCCTTGGTCCCTCCCCACGAAGGGAAGGCAATGCGGGTGGTGGTATCGTCAGCACGCATAATCATCATCTCATCGCCCATGTGGATCAGCGGCATCACGAAGACCGTCTCCGAAAAAGTTCATTGCCAGAATGATGATGACCACGCAGATGCCCGGCGTCAGCAGCCACGGCGCGGTCGCCAGCGTGCGGATATTCTGCGCGTCCTGCAGCAGCGTCCCCCAGCTCACGATCGGGGCCTGCAGCCCCAGCCCAAGAAAGCTCAGCGCGGTTTCAGCCAGGATCATGCCCGGAATGGCCAGCGTCGCTGCCGCAATGATGTGGCTGGTGAAACTGGGCACCATGTGCCGGGTGATGATGCGCCAGTCGCTGGCCCCATCCAGCTGCGCCGCGGTCACGAAATCCTCGGTGCGCAGGCTCAGGAAGCGCCCCCGCACCACCCGCGCCAGCTCGGTCCAGCCGATCAGGCTCAGGATGATGGTGATGGCGAAATAGGTCTGCAGCGCCGTCCAGTCCTTGGGCATGGCAGCGGCCAGACCCAGCCAGAGCGGAATGGTCGGCATGGAGCGGATGAACTCCACCACACGCATCACCGCACTGTCGAACCAGCCGCCATAATAGCCGGCAAACCCGCCAATGATGATGCCGAAGAACAGGCTCATCGTCACACCGGCCAGACCGATGGAAAGCGAAATGCGCGTCCCGTGGATCAACCGGCTCAACAGGTCACGGCCCAGCCGGTCCGCACCCAGCACATAAAGTGGGGCCCGCGGCACCGACACGCCGAACAGCTTGGTCGACATCGGGATGAAGCCGGCCAGCAGATACGGTTTGCTCTCGGCAAACAGCATGATTGGCAGCCGCTCGGTCTCGTCGATCACAAAGGTGCGGCGCAGCGCGACCGGGTCGATTTCGGTCTTGTAGCCATAGACATAGGGCCCGAAGGTCCAGCTGCCGTCTTCCTGCACGGCCACGAAATTGATGCCCTGTGGCGGCGCATAGGTATAGCGCGGATTATAGGCCGAGGGATCGGTGGGCGCCAGAAACTCGGCGAAGATGGCAATCAGGTAGAAGGCGATCACCACCCACAGGCTGACCAGCGCCAGCTTGTGCCGTTTGAAGCGGCGCCACATCAGCGCCGTCTGGCTTTCCCGTACCGCCTTTTTGGGCGTCACTTCCGCCATGCTCAGCGTCCCGTCATCTGCGTGAATGTTCATGGTCATTTACTTGCCGCCATACCGGATGCGCGGATCGATCCAGGCCAGCAGGATGTCCGAAATCAACGTACCGACCACCGTCAGCACACTCAGCAGCAGGATGATGGCCCCTGCCAGATACATGTCCTGCGTCGTCAGCGAGCGCAGCAGCATCGGTCCGGCCGTCGGCAGGTTCATCACCACTGACACGATCACCGAGCCCGACACCAGCGCCGGCAACAGCCAGCCAATGGTGGAGACCAGCGGGTTGAGCGCCAGACGAACAGGATATTTCAGAATGACGCGCCACTCCGGCAGGCCCTTGGCCCGGGCCGTGGTCACATAGGGCTTTTTAAGCTCATCAAGCAGGTTGGCGCGCAGAATGCGGATCAGTTCGGCTGTACCGGCCGTGGCCAGCACCAGCACCGGGATCCAGGCATTGGACAGGAAGTCCCACAGCTTGGCCAGGCTCCAGCGCGCGTTCTCGAATTCGGGCGAATACAGCCCGCCAATGGTTTCGCCGAACCAGGTAAAGCTGAGATACATCAGGATCAGCGCGAAAAAGAAGTTCGGCACAGCCAGGCCGATAAAGCCCAGCACGGTCGCCAGATAATCGCCCAGCGAGTATTTGCGCACAGCGGCGTAGATCCCGATTGGCAGCGCGATCAGCCACATGGCGATCACCGCAATGCCTTCGAGCAGGATCGAATTGCCCAGCCGGCCCCAGATCAGTTCGGACACCGGCCGCTTCCACTCAAAGCTCTGGCCGAAATTACCCACCATGATGCCGCTCACCCATTTCCAGTACTGCACCAGATAGGGCTCGCCCAGGCCGTATTGCTGGCGCAGGTTCTCGATCACCTTGGGGTCGACCTGCTCGCCGGTCGCCGAAAGCTGGGCAATATAGGCGGTCAGATAATCGCCGGGTGGCAGCTGGATGATAGCGAAGGCCACAAACGAGATGGCAAACATCGTCAGCACCATGGCGATGAAACGCCGGATCACGAACTGGACCATTGTCGGATACTCTAGTCGGTTTCAGGGTCCCCCGCGGCCATTGCGGCCGCGAGGGGATCGGGCGGGAGGGGAGGACGTCCCCCGCTTACTTGAAGTACCAGGTGGCCGGATCCATCGGCGATGGCGTCGGGAACAGCCAGGCGTTGAACATCGTCTCAGGCGCATTGCCCAGATTGTTCTTGATGATCGAATAGCCGTTCGGCATCAGGCTGACGCCGATCACCGGGAACTGCTCCTTGGTGATCGCCAGGATCTGCTTCATCAGGTCAGCACGCTGATCGGGATCGCTCGAGGAACGGATCTGCTTGTAGAGCTCCATCTGTTCCTTGGCCCAGTCAGCGGGCTCTTCGGCGATTTCAGGACGCGTGCCGTTGAACCACTGTGCCCAGCGCCAGGCCCAGACCGATTCATCATTGGCCGGGAAGTAGTAGCGGGGCTCCTGCACCACTTCGAGACCACCGTCGCCGGCCCAGACCTGCGCATCGAACTCATTGCCCGGGCGCTTGTCGTAGAACAGCGTACGGTCGATATTGTTGAGCTCGATTTCAATGCCGACCGAGCTGAGCTGCAGCTGCATGATTTCGAGAATATCGATCCATTCCGGCCGCAGCGAGGAGATCACATCGACCGTGATCTTAGCCGGACGGCCATCGCTCATCAGGCGGACGCCGTCACCATTGGTTTCGGTCAGGCCGGCCGCTTCAAGATGCTCGATCGCGCTTTCGGGATTGAACTCGGTGTACTGCTTGGCCAGCTCTTCGTCATAGAACGGCGATTCCGGACGCGGTGCCACCTGGAAGGGTTCACCCTGACCGGTGAACACCACATCGACGATCTCTTCGCGGTCAATGGCTTCGGAGATGCCGATGCGGAAGTTCTTGTCCTGATACAGCGCCCGCTTGACCGGATCGTCATGGTTGAAGTTGAGCTGCAGCACCAGCGTATTGGACGCCGATGGGATGATCTCGCCCAGGTGATAATCGCCCGCTTCCTGCCCGTCATAGAACAGTGGCTTGTTGGTATTGGTGGCGATGTGGCGTTCCTGGAAATCGATCTCGCCATTGAGCGCCAGCAGTGTCAGCTCTTCGATGGATTCGCTGACCCGCATGTCCAGATGATCCATATAGGGCAGCTGGTTACCCTCAGCGTCGACCTTCCAGTAATAGGGGTTGCGATCCCAGGTCACGTGGCTAGCATTGGCCGACAGGGGCTGGTCGATCACCCAGGCATACAGCGTTGGCAGATCAGGATTGGAGAAACGGATGGTTTCCCAGCCCCAGGCGCAACGGTCCTGCAGATACAGCGCCCAGCTCGAAAAGCCCTTGGCTTCAGCTTCGGCAGCGGCATTCTCGTTATATTTGGGGTGGAACTGGCTGCAATAGGCCTTCTGCAGCGAGGTGATGTGAATGCCGTTCACGCTGGCCATTTCGTCCATCAGCATGCCATTGGGCTGATCGAACCGGAACTTGAACGTGTAATCGTCAATCACCTCGAGATGCACGGGATTGTTGACGTTGTCGATCCAGCTGCCGGCCGGATAATCGGGGTCGTTATAGATCTCGACGGCAAATTCGATATCGGCACTGGTGAACGGGGTGCCGTCCGACCATTTCACGCCCTGACGCAGATGGAAGGTGTATTCGGTGGCGTCTTCATTGGCTTCCCAGCTCTCGGCCAGGTTGGGCACCACGGTCTTCCATTCCTGGTCAAACCGCACCAGACCTTCATAGGCCACGGTCTTGACGATCAGCCCGTTATCGCCGCCGCCGCGCATGCCCATATGCCAGGTGCCGCCATAGGTGCCGATGCTGTCGGCGTTGAGCACCAGCGGATTGGCAGGCAGGCGCTCTTCAAGCGGCGGCAGGTCACCGCTGGCCACCAGCGCATCAAGCTCGGGCGCCTGTTGCGCCAGCGCCGGTCCGGCAGCCGCAAGCAGTGCGCTCAGCGCCACTGCACCGGCCAGACGCAGACCGTTGCGGCCTCGCATGCGACCGAAATTTGCATCATGTTTCATTATAGTCCTCCCTTTCCGGGCTTTCCCTCACCCGGGTTCTCGTCAGGCGCATGCCGACACAGTGTCGTCATCCGTAACTGCGTGGATGGTTTGGGCATCCACGCCCTCTTCTTGCCGGTCGCTGACCGGCGCTCCCGCTCGCTCAGAACGGTGAGATCTCCAGCACCACCTTGCCGGTCGCTGCCTGTCCCGCCGCTGTAAACAGCACACGGGTCAGATCGACCGAGGGGGCATATTGTTTTTCGACGCCGGGGTGGCGTTCGGTATCGACCTGCACAATGGCCGGGTCGAACCCCACCACCACCCCGCCATTGTCATCGCCAATGCGCACCGTGGCGCTGCCGACCTGCACGGCCAGCGGGGTGATCAGCGCGGACACGAACTGCCCGCCACCATCGGCAAAACTGAAACTGTCCGTGAGTTCGATCCGCCCACCGGGCACGGCGCGGTCAAACACCACATCGCGCTCCAGCGTCTTGAGCCCTGCTGCTGCCGGATAGGCCGCTGCCATCTCGAGCCGCAGCCGATCCTGCTCGGCGCCATGACCATGGTCGAGCACGCGCGCGGCATGCGCGGCGCCTTCGGCCTGCGCATGGCCATTGACCACCGGCACCGAATGCCCGCGCGAGGAGGCCATGATGTTCTCGTACCGCTCGGGGCCGAAATAGGCCTTGGAATAGCGCCCGCGCCCCGGATCGGTCAGCACGACGCGGCCATTGTGCACCACCATGAACGAGCCAACATCGTTCTGGTTGTGCATCTCGTCATTGTGCCCGCCCTTGATCGCCAGCCGCAGCGAACCGGGATTATCCGGGTCCAGCCGGCTGATCATCCAGGCCATGTCGGCGTACCAGTCATGCACTGTGCCCCCGAAAGCGGTTTCGCTTTTCGGCAGCGGCCACGCATATTGCCGCAATGGCCAGACGAACTGGTTGAAGCCTTGCACCGTAAAATCGTTGCTCATGCCCAGCTGGGTCAGCGAAGGAAGGTCAAGCCGCTCGGCCAGATAGGCCAGCAGCCCGGGATGAAACTGCGGGGTGCTGTCGGAATCCGAGAAGCTCGCCCAGATGCCCTGGGTCAAAATGGTGCGCACCGGAAATTCGGCAATCGCCCGCACCCGCGCGTCATTCAGCAGATCGATCTGCCCGCCCGTGCGCGCCGCCAGCAACTGCGCCAGCACCACATAATTGCCGAAGCCATAGGACCAGTAATCGGGCCCTTCGCTCGATCCACCCTGGCTGTCAAAGGTCTCCAGATAGTCGGCTAGGCTGTGCAGCCCGCGCGTGATGATCTCGGCCAGCCGATCCAGATCGTTTTCGAAATAGCACGCAGCGCCAACCACCCCGGCGACACACACCGCCGTCCAGTTATTAACCTGCTTTTGCGGCGTGGTGTGCAGCCACCAGTGATCATTGCGCTCAAGGAACGGGGCGATGGCGCGCCGATCGGTCTCGCTGCGCAACCGGGCGCGCAAGGGTGCGGACAGCCTGTCGCCGATCAGATAATCCATCTCCGCCAGATCCAGCGCGCTCATCGCTGCAGCCAGATCAAGCGTCGGCCGATCCGGCATGTCGAGCACCCGCCCATGCGCAGGCCAGGACCAGTTGGTCTCTTCGAGCCGTGCGAAGGCCAGATTTTCAATCGCGTCGATAAAGGCGCCTTCGCCCTCAAGCCATTCAGCCAGGGTCAGGCGATACAGCATCTGCCGCCGCTCGCGCTGGGCATCTTCATAGCCCTCGCGCCGTCCGGTCCGCATGAATTCCAGATAGAGCGCAGCGGGCAGCGCCGGAACGGGCGCGACCGCATCGGCCCGCGCCTGCTCGAGCAGTCCCGCCAGAGCCTGCGACCCGATAGTGGATTTGATGCGCGCCACTCCCTGCTCACCGCTTCTGGCAAACGGCGTAAACGCGGGCGCTGTCGCCAGCACCATGCGCACATGTTTGACATTCCACCGGCGCAAATCCACGTCGCACTCCCCGCCTCAGCATCCCGCGGTCCCTCGACCGTCTCCTCGATTGCTGGTGTCGGAAAGGCTATTGCACAACTTGCGCTATTTCAAGCAATTTGCGCAAATCACGCAAGTTACGCAAATTTGTTCATTTTGCGTTGTCCGAGCAAGGACATAGCGTGTCGATAACCACCGTGCGCGCCCCTCAACGTGCACAATCTGCTAACATTTTTACTCAGGGAGTGTTGAAATATCCGGCGTCAGACGACGGTCGAGACGGTTTCGCCCTCGACCATTTTGACGCCGACCTCAAGCTGCTGCACGGCGGTTTCGCCGTCCATATGCTGCCCCAGCAAGCGGATGGCACCGCGCCCGATTGCCTCGCGATCCACCCGGATCGTACTCAGCCGCGGCGTCGCCATGCCGGCCAGCGGCAGATCATCAAAGCCGATGATCGAGAACCCCCAGGCACCGGACTGTCCGGCGCATACAGCCCCTCCAGCATTTCGACCGCAGCAATGTCGTTCCAGCTGAACAGCGCCGTCACATCGTGCTTACCCGCCAGCACATCGGCCAGTAATTCCTCGGTATGGCGGTCCGCCGAATTGACGATAACGCCTTGTGCGCCGGGCGTTGCCGCGATCGCGGCCTCAAAGCCGCGCTGACGCTGCAGGATGGTGGGCCGGTAGCGATGGGTATAGTGCAGGATACGGCGATGCCCGGCATCGAGCAGCCGCTGCGTGGCAAGATACGCGCCATAGAAATTGGCCGGCGATACCGAACTCAGGCGCATTTGCGGGTCACTGCCATTGACCAGAATGCACGGGATATCCTCGGCAGCGGACCACACCGCAAGCTCGTCCCAGGCATCGATCCCGGCCAGCAGCACGCCGCCTGCATCGGCCTGCGCCAGCTGTTTGCGGATCATGTCCAGCGTCACCATCTGGTCATTGACCAGCCGCACATCCAGCGTCATCCCCGCCTCGGCAGCCTGCTGGCGCATGCCCTCGACAATACCGAAATAAAACCCCGACAGCCCGCTGGTCGCACTGCCCAGCGGCACCAGCGCGACCGCGCGCTTATCCCCGCTCGCCGCCCCTGTGATATGCTTGGATTTATAGCCCAGCGTGCGCGCCATGCGCTGCACATCGCGCCGCACCACGTCGCTAATGCCGATTTCATTGGCCAGCGCACGCGATACCGTGCTTACCGAAACGCCGAGGCGCTCAGCAATGTCGGCCTGATTTGCGCGCTTCTGCACTGCCACGGGTCTGCCTCACTTGCTATCTACGCAATATTTGCGTTTCTTGCGCAAGGCAAGCCCTTTCGGCAATTATCCCCTACACACCAAAGCGCTGCCCCAGCCACTTCATCTGCTCGCGCTCCTGAAAAGGCCCGCCGCCTTCGTGATTGTTGAACTCATATTCGTGGATCGTCTTGTCGCTGCCGCCATAGGCGTTATAGGCGCCGTAAACCGTTGATGCCGGACAGATATCATCCATCAGCGCCACCGAAAACAGCGCCGGCGCCTTGGCCTGCCGGGCAAAGCATACCCCATCGAAATAGCGCAGTGTTTCAAACACTTGGGACTTCTTGTCGCGATGTTGGGCCATAAACCGCACCAACTCGCCATAGGGGTCTCGCTGCGCCTTGGCTACGGCGCGCGGAAAGTCCGACAGGAACGGCACATCGGGCATTGCTGCCGCCACACGCTCGTCGATCCCCGCCACCGCCAGCGTGATGCCGCCGCCCTGGCTGCCGCCACACACCGCGATCCGGCTGGCATCGACAAAGTCCTGCGCCACCATGGCATCAATCGCCCGCACCCCGTCGGTGAACAGGCGGCGATAATAATAGTCGTGTCTGTCCAGAATGCCCTTGGTCATCACCCCCGGCAGCGACGCCGTCGAGCCCACCGGGTCGGCCGTTGCGCCCGTGCTCCAGCCACTGCCCTGCCCGCGCGTATCCATGCGCAGATAGGCATAGCCCGAAGCGGTCCAATGCAATTGCTCATGTGGAAATCCCCGCCCGCCGCCATAACCCTGAAACTGTACTACTAGCGGCAGCCGCCCGCTCCGCTGCGTCGGCAGCATCAGCCAGGCCTTGACCGGATGCCCGCCAAAGCCGGGGAATGTCACGTCGAACACCTCGACGGCCTTGAGCGAACTGGCCACCGGCTCCATGCTGACGGTCCCGCCAATCGCCCGCGCTTCGGCAATCGTGCTCGCCCAGAACGCAGAGAAATCCCCCGGCGTTTCGACCGCACTATTATAGGCCCCGAGTTCGGGCTGAATCAGATCAGGAAACGGCATGGCAAACCCCTCAGTAAAGACGCGGCCACCATGCACCAGCCGCCGCTACCATACCAGATGGGAGTGACGAAACTTCAAAAGCGGAGTCCATTGGCCGGTACTGAACCCCAGAAACCAAAAACCCCCAGAAACCGTTCGGTCTCTGAGGGTTTGAAATTGGTAGCGAAGCCCAGATTTGAACTGGGGACACATGGATTATGATTCCACTGCTCTAACCAACTGAGCTACTCCGCCATAAGACGTTACGCCCGCCGGGTGACCCGCGCTGCGTAAGTGCGGCCTATTTAGGTTTGGCGCCTGCGGCTGTCAAGCGGCTTGCAGCCCCTTGGCAGTGATCAAATGCCCGTTGTTCAAAAATCGACATCAGTCTGTCCTAATTGGACCGCTGCACAAGCCCGCTAATGTGCATTACATCTAGGCCAACAGACACGGCGCCCGCTGCGCCACCACAGGAGACTTCACCATGACGCTCGAACTCGGAGGCATCCATCACCTCACGGCGGTCACCGCCGAGCCGAAGAAGAATTTGGCCTTCTATACCAAGACCCTGGGCATGCGACTGATCAAGAAGACGGTCAATCAGGACCAGACCACCGCCTATCACCTGTTCTATGGTGACGGCGTGGCCTCCCCCGGTGCCGATCTGACCTTCTTCGATTTCGATACCGTGCGCGAGCAGCGGGGCAATCACACCGTCAGCCGCACCGGCCTGCGCGTCGATAGCCTGGACAGCCTGAACTGGTGGAAAGACCACCTGCAGGGCCACAATGTCGGCACCAGCGCGATCAAGGAGCGCAACGGGCAGCTCTCGCTCGATTTCGAGGACTTCGAAGGCCAGCGTTTCCGCATGGTCATTGATGAAGCCAACAAGGTTGTGCCCTGGGCCAAGTCGCCCGTACCCGCAGAGCGCCAGATCATTGGTCTGGGTCCGATCAGCATGGCCGTGCCCCGGCTGGACCGTACCGAGGCTGTCCTCACCCAGGTGATGAACATGCGCAAGGTCCGCTCCTACGCCACCACCAGCCACACCGCTGAAACCCATGTCTTTGAAATGGGCCCCGGCGGTCCGGGTGCAGAACTCCATGTCGTGGTCGATCCCAGTATGGGTCCAGCCCGTCCCGGTGCCGGTGGCGTCCACCATGTCGCCTTCCGCACCCCCGATCAGGACAGCCTGCGGCTGTGGATCGATCGTGTGACCCAGGCTGGCATTCGCTCCAGTGGCGAGGTCGAGCGTTTCTACTTTACCTCGCTCTACTTCCGCGAGCCCAATGGCATCCTGTTCGAGATTGCCACTGACGTTCCCGGATTCGCCACTGACGAGCCCATGGAATCGCTGGGCGAAACCCTGTCGCTGCCCCCTTCCTTGAAGGCCAGCGCGCCAGCATCGAGGCCAATCTCAAGCCACTCGACTAGGCTTGAAGCATCTGCCTCCGGCCCGGCGGCCGGGGGCTTTTTGTGTCTATTCGCAGACCGTCTCGGCCGTGGCGCGGCACGCGGCAGCCGTGTCGGGCTTGAGCAGGGCCGCCGTGCGGACCAACTGGATGAATTCGGCGCGATAGCCGCTCTCATCGGCGCCCCGACCGGCCTGCGCCAGGGCAGCAATATCGTCCCAACCCAAGGCCTGACCATAATCGGAGCCCTTCAGCTTCTGCCCGAACGCGGCCACCGCGGCGGCAAACTTCTGGTCCACCCCGGCATCGGCAATATCGCCATAAGCCAGATCGGCGGTCACGGGCTGTTCGATCAGCTGGCTGACATCGCTGTCGGGCAGCTTGTAGCGCATCTTGAGAAACGCGATTTCCCACTCAGCGTCCCCCGCCTGGGCATCGCTGCCATAACGCAGCGGATCCACCAGTGCGCCGGGCGAACCGACAGGCGTGATCTCATATAGCGCAGTCACATTATGCCCGGCCCCGACATCGCCGGCATCAACCGCATCATTGTTGAAGTCTTCACGGTCCAGGGCACGGGTTTCATAGCCGATCAGGCGATATTCAGCGACGCTGGCCGGGTTGAACTCGACCTGCACCTTCACATCCTTGGCGATCATGTCCAAGGTCGAACCGCCCTCCTCCACCAGCACCTTCTGGGCTTCGCGGAAGCTTGAGATATAGCTGGCATTGCCATTCCCGTTCTGCGCCAGCGCCTGCATGGTCGCATCATCCAGATTGCCCCGGCCAAAACCCAGCACCGACAGGGTGACGCCACCGTCCCGCTGGGTCTTGATGAAGTCCTCCAGCGCATCGGGGTCGTCAATCCCCACATTGAAGTCGCCATCGGTCGCCAGGATCACCCGATTGGTGCCGCCGTCCACCTTGGCCTCTTCGGCCAGCTGATAGGCCAGACGAATGCCAGCGGCCCCGGCCGTGCTCCCACCAGCGGCAAGATCATCCAGCGCGGCCAGGATCTTGGCCTTCTCGCTCGCAGCCGTCGGCTCCAGCACCACACCGGCAGACCCCGCATAGACCACGATCGAAACACTGTCGCGCGCGTCCAGCTGCTCAACCAGCAACCCGAAGGCGCGCTTGAGCAGCGGCAGTTTGTCCGGCGCATTCATCGAGCCCGATGTGTCGATCAGAAACACCAGATTGCTCGGCGTGTCCGCCTCGGTCGGCGGCACATAGCCTTTGATGCCGATCTGCAGCAATTGCGTGTCCGGGTTCCACGGCGTGGGATAAACCGCCACGCTGGGCTGAAACGGCACCGCTGCGCTGCTTGCTGGCGCATAGTCATAGGGGAAGTAATTCAGCAGCTCTTCAATACGCACCGCATCGGGCTCGGGCAGCAGCCCGTCCTCCAGCATCCGCCGCACATAGGCATAGCTGGCCGTATCAACATCAACCGAAAAGGTCGACACCGGCGCATCAGCCACCACTTGCAGCCGCTGCTCTTCAAAGTCGGTGAACACGTCCCCGCTCGGATCTGCCGGCGCCATGGCCAGCGATGGCGCCGGCATGGCCCCACCAATGGCATCGCTTTCGGCCATTACCATCGGCACCGTGTTGCGAGCAATCTGCCCCATGGGCGCGGCCTTGCTCGCCGCTGCGGGCTGGGGCGCATCGGCTGTGCTCATCAATTGATCGCTCACCACCGGCGCAGGCTCGGCCACCGCCAACGCCTCTTTGGTCTCGCTGGGTGCCAAGGGCGCCACATTGCGCTGTGCAGCGGGTGCACTGGGGGTCAGTGAGGTGCTCGAATAAAGCTGATAGCCCAGCGGCAGAACGAGCAGGGCGATGGCGGCAGTACCAATAGGGATCCGCAGGTCCATGATCGATTTCCCTTTCAAGGAAGTGATGATGGCAGTGAGACGCTGCCTCCAGTCCATTCCTTGGGTCGGTGCATTCGATTTTTCCTGCGCACCGGCAAAAGCGGCCATTCCCGCCGCCAGCGCTTTCTGCCGCGCATCAGCATCGGGCGTCGGTGCAGTGGTCCCGCGCAGCTGCTCAAATGGATCGTTTGGATGTTCGTTGCTCATAGCAACCCTCTCAGGGTCTTGCGCGCCTGGTGGACATGAAACGACACGGTGGCCTCACCAATGCCCATGATCTCGGCCGCCGCCGCGTGACTCAACTCTTCGGCATAGACCAACAGCACCGCATCGCGCTGTTTCTCGGGCAGCCGCCGCACCGCCGCCCATAGCTGGACCGAGGTTGCTGCAGCTTCCTGTTCGGCAGGGTGATCGTCCGGCGCGACCTCGGCATAGGCCTCGACTTGGCGCGCGCGCCGCGTGGATTGCCGCTGTAGATCGCGCACCGCATTGATGGTGATGCGATACACCCAGCTGGAAAACGCCGAGCGACCATCAAACTGCCCGATCACCCGGCCCAGCTTGACGCAGACATCCTGGGCAATGTCTTCGGCATCGCTGGCATTGCCGCTCCATTTCCAGGCCACCCGGTGGATGCGATCATAATGGGCCGCGATCAACGCGCCGAACGCAGCCGCATCGCCGTTCTGCGCGCGCAGCACCAGCCCCTGCGTCAGCGCGGCCTGATCAATCGGTATTTCGGGGTCTGGTCCCGTCACTGCTGCCTGCACTCGCGCCTACCGGAATTGCCACTCTAGTGGTAAGACGCCGCTGGGCCCCAATAGCTTTGGGTCCAATGCAGATATTTTTTTGAGAAGCCATCGCCATGACAGATCCCAAGCCCAGCCCGTTCAAGCTCAACCGCACGCGCCTGTTCCTGCTGGCCATGGGCGTGCTGGTGGTGCTGATCGCCATTTCCACCGCCATGGGTGGGCTGAGCTCCTATCAGCAGCTCAAGGAAGCCGCCAATGAGGCCAGGGCTGAAGCGGCCGCCACCTCAGCCGAGGCGCCAGCCGAATAATTATCCTCAGGCAGCCGCAAATACCTGCGGCACGGCCTCGGCGATAAACCCGCCACCCCAGACTTCGGACGTGGCGCTGTCATCGGCATAGAACACGCAGGCCTGTCCGGGGGACACGCCATATTCGCCGCTCACCAGCGTCACGAACACCTCGCCATCGCGGCTCTGGATCACCGCCGATTGCGGGCCGGTGGTTGAGCGGATCTTGACCTCGACCGGCGCGCCATTGCCCGCACTCAGTTCAGCCAGCGGCGTGCCGCCAAGCCAGTTCACGTTGCGCAGCCGCACCGTATGGGTCTTGAGCGCTTCACGCTGCCCGACAATCACTTGACGCGTCTTGTAGTCGAGCTTGATCACATAGAGCGGCTCGGCCGCTGCAATGCCCAGCCCCTTGCGCTGCCCGATCGTGTAATTGACGATCCCCTCATGGCTGCCCAGCACGCGGCCATCCAGATGCACAATCTCGCCGGTCGCCACCGCCTCGGGATGCATCTTGCGGATAATGTCGGCATATTTGCCCTGCGGCACAAAGCAGATGTCCTGGCTGTCGTGCTTTTCAGCAATCTCAAGCCCCATCTCGCGCGCCATTTCGCGCACCGCCGCCTTGCTCATCCCGCCCAGCGGAAAGCGCAGATAATCCAGCTGGTCCTGCGTCGTGGCGAACAGGAAATAGGTCTGGTCGCGCTCGGCATCGACCGGCCGGAACAATTGCCGCCGCCCGTCCTCGCCCAGCCGCGACTGCACATAATGCCCAGTCGCCAGCACATCGGCACCCAGATCCTGGGCCACCGCCATCAGGTCCACGAACTTGACCGACTGGTTGCAGGCAATGCACGGCACCGGCGTTTCGCCCTGCTGATAGGCATTGGCAAACGGCGCGATCACGCTCTTTTTGAAGCGCTCTTCGTAATCGAGCACATAATGGGGAATGTTCAGTGCTGCGGCGACGCGGCGCGCATCGTGAATATCCTGCCCCGCGCAACACGCGCCTTTGCGATGGGTAGCTTCGCCATGATCATAGAGTTGCAGTGTGACGCCGACGACGTCATAGCCCTGCTGGGCCAATAGCCCCGCCACGACCGAGGAATCTACGCCACCCGACATCGCGACAACAACGCGCGTGTCTTCAGGGCGCTTGGCAATATCAAGCGAGTTCATCTGTTTCCTGTATCCGGTTGGGTTCAAGGGCCAGCGGACCAAATTTCGGTGGGCGCTAGATAGCGGTTTCCCGGCCCTGTCGCAACAATTGCCCGGCAAGATTTGCCCCTTGGAACGATCAAGCGCAGCGCGCTGGCCCACTGCGCTTGCCCTAAGCCATTCTTGCAAATGCGTTTTCTGGCCAGATGCCGACTTGGCAAGGCGCTTGCATTGAACTGGGCGGACTAGTCTCTTTTTGCGAGCCCAAACACGTGGCATCTCATCTGACCGTTACATCCAAGGCCCCGGCCGGCATCACGACCACCAAGGCGCTCAACGCCCAGGGTACGGCTGAAACCGAGCCCGGCGTGATGGGCGCATTTGCGGCCATGCTCGGTGGCGGCGACAAAGCCGCCGATACCAAGGCTGACGGCAGCGCCAAGCCTACGCTGAGCCTGAGTGCAGTGGCCGACCTGATCAAGGGCATAGGCTGGGGCAAGGACACCCAGGCAGGCAGTGAAGACCCCGAGGCATTCGCCGCGGTCATCGATGCTACTGCGCCAATCGAAACAACCGATGAGGCCAAGGCCCTGCTCACCGATCTGGTGAACGGCCTGGCCAACCTCAAGCAGGCAATCGACGCCGGCGAGACCGTCGACCCGGAACTGCTCACCCACATCAATGAAGCGCTCGAAGGGCTTTCCGCCAAATTCAATATCGATCTGTCCGCCACCGCCGGCCTGGACGATCTGACCGCGCTCACCACCGCCATCGTGGATGGCGACGGCAATGCAGCGGCGCAATTGACCCAGGCGCTGGCACCGCTGGCCCAGACCATGCTGGCCGGCGAAGCCGGACCAGCGGCCAGTGCCGAGCTGTCCGCCATCGTCAAGTCGGTCGGCGAGAAGCTCGTTGCCCTGTTGCAGCAACTCAATAGCGGCGCGGTCAGCGCCGATGATCTGGCAGCCATGGGCCTGCAGGCCGATGACAGCTTCGATGCCGATCTGCAAGCGGCTCTGGCCAAGCTGGTCAACCCCGCGCCCAAGCTTGAAACCAGCGCGGCTACCCAGTCTCTGGCGGCCCCTGCGCTCAAGCTCACCGAACCAACCCTGACCGGCAAGGCCGACGCCACCGCGCCGGCCGCCACCAGCGAAACCACCGAGGGCGCCGAGGCAGATATCAAGCTGACGGCCGCCGCCACCGACAATCAGCCCGACGCCGAAACCGGCGATCGCGCTGGCGACAAGCCTGCCGAAGACAAAAAGCCCATCGACGCCAAGGCACCTGCCGCAACACCCGTTGCCGCAGCGACCGACGCGGAGCGTGCCGAGGCGCAGGCAGCAACCCAGGCGGCCCCGCAGGCCGTGCGCATCGACGCCGTGGCAACACGCGCCGTTCAGCCCGGCTATCAGACCAGCCAGCAACAGCTCAACCTGCCCCAATTGGCGTTCGAGCTGGTCCGTCAGGTCAATGAGGGCAATACGCGCTTTCAGATGCGGCTCGACCCCCTGAACTGGGCCGCATCGACGTCCGGCTCGATATCGACAAGGGCGGCCAGATCAATGCCCGTCTGGTGGTGGAAAAATCCGAAACGCTCGATCTGATGCAGCGCGACCAGCGCGCACTGGAAAAGGCGCTGCAGCAGGCGGGCCTCGATGGCGCCAAGACCAATCTCGAATTCTCGCTCAAGCAGAACCCCTTCAGTGGTGGCCAGCAGCAGGGTCGCGACGATCAGGGCCAGAAATTCAGTCTGAACGGCATGGGCGCCGGCGATATCGAAGAAGCGCCGCCCCCAACCGTCAACCTCTATCGCGGCAGCCTCACGGCGAGCGGCGTCAACATCATCGCGTAAGGAGTAGATGTCATGGCAGTCAGTGGCGTTTCAGGTACCGGCACATCAAGCACATCGACAGCCCGCGCCGGTATCGCGGACAATTTCGACACCTTCCTCAACATCTTGACCACACAGCTCAAGAACCAGAATCCACTCGATCCGCTCGACACCAACCAGTTCACCCAGCAATTGGTGCAGTTCTCCGGCGTCGAGCAGCAGCTCAAGGCCAATGAGTTCCTTGAGACCCTGATGCTGGCTGGTCAGAATACCGCCAAGTCCGATGCTGTCTCCTATATTGGCAAACAGGTGACCTCCACCGGCAAGACGGGCGAACTGACCGACAAGGAAGCCGTGTTCTGGTCCTATAATGCCGAAGCCCAGGTCGCCAACGCCACCGTCACAATCAAGAATGCCGGCGGCAGCGTGGTGTACACCGAAACCGGCTCGCTCAATGCAGGCCCCGGCACCTTCCGCTGGGATGGCATGGGCAGCGACGGCAATACCCAGCCCAATGGCATCTACACAATCGACATCAAGGGCAGCAACGTTCAGGGTCGCACTGTTGACGTAACAACCTCTTCGATCGGCATCGCCTCCGGCGTGGACTTCACCGGTAGTGTCCCAATCCTGACCGTTGGGTCACGCAAGGTGGCCATCACCGACGTGACCGACGTGCGCCTGCCACCGACCTCGACCACCACCGTGGGCGACCAGGAACAGGCTGAAACCACCAGCTAGCAAGTGGTTCACCCCCATCACCGATCCTTCCGTCAGGCCACCTCCGGGTGGCCTTTCGCATTCATGAAAAAAGTGAACCGGCGCTTGGGGAATTCGGGGCTGGCCTTAACCAGTTGTAAGTTTCCCCTTAGTCGAATTTTAAGGCAGTTGGCCTAGTCTACTCATCATATGGTCAGGTTTGAGTAGAGAGTAAAATGACCGTACAGATGCGACCTCGCGTTAAGTACGTTATCGGACCGGACGGAAGTCCGCTCACGATTGCAGATCTTCCCCCCGCTAATACGCGGAGGTGGGTCATTCGCCGTAAAGCCGAAGTCGTCGCTGCTGTGCGCGGCGGTTTGCTTAGCCTCGAAGAGGCATGCGACCGTTACACGCTTAGCGTCGATGAATTCTTGAATTGGCAAGCGGCTATCGACAAGCATGGACTTGCTGGATTGCGGACAACCTGGATCCAGCACTACCGCGAAGGCTGAGCCGAAAGGCTCATAGCTCAGATTTTCAAAGCCCGCCCGGTTCTCCGGGCGGGCTTTGCTGTTGTGCGGCCCCCTCAGGGCGTCTGCGGAGCCAGCCAGGCCTTGGCCGCCGGCCGCTCCATCATGCGCTCATAATAGGCCTGCGCGGCCGGCATGGGCGCATGCTCAAAGGGGATGGCAAACCAGCGATGCAATCCTAGCGTGATGGCAATATCGGCCAGCGAAAAGCACTCGCCCACCACAAACGCCCCGCCCTTGGCCAGATGCGCCTCGATGATCGCCATCTTGCCGGCCCATAGCGCGATGCTTTTCGCCAGGGCGTCAGTATTGTCATAGCCAGGTTCCTTGCGGATGATCGCCCGCAGCGGATAGCCCCAATGGGCGCCCAGTTCGGTATTTTGCCATTCCACCCACTGCATCACCAGCGCCTGCTCACGCGCCGTTTCGGGCAGCAACGCCCCCTTGCCATGGGCCTGATTGATGTAACCCATGATCGCGATGCTCTCCCAGAGCACGAAATCATCCTCGATCAGTACCGGCACCTGCCCATTGGGATTGAGCGCCAGAAACTCGGGCACGCGGGGGTCGCGCAGCGGTTGTCCCCAGTCTTCGCGCTCATAGGGCACACCCAGTTCATCGAGCGCCCAAAGCGCCTTGCGCACGTTGATTGATGTCACTCGGCCCAGGATTTTGAGCATGGAAGAGAACCTTTCATTCACTTAGCTCGGCATTTTCTGCCGGAAATTGCATTCCGCAACAATTCGTTAAGACTCTGTTTACCACCAGCTAGGTAATTTTTGCCCAGCGATCACCGCGCAGATTTGCGTTTGAATCAGCCCAGTTTGAATCGAGTGCCGGCTTGGACAATTTCACACAGTTGATGAACCGCATAGGATTGCCGCGACTGGCAGCTATGGCGACGGTCGCTGTGCTCATGCTCGGCTTCTTTGCCTTTCTGATCATGCGGGCCCAGACCCCGAACCTGGCGCCACTCTATACCGGGCTGAGCCTGGAAGACTCCTCGGCCATCATCAGCGAACTGCAGACGATGAACACGCCCTACGAGCTGCGGGGCGAAGGCGATACCATTCTGGTGCCGCGCGACCAGATCACCACGCTGCGCATGACCCTGGCCGGCTCAGGCCTGCCCCAGCGCGGTCAGGTCGGCTATGAGATCTTCGATCAGCAGTCGACCCTGGGCGCCACCAGCTTCGTTCAGAACATCAACAATGTCCGCGCCCTTGAAGGCGAACTGGCCCGCACCATCAACTCGCTGACCCGCATCAAGTCGGCTCGCGTGCATCTGGTGCTGCCCGAGCGCGAACTGTTCCGCCGCGAACGCAAGGACCCAACGGCCTCCATCGTGCTCTCGGTGCGGGGCGAACTGGCTTCGGGCGAAATTCGCGCCATTCAGCACATGGTCTCCTCGGCCATTGAAGGCATGAGCCCGACCCACGTCGCCATCGTCGATGATCAGGGCAATCTGCTGGCGTCCGGTTCGGGCGATGACGCTGAAGGCGCCCTGTCCGGTCAGGCAGCCGAGCGCACGCTCAGCTACGAAAACCGCATGCGCACCCGCGTCGAGGACATGCTGGCCAATGTGGTTGGCGCCGGTCGGGCCCGCGTTGAAGTCAGCGCCGAGATCGATTTCAACCGCTCCACCACCACCCAGGAAACCTTCGATCCCGAATCCCAGGTCGTCCGCTCCAGCCAGATCCGTGAAACCGAAAACCTCTCGGGCGGCGCCGATGGTCAGGTCACCGTTGCCAATGAACTGCCCGGTGCCAGCGGCAATAACGGCAACACCGCCACCGAAAAGGGCACTTCCACCGAGGAAGTGACCAATTACGAAATCTCCAAGACCACCCAGACCGCCGTTACCGAAGCGGGCCAGATCAAGCGCCTCTCGGTCGCCGTGGTTGTCGATGGCGTCTATACCGACGAAGGCGATGGCAACGTCACCTACGCACCCCGCAGCGCCGAGGAAGTCACTCAGATCCTGACCCTGGTGCGCTCTGCTGTGGGCTATTCGGAGACCCGCGGCGACAGCGTCGAAGTGGTCAATATGCAGTTTGCCGAGCGGCCCGAGCTGGCAGCACCGGGCACCGATGCTTCCGGTGGCCTGCTCGACTTCACCCGCGACGACCTGATGAATGGCGCCGAAATGGCCGTCACCCTGCTCATCGCGCTGGCTCTGGTCTTCTTCGTGATGCGCCCGCTGCTCAAGAAGGTGCTGACACCCGAAACCAAGCCCTTGTCGCTGCCGTCAGCGGCTGAAGTCGGCCACGCTGGTACACTGGGCCCCGATGGCCGTGTGATCAACGAGGAGCCCGACGAACCCAAGGACAAGACCCCCGCATGGGTCGCCAACGCCAAGTCGATGGGGGAAACACAGCTCCAGACGCTCAAAATGGTCGGCGACCTCGTTGAAGAAAACCCCAAGCAGGCCGCACTGATCGTGCGCGACTGGCTTGGTAGTGCAGCGTAACGATCATGGCCCTCGTATCCCAATCAGGTGAACCCGCTCAGCAACCCGACGCCGCCAAGGCCCCGGGCCAGCTGGTCGTCAATGACGCCACCACCACCCGTGTCCTGACCGGTGACGAAAAGGCCGCAGCCCTGTTGCTGGCGCTGGGTCCCGATTACGGCAAGCCCATTTTTGACGAGCTCGACGAGCTTGAGGTCAAGCAGCTCAGCCGTGCCATGGTGCGCCTTGGCCCCATCACCCAGGAAATGCTCGATGACCTGATGGTCGAGTTTGTGACCGCGGTCTCCTCCAACGGCTCGCTCTCGGGCAATACCGATTCCACCGAACGCCTGCTGCTCAGCTTCCTCAGCCAGGACAAGGTCGATTCCATCATGGAAGAGATCCGCGGCCCCGCTGGCCGCAATATGTGGGAAAAGCTGTCCAACGTGCAGGCCGACGTGCTGGCCGCCTATCTCAAGAACGAATACCCCCAGACCATCGCCGTGGTGCTCTCCAAGATTGCCACCGAGCATGCCTCCCAGGTGCTCGCCGTGCTGCCCGAAGAGCTGGCCATGGACGTCGTCCAGCGCATGCTCGGCCTTGATCCGGTGCAAAAGGAAATCCTCGAAAAGATCGAGTCCACCCTGCGCACCGAATTCATGTCCACGCTCAACCACTCCAAGCGCCGCGACAGCCACGAACAGATGGCCGAAATCTTCAACGCCTTCGATCGCCAGACCGAAGCGCGCTTCATCACCACGCTCGAGGAGAACAATCGCGACGATGCCGAGCGCATCAAGGCGCTGATGTTCACCTTCGAGGATCTGGCCAAGCTTGAATCCTCCGCCATTCAGACCCTGCTTGCGCGCATGGACAAAAAGGAACTCGCCATGGCGCTCAAGGGCGCCAACGACGCGATCAAGGAGACCTTCTTCGAGAACATGTCCGGCCGCACAGCCAAGCTGCTCAAGGACGACATGGAGGTCATGGGCCCCGTCCGCCTCAAGGATGTCGACGAAGCCCAGGGTCGCATGGTCTCCACGGCCAAGGATCTCGCTGCCAAGGGCGATATCGTGATCATGAAGACCAAAGCCGACGATCAGATGGTGGCGTAAGTGGCACAACCCGCACGTTTCAATTTTGATCTCGATATGGGGCAGAAGACCAAGGCTGCCCCAGCCAAGCCGACCGTGCCCGAAGACATGGTCGCCATGCTGGTCGCCCAGGCGCGCGAACAGGCTTTTGCCGAAGGACTGGCCGAAGGCGAACGTTCGGCAACTGCCCAGGCGGCCCAGACCCTGGCGTCTGCCGCGGGCATGCTGGCCACCCATGGCGCCGAAATGGCCGCCGCCCTTGACGATGCGACCGCTCAGGCGCAGCGCGAAGCCATCGATCTGGCCAGCACTGTCGGGCGCAAGCTGGCCCTGCATCTTCTGGCCCGCTACCCCACTGTCGAGCTCGATGCGCTGATTGCCGAATGCATGCAGAGCCTGGGCGGCGTGCCGCATCTGGTCGTGCGCTGCCATCCCTCGATTGCCGACGGCATTCGCGACATCGCCACCGAGCACATGAAGACCTCGGGCTTTTCGGGCCGTCTGGTGGTCATGGGCGATCCCGACCAGCGCGTCGGTGACGGCAAGCTGGAATGGGTCGATGGCGGTCTGGTCCGCGATATCGGCGCCGTGTCCAAGGACATCGACAAGAAAATTTCCGCCTACCTCGCCGCCAAGTCCGGCAAGACCATTGCACAGGAGAGTGGCCATTGAGCGATTCTGATAACGAACCCGGCGCCGATACCGAAGACGGCGGCATCAACTTCGAAGAGATGCTGGCCAGCGTCAAGGAAGACGGGCCTGAGGCCTATGTCGAACGCAGCGCGGCAGATCTTGAAGCCGTCTTTGACGTCCCCGTCCGCATCTCGGTCGTATTGGGCCGCACCAAGATGGCCGTCTCGGACCTGCTCAAGCTCGATACCGGCACCGTGATCGAGCTGGACCGCCAGGTCGGCGAGGCCGTCGAGATCTTCATCAATGAACGGCTGGTGGCACGCGGCGAAATCGTGCTGGTCGAGTCCAAGCTCGGCGTCACCATGACCGAAATCATCAAGCCGCAATAAGGGAGGCACTCAGGATGCGTCTGCTCATCATCGGGGCCCTCGAAGGCCAGCTCAGCGAAGCCACCAAGATGGCTATGAATGGCGGTGCCAAGGTGGCACACGCCCCCTCCGTCGAAATCGCCCTGGCTGCCCTGCGCGCCGGTCGCGGTGCCGATCTCCTGCTGGTCGATGTGGTCATGGATATTGCCGGGCTCATCGCCGGGCTCGAAGCTGAGCGCATTGCCATTCCCGTGGTCGCCTGTGGCGTCGAGGCCAATGCCGCCGCCGCCGTTAACGCCATCCGCGCCGGCGCCAAGGAATACATCCCCCTGCCTCCCGATGCCGAGCTGATTGCAGCCGTTATCGCCGCCGTGGCCCGCGACAGTGCCGAATTTCTGTTCCGCGATCCGGCCATGGAACGCGTGGTCAAGATGGCCGACCAGATCGCCGGCTCCGATGCCTCGATCCTGATCACCGGCGAAAGCGGTACCGGTAAGGAAGTGATCGCCAAATACGTTCACGCCCGCTCCAAGCGCGCCAACAAGCCCTTCATTTCCATCAACTGCGCGGCCATTCCCGAAGCGCTGCTGGAATCCGAGCTGTTCGGCCATGAAAAGGGCTCGTTCACCGGTGCCATCGCCCGCCGCATCGGCAAGTTCGAGGAAGCCTCGGGCGGCACCCTGCTGCTCGACGAAATCAGCGAGATGGACGTACGCCTGCAGTCCAAGCTGCTGCGCGCCATTCAGGAACGCCTGATCGACCGCGTCGGCGGCACCAAGCCTGTTCCCGTCGATATCCGAATTCTGGCTACATCCAATCGCAATCTCAGCGATGCTGTCCGTGAAGGCAGCTTCCGCGAAGATCTGCTGTTCCGTCTTAACGTCGTCAATCTCAAGCTCCCTGCCCTGCGCGATCGCCCCGGCGATATTGCTGCGCTGTCCGAGCATTTTGTCGACAAATATGCCAAGGCCAATGGCCTGCCCCCGCGCGTCCTGTCCCCGGACGCTCGTGCTGCCCTGCTCAAGGCCCCCTGGCCGGGAAATGTCCGTGAGCTGGAAAACACGTTGCACCGCGCGGTGTTGCTCTCGTCAGGCGATGTCATCGGTCCCGATGCCATTGTGCTGCCGGATGGCATGGGTTTGAACGAAGTCGCCGCGGCCAGCTCGCTATCAGCGCAGCTGGCCCAGACGGCCCAGACCATGTCGGCGGCCCTGGTCGGCCGCACCGTGGCCGATGTCGAGCGTGATTTGATACTGGATACCCTTGATCACACGCTGGGCAACCGCACGCATGCGGCCAATATTCTGGGCATCTCGATTCGCACGCTGCGCAACAAGCTCAACCAATATGCCGACGAAGGTACCAAGGTGCCTGATCCCGGTGAACGGCGCTCAGTCGCTTAGGACCTAGATGACCGACCTGCCCACAGGCCCCACACGAGCGCCGTTCAAGATTCCATCGGCTGCCTCGATTGTGGACATGCTGCGCTCGGGCGATATCGCCCTGGCGACAGGCGTCATGGGCCTCATCGTCATCCTCATCGTGCCGATGCCGCCGGTCCTGCTCGATGGCCTTCTGGCCATCTCGATCGTCTTCTCGGTAATGATCCTGATGACGGCGCTGTTCATTCAGAAACCGCTGGAATTCTCATCGTTTCCAACGGTTCTGCTGATCGCCACCATGCTGCGCCTGGGCCTGAACCTGGCCACCACACGCCTGATCCTGGCCGAAGGCCATACCGGCACCGCGGCGGCTGGCCACGTCATCGAAGCCTTCGGCAACTTCGTCATGCGCGGCAACTTCGTCATCGGCGTGGTGGTGTTTTCCATTCTGGTGCTGGTCAACTTCATCGTCATCACCAAGGGTTCGGGCCGTATCGCCGAAGTGGCCGCCCGCTTCAGCCTGGACGCCATGCCCGGCAAGCAGATGGCCATCGACGCCGATCTCAGCGCCGGCCTGATCGACGAGGACACCGCCAAGAAGCGCCGCGCCGAGCTGGAAGGCGAAAGCGCCTTTTTCGGTAACATGGACGGTGCCTCCAAATTCGTGCGTGGCGATGCCATTGCCGGCCTGATCATCACCTTCATCAACGTCATCGCCGGCATTTTCATCGGCATGATGCAGGAAGGCCTGTCGGTTTCCGAAGCGGGCAATGTCTATACCCTGCTCACCATTGGTGACGGTCTGGTTTCCCAGATCCCTGCCCTGATCGTCTCCACCGCTGCCGGTATCCTGGTGTCCAAGTCCGGCGTCACCGGTTCGGCCGACAAGGCCCTGTCGGCTCAGTTCACCGGCTATCCACGCGCGCTGGGCATGTCCTCGGCCGTCATGGGCCTGCTGGCCTTCCTGCCAGGCATGCCAGTCGTGCCCTTCTTGCTGATCTCGGGCACGGTGGGCTATGTCGCCTGGCGCTCGGCCCGTGCCAAGGATGAGCGCATCGCCGACGCCGAACTGGAAGCCACCACCAAGGCCCCGGCCCTGCCCGGCGGCCAGGGGCAGGCTGACGAACAGCCCATTACCGACAGCCTCAAGATTGACGAGCTCAAGCTCGAACTCGGCTATGGCCTGCTCAGCCTGGTCAAGGAAGACGAGAACGGCTCCGACCGCCTTACCGAACAGATCAAGGCCCTGCGCCGCCAGCTGGCCACCGAACTTGGCTTTGTCATGCCGCCCGTCCGCATCTTGGACAACATGCAGCTTGAGCCCAACAGCTACAAAGTGCGCATCAAGGAAGTCGAAGCCGGCGCCGGCGAGATCTTTGCCAACCAGCTCATGGTCATGGACCCCTATGGCAATCAGATCGATCTGCCCGGCCATCACACCACCGAGCCAACCTTTGGGCTGCCGGCAACCTGGATCGAACCGGCGCTGCGCGACGAAGCCGAGCTGCGCGGTCTGTCCATCATCGATCCATCCACGGTCATTTCCACCCATCTGACCGAAGTACTCAAGACCAATGTGGCGGACCTGCTCAGCTACGCCAATGTTCAGTCCCTGCTGTCCGGCCTGCCCAAGGAACAGCAAAAGCTGGTCGAGGACATTGTCCCCAGCCTGATCACGGTCTCGGGCGTGCAGCGGGTGCTGCAAACCCTGCTCAACGAACGCATCTCGATCCGCGATCTGTCGACCATCCTCGAAGGCGTCGCCGAAATTGCCGGCAATGGCCGTTCGGTGCAGACCATTGCCGAGCACGTCCGCAGCCGTCTGGCGCGCCAGCTCTGCGCGGCCAATCTGGGCCCCGATGGCAATCTGCCGCTGCTCACCCTGGGCCCGCAATGGGAACGCGACTTCGCCGAAGCCATGGTGGGCGAAGGCGAGAACCGCCATCTGGCCATGGCCCCGTCGCGCCTGCAGCAGTTCATTGGTGCCGTTCAGTCCGCTTATGAGCGCGCTGCTCAGGTCGGAGAAATCCCTGTGCTGATCACCTCGCCGGGCATTCGCT
This sequence comes from Devosia sp. J2-20, assembly GCF_055808475.1. Taxonomy (NCBI): domain Bacteria; kingdom Pseudomonadati; phylum Pseudomonadota; class Alphaproteobacteria; order Hyphomicrobiales; family Devosiaceae; genus Devosia; species Devosia sp. J2-20. The sequence goes on along the minus strand of NZ_CM147870.1, from coordinate 556,413 downwards.
CCCATGTGCGCTCCATCGTCGAGCGCTTCCGTCCCCAGACTGTGGTGATGAGCCAGAACGAAGTGCACCCGCGCATTCGCCTCAAGACCGTCGGTAGCGTCTGAGCGTGGGCAAGCTGCGCCTTCAGGGCTATCTTGAAGTGCCGCCAGAGCGCCGCGAGCAGGTCAGGGCCGCCCTGCCGCTGCATATGGAGCTGACACGCGCCGAACCCGGCTGCACGGCGTTTGAGGTGACCGAAAGGCCATCGCGGCCCGGCCATTTCCTGGTCACCGAGTGCTTTGTCGATCGCGGGGCCTTCGATGCGCACCAGGATCGAGCCAGGGATACCGCATGGGCGCAGGTCACAGCGGGTCTGCCACGGCACTACACGATCACCGAAGAGGATTAGCGCAGCGCCTAGCGCTCCATCAGCGCCAGCCGGGCGCTGAGCAGCACGAACGCGCCCGCAAAGCTGCGCCGCATCCACACCATGATCGCTGGCCGCGTAATCAGCTGTCCGCGGATCGCGGCGGCGAACAGGCCATAGATCGCGAATACGGCAAAGCTCACAGCCATGAACACCCCGCTCAGCTCCAGCATCTGGCCCAGCGCATTGGGCGCGCTGGCAGGCACGAACTGCGGCAGGAAAGCGAAAAAGAAGATCGATAGCTTTGGATTGAGAATATTGATCAGCACGGCCTCGGTGATCACCTTGCCCACCGACTTGTTGGTCACATCGGCTTCCAGGCTCAGCGAGCCGGTATCACGCAGCGTCACCCAGGCCATATAGAGCAGATAAGCCACGCCGAGATACTTGATGATCTCGAAGGCCAGCGCACTGGTGTGCAGAATGGCTGCCAGCCCGGTAATGGCCGCCAGCATGTGCGGCACGATCCCCACGGTGCAGCCAAAGGCCGCCCACACGCTCGCCTTGCCGCCCCGGCTCAGTCCCGCCGCGATCGTATAGAGCGCCCCGGTACCCGGCGACACGACCACGATCAGCGTGGTGATCAAAAACTCAATGCTCACAGCCAGTTCTCCAGATCGAACACCATTGCCCTATCATTGCCCGCTTCACCCGCCAAATGGCTCAGCCACACAATAGCGGCCAAAACGTCGAAATATCCACATCGCGCGTTCGGAACATGTAAAGCCTCTGCGCATTGTTGCCGTGACATACCAAGGCCTGCCTCATGAAACTCTTTGCCTGCGACCACTGCGGTAACACCGTCTATTTCGAGAACGCCAGTTGCGGACGCTGCGGCCATACCCTGGGCTACCGCTCGGACAAGAACGCGCTGGTCTCACTGGTCCAGGAAGGCAATACATGGTCCTCCTCGACCTTCCCCGACGAACCCTATGTGTTCTGCGAAAATGCCAAGCATAGCGCCTGCAACTGGTTGATCCGCGCCACGCCCGGCGGCGATCCCTTCTGCGCTGCCTGTCGGCACAATGATACCATCCCCGATATCAGCGACCCGCTCAACCTGTCCCGCTGGCAGGTCATCGAGCGCGCCAAGAAGCGCCTGTTCTATTCCCTGCTGCGTCTTGATCTGCCGCTGCAGACCCGCGCCAGCAATCCCGAGCATGGCCTGTCCTTCCGCTTTCTGGCCGATACCCCCGTCGCCAAGGAACGGGTGCTGACTGGCCACGACAACGGCATCATCACCATTGCGCTGATCGAGGCCGACGACGCCGAGCGCGAGGCGCGCCGCACCTCAATGGGCGAGCCCTACCGCACCCTGCTGGGTCATTTCCGCCACGAGATCGGGCACCATTACTGGGATCTGCTGGTCGATGGCCGCGCGCCACTGGGCGAGTTCCGCCGGCTGTTTGGCGACGAAACGCTCGATTACGGCGAGGCGCTTGAGGCCCACTATGCCAATGGCGCGCCAGCGGGCTGGTCGCAGAATTTCATCAGCTCCTACGCCACCTGCCATCCCTGGGAAGATTTTGCCGAAACCTTCGCGCACTATCTTCACATCGTGGACACCGTCGAGATGGCCTCATCCTTTGGCGTGCACGCCCGGGTCGACGGCCAGGATGCCGATCTTTCCATCCAGACCGGCTTCGTGCCCTATACCGCCCCGGACGCCCAGACCATTGTCGACAACTGGGTGCCGCTGGCCAACATGCTCAACAATCTCAATCGTGCCATGGGTCATCCCGATGCCTATCCCTTTGTGCTGACGCCCCCGGTTATTGAAAAGCTCAGCTTCATCCATCAGCTGGTGCATCGCCAATGGCATCTGGGCGGCCACTAGGCAGCAGGCCGCACGCTCGGCTATCTTGGCGGCCATGACCAACACCATCCTGACCGTGCCGCCCTTTTCTGCCCTGTGCAACGCCGCCTTCGCGCTTCGCCGCGAGGTGTTCGTCTGGGAGCAGAAAGTCCCCGAAGAAGAAGAAAACGATGCCGACGACCTGACGGCGACCCATTTTGTCGCCATCGTCGCCGGCGAGGTCGTGGGCACGTTGCGCCTGCTCGACAAGCCCGAGCACATCAAGATCGGCCGCGTCGCCGTGCATCAGGCCTTTCGCGGTCAGGGCATTGCCAAGGCGATGATCATCACGGCGATGGACCACGCCCGCGCCGCGGGCCGGGACCGCTTCTACCTCACCGCCCAGTCCGACAAGCTCGGCTTTTATGAGCGCCTGGGCTTTGCCGCCTTTGGTCCCGAATTTCAGGATGGCGGCATGCCACACCGCGCCATGCGCAGCTATGATCGCGACACCGCCCAGTTGATCGACTGATCAACCCCGCATCTCTCAGATAAGATAGAAGCCATCGAAAAGGCCGGCCTCACTATGAGCGCCGGCCTTTTCGATACGTGGTTCCACGCAAAATTTGCCCAATGGCGAAATTTCTATCGGAACGTCTCGCGCAGTGGCTGCGTTGTCGAGACATCAAGGGCCGCACGGTGCGCCACCTGCAAGTTTTGCACCGCACGGCCCGTTCACCACAAGAATGAACACACGGAGCTTACTATGATCCGCACCCTTATGGCCACCACGGCCCTCGCTGCCCTGATGTCGACCGGCGCAATGGCTCAGGAAGCCGCACCGGCTACCGATGCAATGGCTCCTGCGACCACTGAAGCCCCCGCAGATCCTGCCATGGGCACCGATGCAATGGCCCCCGCCACGGGCGATGCCATGAGCACCGAGATGCACACCGAAGCTGGCGATCACGATGAAATGTACCAGTCGTTTGATCTGGCCACCGGTTACACCAGCGTCGATACCGACAATCTGGCAACCCGCCTGATCGATCAGCCCGTCTATTCCAGCGCTGGCGATGATGCCGAAGAAATCGGCAATGTCACCGATCTGGTCTTCACTGAAGACGGCAAGATCTCCGCTGTTGTGATCGGCGTTGGCGGTTTCCTGGGCATTGGCGAAAAGTCGGTTGCCGTTGATTTCGCTTCCCTCGAATTCACTGTCGCCACCGACAACACCGAGCGTTGGGTTCTGCCAACCACGGCTGACGAGCTCAACAATGCGCCCGACTTCACCTTTGAAGACGACAAGCCAGCCGACAACATGAACACGGCTGATGGCATGACGCCAGCTGATCCAGCGATGGCCCCTGCCGATCCAGCAATGGCTCCGGCTGACCCAGCCATGGCCCCTGCCGACCCAGCCATGCAGCCAGCTGACGGCGCTGCCGCCGCCATGCCCCGCGATGGTTATGAGCGCGTTGATTATGAAGCGCTGACCGCTGACAACCTCGAAGGCGCCACCGTGATCGGCCCTGATGGCGAAGACATCGCCGAAGTTGGTGACATCCTGCTCACCGAAGACGGCAAGATCGACGCCATGGTTGTCGACTTTGGTGGCTTCCTCGGCCTGGGTCAGAAGCGCGTTGCTGTTGGCATGGAAAATCTCGAATTCGCTGCCAATGAAGACGGCGACTACGTGATCTACAGCGACTTCACCCGCGAGCAGCTTGAAGCGCAGCCAGAATATAACGAGGACACCTACGCCTCCGATCCGGCTCAGCGCGCAACTGACATGTAATTGCGGCTCGCCGGGTTCCCGGCAGCATGATCCCTTGCGGATCACCCCTGAAGGGCCGGCATTGCCGGCCCTTCTTTCATGTTTGTGAGGTCCCATGTCCCATTCATTTGTTTCCACCATTGCACTGACCCTGGCACTGGCGACGCCCACCCTGGCGCAGGATATTCTGCCCCAGATGGCCACCGAGCTTGAGCGCAGCGGCATCGCCGCGCCCACCATCATGTCGAGTGGCTATGCCCATTCCGAGACCGACACCCTGGTCACCCAATTGCTCGACAAGACGGTCTTCACCTCCATTGCCGACGATGCCGGACAGATCGGCACCATTGAGGATCTGGTCGTCACCCCCGGCTTTGGTATTTCCGCCGTCGTCATCAGTGTCGGTGGCTTTCTGGGCGTCGGTGCCAAGGATGTTGCCGTCGATTTCGCCCAGCTCGAATGGGCCCAGCGCGAAGACGGCACCCGGCGCTGGGTGCTGCCAACCACCGCCGATGAACTCACCTCCGCCCCCGCCTTTATCTGGGCGGACAGCGAAGAGGTTACCGGCGAGCCTGCCTTGACCCCCAGCGAGGAGCAGGCCCAGCTGGTTGATGGCGATCCCAACCAGACCGCTATCGATCCCGCGCTCACCACTGACCAGCCCGAGCGCGAGGACGAAACAACACTCCACCGCGCCGGCATTTCGGCGTTCGACAGCACCGGATTGACCGCCGAGGACATGCTGGGCATTGCCGTTTACGGCATCAATGACGAGCAGATCGGCACCATTGGTGATGTGGTGCGCAATGCCGATGACAGCCTTGATGCGGTCATCGTCGATGTCGGCGGCTTTCTCGGCCTGGGCGCCAAGCCGGTGGCCGTGGGCTATGAGAACCTGACCTTTTCGGCCGATACGCTGGAAAACCGCTATCTGTTCCTCAACACCACACGCGAGCAGCTTGAGGCACAGACCGCTTACGATCCGGACACCTACCGTGCCGATCGCGCCAGCCAGCGCATGATCGTCACCCCATAGACACAAAAAAAGGCGGACCAGAGGGTCCGCCTTTTCATTTTCTGCTGCGCCCGATCAGTTGGCGACTGCCGCCTCGCGCACAGCTTCCTGTACCTTTTCAAAGGCCCGCACTTCGATCTGCCGGATACGCTCACGGCTCACATCATATTGCTGGGCCAGCTCTTCGAGTGTCGATGGGCTTTCCTGCAGGCGACGGGCGTGAAAGATCGCCTTCTCGCGCTCGTTGAGCACATCCATGGCTGTGTTGAGCAGGCCCATGCGCTCGGAATACTCTTCGCTTTCGCCCAGCGTGGTTTCCTGGCTAGGCGTGTCATCGACCAGCCAGTCCTGCCATTCCGATGAGCCTTCATCAGCCCGCATGGGCGAATTGAGCGATGCATCACCCGACAGGCGTGCATTCATCGAAACCACTTCGTCTGCCGTCACATTGAGCGTGGTGGCAATCTGGGCGATCTGGTCGGGATGCAGTGCGCCATCATCGAGCGCCGCGATCTGGCCCTTCACCTTGCGCAGGTTGAAGAACAGCCGCTTCTGGGCAGCCGTGGTGCCGATCTTGACCAGGCTCCACGAGCGCAGGACATATTCCTGAATCGCCGCACGGATCCACCACATGGCATAGGTCGCCAGGCGGAAGCCCTTATCAGGCTCGAAGCGCTTGACCGCATGCATCAAACCGACATTGCCTTCCGAGATCACTTCGGAGATCGGCAGGCCATAGCCGCGATACCCCATGGCGATCTTGGCGACCAGCCGCAGATGCGACGTAATCAGCTTCTGCGCTGCGCCGGGATCTTCATGTTCTTTATAACGCTTGGCCAGCATGAATTCTTCATCCGGTTCCAGCATGGGGAACTTGCGGATTTCCTGAAGATAGCGGCTCAGGCCACCTTCGGCCGAGAGCACTGGCAAATTAGTTTGGGCCATAGACGCACCCCTTTCCTGTTCCCCCGCATTCCGCGGGCGGACGCCTCAAGTCTGCCCGTGCCCGAACCGGCGCATCGGCAAACTACGATAGATATATAAGTGCCACTTTGGCGAATGTAAGATGTGCCAACATCGACAAACGTTACAAATGCGCAATGGTTGCTAGCAACTTTACGGGCACTGTCAATGAAACGCATCAGCGCCCGATCCGATCATTCACCTTGCGGTGAGTTAGCGGGCGAACGCCTTGTTATACGCGCTCAGCGCCGTTTCCAGCGCATCCAGATCGGGCGGCAACGGGGCTTCAAAGAACATCTCTTCCTTGGTCACAGGATGCTCAAAACCCAGTTCGGCAGCATGCAGCGCCTGCCGGCCGAGCGCCTGGATGGGCCCCACCACGTCAGGCGGCAGCTTGTTGACCTTAGTCGCATAACCCGAGGCATAAACCGCGTCAGCAACCAGCGGATGGCCGATATGGGCCATGTGCACACGGATCTGGTGCGTCCGCCCGGTCTCGAGCTGACACTGAATGCGGGTAATGTCCCAGCCATCGTCGCCAAACCGCGCTTCGACCATGTAATGGGTGATCGCCTCACGACCGTCCTTGCGCACGGTCTGCTTGAGGCGGTTGTTCTGGTCGCGCCCCAAAGGCGCATCAATGCTGCCCTTGGCCGTTTCCGTGGAGCCCCACACAAAAGCGATATAGGCGCGGTGCAGCGGTCCGGTCCGGCCATGGTCGGCAAACTGCGCCGACAAATGCCGATGCGCCCGCTCGGTCTTGGCCGCAACCATCACGCCCGATGTGTCGCGATCGAGCCGATGCACGATGCCGGGGCGCTTGACCCCGCCTATCCCCTGCAGGCTTTCCCCGCAGTGATAGATCAGTGCATTGACCAGCGTGCCATTGGGCGCGCCCGGCGCGGGATGCACCACCATGCCCACCGGCTTGTTGATGACGATCACCTGATCATCCTCATAGAGAATGTCGAGCGGGATGTTCTCGGCCTGCGGCTCGGGATCTTCTGGGGGCGGGGCCAGAAGAACGATTGTTTCGCCGACGCTAAGCCGGTATTTGGGCTCACTGACGGGTTTGCCGTCAATCGTGACGGCGCCAGTCAGGATCAGATCCTTGATCCGGTTGCGGCTGAGTACAGTGTGTACCTTGGCCAGGGCGGCGTCGAGCCGGCCACCGGCCATTGCGGCATCGACCACGACTTCAACTTCGTCGCCCTCGAACTCTAGTGCGGTATTTTCGGCCATGGACAATCCTAACGAAACTGGGCCCAGCGAGCAAAAGCCAGATGCGCCGTTGACGCCTGAAGCTCTTGCCATGCTGGGGAAGGCACGCCGCTCGTTCGGTATCTCGATCGGCATTCTGTTGCTGGGCTTTATGGCGATTGGCTTCGCCCTTGTCTATCGCGTGATGCGCGATGCCCCGCCGCCGCCCGTCGCCGAGGCTGTCGCCCTGCCCGCCGGTGCAGCTGTCATTGCGGCCTCGGTCAGCGAAGGCGCCATCAATGTCACCTATACCATCAATGGCGTCACCACCCTGTCCCTGTTCAATCAGGAAACCGGTGAACTCACCCGCAGCATCGTTATCGAATAATCTTTTCGCGCGCGCAGGGACCGGCTTAGCGGTCCTGGATTTCCCGCAGCGCCGCCATGCGATCAGACACCGAACCGCGCCGGTCGCCGGCGCTGGGTTCTGCCGGCAGCGCATCGCGGCTCTCGCCGTCATCGGCAAACCGCTGCACCCGGTCAAACAGGCTCTCTTCGCCGTCCTGATCCACTGGCGTGTCGGTGTCCACCGCATAGACCAGCCGGCTGACGCTGGCGGCAATGTCGTTGAGCTTTTCGCGCAGATAGGCCTCTTCCATGCGATCGCTGTCCCAGTCGGACATGATCGTGGATTCAACGCTGGTCACCTTCTTGCGCAGCGTTTCGACCTCGGCCTCGAGCGCCAGCTTGTCGGCCAGCAGCTGCTCGGCCCGGCCCGCAGCCTTGTCGACCACCTGATTGCTCTCGGCCAGTATGGCGTTGAGCCGGTTTTCGGCATTGGCGATGCGCGCTTCAGCTTCGACCAGGTTTTCGGCCTCTTCAGCCTTCTTGTCGTCCTGCCCGGCGAGCGCGCTGCGCATCTGGGCGATGGCGGCACTGGTTTCAGCGCTGCGCCGGTCAGACGTCTCCAGCCGGGTTACCAGGCTCTTGGCCTGCTCTTCGAGGAAATTGGCGCGCTTCTGCTCAATCGCCAGCGCCGTGCTGAGGCGGTCCACATCGTGATCATAATCGCCCGTAAGCGTCTTGCCATCGACCACCGTGCCCTTGGGCAGCGTGTTCTTGACCGCATCGCGCAGCGTCGCCAGCTCGCCGCTGCGGCTGTCCAGATCGCGCTCGCGCATCCGCAGGCGCTGCGTCAGATCGGTCGCCTCGCGCTCCAGCTCGGTCACCCGGCTGCGCAGTTCGACCTCGCGGCCTTCCAGCTCGCGGATGATCTCGAGGTTCTTGTCACGCTCGGCCTTGATCAGCCCCAGATCGCTGCGCTTCTGGTTGACGTCGCCCAGCTGCTCGGCCAGACGCTTGCGCAGCGTCTCCACATTCATTTCCAGACGACGGGTCGACAGGGCGAACTCGGCCCGCAGCTGATCCTTGTCAGCGCGGAATTCAGCCATGGTGATGGGGGTCGCAGCCTCAATGCGGCGCTTGGTCAGACGCACGGCGCGCTTCCACACCGCAGGAAGAATGATCAGCGCAACCAGGCTCGCAAGCAGCAAGCCCAGCGCAAAATACATGATGTTCTCAATGAGCATCGGCCGAACTCCGAAACCACGCGACCCAGATCCGCATGGACTGCCCTGTTCTGGCATCTATGCGACCAGATCGCTATCTTGGCGACTTGTTAACCCTAACGCGGCCGCGATCCCCAGTCACGACAATGCCGGGGTTTTCGGCCCCGGCATCAAAAATTTGATCGCTCAATAGGTTAGAAGCGCGATCAGAAGGGGTTCCAGGTCGGCTCATTGGTGAACTTGAGATAGCCCACATTGATCCCCAGCCGGGCGCCGACGCCCGAACGGATCGGCACCATCACCACATTGCCGCGCTTGAGCACCGTCATGCCAAAGCCGCCCAGCACATAGGCCGAACCGTCAACGCCGGCATAGCGTCCCAGCGCGTCGGGCACCTGGCTCAGATTATACACCAGCATCATGACCTTGGAGCCATCGCCACCAACGTCAAAGCCGATCGATGGACCCTGCCAGTAGATATTGTACTCGCCCACATTGCGGGTATGGAGCACACCCTCGCCATAGCGAGCGCCGGCAAACAGCGCCCCACCAGCGTCTTCACCCAGAATATAGCCATTGGGCAGGCCGAACTGGCTGACCGCCCGCTCGACCACGGAGGCCAGTCCCTGCGATGCAGACCCGAAGAACTGCTTGCCGCTATTGACCAGGTCATCACCCGAATAGGTGTCGCTGAGCGAACCCTGTGCGAAGGCCACAGGAACCGGTGCACTGACCGCAAACAGGACAGCAATCAGGATGGCGAGGCGCTTGAACATCGGAAACTCCCAAGGCGAACGGCGAAATTGGCAATTACAAGCTTGTTAGGGCTTGGACCTTAACTTTTGTCGGGCAACCTCGAAAATATCCGCATGCCGATCCTTGGTTTGAAGATGACGCAAACCTGTAAACAAATCTTAACCATTCTTGCCTTTGTTTTGCCGCTTTTCGGCACGGTTCCGCTCACCGTGCAACCGGCTCAGGCACAGTCTGTGGTCACCCTGATCGTCACCGATCCGCTGACCGGCATCGCCATGGGCGGCATGGATCCGGTGAGCTATTTTACCGAGCCGGAGCCGCTGAGGGGGCGCTCCGATTATGAGTACACTTGGCAGAATGTGCCCTGGTATTTCGCCACCGCCGCCAATCGCGATATTTTCGCGACGGCGCCCGATGTTTACGCCCCCCAGTTTGGCGGCCATGACGTCACCGGCGTCTCCCGCGGTTTCATTTCCGATAGTGACGCATCCATCTTCACCGTGTTCAAACAGCGGCTCTATCTGTTCTATTCAGCGGCCAATCGCGAGGCATTCCTGCTTTCGCCCGACGCGGCGGCCCGCACCGCCGAGGAAAAATGGCCAGATCTGGCCAAGAACCTGTCGATCCGCTGAACTTCGCGGTGGACCGGGCCGCAGTGGAAACAATTTGGGGTCCACTTTTGCCCGCCACCCTCTAATGTCTGAAAAAGTGATTCTTGCCGACATATCTGGCGCTACGGAGACAGCAAAATGGCTGACATCATCGACCTTAAGGCAACCGACCTCGCGGCGATGCTCTGCAGCCGCGTCTGCCACGACCTGATCAACCCCATTGGCGCAATCGGCAATGGCCTTGAAGTGCTTGGCGACCCGGCCCAGACAGAAATGGCCGATGGCGCCCGCGATCTGATCGCCAGCGCCGCGCGACAGAGCCGCGCTAAGCTCGAATTCGCCCGTCTTGCCTATGGCGCCTCCTCGACCTCGGGCACCGATATCGACACCCGCGAATGCGAACGCGTCGCCCGCATCCTGTTCGAGATCGAAAAGGCTGATCTTGAGTGGAGCGTGCCGCTGATCCTGCTGCCCAAGCACAAGGCCAAGCTGTTCATGAACATGCTGCTCATTGCGGCCATGTCGGTTCCCCGTGGTGGCCAGGTCACCGCTGCCATATCCGGCGATGCCGGTTATGAGAAGTTTGAATTCCATTCCAAGAGCGATCCGGAGAAGCGTCAGAAGACCCTGATCCCATCCGGCGCTGCTGGCCTGCTCGCCGGCACGCCCGATGAGGGCTTCGTCGATGCGCGCGGCATCCAGCCATTCTATACCGGCCTGCTCGCTCGCATGACCGACATGGATATTGCCATCGGCATCGAAAACGACGTGTTCTACTTCACCGCCACCCCCAGGCTGCAGCAGAAGTCACTGAAGAACCTGTTCAGAGCGTCTGAACGTCAGCAGTCTGCTAACCAATTCCTAGGAAGTGCTGCGCCACAATGGGGGTGGCGTTAGTCGCTCTGGAGCCATGTTGAAATGAAGTCCTGCCTGATTGTCGATGACTCGACCGTCGTGCGTAAAGTCGCACGGCGCATCCTCGAGGACATGGACTACATCGTCGACGAAGCCGAAGACGGGCAGGAAGCCTTCGATAAATGTCGCGCTGAAATGCCCGATGCCATCCTGCTCGACTGGAACATGCCCATTCTCTCCGGGCTCGAATTCCTCAAGCTTCTCAGGGGTTACGAGGGTGGCGAGAAGCCCCACGTAGTCTATTGCACCATCGAAAACGACATCGGCGCCATCGCCCTGGCTCTCAAGGCCGGCGCCAGCGATTACATGATGAAGCCGTTCAACCGCGCCATCCTCGAAGCCAAGTTCGATCTCGATCAGGCCGCCTAGCGGCCCTCTTCAGTCGCGGCCCGACCCAGCAGATACGCCCGCTCCCGCCCGTTGCGGGTCAGCTCGGCCGCCCGCCGAAACGCCCCGGCCGCCGCCGCCCCCTGCCCCAATCGGCTGAGCAAATCCCCGCGCACACTGAACAATAAGTGGTAGTCCTTGAGCACGGGATCGTCCGCAATTGCCGCGAGCAGCGCCAGCCCTGCCGCAGGTCCTTCTGCCATCGACACCGCAACAGCCCGGTTCAGTTCGATCACAGCCGATGGCGTTGTCGTCACCAGCACGCCGTAAAGCGCTGCAATCCTTGACCAATCCGTGTCCCCCGCCTTGCGGGCACGGGCATGACAGGCCGCTATTGCCGCCTGCAAGGCATAGGGCTGCTCACCCCCACCCAGCGCCACTGCCCGATCAAGCGCCGCAAGCCCACGCCCGATCAGCAACCAGTCCCAGCGCGAACGATCCTGATCCAGCAGCAGGATCGGCTCCCCTGCCGCATCGGTCCGCGCCCCAAGCCGCGATGTCTGGATTTCCATAAGCGCCACCAGCGCATGCACCTCGGATTCCTCAGGCATCAGCCTTGCCAGAACCCGCCCCAGCCGCATTGCCTCTTCGCACAGTTGCGGACGCATCCAGTCCGCCCCCGCCGTTGCCGAGTACCCTTCATTGAAGATCAGATAGATCACGCCCAGCACCGATCCCAGCCGCGCTTCCCGCGCCGCACCCCTGGGCACTTCATAGGCAATATTGGCGTCAGCGATCGCCTTCTTGGCGCGCACAATGCGCTGCCCGATCGTGGTTTCGGCCACCAGAAAGGCCCGCGCAATCTCCTGGGTAGTCAGCCCGCCCAATAGCCGCAGCGTCAACGCAACCCGCGCCGGCGCCGACAGGATCGGGTGACAGGCGGTGAACATCAGCCGCAGCAGATCATCGCCGACATCGTCATCCAGCGCTTCGTGCAGGACCGAAACCGCGTCGGGTGTATCCACCGCGATCCCATGCGCCACTTCCGCCAATTTGTTGGCCGCCATTGCCCGGTGGCGGAATTGGTCAATGGCCCGGCGTTTCGCCGTCTGCATCAGCCAAGCACCGGGATTGTTAGGCACCCCCGTCTCGGGCCATGCCCCCAGCGCGGCCACCAGCGCATCCTGCGCAAGTTCTTCGGCCATCGAAATATCGCGCACCACGCGCGTGAGCCCCGCTATCAGGCGCGGGCGCTCGATTTTCCAGACAGTGTTGATGGCGCGATGGGTATCGCTCTCGGTGTTCATGATTGGTGATGAAACCAGCAAGTCACGGCCACCGCAAGCCGTTCTCACCAGTGAAAAAACAATGAACCCCGCTCGACGATGCCGAACGGGGTTCACCAGATTTGCAGTGCGCCTGGAGACGTTAGGCGACGTTTTCCGAATAGTTTTCGGCATCATCTGGCTCGCGCAGCACATAGCCACGACCCCAGACGGTCTCGATGTAATTTTTGCCACCGGTGGCCACGCTGAGCTTCTTGCGCAGCTTGCAGATGAACACGTCGATAATCTTGAGCTCGGGTTCGTCCATGCCACCATAGAGGTGGTTGAGGAACATTTCCTTGGTGAGCGTGGTGCCCTTGCGGAGGGAAAGCAGCTCAAGCATCTGGTATTCTTTGCCAGTCAGGTGAACACGCTGGGTCTGGACTTCAACGGTCTTGGTATCAAGATTGACCGTGAGTTCGCCGGTCGTGATGACCGACTGGGCATGACCCTTGGAACGCCGAACGATGGCGTGGATGCGGGCCACGAGCTCGTCCTTGTGGAAGGGCTTGGTCATGTAGTCATCGGCACCGAAACCGAGACCACGCACCTTGTCCTCAATACCGGCAAGACCGGAAAGGATGAGGATCGGCGTCTGCACCTTGGCGACGCGCAGGGTGCGAAGCACCTCATAGCCGCTCATGTCAGGCAGATTCAGATCGAGAAGGATGATGTCATAATCATATAGTTTGCCGAGATCGACGCCTTCTTCACCGAGGTCGGTGGTGTAGACGTTGAAGCTCTCCGACTTGAGCATCAATTCGATGCTCTGCGCTGTAGCGCTGTCGTCCTCTATGAGGAGTACCCGCATTATATTCCCCTTGTCATTCGTTCCTGCTGGAACCGTGGGACCTGGCCTGCCCACGCCAACCCTACTGGATATGACTGAACCCTAAGTCCAAATAGTTAACAAAGTTTAATTCGGTTCCGCAATACGCAAATGCCGTTACTCTCAATTAAGTCTAAGTTATTGAAATTTAGGGGTTAATCTTATCAATTTTTCTTAAGAAAATGGTTTAAGTAGCCGTCGCAACCGACTCTTTAGACTCACGCAATTGCGGCTGTATGGGGGTTTGGACGGGGTCACACGTCAAGCAGCGGACGGACCGGTCCAACCCCTGTGATAGCGCCTTTTGCTTAACGATGGGTTACTCTGTGATTCGTAAATGCTGTCGATTCGAGACGGCCGGAAACCTTAATGCCTTCAACACGCCGGACAAATTGAACCAACGATGAAAGCTTTGATCTCAGCCATCGAGGCGATTGACGATATCGAGGTGTATGGCCGCGTCAAATCCGTGCAGGGCCTGCTCATTGAAATCGTTGGTCCCGTGCGCGAATTGCGCGTGGGCGGTCGGGTCCAGATCGAGACCACCGATGGCGATGACCTGGCCGCCGAGATCATCGGCTTCAAGGATGGCCATGCCCTTTGCCTGCCCTTCGGCCAGCTCTCTGGCGTACGGCTTGGCTGCAAGGCAATTTTTCAGCGTAATGACGGCGCCGCCTTTCCCTCCCATGGCTGGCTGGGCCGGGTGATCAACGCCAATGGCGAACCCATTGATGGCAAAGGCCCGCTGCCACGAGGTGCCACCGCCTATCCATTGCGGCAAAACCCGCTGCTCGCCCATGACCGTGTTCGGGTCGGTGACCCGCTTGATCTGGGTGTGCGCTGTCTCAATACCTTTACTACTGTGTGTGAGGGGCAGCGTCTGGGCATCTTCGCCGGTTCTGGCGTGGGCAAATCCGTGCTGATGTCCATGCTGGCGCGCAATACCAATGTCGACGTCGCCGTAATCGGCCTGATTGGCGAGCGCGGCCGCGAGGTACACGAGTTCATTCAGGAATATTTGGGTGAAGAGGGGCTGGCCAACGCCGTCGTGGTGGTGGCCACTTCTGACGAGGCCGCACTCATGCGCCGTCAGGCCGCCTATATGAGCCTGACCCTTTCGGAGTATTTCCGCGATCAGGGCAAGCGCGTGCTGTGTATGATGGACAGCCTGACCCGCTTTGCCATGGCCCAGCGCGAAATCGGTCTGGCCATTGGCGAGCCACCCACGGCAAAGGGTTATCCACCCACAGTGTTCACAGAATTGCCGCGATTGTTGGAAAGGGCCGGTCCTGGCACACCAACAACCGGTTCTGTTACCGGACTATTTACCGTTTTAGTCGAAGGTGATGATCACAATGAGCCTATTGCCGACGCCGTTCGCGGTATTCTCGATGGGCACATAGTGATGGAGCGCGGTATTGCCGAACGGGGACGATACCCGGCGGTGAACGTGCTCCGGTCCATCTCGCGCACCATGCCAGGGTGTGTGCCGGTCGATTTTCGACCGGTTCTGGCCAAGGCGCGAGAGCTCATGTCGATTTATTCCGACATGGAGGAACTGATCCGGCTGGGGGCTTACCGGAAAGGGTCAGATCCGAAAGTGGACCGCGCGATCGCCATCTATCCGGCTCTGGAGGCTTTTCTAAGCCAGGACCGGGAAGAAACGACAACGGTTGCCCAGGGCTATCAAATGCTCGAAGCAATCATTGCCGAAGCGGGCGCGGCAGACTGATGGGGCAGTGTATTGGCCTCGGAACTGACTTGGTGTGTAAGGAGTACAAGTCTTGAAATCGCGCAGCGAGAGCCTTATCCGGCTCAAAAAATTTCAAGTTGACGAGAAGCGCCGCCAGGTTGCGCAGATCGAAATGATGGTCAACGATTTCGAACGCATGGCGTCCGAACTCGACCAGCAGATCGAGATCGAGCATACCAAGACCGGCATCTCGGACATCGCCCATTTTGCCTATTCAACCTTTGCCAAGGCGGCATTGACCCGACGGGACAATCTGCTCGCCTCGGCTAATGACATGCGGGGCAAACTCGAGGCCGCGCAGGACGCTTTGGCGGAAGCGCTCGAAGACCTCAAAAAGGTCGAACTGCTCGACCAGCGAGAGCATCAGCGCGAAGCCGCTGAACAGCTCAAGGTCGAACAGTCTGAATATGACGAGATCGGCCGTATGCGCTATCGCGGCCAGTAGGCCCGGTATCCAGAACGACTTAAAAGGCCCGCATCTCGCGGGCCTTTTCTATGCCCGGCGCTTCATGGTGCCAGCAAGCCTCTGATCAGATCCCACAGCCGCTCCTTGCCAAGGATCAGCAGCCAGGGCGTATCGTCGGCTGGCACAATCTCGACCCGCCCGCCCAGACCTTCATTGGACGTGCCGCCAAGTCCACCCGGTTCAAGACGTAGTCCGTCGAGCGGATAGAGCAAACCGGTTGACCGCGTGAAGCTGACCGGAACCAAGGGGTGGATCGATACGCGTTCTTTGGCACCGGCCTCAAAGGCGACAGGCCCTACCACCGCCAGCGCCACATCTACCTCGTCGACCACCACGATCTTTCGTGCCCGGGCATATTTGAGCACAGCGCTCAGAGCCGCCAATGTATGGTCCAGCCGTTTGCCGGTCATGCCCAAGGCTAGCGTCACCGGTGCCTGGGTTGAATAGAGCGCCTTTTGAAAATCGGTGGTGATCTGTTCAGGGATGTGGATGACCTGTGTGCGGCGCTCCCAGCCCGCACGATCACGCAGGGAATCGAGATCACCGACGATCAGTTCGGGCACCAGTCCGGCTGCATCAATGGCATCGCCGCCGCCATCAGCGCCGACCAGAGCCACATTTCGCCCCGCCAGTTCGCGCAGCAGCACCAGATCAACGGCACCGCCGCCAACAATGGCCATCGGGCGATCAAAGCCAACAATCTGGGCGTCCGCGGGATGCACGGAAGTCTCTTGCACTGTCACAACGCTCTCATTAAGTGTGGGGCGTCTCGCTGGGGTGTTCTGGAATTTCCGGAGCTGAGAGTTACCCATTGAACCTGAACCAGGTCATGCTGGCGGAGGAAGTTCGAGATGGCAAGGACATCTCTTGACGTCCCGCCATTGACATACATCCCCTTCTTTCATGACCGCAATCGACGAAGGGATGACCCATGGTCAAATCCACCTGCATCGTTGCTGCGGTCCTTTTCGGACTGTTCGCAGCCCCCGTTTCGGCCCAGGACGCGCCGACCCTCAAGATCTATACCTATGACGGCTTCGCCGCCGACTGGGGCCCGGGCCCTGTGCTCAAGCAAGGCTTTGAAGCCATCTGCGGCGGCTGCACCGTTGAATGGATTGCCGCCGACAGCTCGATCGGCACGCTGCGCCGCGTCCAGCTCGAAGGCGACACCACCCAGGCCGATATCATCGTGGGCCTCGATACCGCCATCGCCGGGGAAGCGCGCGACACCGGCCTGTTTGCCGATCACGGGCTCGATATGAGCGGGCTGAACCTGCCCCAGGCCTGGACGGACGCGCAGTTCGTGCCTTTCGATTATGCGCACTTTGCCTTTGTCTATGACACCGACACCGTGGCCACGCCGCCCACCTCGTTCGAAGAACTGATTGCGCTGCCTGACGACTTCAAGATCGCCGTGCAGGACCCCCGCTCCGCCACGCCAGGCCTGGGTCTGGTCATGTGGATCCGCGCTGCTTATGGCGATCGCGCGCCCGAAATCTGGGCAGGCCTGAAGCCCCACATTCTCAGCGTCACGCGCGAGTGGAGTGAGAGCTACAACCTGTTCCTGCAGGGCGAAGCTGACATGGCGCTCAGCTACACCACCTCCCCCGCCTATCACATCATCGCCGAGGGCGACGACACCGTGCATGCAGCCCTGTTCAGCGAAGGCCACCTGGCCCAGACCGAAGTAGCTGGCATTCTCAAATCCTCCGAGCAGCAGGAACTGGCCCGCCAGTTCCTCGACTACCTGACTTCGCCCGATGCGCAGAAAATCATCCCAACCACTAACTGGATGCTACCCGTCATCGATCTGGGCGATCAGCTTGAGCCCACCTTCGCCACCCTGCCTCAGCCCGAAAAGACGTTGACGGTGACGGACGCCGAGATTGCCGCCGACTCCAAGGCCTGGATCGACGAAATGCTCAGTGCTGTGCAGTAGGCGTTAGGCCAAAACCATGCTCACCTTGCCCAATCGCCCCGCCCGCATCGCCATTGCGATCGCCCTGGCATTGGCCATTGTGAGCCTTATCGCCCTGGTCCTATGGGCAATCCTCGCTGCCACCACCGGCAGCGAGGGCACCGCATCGCGCATCGACATTCCCCATCTTTTGCGCATGACCTCCATTCAGGCCGGGCTGACCACGCTGCTCTCGATCAGCGTGGGCATGGCACTGGCCTGGGCCCTTAACCGCCTGCGCTTTCCCGGCCGCGATCTGTTGGTGGGCCTGTTCGCCTCCGCCATCGTAACGCCCGGCATGGTCGTCGCCTTCGGCCTATTGGCCGTCTGGGGGCGCAATGGCTGGATCAATCAGACCAGTCTGGCCCTGTTTGGATTTCCATTGGGCAATCCCGCCTTCGGCTTATCGGGCATATTGTTGGCCCACGTTATCCTTGATGGCGCCTTTGCCGCCCGCATCATGCTGGCGCGGCTCGATGCCATTCCCGTTGGCAAGCTAAAGACCGGGCAATCCCTTGCCCTGACCGCCTGGCAACGCTTTACCATTCTCGACTGGCCCGCCATGCGCAGCACGGTACCGGGGCTGGCGGCCATCATCTTCCTGCTCGCCTTCACCAGCTTTCCCATCGTGCTGCTGCTTGGCGGGGGCCCGGCCAATCAGACCCTGGAAGTGGCCATCTATTCCGCGGTCCGGCTCGATTTCGATCTGGTGGGCGCTGTGCGTCTGGCCCTGACCCAGATCGCGGTCTGTTCGGGTGTCATTCTGATGGCAGCAGCGCTGACCCCGATCCCCACCAGTTTCGGGCCGTCAGCGGCCCCTTCATGGCGCGATGGCACGACGGCGCGCTGGCTGCAGGCCATCGTGCTTTTGATCTGCACCATCGGCTTCGTCTTGCCACTCGCGGCAGTGCTTTCCGACGGCCTGACCACCGGACTGGGTCGCGTGCTGACACAACGCGCCTTCTGGTGGGCGACGCTGAGCAGCTTCACGATCGGCATCGCGTCGGCAGTGCTGACGCTGGGGTTGGCGCTGGGACTGGCACTGGGACGCGCCGCCACGGCCAATGGGCTGATGCGCACGCTGCTGGGCATGCCCGCCTTTGCCTATCTCGCCGTCCCCGCGATTGTGCTCTCGCTGGGCTTTTTCCTGCTAGTCCGCTCGCTCGGCATAGCCCCGGCCACGGCAGCGCCAGCCGTGGTCATCCTGGCCAACAGCCTGCTGGCGTTGCCCTTCGCCATGGCCACTCTGGGCCCACCGCTCGAAGCCATCGCCCGCACCCGCGGCAAGCTCGTACGCACCCTTGGTCTGTCAGGTTGGCGGCAATTCATTGCCGTGGAATATCCTTTGCTGGGTAAGGATATTGGCGTGATGCTCGCGCTGGCGTTTTGTTTTTCGCTCGGCGATCTTGGCGTCATCGCCCTGTTCGGTACTCAGGATTTCCAGACCTTGCCGCTGATGATGTTCCGGGCACTGGGCGCCTATCGCAGCAATGATGCCGCCGCGATTGCCGCTATCCTGCTGATTGGCACCATAGTGGCCTTTGTCGGCCTGCCCAAGCTCTTCGAAAGGATCGCCAATGCTGCGCGTTGACGCCCTGGCCTTCGCCCATCCGGGCCAGGCTGTTCCCTACAACTTCAGCTTTGACGCAGCCCCCGGGGAGATCACCGCGATCTCGGGCGCCAGCGGCTCGGGGAAGTCCACCCTGCTGGATCTGCTGGCTGGCTTCCTGCACCCCATCGCAGGACGCATCGATCTCGATGACGTGGACTTGCTGCCCCTTTTGCCTGAGGAACGGCCGGTATCCCTGTTGCTGCAGTCAGAAAGCCTGTTCGAGCATCTGCGGACAGACAAGAATGTCCGCCTCGGCCTGCCCGCCAGCACAACGCGGGCCGACGCTGACAAGCGCGTTGCCCAAGCACTCGACGAAGTGGGGCTGGAGGGGTTCGAAAAGCAGATCGCCAGCACGCTTTCGGGCGGCCAGAAGCAGCGCGTGGCGCTGGCGCGCACGCTGTTGCGCGACCGCCCCGTGCTATTGCTCGATGAACCTTTTTCCGCGCTCGATGATGATACGCGCGTCACCATCCGCGATCTGGTGCGGACCCTGACGCTGCGCCATCGCTGGCACACTGTTCTGGTCAGCCATCACGCTGACGACGTCGAGGCGCTGGCAAGCCGGCGCTATCAGTTGATCGATGGTCGACTGCAGCCGGGCTAGCGCCCGGCTACTCTGCCCAGGCGCCGAACACCTTGTCGAACAAGGTCTGCGCCGCATCATCCTTTTCGAGCGTGATGATCGCATTGCGGCCCGTGCCATAAACCACGGCCAGATCCATCCATTTGCGGTTTTCCAGCAAATTGGTGTTGGTGGCGGTGTCGTCTGGCGACGCACTGAGCGCGAACAGGAACGAGTTCCCCACCACTCGTGCCGATGCACCAACCAGTGGCGTGCCGGGCACCAGTTCTTCGTCCTTGAGCAACACACCGGGCAGATTGGCTACCGTGCCGCCGATGAACGTGTCGGTGACCTGAAAATCCACTTCCATCAGATGGCTGGCGGGCAGGCTCGGATCGGAATTCTTGCGGATCGTAACATCGACGCCAAGATTGCGCGCCGGAATGCTCGCATGGCCAATCAACGTGGGAAGCCCAAGCTCATCAACGCCTTCGCGCCATTCCACAGTGCCCGAGAAGGGAACTGCACCGGTTGTACCATTGGCACTGGCTTCAAGCAGCAGTGACTGGCTACCGGCGAGCACAGCAGGATCAACTGAAGCGCTAGGATCATTGGCGGCCAGTGTGCTGGCATCCTGTCCGGGAAGCCGCTCTTCGCTCTTGCCCTCAGAACCATCCAGCGCTGGCAATGCGGTCTCGGTACCGGACGGCACCACAGCCTGCGGCGTTGGCTCCAGACGGTCATCCGCTTCCAGCCCCTCCAGCGTGGTAGCAGGTCCTTCGTCGGGGACCGTGGCGGTATTGCCGGGTGCGGCCACGGGATCCGTGGTTTCGCTCGGCTGAACCGGATCCAGCGTTGGCGTTGTTGGCGTCGTGACCTCGGCAGTCTCGGTAACGCCAGGCTGGGCCTGACCGAACATCTGGTCGAGATCGACATACCCCTCGCGCCACGCCCAGAAGCCGGCGCCGCCGACGCCCACCAGCAAGACGGCAAACACGATCAGGAAAATGGTCAGCCCCGAACCCGCTCGCGCTGTCGTGGGCGCAGAGACAAAGCCACTATCATCGGCCTTGTCCACGTCGCCACCGGGCGCAGCAAACATGCGCTCGGCAACGTCCTGAGCAGATTCTGGTGCGTCATCGGTGGTCTCGCCGCGCGCTTCACGATCAAGCGTTTCGATGGCGCGCTCGATCGCGCCTTCCGCTTCGCTGGTATCGGGCTCGACGGCCTCAAGTTCAACTTCGCGAACACTCGACAGCGCCGGCTCAACAGCCACTGATGCCGTAGGCTCTGTCTGTTGGCGCAGGGCCGCCCCCGAGCCGCCGAGAGAGGGCTCCACCCGCGTGCTGGCGCGCACGGGATCTGCGCCGGAATTGGCGGCAACGGGCGTGGGTTCACGACGCGTGTCGTTTCCCACAGATTTACTCGGTGTTTCGAGCGGTCTGATGTTGGAGACCGGCGCAAGTGGCGCACTGCGCGGCGGTTCCGTGCGTTGCGGCAGGACCGGTGATTCGCCTTTGGCGGGCTGTTTGGCGACAGTCGGCACCTGGATCATGGAGGTGCCGCCGGTCGCCGCAGCCTCGGCAATGATCTCTTCGATCGACATGCCAGCTGTCGACTTCGGCGCATTTTCTGCTGGCTTGGCCGGCGCCTTGGTCTCGCTCGGAACAGGTTCGCCAACGTCTTGTTCAGCGACGTCCGCAGGCGCTTCGGACGTAACAGCTTCTGGTTCGTCGGGCTTGGGTTCAGGCGCTTTGGGGGCGACAGGTTTCGGCTCAAAGGCCCGGGGCGCGGGGCTCCCTCGCGTCCCAGCGTGATAACGGCCTCGCTGGCTTCCTGTTCAACCAGACGGATACAGTCTTCGAGCTGCAAGCGATGTTGGGTAATATCGCGCGCCGGCAATGGCGGAGAAATAGCGCGCAATTGGCCAACCAGGGCCGAACGCGCCTTCTCGTAGACCGCACGCCGTGCAGCCCCGTTGTTCTCCGGCAGTGCCGAGATGGCCCGGCGCAACAGCTCTTTGTAGTCCGCCATTGGTTACTTGATACTCACGATGTCAGCGACGTCTTGTAACAAAAAATATCAGTCTTGGAACGGGTCAACCACCAAGATGGTATCCAGCCGCTCCGGGCTCGTCGACAGCATCGCCACCGGCGTGCCAATCTGCTCTTCGATAAACCGGACATATTTGATGGCCTGAGCGGGCAATTCAGCCCAGCTACGCGCCCCTGCTGTCGTCTCCGACCAGCCTTCCAGTGTCTCGTAGATTGGCTTAACGCGCGCTTGTGCTCCCATTGAGGCAGGCAAGTAATCGATCCGTGATCCATCCAGCTCATAGCCGACACAGACCTTGATCTCTTTGAGACCATCCAGCACGTCCAGTTTGGTCAGCGCGATACCGGTAATCCCCGATGTCTTGACCGTCTGACGCACCAGCACCGCATCAAACCAGCCACAGCGACGCGGGCGACCGGTGTTGACGCCAACCTCGCGACCAACGACCGCCAGATGCTTGCCAACTTCGTCGTCGAGTTCGCACGGGAACGGCCCTTCACCAACACGGGTCGTATAGGCCTTGGTGATGCCCAGCACATAGCCGATGGCTGTAGGGCCCAGGCCCGAACCGGCAGCAGCCTGACCGGCAACAGTGTTGGACGAGGTCACGAACGGATAGGTGCCGTGATCATTGTCGAGCAGAGCGCCCTGAGCGCCTTCAAACAGAATGCGGTCACCTGCCTTGCGCTTGTCGTCGAGCACCTTCCACACCTGATCCATGAAGGGCAGGATGTCGGCGGCAACGGCTGTCAGTTCGTCATAGATCTTCTGGGCTTCGATCTCGACCAGCCCCATGCCACGCCGCAAGGCATTATGATGCGTGAGCAGCCGCTCGATCTTGATCATCAGCGTGTCCGGCTCGCTCAGATCAACCAGACGGATGGCACGACGGCCAACCTTGTCTTCATAGGCCGGACCAATGCCACGCTTGGTGGTACCAATCTTCAGACCCGAATTTGAATCTTCGCGGATCGCATCGAGTTCGCGATGCAGCGACAGGATCAACGGCGCATTGTCCGCGATGCGCAGCAACTCGGGGGTGATGTTGACCCCCTGGGCACGCAGCCGTTCCAGCTCGTTGACGAAGTGGTGGGGATCAACAACCACACCATTACCGATAACCGAGAGCTTGCCCTGCACCAGACCGGACGGCAGCAGTGCGAGCTTGTAGCTCACCCCGTCAATGACCAGCGTATGGCCGGCATTGTGACCGCCCTGATAGCGCACCACGACATCGGCACGCTCGCTGAGCCAGTCCACGATCTTGCCCTTGCCCTCGTCGCCCCACTGCGAGCCGACGACAACCACATTAGCCATTGAATTCCATCTCCAGGATAGGCGCGACACAAAGGGCTCGACACGAATGTCGCCCCTTCCCCAATTTGGACGTCTGTCCCCCCGACCACCTTTTGTTGAAGTTTCAACGTGGTCGAATAACTGCTAAGTCCGATTGTCCTTACATCACCCGAGCCACGATGACAAAGCCGCTAGAACACCAAAATCGCGGCATTTCCGCCCGACTGCTCGACCAGCCCTATCTGATGCTGATTCTGGCCCCGATGTTTTGGGGCGGAAATGTTGTGGCCGCCAAGATGGTGGTGGGCGAGATGGACCCTTTCCTGCTGCTCGCCAGCCGCTGCGTCGGCGCCACATTGTTCATCCTGCCCTTCGCCTGGCGCTTCCTGCATGATGACATGCCGGTACTACGCCGCAACTGGCTGCTGCTGATGACCTATGGCGCCGTTGGCTATGCGATTTTCAACGGGTTTCTCTATATCGGCCTGACCACAACGACCGCGGTCAACTCCTCGATCGAGCAGGGATCATTGCCCATGCTGATCCTGGCCGCCAATTTCATCATCTTTCGGGTGCGCGCCACCCTGCTGCAGATTATCGGCGTGCTCATTGCCATAACCGGCGTTGCTTTGACCGCTACCCATGGCGATCTCAGTCGCATCCTGACGCTCGACGTCAATGTCGGCGACGGGTTCATCATCCTGGCCTGCCTCACCTATACCAGCTACACGCTCGCCCTGCGCTTCCGGCCCAAAGTGCACATTATGAGCTTTATGGCGGTGGCCTTTGCCGGTGCAGCGATTACCGCACTGGTCATGTTGCAGCTCTTTGGCAGCGGTCTGGGCGCCTTCGCCACCATACCACAGGCCTCGCCCAAGGTCTGGGCGGTCATGGCCTATGTGATGGTTTTCCCATCCATGTTCAGCCAGGTGTTTTACGCGCGCGGCGTCGAGCTGGTCGGTGCCAATCGCGCTGCGCCCAGCCATAATCTGATCCCGGTGTTCGGCACGCTGGGCTCGGTAATCATTCTGGGCGAACGCCTGGAGGTGTATCACTATATTGCCGCAGCCATCATCATCGGCGGCATCGCCATGGCCGAATGGGCCGCCCGGCGCATGCGCGCATAAAAAGGGGCCGGCGCCTGAGCGCCGACCCTTGGAACTTGGTATGAAAACGATCGTCTAGAAACGCAGTGCCTTGGCCTGCTTGACGCCTTCGAGCGAGGCGATCTCTGCCAGCTGCGCTTCGGTCAACTGACCATCGATCGACAGCAGCGCAATCGCATCGGAGCCCTGTTCGGCGCGCCCCAGATTGAAGTTGGCGATGTTGATGCCAAGCGTGCCCAGCAACGTGCCCATACGGCCGATATGGCCCGGCTTGTCCTCATTGGTCACATAGAGCATCGACGGCGTCAGTTCGGCTTCCATATTGATGTTCTTGACCTGAATGACGCGTGGCTTGCCGCTGGCGAAGACCGTACCGGCCACAGCCCGTTCCTGACGCTCGGTCACGACGGTGAGGCGAATATAGTTCTCGTAGGCGCCCTGCTGTTCGCGGGTCACCACTTCAACGCCGATACCGCGATCCTTGGCGATCTGCGGTGCCGACACCATGTTCACATCCGGCATCATCGGGCGCATCACGCCATAGACGGCCGAGGCCACCATGGGGCGGGTATTCATGCTGGCAACGTCACCTTCGAACTCGATCTTGATGCCCTTGATGGCCGTTTCGGTGAGCTGACCGGCGAACGAACCCAGCACTTCAGCAAGCTTGATGAATGGCGTCAGGCGCGGCGCTTCCTCGGCCGAGATCGACGGGAAGTTCAGCGCATTGGTGATTTCGCCCGCATTGAGATAGGCCGAGATCTGTTCGGCCACCTGCAGCGCGACATTTTCCTGCGCTTCGCCGGTCGATGCACCCAGATGCGGGGTGCAGATGACGTTGGGCAGTTCGAACAGCGGATTGGCGGTGGCGGGTTCTTCCAGGAACACATCCAGTGCAGCACCAGCCACCTGGCCGGATTTCAGAGCCTCGTAGAGCGCAGCTTCGTCGATCAGACCACCACGGGCGCAATTGACGATGCGAACACCCTTCTTGGTCTTGGCCAGGGCAGCGGCGTCGATGATGTTGCGTGTCGCGTCGATCAGTGGCGTGTGCAGCGTGATGAAATCGGCGCGGCCCAGCAATTCATCGAGCTCGACCTTTTCGACGCCGATTTCTTGCGCACGCTCTGGCGTCAGGAACGGGTCGAAAGCCACAACCTTCATCTTCAGCCCCTGCGCGCGATCGGCCACGATCGAGCCGATATTGCCCGCGCCGATCAGACCCAGCGTCTTGCTGGTCACTTCCACGCCCATGAAGCGGTTCTTTTCCCACTTGCCGGCACGGGTCGAAGCGTCAGCCTCGGGCAGCTGGCGGGCCAGCGCCATCAACATGGCAATGGCGTGCTCTGCCGTGGTGATCGAATTGCCGAAGGGGGTGTTCATCACGATGATGCCCTTCTTGGTGGCAGCCGGGATATCGACATTGTCGACACCGATACCGGCGCGGCCGATGACCTTGAGATTGGTCGCTGCCGCAATGACCTTTTCAGTCATCTTGGTGGCCGAACGAATGGCCAGACCATCATACTGGCCGATAACCTCGAGCAGCTTTTCCTTGTCCTTGCCCAGATCGGGCAGATAGTCGACCTCGACGCCATTGTCCTTGAAGATCTGAACGGCAGCCATGCTGAGCTTGTCGGAAACGAGTACCTTGGGCATCAGAGCCCTCCTTGAAAATCGAGTGTGAGAAATCACCCCCTCCTGCCTCCCCCATCAAGGGGGAGGTGTCGCTCCGCGTTTGGGACACGAACAGTGCCGCATACTCGATCAGCACCTCCCCCTTGATGGGGGAGGTTGGGAGGGGGTGGTGTAATTAGGCAGCGGCCTTGAGGGCAGCTTTTTCTTCGGCGAAGGCAAAGTCCAGCCACGGCACGAGCGCGGCAAGATCAGCCGTCTCGATGGTGCAACCAGCCCAGATGCGCAGGCCCGACGGCGCGTCCTTATAGGCGCCGATGTCATAGGCCACACCGGCCTTGTCGAGCTTGGCGACAATCGCCTTGGCGAATGCAGCCTGCGCTGCATCATCAAGCACGGTGACGGCGGGATCGACAATCGACAAGCACACTGAGGTGTTGGACCGATTGGCTTCATTCTTGGCGAGGAACTCAACCCAGTCGGTCTTGGCGACCCAGTCCGAGAGCACCTTGAAATTGGCGTCGGCACGCGCCTGCATGGCGCCGAGGCCACCCAGCGACTGACCCCATTCCATCGCATCAATGGCGTCTTCGATGCAGATCATCGAGGGCGTGTTGATGGTAGCAGCTGCGAAAATTTCTTCGATCAGCTTGCCGCCCTTGGTCAGGCGGAAAATCTTGGGCAGCGGGCGGTCTGGCTTGAAGGTCTCGAGCCGCTCCACAGCGCGTGGCGACAGGATCAGCACGCCATGAGCGGCCTCGCCACCCAGCGCCTTCTGCCAGGAGAAGGTGACCACATCGAGCTTGGCAAAATCCAGCTTCTGCGCAAACGCGGCCGAAGTGGCATCGCAAATGGTCAGACCCTTGCGGTCATCCGGGATCCAGTCGCCATTAGCAACGCGGACACCCGAGGTCGTGCCGTTCCATGTGAACACCACGTCGCGGTCAAAATCGACCTGGGCAAGATCCGGCAATTCGCCATAGGGCGCCTTGATGATGCGGGCGTCATCGAGCTTGAGCTGCTTGGAAACGTCAGTGACCCAGCCTTCGCCAAAGCTTTCCCAAGCCAGCATATCAACGCCGCGCGCGCCGAGCATGGACCACATGGCCATTTCGACAGCGCCGGTATCGGAGGCAGGGACAATGCCGATGCGGTAATCGGCTGGGACTTCTAGCAGGTCGCGGGTCAGGTCGATGGCGCGCTGAATGCGGGCCTTGCCGGGCTTGGAGCGGTGCGAACGACCGACCAGTGCATTGGCAAGCGCTTCAACCGTCCAGCCTGGACGCTTGGCACAGGGGCCCGACGAAAAATTCGGATTAGCCGGTTTTACCGCCGGCGCGGTCAGGGGCATAGTAGCCATCTTCAACGACCCTCCCAGGTCTATCGCCTTGCGTTAGGGCAAGGTGTCCTGAGGCCGCAAATACGCCCGAACCCCTAGGGTCGTCAATGACTCTTTTTCACATGCCTGCCGACCGCCCTCAGGCGGCCGGTTCCTGCACCACCAGATCGCTTTCCTGGACCACAAGATCGCTGAGCTGCACGGCTTCTTCGTCGCCCACCACCGAAACGGCGCCTGCAGTACCCCAGTCGAAGTTTTCCTTTTCTTCTTCTGGCAGACCTTCACGACGGCTGAGACGGACAGCCACGAAACCAATCAACACCATCATCACCACACCATTGGTGATGAACATGCCACTGGGCCCGAACAGCTCGATGGCCAGCGAAGTCAGCAGCGGACCTACTGTCGACCCCAGACCATTGAGCAGCAGCAGCCCCGCCGAAATCTCCACATAGTCGGAGCGATCAGCAAAATCGAAAACGTGCGAGGCCGCGATGGCATAGGCCGGCAACAGCCCCGCCCCGAATGCCAGACCGAGCACAAGCCAGAGCCAGGTCACATGCGGCACAACGAGAATGACCACGCCAACCATTAGCGAGGCGAGCGCCAGCCCGATCATTACCAGGCGTCGATCGACATGGTCGGAGATCTTGCCTGCGGGCCACTGCAGCAGCGCGCCACCCAGCACTGCCGCACTCATGAACAACGCCGCATCGGTAATGCTGCCACTGGCCGCATTGGCGTAGGTTGGCCCCAGCGACCAGAATGAACCGGTCGCCACCCCGATCAGGAAGATCGAGACAGTGCCCGTGGGGGATAGTCGGAACATCCGCTTGGGGCGAAACCGCACAATGGTGATCGGCGGCGGCTGGGTCGAGCGCGTCATCACGATCGGCACCGCCGCCAGCGAGACCAGCACCGAGGCAATCGAGAACAGCACGAACGAGTCGGGCTTGAACAGGGTGACCATCATCTGACCCAGCGTGATCACCGTGAAATTGACCGTCACATAGGTCGAAATCAGCGTACCGCGGGTTTCATTGGTCGCCTGATCGTTGAGCCAGCTTTCCACCACCAGATACAGACCTGACAGGCAAAATCCGGTGATCATGCGCAGCAGGACCCACACGATCGGATCAACCGCCACCGGATAGCCCAGCGCCGCCGCAGAGGCGATGGCCACCAGCGCCGCAAATGTCCGGATGTGCCCTGCCCGGATAATCAGCAGCGGTGAAAAGGCACAGCCCAGCACGAAGCCAAAGAAATAGCCCGAACCGAGCATGCCCACTTCAAACGACGAGAAGCCTTCTATACCGCCACGGATTGGCAGCAACATCACCTGCAGACCATTGCCCATGATCAGTAGCGCCACGCTGAACAGAATGGCGCCGGCTGCGAGCAGCGGCGAACGGACAGGAACTTCCGACATGTGGCCTGCCCTTTGCAGTCAGATGAGTAAGACGATCAGTGTTACACGCACCGATGCCTTAGATTTGGGGCATTTTCTAGTCCCAACCTCAACCCATCAGCGATCAGATTCCTGCCAACGCGGATTAATCCATGGCCGCACGTGTTCTGCGGGCAACATGCCCTTGCCCAGAATGTGATCTGATGCCTTTTCACCGACCATAATCGAGGGGGCATTGAGGTTGCCATTGGGGATGGTGGGGAAGATCGAACTGTCGGCAACGCGAAGCCCCTCGACCCCGATAACCCGGCATTGTTCATCAACCACCGACGACATGTCGTCTGCCGAACCCATGCGGCAGGTACCACAGGGATGATAGGCGCTTTCGGCGTGCTCGCGAATATGGGCATCAAGCTCATCATCGGTTTGCGCCGCCGCCCCCGGCAGGATTTCGGCCCCCGGTATTCGTCGAACGCCTTCTGGCCAAAGATCTCGCGGGTGACACGAATACAGTGCCGGAAATCGGCCCAGTCCTGCGGATCGGACATGTAGTTGAACAGGATCGAGGGCGCGTCCTTGGGATTGCCCGAGGTCAGCGTCACAGCGCCGCGCGATGCCGAGCGCATCGGCCCCACATGGGCCTGGAAACCATGGCCTTCAGCCGCAGCCTGACCATCATAACGCACCGCGATCGGCAGGAAATGGAACTGGATATCGGGGTATTCCACACCCGCCTTGGAGCGGATGAATCCTGCACTCTCAAACTGGTTGGAGGTGCCCAGACCCGATTTGAAAAATAGCCATTGCGCGCCGGCTAGCGCCTTGCCCCACAAATTCCAGTGCTTGTAGAGCGTAATGGGCTTGGTGGACGCCTGCTGGATGTAGAGTTCGAGATGGTCCTGCAGGTTCTGCCCCACACCGGGGCGATCAGCGACCACCTTGATGCCATGCTCGGCCAGATGCGCCGCCGGGCCAATGCCCGAGAGCATCAGCAACTTGGGGGAGTTGATCGAGGAGGCAGCAATGATCACCTCGCGATTGGCCTTGACGATTTCGATCTGCCCCCCCGTTCGATCTCCACCCCAACAGCGCGACCATTTTCAATGACCACGCGGCGCGCGAAGCACTTCACCAATTCAAGGTTTGGCCGCTTCAGTGCCGGCTTGAGATAGGCATTGGCGGTGGACCAGCGTCGGCCCTTCCAGACCGTCTGCTCCATCGGGCCAAAGCCCTCCTGCTTTTCGCCATTATAGTCGCCGGTACGCTCGAACCCGGCCTGTTCGCCGGCATCGACAAACGCCTTGAACAGCGGGTTGTCGCGCTTGCCACGCGTCACATGCAGCGGGCCATCCTTGCCGCGCCACTTCGCATCACCGCCATGGCCACCAGCATGCCAGTCTTCCATACGCTTGAAGTAGGGCAGCACATCGGCATAGCTCCATCCCTTGGCGCCGCTCTGCGCCCAGGTGTCGAAGTCACGCGCATGGCCACGCACATAAACCATGCCGTTGATCGAGGACGATCCGCCCACAACCTTGCCGCGCGGCACGACCAGCTTGCGGCCGCCCAGATGGGGCTCGGGCTGGCTTTTGAAGCCCCAGTCATACATGGCCATGTTCATCGGATAGCTTAGCGCCGCCGGCATCTGGATCAGGGGCCCCATGTCGGTGCCACCGAATTCGAGCACGATGACCGAGTGCTGCCCGTTCTCGCTCAGTCGAGAAGCCATGGTGGAGCCGGCCGAACCCGAACCGATGATGACGAAATCTGCTTGCATAAGAGTATCCTTGCCGCGGCCCTTGGCCACTTGCTCGCGATCAATAAGGTGCTTCAACGCCACCCATGGCGACATAGACCGACTTGATCTGGGAATAGTGTTCTATGGCGGCGCGTGAATTCTCGCGGCCTACGCCCGACATTTTGACGCCACCAAAAGGCGCCTCGACCGGGGTCAGATTGTAGGTGTTGATCCAGCATGTTCCCGCCTGAAGTTTGGCCACCACCCGGTGTCCGCGCTGCAGATCGGAGGTGAACACCCCAGCCGCCAGGCCGAACTCGGTGGCATTGGCCCGCTCGATGACTTCGGCCTCGCCGCTGAATTCGAGCACCGACAAAACGGGTCCGAAGATTTCTTCGCGGGCGATGGTCATATCGTCAGTCACGCCCTCGAAAATCGTCGGCTCGATATAGTTTGCATTGGCGAACTGCTCGCCTTGCGGCACCCCGCCGCCTAGCACCAGCTTGGCGCCCTCGGCCTTGCCGGTGGCAATATAGCCCAGCACCTTCTCGCGCTGCGCTGCCGTGACCATCGGCCCGATCTGGGTCTGCGGATCCATGGGATCGCCAATCACGGCCAGCTTGGTGCGTTCGGCCAGCCGTTTGACGAAATCGGCCCGGATATCGCGATGCACGAACACCCGTGTGCCGTTCGAGCAGATCTGTCCGGTCGAATAGAAATTGGCGTTGATCGCCGCGCTGACGGCATTGTCGATATCGGCATCATCAAACACGATCAGAGGCGACTTGCCGCCCAGCTCCATGGTGACATGGCGAATGCCTTCGGCAGCGGCCGCATAGACCTTGCGGCCGGTTGGCACCGAGCCTGTCAGCGACACCTTGTCGACCCGCTTGTCGCCGATCAGGCTGGCACCGACATCGCCATAACCCTGCACGACATTGAACAAGCCGGCAGGCGCGCCCGCTTCCATCAGGATTTCGGCCAGCTTGAGTGCACCCAATGGTGTGATCTCGCTGGGCTTGAATACCATGGCATTGCCGCAAGCCAGCGCCGGCGCTGCTTTCCAGCAGGCGATCTGGGTCGGGTAATTCCATGCCCCGATGCCAACGCACACGCCCAGCGGCTCGCGGATGGTGTAGACGAAGTCCTCACCCAGCGGGACGGTTTCGCCGGTAATGCTGGCCGCAATGCCGCCAAAATACTCCAGCGCATCCGCCCCCGATGTCGCGTCGGCAACCAGAGTTTCCTGGATTGGCTTGCCAGTGTCGAGCGTTTCGAGCTCGGACAGCGCCTGGTTGCGCTCGCGGATGATGTCGGCCGCCTTGCGCAGCACACGCCCTCGCTGAACCGGCAGCAGCGCTGCCCATTCCTTCTGAGCCTTTACCGCGGCAGCCAGCGCCTGATCAATGATCGCCGGGGTGGCTGAATGCAGCGTGGCGATGGTTTCGCCGGTCGCTGCATAGACGCAGTTGATAACCTGACCAGCTTTGTCTTCGACATATTGGCCACCGATGAAATGGCTCGCGGTTGGTTGGACGTTACGCATGCTCATTCACCTCGGGGATAGCGTTGATTGTGTTCTAGAACGTTGAGATCCATGTGGTTGCGCATGAAGCGCTCCGACGCCTTTTGCAGCGGCTGGAAGTCCCATGGAAAATAGGCACCATTGCGTAGCGCCTCATAGACGATGAGCCGACGCGCCTGACTCTGGCGCACATCAGCGTCGAAAGCTTCCAGATTCCAATGCTTGGCCACCAGATCAGCAAAGCGGGCAGCCAGTTCGGCGTGGCCCGGATCAGCCGCCAGATTGACCAGTTCATCGGAATCGCTCGCCAGATTGAACAATTGCGGCGGATCGAGCTCGCAATGGATGTACTTCCAGTTCTCCAGCCGCAACGCCACCAATGGCGCTTCCGAGCCCTCGGCGGCGTATTCCATCAGCACAGGCGTGGACCGCGGTGTGCCCTGCGCCAGCGGCACCAGCGATTCCCCATCGGTCCAGGGCATGATCTCGCCCAGATCAATGCCCGCCAGATCGGCCAGTGTAGGATTGATGTCCATGGTGCTCACCGGCGTATCGATACGGCCGGCGGGCAGCCCCGGTGCCGCAATCATCATCGGCACGCGAGCCGAGCCTTCAAGAAAGCTCATCTTGAACCACAGCCCGCGTTCGCCCAGCATGTCGCCGTGATCGGACACCAGCACGATGATCGTATTGTCCGACTGTTCGCTGCCTTCGAGCGCCGTCAGCACCTCGCCGATCTTGTCATCGACATAGGAAATATTGGCGAAGTAGGCGCGACGCGACCGCCTGATGTTTTCTTCGGTGATGTCGAACGACTTGGCATCGCTGGCATCGAGCAACCGCTTGGAGTGCGGGTCTTGTTCAGCGTAATCCATGGCCGACACCGCAGGCATCAGATGCTCGCAGTCCGCGTAGAGATCCCAGTACTTCTTGCGCGCTACATAGGGGTCATGGGGATGGCTGAAGCTGACGGTCATCATCCATGGCCGGTCATCCAGGCGACGCCCCAGATCATAGACCTTGGCTGTGGCCTGAAAGGCGACCTCGTCGTCATATTCGAGCTGATTGGAAATCTCGCCAATGCCAGCGCCCGTGATCGAACCGAGATTGTGATACCACCAGTCAATCCGCTCGCCGGGCTTGCGATAGTCAGGTGTCCAGCCAAAATCGGCCGGATAGATGTCGGTGGTCAGGCGTTCCTCAAAGCCATGCATCTGGTCGGGACCGACAAAATGCATCTTGCCCGACAGCGCTGTATGATAGCCCGCCCGCCGCAGATGGTGTGCATAGGTTGGAATATCGGAGGCAAACTCGGCCGCATTGTCATAGACGCGCGTGCGGTGCGGCAACTGCCCCGACATATAGCTGGCGCGCCCCGGCGCACAAAGCGGCGAGCCGGTATAGGCATTGGCAAAGCGCGCGGAACGGGCCGCGAGCGCCTTCAGGTTGGGCGCATGCAGCCAGTCGGCCGGCCCATCGGGAAATAGTGTGCCATTGAGCTGGTCGGCCATAAAAACGAGAATATTGGGCTTAGCGGCCAAGGCGGTTTTTCCTTTCAAGCCACAGCTCCAGATAATCCTGGACCATGGCTCTGGTTTCATTGCGGTCGGGAACCGAATCCTGCAGCGCGTGACGGATGTAGAAGCCGTCGATCAGCGATGCGAGACCCTGCGCGATCTGTTCGGCCGACGTGTCATCGAACAGCTGGCGCAGATTGAACAGCAGGTTCGAGTTCAGGCGCCGGGCATAGACGTCAAGTAATCGTTTGGCTTCTCGCGACTGCAGCGCACGGACGTAAAACGCCAGCCAGGCGGCCACCACTTCGCGCTCGAATTGACTGGCGTCAAAGCTCGCATCGATGATTCCGACGATGCGCTCATAGGGCCCATTGGCGGCCTCAAGTTTGGTTTTGACCGAACGCTTATACAACTCGAGTACATAGCGCATCGCTGCCAGAAAGATCTTATCCTTGGTTCCGAAGTAATGCATGGCCAGCGCCGCAGACATTCCGGCCCGCTTTGCAATCTGACTCACAGTAACGTCGAGCGTACCCGCAGCAGCGATTTCGGAAATCGTCGCGAGGATCATCGCTTGACGTCGCAATGGCTGCATTCCGATTTTCGGCATCTGCGCACTTTTCCAGACCTAGGGGTTTACATTGCCCATCATGTAGGTTTTGATTGAACAGTCAATCAACAATATTTTTGGTTCCCTTTTTGCCACCCAGGAGCAAACCCATGATTAAACCTATTCTCACGCTGACGAGCGCTTTGGCTGTGTCGCTGCTGTCGACCTCTGCCTTCGCCGCTGGTCAGTGCGAAGAGGTGGTCTTCTCTGACGTCGGCTGGACCGACATCACCACCACCACTGCTGCGACTCGCCAGGTGCTTGAAGCCCTCGGCTATGACGTCGACGTCAAGGTGCTGTCCGTGCCTGTGACATTCGCATCGCTCGAGAGCGATGACGTTGATATCTTCCTTGGCAACTGGATGCCTGCTCAGGCTGGCGCCATTGGCCCATACCTTGAAAGCGGTGAGATCGAAGCGGTCGCCACCAACCTTGAAGGCACCAATTATACGCTGGCCGTTCCAGCCTATACCTTTGACAAGGGCCTGACCTCCTATTCCAAGATCGCCGATTTCCGCGACGAACTGGATGGCAAGATCTACGGCATTGAGCCAGGCAATGAAGGCAATGCCTATCTCGTCGAGCTGGCCGAAAACAACACCCACGGCCTCGAAGGCTTCAAGGTTGTCGAAAGCTCCGAGCAGGGCATGCTGGCCCAGGTCAACCGCCTCGTGAAGGACGGCAAGGACGTGGTCTTCCTCGGCTGGGCGCCCCATCCGATGAATTCGGCCTTCCCGATCAAGTACCTGCCCGGCGGCGAAGACTTCTTCGGCGGCGAAGGCATCGTTCAGACCGTAACCCGCAAGGGCTATGTTGAAGAATGTGCCAATGTTGGTAAGCTGCTGCAGAACCTGAAGTTCTCGCTTCCAATGGAAAACGAGATCATGGGCAAGATCCTCAATGACGGCGAAGAAGCCGGCGACGCATCGCTTGCATGGATGAAGGCCAACCCCGACGCCGTTATGGCTTGGGTTGATGGCGTCACCACGCTGGACGGTGGCGACGGCGCAGCCGCTGTAAAGGCAGCACTGGGCCTTTAATGACAATGACCAGCCCGGCCATGGGGTCGGGCTGGTCCCTTAAAGGAGCAGTGCTTTGGACTGGCTGACAGACAACAAGATCCCGATCGGCAAGTGGGCAGCGGCCTTCTTCGATTGGCTCCGCGACAATTTCTCTGGCGCGTTCGACATTATGGCCGATGCGGCCGAGGCCCTGATCGATGGCCTCCTCTGGGTGCTGCAGACGCCCCACCCCCTGATTATCATTGCCGCCTTTGTAGGCCTGACCTGGGTCCTGCAGCGCAATTGGAAGACCTGCGCACTGGTGCTGGTCGGCTTCCTGTTCATTCTCAACCAGGGCTATTGGGAAGCAACCACCGAGAGCCTGACTCTGGTGATGAGCTCGTGCATTGTCTGCATGGCCATTGGTGTGCCCATCGGCATCTTCCTGGCGCATCGCCCCAAACTGTACCGCTATATGCAGCCGGTGCTTGATCTGATGCAGACCCTGCCAACCTTCGTTTACCTAATCCCCGCCATTGTCTTTTTCGGCATCGGCATGGTCCCCGGCCTGATCGCAACCGTGATCTTCGTGCTGCCCGCGCCGGTCCGCCTAACCTATCTGGGCATTTCGACCACACCCACGCCATTGCTTGAGGCGGTCGACGCCTTTGGCGGCACCGGCACCCAGAAACTGGTCAAGGTGGAACTACCCTACGCCCTGCCCCAGATCATGGCCGGTTTGAACCAGACCATCATGCTCTCCCTGTCCATGGTTGTTGTCGCTGCCCTGGTTGGCGCCGATGGCCTCGGCGTTCCCGTGGTGCGCGCCCTGAACTCGGTCAACACCGCTCTCGGCTTTGAAAGTGGCTTCGTCATCGTCGTCGTCGCCATTATTCTTGACCGGATGCTGCGCATAGGGAGCCAACAGAAATGACCGACGCTGTAGTATTCGACAATGTGAGCATCGTGTTCGGGGACAAGCCCGAAAGCGCCCTGCCAATGATGGATGCGGGCAAGACCCGTGCCGATATCCAGCAGGAAACCCAGCAGATCCTGGGCGTGCACAATTGCTCTCTCACCGTTCAGGAAGGCGAAATCCTTGTCCTGATGGGCCTGTCGGGCTCGGGCAAGTCAACCTTATTGCGCGCCGTCAATGGCCTTAACCCCGTGGTCCGTGGCACCGTGCACGTCAATGTTGGCGACTGGAGTTGCGACCCCAGCAATTGCAGCAAGGACGATCTGCTGCGCCTGCGGCGCAGAAGCGTCGCCATGGTGTTCCAGCAATTTGGTCTGCTGCCTTGGCGCAATGTCACCGACAACGTGGCGCTCGGTCTTGAGCTGGGCGGCATGAGCCGCGCCAAGCGCGAAGCCAAGGTCAAGGAACAGCTCGAACTGGTCGGGCTCTCCGACTGGGCTGACAGCAAGGTTTCAGAGCTTTCAGGCGGCATGCAACAGCGTGTCGGTCTGGCCCGCGCCTTTGCGACTGACGCGCCGATCCTGCTCATGGATGAGCCCTTCTCCGCACTCGATCCGTTGATCAGGACGCGTCTGCAGGATGAACTGCTCGAACTGCAGGCCAAGCTCAAGCGCACCATCATCTTCGTGAGCCACGATCTTGATGAAGCCTTCAAGCTGGGCAACCGCATTGCAATCATGGATGGCGGTCGGATCATCCAGTGCGGCACGCCGCAGGAAATCACCGCAAATCCGGCTAATGGTTATGTGGAAGACTTTGTCACCCATATGAACCCGCTGCGGGTATTGCAGGCCTCAGACGTGATGCTGACCGACGATCCGGGCACGCCATCCACCCCCGACAACGATGTTCAGGTCGAAATGGGCGCACCGGTTGCCGATGTCATTGATGCGCTGTCCAGCGGCGCCGACACAATTGGCGTGACGGACGAGGACGGCAAGGAAGTTGGTTCGATCTCCAGCCAGCAGATCGTCGACGCCCTGCAGTCCAAGACATCCAAAGACGCTGAATAGTCTATTGTGGCGGGGTCACGACCCCGCCACAGCTTTGTCTGACGCACAAAACGTCTAGAGCGCGACCTTGCCACCCAGTTCGTCGGCAATGTGAATTTCGATAACTTCGTCAAAGCTGGCGTCACCCACAAACCCCATGGACCGGGCGCGCTTGGCCTCAAAGGCCTTGGGCCAGCCGGCGACCATATCGGCAATGACCGCATCGGGTTCGCGCCGGATCAGCGCCACGGCCTTTGGTCCGGCGACCCGCTCAAGCGCTGCAATCTGTTCGCCGACTGTCACGGCAAGGCCTGGCATCGACAGATTGCGTTGACTGCCCAACTGCGCAGTGTCCATCGCCGCGCCATGCAACAGAAACCCCACTGCGGCGCGCGGACTGGCAAACCAGTGCCGCACCGTATCGGCAACCGGCAGCACCGCTTCAAGTCCTGCAAGAGGCTCACGGATGATCCCCGAGAAAAAGCCTGAAGCCGCCTTGTTAGGCTTGCCCGGTCGCACCGCAATTGTTGGCAGCCGGATGCCCACACCATCGACAAAGCCGCGTCGCGAATAGTCGGAGAGCAATAGCTCGCAAATGGCTTTCTGCGTGCCATAGCTGGTGAGCGGCGTCTGTTGAAATTCATCACCAATCACGGCCGGGAGCGGCTCGCCGAATACCGCGATCGAGGAGGTGAACACCAGTCGCGGACAATAGGGTTCGGACTGGCTGGCGAGCCTGATCGACTCCAGCAGCGCACGCGTGCCATCCAGGTTGATCCGGTAGCCCTTCTCAAAGTCTGCTTCGGCTTCTCCCGACACAATTGCCGCGAGATGGAAGATCATGTCTGGGCGTTCAGCGATCAGGCTGGCAGCCGCACCCTCTTCCGACAGATCGGTAGCAATCACGGTGTGCGCGATATCAATGCCCAACCCCGAAGGCTCAACCACATCGGCCAGAGTCAGCGACGAGATGGCTTTGTCATTGATCTGTCCGGCAGCAAGCAAGGCCGCAACCAGCTTCCGCCCAACCATACCGGCGGCGCCAATAACCAGAACTTTCATATTCATCCTCCCAGAACCACTAGAGGTGTGCACAGCCCACCTGCCCCTGTCCAGCAGCCTGACAGCAAAAAGCCGGCGCCCTTTTGGGACGCCGGCCAATTCTAAGTCAGAGGCGAGCCGTCGTGGCTGGCCCGCCGACCCGATTAGTTGAAGCGGTAACGCAGCGTGCCGCGCACTTCGTGCAGCCAGTTGTGATCGGTAGTCACCGTGTCAGGGAAGGCCACGTCATTGCTGATGCGGTTGATATAGACGGCGCGGTAGCCGACATCGGCGACCAGAGCGCCGAAATCGTAACCAACGCCGACCATGCCGGCTGCAGCAAAGCTGACATTGTCGCCCGAGGGGACAGTCACGCCAGCAGGCGAACTGACTTCGAAATTGTTGAATGCCACACCGGTACCGGCGCCGACATAACCGAACGCGCCGCCAGCAGCGCCATAGCCGTAGTCACCGCCAAACGAGAAATCGTAATAGGCGTTGGCCAGAGCCAGGGTGGACCGCAGCTTGAGGGTATAGTCACCCTGGCGAGCGCCGTAGGTCGCGTCCTTGGTGACCTTGAGGCCTTCATTGCCGATCAGGTCGACGGTGGCGTCAACGCGCAGACCAGTGCCGGTTTCATAACCGACGCCAGCACCGACGCTATAACCATAGCCCATGGCCACGAATGGGAAATTGGTGATCACCGAGGTGCCACCGCAGGCAACGCACTCATAGGCCGAGGCTTCCTTTGCCCACAGCGCATTGCCGGCCGCGCTACCGCGCAGATAGAATGAACCCTGCACACCGTAGTCGACATCAGGGATCTCGATAACAGGTGGATAATACGGAAGATCGGCGGCGATTGCCTGACCGCCAACAAGGGCGGCTCCTGCCACCATGATCGCAGCGATGAGCTTGCGCATGAGAAAATGTCCTTTGGTTGCCACGACAATTGTCGATTGCGCCCAATATCGAACAACTTCCTTAAATGTGACTTAACCTAAAGATTTAACCCTACCGGCACGACAGTGCCGTTTGCAGACGTTATGCATCCGTTAACAAGTGTTACTACCGTATTACACTTGTTAACAACTTCAAGCGATATCACGAATAGCCGCCTCGATCTGCTCAACCACTGTCGAAACCAGGCCAGCATCGTCAGCCTCGCCCATTACGCGGATAACAGGTTCAGTGCCCGAAGCCCGCACAACAAGACGTCCACCAGCACCAAGCATGGCCTGACCATCAGCAATGGCCGCCATCACCTGCTTGTCCTCAAGCGGCTTGCCTGACTTGAATTTCACGCTGCGCAACAACTGCGGAACCTTGGTGAAGCGCGCACAGATTTCCGACACAGGGCGATCCTGCGCCTTGAGCACAGACAACAGTTGCAGCGCAGCAACGAGACCATCGCCCGTCGTCGTGAAGTCCG
The DNA here is from genome assembly GCF_055808475.1 of Devosia sp. J2-20. Lineage (NCBI taxonomy): Bacteria > Pseudomonadati > Pseudomonadota > Alphaproteobacteria > Hyphomicrobiales > Devosiaceae > Devosia > Devosia sp. J2-20. The sequence goes on along the minus strand of NZ_CM147870.1, from coordinate 516,905 downwards.
ACAGGATGATGTGGCCAGACTGCTCGCCACCAACATTGAAGCCTTTGCTGCGCATCGCCTCAAGCACATAGCGATCGCCCACCTGAGTGCGCTCCAGCGTCAGCCCCAGCGAGCCAAGATAGCGCTCAAGACCCAGATTGGACATCACGGTAGCGACAATGCCGCCGCCGACGAGCACCTCGCGCTGGAGCCAGCTTTCGGCGATCACGGCCATGAACTGGTCGCCATCGACCACATTGCCCTTTTCATCAACGATGATGACCCGGTCGGCATCACCATCCAGTGCAATGCCGATATCGGCCCGCATTTCGCGCACCTTGGCCGCGACAGCCTCAGGCGCGGTCGAGCCGACCTTATCGTTGATGTTGAATCCATCGGGCTTGTCGCCAATGGTGAACACTTCGGCACCCAGTTCCCACAGCGCGATCGGCGCAACCTTGTAAGCCGCGCCATTGGCGCAATCGAGCACCACGCGCAGGCCAGCCAGGTCGGTATTCCGCGGCAGGGTGCGCTTGGCATATTCAATGTAGCGCGTGCGGGCTTCTTCATCGCGATGGGCCCGCCCGATATCGCGGCCATGCGCCAGCGTCTTGCTCAGGTCACTATCGATCAGCCGCTCGATCTCAAGTTCGATCTGATCGCTCAGCTTGTAGCCATCGGGCCGGAACAGCTTGATGCCATTGTCTTCAAAGGGGTTGTGCGATGCCGAGATCATCACACCCAGATCGGCACGCAGCGAACGGGTCAACATGGCCACGGCCGGCGTGGGCATCGGCCCGAGCAGATACACGTCCATACCCACCGCAGTGAACCCTGCAGTCAGCGCCTGCTCGATCATATAGCCCGAGCGTCGCGTATCCTTGCCGATCACCACGCGATTTCGATGATCGCCACGCACAAATTTCTGTCCGGCGGCCATGCCGACCTTGAGGGCCAGTTCAGGGGTGAGCTTGTTGCCATTGGCCAGGCCACGAATACCATCGGTGCCGAAATATTTGCGTGCCATGATTATCTTACCCCTCGTCGCGCCACCGCACGGTCGCTTTGAATAATACCACTTTCTGGCGGCATAGCGGAAAACATTGCAATGCAAAAGGGCCGCCTCGCGGCGGCCCCTTCAAATATTGTCTCTGCCCTAGCTCTCGGGCTGTGGCTCCATGCCGCCCTCAGGTGGGGCATCAGGGCGCTTCTTGCCGGGTTTGCCGGCAGAGGGCACACCGCTCGCCTTGGTAGGCGTATTGGTGTCATCGGGACGGATTGGCTGATGCCCTTCCATCAGCGCGCGCAACTCATCACCCGTTAGCGTCTCGTATTCGAGCAGCGCCTGCGCAATGGCTTCCCACTGGTCGTGATAGGTGGTCAGGATGTCCTTGGCCGACGCCTCGCCATCCTCGATCAGCTTGCGCACTTCCTGGTCGATGATGCGCGCCGTGTCGTCCGACATATGCTGGCTCTGCGTCACCGAATGGCCCAGAAACACTTCCTGATCATTCGACTTGTAGCGAACGCGACCGAGTTTCTCGCTCATGCCCCATTCCATCACCATCGAGCGGGCAAGGCTGGTCGCCATCTGGATATCACCCGAAGCACCGCTGGTCACCTTTTCAGGACCAAACTTGATGATCTCGGCCTCGCGACCACCAAACAGCATGGTCAGACGAGCCAGCGCCTTCTCGCGAGAGAACGAATAACTGTCGCTCTCGGGCAGGGTCATTACCATGCCCAGGGCCCGGCCACGCGGAATGATCGTTGCCTTGTGGATCGGGTCGATACCGGCGACCTTAAGCGCGATGATGGCATGGCCAGCTTCGTGATAGGCGGTCAGCTTTTTCTCGTCCTCGGACATGGCCATGGTGCGACGCTCGGCGCCCATCATGATCTTGTCCTTGGCATCTTCGAACTCGGCATGGGTGACGAAGCGCTTATTGCGCCGCGCTGCCATCAGAGCCGCCTCGTTGACCAGGTTCATCAGGTCGGCACCAGAGAAGCCGGGGGTACCACGGGCCAGCACTTTCAGATCCACATCAGGGGCCAGCGGCACCTTGCGGACGTGAACCTTGAGCACCTTCTCGCGACCCGACACATCCGGGTTTGGCACCACGACCTGACGGTCGAAACGACCGGGGCGCAGCAGCGCAGGATCCAGCACGTCGGGACGGTTGGTTGCGGCGATCAGAATGATGCCTTCATTGGCTTCAAAACCATCCATCTCGACCAGCAACTGGTTGAGCGTCTGTTCGCGCTCGTCATTGCCGCCGCCCAGGCCGGCGCCACGCTGGCGACCGACGGCGTCGATTTCGTCGATGAAAATGATGCAGGGTGCGTTCTTCTTGGCCTGTTCGAACATATCGCGGACGCGGCTGGCGCCCACGCCGACGAACATTTCAACGAAGTCAGAACCCGAAATGGTGAAAAACGGCACATTGGCTTCGCCGGCGACCGAACGGGCCAGCAGCGTTTTACCGGTACCCGGAGGGCCCACCAGCAGCACACCGCGTGGAATACGACCACCCAGACGCTGGAACTTGCCAGGATCGCGCAGGAATTCAACGATCTCTTCGAGATCCTGCTTGGCTTCGTCCACGCCGGCAACGTCTTCAAACGTCACCTTGCCTGTGGACTCGGTCAGCAACTTGGCGCGCGACTTGCCAAAGCCCATCGCGCCGCCCTTGCCACCACCCTGCATCTGCCGGATGAAGAAGAACCACACGCCGATAATGACGATGAAAGGCAACCATGAAGACAGCAGTATCGACCAGAACGGGCTCGACTCTGGCGCCTGCGCCGTGATCGAGACGTCCTTGTTCTCAAGCTTGGTGATGACATCGGCGCCATCAGGCAGCACGGTTTCAAACCGTGTACCGTCAGAAAGTGTGCCCGACACCAAATTATTGGTGATCACCACGTTCTGCACGCGACCAGCATCGATGTCGGTCACGAACTGGCTGTAGCTCTTGTCAGCAACGGAAATTGAGCGGGTCGACGACTGAAAGACCTGAAACAGGCCCATCAGCATGAAGAGAATGACCAGCCAGATGGCAAAGTTGCGGAAATTTCCGTTCATCAATCCTGTCCCGGAGAAGGCCGCGCTAGGAGGCGCGGTTAGTGTGCCGAATGTAAGTCCGGCATTAGGGCGATACAAGGGCCAGACCTGCGGCGGTTTGGTCCTTCCGTCCAGTCATATTGTCATTACGGGGTTAATACGCTGTGGCCACGGCTTTGGTTTCCTCGGCTTTGGGCTTTTCCCCATACAGCCCCAAATGGCGCAATCAGGCTGAGACGAGTGCACGGCCCAATGCCAGTCCCAGACGACAGCGTGACTAGTCGATCAACAATTGCACCGTGATGCGTTCATCGAACGACCACCCACCAAGCGACAGCACACCACCCTCGGCATCGCGCACAATGGGGGCAGTGCGAATGGCTTCGGCCGGTGCCGTTACCTTGAAGCCCAGAAAATCCTCCAGGCGATGGCGCGGCAGGTAATCGGCCACGCTCGCCGTCAGTGTCTTGTCGTCAGACCCGTTGATGATGCGGAACCGCTCATCCCAGACCAGTTCGCCCCGCGGGTGCAACAGGGCATCGGGCGGCAGACTGCGCCCCGGTTCGCGCGCGACGGCAATCGCATCGCCCTTGATCCGGACCACGCATCCCAGCACGGTGGTGGAGCGCGGTACATCATCATTGGCAATGGACTCGCGTAGCCGTTCGACCTGGCCCAATGCGCGCGGTTTCTGACGCCCGCCCACAATGTTGAGCACCCGGCTCAAGACGCGGGTGGCAATCGCCGCGCTCAGTCCCATAAACGGCAGCAACTCAATGCGCGCGGCACCAAATCCATCCAGTCGCACGATCTCGGAAAAGCAGGCCTCTGCCATCTGCGCAATGGCGGCATCAGCTTCCGACATGCGCGCTGCAAACAAAGCGAGGGTCGCCGCGTCCAGCCCGAGTTCGCTCAACCCCGGCATAGCCTGACGCCAGCGCACGCGCTCATAGTGCGGATCAACATTGGACGGGTCAGCCGCAGGCTCCAGCCCGGCCGCCTCGACAACACTGAGCAGCGCGTCAGGAGGCACATCGAGCAGCGGACGATGCAGCCGGACACCTTCCACCTGTGCCATCGGCGCCATGCCCTTGAGTCCTTCGATACCGCTGCCATGGGCGAGCCGCATCAACACCGTTTCGGCCTGATCATTGCGGTGATGAGCCGTCAGCAAGACCGCTACACCGTCGGACTTCATCGCTGCCCCTATCAGGCGGTAACGCGCCAGCCGTGCCGCTTCCTGCAGGCCCGACTGAGGCTTGTCACCATCCCATCGCAGCGCCTTCCCGGCAACGCCCAGTGACTGGCACGCCGCCAGCACCATCGCCACTTCAGCGGCTGCTTCGGGCCGCAAGCCGTGATCGACCGAATAGACATGCAGGCGCGGCGGCTTGGCCAGGCTGGTCGCCCAGCGCTGCGCCAGCACCAGCAACGCCAGACTGTCAGCACCACCTGAAACGGCCAGACCAATGGCCGGCGCGTCCGCTACCGCAGCGAACAGCGCGGCCAGTCCGCCCTCGCTATCGAGATCAGGACCTAGCCGGGCGGGCATTCGGCGCGAGCTTTTTCCTGAGCCAGACGGGTGAGGAACACGGCTGACAGATCGGCATAGCGATTGTCGATTTCCGCCAGCGTCCGACAGGCCGTTTCACGCTCGCCGGCGCCCGACAAACTCATCCCCAGCTTAAGCAGCAGATCTGGCGCACGGGGGTGCTCTGGTGCCTTCTGGAACGCGTTGAGCAACACATCGGCGGCTTCGCTATAGGCCGCGCGATAAAGCAGCGCGTCACCCAGCAGATTGGCCGCTTCGGTAGCTTGTGGATTGTCGGGATAGAGCGCCAGGAACTGGCTGAACTGATCCTCGGCAAACGGATAGTCGCCGCTGCTGATAGCTTCAAAGCCGGCAGCGAACTGCGCGTCGGCATCAGGGTTGCCGGTGGCAGCCGCGGCCGGATCATAATTGAGATCCAGCGGCTCGCCTGTCACCAGATCAAGTCCCCCCATCGCGCCGGTGCCCACAAGCGGGTCAAACGACTCGCCCATATCATCCATGGGCATGCTGCCATCGGTAAAGGTGGGATCAAATTCGATCTCCCCGGGCAACGGCTGCACGCCCTGCTCGGGAATATCAGTCATTGGAACGCCTTCGGCGTCAGCTGCATTGGCCGGGTCCTGCGGCAACGCCTCAGGCTGCATCGCGCCGCCTGCTTGGGTTGCCGCATCAGTTTTTGGGCTGCCACCGCCTTCCAGCGCCTGGAAGCGGAATTCATTGTCTTCCGCCATGCGGTTGACGATTTCCTGCAGCTGCGTGAGCTGGAAGGTCAGTCCCTCGATCTGACCATTGAGCAGTCGGTTCTGCTCCTCAAGCTGCTGCAGTCGCACCATCAGCTGCGCGGTATCCTGGGACTGCGCCACCAGAATCCGATCTGGCGAAGCATCGCTGATTACCTGTCCGATATTGGCCGGTGGCGTGGAAAACATGGCGGCATTGACCAATGTCGGGGTTCCAACCCCGGCCATCAACACCGCGGCAATCGCCAGCGGGGCGCGCGCCCTGTTTGAAATAAGTGTCTTCAAGATACTGAGCCTCCAGTGGTCTGGTTGTGCACGAAAACCATGAACCGTTGCAGGCCTGCAAATAAAGGCCAATTTTGGTCAAAGAAAGCGCCCGGGCCATTTACATGGCTCCGGGCGCTCTTGCCTCCAGTTTGCACTGGATAAAATCAGCTCTCCCGTGAGGGGAGAACCGTTTGTCTAACTCTACTGGACGACAGTGACCGCGCGGCGGTTCTGGCTCCAGCACGAGATGTCGTTACAGATCGCGACAGGGCGCTCCTTGCCGAACGACTGACTGGTGATGCGGTTGGCACTGACGCCGCGCGACACCAGATAATTGACCACCACCGAGGAACGACGCGCGCCCAGGGCGATGTTGTATTCACGCGTACCGCGCTCGTCGGCATGGCCTTCGATCATGATGCGGTAGTTCTGATACTGGTTCAGCCAGGCGGCTTGCTTGTCCAGCGTGGCCGTAGCTTCCGATGTCAACGAGCTGGAATCGGTGGTGAAGAACACGCGATCGCCAACCGAGACCAGGAATTCCTGCTGGCTGCCGGGGGCACCGCCGCCGGGGCCCAGATTGCCCACACCCGTCGGCATGGTGTTGGGCGTACGCGAACAGGCCGCGATTGCCACGACGAAAAGGAGCATCGCGGCGGCACGCAATGCGGTGTTGAACGGTGCGGTTATAACCACGGTGGGCTCCTGGAAAGGCGAAAATCTTAAGTTCGGCATTTACCGCACTTAGTCTTAAGGCCGGGTTTGCTGGCGTGGTTAATCATTGCCTATCGCGGCGCCAATGTGGCGGGAATGCTGGCTTTTTTGTGATGATGCTGTGGCGCCACAGCGCCTACTGGCATCACATTAAGGTTAAGCCCTTGGTTGAACAGCAAGATGGCCACCCGTATTGCTGCGGATGGCCATCTGATTTTGTTTCGGTGCTGGCGTGGATCAACCGCGCAGTTCGGACCATGACGGGTCCGAGGCATAGCTCTCGGTAGGCACGGTGAGCAGATTGCGCCCCCAGATATCCACGCTCATCAGCTTGGGGCCGTCATTGCCGCCCGGATCCTGGAAGAACATGATCACCCGACCATTGGGCGCCCAGCTCGGACCCTCGGCATGGAAGCTAGAATACAGCATCCGCTCGCCCGACCCATCGCTATTCATGATGCCGATATTGAACTGTCCACCCGACTGCCGGGTAAAGGCGATCAGATCACCCTTGGGCGACCACACCGGGGTCGAGTAGCTCCCCTGACCAAAGCTGATGCGCTGGGCGTTACCGCCACCGGCGCTCATCATGTAGATCTGCGGCGAGCCACCTCGATCGCTTTCGAACACGATCCGGCTGCCGTCAGGCGAATAGGACGGGCCGGTGTCGATGGCCGCACCCGATGTCAGTTGCAGCGGCTGCCCGCCATTGACGCCGGTCGTATAGATATTGGTCGAACCGCCCTGCTCTACCGAGAAGGCAACCGTACCGCCATCAGGCGAGAAGCGCGGCGCAAAGGTCATCGCGCCCACATCGGTCAGGCGCTGCTGACGGCCTGTCGACAACTGCAGCAGATAGACCTGAGGGTTGCCGTCCGCGAAATTCATATAGGTGACCATATCGCCATTAGGCGAAAAGCGTGGCGTCAGCGCCATCGAACTGCCATCGGTCAGATACTGCACATTGGCGCCGTCCTGATCCATGATTGCCAGACGCCGCACACGATTGGCCTTGGGGCCGCTTTCGGCCACATAGATCACCCGCGTATCGAAATAGCCCGAACCACCGGCCAGGGATTCATAAATCGCATCGGAAATGATATGAGCAACGCGGCGGCTCGAATTGGCATCGGTGTTATAGCTCTTGCCCACCACCTGCGCAGCCTGCTGCGTATCCCAGACGCGCACCGAGGACGAAATCTGGCCCCCGCGCTCAACGCCGCCCATCACCAACGCGTCGACATTGGCAGTCCGCCATGTCGGAAAATCTGGGGTCGCATTGACGTCACCGACCTGCACCGGCAGCGAGGCTGGATCGAGCGGCAGAAACAGGCCCGAGCGGCGCAGATTGTTGCGCACGATCTCGGCGATTTCCCGACCAAAGGCGGGGTCCGAGGACGCGAAATCAGGAATGGCGATGGGCAATGGCTGGAAATTGGCCCCCTCCACCACAATGCGCAATTGCGCCATGGCGAGCGAAGAGCCGGCCAGCAACGCGCCACCGGCCAAGCCAAGTTTGAGCGCCAGGCGCCGGGTAAGCAATGTCATTTATCGTCTCCAATCTCGCCGCAGGTGCGCCATGTTGCGCGCCCAGCGTACCAATTCAAAGTCACGGCCGCAGTTCCACTTCAATCTGCCGCCATTCATCATAAGCGTCTGCCGAAAGCATCTCGTAGGGTCCGCACTGTGTCACCGCACGCTGCGCTGCGCGGGCCACCGCGCCACCTGCCGCAGAGGCATCGGCCGAAATAATCTGTGTGCCGGCCACGGTCCGATCAGGGTTCATGGTCACCATCAGGCGCACATTGAGCCCACTATTGATATCGCTGGGCAACAGGTTCCAGCATGTCTTGATCCGCGCCACCAGACCATCAATGGCCGACTGACTCAAACGGGCAGAGGTACCCGTCGTGTCACCCAGTGTCGGCGTGCCACCTTGTCCGGTGGTGCCACCGGTGGTCTTATCATTGTTGATAATGGCAGAAATATCGTCGGCCAGTGAGGCATCGAGCTGCGGCTTGGGCTGTTGTTGCTGCGCCTGTTGGGCCGCAGCTGCTCGCTTGCGCTCTTCTTCTTCCTTTTTCTTCCGTTCCGCCTCGGCGGCTGCAAACTGCTGCCGCTTCTGATCCAGATTGGCTGGGCGCGATGCCGGCACCGGCGCTGCGACCGCCGGCGTCACCGGATCCGGTGTAGGTTCAGGGGTTGGCTCGGGCGTAGGCTCCGGCGTTGGCGCTGGTTCAGGCGTCGGCGCTGGCACGGGCTCAGGAGTCGGCTCAGGCGCAGGAGTGGGTTCTGGCGTTGGCTCTGGAGCAGGCGTGGGTCGCGTTGCTGGCACGGGGGCAACAACAGGCTCAGGTGCCGGCGCAGGCTCGGGCGCGGGATCCGGCTCAGGGGCAGGTTCGGGCTGGCTTTCGGGCGCAGGCGCGGTGTTGGTCACCGGGGCGGGCGTTGGTATGTCGGCGGGCGACGGCGTCACCTGGTCCTGCTCGGTATTGCCCGTAGGCTGGGCAATCTCGGCGGGCTTATCATCTTCAACGAGTGATGGCGTCTGGGTATCGACAATCGTGCTGTCGAGCTGGCCGGCGCGAATATTGGAGTATTCCTCCACCGGCACCAGATCGACCGAGATCGACTCCACCGCCGGCATCAATGGCTCCGCCAGACCCAGATTGATCAGGCCGATGGTCAGCACAACGATGTGGGCGATGATCGATGCGGTTACGCCGATGCGCACTGGACTAGCCCGGTTCCCGCTCGGTGATCAGACCGATCTTGGTATAGCCTGCCGCCGACAGAATGCCCATTACGCGCATCACCGAGCCGTAGTCAGCCGTGGTATCGCCGCGCAGGAAGATGCGGTCTTCCGGGCTGGTGTTCATTCCGGTCAATGTATTGATCAGTTCGGCCTCGGCAACCGCATTCTCGTCGACATAGATCACCCCCTCAGGCGTCACTGCGACGGTGACCGGCTGGGTCTGACTGGGCATTTCATTGGCCGCCGTCTGCGGCAGGTCAATGGGAACGCCAGCCGTCATCATTGGCGCTGCCACCATGAAGATGATCAGCAGAACCAGCATCACGTCCACCATGGGCGTAATATTGATTTCGCTCATCACCGCTTTCTTGCGGCCGCGACGGCGGCGTCCGCCGCCCCCGCCACTGGTTGCTGCGCCCATGCCCATGCTAGTGGCTCCGCGCTTCGAGCTGGCGGCTGAGAATGGTCGAGAACTCGTCGGCAAAGCCTTCCAGACGCCCCACCATCTTGGATGAGTCGGAACTCAGCTTGTTGTAGGCGATAACCGCCGGGATAGCCGCGACCAGACCAATGGCGGTCGCAAACAGAGCCTCGGCGATCGGCCCGGCGACCACCGCAAGATTGGTGCTTGAAGACGCCGCAATGGCGGTAAAGGCATTCATGATGCCCCACACCGTGCCGAACAGACCGATAAATGGTCCGGCCGAACCGATAGTGGCTAGAAAGCCCAGCCGTTTTTCCAGGTTTTCGCTCTCGCGGGCAATTGCGACATCGAGCACCTTGTCCAGGCGCTGCTGCATGCCCACAAAGCTCGCCGCATTCTGCTCGTGGCTGCGCTTCCACTCCTTCATCGCGGCCACAAACACCGCGCCCATGCCGCCCGATGGCTTCTCGGACTGCATCTGATAGAGCTCTTCAAGCGACTGACCCGACCAGAATGTCCGCTCAAAGCGGTTCATCTCGGCATTGGTGCGGCGATAAATGATGGTCTTGTCGATGATGATCGCCCAGCACCAGATCGAGGCACCCAGCAATCCCAGCATCACCGACTTGACGATCCAGTCGGCAGCCCAGAACAAGCCCCATATGGAAAAATCGGTGTGCGGCACAGCGGCACCCACAGCGTCCATGGCTTCCATGTAGTGATCCTTTTTGGCCCGGTTCACGCACCCGACCCTCTGCCATCAGGCGATGGGGTCGAAATCTGTCAAAATTAAGAGAAATGCCCGGAAACCGGACCGTTGCGGATAGGCAGCCGGGCATAAGCTCGCTTTGCCGCAATTATGGTCAAGGATTGGTTAACAAAGCGATTCGGCGCGCAACAAGCACCGAGATGTGATCAGCCACTCCGCCGGGGCGAAGCGCCTAGCTGTCCGGAGTCACCAGCGCGCGCACCGCAGCCGGCATACGGGCAGGCCCGCCCGTTGTCTTGATCGCCACTACCATCACGCTGGCCCGCGTCAGTACGGTGTCCGCGCGCATGATGGTCTGGGTCAGCATGAGTCGTACGCCGGTGGCGGAGGCAACAGCGGTCGTTACCGTCAGAAGATCGTCGATATGGGCCGCGCTGTCGAACTGGATATCCATCGAGCGGACTGCAAATGCCACGCCCTGCGCTGCCAGTTCGGAATGATGGATACCCGCATCACGCAGAAACTCAGTGCGGCCGCGCTCGAAGAATTTCAAATAGGCCGCATGATAGACATTGCCCGAAAAATCGGTGTCTTCGTAGTAGATACGGACCGGGAAGCGATGCACGCTCACACCTCGGGCTCCTCAAACAGGCTGGACTGCATGCCAACAAATCCCTGCGGCACAACCTTGCCCAGATGCTGGAAAGCAGCGCCTGTCAGCATGCGGCCACGCGGGGTGCGCTGAATGAAACCTTGCTGCAGCAGATAGGGCTCAACGATTTCTTCAATGGCGTCACGGGGCTCACTCAATGCAGCGGCAATGGTCTCAATGCCCACCGGGCCACCATCATAGAAATCGGCAATCGTGGTCAGATAGCGCCGATCGAGCTGATCGAGCCCGCGCGCATCCACATCAAGCCGCAGCAACGCCTTGTCCGCGATGGCTCGGGTAATCTCGCCCGATCCGTCCACCAGCGCGAAATCGGTCACCCGGCGCAGCAGCCGCCCGGCAATGCGCGGTGTTCCGCGCGACCGGCGGGCAATCTCCATGGCCCCATCAGGCGCCATGGGCATGCCCAGCAAACGCGCGCCGCGCGTCACGATCTGCACCAGCTCCTCAGGCGTATAGAAATTGAGCCGCACCGGGATGCCGAAACGGTCACGCAGCGGCGTGGTCAGCAGCCCGGCACGTGTCGTGGCCCCGACCAGCGTGAATTTGGCCAGATCAATCCGCACCGAGCGGGCAGCCGGACCTTCGCCGATAATCAGATCGAGCTGAAAATCCTCCATCGCGGGATAGAGCACTTCCTCAATCGCCGGGTTGAGCCGGTGGATCTCGTCGATGAACAGCACGTCGCGTTCTTCGAGATTGGTCAGCAGGGCGGCCAGATCGCCAGCCTTGGCAATCACCGGGCCCGACGTCGCGCGAAAGCCAACGCCCAATTCTTTGGAAATGATCTGCGCCAGCGTCGTCTTGCCCAGACCGGGCGGGCCGACAAACAACACATGGTCCAGCGCTGCGCCACGCTGTTTGGCCGCCTGGATGAAGACTTCGAGATTGGCACGCGCTGCAGCCTGACCGACAAACTCGGAAAAGCCCGAGGGACGCAGCGACACATCAAGATTGTCGTCGCGCCCGGCGGCTGGAGAGGTCAGATCAGTCAACTACTCAGCTCCCGCAATCCTAGCCGGATCAGTTTCTCGGTGGGGATACCCTCCCCCTCACGCGCCACGATTCGGGCCAGCGCGGCCGATGCCTGTGCGCTCGAATAACCCAGATTGGTCAGCGCCGAAACCGCATCCGAAATCGCGCCCGGCGCAACACCATCACCCAGCGCGGCCTGCAGCCCCAGCGTGCCAGCATCAATACCGGCGCCGGTGGGCACCTTGCCCTTGAGTTCGGTCAACAGGCGCACCGCCAGCTTGGGACCCACACCATTGGCGCGGCCAATCATCGCCTTGTCCTGCAGCGCTATGGCGCTCGACAGTTCTGATGGCGACAACACCGACAGGATCGACAGCGCCACCCGCGCGCCCACACCCTGAACAGTCGACAGCAGATTGAACCAAGCCTTCTCGCTCTCGGTTGCAAAACCATAGAGCCGGATCATGTCCTCGCGCACGATGGTCTCGATGAACACCACGCCAGCTTCCCCGACACGCGGCAGGGCCTGCAGCGTGCGGCTCGAGCAATAGGCCTCGTAACACACCCCACCACAGTCGATCAGCACATGGTCATCGCCAAAGCTATCGATCAGTCCCTTGAGCTTGCCGATCATGCCATTGCCCTCAATCGCTGGTTGCCCACCCGGTGATGGGCGTGACAGATCGCAATCGCAAGCGCATCAGCCGCATCGGGCCCTTTGAAATCGGCCGTCGGCATCAAGGTCCTGACCATCAATTCTACCTGCCCCTTTGCAGCATGACCGGTCCCGACCACCGACTTCTTGACCAGATTGGCGGCATACTCGGCTACCGGCAAGCCGCGTGCTGCCGGGGTCAGCAATGCCACCCCCGCGCCTGCCCGAGAATCAGAGCCGAGCGCACCCCGGCATTGACGAAGGTTTCTTCTACGGCAGCTTCTGCGGGCACATAGCGGTCCATGACCGCGCCCAACCCGGAAAACAACACCGCAAGCCGTTCGGCCAGCGAACCGTCGACCGGTGGCGTCACCGTTCCTGCGCCAACAAAGGTCAGCCGACTGCCCTGACTTTCGATCACGCCCCAGCCGCAGCGGCGCAGGCCCGGATCGATGCCGATGATTCGTGTGGATAAGCTCATGGGGTATCCTTAATCACAGGCGCCAATCCTACCAAGTTCAATGTGAACAAAATGGCAACGTCGACGGTGGATAACCTCTATCTGGCTAAAATTTTATCGATCCCGCCAACACATTCTTCAAGATGCCCCCCTAGCGTTCCGACCAAGGGATGCAGGGATCAATAAATGACCGGACTAAACACCGAGCTGCCGATAAAATCGTGGCGCCGGATCAAGCGTATTGCGGGCAGTGCAACCGCCGTCTCCGTGGCACTTTCGGTCATTTTGACCAATGTGATCATGGAGACTTTTTCAGCAGGCACGAGCCTAGCCGGACTGCTCGTGGCCATCACCATGCCCATCATCCTGGGTGGCCCCTTGGTATTTGTGCTGACACTGCGTCACGAGCAGCTGCGCCAGGCCAATCTGCAGCTCCAGGCACTGCTCTCGACCGATTGGTTAACCGGGTGCCGCTCGCGCGGCGCTTTACCCATCAGGTGGCCGACTATCTCGACGCCCCCGCAAACGCTGGCGGCGCTCTGCTCGTCATCGATGCGGACAACTTCAAGACCGTCAACGACCGTTTCGGGCATGACGTCGGCGATCAGGCCCTGCGCCAGATCGCCGATGCGCTGCATGCCGCCACGGCCAACACCGCCGCCATCATTGGCCGCTTGGGTGGCGAGGAATTCGGCATCTTCCTGCCCGGCACCGATGCTGTCGCAGCCGACCGGGTTGCACAGCGCGTGCGCAGTGCCGTCGCGGCCATCGCTTTTTGTCCAGCCGGTACCAAATGGCCACTCTCAGTTTCGATTGGAGGCGCTATCTACTCCGCCAGAACACAGTTTTCTGTACTTTACCGTCATGCCGATCAACGCCTCTACCAAGCCAAGAACTCCGGCCGTGATTGCGTAGCGATGATGCAGGCCGCATGACCCAAACCAGCCAACATCTCTGATCGAGGTGCACGACCAGACTTCGTCCTATTTACATCCGCCCGCGCTCAGTTGCGCCGTTCGCAAGCCGGAGATTGTCCGATGTTACCTTCCAAGACTTTGACTGCCCTGCAGAGCTGGTCCAGCGTTGGCCGGTGGACCCTGTTCGGTACTCTGTCGTGTATGCTGGTGTCGGTGGCCTTCAACACGCTGATGTTTGGTGATTTGGGCCCCACCGCCCTGCAGCGCTCGATTTTCAGCGCCACCGTGCTCCCCGCCCTGCTGGGCATTCCGCTGTTTCTGTTTCTGGGCATGCGCGTACGGGGATTGGCCTTGAGCAATATGCGGCTGGGTCTGGTCGCCCGCACCGACAGCCTGACTTCATGCCTCAATCGCGGCGCCTTCACCGCCCGGGTCACCATATTGCTGGCCCAGCGTGACACCACCGCCACCGGCGCACTGCTGATGATCGACGCTGACAATTTCAAGGCGATCAACGATCTGTTCGGCCACGACAATGGCGATCAGGCTCTGGCCATCATCGCCCGCTCGATCCGCTCTGTGCTGCGCACCGGCGATCTGGTGGGTCGCATGGGTGGGGAGGAATTTGCCGTCTATCTGCCGGACCTGGATTATTCTCAAACCGAGGCCATTGCCGAGCGCATTCGCCGCTCGGTCAATCTCGCCGTCTTCAACCCGGACGGGCGCCAGCGCACGCTCTCGGTCAGTATTGGTGGTGCAGTCTTTGAAGGGCGCGCCAGTTTCGCTGAACTGTTCCGCATTGCCGATCAACGCCTCTACAAGGCCAAGCAGACGGGCCGCAACCGGTCGACCGTGGTCAACGTCGCCGACCTGCCCATCCCCAGCCTGCCCTGCAGCGCATAGAAAAAGGGCGGCACCCTTGGCACCGCCCCCAAATCCTGTTGGCCTGCTGCCGACTATACGTCGAGCTTGGCCATGTCCTCGTCGCTCATCTCGAAGTTCGAATAGACGTTCTGCACATCATCATCTTCTTCCAGGGTCGCGATCAGCTTCATCAGCGTAGCGCCCTTGTCCGCGTCGATTGGCGTGTTGGTCTGCGGCTTCCATACGGCCTTGACCGATTCAGCCTCACCCAATGCAGCTTCGAGCGCTGCAGCAACATCCACCATCGCTTCAAAAGTCGTGGTGATGTAGTGGCCATCCTCGCTGCTCTCGACGTCATCGGCGCCCGCCTCGATGGCCGCTTCCATGATGGCGTCTTCGGTGCCGGCGCTGGCCGGATAGACAATCTCGCCAACCTTGTCGAACATGAAGCCGACAGAGTTGGTTTCCCCCATTGCGCCGCCATTCTTGGAGAAATAGGAGCGGACATTGGAGGCAGTGCGATTGCGATTGTCAGTCAGCGTCTCAACGATGAGCGCAACACCGCCGGGACCATAGCCCTCATAGCGGATCTCTTCGAAGTTCTCGCCGTCCGAGCCGATTGCCTTCTTGATGGCGCGGTCGATGTTGTCCTTGGGCATGGACTGGGCACGGGCATTGGTGACGGCCAGTCGAAGGCGGGAATTGAACGCCGGGTCAGGCATGCCCATTTTCGCTGCAACGGTGATTTCGCGCGCGAGCTTGGAGAAAATCTTCGAGCGAACCGCGTCGCTCTTGCCCTTGCGGTGCATCACATTTTTGGCGTGGGAATGGCCGGCCATTCGATAAACCCCGGATCGTCTAAGAGAAAAATTCGCCCGCTTATAGAATCCGGTGCGGCAAAAGAAAAGGCACGAGGCGGGGTCGGCGCCAACCGACCCCGCACTGTTCAGGCGTCGCGGGTCCAGATCGTCTCATCGATCCGCCCCGCCAGTTCGGGATAGTCAGCCGCATGGAAGCTGGGCTCAAGGCCCGCCTTGCGTTGTTTGGCGTAGTCCTTGGTCAACTTGGCGACCGTGCCCGACAGCATGACAATGGCGATCAGATTGACCGTCGCCATCAGACCCATCGAGGCGTCCGCCGCATTGAACACGGTCGCGACGCTTTCATAGGCGCCCCATACCACCATGGCCAAGACGCCCAGTCGCAATGCCGTGATCCACGGCTTGCTGCTCAGTTTGAGGAAGGTCATGGCGTTCTCGGCATAGGAGTAATTGCCGATGATCGAGGTGAACGCGAAGAACAGGATCGCAATGGCGATGAAGTACTGTCCGGCGCCCCCGATATGAACGGTCATCGCCGCCTGTGTCAGCGGTGTTCCGGTCAGTTCGCCACCGGGCACCATCACGCCCGAGAGCAGGATCATCAGGCCAGTGGCTGTGCAGATCAGCAACGTATCGATGAACACACCGAGCGCCTGCACAAAGCCCTGTGATGACGGATGGTGTGGATTGGGCGTGGCGACGGCCGCGATATTGGGCGCTGAGCCCATGCCGGCCTCATTGGAGAACAGCCCGCGCTTGATGCCGTTGAGCATCGCGCCGGCAATGCCACCCGTGGCGGCTCCAAAGCCAAACGCATTCTCGACGATCATCACCAGCAGACCGGGTACCTCCCCGATATGGCTGAACACCACGAACAGCGCCACGGCCAGATAGATCACCGCCATGAACGGCACCAGCAGCTCGGCAACCCGGGCGATCTGCTTGATGCCGCCAAAGATCACCACCGCCGTCAGCGCCGCAACGGCAATCCCGACCCAGATCTTTTCAAAGCCGAAGGCGCCCTGGAAGGCATCGGCAATCGAATTGGCCTGCACGGCGTTGAACACCAGCCCGAAGGCGATGATCAGGCAGACCGAGAAAATGCCACCCGCCCAGGGCGCTCCCAGACCGCGCGCGATGTAGAAGGCCGGGCCACCGCGATAGTCGCCATCTTGATTTCGGGTCTTGTAAAGTTGCGCCAACGTGGACTCCGCATAGGCGGTCGCCATGCCGACCAGCGCCACCATCCACATCCAGAACAGCGCGCCTGGCCCGCCCAGATAAAGCGCCACCGCCACGCCCGCCAGATTGCCGGTGCCGACGCGTGAGGCAAGGCTGGTGCACAGCGCCTGGAAAGGGGTGATGCCGGATTTGTCGTTCTTTTTGGAGCCCAGAACCGATTTGAACATTTCCGGGAATTGCAGAAATTGCACAAAGCCTAGCCGGACCGTGAAAAACAACCCGACGGCCAGCAAACCGTAAATGAGGACATAGCCCCAGAAGATATCGTTGAGAAAATTGATAATCGGATCCATGCAGCCCGTGCTCCATAAGCAGTTGGTTTCAACTGTTTCGGGCGTGCTGTGGTGGCCGGGAGGACACGCAAATGGATAATGGCCCCAAGCGATCACCCAATTGTCATTGGGCACTCACATTACTGGCATGTGCAACACAAATGATCGGGTTGTGCATAACTTGCACCATCTATCGAGGCATTAGCCCGCAAAGTGCCGCCCGACGTTCCACCAGCTAGACGCTAGTCAAAGCGTGGTTCAGCCTGGGCCAGTGTACCACCGATACGCAGCGGCTGGACCGTCTTGACCAGCCCCGAGCGCGGGTCGGTCTCGATAACCACGCCACAAAGCGTGGCCTCGCCTTCCGATGGTGAGAACCGGCCATTGGGAATGCCGGTTAGAAACCGGTTGAGCGGCTCATCGGTATCGGTGCCGATAATGGAATCGAAATCCCCGCACATCCCCGCATCGGCCATCAAGGCCGTGCCACCCTTGAGCACGCGGTGATCAGCGGTGGGAATATGGGTATGGGTGCCCACAACCAGACTGACCTTGCCGTCGAGGAAATGTCCCATGGCCTGAATTTCTGACGTCGCTTCGGTATGGAAATCCACCACGATCGCATCGGCCTGTTCGCCCAGCGGGCACGCCGCAACAGCAGCTTCCACTGCGCGGAACGGATCATCTGCGGGGCCCATGAATACCCGACCCAGCGCATTGACCACCAGCACGCGATGACCATTGCGGCCCTCAACGAACATGGCGCCACGACCAGGCGTGCCCGGCGGCATGTTGATCGGCCGGATCAGCGTATCTTCACGCTCGATATAGGAAATGGTTTCGCGCTGGTCGAACGCGTGGTCACCCAAGGTCACCACATCCGCTCCCGCCTGGCGGATCGCGTTGAAATGGCTTTCGGTCAGACCCTTGCCGTGGCTGGCATTCTCGCCATTGACGATAACGAAGTCCAGGCCATAGGTCTCGATGAGGCCGGGCAGGCGATCATTGACCGCGTCGCGGCCCGAACGGCCCATCACATCGCCCAGAAACAACAGTCTCATGCGTTGTCGCCAAAATGGCGCACGCCGGCTTCGGTGATGATGGCATCCAGCGGCACGTCGTGGCTGTCGCGCGGAATGCTGTCCAGTTCCTGCGCCGCAAAGGCCAGACCGATCAGCTTGGGCGACTTTTTCATATGCGCTAGGGTGCGGTCATAATAGCCGCCTCCATAGCCCAGCCTCGTTCCCTGACTGTCAAAGCCCAGTAATGGCATGATGATGACATCGGGTTCGGTCTGCGGTGCCAACTCTGACGGCGCCAGCGTGCCAAAGCCCGCTTCGTAAAGTGAGGCGCCCTGCTCCCAGACGCGTAATTCGAGAGGTTGCTCGGGTCCAAGCACCACCGGCAGCACCACGGTCTGGTGGCTGTCCATCAAACGAACCAGAATGGGCTGACAGTCCAACTCGTCGCGAATGCGCCAATAGGCCGCCACCACATCGGCGGGCTGCAAGTCGATCTCATTGAAAAACAGATCAGCCACAGTGGCAGCCGCATCGGCGCGCTGTGCTGGCGATAGCGCTGCGCGCGCCGCGTGTGCCTCAAGCCGCAGGGCGGCCTTGGCGTTTTCGATATTCTCGTCAACCATGCGCCGCGCCGTAGCCTATTCTAGAATTCAGGTGCCACCCTGGCCGTGGGATACGCGATCCCGGAACCTACTTTACGTAGGTGGGCACCGTATGTCCGGACCCACGGGTCCGGTCAGGGACAGCTCCCTTAAGATCGATAAGGCCCCGAGGATATTGGTTTCCACACGTACCGGGCAGCGATGCAGATATAGGCGCTTCATTGTCGTGTGCAAAGCCCCGACAATCGCTTCCCACCCATGTGTGATCACACGGTCAAATCCCAGGTCGTTCAGCCCTGCGGTACGGGCGCGGTGTCGTCCAGCACGCTTGCCACGCCCTCGAGCGCCTTGGCGGCATCATCCAGCTTTCCGGCAAACTTTTCTTCGAGCGCCTCGATTTCAGCGGCCACTTCCTGGCCAGCCCGGGTTAGCACTACAACCTCTGATTCCAGAGCCTTGATCCTGCGCTCTGCCTCGGCCAGTTCATCAACCACGGCAATGCCCGCCATCACGGTCAGCCGCGTATCGCCGATCTCGCCTACCGCGCCCTTGAGTTGCTCGACATGAGCGTCAAAACGCTCGGCCAGACCGATCAGGTGCTTTTGCTGGCCTTCTTCACAGGCCATCCGATACTTACGGCCGTTAATCTCGACATTGACTTCAGGCATACCGCTACTCCGCCTTGGCCAGCACTGAGCGCACCGTCTCCATCGCCTCAACAAGGCGACGCGAAACATCATGGGCGCTGTCATCCAGACGCTTGGCCCGCGCCGCCGATTTATCCAGTTCGGTGGCCAGCCGGGCGCGCTCATGCACCAGCCGCTGGGTATCGACTTCCATGCGATTGTGCTGGCGCATCCGTGTGCCCAGTTCCTGAACAGACTGGTCCAATCGCGCCAATGCGCGATCAAACCGCGCGCTGGCAGCAGTCAAACCGTCTTGAAGTTCCGTGTCACTCATTGCTGCTACGGTCCTCAATGCGCGGCGATTCCGGCGCTGCCAGCCTGCCCCAGCATACGCCGCAATGCAACCAGCGCTACGATGTGGGAGCATGCGTTGTCATTGACAGGCAATCCCAACCTGTTATGCCTCGAACCCGCCTTTGGGAGGAGGCTTTCGGTACCTCTTCTCCCCAGATTTCAGTCCCAAAGAAAGCGCACGCTCTGATGACGAATACAGCCCAGCAGAATGATCTGGCCAACGCGATCCGTTCCCTTGCAATGGACGCGGTCGAAAAAGCCAATTCCGGCCATCCCGGCCTGCCCATGGGTTGTGCGGACATCGCAACCACACTCTTCACCAAGGTCATGAAGTTCGATCCCGCTGACAGCAAATGGGCTGACCGCGACCGCTTCGTGCTTTCGGCCGGTCATGGCTCGATGCTGCTCTACGCATCGCTTTACCTCCTGGGCTACCAGGACATGACCATCGATCAGATCAAGAATTTCCGTCAGCTCGGCTCCAAGACCGCTGGCCATCCTGAATACGGTTATGCCGAAGGCATCGAGACCACCACCGGCCCGCTCGGTCAGGGCGTTGGCAATGCGGTCGGCATGGCGATTGCCGAAGCCAAGCTGGCTGCCGAGTTCGGCGCCGACCTTGTCGATCACCACACATGGTGCCTGGCCGGCGACGGCTGCCTGATGGAAGGCATCTCCCAGGAAGCCATCGCCTTTGCGGGGCACCTCAAGCTCAACAAGCTCACCGTGATCTGGGACAATAACGACATCACCATTGATGGCGCCGTCTCCAATTCCGACAGCACCGACCAGATCGCCCGCTTCAAGGCATCGGGCTGGAACACGATTGAGATCGACGGCCACGATCAGGACGCCATCGAAAAGGCGCTGCTTGATTCCAAGAAATCCGACAAGCCCACCCTGATTGCGGCCAAGACCACCATCGGTTTTGGCGCACCGAAAAAGGCCGGCACCAACAAGGTACACGGTTCTCCGCTCGGCGCCGAGGAACTGGCCGGTGCCAAGGCTGCACTGGGCATCACCTATCCTGCATTTGAGGTCCCAGCCGAGACGCTCGAAGCTTGGCGTGCCGCCGGTCGTCGCAGCCAGAACATCCGGGGCGAGTGGACCTCACGTCTGGGCGCATCGGCCAACAAGGCAGAGTTCGAGCGACGCATGGCAGGCGAACTGCCAGCTGGCTTCGCCAATGCGATGAACGACTACAAGAAGCAGCTCAGCGCCGACAAGCCAAAGGTCGCCAGCCGCAAGGCCAGCCAGATGGCGCTTGAAGTGATCAACGCTATCGTTCCCGAGACCCAGGGCGGCTCCGCCGACCTCACAGGCTCGAACCTGACCAACACCAAGGAAACCCTGCCTTTCCAGGCTGACAATTATGCTGGCCGCTACATGATGTACGGCATTCGCGAACAGGGTATGGCCGCGGCCATGAACGGCATCGCCCTGCATGGCGGTCTGATCCCCTATGGCGGCACCTTCATGTGCTTTACCGATTATGCCCGCCCGGCAATCCGCCTCTCGGCCCTGATGCACCAGCGCGTCATCTATGTGATGACCCATGACTCCATCGGTCTGGGCGAAGACGGCCCAACCCATCAGCCCGTCGAACACATGTCCGCCCTGCGCGCCATTCCGAACCTGCTGGTCTTCCGTCCGGCCGACGCGGTGGAAACTGCCGAATGCTGGCAGCTCGCCATGGAAAGCGACAGCGCGCCATCCATTCTGGCGCTGTCACGTCAGGGTCTGCCGACCGTGCGCACCGAACACACTGCCGAGAACCTGTCGGCCAAGGGTGCCTATACCCTGGCAGGCGATCTCGATGCCCAGGCGGTGATCTTCGCCACCGGTTCGGAAGTCACCATCGCGCTCGACGGCATGAAGGCCCTGGCCGACAACGGCATCAGCGCCCGCGTCGTTTCGGTGCCGTCCATGGAGCTGTTCGCCAAGCAGTCCGACGCCTACCGCGCCGAGATCATCGGCAATGCGAAGGCGCGCGTTGCCATCGAAGCGGGCACCGAAATGAGCTGGAACAAGCTGCTCGGCGACAATGGTCGCTTCGTGGGCATGCATGGCTTCGGCGCATCCGGCCCGATCGACGAGCTCTATGAACACTTTGGTATTACGGCCAAAGCCATTGTTGATGCTGTCACGGCACAGTTGTAAGACAGCCCCGCCTCCCTTCTCCTAACCCCTCCCAAGGAGCGTTTTCTCATGGCAGTCCGCGTCGCCATTAATGGTTTTGGTCGTATCGGCCGCAACGTCCTCCGCGCCATCATGGAATCTGGCCGCACCGACATCGAAGTCGTGGCCATCAATGATCTGGGCCCGGTCGAAACCAATGCCCATCTGTTCCGCTTTGACAGCGTGCACGGCCGCTATAACGGCACCGTCACTGTCGATGGCGACACCATCGACGTTGGTCGCGGCCCTATCAAGGTGACCGCGGTGCGCGATCCCGCCGAGCTGCCACACGCCGACTTGCGCGTTGATATCGCCCTTGAATGCACCGGCATTTTCAACTCCAAGGAAAAGGCCAGCGCCCACCTCAAGGCTGGTGCCAAGAAGGTGCTGATCTCTGCTCCTGGCGACGGTGCAGACCTGACCGTGGTTTACGGCATCAACCACGACCAGCTGACCAAGGACCACATCGTGGTCTCCAATGCGTCGTGCACCACCAACTGCCTAGCCCCCGTTGCCTATGTCCTGCACAAGGAATTCGGCATCGAGCGTGGCATGATGACCACCATCCACTCCTATACCGGTGACCAGCCCACGCTCGACACCATGCACAAGGATCTCTATCGCGGCCGCGCTGCTGCCCTGAGCCAGATCCCGACCTCGACCGGCGCTGCCAAGGCCATTGGTCTGGTGCTGCCCGAGCTCAAGGGCAAGCTGGATGGCGTCTCGATCCGCGTTCCCACCCCGAACGTGTCCTGCGTCGATTTCAAGTTCATCACCAAGCGCGATGTGACCGCCGAAGAAATCAACGCTGCTATTCAGAAATACGCAGAAGGCGATCTCAAGGGCATTCTGGGCTTCACCACCCAGCCAAATGTCTCAATCGACTTCAATCACGACAGCCATTCTTCGACCCTGGCTTTCGATCAGACCAAGGTGATGGGCGGCAATTTCGCCTCGATCCTGAGCTGGTACGACAATGAATGGGGCTTCTCCAACCGCATGGCCGACACCGCCGTGGCGATGGCCAAGACTCTCTAGGCTCCGGCGTCGAACATTGGACTTCGAAGGGCGTTCCATCGGGGCGCCCTTTTTCATGCGCCCGATTGCCAGGCTCCACCGCAATGGCGAAGATGGTTGCACGCATCTCTTTCGAGTCAGCCATGAGCCTTGATCGAACCATACGCTGGCGCGCGCTTGATCCCGAAGGTCTCGAGCATTGCCGGATCATCTCCAGCGCCCGCGACACCCGCATCCGCAGCACGGTGATCACCCCCGATTACGGGCTGTTCTACCGGCTCAAGCTGGAGCCGAGTGGTGAAATTCGCCATGCGCGACTCGAACGCACCGATGGCGCGTTGCTTGAATTGTTTAGCGATGGCGCAGGCCACTGGAGCGATGATCGGGCCGAACCACTCCCCGATCTGGCGGGCTGCATCGATATCGACATTTCGGCCAGCCCACTGACCAATTCCCTGCCCCTGTGGCGCTGCGACTGGGTCATCGACCAGCCCCAACGCTTCACCATGGCTTGGATCAAGGTCGACACCATGAGCGTGCGCCGCCACGAGCAGATCTACACCAGGCTCGATGATAGCCATTTCCGCTATCAGGCAGCTGACGGTAGCTTTGAGCGGGTGATCAAGGTCGATGACGACGGTCTGGTCCTCGACTATCCCGGCCTGTTCACCCGCGTCGGCTAGGCGGCCCGTGTCTGGGCGTTGGCGGCTCTGCGGGGCACGCAGACCATCAAAACACCACGCGTCTGACCACTACCCCTGCGGTTCTCGCGCGCACTTCAGGGCTTGCAAGGCAACTGGCCACCGCTTCAAATCCGGGCGCGCCCGGATAAGGCGCGACCAGTGTGGGTGGACTGTGATTGGCGGGACAGAACAGAATTGCCTCGTCCGAAGGCATGGCAGCCAGATCGAGTATGGCGCTCGATCGCGTCATCAGAAACAGCTTTGGCAGGTCACTTGCCCGCCGCAGATAGGCGATCACCGCCTGCTGTGTAGCGTGATCGAGACCATCTTCAACCATGTCGACGACAACCGTTTTGGCGCCCGAACCCAACAAGCCGACCAACAGGGCCTCAAGCGCCGGCGACACGGTGGCATCATCCTCAATGAGCCAGCCAAGCGCAGCGTCGACTCGTTTGCGCAATGTGGCGTCTGCGCTGAGCCGCGCTTGCGCGACAACGCCGCCGTCTTCTAGGCGTGTCAGATCAACAAACTCAGCATCCTCGAGCGCTTCTGCCAGCCGCATGGCCAGCTTGGTCTTGCCACTCCCCAGCGGTCCGATGATGTAGGTTAGCCGGGCCTTTGTCCGCAGCTCAAACCGTTCGCCACCCCAGGGCCAGGGCAGATCAAATCCAATCATGGGCACATCCTGCGGCCCAATCAGCCGCGACAGCTCCGCCATCTCTGGTGCTTTGCCCTGCAGCAGGTCGGCCCGCAACTCGCGCACCCTACCTATCGCGCCACCGATTTCGCGCAGGCGCGACTCCAACGCGGCCTGATGCGCGCCTAGTGCTGGCTCCAGATCACGCGGGTCGCCGCTCAGCACTCTTTCGATCTCGCTCAGACTGAGCCCAAATGCCCGTAGCGCGACGATTTCGGCAGCCCTGACCATGCCCTCGGGGCCATAGCTGCGCCACCCCGCTGCAGTGCGGTCTGGCGTCACCAGGCCACGCTGTTCGTAAAGCCGCAATGCCTTGGCCGAAACGCCCAGCTGGCGGGCAGCATCGGAAGATTTGAGATAGCGCTTGGAGGGTGACACGATTGACCTCTGCATGGGTTGACCGTCCTTCTTATCAGGCCAGCCCCGGGGGCCGGGTCAAGCGCGATTTGCCCATCACGCATCTGTCACCGGTCAGAGACCCGAGAATCCTCTATGCTCTGGGAAAATCAGGTGGAGGCAGTCGTCTTGTTCCACATCATGCCGCGCATTTTCGCCAGCCTGCCCATGGCCTCTCTGTTGATCGGTCTGCTCGGTCAGGCCACGCTATTGCTCCTCCCACCCGCCCTGACAGCGCTCTATGTGCTGCGCCGCGACCGCATCATCCGACGACGCGTCGGACGTACGGCTTGGCCCAGCGATGGATTTGCCCGCCATGTGCTTGTCGATGATCTGGCTCGCCTGATCTGTGTGACCCTGCTCGGATTGCCGCTATTTTTTGCCGGTTATGCATTGCGCATGATGCTGCCCGCCGCCTGAGGACTGCAGTTTTTTATCTGCCTTGCCTTCCCCCTCTCGCGGCGCTCTGCTACGCCACCGCTGATATTATGACCGGGAGGCCCGATCCATGAGCGCGACTTTCAAAACCCTCGACGAGCTCGATCTCAACAATAAACGCGTCCTGCTCCGCGCCGATCTCAACGTGCCCATGGCCGATGGCAAGGTGACCGACGCCACGCGCATTGAACGTTTGATCCCCACGATCCGCGAAATCGTGCGGCACGACGGCAAGGCCATCCTGCTCAGCCATTTCGGCCGCCCCAAGGGCAAGGTCGATCCCGACTTCTCGCTGGAGCAGGTTTGCTCTGCTGTGGCCGACCAGACCGGCCACCCCGTCGGCTTCGTGCCAACCGACTGGAACGATGTCAGCGACGCTATCAAGGCCATTGAAGACGCTCCGGTCGGTTCGGTCCTGGTCATGGAAAACACCCGCTTTCATCCCGGCGAAGAAGCCAATGACGTTGAGCTGGCCAAGCGCATGGCCAGCCTGGGTGACGTCTATGTCAATGACGCCTTCTCGGCCGCCCATCGCGCCCATGCCTCGACCGCCGCGATCGCGCACCTGCTTCCGGCCGCTGCCGGTCTGGCCATGCAGGCAGAGCTCGAAGCGCTCGAAGCTGGCCTCGGCAAACCCAAAAAGCCCGTGGTCGCCATTGTTGGCGGCGCCAAGGTCTCCTCAAAGATCGACCTGCTGGAAAACCTCGTCACCAAGGTCGATGGCCTGGTAATCGGCGGCGGCATGGCCAATACCTTCCTGCACGCTCAGGGCTATGGTGTGGGCAAGTCGCTCTGCGAAAAGGATCTCAAGGAAACCGCCCTGCGCATCATGGACAAGGCCATTGATAGTGGCTGCGCCATCATCCTGCCGATTGATGCGGTCATGGCCTGGCACTTCAAGGCCGATACCCCCACACGTCTTTACGGCGTCGATGCCATGGACAACGACGCCATGATGCTCGACATCGGCCCCTCCTCGATTGAGCGCATTATCGGCGCCATCGACGACGCCCACACGGTGGTGTGGAACGGCCCGATGGGCGCGTTTGAAATGAACCCGTTTGATGCCGGCACCGTGGCGATTGCCAAGCACGTTGCCAAGCGCACCCATGATGGCAAGCTGATCTCGGTGGCTGGCGGCGGCGATACCGTCTCCGCTCTCGCCCATGCCGGCGTCAAAGACGCCTTCACTTACGTTTCGACTGCTGGTGGCGCCTTCCTGGAATGGATGGAAGGCAAACCTCTGCCAGGCGTGGATGCCCTCAAGAAGTAGGCACCGCTGCCCACCACAACAAAAAGGGCCGCCACCCCAAGGGTGACGGCCTTTTCTTTTGAACGGTTGCCAGACCCTAGAACGACGCTGTCGCGGGGTCAGAACCCAGCCGACCATCGGCGCTATCCAGCGCGGCGATCTTTGCCAGATCATCAGCATCCAGCGCGAAATCGAACACCGCAATATTGTCCACGATCCGGCTGGGCGTCACCGACTTTGGAATGACGATGCGGTTGCCATCAATGTGCCAGCGGATGATCACCTGCGCTGCAGATTTGCCATGCTTTTTGGCGATCTCGCCAATCACCGGATTATCCAGGAACTTGCCCTGCCCCAATGGGCTCCAGGCTTCGGTCAGAATGCCGTGATCCGCATTGGCCTTGGTCCAGGCGTGCTGCTGAAAGCGCGGATGCAGCTCGATCTGGTTCAGCGCCGGCACCACGCCCGTTTCGCCAATAATACGCTCAAGATGCTCTGGACCAAAATTGGATACCCCGATCGAGCGCGCCTTGCCGTCCTTTTGCAATTGCACCAGAGCCTTCCAGGTATCGACATACTTTTCGCGCCACGGCGAGGGCCAGTGGATGAGGTAGAGATCGACATAGTCGGTCTTGAGCCGCTTGAGGCTCTCGTCCATCGCCTTGAGCGTGGAATCGAACCCCTGCGCCTCGTTCCACAGCTTGGTGGTCAAAAAGATGTCCTCACGCGCCACGCTGGCCTGTGCCAGGCCATCGCCCACACCATCTTCGTTCTCATAGACCGCGGCGGTGTCGATGTGGCGATAGCCAGCATCAAGGGCAGTCTGCACCGTGCTGGCAGCCGTATCATTGGGGGTTTTCCACACGCCCAGCCCCAGCTGGGGGATAGTGCGGCCGTCATTAAACGTCATGAGGGGCGAAGTGCTCATTGAACTGATCCATGATGATTTGGGGTTACGATGCGCAACGCATCCGAAGGCTGTTGGATGCAAACACTAGCGCCTTTGTCGCGCCGGTCAAACCCTGCAGGGCACTCTACCATACAAGATTGGACTTTCGTCGCATAACCACAGGTATAATCGCGGGAACGGTGACGAAAGTCTAATCTGCCGGCAATTCTAACGCTTGAGGTTTTGCCGTGACGAAGTCGCTTAATGCCATTGCCCAGAAACTGATGGAGCCCGGCAAGGGCATCCTTGCTGCCGACGAATCCGAAGGCACCATCGCCAAGCGCTTTGCCAAGATCAATCTGCCCAACTCGCTCGATCTGCGCCGCGATTATCGCGAAATGCTGTTCCGCTCGACCGAAGCGATGACCAAGTACATTTCCGGTGTCATCCTGACCGAGGAAACGCTAGAGCAGTCCGCCGCTGATGGCACCGCGTTCCGCGCCATTCTGGCCGATGCAGACGTCATTCCCGGCATCAAGGTCGACCGCGGCGCCTTCCCCATGCCCGGCGATCACAACGAAAAGATCACCGAAGGCCTTGATGGCCTGCGTCAGCGTCTTGTGCGCTATGCAGAACACGGTGCCGGCTTTGCCAAATGGCGTGCCGTAATCACCATCAATGACGTGGCCCCCACCCGCAACAATATCCGCGCCAATGCCCACGTGCTGGCCCGCTATGCCATCCTGTGTCAGGAAGCCGGCATCGTGCCAGTGGTCGAACCCGAAGTCGTCGGCGATGGTGATCCAGGCAATCACTCCATGGAGCGCTGCGCATCGGTCACCGGCGACGTGCTCGAAGCCACCTTCAAGGAATTGCGTCTGGCTGGTGTTGATCTGGGCGGCATGCTGCTCAAGCCCAACATGGTCCTGCCCGGCATCAATTCGCGCGATCGGCCAACGGTCGAGGAAGTGGCCCGTCGCACCGTAGCTGTGCTGCGTGAGCATGTTCCCGCCGCAGTGCCCGGTATCGCCTTCCTCTCCGGCGGTCAGACCGATGAAGAGGCAACTGCGCATCTCTCGGCCATGAACCAGATCGCTGGCAAGCCCTGGCCAATGACCTTCTCCTATGGTCGTGCCCTGCAGAATGTCGCGTTGCGCACATGGGCAGGTCGCCGGGAGAACTTCCCGGCCGCGCAGGTCGCCTTCTCCCATCGCGCCCATATGAATTCGCTGGCCGCCCTGGGCACCTGGACGGGCGAAGTCGACCGCGCCGCATAAGATCTACCTGACGTCCCAACGTCACAACTGATGCGCGTCCTCCTCCCGGGGGCGCGCATTTTCTTTGCGCCCAGGTTTGCCTTCCCCTATTGGAGGGGCGTCCTCTTTATTGCCAAAATGGCCCATCATGAAGAGGCTTCTAGCGTCGAGTATTGAGAACCCATGGCACCCCAGCTGTATCTGATCACCCCAGCCACTGCCGATCTGCACACGGCAT
The DNA here is from genome assembly GCF_055808475.1 of Devosia sp. J2-20. NCBI lineage: Bacteria > Pseudomonadati > Pseudomonadota > Alphaproteobacteria > Hyphomicrobiales > Devosiaceae > Devosia > Devosia sp. J2-20. Next base: position 488,177 of record NZ_CM147870.1, on the reverse strand, counting down.
CCGCGACAGTGGCCGCAGTTCTGAACGCCGCCACCTTCTCTGCTCTGCTGGTGCAGCGCGGATCGCTGGATGACGCCGCCTATGCCAAACTGGCAACCGAACTGGTCGCCATGGGCCAAGCCGCGGGCTGCGCTGTGCTGGTCGAAAATGACACGGCGCTGGCCAAAAAGATTGGTGCCGATGGTGTGCATGTCACTGAAGGGCCAGTGGCCCTCAAGGCCGCGATTGCGGCCATCAAGCCATCCATGATCGTGGGCGCGGGCAACCTGGCAACCCGACACGATGCCATGACCGTTGGCGAAATGAACGTCGACTACGTGTTCTTCGGTCCGCTCGCCGGCGCCAGCGACACCAATGCCGCCGACCTGGCTGAATGGTGGGCCACGACCTTTGAAATTCCGGCGGTCCTGAGCGATCCGGCCGCGTCGCCCACTACCGACACGCGCGGCGCCGAATTTCTTGCTCTGTCCACCTCCATCTGGTCGGCAGCGGATCCCGTGGCCGCCACCGCCGCCATCGTTGATGCATTGGGCGCGGCATGACCCTGCCTTGGCTGATCGCTGCAAGCCTGCTGGCGCTGCTCGCCGCCGCACCGGCAACGGCCCAGGAAGCCGCCACAACAACTGATGCGATGCAGGAAGGGCCCGCCGAACGCATCAGCGACCAGATCTTTGGCCCGCGCGTGCCGACCGATCTGGCCTTCGGTGCCTTTCAGCGCGGCTATTTCCTGACCGCGCTTGAATTTGCCCTGCCCCGCGCCGAACAGGGCGATGCGGCCGCGCAAACCCTTATCGCCGAAATCTATGCCAAGGGCCTCGGTGTAGCCCAGAACGATCAGCGCGCCGCAGGCTGGTATCAGCTGGCCGCCAATAACGGCGATGTGCTTGCCACGTTCGAATTGGCCCTGCTCTATCAGGAAGGCATCGGCGTGCCCAAGAACCGCGCCCGTGCCGCTGACCTGTTCAACAAGGCTGCCCAGGCAGGCTATGTGCCAGCCAAATACAATATGGCCCTGCTCCATATCGAGGGTGTTTACGCCTCGCCCAGCCTGTCCACCGCCGCGGCCCTGATGCTTGAGGCTGCCGAAGCCGAACTGCCCGAAGCGCAGTACGATTACGGCACCATGCTGATCGAAGGCGCCGGCATGCCACCCGACCCGGTCAAGGGCGCCCGCTATATCGAACTGGCTGCCGAGCAGAACCTCACCGCCGCCCAGATCGATTATGCCACCCTGCTCTATATGGGGCAGGGTATCGACCAGGATATCGAGGCCGCCGTCGCCTGGTATGCCAGGGCTGCAGAGGCCGGTAATGCCGTGGCTCAGAATCGCTATGCCAAGCTTCTCGCTGTCGGCGAGGGCGTGCCGCTTGATTTGCAGGAGGCCGCCATGTGGCGCGCCCTAGCGCGGCGTCAGGGCCTCAGCGATCCCTCGCTGGACCGGCTGCTGGTGTCTATCCCCGCCGAGGATCTTGCCAAAGCCGAGGAGCGCGCCCGCTTCTGGCCGCTTGAGCCAGCAACCGTGCCAAAGATCGAGACCATTTTCGAAGTTCCCAGCGTCACCCAACCGCCAGAACAGACGCCCCCAGCGCCGAGTGACACCGCCCCAGAGGCTAGCGCGTCAGAACCGGCCCAGCCCACCGAACCGCAAAACCCTTGAACCCACCCGCGTTCTGGGGCAATAAGCCCGCCACGCCCATCAGCTCAATCAACCTTCGGCCAGCCGCATCCGGCGCGCGTGGCCCGCACCAACAGTTTGCGCACCGAAAGCACCATCCGCATGGCCAAGATCAACGGCAATGAAATTCGCCCCGGCTTCGTCCTCAACATCCAGGACCGTCTCTGGGTCGCCGTCAAGGTCGATCACGTCAAGCCCGGCAAGGGCGGCGCCTATGCGCAGGTTGAGCTCAAAGCCATCCTGACCGGCACCAAGCTCAACGAGCGTTTCCGCTCCGCCGAGACCGTCGAGCAGGTCGAACTCGAATTCCGTGACTTCACCTATCTCTATGAGCAGGGCGACAGCTTGGTGTTCATGGATCAGCTGAGCTACGAGCAGGTCGAGCTGGCCAAGGATTTCGTCGGCGAGCGCGCCGCTTTCCTGTCCGATGGCATGAAGATTACCCTGGAAATGCACGAGGACACCCCTTTGGGCGTGCGCTTCCCACCCAATGTTGTGCTTGAAGTGATCGAGGCCGATCCCGTTACCAAGGGTCAGACCGCCTCCAACCAGTTCAAGCCTGCCAAGGTTGGCAATGGCCTCAAGGTCATGGTGCCGCCCTTTATCGCCGTTGGCGAACGCATCGTCGTCGACACCACCGAAACCACCTATTTGCGTCGGGCGGACTGACAATGGCACGTTCAGCTATCCTCAATGTCATGGTGAGCGCGGCTATCAAGGCCGGCAAATCACTGACCAAGGACTTCAATGAAGTCGAAAACCTGCAGGTATCCCGCAAGGGACCGGCAGACTTTGTTTCCAAGGCCGACCTGCGGGCCGAGCAGATCATCTTTGGTGAACTGCAAAAGGCACGTCCCACCTATGCCTTCCTGATGGAAGAGGGTGGCGAAGTGGCCGGCACCGATGGCCAGCATCGCTGGATCATCGACCCGCTTGATGGCACCACCAATTTCCTGCACTCGATCCCGCTGTTTGGCGTTGCCATTGCGCTCGAGCGCGCCAACGAGATCGTGGCATCGGTGATCTACAACCCGATCATGGATGAGCTCTACACGGCCGAAAAGGGCGGCGGCACCTGGCTCAATGACCGCAAGCGCCTGCGCGTTGCCGGTCGTCGCAGCCTCTCGGACGCTGTCGTGTGCACCGGCATCAAGACCCAGGGCACGGCCAATGACGCGCTCCAGCTGCGCCAGCTGGGCCATATCAACCCCGCTGTCGCCGGCATTCGCCGTTCCGGCTCGATCGCCATGGACATGGCCTGGCTCGCTGCCGGCCGTTACGACGCCCTCTGGGAAGCCGGTCTGGCGCCCTGGGATGTCGCGCCCGGCATGCTCATGGTCAAGGAAGCCGGTGGCTTCGTCAGCGATTACGCTGGCACCACCGGTTCGGTCTGGAACGGTCAGATCGTGGCCGGCAACGAAATCCTGCAGCCTTTGCTGCTCAAGGAACTCAAGCCCATCCAGTAGGATTGGCTCAACGCGGCGGCATCCATCATGGCGCCGCGTTCACACCCGCGATCGCTTTGACCTTTGTCATTGCCCCATCCGGCAGCTCTGACTAATCTTGCACCAACTGATTTGCGGGCTGGGCAAGGTTTAGGCATAGATGACGCAAGGCTACGATCCCTATCACCTCGCCAGTCCCACTGTTTACCTCATCAAGATTCTGATCTTTCTGGTGTTGGTGGTTCTGGTCGGTGCGATCCTGTTCACCACCATCACCACCTTTTTCTGGGCCAACCCGTTCATCAACTCGATGATCTTCTTTGCCCTGGCGATCGGCATCTTCCTGAGCATTCGGCAGGTTGCCAGATTGTTTCCCGAAGTGAAGTGGGTCAATTCGCTTCAGGACGGCACCTCAACCAATGTGCGCGCGCCCATCCTTCTGGCGCCTGTTGCCGGCATTCTGCGTGAGCGGATCGGCGAGGCGGTGATTACCCCCTCCTCGATGCGCTCCATTCTCGACAGCGTCGGCAATCGTCTCGACGAAGCCAAGGACACCTCGCGCTATCTGACCGGCCTGCTGGTTTTCCTGGGCCTGATGGGTACGTTTTACGGTCTGCTGCAGACCGTGACCTCGGTAGCAGGCGTCATCAATCAGCTCGATGTGACCGCGGGCGATCTCTGCGGCCCTGTTTTCCAACCTCAAGGACGGGCTGACGGCCCCGCTGGCCGGCATGGGCACCGCCTTTTCGTCCTCCCTGTTTGGTCTGGCCGGCTCGCTTGTGCTGGGTTTTCTCGACCTGCAGACCAGCCAGGCGCAGAACGCCTTTTATACCGACCTCGAAGACTGGATGACCTCCATGACCGAGCTTGATCACCCGGTCAGCGCCATGCAGGCCAATGCCGGCGGCCCCGAAATGCAGGCCATGTTCGACAAGCTTGGCAGCTCCATGCAGAACCAGAACTCCAGCCAGAACGCCATTCGCGCCATGGCCGAACTGGCACGCGGTATCGATGGTCTGGTCAAACACATGCGCACCGAGCAGGATGATCTGCGCAAGCATATCGACGAGCAGGGCGAAACCAATCGCAAGCTGCGCGAACTGATTGACGCCGTGCTGACCCAGTCTCGACAACGAGCGGCGGAACTAGGTCCATGCCGGGAGCCCGTTCGCGTCGGCGCATCGAGGCCAATTACTGGCCCGGCTTCGTTGACGCCCTGTCCAGCCTGCTGCTGGTCATTATCTTCATGCTCAGCCTGTTCATGCTGACCCAGTTCTTTCTGGGTCAGGAGATCCAGGGGCGCGATACGGCCCTGGCCCGGCTCAACAGCCAGATCGCCGAGCTCACCGATCTGCTGCAGCTCGAACGCGCCAATTCCGATGATCTGACCAGCCAGATTGCCAATCTGACCGCCACGCTGGGCAGCGCCCAGGCCGAAAACACCAGCCTGAGCAATCAGCTCGCCGGCATCGGCGCGGGCATTGATGGCAAGGACGATACCATTGCCGGTCTGCAGGGTGATTTGCTGGCGGCCCAGGAGCTGTCCAACGAGGCCAATGCCCAGGTTGCACTGCTGAACCAGCAACTGGCCGCCTTGCGCACCCAGATTGGCGCTCTGGAGATGGCTCTGGAGGCCTCAGAGGCGCGTGACGTCCAGTCGCGCACCCAGATTGCCGATCTCGGGCGCCGTCTCAACGTAGCCCTGGCGCAGCGCGTTCAGGACCTGACCCGTTACCGCTCCGATTTCTTTGGCCGCCTGCGGCAAATTCTGGAAGGCCGCGCCGATGTGCGCGTCGTCGGCGATCGCTTCGTGTTCCAGTCCGAAGTGCTGTTCGAAGCCGGCCAGGCCGATGTGCAGTCCGAGGGCCTGCCCGACCTTGATGCCCTGGCTGACGCCATTCTCCAGCTGGAAACCGAAATCCCCGCCGACATCAACTGGGTGCTGCGCATTGATGGCCATACCGACAGCCGTCCGATCAGCAATGCCCGCTTCCCTTCGAACTGGGAACTCTCGGCAGCCCGGGCCATCTCGGTGGCGCAGTATCTGGTCAGCAAGGGCGTCTCGCCCAACCGGCTGGTTGCCGCTGGCTTTGGCGAGTTCACCCCACTCGACCCCGGTGAGAACGACGATGCCTATCGCCGCAATCGTCGCATCGAGTTCAAGCTGACCGAGGGCTGACCCCGGTCAGGCGGGGATGTCTTCAAGCCGGAACTGCAGTTTGGCCAATTCGGCATAGCGGCCGCCTTTGGTCACCAGCTGGTCATGGGTCCCCTGGTCGATGATGCGGCCCGCATCAAGCACCAGGATCTTGTCGGCATCGCGGATCGTTGCCAGACGGTGCGCAATTACCAGCGTGGTGCGCCCCTGCATCAGATGCTCCAGCGCCTTCTGCACTAGCTGCTCGCTCTGCGCATCCAGCGCGCTGGTGGCTTCATCCAGCAGCAGGATCGGTGCGTTCTTCAGAATCGCGCGCGCAATCGCCAGACGCTGCTTCTGCCCGCCAGACAGCATCACGCCACGTTCGCCGACAATGGCGTCATAACCCAGCGGCAATTCCATCACGAAATCATGCACCAATGCAGCCTTGGCCGCTGCCTCAACATCGGCGTGGCTCGCCTCGGGTTTGCCGAAGCGGATATTGTCCGCGATCGTCCCCGCAAAGATGGTCGGCTCCTGCTCGACATAGGCAAAACGCTGCCGCAACTCCTGCAGCCGCACATCGCGAATATCGATTCCGTCGACGCGAATGGTGCCGGCGTTTACATCATAAAAGCGCTGCAACAGCGACAGCGTGGTCGATTTGCCCGAGCCCGACGGGCCCACCAGCGCGACGGTCTCACCTGCCCCGACCGAAAAACTCACATCGCTGAGCACCCGTTCAAAGCCGCTGGTCTGATAGCCGAAATCGACATGATCAAAATCCACCGTGCCCAGAGCAGGGCTTGGCAACGCAACTGGATTGGCCGGATCGGTAATCGTCGCCTCGGTATCGAGGATTTCCGTCAACCGCTCAGTGGCGCCTGCAACAGTCTGCAAAATGCCCAGCACTTCGCTGACATTGGTCAGCGCGCCCGATGCCATCAGCGCATAGACCAGAAACTGGGTGAGTTGGCCTGCAGTCACGGTGCCGGCAAACACCGAACGGGCACCCCACCAAACAAGGAACACCACAGCCGAGGTACCCAGAAAGATCACCAGACCAACCAGCACCGAGCGGGCACCCAGGCGCTTGATCTCGGCCTGATAGCTGTCTTCGCTACGCGCGTCATAGATCGCCGATTGCGCGTTTTCCTGGGTGAAGGATTTGACGGTGCGGGTTGCGCCCAGCATCTCTGTGGCCATGGCCGACAGATCAGCCAGCGCGTCCTGCGTGCGGCGCGACATGCCGCGCAGCCGGCGCGAATAGGCAATCAGCGGCAGCAGCAGGGCCGGCGCCGCAATCACCACCGCCAGCGTCAGCACCGGGCTGGTGAGGAACATCATCACCAGCGCACCGATAATGGTCACCATGGAGCGCAGGGCCAGCGAGAAGCTCGAGCCCACCGCATTGCGGATCACCGCAACATCGCCGTTGAGCCGGCTGGTCAGTTCACCGACCCGATTGGTATCGAAATAGCGCGCGTCGAGCCGCAGCAGATGCACGAACACAGCCTGCCGCAGATCGGCCAACACGCGTTCGCCAATCACCGAGATAAAGTAGAACCGTGCGCCGCTTGCCAGGGCCATAACCGCGGCAATACCCACGATCAGCCAGCCATAGCGTGCCACGTTCTCCAGATTCTGCTGGATAAAGCCCTCGTCAATCGCCCCACCCAGCACCGCCGGGATCGACAGTGAAGACACCGCCGAGAGCAGCAGGAACAATACGGTCAGTGACAGCCGTACCGGATATTTCAGGATAAACGGCACCAGCTCTGCGCAGCGGCTGCAGCTTGCGCGGCGCCGCCTTGGGCTGATTTTCACTCTTGTTGGAATCGGTCTGGACGGGGACGGCTTGGTCTGTCATCGCTCGGTTACGCCACTCTTGAGAGATGGGTCCAGAATTTCCGGGCCACGCTGTGGCACCGATATAGGCACTGGGGCCTGCTCCGACAACCGCTTTGTCCGGCGCGAAATTGCCGCGCCCACGCCCTTGCAGATTGAGCGGGGTTTCTGTATGAAGCGCCCAACACCAGTTCTAGATGCTCTCCGGGCGCTGCGGCGCCCGTTTGATTTGAGGCGAATACGATGAAGGCTGATACTCATCCGGACTACCACGTCATCAACGTGGTCATGACCGACGGCACCAAATACCAGACGCGTTCGACCTACGGCAAAGAAGGCGACACGCTGCAGCTCGATATCGATCCCAAGACCCATCCGGCTTGGACCGGTGGTACGGGCCAGCTGCTCGACCGCGGCGGCCGCGTTTCGCGCTTCAAGGAGCGTTTCAAGGGCTTGGGCATCTAATCCAGCCTCTGACAGAATTGAAAAGCCCGGCCATTCGCGCCGGGTTTTTTATTGTCCTTTTTCCTCACTAGGCGCCGCCATGCTGATCCTGTCACTGACCTATATCGCTTCTCTTGAACGGGCCGACGCGGTCATGGCCGCCCATGTCGACTGGGTCAATGCCGGCTATGACAAGGGTTGGTTTCTCGCTTCAGGCCGCAAGGTACCGCGCACTGGCGGACTGATTCTGGCCAAGGGTGATCGCGCAGCCATTGAGGCCTATCTTGCCCAGGACCCCTTCGTGACAGAAGCTGTCGCGCGCTATGAGATAATAGAGATCGAGCTGTCACGGACAGCTGAAGGTCTGGATGGATTGACAGGCTAGGCCTCAGGCCCGCCCGAACGCTGCTTTGAGCCGCGCCAACTGGTCGGCAATGCCATTTGCAGTGCCCGGATCAAGTTCGCTCACCTTGCCGCGCTCCAGCGTATCGAACTGCATGACCCGGTCGAACAGCCGGTCACCCTTGTCGATGTAGTCGCGCAGCGTGCCCGGCAATTGGTCATAGCCGGGGCCACCGCGCTCGGACGGTGTTGCCGAGAACTTCACCTTCTCTTTTCAGAGCGGGCGTTTTCCTTGGTGATCTCGCCCTCATTGACCGCACGCTGCAGAAGCAACCAGGAGGCCAGCTGCATCAACCGCGTCGTCAGGCGCATCGATTCCGTTGCGTAAACGAACGAAGCTTCGCGGCTCAGGATCCGGCTGTCATTGCGGCCTTCGCCATCAAGATAACCCGCCACTTCCTCGATCAGTGACATGCCTTCTCGGTAGAGCAGGTCGAACCCGCCCGCGGCCACGATCCGTGGGCCAATCGCAATGGCTGATCCCGTTTCACTCGCATCTGCCAATTGACTGTCTCCTCACTCGCGCACGCACACACGCCTTGGGCATAAGCCCAACGCGTCGCCCTATCAGGCACTATGAGCATGAAAGGAGCTTTAAGACGAAGGCAACAGGATGAGCAACAGACGCCAGAAAAGAAAAAGAGCGGGGTGAGCCGCTCTCGAAGTTAACAGGGAGGCGTCAAACAGAGGGAGAAACCACTCTGAAAAATCCAGAACAATCTGAATAATGAGAGGTTAGCGCGAACCGGTTAATTGCGCGTTAACAGGAGTCGATTTCTTAACCCTGTCGCTTGCCGGCCTGTTCACTTGGCGCGCAGCGGAAGGCACTGGATGAATTGAAAATGAACGGGTGATTCCGATAGCGTGCAGCCTGGCTCTGCTGTGCTGTCGTCAACGTCCCTGCCGATTTGGAGATCGATCATGACCAGCCTGTCCCCCGGAGCCGCCACTGGTCTGTTGATGAGTCTGATGGCGGTCACCCCACCCAGACGCCAACAGCAACAACGCCGATCGAACCTGTCCCCGGCACGCCTGCCGCAGGGCAGCCACGGCCCGGACCAGCGGCCCGATCCGGGCCTGCCCTGCATCTCAGTCTCTAGAACTTGAAGATCGACTCTGCCGCCTGACGGGTTTCACCACGTGCCTCGATGGCGACCCGTAGCCGAACGATTTCGCTCTCCAGCAGGCTAATGCGCCCCTGCAGTTCCTCAACCGACATCGTCTCGATCGGCATGCCGACCTCATGCGTCTTGGGCGTGTTGATTGCGTCTTCGTCCATCGCGGCCTCCTGCACTACGATTGCTCAGCTTATCGTGACAGGCTTGCCGAGCAAGCCCAGTTCGCTCAGCATGCGTCCATGAGCATTTCCGAAACCAATCAAGCTGTCGCCATCACCCGCCCCGGTGATCCTGATGTTCTTGTCCGCCAGCCCTGGCCCATGCCCGAAAGCGGCCCCGGCGATGTGCTGGTCCGCGTGGCCGCCGCCGGGGTCAACGGCCCCGACCTGGCGCAGCGGCGCGGCCATTATGATCCCCCACCCGGTGCCTCGCCCCTGCCCGGCCTCGAAGTCTCCGGCGAAATTATCGGTATCGGGGCCGCCGTGACGGGCTGGCAGCTTGGCGATCGGGTGATGGCGCTGACCAATGGCGGCGGTTACGCCGATTTCGTCGCTGTCCCCGCCGGTCAGGTCCTGCCGGTACCCGATGGCTGGAGCCTGGCTGACGCTGCCGCTTTACCCGAAACCTGGTTCACCGTGACCCAGACTTTGGTGATGCGCGCCGGGCTCACGGCCGGCATGAATGTTCTGATCCATGGCGCCGCTGGCGGCATCGGCGGCGCGGCCATCCAGATTGCCTGCATTTTGGGCGCCAAGGCGATTGCCGTGGTGTCATCCGGCGAAAAAGCCGCTTACGCCAGAGCGCTCGGTGCTCATGCCACCATCAACTACAAGACAGAAGACATTGCCGCTCGGGCGCTCGCGCTGACCGATGGCGCCGGCGTCGACCGCGTGCTTGATATTATCGGCGGGGCCATGGCGATCACCAATATCACAGCCTCCGCCCGCGGGGGGCACATCGTGCAGGTTTCGACACTGGACGGCGCCAGCGCCGAAATCCCCCTGCGCACCATTATGGCCAAGCAGCTGACACTATCGGGCTCTACCCTGCGCCCGCAGACCGCCGGCACCAAAGCCGCCATTGCCGACCACATCCGCACCCACTTGCTGCCGGCTCTGGCCCGACCCGATTTCGTCCGGCCCAGAGTCACCTGCTTCCCTATCGCGGACGCTGCGGCGGCACACCGTGCCATGGAGGGGCGCAACCATCTGGGCAAACTGGTGCTGCTGACGCCCTTCGGCGCCGCCAATTAGCCCATCAGCCAGTGGGCAAAGCCCATATTGCCATTGCGGATCAGCCCATAAATCCATATATTGGCGATGTTCCCCCTCAGCACGAAGCAAAGAGGCGGAGCGGTCCGGAGGAAAACCGGCCGCGCCTGCAGGAGAGATTTATCATGACCCAGCCACTGTTGATGCCCAAGGCGACTGCCGTTTGGCTCGTTGACAACACTGCGCTGTCGTTCGACCAGATCGCCGCCTTCTGCACGCTTCACCCACTTGAAGTTCAGGGCATTGCCGATGGCGATGTCGCCGGCGGCATTATGGGTGCCAACCCGATCCAGAACGGTCAGCTGACCCGCGAAGAAATCGAAAAGGCCGAGGGCGATCCAGCCTATCGCCTCAAGCTGAGCGAGCCCAAGGTTCGCGTTGCCGCTGCCAAGCGCAAGGGCCCACGCTACACGCCGATTTCGCGTCGCAATGAACGCCCCAACGCCATCAAGTGGCTGGTGCGCAATCATCCCGAACTCAAGGACGCCCAGATCATGCGTCTGGTCGGCACCACCAAGTCGACCATCGACTCGGTCCGTGAATCCACCCACTGGAACGCCGCCAACCTCGCCGCCATGGACCCCGTAACGCTGGGCCTGTGCAGCCAGATCGATCTCGATCTTGAAGTGCGTCGCGCCTCCAAGGGTGGTCCGGGCGTTGACGAATTGGCCGAAGGCACCATGCTGATGACGGCCGAGGAAGCGCTGGCCCGTTCCGGCGCCCGCGGTCACAGCGACGAAGATGGCGAGTTTGCCGCCAACGATCACCGTCCCGCCGAAGCGCAGGACGATTTCGATGCGGACTCGGTGTTCTCCAAGCTCAAGTCGATCCCTAACGACACCGACAACTAAGCAGGAACGGCTGGCAGAATGGAAAACAACATCCTGCTGGCCATTTTCGTGCTCCTGGCGGCCAGCGTTGCGCTGGTCCCCCTGGCCAAAGCCGCTGGCCTTGGCACCGTGCTGGGCTATCTTGCAGCCGGCATTCTGATCGGCCCCTATGGGCTGGGTCTGGTGTCAGACACCGAAACCACCCGCCACATCGCCGAATTCGGCATCGTCATGATGCTGTTCCTGATCGGCCTGGATTTACAGCCCTCCGAAATCTGGCGCATGCGCCACAAGGTGCTTGGCCTTGGGGTGACCCAGATTATTGCCACATCCGCAGTGATCAGCGTGCTGCTGACACTGACCGGGGTGAACTGGAACGTTGCGGTCATCATGGGGCTGGCTCTGGCCATGTCGTCCACCGCCATTGCCATGCAGACAGTTGCACAGCGCGACATCACTACCACCGATACCGGGCGCGCCAGCCTGGCCGTGCTGCTGGTACAGGATGTCGCCATCATTCCGGTGCTGGCCGCGATACCCCTACTGGCCATTGCTGGCAGCGGCGCGGCAATGAACGCCGAAGTGACCCAGGCCGTCGAAGCCCTCGACAGTCCCGTCGACTGGATCATGCCGATTTCAGTGGTCGGGGCCTTTGTCGCCGCGCTGGTCGCAGGGCGCTATGTCGTGCGTCCGCTGCTCAGCTATGTCGCCCGCACCGAGGTACGCGAAGCCTTTACTGCAATGGGGCTGGCCATGGTGGTCGGCGCTGCCGTCATCACCCAGTATCTTGGCCTCTCGCCCGCGTTGGGCGGCTTTATCGGCGGCGTCTTGCTCGCTGATAGCGAGTACCGTCATGAACTCGAAAGCAATCTGGAGCCCTTCAAGGGGCTTCTGCTCGGGCTGTTCTTCATCTCGGTGGGCATGTCGATTGCCTTTTCGGTGCTGGCCACAGATCCCATCCGCATTCTGGTGATCGTAATTGGACTGGTCGTCATCAAGATGGCCATCCTGTTCGGGCTCGCCTCGATGTTCCGCATGCATTTTGCCGATCGCATGCTATTCGCCATCATGCTCAGTCAGGCGGGCGAATTCGCCTTTGTGGTGCTGCAACTGGCCCGCACCGAAAATGCCATTGCTGCCGCCGACTACGACACCATGAGTGTGGCCGTGGCTCTCTCCATGATCACCACGCCGCTCCTGCTGCTGGTCTTTGACAAGCTGATTGCACCGCGCCTTGATGCGCGCAGTCCGGATCGTGCCGATGACGACATTGACGAACATCGCAAGATAGTTGTGCTCGGCTATGGCCGCTTCGGCCAGATTGTCACCCGCATGCTGCGCGCCCAGGGTTTCGACATGACCCTGATCGACGACGATCCGGTGCAGATCGAGCTGGTACGGCGCTTTGGCGTCAAAGTGTTCTATGGCGATGCCTCGCGTCTGGACCTGCTACACGCCGCGGGCGTCCAGAACGCCGAACTGGTTGTCATCGCCGTGGGTGGTCGCGACCGCATTCTGGCCATTGCCCGCAATATTCATCGCCACTACCCCCATGTCACCATTGCCGCCCGCGCAGTCGATCGCGGTCACGCCCACGATTTGATGGCCATGGGTGTCGAGGTCTTCGAGCGCGAGACGTTCCGCTCCGCCATCAATCTGGGCACCAAAGTCCTCGTCAAACTGGGACACGAGCCTGAAGAGGCAGAACGCTTGGCCAGCGCCTTTGAGGCGCATGACAACCAGTTGCTCAAGGACAGCTTCGCAGTGCGCGAAGATGAAAAGGCCTATATCGGCATGGTGCGCAATGCCATGGGCCTGCTTACCGAGGCCATGAAGGCAGATAGTTCGGCGACACCGGTTGACAAAGACGAGACGAAGCGTACCGACTAGTACGCACCTCTCCGGACTGTTTCCATGCCCATATTTGATCCCTATTTCGTGACGATCGCCGTCATCGCTGTGCTTATTGTTGGCCTGTCCAAGGCAGGGTTGCTTGGCAGCCTGGGCATGGTCGGCGTGCCTCTGCTCAGCCTGATCATGCCTGCGCGCGATGCCGCTGGCGTAATGTTGCCTGTCCTGTTGGCCATGGATGCCATCGCCGTTTACGCCTATCGCAAGGAAGTCGACTGGCGGGTGCTGCGCATGATGCTGCCCGGCGCAGCGGTCGGCACAATTGTGGGCTGGGTGCTCTGGGCCTTTGTCTCCGACGCCGCCGTGCTGCTGTTTGTCGGCGTTATCACCCTGCTGTTCATCCTTGATGCGCTGCTGCCCATTCGCAAGAAGCTCGAGGGCCTGCCGCCCTCAAAGCCCTGGGGAATCTTCTGGGGTAGCTTTGCCGGCTTCACCAGCTTTATCAGCCACACCGGTGGCCCACCCTTTCAGATTTATGTGCTGCCCCAGCGCCTGCCACCCGCAATCTATGCGGGCACCTCGGCGGTTTTCTTTGCCATCGTCAACACATCCAAGCTGATCCCCTATTTCTTCCTGGGACAGCTCAACGTGCACAATCTGCAGCTATCGGCGATGTTCATTCCGGTCGGCATTGTTGGCGTTTTCGCCGGCATCTTCCTGGTGCGCCGCATCTCGATGAAGCTGTTTTACCGCATCGCTTACTGGCTGGTATTCCTGCTGGCGCTCAAGCTGGTCTGGGACGGCTTCCGTGGCGTCTTCTTGGGCCTTTGAGCCCATAACGCCAGCAACCGGGCAATAAAAAAGGGCCGCAGCTTCTGCTGTGACCCTTCACCCCAACTGGGGGAAATTCCGCGCCGCGGTTTAACTTGTTGTATTGAACCGGTAGATTTCGTCCTTCACTTCGAGTTTTTTGCGCTTGAGCGCGCTAACCATCAGATTGTCGGCCTTGGTACTTTGCATTTCGGCCTGGATCTGGCGGTCCAACTCTTGATGGCGCCGTTCGAGCGCCGCGATATGCCCTTCAGTCGTCATGACAACTCCTTGAAAGCCTCTATGGACACCTGATCGTCACAAAAAATTCACGGCTTGTCGACTGTCTTCGTACAGCGACCGAAAATCGGGTGCAAAACGTCCCGTGATCGGTTAACCAAGGGTATCTTGCACGGCGCTGGGGTGCGTTCGAATTCATGCTGTCGCTGACCAAAGAAGAAGAAGCCCAGTACGGTCTGGAACTGGCCACAAAACGCCAGGAACACTCAGATCTCAACGCTGCCATCGATACGCTGACTGAGTCTCACGTCGCCGATCGCATGCTTTTGCAGCGTCTGAAAAAGCGCAAGCTGGCGCTCAAGGATCGCATCGTTGAACTGGAGAACATTCTCCTGCCCGACATCATCGCCTGATGGTGCCCCGCGCTTGATGTGTGGCAACATTTGGGCTAGTTCCGCGCTTTGCAAAGACCGATAGGGGAATCGGCCGTGCTCACCAAACCACAGATCGCCATCGTCATGGGCAGCCAGTCCGACTGGCCCACCATGCGCCTTGCCGCCGAGACCCTTGAAACACTCGAGGTCGAGTATGAAGCGCGCATCGTCTCTGCCCACCGTACGCCCGATCGACTGGTCGAATTTGCCAGCAATGCCCGGGCCGAAGGCTTCAAGGTGATCATTGCCGGCGCTGGCGGCGCCGCCCACCTGCCCGGCATGATCGCCGCCATGACGCCACTGCCGGTGTTTGGCGTACCAGTGCGCTCCAAGGCCCTGAGCGGCCAGGACAGCCTGCTCTCCATCGTCCAGATGCCCGGCGGCATTCCGGTGGGCACCCTGGCCATTGGCGAGCCAGGCGCCATCAACGCCGCCCTGATCGCCGCCGCCGTGCTGGCCCTGTCCGATGAAGATCTGGCCGACCGCCTCGACGCCTACCGCGCCCGACAGACCGAGTCTGTTCCCATGTTCCCTGCCGATACCGAGTAGCCTGTGGCCCACGATACGACCCCTCTGCCCGCTGGCAGCATGATTGGCATTCTCGGTGGTGGTCAGCTCGGCCGCATGCTGGCTATGGCCGCCGCGCGACTGGGCATGCGCACCCACATCTTTTGCCCCGACCCCGACAGCCCCGCTTTTGAGGTCACGCCGCACAAGACCGTTGCCGCCTATGATGATGAAGCGGCGCTGGCGGCCTTCGCTGACGCCGTCGACGTCATTACCTATGAATTCGAGAACGTCCCGGCGGCAACCGCGGAGTTCCTTGCCGCGCGCAAGCCGCTGCGCCCCGGCGCCAATGCGCTGGCCATTTCCCAGGACCGGCTCGCCGAAAAGACCTTTCTGGCGTCCAAGAACATTCCGGTCGCATCATATCGCGCTATCGAATCCCTGACCGATCTGGAGGCCGCCATCGAGGCGCTCGGCCTGCCCGCCGTCCTCAAGACCACACGGCTGGGTTATGACGGCAAGGGCCAGCGCGTCCTGCGCACCCCGCAGGACGCTGCAAGCGCCTTCGCGGCGCTCGAACCCAAGCCTCTGGTGCTGGAAGCCTTCGTGCCCTTCGAGAAGGAAATCTCGGTGGTCGTGGCTCGCAATGCCGGTGGCGAGGTCAAAAGCTTCGACGCCGCGGAAAACGTGCACACCAACCACATTCTGCACACCAGCACTGTACCTGCCGATATCGCTCCCGGCGTTGAGAAACACGCAGCCATGCTGGCCAAGGTCATTGTGGTGGCGCTCGACTATGTCGGCGTGTTGGGCGTTGAGTTCTTCGTTGTGCCGGGTGAAGAGCGCCCCAGCCTGATCGTCAACGAAATCGCGCCCCGCGTGCACAATTCGGGTCACTGGACCGAGGCAGTCTGCCTCACCGATCAGTTTGAGCAGCACATCCGCGCCGTGCTCGGCTGGCCGCTGGGCGATCCCGCCCGGATGGCTGATGTCGTGATGGAGAACCTGATCGGCGACGCCGTCAATACGGTCCCGGGCGAGATTGATGGCAACACCCAACCCCATCTTTATGGCAAGGCCGAAGCACGACCAGGCCGCAAGATGGGCCATGTCAATCGCATCACCCGCCGCCGCTAGGCCTGCTTTAGCGCGCCATCCAGCCGCTCATAGCCGCGACAACGGCTTCAGGTGCTTCCATTGTGGACATGTGACCCGCCTCGGCAAATAGCACCAGTTGCGCGCCCGCGATCGCTGCGGCCATCTCCTCGGCCAGCGCCGGTGGCGTCAACATATCCAGCGCGCCCACACCCACCAGCGTCGGCACGGCAATATCGGCCAGTGACGGTCGCGAGTCGATCTCGCCCCATGATGGCGTGTTGGTGCCGTATATAGGCCTGCGCCCCGGTGGGTTCCGCCATTGTCAGCACGTCAGCGGCAATAGCTGTATCGAGATGCTGTGGCGCCACTAGACCGGCCAGCATGGTGCGGATCACCAGACCATATTTGCCCTGCTCTGCCGCCTCTATACCGGCGCGCCGCGTCTGCTTGCGCGCATCATCATCCGCGCCCGCCACCGTATCGAGCAGTGCAAGACGCTCAACCCGTTCCGGGGCTTGCCGCATGATTTCGAGCGCCACATAGCCGCCCATCGACAAGCCGGCCAGTGCGAACCGCTCAGGGGCCTTGGCCAGCACGGACGCTGCCATTCCCGCTATGGAATCGGCGGCTCCATAGTCAGCCACCAGCGGCTCCACGGCGGCGTCCAGCCCGCTTATCACATCGCGCCACAGCCGTTCGTCGCAGTTCAAACCGGGCAGCAACACCAACGCACTTGTCATATCCCTGCCTCCATGAGCAAAATCATCTCTGCGACTGTTTCGCGTGCCGGTGCTGTGAACAAGTCCGACCGCGAGACTTCCTTGGTTTTTCTCCACGAGTCGGTGGACAAGACCCCAAGGCTGGGCTATAGACCGCCCCACGGTGATCAGCCCTGCTGGTCGGCGACGGGGTATTTTGTTCCGGCGCCACGATCCAAACCCACATGTCCAAGCTTCGAAAGGGCGGTTGACCTTTGCAAGTAGTCGTTCGCGATAATAACGTAGATCAGGCGCTCCGTGCGCTTAAGAAGAAGCTGCAGCGTGAAGGTGTCTTCCGCGAGATGAAGCTTCGTAACTACTACGAGAAGCCATCTGAGAAGAAGGCTCGCCAGAAGGCCGAGGCGATCCGTCGCGCTCGCAAGCTGGCTCGCAAGCGCGCACAGCGTGAAGGCGGTCTTCCTGCTCCAACGTCGCGTCCGGGTCAGCCCGCGCGTCCAAGTGCAGCAGCTACGCCGCGCAACTAAGCGCCTGAGCGTTCAAGAATTTGAAACGCCGTCCTTCGGGGCGGCGTTTTGTCGTGTCTGATTGACGCGATGACCCGGCATTGCTGACACTCAGGTCTGCGGCGGGTGGATGCTCTTGGAGCGAAACGCGATCCGGTGCAGCAGTGCCACCGCAATGGTGAGCCCCGCCATGACCGGGATCAGTGTGGTCAGCGCATCGCTGGCGGTGGCGAAGGCCAGGCTTGCCAACGTCGAGCCGACAAAGCCGCCACCGATCTGAAACACCCCTGTCATGGCCCCTGCGGCGCCCGCAATGCTGCCAAAGCCAGCCATGGCAGCAGAGGTGGTGCTCGGTCCGATAAAGGCCATGGCCAGCATCCACAGCGCCACTGGCAGCATCACGGCCAGCACCGCGTCTGGATAGAGCCGCAAGCCGATCGCAAAGCCGATCCCGGCCAGCCCGATCAACACCAGCCCGACCTGCACCATGCGCGTGCCGGTCAAGCGCGACGCGGCGTAGCCTGCCAGCACATTGCCAGCAATGAACGAGCCAGTCTGGATCAGCATGACCATGGCGAACTGGAACGTGCTCAGTCCAATCTCCCCGATCAGCACGAACGGCAACAGTGCGGCGAAGCCGTAAAAACCACCAAACGACAGCGCCAGTACCAGACCCGGAATCATGAAGGCCGAGGAGGTCAGCAACGCCCCGTAATTGCGCATGACGCTACCCAGTCGAAACGGCACCCGCGCAGCTACCGGATGGGTTTCGCGCGTCGCCCATTGCGTCAGCGCAATCAGGCCCAGGCCATAGGCGCCCATTACCAGAAACAGCAGATGCCAGCTGCCAAACAGCAGCATGACGCTGCCCAGCGTCGGCGCAATGGCGGGCGCCACCGTCAGGATAAGATTGATCAGGGTCATGATACGGATCGATTCAGCGCCGGTGAACTGATCGCGCACCATGGCCCGCGACAGGGCAACACCGACTGACACGCCTATACCCTGCAACACGCGACCCAGCAGCAGCATCTCGACGCTGGCGCCCAAAGCCGCCACCAGACTGCCAACCACGTAGAAGATCAGGAACAGCACGGTGACCTTGCGACGCCCTAGACTATCCGAGAGCGGGCCGCACACCAGCTGCGCCAGCGCAAAAGCGCCGAAGTACACCGCCAGCGACAGCTTGCCCATGGCATCGGTGGTGCCCAGCTCGCTGACAATGGTGGGCAGCGCAGGTCCATATAACGAGATCGATAACGGACCAGCTGCCACCATCAGCCCGCCAACCAGCGCGGTGCGCCGCGCCGACATCGGCGTTGCAAATGGTACTGGAGAGCTCACTGTGCGGCCATTGCCCGCTGGAAGAACGCATCAGCACGCGCCCACAGACCCAGCGCCCACAGATCGCTATGCCCCGCCTCTGGCACGATCCACAGCGCGTCCGGATTGGGCGCAAGCGCATATACCCGCTCGCCATTGCTGACATCGATTGTTTCATCGC
This sequence comes from Devosia sp. J2-20, assembly GCF_055808475.1. Classification (NCBI taxonomy): domain Bacteria; kingdom Pseudomonadati; phylum Pseudomonadota; class Alphaproteobacteria; order Hyphomicrobiales; family Devosiaceae; genus Devosia; species Devosia sp. J2-20. Next base: position 469,341 of record NZ_CM147870.1, on the reverse strand, counting down.
CTGTGCCATGCGCCACAAGCACTGGCTCGCTGACATCAAGTATCCATTCATTGACCTCAAAACGGTCAGCCATGGCCAGCCCGACTGGCAGGAACGGATAGCGCTCATTGGCCACCGTCAGGGCCGACAGAAAGCCCACCTCAAACAGCAGTGCCTTTGCCTCACGAATACTGGCCACATAGGTGGATGGACCCGAGCCGAGCGAACGCCCCCAGATCACAACGGGAAAGCCTTTCTGACTCACCCAGTCAAAAGCGCTGGTGGCGTCCTGCAGAATGTTGGTTTGATTGATTTCACCCGGTGACATCGGAAAACCGCGATAGTCGAAGGCCAGAAAACCATAGCCGGCATCCGCGAATTGCTCAAAACGACTATGCTCTTCGCTGAAGCTGCCCGAATTGCCCTTGAAATAGAGGATCACCGGCTTGCCCGTCTGAGGTGCCTGGTACCAGCCATTGATAACCCCATCGCCGGAGGCAATCGCAACGGCTTCAGCCGCGCTCAATTCAGTGTCGGCGAGCGCCGTTATCGGTCCGTCGGGAGAATATTGCAGTGCCCGCTGGTTGACGAACACATAGCCAAACACACCGCCATAGAAGATCACCAGCGCCACAACGGCGATGAGCAGAACGCGCAACAACAGCTTCACAAACCAAACCCCGGCAAATCACAGGTGCCGAATTTACACCACTGGCACCATTGCGCCAGCGATCCGATGGCCTGACTTGGCCTTAGAGCTCTTCGATGGTCTGGGCCAGCGCGCGGTCAAACACCTCGTCAGGCTGGGCGCCCGACAGCGCGTACTTTTCACCAAAAATGAAGAATGGCACGCCACGAATACCCTGTGCCGCCGCGTCCGTGGCCAGCTGCTCGGTAATCTCCAGCTCATTTTCGTCATTGATTGCATCAAGCACATCGCCGCGATCCATGCCGAACGCGACGGCGATATCGGCCAGCACATTGTCGTCGTGGATGTCGCGATGCTCGAGGAAATAGGCATTGGCAATGGCATTGGCCAGTTCATGCTGCACACCCAGTGGCTTGGCCAGCCGGGTCACTGTATGGGCCTTCTTGGTCGGATAGCGACGCTCGGTCTTGCTCAGGTCCAGATCAATGCCCAACCGTTTGGCCTCACTCTCGACCCGGTCCCACATCTCACGGGGATCGCGGCCGTACTTCTCGCGCAGCATTTCGATCACGTTGACGCCTTCTTCAGGCGTATTGGGGTCGAGATAAAACGGATGGTTCTCCACCACGACCTCGATGTCTTCCGGCAATGCTGCGATCGCCTTGTCCAGCCGCGCCGACCCTACAACGCACCAGGGGCAGACAACGTCGGTGAACACATCGATTTTCAGCATTTTGGTCATGGCAAATCCTTTTCTGCCCCTCACATGGCGCGGATAGGCATGAACTGCAAGCACGCACCCCGGCGTAACCTAGTTCGGCTGCATCGCCTGACCATTGTGATTGGTCAGCCCAAAAGGCGGTGCCCAGCCGGCCAGCAGGCTCAAGCCGATAAAGGCACTCAGCCCCATCCAAAATACGCCGGGCAGCATTATTAGCGCAGCCTTGGGCGACACTTTGGCTACGCGCAGGATTGCCGAAAGTGCGGTTACCAACAGCGCCATCGCGACCAGGCTCAACATCAGGGAATCCAGCGGGGTTACCAGAAATGGCAGGGTAATGCTGCCAGCCATCAGGCCAACCAGCCACCATCCCGCATGCCGGCCATCGCTACCGCGATCAGCCACCATCCAGCGGGCCACGCCAAACAGCGGCAGGCTGGCGATATGCACAGCTGCACCGAACCAGCCAGGCAGACCGAATGGCGCAAAAAACAGCGGCACAATACCATTGAGCTCGGCCAGACCATTGGCGATCACGAAAAGCGAAAGTGGCAACGCGCCGCTTAGCACCAGCCCAAGCATATCGCGTCTGTCCGCATCGAGCGTAGACTGTATCGGGCGTGAAACTGTGTCTGTGTTCGCCATGCGCGGGGTCCGCCATTGCTATTGCTTGGCAGGAACAATCCCTAGCACGCCAAATGGTTTCCCTTTACGTCAATGCGCACGCCAAGGTGAACACCCTCACAAACGGTCCGTGGTGCCTCTGGCTGGCTGGGCGAATGCGCCGCGTTGCGCTAGAACCGGCCAAACCGAAGGATCCGCCATGACCGATATCGCCGATCGCCTGGAAGCGCTGGAAACCCGCGTGGCCTTTCAGGACCACACCATTGACGAGCTTAACGCCACTATCACCGCACAGTGGCGGCAGATCGATATGCTCACGCGCAAGCTGGGCACCATTGAAGAGCAGGTCCGCTCGGGCGTCCATATTGCCGACCCCTCCAGCGAGCCGCCACCACCCCATTACTGAAGCCACCCGGCTTTTGCGCGCCAGCAATTGATCTGGCGCAAGGCTGAGCAAGCCCTGCTGTGCTTGATGGTGCCCGTCATCAGTCAGCCGTCAGGAAACCAGCCATGGGCGAGAAGAGCTACCCCGATATCACCAAGGAAATTTCCGCTGGCGCCAAGATCCTGCGCAAGGACATCCCTGATGTGATGGCTGGTTTTTCGGCCATGGCCGCAGCAGCCAGCCGCGATGGTGCACTCGACAAGAAGACCAAGGAACTCATGGCGCTGGCCATTGCGGTCGCCATCCACTGCGATGGCTGTATCGGGTTTCACACTGAAGCCTTGATCAAGCTGGGTGTCACTCGGGCCGAGTTTCAGGAGACCCTGGGCATGGCAATCTATATGGGCGGCGGGCCATCGCTGATGTACTCCGCCAATGCGGTAGCCGCCTGGGATCAACTTGGTGGCGCCCAAAGCTAGCCGCGTCCGCACCTCGGCAGACCCGGCGACTATGCCGGCTTCTGGCGCCCTTCACGTACCCAGACGGAGCGCTACTCGGAGTAGGCGAATGTGGTCGGGCACATTGTGCCAGATCAATTCGCGACGCCCAGCTTCATCCGCATTTGCCCTGGCCACATCAGCCGCCGCCGCGTTTGCGGCACTTGGCGCGTAGCTGTCATGCCAGGACCAATACTGCGTATGGGTGAACACCCGCCCCAGAAAACCCGGCAGGCCGGGCCGCTTGATTGAAACCCCATGCTCGTGGATGCCAGGGCCGAACTCGCCCGAAAGCCGGCCAGAGATCAGGTCGCCGAGCAGCGGGTTGGTCGATTCATCGTAGATATTGGTCCATTTTACTGCCGCAAACTGGGCCGCGAAGTGCGGAAAGTGCGGCTCTTCTGACTTGTCCTGTCTCAGCGCCAGACCAGTGCGCGAGAACAGCATGGTGTCCTTCAGGAAGGAATCCGGGTGTGGCGGCGCGGTCGCGAACCACCGCTCCTTGGCCGCCTCTTCGACCTGCTCGCGGCTGTCGAGCAGCAGGAACTCCGCATGTGTCAGCGGACACCCCAGCGTGATGAAGTCGCTGATCCGCCAGCCCGGGCGCTGCTTCGCCAACACCTCAGACAGCGCAGTCTGCGCGGCCGCAAACCCCGTCATGTCGAACGGCGCACACTCTGGATCCGCCCAGGCGGATTTCACATAGGCATCGCAGGCTTTGAGGGCGTCCTGCACGCCCGGTGCATCAGGCTCCCAGTCCTGATGGTGGGTGGGGCCGTGCTTCTGCCAGAACAATTGCAGGATATCGTACGCGATGATGGTACCCAGGCTATGTCCAACCAGCACGATACGGTCATAAGCCGGGCGATTATTGCCGTCGCCCTGGGTGAAGTTCTCCAGCGTCGTGCCATCCAGCCGCCGCTTGTGCAGTGCTTCAAGCAAAGCCAGGCCGCGCTCGCGCACCAGTCTGCGACGCTCGACCGTGCTGGGCGTGGCCCTGACATAGCGCACCACATCGCCGGCAAAGGGCGTGACCACGCTATGCAAGGCCCACCCGGAAAACGCCGCAAGCGTCGCCGCCCAGAACGGCAGCGACCCCAGCAATATCGGTGGTACGGCCGCCAGCGCGAAACCGGCGACGATGATCAGAACCGGCCCGAGCAGTGCGACGCGTTTCATCTCGAAACCGACACGCATGCTCGAAACCAGCAACCACAGCACCCCACCGGCCACCAGTAGTCCCGCCACCCAGTCGCGGACAATCGCCAGCCGCGACACCAGCGCAGGGTCTGCTGGTGGGCCCTCGGTCAACTGCGTGATCCCGGCGCCAGCAGAGATCAGCGCGGCCCCCGCACACAGGATGAAGATGGCTGCCAGGATCGCCCAGGCCCGTTTGACCTTTGTCGACACCGGCAAACGCCAGGGGGAGCGCAGCACCAGCATTCGGATCCAGCCGATCACCATGTCGACGGGCGTGCCGTCCATGATGTCCGCCCAGTACAATTCGAAGAAATCAGTGCGCTTGGCTGGTCCGTCCTTGAGCGTGGTGATCCGGCGCAATTCGGCCGACCCCGTCACATCATCGGGCACCACAGATATGCTGAGCAGCCCATCAGGGCCAGCGGCCATGCTCGCAACCGTGGGGTCACGGCGATAGACCGTTTCAACGAACTCTCTGAGCGTCTCAAGCGGGCGCTGTTCGCCTATGCCGTGAATGAACACGACAGCCGTCTTGGGCATGGGCCCTTCCGACACGGTTTGTCGCGCTGGTGCCCGCGCTTGTGCAGTTCGTCTCTTGCCTGTTGTCATGCCACCCTCCCCGGCCCCGGAAGAATAGTCGAGACTGCAAAGTAAAAGGGCCGCCCTGAGGCGACCCTATATTATTCATCGACTAACAACAATCCAGTCAGTGTCCAAGCGCCTTGACGATTTCCTCGGTCATCTTCTTGGCATCACCAAACAGCATCATCGTATTGTCGCGGTAGAACAGTTCGTTCTGCACGCCCGCATACCCGGCCGCCATGCCGCGCTTGATGAACAGCACTGTGCCCGCATCCTCAACATTGAGCACCGGCATGCCATAGATCGGCGACGTCTTGTCGGTTTTGGCCGATGGATTGGTCACGTCATTGGCGCCGATCACGAAGGCCACATCGGACTGCGCGAACTCGGAGTTGATGTCTTCAAGCTCGAACACTTCGTCATAGGGCACATTGGCTTCAGCCAGCAGCACGTTCATATGCCCGGGCATGCGCCCCGCCACAGGATGAATGGCGTATTTGACCGTCACGCCCTCGGCCTTGAGCATATCGGCCATTTCACGCAGCGCGTGCTGTGCCTGCGCCACCGCCATGCCATAGCCCGGCACGATGATGACCTTGCCAGCATTTTTCATCAGGAAGGCCGCGTCTTCAGCGGCACCCTGCTTGACCGGACGATCATCTTCTTCTGCAGCGCCGCCAGCGGCGCTATCGCCACCAAAGCCACCAAGGATAACGGAGATGAAGCTGCGGTTCATGGCCTTGCACATGATGTAGCTCAGGATCGCGCCCGAGGAACCCACCAATGCGCCAGTGATAATCAGCGCCGTATTGCCCAGCGTAAAGCCGATGCCGGCAGCTGCCCAACCCGAATAGGAATTGAGCATCGACACCACAACGGGCATGTCCGCGCCGCCGATCGGAATGATCATCAACCCACCCAGCACCAGGGCCAGAATGGTGATCAGCCAGAACAACCATGGCGAAGCCGAAGTAGCGAAGGCCCAGACCAGAAGCAGAAGCACCACTGCCATCACGATATGCAGCGCATGGCGCATGGGCAGGATGATTGGCTTGCCGCTCATATTGCCGTTCAGCTTGGCAAAAGCGATCACCGAGCCGGTAAAGGTGAAGGCACCGATAGCAACGCCGATACTCATTTCAATCAGCGCCTGCATGTGGATATGGCCCACAGCGCCGGTCACCGGATCAATCTCGGCAATGTGGAAGGCTTCAGGCGCGTAGAGCGCCGCAGCCGCCACGAACACCGCTGCCAGACCGACCAGCGAGTGGAAGGCCGCAACCAGTTGCGGCATGTCGGTCATTTTAACGGTACGCGCCATATAGGCGCCGATGCCGCCGCCCAGACCGATACCACCCAGGATCAACACCCAGCTGATCAGATCGCTTGGCGCCGCAACGGCCAGCGTGGTGAGGATGGCAATACCCATGCCCACCATGCCGAACATATTGCCCTGACGCGACGAGCTTGGGCTCGATAGCCCGCGCAGCGCCATGATGAACAGCACGCCGGAAACGAGATAGAGAAGGGCTGCAATATCTGCAGAGATCATTGGCTCAACCCTTCTTCTTGTACATGGCCAGCATGCGCTGGGTGACGAGGAACCCGCCAAAGATATTCACGCTCGCAAACACCAGGGCGATGAAGCCGAACAGCTTGGAAAGCCAGCTGGAATCGGTCGCCAGATGCACGCCAACGGCAAGCAGGGCACCCACCACGATCACCGAGGAGATCGCGTTGGTCACGCTCATCAGCGGGGTATGCAGTGCCGGTGTGACGGACCACACCACGAAATAGCCGACAAAGATCGCCAGCACGAAGATCGCCAGCCGGAAAGTGAACGGGTCGATGGCTTCCATTACTGGTCTCCCTTGGGTGTATCAGGCTTGGTTTCGGCAGGCGTATTGGCTGGTGCCTTGGCAGCGGCCGACTTGGCGGCTGGTTTCTTGGCCGCCGGTTTCTTGGCAGCTGGCTTTTTCGCCGCTGCCGTCTTGGCAGCTGCGGTCTTGGCTGCCGCGTCAGCGTCTGCTGCTGCCTTGCTGCGCACAGGCCGGGCCCGCACGGGCTTGGGCGCTGCCGCAGCGTCGATCAGGGCCTCAGCCTTGCGCTTGGCCGCGATTTTTCTGGCGGTTGGCGGCTTGGCTGTCGCGGTCTTGGCGGCAGCTGGTTTGGCCGCGGTCGACTTACTCGCAGCAGGCTTGGCTGTTGCTGGCTTGGCACCCGCAGCTTTGGACGCAGGCTTCTTGGCTGCGGCCGGCTTGGCATCAGCCTTGGCAGGCGTTGCTGGTTTGGCGTCACCACCGGAAAAGCTTGGATGCACCACCGCACCATCGCGCGTCAGCACGGTCGCCTTGACCAGTTCATCATCCCAGTTGATGGCGAGCTTCTTTTCCTTGGCGTCGATCAGCGTCGTCAGGAAGGCCAGCAGATTGCGGGCATAAAGCTGGCTGGCGGTGGTCGGGATGCGACCCTGCACATTGGTGTAACCAATGATCGTCACGCCATTATGCTCGATAACCTGGCCTGGCACCGTCAATTCGACATTGCCGCCGCGTTCGGCCGCCAGATCGACGATCACCGAACCCGGTGCCATCGATTCCACCATTGCCTTGGTGATCAGCCGCGGCGCTGGGCGCCCCGGGATCAGCGCGGTGGTGATCACGATATCCTGCTTGGCGATGTGCGCCGCTGTCAGATCGGCCTGCTTGGCCTGATATTCGGCACTCATCTGCTTGGCGTAACCGCCAGCAGTTTCAGCCTGCTTGAACTCTTCGTCCTCAACGGCAACGAACTTGCCGCCCAGGCTCTCTACCTGTTCCTTGGCAGCGGGGCGCACATCGGTGGCCGAAACCACAGCACCCAGACGCTTGGCCGTGGCAACCGCCTGCAGCCCTGCCACACCCGCACCCATCACGAAGGCCTTGGCCGGACGCACCGTGCCGGCCGCCGTCATCATCATCGGGAATGCGCGGTCAAACGCTGCTGCGGCTTCAATGACGCCCTGATAGCCGGCCAGATTGGCCTGACTGGAAAGGATGTCCATCACCTGTGCGCGCGTGATGCGCGGCATGAATTCCATCGACACTGCGGTCACACCGGCCTTGGCCAGCGCCGCAACGTCCTTGTCATTGCCATAGGGGTCCAGCGCGCCGATCACCAGCGCACCCTTGCTGACACCGGCCAGCGAGGCCGCGCTTGGGCGGCGCACGGTCAGCACCACATCAGCACTTTTCAGGGCAGCCGCAGCATTGGCCGCAATAGCCGCACCCGCCGCTTCATAGTCCTTGTCCAGAATGCGCGAGCCGAGCCCGGCGCCTTTCTCGACCTGAACGCTGGCACCCAGCGCGATGAGCTTGCCGACCGTCTCGGGGGTAGCCGCAACGCGGTTCTCTCCCTCGACACGCTCGCGGACGATGGCAATTTTCATAAAAGTCTCCTGCCCGCCTGTCCGGCGGACAGGCTCGAATAAAGTGCCTGTACCCGCGCTGAAATCAGGGCTGGATCAGGAAGTAAAGAATGACCATGGATGCTGCCAGGCCAATCACGGCCCACTTCGTGCCGGTAATGAAGCCATTATAGGTGGCCTCGTGCTGGGCATAGTCCATCGGCGATTCAACCTGCACATCGGAATGGTGTTCGGGGCGGTGCTTGGTGGCCATTTCGTCCTCGTAAGTCCAGTAGTCTATAAGTCTAAGTGCCCGATTGCAGGCACGCAAATTGGCACTCAGGGCGCCGTTGCTTCCAGCTCGTCGATCAGCCCCTCGATCATCGAGAGACCCAGCGACCAGAATTGGGGATCCTTGGCATCCAGTCCGAACGGCGCAAGCAGTTCGGAGTGATGCTTGCTTCCCCCGGCCTTGAGCAGCTCGAAATAGCGCTCGGCGAAGCCTTCACTGGACTTCTCATACTGCGCGTAGAGCGAGTTCACAAGGCAGTCACCAAAGGCATAGGCGTAGACATAGAATGGGGAGTGGATGAAGTGCGGAATATAGGCCCAGAAGACATCATAGCCTTCATTGGCAATCACCGCGTCGCCCAGTGATTCCTGCTGCACATCGAGCCAGATCTGATTGATCTCTTCGGTCTTGAGCTCACCCTGGCGCCGCGCGGTGTGAACGCGCCGCTCGAAGGTGTAGAATGCGATCTGCCGTACCACAGTATTGAGCATGTCTTCGACCTTGCTCGAGAGCAGGGCGAAGCGCTGTTTTGGATCGGTCGTCTTGGCCAGCAGCGAGCGGAAGGTCAGCATCTCGCCAAACACCGACGCGGTCTCGGCCAGGGTCAATGGTGTATTGGCCAGAATGGGGCCCTGCGCTGCAGCCAGCCGCTGATGCACGCCATGACCCAGCTCGTGCGCCAGCGTCATGATATCGCGCGAACGCCCCATATAGTTCAGCATCAGATAGGGATGCGCGCTGGGCACGGTCGGATGCGCGAACGCACCGGACAGCTTGCCATCGCCACTGGGCGCATCGATCCAGCCCGAATTGAAGAACGGCTCGGCATATTCCGCCAGCTGAGGCGAGAACTGGCCATAGGCCTCCATCACCGTCGACACCGCACTATCCCAGTCCCACACCCGCTCGTCGCTTGTGGGCAATGGCGCATTGCGATCCCAGGCGTTCAGCTTGTCCTTGCCGAACCATTTGGCCTTCATCTTGTAATAGCGATGGCTCAGGCGGGGATAGGCATCCTCGACCGCCTTTTGCAGCGCATCGACCACTTCACGCTCCACCGAATTGGCCATATGCCGGCTATCGGCAATGTCCTGGTAGCCGCGCCAGCGATCAGAAATTTCCTTGTCCTTGGCCAGCACATTGGTGATGTGGGTGAACAGCCGCGCATTCTGCGCCAGCGTCTTGCCCAGCGCCTTGAACGCGGCTTCGCGCTTGGTTTCATCCTTGTCCGAAAGCAGGTGCAGCGCCGCTTCCATGCTCAGCGTTTCGCCGTTCACCTCGAATTCGAGGCTGCTCAGCGTCTCGTCGAACAGCCGGTTCCACGCCGAAAACGACGTGGTCGACTTGTCGTGGAACAGCTCTTCTAGCTTATCATCGAGCTGATAGGGCTTGGCCTTGCGCAGTTCGTCGAACCAGGTCCGGTAGCGCGCCAGCTCGCTGTCGCCCACCATCGCTACCTCAAGATCGGCATCGGCAATCCGGTTCAGTTCGAGTTCGAAGAACAGCACCTTGGTGGCCAGATTGGTGATCGCCTCATTGGTGTCACCCATGAACTTTGCCCGGTCGGGGTCGGTCGACTTCTGTGCATATTGCAGAAAGGCGAACGAGCCGAGCCGGCCGGTCAGATCGCCCAGCGCTTCGCTGTCCTTGATCGCCTTGAGCAATTGACCTGATTTGGTCAGCGCGACCAGCTTGCCCTTATAGGCCGCCTCAAAGGCCACCGCGTCCGCCTTGGCCTTTTCCAGATCGCCCTTGAAGGCGGCGCTGTCGCCGCCGGGATAAAGGTCCGTCAGATCCCACACCGGCAATGTGCCGAACTCGTTGTGGCTCTTTTGAGCGGGCGTGGTCATGCGGTCTCTCCGGCTGGTCAATGGCGCGCGGACCTTAGCCAGACGGCGCCCTCATGGAAAGAGTGACACTTCAGCCGCCCCGCCAATTACCGGGCTAAACCGGTGCCAATGCCAACAATGTGGCTCAAGCAAAATCACTATGATTAATCCCCTCTTAAGGCCCTCGGCTCATCTTGTTCCCAAAACGGCACACGATTCGATGCCGTAGCAAAAAAGGCCGGAGTTTGAATGACGCGCATTCTGGTAGTCGATGATGATCCGGTTCAGCTGCGCCTGACTGCCGAAGTCGCCAACAAGGCCGGCTTCAAGCCGCTTACGGCAACTGGCGGCGAACAGGCCCTGACCATTCTGCGCGAAGATCGCAACATCGGCGCGATGATCCTTGACCTGGTCATGCCTGATCTTGACGGCATGGGCGTGATGGACGCCATGCGCCGCGAAGGCCTGACCACCCCCGTCATCATCCAGACCGGCAATGCCTCGCTCGAAACCGTCATTTCTGCCATGCGCAATGGCGCCGCAGATTATTTCGTCAAGCCGGTCGCGCCCGAGCGCCTCGTCATCTCGCTGCGCAACGCCATGAAGCTGGATGCACTCGAGGCCACCATTCGGGCCGAACGCGCCCGCAAGTCGGGCAATTTCAGCGCCACCGACATGATTGCCGAGGCGCCCTCCATGGCCCGCGTCATCAGCCTGTGCGCCAAGGCCGCCAAGTCCACCATTCCAGTGCTGATCGAAGGCGAGACCGGGGTCGGCAAGGAGCTTATCGCGCGCATCATTCAGGGTTCAGGCGATCGGGCCGGCAAGCCCTTCGTCACCGTCAATTGCGGCGCCATCCCGCCCAATCTGGTGGAATCCGTCCTGTTCGGCCACAAAAAGGGTGCCTTTACCGGTGCCATTGCCGACCAGCCCGGCAAGTTCTCCGAAGCCCATAACGGCACGCTGTTCCTAGACGAAGTGGGCGAACTGCCCCTCGAAACCCAGGTCAAGCTGCTGCGCGCCCTGCAGGAAGGCGAGATCGAGCCCGTCGGCGCCACCCGCACCGAGCGCGTCAATGTCCGCGTCATTTCGGCGACCAATCGCCGCCTGCTCAATCTGGCAAAATCCGGCGAGTTCCGCGAAGATCTCTATTACCGCCTGAACGTCTTCCCCATTTATACCCCGCCCCTGCGCGAGCGGATGGAAGACATGCCCGCAATGGTCTCGATGTTCATCGCCCGCTTCGCGGCCGAGGCTGGCAAGCGCATTCTGGGCATTTCGCCCGCCGCCCTTGAACTGCTGCGCAATTACGACTGGCCCGGCAATGTCCGCCAGCTAGAAAATGCCGTATATCGCGCCGTAATCCTCAGCGATGGCGCCTTCCTCGAAAGCGTAGACTTCCCGCAGATCATCGCTCAGGCCAGCGGGCGTGAACTGGCCATCAAGGCCATCGAAGCCGCCCCCGTCGCCGCCGCGCCAACCCATATCGACACCGCCACCGCCCGCCAACGCGTCGACTTCACCCCGCCCGCCGCACCCGACCGCTTCCTTGACCCGACCGGCGAAATCGCCGCCCTGGCCGAGATCGAACGTGCTGCCATCGTCTTTGCCATCGCCCATCATGGCGGCCGCATGTCACGCGTCGCCCGCGCCCTCAAGATTGGCCGCTCCACCCTCTATCGCAAACTGCATGAATACGGTCTGGCCGAAGAACTCCTCAGCGACGCGGCCTGAACAGCGCCCGAATGGCTCGTTTACGAAGACGATCCGCGACCTGTCTCGCCACTTCTTGCCAGAATATCATCGACGACGCGCGCCAGTGGCGCCGTCGCATCGATTGCAGTGCCACGCTCGGGGATATTCTCTTTGGTGGCGTGCAATCGCATGACAAGCGCACGCTCGGCAGGCAGGCCGCCAAACTCATCCTCCGGCCGCCCGGCTAGCCGCCGGGTCAACGTCTGGGCATCAATCTCGAGCACGAACACGGCGTCGAAAAGATCAATGAAGTGGCGCGAATTTCTTGAGGCGCCACAGAAGAAGGTTATCGCTTCGCCTTGATCAGCCACCAATGATCGGACCGTGTCGACAGGCCAGATCCAGTGTGCATTCACCCAGGCTGCACTGTCCGCCACCCCAGGCACACGCGGCGGTTCAAGTCGCGCCCCGGTCTGCGGGTCGCCATGATAGGCCAGTACCCGGTCCCCGTGAATAACATGATAGCCGCGCCGCTGCAGTTCCTCGGCCACGCTGGTCTTGCCGCTCCCCGATACGCCCTCGATCAGATAGTTCCTAACGCCCATTGCATCCTCTTTGATGCGGCGCGCCCACTCAAAGCCCGCTACACCAGCACGAACCCCGATCTTGCGCCCAAACCAGCGCCGCCGGCGCATCCACTCATCCTCGGTGCTCTTGATCTGGGCCTGTTAGCCCACATCACCCTCACCTCATCCCCCGCACAATCTCCAGAAATGCCGCATGCCCTAGCGCCTGGCTGGCCGCAGCGCGGTATTCCTTGACCAGCCCGTCATAGGCCTGCCGCGCAAACTGACGCAGCTTGGGGTCTGCTTCCATTTCCCGCCGCGCAAGATTCTGGTCCAGCAGCCCCAACCCGTCCAGTATCGGATAATAGAGCTGGCTCTGGACATGCGGCAGACCGAATAATTGCTCGTCAAAATGCTCGTGCCGCGGCATAGCGGTCTTCCACAGTGCCAGCCGCTCCTGCGTTTCGGGGTGGATACGATTGGCTCGCACCTCGCGCCAAAACGGGGTGTCGTCGCGTTCCACCATGTAGTGCATGTTGATGAAGGTACGGAAATCATCGACCTGCCGCCCCACCCGGCCATTATAGTCGGCCCGGTCAGCATCGCTGATCTTGCTCGGATCTTTCATATGCCGGTCGGCAAACAGCATCATCTGCACGATGGTGCCGTGGATTGAGGTGGATTCCAGTGGCTCGAGAAAGCTCGAACTTAGCCCCACCGCCAGCACATTACCGATCCAGGCCCGGTCCAGCCGCCCGATGTCGAACCGGATATCGGCCCGCACTTCGATCTCGTGGCCAAGGGAGGCCTCGACCTCGGCCTTGGCCTGTTCGGGCGTGGCAAATTGGTCCGAATACACATAGCCGCAGCCATAGCGGGTCTGTGTCGGCGTTTGCCACATCCAGCCGCTATCCTGTGCCCAGGCCTTGGTGTAGTTGGCGATCTCCTCGCCGGGCTTGATATCGATCCAGAATGGCAGCGCGCGGTTGACCGGCAATTCATGGGCATAGGACGTCCAGGATGCCCCCATCTCCTTGACGATCAACTGCTTGCGGAAACCGGTCGCATCAATGACGAAATCTGCCGCCAGCGTCTGCCCGTTATCCAGTTCCAGCGCCGTCACGTCGCCGCTCTCGGCATCGCGCTGCACGCCCGCCACGACCGCATCGATGATCTCGACACCTTTGGACTTGCCGGCAAAAAACCGGCCCACCAGCGCCTGATCAAAATGATAGCCATAGTGAAACGGCCCCAGCGGGATCAGCGAACCGTCAGTCTTGCGGGCAAACGGTGCCTTGGTCTGTGCCAGCAGCGGCCCGAAAAGGTGCATGTCGGTCAGGCTGCGCCCCGCCGCTGTGGCATAGACATTGAGATAGTCCGATGGCGCCCCGGCCGGCGCGCGCAGCACCTGATGCGGATCATCAATGGGCCCGTCATAGCTGTGCCCCTTGCGGCGCCAGTCCTGATGGCGAATCCCCAGCTTGATGGTCGCGCCCGTCTCGCGGATAAACTCGAATTCATCAATGCCGAAATGCTTGAGCAACAGTCGGAATGCCGCTGTCGTCCCCTCGCCAACGCCAACTGTGGGGATTTTGGAGGGCTCGATCACGCTGATCTTGGCGTTCAGCCCTTTTCGACGCGCCGCATCTTGCAGAATGAACGCGGCGATCCAGCCAGCCGTACCGCCCCCCACCACCACAAATTGCGCTTGCCGGTCCATGCTCGTCCTCCTGCATCGACGCTATGGCCGGCCCCGTCGCCGCGCAAGTCGGTCTTAGGAACCCGGAACTCTCCGTGTCTTTATCGGACGCCGCCGCCCCTAGTCGCGGTCGATCGCCTTGGCATACAGCCGCACCATGGAAAGTGCCTGATCAGGATACTGGTAATAAACCCGCACCCGCAGATCGCTCCGGCGACCACTGCGCACCAGCACTTCGTCAATCGCCTTGCGCGCAGCGTCTTCGGGCGAAGACGCGCTGTCCACCATCATCTCCTGGCCATCGGTCTCGCCCCCGGCAGTCAACAACTCTGTATTTCACCACGCTGCAAACCTCTCCGCAAAACCGCGCGCTCTAGCAGCCGCGCGGCCCCCGGCATTTAACTATGCTTGGTCAAACGCAGATTTTTGCACCCGGATCCCTGCCATCGCGCTTCTCGCCAAAGCGTTTGTAGGCGCGGAATAACAATGGTTGGCCAAACCATTGGAGAAACTAGCCTTGCACCGTAAGAATTTTTGCCACTAGCCCGCCCAAGAAAACGGAACGCCTACCAAAATGGCTCTAACAATATCGCCAATGCCTTAAGCGCCTGAAATTTATTGCTAAAATCCAGAACACACAAGGCAGCATAACTGGAAATCGGGTAACGACACTGTACTTATAGAAATAACGGCGACGATTAGCGAAAATCGAAAACAAGTATAAATTTCGCTACAAGTTATAATTTCTAAGAATTTGTCCAAATTATTTATAAAGCTGGATTACCAAAACTCGGAAAATCGCTGTTGCTGTTAGTAAAATTGGAAAATGATTGTCTGAAGATCAATTAAGGACCAAATCACTTGCTCCACCCAACTCAAACAGCTCGACCGTGGATAAAAAAACGTGGGAACGGATTCGCGAGTTTCAAAACCCCAACCCCAATTGAATTCAGCTCTAGGTGGCCTCGTGACGTGCTCATTCAGGCGACCTTGTCTCCCGATGTAAAAAGCCTTGGCCCACTGTCCAGAACCCTGCCGCTGCCAACGGACACAGTTCTTGCGTTCGAATGCCTTAGGACTGAAGGGTCCGACCTGATTATATTATGCAATACAACCGACGGCGAGTTCGATGCTCCGGCTGGCTACCGATCTGCAATGCACCTATCGCGCGCCAGGGTCTTGAACGGCGACGGTTTATTGACTGCAAGGATGATCTGGAGCCGACGCGCACGTCCGGTGGATCCCAAAATAGCGATTAGAATCCAAGCTCTTGCGACGGAACGTAATAGCATTCGTCAAATAGTCGACTCTACGAGCGCTCCCGCCGCGCACGTCATCGATGGCATTTTGGCACTTACGTGTAACGGACAGCTTAACCTGCACTGGCGACCCGTACTTAGCGACAACACCCTCGTTGAGAAGCGATGTGAAGGCTACTCATCCAACGAACCGATCATTCGGGGGCCTTAGCCAGCAGCCTGTCATCAATCTCCATTGGCGGCTATCCACAGGTCTTAATGCGAGATTTAAGGGCTTTTTCTCAACTCGAAAAAAGCCCACAAAAACCTGTTGAAGTGGGTCTCAGCGCTTCCCACAGGGAGGTTTTTCGCAAAAAAAACACAGAGCTGTGATCGCGATTAAGGCCTAGAAACGACAGATTACAGCGCGTTATCTTTTCGCACATCTCACGCAAGACTGTGGGAACTCAGGCTCCCAAATGGAGGACACTCGCTGATGAGAACGAAATAGAAAAGGCGTCCTCGTAAGGACGCCTTCGTCCGAGGTGAGGGTGTGTCACCACCCCAGCCCCGATAGCAACATGTAATCATCAAGCTGCGAACGAAGTCTGCATCTTCGCGACCGCAAGGTCAAGCGAGGCAGGACGCTGTTCGCGCAGAAAGCACGAACATGCGCCGGCACTCTGCTCACTCCCCCTTATTTCCGCCTCCCTCCTGGAGCGACGTCCAAGGACGATTCAACCACTTCAGGAAACTTGTCCTTGGCTCCGGAAGGAAGCTCGCTCACGTACTTCATGGCGAAATGACTTACGCTGCCAATGGCGGGCCAACGCGTACTGTTCCCACTCCTTCGGGTCAGAAGCACGAAGGACATTTTCAGTCCATCAAGAACCATAGGACCATGCATTGGGAGGCTCGAGCCGAGCAATTACTTATCCAACACAGCGAAGCATTTGAGCTGGTCGCAGCTTATCAGTGTCAGCCCCATCGACTCGATCTAAACGTAGCTTCGCCAACAAACGAGAATATTCCCAACGACGTTCCTACCACTCGCGGCTGGAAGCACGAGCACTTCGTTTACTATCCAGACATGCTTCAAACACTGGCCGATGGCCGAAAGCTGGTCATTGAAGCGAAGCAAAATTACCAAGATGCGGTTGGTGACCTGGACTATCTCCGCAAGATTCTCGCGGTCGAAAGCTTTTACAAGAGCGCCGGATACCAATTTTCAGTTTTGACAGCAGAGGAAGATCTTTCCCAGCCAATCCTGTCGCAAAACGTGCGAAATGTCGTTCTCGACCGACACACAAAATTGTCCACACATGAGCTGCTCGCCATATCCCTGCATCTGGACAGTCGAGCCGGAAGTTCAACGTATGGCGCGTTGGTAGATGAACTTTGCTTACTTAACTCTCTAAGCAGCCTGGCCAACCGAGCAAAACTACACGCGGCGATTGTGCAACGAGTGATCGGCGTCAATATGCGTCAGCGCATCGGCAGTACATCTCCGATTTGGACGGTTCCCATCAGCACCAAGGTTCAGCAATCTTCTTCGCCTTCCAGTGTGGAGGTCATTGAATGACCCTCATTGCGCCAATCAAACTTTACGACACCGTCAATTTCCCAGATCGCCGAGCTACTTTCATCGGCATCGGGGTCGATGACGTAATGCGTTTCAAAATTCCCAACGAAGATGACGTGATCCTCTTAGAGCAAGGCCAGTTCCTAAAACTGCTGAGTTTAGGGACTATCCGGCGAGTCCCTGCGGCTGTTCCAACGAAGGACCACAAAAGCGCGAATGAAAAGTTGGTGGTGCCACCGGATGTTTCTACCAAAAAGCTTGAAACCGCGAAGACGCTACTTTTTTATTTGCGACGGTATGACAGCACCGGATCAGGAAACTTGAGTGAGCGACAAATTGATCGCTTTATTGCCCGACACAGAGCGGAAGCTCAAGAAAGGGGACACTGTATCAAAATTTCTGCTGGACAGTTTATGCGCGGTCTGCAGAAGGGATCACTTGGAAACCGACATCTGGCGCCTCTCATATCGAGGCAGGGTGAAGGCAAAAGGAAAATATATCCTCAAGAAATACAACGCGCATATAAAGAGGCCGTCGATTTTTATTACAACAACAAAGAAGCCAGCGAGCGACAGGCCTTTGATATTCTGAAAGACAGGCTGCAAGATTTAATTGACCAAAAATTCTTTTTCCGCGGGAAACTGCTCACTATTCCTAAATCTATCGAGGTCTTAAGAACTAAGATACTTGAAGAACGCGACATCGACCACTTATCTATAAAATACGGCCGCGACGAAGCCGAAAAACTGATCAACGGGAGCAAGCCTTTCCTCCAGACGGATAGACCATTCGAGTATGTGATCATTGATCACACCGTGTGCGATGTGATGGCCGTCGATGATCAAACCGATCTACCGTTGGGTCGTCCAGTGATAGCATTGGCGTTGGACGTCTTCAGCAGAGCAGTAGTCGGGTTTTGGATTAGTTTTGAGCCGCCAAGCATCTCATCATTGATGTCGATCATCAAGAACATCGCGACCTGTAAGGATCACTTGGATTCCCTCAGGATTGACGGTCAAAACCATACTCTAAGTTTCGGTAAGCCTTCGACAATACTGCTGGATCGCGGGTTAGAAAACTTGTCTGACGCGCTTTCCGACACTTGCGCGGAACTTGGAATAGACGTGGACTTTTGCCCCAGGCGGAACGGTCGGGCAAAATCTCCCGGCGAACGTATTTTTCGGTCGGTAAACGATGCGGTATTTCATGTCCTGCCGGGTTGCGTTGCCCATGGCCCCACCGAAATGCGCCGACTTCAACTGAAACCGGAACTAGATGCAACGTTGCCGTTATCTGCCATCACGAGTGTATTGTACAATGCGCTGCTCGACTACGAACAACGTCATCACCGGGGAATTCAGGCAGTACCTTGCCTGAAACTTAGGGCGGGTTACGAGAAGCATGGTCAACCCATGTTCGACGATATCCGCGTCTTAGAGAACCAAATCGGTGACACGCTGGAGGTCAAACTCTGGCACTACGGTTTCGACATGAAAGGCGAACGCTTTATCAACCCTGAAGCCACGACCGAGATTCGCAACGTGGAGCTTGGTCGTCAGTCGGCCGCTGGTAAGATAAAACCTTCAAGTCGACAACAATCCGTGCGAATGAAAGTTAAGTACAACCCGGCGGACTGCAATATCGTGCATGTCCATTTCAAGCGGGGATCGGCTTGGGATTATGTTCCCTTCTACAATGTGAACAGAGACTACCCCGCCGGCCTCAGCTTTAAGCTTTCGAGTGAGATCCGAGAATTCGCGCGTCAAAATGACTATGAATACGAGAACACTTTTGATCGTATCCGAGTTAGGGCGCGGATGGCGGAAAGCATCCAAAATTCTCACAAGCTCCGGAAAACAACAAAATCTCAAAGGCGCACGCTCGCTGCCCTTAATGCCATAGCGGAATCGGCGGCTGAAGAACGGGACAAATCCGAACGTGTGTCCTTGGAGGAGCAGGTCGCAGGGTCTCATCCGTCCTACGCTAAACACGTGGACACACCTTCGGCCACTCGTACTGACTCAGCTACGCGTAGCAAAGGGATTAGAAGAGGATCGGCCAAGGCGGCTGCGACGCGGAAACGCAACCAGAAAATAGTCGCTAAAGACCAAGCAAGTCATTCCGCTATGTTAGACCGAGGTGAGGCCCAGGTTCCAAGGGAGATCGGAGAGGAACAGCTGGACTTTGCGTTTTCCAACATCAGGATCACCCCATGAGAGCAGCACTATCTGCCACGGAGCGGTCCCGGCTCAGCTTCGATCGACGCCTTGAGATTTTCGATACAATAAGCGTGGACCATCCCTTGATTGGTCAGACGAGGGCGAGGGTTCGGTCGCTGATAAAACAAACGGAAGCCAGAGTTTCCGGAAGTGATTTCCCTCCTTATTGGGAAACAGAGTTGGCGAAGCATTCGGAACTTTGGTTGCTACCAATTTTTGGGCCATCCGGCGCCACAAAGTCCAAAACCATTAAGATAGTTTTGGACGAGATTCTGGCCAAGCGCGCCGACAGGACCATGGTCCCCGTCCGATATTTGAAAGTTGACGGTGCTACGAAGACCACCAGACAGCTACAAGTGCGGCTGCTTGAGACCCTCTCAAGTGCAGAGGCTGCCGAACTGGCAAAGGGAAGGTACTATTCGGAGCCAAAGGCGAATGCTCGGCTGCGCGACCTTGCGCGAAAAGACCGTACGACGCTGATCGTCCTAGACGAAGCACACGCCATGCTAAAAGAGACGACGATCGATAGAATGGCGGCAGGATTGAAAAGCCTTCTAAACCACGGCGTCTTTTCGATAGTACTGATTGGTACCGATGAGCTCAGGCCCCTTTTCAGACACAGTGAGCTCAGATCACGAACTGAAATGCCCCTCGATTTTTCATCGCCTGGTCGGCCTACAATGGCCAGCTGCGTTAATCTCTTCCAATTCGCTGAAAAGTTCTGTGCAGCCCTTTATGACGAGGGAGTCATTGACAGCCCATTTCGTCCGACCTCCACAATCTCACATTGTGCAGTCCTTTACGACATCACAGGTGGGGTTCTTGGTCAGATCATTCGTCATTTCCGACGTGCCTTGCAGTACGCCTTTGCCCAAAATTTGCGGACATTAGATTGGACTAGCATACAGTTTGCTTACTCCAGCTGGGCAACATTGGACGGAGTAAGTAGCCATCAGGACCCGTTCATTGAAGGTCCTAAGGCTTCGACGGTTACCGTAGTGCGAAAAATCAGTGATGAGATGAAGTCACATGCGTCGCGTTGAGCAACCTGCAATTGCAAAGTTACCCGAACCTCTAGCCCACCTGACTATGTTCGAGGGAGAGAGCTTACTAGGTTTCCTAAGTCGCAGCATCGCATCCACCGCGATCAGTGATTTCAGTTCCGTCGCGCGGATGGCAGGCGAACCAATCAGGATTGACCGACTAAATGTTGCGCCTCCTGGCGCGAGAATCTCTGCGCTGATTGGATGCACGCCAGAACAGCTTAGCAATCTGTTGGACCGCAGGTTCCTTTTTCCGCCTAAGGACTTATCAAGCTACAAATTTGGCCTGTTCTTGAACCAGAATAGTCTTGCCAAGAGAAGGCGCCGTCGAGTGTCACCAGCAGCTTTGAGAAGCGCTAATTTTCATCGCCGACTTTGGGACCTGCCCGCCCTTACATTCGACCTTGAAACACTCACATCCTTCGTAAGCAATTGCCCAAAGTGCGGAGAGCTCCTAGGCTGGAGACGTGCGGTAGAAGCTAACCATTGCGACAACTGCTTACGCGATGACGGTATGCCGACGGTGGATCTCAGGGGGTTACCTGACCGGCCAATAACCAAGAATATCACCCCCGGCCTACAATTTGCATCAGACCTAGCTGCCCCTTGGAGATCCAATTCTATGGATCGCCTGAAAGACATCTTTGGATCCAAGTTTCGCACTACATCTCCCGAAACAATGCTTGAACTTCTCGTCGGGGCTGCGAGTCGGAAAGTTAGAGGTAAGTGGAGCGACGTCACTGTCGCAGATGTCTCGCGGGCAGGTGCGGCAATGCTGAGTAGGTTGAGCGAAGGTAAAAATCCTTTAGAGGGAGAGTTTCACGCAATGCCCCCGATTGGGGGCCACGCCATCACCTGGGTCGAAATGAACCGACGCCAAACAGGAGAACTGAAAACCATCCACCTCCCAAGACAGGCACCACGTCCAACTGTGCCGAACGCCCGTCGAGCCGACATCGCATTTCGGCTTCGGGACACAAAACTGGCGAGCTCCTTTGGGAAGAAGAGGGTCAGTGAAAGATCTCCGCGTGCGGAAGAAGTGTGGGATTCTCAGGACATAGATCGAGTGTCTGACATACTCGCTATTGCACCTAACGACGTTGCCAAGCTCATCAGGTGGGGCCTGCTCAATCTATGCGCATCTTCTGCGTTATGGTCTCTGCCACACCGGCGCTTCATTTCCTCGGCGTCCCTTCGTCAGCTAATGGGGGCAATCGACCTGCAGGCGCTTTCTGCCGACGCCTGCTCTCTTACGTGGATGAAATTCATCTCGGTCAAGGACTACAAGGAAAATCACCCCGAGCTATGTTGGGCCGATGTGATCGCAGGTCTAAGTGTTGGAACAGTCCCGCTCTTTGCTTTTCACTCAGCCGGTCCGAACTGGGCGCATCGCCTGCATATGTTTGAAACAAACAGCCTGCTAGTCACGATCAATGAAGCTATACGAGAACTTAACCTCGCTGCGAGGAACAGAGGTAGAGCACGCTCAGTATCGCGATTTACCGACCAGATCACAAGTGGTTCTCCTAAGCACAACTTCTTTTGACCAGACATGCGGCGTAGCCGATAGGGCGTAGGCATCCGCCTATGAAAACGACCCGTTTTCAAAGGTTCCTATGTGCAGATTCAGTGGGTGGATTCTGTAAAATCGGTGTAACGTCGACGTCGCCGGTCTGTTCAAAAAGGGTCCGCCTGGAATCCATGTAGCCCGGCATGATCGACTCATATGTGCCGCGCCAGACCGACACGACCCCCTCAAAGCTGTTTGCTTGGAAGAGACTAACGCTCAAGGGCGGTTGCGGTGCTATCGTGGCTAATGAGGATGTTTCCGTGGACTGCCACTAGTGCGACAGACAGCCTCCGCCTTACAATGGTCACTGCCGTATCAGGGAAACGGCAATGCAAGCTTGCGCTTCAGGGCAAGCGCCGCGGCACCCAAACATGAATGGAAAAGCACTCCACTTCGCAATCCCCGCAGAGCGAGAAAAGATCCTGCAGGCCGGTCACATCTCAATGACAACCCCGGGGCAGTTCCAAGCGACAATCAACATTTGCCCACTTCGTGCCGGTTGCGACAGCAACTCGAACCGAAGGTTCGCCGTCGAACTCTGAGGCGCGCCTTAGAGGAAACTGTCCCCAACGTGGTTTTGGAAGAGATTAGCCCGACGAATATAACCTCGAACCGTCTTCGGATCTGTGTGCCGCGAATGGTCCATTATTCGGTCGGCCTCCATGCCAGCCTCCGCCGCTTCTGTGATAAAACCTGCCCTAAGTGAGTGAGCTCCAAATTTCTGGGGATCGTACCCCGCCAGTTGCAGGTAGCATTTCAACGTTCTAGAAATCATAACCGGTTCAACCCTACGACATAGTACTTTTCCGCGAGCCATGGGTCTGATTACCGGTCCCGAACTAATCGCTGCCGCATGCAGCCATTCCTTAAGTGCAGTCACGGGCTGGAATTTACGGCCGTCCGGTATCGCAAGCAGAGTTCCCCTTCCCGCCCAGTCTGTTTTGGACTTCCTTATGGTCAGGACGGCGCCTTCTGGCGTGAACAAAAGATCCTCCACCCGCAGATTTGCAAGTTCTGATCGCCGGAGCGCACCCGCAAAACCGAGTATCAGCATCGCCCTGTCTCTGATACCCTTTAGATCCTCGGGTATGACGTTGATAATATCCGCCAATATTACTGCAGATAGCGCCTGCTTCTGTTTCACGCAACCGCCGCGCCTTCTGCGGGCTCCCTTCAGCACTGCACTCACGATGTAAGATTTACATGGATTTTTTTCTCCTGATCGGCGGTGAAAGTGAGAAATCGCTGCTGCGTTTACACTCACGCTCGACCACTGCAGCCCACTAGCGACCAAGTCAGCCAAGAACTCAGCGACTACTGTCGGCTCTCCTGGCAAAAAGCAGTAACCTCGCTCTGAACACCATCCACAAAAGCGGCGGATGCTACTTTCATAGGTACGGCTCGTGTTTTGAGACAAACTCCCCTCTTCAAGAGACTTCACTCGGTCTGGCCAATCAATATTAGGCATAGGTGACTCTCTATAGGGGGATTGCGCTCGTCCCAAAGCAGCCTTGTCAGCGACATGGCCGTTAACAGGTCAAAACAGAGCCATCATTATGTTGAGATGCTGTCATCATCCAAACCACGCCCGCTTAACGCCATTGTTGGGCTGTCGCCATTCCTGTGAATGCACGAAGTATACTCCGCTAGCGGTCAATCAGTATCTTGAGGCGCGCATCCGACTTGACCTCTAAGAATTAGATCTACGCTCTCACACCAAAAAACCAATGAAAAATAAAATACCGTCTTCAAAATGACGGGCGGAAAGACAGAAAAACATATACTTAAATTTTCTGCGTCGACATGATTAACGCGCCTGAATTATCAAATATATAAAAGTATATTTTAGATAAACTACCTTGTCATTTGTGTTCAGTAGTGCACCGCGTCAATTACTCAAATCTCGATACCACCTGTATGTCGTTTCCACTCCCTCTTGTAGCCCGATGCTGGGTCTCCAGCCCAAGTCGCGGATCTTATCGGCGCTCATTAGCTTCCGCGGCGTCCCATCGGGTTTTGTCAAGTCGTGCACAATCTCACCGGTAAAACCGACCACGTCGCACACCAGCTGGGTTAGTTCCAGAATGGTGACGTCCTCCCCCGAGCCAACATTTACGTGCTCCTCACCAGAGTAGTTTTTCAGTAGGAATACTAGGGCATCGGCACAATCGTCGGCGTGCAGGAATTCTCGTCGGGGCGTGCCAGTCCCCCAAACAGTGATGGACTTGTCCCCGCGCATCTTGGCTTCATGCGCTTTGCGGATCAGTGCCGGCATCACATGACTGGAATTGAGGTCAAAATTGTCCCCCGGTCCATACAAATTTGTCGGCATGGCCGAGATATAGTCTCGTCCATATTGTTTTCGATAGGCCTGTGCCAGTTTGATACCGGCAATCTTAGCGATGGCATACCACTCATTAGTGGGCTCCAGCGGTCCATTTAGCAGTGCATCCTCTGGGATTGGTTGCGGCGCGAACTTGGGGTAGATGCACGACGATCCGAGAAACAAAAAACGCTCTACTTCATTGGTATGCGCCGCCTCAATAATATTGGCCTCTATCATCAAATTGTCATAGAGGAAGCTGGCAGGCTGCGTGTCGTTAGCCAGAATCCCGCCCACCTTGGCCGCTGCCATAACCACGACATGTGGCTTGGTATCAGCCAAGAAACTTTCAACCTGGGTCTGGCGCATCAGGTCGACTGTTTCACGCCCGGCTGTGATCACTTCGCAGCCCTCTGACTGCAACCGACGCACCACTGCACTACCTACCATGCCTCTATGGCCAGCAACCCAGATGCGCTTTCTTGACAGGTTGTGCATCAGGCTTCCTTCATCACCGTGGCGGTACGCATGATCTCGAGATCTGTTTGCACCATCTCTCGGGCAAGATCGCGCACTGAAGTCTCGTGCGTCCATCCCAGTTTTTCGCGTGCCTTGGTTGGATCGCCCAGCAGCAGCTCGACCTCGGTCGGTCGAAAATAGCGAGGGTCGACTTCGACAAGGCAACGGCCTGTGAGTTTGTCATATCCCTTCTCGTTGATGCCTGTGCCACGCCATTCCAAATCGACGCCGGTGTCCTCGAACGCCCACTGGACGAAATCGCGCACTGGCGTAGTCGTACCAGTCGCCAGCACATAGTCGTCGGCCACGTCCTGCTGCATCATTAGCCACATACCGCGTACATACTCACGGGCGTGCCCCCAGTCGCGCTTAGCGTCCAAATTGCCAAGGTACAAGCGATCCTGTCTGCCCAGCTTGATTGCCGCAACGGCGCGAGTGATCTTGCGGGTGACGAACGTCTCACCGCGTAGCGGGCTTTCGTGGTTGAATAAGATTCCGTTGCTTGCGTGCATCCCATAAGCCTCACGATAATTAACCACTATCCAGTACGCATAGAGCTTCGCGGCTGCATAAGGGGAGCGCGGATAAAACGGCGTGGTCTCGCGCTGCGGAACCTCCTGCACCAAGCCGTACAATTCGGAGGTCGAGGCCTGATAGAATCGGGTTTTCTTCTCTAAATGCAGAATTCGGATGGCTTCGAGCAGCCTCAAGGCACCAACCCCATCGGCGTTTGCAGTGTATTCTGGTGTCTCAAACGACACCTGGACATGGCTCTGGGCCGCCAAGTTATAGATTTCATCCGGCTGCGACTCCTGGACGATACGGATCAAATTGGTCGAATCTGTCATGTCGCCATAATGCAGCACGAGACGCGGATCAGGATCATGCGGGTCCTGATAAATATCTTCGATGCGACTGGTGTTGAATGAGGACGAGCGCCTCTTGATTGCGTGAACCTTGTATCCCTTGCCTAACAATAAACGTGCGAGATAGGCGCCGTCTTGCCCGGTCACACCGGTGATAAGTGCAGTCTTTGTCATCTCAATCCTACTGTATGCGTCCAAATTTAAACAACCAGTGACGCCTTGCGATCACTTTCCAGATGCCCTGCATTTACACAATCATTTTCAAATTTCACCAACCAATTACCTTTGACTGAAACTAAGATAGCGGCGCTTTGTAGCTCTCCCAATTAAGCAACGTTCAAGGTGGCAGTGGACGCTCTGCTCGCATTGTGGCAGAGGAAGGCTTGCTTGGATTCAACAAAAGTCAGCACAGTTGGCGCAACAAATGCAACCTAGCGTTTTACAATTGCTAAGCCCGGATAGCAGCATCATAATAATGACGCCGATCTACAGCGATAATGTGATCAACGTTTTTCACAAAGAGCCAATCCTGCAAAATTGCTTCAGCATGATAATTTGTAAAATTTGGTATGATGCAATGATATTATCCTGAATTGTAGAAAATTTAAGTAGAGACTATTCACAAGAGGCAAATAATATTGTCAAAAGAGAGCGGGGCGGCGCTTTATGCGCCGAACTTAGTTGTTTCATTAAACACTATGGTGCGGCGTTGAAGCGATTATTAGCAAGGATTTTTCAAGCAGCTTCCAGGCTCTACAGTATCCGCAGCAATGTATATGTCAGCAGCGGAGTACACATTGGTATTCTGTCTCTCTTGTGGGCACCGACGCGGTTGGATGTGGGGGTCGATACATACATAGGCAAGCATTGTACCATTCAGGTAAATGGGCGAATTGGCAGGGGAGTGGTCATAGCGAACAACGTCGGTATCGTTGGCCGGATCGATCATGAGTATCGTGAGCCCGGAGTGCCTCTACGCGGCGGGCGTTGGGTTGGAGCCGATAGTCAGCTAGCGCGAATCCCGGAAAACCAGATCGAAGTAGGTGATGATGTTTGGATTGGCTTCGGAGCAGTTGTGCTCTCCGGGGTTAGTATTGGGACTGGCGCGATTATTGCAGCCGGCTCTGTTGTGACAAAAAATGTTCCTGCGTTTTCTATTGTGGCGGGCGTCCCCGCTCGGGAAGTAGCAAAACGTTTTAATGGAAACGCCGCGGACGTCGAAAAACATCTGAGCATGCTGAAGAACCGCTACGGAGTGGTAGAATAGATTATGCGACCAAGCGTTTCCTATGTGTTCCCGACTTCACAAAAATTTCGGCTTCCATTTCACGAGCGACTTCGTGTGGAGCTTGATGCGTGCGGCATTGACTACAAGTACATCTACTCAGAAAGCGATACGAACGACGGTAAGGGGGATGTTCAAGCGCCGACCTGGGGGACTTCGGTTCCGTTGATCACTTGGCGGTGGGGGCCGCGGCGAATTTCTTTTCAGTGTGCGATGACTGCTACCAGAAATGACGACCTGGTTATCCTGCAGCAACAGAATAACCTGCTCGGAAACTATCCCATCATAATAAGTCGGCGCCTGCGAGGTAAGAAGGTCGCACTTTTCGGGCATGGGAAAAACTTCCAGTCCATGAAACCAGAGGGTTCGGCCGAAGCTTTCAAGCGGTGGTGGTCTCGGCGGGTAGATTGGTGGTTCGCATATACCGATGAGTGCGCCCGGGTCGTCCGGGAGATGGGCTTTCCTGCTGACAAAGTAACAGTGTTTAACAACGCCATTGATGTGTCTTCAATTTCCACCGAAATGAGCACTCTCAATAGAGAAACTCTCGCTGAGCTGAGAGCGGCTGATTTTCAGGGTTCGCAAAATATTGGCGTCTATGTGGGAGGCCTTTATGCAGGTAAACGCATCAATCTTTTGCTGGAGTCGGCTGACCAGATAAGAGAGGGCGTGCCGGATTTTCAGTTGATAGTGATCGGCGGCGGCCCGGAAAAAGCATTAGTAGAGCAGGCAGCGCTCACGAGGCCTTGGGTACGCTATGTTGGACCGAAGTTTGGTCCTGCAAAGACCGAGCTTGTGGCCCTTGGCAACGTCCTTCTTATGCCGGGCGCAGTTGGTCTCGTCGTCTTGGACGCTTTTGCATACGGGTTGCCGCTCGTCACCACCCGCAGTTCCAAGCACGGCCCGGAAATTTCATACCTAGTTGATGGGGAAAATGGCGTTATTGTCGAAAACGACGAGGACTACGCCGCCGCCGTCGTTACGTTACTAACTAATTCAGAAGAGCGAGCGAGGCTTGCAAAGAATGCGGCAAGCTGTCTGCAAACTTACAACATTGAGAACATGGTCAAAGCCTTTCGAAATGGCATTTTGGCCGCCCTCTCTGACGATGGAAGAACACCATGAACTACACGCAGTCTGTCAAAAGCGACTTTTTGATTTCTCTTCAAGGTGCTATCCGCGATCGAACAGCGAAGGTGGGTGTGATCGGCCTCGGTTACGTTGGGCTTCCCTTGGCTAGCGCCGTCGCGCGCGCGGGGTTCTCTACATTGGGTTTCGACGTAGATCCCGCAAAGATCATCGAGATTGCCGCAGGGCGCTCGTACATTGGTGCTGTAGCCAGTAACGAGCTGGCCCAACTAGTCGAAACGGGGCTTTTCGAAGCGACAACCGCCATGGAGAGACTTTCCGAGGTGGAAGTTATTGTCATCTGCGTTCCGACACCGCTCACGAAGCATCGGGAGCCAGATACGTCCTATATCGAAAGGACTGGCGCGCAAATCGCTGCAAGCTTGCGTAATGGGCAGGTAGTTGTTCTGGAGTCTACAACTTATCCGGGTACGACTACGCAGTTGTTACGACCAATTCTAGAGTCCACCGGCCTCAAGTCGGGGAGAGACTTTTTCTTGGGATTTTCACCCGAGCGCGAGGATCCAGGAAATGTGACTCACAGAACCACAACCATTCCGAAAATCGTCTCTGGGGATGGTGAGGAAGCCAGTGCTGCAATCCATGACTTCTATGCGAGTATTGTTGAAAGAGTGGTTTCTGTGAGCTCGCCGGACGCAGCCGAGGCTACAAAACTGACAGAAAATATATTTAGAGCAGTAAACATTGCTTTGGTAAATGAACTCAAGGTTGTTTACCACGCCATGGGTATCGACATTTGGGAAGTTATTGACGCGGCGGCAACAAAACCGTTTGGATTTATGCCATTCTATCCCGGCCCTGGACTTGGCGGGCACTGTATACCGATTGATCCTTTCTATCTTACTTGGGCATCAAGAGCATACGACCTCCCTACTAAGTTTATCGAACTCGCAGGCGAGATTAACGTGGCGATGCCTAGGTATGTCGTCGGCAAATTGGAAGAAGCTCTAAGCGATAGATTCAAGAAGTCACTGCACGGCGCCTCGATATTAATCATAGGTCTCGCCTACAAGAAGAATATCAGCGACATTCGGGAGAGCCCCAGCCTAAAGCTGATGGAACTCATTCAAGATCGTGGAAGTCTTGTGGACTTCGCAGATCCGCATGTACCGATCATCACTATGAGTCGAGAACATGGAAAACTGGCGGGAAAGATGGCCGTACAGATCACGCCAGAGGGTATCGCCAGGTACGATGCCATAGTCATAGCTACCGATCACGATGGCATTGACTATAACGCGCTTAGTGGCGCTCAGTTAATTATCGATACTAGAAACGCGATGGCAAGACGGGACCTTTCTGGTTCCAACGTAGTAAAGGCATAAGTGCCGATGACCTCAATTTTGGGATCATCTCAGAACGCAATCTCTCGATTTCGCGTGCTGGGAGTGCCGGTGAGCATCGTAGATATGCGAAGCGCCGTGGATACCGCTATTAGTTGGGCTAAGGACCGGCACCCCCGTACCATTTTTGTTCGCGACGTGGCGAGCCTGATGCTAGCAGTTGATCAACCGAACTTCTGTGCTTTACACGACGCATCGTCGCTGATTGTCCCAGATGGGCAACCACTTGTTTGGCTGGGTAAAATGGTCGGCCACGATAAAATTGGACGGGTTGCTGGTGCGGACTTCGTTGACGCGGTCTGTTCATCTACCAGTCAAACTGAGCTGACCCACTTCTTCTATGGAGGCAAGCCAGGGGTTGCGGAAGCGGTAGCAGACAATCTTCGCGCAAAGTATCCTGCCCTCAAAATCGCAGGAACTTTGTCCCCGCCTATGCGAGAAATCGAAGCTACGACTACCTTCGACGAAATCCAACTCGCCGAACTTGCCACGATACGCGCTGCACAACCTGATTTTGTTTGGATAGGGATTTCTAGTCCAAAACAGGACTATTGGATGATGAAGGCCGCACCGCTGATTGGTCGCGGAGTCTTCACAGGCGTGGGTGCCGCGTTCGATTTTCACGCAGGCACAGTCAAACGCGCCCCAGCCTTTATGAGAAATAATGGGTTGGAATGGCTATACAGATTGCTCCGAGAGCCTCGGCGCCTATGGCGACGATACCTTATTCTTGCACCGCGGTTTGTTTGGCTATTAATCCGAACCAGGAACTCTTGAATGCATGTCATACAGAAAGCGCTTAACGCCAGAGATCAGCTGCTAGGCTTAGCTATCTGTCGGGCTGCAGGGGCATCTTTAGGAGCAGACGTGAGATTTCGCGGCTCTCCTATTGTGACAAGATTTGAGCACTCGACTATTGCGGTTGGCTCCCGTTCAGTTCTTATTTCCGACAGTAGATATACTGCCTTAGGTGTACGAAGCCCCACTATTCTTCGAACACTAATGCGCGGCGCTCGCTTGCGTATTGGCGATGACGTAGGCCTAAGCGGTGCGGTCATTTGTGCAGCACTTGATGTGGTAATTGGAAACGGGTGCCTGATAGGTGCCGATGTGATGATTTTCGACAACGACTTTCATCCTGTTGATCATCCGCAACGCAGGTACTCCATCCAAGTTGATACCTCGCAGTTTGCTCCAGTTAACATTGAGGGCAACGTGTTCATCGGAACTAAATCAATAATCTGCAAAGGCGTCACAATAGGACAGAATTCTGTCATCGGCGCGGGCAGTGTTGTAACGAGATCGGTGCCAGCGAATAGCGTCTATGCTGGCTCTCCTGCAAAATTTATCCGGAAGTTAGGCCTGCCCGCAGTATGAAATGCGAAACCCTCCCCACCATCGCTGTTGTGCTAGCGTGCTACAATCGCAAAACCTTGACCCTCCGATGTCTGGAATCGTTAAAGTCGGCGGGATCACACCGGGCACGGTTGGTAGTGTATTTATTTGACGATGGTAGCATCGACGGTACATCCGACGCAGTGCGAGAGAAATTCCCTTCAACGAACATTATTGCCGGTGACGGCGAACAATTTTGGTGTGGTGGGATGCGAGAGGCGATGTCGGCCGCCGCTGTGGCCGGGTATGATTTCCTGCTTTGGCTAAACGACGACGTCGAATTGACGTCCGGCTTCCTAGATACTTTGCTCAATTCTTACGCAGAGGCGCTGCAAAGCCATGGGCCGGGTCCACATGTAATTGTGGGGCCAGTGGTCGATCCGATAAGCCAGGAAACGACATATTCGGGCTTTCGCAGAACTTCGCGCATTCATCCCGCAAAACTTGAGCGCGTTCCCCCATCCGGTGGTCTTCAGAAGTGCGACACTATGAACGGGAACTGCGTGCTCTTTCCCGCCTCAATTGTCAGCAAGGTGGGTGAGATAGACCGTGCCTACTCGCAGCAAATTGGCGATGCTGACTATGGCTATCGATGCCTCGAAGAGGGGGCATTGCTCTGGGTTGCCCCTCTGTGGGTTGGAAGCTGCGAACCGAACAACAGGCATCTTCGTTGGTCAAATCCTTCGCTAACATTTAGCGAACGACTGCGTATCCTAAATACGCCCCACGGGCTCCCCTTCGGTCCTTGGCTGCATTTCATGTGGCGCTTCGGCGGACCTCTAGGTGCTGCTCTCCTGTTACTAAGCTACGCCAAGTGGTTCTCGCTGAGCCTGCTCCCGAAGAAGCGGGAGGCCGTGTAGTGAGTTCTGGTCGCGGTGCACTTGGTAGCATTCTGCTATATGGATCGTCCATCGCGCTCGTCAGCGCTTCAAATTTCGCAAGCGTACCAATACTTTTAACGCTGCTGGGAGATAAGGAGTTCAGCACTTGGGCGCTGCTCGAGCCGGCACTGCTGGCCGCAATCCCATTGGCGGGACTAGGGATACAGATCGGACTTCTGCGACTTATCGACGGGAACAGTCACGATCAAAATACGATAGCCGCTCTACTTCCAGTCCATGCCGCATCGGCTCTGTGCGTTGGACTGGCTACCGCTGTTGTAACCTCTTTACTGGGTTTTGATGCCTATATTTGCGCTCTTTTGGGCGCGGCTGTTGTGCTGGAAGGAACTATTTCGTTCTTCAGCAGCTTGTGGCGAGCCCAAGGAAGACCAAGTCGATTTGCGATGGTGGAGGGTGGGCGAGCAGCTGTACTGGTTGCTATCTTGAGCAGCATGGTGTGGTTCGGAGGACATTTAAGCACCGTTGGAACATATTTCGAGTTGCGCGTGGGAATGGCACTACTTGCGCTGTTCGCCGCCCTAGCCATCGTGCGCCCACATATGGCGCCAAGCCTCTCGGCAGCCTGGTCCGCTTCCCGCTACGGGGTACCTATTGTGGTTGCATCAGCTTTATCCGCACTGTTGATTGGTGCCGACCGTTACGCAGTGGCGTTTTACGAGCCCGAAGCGATATCGAATTATGTTGCTCATATGAAGCTGGCCCAGTTGGTCGCCCTTGTCGCAACCGCCTATTTTACTTGGTTCGGCCCTGTCGCGATCCGCATAGTGAACGATGAAGTTCATCGCTCGAGGGGCTTGTTAGTGAACAGCACCTCTGTGTTTCTGCTCACCCTCCTTATGGTTTGCGCCAACGTGTTTCTCGTTGCCCCGCCAACGTGGTCTTTATTGTTTCCTGAAGTAACCTTCGACCAACAGCTGCTAGCGGTGCACTTGGCCGGAACGGCAATGTTTGCCATGGGAAATCCTCTAAGCATCGGTTCGCTGCGGGCTGGGCACACTTATGAGGCGGTGATCGTTGCACTGATTGCAATTGCTGTAGGCCTTATTGCCAGCTTTCTGCTGGGCGGCAGTTTTGGCGTCTTAGGTGCCGCATGGGGCCGAATGATAGGCCTAGCTACCTACTTATTTGTATTCGCCTTCATCACAACGCGATCTCTCCCAATTTCCTATCCTTGGTTGACCTATGCAATTGCTACGGCCACTTGCATAGTGGTGGTGTCCGGACTCACAATCGTTATACCCGGCGATGGATGGTATGCGGCGTTCGCGAGGATAGCAGCAGCCAATGTTCTCATATTGCCCGTGTACGCGAGCTATGTACTCGCCTTCATGAGAAGGTCAAATCGAACCGAATGAAGGTAAATAAATTACTCGCTTGGGTGCTGCTATTTTGCTTGTTGCTCGCTGTTGTTGGGCCCCAGGCGGTCTCTGACGAATTCGTGGCGGCGCGTTACCTGCCGTCGCCACTTAACTATGCACTTTTCTTCTTATGCATAGTGCTGATAGGCGTCGTTCGTGACCCCCTGTCACGCATTGTAGCGGGTGGGTGGGCCATTTGGCTTGTGGTCGGAAATCTATTTATATTGGGGAGCCACTTTCGGCGCAGGCTCGCCGCCCCCCTCTATGTTCAGGACGCAAATACTCTATTTCTCATCGCGACAGCATGCTTATGCTGCGGCATTATCGCATTCGAGTTTTTCTACCCCCCGAGTAGCGGGGAAGCCTAGGGAGCTTGTGAGATTAGCGCCGCTATCTGCACTTGCCTTGTTGGCTTTCCCTGCCGTCTACGCCCTCTCATTGGTAGTATGGCGCGTGCCCACAATCTTATCTGGATCAAGCATCGTTGACTTGATGTACGAGGTGGATAGGGGACCTGTTTATGCTTTGCGCACCGTTCTAATAATGACAATAATTGCGATCGTGGCATCTACCAAGGGGCTCGCTCACATTAGGAGCAAGTTTTTCTTAGTAGCTGTGGTAGTCGCTCTACTTCTACTAAGTATTCTAGACGGAAAACGTGACTTGGCGCTTGCTGCCGTAGTGGGCATCGCCGGGCATTTTATCATTGTAAGGAAGGGCAAAGTTAAGTTCATTCATATCGCTGCCGTAATAGGCACCGCAGTTGCCTATTCAATGATCTCCGACGTGCGAGCGGCCCGCGTGTCGGGAAATGAGCCATCAATTCTGTATATCATCACCGCGTTGGGCGTTGAGTATAAGGACTTTGTTCATAGCATAAATTATCTTTCCATCGAGCAGATGCAAAATTATGGCTACGATTGGTGGAAGTCATCGCTGGCGAGCTTACTGAATAGAAACCTCCTAGTTGTCTTCGGTGTTGATAAAGACGCTTGGGTAAACATGGACAGCGCAAGAGCATGGATGCGCGCTTATGGCATTACACTTGGCATTAGAACCGGAATTGTATCCGAGCTATACTACGCTTTTGGGCATTTCGTGTACGCCGCAACAGCTATTCTTGGTTGCTTTCTAGCATTCATTGTGCGGCGGATACGACAGGCGAGGAGCGTGCTCGGCTATGTGTACTGGCTAGCATTCTTTGCCACCTTCTCATTGTCGATCATGGGCCAGACCACGTCGGTATTGGGCGCGTTTGTTCCCCTCACATACGCTGTTACGGGCCTTTATCTGCTGTCACGTGTACCCGGTGTGAGACCATTTGGTTCAAGTTTGGCTGCTAACTAGCGGATGGAGCTTTTGTAGAGCGTTGCTTAGCAGAAGCCCTGGGATGTGGAACCGAGATCATGTTACGCTGGTAAGCATGCACGAGATGGAACCAGCCAGACGATGCGTTAATTCGTGAGAGCCAAAATGATGTTTTCCGCTTCACAGGCCAAGGCGCAGCAACCATTGGCCTGTCAATGGAGAGCAGGCCCCTTACGCGTCACAAGCGACGATCTCGGACCAACCAGCCTGTCAACGAGCCGCTGCATTTCGTCCTCATTATCCAGAATCAACGCTGACGCCCTCGCCATCGCAGCTTGAATGCGGCGGTGGACGCCGCCGATCATCAAGGTAGACAAGCCCTCGCCCATCTGCAAGGCCTCAACATCCACGAGCCCAAACTCGCCAAGACCGGATCTGACTTCCAGCGCCTTTGCGAGCTTTGTGGCAATCGCCAAGTCCGAAGTGTCTGGACTAGCTCCAAAGACTGAAACGGCGCCAATCATGATCTCCTCAGCTGCCCTTCCCGCCATATGGAAAGTGATGACGTCGTTACAGAACTGCTCTGTCGGAAAGGGTGGGAACTGGACACATAGAGAAAGTGGTGACGAAGTGCTCGCAGGGTCCGCCTCGCCGAATTTTTGGAGCCCAAGAATCTGACCCACCACGATCTGTCCGGCGCGATAAACCGCGATTCGTCGGCGATCCGGAGCAGATAGGTTGTCTGACCGTCTTCTTACAGCTTCTGCGAGATCGGTTATACTAAAACGGTGGCCGGCGCGCCTAGCCTTTGCCTTAGCCGTTCGAACCAGCCTCTCGATATCGGCTCCCGTCTGACCATGAAGACACTCAGCAATCGGGCGAAGTTCATTCTTCGAAAAGCTAGGGCCAACCTTGTCGACAAGGATCATCGTGATCGCCTGAACATCTGGCGATTCGATTGTTATGGTTTGTTCAAGTCGACCTGCCCTGGTCAACGCAGGATCGATTCGATCCTCAAAATTCGTCGCCCCGACAATGATAATGCCCTCTGTAGCCAAGGCCTGAGACACCAGCTCGAGCATGTGGTTGACGATTTGTGTCCAGTACTCCTTATACCGACCGCCGATATCTTCACGGCTGGAGATACCATCGATTTCGTCGATCAAAAGGACGCAGGGCGCCTCGGCCATCGCCTTCTCAAATACGATGCGCATTCGCTTCAATGTCCCGGAAAGATGGTCATGGCCGTTCCATTCAGCAACGCTGGAGGAAATGAGAGGGACGCTCAACGTCGCGGCCAAAAGACCAGCGAACGTTGTTTTCCCGACGCCGGGCTTTCCCGTTAACACCACAGCCCGATGGTCAACTTCTTGCCAAGAGAGCTCGCCCAACCGCCACATAGCGATGTCCTGAGCCAATTCTATGCCCCACAACTTAGCATGACCGTAGCCATGAGCGTCGTAAAGCGTGCGAAGCTGCTTGGGGGCATCTGGCTCCTTAGGCATCAAGGCGACCAGATTCTCGACACAAGCCTCGGCGCTTCGGCCTGCTCGAATTCGAAGTGCAAAATCCTCCGCACTCAGCGCGTCGGGTTTGCTTATAGAGGAGAGGTTCGCGGGCGCGGCCCCAAAAATCTCCAGAAATGTCCTCGACACGATTTCAGCCGTGATGACCGGACGTTCCAACAGCAAATCGGCCACAGTGACAAATGCCTCGGGCGCTTCACCTAGGTGGTCGTAGAACCACAGGATCGGAAAGCACTGCCTCGCAGCGTTTTTGACAACGGACATCCTTACATAGTCGGCGGGGCCGCCGCCGACAAAAACGATTAAGCTACGCTGATCCGGTGCAAATCGAGGATTGGCCGTCACAAGGCCATCCGAGAGCGTTGCTTTCAGAACCGAGGCGAATAGATAGCCTTCATCAGCATCTCGGACTGGCATAGCGATGAGCGAGGTGGACAATTCCAGCTCTTTCCGTGACCGGAAATGTTGACCGAGCGCCACCGCGAGCATCTGCGCAGCAACAATGTAGTCTGGCGTTACCACTCGCTGCCAATCCGTATGGACGGCGACATCAATGTCGTCGTTCGGGATGGGCTCATATGATGAGCGGAGTCTCTGCAGAAACTCTTCAGCCAGACCAATGGCGGCAGTATCCGCTGAACGAAAGGCCATTATGTTCTCCTGACGCAGCGCGTGGCTGCAAGTGTGTCAAGGAGTGCGGCTCAGGGTCACTGTCTGCAGGCGCTCCGCCTCAAGGGCTTCTTTTTATAGAACAAACAGGGAACTGCGTCAACAAACCAAAGCGCCCACAAACCCTACAAGTGCGGGATAGAAACCATCTTTGTTGCGAGGCCACTTCTGAAGCGCCACAACGCAATCCTCGCCATCAATACGGGCTAAAGATCTAGGCCTGACGGCCCTTGGGAATGCGATGTTTAAAGGGTGTGGGCGTGCGTAATCATTGGCGAAATGCAGATATTATTTGGCAGCACACAACAACATTTGCAAGATAAGTTGCTCTTCTTAAGTCGTTAACGGACGCGAAAAATCAGCCAAATGATTGATAGAAAAATGCAGATCCAACATCAAAATGAAGCTTCTAACCTCACAGTCTTATTCTGAAATTCTGACATTCTTATTCCGCGCCTACAGCGTTGCAAACCGACCACAAAACTGGCTCACAAGTTTGCGAGATGTTGTTCCCGTTAAGGTTTGCAGAGTATTGCTCTAGCGTGCGGTGCGGCCCGCCCAGTCCGGTGCAGGATGCGGGTGTTGCCCCGATGAATTGCCTGTGCTGGAGCACCAATGAACAAGATTCTGGTCTGCCTTGTCGCCGCCCTTGCCGGTGTAGGAAGCGCTTTCCCCGCCACAGCCCAGGATGTTGCCGGCCTGGCGGCCGGAACCGTCATTATCGCGCCCCCACGCACACCGCTGGCCCAAACCATTAAGGGCGGCCTGTCAGTCGCCTATTATGGCGCCAACAAGGACAGCAAGGCCTATAACGAGGCCCAGAAGCTCTATTTCTTCTATGGCGCGCGCCATTTCGAACCTATCTGGCTTGATGAAACGCCGGACGGTCAGGTCGCCTTTTCCCCCTCGGCACAAAAAATCATCAAGCTGTTTGAAGCCGCGGCCAGCGAAGGCCTGCGCCCCAGCGATTATCTGACCGCCGAGCTCGACGTCACCACTGTCGACAATGATCCCATCAAGATGGCGGCACTGGAAACCGCATTTTCGCGTGCCACCATGCGCTACGCGACCCATATCTATACCGGCCGTATCGTCCCCGGCTCGATCAGCTCGCAGCTCGACATCACGCCCAAAAAGCTCGATGAAGCCAGCCTGCTGGTGCAACTGGCCTCCAGCAACGATCCCGTCAAGGTGCTCTCTGCGCTTGAGCCGACCCACCCCGAATTTGTGGCGCTCAAGGCCGCGCTCGCCGATTTCGACAGGATCCAGGCCGAGCGGCCGGTGCAGATTGCCGCCGGCGCCACCCTGCGTCCGGGCATGAGCGATCCGCGCGTACCCGTGCTGCGCCAGCGCTTTGAAATCGCCGATGCCGGTGACAGCGCAACGCTTTATGACGACAGTGTCGTGGACGCCATCAAGGCATTTCAGAAGACCCGCAATCTGGCTGTCGACGGTGTCATGGGTCCGGCGACCCTGGCAGCCCTGAACGGCGGCGCGCCGCTGACCCGGGCCGACATTCTGGCCAATATGGAACGCTGGCGCTGGATGCCGCGCGACATGGGTGCGTTCCACGTGCTCGTCAACATTCCCGAATACCGCTTGTCGATCAATCGCGACAACAGGGAAGAATACACCACCCGCGTTGTCGTCGGCACTACCAAGAACCAGACCCCGGTTTTCTCGGAAAGCATTCGCCACATCGTGGTCAATCCATACTGGAACGTGCCCAGCTCGATTACCAAGGGCGAAATCGCCCCCGCTGTGCTGCGCAATCCCGGCTACATCGACAGCCACAATTACGATCTTCTCTATAACGGCACCGCCATCAGCCCCTATTCGGTGGACTGGAGCCAGGTCAGCGCCGCCAACTTCCCCTTCCGCGTCCGCCAGCGTCCGGGCAGCGGCAATGCCTTGGGTCAGATCAAATTCCTGTTCCCCAACAAGCATAATGTCTACCTGCACGACACTCCGTCAAAGTCTCTGTTCTCGCGCGATTTCCGCGCCTACAGCCACGGCTGCGTCCGCGTGCAGAACCCGCTCGAGTTTGCGGGTGCCCTGATGGCCAATGAAACCAAGATCAGCCGCGCCTCGCTTGAAAGCATGTTTGGCAATTCCGAGCGGTGGGTGAACCCCGAACGGCAGATCCCGGTCCACATCGCCTATTTCACGGTACGCGTTGCCCCCGATGGTTCGCTGCAGTCCTTCGGCGACATCTATGGCCACAATGCCAAGCTGATCGCCGCCATGGGCTTGGACACACCGGCACCGGCCCCTGAAATCATTGCCGAAATTGGCGATGGCACCATCTCGCCATAACGCCCGGTTAACCCCGCGTTTACAATTTCGCCTTGGTTGCGCCCGGTTTTGATCGTAATAACGTCTGCGTGAGCAGGCTGAGAGGGCTGATCACAGCTTGTTAGCGTTAATCGTTTGCATCGGATTTTACGCTAACGTCCGAAGATAGACTGGCAATAACCGGACAGAGTACAGCGTGACGGGGACTTCCTTTTGCAACGGCATCGTATCGGGCGGCTTTTGCTCGCCGCCATGATCAGCGTTTCCCTCATCATGCCGCAGGCCGTCGTGCCCGCGGCAGCCGCTTCCGAGCGCGCCATCTATCTCTATTACACCCACACCAAAGAGACCGCGCGCATCGTCTTCAAGCGCAACGGTCAGTTTGTTCAGTCCGGTCTGAATGAACTGAACTATTTCCTGCGTGACTGGCGCCGCAACGAGCCCACCAAAATGGACCCGCGCCTGTTCGATCTGGTCTGGGAAGTCTATCAGGAAGTCGGCGGCAGTCAGCCCATCAACGTGGTCTCGGCCTATCGCTCACCTGCTACCAATGAAATGCTCCGCGCCAAGTCCTCCGGTGTTGCTGAAAACAGTCAGCACACCAAGGGTAACGCCATGGATTTCTTCATTCCCGGTGTGCCGCTGTCGCGCCTGCGCGCCGCTGCCATGAAGAAGCAGGTCGGCGGCGTCGGCTATTATCCCACGTCGGGCAGTCCCTTTGTACATCTCGACACCGGCTCAGTCCGCGCCTGGCCGCGCATGACCCGCGCTCAGCTCAAGGACATCTTCCCCGACGGCAAGACCATGCATGTGCCCACCGACGGCAAGCCATTGTCGCAGCAGGGCTATCAGGTCGCGCTGGCCGAATGGAAAAAATGCCACGCCTATCCCTGCAATGGCAGCTCTTCAGGCACCCAGGTCGCGTCGAGCGGCAGCGGCCGCACCCTGGTCGACATGCTGTTTGGCGGCAATGACGACAAGCCGGCCAGCGCCACCAAGGCTGCACCCGTACAGGTCGCCTCGGTCGCGCCGCAGCCCTCCACACCCAAGGCTGCCCCCATTCCAGCCATGCGCCCGGCCAGCCTGGCCCTCGCCAGCGCTGAAGCCCCAACACCGGCCCTGCCCTTCTCAACCGATGGCAGCGCCCCCTTGATGCCGCCGAACTGACAACGCTGGCCAGTGCGCCCATGCCAATGCGCAAATCCGAAGCCCTCCAGATGGCGACGGCCAGCGCTCTGCCTGCCGGCGACGCCGTTATGGCTCTGGCCGCGTTCAGCGCCCCTGTACCGCAGCCGCGTCTGATCATGAGCGAGCCCGAACAGCCCGAGATGATGACAGCCTATCTGCCGCCGCTGCCCCAGGATCCCGATGCCCAGCGCGCGCTTGAGATGATCATTGCTCGCGAAACCGCCCCCACCGTGACGGCATCGATCCCCACCGATCGCCTGCCCGACCTGCCCGTACTCAAGGGCGTTACCGGGGCAACCGGCCTGCGCACCGCTTCGCTCGGCGGCAATGTCGTCACCGATACGCTGGGCAATCTGTTCCGCGGCACGTTCTCGGCCCCCGCGCAGGATGAACCCGTCGCTCAGGCCCTGGCCAGCCACATAGCCAAGCGCCCGACCATGGGCACCATGCGCCAGCCCGATCTGATCATCCCCGATCTCGAGCATGTCGCCGAAGTCTTCATCACCCCGACCGAAATGAGTTCGGATCATTTCGCCGAGATCTGGGACCACGATGAGGCCGATTTCAGCCCCGTCACCGAGATGGGCCGCTATGTCACGGTGATGCGCGTCGGCGATTTCCCAGAGGGTTTGTCGCACACCCGTTTTGTTGGCGCTCAGCCCGTCGCCCTCACGGTCAACTAGCCGGCCCCAATTCAGGCATCATTACAGTGCACTTGGGCGGTTGTGCAGATTGGCGCAGCCGGCTCGGCATTGTTGCAATGCGCCGCATGCGCGCCTAAACAACAGCATTACTGCCCCTTTGGCGAAGGACTGCCCGTTTTGGCCGACAAGCCCGCGACACCGCTGCTCGACACCGTCAATTCTCCGACCGATCTGCGCGCCATGCCGCGCGAGGACTTGCGGCAATTGACCGACGAGTTGCGCGCCGAGATGATCGACGCGGTCTCGGTGACCGGTGGCCACCTTG
Organism: Devosia sp. J2-20; assembly: GCF_055808475.1. NCBI lineage: Bacteria > Pseudomonadati > Pseudomonadota > Alphaproteobacteria > Hyphomicrobiales > Devosiaceae > Devosia > Devosia sp. J2-20. The sequence goes on along the minus strand of NZ_CM147870.1, from coordinate 428,491 downwards.
GTGCTGGTCTGGGCGTGGTTGAACTGACCGTGGCGCTGCACGCCGTGTTCGACACGCCCCATGATCGCATCATCTGGGATGTCGGCCATCAGGCCTATCCACACAAAATCCTGACCGGTCGCCGCGATCGCATTCGCACGCTGCGCCAGAAGGACGGCCTGTCCGGTTTCACCCGCCGTGCCGAAAGCGAATACGACCCGTTTGGCGCCGGCCACTCGTCCACCTCGATCTCCGCCGGCCTGGGTATGGCGGTCGCCAGCGACCTGCTCGACAAGCCGCGCAATGTCATTGCCGTTATCGGCGATGGGGCGATGTCCGCCGGCATGGCCTACGAAGCCATGAACAATGCGGGCGCCATGGATGCCCGGCTCATCGTCGTGCTCAACGACAATGACATGTCCATCGCGCCCCCGACCGGTGCCATGAGTTCTTATCTGGCGCGGCTGGTCTCAGGCCCGATGTATCGCGGCGCGCGCGAGGCAGCCAAGAATTTCGTGTCCAAGCTACCGCAGTTTCTCTACGAGCCTGCCCGCCGCACCGAGGAATTTGCCCGCTCTTTCTTTACCGGCGGCACGCTGTTTGAAGAGCTCGGCTTCTATTATGTCGGCCCCATTGATGGCCACAATCTCGATCACCTGCTGCCCATTCTCGACAATGTGCGCGATGCGGCCGAAGGCCCGATCCTTGTCCATGTCGTTACCAAAAAGGGTAAGGGCTATGGTCCCGCCGAGGATTCCGACGACAAGTACCATGGCGTTTCCAAGTTCAACGTCGTTACCGGCGCCCAGACCAAGACCCCGTCCAATGCGCCCTCCTATACCAGTGTCTTCGCCGAAACCCTGATCCAGGAAGCCAATGACGACCCGCGCATCGTGGCCGTCACCGCTGCCATGCCATCGGGCACGGGTCTGGACAAATTTGCCGAAATCCACCCCGGCCGCATCTTTGATGTCGGCATTGCCGAGCAGCACGCCGTCACCTTTGCCGCGGGCCTGGCCAGCGAAGGCATGCGCCCGTTCTGCGCCATCTATTCGACCTTCCTGCAGCGTGCCTATGATCAGGTCGTGCACGATGTCGCTATTCAGCAATTGCCGGTCCGTTTCGCCATTGACCGCGCCGGCTATGTTGGCGCCGACGGCCCCACCCATGCCGGCAATTACGACAGCGCCTATCTCGGCGCCATTCCCGGCATCGTGCAGATGGCCGCCGCCGACGAGGCCGAACTGCGCCACATGGTGACCACCGCCACCCATTACGACAACGGCCCCATCGCCTTCCGCTACCCGCGTGGTGACGGCATGGGCGTTGACCTGCCGGCACGCGGCGAAATCCTGCCCATTGGCAAGGGCCGCATTATTCGTCAGGGCGCCACCATCGCTATACTCAGCTATGGCACCCGGCTGGGCGAAGTGCTCGCCGCCGCCGACAAGCTGGCCGCGCTGGGCCTCAACCCCACCATTGCCGATGCCCGCTTCATGAAGCCGCTCGACGAAGAACTCATCGCCAGCCTGGCCAGCAGTCACGACGTGTTGCTGACCGCCGAAGAAGGCTCGATTGGCGGCTTCGGCAGCCACGTCGCCACCTTCCTGGCCGCCAATGGCCTGCTCGACGGCAAGCTGCGCTTCCGCCCGCTGATGATCCCCGATCGCTTTGTCGAACATGCCAGCCAGTCCGACATGTACGCCGATGCCGGTCTCGACCGCGCAGGCATCGTCGCCACCGCCCTGACCACGCTGGGCTACGATCAGGCCGCCATGGCAGCAGCACTCGGCAAGTCCAGCTAGCCTCTTTTAGGGCTGACTATCCCAAAGTGATTACACGGCGCTGAGAACGGGCGTGGCCTCACGCCGCCGCGCGGGGTTAGGTCATGTTTGAAATAGATTGAGCGCGTCGCCCTAAAGGAAACCGCAAGCCTTGTGGCGCTATCTGGTGACCTCTGAACTTTCCGTCAGGCCTGCCTCATGACCATTTCAGCCATTGCCTCCGGCGCCGCCGGCATGCACCGCGCCGCCGACCGCCTCGAAGCCAGCGCCAGCCGCGTGGCCCGCTTCGGCACGGGCCTGCAGGACGTCGATCTGACCACCGAAATGGTCGAGACCATGATGGCCCAGACCGACTTCAAGGCCGCCGCTACAGTCGTGCGTGCCGCTGACCGCATGACCCAGACCACCATCGACATTCTCGCCTGAACGCAAAAACGCCCGACTGCCATGGGCAACCGGGCGTTCTGAAATTTGCATGGGGCGTTGGCTCAGTCGTCTGACGGGGCCGCCACCATCCCAAGGGCACTCATATAGAGTTCGAGCAGGGCTTCCTGCTCCATGCGCTCATTGGCGTCCTGCTTGCGGATCGTCACGATCTTGCGCAGAATCTTGGTGTCAAAGCCGTTGCCCTTGGCCTCGGCGTAGATTTCCTTGATGTCGGCAGCAATGGCTGCCTTTTCCTCTTCCATGCGCTCGATGCGCTCGATGAACGCCCGGAGTTGGTCCTGGGCAACGCTGTCTTCAGCCATGGGTCATACCTCTTTGTCTCAAGCGATGCTTGAACCCCAGACTCACCCTCGGTTCAACCCCTTTGTGACCCAATCCACATCACCGCGCTTCTGCATGCCCCCAATTCCGCCAAATCAGGGCATTAGCCATTGACCAATTCCCTCCCATGGGCTCAAAGAAGGCACGTTTTCCCGATGATTTCCGGCTCGCTTTTGCAAACCATTCGTCTCGGCACGACTTTGATCAGCGCAACGCTTGCAGGCTTGGTGTTCTTTGCAACGCCGGCCAAGGCTGATCTACGCATCTGCAACGAGACTTCCAATCTCGTTTCGGTAGCCCTGGGCTACCGTGCCGAGCGTGGCTGGATGAGCGAAGGCTGGTGGCAAGCCCCTCCGGGCGATTGCCGCGTGCTGTATCAGGGTGAACTCCAGCGTCGCTTTTATTACATCTTCGCAGCAGATGATGTGGCAGGCGGCGCATGGGACGGAGCAGTATTCATGTGTACACGCGACGAGACCTTCACCATATTCGGGGTTGAGGATTGTCTTGCGCGCGGTTATGAGCGCACCGGTTTCTTCGAAATCGATACACAGAACCGTTCCGACTGGACACTGCAGCTCACCGAGAACGCCGCCGGACCCGCGATTGTCGGGCCTGATGGTGGTGAAGACCTTGAAGATCCCACTTTCCTTGTCGATCCCAACGATGTGGACGCACCGCAGGACGACATAACGACGCAAGAAACGGACACGCAATGAGACGCATGAGACGCGCAAAGATCGTCGCCACCCTCGGGCCAGCCAGCCACGAGGAAAAGATGATCGAGGAACTGGCCAAGGCCGGCGCGGACGTGTTCCGCATCAATATGAGCCACGCCAGCCACGAAGTGCTCAACACCACGGTCGAGCGCATTCGCAATGTCGAAAAGCGCCTCAACCATCCATTGGGCATTCTGGTCGACCTCCAGGGTCCCAAGCTGCGCGTCTGGAAATTTGCCGATGGCGCTGTCGAACTGGCCGCCGGGCAGAAATTCACCCTGGACAGCGATGACACGCCCGGCACCACCGAGCGCGTTTACCTGCCCCATCCTGAAATCATCGAAAGCGTCTCGGTAGGCGACCGCCTGCTGCTCGATGACGGCAAGCTGCAGCTCAAGGCCACCAAGGTGGGCAATGGCGCCATCGAGACCGAAGTGGTCTATGGCGGCAAGCTCAGCGACAAGAAGGGCGTATCGCTCCCCGATACCCTGCTGCCCACCGGCGCACTGACCGAAAAGGACCACGCCGATCTGGTCGCCGGTCTGGCTGCCGATGCCGACTGGATTGCCCTGTCCTTCGTGCAGCGCCCCGAAGACATCATCGATGTGCGCAAGATCGTTCAGGGTCGCGCAGGCGTCATGGCCAAGATCGAAAAACCGCAGGCTATCGAGCGCCTCGAAGAGATCATCAAGCTGTGCGACGCCATCATGGTGGCGCGTGGCGATCTGGGCGTCGAGCTGCCGCTTGAGCAGGTCCCCGGCCTGCAGAAGCGCATGATCCGCATGGCCCGCCGCTACGGCAAGCCAGTGGTCGTCGCCACCCAGATGCTTGAATCCATGATCACCGCGCCGGTCCCGACCCGCGCCGAGGTCTCGGACGTCTCCATCGCCGTGTTTGAAGGCGCTGACGCCATCATGCTCTCCGCCGAGTCGGCTTCTGGCCAGTATCCGGTTGAGGCCGTCGCCACCATGAACAAGGTGGCCGTGGCCGTCGAAGGCGACGCCAACTATCGCGGCATTATCCGCGCTGCCCAGACCGAACCTGAAGCCACTGCGGCCGACGCCATCTCGGCGGCGACCCGCCAGGTTGCCGAAACGCTCGACCTGGCCGCCATCGTTACCTATACCGCCTCCGGCTCGACCGGCATCCGTGCCGCCCGCGAGCGGCCCTCCAAGCCCATTATCGTGCTCTCGCCCAACCAGCGCACCATCCGCCGCATGTCGGTGGTCTGGGGCGTCCATTGCGTGCAGACCGAAGATGCAGTGAGCCTGGAAGACATGGTCGATCGCGCCTGTGTCATCGCCTATCAGGAAGGCTTTGCCCGTCCCGGTGATCGTATCGCTATCACGGCCGGCATTCCGCTGGGCACACCAGGTGCCACCAACATGCTCCGCATCGCCTTCGTCCGCCAGGACGGCGCCGGCTCCAGCTAAGCCCGCCAGGCATGACCCGATAAAAAGAACCCGCGGCACGACCGCGGGTTTTTCTTTGGCTGATCGCCTATTTCGTTTCCATTAGGGTCTTGAGCACCAGCAGGTCCGAATACAGCCACTCCTCCTCGGAGGCGAAGACCGCGTCGGACACCAATGGCTGCTGCACCGAAGTATGGGTCAACACGCATCCATTGCCATTGCGGATCAACCGCACGCTTGAGGACTGCCACACATGCGGTCCCGACTGCAGCGAGTAGTCGAGCACAAAAAACGCATTGCGTGGCGTAAAGCGGACCAGCACCAGCCCGTGCGGCCCGTCAAACGACCACACCAGTGGCCCTTCTTCGGGCTCTGCCTGTCCGGGGCCCACCAGCGTCCAACGTGCCAGATTGGCGGGCTCCACCAGAAAGTCATACACATCCTGGATCGGTCGATTGATCAGCACGGTGAGTGTCCGGGCCTTGAGCATAAATTACCTCGCGGCGAACGCGAAAAAATGGCGCAAATAAAAAACGGCTGGATAAAACCAGACAATAGATAACGTAACGTACTGATGCACAGGTATAATTATGCCAAACGACGTAAACCTTTGCACCATCCCTCACCTGCGCATTGAGCATTAAACGCGGGGTTTTGGGACGGTGGGATACCTGAATGATGGACCGCATCGGTATTGCGCGCGGACCGCCCACAGGCAACGCGCCGGAAGGGCCCGGACCAACCCCAAACGCAACAAAGCCCGCTTTCGCGGGCTTTGTCAGTCAATCTTCAGTATCAAGCTTTAGCTTAGCCCTGACGGGCCTTGAAGCGCTTGTCTACCTTGTTGATGATATAAACCCGGCCGCGACGGCGGACGAGCTTGTTCGCGCGGTGGCGAGTCATCAGCGCCTTCAGCGAGTTGCGGATCTTCATCGGACGATTCCTTGGTCAAACAAAAGGGGCGCCATGGCGCCCGGAAACTTGGCGGCATACATAGGGAAAATGCCCCACCCTGTCAACGCGGCTTGGCCGGAGTTTTCACGCAAATGTCGTGAAAAGCTATGGCTTGCATATAATGAACCCGATTAACCGCTCATATGCAAAGCCCTGCTAAGATGCAGGCCTGCGAAGTAAGGGTTTGCGTACCATGGCCACTGAGGAAATTACCAAGCACGGTGTGTTGATCGCCGATCACTCTCCCCACATGGCATCGCTGATTGCGGTGATGCTGCGCAGCTTGGGACGCAGGGATATCCGCGAGAGCTACGACGCCAACCGCGCCATGATTGAACTGCGCCGCCGCGCGTTTGACGTGTTGATCATTGATGATGACCTCAATGGCATGGACGGCGTTGCCTTCACAAAAAAGCTGCGTGCCTGCTCCGATTGCCAGAACCGTCTGGTGCCCATCATCATGATGAGTGCAGCGCCCGACGCCAAACGCATCGCCGACGCCCGCGACGCCGGTGTCACCGAATTCTTGCGCAAGCCATTTGCTGCCAACCATCTTCAGACCCGTCTGACCAGCATCGAGACCAATCCGCGCGGCTTCATTGAAGCTGAGGCCTATACCGGCCCCGACCGTCGCCGCAAGACTGTCGATATCGGCGAGAATGAACGGCGTACCGAAGCCCAGAAGCGCGAAGCCAGCTAGCCATGCGGCTGCCGTTTGATCTGGATGCCCACGTGCAACGCAGCCAGCACGGCCCCTGCTTTATCTGTGAACTTGTCGCCGGCAATCCCGACTACGCCCATCACGTGATCGACCGCGATGATGACACCATCATCTTTCTCAGCAAGTTCCCCACCCTGCCCGGCTATGCCCTTGTGTGCCCTACGCGGCACTACGAAGATCTGGCAGAGGACATAAGCCCTGAGGTCTATCTGGCACTGCAGGCCGTCGTCCACCGGCTCTCACGGGCTCTCAAGAGTGTCTATGACGCCGAACGGATCTATGTGCTCTCGCTGGGCAGCAAGCAGGGCAATAGCCATCTGCACTGGCATGTCGTGCCCCTGCCAAAGGGCGTCCCCTACGACCAGCAGCAATACCACGCCCTGATGGCCGAACACGGTGTGCTGTAATTCAGCGACGCTGAAATGGCAAAGGCCGCCGCCAATATCGCGGCGGCCTATAATGCCTTGGCCGATTAGCCGTTCAGGATAGCCTCACCGGGCACGTCGATCTCGCGCCAGCGATGGCACGCCACCAGTCGACCACCCTCTATCACCTCAAGCGGCGGGCGCTTCTCCGCGCAATAGGGTTTGGCAAAGCGACAGCGTGTGCGGAAGGTGCAGCCCGATGGCGGATTGATTGGCGAAGGAATTTCACCCTTCAGCGCATCGATATTGCGCAGTCGCGCCAGCTTCGGATCGGGGATCGGCACCGCCGTCAGCAGCGCCCGCGTATAGGGGTGCTTGGGGTCGTTGTAGATATCGTCACCGCTTGCCAGCTCGACGATGCGGCCCAGATAGAGCACCAGAATACGATCCGAGACATGTCTCACCACGCTCAGATTGTGCGATATGAAGATCAGCGTCAGCCCGAACTCATCCTTGAGCTCGGCCAGCAGGTTCAGGATCTGCGCCTGGATCGACACGTCCAGCGCCGAGACAGGTTCGTCACACACGATCAGCTTGGGTTCGGTGATCAGCGCCCGGGCGATACCGATACGCTGCGCCTGCCCGCCCGAAAACTCGTGCGGATAGCGATTGATCATTTCGGGCAGCAGCCCGACCGATTCCATGGTCTTGAGTACACGGGCGCGACGCTCGGTCTTGCTCAGCTCGGGCCGCAGCGTGCGCAGCGGATCAGCAATGATCTCGCCCACAGTCATGCGCGGGTTGAGCGAAGCCAGCGGGTCCTGAAAGATGATCTGCAGGTCCTGCCGGCGCTTGCGCATTTCCTCGGCCGGCAGCCGGGTCAGATCCTGTCCCAACCACAACACCTGGCCCTCATCAGGCGCCAGTAATTGCAGGATACAGCGACCCAGTGTGGACTTGCCACAGCCGCTCTCGCCCACAATGCCCAGCGTCTCGCCCTGGTGGATGGTGAAGTTGATGTCTTCAAGCGCCGTCAGCGTCAGCGGCCGGGCAAACAGCCCGCTGGCGATCGAGAAGGTTTTCTTGAGATCCTTGATCTCAAGCAGATCGACGGGGGTCTGGTCCATTACGCGACCTCTCCATAGGCCATCGGGCCTTCATAGAAACACGCCTTTTCGCGGCCGTTCTCGGTCTGGGTCAGCGGTGGCCGCTCGACCATGCAGCGATCAAAGGCAAACGCGCAGCGCGGATTGAACGAACAGCCCTTGGGCAGGTGTTCAAGGCTGGGCGGCAGGCCCTGGATCGGATCGAGCCGCTCGGCGCGCTTGGCGATATGCGGGGTCGAATGCAGCAGACCCAGCGTGTAGGGGTGGCGCGGATCGTAGAACAGATCGTCGGTCACGCCCTTTTCCACGGCCCGCCCGCCATACATCACCATCATCCGGTCAGCCACGCCGGCCACCACGCCCAGATCATGGGTGATCAGTACCAGCGAGGTGCCGAAATCTTCGGTCAGCGATTTGAACAGGTCCAGCATCTGCGCCTGCACCGTCACGTCGAGCGCCGTTGTCGGCTCATCGGCGATCAGGATCTTGGGCTGGCACAACAACGCCATCGCGATCATCACGCGCTGGCGCATACCGCCCGAAAGCTCATGCGGATAGGCATTGGCGCGCTTGACGGGTTCGGGAATACCGACCCGTTCCAGCATCTCGATCGAGGTCTTGATCGCCTGCTGCTGGTTGAAACCGCGATGCTTGACCAGCACCTCGGCCAGCTGCGTCTTGACCCGCAATGTCGGGTTCAGCGAGGTCATCGGATCCTGGAAGATCATCGCGATATCCTTGCCGCGATGGGTATCAAGCTGCTTGGGCGGCATGCCGATCAGGTCGATATCACCCATCATGGCACGGCCGCCGGCCCGGCCATTCTTGGCCAGCAGACCCATGATCGCCAGGAACGCCTGGCTCTTGCCCGAACCGGACTCGCCAACCACGGCCAACGTTTCGCCCTGCGACAGGCTGAAATTCATCTCGCGAACGGCGTGCACTTCGCTGTCATGCAGCTCGAAGGTCACCGACATGTCTTCGACTTTGAGGACTTCTGTCATGTCTATCGATCCTTGGGGTCAAGGGCGTCGCGCAGGCCGTCACCGATATAGGTGAGGCACAGCAACAGGGTGACCAGCACGGTGGCTGGCGCCAGCAACATCCAGGGCAGCACTTCGGCCACCGGCGCACCGGCGGAAATCAGCGTCCCCAGCGATGTCTGCGGCTCCTGCACGCCCAGACCCAGATAAGAGAGGAAACTCTCGGCAATGATGATCTCGGGAATGGTCAGCGTGGCGTAGATCACCACCGGGCCCGTCAGGTTCGGCACGATGTGCCTTGTGATGATGGTCCAGGGCTTGGCACCGCCGGCGCGGGCCGCTTCCACGAATTCGCGTTCCTTGATCGACAGCGTCTGACCCCGCACGATGCGGGCCATGGTCAGCCATTCGATCGCCCCGATACCGACAAACAGCAGCACCGGATTGCGCCCGAACATCACCACCAGAATGATCACGAACAGGATGTAGGGCAGCGCGTACATCACGTCGACAAAGCGCATCATCAGCGCATCGACCCGACCGCCGAGATACCCCGCAACCGCGCCATAAATAATGCCGATCACCACCGACACAACGGTTGCGACCGCGGCCACGATCAGGCTCATCTGCGTGCCCTGCAGCACGCGCGCCAGCATGTCGCGACCATTCTGGTCGGTGCCGAAATAATGGGCCTTGTCGAAATTGGGCGGCTTGCGAATGGCGGTCCAGTCGACCTCCGAATAGCTCCACGGCACGAAATGGGGGCCGATAAAGGCCGCCAGAATGATGAAGATCACGATGGCGATCGAGATCACCGCCGCCTTGTTGCGGGCCAGACGCCGCAGCGCGTCCTGGGTCAGCGAACGTCCCTTGGGCGCGTCCAGCGTTTCCAGCTTCTGCGCGTATTGGCTGAGGACTTCGTCCTTACCTGTAATGCCGGCCATCAGCGGTACCTCACCTTGGGATCGAGCCAGGCATAGACCAGGTCAACCAGCAGATTGAGCGCGAGGATGATGAACATGTAGAGGATCGTCGTTCCCAGCACGATGCCGTAGTCGCGGTTAAGCGCTGCGGTGACGAAATATTTGCCGATCCCGGGCAGACCGAAAATCTGCTCCACGGCCAGCGAGCCGGTCAGCAGATAGCTCAGCCCCGGCCCCAGATAGGACACAACCGGCAACAGCGCCGGCTTGATCGCATGCCGCGCCAGCACCAGCCGCTGTCCCAGACCCTTGGAGCGCGCCGTGCGCACATAATTGGTACCCAGCACCTCGATCATCGAGCCGCGCATCAACCGCGAAATACGCGCGGCATGGGGCCAGGCCAGCACGGTCACCGGCAACACCAGGTGCCACACCGAGCCATTGACCCAGCCACCCGCTGGCAGCCAGCCCAGATAAACGCCGAACCACAATTGCAGAATCGCGGCCATCAGGAAGTTCGGCACCACAACGCCCAGCATCACAGCCAGCACCAGCACATAGTCTGGCCACTTGTTCTGGTTCACCGCGGCAACCATGCCCGCGACGACACCAATGGCGGTCGCAATCACAAAAGCCGTCATCGCCATGGTCAGCGTGAATGGAAAGCCAATGGCGATCAGCTGGCTCACATTGAAGCCATCAATGGCCATGGACGGGCCCAGATCGCCATGCAGCAGGCGCCAGAGATAGATGAAATACTGCGTGATCAGTGGCTGATCGAGATTGTAGTGAGCCCGCAGATTGGCCAGCACGGTCGGCGGCAAGGCGCGCTCGCCGTCAAAGGGGCCACCCGGTGCCAGGCGCAGCACGAAAAAACAGACAGTCACGGCGATCAGTGCAATCGGGATCGCCGAGAGCACGCGCCGCAGGGCATAACCCAGCATGATGCAAAAACCTTTTGTAGTCCGGGCGCAGCGTCCACGGCGCGCTCACCGGCAAAAAGAGATCGTGGGAGCCGCAGCCCCCACGATCAAAGCGTCGTCCTGGCCTATTCGGCCTTGGTCAGCCAACGGGTGCGGTGCACGTCCTTGGCATTGTCTTCAAAGCCAGAGATCTTTGGCGAGATGACATTCTTGGACACGTACCAGTAGATCGGGATCGCACCGAATTCGTCCATGGCGATGGTTTCTGCCTCGTGCAGCATACCGGCGCGCTTGGCCAGATCCTGTTCGCTGGTGGCGGCATCAAGCAGCGCGTCGAACTCTGGGTTCGAGTAGCGGCCGTAATTGTTGCCCCAGTTCATGGTGTCGCCCTGCATCGTGCCGGTCTTGAGCAGATCCAGAGTGTTCGAAGCGTCCGAGTAGTCGAGCAGCCAGCCGGCACGGCCGACCTGGAAGTCACCGGCGCGCAGTGCGTCGTAGTGCACGGCGGTTTCGGAGTTGAACAGCTCAACCTTCACACCGATTGGCTCCCACATGGCGGCAATCGCCACCGCGATGCGCTGGTGGTTGTCATTGGTGTTGTAACGCAGCTGCAGGGTCAGCGGATTATCAGCCGAGTAGCCGGCTTCGGCCATCAGCTCGGAAGCCTTGGCAACGCGCTCTTCATAGGGCATTTCGGCCCATGCTGGCATATAAGCTTCGCCTTCATAGTTGGCGGTGCCATCTGGAACCCAGCCATAGGCTGGCAGTTCGCCAGTGCCCAGGATATCGGGCCCGATCACGTCACGCAGGATCGAGATCGACAGCGCTTCACGAACGCGAACGTCCTTGAGGGCTTCGTTTTCCTGGTTCAGCACGTAGTAGTACACGCCCAGGAATGGCTCGACATGTGCTTCGCCGGGCAGATTGTCCTGGATCCACTGATACTGGTCAGCCGGGAAGTCGGTCAGGATGTCGAACTCACCCGCACGGTAGCGGTTCAGCGCAGCAGCCTGATCTTCGAGCACGTGGTAGTACACTTCGTCGATCTGCACATTGGCAGCGTCGTAATAGTCATCGTTCTTGACCGAGTGGACATAGGAGCCCGGCAGCCATTCGGTGATCTTGTACGGGCCGTTGGCCACGATGTGCTCCATCGAGGTCCAGGCATCGCCGAACTCGTCGACCAGATGCTTTGGCACAGGATAGGCGGTGTAGTGAGTCAGGGCCTGCAGGAAGAACGGCGTCGCCGCTTCCAGCGTGATTTCGACGGTCTTGTCGTCGAGTGCCTTGACGCCCAGCTCGCTGAAATCAGTGATTTCGCCCGAGTTGATACCGGCAGCATTCTTGATTGGGTACTGCAGGTAGGCGTATTCCGACGCGGTTGCGGGATCCATCAGGCGCTGAAACGCGAAGACGAAGTCTTCAGCAGTCACAGGCTCGCCATCGGTCCAGGTAATGCCCTCGCGCAGGTGGAACGTGTAAACGGTGCCGTCTTCCGAGATTTCCCAGCTTTCAGCCTGGCCCGGAATGGCGTCGGCCTTGGCATCCTCAGTCACCAGACCTTCAATGTAGTCACCAACGATGCGGTTTTCCCAGTCGCCGGAAACCTTGTGCGGATCGAGCGAACCCGGATCGGCACCATTGTGCATCTGCAGCGTCACGGCCGAAGCGGCAGTGCTCATCATCAGCGCCATGGCGCCGGCGGTCGCTACCGCTGTCAGGGTTTGAGTGATTTTCATGCGCGTTCCATCTCCTTGTGGAATTCCTGAAAACATCTTCTCTCCGCGATCATATCGCCGCGGATTTGAATAGCCTTGTGGCCAGCAGGCCAAGAGCCTGCCGGGCAAGATTGTTGGACGGTATTACGCAAATCCGTCCACTGACAAGTAAAAGATTGACCTAAACGTCAAGGCGCCAGCATTTGTTAACATGCTGCGCGCCGGGGAAAACCGGCACGCCATTGCGCTCAAATTGCAATTTGCAGAAAATTTGCCTAGCCGCCCAGCAGACCGGACTGCTGCACGCCATAAATTACCAGCGCCAGCGCGATCAGCCCGGCAAACGGCGCCCAGCTGGGAAGCTCGGGCTTTTTGCCTGGCGGCTTGGGCTCGGGCTTCTTTTCGATCTTGCGGAATTTGACGACGTTATCGCTCATGCCGCACTTTCTACCAGAGCCGTCACGCCTTGCCCACCAGCAGTACAGACTGAAATCAGCGCCCGCTTGCCCGGCTCAGAGCTCAGCAATTTGGCGGTGACGCCCAGAATACGCGCGCCGGTCGCCGCAAAGGGATGGCCATAGGCCAGGCTTGAGCCCTTCACATTGATCTTGGCCGGATCGATTGGTCCCAGCACTGTGTCACGCCCCAGAACATCCTTGCAGTAGGCCGGATCATTCCAGGCTGCCAGCGTCGAGAGCACTTGGGCGGCGAACGCCTCATGCAGCTCGAAATAGTCGATATCGTCAAAGCTCAGCTTTGCCCGCGCCAGCAACTCGCTGACTGCAATGGTCGGCGCCATCAACAGGCCCTCGCCATGGGCAAAATCATTGCCGGCAACGCGGCCCATCGTCAGATAGGCCAGGATAGGCAGGCCCCGTTCCTTGGCCCACTCTTCACTGGCCAGCAGAACGGCAGAGGCGCCATCTGTCAGCGGCGTCGAATTGCCCGCCGTCAGTGTGCCATTGCCGCTGGATTTGTCAAAGGCCGGCTTGAGCGTCGACATCTTTTCCATATTGGCATCGGCACGCACATTGTTGTCGCGCACTAGCCCCGCGCACTGCACCAACAGGTCGTCGTGGAAGCCCTCATCATAGGCCTTGGCGGCATTGCGATGGCTGGCCACCGCCAGCTCGTCCTGTGCCTGGCGGGTAATGCCCCACTCCTTGGCCATCAGCTCGCAATGCTGACCCATCGACATGCCCGTGCGCGGTTCGTTGACCGAGGGCGCGACCGGCTTGAGCTCACCAAACGAAAACCCTTTGAACGCCCCGAACTTGTCGCCGGTCGAACGGGCCTTGCTCAGATCAATCATGCGGTGCTGGAACTTGTTGCCAAACACGATTGGGCTGTCGCTGACCGTGTCCGAACCCGCAGCAATGCCACTGTCGATTTCGCCGCTGGCGATCTTGGCACCCAGCATCAGCGCTGCCTGCAGGCTCGTGCCACAGGCAATCTGCAGCGTCGTGCCCGGCGTGCGCGGCGATAGCCCGGCATCCAGCGCCGCTTCGCGGGCGATATTGAAATCGCGGCTGTGGGCGATCACCGAGCCTGCCACCACTTCGTCGATCTTCTGGCCCTTGAGGCCAAACTTGTCGACCAGCCCGCCCAGAACGGTACCCAGCATGCTCAGATTGGTTTCGTCGGCATAGGCCGTGTTGCCGCGCGCAAATGGAATGCGCGCCGAACCCACGATTGCGACTTTGCGAAGTTCAGCCATTTCTATGCCTTCCCGTCTTTGCGTGCCTTGATCGGTCCGCCCAGGAACGGCGCGAAACCGGTTCCCATAATCACACCGATATCGGCCAAACCGTCATTGGCGACGACACCTTCAGCCACCACCACTTCGGTCATGTCGACCAGCGGCTTGACCAGTTCACGACCCAGTCCGGCCAGATCGGCATGGCTGGGCACGTCGCCCTTTTGCGCCTTGCCGTCTTCCCATTTGTAAAAACCTTCGCCGGTCTTGCGACCCAGCTTGCCGGCCTTGACCAGCGTATCGAAATTGCTGCCTTCGGGCACGGCATGGCCAAGCTCTGTGGCAACCGACTTGCCGACATCCAGACCAACGGTATCCATCAGCTCGATCGGGCCCATCGGCATGCCGAACGCCACTGCGGCGGCGTCGAGTAATTCCTTGCTCTCGCCCTTTTCCACCCGTTCGACGGCAGCCAGCATGTAGGGCATCAGCACGCGGTTCACCAGGAATCCCGGTGCCGATTTGACCACCACGGGCGACTTGCCGATCGCCAGCGCAAACGCTGCGCCGCGGCCAATGGCATCATCGGTGTTAAAGGTGGACCGGATCACTTCCACCAGCGGCAACTGCGCCACCGGATTGAAAAAATGCAGGCCGATCAAGCGCTCGGGCTGCTTGAGCTTTTCGGCGATCCGCTCCAGCTCGATCGAGCTGGTATTGGTCGCCAGAATGGCATCAGGCTTGGCCTTGAACTCCATCTCGCCAAAGATCGACTGCTTGACCTCGAGCTTTTCAACCACCGCTTCGATGATCACATCGGCACGGGCCGCGCCCTTGCCCTCGGGGTCAGCCTCAAAGCGCAGCATGGCCGCGTCGACCTCGCGCTTTTTCTTCAGCCGCTTCTTGAACAGCTTCTTGCCGCGATCCAGCGCCGGCTGAATGCGCGCCATGTCGAGATCTTGCAGCGTCACGCTCATGCCGCGCAGCGCACACCAGGCCGCGATATCGCCCCCCATCACGCCAGCGCCGATCACATGCACGCGGGCAAACTTTGCGCCCTTGATGCCCTGCTTTTTGAGCGCCTCGGAGGCGAAGAACACCCGGCGCAGATTGGTCGCGGTATCGCTGCCCATCAGCGGCACGAAGCGCTCGATCTCGCCGTGGCTCATCGCCTGCCAGTTATCGCCATGCTGCTCGAACAGATCGATCAGCGCATAGGGTGCGGGGTAGTGTTCCTTGCGCGCCTTCTTGCCAACCTGCTCGCGCATCTTGTTGGCGATATAGCCGCGCAACGGCCCCATCGCCATCACCTTCTTGGCAAAACCGGCCTCACTCGATTCGCGCTTTTGCAGCACGGCCTTGCGCGCTTCCCAGCGCAGCATGTCGCGGTGACGCACCAGCTTGTCCACCAGATTGAACCCGCGCGCTGCACCGGCCCGGATCATCCGCCCGGTCAGCATCAGCTGCATGGCATCAACCGGACCGGCCTGCCGGATCGAGCGACCTGTGCCACCAAAGCCCGGAAAGATGCCCAGATTGACTTCAGGGAAGCCGATCCGCGTCTTGTCGTTATTGACGGCCACTCGGTAGTGACAGGCGAGCGCAAGCTCCAGCCCACCACCCAGACAGAACCCGTGAATACCCGCAACCATCGGCACCTTCAGCGCTTCGATCCGGCTGAACAACGCATGGGTGCGCTGCAGCGCGCCCGGCAGCACCGAAAAGTCGCTCATCGCGTCGAATTCGCTGACATCGGCACCAGCAATGAAGCCGCTATCCTTGCCGCTGAGCAGGATCACACCCACCAGCTCGCCACTCTTGGCCAGTTCTTCAAACCGGACCACCAGCGTTTCAAGCTCTTCAATGGCCAGACGGCTCAACGTATTGACCGGCGAATTGGGCGTGTCGATCGTCAGCCAGCCCAGACGTTCCACGTCTATTTCAAAGCGCCAGTTCGTGGTCTCCGGCATGTTCGGCTGGATCATCGTGTCTCCTCAAAATTCCTGGCTCGCGCCATCGCCACCCCGTTCAGGGCGGCACCCAATCTGTGGGCTAACCGGGCGCAGCATCATGCATTTTTGACGCAGCGCCCGTTTCGTTCCATCCCCATAAAGGAGGGGTTGTCGATTGCCAACGCGTGCCGTTACTGCGCTGCCACCTTGTGTTTGGCGTCAGCGGCCAGCTCGTCTGGCGCAAAATCATCCACCTGCACCACGCGGTCGGTCGCTTCGTCAGCCGCCCGCATGATTCCAGCCTCATTGTCGCTCAAGACGCCCGCCGCCACCGCATCATCAACGGCATCGCGATCCAGCCGACGCTCGATCACGCCCTTGCGCGCCGCCTTGATGAATTTGGCTTCGATTTCCTCGGCCTCGGTCACCTTGATGAACGCGTCTTCGAGAACGCCCGTCACGTCGGCGGGATCCATCGAGACATACAGCCCCGTGGTCAGACGATCGCGGAACGCGCCCGGGCGCAGCACATCGCGCACAAAGCGATAGTTCATCCGGTCGCTGGCAGGCTTGGCATGGCGACCCAGCGGGAAGCACAGGAAGCGCATGGCATTGGCCACAAAGCCATTGGGGAAATTGGCAAACACTTCGCCAAAGGTCTGCTCCATGGCCGCGATACGGTCAGCCATGATCGCATCGACCAGCGGCTTGTCCTCGGCAATACGACCTTCATCCTCAAACCGGCGCAGCGTGGCCGACATCAGATACAGATCGCCCAGAATGTCGGCCATGCGGCCGCTCAGCTTCTGCTTGCGCTTGAGCTGTCCGCCCAGGATCACTGTGGTCCAGTCAGCGGTCAGCGCAAAGGCCTGCGAATAGCGGTGCAGCTTGCGGTACCAGCCGGCCATTTCCGTTTCGACCGGGGTCGAGGCGAAGGCGCCATTGCTGACCCCGTGCAGGAAGCTGGCCGCGATATTGCGCAGCATGAACTTGGTATGCCCGCCAAACGCGGCATCAAACTGGTCCAGACCCGCCTTCTTGTCGGTATTCTGCGCCGCTTCGATTTCCTTGTAGAGGAACGGATGCGCGCGCAACACGCCCTGCGCAAAGGTCATCAGCGTGCGCGTCAGGATATTGGCGCCTTCCACGGTGATCGCCACAGGCGTCGCCATGTAACCACCAAACAGATAGTTGGTCGGCCCATCCTGGATGGCGCGGCCACCATGGATGTCAAAGCTGTCATCGACACTGTCGCGCATGGCTTCAGTGGTGCGGTATTTCAGCAGCGCCGAAATCACCGCCGGGCGCTGGCCTTCATCGACCATCGAGGCGGTCAGCCGGCGCGAGGATTCATAGGTATAGGCGCGCTTGACCATCTCGCCGAGCGGCTCGGCCACGCCTTCCATGATGCCCACGGGAATGCCGAACTGGCGACGGACCCGCGCATAGGCCGAGGTCACGCGCAGCGCCTGCTTGATCGAGGTGGTGCCAATGGCGGGCAGCGAAATGGCGCGACCGGTCGACAGGCACTCCATCAGCATGCGCCAGCCCTGGCCGGCATAGTCCGTGCCACCGATCAGAAATTCCATCGGAATGAACACATCGGTGCCGCGGGTCGGACCATTCATGAACGCCTGGCGCGCCGGGAAGTGGCGACGGCCGATTTCCACGCCCTCATGGTCGTGTGGCACCAGCGCCAGGGTGATGCCGATATCCTTGCCCTTGCCGAGCAGATTGTCGGGATCCTTCAGTATAAAGGCCAGGCCCACCAGCGTGGCGACCGGCGCCAGCGTGATGTAGCGCTTGTCCCAGCTCAGGCGAACGCCGAGCACTTCCTTGCCCTGATAGGTCCCCTTGGTGACCGTACCGATATCGCGCATGCCGCCGGCATCGGAACCCGAATGCACACCGGTCAGGGCAAAGCACGGCACTTCAAGGCCCTTGGCCAGACGGCCCAGATATTTTTCCTTCTGCGCGGGCGTGCCGTATTTTTCCAGCAATTCGCCCGGTCCGAGCGAGTTGGGCACCATCACGGTAATACCCGCCGCCACCGAGCGGCTCGAGATCTTGGAAACCACCATGGACTGCGCCTGCGCGCCAAAGCCCAGACCGCCATGCTCTTTGCCGATCAGCATGCCAAGGAAGCCCTTGTCCTTGAAGAACTGCCACACTTCGGGGCTCAGATCAGCGCGGTTATTGCGCGTGTCCCAGTCGTCGATCATGGCGCAGACTTCATTGGTCGGGCCATCCAGGAAGGCTTGCTCTTCCGCACTCAGAGTCAGCGGGCGAATGGCATTGAGCTTGGTCCAGTCCGGACGGCCCGAGAACAGCTCGGCGTCCCAGCCGATCGTGCCCGCGTCCAGCGCTTCCTGCTCGGTGCGGCTGACGCGCGGCAAAATGGATTTGACTGCCCCGTAAATGGGCTTGATCAGCAATGGCTTGCGGATGGCTTCAACGCTGAGCGCCAGCATGATGATGCCCGGCAACAGGGCCAGCACCAGGCCGAACCCACCGCCAAAGGCGATGCCGCCATCAAAGTCGAAACGGCCGAACAGGCCGATCACCAGAGCAGCAACACCCCACTGCCATAGCGGGCTTTCCCGCATGGCCAGCACGGCGAAGACAACGAGGCTGATCACGATAAGCGCAAAGATCACGGCATGCCCTCCAAGGCGTTGCTCACGCGTGGCGCCGAGCAACTCAATCCCGAAACGTCAGACCAGTCGCCGAATCGTTCAGCTTGGTCATTGGGCCTGCCGCGCCGGGATCATAGCGCGCGGCGGTCCTGTTGTTGAGGCCAGTTTAGCAAGGTTTACGTATACGTCAACCAAGCGTCCAATACGTCGCCCCTACGCCTGCCTGCCGAATACGCCAACGCAGGCCCTGTCTAAAAGTTCGGACAGTCGTTTGACGCTAACGTAAAGCCGTGAAATATTCGTCACAAAGGGCATCAAGCCCACGCCGATTATCGGCAACCGGAGGAAACATGGCACCCAAGGCACCGAAAAACACCGCCACCCATTTGCGTCCCTGGATTGCCAGCTATCCTGAAGGCATCGTCTGGGACGCCGAACTCGACACCCGCCCGGTGCACGAGCAGGTTCTGGCGGCCTGTGCCCGCAATCCCTCCGCCACCGCCCTGGACTTTCTGGGTGGCACCACCTCCTTCGGTGATCTGGCGAAAAAGATCATCGCCTTTGCCGGCGCCCTGCAGCGCCAGTTCGGCGTCAAAAAGGGTAGCCGCGTCGCGCTGATGCTGCCCAACACGCCATTTTACCCCATCGCCTATTATGCCGTGCTGCGAGCCGGCGGCACCGTGGTCAACTGCAACCCGCTCTACACCGTGCACGAACTCAGCCACATCACCGAAAGCGCCGGCGCCGACGTCATGGTGACACTCGATCTGCAGCAGATTTTCGAGAAGGCCGAAAAGCTGGTGCAAGCTGGCCACGTCAAATCTCTGGTGGTCTGCCACTTCCCCGACGCCCTCCCGCTGGTCAAAAAAGTGCTGTTCTCGGTGGTCAAGCGCAAGGATCTGGCCAAGGTCAAGTCCTCGCCCATCGCCGACCGCATCAGTCATTTCCACACCATGGTCGAGCGCGGCGAGCCGCCGACCCCTGTGGTTATCGACGCCCACAACGATATCGCTGTCCAGCAATATACCGGCGGCACCACGGGCCTGCCCAAGGGCGCCCAGCTCACCCACGCCAATATCGCGGCCAATATGAGCCAGATCGACAAATGGGGCTGTGGCTTGTTCTACCCGCCCTCCAAGGTCGTGGCTGTGCTGCCATTCTTCCACATCTTCGCCATGACGGTCTGCATGAACGTGCCGCTGTGCAATGGCACCCAGGTGGTCATGCTGCCCCGTTTCGAGCTCAAGGCGCTGCTCAACCTGTTCGAACGCACCCGCGCCAATGTGTTGCCCGCCGTGCCCACCCTGCTCAGCGCCATTGCCCGCGCTGATAGCGCTACCGCCGAAAAGCTGGCGAGCCTGGAAGTCGCCATTTCCGGTGGCGCCGCCCTGCCCAATGAAGTGCGCAGCGCCTTTGCCAGGAAGTCCAAGGCCGTACTTGCCGAGGGCTATGGCCTGACTGAAGCCAGCCCGGTGGTTTGCTGTGCCGCCCTCCGTGTTGCGAGCAAACCCATGTCCATCGGCATGCCGCTGCCGGGCACCGACATTCGCTTCGTCAATCTTGAATCCAACCAGCCCGTCGGCATCGGCGAAGATGGCGAACTCCAGGTCAAGGGCGCCCAGGTCATGGTGGCCTATCACAACGAACCTGAAGCCACCGAGCAGGCCTTCATGGATGGCTGGCTGCGCACTGGCGATGTCGGCCACATGGATGATGAGGGCTATGTGTTCCTGGTCGATCGCATCAAGGATCTGATCATCTGCTCGGGCTTCAATGTCTATCCGCGCACCATCGAGGAAGCGCTGATGAACCACGAGGCTGTCGAGGAAACCAACGTGATCGGCGTGCCTGACGAATATCGCGGCGAAGCCCCCATCGCCTACGTCAAGCTGCGCGATGGCAAGGCCGTTACCGAGGCCCAGCTCAAGAATTTCATTTCAGATCGCGTCAGCAAGATCGAAATGCCGCGCGAAATCATCTTCAAGGATGCCTTGCCCAAGACCCTGATCGGCAAGCTGTCCAAGAAGGAACTGCGTGAGGAATATCAGCAGTCAAAGGCTTCATCGTGAACCGCCCCGAGACTGATAATCGCGACCTGTTCGCCATTGCCGATCTGGCCAAGGAATTTGGCATCTCCACCCGGGCTATCCGCTTCTACGAGGCCAAGGGCCTGCTGTCGCCCGAACGCGTCGGCGCTACGCGCATTTTTCGCCGCCGTGACCGCGCCCGGCTCATCCTGATCCTGCGGGGCAAACGGCTGGGCTTTTCCCTGCGCGATATCTCGGATTATCTCAGCCTCTACGATGCCAATCGCAGCCAGCAGGTTCACCTGCTGATCGACAAGGTCGATGAACGCCTCGCCTCGCTGGAACGTCAGCGCGACGACCTGGAAACCACCATCAACGAGCTGCGCGAAATCAGACGGCTCGTTGACGAGCGCCCTGCCAAGGCAGGCTAGCGCTTCCCCTTTACATTCCGCGTCATCGAATCGGGTTTTTAGGTTTCACCCAGCCCTTGGGCGGCTGACGCACCGGCACCTGCGTGCCCAGCCCCATCGATCCCGGCGGGGGCTGACCAACCGTGACGCTGTCCGGATCGCCTTGCTGCAGCGGCGCGGCGCCCTTGATCCGGGCAATCTCGTTGCGCAGCGCTGTGGCGGTCTCAAAATCCATCGCCGCGGCGGCGTCTGCCATCTGCTTGTTCAGCGCCACCAGGCGCTCGTGAATTGATCGAGATGACATCAAAATCTCCTAACTTGCCGCCACAAACACGGCCATATCCGCCAGCGTCGCTGCTTCACCTGCCGGCTTGTCCCAGCGGATCCGGCTAATGCGCGGAAACCGCAGCGCCACGCCCGACTTGTGCCGCGCACTCTCCTGCGCGCTGTCGAACGCCACTTCGAACACCAGCTCCTTTTTCACCTCCCTTACCGGCCCGTATGAGGCCAGCGTATTGGCGCGGATCCATTTATCGAGCAGCTTGAGTTCCTCATCGGTAAAACCGAAATAAGCCTTGCCGATCGGCACGATCTCATTGCCCTTCCAGACCCCGAATGTGTAGTCGGAATAGAACGAACTGCGCCGCCCATGCCCGCGCTGGGCATACATCAGCACCGCGTCGACAATATTGGGATCGCGCTTCCATTTGTACCAGTGCCCCTTGGGCCGTCCGGGGACATATGGCGCCTGCCGCAGCTTGATCATCACCCCTTCATGGCCATGCTCATCGGCACCCTGTCGCCGTTGCTGCGCCAGATCATCCCAATCGGCAAACGGCAGCACGGCCGACAGGTCCAGCCGCGTCTGGGGATTGGCTGCAAACCACGCCTCCAGCCGCGCTCGCCGCGCGCTCCAGGGCAAGGCCCGCACATCCTCTTCGCCATCAAACAGCATGTCATAGACCCGGATGAAGGCCGGGCTGTCCTTGAGGTGCTTGGCGCTGGCGACCTTCTTGTTCAGCCGCTGCTGCAAATCATTGAACGAGCCGGGTTCGAAATCCTTGCCTACCAGCAATTCACCATCCAGCACGGCGCGCCCCTGGGCATTCTCGACAATATCGGGAAACGCCCCGGCAATGTCGTCGCCGGTACGCGAAAACAGCGACACGCTTTCGCCCATCACCAGTTGCACCCGAATGCCGTCCCATTTCCACTCGGCGGCAAAATCGGCAGGCGCGAACTTGACCAGATCCTTTTCCTCGTCAATCGGATTGCTCAGCATGAGCGGATGAAACCGCGCTGCCTGATCAATTTCCGGGCGCCCGGTCTTACCCTCAAGCCACTCAAATAGCGGCCCATAGGGGACCTTGAGCCCGTGCCAGACTTCTTCAATCGCCTGCAGGTCCACCCCGCTCATTTCCGCCAGTGCGGTCTTGGCCAGCCGCGCCGAAACGCCCACCCGCAAACCGCCTGTCGCCAGCTTCACCAGCGCCCAGCGCTCATTGATTTCCGCCTGCGTCAGCAGCCCGCCAATCATCTTGGGCAGGTCGCGCTTGGCGGTAGTGTTGAACATCTCGATCAGCGCGGTCAGCGATGGCAAATCACCCGCGCCCCCGTGATGCGGCCAGATCAACGCGATAGTCTCACCCAGATCACCGACATAGTCATAGCTCATGGCAAACAGCGTCGGGTCCACCTCGGCCAGCACGGTTTCCTTGAGCAGGGCAGGCTTCACATTGGCGAAGTTCAATGCACCCGTCAGCACTGCCAGCGCATAGCCACGGTCCGGGTCCGGCGTCTCGGCAAAATACTGGGTCAGCGCCGCCAGCTTGCGGGTGCGCGAGGAGGTCAGGGCGAGTAGTTCGAGCAATTGGGCAAACCGCTTCATGCCGCGTCCTCCCCGCCCTCATCCTCAAAGCCCTGCAGGTGCAGGGGCTCGGCGTTCAGGCCCTGGCTTTGACACCAATAGACCAGCGCATCCTCGCGCCCATGCGTCACCCACACGGTCTCGGCCTCGGTTTCGCGTACCGTCTGCTGCAGTTCGCCCCAGTCACAATGGTCCGAAATCACCAGCGGCAATTCCACCAGCGCCTGCCGCCCCCGCTGTTTCACACTCATCCAGCCCGAGGCCTGACACACCACCGGATCGGGAAACCGCCGACTCCAGCGGTCGCGAATTGCTGAAGGCGGCGCGATCACGATCTGCCCCGCCAGTTCCGCCTTGGGCACATCCAGCGCCGGGCGCAGATCGCCCAGCGGCACGCCCAGCTCTTCATAAAGCGCACACAGCTTGAGCATGGCGCCATGCAGATAGATTGGCGCGTCATAACCCGCGTCGCGCAGCAGCGCGATCACCCGCTGCGCCTTGCCCAGCGCGTAGCTGCCGACCAGATGACTGCGCTCAGGATTATCCCGCACCGATTTGAGCAGTCGCGCGATCTCGGTCTGCGGCGGCGGATGCTGAAACACCGGCAGGCCAAACGTCGCCTCGGTCACCAGCAGATCGCACTTGACCAGTTCATAGGGTTGCGCCGTGCGCTCGGCCAGCCGCTTGTAATCGCCCGTCACCACCACGCGCTGCCCGGCCTGCTCCACCAGCACCTGCGCCGAGCCCAGAATATGCCCGGCCGGGAACAGCCTGATCGTCACATCATCGACGTTCAGCGGCACGCCGAAATCCAGCGGTTCAAACCGCCGTGCGCAGTCCTCGCCATAGCGCGTCTTCATGATGGCAATCGTGTCTGGCGTCGCCAGCACCGAGCCATGCCCGCTGCGCGCATGGTCCGCATGGCCATGGGTAATGATCGCCCGCTCACGCGGCACGCTGGGGTCTATATAGGCGTCTATCGCCTTGATATGCAGGTGCCGGTCGAGGATCTGGATTGCCATGTCCCCACCTTAACGTGCCGCGATCGGAACTGGTTCACGACATATTAGGGCAAGCATCGCCAGACCATGTCAGCATTGGCACCCGCTTGCGGTGCGCCTCGCGCACCACCGACCGGGCACCCTTCCCTCCCCCTAGTGGGGAGGGTGCCCCCGCAGGGCTCGGGTGGGGGCCTCTGGTCCCGGCGCAACTCCCGCCAATTTGGCTACATCACCTTGGTCACATCCAGCAGCCCCGCGCGCGTTTCATTGGCCTTGCTGATAGCGGCCTCACCACCCAGCACAACCACATGGCCATGCTGGCGCACAGCGTCCACCGCCTCGGCCATCGCCTTGAAGTCAGCTGCGCTCGTCGACAGGATTTCGTCACGGCGCTGCTGCCGCAGGTCGTCCGTGGTCCCGGTCAATTGCCGCCACATCGAGGAATAGCCCTTGGCGTCGGGGAATTCATAGCCATCCACATCGCCGATCACCCCGATAATCGAGCGTGTCAGATCATTGGCGCCAATCGCCGCGTGTAGCGCCTTGGCCGCCCCATCATAGGCGTCCAGCGTCTTGAGCAGATTGGGATCGCGATAGCTCAGAAAGCTGAAATTGCCCGAGGTCAGGTCGAACCGCGCCGAGCCGCCATAGGCGCCGCCCTGCACGCGGATTTTGTCCCACATATAAGTGGTGTTGAGAAACTTCAGCGCCACGCTGGACGCCCCCGTCAGCTCAAACCCCAGCGCCTTGAGATTGGCGCCCTTGCCGACATAATTGACCTGGACCGGGATGATCAGCCCTTCGGACTTGGGCGCAAAATCCACACTCCAGTCGGCAAACTCATGTTTGGCGTCCGGCAGCGTCCCAAGGAAACCCTCGATCTCGCCCTTGGCCCGGCCCCACAGCGCACTATCAGCGGTCACATTGACCACCATGCGCCCCCGGTTGAACAACGTATCGCGCATACGCTTGAGCGCGCTCTCCACGCTGTCCCAATCGCTCTCGATCCGCGCCACCAGTTCGCGCAGAAACATCAGATAGCTCACGCCACCCATCTGCTCGGAAATCCAGCTCGCCTCGGTAAGGCTCGACTTCAGCCGCGTATCGACAATCGAATTGCCCGCCGGGATCATGCGCGCTTCAAAGCCCGCCTTTTCCTCGAGCGCCATCTGCTTGAAGCGCTCGCGATTATCCAGTCGTGCATCAAGCAGCACATCGCCCATGATCGCCAGCATCTCGTCGATCTTGTCCGGCACAGCCTTGCCAGACAGGAAGAACCAGGCAGCACTGCCAGCATCGCCCTGTCGCGATGACAACCCACGGTGCTGGGCCACGCCACCGGTCGAGCGACCAATGCGCTGGGTCAGGCTGACAAAGTCCTCCTTGCTGGTGCCGGTCTGCAGCAGCGCCCGGCCAAACAGCGGCAGATAGGGCAGCAGTTCCTTGTCCAGCACATGCAGATCGAACCCCATATCGAGATAGACGATCCCCAGTGTCGGCAGGTCGTGGTAGAACAGCCTGGTATCCGCCAGCGTGCCGATATCGATCGGCACCGTCCGTGTCTGCCGCGGCAGATCAGCCAGCGTCAGCGTCGGGATCTGCGCCAATAGCGCGGGATCATCCACCTCTTCCTGCAATGCCTTGAGCCGTTCGGTTTCGGCCTTGGTGTCTTCCAGCGCCTTGGCATCAAATCCCTTGCGCACATCGGCCAGAATCGAGGCTTCCTTGGCCGCCTCGCGCGCGCCCTGATCGGGGTCGGCCTGCAGGCTCACCGTGGTGCGGTGCATATTGTCCAGAAACAGTCGGCGGATTTCCTTGGCGAAAAAGCCCTGCCTCGCCTTGGCCTTGAGCGCGCTCAGCGCCTCTTCAAAGGCCAGCGGCGCAATCGGATCGCCCTCATGCAGCCAGGTCCCCAGCGCGTTGAACATGTACATCATACCGCGTGGATAGGACCCGGTATTGTTCTCGCGCAGCGAAAACTCGAACGTGTTGGCCGCCGCTTCCAGCTGCTCGGGCGCGAACCCGGTGTCGGCGATCTCTTCGAGCGTTTTCAGGATCAGCGCTTCGACCTTGCCCGCATCGGCCGGGTCAATGCCCTTCATGCCAAAGCTGGCCATGGGCTGACGCAGACCGCCGCCGATACCGCCGCCCGTCATGCCTTCGCCCAGCCCGCTCTCATTGAGCGCCTTGCGCAGCGGGGCGGCCGAATTGCCCGCCAGCAGATAGCTCAGCATGCCATGGCTGAGCGCTTCGGTACGGTCCGCCGCCGGGTCGATCATCCAGTTGACTGAAACCATGCCATCGCGCGCCTTGGCATCGTCCTTGGTGCCGGCATAGGTGGCCTCGATCTGGCGCGGCGCGTTGAACCGCGGCTGCAGCTTGACCTCCGCATCAACCGGCGCCCGCTCGAACTGGCTGAAATAGGCATCCAGAATCGCCAGCCGCTCACCGGCATCATCATCACCCGAAAAGAACGCGCGGGTATTGGACGGGTGATAATAGGTCTGGTGGAAATTCTTGAACTGCTCGAACGTCAGCTCGGGGATTGCCTTGGGGTCCCCGCCCGAGCTTTTGCCATAGGTCACATCGGGATAAAGCGAGCGCTGCGAAAGATCGCGCATCACCGCATCGGGCGACGAGAACACGCCCTTCATCTCGTTGAACACTACGCCCTTATAGACCAGCGGTGCGTCGACATCTTCCAGCTCGTAATGCCAGCCTTCCTGCAGGAAGGTCTCTTCGGTCAGCAGCGGAAAGAACACCGCATCCAAATAGACGTCCACCAGATTGTAGAAGTCCTTCAGGTTCTGGCTGGCCACTGGATAGGCCGTCTTGTCCGGAAACGTCATGGCGTTCAGAAACGTGTTCAGCGAGCCCTTGATCAGCTCCACGAACGGCTTCTTGACCGGATATTTCCGGCTGCCACACAGCACTGAGTGCTCCAGAATATGGGCGATGCCGGTAGAATCCGTCGGCGGCGTCTTGAAAGTGATGCCAAACACCTTGTTCTCATCGTCATTGACTAGGCTGAGCACCTCGGCCCCGGTCTTTTTGTGGCGGAACAGCTGCGCCTGCGAATTGGCCTCCGCGATATGTTCGTCGCGGATCAGTTCGAAGGCTTCGTGATAGGACATGACACTACTCGGCAGGTTTTTCTTTGTTGATGACAACGTAGGCACCCCCAGCCCGATCCGCTAGGGGGCGTCACGCCTCCAAACAAGGATCGCGCTCGGCACTCACGTGCGTCTCATGCCCACCGCGCGTCACCCTCGGGATTGACCCGAGGGCACTTTGCTTGTCGCGAGGGCCGAACCGTAAGGTCGGGCTCAAACGCCGCCCCGGATCTCCGGCTTGACGCTTTCCTCATACCAGCTCTTGAGCTGGCCCATCAGCGCCGGGAACAGGCTGCGCAGTTCACTGGCGGCGACATTGTCGGCCAGCTGCTCGGGCTTGCTCACCCCGGCAATGATGGTCGAGACCTCGGGATGGTCCAGAATCCAGCGCAGTGCGAACTGGCTCATCTCCATGCCGCCCGGCGCGTAACCCTTGAGCTCATTGACCAGCTCCACACCGCGTTGAAACGGGATGCCGGCAAAGGTCTCGCCCACCGAAAACGCATCGCCATTGGCGTTATAATTACGGTGATCGCTGGCTTCGAACTGTGTGTCCTTGCTGAACTTGCCGCTCAGCAGCCCGCTGGCCAACGGCAGTCGCACGATAATGCCGACATCCTTCTCTGCCGCCTTGGGCAGCAGCACTTCGGCCGCATCCTGGCGGAACAGGTTGAAGATGATCTGCAGTGTGGCGAGGCCGGGCTGTTCCAGGCAGATCAGCCCTTCTTCAATGGTCTCGACACTGGCGCCCCAATGCTTGATCAGCCCTTCGGCCTTGAGCTCATCCATCCAGCCAAAAATCGCGCCATCCTGCAGCACGCCAAGCGGCACGCAGTGCAACTGCGCCAGATCCAGCGAAGAGACACCCAGCCGCTCGGCGGACCCCTCAAGGCTCTTGCGAATGCCTTCCTTCGAATAATTGTCGGGGAACAACCCACCGCCACGCCCCAGCTTGGTCGCTACATGCACACCGGCGCCCTTGGCATGGCCGCCGATCCGGCTTTCGCTCATGCCACCGCCATAGACGTCAGCAGTGTCCCAGAAGGTCACACCAGCCTGATTGGCGGCATCGAGAATAGCTGTAGCCGTCTCGTCACCCACCGGTCCGAAATCGCCGCCCAGCTGCCAGCAGCCCAGCCCGATTTCCGAAACCTCAAAACCCGTCTTGCCCAAACGCCGCGTTTTCATGCCGTGCTGTCCTTTGTGGTTCTCGCGCGAGCGCATTCGCTGCGCGCCCGACAGGCGCTGTGCACCCATCACTGCTTGATAATGTTCTGGATGGCCAACCGATCCGCAGCTGGCCAGATTAGGGCAGCGCGCATGGAGCTCGATGACAAAGCCTGACCCGCAGGGGCTGCCCCGGTCAACCCGGATGCGTCATCCTATTCGAAATAATCGGGATGATCGCCAATGGTCTGGCTGAGCAGCACTTCAGCGCGCGCCAGATGCGCCCGCATTGCCGCTTCAGCGCCCGCAATGTCGCCTTCGGCCACGGCCTTGGCAATCTTGAGGTGCTCGTCAATCGCAACCCGTGAGGACGACGCCCCCAGTGTCAGATAGCGCACCCGATCGAGCTGCATCTTGTGATCATCGATCAGCTGCCACGCATATTCCACGCCCGCCAACCGCGCCATGGTGCGGTGGAACAATTCGTCCAGCGTGTGAAAGCCGCGACTGTCATTGGCCGCCGAGGCCGTTTCCTGATCTGCGATCAGCGCCTTGAGCACCGCCGCGGCCTCGCCCGGGTGGGCCGCCAGACGCCGCACGATCTCCACTTCGATGGATTCGCGGATAAAGCGCGATTGCCGCACGCCTTCGGGGGAGATTTTCTTGACCACTGTGGCCCGCTTGGGGCGGATCAGCAGCAGACCCTGCTGCGCCAGCCGGATGAACGCCTCGCGCACGGGCTGGCGGGACACACCGTAGCGGCCCGCAATGTCGCTCTCGGAAATAACATCGCCCGGCTTGAGCGCCATGCTGACGATTTCGTCACGCAATGCGCCAACGACGCGCATTGCCATGGTCTCCTCGGTTACTTCAAGCACCTGGGTCGACACCTTGTTAAATTCCCCCGCTCCGACCATGGGCCGGATAATCGGGGGAATGCGCCCCCGATTGCGTGCCTTCCACAGATTTCTGGGGGCTCCGAGCCCCCGGATCAGCCGTTACAGCACAATTCCGGCCGCAGCCAGCATCTCGTCGACAAACACCCGCTCGCCATTCTTGGCGATCGACTGATTGGCCGCAATACCGGTCAGGATCGACCAGGCACCCGACACCTGGTCCGATGCGCGGCCATATTTGTCCGCTTCCATATTGGCCGGATCAAACAGATAGCCCAGCATGATCGGATCGGCGCCACCATGGCTGCCCGCGCCTTCCCAGACGTCGATCTTCTGCGGCAGCTGGCCCGCCAGATGCAGCTCGGTTGTGACGTTGTCGCGTTCTTCCCTGTCGCGATTGCCGCCGGCGAACACGCCGTGCACTTCGATGTGCTTGTGGGTCAGTTCACCCTTGGTACCGTGGAATTTTACCTCCAGCCCTTCCCAGGGGGAATAGGCCACCAGCGTATAGTTCAGTGAGGCACCCGAAGCGTATTGAGCCTGCACCTGCATGGTGTCCTCGATGGTGATGTCCTCGGCAAACACGCATTTGTCGCGCCAATAGCCGTCATCACCCTCGGTATCGAGATAAAGCTCCTTGAGCGCCTCATCGGCCTCAAGGTCCATGCGGAACTCGCATTTTTGGGCCACAGGGCAGGTGTGGCAACGCTCGCCATGGCCTTCCAGGCCCAGCTTGATCGCCATTTCCGGCGTATAGAAATCCCGCTTGCCGGTAGCCGACACGCTCTTGGGCGTTGAAGCGACCCACCAGTTGAGCAGATCGAAATGGTGCGTTGACTTGTGCACCAGCAGCCCGCCGGATTTGTCCTTGTAACGGTGCCAGCGACGGAAATAGTCGGCGCCATGCACCCGGTCGAGATACCAGCGGAAATCCACTGCCGTGATCTCGCCGATCGTGCCGCTCTGCAGAATATCCTTGAGCTGCGTACGCGCCGGTGAATAGCGATAGTTGAAGGTCACCGTCACCGATTTGCCGCTGGCCTTTTGCGCATCCAGAATGCGCTTGAGCTTGGCCACATCGATCGTCATCGGCTTTTCGGTCATCACATTGCGACCGGCTTCGAGCGCCCGCACAATGTACTCGTCATGCAGGTAATCCGGCGTAGTGACGATCACCGTATCAGGGTCCTGCTCGGTGAGCATGGTGTCGAAATCTTCAGCCAGATAGGTGGCAATGCCGTTGCCGGTCTTGTCAGGCACCTTGTGGGCCGACAGGGCCAGACGGCTCTGATTCACATCGCAAAGCGCTACCAGATCGGCGCTCTCTGCATGGGTAATGGCAACCGCATCGCGGAACATCTGGTGACGTCCGCCGGTGCCGACGATGGCGAATTTTTTGGTCATGTCTTGCTGCTGGGATAGAGGGCCGAACGGGCCAGTTACATCTTCCATACAAGATTGATCATATGACTGCGAGTGTCAATCCGCGATATCGCCAAATCACGATCCCTGCTGCTTAACTGCGCAATCCGGGCGCTTCCTGACCGGTACTCTGCACATATTCGCTATAGCCGCCGCCATAGGTGTGCACACCCTCGGGCGTCAGTTCCAGCACCCGATTGGACAGCTCGGCCAGGAAGTGGCGATCATGGCTGACAAACAGCATGGTGCCCTCGAACTGGCGCAGCGCGTTGATCAGCATTTCCTTGGTCGCGATATCCAGATGGTTGGTCGGCTCGTCCAGCACCAGGAAATTTGGCGGATCAAACAGCATCAGCGCCATCACCAGCCGCGCCTTCTCGCCGCCCGACAGCACGCGGCACTTCTTGTCCATCTCATCTCCCGAAAACCCGAAGGCGCCTGCCAGCGCCCGCAATGGCCCCTGTCCGGCCTGCGGGAAGGCGTCTTCAAGGCTCTGGAACACCGTGCGATCGCCATCGAGCACATCCATGGCGTGCTGGGCAAAATAGCCCATCTTTACGCTCGCCCCGACATTGACCGTGCCATTGTCGGGC
Organism: Devosia sp. J2-20; assembly: GCF_055808475.1. Lineage (NCBI taxonomy): Bacteria > Pseudomonadati > Pseudomonadota > Alphaproteobacteria > Hyphomicrobiales > Devosiaceae > Devosia > Devosia sp. J2-20. The sequence goes on along the minus strand of NZ_CM147870.1, from coordinate 397,356 downwards.
TTGGAATCCCCGGCCACCAGCTTGAGCAGCGTCGACTTGCCCGCGCCATTCACGCCCATGATGCACCAGCGCTCGCGGCGCCGCACATGGAAGTCCAGCCCGTCGTAAATAGTACGGCTGCCATAGGCCTTGTCGACATTTTTGATCACCACCACATCGTCGCCCGAACGTGGCGCCGGGCGGAATTCAAACGCCACGGTATGGCGCCGCTTGGGGGGCTCCACCTTGTCGATCTTGTCGAGCTTCTTGACCCGGCTCTGCACCTGCGCCGCATGACTGGCACGTGCCTTGAACCGGTCGATAAAGGCAATTTCCTTGGCTAGCATGGCCTGCTGCCGCTCGAACTGCGCCTGCTGGTTCTTGTCGGCAATCGCACGCTGCTGCTGATAGAACTCGTAGTCGCCCGTATAGGTCGTCAAATTCCCCGCATCGATCTCCACGATCTTGTTGACGATACGGTTCATGAACTCACGGTCATGGCTGGTCATCAGCAATGCGCCCGAATAATTCTTCAGGAACGCCTCGAGCCAGATCAGGCTTTCCAGATCCAGATGGTTGCTTGGTTCGTCCAGCAGCAGCGCATCAGGCCGCATCAGCAGGATGCGGGCCAGCGCCACGCGCATCTTCCAGCCGCCCGACAGCGCGCCAACATCGCCATCCATCATCTCCTGGGAAAAGCCCAGCCCGTCCAGCACTTCGCGCGCCCGGCCATCCAACGAATAGCCATCAAGCTCCTCAAAACGTGCCTGTACCTCGCCATAGCGCTCAATGATGGCGTCCATGTCGTCGGCCTTGTCCGGATCGCCCATATCGGCTTCGAGCACCCGCATCTCGGCCATCAGCTCGCTGACCGGACCCGCACCATTCATGGTTTCGGCCACTACGCTGCGGCCCGCCATCTCGCCGACATCCTGGCTGAAATAACCAATCTGGATGCCGCGATCGACCGAGACCTGGCCTTCATCGGGCTGCTCTTCGCCGGTGATCATGCGGAACAGCGTCGTCTTGCCTGCACCATTGGGGCCGACCAGCCCGATCTTTTCGCCCTTCTGCAGCGCCGCCGACGCCTCGATAAAGACAATCTGCTTGCCGTTTTGCTTGCCAATGCTCTCGAGACGAGATCATGAAATAAACTAACCTGCGCTGGCGGCCACGCGATGGTGCGACCGTCGATTGGCTGTCGTTAAGCACTCGTGGCGCGCTGGCGCAAGCATGCATTGGCTGCCAGAGCGCGCAAAACCCAAAGCTGTGGTTTGATCGGCGCACCCTCGCCCGAGATCGGGGCCGGTATGTGCTAACGCAGTGTCAGTATTTTTGCCCAAGGCGTGGTCCCCGACACAATCGGGTGCGACCAGCAATCCGGAGACTTGATGAAGGTAGCAATCGACATGGGTATGGGCAGCGGCAATGTGCCCGCTACGCTCGATCTCGAAGAATTGCTGGCTACCCGTCTTCTGGTGCAGGGCAATTCGGGCTCGGGCAAGTCGCATCTGTTGCGCCGCCTGCTCGAACAGTCCGCCCCATGGGTGCAGCAATGCATTGTCGATCCCGAGGGCGACTTCACCACCCTTTCGGAAAAATTCGGCCATCTGGTCGTCGACGCCACCCGCACCGAATCCGAGCTCACCCGGATTGCCGCCCGTGTGCGCCAGCACCGCGTATCGGTCGTCCTCAATCTTGAGGGCCTCGATGTCGAGCAGCAGATGCGCGCTGCCGCGGCCTTTCTGGGCGGCATGTTCGATGCCGATCGCGATTTCTGGTACCCCGTGCTTGTGGTGGTCGACGAAGCCCAGCTCTTCGCCCCCGCTGCAGGCGGCGAGGTCAGCGACGAGGCCCGTAAGCTCTCGCTGGCTGCCATGACCAATCTGATGTGCCGTGGCCGCAAGCGCGGCCTGGCCGGCGTCATCGCCACCCAGCGTCTTGCCAAACTGGCCAAGAACGTGGCCGCCGAAGCCTCCAACTTCCTGATGGGCCGCACCTTCCTCGATATCGATATGGCCCGCGCCGCCGATCTGCTGGGCATGGAAAAGCGTCAGGCCGAACAGTTCCGCGATCTGGCTCGTGGCCGCTTCGTGGCTCTGGGCCCCGCCATTTCGCGCCGCCCCCTGCCCGTCACCATTGGCGATGTCGAAACCCAGGCGCGTTCCACCAGCCCCAAGCTGACTCCCTTGCCCGAAGCCCCGCTCGATGCCGCCGATCTGATCTTCACCGCCTCTGCCGATGAGATCGCCCGCCCGGTCGTGCGCCGCCCGCCACCACCGCCGCCGCCATCAACCAACGAATTGCTCGCCCAGCTCTCGCGCCCCCGGCCCGAGGCTGAAACCGAGCCGCAATCGCTGTTCCCCGAGATCGATGAAGCCGAGCGCGACAGCCAGATCGATGCCATCATGGCCGAACTGCTGGGCGACCCCGATGCCAGCTTCCGCACCGTGGCTGTGCTCTATCAGGATTTTCTGGTGCGCTGCCGCATTCGCCGCGTGCCCGGCGAGCCCCCGCCCTGCCCGCCTTCAAGCGCAAGCTGGCCGTGGCCCGCGTCGCCCCCGACAGCGAAACCGCCAGTTCCGATGGCTGGCAGCAGGCACTGGCCATGTCCGAAACCCTGACCGACGATGTGCAGGGCGTTTTCCTGGTCATGGCCCAGGCGGCTCTGAGCGGCGCGCCTTGCCCCTCCGATGCCACCCTGGCCCGGCTCTACGGCACCCACTCATCCAGCCGCGCCCGGCGCCTGCTGACCTGGTTTGAAGAACGCGGCCTGCTTGTTGTGCGGCTCGACTTCCGCAACAACCGCATCGTGGCCTTCCCCGACCTCAACGCCGAAACCGCCGCCGGCGACCCCAATGGTCCCGACACCATGATCGACGAGCGCGGCGCCGCCGAATAGCTAGCCGATCATCTCCGCCCTGAACCCATACCGCCCCGTCGCTCCCGGCCCCAGCACCTCGACATAGGGCCGCTCATCCAGCGCGTCCGAACCGCCCACTTCGGCCGCCGTGCCATGCCAGGGCTCCAGACACACAAATGACGCGCCCGGCTTGGACCACAGTGCGAAATTGGGCAGGTTTTCCCATGTGAAGTGGATCGCCTTGTCCCCTGCGCCATAGCGCAGCCCCGCGCCAGCTCCCGCGGGAAACACCATCGCATCGCTGTCGAACAGCGCGCTTTCAAGCCGCAGATGGCCTTGCGCAAAGGGCGAGGGCAGCGCCGCCGGTTTCACCAGCCCACCGCTCAACCGCACCATTTTGGGTTCGGCGCCATTGTCCAGCACCACGCTATGGACCTGCCCGTCGCAACCGGGCAGCGGCCACACAAAGGCGGGGTGGAAACCGATCCCGTAAGGCATGGGCCGGTCACCACTATTGTGCACCTGGGCCGTCACCACCACGGCGCGTCCCTCGACCCGATGCGCCACGCTCAATACGAAATCAAACGGATAGACCGTCCGGCTCGACTGGCTCGCTTTCAACTCATGCCGGCACGACACCGCGTCGCTCGCCACCAGTGTGAAGTCGCTGCGCCGCGCAAAGCCGTGCTGCCCCATGGGATAGCGCTGGCCGTCCACACTGATGTGATCATCGGGAGCCTTGCCGACCATGGGAAACAGAACTGGTGAGCGACCGCCCCAGAATGCCGCATCGCCATCCCACAACCAGGATTGGCCATCGCTGGTCTCGATCGACTGCATCTCGGCGCCCAGTGGCGAGACCACCACGCTTACCTGCTCATTGCCGATCCGCGATAGATCCATCCGTGTACTCTCCCCATTGATACCCTTGCCCTAATCTCGCTGATCCGCCATGAACCGGCAATGCCCAGCGCCATGCCGTCACTGCCAATTGATGATGCCCTGCCCGGCCTGAACGCCGCACTGGCTGCCGGGCCTTATGCGGTTCTGGTTGCCCCGCCCGGCGCTGGCAAGACCACCCGCGTCCCCATCGCGCTGCTCGACGCCCCCTGGCGCGGCGATCGCCGCATCATCATGCTTGAGCCTCGCCGTCTGGCCGCCCGCGCCGCTGCCGGACAGATGGCACGCCTGCTCGGCGAAGACATCGGCCAGACCATCGGTTATCGCGTGCGCATGGACACCCGCGTTTCGGCAAAAACCCGGATCGAAATCGTCACCGAAGGTGTCTTTACCCGCATGCTGCTCGACGATCCCGAACTGACCGGCATCGCTGCCGTCATCTTCGATGAATTCCACGAGCGCAGCCTCGATGGCGATCTGGGTCTGGCCCTGACGCTGGATGCCGCCGCCCTGCGCCCCGATCTGCGCGTGCTGGTGATGTCTGCAACCATTGATGGTGCCCGCGTCGCCAGCCTGCTTGGTGATGCCCCGGTCATCGAGAGCCTGGGCCGAACCTTTCCGGTACAGACGATCCATGCTGAACCCGACCCGCTCAAGCGCCTTGAGGATCAGGTCACCGACGCTGTCCTGGCTGCCCTGCGCGACCATGAGGGTTCGGCGCTGGTCTTTCTGCCCGGTCAGGGCGAAATCACCCGCGTCGCCGAACGCCTGACCGGCCGCGTCCCCGCCAATACCGATATTGCCCCGCTTTTTGGCCAGCTCACGCCCGCCGAGCAGGATCGCGCCATCCGCCCTGCCGAACCCGGTCGCCGCAAGATCGTGCTGGCCACCTCGATTGCCGAAACCTCACTGACCATTGATGGCGTGCGCATCGTCATCGATTCCGGTTTTCGCCGCGTGCCCGTTTATGAACCCGGCACAGGGCTGACCACCCTCGACACCCGCCGCGTTTCCCGCGCCGGCGCCGATCAGCGCCGTGGTCGCGCCGGCCGCACCGCCCCCGGCATCTGCATTCGCCTGTGGAACGAGGGCCAGACCGCTGCTCTGGCCCCCTTCGACACCCCGAAATCCTGGCGGCCGATCTCGCCAGTCTGGTGCTCGACCTCGCCAATTGGGGCGTCAGCGATCCGGCAAGCCTGCCTTTCCTTGATCCCCCGCCCGCCCCGGCCTGGACCGAGGCGACGGCCCTGCTGAAGCGCCTCGACGCGCTTGATGCCGGGGGCCACCTGACACCCGATGGCAAGGCGCTCGCGGCCCTGCCGCTGCACCCACGCCTCGCCCATATGGTCGTTGCCGCAGCCGCCGAAGACGATGCGCTCACCGCCGCCCAGCTCGCCGTCTTGACCAGCGAGCGCGGTCTGGGGGGTGATGGCACCGATCTCACCCACCGCCTTGACCGCTTCCGCCGCGAAACCGGCAAGCGCGCCGCCGATGCAAGATCCCTTGCCCAGCGCTGGGCCCGTCTGGCCGGCGGCGGCACGGGCGGCAATCTTTCCGCAGGCTACCACCTCGCCCGCGCCTTCCCCGACCGCGTTGCCCAGGCCGCTGGCGCCCGCGGGCGGTTCCGTCTTGCCAATGGGCGTCAGGCCAGCCTCGATCAAACCGACGCCCTTGCCGGCCAGCCCTTCCTTGTGGTCACCGACGTCACAGGAGCCGCCGCCACCGGCCGCATCCGCGCCGCAGCACCGCTCGCTCGCGACGAGATTGAAGATCTCTTTGCCCACCGCATCACCGCCACCACCAGCCTGACCTATGACGCTTCATCGGCCAGCGTCCGCGCCCGCCGCACCCGCCAGCTCGATGCCCTCAAACTGGCCGACGAACCCGCACCGGTGGACGATCCCGAGGCGGCCGCGGGGCTTTTGGCACAAGCCGCCGCCCGTCGTGGCCTTGATCTGCTACCCTGGAGCCGCGATCAGGCCGCCTGGCGCGCCCGCGCCACCTTCCTGCACACCACATTGGGCGACGAATGGCCCGATCTGTCCGCCCAGGCCCTTGGTTCTTCGGTCGACGACTGGCTCACGCCAGCGCTGTTTGGTCTGACCAAGCTCTCAGAGATCACCGGCGAACACCTGCGCACCGCGCTCGACCTGCTCCTGCCCTATGCGCGCCGTCAGGATATCGAGGCACTGCTGCCCAGCCATTTCACCGCCCCCACCGGCAATGGTGTCCCCATCGACTACGCGGTCGAAGGTGGCCCGGCGATCGAAATCCGCGTGCAGGAGCTGTTCGGTCTCACCCGCCACCCTACCATCGCCAATGGCCGCATTCGTTTGCTGTTGATCCTGCTCTCGCCCGCCCATCGCCCGATCCAGACCACGCGCGATCTTCCGGGCTTCTGGACCGGCTCCTGGGCCGACGTCGCCAGAGAGCTCAAGGGCCGATATCCCCGCCACCCCTGGCCCGACGACCCCGCCAAGGCCCGCCCCACCGCAAGGGCAAAACCCCGCGGGACGTAAAGCCCCCACCTATCTCCCCCTGAAGGGAGATGAACAGATTGAGTATTTGGCAAATTCACGCCACGCCCACCGCTAGGTCCTTTCCCCTATCAGGGGGAGGCTAGGTGGGGATGCCCAAACAAAAAAGCCCCGGATCACCCCGGGGCCCTCAATCATTCAGCCGGTTCAAACTCCAACGCCACGCCATTGATGCAATAGCGCAGCCCGGTTGGCGGTGGACCGTCGGGGAACACATGCCCCAGATGGCTGCCACAGGTAGCGCAATGGCATTCCGTGCGGGTCATGCCGTGGCTGGTGTCAGAGGACGTTTCAACCGAGCCGGGCAGCGGATCATTAAAGCTGGGCCAGCCTGTGCCGCTCTCGAATTTCAGTGTCGCCTCAAACAGCGGCGTATCGCAGCCCGCACAGACAAATGTGCCCTGTCGGGTTTCGTGCAGCAGCGCGCAGCTTCCCGGCCGCTCGGTGCCGTGCTGGCGCATCACCTGATATTGCTCTGGCGTCAGCTTGGCCCGCCATTCCGCGTCGGTGCGGGTTACCTTGAAAGCATGGGCATCCATGGCTTTACTCCTTTTGTCGCCTTGTCATTGGTTGGCAATATAAGATCAGTTAGCTGTCGCACCTAGTGCCCGCTCCATCACTTCGGGCTGAAACCACAGGCTCTCCATGTCCTATGTGTCTTCCCTCGCCCAGCTTGAGGCGCTCTATACCCCGGCGCCCGCTGCGGCCTCCACCACCAAAGTGGCGCACACCATGACGCCGCATTATCGCCGTCTGATCGAAGCCAGCCCCTTTGCCGCGCTCGCCACCATCGGGCCAGAGGGCATTGACTGCTCGCCGCGCGGCGACCAGCCCGGCTTTGTGCGCGTCCACGATGACACCACGCTGATGATGCCCGACCGGCGCGGCAATAACCGCATCGATTCGCTGCGCAATATCGTGCGCGATGAGCGCTGCGCCTTTCTGTTCCTGCTGCCCGGCTCCGGCACCACCTTCCGCGCCAATGGCCGCGCCCGCATCAGCATCGATCCCGACCTGCTGGAAAGCTTTGCCGTGGAGGGCAAACCGCCGCGCTCGGTGATCGTGATGGAAATCGACGAACTCTATTTCCAGTGCGCCCGCGCCATCATCCGCGCCGAGCTGTGGAACCCGCAAAAACACCTCGACCCATCCAGCCTGCCCACCCCCGGCGAAATCCTCGCTGGCATGACCGACAGTCAGGTCGGCGGCGACGCCTACGACCAAGCCTGGCCCGAACGCGCCAAACAGACCATGTGGTGAACCACCATCGGTTCGTCAGGCACCATTTGGCTTCGAACCGGTCAAGGTGAGTCGAAAATTCTGAATGTCGAGAACCAGCGCGCAGCGTGCATTCTGCACGTGAGCACTGGAAGCGCTGAAATTTGGGATTTGCAGACCGCCTTCACCGGGATCGAAGGCAAATGGTGGGAGTAACAAGGATTGAACTTGTGACCCTTCGCGTGTGAAGCGAATGCTCTCCCGCTGAGCTATACTCCCGTCGCCATTGGCGAAGTCTGTCAGAGAGATGGTGGGCGTAACAAGGATCGAACTTGTGACCCCCTCGATGTCAACGAGGTGCTCTCCCGCTGAGCTATACGCCCATCTCTCCGGGAAGGCAGCGCCGCTAGGCCCTGCCAGTGGCGCGGATAGACCATAAAACCCGATGGGGGGTCAAGAGGGCAATCCGCACAAATCTGATAGTCTTTTATCTCAGGCGGCCAGCAGACGCTCAACCTCGTTGACGAGGTCCTTGAGATGGAACGGTTTGCTGAGTACCGAAGCGTCCTTCGGAGCCTCGCTATCGGGGTTCAGCGCAACCGCTGCAAAGCCGGTGATGAACATCACCTTGAGATCAGGATCGAGCTCGGTAGCGCGCCGCGCCAGCTCGATACCGTCCATTTCCGGCATCACGATATCGCTGAGCAGCAGCGAAAAGGGTTCCTCGCGCAGGCGCTCATAGGCGGAGAGGCCATTATCAAACGACACCACCTCATAGCCTGCATTCTTGAGGGCGCGCGTCAGGAACTGGCGCATATCGTTATCGTCTTCTGCAAGCAGAATTCGCTTCATCAAATTTCTCCGGCCGTCTGGGCTTGAGTCGCACTCTAGGCTGCGATGTTTAAGGCAAGTTTGCCGTTCTGCAAACGCAACCCGATTCTGGGTAGCAAAATTGCGAGAATGTGGACAATTCTGTCACAAACGGCGAAACTGGGGGCCAAAATCAACGATTGGCCGGAAACGGCCTCAGCGCGAGGAGGCAGTGTGCGGTCCGACTATTGGGATCAGCCGGCATTTGAGACCATCCGGCCCCGCCGGTTGCTCGCGCCGCTCGTGTTCAATTCGCCCCATTCCGGTCGCGTCTATCCCGAACGCTTTCTGGCCATGACCCGGCTTGATCATCTTTCCATCCGGCAATCCGAGGATGCCTGGGTCGATGAGCTGTTCGCCCGTGCGCCCCATGTTGGCGCCCCGCTGCTGCGCGCCCATTTTCCGCGCGCCTATCTCGACGTCAATCGCGAGCCCTGGGAACTTGACCCCACCATGTTCGTCGAGCCGCTTTCGGATCGCTTCAACACGACCTCGCCACGCGTCGCCGCCGGTCTGGGCACGTTGGCCCGCGTGGTAGCCGAGAACAAACCCATCTATCGCGAGCGGCTCACCCTGGATGATGCCCGCATGCGCATTGAGGGTATTTATCACCCCTATCACGCCGCCCTGCAGCGCCTGCTCAGCGAAGCCATGAATGCCTATGGGGTCGCCCTGCTGATCGATTGCCATTCCATGCCGCGCATTTCGCGCTCCAACGAAAAGGCCGCGCCCGATATCGTGCTGGGCGATCGCTATGGCACCACCTGTGCGCCCGGTCTGGTCGATCTGGTCGAAACCATCTTCACCGGCGCTGGCCTGCGTGTCGCGCGCAACCGCCCCTATGCCGGCGGCTTCGCCACCCGCACCTATGGTCGCCCCCAGCATGGCGTGCACGCCCTGCAGATCGAAATCAGCCGCCACCTCTATATGAACGAGGTGACCCTGACCAAAAATGACGGCTTTGATGCCATTCGCGGCGTCATGGAGCGGCTGATCTTTGCCCTGATCGGGCTGGACCTAGTCTCGCTGGTCGGCAATCAGGCCCTTCCCGAAAAGGCCGCTGCCGAGTAAGCAGGACCTATCCTTCCTGCCTCATTGCCAGCACGGACCACTCATGACCATCGATCTCGCCAAAGTCGAAGCCACCCTGCTGGCCGCCGCCGACGCCGCCGCGACCAAAACCCTGCCGCTGTTCCGCACCAATCTGGGTGTCGACAACAAGCTCGCCGCTGGCTTTGATCCGGTCACCGAGGCCGATCGCAGCGCCGAGACCGCCATTCGCGCCGTCATTGGCGAAAATTTCCCCGATCACGCCATTATCGGCGAGGAATGGGGCAATTCGGGCGACAGCGAATACACCTGGATCATCGATCCCGTCGATGGCACCCGCGCCTTTATCACCGGCGTGCCGGTCTGGGGCACGCTGATCGGCTTTGCCCATAAGGGCGTTGCCATCGCCGGCGTCATGGCCCAGCCCTTTATTGGCGAAACCTTCCTGGCCAGCCCCGGCAGCGCCACCTATCACCGCAACAGCCTGACCCGGCCGCTGCGTACCAGCGGCCAGACCGAACTGGCGCCATCGAGCGTCTTCACCACCACCCCCTCGCTGTTCAGCTCGCCCGAGCTGATGGCCAAGTGGAAGGCGCTCGAAGCCGCCACCCAGTTGCAGCGCTTTGGTCTGGATTGCTATGGCTATGCCCTGCTGGCGGCCGGCCACGCCGACATTGTCATCGAGCCATTTCTGAACACCTATGACATTGCCGCCTTGGTGCCCATCATCCGTCAGGCTGGCGGCGCCATAGCCTGCTGGGACGGCAGTGAACCCACTGGCGGCGGCAATGTGGTGGCTGCAGCCACCCCGGCCCTGCTCGAAAAGGCGCTGGCCGTGGTCAACGCCGCCTAGTTCTTGAACACGATCGAGCCGACAAAGCGCGGCCGCTGCACGGCCCGATAGTGAAACGTGATCTGGTCCAGCCCGAACCCGCTGACCAGCGCGCTATAGGGCACGAAGGTTTCGGTCACCAGCACCGAGTCGCCATTGGCGATGTCGGGCACCACGCTGAGCGGCAACGCCGTACTGCCCACCGCAGCGGTCTTGCCCACCGTTTTGGTCCAGTCCACCACCAGCCCGCTGCCGACCCGCGAAATGCTGGTTACCCGCAAGGCCCCGTCGCGCACAATGGCCACCGAATGGGTAGTCAGGCTGAGCATGTTGGTCATCACATCATTGCTCACCACCGTCTGGCGCGACAGGATATCACCCACTGTATAGGTGGCCTTTTCCAGGTTTTGCGCCGTGCGGAACATGTGAAAAATGGTCACCGATCCCAGCAGCAGCATCAGCAGCACCGGGGCGAACAAGGCGAACTCCACCGCCGACGCCCCGCGCTGATCGCCTATCCATGCCGATAGCCCGCGCCGCTGTGTGCTCATGATGGCTCGTTCACAAAGGCCGATTTGGCGATGATCCGATAGGCCCCGGTATTGTCCTTGGGCAGGGCCAGCCCCACCCCCAGACCCGGCGTCAGCGGCGAAACCACAAAGCACGCGCGCACAAACACCGTCTGCGAGCGCGACCCCGCATCAAACCGCAACACCGGCGCCACCTTGCTGCCCCGGTTGATGCAGCGCGAGGAATCGGTGGGATAATCGGCTTCCTTGGTGATCGGGATCAGCTCGATGGTCAGCGTGTTGACGCAGTCATTGAGCACCATGGCCTGCTTGCATACCGCCTGGCGGATCAGCGTCTGGGTCGGGTTGGCCAGACTGCCAATGCGCAGCGAACGCACCGTCAGATCCAGCCCCCGCTCCAGCATGATGGTCTGCACCATCGTCCAGCCGACCTCGATGGTCGAAAAGATCAGCGCGAACAGCATCGGCACGATCAGCGCGAACTCCACCGCAGCCGCGCCCGCCTGATGCCGCACAAACCCCCCGCGGATCCGCGTGATCATTGGGTCAACCGGATCTTCTGGATCGCCGAGGCGATCGAGCTGAACGCCTTGGCGATATCAAGCCCGGTCACCGAATAGAAATGGCTCGGGCTCGAGGCGCAATTGGCCATTTCCGTGGCGGCGGTGGAATCCACTTCAAACCCGATGGTGAACACCACCACCCCATTGGCCTTGGCCCGGTTGCACACCTTGTACATCAGATCGCGTGCCTGGGTGCGCGACTGGGTCAGCTTGTTGTCGGGCGCCAGGGTAACCGATCGATTGGCGTCCTTGGGGCGGTACTGGTCGCTGATCGCGCCATCCGTCATCAACACGATGAATTTGAGCGTTTCGCCGTCATTGAACGCCGAGGGCCGCCCGGCAAAGGCTGTCGGCACGATCCCGGCCGTGGACGCCCACTGCACAAAATCGCGCGATGTCGGATCGAGCAGCATCAGCCCCCAGTTCATCGCCACCGCCGTGCCGGTGCCGTCATGCATTTTGTAATCGGTGATGCGCTGCTTGAGCGCAGTGGCATTGTTGGACAGATAGCTGATCGAGGTGTCCTCGGTGGGACACCACCACCAGTTCATGTCCTTCACGTTCTGGTTGAAATTCCAGTGCGTGAAATGGGGCACCTGCGCCCGGCCGGCAAAGGTGCGCATGCCCGCCGCGTAATCGGCATCGGCAAATTCAAAGCACGACGAATTCTTGTGCAGCCGCGTCCCGCCCAGCCCGGCGAATACCGCGGACCCCACATTGACCTGGCCCGCATAGGGCACGATCGACACCGATGTGTAATCGGCCGTCTTGGCGTTCAGGATCGCATCGATAAAATCGCGTGCCGCCGGCTTGAGCAGGTCAATGCGGCGCGGATTGCCATTGCGCATCGAACCCGACACGTCCAGCATCAGCGAGATTTCGACATTCTTGCGCCGCTCGATGGCGGTGGCCGAGGCGCTCACCATGATGGTGTTGACCCCGATCAGCGGCAGGAAGCCCGTCGACATGGCATACTGCGCCTGCACCGTGACTTCGCGATAGTTCAGCCCGGTCTTGGGCGTGAAGCTCACCTTGACGTCTTTGATGAACGGCACCGACTTCATGTAGTCGGTTACGGTTGCCTCGATGGTGCGGGTTTGCGTCAATGACGCGGCGGCCAGCACAGCGCGATCAACGCCATCCTGCAACTGCACCCGATAGGCTTCGTGGCGGGCGATATCGGTTGCCCCACCAGCCACGACCAACATTGGAATAAAGGCGAATGCACAGATAATCGCAACGTTACCCGAGCGGTCGGATAAGAAGCGCGTCAACAAGCTGCGTATGGGCAACTACTGGTCCTCAAATGCCATGCTGGCATCGACCCAATTCCTATCGCAACATCGTTGAAAATTGGTGAGTTTCAACGTCCACCGTGGCGCCCCACCACGCGATCGTGATGCGACCTCGACAGCACCAAACCTGTCGGGTTTCGATCTCGTTGCCGCCGTGACATCTAGCTTAGCCCTTTGCTAAAAGCAGACAACGGGAGGACCATGATGAACGATGTTGCAGGCCATATTCTCCTTCTCTCCGGCCATCCTGGCTCAGGCAAGACCACAACTGCCGAAGCGCTAGCCCACCTCCCTGGCGCGCCCAAGGTGCATCTCCACTCCGATGACTTCTGGGGATTCATCAAGCACGGTCATATCGACCCATGGCTTGAACAAGCCGATCAGCAAAACCAGATGATCATGCAGATTGCGGCGGATGTCGCGGGCCGCTACGCCAGCCACGGCTATTTCGTCGTACTTGATGGCGTGGTGCGGCCAGGCTGGCTCCCTGCTTTCAAGGCTCTTGGCCTGCCCCTTCACTATATCCTGCTGCGCACGACAGCCGCCGAAGCAGTCGAGCGCTGTGCTGTTCGCGGCGGCGATAGCCTTAGCGATCCGCAGATAATTGCAGACCTTCATGCCCAGTTCGCCGACGTTGGGCCATACGAAACGCATGTTCTTCCCGTCAGCGGGCAAGATCGTCAGGAGACGCTTCGAGCGGTGATTGCGGGGCTGCAGTCGAACGTCTACAGCATTCTCACGTCGGGCCTTTGAAGGTATGCGTCGCACAATTTTGGATGCAGGTGTTTAAAGCGGCCCGACAAAAGGGCGGGTGACGGTCAGCTTTGCCCTGCCAGTCTCCGATAGCCGCCAGTCCGTTACCCACCCCGGACCGGCCCCACTCACCCGCTCTGCTCGGTAATGAACGCATCAAACGCGGCAAACACCTGGCCGCGGATCGCGTCGCTTTCCATGAACAGTTCATGCCGCGCGCCGGGGATCACCATGTGGCGCCCGGTCCGCATCCGCAGGCCCAATTGCTCAATGGCATTGGTCGACACCACCGCATCGCGCGCCGCGCCCAGCATCAATAGCGGAATGCGCACGCTGGCGGGAAAGCTGTCGCCGCCGGCCACTGTCATCGCGCCAAAGGCCGATGCCGCCCAGCGCACGGTCGGCGCACCGATTTCCAGCATCGGGCGGGCATTGAGCACATCGACCATGCGCAGATAGCGCAGCATGTCCCCGGTCAGCGGATTATTGGGAAATGTCGCCTCTGACGCGGGCTTGTCAGCCTTGCGGCTCACCGGCATCCGGCCCAGCCCGACAAAGCTGAGCACCTCGGCCACGCGCGCCATCCCCGCCATGCTCAATGGCAGGCCGTCCAGCGCCAGCATCGGGGCCGACAGAAAGATCCTGTCAAACATCAGCCGGTCCCGGGCGCCGGCCATCAGCGAGGCTAGCCCGCCCATTGAATGGCCCACCAGATAATAGGGCGGCGGGCATTCGGGCAGCAGGATATGGCCGTGAAAGCTCTTGAGGTCCGTCCAGTAATCCTCGAACCGGTCGACATAGCCCAGCGCTGGATTGTCGATCAGCCGGTCCGAGCCGCCCTGTCCGCGCCAGTCAAACGTGGCCACCGAAAACCCCCGCTTGCGGAAATCGGCAATGGTCTCGAAATACTTCTCGATGAATTCGGCACGCCCCTGCACCAGACAGATCGTGCCGCGATGCTTGCCTTCCGACTTCGGCCAGAACGCATAGCGCAGCTGCACATTGTCGGGCGTCTTGAAATAACCCACCCGCGCGCCCTCGGGCATGGGGTTGGATGCAATATTGACCAGGCTGGGTCCATTGGGATCGACGACGTTCATGAGAGACCTGTTCTGGAAGGCACAATTTGCTGTAGCGGGATTCGCGGGCTGCCGAGTGGAAAATGGGGGGTGATGAGAACCGGCGCGCAGCGTACTTGAGTACGGGAGCGCCACAAGCGCAAGAGCCTGCCATTTGCAGACCGGCAGATTGCCAGAACCGCTGCAGCAAAAGAAAACCAGCATCCCGGGGGATACTGGTTTCCTTCATGACGGCCCGTGCGGGGGGCGGAAGACGGGCCGCTGTTTTACCGTGCCGGGATTGCTCTCGGCACACCCGCACTTCTAGCGCCCCCCGCCTGAACGCGATTGGACCAGATCATTCATTTTCGGTTCATGCCCGACGCAATCCTGCACCCCTTGAACCCGTCATTCGGCCCCCCATATTTCATTTGTTCGCCGGCACTCGCCGGGGACCCCGGCCTCGAATTTCACGGCTTGCCTAATGTTGGGAGCCAGCACGAGACCACCGGGAAACCACGTTGCTTTACGGAGAATGTGACTATGCAGACCATTGATTTTTCCCCCTTCTACCGCTCGACCGTCGGCTTTGACCGGGTCTTCAATCGCCTCGACAATCTGGTCGGGCAGGAAGCCAAGACCTACCCTCCCTACAATATCGAGCGCACCGGTGATGACACCTACCGCATCTCGATTGCCGTAGCCGGTTTTGGCAATGGCGACATCGCCATTGAGACCAAGGAAAACAACCTTGTGGTCAAGGGCGCCAAATCCGCCGAGACCGCCGACAAGGCCCGCGAATTCCTCCATCGCGGCATTGCTGAACGCGCCTTTGAACTGCGCTTCCAGCTTGCCGACTATGTCGAGGTTCACGGCGCCACCCTCGAGAATGGCTTGCTCCATCTCGAACTCAAGCGCGAATTGCCCGAAAGCAAGAAGCCGCGCTCGATCGAGATCAAGTCTGGCGAGCAGCCAACCATTGAGGACAAGTCGGTCAACTAGACGCCGGCGCTTGCGCAAAATCGCTCCACTGGAGCGGTTTTGGGCGGCTGGGCCATCAGGGCTGAGCTCGTATGGCCCCGTTGTCCAGCCTGCATGATCGGAGGCGCAGTCAGGCTCTGACTGCGCCTTTTTTGCGCCCCGATAACGGAACCTCAGCCCACCCCATTGGTTGATGACTCACATCATCAAGCGTCAACAGCGTCAAAGGAACTCATTATGAAGACCCCCTCGATTGCTCTGAAGGCCAACGCCAAGTCGACCGTTATCGACATTCTCAATGCCCGTCTGCTTGACGCCATTGATCTGGCCCTGATCGTCAAGCAGGCCCATTGGAACCTCAAGGGTCCCAATTTCATCGCCGTGCACGAAATGCTCGATCCCATGCGCACCGCCATCGATGGCCATGTCGATGTGATCGCCGAGCGCGTGGCTCAGCTTGATGGCACGCCCGTTGGCACCAGCCAGGCCGTGGCCAAGTCGAGCACGCTCGACGCCTACCCCACCGATATCAAGAAGGTCCCCGACCATCTTCAGGCGCTTGCCGATCGCTTTGCCAGCATCGCCAATCAGGTGCGCGAAGATATCGACGCCACCGACGAAGCCGGTGATGCTGATGCCGCCGACATCCTGACCGCCTTTTCGCGCGAGCTCGACAAGGACCTGTGGTTCATCAAGTCCCATCTCGAATAGGCAATTGCCACATCAATTGTGATCAAGAGGCGCTTCCCGACCGGAAGCGCCCCTTTTGCGGCGTCAAACCGCCAAAATGCCTATTATTTCCTACACCTCAGTTGGTGATTTCCTATTTTCTGCCCCCTCAGCGCGGCAAAGGCGCTTGCTCCCAGTTTGGAATTATGCAAATGTGCGGTCGATAGGGCAGTACAACTGTCCTATATGACGCGTCGCCCCGCTCTCCGCGGCCAGCACGCACGCTGGTCCGGCTGGACCGCTAGACGATAGCGGAAACGGGCAGGCGGGGCTAAACTAGCCCGAATTCGAGTGGCCATTTGGATGCAGTGCCACTCCCCACGCATGGACGTATTTGCTCATTCGAGCCGTACTGTGTACGACCCGCGTGAGCAACGCGCCCACTAGAGGATCGAGACCGCATCCAAACCGTCGGGCAACTGACACCACCAGGATGCACACCATATAGTGACATCGCCCGGCGACGGGCGCGACCAACCAACGAGGAACACGCCATGGCACACACGCGGAACGGATCCATTTCTCCCGTCACCACGAAACCTGCCACGGCCAAAACCCTGATTTTGGATGGCAAGCGCGTATCGCACGGCCGCCCCGAGGCGCAGGGTCTGTATGATCCCGCCAACGAGCATGATGCCTGCGGCATCGGCATGATTGCCAACATCAAGAACAAGGCCAGCCACGAAGTGGTGCAGAAGGGTCTCGAAATTCTCGAGAACCTTGAGCATCGCGGTGCCGTGGGCGCGGATCCCCTCATGGGCGATGGCGCCGGCATTCTGGTGCAGACCCCTCATGACTTCTTCAAGAAGGTCATGCCATTCGATCTGCCCGAAAAGCACCACTACGCCGTGGCCATGCTGTTCTATCCCAACACCGATGGCCTGCGCGATCGCGTTGCCAAGCGCGTCCATGCCTGCCTTGAGCGCGAGGGCCTGAGTGTCCTGGGCGAGCGCGTCGTGCCCACCGACAACTCGGCCCTGTCCGCCGGCGTGATCGCCACCCAGCCCATCATCGAGCAGCTGGTGATCGCCCGCCCCGATGGCCTGAGCCTTGATGAGTTCGAGCGCAAGCTGCTCATCGTGCGCAAGGTCATCTCCAACACCGTCTATGCCGACATTCCCGAATCCGCTGGCGATAACGGCTTTTATGTCGTGTCCATGTCGGCCCGCACCATTGTCTACAAGGGCATGTTTCTGGCCTTCCAGCTGGGCGCCTTCTATCTCGACCTGCATGACGAGACGTTCCAGAGCGCCATCGCTCTGGTGCATCAGCGCTTTTCGACCAACACCTTCCCCTCCTGGAAGCTGGCCCACCCCTATCGCATGACCACCCACAATGGTGAGATCAACACCATTCGCGGCAACGTCAACTGGATGGCGGCGCGCCAGGCCTCGGTCTCCTCGCCCAAGTTCGGCGATGACATCACCAAGATTTGGCCGATTTCCTACGAAGGTCAGTCCGATACGGCCTGCTTCGACAACGCGCTCGAATTCCTCGTGCGTGGCGGCTATTCGCTGCCCCATGCGGCCATGATGCTGATCCCCGAAGCCTGGGCCGGCAATCCGCTGATGGATGAGACGCGTCGCGCCTTTTACGAATATCACGCTGCCCTGATGGAGCCATGGGACGGTCCGGCTGCCATGAGCCTGAGCGATGGCCGCTACGTCGTGGCAACGCTGGACCGCAACGGCCTGCGCCCTGCCCGCTATCTGGTGACCAAGGAAGGCCATGTGGTCCTGGCCTCGGAATCCGGCGTGCTGACCATTCCCGACGAGGACATCGTCGAGCGCTGGCGCCTGCAGCCCGGCCGCATGCTGCTGATCGACCTTGAAGAAGGCCGCATCATCTCCGACGAAGAGATCAAGCAGACCCTGGCTACCAAGAACCCCTATGCCGAATGGCTCGCCCGCAGCCAGATCGTGCTTGAGGATCTGCCCAAGACCGAGCTTGAGACGCCCAAGACCACCGAGTCCCTGCTCGATCGCATGCAGGCCTTTGGTTACACCCAGGAAGACATCAAGATCCTGATGACGCCCATGGCCACCACCGGCCAGGAAGCTGTCGGATCCATGGGTACCGACACGCCCATTTCCGCGCTGAGCCAGAAGTCCAAGCTGCTCTACACCTATTTCAAGCAGAACTTCGCCCAGGTGACCAACCCGCCCATCGATCCGATCCGCGAGGAATCGGTGATGAGCCTGGTCAGCTTCATTGGCCCGCGCCCCAACATTTTCGATCTCGAAGGCGTCTCCAAGGAGAAGCGCCTTGAGGTGCGTCAGCCCGTTCTGACCAATGAGGATCTCGAAAAGATCCGCGCCATTGGCGATATGGCAGACAACCAGTTCCGCACCGAAACCATCGACATCACCTACTCTGCCGACAAGGGCGCAGTGGGCATGGAAGCGGCCATCAATGCCATTTGCGAGCGCGCTGAAGCCGCCGTGCGCGGCGAGTTCAACATCATCATCCTGTCCGACCGCCTGGTCGCGGCTGACCGCATCGCCATTCCCGCGCTGCTGGCCACCGCTGCCGTGCATCACCACCTGATCCGCAAGGGTCTGCGCACCTCCTCGGGTCTGGTGATCGAGACCGGCGAAGCCCGTGAAATGCACCAGTTCGCCATGCTGGCCGGCTATGGCGCCGAAGCCATCAACCCCTATCTGGCGTTCGAAACCCTGGCCGCCATGCATGCTGAAGGCGAGTTCCCGGCCGAAGTCGACGCCCAGGAAGTGGTCAACCGCTACATCAAGTCGGTCGGCAAGGGCCTCCTCAAGGTCATGTCCAAGATGGGCATCTCGACCTACCAGTCCTATTGCGGCGCCCAGATCTTCGACGCCGTCGGTCTGAGCACCGAATTCGTCAAGCGTTTCTTCTTTGGCACCGCCACCACCATTGAGGGTGTCGGCCTGGCCGAGGTCGCCGAGGAAACCGTGCGCCGGCATACCGACGCCTTCGGCGCCAAGGCCGTGCTGCGCAAGGCCCTCGATGTGGGCGGCGAATACATGTACCGCATCCGCGGCGAAAAGCATGCCTGGAGCCCCGACGTCGTCGCCGATCTCCAGCACGCCGTCCGCACCAAGGATGACGCGCCCGAAACCGCGCAGGAACGCTACAACAGCTTTGCCGAGCGCGTGAACTCCGGCGAAAACGGCTATCTGGCCATTCGTAACCTGTTCGACATCAAGCCCATTGGCGCCGCCGTGCCGCTGGACGAGGTTGAACCCGCTGCCGATATCGTCAAGCGTTTCGTCACCGGCGCGATGAGCTTTGGCTCGATTTCGCGCGAGGCCCACACCACGCTGGCCAAGGCCATGAACACCATTGGCGGCAAGTCCAACACCGGTGAAGGCGGCGAAGAGCCCGATCGCTACAAGCCCCTGCCCGATGGCTCGCGCAACCCCATGCGCTCGGCCATCAAGCAGATCGCCTCGGGCCGCTTCGGCGTCACCACCGAATATCTGGTCAATGCCGATCAGCTGCAGATCAAGGTCGCCCAGGGTGCCAAGCCCGGCGAAGGTGGTCAGCTGCCCGGCCACAAGGTCGACTGGATCGTTGCCAAGACCCGTCACTCCACACCCGGCGTGGGCCTTATCAGCCCGCCGCCGCACCATGACATCTATTCCATCGAAGACCTTGCCCAGCTCATCTACGATCTCAAGAACGTCAATGAGCAGGCCGATATTTCGGTCAAGCTGGTCTCCGAAGTCGGTGTCGGCACGGTTGCCGCTGGGGTTGCCAAGGCGCGTGCTGATCACATCACCGTTTCGGGCTATGATGGCGGCACCGGCGCTTCGCCGCTGACCTCGCTCAAGCATGCGGGCGGTCCATGGGAAATCGGTCTGGCCGAAACCCACCAGACGCTGGTGCTCAACCGCCTGCGCAGCCGCGTCCGGCTGCAGGTCGATGGCGGTCTCAAGACCGGTCGAGACGTGCTCATTGGCGCCCTGCTGGGTGCCGACGAGTTCGGCTTCTCGACCGCGCCGCTGATCGCGGCAGGCTGCATCATGATGCGCAAGTGCCATCTCAACACCTGCCCGGTTGGCGTTGCCACCCAGGATCCGGTGCTGCGCAAGCGCTTCAAGGGCACGCCCGAACACGTCATCAACTACTTCTTCTTCATCGCCGAAGAGCTGCGTGGCCTGCTGGCCGGGCTGGGTGCGCGCACCCTCAACGAGCTCATCGGCCGTTCGGACCTGCTCGATCAGCGCAAGCTGGCCGATCACTGGAAGAGCGAAGGCGTTGATTTCACCAAGCTGTTCTTCAAGCCGGAACTGCAGGGCGAGGACACGCTCTATCACTCCGAGACCCAGAACCATCATCTGGAATCGGTGCTCGATCGCAAGCTCATCGAACTGGCCCAGCCCGCGCTTGAAAACGGCACGGCGGTCCATATCGATCTGCCCATCCGCAGCCGCGACCGCTCTGCCGGCGCCATGCTCTCAGGTGCAGTGGCCAAGAAGTATGGCCATGAGGGTCTGCTCGATGACACCATTTCGATCAAGCTGAGCGGCACCGCCGGTCAGGCCTTCGGTGCGTTCCTCGCCCGCGGCATTTCCATCGATATGGTCGGCGATGCCAATGACTATGTCGGCAAGGGCCTGTCGGGTGGCCGCATCGTGGTGCGTCCGTCCGAAAAGGCCGCCTTTGATCCCAACAAGTCAATTATCGTGGGCAATACCGTACTCTACGGCGCCATTGCCGGTGAGTGCTATTTCCGCGGCGTGGCTGGCGAACGCTTTGCCGTCCGCAATTCGGGTGCCATCGCCGTTGTTGAAGGCACCGGTGATCACGGCTGCGAATACATGACCGGCGGCGTTGTCGTGGTCATGGGTCAGACCGGCCGCAACTTCGCAGCCGGCATGTCTGGCGGCGTCGCCTATGTGCTCGATGAAGACGAAACCTTCCGCGAGCGCTGCAACCTGGCCATGGTCGATCTCGAGCCCGTGCCCGAGGAAGAAAACCTCATGCGCCGACTGCACCATCACGGTGGTGATCTGGAATGGCACGGCCGTGTCGACATCTCTGGCGACATGACGCGCCACGATGACGAGCGCCTGCACCAGCTCATTTCCAACCATCTGCACTATACCGGCTCCACCCGAGCCAAGCAGATCCTCGATAACTGGGTTGAAATGCGGCCCAAGTTCGTCAAGGTCATGCCCGTCGAATATCGCCGCGCCATCCGCGAGATGGAACAAAAGCGCGCGTCCGGCGGTCTTGGCGCACCGGCAGAATAAGGAGAGAGCACATGGGTAAGGTAACAGGCTTTCTCGAGATCGAGCGCGAAGAGCCCCGCTACGAGCCAGCGTCCGATCGCATTCGCCACTTTGGTGAATTCACCATTCCGCTCTCGGAAGGGCGTGTTGTCGATCAGGCTGCCCGTTGCATGGATTGCGGTATTCCGTTCTGCCATGGCGATACCGGCTGCCCGGTCAACAACCAGATCCCGGACTGGAATGACCTTGTCTATCACGGCAATTGGGAAGACGCGGCGCGCAACCTGCACTCGACCAACAACTTCCCCGAGTTCACCGGCCGCATCTGCCCCGCCCCCTGCGAGGAAGCCTGCACGCTGAACCTGGAAGACGTGCCGGTCGCCATCAAGACCGTCGAACAGGCCATTGCCGACCGCGCCATCCGCGCGGGCTGGATCAAGCCGCAGATCAACCCCGACAAGACCGGCAAGTCGGTGGGCATTATCGGTTCGGGTCCCGCAGGCATGGCCGCGGCCCAGCAGCTGGCCCGCGCGGGGCACGATGTGCACCTTTATGAACGCGAGCCCAAGGCCGGCGGCCTGATGCGCTATGGCATTCCCGACTTCAAGATGGAGAAGGAACACATCGACTTCCGCGTCACTCAGATGGAAGCCGAAGGCGTCACTTTCCACTACGGCGTCAATGTCGGCGTCACCACGCCACTGGCCGAGCTGCAGGCAAAGCACGACGCCGTGCTGATGTGCGGCGGCTCCGAAAAGCCGCGTGATGTCGATGCCGAAGGCACCGATCTGGCGGGCGTGCACTTCGCCATGCCGTTCCTGGTGCAGCAGAACCGTCGCCTCGGCGGCGAGGATGTGTCGGGTCAGGCCCAGCTAACAGCCGCGGGCAAGCATGTCGTGGTCGTCGGCGGTGGCGATACCGCCAGTGACTGCGTGGGCACCTCGTTCCGTCAGGGCGCCATTGCGGTGACCCAGCTGGACGTGCGTCCCATGCCACCAGAGCTTGAGAACAAGCTGACCAACTGGCCCAACTGGGCGGTCAAGATGCGCACCTCCTCCAGCCAGGCTGAAGGCGCCATCCGCGAATTTGCGGCAGGCACGATGAAGATCATCGGCAATGCCAAGGGTCAGGTCACCGGCGTTGAATGCGCCCGCGTTGATCGCAAGCGTCAGCCCATTCCCGGCAGCGAGTTCATCATCAAGGCCGATCTGGTCCTGCTCGCCATCGGCTTCGCCTCCCCCGTCAAGGAAGGCATGCTGACCGAACTGGGCGCTGATCTGGACAAGCGCGGCAATCTGTTTGCTGACACCATCAGCTACAAGACCACCGTGCCCAAGGTCTACGCGGCCGGCGATATGCGCCGTGGGCAGTCGCTCGTCGTCTGGGCCATCCGCGAAGGCCGTCAGGCCGCCCGCTCCATCGATTTCGATCTGATGGGCAAGACCAACCTGCCGCGCTAGCAGCATCGGAGGTGGGCCTCGGCCCCACCACCCACCGCGCGCATTCCTCCCCCTGCCCAAGGGGGAGGCCGCAAGGGGTACGCTTCCAATCGCCCAATCAGGGCTGGTGAGACCGTGTCCGGAGATCAAACACTCTCACGCCACACGCCAAAGTGGTGCCTTCCCCTGATCAGGGGGAGGCTAGGAGGGTACTCTTCCAGACGCCAAGCCAAATCCCCCTCAGCAAACCCAAAAAACGCCACCACCACCAGCGCTACCGTGCCGACACACATTCTGCTATCAGCTTGGCCGATCTGCGCTGTCGCATCGCATGCCAAGTTAGAGAACTGCCATGACCCAGAAGCCCTATGTCGTCGATGAACTGATCTCGGCCAAGTCCATCGCCGCCCGCGTCGAAGCCCTGGCAAAAGAGATCTCCACTCATTACGCCGATACCGACAAGCTCGTCGTCGTCGGCCTGCTGCGCGGCTCATTCATCTTCATCGCCGATCTGGTGCGCGAACTCGACCTGCCGGTTGAAGTCGACTTCATGGAAGCCTCTTCCTATGGCAATGCCATGGAATCGAGCCGTGAAGTCCGCATCCTCAAGGATCTGCGCGGCGAGATCGCCGGCCGCGACGTGCTGGTGGTCGAGGACATTGTCGACACCGGCTATACGCTCAAGCATGTGCTCGAAATCCTCGGCACCCGCCACCCCCGCCGCATGGAAGTGTGCGCCCTGCTCAACAAGCCCAGCCGCCGCGAAACCGACGTGCAGGCGCGCTGGATCGGCTTTGATATTCCAGACAAATTTGTGGTTGGCTATGGCATCGATTACGGCCAGCGCAATCGCAACCTGCCCCATATCGGCGCAGTCCGCTTTACCGACTAGCGGCCGCTGCCGTTTTCGACCACGGCTGCAGGGTCGACCCCCACGCCAAACGCATCCACCCGACCGATCGGGGCGCTCATCAGCGCCTCCAGCGTAAAGGGTGCAGGTGCAGCAGGCGCGCCCGACGATATCAGCAGGTCATTGGAGCGCGCCGGCACCCGGCTGATCGGGATCACTGCCCCGGCGATTTCCAGCAGACGCGTCTGCCCCAGCCCCTGATAGGGCGGGCGCACCATGGCCGCTGCATCGGTGCCCAGCAGCGGATCGGCCACCGCACTGACCACACCGCCACCGCGATAGAAGGTGCGGATCGACTGGCTGAGATAGAACGCCAGCTTGTCCGATCCCGCCGTTGCGAAATGGATGCCGTCATCCTTGCGCATGCGCGCATTCTGTCCGTTTACATCGGGCCCGTACGAGCTGTACTTGCCGTCTTCGCCCAGGAACCGCTCATAGATGTCGACATATTCCGCGCCGCCCGAAAACGTCGCCAGCCGCTGCACATTGGCAATCTGGCTGATCGCTGCGGAATAGGACGCCTTGCTCATGGGCGGCAGCCCGACCCAGATGACCGGCTTGCGTGCCGCCCGCAACTGCCCCAGGAACCGGGTCAGTCGCGCCTGATATTCCGCCGTCCAACCTTCGGTCAGCGATGAATAGGTCTCCCCTTCCGCGCGGATCTCCTGACGGTCATTAATGCCGATGATCACCACGGCCATGTCAAAGCTGTCCGCCGCGATCTGCTCGGCTAGCGCCTTGTTCCAGTCAAAGAAGTCATCGCGCACAAAGCCGGACGAGCTGACCCCCTGATTGATCACCACCAGATTGGCGTCCTCGGCATAGTGCCGCTCAAGCGCCTTGCTCAGATCAATCGCCAGGGAGTCGCCGAACACCGCCAGTCGCGTCGCGTCGGCAGATTTCTCCACCTGCGGCTTGGGCGGCGGCAGGCTGGCCGCGGGTGCCTGCTGGCGCGTGGTGCGCTGTGGCTGCTGCACCGGAGCAGGCTTGGTTTCTTCCTCACCGAACAACAGGTCAAACAGCGTCCGGCGCTTCTGCGCCTGTGCCATCAGCATGGTGTCGGGGCTTTGGGCGAGCGCGGGCGCCACGTCCACAAGGACGAACATCCCGATCAGCAATGCCAGAAACAGACGGGTCATGCTCAACTCACGCGCCAAACCTGTCCCCTCCTAGCAAAAGCCAGACCGCAGCGCCATCACACGCACCGGGAAGTTATCGGCGCACAGCCGCCAGCGCATTATAGGCAGCCTTGGTGATGAAGCCATCTGCAACAGCGCCTTGGCTGGCCTGGAAGCGCGCATAGGCTTCCTGGGTAATCGGCCCCAGCCGACCATCCACGCTGCCATCATAGAGCCCCAGCGCCCCCAGCGCGCGCTGGATTGCCTCGCGCTCGGCCAGATTGGGAAACACCGTGCCGCGCGGCCAGTCATCGACAAACGGCCCACCGCCCTTGAGCCGGTCGGTCATATGCGCCACGCTCATCGCGTAGCTGTCCGAGAAATTGTAGCCCTTGAGCACCAGATAGTTCTGGGTCATCAGAAACTTCGGCCCATCCTTGCCCGCTGGCACATAGAGAAACACCGGCAGGTTCGGATCGCTGAACTGACGCCCTGCCACCCGCGCTATGCCCCTCTCGGCAAAAAACGACACCGGACGCAATTGCGTGCGGCTGGCCAGCAGATAGTCGAACCCGCTGGGCACAACCACCTCCATGCCCCAATCAACGCCGGGCTGGTAACCCAGCCCCCGCATGAACCGCGCACTGGTGGCCAGCGCATCGGCCAGTGAATTGTGCAGGTCCACCCGACCATCGCCATCGCCATCCGTGCCATGCGCCACCACATTGGAGGGGTTCACCTGCAAATGCCCGATGGCACCGGCCCAGGATCCCAGCAGGGCATCCGCACTGGTCTGCCCCCGCTGCAGCAGCACCAGCGCTGCAATCAGATCAGCCTCATCCTCGACCAGCCGGCTGCGGCGCTGATGCACCAATGTCGCCAGCGAACGCACGATCGGGCGGATCAGGCCAGCATTGCCCAATACCGCGCCATAATCGGTCTCCATGCCCCAGATCGCGCCCAGCAGATAGGGATCGACGCCATAGGCTTCACCCACCGCCGCAAACAGCGCCTGATTGCGCGCAATCGCTGCCTTGCCCCGTTCGATCCGTCCGGCGGTCACCCGCCCGTCGATATAGTCCCAGATCGGCGTGGTGAATTCGGGCTGTGCTGTTACCAGTTTTGGCACGCGCGGGTCCGGCGTCAGTCCACCCATCACTGCGTCATACACTTGCCGGTCGACGCCCGCCGCCACCGCCTTGCTGCGGAAATTGGCAACAAAGCTGTCAAAGTTCTCGACCGGCTGCCCAAATGTGGCAGTGGTCAGGCTCAGTGCTAACAATGCGCTAGCCAATAGGAGCTTGAGGGTGTCCATCGGCTAGCGGTTTCGCACCATCAGATGCTTCTCCCAGGCAAAGGCCGATTGCACGATTTCGGTCAGGTCAGCATGCTGTGGTACCCAGCCCAGCGTCGCCCGGACCTTCTCGCCTGTCGCGGTAATCGAGGCCGGATCCCCGGCCCGCCGCGGCCCCTCTTCGGCCCGCAGATCAACGCCGGAAACCTTGCGAACCGTCTCCACCACCTCGCGCACCGAATAGCCCTGACCATAGGCGCAATTGAGCGTTGTGCTGTCCCCACCACCGCGCAAATGCTTGAGCAACAGGGCATGGGCGGCAATCAGATCGCTGACATGGATATAGTCGCGAACGCCCGTGCCATCAGGGGTTTCGAAGTCCGTGCCGAAGATATCCATCTTCTCGCGCTGCCCCAGCGCCGTCTGGCAGGCCACCTTGATCAGGTGGGTCGCCTCGGGCGAGGACTGCCCGCTACGACCCTGCGGATCGGCGCCGGCCACATTGAAATAGCGCAGCACGCCAAAGGTCATCGGATGCGCCGCGGCCACATCGGCCAGCATCATCTCGGTCATCAGCTTGGAGCGGCCATAAGGCGACATCGGATTGAGTGGAGTGGTTTCCACAACCGGCGCCAGCCCTGTCATGCCATACACCGCAGCCGTGGACGAGAAGATGAAATGCTTTACCCCACCCTTGACGGCGGCTTCGATGAGATTGCGCGAGGTCGCGGTGTTATTGCCGTAATATTTCAATGGGTTAGTCACCGATTCCGGCACCACGATGGAGCCAGCAAAATGCACAATCTCGGTGATGCCGTGCTTTTTGATCAGCCCGACCACGAAATCAATGTCGCCAGCATCGCCCTGTTCGAACAGCGCCCGCCCATCAATGGCCCAGTCAAAACCAGTGACCAGATTGTCCAGCACCACGACGTTTTCGCCCGCATCACTCAGGCTGAGAACCATATGGCTGCCGATATATCCAGCGCCACCCGTTACCAATACCGCCATTGCCTAGCCCTCTGCATTTGCAACCAAATTTTCTGTCGTGATATTATACAAGCATTGCGATAGCTTTACTTTCGTCAACAGCACGGAGAGATACCTTTGTCCAAACGCGTCAGAACGGCCGTATTTCCGGTAGCCGGTCTCGGAACCCGATTCCTGCCCGCCACCAAGGCAATGCCCAAGGAGATGCTGACCGTTGTGGACCGACCGCTCATTCAATACGCGGTCGATGAAGCGCGCGAAGCGGGCATTGAGCATTTTGTCTTTGTTACCGGCCGCAATAAGGGCGTGATCGAAGACCATTTCGACCGCCAGTTCGAGCTCGAAACCACGCTGGAAGCGCGTGGCAAGACCGAGGCTCTCGACGAGCTCCGCAAGGATTTGCCTTCGGCCGGCCACAGCAGCTTCACCCGCCAGCAGGAACCGCTGGGTCTGGGCCACGCTGTCTGGTGCGCCCGCGAAATCGTCGGCAATAACCCCTTTGCCCTGCTGCTGCCCGACATGATTTTCCGCGCGCAGCCCGGTGTCCTGCGCCAGATGATCGACGCCTATGAGGACGAACAGAACGGCGGCAATGTTATTGGCGTGGAGGAGTGCGCGTGGGAAGACGTATCCTCCTACGGCGTAGTCGTGCGCGGGGAGGGCCCCGATACCGGCTTCACCATCAATGGCATGGTCGAAAAGCCCAAGCGTGAAGAGGCGCCATCGAACCTGTTTATTTCGGGTCGCTATATTCTGCAGCCGGAAATCTTTAACCTGCTGGCCGACCAGGCCAAGGGCGCTGGCGGAGAAATCCAGCTGACCGACGCCATGCAGGTGCTGATGCAGGAGCAGCGTTTCACCGGGGTAAAATACGAAGGCAAGGTCTTCGACTGCGGTTCAAAGCTGGGTTTTTTGACGGCCAATGTGCTGTTCGCCCTGGACCGGGACGATATCCGCGACGGCTTCATCAAGGAACTGCGCAATCTCGATTTTGGCGACCAGCTCTAGGTCTGTATCAGCGCGATACCGTAATCCCGACGCTGACCTGGTGTGCCTCCTGCGGGCCGTTGGTCGAGCTGTCTGACTTGTCGAAATTGTAGTCGGCAGTCAGCGCGGTATGGGCATTGACCTTATAGTCACCACCGGCGCCGAAACCATAACCGGTTTCGGTGTCAGTGCTGCCGATATAGCTCGCACTGCTCCAATTGGCGAGCGCGCGCAGGGCGACCCAGCTATTGACCGTATAGGCGACTTCACCATCAGCTGCGTAGCCAATGCGCGTTGATCCTGACCCGCTTGGGCCCGGAGGCGCTACAGTAGTCGACAGACCAGCGGTCATCTGGATGGTCGGATCGGGCCGGAATGTCAGCGAGGCGTCGTAGGTCTGAGCGGTCACTTCACCTAGGCTACTCGCATCAAACCGTCGCAGCGTCACTCCCGTCGACGCACTTGCCTCGAGCACCTCGTTCCACTTGCCCGTCACACCAGCCTCAAGCGAGCTGGTGGTTGCGTCGGGCTTGAGACCCAGCGATGCCGACTGCACGTCAAATACATCGCGGCCAACGCTGGCTCTGCCGAACACTTCAAAGATCGGCGTGATCTGAAAGCCCACCCGCAATCCTGTGTTGAGCGCCCAGGCGTCCTGATCGGCATTGTTGACGCGTGTGCCATCGCTCAGGGTCGTCTCCTGATAAACCGTGCGATCAGCCGAGCCGGTCAATCCGACATTGAACTTGCCGAATTGCCGCGTCACACCCAGATCGCCGCCACCGCTGATCGTCAGGGGCGCAACCTCGATATTGCTGGCGACGCCCGGCGTCCCTGCTTGTGAACGTGTCACCGACAAGCGGCCCGCTGCATCCAGTGTCGTGTCACTATCCAGCGCGTAGCCAAGCGAACCCGACAGGCGCAGGGCGCTGACATCAATCTGACCATTGATCGGCTGCACGATTTCGGCACTGCCGGTAGCACTCACATTGGAGCGCGAGCCGGTATGGCTTAGCGTCACCGAAGGAATTGTGCGGACATCAAAGCGTTCGCCGCTGGTGGATTTTGTATAGCTGCCGCGCAGCGCCACCGACCAGTCGACATCGAAGAATGGATCGTGGGGTTCGCGCAGCCAATTGCCATTGGCCAGCACCGGGTCAGCGGGGTAGATGCCCGGCGTCAGCCGGTCATTATCGCTACGCGACCCGTCGCCGGTAAACACATCCGATTGCGCGATAGCGGGCGCTGCCAGGCACAATGTGCACAAGGCGCCAGCCCGCCAGATCGTGTGCCGTAACCGCAAGGACAAGTTCCGCTCCGCCAGCCAGTGAACAGGCAATCGGCGTACCGATCGACACCTGCGGACGCAATTGTCCGAGGCGTGGCGATCTTTCCATCTTATGGTTAACGAAGACTTGCCCGGCGCTAAGAGATCGCCTCGACCTTGAGCACCGCCCCATCGCTGCCCACGATCCGCACGCGCTGCCCGACAGGCAGTTCGGGCCCCGATACCCGCCAAACCGTATCGCCTAGCACCACCCGGCCATAGCCCTGGGCAATAGCCTGCTCCAGCACTGTCTCGTGCCCGATAAAATGGTCAGCGCGCCTATTTAGAAAGGGACGATCGGTCGGTGTGGGCCGATTGCGGCTCCAGCGCACCCAGGCAAAGATAGTCAGCAGGCTCAGACCGCCAAAGATCAGCCACTGCAGCGGCCACGGCATGGGCTGCACCATGGTTAGCAACCCGGTAATGATCCCCGAAATGCCCATCCACAGCAAAAACCCGCCCGGCAGAACGAGTTCGAGGCCCAGCAAGACCAATCCGCCAACAATCCAGGACCAGTGTCCATTGGCAACAATCAGATCAACGATCTGCATCACCGCCTCCTATTGCGCCGACCCTGCCGAGGGTGGACGTCCCGGACGTGCCGCGGCTTGTCCCTTGTCACCGAAGGTTTCCTTGGCGATTTCAGCGATGCCGCCAATAGCCCCGATGACGCTGGCCGCTTCCATCGGCATCATCAGCAGCTTCTGGTTCGGCGATTTGGCGATCGATTCCAGTGCTTTGATATAGTTATTGGCGACGAAATAGTTGATCGCCTGCACACTGCCCGAGGCGATGGCCTCGCTCACCACCTGGGTCGCCTTGGCTTCGGCTTCAGCCGAACGCTCGCGCGCTTCAGCATCGCGGAACGCGGCTTCCTTGCGGCCCTCGGCTTCAAGAACCTGGGCCTGCTTGGCGCCTTCCGCTTGCAGGATCGCACTCTGACGACGGCCCTCAGCTTCCAGAATAGCCGCACGCTTTTCACGCTCAGCCTTCATCTGACGCCCCATGGAATCCACCAGATCCTTGGGCGGGTCGATATCCTTGATCTCGATGCGGGTGATCTTGACACCCCAGGGCGATACGGCCGCATCAACCACCCCAAGCAGGCGCTGATTGATCTCGTCGCGATTGGACAGCAACTGATCCAGATCCATCGAGCCCATCACCGTGCGGATGTTGGTCATGGTCAGGTTGAGAATGGCGTTTTCAAGGTTGGAGACCTCATAGGCCGCCGCTGCCGCATCCAGTATCTGGTAAAAGGTCACGCCATTGGCCGTAATCGAGGCATTGTCGCGGGTGATCACTTCCTGATGGGGCACATCGAGCACCTGCTCCATCACATTGATGCGCTTGCCGATGGCATCGATAAACGGCACGATCAGGTTCAGGCCGGGCCTGAGAGTACGGGTATATTTGCCGAACCGCTCAATGGTGAAGTTGTAGCCCTGCGGTACGATCTTGGCACCGGCAAACAGTACCAGCAATGCCAGAATACCCAGACCAATCAGCGTGATGCTGAGGCCGTCCAACCCAAAACTGTCCATTCTCGATTCTCCCATGCCGCATTTTGCCGAGACCTTATGGACGTCTTGAGGCACGCGCAACGCCGACCGCGGCGGAACAAAGGCGCAATCGGACTCGTTATTGGCAAAAGTCGTCAGACCAGCGAGCCCGCCATGCCAGCGTCACGTCCCATCTGGAAAGGCCAGTTGCGCCTCTCCCTCGTCTCCATCGCCGTGGAGCTTTACACAGCGACAAAGTCGAGCGCCAAGCCCAGCTTCCGCCAGATCCATGAGCCGACGGGCAAGCCGATCCACTACGAAAAAGTAGTGGCGGGCGTTGGTCCCGTCGACAAGGACGAGATCATGAAAGGGTTTGAGTACGAAAAGGGCGACTATGTCCTGCTCAGCAATGAGGAAATTGATGCGGTCAAACTCGACACGCGCAAGACCCTGGAACTGACGCAGTTTGTCGGCGCATGCGAAATCGATCCGATCTATTTTGATAAACCCTATTTCATCGTTCCCGCTGACGATCTGGCCGAAGATGCCTTCCGCGTCATCCGCGATGCCTTGCGGGCCAGCGAAAAGGTCGGGCTCGGTCAGCTGGCCCTGCGCGGCAAGGAATATCTGGTTGCCATCAAACCAACCGGCACGGGCCTGCTGCTTGAAACCCTCCACTACGAGGAGGAATTGCGCAAAGCTGATCCGTATTTTGCCGAAATCTCGGCAAAGAAGGCCGACGCCGAACTGCTCGAAGTTGCAACCGCCCTGATCGAGAAAAAGACCGCGCCCTTCGACGCGGGCGTGTTCAAGGACCACTATCAGGCCGCCCTGCGCGAGCTGATCGCCACCAAGCTGAAATCCAAGAGCAAAAAGGTGTCCACCAAGGATGAGCCCGCCGAGGCTGCACCCAGCGGCTCCAATGTCGTGGATTTGATGGCAGCGCTCAAATCGAGCCTTGAAGGCAGCTCCGGCGGCAAGAAAAACACCGGCCAAGAGCGCGCCGCGCAAGAAAGCCAGTTGATCCATGGCCAGCAAAGCCGACACGCTGCTCAAGGACTATCAGGCCAAGCGCGACTTCACCAAGACGCAGGAACCCTCAGGCCAGAGCGCCGTAACTGCCGGCGGCAACCGCTTCGTGGTCCAGAAACATGATGCAACGCGGCTGCACTATGATTTCCGCATCGAGCTTGATGGCGTGCTCAAAAGCTGGGCTGTGACCAAAGGACCTTCCGACAACCCCAGTGACAAGCGGCTTGCCGTTCGCGTCGAAGATCACCCCCTCGCCTATGGTGATTTCGAAGGCACGATCCCCGCCGACGAGTATGGCGGCGGCACCGTGATGCTCTGGGATCAGGGCACCTGGGAGCCCATTGGCGACCCACAAGAAGCGCTGGAGGGCGGCGACCTGAAAATGCGCCTGCATGGTCAGCGCATGAAGGGCGAATGGGTTCTGGTGCACATGAAGGGCCGCGACACCAAGCGCAAATCGGGTCCCGCTCGCCAGAACTGGCTCCTGATCAAACACCGCGATGAGCAGGCAAGGAACGAAGAAACGCTAACCACTCGCTTCACAAGATCGGTCTCGACCGGGCGCGATATGGCGGGAATCGCAAAGGGCCTCAAACCCAAAAAGACCACCAAGACCAAGGCTGATGCCGTCTGGCACTCTGACCCCGACAAGGCAGTCGACAATCCCGCACCCAACAAGCCCAAGAGCGGTAAGTCAGGCCAACTGCCCGAGTTTCGCCCGCCGCAGCTCGCGACGCTGAGCAGCGAGGTGCCCGAAGGCAATGATTGGGTGTTCGAGATGAAATATGACGGCTATCGCTGTCAGGCCGCGATAGCTGGCGATCAGGTCCGGCTGTTTACCCGCAACGGCAAGGACTGGACCGACCAGTTCGCCACCATCGTCCCGCCCCTGAGCCGCATCACCAAGGGTTCGGCGCTGATCGATGGCGAGCTCTGCGCCTTTGACAGCAAGGGACGCACCGATTTCTCCACCCTCAAACAGCGTCTGTCCGATGGCGGTCCTCTGACTTTCTTCGCATTTGATCTGATTGAAGAAAATGGCGAGGACACTGCCAAACTCAAGCTCACCGAGCGCAAGCGGCGGCTAGAAGCACTACTTGGTAGCATCGATGCATCTTCGCTTGTGCAACTCTCCACTCATGTCACGGGCAATGGCCAAAAGGTACTCGACGCCCTATGTCGCGAGAACCATGAGGGCATTATTGCCAAGCAGGCTGATGCTCCCTATCGCAGCGATCGCAATCGCAACTGGCTCAAGATTAAATGCGCGCGGCGGCAGGAATTTGTCATCGCGGGCTGGTCGCCTTCGTCAAAGAAGAAGACCTTCGCCTCCTTGCTCTTGGGCACTTGGGATGATGGCAAGCTGACCTATCGCGGTCGTGTCGGTACCGGGTTCAGTGTCGATGTCGCAGAAGAGTTGCAGCGCCAGCTCGACAGCCGCAGCCGCAAGACCAGCCCTTTCGCCCAAGTGCCCAAACCCATCGCCCGCAATGCCCGCTGGATCACGCCAGAGCTGGTGGCGGAAATCGGCTATGCGGAGTTTACCCCGGACGGGATTCTGCGCCATCCCTCGTTTCTGGGCCTGCGCGAAGACAAATCCGCCAAGGACGTCACGCTGGAAAAACCGACCGATCAGCCTGATGCAGCGGCACTGAACGCCAAGGCGGGTATCGCCGCTGCTGACAAGGCCGCTGTCCGCCTGACCAGCCCTGATCGGGTGGTCTATCCCGGACAGGGCGTGACCAAGGCCGAACTGGTTGCCTATTACGCTGCGGTCGCTGAACGCATGTTGCCCTACGTCGCCACCCGTCCGCTCAGCCTGCTGCGCTGCCCACAGGGTCGTGCCAAATACTGCTTCTTCCAGAAACACGACACGGGCGGCTTCCCGGACGCCATGAAGTCGCTGCTGATCACCGAAAAGGACGGTAGCAAGGATGACTATTTCTATATCGACGATCTGGCCGGCCTGATCGCGGGCACGCAGATGAACGTGCTCGAATGGCATCTCTGGGGATCACGCAACAAGGATGTCGAAAAGCCCGAGCGCATCATCTTTGACATCGATCCCGATGAAGGGCTTGGCTTTGCCGATGTGCGCGCAGCGGCCACCGATATTCGCGACGTGCTCAATGCCCTGGGGCTCAAAAGTTACCCGCTGGTGTCCGGCGGCAAGGGGGTGCATGTCATTGCCCCGCTGACACCAAGGGTTGCGTGGCCCGAGGTGAAAGCCTTCTGCAAGGGTCTGGCGCAACGACTGGCCGACGACCAGCCCGATCGCTACATCGCCACCATGAGCAAGGCCAAGCGCAAGGGTAAGCTGTTTATCGACTATCTGCGTAATGAACGCGGTTCGACGGCGATCGCCCCGTGGTCCAGCCGCTCCCGCGAAGGCGCTCCGGCTGCCGTGCCCGTGAGCTGGGATGAGTTGCAGAACGTCAAGTCCGCCAACCAGTTTACGCTCGCCGCTGCCGCCGAACGCGCCAGTGAAGCTGACCCATGGACAGACTATTTCGAGATCACCCAGTCCATCACCAAGCCCATGCTCAAAGCCGTCACCCAAGCCGACTAGGGCATGGGCACATTGATGCGTCGATCGATCGTCAGCGTCACCGCAATGACCACGAAGGCGAAGACCACCATGCCCAGCGCCAATATATGCGCCTGCCCCCATTGCAGGCGCTCGACATAGTCATAAAGCGCAATGGCCGTGACCTTGGTCTGCCCCGGGATATTGCCGCCAATCATCAGGACTACGCCAAACTCCCCCACCGTGTGGGCAAAGGTCATCACGGCGCCCGTGATATAGCCCGACCGCGCCAAGGGCAGCGCCACCCGCCAGAAGCGTTGCCAATTGCTCGCGCCAAGGCTTGATGCGGCTTCAAGCGGATCATCCCCAATGGCGGCAAATCCATTGCGCAGCGGCTGGACCATGAAGGGCAGTGAATAAAAGAATGAACCGATAACCAGACCGGTGAAGGAAAAGGCTAGCGTGCGCCCGCCCCACAGGCCGGCGATCCAGCCACCCGGGCCGTCAGGACCAAGCGCTATCAGCAGATAAAAACCCAGCACGGTTGGCGGCAAGACCAGCGGCATGGCCACCAGCGCGCCAACCAGTTCACGATAACGGCTCCTGCTACGCGCCAGCCACCAGGCAATCGGCGTGCCCACCAGCAACAGGATCAGCGTATTGATACTGGCCAGACTCAGCGTCACGCTGATCGGCGGCCATAGCTCAGCCAGATTCATTGCGGCGGTCCACTGCTGAAGTCATAGCCCGCCGCTTCTATCACACGATGGGCCGTCTCGCTGCGCAGGAAAGCCAGAAATGCCCGCGCCGCTGCGCTGTCGCGCCCAGGGTTAAGCAATACCGCATCCTGTGCAATGGGCTCGTAGAGCCCTTTTGGCACAATCCAGATACCCGTTTTGCCCGCCACCTGACTCAGCCCGACAAAACCGGCTTCAGCGTTGCCGCTTTCAACAAACTGCAACGTCTGGGTGATATTTTGTCCGATTACCAGTTTTGGCGCCAGCGCCGCCGTTAACCCCAGACGATCAAGTGCCTGCTGGGCGGCCAGACCATAGGGCGCCGATTGTGGATCGGCCATGGCCAGCTTGTTGAACCCACCGGAACGCAACACAGCCGCCCCGTCACGCACATCCAACGATCGGCTATAAAGCGCCAGCGCACCAACTGCATAGGTGAACTGTGTTCCCGCCACGCCAAAGCCTTCGGCAATGGCCCGGCTGGGTCGTGCCGCATCGGCAGCCAGGAGCACCGCATAGGGCGCGCCTTGGCTGATCTGGGCGTAGAGTTGGCCGGTTGCCCCGAAACTATAGACTAGGTGATGGTCTGTTTCGGCGGCAAACAGGAGGGCCAATTGTTCGGCCACGGCCGTAAAGTTGGCGGCAACCGCAACATGCACCGTCTCGGCGCGAACGGCACCGGGCAGCGCAAGACCGACAACAAGCCCAATGATCGCTGCGATCCTGCGCGGAGTGATGCTCATGGTTTCAAACGCACCACGGGCAGGCGCATTCAACTAGCCGCGCAGCTGACTGGCTTCGCGGGCCAGCGCTTCGATGCGGCCCCAGTCATTGGAAGCCAGCGCGTCGGCAGGCATGATCCAGGACCCGCCCACGCAGATCACATTGGGCAGGCCTAGATAGACCTTGGCCTTGGCAGGATCGATACCGCCGGTGGGGCAGAAAGTGATATCGGCCAGCGGCGAGGCAAAGGCCTTGAGCACCGGCGCACCGCCATTGGCTTCGGCCGGGAAGAACTTGAGAAAGCCATAGCCCCGCTCGGCAGCCGTCATCGCTTCGCTTGGCGTTGCAATACCGGGCAGCAGTGGAATGCTGATATCGTCGGCGGCGTCCAGAATGCGCGGCGAAATACCAGGCGACACCATGAACTGACAACCGGCATCAACGGACTGCTTCATATGCAGCGCGCTGCGCACCGTACCCGAACCAACAATGGCGCCCTCAACCTTGCCCATCTCTTCCATCACCTTGAGCGCATTTGGCGTTCGCAGCGTCACTTCCAGAATGGGTAGCCCACCGGCAACCAGCGCCTCGGCCAATGGCCGCGCCTGGCTGACATCGTCAAGAATGATCACCGGCACAACGGGGGCCAGCGACAGGATGGAACGAAGGGCAGCGGTATCTTGCGGCATGGTGGGCCTTTCAGCTGTGAGTTGGCCAAGGGTTAGGAGCTTGGCAAAATTCTAGCAAGCCCGTTCATTGAAAAGCGACGCAAAAATCCCTAGGTTCCGGCTCGACCTCGGGAGGATCGTGCATGGTGCAGACAATTAACGCGTTGACGCCTCTAGATGAGGCGCGCGCCATACTCGCCGAGCACTTCGATCTGAAATTCTCCAAGGCCATCGAGCGCGCCACCGCCAAGGTGTACGACAGGGTGCGCGACAAGATCCCCGAGATCGAATGGTCCTTCTATGCCCCGCTGATTTTTGAGATCAACCGGCTCAAGAAGGAAAAGGACGCGGTCATTCTGGCCCATAACTACCAGACACCGCAGATATATCACGGTGTCGCCGACATTGTTGGCGACAGCCTCCAGCTTGCTGTCGAGGCCACAAAGGTCCGCCAGCAGGTCATCGTCCAGTGCGGCGTTCACTTCATGGCCGAGACCTCGAAGCTGCTCAATCCCGACAAGACTGTGCTCATTCCCGACAGCCGCGCCGGATGCTCGTTGGCCTCCTCAATCACCGCAGAAGACGTCATCGCCATGCGCGAGATGTATCCCGGCGTGCCCGTTGTGACGTATGTGAACACCTCGGCGGCCGTTAAGGCCGTGACCGATGTGTGCTGCACCTCGTCCAATGCACTCGACATCGTCAATCGGGTCGAGGGTGACAGCGTCATCATGATCCCCGACCAGTATCTGGCCAAGAACACCGCCAAAAAGACCTCCAAGAAGGTCATTACCTGGGCGGGGGCCTGCGAGGTGCACGAAACCTTCACCGCAGAAGACATCTCCGAACTGCGCCACGCCTATCCCACCGCCAAGATCATCGCGCATCCCGAATGCCCGCCCGAGGTTATCGATGCGGTGGATTTTGCTGGCTCGACTGCTGCCATGATCGACTGGGTCAAGACCGAACGCCCCGCCCGGGTCGTGATGGTGACCGAGTGCTCCATGTCCGACAATGTTGCCAGTGAAACCACCGGTGTCGATTTCCTGCGCGGCTGCAATATCTGCCCGCACATGAAGCGCATCAACCTCGAGAACATCCTGTGGTCGCTGCACACCTTGACTGAGGAAGTTACGGTGCCCGAAGAAATCATTCCCGCAGCGCGGCTGGCCGTGGAGCGCATGATCGACATGAGCCGGAAGGGCGACTAGGCCCCCAGCACGTGCTGACGGTGGAAGGCCAGATGGGCCGGACTGGGTTGAAACAGCCCCTCCACCGGCACGAGCAGGCGTCGATCGGCGTTGAGCCGCACCAGAACTGCCGGGTCCAATGCGTCGGGGTTAGGCACGGTAATGCCGTAATCGTCTTCAATCAGGATCTGTCCTCGGCGAAAGGCCCGAGCAGCATGCTCTTCAAGCGCAATGTAGTTGTTGATCTGCAGCGGGCCGCCGGTCTCGCGCGGCCGGATCGCCTCGACTGCCAGATGCGGATGCAGCAGCCCCACATCGGCCAGAAACTGCTCGCCAGTCAACGCGCAACGATATCGGTAGGCGCTCAGTACCAGCCGGTAGATCGCCTCATAAGCTTCAAGCGGCGCAGCCGCGGCAAAGCCGCTCTGACGCTCTTCGCCAAGCCCGTTTTCGTCATCAGATCGCGCCGTCATTTTGGCTCCGGTCTTGCTACGCAAAAGACCTTAAGGGCAATTACCTAGTTTGAGAACCGCCCGGAGCCGGCCATGACCGTCATCGACAACACCCTCAATGCCGACGGCGCCCTGATTGTGGGTGCCGGACTGGCCGGTCTGTTCACCGCGCTCAAGCTGGCACCGCGACCCGTGACGGTACTCTCACCCAAGCCGTTGGGCATGGGGGCCAGCTCGGCCTGGGCTCAGGGCGGTGTAGCCGCCGCTGTGGGACAGGGCGACAGCTCTCACGCACATGCCGCCGACACCGAAATGGCTGGCGCCGGTATTGTCGATCACGGCACCGCCGAGAGTGTGACGGCAGAAGCGGCTGCCCGGATTGAAGATCTGGCGCGCTGGGGCACTCCGTTTGATCGCGACGATTTCGGCAATTATGCGCTGGGCAAAGAAGCAGCCCATTCGGCCAACCGCATCGTCAAGGTCGAGGGTGATCGCGCGGGCTGGGCCATCATGCAGGCAATCATCGCCGAAGTGCGCCGCACCCCCTCTATCCGCGTCGTCGAAGGCATTACCGCGCTCAGCCTGGCCCGCGACAATGGTCGCATTGTCGGTGTCTTCTGCCGCAAGCTAGGCGACCGCTACTCCGAACCCGTGTTCATCCGCGCGCGTGCAACCGTACTGGCTGCTGGTGGTCTGGGCGGCCTTTACGCTGTCACCACCAATCCGCCGGGCGTACGCGGACATGCCATGGGCATGGCAGCTCGCGCCGGAGCGCTGATTGCCGATGCCGAATTCGTGCAGTTTCACCCGACCGCCATAGCGACCAGTGCCGACCCTGCCCCGCTTGCCACTGAAGCACTGCGCGGCGAAGGCGCCATTCTGGTCAATGATCTGGGCGAGCGCTTCATGCCCGCCATTCATCCCGACGCCGAACTGGCGCCGCGGGACATTGTCGCCCGCGCCAATTTCCGACAGATCCAGTCAGGCCGACAGGTCTTTCTCGACACACGGCAGGCCCTGGGTGCCGATATTCTGACGCGTTTTCCGACCGTCTCCCAGTATTGCCTTGATGCCGGTATCGACCCGGTTGCGGGCATGATCCCGGTTACCCCGGCAGCCCATTTTCACATGGGCGGCGTTAAGGTTGACGAACGCGGGCGCTCTTCACTCCCCGGCCTTTGGGTCTGCGGCGAAGCCAGTTGCACAGGGCTGCATGGCGCCAACCGACTGGCCTCGAATTCGCTACTAGAGGCCACGGTCTATGGCGCCCGGATAGCCGATGACATTGGCGGACTCGAGCCCGTACGCAATCTTGCCCCGTTCAAGGGCATCGAATGGGACGAAGCCGAAGGCGCCAAGGCCGAGGCCATTTTGCGCGACCTCCCCGCCGTCCAGCAATTGCGCCGGGTCATGACCGATCTGGTGGGCGTAGAACGCGATGTTGCCGGCCTTAGCCTGGCCCTGCAGCAGATCGCCCGGCTCGAAGCCACGGCCGAGCACGTCACCAGTGCTTTTCTCAACATGACCACTTCGGCCACTCTGGTCGCAGCGGCAGCGCTCAAGCGCACCGAAAGCCGAGGCGGCCACTACCGCACCGATTTTCCCGAAACTGACGAGCACTGGGAGCACCACACCACCATGGCGCTCGATGAAGCGCTGGCAATCCGCGCCAACGCCTGATCACTCGGCCAGCAGGAATTCGGCCAGCGCCATGCGATCTTCCGCGGTCCATTGTGAGGTGCCTTCGGCAACGACTTCGCCCATCGCCCCACCGAGCAGATCAAAACCCGGCGTAAACCCGTCGACAAGCGTTTGCGCCAGTGTCTCGGTGTCATACCCTTCGTCGATCAGCGCGGCACGGGTCAGGGGTGGTGCCTTGCCACCCACACCGCCTGGCGAACCAGTTAGCGCCTGACCCCAGTCGAGCGCCCCTAATGCGTTGCGCGGTGAGTGACAGGCTACGCAATGGGCTGGCCCATACGCCAGATACTTGCCGCGATTATAGGCGTCGGATTTGTCGGCTTCAGGCACAAATCGGCCAGGAGAAAAGAACAGGTTTTTCCACCCCGCCATGGCAAGCCGGATATTGAAGGGAAAGCCAATATCGCTCGCGGGCGCCGCATCACTCACCGGTTCGGTGGCCATCAGTGCCGCGTAGAGATCGACGATCTCCTGATCGCTCATCAGCGTATAATGCTCATAGGGAAACACGGGATAGAGATTACCCCGCGGCCCCATGCCATTGCTCATGGCGTCACTGAACTGCGAAATGGTCCAGTCGCCGATGCCAGCGGCCTTATCGGAGGTAATATTAGGCGGCACAAAAGTACCAAACTGTGTTTCAAGTCCGGCACCGCCTGACAGGAAGGCCCGGTCATTGGCGGTATCGGTGTGACAAGCGACACAACCGCCCAGACGGATCAGGTAATTGCCACGCGTAACGTCACCGATCAGCGTCAAATCGCGTTCAGGCCCGCTAACCGGCTTGAGCATGTAAACGGCCGCACCGACACCAATGACGGCCGCAGCCGCCACACCCCAGATCCACCGCCGCATCATTCACCCTCTCAACTGATCAGGCGATACAAGCAGAGCGAGCCGGTCGGAGCAATCGGCGATGTCCTCACGAGGCCGCGAGATAGGGAGCGGGATGCTCAGCCAGCCAGAACGGCGTCGACTTCGGCACGGGTCGGCGGCTTACAGCCCTTGCGACCACAATTGATACCGGCCACCACCGCGCCAAAACGCAGCATGTCTGCCAGTGCGGCATCGCCCAGAGCGTTGAGCTTGCCCGGTTTGAGAAGGTCGCGCTCGTTCAGCCAGGACAGAATGCCTGCCATCAGACTGTCACCGGCGCCCACTGTGTCCCCAAAAACCGGCGGTGCATAGATAGCGGCCTGCGCGGTTCCCGCAGCGGTAAAGGCATGTGATCCTTTTTCGCCCAGCGTCACCACGACAAGTTCGCAATTGGGACGGGCCAACAGGTCGGCAGCGTGTTGCTCAAGAGCCTTCGTACTGTCGAGCGCTTCGAGGTCTTCCTCGGATACCTTCACGACATGGGCCAGGTCCAGAAAGCTCGACAGCCGCGCCTTGTAGCCTTCGAAATCATCGATCAGGCTGGGGCGTACATTGGGGTCCATCGAAATGGTCGCGCCCTTGGCGATGGCGGCATGCACCACCTGCTGCCATTGTTCAGCTTCCGCCGGCTTGATCGGGCAGAACCCGCCAATCTGGTATAGCTCAAGCTGGGCGGGCAGTGCAGCAATGGCCCTGGCGGCGTCGATAGCGCCATCGGCGGAACGATAAAAGCCATAGCGCGCATTGTGGTTGTCATCAAAATTGATAACGGCCAGCGTCGTATATTCCGACACGCGCTCAGGCAACAAGGCGACAACGCCTGCAGCTTCCAGCGGCCCCAGCAGGTAGTCGCCAAAGGCATCCGACGAGATCGGGCACAGGAAGCCGGTCGAGTTACCCAGCTTGGACAAGGCGATCGCACAATTATAGGGCGAACCGCCCTGATGCGCGGTCATCACGATCTGGTTTTCACCATCGCGTCCGATAAGTTCGCCACCGGGCAGTGCCACCTCGGCCTTGAGATCGATCAGGCTTTCGCCACCAACAACAAACATTCAGGCCTCCTTGGCTGACACTACGCCACTTTCGCGCTGTCCGCTGCGACATAGCATTTTTGCCCAGTTTGTCACCAGCCACACGCGCTCATTCGACCCCCAAAGCCCCGTAGCTGTTGACCTTGGCCCCTTATGCTGCTCAATCCATTTGCAATAGAGCCGGGAATGGAACAAAAACCCTCGGCCACTCGGCGACAAAAGGGGAGGACTGTCTGTTGCAACTACTTGCCTGGATTGTCAGGGGGATCAGCACCATCAACAGGGTGGCTGGCGAAACCCTCTCCTGGTTGGCGCTGGCCTGTGTGCTGGTCTGTTTCACCGTTGTTGTGCAGCGCTACGTCTTTTCAACCAGCGTGCTGTGGATGCAGGACCTCTATGTCTGGCTGAGCGGCGCCATGTTCACCGGCGTTGCCGGTTTTGCGCTGCTGCGCGATGATCACGTCCGCGTTGACATCTTCTACCGCCCCGCCTCGACCCGCTGGAAAGCCATTGCCGACCTGTTCGGCGTGGTGGTCTTCCTGCTGCCCTTTATCTACGTCGTCCTGACCTATGGCTGGCCCGCCATCGCCCGCTCCTGGAGCTATCAGGAGGCCTCGGGCAATGTCGGCGGCATGCCGGGCCTGTTCGTGCTCAAGAGCTTCATCATCGTGTTTGCCGTACTGGTCGGCCTGCAAGGCATCGCCATGGCCTGCCGCGCCATTCTGGTGCTGACCGGACAGCAGGACCTGCTGCCCGCGCATCTGCGCTACGTAAACAACGAAGAAGCGGAGACCGCCCCGTGAGTGCTGTTCTGATCGGCGAAATTCTCGCCTGCCTCATGTTCGTGGGCGTCATTGGCGTCTTGCTGATTGGTTTCCCCGTCGCCTTTTCCCTGGCTGGTACCGCGCTGATCTTTGGCGTGGTCGGCTGGCTGATGGGGGTCTATGACCCTTCTAACTATGCCTCGATCATTGGTCGCTATATCGGCCTTATGAGCAGCGAAACTCTGGTCGCTGTGCCGCTATTTGTCTTCATGGGCGTCATGCTTGAGCGCAGTGGTATCGCCGAGCGCCTGCTGCTGACCATGGGCAAGCTCTTCGGCAATCTGCGCGGCGGCCTGGGCATCTCCGTCATTATCGTGGGCGCCATGCTGGCCGCTTCCACCGGCGTTGTGGGCGCCACAGTGGTCACCATGGGCCTGATCTCGCTGCCGGCGATGCTGCGGGCGGGCTACGATCCCAA
The DNA here is from genome assembly GCF_055808475.1 of Devosia sp. J2-20. Taxonomy (NCBI): domain Bacteria; kingdom Pseudomonadati; phylum Pseudomonadota; class Alphaproteobacteria; order Hyphomicrobiales; family Devosiaceae; genus Devosia; species Devosia sp. J2-20. The sequence continues at coordinate 354,233 of NZ_CM147870.1, read as the reverse complement.
GCTGGCCACGGGCGTTATCTGCGCCTCGGGCACGCTGGGTCAGATCATCCCACCCTCCACCGTGCTGATCTTCATGGGCGACATGCTTGCCGGCATCAACGCCCAGGTTCAGATGGAAAAAGGCAACTTCGCGCCCGAACCCGTTTCAGTTGGCGCACTGTTTGCCGGTGCCCTGCTGCCCGGCATGATGCTGGTCGGCCTGTACCTGTGCTGGGTGATCTACAAAGCCATCACCGATCCCGCTTCGGCGCCGGCAACCCCGGTTCCTGAAGATGAGAAAAAGCACCTGGCCCGCGAAGTCATGGTCGCTCTGGTGCCGCCACTTCTGCTGATCATCGCCGTGCTCGGCTCGATCCTGGGCGGCATTGCCACCCCCACAGAAGCCGCATCGGTCGGCTCGGTAGGCGCCATGGTGCTGGCCATCGCCAACCGCAAGTTCACCTTCAGCATCCTGCGCCAGGCAGTGATTTCCACCGCCACCATCACATCGATGGTGTTCATCATCCTGTTCGGTGCTGCCGTATTCTCGGTGGTCTTCCGCATGATGGGCGGCGACAATCTGGTGCATGCCTTCCTGTCCAACATGCCCGGCGGCGCCATTGGCGCCACCATCATCGTCATGTTGATCATGTTCATGCTCGGCTTCATCCTGGACACCTTCGAGATCATCTTCATTGTGATCCCGATCACCGCACCAGTCCTGCTGACGCTTGGCGTCGATCCAATCTGGCTCGGTGTCATGGTTGGCGTAAATCTGCAGACCAGCTTCCTGACGCCGCCCTTTGGCTTCGCACTGTTCTATCTGCGCGGCGTGGCGCCACCACAGGTGAGCACCGGCATGATCTATCGCGGGGTCATCCCCTTCGTGCTGCTGCAGGTGGTGGGCCTGGCCCTGTTGTTCATGTTCCCCCAATTGGTGACATGGCTACCCGAACTGCTCTACCACTAGGCAGATGCAATATTCCAAACAGCAAAAAGCCCGGGCGCGAGCCCGGGCTTTTCTTTGTTCGATCCGGCTGACAGCCTAGTACTTGATGTACTTCTGACGTGCGGTGAGGAACGGTGCATCCGTACCTTCGGTGCGTTCACGCAGCAGGTTGAAGGCCGAGATAAAGCTCTCTGCCGTTTCCTTGGTGAGTGCATCGCCGCCTTCGCGGATCTCGGCAATCACTTCCATCGATGCCTTAGCGCCGGCTTCCAGGATTTCATCCGGGAATGCGCGGACCTGAACGCCGTGATCATCAACCAGCGAGCGCAGTGCGCGCGGATCATTGGCGTACATGTCCGACGCCACGTCATCATAGGATGCCTGGGCGCAAACGCTGACCAGTTCCTGCAGATCAGGGGGCAGTTCAGCCAGCTTGGACTTGTTGACCACCAGTTCGGTGGCAAGACCCGGCTCAACAAAGCTTGGGAAGTAGTAGTTCTTGGCGACCTGATAGAAGCCCAGTGCCAGATCGTTGTACGGGCCAACGAATTCAGCGGCATCAAGCGTACCGGACTGCAGCGCAGCAAAGATTTCGCCAGCAGCCATATTGGTCACCGAGGCGCCAAGCTTGGCCCAGACCTGACCGCCCAGACCAGGCGTACGGAAGCGCAGACCCTGCACATCAGCAACGCCGGTCAGTTCGTTCTTGAACCAGCCGCCGGCCTGAGTACCGGTATCACCCGACAGGTAGCCCTTGAGGCCGAACTGGTCGTAGATCTTGTCCCACTGTTCCTGGCCGCCGAGATAGCGCACCCAGGAAGCCAGTTCACGGCTGGTCATGCCGTATGGCACCCCCGTGAAGAAGCTCAGTGCCTGACTCTTGTTCTGCCAGTAATAGGCAGCGCCATGGCTCATTTCGGCCGAACCGTCGATCACGGCATCCAGAGCCTGAAGGCCGGGCACCATTTCGCCCGATGCGAACACCTGAACATTCAGGCGACCGCCCGAGGCATTGGTGATGCGATCAGCCAGCTTCTGTGCGCCAACGCCCAGACCGGGGAAGTTCTTGGGCCAGGTGGTAACCATGCGCCAGTTGTAGACATCCTGAGCAATGGCAGGTGTGGCAAGCGTTGTTGCTGCCGCAGCACCGATCGTAGCGACCGAGGCCGACTTGAAGAATTCGCGTCTCTTCATTCTATTTCTCCCTAACTCGCACGCACTTTTGCGTGCGATGCCAGTGTCACGTCCACCCTCTCCCAGATGGCGCGCACCAGTTGGCGCTACAAAAGCAATGTAGCGCCGTCGTGTCCAGCATCATGTTGCTCAGACAGCATAATCGGACCACCCCAATTTCTTTTCCATCGACGGGATTAAACCGCCGCGCCTGGTGTTGATGTCAGTGAAGGCCGCATTCGTGGCCCGAACCCAGAGGGAGATTTCCATGCTTATTCGTTCATTTCTGGCAGGCGCTGCCGCACTCGCCTTTCTGACCGCACCAACCCTGGCCCAGGAGCTTGCTGGCGGCGCGGTCAAAGCAGCCGACATTGCTGGCCAGACAGTGCTCACCGATGCCAATGGCATGACGCTCTACATTTTCGACAAGGACAGCGAAAACGTCAGCAATTGCTACGATCAGTGCGCCGCCAACTGGCCCCCGCTCTTGGCCGATGACGGTGCCACGGCAGATGACGCATTCAGCGTTGTCGAGCGCACCGACGGCACCAGCATGTGGGCTTATAAGGGCGCGCCGCTCTATTATTGGATCAACGATACCCAGCCCGGCGAGACCACAGGTGACGGCGTCGGCGGCGTCTGGCATCTTGCAGTTCAATAAGCCCCGGGCGGTCCAGTGAGCGATTTCCTTGATCAGGTCGAAACCTGCGTACCGGCCCTGCGGCGCTATGCCCGGGCGCTGACACGCAATGCCGATCTGGCCGACGATCTGGTTCAGGACTGCCTCGAACGCGCCATTTCCAGACGCGGCCTGTTCCGACCCACTGGACCAGTCCGCGCCTGGTTATTCACTGTGTTGCTCAACCTGCATCGCAATCAATTGCGCCAGGCACAGCGGCGTGGCCAACCGGTGGACTTTGACCGCGTTCCCGAGCCCTCGACCCCCGCCCCGCAACCGGGCCATATTGCACTGGCCGAAACGGCCCGTGCTATCGACACCCTGCCACTGGAGCAGAAGGAAGCCTTGCTGCTGATCGCCCTTGAAGGCCTGCCCTATGCGGAGGCCGCCGCCATTCTCAAAATCCCGCTAGGTACGCTGATGAGCCGGCTGGGCCGGGCCCGCCATGCCCTGCGTCTGGCCACAGGCACACCCGCCGAGCCGCATCTGAGGACGGTAAAATGAGCCTGATCACCCGTGACACACTGATGGCCTTCGTCGATGGACAGCTGGATCCTGCACAGATCCCGGCCGTCCAGGCCTATCTGGCGGCCAATCCCGACGCAGCCGCCGAACTCGCCTTGATGCAGCGCCAGACCCAGGCATTGCAGAGCCTTTTCGACCCCGTGGCTGCCGAACCGGTTCCGGCACGCTTGCGCGCGCGCCGAATTGCCGCCGAACAGATCCAGCACCGTAGCCGGACCTGGCGCTGGGCCGCAGCGGCAGTCGTACTTTTGGCACTCGGTCTGGGCGCCGGCTGGTTTGCCCGACCCGTTTTTGATGCCCCCTCAGCCAGCGCCACGCTGATCGCCGATGCAGTCAATGCCCACACGGTCTTTGTCGCCGAAAACCGTCATGCAGTCGAAGTGGGCGGCGATGACAGTGCCCATCTCTCGAGCTGGCTCTCCAACCGTCTCGACACCAATCTGGGCATGCCCGATCTGAGCGCCCAGGGATTTGTCTTGGTCGGTGGTCGACTACTGCCGGGCGAACCGGAACTGGGCGGCCGGGCAGCCCAGCTAATGTATGAGAATACCAGCCAGCAGCGCATCACCGTCTATGTGACGGCCGCGCTCCCCGACCGGCAACAGGTCACCCAATTGGCCAGTGTGGACAATACCGAGGCCTTTTACTGGGCCAATGCCCGCATCACCTGCACAGTGGTTGGCACCCTGCCCGTCGATCAGATGCAAGCGGTGTCCCAGGCGGTTTACGTCCAGCTCACCGAAGGTGACATCAGCGCCGCACGTTATCGCAGCTAGGCGTTGGCGACCGGCGCATTGCGGGGAGGAATGTCGTTGGAATAGATATTGTGCAGCCCGACATCGAGAATGTCGCGCTCGCCGCACAGCGCCATGGTGGTGTCGAGTTCCTTGCGCATGATCTCCAGCACCCGGGTCACACCGGCTTCACCGCCCGCGCCTAACCCGTACAGCATGGGTCGACCGATAAAGGTGCCCTTGGCACCATAGGCCAGCGCCTTGACCACATCCTGACCCGAGCGAATGCCGCTATCGAGATAGACTTCCGTGCGCTTGCCAATGGCATCCATGATCTCGGGCAAAACCCGAATGGTGGAGGGCGCGCCGTCAAGCTGGCGACCGCCATGATTGGAAACAATCACTGCATCAGCACCATTGTCGACCGCAGCCTTGGCGTCTTCAGGGTCCAGCACGCCCTTGACGATTACCGGCCCGCCAAAGCGCCTCTTCACCCAGGCGATATCAGCCCAGTTCAACGTTGGATCAAACTGGCTGGCCGTCCAGGCCGAGAGCGAAGCCAGATCGTGATCACCCCCCACATGCCCCACAATATTGCGGAAGGTGTGCCGCTTGGTGCCCAGCATGCGCGCGCACCACAAGGGGTGCTGCATCATCTGCCACACCGATTTGGCGTTGAACTTGGGCGGGGTGGAGAGCCCGTTGTGAATGTCCTTGTGACGCTGGCCCAGGATCTGCAGATCCATGGTCAGTACCAGCGCCGAGCACTTCGCTGCCTTGGCCCGATCAATCAACCGTTCGATGAAGTCGCGGTCGCGCATCACATAGAGCTGAAACCAGAATGGCGCGCTCGTGTTCTCGGCAATATCCTCGATCGAGCACACCGCCATGGTCGAGAGCGTGAAGGGCACGCCGAATTTCTCGGCTGCCTTGGCGGCCTTGATCTCGCCATCAGCAATCTGCATGCCGCCCGTCGCAGCAGGTGCAATCGCAACAGGCATGGTGATCTGCTTGCCCAGCATCTCGGTCTTGAGATTGCGTCCCTCGAGATTGACGGCCACCTTCTGCTTGAGGCTGATCTTGTTGAAGTCGCTCTCATTGGCGCGATAAGTGCCCTCGGTATAGCTGCCGGAGTCGGCGTATTCGAAGAACATCTTGGGCACTGAACGCCGCGCCCGGGTTTTCATCTCGTCAACGGTGAGGATCTTGTCGAGACTGGACATGTGCGGCGCTCCTGAACTGTCCGCATGCCCTAGCAACTAACATGTTAGTCGTCAATTGCTGGTGGGACGCGTCCAAGCACTGCATACATCGCGAGTATTGAGAAACGAGGGACCTCGCGCTCGTCGGGCTGACGGGCCGCCACATCTCATGACAGATCGACTTGCCACTCGACACTGCTTGCCATCAAATGCGCACAAAACGAGAGGGGGCGACTATGGCAGTCAGCGGCGACGCACTTGAGATTATCGACAACCGGTTCAAGGAACTCACGATCGGCATCGCGCCCCTCGAAACCCATTACGACCAGTGCCTGTGGGCCGAAGGACCGGTCTGGTTCGCCGATGGCAATTACCTGGTGTGGAGCGATATTCCCAACAATCGCATGCTAAAATTTGTGCCCGGACTTGGCGTTACCACATTTCGCGCACCCTCCGATTTCGTCAACGGCAACACCCGCGACCGTCAGGGTCGGCTGATTTCCTGCTCGCACGGTGCCCGCGCCGTACTGCGCACCGAATATGATGGCACGATCACTACTCTGATCGATAGCTATCAGGGCAAACGCCTCAACTCACCCAATGACGTGGTGGTCAAATCCGATGACACGATCTGGTTCACCGATCCGCCCTACGGCATCGTTTCGGACTATGAGGGCTATCGCTCTGAACAGGAGCAGCCCGGTTGCTTCGTCTATCGCTTTGATCCCGCAGATAACTCACTGACCGTGGTCGCCGACGACTTTGCCAAGCCCAATGGACTGGCCTTTTCGCCCGATGAATCGCTGCTTTACGTATCAGATACCGGTCGCAGCCATGACCCCGAATGGCCCATTCAGATCCGTCAGTTCAATGTCGACGGCGCCCGGTTGACCAGTCCCAAGGTCTTCGCCGATATCGATAGCGGGCTCTCTGATGGGTTCCGTCTTGATGTTGCGGGCAATATCTGGAGCAGTGCCGGGTTGGGCGTAAATGTCTATGACCCCCAAGGCACACTGCTTGGCCGCATCCACACCGGCGCCAAGACCGCCAACGTGGAGTTCGGCGGACCAAAGCGGAACCGGCTATTCATCACCTGCAACCAGTTCCTGATGTCGACCCATGTCAATATTCAGGGGGTGCAGCGGCGTTGAGCCACGATGCTACCGCGTTCATAAAAGCCAATTTGCAGCTGCAAGCTGTGCCAGGCCTGCCCGAAATCAGTCTTTATATAGCCCACTCGGGCAGCCGCCTGTCCCACTTGGCCAAGGCAAAAACCGGCGACGCGGCGGCTCCCTATTGGGCTTATGCCTGGGCTGGTGGCCTGGCGCTCGCCCACCACTTTAGGGCGCATCCCGAGCTGATCGCTGGCAGGACCGTACTTGATCTGGGGGCGGGATCAGGCCTTGTCGGAATAGCCGCCACCATGGCGGGCGCAACGGCCATCGCCGCCGAAATCGACGCCTATGGCCGGGCGGCCATAGCGCTGAATGCGACTGCCAATTGCTGTATGATTGACCTTGTCGAGATTGATCTGGACGGCCCACCGCCGATCGATATCGCTGTGATCGCAGGCGGTGACGTCTTCTACAATGCGGAAACGGCAGGCCGGATGCTGCCTTTTCTGCAGCGCTGTCATGCAGTCGGCATCACCGTGTTGATCGGCGACCCACAGCGCCGCGATCTGCCCGTGGATCAACTCGTACCAATAGCTTCATACGCAGTCGGCGATGTCGGTGACGCGCGGCAGACAACACAACGGCAGGCGTCAGTCTATCGGCTGAGATAATAACCGATCGCTACATCGTGGCGCCGACCTGCCAGGGCACAAACTCGTTGTCGCCATATCCCAGAGCTTCCGACTTGGTCTGCTCGCCAGAGGCTGTCTTGAGAATAAGATCAAAGATCTCGCGGCCTTTGTCCTCGATCGAAACGCCATCGATGATGTCGCCGCAATTGATGTCCATATCCTCGGTCATGCGCTCATACATGTCCGAATTGGTCGCCAGCTTGATTGAAGGCACTGGCTTGCAGCCATAGGCCGAGCCGCGCCCCGTGGTGAAGGCCAGAACATTGGCGCCACCAGCCACCTGGCCCGTCGCCGAGACCGGATCGAAGCCGGGTGTGTCCATGAACACAAATCCCTTTTCGGTGATCTTTTCGGCATATTCGTAGACGGCCGTGAGCGGCGTGGTGCCACCCTTTGCTGCCGCGCCGAGCGACTTTTCCAAAATCGTTGTCAGACCGCCCAGCTTGTTGCCGGGCGATGGATTATTGTTCATCTCGCCATGGTTGCGCTTGGTGTAATCTTCCCACCAGTGGATGCGACTGATCAGCTTTTCACCGACCTCGCGCGACACGGCGCGCCGCGTCAGCAAGTGCTCGGCGCCATAGATTTCCGAGGTTTCGCTGAGGATGGCGGTACCACCATTGCGCACCAGAATATCGGCGGCATAACCCAGTGCTGGATTGGCGGTGATGCCCGAATAGCCATCCGAGCCACCGCACTGCAGGGCCAGCGTCAGTTCCGACGCATCGACCGTTTCGCGCTTGGCGCGCGCGGCAATGGGCAGCATTTCCTTCATCTGCTCGATGCCCCATTCGATGATCTTGCGCGTGCCGCCACGCTCCTGAATGGTCATGGTCTGGAACGTGTCGCTTTCGGTGATGCCATACATCTCCTTCATGCGACCGATCTGGAACACTTCACAGCCCAGGCCAACCAGCATGGCCGCCCCCAGATTGGGGTTGGAAGTGTAGCCCCATTGCGTGCGTTTAAGGATATCAAACCCCTCGCCACGGCTTTCCATGCCGCAGCCCGTGCCGTGTACGAACGGTACCACGCCGTCGATCTCGGGATAATCATCAAGGACACCGGAGCGGTTGATGCCTTCGGCAATAAACTTGGCCACGGTCGCCGAGCAGTTCACCGATGTGAGGATGCCCACATAGTTTCGCGTGCCGACACTGCCATTTGCCCGGCGATAGCCCTCAAAGGTCGCGCGGTCTTCCACCGCAATCATCTCGGGCGGCACGGCACCTTCGGCAAAGGCATAGTCATGGCTCAACGTGCCATCGGGACCACCCATGCCGCAATTGTGCTCATGCACCCAGTCGCCCGGCACAATGGCTTCCTTGGCAAAACCGATGATCTGACCGAATTTCAGGATAGGCTCACCTTGAGCGATCTGGCGGATGGCAAATTTGTGCCCCTTGGGCACACGCCGCACGATGGACGGCCCCTGCAACGTGACGCTGCCTACATCAAGATTGCTCAGGGCCACCGCAATGTTGTCGGCCGGGTTCAACACCAGCGTACGCGGCTGTGGACGGGTCATCGTGTCAGACATGGATGTGCTTTCAGGGGTCGGATCTCAACTGTGCTTTACCTCGCCGTCATAAACCGCCAGATTGCGCCGGCAATAGGCAGCGATGGGCGTTGTAAAGCACCACGGCTCTAACTAACATGTTAGCATGAAAACGGAAGCAAGTCCTTATTCTTTTCTGAGCGCACCTATCGTGCTGACCAGAGGCAATGTGACCACCGAGGTCACCAATGTGCTGCGTCACGCCATTGTGTCGCTCGCCCTGCCGCCCGGCAGCGCCATCGACAAGTCGCTGGTCTGCGAGCAATTGGGTGTCTCCCGTTTTCCGGTGAGCGAGGCGCTGGCGCGCCTGCAGACTGAAGGTCTGGTGGACATCGCCCCGCAACGCGGCTCGACCGTTTCGCTGGTGCGCATCGCCGATGTGCGCGAATACATGTTGATCCGCAAAGGCCTCGAGAGTGAAGCGCTCCGCGTCTTCATTGGCCGTCACGACAGCGGATTGATTGACGCCCTTCACACCAATATGGCCAAGCAGCGCGAAGCCGCCGAACGCGACGATGCCGAAACCTTTCACGAGATCGATATCGAGTTCCACGACATTATCTATCGGGCCATGGAATTCACCAAGATCAAGGGCATCATTGATTCGGCCCGCGCCAATCTCGACCGCGCCCGCTGGCTGATTGTCACACCCCGGCGCCTGGCCATTACCATTGCCGAACATCAGGCCATTTTCGACGGCATTCTGGCCGGCAAAGAGCAGCAGGCCATTGCCGCCATCCGCGCTCATATCGACGCAGTGATGGTGGAACTTTTCGCCTTTGCCCGCGAACACCCGGAACTGTTCGCCGACGGCGCCACACTGGGCACCGACAGCGACAGCTTTCCCTTCGGCTGAGGAGGCCATTTCATGCTCAAGTCCATCCCACCCATTCTCGGACCAGACCTGCTCGCAATTCTGCGCGCCATGGGCCATGGCGACGAAATCACCATTGTCGACGCCAATTTCCCAGCAGATTCATCGGGCCCGGCTCTGGTGCGCATGGACGGCATAAGCGCCACCGAGATTCTGGACGCCGTACTCAGCCTGCTGCCGCTCGACGACTTCGTTGATGAGGCCGCCATCGTCATGCAGACCGTGGGCGATCCGACCCGCCGCGAACCCGTCGTCGATGCGTTTGAAGGCATCCTGCAGCAGCACGAGCCGAGCATGAGCATTTCCTCGCTGGAGCGCTTTGCCTTCTACGAGCGCGTCAAAAAGGGCTACGCCATCGTGCAGAGCGGCGAGAGCCGGCTTTATGGCAATATCATCCTCAAGAAAGGCGTGATCCGGCCAGCCGATTGATTGTCCCAACCGAACGGATTGGACCAAGGTCGCCCTCGACACACTAACATGTTAGCCTTATTGCGATGGCAACGGCTTACGGGACAAAGGACCTCTGCACATGAAACTGCTTCGTATTGGCGCCAAGGGCGCAGAAAAGCCCGCCATTCTGGCCGAAGACGGCTCGATCCGCGATCTCTCCGGTATCGTCGATGACATCGGCGGTGCCACGCTGGGCGCCGACGGTTTGGCCAAGATTGCTGCCGCCGACATCAGCTCCCTGCCCCAGCTTGACGCCGGCGACCGCATCGGACCCTGCGTGGCCAATGTCGGCAAGTTCATCTGCATCGGCCTGAATTATGCTGATCACGCTGCCGAAACCGGCGCCCCAATTCCTGCTGAGCCTATTCTGTTCATGAAGGCCACCAGTGCCATAATCGGTCCCAACGACGATGTGATCATTCCCAAGAACTCGATCAAGCCAGACTGGGAAGTCGAACTCGGCGTCGTCATTGGCAAGGAAGCCCGCTATGTCGATGAAGCAGATGCCCTGGACTATGTGGCCGGCTATTGCGTGGTCAACGATCTTTCAGAGCGCCATTTCCAGACAGAACGTGGCGGTCAGTGGGTCAAGGGGAAGTCTGCAGACACCTTCGGCCCCATCGGCCCCTGGATGGTCACGCGCGACGAAGTCGCTGATCCCCAGCAGCTGGGCATGTGGCTCGAAGTGGACGGCAAGCGCTTTCAGGACGGCTCGACCAAGACCATGATCTTCGGTGTCGCCCACGTTGTCGCCTATGTCAGCCAGTTCATGAGCCTGCAGCCCGGCGACATCATCACCACAGGCACCCCGCCCGGTGTTGGCATGGGCGTCAAGCCTGAGCCCGTCTGGCTCAAGCCTGGAAATGTCATGCGTCTGGGTATTGAAGGCTTGGGCGAGCAGCAGCAGTCCGTCAAGGCTTGGTCGGCCTAAGGCCTTTTGACGATCAGGTCGATTTCGACCAATGCACCCACTGCCAGCGCCGTGACCCCAATGGTTGTCCGCGCTGGCAACTTCCCTGCTTCAAAGAAGCTGGGCCAGAGCTGATTGAGACCGTCATAGTCGCGTTCGAACTGGGTCAGGTAGATGCGCGCCATGGTGATGTGCTCCAACCCAAGCCCAATGCCGGCCAACACCACCTTGAGATTATCCATCACCCGCGTGGTCTGCGCGACGATACCTATTGGCAGTTCCGCATCAGGGGCTTCTGGGTCGGTCGGCATCTGGCCGGTAACGAACACCCATCCATCGCTTTCAACGGCGTGGGAGAAGGGGGCTACCGGTCGTGGTCCGGAAGCAATCATGTGGTGCAGCAACTGGCTCATGGCATTCTCATTAGGATAAAGCTTGAGCCTCAACGTTCAGGCGGCCATAAGTCAACCTCTGCTGGACGGTTCGCCCGGCCCAAGCCCATGAGAGCCCGCCGGCATGTTCGATCTGTTCCACAACATCTCGGCCGATCTGCAGATTTTTCTCAACGCCGTTTCGGGAAATTTCTGGCTAACCTTTTGGTTCATTTTCGCCATTTCCATCGGTGAAGCGATTTTCGTGCTGGGCCTTTTCGTGCCTTCAACGCCGGTATTATTGCTAGCTGGCGGACTTATCGCCGAGGGGCGCTTGCCATTCTGGGAAGTCTATTTCGCGGCCGTGCTGGGCGCGGTTATTGGCGATGCGCTCTCCTATCTGATCGGCCATTTTCTCAAGGATACCATCACCGAAATCTGGCCCTTCCGCGATCAGCGTGCGCTGATTCAACGCGGCGAGGCCTTCTTTGCCCGTCACGGCGGCAAGGCTGTTTTTGTGGGCCGCTTCATTCCGGGTGTCAAAGCCGTCATTCCCGGTGTGGCCGGGATCATGGGCATGCCCTATGCCCGCTTCACGATCATCAATGTCAGTTCAGCGCTGCTCTGGGCCGCCGCCCATCTGCTGCCCGGCCTGCTGCTCACCGCATGGCTCAAATCCATCGGGCTTTCGCTTGAACTGGTCATCATGCTCGGTTCACTGATCCTCGCCGCCCTGTTTGTGCTGCTGCATTTCCATCGCCACATTCTGCTTTTCTTTGCGCCCTGGCTGGGCAAATTTGGCCGCGCTATACAGGCGCGCTGGGGTCAGAATGACACCACCGGCTGAACCCGCTTGCACTGCGAGCTTGCCAGCCTCATATCTTCCTTCACTCCAGCAGCAAGGCCGCGCCATGAACGACAATGAAATGACTGTCCAACGCGAAGATGGCGAAACCAGCGGCCGCTATGTCATCAAGCTCTCCCCGACGGCCGAGGCGGAAATGACCTATCGCAAGACCGAGAGCGGCATCATCATCGACCACACCGGCGTGCCGCCATCGTTTGAAGGCCGCGGCATCGCGGCAAAGCTGGTGGAATTCGCCGTCGCCGATGCCCGCAAGAACCGTTTCAGAATCACCCCGGTGTGCTCCTATGTAGTTGCCCAGTTTCGACGCCACCCCAAATGGTCCGATATCAAGGCCTGAACAATTAGAAGCCTGACGCGCTACGCTGCCGGAAGATTTCTGTCAGCCGCGCCAGCGCCACCAGATGCACATTCTCGGGAGTCTGCGGTTCCTTGAGACACGTCACATCTGTCACGACCGTGAACAGGCAGCCATTGCGCTCGCCTGACGCGGTAAATTCCAGCCGCCGTCGGTCAGCAATATAGCGGGCATGGGTGACCTTGAACTGCATGACTATGCCGCCGCCAGGACCTCGTAACGCCCCTCGCGACACAGTGGGCTGTCATAACCCTTGATAGCTGTGCTGGTGCCGCTGGCGCGCAGGACCAGCACCACGTCATAAGTCCCCGGCCGCGATTGTGCACTCATCATATTTTCGGCGATTTCGAGAACCGGCCTGAACCCATCGGGGGCCGATCCTGTTGGCTCCAGACCCCGCAGACAGACGTACCAACGTTTGGGACTCAACGCTGTTTCCCCCAGCGTGAGTCGGGGATAGGAAACCGCGACCGTCGAGCCTGCCTCAGCGCCAAGATAGCGACGGGCCCGGACTTGATAATCGGCCGGGAAGGCCTCCGCAGCGCCTGAGAACTGAATATTGTGCAAGCCCGTATTGCCGCCACTGCAGGCGGCAATGGTCAGGCAAAGCGATAGGGTCAGCGATAATCTGGACAGTATGCGCATATCATCTCCCCTCCGTTTTTTTTACCTGACGTCAAAGCCTTTGCTTGGCGAAACAACTATACACCCCGGCAGTGACACAACAATTGCTAGCCGCGGGCAGCGCGCGGTTGAGCAGCGGATTCTGGGTTGAACACCACGACCTGATCGCGGCCAGCGCCCTTGGCCATATAGAGGGCGGTATCGGCCATCTCCGTGGCCATTTCGATGGACTCGCCAGCTTCAATAAGACACGCACCCACGCTGGTGGTGACCATGCAGGAGCGCCCGTCGGGTAGCGCAATGGGGCGACCATTGATGGTGGTCATTACACCCTGAGCGAGCTCGGTCAGCTTTTGCGACGACATGTTGTGCAACAGGGCGATGAATTCATCGCCACCCCAGCGTGCACAGACATTGCCGGGGCCGATTGCAGCCACGATACGCTGCGCGATCTCGCCCACCACCGCATCGCCCGCTGCGTGCCCGAACGTGTCGTTGATGATCTTGAAATGATCGATATCGACCAGTAGCAGCCCCTGTCGCTGGCCTTCAGGCACAGCGCTGAACGCCGCCATGAAGCCCCGGCGATTGGCAATGCCGGTCTGACCATCGCGGAACGCCAATTGCTCGAGTTCTTCGGTACGCGCCCGCACCCGGTTTTCCAACTCGCTGGTATTCTCCGAAACAACCTCGGCCATCTCCGCAAACGCCGTTGACAAACGGCCCACCTCGTCGGGTTTCTGCGCTGCGCCAATCGCCCGCACCGGACCAAAATCGCCGGCCTGCGCACTGCGCACCACACTTTCGAGCAGCCTAAGCCGGTCCAGCACCTGCCGTTTGAATACCAGCACCATCACCGTAGCCACCAGACCCATCATGGCTGCCAGCAGCAACCCAATCGGCACAAACAGCCGGCGATCAATAATGGTATCGATATCCATCAGCGTGACGTTGAACCAACCGAGCTTGTCCAGATAGCCCACGCCCACCAGAACATCCTTGCCGCCGACGCGCAAAAACTGGGATTTGACCAATACGTCGCCCGCCGCAACATCCTCCATCAGCAGACGAAGCGCCTCCTGATCAAGCATGCTGTCGACCAGGGAAAACACGGTGCGCTTGGCACTCATTTCCGCTGTCAGGCTACTCAGATCAATCAAATCCTTGTCGCGGTGCGCCTGCACAGCGCCAAGCCGGTCCACGAACAGCGAGGTCACACCCACTTGCGGGACATTGACCACCTCATCGATAAACGCACTCAGATCAATGCCGGTGCCCAGAATGCCGAGCACGTTGCGACCTTCGCGGATCACGCAATTGATCCAAACCTTGGTGACGCGCAGATTGGCATCATTATCGACGTTGAGATGACAGCCTTCGCCCAGCGCTGAAGTGCGATAATACCAGGCGTCACGGCTATTGTCGGGGTCCAACGTGTAGCGGAACTGATCGCCCGCATAGCTATTGCTGGCGTCATTGAAATAGTAGTTGCCCGACCCACCCATGGCAAAAAAATAGCTGTGGTCGGTGAAGGACTGGCGAAAATGCTCGAGTTCGGCGATGCCGCGTCGCCGCAGGACAGGGTCGCTCTCATTGTTGGCCCAGTCGCGGATCGACTGCGATCCCGCCAGGGTTTCGGCCAGCGAAACCTCGCGTGTCAGCGCCTCAAGCCCGCGATAGCGATCATAGAGGATCTGCTTTTCCGCAAATAGCGTGCCGAGTTGGATGATGGTGGTGCCCACCATCCAGTTAAAGGCCGCATAGGCGGGAACAGCGACCGCGGCAAACCCAAGCAGCACGAAAATCAGCACGCGCACACGAAGGCTGCTGGCGATTTTGTGTCGAAGATCGGAAATGGTGCGCCTCGCTCGCAAGGGAGGGGGCGTCTCCGCCCTGAATCACACTATCTCAAAAGACCCGTCAAAAAGCCACTAACGGATTGCTCGCGCTGGCGATTTGTCACGCCTGCGCCCCGAACGGAGGCGCAGGCAGCACGATTTGGCTATGGCTGCATCGAGGCCAGAAACGTCTGGGCTTCACGCAGTTCCTCGGGACGAATTTCGTGCCCACCGGCATGCCAGCTCAACGTGGTCTCGGCGCCTTGGGCAACGAAGTAGTCATGCAAGCCCTGGGTCTGGACCGACGGGCAAATCGGATCGCGCTGCCCGCCGGTGATCAACACTCTTGCCGCGCTGAAGTCGGCCGTGGGCGGAGTAAACGGGATCAGCGGGTGCATCAGAACGGTGGCGTCAAACAGTTCGGGCGCTGCAAACTGCACCGAGGCCAGGATATTGGCACCATTGGAATAGCCGAGCCCGATCACCGCGCCGGGCTTGTTCTCGGCCTTACGAGCTTCAACAAAACCAACCATTTGCGCAGTCCGCCGGGCCAGATCCTCCATGTCATAGACGCCTTCGCCCGTGCGCCGGAAATAGCGCAGCGCACCGCCTTCACTGACATCGCCACGTGGTGCAACAATGCGCGCACCTGGCATCAACTGACCGGCCAGATCGAAAAACTGGTTCTCGTCACCACCGGTGCCATGGAACACCACAAATAGCGGTGCATTGGCATCAGCACCTGCCGCTTCGCGATACTGGTAATCGGCCATCGTAGACCTCCTGAAAATTGCTCACTCAGATATCGACGCCATCGGCGTCCAGCGCAATCGCCAATACCACCACACACTGTTGCCGATTCTGAAACGATCTGAACCAGCCGATGCCATGCCGCGTATGAGCTAGCACGGAGGCTCCAACATGACCGCACAGCTGCAATCCTTCCCCAATGGCGGCTTGGCCGTAGTATTTGGCGCCAGCGGCGGCATTGGCCACGCGGTGCAGACTGCGCTTGTCAAAAGCGGCCAGTTTGAGCAGGCGCTTGGACTATCGCGCGCCGCAGGCGATTTTGACCTCACCGATGAAGCCAGCATCGCAGGCGCCGCCGACAGGATTGTCGAAATTGGTCTCCCTCTGCGCTTGGTTGTTGTCGCCACTGGTCTCTTGCACGACGACACCATGCAGCCCGAAAAAAGCTGGCGCCATCTGGACGCCGATAATCTGGCGCGCAGCTTTGCCATCAACGCCACCGGCCCGGCCCTTCTGGCCAAGCACCTGCTGCCGCTATTGCCGCGTCACGGCAAGGCCGTGTTTGCCGCCATTTCCGCCAAGGTGGGCAGTATCGGCGATAATCATCTGGGCGGTTGGTATGGCTACCGCGCTGCCAAGGCAGCGCTCAACCAGTTGCTGCACACCGCAGCCATCGAATTGCGGCGCAACCGGCCTGAAGCCATTTGTGTCTCCATGCATCCGGGCACTGTTGCCACTACGCTGTCCGCCCCTTTCGGCAATAATGCCTATACGCCTGTGCCACCCGAGGCTGCCGCCGACAGGCTGCTCGGTGTGATTGAACGTCTCCGCCCCATTGAGAGCGGTCAACTGCTCGATCACACTGGTTTGCCCCTGCCCTGGTAACCCCTTGCGTCGGCGCGCCGCTCTGCCACTATGGCGGCATGTTCCTGTCAATTTTCGACGTCTTCAAAATCGGTATCGGCCCCTCCAGTTCCCACACCATGGGACCCATGACCGCTGCCCGGCGCTTTCTCGATGAATTGGCCAGCAGCGACTGGCCACGCGCCGCCAATGCCCGCCCAGCGGCGCTGACCGCCAGCCTGCACGGCTCGCTGGCCTTTACCGGCATTGGCCATGGCAGCGGCCGTGCCGTCACCCTTGGCCTGTGCGGACAGGATCCCAAAACCGTCGACCCCGATGCCATGGATGGTTTGGTCGCTGCGGTCGAAGCAAGCGGGACAGTGCATCCACCCGGCCATGCCCAGTACCGGTTTCGACCCGCAGTCGATCTGTTGTTCGACAAACGCACCGTCCTGCCCGGCCACCCCAATGGTCTGCAGTTCGCGGCCTATGACAACGATGGCCAATTGCTGCTGCGCCGCGCCTTCTATTCCATTGGCGGCGGCTTTGTGGTCAGCGCCGAAGAACTCGAAGCCCTCAAGCACGCCTCACCAGCGCAGGCCGATGTGCCCTACCCCTTTGCTCATGCCAAGGACATGCTGGCCATGGCCGCAGCCTCAGGCCTGTCGATCGCCGCCATGAAGCGGGCCAATGAAGAAGCCACCCGCAAACGGATTGCGCTTGATCGTGGCATTGACGAAATCTGGGATGTCATGGATGGCTGCATTGACCGCGGCATCGCGCAAAGCGGTGTGATGCCCGGCGGACTTAACGTGAAGCGCCGCGCCAAGGCCATCCACGAGCAGCTCGAACCGCAATGGCAGCGCAACGAGCTTACCCCGCTAATGGCCAATGATTGGCTCAGTCTTTACGCCATGGCCGTCAATGAAGAGAATGCTGGCGGCGGTCGCGTCGTGACCGCACCCACCAATGGTGCCGCCGGTGTCATCCCCGCCGTAATGCGCTACTTCCTCAAGTTTAACGCCGCCGCCACGCCCCAGACCATTCGCGACTATTTGCTGACCGCCGCTGCCATTGGCGGCATCATCAAACACAATGCCTCGATCTCTGGCGCCGAAGTGGGCTGTCAGGGCGAAGTGGGTTCGGCCTCGGCCATGGCGGCCGGCGGCCTCTGCGCCATTATGGGCGGCACCCCCGAACAGGTCGAAAACGCCGCTGAAATCGCCTTGGAGCATCATCTGGGCATGACCTGCGATCCCGTCGCCGGCCTTGTCCAGATCCCCTGTATCGAGCGCAACGCCTTTGGCGCGGTCAAGGCAGTGACCGCTGCATCACTGGCGCTCAAGGGTGATGGCACACATGCGGTGCCGCTCGACGCCTGTATCGAGACCATGCGCCAGACCGGGCTGGACATGAGCGAGCGCTACAAGGAAACGAGCCTGGCCGGCCTGGCCGTCAATGTGGTGGCGTGCTGAAAACCCGCAAACCTAGCGCGCAGCGAACCGGTCGCGCGATTCAATAATATGGCGGCGCGTTGCTGCTTCAGCCGCGTCCGGATCGCGCGCCCCAATCGCTTTGACGATCGCGTCGTGCTCGGCCAGCGCCGTGTCGGTAGCGCGCGCATTGAACACCAGACGGAACAGATGCACATGGGTGTGCAGCCGCGAGAGTGCCTCTACTACCAGACCGTTCCCGGCGCTTGCGGCCAGCTGATCGTGAAACGCCATATCGAGCTGGGCGAACTGCGCATAGGCATCCAACCCTTCGCTGCGCGACAGCGTTTCCATTTCCGCGCACAGGCTGGCCAGGTGGTCGATCACCGGCTCCGGCATTATTTCCGCACACCGCCGCGCGGTGAACGGCTCGAGCAACAGGCGCAACTCATAGAGATCGGCCAGCTGTGCCGCGCTCAATTGCGGCGCCGCGCTATAGCCTATCAGATGAGTCTTGATGACCAGCCCCTCGGCCTCAAGTCGGGTCAGCGCCTCACGGATCGGAGTCTGCGACACACCCAGTTGCCGGGCCACCGCGTCTACCGAAATACGCGTGCCCGGCGCGATCTCCAGTGACATGATGCGGGCAAAGATAGCGCTATAGACCTCGTCGCCCAACCGGGCCGGTCGCCGGAGCAATCCGGCCACCGCACTTGGAACCGCCATCTACCAGCTCACAGCGATATATTTGGTTTCGCAGAATTCCATGATGCCATGATGCGCACCCTCGCGGCCAAGACCCGACTGCTTGACCCCGCCAAACGGCGCGGCGGGATCCGACACCAGACCCCGATTGAGCCCGATCATTCCGGCCTCAAGCCGCTCAGCAACCTTCAGGCCCTTTTTGAGGTCCTCGGTGAACACATAGGCGATCAGCCCATATTCGCTGTCATTGGACAGGGCCACCACATCGTCAACTGTCTCGAACACCGAGATCGGCGCAATGGGGCCAAAGATCTCGTCGCGCACCATCTCGGCGTCGCCAGACACTTGGGTCAACACGGTAGGGGAAAGTAGAAACCCTCGCCACCGTTGGCCGTTCCACCGGTGAGTACCTTGGCGCCCTTAGCCACTGCGTCTTTGACCAGATCGCCCATCTGATCGACCGCGCCCTGATTGATCAGCGGACCGCAGGTGACGGTCTCGTCATAGCCGACGCCCACCGTCATCTTGCCCATGCGTTCGGCCAGTCCCTTGGCAAAGCGCTCGGCAATGCCGCTTTGTACATAAAAGCGATTGGCCGCCGTGCAGGCCTCGCCGCCATTGCGCATCTTGGCTACCATGGCGCCATCGAGCGCCTTGTCCAGATCGGCATCATCAAACACAACGAAGGGGGCATTGCCGCCCAGTTCCATCGAGCAATTGATCACCTGATCGGCCGCTTCAACCAGCAGTTTGCGGCCCACCGCGGTCGAGCCGGTGAAAGAGAGCTTGCGCACCCGATCGTCATGCAGCATGGCCGAAACCAGCTTCCCCGAGCTTGAAGTGGTGACGACATTGACCACGCCCTCGGGCACGCCCGCTTCTTCCATCAGCGCGGCCATTGCATACGCGGTCAGCGGTGTTTCGGTGGCTGGCTTGAGCACAACGGTACAGCCCGCGGCCAGGGCCGGACCTATCTTGCGGGTCGCCATGGCGGCGGGGAAATTCCACGGCGTCACCAGCACGGAAACCCCGATCGGCTGATGTGTCACCAGGATCTTGTTATTGCCGCTCGGCGCGGTCGAAAAATCACCATTCAGCCGCACGGCTTCTTCGGAAAACCAGCGAAAGAACTCGGCCGCATAGGTGACTTCACCGCGCGCATCGGGCAGCGCCTTGCCATTTTCAAGGCTGATTAGCCGGGCGAACATCTCAGTGCGCGCCACCATCAGCTCCCAGCACTTGCGCAGGATCTCGCCGCGCTGCCGGGGCGCCATTGCGGCCCATGCCGGCAGGGCATCATGGGCGGCTTTGACCGCCGCCAGACCATCATCGACTGTCGCATCGGCAATGCTGGCAATGACCTTGCCGGTGGAGGGATCGAGCACGTCGATCCGCTTGCCTTCGGCCCCGGCGCGCCAGGCGCCACCAATATAAAGGTCCGTCTTGACGGCAGCTTCAATGCCAAAGGATTTAAGTGCTTCAGGAAGAGACAGCATAAATTAGATTCCTTAATTGGCGAGCCGGTGGCGTTCGCCGGAGAAAGCCGCATTGATAATGGCCTGCATGGCAGGCAGATCGAGTGGACGCGGATTGTTCTTGACCAAACGCGCAGCCCCCAGAGATTGTTCAGCGGTCCAGTCCAGCTGATCTTGAGCCAGACCCAGCGCCGCAAGATTGGCTGGAATGCCGATGGCGCCAAACAGGGTTTCAACCGCCACAATGGCCCGCTCGGCATTGCCCCGGTCATCATCGCCCGCTTCGGCCACACCCATCGCCACAGCGACCTCGGCCATCGAAGCTGTTGCATGGCCCAGATTGAAGGTCATGGCATAGGGGAGCAGGCACGCAACGCCTGCGCCATGTGCTGTCTTGGTCAGCGCGCCGACCGGATATTGAATGGCATGCGCAGCCGAGGTGCCCGCCGTGCCAAAGGCCAGTCCGGCCAATAGCGCGCCATGCATCACGCTTTCGCGGGCGGCGAGATCCTGGCCGTTCTCGACTGAGCGGCGCAAACCACGCGCCAGATAGCCAATGGCTTCGCGCGCATGGCCATCGCTGAGCGCATTCTTGCCGACAAACACATGCTCATGGCTGGTCCCGGCATCAACACTGCGCGGTCCCGCCGTCAGCGCTTCAATGGCATGGGTCAGTGCATCGGCACCGGCAATCGCGGTCAGACCGGCTGGCGCGCTCAGCGTCAGTTCGGGATCGCAGATGGCCACCAGCGGAATGATATGCGGACTGGCAATACCTACCTTGAGCAGGCGTTCGCTATCGGCGACCACCGCTACCGGCGTTGCTTCAGACCCTGTGCCCGATGTTGTCGGCACGGCAATCAGCGGCAGCACTAGGCCGGGCACCTTGAACTCACCGAAATAATCACGCGGCGAGCCACCATGAGCCAGCAGAACGGCCGTGACCTTGGCCATATCCAGACATGAGCCACCGCCTAGCCCGATCACCAGATCAGGCCCAAAGCTCTGGCCAAAGGCTACACATTGATCAATGCAGTCCAGCGGCACCTCGGGCAGGGTGCGATCAAACACCGCCACCGCAACACCGGCAGTCTTGAGCGCATCGACCAGTTCGCCAAGCGCGGCGCCGCCGCCCATCCGTTCATCGGTGACGATCAGCGCCTTCTGACCCAGGGCGCGGGCATGCATGGCGAGCGAGGCCCGTTGACCGGACCCGAATACGATTGTGCGCGGCGCGCGTTGCAGGGCGAACAGGCTCATGGTGCTTCCTTTTCGGCCAGCGCCGCATCGCGCAGTTTTTGCATGGTGGCCCAGACATTGTCCGCCAATTCAATCCCCGCCGACAACCGCGCCGCCTTGCGCGCCCGGCCACGCTCGCCGGGAATGGTCACTGCGTCAAAGCCGGGCATGGGCCTGGTCTTGCGCACGGTCTCGAGATACGCCGACAACGCCGCCCCCTGCCCCGATAGCGGATCAATCACAATAAACACGTCGCCCTTATTGCTGGGGCGTTCGGCGTCGAGCGTGCCGGTGACGTCGCGTCCCAGCGCCGCACCAGTTAGTGCTGTCACCAGCAATTCAAACCCCAGACCCAACGCATAGCCCTTGGCCGCGCCGAACGGGGCAATGGCACCATACTTGGCGGCATTGGGGTCGGTAGTGGGCTGGCCCTCGGCATCCAGTGCCCAACCCTCGGGCAGCTTTGCGCCGCGATGTGCGTGGTCGTGAATTTCACCCATCGACACCAGGCTGGTGGCCAGATCAATGACGAAAGGACCGGCCTCGGTCGGCACGCCAATGGCAATGGGATTGGTACCCAGCTGCGCCACGCTGCCGCCAAACGGATGCACCAGCGCTTCACTGGTGGTCAGGATGATCGCGACCAGCCCGGCCTCGGCGATCGCTTCGGCATACCAGGCCAGCATGCCGATATGATTGTTGTGGCTGATCGCCGCGACCGCGATTCCGGTCTGCCGCGCCCGCGCGCCAGCGACTTCTGCGGCATGTTGCGCCACCACCGGACCAAGCCCTTGTTGGCCATCAACGCTAAGAAAACTGTCGCTGCGCCAATGGTGCGAACCCCGCGTACGAGCATCGGCGACACCATTGCCAATGCGCTCAATGATCCGCTGCAAGCGCAAGAAGCCGTGTGAGGGTACGCCACGCAGCTCCGCATCCAGCAGCAGATCGGTCTGCAACTGGGCAGCCTCGACATCAACGCCTGCGCCCTCAAGCGCAACCTGTGCGGCGCGCCTGCAATCTTGAACCGAAACCAGCGTCATAAGGGAAATCCGATACGATATAGGATTGGGAAAATGCGCGGTCCCCACCACGATGTCAACGCGGTCCAATCGACCCAACGATTCAGCGAGCTATTGCCTTCAGATCGGCTTGCGTGGGCGCGAGCTGTTTCGCGCAACGATACGCGGAGGCACCGTAAAATGATCGGCGGCGCTACGCCCATCGATACGCTCAACAACCAGACGCGCTGCCTGTAGACCCAGCAATTCACCGGACTGGTCCACGCTGGTCAGGCTGTTCTGGGCGAAGTCACAGAACATCGTATTGTCATAGCCGACAATGGCAATGTCGTCAGGCACGGACAGCCCCAGGTCAACCGCGACGCTGATCGCCTCGAACGCCATCAGATCAGTCCAGCAGAAGATCGCATCAGGCCGATCCTTGCTTTCGAGCAATCGCCGCACAGCCACCTGTACGTCGCGTACGACCTGTGGCGCGCGAACGATGTTGATGGTCCCGCCGCATTTCTGCTCCATCATTTCGAGCCGATAACCCAGTTCGCGCTGCTCAATGACCGTGGAGGCCGGTTGCATCAGGCTGAGCATGGCAATATTGCGAAAACCATTGCCAACAAGATGACGAACGACCAGACGAGCGCCGAGTTGGTCATCATTATTGACCGTGTCATATCCGTCGCCACTCTTGTCATGCTGGCCAATGGTCACCAGTGGAAGACGCGCGCCAGTGGCCGCCAGTGAGGCAGCACTTTCATTGGGGCCAATCAGGATCAACCCGTCCATCTGCCGATCAATCATCGCTTCAATCAAAGCGGCGGGCGTGGTGCTGAAGCCCTGCATGGCCTGATACTGCGTGCGCTCGAGCGCCGAGTTTACCCCGGCATAGACATCGGCAAAGAACGGGTTGCGCAGATCGGGGAAGATCAGCCCCAGCGTATAGGTCTTGCCGCGCATGCCGCGCGCCGATGCACGGGGGCGATAGTTGAGCTTATCCATCGAAGCGCGCACCTTGGCACGCAACGCATCACTGACCCCATAGGCATCCCGCAGCACCTTGGACACCGCCGCAACCGATACGCCCGCATCCTGGGCAACTTCGCGGATCGTGATCCGCTCTGCGGGCTTGGGTGGGGACGATACGGTCTTGGCCATGCGACTTTGGGATTCCTCGTTTCGACCACTTCTCGCATGTTTTCAGCAAGGTGCCTATTGCCAAGCCAATCAAAATGTAGAACGCTATACGTAGAACAGTCTACAACCGGGTCTACCGGTGTCTATGGGAGGAATTCCGCGTGAACGACGCAGCGATTATGCATGCCGCATCCACACAGCCGGTCGACGTCAATTGGGTTGCGCAGATGGTGGCGCCGCTCAGCGACCACGGTGTCGGCACGCCCGGCTCGTTCCTGCGCAAGGCCTTCACGCTGAACACCCTCGCCAATGGCCAGACCCTGCATATCAGTGCGTTGGGGCTCTATGTCTGCTTCATCAATGGCCAGCGGGTCGGCCACGATATTCTGACACCTGGCTGGACCAGCTATGAAACCCGCCTGAGCTTTCAGACCTATGATGTTTCGGACCTGCTGGTGGCCGGCGAAAACACCATGGAAATCTGGTTGGCTGACGGCTGGCTGCGCTCTCAGATGATGTGGGGCGGTCGTCCTATCTTCAATACATGGGGCGACCGTATCGCCGCCATTGCCCAATTGCTCGATGGTGATGGCAGCGTAGTGCTGTCGACCGACGCTAGCTGGGAAAGCGGCGAACTGCCGGTGCGCAAATCCGGCATCTATTTTGGTGAAATCTACGACGCCAGCTTCGCGCAGACCGCGACCGCCGGCAGCGAGGCTATCGCCTTTGACACTGCGCGCCTGGTGGCCCACGAAACCACGCCCGTTCGTGAACTTGAGCCCCTGCAGCCAACCAAGACCTGGCGCGATGACGCGGGCCGCATCCTTTACGACTTCGGCCAGAACTGCGGCGGGTATGTCGCCTTTACCGTTATCGGCGAAGCCGGCGCTCGCGTCATCGTTGAGCACGCCGAAATCCTCGACAAGGACGGCGTCTTCTACAATGGCAATCTGCGCACCGCTGAATGCCGCATTGAATATACGCTCAGCGGCAATGGCGCCGAAGACTACCGCCCGCTTTTTACGTTCCAGGGCTTTCGCTTCGCTCGCATCACCATTGAGGGCAAGGCCGAAGTCTCCAATGTGGTCTCGGTGCCGATCAGCTCGGTGACCGAAATCAAGGCAAGCTTCACCTCAGCCAACAAGCTGGTGGATCGTCTGTTTCTCAACACCATCTGGTCGCAACGCTCCAACTTCATTGAAGTGCCCACGGACTGCCCGCAGCGCGATGAGCGACTGGGATGGACGGGCGACGCACAGGTCTTTGCGGGCACGGCCTGTTACCTGGCCGACGCCCAGAGTTTCTTCCACAAATGGATCCGTGATGTCATGGCCGATCAGCGCGAAGACGGCGCTGTACCCCATGTGGTTCCCGACCCCACCAAGATGGATGACACCCATTATCCAGGCTTTTTCGGCAGCACGGGCTGGGGTGACGCTATCGCGGTCGTGCCGTGGCAAGTCTACTTGCACTATGGCGACACAGCGATCCTCAACGAAGTGCTACCCGCCATGGTCAAATGGGTCGACTTCGTCTGGTCTATCAGCGACGGCCCGATTGTTCAGCCACCCCGCGCCTGGGGCGCCCGAGGCTTTTCATTTGGGGACTGGCTCCAGCCCAAGGGACCCAGCGCCAAGCCGCTGCCCACCATAAGCGATGATGCCGCTGCCACGCTTTACCTGCACATCACCGCAAAACTGGTCAGCCAGATTGCCGAAATTTCCGGTGACACCAAGACGGCCCAGCGTCTGGCCGACATGGCCGAACAAGTCAAAACCGCCTTTGCCCGGGAGTTCATTACCCCGTCAGGCCGCGTCGGTGGAGACGACCAGACTTCCTATGCGCTGGCCTTCCTGCACGATCTGATCCCCGCCGACAAACACGCTGCCGCCAAGCGCTACTTCAAAAATGCCATCGCCCGCAGCGACGGACGCATCGGCACTGGCTTCATCGGCACGCCGGCCCTTTTACCGGCCCTGGTCAAGATTGGAGAGCTGGGCCTAGCCGCCGATGTCTTCCTGCAGGAGGATGTGCCCGGCTGGCTCTACCAGGTCAAAATGGGCGCCACCACGATCTGGGAACGCTGGGACGCCATCGAACCCGATGGCACCATCTACAATCCGCGCATGAACTCCTACAATCATTATGCCTATGGTGCTGTGTGCCAGTGGCTTCTGGAAGGTGTCGCCGGATTCCGGCCCGACGCGGCGGCGCCTGGTTTTGAATCCATCATTTTTGAACCCACCATCCTCGATGGCCTGTCGCCTGTGGCCGCCCATCACGACAGCCCGCGCGGTCTGATCCGGGCTGGCTGGGCACTTGATGGCGACCATGTCCGCTATGAAGTCGAAGTCCCTCAGGGCAGCACAGGGCGTCTGCGCCTGTCCCCTGCCTATCGCAATGCCCAGCTTGATGGCGCCACCATCATGGCAGGTACCGAACCGACACTGAGCCCCGGCAAACACACCATCACCTTCGACTATTCGGTGCCCGTGCGCCAAGCGCACGATCGCCCCAACGTCAATGTGCGCACCCCATAGGGGGCGCATAGCGAGCCGACCAAGCATGCAGTTCAATAGGGAGGAAACCAATGACTGCCAATTTCACCAAGACGGCGCGTTTTGCCGTCGGCCTACTGGCCTTTACGGCACTATCTGCGCCATCATGGGCCCAGAGCGTCAATCTGACTCTGCTGATCGACAACGGGCCCCAGACGGTCCCCGTGTTCGAGGCCTACGTTGCAGCCTTTGAAGTAGCAAACCCTGATATCAGCATCGACATCGAAACCCGCCCGGGCGGCGGCGAAGGTGACAACATCGTCAAGACACGGCTGGCTACAGGCGTGATGGCCGATGTGTTCACCTACAACTCGGGCTCACTATTCCAGGCAATCAACCCCCAGCAGAACCTGCTGCCCCTGACCAATGAGCCCTGGCAGGCCAATGTGCAGGACAGCTTCAAGTCTGTCGTCTCTTCGGGCGGCGAGGTCTACGGCGCGCCCTATGCAACGGCCATGGGCGGCGGCATCCTGTACAATATTCCGATCTACAATGAACTCGACCTTGAAGTCCCCACCACGTGGGACGAATTCATGGCCAATAACGAGAAGATCAAGGCTGCCGGCAAGGTTGCCGTGATCCAGACCTATGGCGACACCTGGACCAGCCAGCTGTTTGTGTTGGCGGACTATTACAACGTACAGGCAGCAGTTCCCGCCTTTGCCGAGGAGTACACAGCCGGCACGGCCAAATATGCCACCACGCCGGCAGCAATGAGCGGCTTTGAACGGCTCGAGGCTGTTTCTCAGGCTGGTTACATGAACGAGGACTTCGGCGCAGCCAAGTACAGTGACGGCATCCGCATGGTCGCCAATGGGGAAGGCGCGCACTATCCCATGCTGACCTTCGCCATCGGTGCGATAGCTGAGGGCAATCCTGATCACTTGGCCGATGTCGGCTTCTTTGCCCAGCCCGGTGACAGCTCCAATGGCCTGACCACCTGGATGCCGGATTCCCTGTACATTCCCCAAAGCACCAGCAATGAAGAAGCCGCCAAGAAATTCGCTGCTTTCGTCGCCAGCCCGGAAGCCTGTGCCATCCGCAACGACACTGTTGGGGCGACCGGGCCATACCTGATCAGCGGCTGCGATCTGCCAGCAGATGTGCCGCCAGCCGTGAGCGACATGCTGCCATATTTCGCAGACGGCGGGAATAATGCGCCTGCGCTGGAGTTCCTCTCGCCTATCAAGGGGCCTGCCCTGGAACAGATCACGGTGGAAGTCGGGTCGGGCATCCGCTCGGCGGCAGACGGCGCCGCCCTGTATGATCAGGACGTGCGCAAGCAGGCCCAGCAACTCGGCCTCGAAGGCTGGTAAGCAACTCCCACAATGACATGTTCCGGGCGGAGATTCCTGCCCGGAACCACTCTTTTGACGTCTGAGGACTATCGCGATGGCCACCGTCACCAGCCCGGCACGCTCCCGCGCTACAACCTATCCGGGTTGGTTTTTCCTGCCCGCCGCCATCATCTATGGCGTGCTGTTTCTCGCGCCGACCTTCGCCTCGTTCTACTTCAGCCTGACCCGCTGGACCCTGTTCAATTCCACCTTTATCGGGCTGGACAATTTCGCGCAGTTTTTCCGCGAACCCTTCCTGATCAAAGGCCTGCTCAATACCGTCATTTACGCCGTCATCAGTTCGGGGCTCAAGGTGATCCTGGGGCTGTTGCTGGCCGTGCTACTGACCAGCCAGATCGCTGCACGCGGCTATCTGCGTTCGGTGGTTTTCTTTCCCGTGCTGGTCTCCACGGTCGGCGTGGGCATCACCTTTACCGTGCTGATGCACCCCACACAGGGCATGATCAATGAAGGTCTGGCCGCGCTGGGCATCAAAGGCCCCGGCTGGCTGGTCGATCCCAATCTGGCGCTGATCTCGGTCGCGCTCGTTGATGTGTGGAAAGGCGTTGGCCTCGCCACCGTGATCTATATCGCCGGCATTGTCGCCATTCCCAAGGACTATTACGAGGCCGCCCGCATTGATGGCTCGACATCCTTCCAGAGCTTTTTGTACGTCACCCTGCCGCTCTGCCGCCCGGCTACGGTGACCGTGATCACCCTCAGCTTCATTGGCGGCCTGCGCACGTTCGACTTGATCTGGGCAATGACACGCGGCGGCCCCGGCTTCTCCTCGGACACCATCGCCTCGGTGATCTACAAGCAATACCAGGCCGGCTTTTATGGCCTGTCGACCGCCGGCAATGTGGTGCTCTTCGTGCTCATCGCCATCCTTGTGGTGCCCCTGACCATGCTGCTCAACCGCAAGGAGGGTCACGAATGAGCTTTCTACGCCGCTACTGGCTGACCATCGTTTCCATATTGGTTTCGGCCGTGGTCTTCCTGGTGCCCTTCGCCTTCATCCTGCTCACCGCACTCAAGGGCAAGCAACAGGCCAATCTGCTCGACTTTTCCTGGCCGCAGGGCATTTATCTCTGGGAGAACATCGTCGAGGTGGTCACCACCCGCAACTGGATGCTGCTGACCGCCTTCATCAATTCCACCATTCTGACTGTATCAAGCGTTACCCTGCTGGTGATCTTCGCCGCCATGGTTGGCTTCGTGCTGCAGCGCCGCAAGACCCGCTGGAATGGCATGATCGAATTCTTGATCCTGGCGGGGTTGATGATCCCACCGGCCATCGTTCCCACCATTGTGCTGCTGCAGGGTCTGGGGCTGTTTGCCAAACTGCATGGCCTGATCCTGATCGAGATCGCCTACCACCTGCCGTTCTCCATCCTGCTCTATCGCGCCTTTATCGCGACCATTCCACGTGATCTCGATGAGGCCGCCATCATCGATGGCGCACGGCCGATGGATGTGTTTTTCCGCGTGATCATGCCGCTGCTATGGCCAGTCACCGTGACAAATATCGTGGTGCAGTCAGTGACCATCTTCAACGACTTCACCAACCCGCTCTACTACCTGCCGGGCAACCAGAACGCGACGGTGCAACTGACGCTGTATAATTTCCAGAGCCAGTTCAACACGTCCTACAATTTGCTGTTCACCAACATCCTGCTCATCACCATTCCACCGCTGATCGTCTTCTTGTTCTTCAACCGGCAGATCGTTGCCGGCATGACGGCAGGCGCGGTCAAAGGCTGATTGACAGTTATCACTATTCAGAAGGGGCAGGCAGATGGCCGGACTCGAACTCAAATCACTGCATAAGAGCTATGGCGCAGTCGAAGTCATCAAGGGCGTCGATCTCACCGTAAAGCAGGGCGAATTCGTGGTATTCGTCGGCCCTTCGGGCTGCGGCAAGTCCACCCTGCTCCGCATGATTGCCGGGCTAGAGGACATCACCTCGGGTGAACTGTGGATCGGTGATGTGCTGTGCAATCAGGTCGAGCCACGCGACCGCGGCATCGCCATGGTGTTCCAGAGCTACGCGCTTTATCCGCACATGACGGTCTACGACAATGTCGGCTTCGGGCTGAAGCTGGCTAGGACCCCCAAGGATGTGCGCGACCAGAAGATCCGTGACGCCGCGCGCATCTTGCAGATGGAACATCTGCTCGATCGCAAACCCAGCCAGCTTTCGGGCGGCCAGCGCCAGCGCGTCGCCATTGGCCGCGCCATCGTGCGCCAGCCCGAGGTGTTCCTGTTTGATGAGCCCCTGAGCAATCTCGATGCGGCACTGCGTGTCGACATGCGCATGGAGTTGGCCAAGCTGCATCAGGACCTCAGCGCCACCATGATCTACGTGACCCATGACCAGGTCGAGGCTATGACGCTGGCCGACAAGATCGTGGTGCTCAATGGCGGCGTCGTGCAGCAGGTTGGCTCGCCCATCGAACTCTATCAGCGGCCCGCCAATCTGTTCGTTGCCGGCTTTATCGGTTCACCCAAGATGAACTTTACCAAAGTAATGATCGAGGCCATCAGCCCCGGCGCGGTCACGGTCTCGAGCAAGGACGTTGCCTCCGCTAGCATTCCCGCCACTACTGATGGTCTCAAGATCGGTGACACGGTCACGCTGGGCATCCGCCCCCACAATCTGGCACTGACCACATCGGGCAATCTGGTGGGTCAGGTCAGCCTGGTCGAGCGGCTGGGCAATGAAACCAATGTCAGCCTGCGCCTGCCGTCGGGAGAAAGCTGGCTGGTGGTGCTCGACAAGGATCACGACCTCAAGCCCGATCAGACCCTGCAACTCACCATCGCCACCGATGGCGCCGTGGTATTCGACGAGACCGGCAATTCCCGCCTGCCCGTCTGATCAAGCCTGCGGGCCGACCCTCGATGGATCTAATCGCTGTGGCCGCCCTGGCAGCCCCAGCGCGCTCAATCGGGGCGCGGTGCGCGAAATCACGCGACCCGACTTGATCACCGCTAGTCGCGTGGCCTTGAGCCGGATGGCATCAATCGGATTGGTCGCCTGTAGCAACACCATATCGGCCTTGCAGCCAACTTCCACGCCATAGCCATCCAGATGCATAATTTTGGCCGGCCCGGTGGTAACGGCCGCATAGCACTGGCGCATGGCATCGCGGCTGGTCATCTGCGCAACATGCAGACCCATCGAAGCAACCTCAAGCATGTCGGCCTGCCCCAGCGAATACCAGGGGTCCATCATGCAGTCCTGCCCGAAGGCGCAGGTGATGTCATAGGTCAGCATTTCGGGGATGCGGGTCATGCCGCGCCGTTTGGGGTAGCTGTCGTGCCGACCCTGAATACCGATATTGATATTGGGATTGGCGATGGCAGCGACGCCGGCCTCGGCCATTAGCGGCAGCAGCTTGGACACATAGTAATTGTCCATTGAGTGCATCGAGGTCAGGTGCGATCCAGCCACGCGACCACCCAGCCCCAGGCGCTGCGTCTGCGCGGTCAGTGTCTCGATATGGCGGCTGAGCGGGTCATCGGTTTCGTCGCAATGCATATCGACCAGCAGATTACGGTCCGCCGCGATCCGGCACAGCGCTTCGACGCTTGCCGCACCGTCGGCCATGGTGCGCTCGAAATGCGGAATGCCGCCGACAACATCGACGCCCATATCGAGGGCGCGATTGAGCAACTCCACCGCGCCGGGCGAGCGATAATAGCCATCCTGTGGAAAGGCCACCAATTGCAGGTCGATATAGGGCGCGACCAGTCGGCGAACTTCGAGAAGGGCCTCAACGCCCAACAGACGGTCATCACAGATATCGACATGGGTCCGAATGGCCAGCAGCCCCTGGCTGACCGCCAGATCGCAATAGGCCATGGCGCGCTCGATTACCGCCTCCTGCGTCAGTAGCGGCTTGAGTTCACCCCAGATCTGGATGCCTTCGAGCAACAACCCGCTCTCGTTGTAGCGTGGCAGACCAAGGGATAGCGTCGCGTCCATGTGGAAGTGACAATCCACGAACGGGGCCGACACCAGCTGCCCTTCGGCGTCGATCACCTCGGCGGCCTCGCCCTCAAGCCGGGGCTCTATGGCGGCAATGCGCCCCGCGCTGACACCGATATCGACGCCGGTGGTGCCATCAGCAAGACTGGCATTGGTGAGCTTGAGATCGAACACGATAATTCCTCAGGACATGAACTAGTGACGCTGGCCCTTGAACCAGGGCTGCAGCAGCGCGCGTGGATAGTCGGCCCGCCGCGCAACCAATACAAGCGCAACGATGGAGAGCAGATAGGGCAGCATCAGGAACACCTGGCCCGGCACCACCTGACCAATCTCGGCCTGCAGCCGGATCTGGAATGCATCAAAGGCACCAAACAGCAGCGCCCCCAGCAGCGCCTTGCCGGGCTGCCAGGAAGCAAACACCACCAGCGCAATGCAGATCCACCCCCGGCCATTGACCATGCCAAAGAAGAACGCGTCGAACGCCGACATGGTCAGAAACGCCCCGCCCAGCGCCATCAGCGCCGAGCCAGCCACGACCGCGCCAATGCGCAGCCCCTGCACCGAGAGCCCCTGTGCCTCGACGGCAGCGGGATTGTCACCCACTGCGCGAATCGCCAGGCCCAGAGGCGTGCGATAGAGCACCAGCGCCACCACGCCCACCAAGGCAAAAGCCAGCACGGTCAACAATGTCTGCTGCGACAGTACCGGGCCGATAAAAGGCAGATCGGTCAGACCAGGAATATCCAGTGGCTGGAATGGCACAATGCGCGGCGGCGAGCTGACATCGGGCAAGGCCGTTCGATAGGTGAAATAGCTCAGACTGGTCGCCAGCAGCGTAATGCCAATGCCCGAGACGTGCTGGGAAAGCCCCAGAATGACGGTCAGGAAGGCGTGCAACAGACCAAAGGCTGCCCCGGCCAACGCAGCCACCAGCACCCCACCCCACAATCCCACGCCAAGATAAACCGCCAGCCAGCCCGCCATCGCGCCCGCAACAAAAATGCCCTCAATGCCTAGATTGAGCACCCCGGCGCGCTCGCAGATCAGCGCCCCCAGCACACCAAAGATCAGTGGCGTGGCAATGCGGATGGCGGCAGCCCAGAAATTTGCAGACCCGAAAATCTCAAGCAGTACATCCATTATCTAGGCGCCTCCAGCCGGCCTGGCCGCTGCTTCGTAGCGAATGCGGAAGCGTAGAAAAAAGCCGCCGACCAGTACGCACAGCAGAGAAAGCGCTACCACAAGGTCCGCTAAGTAATTGGAGATGCCCGTAGCCCGGCTCATCGAATCCGCACCGACAAACACCGCCGCCACGAAGATCGCCGCAAAGACCGTGCCGATGGGCGACAGCCCCGCCAACATGGCGACCACGATCCCTGAATAACCAAAGCCCGGCGACAGATCAGCCGAGAGATACCCCTTTACGCCGGCAACTTCGCTAACCCCGGCCAGCCCCGCCAGACCACCCGAAAACAGCGCCACTTTGAGCATGGTGGCATTGACCGGAATACCGGCAAACCGGGCCGCCGCCTTGTTCTCGCCCACCGCCTGAATTTCAAAGCCCAGTACCGTCTTGCGCACCATGACCCAAAGCAGCAGTGCCGAAGTCACCCCGATTACCAGCCCCCAATGCATGCGCAGACGCGGCAGCAGCTTTGGCAGCCGCGCCTCCGCCAGCAACGGCACCGATTGCGGCCACCCCATCGCCAGTGGGTCCTTCAGCGGGCCCTCGATCAGCATTTGCACCAGCAGGATGACGACGAAATTGAGCAGCAGCGTCACCACCACCTCATCGGCGCCGAAGCGCTGCTTGAGGATGGCCGGCACCACCATCATCAATCCGCCGGCAATGAAGCCGGCAATCATCACTGTGGGAATAAGCAGCGCCGCCGGCAGTTGTAGCAGACCACCGCCTATGAGAACCGCGGCCAGCGCCCCGATATAGAGCTGTCCCTCGGCCCCGATATTCCACAGCTTGGCCCGGAAGGCGACCGCGGCCGCCAGCCCGGTAAGGATCAGCGGCGTGGCGCGGGTCAGGGTTTCAGACAGGGCAAACATCGAGCCGAACGCGCCCTGAATAATCAACCCATAAGCCTCAAAGGGCGCGGCACCGGCAAACAGCACGGGAATGGCCACCAGCAGCAACGCCGCCAACCCGGCGCCGCACGACACCATCAGCTTGAGCGCAAACGAGGCATCTGCGCGGGGTTCAAGACGAAAGCTCATACGGACACCGCCACATTCCCGGACTGTCCGGCCATCAATAGCCCAACCGTGCCCCGGTCCAGCGCACTGGAAGGGCCCGCTTCGCTGACCTCTCCGGCATGGATAACCAGAAACCGGTCAGCCAGCGCAAACAATTCATCAAGATCCTCGGAGATCACCAGCACGGCTGCACCACGATCGCGGGCAGCAATGATGCGACGATGAGTCTCAGATTGCGCCCCCACATCGAGCCCCCGCGTCGGCTGATTTGCCAAAATGACGCGAGGGGCACGCTCGAGCACTCGCGCCAGGATCAGCTTTTGTACATTGCCGCCCGAAAGCAGCCGCGCTTCGGCCTCTGGCCCCGGGCAGCGAATATCGTAATCGGTGATGGCACTGCTGGCGCGGGTCCGCATCGCCTTGCGGTCGAGCAGCCCGAAGCGCGAAAAACCATCGGCACGAATTTCTTCAATGGCAATATTGTCGGCCACGCTCATCGTGCCCACCACGCCGTCATGCTGGCGATCCTCGGGCATGCGGGCCACCCCCGCCGCGACCAGCGTGCGCGGGTCGGACTGAGTGACGGGCTTGCCGTATAGGCGCAACGCCCCTTGATCGGGCACCGACAACCCAGAAATCAGCGCCGCAATACCGGCCTGACCATTGCCGGAAACGCCCGCAAGGCCAACAATCTCGCCAGCCCGCAGCGCAAAGCTGACGCCGCGAAGCGATTGCCGGTTTGATGATTGCCGCAAATTCACATCGTCAAATTCAAGCAGCGTCTTGCCTGGGCTCGCCGCGGTGCGGCTGACTTCGGCAACAGCCTTGCCCACCATCAGATCGGCAATGGCGCGGCGATCTGCATCTGCGGTCACCAATTCCCCGGCCTTGCGGCCGGCGCGCAGCACCATGATGCGGTGCGAGACGGCCAGCACTTCGCCCAGCTTGTGGGAGATGAAGATCACGCCCAACCCGTTCTCGGCCAGTCGACGCAGCACCACAAACAGCCCATCGGCTTCCTGCGGAGTCAGCACGGCCGTCGGCTCATCCAGTATAAGCACACGAACATCGCGATAGAGCGCCTTGAGAATTTCAATCCGCTGCTTCTCGCCTACGGTCAGACTTGCCACGCGGCGGTCAAGATCGACCTCCAGGCCGCTTTCGGCAATGATCTGCTGCACCTTCTTGCGTGCAGCAGCACGACGCCCACCCAGCGCCAGCAATGGCTCGGTGCCCAGCCGGATATTGTCCAGGCCCGTCAGGTTCTCGGCCAGAGTAAAATGCTGGTGCACCATGCCGATACCGGCGTCCAGCGCCGCACCTGGCGATCCACTGGGCAATGTCTGCAATGCACCGGCCTGATCGGCCGCGCGGACCACTCCGGCATCCTGCACATAATGGCCGAACAGGATATTCATCAGCGTGGTCTTGCCGGCGCCATTCTCGCCCAGCAGGGCCAGTATCTCGCCGCGCGCCAGGCTCAGATCAAGCCCGTCATTGGCCACGAGCTTGCCAAAACGCTTGGTGATGCCCTCAAGCGAAAGCACGACGTCAGCCTGCTGCATAAATCCCCCAGGCATGTTGTGCCGGGCGCATCTGGCGCCCGGCAACAAGACTACATTGTCGAGCTTGGCTCGGTGTCGTCGATTTCGACCTCGAAGGTCCCGGCGGTAATTTCAGCGCCCTTGGCTTCAGCGGCAGCTACCACGTCGGCACCGGCCAAATCAGCATCGGCAACCATGCTCGAGCCGCCATATTTCATGAAGGCGTAGATCCCGTAGTCGCTGGCGGAAAAGCTGCCACCCTTCACATCGGCAATGGCCTGATCGATCATGGGCTCGCCATGCCAGAGCGCGCTGGCCAGAATGGTGCCGGGATAATCGGCAGCCGTGTCGATGACATTGCCGATCGCGAGAATGCCCCGTTCCTTGGCCGCATCGGACACACCAAAACGTTCGGCGTAAAGAATATCAGCACCTGCATCGACCATGGCAAAGGCCGCTTCCTTGGCCTTTGGGGGATCGTACCAGGAATTGATGAAGTTGACCGAGAACTTGGCATCCGGATTGACCGACAGCGCCCCGGCCATGAAAGCGTTCATCAACCGGTTCACTTCGGGAATGGCGTATCCGCCAACCATGCCGATCATATTGGTTTCTGTCTTGGCGCCAGCGATCATTCCGGTGAGATAGCTTGGCTCCTGGATGAAGTTGTCGAAGGTTGCGAAATTGGGCTCGGCCGGCGGCAGTGAGGAGCCCATCAAAAACTTGATCTCGGGATATTCGGCGGCCACTTCGCGAGCCGGCTGCTCGACGCCAAACGCTTCACCGACCAGCAGGCCAATCCCCTGCTCGGCATATTCACGCATCACGCGCTCATAATCGGTATTGGAGGTGTTCTCCGAGTAGACATACTCAATGTCGCCACGCTCATCGGAAGCCACCAGCGCATTGTGCAGGCGGCTCGCCCATTGCTGCTCCACCGGAACCGTCCAGATCGCCGCAACCTTGAGCACGTCCTGTGCCCAGGTTGGAACGGACAATGCCAGCGTTGTTGCGAACGCCATCGTCGTAACGAACGCGCGTCTGCCCAATTTCAGTTTATCGGTCATCTGACTTTCCCATGGTTGTGCAAATTCTGCCCAAGCTTCCCTGCCGCCTATCTAGGAGGCAAGTGCAGGACCTTGGCAAGACGAAAACTGACCTTTTAGTCAAACTTCCTGCAGCCCAGAAATTACCCAAGCGAAATTGGCCTGCTACCGGAAAAATCCAGAGCAGAGGTGTCAAGTATTACGCGCGGAGCAGCTTGTGGGGTACGACTAGAAGGCGCTCATCTCTGTGCGGACATTATCAATGAACCCCTCCAGTCTGTTCGGCGTGCAGTTGTTCATGTCGTACAGTGCCAGATAGCGTGGTCGGGACCGAAAGGTTGCCCAGCCCCAGCGCATAGCCAGCCGGCGCGGCGGATCACCCATCACCCAGCTGCGCAGCCGATTGCCACCATAGCTGGTGATGAACGCGACTTTCCTGATGTTGGTCAAGCATGGAACCAGCCGCCCTCGGTCGTCGCCCCCTTCCATGGTGAAGGACACCCCAGGCACGAATACCCGGTCGAAATAGCCTTTTAGAATGGCCGGATAGCCATAATTCCACACCGGATGCACCACAACCAGCGCGTCTGCCGCGCGCAGACGCTCGACGTAAGGGGCGATGGCCGGCGTGATATTGTCCGGCACCTCGTGATAGCCCAGACGCTCTTCGCGGGTCAGCACGGCGGGGAATTCCTCATCATAAAGATTGAGCGCGTCGACGCTGTGCCCGGCCTTGGCCAGGCTATCAACCGCGGCATTGAACAAGGCGCGGTTAAAGCTTGTTTCCACCGGGTGTGCGTGAATGACATGGACACGCATCAGGCGGCTCCTACCGAGTTGAGACCATCAAACAGCCAGACCTTGCCTGCCGAAAAATCAAAATCCGGATTCTCCCAAGCCACCATCTTGCCGGGGTTCAGAATACCCTTTGGATCGGACTGTCGCTTGAAATCGAGCTGCTTCTGGTCAGTGCGCTTCATGCCACCTTCTTCGAGCGTATAGCGGTGTGGATTGAACACATCGCACCCATTGGCTTCATGAATGGCCACAATCTCATCCAGCCGCGCCTCGGTTGTGTATCGCACCAGTGGCAGCCCCGCCAAAGTGACCACGCCATCCTGGCGCGTCACCTCGATATGCATGGGCAATTCATCGCCCAGCAGCGAGATAATCTTTTCCAGATGCTCAAGGCTGGGATAGCGCGTCTGCAAATAGGTGATGGTCGGATCCACCTTGAGCGCACGTAGCGTCGTATGGTTCCACGCCAGTTCATAGACCGGCGGCAGGCGCTTGAGTTCTTCTTCAGTCGCCTTGTCGGAGCGGTATCGCAGATCACCCTTGTGATGGCTGACAAACAGCGTCATCGCATCGGCGGCCACCGGCGCCACCATCAGCAGCACAACCGACTGACCATCCTTGAGATAGGGTTTGTGGCGATTGAAATAGGCCTCCGGAATCGGGGCCGCATAAGTCGAGACTTCCTTGACCAGCAGACCGTCCTGCAGCGCCACGCCCAGGGCAAAGCGACTGGCATCCATATAGTTGTCAAAGCCCACCACCATGTCGATCCAGCCATGGGCTGGCGCCAGCGGCATCTCTGCTTCAACGATGATCCCATTGGTGCCATAGGCATGGGCCACCTTGAGAATGTCCTCTCCCACCAGATCGAGTTCACGCGGCTCGGCCTCGCAGGTTATGACCTTGAGCCCCAATATGCTGCCCAGATTGCGCAGGCCGCCCCAGCGGACCGAACCGACGCCACCTGACCCACCGGCGATGAAGCCGCCGATCGAAGCCATGCGATAGGTCGAGGGGTGAAAGCGCAATTCACCACCCACCGCAGCGATCGTTTCCTGATCGATTTTTTCCATCACCGCACCGGCTTGCGCCCGCACCCGATCCGGCTTGATTTCGAGCACCTTGTCCATATTCATCAGGTTGAGCATCGCGCCGCCCGATAGCGGCATGGCCTGACCATAATTGCCGGTACCCGCGCCGCGCGGCGTGATCGCGATGCCGTGCTTGAAGGCCGCCCGCAGCACCGTCTTGACCTCTTCATTGTTGCGCGGGGAAACAACGATCTCTGCGGTCACATGATCAAGCTTGGCCTTGAGCACGGGCGAGTACCAATAGTGATCGCGGCTGCGCTGCTGCACGATGCGGGGATGGTCTTCAACAGGAATGTCGCCGAGTTCGGCACGGAAGCTGGTTATCGTCACAGGTGTGGTCCCATCAGGTCGTCGAGTTCGCGGTAGTCAGGCAATGTGGTGTCGATGGCCGCACCGGCGCGGAGCACGGTGCGATCCGACTGGGGGCGGCTCATCAGTTCGGTCCAGTTGCGGGCACCAAACAGCACCAGATCGGCAGAAACGCCCACCGCCAGCTTTGCAGCATGCGCAAACCCGGCAATCGCGGCAGGGTCAGCGCCCACCGAGCGCGCCCAGGCAAAGGCATCAGCCTGAGGATGATCAAACTGCAGAATGCGCGCGCCTTCGCGCAGCACCTCAAAGCCGTCCAGATCGCCATAGGCATAGAAAGGATCGCGGGTATTGTCCGAGGCAATGGCCACCGGCACACCTGCCGCCTTAAGTTCGTTGAGCAAGGTGACCCCACGCCAGCGCGGTGTGCGCACCCGGTCGACATTGTCGCGGTCCTGCAAATACATATTGCACATGGGCAGCGACACGACCGCCACGCCAGATTGCGCCACGCGCTCGATCGTGGCTTGCGCCTGATCGGCAGGCTGGTTGGCCAGCGCACAGCAATGGCCTGCCACCACAGTGCCTGTGAAACCCGTTTCAATCACGGCGTCTGCCAGACTGCGCAAGGCGCTTGCGGCAGGATCAGGCGACTCATCGGTATGCAGGTCGATATCCAGATCGAATTCGCCAGCCATTTCGAGCAGGCGCCGCATGATTGTAGGGTTCTCGGCATGGACCGCTGTCGAGCCGCCCAGCACGCCACCGGCCGCCTTGGTCCGCTCGGCGATTGCGCGCAATGCAGCCGGATCCAGAATGGTGTCAGGGCCCATCAGCCCCACACCCTGCAATTCAATGCGCCCTGCCCAGCGCGCGCGTATCGCTTCGAATACATCCCAGCTGATCGTATGCTGTGGGGGTGCCATATCCAGATGGGTGCGGATTGCTGCCGTGCCATGCGCATAGGCACAGCGCAGCGCAAAATCCATGCGCCGCTCCACATCCGACGCCGCCCAGTTGGCCTGTCGGTCGTCCAGCACCGCCATCAGCGCACCGATCCAGGTGCCATCAGGATTTTGCCGACGTGGCCAGATATGTCCCTTGTCCAGATGGGTGTGCAGATCAACAAAGGCTGGCAGGACGATGCCACCGTCCAGATCAATGCCGCCTGCTGTCGGCGATGAACTGGCGGGGGTGATGGCGCTGACTGCCCCACCGGTCACCGCGATATCAACCGTGCGCAGCGCGCCGGAAGCAGCGTCGTCCATCACCGAGGCGGGCACCGAAGCATTTCGCAGCGTGTAGCTGCCCGCTGCCGGAAGTGTGATCGTCATCTCAGTTCTCCCGCCGAATGGCACTCTCATGCCAGCGGTGCAGCACCAGCCAGGAGATCAGTGAGGTCAGCCCGAAAATGATGATGCCGATAGCGCTCAGCATGATCAGGCAGACGAACATGCGCGGCAGGTTCATGCGATACTGGCTTTCGATCAGCCGGAACGCCAGACCCGAGCCCTGCCCGGCCGAACCGGCAGCGAATTCGGCTACCACCGCGGCAATCAGCGCCAGACCACCACCAATCCGCAGCCCAGCCATAAAGTACGGCATCGACGCCGGAATCTTGAGATAGAACAGGGTCTGCCAGCCCGAAGCTCCATAGAGCTCAAACAGATTGAGCAGGTTATGGTCCACGCTCTTGAGCCCCTGCGCCATGTTGGACAGGATCGGAAAAAACGCCACCAGAAACGCACAGATCAGCAGGGCGGTCTGGGTATCGGGCGCATAAATCAGCAGCAACGGCGCAATGGCGATGATCGGGGTCACCTGCAACACCACCGCATAGGGAAACAGCGCTAGCTCCAGCAGGCGCGATTGCACCAGCAGAATGGCCAGGCCGACCCCGCCAACCAATGCCAGGGCCAGCGCCATCAAGGTGATTTTCACCGTCACCATCATCGCAGGCCACAGCGTGCTTGAATCGGTGAACAGGGCAATGGCCACATCCACCGGGCTGGGCAGAATATAGCGCGGGATTTCGTTGATCGTGACCAGCAACTGCCAGAGCGCAATGGTCAGCACCAGGGTGGTGACCGGAATAACGATCTGCAGGATCTTGTCGCTTTTGGGTGTTTGCGCCAGCAGCACGCCTGCAGCGCTATCGGTTCCAGCTTCGCTGGCTGTATTTGGAACAGTGCTCATCAGTGCACCTCCGCCGCGCCAATGGCGCCTTGCAAGGCATCGGACACATCCTGACAGGTTTGCCGATACCCCTCCGATACCCGATAGGCCTGATCACGCTCGGCCGGCTGGGTCACAGCCATATCGGTATAGACCTGCCCCGGGCGCGCGCGCATCACTACGATGCGGCTCGATAGATATGCGGACTCGTAGACCGAGTGGGTCACGAAGATGACCGTGACGCCATGCTGCTTCCATAGCCGCAACACATCGTCATTGAGCTTCTGTCGCGTGATTTCATCAAGCGCTGCGAAAGGCTCATCCATCAGCAGAAGCTTGGGCTTGGTGACCATGGCACGCGCAATTGAAACACGCATGCGCATGCCACCTGATAGTTCGCGCGGATAGGAAGCGGCGAAATCGGCTAGCCCGACCGAGGCCAGGTTTTCCATAATGGTTTCGGTAGCCGAAGCTTTGGAGATGCCGCGCAATTTGAGCGGCAGGAAGACATTGTCGAACACGGTGGCCCAGGGCATCAGCGTTGGGTCCTGAAACACGAACCCGACATCGCCTTCCGGCAGCCCTTTGGAATTGATCCGCGAAGACGGCCAGTCGATGCTGCCCGAAGAGGGCGCACCCAGGCCGGCAATAATGCGCAGCGCGGTGGACTTGCCGCAGCCCGAAGGGCCCAGCAGCGAAATGAACTCGCCAGCCTTCACATCAAGCGACATGCCCTTGAGCGCCAGGGTACCGTTGGAAAAAACTTTGGAAACATCATGCATGGCCACCACGAGGCGGCGCGCAGTCTGAGGCGATGCGGCCGGAGCCGCAGACAAGGCAATATCGGTCACTATACCAACCCGGATTAGGGCTAAACGGCGCGGGCAGGAGCGCCCGCACCGGAAGCTTTCAAAGGCTTATTCGGCCGCGGCCAGTTCCATCCCGACACCCTTGCAGGTGAACTGCGTGGTGTAGGCCTTGGAGATATCGATGCCCTCTTCATAGACACCGGCCTCGATCATGGTCGCGTAGAAATCGCTCCAGCGCGCATCGGTCATGCAGCCAATGCCGTTTTCTTCGGCATCACCGGAGACCACGATGCCGTATTCCTTGAGCTTTTCGAGCGAATAGGCGAGCTGACCATCTGTCATTTCAGGATTGTCGGCCTTGATCAGCTCATTGGCGGCCGTGTTGTCGCCATAGAGGTAATTGTACCAGCCAATCGCGGTCGCATCGACGAAACGCTGCACCATGTCCGGATCGTTGTCCACGATGTCCTGACGTGTCTCGATAGTGGTCGAGTAGGGGTCGTAGCCATAGTCGGCCAGCAAGAATACTTTTGGATCCCAGCCAGTCTGCTTGCCGATTTCGTAGGGCTCAGACGTCAGGTAACCCTGCTGCACCGCCATTTCGTCCGCAATGAACGGCGCCGGATTGAAAGTGTAGGGTTCGTAGAGCTCATCGGTGAAACCGCTCAGCGATGACTTCATCCAGGGGTAGTAGCCCGCAAAGAACGCGTCCTTGCCCATGATGATCTTGCTCGCGCCGGCCAGACTGGCCAGATCGGTGAACCCTGCCTCAGGATGGGCCAGCAGGACCTGCGGGTCTTTCTGGAAGATCGACGCCACGGCCAAGACAGGAATGCCCTCTTTGACCGAGTCGATGGTGGACATGCCACCCATGTAGAAATCGAGCTGGCCGGCAATCAGCAGCTGCCCGTTTGGTGCCTGCGGCCCACCCTGCCGGATGCTGACATCCAGGCCATACTTCTCATAGGTACCGTCAGCCACAGCCTGATAATAGCCACCGTGCTCGGCCTGAGCCAGCCAGTTGGTGCCAA
This sequence comes from Devosia sp. J2-20, assembly GCF_055808475.1. Classification (NCBI taxonomy): domain Bacteria; kingdom Pseudomonadati; phylum Pseudomonadota; class Alphaproteobacteria; order Hyphomicrobiales; family Devosiaceae; genus Devosia; species Devosia sp. J2-20. Next base: position 311,842 of record NZ_CM147870.1, on the reverse strand, counting down.
AGGTCACCGCATCCAGCTCCTGCGCTGAGACTGCTGGCGCAGCCAGCGCCATGGCAGCCAGAAGGGTCGTCTTGATCGAAACATGCATATTTGCGCTCCCTGCGCTGCGGTCTTGGTGCCGCAGCATGAAATTGTCGCGAGCTCTCTCGCCGGTCTGAGAGACTTCCGTATTCGACCGCGGCTGTGAACCCAAAAAATAGGCATATCGGGTGAATGCCTGCTATGCGTGCAGTTTCGTCGCTTTTGCACTGGTCAAGTGTATGTCCGCTCGATAGCCTCCGCGCTCAAGCCTACGGAAAACCATGACCCCGCCCCTCAATCCCCCCGAAATTCACCCGCCCTTTGCGCCTTACAGTCACGGCGTTGTCGTCCCTGCGGGACAGCGACTGGTGTTCTGCTCAGGACAATTGGGCATTGCCGCAGACAAGCATGTGCCCCCCGATTGTGCCGCCCAGACCCGGATCTGCTTTGACAATATCGCAGCCATTCTGCGCGAGGCCGGGATGGGCATGGAGCACATCGTGCGCATCAACGCCTATGTGACGGGGCGGGCGCATCTGGACGATTACATGGCAGTGCGCAATGCGCTGTTCGCCCCACCCTATCCCGCATCCACGCTGATGATCGTTACCGGCTTTGCCCGGCCTGAATTCGTCGTTGAAATCGAGGCCATTGCGGCCGGACCAGCCTGAGGACTACTCGCATGCGTAAAATCTGGTGGACCGACTTTGCCGCCCGCGAATTCGAAAATCTCGATCCCGAAAAGACTATCGCAATCCTTCCAATCGCTGCGGTCGAACAGCATGGCCCCCATCTGCCGGTGGGCACCGACACCATCATCAACACCTCGATGATGGAGTTGCTGGTCGCCAGCGCGCCCGATGAACTCGATATTCGCGTGCTGCCGGTTCAGGCCATTGGCAAGTCCAACGAACACATCTGGGCCAAAGGCACGATAACCCACACCGCGACCAACCTGATCGACGCATGGACCCAGATTGGTCTTGAAGTCGCCCGCGCCGGGGTGCGCAAGATCGTCTTCGTCAATTCCCATGGGGGCAATGAAGAGATCATGGGCATCGTCGCGCGCGAATTGCGCGTGCGAGCGGGTATGCTTGCGGTCAAGAGCGGCTGGCGCTTTATGCCTGACGGCGTGCTTTCCGACCTCGAACGTCGCCACGGCATTCACGGCGGAGATGCCGAGACCTCACTCATCCTGCACTTTCGCCCGGAACTTGTGGATATGGCGCGCGCCGAGGATTTTGGCTCCGTTGCTGCCCGCGACGAACAGCAATTCCGCTATCTCCGCCCCACAGGCGCCTTCGGCCACGTCTATTCCTGGATCGCTTCGGACATCAATCCATCAGGCGCTGTCGGCAACGCGGCCATCGCCACCGCCGAGAAGGGCCAGACTATCGCGCAGGCCAATGTCGCCGGCATGCTCGACATGCTCGCCGAAGTCGTCGCCATGCCCCTGCCCGGCAAACGCTAGCGGGAACCCAAAAAGGAAAAGCCCAGTAAACTCGAATGAGCTTACTGGGCTTTTTTGGTTGCGGGAGCAGGATTTGAACCTGCGACCTTCAGGTTATGAGCCTGACGAGCTACCGGGCTGCTCCATCCCGCGTCAAAGTCGATAACAATGCCTGATTGGCTATCATCGGTGCGGCCCGTGCCGCGACGTGAGGGCTATATAGGGGGAAGCGTTTGATAGCTCAACCCCCAAACGCGCTTAAGTGACGCTTTTTTGACGCCGCGGTTTTTTGCGCCCCAAACCTACCATTCAAGATGAGATCGTTTAATGTGATCCCATCCCGATACCGCACCCGAGATTTGTCACAATGAAATTGAATCCGCTTGGCCGCACCGATCTGCGGGTCACTGAAATTTGCCTGGGCACCATGACCTGGGGCAGCCAGAACACCGAAGAGCAGGGCCACGCCCAGATCGACATGGCGCTTGAATCCGGGCTCAATTTCATGGACACCGCCGAGATTTACGCGGTGCCGCGCAGTCCCGAAACATCGGGGCGGACCGAAGAAATCATCGGCACCTGGTTCAAAAAGACCGGCAAGCGCGATCAGTGGATCCTTGCCTCCAAGATCGCCGGCGGTCCCGTCGATTTCATGCGCGACAATTCCCGCGCCAGCGCCAAGACCATCCGCATCGCGGTGGATGACAGCCTCAAGCGCCTGCAGACCGATTATATCGACCTCTACCAGATCCACTGGGCCTCGCGCGGCAGCTACAATTTTGACGGCTCCTGGAATTACGCCCCGCACACCCAGGATACCGCCGACGTGCTGGCCAATATCGAGGATATGCTCGAGGGACTTGGTGCCTTGGTCAAGGAAGGCAAGATCCGTCATGTCGGCGTGTCCAACGAGACAACCTGGGGTATTGCGCAATGGCTGCGCATTGCCGAGGCTAGGGGCCTGCCCCGCGTGGCCTCGGTGCAGAACGAATATAGCCTGCTGCGACGCCAGTTCGATCTGGACATGGCCGAACTCAGCCACCACGAACAGGTTGGCCTACTGGCCTATTCTCCCCTTGCCGGCGGCTTGCTGACCGGTAAATACCAGGGCGGCGCGGTGCCCCCTGGCAGCCGTGGCGACTATCAAAAGGCGTTCTGGCGCTACAATCAGCATTCCGAGGCAGCCGTCGCCGCCTATCTGGCGATCGCTGCCAAGCATGGTCTGGACCCGGCCCAGATGGCGATTGCCTTCACCCTGACAAAGCCCTTCACCACAGCCTCGATCATTGGCGCCACCAATACCGACCAACTGGCACTGGCTATCGGGGCAGCCGATGTGAGACTGTCTCCCGAAGTGCTCGGCGAGATCGACGCGGTACACCGCCAGTTCCCGCGCACGATTTGAGGCCGTCGCCTTTTTGACGGATCACGCTATAACAAGGGCGAACACGCAATTGCGGGGGCGCCCTTGTCGACCACACTGATCACGACCTTTCTGCCGCTATTGTGCTATCTGACGTACAATATCATCGTGCCGCAGATCGAGAAGCTGCGCCCCTCGCTCTCCACCATCATGAATATGCAGCGGCGGCGCTGGGTGGCCAATGCGGCGCTTCGCGAATCGCCCTTTGATGCAATCCTGTCGGGCAACATCATGGGCTCGGTCAGTTTTCTGGCCTCCACCGCAGTATTGCTGATCCTGGCGATCTTTGCGGTATTCGGGCAGGTCCCCACCTTGATGGCAGCGCTCGACTCCCTGTCACTGGACCGCGTCTATACCTCGCTAGACGTCCAGCTCCATCTGGTCGTCATGCTGATCATGTTCGTGATGGCATTTTTCGCCTTCACCCTGTCGCTGCGCCAGTTCAACCATTTCTGCATCATGCTGGGCGCAGTCGATCACGAGAACGGCGCCTCCGAGGAAGAGATCAACGCCATTTCACGCATGAACTCGCTTGGGGCCCGCAACTTCAACAGCGGCATCCGCGCCTATTATTTCTCGGTCGCAACAGTGGCCTGGTTCGTGTCCGAATGGCTACCGATCCTGGTGTGTGGCCTGACCATTCTGATCCTGGCGCATCGCGAGTTCTTTTCCTCGGCCCATCGCACTGCAGCCTCAGCTGCAGTCATTGCGGCGCGTCGCCAGCATGACAAGGGTGCGGCGGTTTCCGAAACTAAGCAGCGACGCTCTGGCGCACGTCGAGGTGCTGGTGCAGGAAAATCCCCACCTCTTTGAGCACCGGGGCGATCCTGCGCGCTGGGCGACCGAGCGCCAGCAGCGTTCCGGGATGACCAAGATTGGCGTAGTGCCGCTCGTGCACCGAAACACCGACCACCTTCAGGCGCTGCGCCAGCGCGCGCGTGTTGCGCGGATAGACCAGCGTATCCTTGTCACCACTGGCCAGAAACATTGGCGGTGCCGAAGCACTGACGAAATGAATGGGCTGAGTGCTCATGGGCTCGCTGACGGCACCAAACGTGCGCAGCGAGATCGGCCCATCAAATGGAAAAAAGTCATAGGGGCCCGACAGCCCGACAGTACACCGCACCTTCCCCAGCAGACCACGCCGCTTCAGCAAGCCTGGATCCAGCGCCAGCATGACCGCATTATAGGCACCAGCCGAATGCCCCATCAGCGCGAGCCGCTCCGGGTCTCCGCCATGCAAGCCGATATTACCCGCAATCCACTCAACGGCGGTAGCGCAATCATCCAGAAATCCCGGATACTCCACCTCGGGCAGTAACCGATAATCGGCAATCACTGTGACAAAGCCCTGCGCCGCCAGGGCGCGCCCGACAAAATCATAGTGTGCCCGGCTGCCGTCATTCCATGAGCCACCATAGAAAAACACCACAACCGGCAAATTATCCTGCCTGTCGCGTGGCGCGTAGATATCGAGCTTCTGGCGCTCCGCAGGGCCATACGCCAGATTGCGCGCTACCTTGCGAGAGCCTGCATCCTTGGGGCTGAGGCTATTGATGATGCCGAGTATGGAGATGGCCATGATGTCCCTGTTGTATATCTCGGAAGATACGGTCCAGGCGTCAAAATTGTTTCACTGATTACCCATTGATGGCGAACAGATTCACGCACGCTTAAGGCGCTGCGACATATTGTCAGACAATCCTCCGAGCCGGAGCAGAGGGAAACCACGCGTGGACCAGCCAATACTGCGAAAGAAAATGGCCTCGCCAACGGCGTTCGCTGACCCGCGTGTCCCGCTCGACCCTGCCCTTCTGGCGCAGATTGGTCGCTATGACCACGTCACGCGCCTGCCCAATCGGCTACAGTTCATCGAGCATTTCGACAGCTATGCGCAGTCCCGGTCCACTTCCATGCTGGTGTTGATCACGCTCGCGGACGCCAGGCAATACAATGAAACGCTGCGCGCGCTGGGCATGGCGTTTTCCGAAGATTTTGTACGCTCTGGCGCCGACCTGTTGGCGTCGCTGTTGCCCGACAGCGTGACCATCTATCACGTTAGCGTACTCAGCTTCGCGGTGGTCTTGCCGGTCCAGGACAAAACCACATACCCGGCGGTTGCGTCTGAAATTGCCAAGGCATTTACCAGCGCAATTACCATCAACGCCATTCCCATCAAAACCCATGTGGGCGTCGGGCTTGTTCCCCTCAGCGCGGCACAGGGCGCCGCAGAATCTCTGCGCGCGGCGCTGGTGGCCGCTCAGGACAGCCGCAATGCCGCCGATGGCATGGCCTTTTACAACCACAAATCGGACGCTGCCCATCTGCGCGCCTTCCGTCTGCTGGCCGATCTGCCCCATGCCATGGCCGCGACCGATCAACTGGCGCTGCACTACCAGCCCCGCATCAACCTGCAGACCGGCCAATGTCATGGGGTTGAAGCCCTGTTGCGCTGGAACCATCCTGATCTGGGCGCGATCTCGCCCGCCGAGTTCATTCCGTTGGCTGAACAGACTGCATTGATAACCCCGCTGACCGATTGGGTGATGGTTCGCGCCATGGCGCAGAACCGTCAATTCATCGACGCTGGCCATGCCATGCGCGTCTCAATCAATGCCTCGCCCGTCAACCTGTCAGAAGGCGGGTTTGACGAAGTGCTACTGCACCATTGCGACGCCGCTGGGCTGGAACCCCATCATATCGAACTTGAATTTACCGAAGGCACACTGGCTACCAACTCAGCCTGTGCGGTCGAACAACTCGGCCGCCTGCGCGAGGCGGGAGTGGATGTCGCACTGGATGATTTCGGCTCCGGCTATTCCAATCTCTCCTATATCGCTCACATCCCCGCCGATGTGCTCAAGATTGACCAGTCCTTCGTCCGCCCGCTCAAGGAGCCCGGCGATGAGGACTTTCTGCTGCGCCACATCATCTCCATAGCCCAGGGCCTTGGCTTCCGCGTTTGTGCCGAAGGCATTGAGACCGAGTTCGCCTATAGCCATTTGCGTCAGCTTGGTTGTCAGGAAGGTCAGGGCTACTTCATGGCCCGCCCGATGCCCGCTGAAGCGCTGCTCGACTGGCTCGCCGCTCGCCGCTGACACATCTGCAGCTAAATCTGACATTGACATTCACCTAATGAAGACGCTTTATGCGGCCAGCAAGTTTTCGCGTTCTATACGGCTGTCCCAATGCTCGTTTGCCAGTGCAATATGATCACGTCCAAAGAGATTGAGGACATAGTCCTGGATCTCCTGCGCGCCGATCCGTGGCAACTGGTGGTGCCGGCAATGGTCTACAGCGAGCTCAATCGCCGTGCCAAATGCGGCGGTTGCGTGCCGAATGTGGTGGACATTATCGTGCGGGTCACCGAAAACTACCACGCACAGCAAGCCCTTCCCGCCGGCGAACTCGTTTCACTGCAGTCTGGGCTGGAAAAACTCAAGCAGCAACGAAGCGGAGTACGTCGTGAAAGGCGAAGCAAAAGTCATCGAGCGGCTTAACGAGGCCCTCTTTCTTGAACTTGGTGCGGTCAATCAGTACTGGGTTCACTTCCGTCTCCTGGACGACTGGGGCTTCAAGAAGCTGGCCAGCAAGGAACGCGCAGAATCCATTGAGGAAATGCATCACGCAGATCGTCTGATCGAGCGCATCATTTTCCTCGAGGGTCATCCCAATCTGCAGCGCGTTGCGCCTCTGCGCATCGGACAGACCATCAAGGAAGTGCTCGAGGCCGATCTGGCCGGCGAGTACGAAGCCCGCGCCGCCTACAAGGCCAGCCGTGAGCTGTGCGAGGAACTGGGCGACTATGTCTCCAAGAACCTGTTCGAGGCGCTGCTGACGGACGAGGAAGGTCACATCGACTTTCTTGAAACCCAGCTCGAACTGCTCGACAAGATTGGTCCTGAGAAATACGGCCAGCTCAATTCGGCATCTGCCGATCAGGCAGACTGAGCCAATCGCACCAAAGACAATTTCAAACCGCCCGGCCGTGCGCCGGGCGGTTTTGTTTGGGGCCGCAAAGCCCTCAATCGGGCCAGGGTACCAGGGTCAGCTCAGGCCAGAAGGTTAGCGCCCGTTCGCCCTTCTTGGTATGGGCGATGCGATTGTTCAGCACGGGGTTGGGCACCATGCGGAACGAGAACATGTCGTCGAGCCCAAACGGCGCGAAGACCTCGAACTCCCCATCCGCCAGCAATCTCGCACCAACAGCATGGGTCTTGGATGCGTAGCGCCCCAGCATCTCGGAGGACGATGTCAGCGGCGTGAATGGACTACCGAACTTCTGCTCGAACCAGAGATGTACCCGCGCCTGGTTGCGGACCTGCACGGGCACGGGAAGGTGAGCAAAGCGCGCTTCAAGCGCCCTGATCATCTTGTCCTCGGCGCCCCAGCTGAGATCGGTCCCGTCGAAATAGAATACATCTATATCGTTGACCCCGGACAGGGCCGGTCGCCCCGTCAGATGGTTCCAGACCGTGTTGTAGATCGCGCCGGACGTCAGCAACGGATCGGGCAGCGCCAACGCGCGTAGCCCCTCAAGCACATCCATCAGTTCGGGTTGCGACCGCATGATTTGCACCAGCGCCGCGCGTTGCGTCGCGGCATCAGCGCCGGCAAACTTGAGATGATCGCCCATGCCGCAACGCTAGCGCGATTCCCGCGCCAGCGTCAGTTCTCGATGGGCTGGAACATCGCATTGAGTTGCTGCACGATCTGGTCCATCGGCGCGATCGCCTCCGGCAATTGCTCGGGGGCATCGGGCGCGACGGCCACATAGGGCACACCGCTTGGAAAGGCGCCAAACATCTGGAAGAACGCCACCATGTCGTCCAGCACCGGCATGCGCCAACGCCACACCGCACCCATGGCAATCACGGGCTCCATATGGCCAAAGCCTTCATAGTAGCGCGTGGTCACCCAAATCCCGCTATCCTTGAGCTTCTGCGCAAACCGCTCGGTATTCTGCATGCGCACGATCGGGTCGGTGGTGCCGGTCGCCAGATACATGGGCGGGGTCTGACTGGTCACAAGGTTGATCGGCTGGGTGCCTTCCGGGTTCGGCGCACCGCCAAAGGCATTCTGTACCTCGCCATATTCGAAGGGATAGAAGTCATACGGCCCCGATAGCGCCGCCACCCCCAGAATGTTCATGTTCACCCCGTATTCGCGCAGGAATGACGGGTCGAGCGCCAGCATGGTCGCATTGTAGGCGCCCGCCGAATGGCCTGCCAGAAACAGCCGTTTGGGATCACCGCCATAATTGGCAATATTGTCCTGCACCCATTTGAGCGCCTTGGCGCTGTCTTCCAGGAACCCGGGATACTGCACCTCGGGCACCAGACGGTAATCGGCGATCACCGCCACGAAGCCACGCGCCGCAAGGGCCCGCCCCACGAACTGATAATCGCTGCGCTCGCCACGGTTCCAGCCGCCGCCATAGATGAAGAACACCACGGGCGCCGCTGCCCCCCGCGCCTCAGGCGCATAGACGTCAAGCCGATGCCGTGGCCCATCTGCATAGGCAACGCCATCCCCGACCTTGACGGTGCCACCATCCATGGCGGTGGGCAGGTTGAATGGGTCCATCACCGAGAGCGCAAAAGCGGGCACGGGCAGAACGGCCACCAGCAGCAAGAGCGCCGCGCTGGCACGACGAAGTCGGATGATCAGGATTTTCATGAGCTTATGCGTTCGACAAGGAAAGCGGATCGGTAGCGGATAAAACCGAACAATTTGTGGCAGTCCAACCATGGTACGGAAATGGGCGAGGGCAGGCGTCTCGATCGCTGAGACTCGCCTGCCCTCTACTTAAGCAGGTCCAGAGTGTTCCCAAACCGTTACCGTATGGTTAACAGACTGCTAACGTTGAAGGCGCTGCAGCAGGCGCCCGGAAGCGAATCCGTCAGCAGGCAGACCCACCCGGTTCTGATAGGCGATCACCGCCGCGCGGGTCTTGGGACCGATCTTGCCATCGGGCGTTCCGGTATCAAAACCGGCGCGCGTCAGCAGGGTCTGCAGCTCGGCACGCTGCGCCGCGTTCAGCGCAAAGTCCCCGGCCGGCCATGGCGTGGCAAAATCGCCGCCGCCGATAATGCGGTCCGCCAGATGACCAACTGCCAGGGCATAGCTGTCCGAATTATTGTAGCGCTTGATCACATCAAAATTGGGCAGCAGCAGAAACACCGGTCCGCTGGCCCCCGCCGGCATATAGAGCCGGCCGACATCATTGGGTCGCGGGAAGGCCCGCCCCGATGTGCGCTGGATGCCCATGGCCTGCCACTGGCTCAGCGGCGCCCGGTCCATGCTGCGTGCCTTGGCGAAATCGAAACCGCTGGGCAGCTTGACCTCATAGCCCCAGGTCTCGCCGGGTCGCCATTTGAAACTGTTCAGGTAATTTGCCGTGGAGCCCAGCGCATCCTGCACCGAGTTCCAGATATCCTTGCGTCCGTCGCCATTATAGTCGACCGCATAGCGCATGAAGCTCGTCGGCATGAACTGGGTATGACCCATCGCACCGGCCCATGATCCCGTCATGTTATCAGCGCTCACATGCCCGTCACTGATGATGCGCAACGCTGTCAGCAATTCTTCGCGGAAAAAGCTCGTGCGATAGCCGCCCTCGGTCAGCGTGGCCAGCGCATGCACGGTATTTTCGCCCCCCATGAAGCCACCAAAATTGGTTTCCATGCCCCAGATGGCCAGCACGATCTCGGGCTGCACGCCCCAGCGCTGCTGCGCCCCGGTCAGGGTCTGGTTCCACTCCTGCCGCATGGCCCGGCCCTTGCTGGCCTGACCATCGGTGACCCGCTTGGCCAGATATTGCTGCACGGTCTGGCTGAATTCGGGCTGCTTGCGCGTCAGCTCCATCACCTTGGGCTGATAGCTATAGCTGGCAAAGGCTTTCTCGAACGCCGACCGGCTGACCCCGCGCGCTTCAGCCTGTGGCCATAGCGAGCGCACGAAATCGGCGCTATTGGCCCAGGCGGGCGCAAGGCTGCCCAGACTGAGCAGAGCCCCCAGAGCCAGAGCCGACAGGCGGCGAGAAAACGGAACAGTGTTGCCGTCCGCAAAAAACATGACGAGCCTCGTGATACGCAATTTTGCAAAGCTTGCGCCGGCTGTGCCGCAACAGGCGCGTATCACATTATTAACCCACCAAATTAAGAGGGGTTTAAGGCAAACCTCTGTTCGCTTCACAAAGCCGTTAGCCGCTAGCGCTCGCTGCCACCATCATCAGCCTCATTGGGGCCGTCACTTTCCAGCGCCTTGGCGGTGCCCTCCACCTGGGGTGGCATATTGGTGGATTTGGACGGCTTTGATGGACTGGCAGGCGCCACATAGGTGACGTGTGGATAGGGGATCTCGATACCGCGTTCTTCAAACACGCTCTTGATGATCTCGTTATAGGCCCGGCCTGTCGACCACTGCTCACCCGGCACCGTCTTGATGCGCGCCCGCACCGTAATGGCGGAATCGCCAAACCCGGTGACGCCATGCATCTCAAGATTGTCCAGGATATGGTCCTTGTGCTCGGTCTCCATCAGACGATCAAACGCATCAAACATCGCCTGTTTGACCGCCGGAATATCGCTGTCATAGGCCACGCCCATTTCCGAAAGATGGAAGGAGAACCCACGCACCATATTGCTGACCTGAGACACCGAGGAGAACGGGATCAGATGCACGGTGCCGCTCAGGTCGCGAATGGTCACCGAGCGGATGGTGAGCTTTTCCACCACGCCGGATTTGTCACCAACGGCGACCACGTCGCCCTCGTTCATCACATTCTCGAACTGGATGAAGATGCCCGTGATTATATCCTGCACCAGGCTTTGGGCACCAAAGCCAATGGCCAGACCGATGACACCGGCACCGGCCAGCAATGGCGCGATATTGACCCCGATCTGGGCCAGCGCCAGCATCACCCCGAACACCACCAGAGCAATGGTGAAGGCATTGCGGAACAGACCCAGCAGCGTCTTTTCACGCGCTGTCGGTACCGAGCCGAAATTGGGGTTGAGCCGGAACTCGATCCATGACGATACCGCCACATAGAGCACCAGACACACCAGAATGATCAGCGCAGCCGAGATCACCGACCCTGCAAACCCCTGCCCTTCATCGGTACTGATCCAGCCCGCGAAATCAAACACCGACCAGGCCTGCGCGATGGCGAGCACCACGCCCACGATCACCACCCAGCGTACGACCTGCATGACCTTGGGAACGAAGGCCTTCAACCGGGTCTCGAGCAGCGGCAAACGGTCCTTGATGTCGCTGGGCAGGTTGAGCCCGGTACTGACAAAACGGGTAATCACACTGACGATCACCACCCCCACAATAACGGCAAGTACCGACTGCACGGTCGCCGCCAGCATGAAGGGCAATGCCTCCTCGGGATTGGCAAACCACACCACCAGCAGGGCCAGCAGATAGACGATGGCGATTACGTGCCAGGAGCGCCCCAGCGCCACCAGAAAGTGACCCAGGCCGTCCTCACGCTTTTCCGCACGGCTGTTCAGCCAGTTGCGGACATCATCCCGGTTCTGCATCACGATGATGATGGCAATGGTGGCCGCCGTGGCCATGACCAGCACCTTGACCGCCGCGGCCATGGCGGGGGACAGATTGGCTGCCAGTAGCGGCGCGATAAACAGGAACGTATAGCCAATCAGCGAAATGATCCGGCTGATCCAGAAAAACCAATAGGCAGCATTGTCATCCGTCACCGGCAGCATGCGCAGCGCTGGCAGTCGCGGCGCCAATACGGCACGCACCACAAGCTTGGTAATTTCCACCAGCAGGAAAGCATTGAGCAGCAATGACTGGTTGATACCCATCCGGCCCGGCGTCGCGCCGGAAAAGTTCAGGGCCACCACATAGCCGATGCCCCAGGCCAGTAACACGGTACTCAGGTCAATCAGCACAGCGAGCAAGGCACCAACCACACGGCGCAGCCATCCCTTGCGCTCAAGGCCGGCAGCCATGCGGCCGCTCAAGAGATGCGCCAGCATGCGTAGCACCAGATAGCTGCCGAACAGCCCAACAGCCACCAGCAGAACCGGACCGACAACATCCATGAACATCGACAGGCTGGCGCCATCGGTCCCGCTGATTCCGGCCTGCAGATCCATGAACACCGCGCCCAGCGATAGAATGGTGGCCGAAGCCCCTTCGGCCGCTGCCTGGGTATATTCCGCCACCTGTCGGACAATGCTCAGATCCGCAGACGCCGGTTCGCTGGCGGACGCACTCGCTTCGCCGCCCTCTGCCTGCTGCAGCCGCTCGATCAGCGCTGCCCGGGTTTCGTCATTCTCGATGATCTTGATCAGCGCATCGATACTGGCGTCGGTGCTCCCTGTCGCTTCAGAGGCGGTCTCACTCGAGTCCCCAAGCCCCAACAGGCTCGTCTGTGCATGGGCGGGGAACATCAGGGCCAGCAAACTGACGAGAATGAAGAAGTAGCGCATTGACCAACTTTGCATGTGTAGGAGACAGACACGACGAACGGGTTCTGATGTCACCCGCCCCCTCAACGTATCGACCGGGCAGAACCCCGTAAACTCTCAACCTGTGGCTCTGCTGCCAGTGATTTGAGAAACGCGCGCGCACGCGGCACCACGTCGCCCGCGACCGCTTCACGCAATGAACTCAGGGTCCACGGCTCAGATGGAGCAAGCGTAGCTGCTATGGTCGCCCTCTCTCGCTCACGCGCCGCCGACAGGGGCAATTGCCTGGCTGCATCAATCAGCGCCAGCACAGCGTGAACATCCATCATGCTCAGGAAGGCCGCGGACATGGCAGGGGCAATGGCGGGCTCGTCCCGCCAGGAGCGACCGCCAAACAAATCCTGGGTCACCCGCTGACCCGCGCCATGGCAATCAAACTGGACACATCCGCCCATGCCCTGCGCAGATAACGAACTGTGGATGGTGCAGGCATGGCAGCCATCAAGGTTCCGGCACACCTCGCCGGCCGCCTTGTCGAAGCTGAATTTCAGGGAACGATCGAACGCCAGGGCAATGCAGCACAATGCTGCACAGCTGTCGCAGTCGGGTTTCAGCCTGTCCTGTTCCATCTCGGCCTCTCCCCTTGTGCAACCCTCTGAGCACGGCGTTGTTCCAGCGGCCCTTGGCGTTTGTTTTGTTTGTTATTTTGGTTTTTTTGAACGCAAGAAGCCCTCACTGTTTCCAGTGAGGGCTTCTTTTATTCTTTTTCGACATCGTAATGAGATCATACGTTTTTGGCAGACCTTGCAGCGACCTACTCTCCCAAGCCTTAAGACTTAGTACCATTGGCGCGGAGGAATTTGACGGTCGAGTTCGGGATGGGATCGGGTCTTGGGCTCCTCGCAAGAACCACAAGGTCAGCGAAAAACGTATGAGTGAATTCTGGTTATGTTTTGTATTGGACCAACAACTCTCCCATGCAAGGAGTGTTGGTCTGGTGTCTGAGCCGATCATTTCACAGTCTATGCGGACATAGATTAATGAGAACGATCAAGCCAATCGAGCTATTAGTACCGGTAAGCTTCACATATTGCTACGCTTCCACACCCGGCCTATCGACGTGGTGGTCTTCCACGGCTCTCAAGGGAATACTAGTTTTGAAGGAGGCTTCCTGCTTAGATGCTTTCAGCAGTTATCCCGTCCGAATTTAGCTACCCTGCAATGCGGCTGGCGCCACAACAGGTCCACCAGAGATTCGTCCAACCCGGTCCTCTCGTACTAGGGTCAGCTCTTCTCAATATTCCTACACCCACGGCAGATAGGGACCGAACTGTCTCACGACGTTCTAAACCCAGCTCACGTACCACTTTAAATGGCGAACAGCCATACCCTTGGGACCTGCTCCAGCCCCAGGATGTGATGAGCCGACATCGAGGTGCCAAACAATGCCGTCGATATGGACTCTTGGGCATTATCAGCCTGTTATCCCCAGCGTACCTTTTATTCGTTGAGCGATGGCCCTTCCACGCGGGACCACCGGATCACTATGACCGACTTTCGTCTCTGCTCGACTTGTCAGTCTCGCAGTCAGGCAGGCTTATGCCATTGCACTCAGCGACCGATTTCCGACCGGTCTGAGCCCACCATCGCGCGCCTCCGTTACTCTTTGGGAGGCGACCGCCCCAGTCAAACTACCCACCATACGCTGTCCCGGACACTGTTATGCCGCGGTTAGACATCTATGACGATAAGGGTGGTATCTCATCTTGCGGCTCCACACGAACTAGCGTCCTTGCTTCAAAGCCTACCACCTATCCTGCACATGCCGACACAAATGCCAGCGTAAAGCTATAGTAAAGGTGCATGGGGTCTTTCCGTCTGACCGCAGGAACCCCGCATCTTCACGGGGAATTCAATTTCGCTGAGTCTATACTGGAGACAGTGGGGAAGTCGTTACGCCATTCGTGCAGGTCGGAACTTACCCGACAAGGAATTTCGC
>NZ_CM147870.1:0-292500 GCF_055808475.1 Devosia sp. J2-20 | reverse complement strand
ACGGCCGCGAGCTCAGCTTTGCCTGGTTGACCGGTACTGTGATGACGGGCCTGACCAGCGTGATGCTGATGGGTGCCGCGCTCTATGTGTCTTTCCAGGGCCAGGACACTTTCTCGACCGCCTATGAAGCGCTGCAAATCGCGCGCCCCAAGGTCGAGACCCAGGCCGTCACCGACATGTCGGCCAAATCCTCGCGCGTGCGACCGGTCTCCGCGACCCGCTCTGATCTTGAAATCATCGAAGCCTCGATCCGCGCCAATGTCGATGGCCGCGACATGATCCGCAACCAGCCCTTCATGCGCATTCGCGCCACGCTGGCTACCGCGGCGACATCTTTGTCCGACGGCATTCCCGAATACGACCCGGTGGCCATCCTCAACGCCACCCAGCCCATTGAAGTCGCCGCTGACGGCATTGACGTGAATACCGATGTCTATGGCGCCGAAGTTGAAGGCGAGGTCGCCGTCCGTCTGGCCGACATGCCCATGACCTTTGTGCCGCCTCGCGCCATTTCCGATCAGTCCGCCGCCGCCTTTGTGCGGGGCCTGATCGAATCCAATACGTCGATTGTCGGTGGCGCGGCCACGCTGGCCTATGCCGCGTTGGGCCCCAGCGTGCGCGATCTGGGTCGTATCGGCGATGGCAGCACCATTGGCGGCATTGCCGAGAACGTCACGGTCGTGCCCAAGACCACCATCGCAGCCGAAGCCGGGCTGGGTCGTTCCGAACGCTTCCTGACACTGCGCGAAGCCGCCGCCCTGCCCGACGTGCTGGGCAAGAACGGCTTTTCGGCCAACCAGTCCGCCCTGGTGATCGACGCCCTGCGCAATGTGCTGCGCGACACCAACCTGCCCGCATCCACCCGGCTGCGTATTCTTTATGGCCCGCTCAGCCGCGAAGCGACCAGCCTGGTGCCCTACCGCCTGAGCCTGTATGAGCCGCTGGCTGACGGCAGCTATGCCTATCAGGCGACCGTGGCCCTGACCGATACGGGCCAGTATGTGCTCGGCATCGAGCCGGACTTCGTTGAATTCCCCGAAGAAGACACCGAAGAAATCAACGTCGCCAACCTGCCAAGCGTTTATCGCTCGATCTGGGAAACCGGTCGCAAGCACGATCTGGATGACGCCACCATTGAGCGCATCATCGGCATGTATGCCTATGACGTGGACATGACCAAAAAGATCAGCGCCGGCGACGGTATCGAGATTCTCGAAACCGTGCCGGATGCCGAAGGCCGTGGCGAACTGCTCTATGTGGCGCTGACCTTGGGCTCAACCACCCGCAAGCTCTACCGCTTCGGCACCGATGATGGCGTGGTGGATTTCTATGATCCGGACGGCGAGACCGGCAAGCGCTTCCTGACCCGCCGGCCGCTCGAGGGTGGCGGCACGCTGCGCTCGCGCTTTGGCTATCGCATCCACCCCATCTTCAAGACGCGGCGGTTGCATACCGGCGTGGATCTGGCAGCCCGCTCGGGCACCCCGATCTATGCCGCCGGCGATGGCGTGATCAAGTATTACAAATGGCAGTCGGGCTACGGCAACAAGGTCGAGCTGCAGCACGTTAACGGCTATGAGACCGCCTATGGCCACATGTCGCGCTATGCAGACGGGCTTTCCGTCGGCAGTCGCGTCCGCCAGGGACAGATCATCGGCTATGTCGGCTCCACCGGTCAGTCGACCGGTCCGCATCTGCATTTCGAGATCAAGATCAACGGCAATCTGGTCGATCCGCTCAGCGTCAAGCTGCCCAAGGACAATGTTCTGGCCCAGCAATACCAGAGCGAATTTGCCCGGACCATGGCCCAGATCGATGATCTGATGGAGCGTCAGCCAGCCCCAGTCAGCGTCGCGCAGGCCAACTAGCCTTTACGCTCCAGCGTCAGCCACGCCACCACCGCCGAGGCCAGGCACAGCCCGGCATTGAAATAGGCAATAGTGGAAAAGGCGGCGTTGGTGGCCAGTTGGCGCATCGCCTCATCCTGCGGGCTCAGCCCGTCTGCCGCCAGGCCAAAATAGACCGGCAGCTCTGCTGCACCGCCCAAAGCCCGCTCGAACACCAGCGCGGCCAGCATGCCCATCGCCGCCACCGCCACCAGCCCGGCTACCCGGGACACCGCATTATTGGTGCCCGAGGCGATGCCGGTATCGTCGTCATCAACCGCGGTCATCACTGCCGTCGAAAGCGGTGAGACCACCAGCGCCATGCCCACCCCAGCCATGCACATCAATGGCAACACAGCCTGCCAGATCTGCTGCAGCGGCGCGGTGACTGCCAGCCCGGCAAAAGCCAGCCCGACCCAGACTGCTCCAACGGTGATCGGCGGCCCGGCGCCGAACCGGTCTGCCCACCGCCCGCTGAGCCCAGACAGCAGCGCTATGGCGACGCCAAAGGGCAGCATGACCATGGACACTTCGGCCGGCGAAGCGCCCCAGCCACCGATCAGCGTCATGGGCAGATAGAACGTGGTCCCGGTCAGGGCAAAATACAGGATGAAGGTCAGCGCATTGGCACCCGAGAACTGCCGGATGGTGAACAGCCGCAGCGGCAGCATGGGATGCTCGGTCCACAATTCCCACCACACGAACCAGGCCAGCGACAACAGACCCGCACAGCAGTAGATCACGATATGGGATAGCGGCGGCACGCTCTCGCTGCCACTGCCCGTCAGCCCGAAAGCCAGCAGCATCAGCCCCAGGCTGGCCAGCACCGCCCCGACAATATCGAGCTTGCGCCGCGCGCGGGCCCCATCGACGGGCACGCGCAGAATCAGCAGGGCCAGCGCGATGCCGCCCAGCGGCAGATTGATGGCAAACACCAGCCGCCAGCTCCAGTCGCCCAGCGCCGTCAGCACGAACCCGCCCAGCACCGGCCCCATAATGGTGGTCAGCGATGACGCCGCCGCCCAGGTACCGATGGCGCGGCCGCGTTCCGCTTTGGGATAGGCCTTGGCGATGATCGCCAGACTGCCCGGGATCATCAGCGCCGCCCCAATCCCCTGAACGGCACGCGCCACGATCAGCACCCCTACCTGTGGCGCCAGCGCGCAAACCATCGAGGCGGCGACGAACACCCCGATCCCCAGGCCGAACACCAGCCGCAACCCGAACCGGTCACCGGCTGCGCCACCCAGTAGCAGCAGTGAGCCCAGAAACAGCAGATAGCCATTGGAGACCCATTGGGCATCGGCCAGCGTGGCCCCCAGATCGGCGCGCAGCGATGGAATGGCAATCGACAGCACAGAGCCATCGATAAACGCCATGCTCGAGGCCAGAATAGCAGCCACCAGCACATAGATCCGCCGCGATTGCGGGCAAAATGTTGGCTCAACTGTCTGCGCCCCGGCCTCTGCCATGTCCCAATCCCCCAAAGATCGGCAACAGACTAGTCGCGTGCGACCCAGATCGCCAACTCATTGCCGCCCGGTTCGCGAAAATGGAACCGGCGCCCGCCCGGAAAATCGAACTGCGCCTGGGTAATAACCCCGCCCGCTGCGATCACCCGGCGCTCTGCGTCATCCAGATCCTGGGTGCGCACAATGGCCATGGTTGCGGCCACCCTGCCCGCCCCCTGATCAATGCCACCATCGATCCCGGCACCCTCCAGCCCATCATAGTCCGGCCCATAGCTGGTCATCTCCCAGCCAAAGGCCGCGGTAAAGAATGCGCTGGTCGCCGCACGGTCCCGCGATGGAAACTCCACATAGTCGATCTTGTCTGTCATCAGCCCCTCCGTCGTTCTGTTTTTGTTCTTAAACCGATTCCCGCCAAAGACAAAAAGGCCGGTCAGTTGACCGGCCTTTTCAAAGTTATGCGGCAGCGTCTGCCAGATCATCGGGATGCAGCACGATGCCCTCATCATTGGCATCGACCACAACCGTACTGCCATCGCTGACCCGACCGGCCAGGATCTCGTCGGCCAGACCATCCTGCACGGCGCGCTGGATTGCGCGCTTGAGCGGTCGTGCCCCATAGGCGGGATCATAGCCCTCATTGGCCAGCCAGTCGCGGGCTGCCGGGGTGAGATCAAGCGTGATGTCACGCTCCTTGAGCAGGTTCTGCAACCGGCCGAACTGCACATCGACAATGGCGCCCATATGCTCGCGACCCAGGCGATGGAACAGCAGGATCTCGTCGATCCGGTTGAGGAATTCGGGCCGGAAAGATGCCTTGACCATGTCGAGCACCTTGCCGCGCACCAGTTCCACCGATTCCCCATCCTTGAGATCGACCAGATATTCCGAGCCCAGATTGGAGGTCAGGATGATCACCGTATTGCGGAAATCAACCGTACGCCCCTGCCCGTCGGTCAGCCGGCCGTCATCGAGCACCTGCAGCAGAACGTTGAACACGTCCGGATGCGCCTTTTCGATCTCGTCGAACAGCACGACCTGATAGGGCCGACGCCGGACCGCTTCGGTCAGCACACCGCCCTCTTCGTAGCCGACATAGCCCGGAGGAGCCCCGATCAGCCGGGCCACCGAGTGCTTCTCCATGAACTCGCTCATGTCGAGCCGCACCATGGCGGTCTCGTCATCGAACAGGAACTGCGCCAGGCTCTTGGTCAGCTCGGTCTTGCCCACCCCGGTTGGCCCCAGGAACATGAACGAGCCGATCGGCCGGTTCGGATCCTGCAGCCCGGCGCGCGAACGGCGCACGGCCTTGGCGACAGCGGTTACCGCTTCGGACTGACCGATGACGCGGGCGCCAATCGAATCTTCCATATGCAGCAGCTTTTCACGCTCGGCTTCAAGCATCCGGTCAACCGGAATACCGGTCCAGCGGCTCACCACCTGGGCAATGTCGGTGGGTGTCACCACCTCGGCCGCCATCTGCGGATCGGCCTTGCCGTCACCATCGGCATCCTCGGCATTGGCAATGCGCTTTTCGAGGTCGGGAATGACGCCATAGGCCAGCTCACCGGCTTTTGCCAGGTCACCCTGACGCTGCGCGATCTCGAGCTGGCTGCGGGCCGCATCGAGCTCTTCCTTGAGCTTCTGGCTCCCCTGCAGACGTTCTTTTTCCGCCAGCCACTTGGCCGACAGGCCCTGGGCCTGTTCTTCCAGACCCGCCAGTTCGCTTTCCAGCCGTTCAAGCCGAATGCGCGAGCCGTCATCATCTTCCTTGCGCAGCGCCTCACGCTCGATCTTGAGCTGCATGATGCGGCGATCAAGTTCGTCCAGCGCCTCGGGCTTGCTGTCCACGGCCATGCGCAGACGCGCCGCCGCCTCGTCCATCAGATCGATGGCCTTGTCGGGCAGGAAGCGGTCGGTGATGTAGCGGTTCGACAGCGTCGCCGCACTCACCAGCGCCGAATCCGAAATCCGGATACCGTGGTGCAGCTCGTATTTTTCCTTCAGGCCACGCAGGATCGAGATGGTGTCTTCCACCGTGGGCTCGTCGACAAACACCGGCTGGAAACGTCGCGCCAGCGCCGGGTCCTTTTCGACATGCTTGCGATATTCATCCAGCGTCGTGGCGCCCACGCAATGCAGTTCGCCGCGCGCCAGGGCAGGCTTGAGCAGATTGGACGCATCCATGGCGCCATCGCTCTTGCCCGCGCCAACCAGCGTGTGCATTTCGTCGATGAACAGAATGATCTGGCCATCTGACGAGGTGACCTCGCTCAGCACTGCCTTGAGGCGTTCCTCGAACTCACCGCGATATTTCGCGCCGGCGATCAGCGCGCCCATGTCCAGCGAGAGCAGTGACTTGTTCTTCAGCGATTCGGGTACGTCACCATTGACGATACGGATCGCCAGACCTTCGGCGATCGCCGTCTTGCCCACGCCGGGTTCACCGATCAGCACCGGGTTATTCTTGGTACGACGACTCAGCACCTGAATGGTACGGCGAATTTCCTCGTCCCGGCCGATAACCGGATCAAGCTTGCCCTCGCGCACATCGGCAGTCAGATCGCGCGCATATTTCTTGAGCGCATCATAGCTGTTCTCGGCCGAGGCGGAGTCAGCCGTGCGGCCCTTGCGGATCTCTTCGATGGCGGTATTGAGCCCCTGCGGGTTGACCCCGGCAGACGCCAGAATCTTGCCCGCATCGGTATCTTTTTCGACCACCAGTGCCAGCAGCAGGCGTTCAACCGTGACAAAGCTGTCGCCGGCCTTTTGCGCGGCGCTTTCGGCGGTGTCGAACACCCGGGCCAGCTCACGGCTCAGATAGAGCTGAGAACCATCACCGGAGACGCTGGGGATCTTTGCCGTTTCGGCTTCCACGGCAGCGCGGGCTGCCTTGGGATCGCCACCGGCGCGCTCGATCAACCCATTGGCCATGCCCTGATCGTCGTCGAGCAGCACCTTGAGCAGATGGATGGGTGCGAATTGCTGGTGGCCCTTGCCCAACGCGATGGTCTGGGCGCTCTGAATGAACCCACGGGCCCGTTCGGTATATTTTTCGATATTCATACAACTCTCCTGATCTCGCCCGTCGCCCGGCCCCGAAGGCACCTGAACACACGGCGGAAGCGTCGATTATGGAACGCCTGCCAGGCAGCGCTGCTCCATCGTCACAGCTTATATGGGAGCGTTTTCACAAACAAAAAGGCCGGACATCACTGCCCGGCCCTTTCAAATTCGTTTTTGCCTATTCGGCGGCTGTACCCGAGCCTGCTGTCAGAAACGCTGGCAATTCACCAACTTCTGGCTGCTCGGAACTGGCGGGATCGGCGCCAGCGTCACCACCGGCAGGCCGACGCCGACGGGGCCGACGCTCACGAGGCTTGCGGGTCTCGCCTGCATCAGCGGCGGCGTCTGCGGCCGGTGCAGCTTCGTTGGCCACTGCGGGCTGCTCGTCGCTGGACGCTTCGCCTTCATTGGCTGCAGCAGCGGCAGGACGCTCACGATCAGGCCGTTCCCGATCGGGACGCTGACGGCTGCGCTCATTGCGCGGCGGACGCTGTTCGCCCTGCTGAGCGCGCTGCTCGCCGCCCTCGTTCTGCTCGTCACCCTCATTCTGCTGCGGCGCCTGCTGCGGCTGGGGCGAAGAGAAGCGCGAGTTCATCTCGGGCATATCATCATCGAAATCGCTATCGTCCTGGCCCTCGGGCCGCACGCCACTCTGGGCCTGCTGGGCGCTCGAAACGATACGGAAATAATGCTCGGCATGCTGGAGATAATTCTCCGCCATCACCGAGTCACCGCTCGACTGGGCGTCGCGGGCGAGCTGCAAATACTTCTCGGCGATATGGGCCGCGTTGCCGCGCACCTTCACATCCGGACCATTGCTCTCGAAATTGCGGGACAGCGGATTAACGTGCTTGCGTCCGCCGTTCCGACCGCGCTGCCGGTTCTTATTCTGATTATTGGGTCTCATCTGGTCGCTTTATCTAACTCTAGAAAAATAAGCGTCACACTGCTGGCGGATCGGCATCATGCCTGATCGGGCAGCTTCCCCGCAAAGACCGAAGTCTTGTGTCGTAGGGCTCTAAATTGGCTTCATGAAGACCGAAACCGTCTGCCGGCGCTCCGAACCTGTCCTGCGTCATTCCAGGCTCTGCTGGAACCGCGCTGCCGCTTGCAGCATCCGGAAGTGTCGGGTGGCATGTCGCCGTGGCGCTCATGAAGCACCGTTGACAGCAAGGGCAAACTATAGTGTTCGCACTTGATTTGCCAGCCCTAATTGCGGGCTTATCCCCGTCAGGCTTAACGGCACACTACAGGTGGTGTGCCCACACCACCCGATCAAGCCCCGCCAGATCCTTGTGCACGCTGACATTTTCAAAGCCGGCTTCGAGAAACAGGGCACTCACCGAAGCCCCCTGATCATGCCCGATCTCGACCAGAACATGACCTTTTTCGACCAGCCAACCATCCGCCTGACGGGCAATGATGCGGTACGGCGCCAGCCCGTCAGGCCCGCCATCCAGTGCCAGGCGAGGATCAAAATCGCGTACTTCACCCGCCAGGGTTTCCACCACATCGGTGGCGATATAGGGCGGGTTGGACACGATCAGGTCAAAGCGCTGCGCTGGCACCGGCTCAAACCAGCTGCCCGCATGAAGGCTTAGCCGCCCGGCCACATCGTGCCGCGCCGCATTGGCCTGGGCCGCCTGCAGCGCCAAGGCGCTCAGATCGACTGCAACGCCCGAAATGCCAGCCATATTGGCCAGCATGGCAATCGGGATGCAGCCCGTGCCCGTGCCCAGATCGAGCACACGCCCCTCGGCCGGCATGGCGCCCAGCGCCAGATCGACCAGCAATTCGGTATCGGGGCGCGGCTCCAGCGTCGCCGCGTTCAGGCCGAATGCCAGCCCGTAAAACTCGCGTTCACCGATGATCCGCGCCACCGATTCCCCGGTCATGCGGCGCTGCATCAATGTCGCGAGCTGGGCGGCGGACGCCTCGTCAGCCACATCGTTCTCGCGGGTTGCCAGCTCCAGCGCGTTCAGACCCAGCCCATGCTGGGCCAAGAGCTTTGCATCGAGCGCTGCAGTGGTAAAACCCAGCCGGCTCAATACATCGCGCCAGCCGCGCCACAGCGCACCAATGGTGGGCGCCTGACTCAGTTGGAATGCTCCATATCGGCCAGCTGCGCAGCCTGATTTTCGGTGATCAGCGCTTCGATCAGCTCGTCCAGCGCTTCACCGGTGATCACCTTGTCGAGCTTGTACAGCGTCAGATTGATGCGGTGATCGGTGACACGCCCCTGCGGGAAATTATAGGTGCGGATACGTTCGGAACGATCGCCGGAACCGACCTGCCCCTTGCGCTCGGCCGAGCGGGCGCTGTCGCGCTCTTCGCGCTGCATTTCATAGAGCCGCGAGCGCAGCACAACCATGGCCTGCGCGCGGTTCTGATGCTGGCTCTTCATCGCCGAGGTCACCACCAGCCCCGTTGGGATATGGGTGATGCGCACCGCCGAGTCGGTGGTGTTGACGTGCTGACCACCAGCGCCCGAAGCGCGCATGGTGTCGATGCGAATGTCTTCGCTGCGAATTTCGATGTCGATGTCTTCGACCTCGGGCAGCACAGCCACGGTTGCCGCCGAAGTGTGGATGCGCCCCGATGCTTCGGTTGCCGGCACACGCTGCACGCGGTGCACGCCGCTTTCGAACTTCATGCGGGCGTAAACGCCCTTACCCGAGATATTGGCGATGATTTCGCGGAAGCCGCCCATTTCGCCGGGGCTCTCTTCCATGACCGTGACCTTCCAGCCATGACTGGACGCGTAGCGCTCGTACATGCGGAACAGATCACCGGCGAACAGCGCCGCTTCGTCACCACCCGTGCCCCCCGGATTTCCAGAATGACCGATTTTTCGTCGGCCTCATCCTTGGGCAGCAGCAGCACGCGAACCGACTGGAACAGCTCTTCGATCTTTTCGTCGAGCTCTTCAATCTCGGCCTCGGCCATTTCGGCCATTTCCTTGTCGCCACTCTTGAGCAGCGCTTCGGCTTCCTTGCGGTCCTTCAGCGCCTTGGAATAGGCGCGGATCTGCTCGACGATGGGCGCCAGCTCGGCATGTTCCTTGCTGAACTTGACGAATTCATCGGGCCCGGCCCCGCCTGACAGCGCCGCTTCAATATACTGAAACCGGGTCTCGAGAGCGTCGAGCTTGTCCTGAGGAAGAGAGGCCATGAATCGTTCATCCTGTGCGGGCAACAACCCCGCGTCACGCAAATCCTGTCATCACCCCAGGCGCACCGGCCGGGGTAATCCAGAGCGTGTAGAAGGCTCTTGCGCCGACGTCAAACGGGCAGGTTCTGCTTCTCGATCCATTCCTGCAGCAATTGGCGAATGGTCACCCCATCCGCGCCATCGCTGAGCGCCGCGCCGACCGATTGCCGGATCGGCTCCAGATCAAGATTGAGCACCAGTTCCTTGATCGGTCCGATCGAGGCGGGGCCCATCGACAGCCGGGTCATGCCCACCGCCATCAGCGCCAGTGCCTCAAGCGGCTTGCCCGCAAGCTCACCACACATGGTGATGGGAATATTGTAGCGACGGGCGGCATCGACCACCAGACGGATGGCGCGCAGGCGCGGCATGCCGATGGGGTCGTAATGCTTGGCCACACGTGGATTGGCGCGATCGGACGCAGTCAAAAATTGCACCAGATCGTTCGAACCGATCGAGACGAAATCGGCCTGTGGCAGCAATTGATCGAGTTCGAACAGGAGCGACGGCACTTCCACCATCACGCCCAGTTCCAGACGGCTGGGGACCGGCTTGCCGGCGCGGCGCAGGCGATCCACTTCCTTGTCCACCACCAGGCGGGTCTGCACGAACTCAAAGGTCTCGGTGACCATGGGCACCAGAATCTTGAGCGGACGACCATTGGCGGCCAGCAGCAGGGCGCGTATCTGCGTGCGCAGCAGGCCCGGACGCTGCAGTCCCAGCCGGATCGAGCGGAAACCCATGGCCGGGTTTTCCTCGGCCATCGAGCGCTGATAGGGCAGCACCTTGTCGCCACCAATATCGAGCAGGCGGAACACCACCGGGCGCTCCCCGGCAATCGCCATGGCTTCGGCATAAAGCTCGGTCTGCTCGCTCAGCCGCGGCAGCTTGCTGGCAATCATGAACTGCAGTTCAGTGCGGAACAGCCCGACCCCGGCCGCGCCAGTATCGTCGAGCATGGGTAGATCGGCCACCAGACCCGAATTGTGCAGCAGCGTAATCGCCACACCATCCTTGGTTATCGATGGCTTGTCCTTGAGGGCGGCATAATGGGCCCGGCGCTTGGCCGTGACCTTCACCTTGTCGATATAGGCCTGCTCGATATCAGGCGTAGGCCGCAAATGCACAATGCCCGCGCCGCCATCAAGAATGATGTCATCGCCGGTTTCGCACATCGAGACAATCGACTGCGCCTGCCCCACCGCCACCATGCCGAGCGACCGGGCAACGATAGCCACATGGGCCGTGGTGCCGCCCTCTTCGAGGACGATGCCGCGCAGTTTGGTGCGGTCATACTCAAGCAGTTCAGCGGGGCCCATATTGCGGGCCACCAGAATAGCATTATCGGGCAGCGCCTTGCGCGCCAGCGCCTGACCATCGCCCGTCAGCACGCGCAACAGCCGGTTGGCCAGGTCGTCCAGATCATGCAGCCGGTCGCGAATATAGGGGTCCGTCTGGCGCAGCATGCGGGCGCGGGTGTCGTTCTGTACCCGCTCCACCGCCGCCTCGGCCGACAAGCCGTTGTCGATTGCCTCGGCCAGCCGGTGCACCCAGCCCCGGTCATTGGCGAACATGCGATAGGTTTCAAGAATTTCGCGGTGATCGGTGGCGCCGGCCATATCGCCATGATCGAGCATGGCATCGATCGATACGCGCATCTTTTCCAGCGCCGCTTCGAGCCGCAGCTTTTCGGCGTCGGTATCTTCGGCGATGAAATTGGTGACCACCACACGCGGGTCATGCAGCACGACAGTGCCCAGCGCGATGCCGTCGGTAAAGCTGACGCCGGTATACATGCGAGGCCGCCTGAGATCGATATCGGACCCCGGCTTGATCAGATTGTCAAAATCGGAGGTCGCGATCATCTCGGCCAGAATTGTGGCCGTAGTCAGCATCGCCTCGGATTCGTCTTCGCCATAGCGGCGGCGCTCGACATTCTGCACCACCAGAACGCCCAGCGTCTGGCCCGCGCGCAGCACCGGCACGCCCAAAAAGGCGTTATAGCGCTCTTCCCCGGTTTCCGGGCGATAGGCAAAGGAGGGGTGGCTGGTGGCGTCGTCCAGATTGAGCGGTTCGGCTTCGGCCGCGATCAGACCGACCAGACCCTCGCCCAGCCGCAGCGTGGTCATATGCACCGCTTCAGCTGCCAGGCCCTTGGAGGCAAACAGCTCCAGCGCACCGTCATCACGCAGCACGTAAAACGAACAGACATCGGCGTGCATATTGTCGGCGATCAAGCCAACGATCTTGTCGAGCCGCTCTTGCGAAGCCAGCTGCTCCGCCATCGTCTCGCGCAGCTGCCGAAGCAGCACGCGAGGGCCGCCAGTACTCGTGACCATCTACCCTTAGGCGACCCGCAAAGCCGCCCCCCTATAACGGACGCGGCTCAACCCCCTCGACGGAGCTTATGCGTCCTTCTTGTCCAACCCGTAATAAGTATGCAGGGCGCGAACCGCAAGCTCGGCATATTGTTCATCGATCAATACCGAGGTCTTGATTTCCGAAGTGGTGATCAGCTGGATGTTGATGCCCTTGTCCGCCAGAGCCTTGAACATCGAGGATGCAACACCGGCATGACTGCGCATGCCAACACCCACCACCGACACCTTGGCCCCGCCCTTGGAGCCCGAAATGCGGGCATATTCGATGCGGTCGCTGGCATCCTTGATGGTCTTGATTGCCTTGTCATATTCACTGTCGGGGACAGTGAAGGTGATGTCCGTAGTGGCCCCGTCATCGGCAACGTTCTGCACGATCATATCCACAATGATGCCCTGATCGGCCAGTGTGCCAAACACTGCCGCGGCCACGCCAGGATTGTCCTTGACGTCGCGCAGGGTGATCTTCGCCTCGGCCTTGGCGAGCGTCACGCCCGAAACGATCTGCTTTTCCATGATCTCATCCTCATCGCATACGAGCGTGCCGGGGACGCCCGGCGAACCATCCGGCGCCACCTGGGGCGCATTGGGGTCATCAAAACTGGATCGCACCAACAGCCGCACCTTGTAGGCCATGGCCATTTCGACCGAGCGGATCATCAGCACCTTGGCGCCAAGCGAGGCCATTTCGAGCATTTCCTCAAAGGAAATCTTGGTCAGCCGCTGCGCCTTGGGCACGATGCGCGGATCCGTTGTGTAAACGCCGTCAACATCGGTGTAGATATCGCAGCGATCTGCCTTGACCGCTGCAGCCACGGCAACCGCCGAGGTATCCGAACCACCGCGACCCAGCGTGGTCACCCGGCCATGCGGCGAGACCCCCTGGAAACCGGTGATCACCGGCACCCAGCCATCGCTCAGACGCTTGTCGAGTTCGCTCGGGTCAATTTCGGTTATGCGGGCCGCGCCATGCGCATCATCGGTATGGATCGGCACCTGCCAGCCAGCAAAAGAGCGCGACTGAATACCCATTTCGCTCAGCACGATGGCCATCAGTCCGGCTGTCACCTGCTCGCCCGACGCCACCACGGCATCATATTCGCGCGCATCATGCAGCGGGCTGGCTTCATTGACCCAGCCGACCAGTTCATTGGTCTTGCCGGACATGGCCGAGACAACCACGGCAACTTCATTGCCCGCATCGACTTCGCGCTTCACATGCAGCGCAGCCTGACGAATACGCTCGACAGTGGCTACTGACGTGCCACCGAACTTAACGACTATCCGGGCCACGACCCTACCCCGTTCCTCCGGCCGAACCCGCCGGTACGCTCATTGTTGGGCGCTGCAATGCCACAAAGGCGGGGCGCGATCAACTATGATCCGTTGCCCGCGACGCCACGTACCTTGCCTGAGCCATACTGAGCGGGTCATATGGCGCCATTAAGGAGCCTGCCATGACCGCCACCACCATCAATGACGCCGAAGTCGCCAAATTCACCGCGATGGCCGAGGAATGGTGGGACCCCAAGGGCAAGTTCAAGCCGCTGCACAAGTTCAATCCCGTGCGCATGAGCTATATTCGCGAGCACCTGCTGAACCACTTCAAGCTCGATGGCGCCGCCATGCAGCCCTTTGAGGGACTGAGCATTCTTGATGTCGGATGTGGTGGCGGCCTGCTCTGTGAACCGCTGGCCCGGCTCGGCGCCACCGTTACCGGCATTGATGCCGCCGAACGCAATATCGTCATCGCCAGGCTGCATGCCGAAAAGTCGGGCCTCGATATCGATTATCAGGCCACCACCAGCGAAGCCCTGGCCGCCCAAGGCAAGACCTTCGATATGGTGCTCAACATGGAAGTGGTCGAGCATGTCGACAATGTGCCGCTTTACATGAAGAGCTGCGCCGATCTGGTCAAACCCGGCGGGTTGATGCTGACAGCCACGCTCAACCGCACCGCCCGCGCCTATGCGCTGGCCATTATTGGCGCTGAACGCGTGCTGCGCTGGTTGCCCGTGGGCACCCATGACTGGAACAAGTTCCTCACCCCCGACGAGGTCAAGGCGCTGATCACCCGTAACGGGCTTGAGGTCACCGCGGAAACCGGTGTGGTATTTCACCCGCTGGCCGATGAGTGGCGCAAATCGCGCGACATGGCGATCAATTACATGGTGATGGCCCAGCGCCCCGCCGCCTGATCCGGCAAGATTTGGGCGCTATATTCCAGCCGCTGATGCGCTATGATGGCGGTGCAACTTTGCCCGGAGCCATGATGCGCCACACACTCCTTGTCACTGCCCTGATCATCAGCGTCGCGCTGATCACCCCCGTCTTCGCGCAAAGCGAAGAAGAGGTGATGGCGCGGATCGAGGATTTGCACGGCGAGGCGACAGCCTTTGGCGAGGCTTTTGGCCTGCTGCAGGACGCTTTTCTGTTCGGGGACCCCACAACCATTGCCGATCTGGGTCTCTATCCGCTCACGGTTCGCGCCAATGGCGAGGTCTATGATGTGCTTGAGGCGCAGGATCTGGTCGACAATTTCGATAGCCTGCTGACCCCTCAAACCATCGAGGCGCTGTCAGCGCAGGATTACGCCGACCTGATCGTGACCAGCGAAGGCGTCGGCTTTGGCAATGGCGCCCTGTGGATGACCCTTGTCTGTCTCGACGACAGCTGCACCCAGACGCAATGGGGCATCCTCTCTATCAATAACTAGGCGTCGCGCTCAGCCTCGATATCGGCGGCCAGCTCGAAGCTCTCTTCCTCGCTCAGGCCAACACCGCTGATATCGCCAACCGGTTCATTGCCCGTGTGCAGGGGGCGCAATTCGCCCCAGCCGGCCTGCCATTTCACGCCGTCCTGAAGGGTAACAACAACTTCGGAAAATCCGTGCAGCGCGCGTGCGCCCTCGGCAGCGTCCAGTGCCGCAGCGACATCGATAAACTCGGCTTCATCGGCGTCCACATCGGCCACCGCATCCCACCAGACCGCAGCCTTGTGGCCAGTACCGCCATCGCTCTCAATCCCCACTGTAACTGCCTGCGGCACTGTGGCGCCAACGGGCACCTGCCGGAAACTCCTATGCGCGTCGTTCATCAGAGCACTCCTGTGTGTTTGGCTGACCAACGCCCGGACCGCGATTTCGATGCAGTGAGGGCGTATATGAGCGCCAAAAGGGCCATGTCAGCGCGCCACCTGATCACGTCGCGATCATCACGGCAATGTCAACCGTACCGTACGGTACGGTACGGTTTTCGATTGATCCAATGCTGGAATGGGTTTAAACAGCATCAACCGCGCCTTAGCCCGTTCTGGGTGCACTGAATATCGAGGACCCCGCAATGCCCGCATATCGTTCCCGTACCACCACCCATGGCCGCAATATGGCTGGCGCGCGTGGCCTCTGGCGCGCCACCGGGATGAAGGATGGTGATTTCGGCAAGCCCATCATCGCCGTGGTCAATTCCTTCACCCAGTTCGTGCCAGGCCATGTCCATCTCAAGGATTTGGGTCAGTTGGTGGCCCGCGAGATTGAGGCGGCTGGCGGCGTCGCCAAGGAATTCAACACCATTGCGGTCGATGACGGCATCGCCATGGGTCATGACGGCATGCTGTATTCCCTGCCCAGCCGCGACCTGATCGCGGATTCGGTGGAATACATGGTCAACGCGCACTGCGCCGACGCCATGGTCTGCATCTCCAATTGCGACAAGATCACCCCCGGTATGCTCAATGCCGCCATGCGCATCAACATCCCCGTGGTGTTCGTGTCGGGCGGCCCGATGGAAGCCGGCAAGGCCATGCTCAAGGGCAAGCTGCAGTCGCTCGACCTGGTCGACGCCATGGTGATGGCCGCCGACGACGCCTATAGCGACGAAGAGGTCCAGGCTGTCGAAGAAGCGGCCTGCCCCACCTGCGGGTCATGCTCGGGCATGTTCACCGCCAATTCGATGAACTGCCTGACCGAGGCACTCGGCCTCAGCCTGCCGGGCAATGGCTCGACGCTGGCCACTCATTCCGATCGCAAGCACCTGTTTGAAGAAGCCGGGCGCGTGATCGTGGACATTGCCAAGCGTTGGTACGAGCAGGACGACGCGTCGGTGCTGCCGCGCCTCGATCGCGACCAAGGCTGCGTTTGAAAATGCCATGACGCTCGACATCGCCATGGGCGGCTCGACCAATACCGTGCTGCACATCCTGGCGGCCGCCCATGAGGGCGGCGTCGATTTCACCATGGACGATATCGATGCGCTCAGCCGCCGTGTCCCCGTGCTGGCCAAGGTCGCGCCCGCCATTGCCGACATCCATATGGAAGACGTGCACCGTGCCGGCGGCATCATGGCGATTCTGGGCCAGCTCGACCGCGCCGGCCTGATCAACCGCAACGAGCCTACCATTCACATGCCGACCATTGGCGATGCGCTCGACAAGTGGGACATCTCCCGCACCAATTCCGAAAGCGTGCGCAATTTCTTCATGGCCGCCCCCGGCGGCGTGCGCACCACCCAGGCCTTCAGCCAGTCCAACCGGTGGGCCGAGCTGGATCTGGATCGCCAGGGCGGCGTCATTCGCTCGGCCGATGCCGCCTATTCCAAGGATGGCGGCCTCGCCGTGCTCAAGGGCAACATCGCCATCGATGGTTGCATCGTCAAGACCGCTGGCGTTGATGAATCGATCCTCAAATTCACCGGACCAGCCCGCGTCTTCGAGAGCCAGGACGATACCGTCAAGGCCATCCTGACCAACCAGATCAAAGCAGGCGACGTGCTCGTCATCCGCTATGAAGGCCCGCGCGGCGGCCCCGGCATGCAGGAAATGCTCTACCCAACGAGCTATCTGAAGTCCAAGGGCATGGGCAAGGCCTGCGCCCTGCTCACCGATGGCCGGTTCTCGGGCGGCACCTCGGGTCTGTCCATCGGTCACGTTTCGCCAGAAGCGGCCGAAGGCGGCACCATCGGTCTGGTGCGTGAAGGCGACACCATCGAGATCGATATCCCCAACCGCTCCATCACCCTGCTGGTTGGCGAAGATGAGCTGGCCCAGCGCCGTCACGATCAGGATCAGCTGGGCTGGAAACCCGCCCAGCCGCGCAAGCGCAATGTGACTCAGGCACTGCGGGCCTATGCGGCCTTTGCCACCTCTGCCGCGCGCGGCGCCGTGCGCGATCTCGGTGATCTGGACAAGTAAAACCAGGGGCCCGCGGATCAATCCGCGGGCCCCTGCTACATTTTCGTGACACACCTGTTATCGCGTGCTAGAGGCACGCTCAGCCGAAGGCGGTCTGCCAAGATTGCCGGCTGGTTAGGTTCGATAGCGGGGATTCCACCCTCCCTATCGGACCGACCTAGAACCCCTCAACCTTTCTTGCCGATCTGATCCAGTGTCGCGAAATCCGCGTCGCTGAGTTCGATGCCGGCTGCCGCCACATTGTCCTCAAGGTGCTTCACCTTGCTGGTGCCCGGAATGGGCAGAATGACCGGCGAGCGCTTGAGCAACCAGGCCAGGGCAATCTGGCTTGGCGAGGCCTTGTGCTTTTCGGTGATGGCGCGCGCATCCGCATGGCCTTCAACCAGTTCACCACCGGCCAGCGGAAACCACGGAATGAAGCCAATGCCATTGGCGGCGCAGTATTCCAGCACGTCTTCACTGTCGCGATTGGCAAAATTGTAGAGGTTCTGCACGGTGGTGACGTCGAAGTATTTTTGCGCTTCCTTGATGTCGTCCACACTGACATTGCTCAGGCCGGCATGGCGGATAATCCCGTCCATCTTGAGCTGCGCGACCGCCTCGAACTGCGCCTGGCGTGGCGTCTGCTTGTCGATCCGGTGCAATTGCCACAGATCAATCACATCCACCTTGAGCCGTTGGCGGCTCAGCACCGCGCCCTGTCGTAGAAATTCAGGGCGCCCCACATGGTGCCATTCGCCGGGCCCGGTGCGGGTCAGTCCACCCTTGGTGCCCACGATCGTCCCCTTGCCATAGGGTTCCAGTGCCCGCGCAATCAGCTCTTCGCTAACGAAAGGGCCATAGCTCTCGGCGGTATCAACGAAATTGACATTGAGTTCCGGCAGTCGCCGCAGCACCGCCTTGGCGCCCTCGACATCGTCCGGAGGCCCCCAGATACCCGGGCCGGTGATCCGCATCGCGCCAAAGCCGAGGCGATTGATCGTCAGATCACCGCCAATGGAAAACGTGCCCGCAAGGGCTGCGTCCAGAACTGTCATATTGAATTCTCCGCATGGTCGCGCCAGGAATGGCGCTCGGAACTAGTTGTGTTCGTCAGGCAGGTCCGGCAGCGGCAGAAACTCGATGCCGTCCTCTGCCAGCCCGGCGACCTCGTCATGCGTCGCCTCGCCATAAATGCCGCGCGCCTCGACCTCTTCGAAATGGATCTTGCGCGCCTCTTCGGCAAATTTGTCACCGACATAATCGGCTTCGCTGGTGACCTTGTCGCGATAGGCCCGCAGCATTTCGCGGATCTTGGCGGCCTCGGGGTGACCGGCGCTGACCACAACCTTGTCGCCGTCACTACGGGCCACGGCGGGCGCCATCAGCGCCTTCTCAACATCGCCATCGCCGCACACCGCGCAGGTCACCAGACCGCGCGTCTTCTGCTCATCAAACGCTGCAGCGTTCCTGAACCAAACGTCGAACTGGTGGCCTTGTGAGCATTGGAGGGAATACTGGATCACGGCAAAACTTCTCGAGCGCCTCTATGGCGCGGCTGTAGCAGAATAGCTGGTTTTGACCTAGCGCGGCAACGCGGCCGGCGTGGCGAAGGGTTTTTCATTGGCAAGAGCGGAATCCGCTCCCGCGCATCCGCGACCAACTCCGGCGTAATCTCGGCCACCAGCACGCCGGGCTGGTCATGATCAAGCTCGCCCACGACCCGACCCCAGGGGTCGATAATGATGGAATGGCCATAAGTAGCCCGGCCATTGGCGTGCTGTCCGCCCTGCGCCGCAGCAATCACATAAGAGCCTGTCTCGATCGCCCGGGCGCGCAGCAGCACATGCCAGTGCGCCTGCCCGGTTGGCACCGTAAACGCCGCTGGCACCGCCATCAGCGTGGCGCCCGCATTGGCCAGGGCATTGAACAGCTTGGGAAAACGCATGTCGTAGCAGATCGCCATGCCGAGCGTAAAATCGCCAACTGGCGCCGTTACCGCCGTCTCGCCGCCACGATAGGTATCGCTTTCACGATAGGCATTGAGCCCGGCAATGGTGGCATCGAACAGGTGGATCTTGTCATACTGCGCCGCGATTTGACCATCGGGCCCGAACAGCACCGACCGGTTCGCGAACCGGCCATCATCGAGCGGCACGGCCAGCGAACCGATATGAATGTGGATACCATGGTGCCGGGCCAGTTCGCCCACACGCGCCAATTGCGGGTCATCTTCAAAAGGCGATGCCACGGCAGCAAGGCCAGCGCGGTTTTCCGCGAAGGCCATCGTCACTTCGGGCGTCAACACATAGCGCGCGCCCGCCTGCGTGGCCTCGGCCAGCAGGGGCTCAAGCGCCGCCATATTGGCCGACGGGTCGGCACCCGAGCGCATCTGAATCGCCGCTATCTTCACCCGGGCAATCCCTAGCGAGTCAGCAGCGGATCAAGGCCACCGCGCCGATCAAGCGCTGCCATATCGTCATAGCCGCCGATATGGGCATCATCGATAAAGATCTGTGGCACCGTGCGGCGACCATGGGCGCGCTGCATCATGGCCTCGCGCAGGGACGGGTCCAACACGTTGATCTCGGTATAGTCTGCGCCTTTTTCAGCCAGCAGCGATTTGGCTGCATGGCAAAACGGGCAGGTCGGCGTCGTATAGATTTCGATGGTAGCCAATTCAAAATTCTCCCATGAATACGGGTGCTTGCTCTTATATGGGTAACTCCGCACCAATGACAACGCGGGCGAAAGTCACGACATCGACAGAGCCGGCACCGCCTTTGAGCAAAGCGCGGGTAACCGCCTTGGTTGTGGCGCCGGTGGTATAGACATCATCGACCAGCACAATTGACCTGTCGGTGACCCGCACCATCGCCTCGCGATCAACGGCAAAGGCGCCGGCAACGTTCCGCTGTCGTCCGTCTCCGCTCAACCCAACCTGCTGCCGGGTCTTGCGCGTGCGCCGCACCAGAGCGGTATCGACACGCAGTCCGGTGAGTTGTCCAAGATGCAGCGCCAATTCCGCCGACTGGTTATAGCGCCGCGACAGGTGTCGGGCGCGATGCAATGGCACCGGCACAAGAACGGGATCTGATTGCCACAGCTCACGCCCGGCACCTGCCATCAGCCGCGCACAGAACCGCGCCAGTTCGGGTCGATCACCGTATTTGAGCCGCGACACGATCGCTCCAGCGATGTCATCATAGATCACCGCAGCGCGTGCCCGTCCAAAGGGTGGCGGATCAGCCAGGGCCTCGGCCGACAGGGCATCGGGGCCCAGCGAGACCTCAAAGGGCAGCCCGAGCCGCGGGCAGAGTGGCGCCGTGATCGGGCGCAACCGGGCAAAACACTGTGGGCACAACGTATCTGGCGACGCCATGGGCGCCTCGCAATTCAGACATGCCGGGGGATAGACCAGATCAAGCAGACCACGGCCCAGCCACCGCACACCCTGCCTCAGGTGTCGGCGCCATGCCCCGCTTTTGACAAGCTCGTCGGCGCTCTCCATAACGCCTTCCATAGTGCCATGTCCTGAAACGGCCGCAAGTCACATGATTCAGACCCCCGCGATTTTCGATTCAGCCCTGATTGCCCAGCATCTGGCGCGCCGCAGCGCACCGGGCGATTTCGTCACTGATCTGGTGCTGGCCGATCTTGAAGACCGGCTGGCGGCGCTGATCCGCGACTTCCCCAAAGCCGCCATTATTGGCCCGGACGTCGACGAGCTCCCCGCCTTTGGCCAGACCGCCAGCGCCCGGTTCAGCTATCAGCGTCACGCCGCCTTTGGCGGCCAGGACGACGTACCGGTGCTCGAGGGCGAGGATTTCAATCTGATTGTCTCGATCCTGCACCTGCAGGCGGTCAATGATGTGCCCGGCTATCTGGCGCGCCTGCGGGCCAGGCTTGCCCCCGATGGCCTGCTGATGATCGCCGCACTGGGCGGGGAAACCCTGACCGAATTGCGCGAGGCCTTTCTGGCCGCCGATGCGCAGATATTTGGCGGCGCCTCGGCGCGTGTCGCCCCCATGCTGCAGGTGCGCGATGGGGGCGGGCTGTTGCAGCGCGCCGGACTGGCGCTGCCCGTGGCCGATGTGGAAACCCATGTCGTGCGCTACCCCACCCCCTTTGCGCTGATGGCCGAACTCAAGGCGCTCGGTGCGGCCAATCCACTGGTGGATCGCTCACGCCGGCTGGCCAGCCCGGCCCTGCTGGCCGCAGCCGCCCAGGCCTATGCCGAGCGCGATGCCGACCCCGATGGCCGTATCCGTGCCACGCTCGAAATCGTCTGGCTCTCGGGCTGGGCGCCGCATGAAAGCCAGCAGCAACCGCTCAAGCCCGGCAGCGCCACGTCGCGCCTGGGCGATGTACTGGGCAAGGTCTGACAGACCAACAAAAAGGCCGGTGTTTCCACCGGCCTTCTGATTATTTCAGTCGATATCTGCGCGCTTAGGCGGCAGCTTCCTCGTCGCCTTCAGCCGCAGCGTCCTTGGTCCGCTTAGGTGACTTGGCGAGGTTCTTTTCGATCAGCTGCACAGCTTCGGTCAGCGTCAACTTGTTGACCGAACCGATTTCGCGGCTCATGCGATCCATCGCCTGTTCAAACAGCTGGCGTTCCGAATAGGACTGCTCTGGCTGCTCTTCGGAGCGATACAGATCGCGCACGACCTCGGAGATGGCGATCAGATCGCCCGAATTGATCTTGGCTTCATATTCCTGGGCCCGACGCGACCACATGGTGCGCTTGACGCGGGCACGGCCGGTCACGGTGGTCAGCGCCTGAGCGACCATATCCTCGTCGGCCAGCTTGCGCATGCCAACGGACTTGATCTTGGCGACGGGGACGCGCAGGGTGAGCTTGTCCTGTTCAAAGCTGATCACGAACAGCTCGAGAACCAAACCGGCGACTTCCTGTTCCTCGATGGAGACGATGACGCCGACGCCATGCGCCGGATAGACGACAAACTCGCCCGTCTTGAACCCAAGTCGCTGCTGTGACTTCTTGGCTACCATATTCATGGAACTCCTTGTTGACGCCCCAACGGACAGTTCCTCGCGGAAAGGACCGTCCATCATTACTTATTGGCGTCCAAACGGAACGCCGCGCGCAGCACAACCCCACGCACACCGGACCCGCTTGTTCCGGAGCGCACGCATCCTACGATGTTGTCAAAAAAATCGTGCCTGAAGGCACGGGTTGGGTGACGAGCTGAACTGCATATGGGCTCACCATAGCACAAAAAATCAGCAAAATCAAAAACTACAGATCAGTGGCCTATTCGCCACTATGGCAGTCGTGTTTCGCCAGAACCGCACTCTGGCCGACCGCCAAAACACACTAGTCGAGCAGCGCAAATTCCAGCAGCAGGCTGCGCTGCCAGTCATTGAAATTATTATCCGAGCCGATCAGTATCCGCGTCTCGCCATCGGGTGCCTGATGCACCGCCAGCGCTTCCATATTGTCGATGGCACTGCCGCTGACAGCCAGTAAAAGCTCGCCTGTCATGACACTGCCCGGGCGCACATCGGCCGCCCCGACGCGCCGCAGCGCCATCGAAAACGTCAGCATCGACACGCCCCGCTCCAGCACCAGCAGATCGCCATTGGGCAGAAAGGCGCAATCGGTCGGATACACCACCGGGCTGACCGCATAGCTGATCGGCCCCTTGTCGTTCTGCCCCAGCAGCCAGCCGGCATGATTGCCCGCGCCGTCTTCATGATCTTCGGTCAGCAGCAGGGTCGAGCCGGCGATGGGGGAGCTTGGGGGGCAATGCACACCGATTCCAGCGAACCATTGGTGCGTAGATCATCGAGCCAGCCGGGCAATTCCACTTCGCGCGCCGCGCCACCCGGCACCCCGTCGGTCAGCGCGAAATCTGCTACCCGCGTCAAATGCTCAAACCCCACCCGCACCCCTACCGGAATGCCGCTGCGATAGATGGTGTCGATACTCTCGGCGTCCTTGGCATATTGCCGCGGCAGCGGATCGCCCTTGGAATTGCGGATCGGCTCGACCGTGACCCCGATCAGCCCGAACAGGCGATCGGTATCGTCATAGGCCAGCTGTCCAGCCACAAAGCTGCCCCGGTCAGTAACGAAGCTGACATGCTGGTCAGGACCGGTAGTGGTCAGGCCGGATAGCCCGCCAAACGTATCATCCTGCGCCACCAGCGCCAGACCACCGCGAAACGCCAGACGGCCCACACGACCATCCAGCCCGGTGTCACCAAAGCTGGTGATCTGGGTCGCGCTGACCGCAACCTCCGATGCCTCAAGGGGCGACAACCCCGCCAGCAGCGCGACAGCGATGGTGGCCAGGGTCCGTTGCATCACCGTCCGCGGCGACGTGACTGTGGCGGCAATTCTTCATCGAACAGCGCTGCCAGCTCGTCGGTCAGCGCCCCAGCAAGCTCTTCGGCATCAAGCAGGGTCACGGCGCGGCGATAATAGCGCGTCACGTCATGGCCAATACCAACAGCCACCAGCTGAATGGGCGAACGGGTCTCGATGTCTTCGATCACCTGACGCAGATGGGCCTCGAGATAATTGCCGGCATTGACCGACTGGGTGCTGTCATCGACCGGCGCACCATCGGAAATCACCATCATGATCCGCCGCGCTTCGGGGCGCGCCATCAAGCGCTTGCGCGCCCATTCGAGCGCCTCGCCATCGATGTTTTCCTTGAGCAGGCCCTCACGCATCATCAGGCCCAGATTGCGCCGGGCATGGCGCCATGGCTCATCGGCAGCCTTGTAGATGATGTGGCGCACATCATTGACGCGCCCCGGATTGGCCGGACGCCCTGCTTCCAGCCAGGCCTCACGGCTCTTACCGCCCTTCCAGGCACGGGTGGTAAAGCCCAAAATCTCGACCTTGACGCCACAGCGCTCCAGCGTGCGCGCCAGAATATCACCGCAGATCGCGGCAATGGTGATCGGCCGACCGCGCATCGACCCCGAATTGTCGATCAGCAACGTCACCACGGTGTCGCGGAAATCGGTATCGTTCTCGACCTTGAAGCTGAGTGCCTGCATCGGATCGGTGACCACACGGGTCAGGCGCGCCGTATCAAGCAGGCCTTCTTCAAGATCGAACTGCCAGCTGCGGTTCTGCTTGGCCATCAGTCGGCGCTGCAGCTTGTTGGCCAGCCGCGCAACAGCGCCGGCTAGGCTCTCCAGCTGCTTGTCGAGCAAGGCGCGCAACTGATCAAGCTCATCGGGTGGACACAGCTCGGCCGCCTTGACGATCTCGTCGAACTTGTTGGTGAACACCTTGTAGTTGAACTGGTTGGAGAGCTCATTGCTGCCCTCCTTGCCGGGGGGCGGCATGGGGGCGTCTTCGCCGGCATCGGCAGCCGCGTCCTCATCGGTATCGGCCATATCCGATTCGATACCGTCCACATCGCCAGCTTCTTCGCTGTCGCCGGTCTGTTCGTCCTGATCGCTGTCCTGGCTGTCGTTCTCGCCTTCGCCCTGCTCGGGCGCCTGCTCGGAATTCTCGCGCTGATCAGGCTCCTGATCATCCCCATCGTTCTCGTCGGAATCGGCGGGATCCTCGAGTTCGCTTTCGGGCACCAGATTGAGATCACGCAGCAGCATCTTGGCCACTTTGGAGAACTCGTCCTGATTTTCGTAGCGCGTCAGCAGATCATCGAGCGACTTGCCGCCCTTGTCTTCGATCTCCTTGCGCCACAGATCAACCAGCGCATGGCCCGATGGCGGCACCGGCACACCTGCAAGCTTTTCACGCAGCAGCAGGCCCAGCGCCTCGGCAATGGGCGCATCGCCCTTGTCGTCGACTTCGGCGAAATTGCCGCGGAACAGGCGGTCTTCCAGCATTTCGGCAATATTGCCAGCCATGCCGGGCATGCGCACGCAGCCCAGCGCCTCGACGCGGGCCTGCTCGAGCGCATCAAACGCCGCACGGGCGGTGGGATCCATCGGCGAGCGCTTGCGATGTGATTCGGGGTCGTGGCTGGCCAGCCGCATCGCCATGGCGTCGCCCTGCCCGCGGGCAATGGCGATATCGCGCCGGGTCGGCAGCCGGGGCAGATTGGCTAGACGTGCCTTGTCCGAGGTCAGCAGGGGCCGATCCGAGGTGAATGTCACCTCCAGATCAGGCTTGGCGCCGATGGCGCGCACCGTTGCCCCCATCGCCGATTTGAAAATCTGCGTCTGGTCGGGCTTGTTGGCTTTGTTGCGCGGTGGGTTGGCCATGAAAAATGCTCGTCGGTTGGGGGAAGGCCCCCTCACCCGCCACGAATGCGGCGACCGCTCCCCCAAGGGAGAAGTGAGAAATGCCGGACCCCCTGCACCTCCCCCTTGGGGGAGAGGTCGGCCCGAGCGGGCCGGGTGAGGGGGCCTTCTTGTCTTAGACCGTCACAGCCAGATTGGCTGATGATTCAGGCAGATCTTCGCCGAAGACGCGCTGGTAGAACTCGGCCACGACAGGGCGTTCAAGTTCGTCGCACTTGTTCAGGAAGGTCAGGCGGAAGGCAAAGCCGACATCGCCACCAAAAATCTCGGTATTTTCGGCCCAGGTGATGACAGCGCGCGGGCTCATCACGGTGGACAGATCGCCATTCATGAAGGCCGAGCGCGTCAGGTCCGCCAGGCGCACCATATTGCCCACCAGCTTCTTGCCCGCCTCGGTCGCCGCATAGGCCTTGTTCTTGGCCAGAACGATGCCGACTTCCTTGTCATGGGGCAGGTAGTTCAGCGTGGTGACCAGGCTCCAGCGGTCCATCTGGCCCTGGTTGATCTGCTGGGTGCCGTGATAGAGGCCCGATGTATCGCCCAGACCAATCGTATTGGTGGTGGAGAACAGACGGAACGCGGGATGCGGTACGATCACGCGGTTCTGGTCGAGCAGGGTCAGACGACCCGCCACTTCGAGCACACGCTGGATCACGAACATCACATCGGGGCGACCCGCATCATATTCGTCAAACACCAGCGCAACATTGTTCTGCACGGCCCATGGCAGGATACCGTCACGGAATTCGGTGATCTGCTTGCCGTCCTTGAGCACGATCGCGTCCTTGCCGACCAGGTCAATACGGCTGACATGGCTATCGAGGTTGACGCGGACCAGCGGCCAGTTCAGCCGCGCAGCAACCTGCTCGATATGGGTCGATTTGCCGGTGCCGTGATAGCCCTGCACCATGACGCGGCGATTGAAGGCAAAGCCGGCCAGAATTGCCAATGTGGTGTTGCGATCGAACAGATAGTCCGGATCGATCGGCGGCACATGGCTATTGGCTTCCTTGTAACCCATCACCTTCATGTCGGTGTCGATGCCGAACAGCTCCCGAGCCGAGTATTCGGTGTCGGGCAGATTGGTGTAGTCAGTCATGGCAAAGCTCTTGGCGAAATCGAGACAGGAGGGACAGAAAAACTTGGGCGCTCTATAGCAGCAATGTCGCAGGGACGGTAGCCACCGAACCGGCAGGCCTAGTTGCCGACAAAGCCCATTTTCTTCAAATGGCTATAGGCCGCGATGATAGTCCGAAGACGTTCCTCGGACGATTTGTCGCCGCCATTGGCGTCAGGGTGATGAATCTTGACCAGGGTCTTGTAGGCGCTCTTGATCTCATCGGCCTTGGCCTGGCCCAGAATGCCAAGCGTTTCGAGCGCACGACGATCGTTTTCATTGAGCGCCTTGACCCGTTCTTCGGCAGGCTTTTGCGCCTGACGGTGACGATACTTGGCGAACACGCCGAACGGATCGCCATAGCGATCGCCCGGCCGCATGCCGGCCGTGGCAGCGGCGCGAGGCCGCACGCCGGGATTGCCGGTGGCAAAGCTGGAGCGACTTTCGGCCTTGGGCGGCTTGGTCAGCGCCTCGTTGAGCTCGTCCTTTTCCATGCCAGCAAAGAAGTTGAACGCCGTATTGTAGTGGCGCACATGCTCAAGGCAAAACCGGTGATACTCGGCTTCGCTGCGCTTGCCTTCGGTACGATTGCCCTTGGGGGCCTTGTACTCGCCGGCCTTTTCACAACCTTCCCATTCACACACATGTTCAATGGGCGCGGGCTTTTCTTCCCGGCGCGGACGGATGCGAATGTTATCGAAGAGCTTGGATTGGGATTTCATTGCGCCTAGTTACTTGCCTTGGATCAGTTAGAAAGTGCCCGCCCGATGTCCGCTAAAGACACCATTACCGCCAAGCTCTCCAGCAGGTTTACTCCTGCCTTCCTCGATGTGATCGACGAGTCGATGCTCCATCATGGTCATGCCGGCTGGCGTGAAGGGGGTGAAACCCACTTTCGTGTCAGAATCGCGACCGCCCATTTTGACGGGCTCAGCCGCGTCGCGCAACACCGCGCGATCATGGAAACGCTTGATGACGAACTCAAGGAACGCGTCCACGCTCTCGCCATCGAAGTCCTGCCATCGGCAGGGCCATACCCTGTAGCAGACAAAGACTAGCCGCGCATATCGTCAAGAAAGCTCGAGACCGCTTTGGGGTCGACATTTTTTTCGATGAACGCCCGACCGATGCCGCGCGTCAGGATGAAGGTCAGCGCGCCGCGGCTGACTTTCTTGTCCTGGGCGATCGCGGCCATCAGCGCTTCTGTACTGCCCAGCGTGCCGGGCACCTCAGCCAATGTGGTGGGCAGACCCGCCTTTTTCAAATGCGCCACGATGCGGCCGGTGTCCTGGCTCGGTGCCAGACCCTGCCGGGCCGAGAAGCCGTGCGCCAGCACCATGCCGACGGCCACACCCTCGCCATGCAACAAGCGATCTGAATAGCCGGTGTCCTTTTCCAGCGCATGGCCGAAGGTGTGCCCAAGATTGAGCAGTGCGCGCACGCCCAGCTCGGTCTCGTCCTCGATCACCACGCGCGCCTTGTGGGCGCAGCAGCGCGCAATGGCTTCGCCGCGCGCGGGACCACCAGCAAAGATTTCCGCCTGATTCTCTTCGAGCCAGAAAAAGAACGCTTCATCGTCGATCAGGCCGTATTTGACTACTTCGGCATAGCCCGACGCGAACTGTCGCGGCGACAGCGTGTCGAGCGTGGACAGGTCCGCCAGCACCAGTTTTGGCTGATGAAACGCTCCGATCAGGTTTTTGCCATGCGGAGAGTTGATGCCGGTCTTACCTCCCACCGAGCTGTCGACCTGCGCCAGTAGCGAGGTCGGCATCTGCACAAACCCCATACCGCGCCGGGCAATCGCCGATGCAAAGCCGGCCAGATCACCGATCACCCCGCCCCCCAGCGCGATTATCAGATCGCCGCGCTCCAGACGGGCGGCCAGAATGCCCTCGACAGCCTGCCCCAGCATATCCCATGACTTGGTGCTTTCGCCCGCTGGCAGCACGATTTCGCTGTGCTGTAACCCTGCGGCATCGAGCGAGGCCAGCAGCCGTGGCAATTGCGCCTTGGCGACATTGTCATCGGTGATGATGCCATAGCGCCGCCCCGGAAACCGTTCGGCCAGCAGCGCACCCGCATCATCGAGCAGCCGGTCGCCGATGAGAATGTCATAGGCCCGATCGCCCAGGCCGACATGAACGGTGTGCGCAATATCGGCCATCAGGTGTCCTGTTGTTTGAGATGGGCCAGCACCGCCTGCACCACATCGCTGGCGACCGCTTCCTGCGGCACGTCGCGGCTGGTCACGGTAACATCGGCCTCGGCATAAATGGGGTAGCGTTCCTCGATCAGCTTTTCCAGCGTCGCACGCGGATTGGCCGTCTTGAGCAGGGGGCGGTTGGAGCGCCGCGACACCCGATCGAACAGGATACCGATCTCGGCCTTGAGCCAGACCGAAATGGCTTCCGCCTTGACCAGCGCACGGGTCTCCTGATTGACAAAAGCCCCGCCGCCCGTCGCCAAAACAACGCCCCGGGTCTTGAGCACCCGGGCAATCACCCGGGTTTCGCCGGCCCTGAATTCGGGCTCGCCGCGCTGCTCGAAAATCTCGGGCACGCTCATCTGCGCGGCCTTTTCAATCTCTTCGTCGCTGTCGAGAAACTGACGGTTGAGGCGCGCAGCAAGCCGGCGGCCGACAGTGGTTTTGCCGGCGCCCATCATGCCGACCAGCACCAGCGGCCGGCCGTCCAATAGTTCGGCAAGCTCCTCGGCGCGGGCCTGTCGCAATGCCGGATCGGGTCGGGTCAAGCAGTGGCACTCCTGATATGGCCGCTATCAACCCGCCTGCGCCGTCGCTGTCAAGAACTAGCGCGCCATTGCCTTATCCCTACGGAAATGAAACCATTTACTGCCATATTTTCGGCAAATGCAGTTTAGTGGACCCTCATGCCGACCCTGATCCGCCTCATCATCACGCTGTTGTTTCTGGCAGGCCTTGTCTATGTGGGCATGTTCGCCCTGGTGGCCTTTGTCGAGCCCGAGCCCAAACAGGTGACCATTCGCATCCCCACCCGCGACCTGCTCAATGGCGGCGCGCCGGCCCTGCCCGGCAGCACCGAACCGGCCAGCGCAGACACCGCTACCCCGCAGACCACCGGCCAATGAGCGGCACCCATCTGGTCGCATCATTTCTTGAAATGATGAGCGCCGAACGGGGTGCGGCCAAGAACACCATCGATGCCTATCGCCGCGACCTCGATGATTATGCAGCCTTTCTGGCCGGGCGGGGACAAACGGCGCTCAAGAGCGACCGCGAGGCGGTCATGGCCTATCTCGCCGGGCTCGATAGTCAGGGTTTATCGGCCTCTTCGAGTGCCCGCCGCCTGTCTGCCATCCGCCAGTTCCACCAGTTCTTGTGCGCCGATAATCTGCGCGGCGATGACCCCACCCGCATTGTCGCCAGCCCCAAGAG
The DNA here is from genome assembly GCF_055808475.1 of Devosia sp. J2-20. Classification (NCBI taxonomy): domain Bacteria; kingdom Pseudomonadati; phylum Pseudomonadota; class Alphaproteobacteria; order Hyphomicrobiales; family Devosiaceae; genus Devosia; species Devosia sp. J2-20. The sequence continues at coordinate 262,535 of NZ_CM147870.1, read as the reverse complement.
CCGCCGGGCCCTGCCCAAGGTGCTCTCGGTGGCCGAGGTGGATAAACTGCTCACCACCGCAGAAAGCCAAGCCAATGCAGAGGCTTCACCCGCTGAGCAGGCGGGGGCATTGCGGCTCTATGTGCTGCTCGAACTGCTCTATGCCACCGGCATGCGCGTTTCCGAGCTGGTAAGCCTGCGCCGCGCCGCGGTAATGCGCGACACCAGCTTCATCACCGTCACCGGCAAGGGCAATAAGGAGCGCATCGTGCCGCTCAACGATCGCGCCCGCGATGCCATCAAGACCTATCTGGCAACGCTGGAGCCGGGCCCTTTCCTGTTCCCCGCCAAGGGTGCCGACGGCTATCTGTCGCGCCAGGTTTTTGCCCGCGATCTCAAGGGATTGGCCGGGCTGGCCGGGATCAGCGCGGCCCGTGTCGCCCCTCATGTGCTGCGCCATGCCTTTGCCAGCCATTTGCTGGCCGGCGGCGCCGATCTGCGCGTGGTACAGATGCTGCTCGGCCATGCCGATATTTCGACCACCCAGATTTATACCCATGTTCTGGACGAGAAGCTGCGCACCCTGGTGGAGACCCACCACCCCCTCAACCAGTCATGACATCTGGGGGTAATCGGGTAACAGACTGTTAGCATCGAGCCCCACAAAGCGCCTATCGCTGTGACTCCGCTTGACTTGCCATTGCGCCATCGTCACTTTCCGGCCACTTTAGGGCGCGACAGCAGCGGCCCTGATGCATGGGTCCAGAAATGTGACCCCTAACGGGCAGGTGGAATGCAGTCTTATCTCGATTTCGAAAAGCCGGTAGCCGATCTTGAAGGCAAGATCGCCGAGCTCAAGTCTCTTGCAGCGACCGATCAGGCCGTCAGCATCGACGAGGAGGTCAACCGCCTGTCGAGCCGCGCCGACGAGGCGCTGGTGGAAATCTACAAAAAACTCACGCCCTGGCAGAAGACCCAGGTCGCGCGTCATCCGCAGCGGCCGCACTTCTCCGATTATATCAAGACGCTGATCACCGAATGGCAGCCCATGGCTGGCGATCGCAAGTTCGCCGAGGACTCTGCCATTCAGGCCGGCTTTGGCCGCTTCAATGGTCAGCCTGTCGCCGTTCTGGGTCAGGAAAAGGGCAACTCCACCGAGAGCCGCCTCAAGCACAATTTCGGCATGGCCCGGCCTGAAGGCTATCGCAAGGCCGTCCGCATCATGGAAATGGCCGACCGGTTCAATATTCCGGTGATCTCGTTCGTCGACACCGCTGGCGCCTATCCCGGCATCGGCGCTGAAGAGCGCGGTCAGGCCGAAGCCATTGCCCGCTCCACCGAAAAATCGCTCGAACTGGGCGTGCCCAATATCGCCATCGTCATCGGCGAAGGCGGCTCTGGCGGCGCGATTGCCATTGCCACGGCCAGCCGCGTGCTGATGCTCGAACACGCCATCTATTCGGTCATCTCGCCCGAAGGCGGCGCCACCATTCTGTGGCGTGACGCGGCCCGGGCCCAGGATGCGGCCACCAATATGAAGATCACCTCGGCCGACCTGCTCGGCTTTGGTGTGATCGACGGCATCATTCCCGAGCCCACCGGCGGCGCCCATCGCCATCCCGAGGCGGTCATGGCCTCGACCCGCGAGGCACTTGCCAAGTTCCTGGCCGACTTTTCTGGCAAGAGCCGGCTCGAAGTGCGCGAGCACCGCCGCGAGAAATTCATGGCCATCGGCACCGCGCTTTAAGCCTGTCTGCACGCTGGCCTTTGCCCATGCGGGCGAGGGCCCTGCCCACACATCTGTGTGATCAGCCCCGACTAGCTGGGGATTTTGGCCCATGGTAAGACTTCATTCACCAGCAATTCTCATGCTTGGGTAACCACTGGCCCCTAAAGGTCAGCGACTGTTCTCGCAATTGGGCCGCGCCATCGTGACCGCCACCGTTCTTCGTAAAATCTGCTCTGCGATCATTCTGCTCTGGGTCGTCTTCGGCCTGGCTGCCTGTGGTGGCTTCCTGCCCAAATCATCGAGCAACCGGCACAACCAGCCGCTGCAGTCGAGCGTCGTCTCGGCGCTCAAATCCATGGGCTCGTCACCCGGCGAAGCCATGATGATCCGCATCTTCAAGCAGGAGCAGTCGCTCGAAGTCTGGAAGCGCACCAGCGCCGGCCAGTTCAAGCTGTTCCGCACCTATGAGATTTGCGCCTTCTCGGGCGATCTGGGCCCCAAGATCAAGGAAGGCGACCGGCAGAGCCCTGAGGGGTTCTATACGATCACGCCGGGCCTGATGAATCCCAAGTCCAACTATTATCTGGCCTTCAATACCGGCTTTCCCAACAAGTTCGACCGCGTCCATGGCCGCACGGGCTCGGATCTGATGGTGCATGGCGACTGCTCTTCGCGCGGCTGCTACGCCATGACCGATCACGGCATTGCCGAAATCTATGCGCTGGCCCGCGAGAGCTTCAAGGGCGGCAATTCCAGCTTCCAGCTGCAGATCTTCCCCTTCAAGATGACCTCGACCAACCTGGCAAAGCAGGCCAAGAGCCAGCACCTCAATTTCTGGAAGGACATCAAGGAAGGCTACGACCTGTTCGAGCTCAACAAGCAGCCGCCGGCCTGGGATGTGTGCGAACGCCAGTATATCTTCAACGCCAGTGGTGGCGGTGCGCTCAATGCGGCCGGCCCCTGCCCTGCCGTGACCCGCAGCGCTGCGCTGCAGGCCAAATTGCTGGCCGACGAAAAAGCTGTGGCCGACGAACTGGCGGCAACCGAACGGCGCATCGCCGAGGAAGCCGCGCTCAAGGAGCGCAGCGAGGCCGTCAACGGCGCAGTCAATGGCGCCGTCACCAATCTGTTTGGTGGCCTGGGCGGCCTGTTTGGCGGCGAAGAGGTAACCCCGGTCATGAGCGGCAAGACCGCACCCGTGCCCCGTCCCCGGCTCGCCCGCTAGGTTTTATCGATCAGCAGACGACGCGGATTTCTGCGTAGTCGCTCACCCCGCCACCATCGCTGGGCACAACGCCCAGCATGCATTGGGTATTGGGCAGGCCCACCGTGCCGCCGCGCGCAATAATGGTGCCATCCGACAGCGTGATATAGCCATCATCGACCGCGGCAATGCCCACCGTGCCGCTGGTGCCGCATACCGGATAGACATCCCCTGCCGACACCATGAACCGCATGCCCACTGGCAGACAGTCGCCGCCCGTTGCAATGGTCGGGGTCTCGACGGTAGCGCTGGGCAGGCCCGGCAAGCTCGAAAGGGCTGTGGCCGCCCCGCCCATGCGCTGCTCGGCTTCAAGCACCGCCAGCCGGTTGGATAGATCAAGCAAGGCGCCATCATCGCTGGCCGCACTGCTGCCCGCGCCCTGCTGGCGCCCGAACAGCTCCAGGCTCACCCGGATCTGCGCGATATCGGTGGAGACCCGTTTGATGTCGCGCTGGGTTTCGGCATAGACCCAGGCCGAGGCGCCCAGCGCCGCCAGACCGATCACGCCCACCGCCATACTGACAAGATTGCTCAAGAGCAGACCCGTTGACCGGCGTGCGGCCACAGGCTCAGGGGCCGGTTTAGCGCCACTGTCGCCCGGCACGACCCGCTCGTCATCTCGTGAAACGCCTTTGACGGCCCAATCGTCTGCCACAGCAACACTCTCCGTTGTCCCAGACCCCTAGCATGATCCAGCCCGGGGATCGCCTGACAATGCGGCCCTGATATGGTCAGAAACCAGCCATTGGCCAATCCCGGCCTCAGGAACGCCCGAAGCGCCGTTCAAGCCAGCTGACGGCAAACTCCACCATTGGGGAAGCCTCCACCAGCACCGATGGCGCATACCCGATAAGCCCGCGCCGGCCCTGTCCGGTGGCGAGGAAATCCTCCACGACATCCGCGAAATAGTCATCGGCCAGCCCGTCGATAATCGGAATGCCGGTATCGAATTCCTCAAACCAGCGCCAGACTATTTGCCCATCGACCAGGATCGGCGTCTGATAGCGACGTATCCGCTTGCCGGGAATGTCGGCCAGATGCTCGGCATGGTGCAGCAAGGTCATGGTGTCGAGCGGCGCCCCCAGCAGCAATGTCTTGCCACCGGCGGCAACCAGTTTGCCGAATGGCGATTGCGGCCCATAGCCATAGTCGAGCGCGTGATCGGCCACGAACCAGGCGGCACGGCCACCCAGCGCCGCGCATGAGGCGCCCGGACTGGCACTCCGAAGGGCCCCCGGCCTGGTGCGCAGCAGTTCAGGAAAGGCGCCATTGTCGCGGATCGACCGGGAGGCGGCCGGATCAAAGGGCGCAATATGGGCGCGCAATTCGGCCCGATCGATCACGCCATCATCGAACTGCCAGTCGCAATAGCCCAAAATCGTGCCGGACGGTCCCACGACGTCAGTCAGCGCACCGATCAAGCTATCCGGTCCGCCCAGAATGGGGCCAATGGATCGCAGCCCCGCATGCACCAGCACAGCATCACCAGACACAAGGCCGAACTCGGCCAGTTGTTCAGCCAGCGCCTGGCGCGTGATCATTATCGGGCAGATGCGCTGTCTGATGCGCTCTGCTGCGTCATGCCCAGAGGCTGAAATTCTGCCGGGACGGGCAGGCGCATCAGATGCAGTTCGAGCATCAGGCGAATGCTGGGGCGCACCGCAAACAGGATCGAGCCGATCAGAAACAGCCAGGTGCCGGCGAACAGCAGGCTGGAATAGAAAAACAGCACGCTGCCGACGATGAAGGCGATAGCCGCCAGAAATTCCACCAGCGTGCGGGCCAACTCATAATGCCGCACGGCGGCGGCGTGTTGCGCAGAGGCCGTGCGCAGGCGGTGATCGAACAGCTTCATCGCCGTCTCCAACTGGTGTGGTCGCCGAGGCGAGGATGGCGCGTTGCCAATACCGACCCAGCAGATCGCATTGGCCCGGCATTGGCAAATCCGTGGCGATCAGGCGTGCCCGATCAGCTGCGGACGTAGGCGACCTTGCGCGGCTCGGCGGCCACAGCTGTCTCACGCGCATCATAGATGGCCCGGGCATCCATGATCGAGCCATGATTTTCCGAGGACCAGTTCCACAGCGCGTTGATTGGCTGCTGCAGCGTCTTGCCCAGTTCGGTCAGCTTGTATTCCACGCGCGGCGGCACCTCGGGATAGATGGTGCGGGTCACCAGACCGTCGCGCTCCAGATTGCGCAGGGTCAGGGTGAGCATGCGCTGGCTGACGCCATTGATCATGCGCTTGAGCTCGTTAAAGCGCAGCGTGCCGTTATGACCCAGAATGCCCACAACCATCACGCTCCACTTGTCACCAATCCGGTTGAGCACATCGGACATGGCCGTGCAGTTGGATGATTTGGAGGTGTCTTGCAGCGATTTGAACTCGTCATCTTGCAGTGACATGAATGTGCCTTCTTGTCGTTCCTTAGGCACAAATATAGTCATGGTTCTCTTCTGTGCCTAGGGCGCAGTTGTCGCACCTGCCATAAGGATACAACATGACGGACACGACCAACGGCGCCACCGGCCGCAATGGATGGAATATCGGCCTCTGGCTCGCCCAGGCGCTTCTGGCCCTGATGTACGGCTTTGCCGGCTTCAACAAGCTCACCCAGTCCATGGAAGCACTCGGCGCCATGGGCATGAGCTACGCACTGGACTACCCCGAAATGCTGACCCGCTTTATCGGTACCGTGGAAGTGCTCGGCGCCATCGGCCTCATCCTGCCCGCGCTGACCCGCATCCTGCCGCGTCTGACGCCGCTGGCCGCTGTTGGTTTCTCGGTCATTCAGGTCCTCGCCATGGGCGTCCATATCAGCCGTGCAGAGTTCAGCGTGCTGCCCATGAATCTGGTCCTGCTGGCCCTTTCGCTCTTTATCGTCTGGGGCCGCACCAAAAAGGCGCCAATCAGCCCCCGCTGACTTTTCGACTGATCTGCCTGTCCGGGCGAATTGACACGACCCCGGACAGTGCGATCTGTGGAGGCCACCACAGACACATAGGGGCCTGCCATGACTGACCGCATCGAACAGCTAGCCGACCAGATGACGCTGGACGAACAGGTCGCCATCCTCTCGGGCGAAGATTTCTGGTCGGTGCCCGCCATTGATCGTCTCGGCATCGGCAAATTGCGCGTCACCGACGGCCCCAATGGCGCGCGCGGCGGCGGCTCGCTGATCGGCGGCGTCAAATCGGCCAGCTTCCCGGTGGGCATCGCGCTGGGCGCGACCTGGAATATCGATCTGCTCAAACAGGTCGGCGTGGCGCTGGCCGATGAGGTCAAGTCCAAGGGCGCCCACATGCTGCTGGCCCCCACGGTCAATATCCACCGCTCTGTCACCAGTGGCCGCAATTTCGAATGCTATTCGGAAGACCCGATCCTGACCGCCGAACTGGCCAGCGCCTATATTACCGGTCTGCAGAGCCAGGGCATCGGCGCCACCATCAAGCATTTTGCCGGCAATGAGTCGGAAATCGAGCGCACCACAATTTCCAGCGAGATCGATGAGCGCAGCCTGCGCGAAATCTATCTGGTGCCCTTTGAGTGGGCGGTCAAGAAGGCGGGCACCTGGGGCGTGATGAGCTCCTACAACAAGCTCAACGGCACCTTCACTTCCGAGCACAACTGGTTGCTGACCACCGTCCTGCGGGACGAATGGGGCTATGACGGCATCGTCATGTCCGACTGGTTCGGCTCGCACTCGACCGCCGAAACGGTCAATGCCGGCCTTGATCTGGAAATGCCCGGCCCGACCCGCGATCGCGGCAACAAGCTGATCGACGCGGTCAATGCCGGTACGGTCAGCAGGGCAACCCTGCGCCAGCGCGTCGTCGATATGCTCACCCTGATGCAGCGCGTCGGCTCGCTCGATGACCACCGTGATTTTGTCGAGCACGCCAATGACCGACCCGAGCACCGTGCCCTGATCCGCCGTGCCGGCGCCGAGGCGGCCGTGCTGCTCAAGAATAACGGCATTCTGCCGCTCAAGGGCGATGGCACCATTGCGGTGATCGGCCCCAATGCCAAGACCGCCCAGATCATGGGGGGCGGCAGCGCCCAGCTCAACGCCCATTATCGCATCTCGCCCTGGCAGGGACTGATCAACGCACTGGGCCAGGAGCGCCTGCGCTACGCCCCCGGCTGCACCAATCACCGCTTTGAGCCATTGCTGCGCGGCGATCTGCAGGTGGCGTATTTCGCCAATGAACGGCTTGAGGGCGCCCCGGTCCATATCGGCACCCAGGAAGAGGCGCAGGCTTTCTGGATTGGCCATGTTGCTGAGGGCAAGGTCGATCCGATGCATTTTTCTGCCCGCATCACCGGCAGCTTCACCCCCGAAGTCAGCGGTACCCACCGCGTCGGCATCTATGCTGCGGGCTTTGCCAAGGTGTTTGTTGATGGCGAACTGATCGCCGATGCCTGGACCAACTGGACCAAGGGCCGCACCTTCTTTGAAGAGGGCTGCGACGAGGTGGTGGGGACAGTCGAGCTGCAAGCCGGACGCGCCCATCAGGTGGTGATCGAATTTGCCACCAAGGATTTTGCCACGCTGGGGCTGGCCGCCTTTGCCGCCGGTATCGGGCTGCCGCTGGGCGACCAGGCCATTGCCGAGGCTGCCGCGCTGGCCGCCAGCGCCGAGACTGCCATTGTCTGCATTGGCCGCAGCGGCGAGTGGGACACCGAAGGCAGCGACCTGCCCTCGATCACCCTGCCCGGTCGGCAGAACGAGCTGGTGGCCGCCATTGCCAAGGCCAATCCCAACACAATCGTCGTGCTGCAGACTGGCGGCCCGGTGGAAATGGACTGGATCGGCTCGGTCGCCGCCCTGCTGCAGGCCTGGTATCCCGGCCAGGAAGCGGGCAATGCCATTGCCGATGTGCTCACGGGCGCGGCCGAACCCACTGGCCGCCTGCCCCAGACATTCCCCGCCCGCTGGAGCGATAACCCCACCCAGAGCCAGGATGCCGAAATCTATCCCGGCCTCGACGGCAAGGTGCGCTATGAAGAGGGCATCTTTGTAGGCTATCGCCACTATGACAGGCACGGCATCAAGCCGCTTTTCCCCTTCGGCTTTGGCCTGGGCTATACCGATTTCACCCTGAGCGATCTGCAGGTGGACGATACCGCCTTTGAAGCCGATGGCGCCGTGACAGTGACCGTCACCCTGACCAATAGCGGGGCCCGCGATGGCGCCAGCGTGGTCCAGCTCTATGTATGCGACGATGAGGCGTCCGACCCGCGCCCGGAAAAGGAACTCAAGGCCTTTGCCAAGGCCTGGCTCAAGGCGGGCCAGAGCACCAAGCTCACCCTCAGACTGGACGCCCGCGCCTTTGCCTTTTTCCGCCCCCAGTCCAAACACTGGTTGCTCGAGAATGGCAGTTTCACCCTGCGGTTGGGCCAGTCTTCCGATGATCTGCCGCTGAGCGCCAGCGTGACCCGCGCCACCACGCTGATGCTGCCGGTCTAGGGCAAGAAAGGCGCAACGACGCCATGGTGGGTTCGCGCGGCATGCCCGAACCCACTGTGCCCCCACCGGGGCTGCTTTTTGTTTGCCGATGCCAGCACCATACGGGTTTCGCTATTTCCGCACATTTGCTATCGGAAAGGCGTGGTCTCGTAGCTCAGTCGGATAGAGCACAGGATTCCTAATCCTGGGGTCGTGGGTTCGAATCCCGCCGAGATCACCACTGACCTGACTGCGGTGTCGCGCCAGACGTCGGTCCGGTCACCCCTCCCAGACACCCGCCTGCATTTTTGCGCTCGACCGTGCCAGCGTCTTGGGCATAGTGCTCAGCCAGCAGGAGGGGAGACGGCAAGGATGGCGCACGAGGTCAGTATACGGCCCATCACCGAAGGTGACATTGAAGGTTTTCGCGCTGCGGTGGATCTGGTGGCCAGAGAGCGGCGCTATCTCAGCCGCATGGCAGGCCCCAGCCCCGATGGTGCCGCCCATTTTGTGCGCAGCAATATTGCCCACGGCCACCCCCAGTTTGTGGCAATCTGCGATGACACGCTGATCGGCTGGTGCGATATCGTGCGCAGTGATGGCGACTACGAGAGCCATGTCGGCAGCATGGGGATGGGTCTTCTGCCCGCCTGGCGCGGTCAGGGGCATGGCGGCCAATTGCTGCTGGCGACGCTGGCTCGTGCCCGCCAGATCGGGCTGAGCCGCATTGAACTGGAGGTCCACGCCAGCAATGCCAGAGCCATCAGCCTCTATCGCCGTCTGGACTTTATCGAGGAAGGCCGCAAACGCAGGGCGCGATATATCGACGAACGTTTCGAGGACATCATCCTGATGGCCCGGCTCGATGAGCCGCACACGCCCTAGGCGCCGTTGGCTGCGGTCGTGCATTCATTCCTCAGCAATCGCAGTGGTGTATCACCGCTGCACACCATGATTTGGCCTTGGTGCGGCTATATCGGCCTGCCAGCCACTTTTGCCTTTCAGGACAGTTTCATGCCCGCTCTGCGTAATTTCAAACCAGCCGTCTTGCCGCTTGCGGCGCTTCTTGCCGCGCTGACCATTTCGGCCTGCTCCATGGGCGGCATGGCGGGCGGCGGCTCAGCCACCGCGCTGGCACCGGGCCTGTCGGCCCGCATGGACCAGCCCGGCGCCAGCCTCGACCGCGCCCAGGCCATCGACATGATCAACGCCTATCGCGCCACCAAGGGCCTGGCGGCCCTCAGCCATGATACCGGGCTGGACGGCACCGCGCAGGCCCTGGCCGATCAATATGCCCGCACCGGCACCCCGCCCCAGACCCCACAGGATCTGGCCGGCATGAAGCTGAGCGCGGGTTACGCCACCTTTGCCGAAACCTTTTCAGGCTGGCGCAATAATCCCGCTGATGCCGCTGGCCTGACCGGCACTGCATCGCGAGCCGGTATCGCTGTCAGCTTCAACGGCAGTTCGACCTATGGCACGCACTGGGTGCTGGTCATTGCCCGCTGAGATCATTGATGCACGGGGGCTCAAATGCCCCCTGCCCGTGCTGAAAATGGAAAAGCGCCTTGAGGCCATGGCCTCGGGCGCCACGCTGAACGTTCTGGCCACCGACCCGATGGCCAAGATCGATATCCCGCTGTTTTGCCGTCAGAACGGCCATCAGTGCAGCCTCGTCACCCAGGACGACGCCATGAACTTCACCATCATCAAGGGCTGAGCCCTAGAGGTTGTTTGGACGCGGCCTCGGGAACGGCGCTGCATTGGTCGCGGCAGCCGCCAGGCTGGGCCGCAAATCGCCTGCAACGGCCTCAGCGCTAACCGGCGCAGCGAATTGCGGCAGATGCGCCGGGCGTGGGCGCGGCAGGCTGACCCCAACCGCGATACGCCCCAGATCGGTTGCCACATAGGAGCGCGGCGGCACCACATCATTGAGATAGCTGGGCTGGCCCGTCAGTCCCATCGGGAAGGCCGCTTCCTGCGCCGCGACATAGGTCTTGGCTTCCTTGCCGCAGATCTGGGCCCGCATATCGACCGGTGGCACGCCCGGATTATTGGCCAGGGTCAGCACCTGCTGGCCGGTTGACCGCACCGCGCCGGAAAAACCGCGCAGGATCAGTTCAGCCGCCCGTTCATTGCGCTCGCGCGCAGATGAGCCGCCCAGCACGATGGCCATCAGATTGCGGCCATTGCGCTCGACCGTGGCCACCATGTTCAGCCCCGAGGCACAGACAAAGCCGGTCTTCATGCCCGTCGTGCCCGCGAAGCTGGTCAGAAGGCTGTTATTGGATTCCAGATTGGCCTTGCCCAGCCGCACAACATCGGTGCCGAACAGCGGCAGATACTGCGGAAAGCTCTGCCGGATATAGAGCGCCAGCACCGCCAGATCACGCGCCGAGGTGTACTGGTCGGGATCGTGCAGCCCGTTGGGATTGGTGAAATGGGTCGCCGTCAGCCCCATGCGTGCCGCCGCGTCATTCATCTTGGCGACAAACCCCGCTTCGCTGCCACCAACGGTTTCCGCGATCGCCATGGAAACGTCATTGGCCGATTTGACCACCATGATGTAGAGCGCGTCTTTCAGGGTCAGACCGCTGCCCGCGGGCAGGCTGGTCTTGGAGGGCGCCTGACCGGCTGCTTTTTTGGACAGCACCACCGGGGTATCAAGCGTCATATTGCCCTTGGCAATTTCCTCGAAGGTGACATAGGCGCTCATCATCTTGGTCAGCGAGGCCGGGTGCCAGGGCTGGCCAGCCTCCTGCGCATAGAGCACTTCGAGCGTGTCCATATCGACCAGCAGCATCGGATTGGCGTGTGCACGACCCAGGCTGAGCAGGGCAAGCAGCGCCACAAGGGCAAGTCGGCGGACAATCGACAAAGCGGAACGGCTCCGAAAAATGCGGTATTGAAAACCCGCCCCTCTTACCAGCGCCACCGCTCTGGCTCAACCGAGCCAGGGCGCTGCTGACAGGCTTTTGAAGCCATGAACGCATGGTAATGATTTTTTGCCGTATTTGGGTGCATGGTGAACGAAATCTTTCCGGGGCCCGATTTGCTCAATACCAGTCTTGTCCAGCTTGCCACGCTCGCGGCGCTCTCATCGGTGTCCACCGCAACCATCGCCTGTCCCGCACTGGACATGGTGGCGGGCGGCACGGTCGTGGAAGTGACCGATGGCGACACCATCGTGCTCAATGACGGCCGGGTGGTGCGCATGATCGGTACCCAGGCACCAAAACTGCCTCTGGGTCGCGATGGCTTTGACACCTGGCCAATGGGTCCCGAGGCCAAGGCCGCCCTCGAGGTCATGGTGCTCAACAAGACGGTGCAGCTGGGTTATGGCGGTGAAAAGATCGACCGCTATGACCGCCAGCTGGCCCATGTCTTCGTCGACACGCCGGACGGGCCTACCTGGGCCCAGCACGCCATGGTCGCCATGGGACTGGCCCGCGTCTATTCCTTCCCAGACAACCGTCAATGTCTCGATTTGTTGTTCGCTGCCGAGGGCCGCGCCCGTCTGTCTGGCCTTGGCATCTGGCGCGATCCCTATTACAGCGTGCGTGCGGCGGACGCGCCTGGTGACCTGCTCACCAAGGCGGGCCATTACGAACTTGTCGAAGGCAGAATTCTGCACGCCGAGCATCGCGGCGGGCGGGCTTACCTCAATTTTGGCCGGATCTGGAAGCAAGACTTCACCGCCGTGATTGAAGCGCCCGGGTTGAAACTGTTCAAGGCGGCCGGCGTTGATCCGCTGGTGCTCGAAGGGGCGTTCGTGCGCATACGAGGATGGGTGGATGACCGGGATGGTCCACGCATCGAGATCACCCATCCCAAACAGCTTGAGGTTCTGGCGACACGATGATGGGCAAGGGGCATATCGCGAAGGGTTTGCGCAACGGGCTGATGGCCGTGTCGCTGCTGGCGCTTGCCGCCTGCACGACCCTGACCAGCTCCAACATTGCGGTCAGCCAGACCGGCGACCGCCCTGCGCCCACCGTGGTGCCCGAAGGCACCGATCCCGATGACGCCGTGATCGGCCGGCGCGAACACCCGCGCATCATCGCCGCCTATGGCGGGGTCTATTCCGACCGGCCCGCCGAAATCATGGTGGCCCGCATTGTCGGCCGCCTTCTCGATGCTGCCGACCAGCCCAATGCCCAGTTCCAGGTGACCATTCTGGACAGCTCCGAGGTCAATGCCTTCGCTCTGCCCGGTGGCTATATCTATGTAACGCGTGGCATCCTGGCGCTGGCCTCCGACACCAGCGAACTGGCAGCCGTGCTGGCCCATGAAATCGCCCACGTCACCCTGCGCCATGCCCGAGCCCGCACCGACCGCACCCGCACCACCGCCATTGTCGACCGCGTCATTACCAGCGTGTTCGGTGGCGACACCTCCACCGATGCCACCGCCAGCCGCACCCGCGAGTCGCTGGCCGCCTTCGGCCAGAGCCAGGAGCTCGAGGCCGATCGCGAAGGCATCAAGTTTTCCGGCAAGGCGGGCTATGACCCGCAGGCCGCCGCCCGCTTCCTGGGCGTGATGAGCCGCTTTGCCACTTTCTCGGCCGGTGCTGGCAAGGACAATGAGGGCTTCTTGTCTTCCCATCCCTCCACCCCTGCCCGCATTCAGAAGGCCATCGACACCGCCCGCTCCATGTTCGGCAAGCCGGGCCTGGGTGAGGTCGACCGTGCTGGCTATCTGGCCTCGATCGCGGGCCTGACCTTTGGTGACAGCCCCGCCCAGGGCTCGATCATTGGCCGCCAATTCGTACATCCGGCATCCAAATTCACCTTCACCGTGCCGCAGGGCTATACGCTGCAGAACTCCCAGAGCGCGGTTGTCGGCGTGGCGGGCGATGGCGAGGCCGTGCGCTTTGACAGCGCCGATGTGCAGCCCAACGTGGCGCTGACCGACTATCTCAAATCGGGCTGGATCGCCGGCCTCAAGACCGACAGCGTCTACAGCCAGACCCATAACGGCATCGAGATGGCGACCGGTCTGGCCCAGACCGATCAGTGGTTCTTCCGCGTCTCGGTAATGCGCCTGGATGGCCAGGTCTATCGCTTCATCTTTGCCGCCAAGGCTGACAGCACCCGCTTTGCCCAGGGTGCCGCCTCCACGCTCGAAAGCTTCCGCCGCACCACGGCCAGCGACATTTCGGGCATTCGCAAGGTGGCAATCCGCATCGTCACGGCCAAGGCTGGCGACACCGCCGATTCACTGGCCCGCCAGATGAGCGCACTCAGTCGGGGCAGCGATCTGTTCTACATCATCAACGACCTCTACCCCGGCGACCCCGTTACGGTCGGCGAGCAGTACAAGGTCGTGACGCTGCAATAATGCGTCTGCTCGACTGTTAGTTCAGGGAATTGGCGCCGCTGCTGATTGAATTGGCCGCGCCATTGTTGAACAGGCCCTGCAGCCCGTTGCCGAGCGTGGCGAATGTGCCAACGATGGCGATCCCGATCAGCGCTGCCAGCAAAGCATATTCCATTGCCGTTGCGCCCGATTCGTCATCGATGAACGCCGTAATACTCGCCTTCAGCATGCTCGCTCTCCAGAAGCGTGACCCCCACAACGGGCTAGAGCAGATCACACAGGGCGGCGATCAGCGGCTCGTCGGCCGGCGGCATTGGATAGTCCCGCAGGGCCTGCGGCCGCACCCATTTAAGTGCGGTATGCTCCCTGGGCTCCGGTGTACCCTGCCATTTTCGGCAGACGTAAACTGGCATCAACAGGTGAAATTTCTCGTAAGAGTGGCTGGCGAAGGACAGCGGTGCCAGACAGGCAGTCTTGGTGGATACGCCCAACTCTTCTTCAAGCTCGCGGATCAACGCGGCTTCGGGCGTCTCGCCCGGCTCGACCTTGCCGCCGGGAAACTCCCACAGCCCGCCCATGGAGCCGCCCGGCGGGCGTTGGGCAATCAGTACGCGCCGGTCCGCATCAACCAGCACACAGGCGACCACGAGCAGAATAGTTTGGCTCATAAGCCCCCCGGAAGACGATAGTGATAATCATATTGATAGGCGTAGCCTAGGCCCTGATAGAGCGCCTGCGCCCCAACATTGTCGGCCTGCACATTGAGCGCGGCAATCCGCGCCCCGGCCCCATAGGCCCAGGCATGGCCCGTCCGCATCATCGCGGCGGCGTGGCCTTTGCGGCGCTGGCCGGGATCGGTCACCACATTGCCGGTGACCACAATATCATCGGCAATCGCCATCAGCCCTGAGGCCACCGGCACACCTGCATCATTGCGCAGCACAATGCCCCGCGCCGGCACGGTCAGCACCGCCAGCAGCCCCTTAAGACCGGCCTGCCGGGCCTCGGAATAACCTGCCAGTCGCTGGTGGATCGCCAGATAGTCCGGATCAAACACATCATAGGTCTGGCCACCCGGCTCGGGCGCACCCGGGGTCAGCGTCATGGCGTACTGATAGCTGGCGTCAAGACTGCCCCAGCCCTGGGCATCCAGCGCCGCGATTATGCCGGGCCCCGCCAATGGCGTGATGCGAAACACCGGCGGCAGGCCACGGGCGCCGAACCAGTCGATCGCGGCCGCCAGCCGGGCGGGTGCATTGGCGTCATCAGCAATGTCGAGGCTCTGCACCGAATTGGCGCGCTTGGTGTAGCCATTGGTGGCCCGGCGCACCCAGGCGCCATCCCACTCAACCTCGATCCCCGGCCACGCCTTTAGCCCGGCCTGCTCGAACACCGCAGCACTGGGCAATGCCATGCCTAGCTCCGGTAGTCGCCATTAATGGTGATGTAGCCATGGGTCAGATCACAGGTATAGACCGTGGCCCGCCCCTCGCCGAGCGCCAGACTGACGGTGAGCTCGAGATCCTCGCCCTTCATATAGGCGCTGGTGGCAGCCTCGTCATAGATCGGGGCGCGCTCGCCATTCTTGGCGACCAGCAGATCACCGAAGCGGATCGACAGCTTGTCGCGATCAGCGGGCTCGCCCGCCTTGCCCACAGCCATTACCACACGACCCCAATTGGCGTCCTCCCCGGCAATGGCAGTTTTGACCAGCGGCGAATCTGCAATCGACTTGGCGATGCGGAAGGCGCTGGCATCGTCGACCGCTCCCTCGACATGCACAGAGACCTGCTTGGTGGCGCCTTCGCCGTCGCGCACCACCTGAATGGCCAGATCAAACAGCACATCACGCAGCGCTTCGCCAAAGGTCTCGGCGCGCGGATCATCCAGGCTCTCGATCGGCTCGACCGCCGCCTTGCCGGTGGCAAAGGCCAGCAGCGTATCGGAAGTGGAGGTGTCGCTATCAACGGTGACCGCATTGAAGCTGGTAGCTACGTGACGGCTCAGCAGGGCCTGCAGCACGGGCGCGGCAATTGGCATGTCGGTGACCACAAAGCTGAGCATGGTCGCCATATCGGGCGCGATCATGCCGCTGCCCTTGGCGATCCCGTTGATCTTGACCTCGACGCCGTCGATCTCGAGGATCGCGCCATAAAGCTTGGGGAAGGTATCGGTTGTCATGATGGCCTTGGCCGGGTCCATCCACGGACCATCGCCCAGCCGGGTCGCCATGGTATCGAGCACACCTTCGAACTTGTTGGCATCAAGCGGCTCGCCGATCACTCCGGTCGAAGCCAGGAAGATCTCAGCGGTGCTGCAGCCCAGCGCCTTGGCGGCCAGTTCGGCCGTCAGCGCCACGCTCTGCGCGCCCTTGGCGCCGGTAAAGGCATTGGCATTGCCCGAATTGACCACCAGGCCGCGCGCCAGGCCGCCGGGCAGGTTGGCCTTGCACCAATCCACCGCCGCTGACGAGCATTTCGATTTGGTGACCACCCCGGCCGCCGTGGTGCCCGCGTCAAACGCCATCAGCAGCACATCGGTGCGGTTCTTGTACTTGATGCCCGCCTCGGCAGTGGCAAAGCGCACGCCATCAATGGCGGGCAGTTCCGGATAGGATTTTGGAGCGAGCGGAGAAACCGGATGGGCCATCGGGCGGAACCTTGTTGCGAGCAGACAGGCTTTTGGTGTGCCCCAAACATGCGCCATTCGCAAGACGGCGCGAGATACCCCGCGCCGGAAGCTGAAGGGGACGTCTGCCCTGACGCCCAGGGCTGCCTCGTCAGGCAGCTGGCTGACGCCCCGCGATGAAGGCGCCAAAGCGGCGATTGATGAACGGCACCACGGCCAGCACGATTGTCGCCGACATCATGGGCACCAGGATCAGACTGCGCTGCCAGATGGTCCAGCCAGCGGTCAGGGGCATCAGAACGTAAAGATAGAGCGTCACCACAGGATAGACGGCCAGGGTCATCATCAGGGTCAGGCGAAGGCGGGCAGCAAGAGACATCTGTCATCTCCCAATTGAAACGGTACGTTTCGTTATGTAACGGAACGACACGTTTCGTTCAAGTCCTTTTCTTCGGTACCGAATTGCCCGATATTGTGCCCATGAGTACGCCAGAGCCTGAACCCGAAGACCGCCGCCGTTCCATCGGCGCCCGCCGCAGCCCCGAGACCGAGGCCGCCATTCTGATGGCGGCCGAAGCCATCGTGACTGAAGCCGGCATTGCCGGGTTTTCCATTGAGGCGGTGGCCAAGCGCGCCCGCGCCGGCAAGCCCACCATCTATAAGTGGTGGCCAAACAAGACAGCCCTGCTGCTTGATGTCTATCATCGGCAAAAGCCCGCCAATGTGCACAGCGACACCGGGTCAGTTGAAGAGGACCTGCTGGTTTTCCTGACCGGAATTTTTGCCCATTGGGGCGATAGCGGCGCTGGCCAGATCTTTCGCTACGTCATTGCCGAGGCCCAGCGCGACGCCACCGCTGCAGCGGCACTGGCCGAATATGCCCGCGAACGGCGCAAGCAGACCGGCACGATCTTCGCGCGGGGCGTGGAGCGGGGCGAACTGGCCGACGATATTGATGTGGGACTGGCCGCCGATATGGTGGCGGGCTTTATCTGGCAGCGCCTGCTCACCGAGCGGCTCGAACGGGACCCGGCAAGACTTCGGCAGGTGGCCCGGCAGATGGTCCGGGGGCTCAGCGCCCCCGGGACCTGAACCAGGTTTTACTGCGCTGGTGCTTCGGTTTCGGTCTGTGCGTCCACCGCAGCGGACAGCTCGGCATCCGGAATATCGATCGCCACGCCTTCCATCAGCTTGGCAACCGTGTCGTCAAATGTGGTCATCAGCAATTGCTGCTGCAGCTGCGGGGCCACCTGCTCGAACGCTGGCGGGGCGGAATCGCGCTTTTCTTCCAGACGAATGACGTGCCAGCCGAACTGGCTCTGCACGGGCTCGGACACCTGACCGATCTCGGTCAGTCCATAAGCGGCCGTCTCGAACGGCGCGACCATCATGCCCTTGCCGAAAAAGCCCAGATCGCCGCCATTGGCCGCGCCCGGATCAATCGACTTTTCCTTGGCCAGCGTGGCGAAGTCAGCGCCGCCATCCAGCTCGGCCTTGACGGCCTGGGCTTCTTCCTCGGTCGGCACCAGAATGTGGCTGGCGCGGATTTCCGGGCTCGGCTGGAAGTCGGCAACCAGCTTGTCATATTCAGCGCGCACGGCTTCTTCGGTCACGCCCTGGGCAATGGTCTCGGCGAAATAGGCGCGGCGCAGCGAACGGTCCTGCAGATATTGCAGGCGCTGCTTGAACAGGGGGTGTCAGCCATGCCGGCCGCTTCGCCAGCCTTGGCCATCACCTTCATGTCGATCAGCACCCGCACCAGAAACGGCTTGCGCTGCTCTGGAGGCATTTGCTGCAACTCCTGCGCCAGATCTTCGGCGGCAAACCCCAGATCGGCCTCGGTGATGGGCGAACCGTCAACCGTGGCCACCACGGTTTCGGGCATGACAGCGGCCGGCGCGTCCTGCGCCATGGACGGCGTCAGCGCGGTGCCAGCCATCATTGCGGCAATCACGCCAGCGGTGCAGGCGAGGCGCATGGGGGAAAATTTCATGGGGTCGATCTCCTTGGCCGGCGCTGTTGCAGCGCGTCCCGGCGCGTTGGTGACTGGCAGATTGTGCCATTGAATATTTGCTTGGCTGGCTGACACCCTAAGGCGGCCAAATTGTGCCACGCCCCATTTCGTCAGCAACCAAAGGGCTCCGAGCCCCGTTTCTGCCCGGATTCCGGCAGGCCAAGGCAGGTGTCGCTGATTTCGGCGACGTTGACAAGACAAGGGCCCGCTCTTACATCTCACGCGCTTTTCCGCCGCCCGGCGGGGATACATAAATTCAAAGCCGGAAAGGCTTTCTCATCGCGCTGACGATGGCCTGGCGGGGCCCATCCGCACCCCCGACCGCGCCCCCGATGAGTAAATCGAAGGACCTGACACATGGCACTAGCTGCGCTCGCCCGGCGGATTTTCGGGTCTACATCGGATCGGCACGTCAAACGCTATCAGGGCAAAGTCACCGCCATCAATGCACTCGAAGCCGAGCTTGAAAAACTCAGCGACGAGCAGCTGCAGGCCCGCACTGCCGAGTTCAAGGCGCAGCTCGAAAAGGGCGCTGATCTCGACGATTTGATCGTCCCCGCTTTTGCCACGGTGCGTGAAGCCTCAAAGCGCGTGCTTGGCCTGCGCCACTTCGACGTGCAGCTGATCGGCGGCATGGTGATGAATGAGCGCGGCATTGCCGAAATGCGCACCGGTGAAGGCAAGACGCTGGTGGCAACCCTGCCCATGTATCTCAATGCCCTGACCGGCAAGGGCACTCACCTGGTCACTGTCAACGACTATCTGGTCAAGCGCGACGCCGCCTGGATGGGCCAGATCTACAATTTCCTCGGCCTGACCACCGGCACCATTGTGCACGGCATGACCGATATGGAGCGCAAGCAGGCTTACGCTGCCGACATCACCTACGGCACCAACAATGAGCTCGGCTTCGACTATCTGCGCGACAACATGAAATATACCCGCGATCAGATGGTGCAGCGCGGCCACGCCTTTGCCATCGTCGACGAGGTCGACTCCATCCTGATCGACGAGGCGCGCACGCCGTTGATCATTTCGGGTCCGTCCGAGGATCGCTCTACGCTTTACACCACTATCGACGCGCTGATGCCCATCATCGAAGAGGGCGATTTCGAGCTCGATGAAAAGCAGCGCTCGGCGACCTTCACCGATGCCGGCATTGAAAAGCTCGAGGCCAAGCTGGCCGAGGATGGGCTGCTGAAGTCCGATTCCATGTACGACGTGGAAAACGTCGCCCTGGTGCACCACGCCAATTCGGCGCTGCGGGCGCACAAGCTGTTCCGCAAGGACAAGGACTATATCGTCCGCAACGACGAAGTCGTGATCATCGACGAGTTCTCCGGCCGCATGATGCCGGGCCGCCGCTACTCCGAGGGCCTGCATCAGGCGCTTGAAGCCAAGGAACACGTCAAGATCCAGCCAGAAAACCAGACCCTGGCCTCGATCACCTTCCAGAACTATTTCCGCCTCTATGACAAGCTGGCCGGCATGACCGGTACCGCCGCCACCGAGGCCGAGGAATTCGCCGATATCTACAAGCTCGACGTGGTGACCATCCCCACCAACGTGCCGGTGCAGCGTATCGATGACGAAGACGCCATCTTCCGCACCGCGGAGGAAAAATTCGAGGCCATCGCCAATCTGATCAAGGAATGTCAGGACCGCGGCCAGCCCGTGCTGGTGGGCACCACCTCGATCGAAAAGTCCGAAATGCTGGCCGAACTGCTGCGCCAGAAGAATGTCGGCACCATGAACGTGCTCAATGCGCGTCACCATGAGCAGGAAGCCCACATCGTGGCCGATGCCGGTCTGCCCGGCGCCATCACCATTGCCACCAACATGGCTGGTCGCGGCACCGACATCCAGCTCGGCGGCAATCTCGAAATGCGCATCGAAAAGGAAGCCGCTGATCTTGAAGGCGCCGAACGCGAGGCCAAGATCGAAGAGATCAAGCGCACCATTGCCGAGGAAAAAGCCAAGGCGCTGGCCGCTGGCGGTCTGATGGTGATTGGCACCGAGCGCCATGAAAGCCGCCGTATCGATAACCAGCTGCGTGGTCGTTCCGGCCGTCAGGGCGATCCGGGCCATTCCGCCTTCTTCCTGAGCCTGCAGGATGACCTGATGCGCATCTTCCCGGTCGACAGCATGGATTCCATGCTCGGCAAGCTGGGACTGGAACAGGGCGAATCGATCACCCACCCATGGGTGTCCAAGGCCATCGAACGCGCCCAGGGCAAGGTCGAGGCGCGCAACTTCGATATCCGCAAGAACATCCTGAAATACGACGACGTGATGAACGATCAGCGCAAGGTGATCTTCGAACAGCGCCTCGAAATGATGGACGCCGAAGACATCAGCGAAATCGTCATCGATATGCGCCACGACGTGGTCGCCAATATCGTGTCCAAGGCCATCCCCGCCCGCTCCTATCCCGAGCAGTGGAAGGCCGAGCAGCTGCAGGCAGCCGCCAAGACCTATCTCAATATCGACGTACCCGTCATTGAGTGGGCAGCCGAGGAAGGCATCGACGCCGAAATCGTCACCGAGCGCCTGCTCGCTGCCGCTGACGAACACGCTGCCGCCAAGGAAGCCCGCACCATCACAGCCATGGAAGCGGCTGGCTCGTCCAACCCAACCGTGATGCGTCAGGTAGAAAAATCCATCGTCCTGCAGTCCATTGACGGGTTGTGGCGCGAGCATCTGGTCACGCTTGATCACCTGTCCAAGGTGGTGGGCTGGCGCGGCATCGCCCAGCGCGATCCGCTCAGCGAATACAAGCAGGAAGCCTATGAGCTGTTCCAGAGCCTGCTGGAAAACCTGCGCGAGCTGGTGACCACGCAGCTCAGCCATGTCGAACTGCAGCCCCGCCCCGTCGCGCCGCCGACAGCTGATCTGAGCGCCCTGCGCGAAACCCATATCGATCCGCTGACCGGTGAAAACGACGCCGATGGTGGCGATACCGTCGCCGATTCGCTGGGTGCCACGGGCGGCGATCCGTCGCTCAAGCCCATCGATCCGGCCCTGCTGGTCGGCGTGTCGCGCAACGCGCCCTGCCCCTGTGGCTCGGGCAAGAAGTTCAAGCACTGCCACGGCCAGTTCTAGGCCAGGCCTCGGGCACAAGCCGGCGTCAAAATGCAATATGGGTACCAACCACGCGGTTGGTGCCCATATGTTTTTGGAAACGCTGACGTCAGCTAGACCGCGATCAGCCTGCTGGCGCCCTGGCTGGCCGCAAAGGCATCGATCTCTTCAAATGGCAGGTGATCAGCGGCATCGGTGCCGTAATAGCACCGCACCAGCCGACCATTCTCGTCGATCAGGAAATCGGCCGGCAGCCGGTTAAGCGGGCCAGAAAAACTGGTCGGGAAATAACCGCGCATGATGGCCTTGATCACCACGTCCAGCTTGAGGCTGGCCATGAAGAACCCGCCCCAGCTCTTCTCCACCCCAAAACGGCGGTAATGGGTCATGGGCGCATCTGGAATGATGGGGAACGGCGCATCCTGGCGCCCGACATAGCGCCCGATTTCCTCGGCCGAGGACTGAAACACCGCCAGTACCTCGAGCCCCTGCGCAGCCCATTCGGCATGGCGTCGGGTCATGGCATTAACCCGCATATTGCAGAGCGGACAGGCCGCGTAGCGATAGAACGACAGCATCACCTTGCGCCCTCGCAAAGCCGCCAGCGAAACCGGCTCGCCAAAGCTGTCCACAGTATCGAAATGCGGCGCGCGCGCGCCCTCAACCAGTCTCGTCATAATATTCTCCCGTGCCCAAGCGGCACACTTAGGCCAGTGCTTAGGCCAGTGCCTGCGTCAGTGCCGGCCAGGCAAATCCAGTCTTGCGACGCTCTTCAACCGCCCTGGTGATGGCTTGTCGCCAATCCCCGCTGGGTCGGTAGCCCAGTGCCGAGCGGGCATGCTCTATGGGGGTGTTCCAGTCTTCGCTGACATGCACCAGCGAGCGGGTCAGAAACGGGGTGCGGGTCGGCAGCGTCTCCATCAGCGCCCCGAACAGATAGCCCGCCCAGTAAGGCACCGCATAAAGCGGCTTGGGCACCCCGGCCACAGCCGCGATATGGCTAAACACCTCGCGCAGGCTGGGCAACGCGCCGCTATGGATATTGAAGCTCTCATAGGGCGCCAGACCCGGCGTGGTTGCGGCCAGGGCAAAGGCCTGCCCCATATCCTCGCCGGTCACCAGCGCCATGCGCGCCTTACCATTGCCCAGCCACGGCACCAGCCGTGTCTTGAGCCGCGGAATGACTGCGGGCACAAAGCCCACCCGATTGCCCGGTCCGATGAAATGGCCCAGCCGCATATTGACCATGCCGCTGACAGGGCTGGCCAGCGCCCGCATGTGGTGATTAATATCGATCAGCATATCCAGGTGTGGCCAGAACCCGGTTTTGCGCATGGGGCTGAAATCATCGACTTCGCCCCCCTTGCCTGGCAATTGGCCCACCACTAGCGTCGAGGCCAGCAGGAACCGCCCCACCCCCGCTTCCGCTGCCAGATCGATCAGATCCATGGTGGGTTCAAGGAACAGCCGGCGCTCCTCATCTTCATGGCCCCAGAAGGCACCCCAGGTGCCCGCATGGCAGATGGCATCGACACCCTCGACCAGACTTTTGCGATAGCCCGGATCGGTCAGATCGCCCTGGCGCACCGCTCCATCGAACCAGTCTGGCAATTTTTCCGGGGAGCGGCAGGCCGCAATGGTGGTGATGCCCCTGTCACGCAGGGCCGCCAGAATATGGGCACCCAGGAAGCCCGTGGCACCGGTGACCAGCACCGTGTTGATCTCAGTCAAGGCTGGTTCCTCCTGCGCGTTGATCGATCTGCAGCAAAATTTCGGACACCACCTCACTGATGTGATCGGTGTCG
This sequence comes from Devosia sp. J2-20, assembly GCF_055808475.1. Lineage (NCBI taxonomy): Bacteria > Pseudomonadati > Pseudomonadota > Alphaproteobacteria > Hyphomicrobiales > Devosiaceae > Devosia > Devosia sp. J2-20. The sequence continues at coordinate 239,266 of NZ_CM147870.1, read as the reverse complement.
CCAGTGGCGTGGGCGAGCATGGCGGCGCCTTCAAGATCACGCACCATTTTGCGCCCGGCCAGACGGGCCGCCTCGGGCGCCAGCCCCAGATTGACAAAATGCCCCGCGGCCCAGTCGCACAATTGGGAAAACACTTGCCCGACATCGCCCGTACCGGCCTGCTGCTTCTTGCCCAGTTGTGCCACCAGCGTGCCGATGGGACAGCCATGGCGCGCCAGACTATCGGTCTGCTCGGCGGTCATATTGGCAAACGCGCGCAGTGCCAGCCGGGAATCACCCAATCCGTCCCACTCCGTGCGCAACTGCTCAAAGCGTCGGTGGATCCTCCCCACCGCGGCGTCGACCATGTCGTCGCGTGATTTGAAATAATAGTAGAGGCTGCCCAGCGGCATCTTGGCCGCCTCGGCCACATTGGCCAGCGTCAGCCCAGCCAGGCCGCGCTCATAGGCAACCTGCGACGCCGCTTTCCAAAGTGCCTCACTCTTGTTTGCCCGTGCCGCCATGCCATGCCTCCAATACTAAGTAAGTTATCTTACTTGGCTCCAGTGGAGTCAAGTCCACAAAAAAGGCCCGGATAATGCCGGGCCTTTTGAACGTGCTGCGAAAGGGTCTAAACCAATGCAGTAATGGTCTTTTTCTTCCAGACAAAGAAGTACCAGCCCGCCTGCAGCACCAGCATCATCAGGAAACTGGCGGCATAGGCGACCCAGATACCGGTCAGCCCCAGACTCGTCTGGCTCAGCCAGACCGCACCGGGCAGCTCGATCAGCAGGATGCAGGCCATCGACAGCGCCATGGGCGCCAGCACCGTGCCGCTCGAGCGCATCACGCCCGAAAACACCACGCTGCCCCCAAAGGCGACAATGCTCCACAGCACCACATGCAGCAGCGTTTCGGTGACCGCGATCACCGATGGATCGGTGATGAACAGCGCCACCAGCCGTTCGCTGAACAGATAGGCCATCAGCACCAGCGTACCGGTAATGATCAGGTTGAGCACGAAGCCGGTGCGGGTGATCCGGTCCAGCTGGTCGATCTGACCCGCCCCGATCGCCTGCGCCCCAAAAATCGAGGCAGCAATGCCGATCGACATGGCGGGAAACTGCACATAGCTCATCACCTGCCCCAGCGCGCCATAGGCCGCAGTGGCCTCCGAGCCGAAGCGGTTGACCAGCCCGACAATGACAATGCCCGAAACCGCCGAGACCACCATTTGCAGCCCCGCCGGCACGCCAAGCCGCAAGATCAGGCCGAGCAGCTTGAAGTCCGGCTTGAGCATGGCGCCCAGCAGCACCGCATCAGGCGCCAGCGGCATCTTGCGGGCGCGCATATAGATCAGCAGAAAGCTCAGCACCGTCAGGAAGCCGCAGACAAACGCCACCGCGGCCGCATTGACCCCCAGCTGTGGCAGCCCCACCCAGCCTAGGATCAGCGCCGGGGTCACCACCATGGTGACCATCAGCGACAGGATCAGCGAGAACAGAGGCGTGATGGTATCGCCCACCCCGCGCAGCACCGAGGTGACCACGATGAACACGAAAAAGCCCGGCATGCTGATCAGCATGATGCGCGCATAGCCCACCGCCAGGGTCCGGATGTTTTCCGGTGCGCCCAGCACCGCCATGATCTGCTCGGTAAACAGCCCGCCGACAAGCGAGACCACCAGCCCCAGCGCAATGGCTGCCGACAATGTCGTGCCGGCCACCTGCTTGACCTTGACCAGATTGCGCGCGCCCCAGGCCTGACCAATCAATATGGTCGAGCCCGAAGACAGCCCGATGATAAAGCTGAGCAGGAAGAACAGGATCGGGAAAAACACCGCTACCGCGGCCAGCGCATCAACACCCACCAGCTGCCCGACATAGATCGCGTTCACCGTGCCCGAAAGCGCCTGCAGGATATTGGCCGCCATCAGCGGCACAAGGAAGACGGCAAATCGCTGCCAGAGAGGGCGAGATTGCACTGTCATGAAAAAGCTCCGGGAACCTGACGCTGCAACGCCATCAGGCACAATGCTGATGGTCGGCGCCAACTCAATACGTTTCAAACCGCTCTTGGACCACGGCCAGCAACAGTCAATCTGGTCCGACCGGCCTCGTCACTAGGCCCGCCACCACAAGGCGTCAATCGCCATGTCGCTATCACGCTGGCCAATGGGGGCCATCACCACTTGTCATCGCCGCCGGCACGATTTTGCGATGCGCGAACCGCGCCGGGACGCTATGGCTGGGCCCATGAGCGCCATCGCCCCGACCGACCAGACATTTGCCGACCAGTTTTATGCTGGTGCGCGCGCCTGCATCCCCGTGATCATTTCTGTGGCCGCCTATGGCATGGTCTGGGGCGTGCTGGCGCGCGGTGCCGGGCTGAGCCTGCTCGAAGTCATGTTGATGAGCGGGCTGGTCTTTGCCGGTGCCGCCCAGTTCGTGGCGCTGGATCTGTGGACGGCAACACCAGCCACCCTGCCCATCGGGGCGCTGATCCTTGCCGCGCTGATCGTCAATCTGCGCTACCTGCTGCTGACCGCCACGCTGCGCCCGCTGTTCAAGCCGGACTCCGGCCTCAAGGGCGCCCTGATGATGGCGCTGGTGACCGATGAAAACTGGGCCATGACCGTACTGGAAATGAAAAAGGGGCGCGGGAGCGTCGCCTTTCTGCTCGGCGGCGGCGCGCTGGCCTATGCCTGCTGGATGGCCACCACCATGACCGGCCATATCCTGGGCTCGGCCATTGACGACCCCGCCCGCTATGGGCTCGACTTTGCCTTTACCGCCACCTTTCTGGTGCTGCTGCTGGGCATGTGGAAATCCAGAGCCGACCTGTTGCCCTGGGCGGTTGCCGCGCTGACGGCCATCATCACCGCCAGACTGCTCGATGGCAGTTGGCACATCCTGATTGGCGGCATTGTTGGCAGCCTGGCCGGCGCCATCGCCGACAAGGTGCGTCATGTGGACTAGCCCCGAAGCCCTTTACGCCATTGCCGGCATGGCGCTGGTCAGCTTTGCAGTTAAGGCCGGCGGCCTGCTGCTCGCCAATCGCCTGCCCCAGCACGGCTTTGCCGCTGCCTGGCTCAAGCATATCCCCGGTGCCGTGCTCGCTGCCCTGGTAGCACCCGCGCTGGTCACCGGCAGCCCGGCCGAAATCATCGCTGCCGCCGCGACCGCCCTGGTCTATGTCGTGACCCGCAACCTGTTTGCGGCCATGGCCACCGGCGTGTTGTGTGTCTATCTCGCCCGCCTGCTGCTCGCCGCTTAAACCCGCACACAGCCAGTTGCAGCGCAACCCGACCTGGGTTAGAGAGTTTTCCGTGCCCTCCTGGCGGAATGGTAGACGCAGAGGATTCAAAATCCTCCGCTGCGAGGCGTGCCGGTTCGAGTCCGGCGGAGGGCACCATTCTCCCCTTTTTCTGAGATGCCCGGGCGTTGATGGGTCACGTCGCCGGTTTTGCGTCAGCTCTGCGCGGCGCGCATAAATGTGATCGCAGCCATGCTTTGGCGCCGTGGCGTTAACCGTGTTCCTTACCTGAACGTTAATGGATCGCGTCGCATTTTAGCGGAAATTTCATCACGCGATTTCCGACGAGGTCTTCCATGAAGCGCCAGGCTCTTTCCATTGCTGCCCTGATGCTGTTCGCCCCCGCAGCGCACGCCGCTGATCTGAGCTGGAACAGCGGCACCAGCCCCCTGTATTCCCCCTCCCCTGCCTCGGGCTGGGACGGCTTTTACGCTGGCCTGAACGCTGGCCATGGCTGGGGCACCGGCGCGCGTCAGAACGTGGCTGGTGGCGCTACCACCGAACGCAATACCGGCGGCTGGCAGCTGGGCGGTCAGGCTGGCTACAATATGGATATGGGCGGCTTCGTGCTGGGCGCCGAAGGCGACCTGCAGTTCGCCTCCATCGGCTATGAAGAAGATCTGGGCGCCACCGGCAAGTTCAAATCTGGTGTGGATTTCTATGGCACCGTGCGCGGCCGTGCCGGCATGAGCTTTGGCACCGTGCTGCCCTATGTCACCGGCGGTATTGCAGCCGGTCGGGGCAGCGCCAGTCTGACCGATCCGGCCAATGTGGTGACCTCGCAATCCGCCACCCATGTGGGCTGGACGCTGGGCGTCGGCCTGGAAGCTCAAGCTACCGACAAGATCACCGTCAAGGCCGAGTATCTTTACGTCGATCTGGGCACCCAGACCTATAACGGCCTGCCCATCGGCAATCAGGACATCACCCAGCGCTTCGGTGTCGTCCGTGCAGGTGTGAACTACAAGTTCTAGTCAGTGCCCGACCAAATCGGGTCAACACAACACCCAACTATGGGCTGGCTTCGGCCAGCCCTTTTTTCTGGCGGCCCCTGCCCTCAAATGCGCGCCAGATAGCTGCGCAACAAACCGTCCAGTTGCGCCCGCTCGTCCTCGGGCAATATCGCCACCAGATCAGCCTGCAGTTTGACATGGTCCGCCAACACGCCCTCGACGGCTGCGCGACCGCGCTCGGTCAGGCCAATAGCATAGCTGCGCTTGTCGGCGAGGCTGCGCTGGCGGGCGACCAGACCGTCCTTTTCCAGCTGATCAATACGATTGGTCATCGTACCCGATGTCACCATCATGGTGGCGAGTAACTGCCCCGGCGACAGCGCGTAGGGCGGTCCGGACCGCAGCAGCGTCGCCAGCACATCAAAACCCGCACTACTCAAACCGTGAGCGGCAAAATTGGCCGCCATGGCCTGTGACATATGCTGCGATACCCGAGCCAGACGGCCGATCAGCCCCATGGGCGCGGTATCCAGATCGGGGCATTGGCGGGCCCATTGCGCCCTGATTTTGTCGACATCATCCATGCGTACATGCCATCCCGAATTTATCTTGATGTCAAGATTAATCCATGTATCTTGACGTCAAGATAAATGGATGTACCATGACGCGCTTCGCCGATATCGCCCTGACCGCAGCCGCGCCCCTGATCTGGGGCAGCACCTATATTGTCACCACCCAGATGCTGCCCAATCTGGACCCGCTGACCATTGCGGTACTGCGCGCCCTGCCCGCGGGCCTGCTGCTCTTGCTCATAGTGAGGGACCTGCCCCAAGGTCGCTGGATCGGGCGCATGCTGGTGCTGGGCGCACTCAACTTTGCCCTGTTCTGGAGCCTGCTGTTTGTGGCGGCCTATCGCCTGCCCGGTGGCGTTGCGGCCATTATGGGCGCGCTGCAGCCCTTCATCGTGATCTTTGCTGCCCGCGTTTTGCTCGGCACCCCCATCCGGGCGCTATCGGTCATCGCCGTCACCATCGGCATTGGCGGCGTCGCCCTGCTCATCCTGACGCCAGCCGCCCGGCTTGACATGGTCGGCGTCGCCGCCGGCCTGCTCGGTTCGGCGTCCATGGCCTTGGGCACCGTGCTCAGCCGCAAATGGAAGCCACCGGTATCCACCCTGACCTTCACCGCCTGGCAATTAACCGCCGGCGGCCTGCTGCTGTTGCCTTTCCTGCCGCTGGCCAGCACCGACTGGGGTACCATCACCCCGACCAATCTGATGGGACTGGCCTATCTGGGGCTGATCGGCGCCGCCCTGACCTATCTGATCTGGATCCGCGGCATTGCGCGGCTGCACCCAAGCGCGGTGTCATTACTGGGGTTTCTCAGCCCGTTCAGCGCCACAGTTTTGGGCTGGTGGATCCTCAACGAAATGCTCAGCCTGCCCCAGGCACTGGGCATGATCATCGTGCTGGCCAGCATCTTGCTGGGCCAATATGCCTTGAGAAAGGCGCAGGACTAGCCACTATGGCGCCTGAGCCAATTCAAGAGGGTGACCCATGAGCAGGACAGGCATCGCACGCACCGGAACGGCAGGCTGGGTGTTCGCACCCTGGCGCGGCACCTTCTATCCCGATGGCCTGGTGCAGAAAAACGAGCTGGCCTATGCCAGTTCGCGCCTGGGCAGCATCGAGATCAACGCCACCTTCCGCGGCAACCAGAAACCGGCCAGCTTTGCCAAATGGGCCGAGCAGACCCGCGAGGGGTTCGTGTTTTCGCTCAAGGGCCCGCAACTGGTCACCCACATCAGGCGGCTCAAGAACTGCGAGATCGAGCTAGCCAATTTCCTGGCGTCCGGCCCGCTGGCCATGGGGGACAAGCTGGGGCCCTTCATCTGGCAATTGCCCCCCAATCTGAGCTTTGATGCCCAGGTGCTGGACAATTTCCTGTCCATGCTGCCCCACACCATCCCTGACTATATCGCGCTTGCCAAAAAGGCTGATGAGCGGATCAAGCATGCGCCCTATCTTGACGCGACCAATGTGGGGCAACTGCGCCACGCCATCGAGCTGCGCCACGCCAGCTTTGACGACCCCGCCGTCAATGATCTGCTGGCCCGCCACAATGTGGCACGAGTGATTACCGACACCGCGCAAAGCCCGGCCCGCGCGCTAACCGCCGATTTCGCCTATTGCCGCCTGCAGGGCCCGGCCCACAATGCTGCGACCGGTTATCAGCCGGCCGACATTGCCGACTGGGCAAGCACCATTGGCGACTGGACCGCAGCGGGCGGCGACGTGTTTGCCTATTTCGTGCATGAAGACAAGCTGCACGCGCCCGCCAATGCCATCGCCCTGCGGCAGGCACTGGGCATCAGCCTGCCCGGCGATTGATCAAAACCGCGTTCCCGTCTGGCCTTTGCCGCAATCGCAGGCTAATCAGCGCGGGTCTCAAGCGTCACCTGAAAGACCCGTTCCATGGCTGCATCGATCCTCCACCCGCTCGACAAGAAATCGGCAGCGCTCGCCTTTGTGCTGGGTCTGGCGACTATTCTGGGCGCCTGGGGCAGCCAGATCATTGGCGGGCTTTATCCATGTGAACTCTGCCTCGAGCAGCGCATGGCTTACTATATTGGCCTGCCGATCCTGCTCGGCGTGCTGGTGCTATGGAACCGCCTGCCGCTCAAAGTGTGGTATGTCGCCATGGCTATCGTCACCGCGATCTTTGCCTGGGGCGTCTATATGGGCAGCTATCACGCTGGCGTCGAATGGGGCTTCTGGCCCGGCCCGACCGCCTGCACGGGTGTGGGCGATGCCATGGATTTCGACGCGCTGAGCAACATGACCCCGGTCATTGGCTGCGACGTCGTGCAGTTCCGCTTTCTGGGCATATCCCTGGCCGGTTTCAACGCGCTGATTTCGCTGGCCATGGTGGCCCTGCTGATCGTGTCGATCGTCGCCCAGATGCGCCACACCCGCAAGGTCTAGGGCTCCAGCTCGATATCCCAATAGAGATAGTCCAGCCAGCTCTGGTGCAGATGGTTGGGGGGAATGAGCGGCCATTATTGTGCAGGTCGTGCACACTGGGGTGGTAGGGCGCCTGATGCGGGAACATCCTGATCTCGCTGGGCATACGATTGGCCTTGCGCAGATTGCACGGCGCGCAGGCGGCCACCACGTTTTCCCAGGTGGTCTGCCCGCCTTTTGAGCGCGGAATCACGTGATCGAAGGTCAGATCCTCGCGCGAACCGCAGTACTGGCAGGTGAAGCGATCGCGCAGGAACACGTTGAACCGGGTAAAGGCCGGATTGCGTGCCGGCTTGATGTAGTCGCGCAGCGACACCACGCTGGGCAAGCGCATCTCAAAGCTGGGCGAGTGGATCACGGTGTCATAATGGCTGACAATATTGACCCGATCCAGGCACACCGCCTTGATCGCATCCTGCCAGGACCAGAGCGAAAGGGGGTAGTAACTGAGCGGCCGGAAGTCGGCGTTCAGTACCAGCGCGGGACAGGCCTCAGGCGACACGTGGATGGTCACTTGAGTCTCCCGAAAAGGGAATCGAGTAAGTCCATATCCCCTTTATACTAAGCCCTTTGTGTCAGGGCTGTGAAGCGGGGAGCGTGTCGTTATTTTCCGGCGATCCTGGCGATGAACTTGCTGGCAAACTCTAGCCCATCCGGGGAAATGCCATGCGCGGTGTTCGGGCTGACGTAATAGTCCACTGCCACACCAGCAGCCTTGAGCGCTGTTTGGGCCTCGGCACTGCGCTCGGGCGCAACCACCGTATCGGCATCGCCATGCACCAGGCACACCGGGGGTCTGGCCAGTTCAGACGCACCAAATTCGGCGGGCGGCAGGAAGCTGCCCGAGAACGCGACGATGCCCATCAATTGTTGCGGCAGCGACAGCCCCACATGCAGCGCCATCATCGTGCCCTGCGAGAACCCGACCAGCAGTGTCTGTTGGGGCGCAATATCGGTCTGGGCCCACAGATCGGTCAGAAATTCGAGCAGGACCGGACGCGCCTTGGCACAGCCGGTCTGCCGGCTGGCCAGTTGATCGCCGTCAAAGTCGATGCCGAACCACTGAAACCCCTCGGCCAGCCCCTCGATACGCTCGGGGGCATTGGGCGCGATGAAAATGGCGTCAGGCAGAATATCCTGCCAATAGGGTGCCAGCCCGATCAGATCGGCGCCGTTGGAGCCATAGCCGTGCAGCAGGATCACGGCCTGCGTCGGCACACCGCCGGATTTGGGGGGCAGCATGGGGCCGGAGAGCTTGGTCACAGGGCAATTCCTTCTTGGTCGCGCAGCACAGCGAAATAGCGCCAGAACAATAGTGCCGCCGCCGAGCGGTGGGGCGTCCAGTCCTGGGCGATGCTGATCATGTCCTTGATCGTCGGACGAGCGTCAAGTCCGAGCCCATGGCCGACCGCCTTGAGCAGCGCCAGATCGCCGGCCGGAAACACATCAGGGTGCCCCGCGCAAAACAGCAGATAAACCTCGGCGGTCCAAGGCCCGATGCCCTTGTGCGCCGTCAGATAGGCCACCGCCTCGGCCGCCGGCAGGGTTTCGAGATGCGCGAAATCCAGCGCGCCAGCCACCATCGCCTCGGCAATCACCCGCACGGTGGCAAACTTGCTGCGCGAGAAGCCGCTGGCCCGCACGATTTCCTCGCTCAGGCTTAGATAGCTTTGTGGCTCCAGCGCGCCCGGCAATTGTTCGAACCGAGCCCAGATCGCACGCGCGCTGGCCACCGACACCTGCTGCCCGCAAATCACCTTGGCGATGCCGGCAAAGCCCGGCGCCGTGATGCGCGGTTGTACGGTGCCCGCCTTTTCCCACACCGGTGTCAGACGAGGGTCCATGGCAACCAGCAGCTTGATATGCTCGGCAATCGCCGCCGCGCTATCCAGACGCGGTGACGGGACAATTGCCGTCATGCTAGAAGGCGTCTGTGTCGAAACATCCATCCAAAAATCCCGTTCTTCGCTTCGCCCCCAGCCCCAATGGACGACTGCACCTGGGTCACGCCTTTTCGGCGCTGGTGACCTGGCGCGCCGCCGAAGCGCTGGGTGGCACCACTTTGCTGCGGATCGAAGACATCGACCTCGAGCGGTGTAAACCCGAATTTGTCGACGCCATCTATACCGACCTTGCCTGGCTGGGTCTGGATTGGCCGACGCCGGTCATGCTGCAGTCCGAGCGCCTGGATGTCTATGCAGACGCCGGCAACCATCTGCGCGATGCGGACCTGCTCTACCCCTGTTTTTGTTCACGCAGCCAGATTGCCGAGGCCGCAACCGAGACCGACCCCGACGGTGCGCCGCTTTATCCCGGCACCTGCAGACACCTTGATCGGGGCGAGCAGATCGAACGGCTTGAGCGCGGCGATCCGGTCCAGTTCCGGCTCGACAGTCAAGCCGCCATGGCGCGTGCCGGCATGCTGACCTTTTCAGTGGTTGGCCCGCTGATCACCGACCGCCCGCAAATCCGCTATGCCAAGCCCGAGCGTTGGGGCGATGTGGTGCTGCAGCGCAAGGGCACACCGACCAGCTATCACCTCAGCGTTGTTGTAGACGATGCGGCCCAGGCCATTACCCACGTCACCCGGGGCCGCGACATGGAAGCGGCGACCGATCTGCATGTGCTGCTGCAAATGCTGCTGGGCCTGCCCACACCAATCTACAATTTCCACCGGTTGATCCTGGATGATGCCGGCAAGAAGCTGGCCAAATCAAAAGGCTCGCCATCGCTGGCGAGCCTGCGTGACGAGGGCTGGACACCCGCTGATGTCCGCCGCGCCCTGGGGCTATAGCGCTGCAACACGCTCAGCGATGCCTGCCGATACGCCCCAGATGGGTGTTCGAGAAGCTCCCTGCTGACTTCAGCCCATAGCCCAGCGCCCGGTCAAAGCCTGAATGGGCAAGCCAGAGCGCCCCAAGCCCCGCCAGCAGTGGCATTGCCAGCACCTGCCCTGCGGCCAGCAGCAACAGGCCAAAGGCATAGACATGCACTAGATTGTAGATCGCTGCGCCGACACCGCGCCCCAGCCCATAGGCGGCAAAGCTCAGATCGGGCGCAAAGAACAGCAGCACTGCGCTCCACCAGACCAGACCGCTATCGATATGCCAGAACACAACCAGCGCCGCGATCAGCACCAGCGCGCCCTCGGCACGCTGCCACAGGACGAAAGACGGGGTGATCTGGTTTTCCATGGTCGTCACCTCACGCAGCCTTCCGGCTCTCGATCAATTCCCCCACTGTGGCGGCAACGGCCGCCCCGAACGGGGTTGCGAAATCGGGGCCGACAATAGCATCGAGCCGGGGATCGACCAGTTCCATCTCGTTGAGCCAGAGATAGCGCATGCGATAGATATCGCGCATCACCGGATTGACCAGTCCGATTGCACGCAGCACCCACCAGGGCATTGGCGACACCGTAACCGGGCGGTCCAGCGCCTGGGCAATCGCGTCCATCATCTGGCCGTGTGAGATCCAGTTCCCGGCAAAGTGGAAGTTCTCAAAACCGTCCAGCATTGCCCGGCGCTCTGCCAGCACGACGAAGGCGCGTGCCAGATCGGGCAGATAGGCCCAGCTATGGCGCAGCGCCAGATCGCCCATATGATGGATCTGGCCCTTGCCCAGATTCATCAGCATGGCCTGTTCGAACCACTCGCCCCGATTGCCCGGGCCGTAAAAATCTCCGGCACGTAGAATGATCGCCTGAAACCGGCGCTCTGCAGCGGCGGCGCGCAACATGGCCTCCAGGGCGATGCGGATTTCGCCGCGCGGCGCTTCCGCGCTCTGCCGCGTTGCGGGGGAAACGGTGCGGTCATTGGCCCGGTAATTATAGATCGTGCCGGGAAACAGCAGCGTCTTGCCGCTATCACCCAACGCATCGATCACCACCTGCAACTGCGCTTCGGCGCGGCCATTGCCCCATTGATCATAGGGAAGGTGCAGCGCGTGCACGACGACGTCGGCATCCGCAATGGCATCGCGCACAACGCCGAGATGGTCGGCATTGCCAGCAATGAAATGCGTTCCGCCAACTGGCCGGCGATTGGATCGGCCCAACCCGGTCACATCCCAGCCCGCATCCCGAAAGGCCAGCATGGCCGCGTGACCAATATGACCGTTACTGCCCAGAACGGTGACTTTACCCTTGCTCATTTTCTGCTCCTGCATGGTTGCTGAAACAGACAATGCCCCTTACAATTATTTATGGCGATTGGGCATTTTTCTAGATTTGATATTCAAAAATGAATAGAGAGCCGGACTGGTCCTTGTGGCGCAGCTTTGCGGCAGTGATCGAGCATGGCTCGCTCTCGGGCGCCGCACGCGCCCTGCAGCTGAGCCAGCCCACGATTGGCCGGCACATCGAAACGCTCGAAGGCCAGCTCGACCTGCCCTTGTTTGAACGCAGCCTGTCCGGCCTCAAGCCCAACGCCACCGCACTGCAGCTTCTTGCACCCATTACCCGCGCCCAGACCGCGCTGGCGGAAGCCTCCATGATAGCCGATGGCGCCCAGACCCAGGCGCGCGGGACAGTCCGCATTACCGCCAGCGCCATGATCTCAAATTATGTGCTGCCCGAAATACTGGTCGGCATTCGCACACACTATCCCCATATCGCCATCGAGACGGTTCCCTCCGATTCCTCGGAGAACCTGCTGATGCGCGAGGCCGACATTGCCATACGCATGTTCCGCCCCACCCAGCTTGAACTGGTAACCCGGCATCTGGGTGATATCCCGATTATCGCAACCGCCCATGAACGCTATCTGGCGCGGCGTGGTCGTCCCACCGCAATCGAGGATTTCTGGCAGCACGACATCGTTGGCTTTGACAGCTCCGACGCCATCATCGCCCATTCCAGAAGGCTCGGTTACACGATATCGCGCGACAACTTTCCGCTGCGTTCGGACGATCAGCCGCACCAGTGGGAGTTGATCAAGTCCGGGCTCGGTATAGGGTTCGGCCAGGCCCATCTGGTGCGCAACACGCCCGGAATGGTCGCCCTGCCAGTGGATTTGGCCATTCCGCCATTGCCCGTCTGGCTTACCACACACAAGGAATTGTACACCTCGCACCGAATTCGTGCCATCTATGATGCTCTGGCTGACGGTCTCGTTGCGTATATGAACAGCTAGAAACTGATCAGTAGGATTATCATGGAAACTGTGCTCAATCTCGCCATCGCCCTTGCCTTGATCTTTGTGGTCGTCGTGCTCGGCATGGGGCTTTGGAACATGCTCAAGGGCGGACCGGGCAATACCAGCCAGCGGCTGATGCGCCTGCGGGTTATGGGTCAGGCTGTGGCCCTGGTGCTGCTGATGGGCGCGCTGTTCTTCTTTGGCGGCGGCGGACAGGGCTAATCGGATATGGTCAAGCTCAACCGCATCTACACCAAGACCGGCGATGACGGCACCACCGGTCTGGTCCGTGGCCCGCGCCGCCCCAAATACGATCTGCGGGTGGAAGCCTATGGCACCATTGATGAGGCCAATGCCTGTATCGGCATGGCCCGCCTGCACTCGACCAACCAGCCCAAGATCGACAAGCTGCTCAGCCGCGTCCAGAACGATCTGTTCGATGTCGGCTCCGATCTAGCAACACCGGGCGCCGATGAAGCGGACGCCCAGTATCCCTCGCTGCGCATTCGTCCGGTCCAGACCGAGGCGCTCGAAAAGCAGATCGATATCTACAATGAAACCCTGACGCCCCTGACCAGCTTCGTGCTGCCGGGCGGCTCGCCCCTGTCGGCATCGCTGCATGTGGCGCGCACCGTAACCCGCCGTGCCGAGCGCATTACCGTTGAACTGGCCGCAGCCGAGCCCGACACCAATCCCGAGGCAGTACGCTACCTCAACCGGCTGTCTGATCTGCTGTTTGTGCTCTCGCGCGTGGCCAATGCCAATGGCACCAAGGACGTGCTATGGGTGCCCGGCAATAATGGCGATGTGAAAAAGGGCTGAAGCTCAGGCGCGCGGCGCTAGGCCGCGTGCGGCTCATCATTGGAGCGGCGACGTTCCACAAACGGCTTGGCGGGCTTTTGCGGCGCCGACCCGACCATTGCCGCTTCGGGTAGAACCAGCGCATCACCGGTAGCAAACACCACCCGATTGCGGCCGCCCCGCTTGGCAGCATAGAGCGCCTCATCGGCCTGCTGGAACATCTCGTCCATCGGCAATGTTCCCTGCGCCACCGCTACGCCAAAGCTGGCGGTGATGGAAATGGAGGTGCCTTCCCAGAGGATTTCGACATTCTCAATGGCACGGCGCAGCCGCTCGCTGATCAGTTGCGCCAGTTCCAGATCGGTTTCGGGCAACAGCACGGCCAGTTCCTCGCCGCCCAGTCGTGAGAGCAGGTCGCGATTGCGCAGGCTGCCGCGCAGCACCATGGCCACCTTCTGCAGCACGTAATCGCCCGCCGCGTGGCCATAAGTGTCATTGACCCGCTTGAAGTGATCCAGATCGATGGCGATCAGCGCCGCTTCCTTGTCGGACGTGCGCAGCCCGCTCATGCCGCGCTCAAAACCGCGCCGGTTGGGCAGCGCCGTCAGCGGATCGGTCAGCGCGCGCAGTTTCCATTGTTCCTCACGCTTGATCTGGCGCAATTCGCGTTCAACGAACAGGCCCAGCAGCACCGCGCCGGCCACCGAGGTCGACACCATATAGGGGCCGATCACGCTCACCAGACCCCAAATGCTTGCATAGCCCATGGCGATGCCGGTCAGCAGATAGCAGGACACCACCAGCCCCAGCACCACCAGATGGCGCGGCTGCACGCTGGCCTTGGGGCGCAGGAAATAGCGCCAGCTCAACCCCAGCACACCAGCCATGACGATGCCGACAGCGCCCGGAACAGCGCCCATGCCACCCAGCCAGAGCCGATAGCCCGCACCAATCACAATGGCCACGACGGCTGCCGGCCAGCCACCAAAGGCAGCGGCAAAGCCGATAATGATGCCGCGTGCATCAACCATCACACCCGAGCCGATATGGGCCGGGGCCATGATCGCAGCCACGGCGCCGATGCCAAAGATAGCGCCCTGAACGACCGATCTCACGGTGCGGGGCCATGCCTGTCGCTCGACCACACCAAAGGCAATCGCCATCAGCGCCAGCAGGCTGATGCTCTGCGTCAGAGCGATGAACATGGCTTGTGCGAACATGGCTCCCCCGCCACTTCAAATCGTTGGCGCACTGTGGAACGGCAGATGTAAGCAATGGGTGAAGGTTCCCCCCACAGCGATCAATCCTGACGGGATGGTGAAGGACGCGTTAAGCGCGGGGGCAGCAAAACCACTGCAATTTCCGCCACAGCCGAAAACTTTGTTTACGCCTGAACGCTAGTCTGGGTATCCGGACAACCATGAAAGGCGGTTTGTATGAACGCCGATCTCTCGACCCAAATGCTGGCCATGAACACCGCGCAGACGCAGAACAGCGTCCAGATCGCCGTGTTCAAGAAGCAGCACGACATGCAGTCCGAACTGCTCAATACCCTGACACAGGCCACGCTGGCCCCGCCGCCACCCGGTCAGGGCCTCAAGATCGACAAGCAGGCCTGATCGCCCTGGCCTAGTTGGCCAGCGCCAGCAGCGCTTCAACGACTGCTTCGCCGTCCGGCGTATGCCATTCGGCAGGGCCCTGCAGCACAGCCAGTTCACACCCTTGCTCATCCAGAACCAGCGTCGCGGGCAGGCCAACCGCGACCGCTTGCTGCTTGAGACGATCAAAGGCCGCAAATGTGTTGTCGGCATAGAGCGGCAGGTTGGCAAACCCGTTATCGGCCAGGAATTTTTCGGCCTTGGCCAGCCCGTTCTCGCCAATATCGAGATTGATCGGCAGCACCATGAAACTGTCCGAATTATACTTGGTCGCCAGCGCATCAAGCGCGGGCATCTCCTCGCGGCAAGGCACGCACCAGCTCGCCCAGAAATTGACCAGCAGCGCCTTACCCTTGAAGTCGGCAATGCTCATATCGACGCCCGCGGCATCCTTGAAGCTCAGGCTCGCATAGCCACGCCCCTCGCCGGTACCATTCAGCGCTGCCAGTTCACCAACAGCAGCCGCGTCAATGGCCGCAGCCGCCTCTGGCTGCACCGGGCATTCCTTGGCCACCCCGGCATTGCCGAGCCAGACCCACGTCGCTATAGCTACCGCCAATCCCGCCACCCCCAGCGTGACCAGCAGCCGAACCCGGCTGGATGCTCCGGGGCGAGGCGCATGGGTATCGGTCATAACAGGTCTCCGAGGTATTCGATGAGCAACAAGATGTGGGGCGGCCGGTTCGCCACTGGCCCCGACGCCATCATGGAGGAAATCAACGCGTCGATCGGTTTCGATCAGCGCCTGTTCCGCCAGGATATTGCCGGATCGATCGCCCATGCCACAATGCTCGCCGAGACGGGCATTCTGACGCAGGAAGACCGCGACAGCATTATTGCCGGTCTAAACGAGGTACTCGCCGAAATCGAGGGCGGCAGCTTCACGTTCTCGCGGGCACTCGAAGACATTCATATGAATGTCGAGAGCCGGCTGCGCGAAAAGATCGGCGATGCCGCCGGTCGCCTGCACACGGCCCGTTCACGCAATGATCAGGTCGCCACCGACTTCAAGCTCTATGTGCGTGACACCATCGATACCCTGGTCATCCAGATTTCGACGCTGCAACTGGCGCTGGCCACCAAGGCTGAAGACGAAGCCGAAACCATCATGCCCGGCTTTACCCATCTCCAGAACGCCCAGCCCGTGACCTTTGGCCACCATTTGCTGGCCTATGTCGAAATGCTTGGCCGCGACGCCGGCCGGCTGATCGATGCGCGCAAGCGGCTCAATGAAAGCCCGCTTGGCTCGGCGGCACTGGCAGGCACGCCCTACCCGATCGACCGCGACATGACCGCGCAAAAGCTCGGCTTTGATCGCCCCACCGCCAATTCGCTGGACGCCGTTTCGGATCGAGATTTCATCCTGGAGACGCTGGCCGCTGCCGCAATCTGCGCCATGCATCTGAGCCGCTTTGCCGAGGAAATGGTGATCTGGAGCTCGGCCCAGTTCGGCTTCGTCAAACTGTCCGACAAGTTCACCACCGGCTCCTCGATCATGCCGCAGAAGCGCAATCCTGACGCCGCCGAACTGGTGCGCGCCAAGATCGGGCGCATTGTCGGCGCGCTGAACTCGCTGCTGATTGTGATGAAGGGACTGCCGCTCGCCTATTCCAAGGACATGCAGGAAGACAAGGAAGTCGCTTTCGACGCCCTTGATTCCCTGTCGCTGTCGCTGGCCGCCATGACCGGCATGGTCGGCGACATGATCGCCAATCGCGACAAGATGCGCGCCTCGGCCACTGCCGGCTTCTCGACCGCCACCGATATTGCCGACTGGCTGGTGCGCGAACTCGACATTCCCTTCCGCGACGCCCACCACATTACCGGACAGGTCGTGGCACTGGCCGAGAAGAAAGATTGCGGCCTGGAAGGGTTGACCATTGAGGATTTCAAATCCATCGACCAGCGCATCGATAGCCGCATCCACAAGGTGCTCACTGTCGAGGCTTCGGTGGCGGCCCGCCAGAGCTATGGCGGCACCGCGCCCGCCAATGTGCTGATCCAGGCGGCGCGCTGGAAAACCGAACTGACCGGCAAGCCGCACGAACCCCGGGCCCCCGCCCGCAAGAAGCATGGCGGCCATGGTGATGGCGGGGTTGCATAGTCTGCGCCCCGGCATATTTTGAGTTGCAACCGACTGATTTGGATCCGAACTTATGGCTGGCAGAACGCGACAGATGCAGCTCACCGAGCGTCACGTCGCCTATCTGCAGCCTGACGTCATTTCCGACGAGATGCCGCCGCCGCCCCAGGGCATGCACAGCGCAACGCCCCAAGACCATGCGGCGACCCTGACCCAGTTGCTGGGACCCGAGCCCTTCGCCAATGACGAGGTCTGGGTCTTTGCCTATGGCTCGCTGATCTGGAAGCCGGCCTGCGATTTTGTTGAAATGCGCACCGCGCTGGTCCATGGCTGGCACCGCGCCTTCTGTCTGGGCTGGAACACGCGCTTCCGCGGCTCCGAACAGAACCCTGGTCTGATGCTGGCACTCGATCGCGGCGGCGCCTGCAATGGCGTGCTCTATCGCCTGCCACCCGATCGGCTGGCTCAGTGCATGACCAAATTGCTGGAACGCGAAATGGGCTGGCTGCCCTCGGCCTTTCCACCCCGCTGGGTCAATGCCCGCACCGGCGAGCGAACCATCCGCGCCCTGACCTTCTGCATGGACCGCCACTCCGGTCGCTATGTCACCGGCCTGTCCCCCGAACAGATCGCCGAAGTGCTTGCCAAGGCGGTCGGCAATCGCGGATCGATGGCCGAGTATCTCTACTCAACCGTCAAGCATCTCGAGGATGTGGGCATTCATGATCCCCATCTGTGGCAGTTGCAGGCGCTCGTCGCCCAGCAGATCGAAGCCGCTTATGAGCCGGATCGATAAGTCTTGCTTTCGTTTTGCGCCCGTCTGCCTTAGACCTCGGGCGCTAATTTCCTGAACACCCCCGATGATCCCTGGCGCGCCGCGCCGGTCATGGCGGGCACCAGACACATTTGAGGGCAGCACCTTGGTCCACCATTTCGAACACCGTGACGGCACGCTTTATGCTGAAGACGTCAATCTGAGCGAACTTGCCGACAAGGTCGGAACGCCCTTTTACGTCTATTCCAGCGCCACGCTGCGCCGCCATGTCCGGGTGGTCAAAGCTGCCTTTGAGGGCATTCCCACCCTTTTGGCCTACGCCATGAAGGCCAATTCCAATCAGGCCGTGCTCAAGCTGATGGCCTCGGAGGGCGCTGGCGCCGATGTGGTATCGCTGGGCGAGCTCGAACGCGCCCTTGCCGCCGGCATCAAGCCCGAAATGATCGTGTTTTCCGGTGTCGCCAAGACCATCACCGAAATGCGCCGCGGCCTGACCGCCGGCATCAAGTGCTTCAACCTCGAAAGCGAACCCGAGCTTGAGCGCCTCTCCATGGTCGCTTCGGAAATGGGCATGACCGCCCGGGTTTCGGTGCGCATCAATCCAGATGTCGATGCCCGCACCCACGCCAAGATCTCGACCGGCAAGGCCGAGAACAAGTTCGGCATTCCCTTTGCCCGGGCCCGGGAGGTCTATGCCCGCATCGCCGCGCTACCCAGCGTCGAGGCCGTCGGTGTCGATATGCATATCGGCAGCCAGATCACTGATCTGGGACCCTTCGGCAATGCCTTTGGCCTGATGGCCGAACTGGTCACCGAGCTGCGCGCTGATGGTCACAATATCCGTCACATCGATATCGGCGGCGGTCTGGGCATTCCCTATCATCATGATCAGGAAGCCCCGCCGCACCCCGAGGCCTATGCCTCGGTGGTCCGCGACAAGATCGGCCAGCTCGGCTGCACCCTGGTGATCGAACCGGGCCGCCTGCTGGTGGGCAATGCCGGCATCATGGTCACCAAGGTCGAATACGTCAAAGAAGGCAGCACCAGCTTCATCATCGTTGATGCGGCCATGAACGATCTGCTGCGCCCCACGCTCTATGAAGCCCACCATGATGTGGTGCCGGTGACCTATTCAAACCTGCCCCCGATCACTGCCGATATTGTGGGCCCGGTCTGCGAAACCGGCGACTACCTCGCCAAGGGGCGCACCATTGCCGGGGTTCAGGAAGGTGATCTGCTCTCAATCATGAGCGCTGGTGCCTATGGCGCCGTGATGGCCTCGACCTATAATTCGCGCCCGCTCATCCCCGAAGTGCTGGTGGACGGCGACAAGTTCCATGTCATCCGCCCGCGCAAGTCGCTGGACGAACTGATCGGCATGGATAGCGTACCCGACTGGGTCTAGCTCTCGCGCGCCTGCCGACCCAGTGACAGCACCTCGACCGGTTTGCCGGCCAGGGCATCATCGATCTTGGCCAGCAGATCAGCCAGGGTGAATGGCTTGACGATCACATCGTAGATCAGCGCATCGAGCCCATGAGCCCGCTCGCGCTGATCGGCAAAGCCGGTCATCAGCACGATGATGATGTCGGGATATTTGGCCGCGACGTCCAGCGCCAGGGCGATGCCATCCATGATGGGCATCTTGATATCGCTCAGCAGCAAATCGAAACGGCCATTTTCCGCATCGGCAGTCTCGGCAGCCAGCCCCCCATCCTCTTCAGCCACGACTTCATGGCCTTTCATGGTCAGGGCGCTCACCACAAAGGCGCGAACGGAGGGATCGTCTTCAGCAACAAGAATGCGGGCCATCAATGATGCTCCGAACTGGCGTTTGCAGGAGCGGCGGCGGCGCCGTGATCGGTTTCGGCGGCCGCTTCAGCAGCGGGATTGGCTGGCGCGCCATGATCGGCGGCAGCAGGATCAGTTGTAACCGGGCCGTGATTGGCAGCGGCCGGGGTCGGCGCTTTGCCGCTGGACAGGCCCTTGGCGCCTGAGCCGCCGGCGAAGCTGAGGCGGACCCGCGAGGCATTGCCCGGCGGCAGGGTGAGCTGGGTATCAAATGTCGAGCGTTCGCCCGCCATCAGGTCGCGCACGGAAGGCTGAACGCTCCACTGATAAACGCCTTCGCCATCCGGCCCCAGCAGGGTCACCACCACGGCGGGCACTTTGACCGGGGTCGGCGAGCGACCCACGATCTGAGCGGAAACAATCAGCACTTCCTTGCCATTGCGCAGTGTCTGCAGCGTCGAGACGTCGGAAAAATCCAGCCCCACCACATTGATGCCCAGCCCGACGGCGTCATAAACCCCGGCCATGGCGGGGAAGCGCTGTACCACCTCGACGCGGCCGAAATAAGCAAAGCCCAGAACCCCGATCAGGGCAGTAGCGCCAACGATCCGCAGCGCCAGGCGCAAGCGGGTCAGCGGCTGCTCTTCCTCACCAC
This sequence comes from Devosia sp. J2-20, assembly GCF_055808475.1. Taxonomy (NCBI): domain Bacteria; kingdom Pseudomonadati; phylum Pseudomonadota; class Alphaproteobacteria; order Hyphomicrobiales; family Devosiaceae; genus Devosia; species Devosia sp. J2-20. The sequence goes on along the minus strand of NZ_CM147870.1, from coordinate 219,098 downwards.
GATCCTCACCATCCGAAAACGCCTTGCGGCGCTTGCGTACAATGGCGGGATCAAGCTTGCCTGCCGCGGCCTGACCGCGAGCGGAATCTTCATTATCGGTGGCTTTTTTGGTTTTGGCGGCCTTGGCCGCCTTTTCCTTTTCAGCCTTGGCCACGCGTTCTTTTTCAGCCTTGGCGGCAACCGCGGCCGCCGTCAGCGCCGCTGCAGCCTTTTCTTCGACGCCCATGGCATCATCGAGACCATCTTCATTGATCGCCTGCTCGGCCTTTTTGACCTCTGGCGGCGGCTCGTCCTTGGGGATCGGGCCCTGGTCCCAGGCCTGCTGGCAATGGGCGCACTGCACCTTGCGGCCAGCCGAGCCGATAGCCTCGTAGGTGACCTGATACTTGGTCTGGCAATGGGGACAGGAAATGATCATGAGGCCAGACTGATGACGCAGAACAAGGGAATGACGTCGTTCAAATTAGCGGCAGGGTGTTAAGACTCCTCAAACCTCGCTGTCGCCACACGAAATCCACCACATTTATGCCGCTTTGGTCCGGCCAAGCAGGTGCGCGTGCCGCATCAGACCATCGCCGCTGTTATGATGCGGCCAATGCCTGATCTCGCCTGAACCAAGCCGAGCAAGTGGGAGCCTGCAATCTTGATCGAATTTTCCGATGTGGGATTGCGCTATGGCAATGGCCCCGAGGTACTGCGTGACCTGAGTTTCTCAGTGGAGCCGGGCTCGTTCCATTTCCTGACCGGGCCATCGGGCGCCGGCAAGACCAGCCTGCTGCGCCTACTGCTGCTCTCGCTCAAGCCATCGCGCGGCCGCGTCACCATGTTTGGCGAAGACGTCAGCGATCTCAGCCAGGACCGCCTGCTGCAGATGCGTCGTCATATCGGCATCGTATTCCAGGAATTCCGGCTGCTCGATCACCTGACCACATTTGAAAACGTTGCGCTGCCACTGCGCGTGCTGGGTCAGCCCGAGAGCGAATATCGCCCCAATGTCACCGAGCTGCTCGAATGGGTGGGACTGGGCGAACGGATGAACGCCCCGCCATCCCTGCTTTCGGGCGGCGAAAAACAGCGTGCCGCCATTGCACGCGCCGTGATCGCCCGGCCCAAAGTGCTGCTGGCTGATGAGCCCACCGGCAATGTCGACCCCGATCTGTCGAGCCGGCTGGTGCACCTGTTTGCCGAGCTCAACCGGACGCTGGGCATGACCATCATTCTGGCCACCCATGAACTGCCGCTGCTCGACAAGTTCAACTATCCACGCATGCTGCTGAGCAATGGGGAGCTGGCCATTCATGATTGAGCGCATTCTGGCTCTGCTGCCACGCCGCGTCGGCGCCGCCCCCATCGTCCCCGAAAAAAGCGTCGCCGGTCGCACCCTGCTGCTGATGATCACCATTATGGGCTTTCTCTCGGCGGTCACTCTGGGTGGCGTTGTGCTGGTCCAGAAATCTGCCATCGCCTGGTCGGCCGATGTCGGTCGCGAAGTGACCATCCAGATCCGTCCTGTCGAGGGCGAAGTGATGGAGTCCAATCTGCGCACCGCCGTCTCGCTGGCGCAGGCCACGCCAGGTGTCGCCTCGGCGCGCGCCCTGACGCTGCAAGAGAGCGAAAAGCTGCTTGAGCCCTGGCTTGGCGCCGGGCTTGATCTGACGGCGATCGAAATCCCCCGGCTTGTCGTGGTGCAGCTCGCCGACCCGCAGGATGCCGATATTGCCGGGCTCGAGCGCAATCTGGCAGCCGTCACCGGGGCCAGCCTCGATACCCACGCCGTCTGGCGCCAGCAGCTCAACACCATGGCCGGCACCATTGTGCTCTCGGGCCTGCTGGTGCTGCTGCTGATTGGCGCAGCGACCGTGCTCGCCATCATCTTTGCCACCCGCGGCGCCATGGCGACCAACCGTGAAATTGTTGACGTGCTGCACTATATTGGCGCCTCCAACAAATTCATCGCTGGCGAATTTCAGGGGCGTTTTCTCTCGATTGGCTTGCAGGGCGGCCTGCTTGGCGCGGTCGCCGCATTGCTGTTCTTCGTTCTGGTGGGCACCGCTGCGGGCAATATGCTCTCCAGCGAAGCAGGTACCCAGGTCGGCGTGCTGTTCGGGCGCTTTGCGCTGGGCCTTGATGGCATGATCTCGATTGCAGCCGTCATCCCGGTGATTGCTGCCCTGACCGCCATAACCTCGCGCCACACGGTCCGGCGCTACCTCGCCCAGACCTCCTGAACCACGACGCTTCTGGCCACAAACGCCAGCAAACGCCTCGCCAAAATCACTTCTGCCCGTTATGACGCTGACAGCGGCAGGACGCCGAAGGAGATTTTCGAGTGGTCATTCAGGCAATTCGTACCGCAGTGTTCTATGCGCTGTTCATCGGTCAAACCGCGATCGTCGCCATCATTCTGGGCACCATTGCGCTGATCACCGGCCGCACCAAGGCCAGCTGGGCCATCGCGGTCTATTGGTGCGCTTCCAGCCTGCAATTGTTGCGCTGGCTCACCGGCGTCAAAACCAAGGTCAGCGGGCAGCACAACATCCCCGAGGGCGGCTGCATCATCGCGGCCAAGCACCAGAGCGACTGGGACGTCTTTGCTCTGTTCCCCTATACCGGTCGCCCGGCCTATATCGTCAAGAAGGAGCTGATGCGCATTCCCTTCTTCGGCTGGGCTGCCCGCTCGCTCGACTGTATCGAGGTTGACCGCCGCAAGGGCGCCGAGGCCATCCCCTCCATGATGCGCCAGGCCCACGCCGCCATTGAACGCGGCTGCCGCATCGTCATTTTCCCCGAGGGTACCCGCCGCGCTGCCCTGGCGCCCGCCGACTACCGCCAGGGAATCGTCAGGCTCTATATGGAACTCAATGTGCCCGTGGTGCCCGTAGCGCTCAATTCTGGCCTGTTCTGGGGCCGCAACAGCCCCGTTATCTGGCCCGGCACTGCCGAAGCTGAGTTCCTGCCCGCCATTGAAGCGGGCCTGGCCCCCGACGTGTTTATGGATCGACTCAAAAAAGCCATCGAATCACAGTCCAACGAACTGGCCCTCAAGGCTGAAGCGCAAGGTCTGTCGCGCCCGATCGGGCCCGATCTTCGGAGCAAGTTCGATGCCCTCAAGAAAGCCGCGACACCCGACGTCTAAGCACTATATATTGACGGCAGGAGCGAACAGAACCATAGATATAGATACAAGCCTGCACCGGGCTTGACATAGATTGCATTTTGTTCTATTTTTGTTCTAATGCAATGCTCGCTATCAGGATGGCGTGATATGGCCGGGAACTACAGCAAAGTCGTCAGTCACAATTTTGGCCGCCACAGCCATTGGCAGGGTCGTTCGGGCCGCGCCTATGATCTGGCCAGCGAGAATATCGACCATTTCTGCATGGGTGATGCCGAACTCTATATCATCGCCAAGGGGGCGCATGTGCTGTGGGTGGGCTCGACCAGCGAACTGGTCAACGATCCACTCAGCCGCTCCCGGTTCCGTCTGGCCCTTGATTGCGCAGATCGCGTGTTCCGCCTGCTGACCCCCGGCGCCGATGCCGAACGACTTTCCACAATCTGGGATCTCGAGGGCGCTGAACCGCTCCCTGAAGCGCAGGCGGCCTAAGCCGCCGCGGCTTCTTCCTCGCGCAGCATTGTTGCAAGCGCCTGCAATTGCCGGTCGGTTATGCCCAGTGACTGCAAATGCGTCGCCGTATTGAGCACATAGTCGATATTGCGCCCTGACAGGCCAACCCCTGCCCGCACCATCGCCAATTGCTGCTCCAGGCTGAGCTTGCCGGCAAACTGTTCGTGGCGCTCGTCGACCACGAAGGTCAGCGCCCGGATCGCCCGCCCGTCGGCCAGATGCACCGGCCGCGTCACATCACGATAGACCGCCGTGACCTGTTCACGCTCTTCAAGATAGGCCTGCACATCGGCCCAGTCATGCCGAGCCACCTCAAAGGCCATGCCGCGGCATGAACCACCGCGCGCCAGACCAAACACCAGGCCCGGACGCTCCACCGTACCGCGATGATGATGCGAAACGATCGACAGGCTGCGATGCGCGCCGCGCAGCAGCCCCTGTTGCGCGCCAATATGAGGAAAGCCGGGATTCCAGATCAGGGAGCCGTAGCCAAAGACCCAGTTTGTGTTCTCGTCGCTGTGTTCTGTCATTGCCATATCCTGACCAGAAACTTAGGCAAACCTGCCGCCCAAGACAATTGCCATCCAGCGATAGCGGCCCTGCATTTCAGGGGCGACCCGGTTTGCACCACCCCGGCGCCACATGATGCGATAGCGCTTTGCCATCCCCACCGCTAAGAGTGCCAGCCATGAAGAAACGAATCATCATTCTGGGCAGTGTCGTGCTCGCCGTCGTCGTGGCCTGGAGCCTTGCCTGGCTCGTTCTGGCCGGTCTGGTCAAACAGCAGATCGCCGCCCAGGCGCAGGCTGACGGCATCACCAGCCCGCAGATCACCTGCCAGACACTGGATGTGGGTGGCTTTCCCTTCCGCTTCGACGCCGACTGTACCCAGGCCAGCATCGTCAGCGGCGACATGGTGTTCGACCTGCCCGGTCTGCGCGCATCCGTCCGCGTCTATGCCCCCACCCACATGCTGGCCTCAGCCCTTGGCCCGCTGCAGGTGAGCGACACCTTTACCGGCACGCGCAATAGCGTGTCCTGGTCGACACTCGAAGCCAGTGTGCGCCTGTCCGACTGGCGCATTGCCCGCGCATCGGTTTCGGGCAGGGATGTGGTGTGGTCCGATACGCTGTTTGGCCAAAACCAGATCGCGGCAACCCCATTGGTCGAGTTGCACCTGTTTGACATTCCCGAGCAGCACGATGCACAGCGCCAGACCGCTGCGCTGGCCGGTTACATGCTGGCCAATGATCTGGCCTATCCCGCCCTGACCCTGAGCGACACCAATGCCGAAGTGCAGCTCGAACTGTCCGGGCTGCCTCGACGATGTGCGCAATTGGGGCGATCCCAATCTGCTGCCCAGCCTGCAGGCTGCCGATGGCCAGCTCAAGATCATCGCCGTGCGCGGCACTGACGCCGGCTCGACGCTGGATGCGGCGGGCGCGCTGGCATTCGACGCGCAGGGCCAGATCGATGGTCAGATCACCATTGCCTCGACCGGGGTGGCCGAACGTATCGGTCCGCTGCTTGAAGAACCGTGGCGCACGCTGGTACTGGGCGCCCCGGCCCCTGACGGCTCCTATGCCAACCAGATCAACTTCCGGTCCGGCGGCATCTATTCGGGCCTGATACCCATCGCCGCCCTGCCCCCGCTCTACTAGGCCTCCACCTGCCTAGGCGTCGTCGCCGCCACCATGTTCGCGCACAATCGGTAGGGGCGAGGCTGGCGGCGCTTCATGCGGCCGGCCAAAGTCTGGCGCAGCCGTCTCCTGCCCCGCCGAAATGATCGAGCGGCGGATAGCGCGGGTGCGGGTGAACATGGCTTCGAGCGCCGGGCCATCGCCCGTCCGAACGGCGCGCTGCAACACACTCAAGTCCTCGGTGAACCGCCCCAGCATTTCAAGCACGGCATCGCGATTGGTCAAAAACACGTCGCGCCACATCACCGGGTCGGACGCGGCAATACGGGTGAAATCGCGGAAGCCCGAAGCCGAGAATTTGATCACTTCTGACTGCGTCGCCGCTTCGAGATCGGCCACCGTGCCTACTATATTGTAAGCCACCAGATGCGGAATATGACTGGTAATTGCCAGCACCATGTCGTGGTGAGCCGCGTCCATGGCTTCAACTTGGCTGCCCATGGCGCGCCAGAATGCTGCCAGCTTTTCGGTCTGTGCCGGATTGACATCCTCGGTCGGGGTCAGCACGCACCAGCGCCCGGTGAACAACTCGGCAAACCCGGCTGCGGGTCCCGAATGCTCGGTGCCCGCCAGCGGATGGCCTGGAATAAGGCTGACACCTTCGGGGATGTGCGGCGCCAGCGCCTTGATCACATGGCCCTTTACCGAACCGACATCAGAAACGATGGCACCCGGCTCTAGCGCAGGCGCAATCGTCTTGATCACGCTCTCATAAGCCCCCACCGGCGTGCACAGGATGACCAGATCGGCGCCGCGCACGGCTTCGGCGGCATCAAGCGTATAGATATCGCCCAGCCCCAATTCGCGTGCCTCATCCAGCGTATCCTGCTTGCGGGTGGCAATGGAGATCACCTCGACCAGCCCCTGCCGCCGCGCGGCCAGAGCAATCGAAGAACCGATCAGACCAATGCCGATCAGGGCCAGCTTGCGAAAATGAACGCTCATGAAATCTCGACCAATGCCTTGAGAATGCCGACAACGCCACGCATCGCCTGCTCTGAACCAATGGAAATGCGCAGCCCCGCCTCAATGCCATAGGACGGCCCGATCTCGCGCACAATCAGCCCACGCTCGGCCAATGTGTCGAAAGCCAGCCGGGCATGTTCGGCGTCGGGGAACAGCACCATCACGAAATTGCCCTGGCTGGGCACCACATGCATGTGGTTTGAATCCAGCTCCTGGGCGATCCAGTCACGCCACTGCGCATTGTGCGCCTGCAGACGCGCGGTGAATTCAGTGTCGCGCGTTGCTGCCGCCGCGGCCAACTGCCCTGGCAGATTGACATTGAACGGCCCGCGCACACGGTTGAGCACATCGACCAGTTCGGGCGAACCGACAAGCCAGCCGATACGGGCCGCTGCCAGTCCCATCTTCGAGAAGGTCCGAACCATGACCACATTATTGGCCTCGGCCACCAGCTTCTGGCCGACGTCGTAATCCTCGGCAGTCACATATTCCGCATAGGCATTGTCGATCACCAGCAGGATATCGGGGCGCAGGCCGGCATGCAGCCGCCGCACTTCTGCATCGCTGAGATAGGTCCCTGTGGGATTGTTCGGATTGGCCAGCCAGACGATTTTCGTCTTGGCCGTGACCGCTGCCAGCAAGGCGTCGACATCGGCGGTATAATCGATTTCATCGACCAGAACGATGCGCGCACCGGCGGCCCGCGTAATGATCGGATAGACCGAAAACCCATAGCGGTTCATCACCGCCTCATCGCCTTCGCCCAGATAGCACTGGGCAACCAGATGCAGCAGATCGTCCGAGCCATTGCCGCACACAATGCGGTCCGCATCCACGCCGTGGACTTCCGAGAGGGCCGTGCGCAGGATCTTGGAGGAGCCTTCGGGATAGATCTCCAGCTGCGCTGCTGCCGACTGGAACGCCTCAATTGCCTTGGGGCTGGCGCCAAGCGGGGACTCATTGGCCGACAGCTTGACGGCATTGCTGCCCGCTGCGCCTGACTTGCCGGGAAGATAGGCCGCGATATCAAGAATACCGGGCTGCGGGACGGGGCGAATATCGTCTGACATGATGCCATTTCTGGGCTGAAAAACCGCGCGGACCATAGTCAAACTGCACCAAGATGGCAAAGCGCTTCTCGTCGCGTCCGCTCCCCTGCAGCACCACCGGGCGCCTGTCCCGGAACAGGACGTCAATCAGCTTTATGATGAAGATGGTCGCACCCAGCCCAGCAATGGCGGGCGTACAGGCAAAAACGCCGCAGAAAAATCCGGCGCAGTGCCGTTAAGCTTCTGGTCACAAACACCGCTAAGAGCCCGATCTTTACCAGCTGTAAGGGAAGTTGAAGACAATCGGGGCCGTCTTTGTGTCATTTCAGCCCAACTCGACGGCTCTTGTGTGCGCTGGCGCTGCACACCCACCACCCCTAGCCGTGAACGAAGCCGGATTATCCGATTCGCGCCGATTCGGTTCCGTTTCGTTCGCCCCTTGTTCCAAGACTTAAGACCTGCCACACAAAGGTCCTGTATGCTGTCCTTTCTTGGGACATTTGCGTGAACCACTCGCAAGTGTCGCAACGACCCCTTACATTGATGCGAAATGACCTCCGCGCCCGCCCAATCCGTCAAGGCGATCCTTGGCCCCACCAATACCGGCAAGACCTATTTTGCCATTGAACGCATGTTGGCCCATCCCACCGGGATGATTGGCCTGCCTTTGCGCTTGCTGGCGCGTGAGGTCTATCAGCGCGTTGTTGAACGCGTGGGAGAGCAGTCGGTGGCGCTGATTACCGGGGAGGAACGTATCGTTCCCGCCAAGCCGCGCTATTGGGTTTGCACGGTCGAGGCCATGCCCACCGATATCCGTGTGGATTGTCTGGCGATTGACGAAATCCAGACCGCAACCGATTTTGACCGCGGTCACGTCTTTACGGACCGCATTCTGCATGCGCGCGGCATGCACGAAACCTTGCTGCTGGGCGCCGCCACCATGGCGCCAGTGATCCGCAGCCTGTTGCCCCATGCCCAGATCATTGACCGCCCCCGCTTCAGCCACTTGACCTATTCGGGCTCCAAGAAGATTTCGCGCCAGCCGGCACGCTCGGCCATTGTCGCCTTTTCGGCGCGACAGGTTTACGCCATTGCCGAACTGATCCGTCGCGAGCGCGGCGGCGCAGCAGTCGTGATGGGCGCCCTGAGCCCGCGCACCCGCAATGCTCAGGTTGAACTCTACCAAAATGGCGATGTTGATTTTCTCGTCGCCACCGACGCCATCGGGATGGGACTCAATCTCGATATCCACCACGTGGCCTTTGCCGATGACAGCAAGTTTGACGGCCATACCAGCCGCCCACTGACCCCCGCCGAGCTCGGCCAGATCGCCGGCCGCGCCGGTCGTCACGCCCGCAATGGCAGCTTTGGCGTGACCGGCGGGACCCAGGGATTCGACGAAGAAATGGTCGTGGCGCTCGAAACCCACGATTTTGCGCCCGTCAAAGTGCTGCAATGGCGCAACAATCGGCTGGATTATTCGTCGATCCCCGCCTTGCTCAACAGTCTCGAAGCGACGTCGGACACCCGCACATTGGCCCGTGTGCCCATCGCCAAGGATCAACGCGCGCTCGAATTTGTCTCACGCAATGAAGCCGGCAAACTGGCGCGTGGGCTGGACGGCGCGCGTTTGCTCTGGGAATGTTGCCAAATCCCTGATTATCAGGGCATTTCACCGGCCAATCACGGTGAAATCGTTACCCGTATTTACTCTGACTTAGTCAAGCATGGTAAGGTCAACGCAGATTGGATTGCCGAGCAGGTCCGCTTTTGCGACAATGCAAGCGGCGACATCGACACTTTGAGCAACCGGATCAAGCAGATCCGAACATGGACCTTCGTCGCGAACCGCAAAAACTGGCTTGCAGACCCTTCACATTGGCGCGAAAAGACCCGAGACATTGAAGACCGACTGAGTGATGCGCTGCACGAGCGGCTTACTCAACGCTTCGTCGATCGGCGCACCAGCGTGCTGCTTCGTCACCTGAAAGACAAACGTATGGCATCTCCCGAGATCAATGAGCGCGGCGAAGTACGGCTGGAAGGCCACCTCATCGGCACGCTCGAAGGCTTCCGTTTCACCCTGGCGCGCAATGATGGCGACGCCGACACCAAGGGTCTGCGCGCCGCCGCCGATCAAGTGGTGGCGCCCGAAATACACCACCGGGCCGAACGCCTGGCTGGCGCGCCCAATGAAGAATTTGTGCTGGCCACCGACGGTCGCCTGCGCTGGAAGGGCGACATTGTCGCCGAACTGATCGAGGGCGAGACCCTTTATCGGCCGCGCATTCTGATCCTGGCTGACGAAACCCTGACCGGTCCGGATCTGGAACGTGTGCAGGATCGTCTCGGCCTGTGGCTGCGCCACCACGTCAACACCATCCTCGAACCCGTCATGGCGCTTGAGGCTCCAGCTGATCTCGATGGCACGGCACGTGGCATCGCGTTCCAGCTGTTTGAGCATCTGGGCCTGATCCCGCGTCCGCAGGTTGCCGACGAGGTCAAGAATCTCGATCAGGACGTCCGCGGCAAGATGCGTAAGCTGGGCATCAAGTTCGGCGCCTATCACATCTATCTGCCGCTTTCGCTCAAGCCCGCCCCGCGCGAGCTGGCACTGATTCTGTTTGCGCTCAAGAATGGCGGCATCCGCCAGGCTGGCGTGACCGACATTCCCCATATCGTCCTCTCGGGCCGCACCAGCTTTGTGGTCGATCCCGAAGTCGATACGCGCCTGTATGAGATTGCCGGCTTCAAGGTTGCTGGCAAGCGCGCCGTCCGGGTCGACATTCTCGAACGTCTGGCTGACATCATCCGTCCGCTCATTGCGCTTGATCCAACCCGCAGCCAGGGCGACCTGCCCGCTGGTGCAGCCGAGGGCAACGGCTTCCGCGTCACCGTGGAAATGACCTCGCTGCTGGGCTGCTCGGGCGAAGATTTCGCCTCGATCCTGAGCTCGCTTGGCTATCGCGTCAAACGCACGCCAAAGGTTGCGGCACCTGTAGTGCCTGCCGACGCCAGCGCAGAAGCGCCGGCGCTTGAGGAAACTCTGACCGACAATCCCGCCTCGACAGACGCCACCGATGAGGCCCCTCTCGAGGCAGTCACCACCCCCGCAACACCGGCTGAGACGGCGCCCATTCCCGCCACCACCATTGTCGAGGATGCGCCCGAAACAGCAGCCACGGCAGGCGAGACAGCCCCAGCAGAACCAGAATACGATGAGATCTGGTCCCCCAGCGGCAAGCGTCCGGACAATAAGCGGCATGAAAGCCGTCGCCGGCCCGAGGGTGAGCGTCAGCGCAGCACGCCATCCAAGCGGCGCCCTGAGGGCGAAGTGCAGGACCTGACCAAGGCCCAGCACCTCAATCCCAAGGCCAAGCCCGAAGGGCGTGGTCGCAACGACAATCGCCGCCCCGACAGCCAGAAGGGTGAGCGCGCCAAGTTCCAGCAGCCGCGTGAAGAAAAGCGCGAAAAGGCTTTCGATCCCGACAGCCCATTCGCCAAGCTTGCCGCCCTGCGCGACGGCAAGGCCAAGTAGCAATTGGGGGGCCTGTCGAGCCCGCCGCCCGCAAGGAGCGGCTCGACAGGTTCCTGTTCTTTGCGCGCGCCATAAAATCGCGCACCTTGGCCCAGAAATTCATCGAAGCAGGTAGTGTCCGGATCAATTCCGAACCCACCCAGCGCAGCGACTACAAGGTCGGCGCCGGCGATGTGCTGACCATGTCACTGCACAATCGTATCACGGTGTGGCGCATCATTGATCCCGGCACCCGCCGCGGCCCAGCCAGCGAGGCTCAGGGACTCTACGAAGACCTCTCCCCGCCACCCCTGCCCAAAGCCGAACTGTCGCCCTATGACGCTGCCATCGCTCCGCGCGATGAAGGCGCCGGTCGCCCCACCAAAAAGGAACGGCGCGAGACTGACCGCCTGCGCGGCACCCAGGATGAGCGATGAAACCCATCCCCACGCTGCAGACCGAGCGGCTGATCCTGCGCCCGCCGGTACATACGGACTTCCACGCCTACGCTGAGCTGATGGCGTCGCCGCGCGCACGCTATATGGGCGGCCCCTTTGATGGGCGCGCCGCCTGGGGCATGTTCTGCAATGATGTGGCCCAATGGCAGTTATTCGGCCATGGCTGCCTGATGATCGAGCGACGCGCCACCGGAGCCTGCGTCGGCGAGGTCGGCATCAATCACGGCCCGCTTTTTCCCGAAAAGGAACTGGGCTGGTTTGTCTATGCTGGCCACGAAGGGCATGGCTATGCCTTCGAAGCAGCAGTCGAGCTGCGCGACTGGGCGTTTGAGCATCTGGGGTTACCCAATCTGGTCAGCTATATCGACCAAGACAATACGCGCTCGATCGCGCTTGCCCGGCGCATGGGCGCCATGCACGCCCCTGACGCCAGGGGTCAGGACCCCGAAGATCTGGTGTTTCGGCATTGGCCCAGCCCAAGCGCTTGATAAATTTTGCCTTCTAGCGTGCCAATCACGCCAAACCCTGCCACCCGCCAGCCTTGCAGGGCACGGAAAAAAGTTTAGCACCGGACTGTTGAGACTTGCCCCGCCGCGACCCCTTGTGCGGACCGGGCTCCTGTTCGGGATTGCCGCCTAGATGACCTACATCGTCACCGATAACTGCATCGCCTGTAAGTACACCGACTGCGTGGAAGTGTGTCCTGTGGACTGCTTCTATGAGGGCGAGAACATGCTGGTGATCCACCCCGACGAGTGCATCGACTGCGGCGTGTGCGAGCCTGAATGTCCGGCAGAGGCCATCAAGCCCGATACCGAAAGCGGGCTCGATCACTGGCTCGAGGTCAACACCAAGTTTGCGTCCGTCTGGCCCAATCTGACCGAGCGGCGCGATCCGCTGCCAGAGGCCAAGGACAAGGACGGCGAATCCGGCAAGTTCGAGAAATACTTCTCCGAAGCGCCCGGCGAAGGCGACTGATCGCTTCAGCCGCCTCCCACCTGTGATCTAGGCTGCGACGGCCTCACGGCCGGCCAGCCAGTCCCTGATGCTCTTATAGGGCACCAGCAGCAGTGCTGCGAGCAGCAGCTTGACCAGGAAGTCGCCCAGACCCAGCGACACCCACAGCTCAACCTCAGGACCAACGCCCAGCAGCGGCGCGGGGAAGGCAAGTGAGCCATCTTCGCGGCCAAACAGGCTGTCGAGCACCGCGAAGGGCGCCGCAAAGGCCAGCGAGAAGAAGATCACCGTATCGATCGCCGAGCCGATCAGTGAGGAGACCACAGGGGCCTTCCACCACACGCTGGTGCGCAACCGGTCAAAGATCGAGATATCGAGGAACTGGGCGGTCAGGAACGCCGTGCCAGAGGCAATGGCGATACGCGGCGTTGCCAGATAGATCGAAATCAGCACGGCAACGGCAAAACCGGCCATCACAACCACGCGGGCCCGGGCCGGACCAAAGGTGCGATTGGTCAGATCGGTGATAAGAAACGCTACCGGATAGGTAAACGCACCCCAGGTGAGAATATCACCGAGATGGATCGGTCCCATCTGGATATCGACCGGGAACTGAACGAGAAAATTTGAGGCCGCGACAACCGCAACCATGGCGGCCAGAGCCACCGAAAAACGAGCCAGCATCAGAATGCACCTCTATGTAACCGCGAACCGGCATCAGACCGGGGCGGGATGTGCCGAGATTGGCACAAAACAAAAACCGCGTGGAGCATAACCCCACGCGGTCAATTCGTCGATGAAGGCGTTCGCTTAGGCAGCCAGAGCTGCGCGAACTTCCTTCTTGAGGCCCTGAGCCAGCGTCGACATGGTGTCGTCGCTCTGCTTGAGCAGGAAGGCGTCCAGACCACCGCGGTGCTCAACGGTACGCAGGGCCGAAGCCGAGATGCGCAGCTTGACGGGGCGGTTGAGTGCCTCCGAAATCAGCGTCACGTTCAGCAGGTTCGGGAGGAACCGGCGACGGGTACGATTGAGAGCGTGCGAAACGTTGTTGCCAACCATAACGCCCTTGCCAGTAAGTTCACAGCGCCGTGCCATGGTTTTCTATCCTGTTGCAAAGGCCTGTATTGCGGGAACATGTCCTGCAGCAGGCCTATCTTGTCCTGAAATCTGGGGGCTCTTTAGAGAATATGCGGGGCCCCGTCAAGACAAACGCGGGCTCAATCCAGCGCGAGCGGCTTGCACAGGACCATTCCAGACGGCACTTTCGAACCCTAGTCTGATCTCGCGCCGCCCATTGCAGAGACGCCCGACCTTGACCCAGTTTAGATTTGCCACCCTTGCCGCACTGGCCCTGTTCGCAAGCCTGCCCACCAGCGCCGCCGAAATCGACGCCAAGGCCGGCTATGTGCTGACCCTGGGTGGTATCAATATAGCCACCATGAATGTGGACCTGACCGATGACGGGTCGCGCTACAGCCTGGACCTGTCGGCCAATGTGGCCGGGCTGGGCGCCATGGTTGCCAGCGGCACGGCCAAGGCCAGCGCCTCGGGCAGTTCCACCAGCAATCGCCTGGCCGCCCGCGCCTTCAGTCTTGAAACCAGGGCCAATGGCGACACCTTCGATGTGGACGTGACCTTCTCGGGTCGCGATGTCGGCTCGTTCAAGGTCGAGCCGCCTATTCTTGATAACTATGACCGCGTTCCGCTGGAGCGCCGGCACCTGACCGGGGTCAGCGATTTTCTGTCGGCCTTTGTCTTCAAGGGCGGGGCGCTCGACAAATCGCTATGCGATCGCCGCGTCGGCATTTTCACCGGCGTCGAGCGCTTCAACATTGCCATGCGCTTTGCCGGCACCGACAAGGCAACCTCGGCCCGCACGGGCTATCAGGGCCCGGTTGTGCTGTGCTCGGTCGACTACAGCCCTGTCTCGGGCCACTTCACTAGCTCCGAGATCACCAATTACCTGGCAGACAGTGATCGCATCATCATCTGGTATGCCCCGCTGGGCCCGACCGGTTATTTCATCCCCTATCGCGTGCTGCTGGGCACCAATATGGGCGATCTGTCCATGGTGCTGACCGGGATGCGTTTCTAGCGCCCGACAGGCCGCAGCCAAGTCCCGCTTCGGGACGGTCAATCGCTGTTTTGCTAACGGATCGCTTTCAGGCCCCCATTTGCGGGGCCTGAACTGTTAATGGGCTGAGTTAAATCGCCTTTTCAGACGGAACCAGACAGAAATCTTTGTCCGATTTTGCCCGAAATTAAGGGTTTGGTTACCAAGATGAACCGGTTTCGGCTGTGCGGCGGGATCCAGCGCAACGAAGCAGCCGCTCTAGTGGTCGGCCCCATTCAAGCACACCATATATCGCCGTGAACGAACGAGCACTTATGCACGACGCTCGATTCGCCCCCTGTTCGTTCCCCTTTGGATCAAGGCTGAACATGGCGCTGCCAGATCGGTGCTAATTGTCCCGGAACGGCACAGTGACACGCCCGCCTCAGCCCTGCCGCGCCGTTGCCGCGCTCATGCCGGGCACGCGAACGAATCGCTCCGCGCGTTTGCGGCGGGGAATCGCCGGGAACGCCTGCTTGCGCGCCCGCACACAGATCACCCCGCTCATGGCCGGCCCGAACAGCCGACCGACACGCTCAAACAACCGGGTGGACTTGAGCACCAGCGAACTCTGAAACGGCGGCAGGAACAGGCCATCGCGCCACGCCACCGGTACAAAGCCGAATTCGCGCAGCAGTCTGTCGAGCTGTCCGCCCGAATAGGGATTGCCCTGTCCAAACGGGGTATTGTCCCGCTGCGCCCAGATGCCCCGCCGACGCGGCACCACCAGGATGAGATCGCCATTGGGGGCAGTGATCCGCCACAGTTCGCGCATCAGCTCTTCGGCATCTGCCACATGTTCCATGGCGTGAATGGCGATGGTCAGGTCTATCGCTGCATCGGTCAGCGGCATTTCGAGCGGATCGCACAGCACCGTGTGCGACGGACCCTCACGCGGCCATGCCGAGGCGCCCTGCCGCGCGGGCATGAAAGCCAGCACCCGTTCGGCCGTACTCAGGGTGAAGCGCAGATAGGGGGTGGCAAAGCCCAGCCCCAGCACGCGCTTGCCGCGCACATCATCGGCCAGCCCCATGACCTGCTCGCGCACCAATGCCCGGCAGATCCGGCCAAGAGGCGTTTTATAGAAGGCAATGAGGCGGTTGACGTCTGCAGTCATGATCACAACTCTGCCGGTTTCCCCGGACTTGTCTAATCGCTGGTTGTCATGTCGTCGCGCGCTCCCTAGCTTTCAACCAATTGGTTCTTTTTCGGAGTAGTGCAGTGGCTGTGATCGTTGATGTCTTTGGCGCGCGAGACGATAATTTCGGCTATCTCGTGCACGATACGGCGAGCGGCCGCACCGCCGCCATCGATGCCCCGGAAACCGCGGCCATCAAGGCGGCCCTGGCCCGTCGCGGCTGGGATCTTACCGATATCTTCATCACCCACCACCACCTCGACCATGTCGAAGCCATTCCCGAACTCAAGGCCGAGTTTGGCGCCCGCGTTGTGGGCCCCAAGGCCGAGGCGGACAAGATTGCCGATCTCGATGTACTGGTGGCCGGCGGCGACACGGTCACGCTGGGAGAAACAAGCTTCGACATTTACGACACGCCCGGACACACACTGGGTCACATCGTTTTCCACGATCCTGTCGGCAAGCACCTGTTCAGTGCCGACGCACTGTTCTCACTGGGTGTGGGCCGTATGTTTGAGGGAACGCCCGGCCCGATGTGGGAAGGCATCAAGCAGCTGCGCGCCCTGCCCGACGACACGCTCGTCTATTGCGGGCACGAATATACCGCCAGCAATGCCAAATTCGCGCTCTCGGTCGACCCCGACAACACCGCACTGCAAAAGCGCGCCAATGAGGTCGCAGCATTGCGGGCTGCTGGAAAGCCGACAATTCCCTTCCCGCTGGGTGAGGACAAGGCCGCCAACCCCTTCATGCGGGCCGACGAGCCTGCTTTGGCCAGGCACTATGGCCTTGAAGGCGCCGACCCCGCCGAGGTGTTTGCCGCGATCCGCAAGGGCAAAGACAACTTCTAGCGCTACCCGCTCCATTATCTGAGCCTGCCAGCGGCGCCCTTCGGGGCGCCGTTTTTGCGCGTCTTCAGCTTTGCAAAGCCCCTGTTCACGAATCTTTAATGTTAACTACGCCCAGCGTTCGCATCCCCAATCATTAACAAACCGTTATCATCTGGCACACCGATTGCCCCTTAGGGGGTATAGGGCCAGTTGTTCTGTTTCATTTTGAGACACGCCGGCCCGTTTCGAGACAAACGAGGCGATTATGGCCGTTAATGAGACACATACACCCGGGCTCCCCATGCTGATCGAAGCATCGCGCCCACGTCCTTCGCTCAAACGCACCCAGACCGGTGCTGCTTTTGTCAGTCAATTGCTGGCAGCGCGCGCCAATATGGCGCCTCAACGCGCCCGCCGCCGCACCAGTGCCGAAGGGGCCATCGGTGCCTACGCCAGCGGCGCCAGCATCGCGGTCAAGCGTATGCCTGCTGGATACCGGAAAACGGTTGTGGCCTGAGGACTAATTCATCGTCACATCGCGCCCGGCGCTGGTGATCGAGACGGTGAAACCGGCGACAACATCGATCAGCGCCATGACCATGAGCAGGAAGAACACTGAACTCGCGGCGGCGCCGACAAGCAGGAACTCGACCAGGAAAGCGACAAACAGCACCATTGAGAGCATATGCTCGACAATGGAATTGCGCCCGCTATTGGTGGATTTCAACACCTCGAAAAACAGCATGATGATGCCAATCACCAGCAGGAAATCGCCGGCGGTGATCGCCCATGGCGTGCCCGACACCATGGGGATCAGAAACAACCCCTGCTCCCAGCCCTGCGGCACGCCAGCGAAGAACAGAAACGCCACTACGTTATAGAGTACGAACGGCACGCTGAGCAGCGGCGGGATGAAACGTCCATTGCGGCGTGGGGCATTATGGGTGGGCATCATCACGGTCTCGGTCATTGAAGGGTTCTCCACTGGCGGCAGCGCACCATGCCAGACCTGTCTGAAAGCGCAAAGGGCATGCAGGACGCGCCCGCATGCCCCTTCCGGCATTTCAAGACTGTAACGGGGGCCCTACTTCTTGAGTTTGAGCGGGCCCACCATCTGTTCTGGCTTGACCTCGGCATCGAACTCTTCGCCGGTCAGCAGGCCCAGGGCGATGGCTTCCTCGCGCAGCGTGGTGCCATTCTTGTGCGCGGTCTTGGCGATCTTGGCGGCATTGTCATAGCCGATCTTGCGATTGAGCGCGGTCACCAGCATCAGCGACTTATTGACCAGTTCATTGATGCGCGCGCGATCCGGTTCGATGCCCACTGCGCAGTGATCGTTGAACGACTTGGCCGCATCAGCCAGCAGCCGTACCGACTGCAGATAGTTGTAGGCGATCACGGGCTTGAACACGTTCAGCTCGAAATTGCCCTGGCTGGCAGCAAATCCAATCGCTGCGTCATTGCCCATCACCTGCGCCACAACCATGGTCATGGCTTCGGACTGGGTCGGGTTGACCTTGCCCGGCATGATCGACGAACCGGGTTCGTTTTCCGGAATGGTGATTTCACCCAGACCAGAACGCGGGCCGGAGGCCAGCCAGCGCACGTCGTTGGCAATCTTCATCAAAGCGACCGCAAGCTGTTTGAGGGCGCCCGAAGAGCCCACAAAGGCATCGTGGCCGGCCAGCAGGGCAAACTTGTTGGGACCGGTCACAAAATCGCGTCCGGTCAGCGTGGCGATCTCCTTGGCCACCGCAACGGCATAGTCGGGATGCGCGTTCAGACCCGTACCCACGGCCGTGCCGCCCAGCGCCAGTTCCTTGAGCTGGGGCAGCGTCGCCTTGATATTGGCCAGCGCGTAATCGATCTGGGCAACCCAGCCGGAAATTTCCTGACCCAGCGTCAGCGGCGTTGCATCCTGCAGGTGGGTGCGCCCGATCTTGACCACATCCATATATTGCTCGGCCTTGGCGGCCAGCGTATCGCGCAGCAGGCCAACGCGCTCAAGCAGATAACCTTCGACGGCCTCGACCGCTGCAATGTGCATGGCGGTTGGATAGGTATCGTTGGACGACTGGCTCATATTGACGTGGTCATTGGGGTGCACTGGTTTTTTCGACCCCATGGTGCCACCGGCCAGTTCGATGCCGCGGTTGGAGATCACCTCATTGACGTTCATGTTGGACTGCGTGCCCGAACCGGTCTGCCATACCACCAGCGGGAAATGAGCTTCGAGCTTGCCCGAAATGACTTCGTCAGCCGCCGCAACGATCAGATCGCGTGTGGCTTCATCAAGCAGGCCCAGCTTGTGGTTGGCCAGTGCCGCGGCCTTTTTCAGAATGCCGAACGCGGTGACGATTTCCTTGGGCATCTTCTCGCCGCCAATATCGAAATTGGCCAGGCTGCGCGCCGTCTGGGCGCCGTAATACTTGTCGGCAGGCACATTGATGGTGCCCATAGTGTCCGATTCAACGCGCATCGTCATGGCAAACTCCGGAAAATTGGGCCGCTCCTCATGGCGGCAAGGCAAAGAAAAACGGCCGACCCCGTTACAGGATCGGCCGTTTGCATATCAGAAGGGAGCGCATGGCGCTGCCAGGCTCAAGAACTACTTCTTGACTTCAAAAATCTGACGACCGCGATACATGCCGGTCTTGAGGTCGACGTGATGCGGACGGCGCAGCTCGCCCGAATCCTTGTCTTCGACATAGGTTGGGTTCGCAAGAGCGTCGGCCGAGCGGCGGAAGCCGCGCTTCATCGGCGAGGTCTTTCGTTTTGGCACTGCCATGGTCGGTACTCCGAATTCAATATCGTTGCGCCGCCAATGAGCGGCCCAGAGACTTATCTCTGAAGGGATTGGTGGGCTCTATAGAGCAACTCTGGCCCCTTGGCTAGAGGGTTGTTGGCGACTCCGCGCGACAAATCCAACAAGAGTGCAAACAGGCGCCCGACACCAGCCTTATAGCGCCAATTGCCCGTCCTTGCCTACACAACTGGCGCGCGCACCATACTCGCGCACCCGGGTCTCGATAATGCCCGCAATTCGCACCATGCCTGCCGAGGGTCGCCCGGGCTGCCGCAACATTGGATTGGGCAGCGCCGTCACCAGCAGCGTGGCCGTGCGCCAGTCCAGGTTTTGCGGCTCAATGCCAAAGGCGCGCTCGGCCCCCGCAGCAATGCCGAATTGCCCCTCAGGGCCCCATTCAGCGATATTGAGATAGATTTCCATGATGCGCTTTTTGGGCAGCACCAGATCTATATAGACCGCCAGCGGCACTTCGAGCGCCTTGCGCACCACGCTCTGCCGGTTCCACAGGAACAGATTGCGTGCCACCTGCATGGTGATGGTGGAGGCGCCACGCGCATCTTCACCCGCCATGAAGCGCTCGACCTCATCGCGCAGCGCCCCTACATCGACACCCCAGTGGCGGCAGAACTGCCCATCCTCGGACAGGATCACCGACGCCTTGAGCCGGTCGGAGATGTCATCAATATTGCGCCACTGGCGGTCCATCGGCCGCGCAGTCAGCAGCCGTGAGGCCATGGGCACCGAAACCGGGTTCACCACCAGATAGAGCGGCGTCAGCACGATCGGGATGGCAATCACCACGGCCAGCGCAATGCCCAGATTGCGCAGCAGCGCCCAGATGCCTTTGAGTTTGCGTCGTGCCATGGCCATTCCATAGCCATCAAGATAGGCGCACGAAAGGCACAATTATCGGCTTTGGACAGCCATGAAGCTCGTGCAGTGCGCTGACTTGCTCAGGTGACTTGCCGCCCCGCCACCAAACCGGCTAGCAACAGCACATGTATGATTTTTCTGCCGACATGACCGATTGCGCCAAGGCCGTGGAAATAGTGCTGGGCACCCGGCTCAGCGTTGCCCAGCTCTCGGGGCCGGGCCCGGCCGCCGATACACTGGTCAAAGCCATGCGCCATGGGAGCCTGGAAGGCGGCAAGCGCCTGCGCCCCTTGCTGGTTCGTCAGGCCGCCGCGATCTTTCACGTGCCCGCCGATGCCGCCCTGATTGCCGGGCTCGCCGTTGAAATGGTGCACTGCTATTCGCTGATCCACGACGACCTGCCCGCCATGGATGATGATGACCTGCGCCGGGGTCGCCCGACGGTACACAAGGCCTTCGATGAGGCCACCGCCATTCTTGCCGGCGATGCGCTGCTGACCCACGCCTTTGATTTGCTGGCCGACCAGGCCTGCCATCCCGACCCGGCCGTACGCATCGCCCTCGTGCGTGAACTGGCACAGGGATCAGGCGGCGGCGGCATGGTGGGTGGCCAGATGCGCGATATTGAGGGAGAACAGGGCGGTTTTTCCGGCGACGATATTTCCACCATGCAGGCCATGAAAACCGGCGCGTTGATCCGCGCCAGCGTGCGCATGGGGGCCATATTGGGCGGGGCCGA
This sequence comes from Devosia sp. J2-20, assembly GCF_055808475.1. Classification (NCBI taxonomy): domain Bacteria; kingdom Pseudomonadati; phylum Pseudomonadota; class Alphaproteobacteria; order Hyphomicrobiales; family Devosiaceae; genus Devosia; species Devosia sp. J2-20. Next base: position 198,321 of record NZ_CM147870.1, on the reverse strand, counting down.
CGCCCGCGCCCTCGCCGTACTCACAGCCTATGCGGAGGCGGCCGGTCGCGCCTTCCAGCTAGCCGATGACATTCTCGACGTCACGGCTTCTGCGGCCACCATGGGCAAGGCCACCGGCAAGGATGCAGCGCTGGGCAAGCAGACCCTGGTCACCACGCTGGGCGTTGACGGTGCGCGCCAGCACCTGAACGATACCGTGACATCGGCGTTATCAGCGCTACTCACCTTTGGCCCCAAGGCCGACGGGCTGCGTGCAACAGCGCGATATTTCGCCAGCCGGGAAAACTAGCCATGGCCATCATTGCCAGCATCAATATCGGTCAACCCGAACCCATTCCGGGCAAGTCAGCCAAGACCGGGATTTTTAAGCGCCCCATTGATGGTGAAGTCGCCATCACCCGCGACGGCCTTGTTGGCGACGCCATTCTCAACCGCAAGCATCATGGCGGCAAGGATCAGGCGGTCTATCTGTATTTTCGCGACGACTATGACTGGTGGTCCAAGGAACTGGATGCCGAAATCGGCCCGGGCGTATTCGGCGAGAACCTGACCATTGGCGGCGTTGAAGGACGCAAGGTCGCCATTGGTGACCGCTTCATCATCGATGAAGTGGTGCTTGAGGTGACCTCACACCGCACCCCCTGCATGGTTTTTGCCGCCCGCATGGGTGACCCCAGATTCGCCAAGCGCTTTCATCAGGCAGGCCGCCCCGGCGCCTATTGCCGGGTGATCAAGGAAGGCGCCTTCCATGCCGGTGAGCCCGTGCGCCATGAACCCTTTGCTGGTGAGCGCATCACGGTGGCCGAAATGATGGCCCTTGACGGGAGACGCGAGATCGATCCCGATTTCATGCGCCGGGCGCTGACCACGCCTGTGCATTACAAAACGCGCGAGGACTATCAAGACCGCCTCGCCCGCCTGTTCTGAAAGTATGCCGATGAGCCTGCAATCCGTCACTGATGACCTCGCCAAACGCGCGCCCGACCTCACCGTCGAGGTAACCACCGATTCCACCGCCACCGTGCAGACCGCCGCGATCGTGCATGACGTCGAGCCCGGCCAGATCGCCAAGACACTGTGCATTCGCGTCGGCGGCGAGGTGATGTTGCTGGTGACCCGTGGCGACGCCCGGCTCGACAATCAGAAGTCCAAGGCTGCCTTTGGCGGGCGGCCGCGCATGCTGGGGGCCGAAGAGGTCGAGCAACTGACCAGCCACAGGGTCGGTGGTGTTTGCCCCTTTGGCCTGCCTGGTCCGCTCCCCATTCGGCTCGATGTGTCGCTCAAGGTCTATGATCTGGTGATACCGGCGGGCGGCTACACCCACGCCTCGGTGCGCATGTCGGTCGACCAGCTCGCCCAATTGTGCGGCGATCAGTGGGTGGATGCCTGCCAACCACCTCAAGAACAACACTAATTTACCTGTTGGCAATGCCCTGCCAATAGCATGTGCCCGTCCCGATCTGTCCAGTGGTCGGTGCGTGGAGATACGCCGTGCTACAATCCCTGACCAGCCAGGACGCTTTGGCGTCTCAGCCAGCGCCAGATGAAGCCCATGCCCGTCAACTCAGCGACGGGTTTGGCGCCTTGCGGTTCGAGCCGGCACTTGAAGCCGAATACCGACAGAGCCTTGGCAGGGAGCAGCTTGGCCCCGCCATTATCTGCGCCTGGCTCGCCCTGTTCATCTGGACCGGCTTTGTCGCCTATGACCTGATCCGGCTCGACGTTTTCAATCAGGGTGTGGCCTATGCCGATATGTGGCTGCTGCTGATTGGCCGCTGGAGTGTCCTGCTCGTGCTCGCCATGGCCCTGATTTCAGTGTCAACGCCCCTGCGTGAGCGCTTGCCGGTGGGCGCTGTGGCCTTCTGGGTCTTCTCGGTTGTCGGTCTGATCGCCGCGCTTAATGCCGTCATCTATAAATCGCACGGCATGGAGGCCGCTGACACGGCTCTGGTAGTTGTTGTGATGGCCGCCTTCCTGCCGCTGGCCATGACCTTTTACGCCGCTTTGATCGCCGCCCTGATCCCCGCTGTGGTCGCCACACTGGCAGGTATCATCTGGCTCGACACCAGCCAGTTCACCCAGCATCTGGGGCAGGTGGTCATGCTTTTCATTGCTGTCCCGGTCGGCGCTGTCGGCGCCTATCTGCGCGAGCGCGCGCATCGTCACCAGTTCCTGCTCACGGCGATTCTCTCGCGGCAAGCCCAAGCCGATCCATTGACCGATCTGGCCAATCGACGCCTGTTTGAGCACCACGCCGATACTGCCATTGCCCATGCCGCCCGCAACGGCCATGAGATCGTCCTGGCCATTATCGACATCGATCACTTCAAGGCGTTCAACGACCGCAACGGCCACGCCGCTGGCGACATTGCACTGTGCCAGGTGGCCAGTGTGATCCACCAGGCGGCACGCCGCCCCATGGATTTGGCAGCCCGCCTTGGCGGCGAGGAATTCGCCCTACTGCTTTACGACTGCAATATGAACCGCGCCCGCCCCGTGCTCGAGGCATTGCGCGGGCGCGTCAGCGACATCGCGCTGTCACCCGGCGAGGCTGCCCCCCTGACCATCAGCATCAGCGCCACCAGCCCGACTTCGGGCGAAGACCTCGACACCATCTACGACCGGGCCGATCAGCTGCTCTACACGTCCAAATCGAGCGGTCGCGACAGGCTGACGACCGGCTAGCTGGTCAGGTGTGGTCCGTGGGAACTGAACCAAGCGGGCACTCACTCGTTGGGTCACCAACAAGGAGAACGCCCATGTCCTATATGCGCTTTGCCGCCATGATCGTGGTGTCCACCATTGTCATGTTCGGCCTGATGTACCTCAACACCTTCGCGCTCGATCATATTCTGTTCAGCCAGACCCGCATGTGGATGGCGCTGCTCATGGGTGCCGTCATGGCGATCATCATGCTCGCGTTCATGCTCGCAATGTACAAGAATCGTACCGCCAATATCGCCATTTTCGTGGGCGCCATTGCTGTGTTTGCCGGCTCGCTCTGGCTGGTCCGCAGCCAGGAAACCGTCAGCGACATCGACTATATGAAGGCCATGATCCCGCACCACTCCATTGCCATCATGACCAGCGGTCGCGCCCATATCCGCGATCCGCGGGTGCGCGAACTCGCCGATGACATTATCGAGGCGCAGGTGCGCGAGATTGCCGAGATGAAAGCGCTGATCGCGGATCTGGAGAACAACCCGGTGCCGCAAAACGCGCCTGATCTGCCGCCAACGGTGCCGACCGAGTAGCTATTCGGCGGCACTCTGTTCGCCGGTGCCGAACTTTTTTTCGATATAGTCGGCTACCATCACCTTGAACTGATCCGCCACATCGGCCCCGCGCAGCGTGGCAACCTTCTGGCCGTCGACAAACACAGGTGCAGCGGGTGTCTCGCCCGTGCCGGGCAGTGAAATGCCGATATTGGCGTGCTTGGATTCCCCGGGGCCGTTGACGATGCAGCCCATTACCGCCACCGACAGCGTTTCGACGCCGGGATAGCGCTCTTTCCACTCGGGCATCGAGCGCGACAGATGCTCTTCGATATCCTTGGCCAGCGACTGGAAGGTGGTCGAGGTGGTGCGGCCGCAACCCGGGCACGCTGCCACAACCGGCACGAACTGGCGGAAGCCCATGGTCTGCAGCAATTCCTGCGCCACCTTGACCTCGGTGGTGCGATCGCCACCCGGCTCGGGCGTCAGCGAAATCCGGATCGTGTCGCCAATGCCCTGCTGCAGCAAAATGCCCAGCGCGGCCGAGGACGCCACCACACCCTTGGTGCCCATGCCAGCCTCGGTCAGGCCCAGATGCAGCGCATAGTCACAACGTGCCGCCAGATCCTGATAGACCGCAATCAGATGCTGCACATCGCTGACCTTGGTGGACAGGATGATCTTGTCGCGGCCCAGCCCGATCTCTTCGGCGCGCTGGGCTGACATCAGCGCAGACTGAATGATTGCTTCGCGCTGCACGGCAGCAGCACCCAACGGGCTCCCGGCCGCGGCGTTTTCATCCATCAGTCTGGTGAGCAGTTCTTCATCGAGCGAACCCCAGTTCACCCCAATGCGCACCGGCTTGTCATATTTCAGCGCCAGCTCGATCAAGGTCGAGAACTGCGTGTCACGCTTGGCCTTGAAGCCGACATTGCCTGGATTGATGCGATATTTGGCCAGCGCCTCCGCACAGGCTGGGTGATCGGTCAGCAGCTTGTGGCCGATATAGTGGAAGTCACCCACCAGTGGCACGTCATAGCCCAGCACCGCCAGCCGGTCGCGGATGATCGGCACGGCCGCCGCAGACTCGTCGCGGTCCACCGTAATGCGCACGATTTCCGAGCCGGCGCGCGACAACTGCATGACCTGCTTGACGGTCGCATCAATATCGGCGGTATCGGTATTGGTCATGGACTGCACGACAATGGGGGCACCACCGCCCACCATCACGTCGCCAACATTGACACCAACTGATTGCCTGCGCATTGCCGGGCCAGCCATCAAACACCTCTTGCTTTCTCACCGGAGAAATAGGCTGCCGAGGCTAGAAGAGCAATGTTACGCTTGCGTGATCGCAATGAAAGCGCGCCACTCGGGCTCATCAGTCTTTGATATGCAATAATGTGATCAGCGCGATCTTGAACCTGCGCCAGCACTGACCATTTATAGATCATGTTCAAAACGCTCCTCCCCCGTATCGTTCTGTTCCGCAAGGAAGTTGTCCAGCTCTGGCAGGCTTTCTTTGCCCCCGAAACGCCGTTCTACCTCAAGGCAGCCACTGCGTTCGTGGCGTTCTATCTGGTGAACCCGTTTGATCTGATTCCCGATCTGATCCCGTTCCTGGGCTGGGTTGATGACATCATTCTGGTCCCTCTGATGGTCAGCTGGATCGTGGCGCGCCTGCCCATCAAGGCCCGCGCCGATCACCGCGAGCGCAATGACCGCAACGGCCCCACTATCGATGGCACCGCGCGGCGCCGCTAGAAACGGGCCGCTGCCGGACTGAACCTTCCCGACGCTCTTACGTTGCATACAAAGGACACCGCTCACCCGGTGTCCTTTTGTTTTTGCAGCGGAGAGCGCCATGGATTGGTCAGAAATGTTCTTTCAGGACATGCAGGATATCGTGCGGACCCTGATCGTCGGCACGCTGGCCTATATCGTGCTGGTGCTATTCCTGCGCATTTCGGGCAAGCGCACGCTGGCAAAGCTCAATGCCTTTGATCTTGTCGTCACCGTGGCTCTGGGCTCGACCCTGTCGGCAATTCTGCTCCAGGAATCGATCTCGCTGGCTGAAGGGGCCGTCGCGCTGGCCCTGCTGATCTTTGCCCAGTTCCTCGTAACTTTCTTTTCGGTCCGCTCCAGCCGTTTTGCCCAGATCGTACGCAGCGAGCCCACCCTGCTGGCCAAGGACGGCCGCTTCTGCCAATCGGCCCTGACCAGTCAACGCGTCACGCGCGACGAAGCGCTTAGCGTGGTGCGCGCCCAGGGCGGACGCGATATAGCCGACGTGCAGTTTCTGGTGCTCGAAAGCGACGGCAGTATCAGCGTCCAGCTCAACGCCCGCTGACAGGAAAAAGGCCCGGATCTCTCCGGGCCTTTTGTCTATTCAAAGCGGACCAGCAGGTCCTTGGAGTCGATCTGATCGCCCGGCTTGACCAGCACTTCGGCGACCACGCCATCCGTCTCGGCATGAATGGCAGTTTCCATCTTCATCGCTTCGATCGAGCAGATCACATCGCCCGCCGCAACGTTCTGGCCTTCCTTGACGTGCAAGGACGAGACAACCCCCGGCATCGGGGCCCCCACCTGCTTGGCATCGCCCAGCGCCGCCTTGGCACGCACCTTGATATCCCCGGCCTTGAGGCGATCGGGTACCACGATGGTGCGCGGCTGACCATTGAGGTCAAAGAACACGCGCACTTCGCCCTTATCGTTGGTCGGCGCCCGGCCGAGATATTGCAGGACCAGCGTCTTGCCCTTCTCGATATCGACCAGGATCTCGTCGCCCTCGCTCAGCCCGTAGAAATAGACTGGCGTCGGCAACACCTCGGTGGGGCCATAAAGCTCCTGGGTCTTCTCGAAATCGGTGAAGACCTTGGGGTACATCAGATAGGAGGCGAGCCGGTAATCATCGATCTCATGACCGACTTCCTCGGCGACCTTGGCGCGCTCTGCCTCAAGATCAACATCCTTGAGATAGGAGCCCGGGCGCTCGGTGAGCGCTTCCTTGCCCTTCAGTACCTTTTTTTGCAGCGCCTGCGGAAAGCCGCCTGGAGGCTGTCCAAGATCACCGGCAAAAAAGCCCACGACCGAATCGGGGAAGGCGATGTCGCGATTGGGGTCTTCCACATCTGCACGCTTGAGGCCGGCCGACACCATGGCCAGAGCCATGTCGCCCACCACCTTGGAGCTTGGCGTCACCTTGACGATATCGCCGAACATCTGGTTGACGTCAGCATAGGTCTGGGCGACTTCGTGCCAGCGCGTTTCCAGTCCCAGCGAGCGGGCCTGTTCCTTGAGATTGGTGAACTGACCACCGGGCATTTCGTGCAGATAGACTTCCGACGCGCCGCCCTTGAGATCACTCTCGAAGGCGCGGTACTGCGTCCGCACCGCTTCCCAATAAAACGAGATCTGGCGAATGGCCCCGGCGTCCAGCAGCGGGTCGCGGTCACCGTCACGCAGCGCTGCCACGATCGAGCCGAGCGTTGGCTGGCTGGTCGTACCGCTCAGTGCGTCCATCGCCACATCGACCGCATCGACCCCGGCATCTACCGCTGCCAGCACCGTGGCTGACGCCGCACCCGAAGTGTCATGGGTATGCAGATGGATCGGCAGACCGATTTCTTCGCGCAGCGTCGCAATCAGCTTCTTGGCCGCAGCAGGCTTTAGTAGACCCGCCATATCCTTGAGGCCCAGCACATGCGCGCCAGCCTTCTCCAGCTCCTTGGCCAGACGGACATAATATTTCAGATCATACTTGGCCCGATCGGGGTCCAGCATGTCGCCGGTATAGCAGATCACGCCCTCGGCTACCTTGCCGGCCTCGACCACCGCGTCGAGCGAGACGCGCATGTTCTCGACCCAGTTCAGGCAATCGAACACGCGGAAAATGTCGACACCGCCCTTGGCTGCCTGAGCTACGAAGTACTTGACCACATTGTCGGGATAATTGGTGTAGCCCACGCCATTGCTGCCACGTAGCAGCATCTGGGTCAGGATATTGGGTGCGCCTTCGCGCACCTTGGCCAGGCGCTCCCAGGGGTCTTCGTTGAGGAAGCGCATCGACACGTCAAACGTCGCCCCGCCCCAGCATTCCAGACTGAACAGATTGGGCAGGCCGTTCGAATAAGCCTGGGCAATGCGCGTGATATCGAAGCCGCGCATGCGCGTGGCCAACAGGCTCTGATGCGCGTCGCGCATAGTGGTGTCGGTGATCAGCACCCGCGACTGGTCTTTCATCCACTGCGCCAGACCGGCCGGACCGTCACGCTCAAGCACCTGTCGGCTACCATCGATCTCGGTCAACACGCCAAATTCGGGCACCATGGGTTCGGCTGCCTCGGCAGGCGGGCGGGGCCGGTCACGCACTTCGGGATGACCATTGACCGTCACATCCGCGATATAGCTGAGCAGCTTGGTCGCACGATCCTTGCGCGGCTTGAAGTTGAACAGCTCGGGCGTGGTGTCGATGAAACGCGTTGTGTAGCGGTTCTCGACAAAATCGGGATGGGTGATGATGTTCTCAAGGAACGCCAGATTGGTCGACACGCCGCGAATGCGGAATTCGCGCAGGGCGCGGTGCATACGCGCGATCGCCTCTTCGGCCGACGGCGCCCAGCAGGTCACCTTTTCGAGCAGCGGATCGTAGAACCGGGTGATGATGGCACCGGCATAGGCCGTGCCGCCATCGAGCCGCACGCCGAACCCGGTCGCGCCGCGATAGGCGGTGATGCGGCCATAATCGGGAATGAAATTCTCTTCGGGATCCTCGGTCGTCACCCGGCACTGGATGGCATTGCCGTTCAGCCTGATGTTCGCCTGATCGGGCACGCCCGACTCTGGTGTGCCGATCACGGCACCGTCAAGCAGATGAATCTGCGCCTTTACGATGTCGATACCGGTGACCTCTTCGGTGACGGTGTGCTCGACCTGAATGCGCGGGTTCACTTCAATGAAGTAGAACTTGTCGGTATCGGCATCCATCAGGAACTCGACCGTGCCGGCGCCACGATAATTGGCCGCCTTGCCCAGCCGCACCGCGGCATCGGTCAGATCCTTGCGCACTTCGTCGCTGAGATAGGGGGCCGGCGCGCGCTCGACCACCTTCTGATTGCGTCGCTGCACCGAGCAGTCGCGCTCGAACAGGTGCACCAGATTGCCATGATCGTCGCCGATCAGCTGCACTTCGACATGGCGGGCCCGCTCGACCAGCTTTTCAAGATACATCTCGTCCTTGCCGAACGCCGCCTTGGCCTCGCGCTTGCCCTCGGACACCTCCGAAAGCAGCGTGGATCTCGTCCATGATCCGGCGCATGCCGCGACCACCGCCGCCCCAGCTTGCCTTGAGCATCAGCGGATAGCCGATCTCGGCGGCCATTGACTTGATCAGGGCCGGATCGTCGGGCAGTGGCTCCGTGGCCGGCACCACGGGTACATCAGAGGCGATGGCCATGTTGCGGGCAGCGACCTTATTGCCCAGATCGCGCATGGTCTGCGCCTTGGGGCCGATAAAGATCAGGCCCGCATCTTCGCAGGCGTCAACAAACTCGGGGCTTTCCGAGAGCAGGCCATAGCCGGGATGGATCGCATCTGCGCCTGAAATCCGCGCAATACGGATATATTCGTCAATCTGCAGATAGGCTTCGACCGGCCCTTTGCCCTTGCCGATCAGATAGGCTTCATCGGCCTTGAACCGATGCAGCGCCAGCTTGTCTTCCTCGGCATAGGCGGCCACCGTCTTGAGGCCAAGTTCATTGGCGGCGCGGAAAACGCGAATGGCGATTTCGCTGCGATTGGCGACGAGAATTTTCTTGATGGTCATTTATGTCCGTCCGAGCAGGAGGGGTGGAGGACCTTGACGGTCCGGCTCAGCTATATGCATCCAGCACGGACGGTTTCCCGCCTGCGCCGGCGAAAAAAGTTATCTAACGGCGGCTCAGATGGCCTGCGAGATGGCTCATATCGTAGCCGGCATCAGCCGCCTGCGCGATGATCTCACTGGCATCACGCTGTCCAGCCTGGCTCAGCGCCCACAGGGTGGTCGAACGCGTTCCCGATCGACAATAGCAGAACACCGGCCCTGCGCTCCCCTCGAGCACAGCTTTGGTCTGTTCTACCATTTCAGGAGAGACGCCTTCGCGTCCCAGCGGAATGCTGTGATAGGCCATTCCGGCCTCTTTTGCTGCCGCTTCGATTTCGGCGCCTGCCGGTTGGTCGGGGGATTCCCCGTCCGGGCGATTATTGACAATGGCGACGAAACCCGCGGCTTTGAGCGCTGCGACGTCCTCGGGCCGAATTTGCCCCGATACGCTGACGTGATCGTTGATCCGCTTCAAGTCCAAGTCACTACTCCCGTTGCCAGCAAAGGCTTCCCCAGCCCCTTATATCCGTGCGCTGGCACGTGACGCAACTGCGACAACGCAGAAGCTGTCGCCAAGCTGTCAACTTGTGACTGGCAAAGGGATGATCAGGCAGCGCTGGCGACGTGCAGTTCGTCCAGCGGACGCGGCCGTCCCAGCAGAAAACCCTGGAACCGCGTGCAGCCCGCCTCGCGCAGCAGGGCGAACTGCTCCTCGGTCTCGATCCCTTCGGCGACCACATCAACGGGCAGTGATCGCGCAATGTCACAGATGGCCGAAACAATGATGGCGTCGATCCGGCTATCACCCAGATTGGACACATAGGTGCGATCTATCTTGATCACATCGAAACTGAAGCTGCGCAGATATTGCAGGCTGGCGTGGCCAGCGCCGAAATCATCAATGGCAATCCGCACGCCCAGCGCCCGCAGCGCATCGACATTGGCCAGTTCGATTCCCCTGGCCTGCAAAGGCACGGTCTCGGTGATCTCGACAATGATGCTGGCGGGGTCGGTATTGCTTTGTGCCAGCAGGGCGGCGAAGCGGGGCGCAAAATCGGCATGTCGCAATTGCGCTGGCGACACGTTGACCGCCACCGGCGTGCCCAGTTGCGGCAAATCAATGCAGGCCCGCCGTACCACCCATTCGCCGACCTTGTCGATCAGATCGCTCTCTTCGGCGATGGCAATGAATTGGGCCGGCGAGATAATGCCACGCACGCGGTGGCGCCAGCGCACCAGCGCCTCATGCGAGCGGACCCTGCGGTCTGCATCAAACACCGGCTGATAGTACAGCTCAAGCTCGTCAAGCAGCAGCGCGGCGCGCAATTCTCGTTCGACAAAACGCCGATGACGCTCGTCGCCCAGCATGTCGGGATCAAATGGCACCACCACATTGCGACCGCTGCGCTTGCCCTTGTAGAGCGCCAGATCTGCCTTGGAGATCAGCTCGTCGACATCGGTGGCATCAAGCGGGGCAAGGGCAATCCCGATCGTGGCAGCCAGGCGCACCGGGCGCCCCGCAATGCCAACGGGCCGCTCCAGCCGACGCAGCAGTTCTTCGCCTAGCCGGCGCAGCGCCGGACGATTGTCATGCCCGAACACCGCAATGCCGAACTCATCGCCACCCAGCCGGCCAACCAGCGCATCGGGCAGCATTTCGCGAATGGTTGCCGCCAGATGCACCAGCGCCGCATCACCGGCGCCGTGACCCGCGCTATCATTGAGAATTTTCAGATTGTCCATGTCGAGCTGCAGATAGCCCACCGCCCGCTTGGAGCCATGATAGACTTCGTTGTTCAGCGTTTCGAGAAAGAACGAGCGGGTAGCCAGCCCCGTCAGTGCATCACGATGCACCGAGGCCAGAACATCATAGGACGCCTGGCTGGCCGCCGCGATGCGCAGTCGCACCATGCGGTGCCCACCCGCCAGCAGCCCAAGCAGCAGCACACCACACATCAGCGACGCAACCGGCAGTGTCACGCCCACGCTGGGCATCATGCCCAGCAGCGCCATCACGCTGCCCGTAAAAATGGCAATGACCACCATCGCGGCCACGATCGCGATACTGCGATAGCCGTCGAGAATTCTGGAAAGCGCAGGGTTGCGGCGCATGGCAAAGTTATCCGGTCCGGCCCGATACAGCCGGGTCCACCGCAAAACTGGCCCTCAGAGGTGAACAATCCGTAAAGTCATACAATAAAAGCCGTTATTTACCAAACAGTTACACGGAAACGGCTACAGAGCCAGACAAACTAGCCGCGCTCTGTGACAGAGCAATGACAGCGATGACATCTGCCCGCCGGCCGCTCTTGACCATTATGGCGCGCCAGCCCCTGTCCAGTTTCGCCAGATATCGTCGCGTTCTGCGACAAATCTCTCGGCCACACTGGCCACCGTCGCGCCCGGCGCATTGAGCTGGGCCAGCAAGGCGTTCATCTCGGCCAGCGGCAGGCTGCTGCGCTGAAAATAGCCCGCGATCGCCGGAATGTCGGTGAACACCCACTCGCTAAGCGCTACCAGAACGGTCTCCGGCGGAAAGGCACTGGGCTGCGGCGTCGCACAAACTCGCTGCGCCAGGCATTTGGCAGCCTCGGCATCGTACTCGCCCATATCGAGCGCAAACAGATCCAGCTGCGCCAGAACCGCGTTGGGTTGCCAGTAATAGAACAGCACTGGCTCACGCAGGCTGACTGCTTCGGCGATCAGGGAGTCCATCTCGAACCGGTTTCCCGGCTCGACCAGTTCCACCATTTCGCTCACCCCATGGGCCGCGAGCAGATTGCGATTGATCACGGCGCAGGCCCAGTCCGCCGGGCAGGAAATGAACTGCACTTTACGGCCAGCATTGAGCATGGGCAGCACCGCCGCCAGATCGGCTGCGCGCTGCAAGGCCGGGCGGGCCTGCACAATCGCATTGGCGACAAACCAGCCCTCAAAACCTGCCTCGACATAGGTGGAGGCCGCGGGGCGCAACATCTGCGCACTGATACCCGTGTTCCACACATCGGCGACGCGGGTTGGCCACGTCTCCGGGGCTACGGCCGGTTGTCCGCTTGAGCCCATGGACGAGCCGGTCGACGCCAGATCGCCAGGCGTCACGCGCACAGCACACCCGTATGTCTCGGCGAGCAGTTGCGCATGGATTTCGGCAAGCAATTGCGCCGACGGCCAGTTCATACTGGCGATACTGATGGTCTGGGTTCCGCAGGGCGGCGGCGTGCTGGTGTCGGTCACGCCCGACCCCAGATTGTCCTGCGCCTGATCGAGCACGGTGAACTGCGCCAGCGCCGGCGCACTCATCAGACCCAGCAACAGCAATGCGACAAACTTCGTTCGGCCTGCTGTGTACACCACGCGCTCCCCTTCAACTGTTCAATCTATGCAAAAAGCGCCCCTGTTAAGCAACAGCAACGACCACGCCGATATCAGCGCGATACCCGGTGACTCACCAGCCCGATATGTGCAACAGTCTGCCCAGCGGGGCGCGGGTTGCGCCCCCTTTACGCGTTGTTTCGCCTGGCAAGACGGTCCAAGCAAGGGCCGCTCCACGGAACAACCAAGCAGAGGGACGTACATGTTCAATCTCAAGAAAACGCTGACCCTGGCCGCGGCCGCTACCACTCTGGTTGCAGCAGCGCCAGCCATCGCACAGGACACCGGCGCGACCATCGGTTTCATCGGCGGCTTCACCGGCCCCATTGAATCGCTGACTCCACCTATCTTCGCTGGTGCTGAACTGGTCGTGAAGCAGGTCAACGAACAGGGCGGTATCCTGGGCGGCGAACTGAACCTGATCTCCGCTGACGGCGCATGCGACGCAACCGCTGCTGCGGCTGCTGCCGACAAGCTGATCAACACCGACAACGTCACCGGTATTGTGGGTGCTCTGTGCACCGGCGAAACTATTGGCGCATTCAACGGTTCGGGTCTGTCCGGCGGCGTAGTGTTCATCTCGCCAGCATCGTCCGCACCAGCATTGACCACCCTCGAGGACAACGACCTCGTTTACCGCACCACCCCTTCGGACGCGCTCCAGGGTGTGAAGCTGGCCAACCTGCTGCTGGCCAAGGGTATCACCGACATTGCCGTCACCTACGTGAACAACGACTACGGCAAGGGCTTCGCTGAAGCGCTGGAAGCTGCCTACACCGCCGGTGGCGGTACTGTTGCAGCCAACGTTTCCCACGAAGACAGCAAGGCTGACTACCGCGCTGAGCTGGGCAACCTCGTTGCCTCGCAGAACCTGGTGATCCTGGCCTATGCCAACTCTTCGGGTAACACGATCCTGCGTCAGGCAGTCGAGTCCGGCAACTTCACCACCTATATCGGTGGCGACGGCATGGTTGGCGACGACCTGCTCACCGGCATCGACGCCGCTTCGGTTGATGGCCTGATCGCAACCCGCGCTGGCGCCCCCAGCGGCGAAGCCGTCGACATCTATAACGGCTTCGATAGCGACGGCTTCACCGCCAACGCAACCTATGCCCCACAGGCCTATGACGCGGCCTTCCTGATGGCTCTGGCCATCGAGAAGAACGGTTCGGCTTCGCGCGAAGGTCTCTCCGCTGCCCTGCGTGAAGTTGCTTCCGCACCCGGCGAAAAGATCCTGCCCGGCGAATGGAGCAAGGCTGTCGAGCTGATCAAGGCCGGCACCGACATCGACTATGAAGGCGCCGGTGGCGTTCTCGATTTTGACGCAGCAGGCGACGTTGACGGCATCATTGTCGAGCTCACCGTTGAAGGCGGCAAGTTCGTCGAAAAGGGCCTGATCGACTAATTCCGATCAACCTGTATGAATACGAAGGCCCGGGCAGTAAGCCCGGGCCTTTTGTTTTGGAGCAAGGTCATGGCGGACGCCCAAACGCTGAAGTTTTATGCCGAGACCGCGCCGGCCTATGCCCAGCATGGCTCGGACGAGCCCGACCAGAACCTGCGTGATTTCATTGCCGCATTGCCCACTGGCGCCAAGGTTCTTGAACTGGGCACAGGCGGGGGCCGCGATGCCGCTTTCATGCTGGCCCAGGGCATCGCGCTTGATGCTACCGACGGATCGCCAGAACTGGCCGCCGAGGCGGAACGCCGTATCGGCCAGCCCGTCTCCATTATGCGCTTTGATCAATTGGCAGCGACCGCCTGCTACGACGGGGTCTGGGCCAATGCCTGCCTATTGCACGCACCAGCAGATGAGCTCACCGAGGATCTGACGCGGATTCACCGCGCCCTCAAACCAGGCGGATTGTTTGTTTCCAGCTTCAAGGCCGGTACTGGCGAAGGTCGTGATAAGTTCGAGCGCTATTACAACTATCCCGACCAAGCCACGCTTGAGAGCCACTTCCAAGCGGCCGCCAATTGGCAAAGCCTGAGCATCAGCGCACGCCCTGGCAGCGGCTATGACAAGCTGCCAACGAGCTGGCTTTGGGTGAGTGCCCGCGCGTAGCGGACGCGCCAGGGCCTTAGCCCTCGCGCCGCACCTGTTCGGGGATCAGACCCTTTGGCGCGTAGCGCAGGGCGATGGTAATCACCAGCCCCAGCACGAACACCCGCATCTGCGCTGAACGTGACTCAATTTCCGGGATCTCGGGCCAGCCCATGCTGGTGGACCAGAAGCTGACGGTCTCAAAGATCGCCTTGGCCAGGGGTTCGGAAATCACCCAGACCATCCAGATCAACACCGCACCAAAGACCGCGCCCCAATTATTGCCAGCACCGCCGACAATGATCATGACCCAGATCAGAAAGGTGTGGTTGATCGGCTGATAGCTCGACGGATCAAAGATCTGCGTAAAGCTGACCAGCATGGCTCCGCCGATACCCATCAGCACCGAGCCAAGGATGAAGATCTCGAGCTGCCGCGCCTTGATATTCTTGCCCATCGACGCTGCAGCAATGTGGTTGTCACGAATGGCCCGCATCATGCGGCCCCAGGGACCTGCATAGGCACGTGACACCAGCCAGATGACTGCGGCCAGCACCACCAGCCCCAGCGCCAGATAGCCACCGCGCGCCAGCAGCAGCGCGCTGATCTGATCAACACCACTGGCCTGATAATCCTGTGGCAATGGCGTGGGCCAGGGCACCGGCGACACGGTCAGCGTACCGCGGGTCAGCCAGTCCATGTTCTTGATCAGCGCACGGATGATTTCCGAAATGCCGATCGTGGCAATCGCCAGATAGTCGGTACGCAGACCCAGCGCGATCTTGCCCACGATATAAGCCACGCCAGCAGCAAGGACGCCACCAAACAGCCAGCCAACGACCGGATTGATGCCAAGGCCGCCGACAAAGCCCGCCGTGCCTTCAATATAGGCCGCTGCCGGGTCGATCTGGCTACGATAGACGCAATAGGCAACAAACCATGCCAGCACGGTCACAAAAGTCTTCCAGCCGCCGCGCACGCCAAGACGATGGCTCTGCCGCGCGCCATAGATCAGCAAGGCACCGGCGCCGAATGCGAGCGCTGCCCGGCCCAGCATCATGGGGCCATCCGAGCCCCAGAAATCAGGATTGATGGGATAGGAGATGAAGGTGACGGCAAACCCGCCCAGCATCAGAAAACCCATAATGCCGAAATTGAACAGCCCGCCATAACCCCACTGGATATTCAGGCCCAGCGCGATCAGTGAGTAGGCGGTGGCTTCCACCAGCCGGCTTGAGGTGAAGGGCAGGCCCATCATCCAGCCGATCACCAGGATCAGCACGAACAGGCCCGCAAACAGGGTCAGCGAACGCCGCATCATGACGAGGCTCCCTTGAAGATACCCGTGGGGCGCACCAGCAGCACAACCACCAGAATAACGAAGGCGACGGTCAGCTTGTACTCAGTCGGCACCAGCGCCAGCGTATTGGGCAATTGCAGCCAGTCCGGCAGCACCCCGTTGAGCGGCCGCAGCACCATGGTCCAGTTGAACACCGCCAGCGATTCCGCAAAGCCGATCAGCAGGCCACCGGCAATGGCGCCATAGGCCTGACCAAGGCCACCCACAATGGCCGCGGCAAAGATTGGAATGATGATGTTGAAGGCCAGATCGGGCTTCAGCGTCACGTCCAGCGCCAGCATGGTTCCAGCCATACAGGCCAGAGCGCCCGCCACGATCCACGTTACCCGCACGACCAGCGCGGTGTTGATGCCTGACACCTGGGCCAGATCGGCATTGTCTCGCCATGGCGCGCATTGCCTTGCCCAGACGCGAGCGCGTCAGGAACAGATGCAGCGCCAGCACCGAGATGATGGTGACCACGATCATCAGCACCTGCGGCTCGGTCATCACCAGAGGCCGGGTGGACCCCAGGAAGCTGGTATCGATGCGGAAGATTTCCTTGCTCTCGTTTTCAAAGAACGAATAGCTGCCGGCACCAAAGAACAGACGGATCAGGCCCTGCACCATGAGCGTCACGCCGATCGAGGCGATCAGCAGGATGACGGGCTTGGCGCCCCGCTTGCGCAACGGCGCATAAAAGCCCTTGTCGATCCCCAGAGCCAACAGAGCCGTCAGCGCCATGGCCAGCGGCAGCACGACGAAGCCGGTTGGAATGGGCGTAACGATACCCCAACTGGCAAACAGCCCGGCCAGCAGAAAGGCAAAGAACGCGCCTGACGTCATCAGCTCGGAATGGGCAAAATGGGCGAAGCGCAGAATGCCGAAAATCAGCGTGATCCCCACCGCGCCCAGCGCATAGATGCAGCCCAGCACGGCGCCGGAAATCACCACCTGATTGAGAAAGAAGATAAATTCGGTCACGGCTCAGCCCCCGAGGAAACTTTTGGCGACTTCGGGATCGGCGATGAGTTCAGCCCCCGTGCCGGTGAAACGGTTTTGCCCGCCCGCAAGGACGAAGCCCTTGGAGGCAAATGCCAGCGCCTGGCGCGCATTCTGCTCGACCATGAGGATGCCGACGCCTTCGGCATTGACGCGCACAATGGTCTCGAAAATTTCGATGACATAACGCGGCGACAGCCCCGCAGAGGGTTCATCAAGCATCAGCAGACGCGGCTTGCTCATCAAAGCGCGGCCCATGGCCACCATCTGCCGCTGTCCGCCTGAAAGCTCGCCCGCTGGCTGGCGCCGCTTCTCGGCCAGCACGGGGAACATCTCGTAGACCCATTCCATGGTCTCGGCGAAACTGTCCCGCCGTGTGAAGGCACCCATTTCAAGGTTTTCTTCCACGCTCATGGACGTGAACACGTTCTTTTCCTGCGGCACAAAGCTCAGCCCCTTGGGCACCAGCTTGTCGGGCAGCGAATTGGCGACATCCTCGCCATCAAATTCAATCGTTCCGCCAGTCACCTTGAGCAGGCCAAAGATCGCTTTGAGCGTGGTGGACTTGCCCGCGCCATTGGGCCCCACGATCACGCCGATATCAGACTGGTCGATAGCCATGTCCACGCCATTGAGGATCGGCGCGCCGCCATACCCGCCAACGACGTGCTTGAGTTCAATCAACGCCATTACGCAGTCTCCACCGGGGTGCCGAAATAGGCCTCGACAATGGCCGGGTTGGCGCGGATTTCGGCCATCGGGCCCTCGGCGATCTTCTCACCCTGCGCCATCACGATCACTGGGTCGCAAAGCCGCCCGATCAGATCCATGTCATGCTCGATGACAAAGAAAGTATAGCCCAGCTCGCGGTTCATCCGCTCGATATTGGCGGCCAGATCATTGAGCAACGTGCGGTTGACGCCAGCGGCCACCTCGTCGAGCAGCACCACCTTGGCGTCCACCATCATGGTGCGCCCCAGCTCAAGCAGCTTCTTCTGCCCGCCCGACAGATTACCTGCCAGCTCGTTGCGCACATGGCCCAGCTTGAGGAAGTCGATGACGTCGAGCGCTTTCTTGCGCACTTCGGTCTCGCGCGATTTGGAAATGCCGGGACGGAACCAGGCATTGCCCAGATACTCGCCAGGCTGATCGCCGGGCACCATCATCAGGTTTTCCAGCGCCGTCATATTGGAAAACTCATGCGCAATCTGGAAGGTGCGCAGCATGCCGGTGCGGAATAGCTCATGCGGCGCCAGGCCGGTTACATCAGCGCCGTCAAAGATCACCGCGCCTTCATCAGGTACGATATTGCCGGCCACGATGTTGAACAGCGTGGACTTGCCCGCGCCATTGGGCCCGATCAGTCCGGTGACTGATCCGCGCCGCACCGAGAGCGAGCAATTGTTGACGGCAGTGAGGCCGCCGAAATGTTTCGTGACGTTGCGAACGTCGATAACCAAGTCAGAGGACACCAAATCCGTCCCGATTCCTGAAGCCAAGGGTGCCCGGTTTAATCCGGGCGATTTTGCGGCATCTGCTCATAAGGCGGACAAACGGTCAACCTAAAGCCAGCGCAAACCGGGGGTTGTGGTCACAGATACGCCAGCACAGCGTTGGCAGTGGCTTCATTATTGGCACACATCACGTCGTAAAGGGTCGCCAGGCGGGTCAGTGCCTTGACGTCGACATCGTGCGGCTGAGCCGATAGCGGGTCGATAAAGAAGATCAGAACGTCCAGCCGTCCCTCGGCAATCATCGCACCCAATTGCTGATCGCCGCCCAGTGGACCGCTCTTGAGCAGGCCTACCGGCAGACCCGTGGCTTCGATGATCCGGCTGCCGGTTGTACCGGTGCCCCACAATTGGTGCTCAGAGAGCTTCCTTTTGTGACGCGCCGCCCAGACGCACAATTCGTCCTTCTTGTCGTCATGCGCCACCAGACCAATCTTTGCCATGCCATCCTCCAGCGTATGACGCTGTTCAAGCAGCTTCAGGCAAACAGGGCAATGGCTTCGCTGAGCAGAATGCCGATGGCATCAACGGGAATGTCATCATCGGGCATCAGCCGCAGATAGCGCCCCTTCCTGAGCCCGTCCCCTTCCAGCAACCCCTCTGCCCGGTCGAGTTGGCGGCCATGTTCGAAATACAGTGACACCCGATCATCGTGGGGAAACACCGAACAGACATGCCCTGCAACCGCGTGACGGAAATTGACCGACTTCCAGCCCTTCATCACCTTGCCGCTCAACCCCGGATGGGCGGCGATCACTGCAACCAGTCGCGCCGTTCGCTCAACGATGGCGGGCGGCAGCGGCGCCACCAGGCAGGCAAAATCATCGGAATAGACCGGGTCGACAACAGTGGTCAGCATGACAGGTGCTCCCGGCTGGACGGAACGCGGCGCTACTGACCGCATCTCACCCTCCAACGCCGCTGCTGACAAGACCTGTCAGCAACAGCGCCGGTTGGCATCTGCCCTGCCTATGCCGCGATCGAGCGTGGCTTGCGTGAAGCCGAGCGGGCACTGTCAGCCATTTTGAAAACGTCGACGATAACGTCCAACTCGCTGGCCTGGGCTTCGGTCTGCTCGATCGCCGCATTGGTCTGCTCGACCAGTGCCGCGTTATGTTGGGTCATTTCGTCCATCTGACGTACCGCAATCGAGACCTCGTCCAAAGAGGACGACTGCGCCTGATTGGCCTGCGCGATGGAATCGATCAACGCTGAGCTTTCCTGCGCCCCGTTCAGAATATCGAGCAACTTCTCGGCGGCCTGACCAACCAGCCGCGAGCCAGTCGAGACCTCTTTGGCGCTCGCCTCGATCAGTGCTTTGACGTCGTTGGACGCATCAGCTGCCGATTGCGCAAGCCGGCGCACTTCGACAGCCACCACCGCAAAGCCCTTGCCGGCATCACCGGCACGCGCCGCTTCAACCGACGCGTTCAGCGCCAGTAGATTGGTCTGGAAGGCGATATCGTCGATCATGCCGATAATGTTGGAGATCTTGCCTGAACTTAGCTCAATGGCCGCCATTGCCCCATTGGCATCCTTCATAACAGCGCCGCCCTGAGTGGCATTGCTCGAAACGTCTCGTGCTTTCTGGCTAGCCGTAGCTGCCCGTTTGGCATTGTCGAGCACGACAGCCGAAAGCTGCTCAACCGAGGCCGATGTCTGCTCAATTGTGGCTGCCTGCCGGGTGGTGCGTTCAGACAGGTCATTGGCACCACTGAGAATTTCGCTGGTCGCGGTCTTGAGTGCCCTCGATGTCCCGCGCAGACTGACGACAATATCGGTCAGACGCATCAGCGACTGGTTGAAGGCCAATCGCAATTGCTCGAACTGGCCCGAGAACTGGGTATCGATCCGCCCCGTCAGATCGCCTTCCGCCATCTTGGTCAGACTGCTGGTGAGTTCACCGCAGATGCGTTCATCGCGTTTGCGGGCCGTGATGTCAGTGGCAAACTTGATCACCTTGACCGGCTTGCCGCGTGCATCCAGCACCGGATTGTAAGACGCCTGGATCCAGACTTCCCGCCCCCTTTGCCAAAGCGCTGGAACTCGGCCGCCACATATTCGCCGGCACGCAATCGCTCCCAGAATTGCTTGTATTCCGTCGACTTGGCGTAGCCTGGGTCACAAAACATGCTGTGGTGCTTGCCAACAATTTCGGTGAGACCATAACCCACCGTCTGGAGAAAATTCTCATTGGCGTTGCGCACGCTGCCATCAAGATTGAACTCGATCACGGCCTGTACGCGCGAGATGGCCGCAATCTGCGCTTCATGGTCTGCGGCGCGGTTGGTCTGTTCCGTAATGTCGGTGGCGAACTTGATGACCTTGATCGGCTTGCCCGCCTTGTCCAGAACCGGGTTATAGGTCGCCTGAATCCAGATCTCGCGGCCACCTTTGGCAATCCGCTTATAGGCTGCAGACTGGAACTTTCCCGCTGCCAGATCACTCCAGAATTGCTTGTACGCTGCTGATTTCGCATCGTCTGGATCAACAAACATACGGTGATGCTTGCCGACGATCTCATCGAGCCTGTAGCCAAGCGCGCCGAGGAAATTCTCGTTGGCGCTCAATATCGTCCCATCCAGCTGGAATTCGATAACCACCTGGCTGCGCATGATCGCGTCAACCTTGGCTCGCTCGTCATTGTTGATACGCGAAAAAAGTCCATTCATTACAGGCCCTCCAGCCCCCGGCCGCCGCCAAGCACTGGCGCGTCAACCGGTCCAAGAAAATCGAATAGCTATGAAATAGGATGCGCGCCGCCAGCGCGTCATGACGGGCCGCCGGACGAAATACTGTCCGGTGGGCTTTGGCTTGTATCGGCATTGGATTGAGCATGAACGATCGATCCGTAAGCGCAGGGCGACCTGCGCAGCGATAAGATCTGCGTCCACCATGAAAGCTATTGCAGCGTGGTTAATGTTCAGTGAAGGCGCCGGTAGCAGACAAAGTAAAGGGTGCCCAAGGGCACCCTTTAAGTCGTTCAGAACGCGCGCTGGTGATTAGCCACCCGAGGCAAATTTGAGGCGCGGTGGCGGTGCGTAGCCATGTTCATCACCAGCCCTTGGCTCCAGCGTGAAGACGCTGATCACCCGATCGAGTTCGCTGGCCTGGGCTTCGGTCTGCTCGATGGCCGCGTTGGTTTCCTCAACCAGCGCCGCATTATGCTGGGTCATTTCGTCCATCTGCCGCACCGCGACGGTGACTTCGTCGATTGAGGACGCCTGCTCGCGGCTGGCGCGGGCGATACCCTGCAGCAAGAGGGCGTTGGACTTGATCGCTTCCTGGACTGCCACCAGACGTTCAGCGGCATCACCCACCAGACGCGACCCGCCATCGACTTCGACAGCACTCTGTTCGATCAGTGCCTTGACGTCAGCCGAAGCGGACGCTGCCGACTGTGCCAGACGCCGCACTTCCACCGCCACCACGGCAAAACCCTTACCGGCATCGCCAGCGCGGGCTGCTTCAACCGACGCGTTCAGCGCCAGCAGATTGGTCTGGAAAGCGATATCGTCGATCATGCCGATAATGTTGGAGATCTTGGCCGAAGACTGCGTGATGCGATCCATCGCGGCCGTCGCCTGCCCCATCACCGCGCCACTGGCTTCCGCATCGCCGGAAACCGAATGTGCCTGACGGCTGGCCGCATCGGCCTCATTGGCGTTGTCCAGCACGGTGCGGCTGAGCTGCTCGATCGCCGCTGAGGTTTCTTCAATAGTCGCTGCCTGACGCGTCGTGCGCTCGGAAAGATCATTGGCACCGGAAAGAATTTCACCTGTCGCCGTCTTGAGCGCACCCGAGGTGTCACGCAATTGCATGACGATATCGCTGAGCTGCTCGGCCACGGCATTGGTGTCCGACTTGAGCTGACCAAAAGCACCCTTGTACTCGCCATGCATTCGCACGCTGAGGTCGGCACGGGCCAGCGCCGCCAGCACGGTGCCGGTTTCATTCAGACCACGGTCGACCGTATCGACCAGCGCGTTGACGTTACTGGCCAGCTGGCGCAGATCGGCGTCAGTCTGATCAGCCGCCAGACGCTGTGAAAAGTCGCCATCAATCGCAGCACTGACCACAACACCGATATCGCGCTGCAGATTCTGGATAACCCGCACCTGACCGGCGCGTTCGTCGCTCATATCCAGCTCGGCCGCGCGCAGATCGCGCATCTTGAGGCCATTGCTGCGGAACACTTCGACCGCTTCGGCCATATAGCCCAGCTCATCGGCGCGCTCGAGACCGGGCACGACCAGCTCGAACTTGTCATCGGCAATCTCGGCCATGGCATCCGTCAGACGCGAAACAGGCCGGGTAATGGTGCGGGCCAGCAACACACTGACAATAGCCGCCAGCACCAGCATGATCGCGCCAATCCCCAGCATGGTATTGCGCAGACCCGCCGAAGGCGCCGCAATATCGGCCTGGCTTTCAAGCGCCACGACAGCCCAGTCAACGCCGCCAAAGCTCAGCGGTTCACTGGCCGCCACATAGGCAGCGCCCTGATGATGCTCGAGCGGCGCCATTGCCGCCGTGCCCCCAAGGGCCGCAGTGACCGCAGAGCCTTCGAGCTTGAGCGTAAACACGTCATTCTCAGGCGTGCCCGGCGCGTCATTGCGCACCAGATTGTCCTGGCCAACCAGGAACATTTCACCGGTTTCGCCAAGCCCCTGCGTACGGTTCAGCACCGCGCCAATGCGGGTTGAGGACATTTGATAGGCGATCACCCCGATCAGCCAGCCCTGATCGTAAACCGGCGTCGCGATAAAGCTTGCTGGCGCTCCCGCACTCGGACCATAGGCCGCAAAATCGGTCAGGAAGACCTGACCGGCCTCTGCGGCCATGGCGGCGCGCACCACCTTGCCCAGTCCAGATTCAGCCCATGGCCCGCCGTTCTCGGCAAAATTGGTGCCGAAATCGGCTTCCTTGGTGACCGAATAGACATTGTTGAAACCGGTATCAAATAGGAAAATGTCGTAGTAACCGCGCTTGAGTAGCAGGTCGCGGAAATCAGAATGCAGCGCGCGGTGGTGCAGATCATAGACCGGCAACTTGTCCGAACTATCGAGCAGCAGGCGTTCGCCAGCGGCGTTTGGGTTCTGCGCAATATAGGCATCCTGCAGCAGCTCAGTCGGGTCACCCTGACCTTTGAGCGAGCGCATGGCGCCGGAGAACAGATCGATATTGGCAGCGATTTCGGCACGCCCCGCAAACAGCGTCAGATCCTCGGAGACTTCCTTGAGATAGGCCGAAAGCGCCGACGTCGCATTTGACGCGGCCGCCGACAGACGCTGCTCAGCCTGCTGAGTGACAATGGCATTGCCAGCAAAATAGGCCGCCAGACCCAGACCGGCACCTGTCGCCAAAGCGATGATCACCACCATAGCGGGCAATTTGAAGGCAAGTTTCAACTGGGGCATGGAGACTTCCGGAGTTGCGGCAATACTGCCTTGTAACAAGGCATGCCCGCAGCTCCTCTCCGCGGTCATGTCGTCTAAAACTCTACTCAGCTATTGGTTAACGAAGAGCTTTCAGCTTTGTCAGCCAACCGTCACAAAACAAACGAAAAACGGCGGTTGTGGATATCCACAACCGCCGCCCGTCAGGTCAAATTTTCGATCAGTCTAGAATTCGTTCCAGTCGGCCGAAACCGCTGCGTTGCCGTGACTGAGATACTGCGCGGCAGCCTTGCGGGCAGGCGCGGCAGCGCGAGGCGCTCCCTTTGGTGCGGCAGTTGGCTTTGGCGCCATCCGCTGACCGGACGAGCCCACCGTCGTGAACACCGCCACGATCTGGTCGAGCTCGCTCGCCTGACCTTCGGTCTGCTCGATTGCCGCATTGGTTTCTTCAACCAGTGCTGCATTGTGCTGGGTCATCTCGTCCATCAGCCGGACAGCGACGTTGACTTCTTCAATGGCCGAGGCCTGCTCGCGGCTTTCGCGGGCAATGCCTTCCATCAGCTGGTTATTGGCGCGAGCGCCTTCCAGCATGCTGGTCAGACGACCAGCTGCATCGGAAACCAGACGCGAACCCAGGCCGACTTCACCAGCCGACTGCTCGATCAGCACCTTCACGTCAGCCGATGCGGCCGCCGCCGACTGTGCCAGGCGGCGCACTTCGACAGCAACCACGGCAAAACCCTTGCCCGCATCACCGGCGCGCGCCGCTTCAACCGAAGCGTTCAGCGCCAGCAGATTGGTCTGGAAGGCGATGTCATCAATCATGCCGATAATGTTGGAGATCTTGCCCGAGCTGGTTTCGATCGCCGTCATCGCCTCATTGGCCTTCTGCATCACCTCGCCGCTTTCCTCAGCGGTACGGGTAACTGCGCTGGCATTGGCACTGGCATCCTTGGCGCGATCAGCATTCTGCAGCACCGTGCTGGCCAGCTGTTCCATGGTCGCCGAGGTTTCCTCGATGGTCGCCGCCTGCTTGGTGGTGCGTTCGCTCAGATCGTTTGCGCCGGCCAGGATTTCGCCTGTTGCCGTGCGCAGCGACTGCGAGGTGCTTTTGAGGCGATCCACCACATCGGTGAGGCGATCAGCCACCGCATTGGTGTCAGACTGCAGGGCAGCAAAAGCGCCCTGATATTCACCACTCATGCGTTCGGTCAGATCGGTATTGGCCAGTGCCTTGAGCACGTGACCGGTTTCGTCCAAACCGCGTTCGACGGTCGCCACCAGGCTATTGACGCTGCCCGCCAGCGTGTTCAGCTCGGGATCGGGAAATTCAGCGTTCACGCGCTTGCTGAAGTCGCCAGCAATCGCGGAATCCACAACTTCACCAAAGGCGCCCTGCAATTCAGTCATCATGGTGCGGCGCTGGGCTTCGTCGGCGACAATGCGCGCCGCTTCCGCCTCGGTCATCTCACTCACCTTCAGGCCATTCTCACGGAACACTTCCACCGCCCGCGCCATATCGCCGACTTCGTCACCGCGTGTCTGGCCTTCAACCTCAACACTGAAGTCACCGGCCACCAGCGAGCGCATGGTCTTGGTCAGCTTTGAGAGTGGCTTGGTGATCGAGCGTCCGATCAACCCGGCTACCAGCAGAACGATCAACGAGATACCGCCGCCAATGGCGCCCTGCATCACATTGGTTTCAAAGGCAGCTTCCTTAAGATCATCGACGTAGATACCGGTCGCGATCGACCAGCCCCAGGGCTTGAAATGGGACGCATAGGTCACCTTTTCGACAGGTTCTTCCTCTTGCCCACGGGTATAGAGATAATCGACAAACGCGGTGCCGTTGGCCTTGGTCTTGGCGAGGATCTCGGCGAAGAACCGCTTGCCGGTGGGGTCTTCCAGCTCAAGCTGGCTGGTGCCCTCCAATTGCGGAGCGATTGGGTGCATCACCAACTGGCCAGCATCATCAAAAATGAACAGGTATTCGGTGCCGCGATAGCGCATGGCGCGTACGGCTTCCTTTGCGGTGGCCTGGGCAAGCTCGACGCTGACCGCGCCAGACTCACTCAGTTCGTACTGTGATTTGACGATCGACATCGCCGCCTCGGTGATGGATTCCAGCTCGGCATGGCGCAGATCTTCGCGCGTGGAGTTGAGCTGGCTGGTGCCCATGAAGGCCATCAGGCCCAGGGTGACGAGCGAAAGCGCCACCAAAGCATAAATTCGGCTGACGATACTGAGTTTTGGCATTCGGTTCAGACTTTGAGTTGCGAGGGCCCACCGCAGTCGGCGACAGTCACGACAAGGGTCGCAACTGACACGAACCGGCTGAACACCGACGTTTAAATTTCCCCTCGGGAACAATTTATCGAATCCGCCTTAAATCCCGGTAAACTCTGGCTCTGCGCAAAAAAAGGTGGGCGCCTGTCGGCGCCCACTGAAAATGCTCTGGTCTGGACCGACCCTAGAACTCGTTCCAGTCCGTGGACACTGCAGCGTTGCCGTGGCTGAGATATTGCGCTGCGGCCTTGCGGACCGGCGCCTCCGCCCTCGGTGGCGCCTTGCTTGCAGGTGCCAGTTTGGGCGTGACGCGCTTGGCTGATGAGCCGGCAGTGGTGAATACTGCTACGATCTCGTCGAGCTCGCTCGCCTGACCTTCGGTCTGCTCGATGGCCGCATTGGTTTCTTCCACCAGCGCCGCATTGTGCTGGGTCATCTCGTCCATCAACCGGACGGCAACGGTGACCTCTTCAATGGCCGAGGCCTGTTCGCGGCTTTCGCGGGCAATGCCTTCCATCAGCTGGTTATTGGCGCGGGCCGCATCCAGCATGCTGGTCAGTCGCGCTGCCGCATCCGACACCAGGCGCGAACCCAGATCCACTTCGCCAGCCGACTGTTCGATCAGCACCTTCACATCAGCCGAAGCCGAGGCCGCCGACTGCGCCAGACGGCGCACTTCAACGGCCACCACGGCAAAGCCCTTGCCTGCATCACCAGCCCGTGCCGCTTCAACCGAAGCGTTCAGCGCCAGCAGATTGGTCTGGAAGGCGATATCGTCAATCATGCCGATAATGTTGGAGATCTTGCCCGAGCTGGTCTCGATCGCCGTCATGGCCTGGTTGGCCTTTTCCATCACCTGACCACCCTCTTCGGCAGTCTGGGTGACCTTGCTCGCATTGACGCTGGCATCCTTGGCGCGATCGGCATTCTGCAGCACGGTGCTGGCCAGCTGTTCCATGGCGGCCGAGGTTTCTTCAATGGTGGCAGCCTGCTTGGTGGTGCGTTCGCTCAGATCATTGGCACCGGCCAGGATCTCGCCCGTTGCCGTACGCAGCGACTGCGAAGTATTGCGCAGACGATCAACCACATCGGTCAACCGATCAGCCACCGCATTGGTGTCAGACTGCAGCGCCGCAAAGGCGCCCTTGTAGTCACCGGTCATGCGTTCGGTCAGATCGGTATTGGCCAAAGCCTTGAGCACGTGGCCCGTTTCGTTCAGACCACGCTCGACTGTCGCCACCAGGCTGTTGACGCTGCCTGCCAGCGTGTTCAGTTCGGGATCCGGGAATTCCGCATCCACCCGCTTGGTGAAATCGCCAGCGATCGCGGAGTCCACCACATCACCAAAGGCACCCTGCAACTCGGTCATCATGGTCCGGCGCTGCGCTTCGTCGGCGACAATGCGGGCAGCTTCGGCTTCGGTCATTTGACTGACCTTGAGCCCCTGTTCACGGAACACCGCAACGGCGCGCACCATATTGCCGATTTCGTCGGCGCGTTTGTCGCCTTCGAGATCAATATCGAAGTCATTATTAGCAAGCCGTTCCATATTGGTGGTCAGCATTGCCACTGGCTTGCTGATTGAGCGTCCGATCAACCATCCCAACGCCAGTACGAGTACCATCACACCCGTTGCGATGCCCGCACTGGTCAGAGCAGATTCCCAGAAGATGGTATCAACCGTGGTCAACAACACACCCGAGGCAATCGTCCAACCCCAGGGCTCAAACGCCTGAGCATAGGTTACCTTGTCCTTGAACACGCCATCCTTGTCTTTGAACGCATAGTTCACAAAGTAGCTGCCGTCGGCCTTGGCGCCGTTGATCATCTCTTCCATGTAGCGCTTACCGTTACCGTCGGTAACGTCGCGACGTTCAGTGCCTTCCTTGGCCGGCTGATAGGCATGCATGACATTGATGTAGTCATAGTTGTCGACAAACAGGTACTCATCACCCTGGTAGCGCATGCTGCGCAGCGCATCGAGTGCACCGTTCTGGGCTGTTTCGACAGGTAAAGTGCCACTCTCGGCAAGGGCGTAATAGCTCTCAACAACACCGACGGCGGCCTGCACCACGCTCTGAATTTCGGTGCGTTTGAAGTCACCGAGATTGGAGCGCAGGGAGACCAGCTGGTAGGCCACGATACCCGTCAAACCCAGGGCAAACATAATTAGAAGACTGGAAAGGCGGCGTCCAATGCTGCCAGTGAATAATTGTGTCAATGCTGTTCTCCAGTCTTCGGCACCGCTGCCGCCTACTCTGCCTTCATACCGGGAGGTTACTTGGTCAGTAGGATCATGAAATTCATCCTGCTAAATATTCCACGGCGGTATTAAGGCTGGGTAAACCACGTGGTAATAGGGCAAAAAATGGGCGCCTCGCGGCGCCCATAATTCGTGCAGTGATATGTAGGGTAATCAGAACTCGTTCCAGTCCTTGGCGATCGCCGCATTGCCATTGCTGAGATAGGACTGCGCCGCCGAACGGACCTTGTCCACGATACCCGTCGGCGCCACTGTATCTGGCCTGGATTTGCGGGCCACCGGTCGCGCCGTACCCTCCACGATGGTGAACACATCCACGACCCGGTCCAGTTCACTGGCCTGAGCCTCGGTCTGCTCAATCGCCGCATTGGTCTGCTCAACCAGCGCCGCATTGTGCTGAGTCATTTCATCCATGGTCCGCACAGCAACCGACACCTCGTCAATGGCCGAAGCCTGATCGCGGCTGGCCTTGGCTATGGCCTGCATCAGCGCTGCGTTCTCGTTGACAGCATCGAGCATGGCGGTCAGCTGGTTGGCCGCATTGGACACCAGCTTGGAGCCGCCGGAAACCTCGCTGGCGCTCTGCTCCACCAATGCCTTGACGTCGGCCGATGCGCTGGCGGCCGACTGCGCCAGACGACGCACTTCCACGGCCACCACGGCAAAACCCTTGCCGGCATCGCCAGCCCGTGCCGCTTCCACCGAGGCGTTCAGCGCCAGCAGATTGGTCTGGAAAGCGATGTCGTCGATCATGCCGATAATGTTGGAGATCTTGGCCGACGAATTGGTGATCCGCTCCATGGCCGCATTGGCCTCAGCCATTGTCTCGCCGCTCTGGGTCGCACTGCCTGACACTGTCTGTGCCTTGCTGTTGGCGTCTTCGGCCATCCGGGCATTTTCAGATACCGTCGCAGCCAATTGCTCCATGGCGGCCGAGGTTTCCTCAATGGTCGCGGCCTGCTTGGTGGTCCGCTCACTCAGATCGTTCATACCCGAAAGGATTTCACCCGTGGCCTGCTTGAGCGCACCCGAAATCTGCTTGGCATTGCCAACCACCTCGGTGAGTTTTTCGCTTACCGCATTGGTGTCGGTCTGCAACCGCGCAAAGGCGCCGTTATAGGTGCCGGTCATGCGCTTGGTCAGGTCCGTATTGGCCAGGGCGCCAAGCACTGTGCCGGTCTCGCCAATACCGCGATCCACTGTCTCAACCAGGCTGTTAACGCTGGTCGCCAGCGAGTTGAGCTCCTCATCGGGGAACTGGGCATGCACGCGCTTGGAAAAGTCGCCCGCAATAGCGGCATCGACCACTTCGCCAAACGCCGCCTGCAGCGCCACCATCATGTCCGTCCGCTCTTCGCGGCGACGCACTGAGGCGGCCCGCTCTTCTTCAGTCATTTCGCTCATCTTGAGACCGTTCTGACGGAAGATCTCGACGGCCCGGGCCATCTCACCAATTTCATTGCCGCGGTCGGCATAGGCGACTTCGGCAGCGAAATCGCCATCGGCAACAATTTTCATGGTCTTTGCCAGGCGTGGCACCGGCGCCATCATCAGACGCGAGAGCATGTAGCCAATCGCGCCAAGCACCACCAGCGCGGCCAAGCCAACCACCAGCAAGACGTTGAGCGTATCGTAGATCACCGCTTCAACCGCAGCCTTGTCGATACCAACAAACAGGATGCCCGAAACCACGCCACCCTGATCAAGGATCGGCTGATAGGCGGTAAAATAGGGGCGCCCGACAATCGAAGCCTCGCCGAAATAGGTGACGCCTTCCATCATCGATTTATAGACAGCACCATCCTTGCCCAGCGGCGTACCCAGAATGCGCTCGCCAGCGGCATCTTCAATGGTCGTGGTCATGCGGATGAAATCCTGCTCGGTTTCATCCCAGCCAAAGATCGTGGCGGCCTCGCCTGTCACCCGGGCGATGGAATCCACCAGCCCGTTATCGATAAAGCGGCGCGGCATGCTCCAGGTCTGGATCCCGGCAAGATCGCCGTTCTCGGCCCATTGCACTTCTGCGCCCGGCAGACTGCCCTCAAGAATGGTTGCCGCCGCCTTAAGATTGGTGATCTGCTGCGCCATCGCCGTATCATTGGTCGACGCGCTCAGATTGATGTATATCGCCGCCGAAACAACCGACACCGAAACGATAATCGCTGAAATCACCAAAGCGGCGATCATGGTGGTCAACTTGATATTGCCAAAGAATTGGCCAACGCGCTTGATCATACCATTTGCCCTAATACCTGCGCGCTGCACTCAAGTGTCGCGCCTAATTAATGTGCAAAATTATCAGGTCCCGATTAACTGAGTGTTTAATACGGCCAGCGCGCGCAAGCAGCGCTCTATCGTGCTGGCAACAAACAAATAATTCCGAAAGACTTGGCCTCAAAGAAAATCCCCGCCATGCCTGAGGCATAACGGGGACGATCATCGTGCAATCGTTGGAGCGGTCAGATTTCGTCCCAGTCCTCTGCCAGGGCGGCATTGCCGTGTGTACCCAGATGAGGAGAAGCAGAGACCAGGCGGTTCTGCAGGGCGCGCGCGTCCTGCTGCTCGCGCTGCGCGCCCTGACCCTGCAGGGGTCCGATCTGAAACACCTCCACGATGCGATCCAGCTCGGTTGCCTGCGCCTCGGTCTGCTCAATCGCCGCATTGGTCTGCTCGACGAGTGCCGCATTGTGCTGGGTCATCTCGTCCATGGTCCGCACCGCGGTGGTCACTTCCTCGATCGCTGAAGCCTGTTCACGGCTGTCATGGGAGATCGATTCCAGCAGGCTGTTATTGCCACGGGCCGCTTCAAGCATGCTGCGCAGCTTGCCGGCAGCATCGCTGACCAGCCTTGAGCCGGAACTGACTTCGTCCGCCGACTGCTCGATGAGCACTTTGACTTCGCTCGATGCGCTGGCGGCCGACTGCGCCAGACGGCGCACTTCCACGGCCACCACGGCAAAGCCTTTGCCCGCATCACCAGCGCGGGCCGCTTCAACCGAGGCGTTCAGGGCCAGCAGATTGGTCTGGAAGGCGATGTCGTCGATCATGCCGATAATGTTGGAGATCTTGCCCGAGGATTCGGTGATCCGCTCCATGGCCAGCGTCGCGTTGTCCATCACCTCGCCGCCTTCTTCAGCGGTACGGGTAACCTGCGCCGCATTGCTGCTGGCTTCCTTGGCCCGATCAGCATTCTTGAGCACAGTGGTCGCCAGCTGTTCCATGGCAGCCGAGGTTTCCTCGATTGTTGCGGCCTGCTTGGTGGTGCGTTCGCTCAGATCATTGGCACCCGACAGGATCTCGCCGGTCGCCGTCTTGAGCGAGCCCGATGTATGACGCAGCTGACTGATCACCTCGGTCAGCTTGTCAGCGACAGCATTGATGTTGGTCTTGAGGGTCGCAAACGCGCCCTCATAGTCGCCTTCCATCCGTTCGGTCAGGTCGGTATTGGCCATGGCGCCAAGCACCTCGCCCATTTCCGCCACACCGCGATTGAAGGTCGACACCAGATTGTTGACGCCCGAGGCCAGCCCATTCAGCTCCGGATCGGGGAATTCGACGGTGACCTGCTTGGTGAAATCGCCCGCGACGGCGGCGTCCACCACCACGCCAAAGGCGTCCTGCAGCTCGCTCATCATCTTCTGGCGGTTTTCCTGGTCCACGATAATGCGGGCCGCCTCGGCCTCGGTCATTTCGCTGACGCGCAACCCGTTCTGGCGGAACACCTCGACGGCGCGGGCCATGTTGCCCACTTCATTGCCCATCTCGGTATAGGGAACATCAACCTCGAAATTGCCTTCGGCAATCGCATCCATCGAACCGCCCAGGCGTGGAATGGATCGGGTGATCAGGTGCGAGGCCACAAGCCCCACCAGGCTGAGCGCCACGGTAACCGCACCGCCCACGATCAGGATCAGCGTGAGCACACCATTTGCCGTCGCCTGCACCGCAGCCATTGGCGTGCCAACAAAGATGGCACCCATGATTTCGCCGCTCATTTTCTCGATCGGCTGCAGAGCCCCGAAATACTCGACCCCGTTGACGCTCAGTTCGCCGACATAGCGTTGGCCAGCCATCAGCGGCGCATAGGCCGGGTTGCCTTCATCGAGCACCATATCCGCGACGCGCTCGCCGTCAGGGGCAGTCAGGCTGGTGGTCTTGCTGATCATGGTGTTGGTGGCCGAATCCAGCACATAAATGGTGGCATCCTGCTTGGTGACACGCGTCACCGAGTCAATGATTTCACTGTCGTAGAATGGCGGGATGGCCCAGCTCTGGAAGCCATCAATCGTCCCGTCCTCGGCCCAGTTCAGCACCGAGCCGGAAATGCGCCGCTCCAGAATTGTCGAAGCAACCGCCAGATTGGAATCCTGCTGCAATTCGCTGTCGACGACCGATTGGGCATGAAGATTGAGATAGATCGCCCCCGAGACAACGGCAATCGAGCCAATGATGGATGTGATGACCAGCGCCGCAATTGCTGTGGTCATTTTGATATTGCCAAAAATCTGGCTAAATTTACGCATGTCAAATCCCCCCGGACCGGGCTGAAACGGCGCTCGACAGCGCCCGTAGATTAAACCCTCAGACCGCAAAATACGACACAGGCATTAACTGTTCGTTGTCCACAACGCGCCGCAAACGATTGCATTTCGCAATTCAGTCGTACCTGGAGCTGTTTTCATCTTGGTCTTTCGTCGCAACGTCTGCATCACGCGGCAGATCGACTTGGCGTGAACGTCAAAGGGCGCCCAGTGGGCGCCCTTGAAGTCGTTTTTGATTGCTGGGTGCTATCAGAACTCGTTCCAGTCCTGATCAATGGCCGCACTGCCATGACTGAGATAGGCTTTGGCCGCCGCCTTCTGCCGCACCGGGGTCGCTTCAACACGGCGCTCGGGCGCGCGATGGCGTTCTGGCGCACGCGCGTGGCGGGTGCCATCATCACCAACAGCGAACACGTCAACGATCCGGTCAAGCTCGACGGCCTGCGCTTCGGTCTGCTCAATGGCGGCATTGATCTCCTCGACCAGCGCCGCATTGTGCTGCGTCATCTCATCCATCTGCCGCACGGCAACAGTGACTTCCTCGATCGAAGACGCCTGTTCCTTGCTGTCGTGTGCAATCCCTTCCATCACCAGACTGTTCTCACGAATGCCTTCAAGGATCGCCTCGAGCTTGCCAGCGGCATCGGCCACCAGCTTGGTTCCCCCAGAAACCTCGCTGGCGCTCTGTTCGACCAGCAACTTCACATCAGCCGAAGCCGAGGCCGCAGACTGCGCCAGACGGCGCACTTCAACGGCCACCACGGCAAAACCCTTGCCGGCGTCGCCAGCACGGGCCGCTTCCACCGAGGCGTTCAGCGCCAGCAGATTGGTCTGGAAGGCAATGTCGTCGATCATGCCGATAATGTTGGAAATCTTGCCCGACGAGCTGGTGATCTTTTCCATTGCGCCGGTCGCCTGGCTCATCACCGCACCACCCTCTTCAGCGGTGTGCGAAACAGTCTGCGACTTGCGGCTGGCCTCATCGGCCTTGCGGGCGTTTTCCAGAACCGTGGCCGCGAGCTGCTCCATAGTGGCGGAGGTTTCCTCGATTGTGGCAGCCTGCTTGGTGGTGCGCTCGCTCAGATCATTGGCGCCACTGAGGATTTCTCCGGTCGCTGTCTTGAGCGTACCCGAGGTCTCGCGCAACTGGCCAACCACTTCATTGAGCTTGTCGGCAACGGCGTTGACGTCCGATTTCAGCGTGGCAAAGGCGCCCTCATACTCGCCTTCCATGCGGTGGGTCAGATCGGTATTGGCCAATGCGCCCAGCACCTGGCCAATGCCCACCACACCACGATTGAATGTCTTGACCAGCGAATTGACGCTGCGCGCCAGTCCGTTCAGTTCGGGATCAGGGAATTCGACTTCCACCTGCTTGCTGAAATCGCCGGCGACGGCGGCATCAACCACCTGACCGAAGGCGGACTGCAACTCGGTCATCATCGCCTGACGATCTTTCTGATCGGCGATGATCCGTGCCGCCTCGGCCTCGGTCATTTCGCTCACCCGAAGGCCATTGGCCCGGAACACTTCAACGGCACGGGCCATGGCGCCCAGCTCATTGCCGCGGGTGACATAGGGCACTTCGGTAGCAAAATCGCCATCGGCAATGGATTCCATGGCTGCCGCGATTCGGGGAATCGGACGCATCAGCAGGCGTGTGATCACCAGGCAAATTGCGCCCATCACCGCGATCAGGACCAGCCCCATCACCACCATGCCGGGCACGGCACTATTGGCGGCGGCCTCGGCGAGTGCTGCATCACTGCCCACAAAGAAACCGCCCAGCAGATCGCCCTTGAGATTACTGATAGGCTCGAAAGCGCCGAAGAAGCGGGTACCCTGCATCGTCACTGTGCCGAAATAGGGTTCAGCGGCCGCCAGTGCTGCGTGCTCGGGCGAACTCGTGTCGAGCGCAAAATCAATCACCCGCGAGCCGTCTTCGGCTTCAAAGCTGGTGGACTTGGCGATGAACTGATTGGTCTCGGCGTCGAGCCCGAAGATCACGGCTTCACCGTCGGTGATGCGCGTCACCGAGTCGATGGCGCCAGTGTCATGGAAGAACGGGATGTTGTAGGTCTGGAACGCCTCAATGGAGCCATCCTCGGCCCAGGTGACAACCGACCCGGACAGGCGCTTTTCCAGGATCGTGCCGGCTACCTGCAAATTGGCGTCCTGCTGTGCGATCATCTGATTGACCGACTGCTTGCGCAGATCAAAATAGCCGTTGACCGAATAGGCCACGATGGTGACCGTGATGCTCATCAACACCAGCCCGGCAATCGCCGTTGTCAGCTTGATGTTACCCCAAAATCCGGAAATGGCTTTCATAAAACGTCTCGCTCCCCCGACGAAAAAACACGTCGACTTGTATGGTAGACAAGTTAAGCCAAGGGTTCTTAACGTCAGGTTGCCGCCCGAAACCGGTTGCAAAGGCCGTCATGACAACGGGGCCCGCGGGCCCCGTTACGTGATCTCCAGTTATGCGCCCCTAGAATTCATTCCAGTCGCGGTCCACCGCAGCGCTGCCGTTGGACAGGTATGACTTGGCCACCGATTTGAGTTTGTTCTGCAGCCCGCGTGCGCCTTCGGCAAAACCATTGCCCGGGGTCGCCTGAGCCGCAGGTGCCATTGGCGCCCGGCTGTGCTGTTTGGCCGATGCCTCATCAATGGCAAAAATGTCCACGATGCGGTCCAGTTCGGTGGCCTGCGCTTCGGTCTGCTCGATGGCAGCATTGATCTCCTCGACCAGAGCCGCATTGTGCTGGGTCATCTCGTCCATGGTGCGGACCGCTGTATTGACCTCGTCAATCGAGGAGGCCTGTTCGCGGCTTTCCTTGGCAATTCCGTTCATCAGCGCATTGGAGGACCGCGCTTCGCTGAGCATGGACTCCAGCTTGACCGCCGCATCGGCCACCAGACGCGAGCCGCCCTGCACTTCGTTCGCCGACTGCTCGACAAGCACCTTTACATCCGCCGAGGCCGAAGCCGCCGACTGCGCCAGGCGCCGCACTTCCACGGCCACCACAGCAAATCCCTTGCCTGCGTCACCAGCACGGGCTGCTTCCACCGAGGCGTTCAGCGCCAGCAGATTGGTCTGGAAGGCGATGTCGTCGATCATGCCGATGATATTGGAGATCTTGGCCGAGCTATCGGTGATGCGCGCCATGGCCTCCGTGGCCTGGTGCATCACCTGACCACCCTCTTCGGCGGTGCGTGTCACGCTCGACGCCACTGTGGAAGCCTCGCTGGCCCGCTCGGCATTGGCCAGCACGGTTGCTGCCAGCTGCTCCATGGTCGCCGAGGTTTCCTCAATCGTGGCAGCCTGCTTGGTTGTTCGCTCGCTCAGATCGTTGGCACCACTGAGGATTTCACCCGTGGCGGCCTTGAGCGTCCGCGAGGTATCCTTGAGCTGGCCCACCACTTCGGTGAGCTTGTCGGCCACCGCATTAGTGTCGACCTTGAGTTTGGCAAACGCCCCCTCATAATCACCCGTCATGCGCTGCGTCAGATCGGTATTGGCAAGGGCGGCGAGGACTTCGCCGGTTTCGCCAACGCCACGATTGACCGTGGCCACCAGATTATTGACCGAGCGAGCCAGCGTATTGAGCTCATCATCGGGGAATTGAGCGTCCACCTGCTTGCTGAAGTCACCTGCAATGGCCGCATCGACTACCGCACCAAAGGCGCGCTGCAAGTCCTGCATCATGGCGGCGCGCTCGGCCTGACTGCGCACGATCTGGGCCGCTTCGGCCTCGGTCATCTGCGCCACTTTCAAACCATTCTCGCGGAACACTTCGACCGCGCGGGCCATCGCGCCAATTTCGTCAGTGCGGTTTGCCCCGCGCACCTCGGCGGCCAGATCACCCTCGGCCAGTGTTTCCATGGTCGTAGTCAGCCGGCTGATCGGGCCACTGACCGAGCGGGCAAAGAAGTACCCGGCAATGGCAGCAATAGCCAACAGGCCGCCACCAATGGCCAGCATCATGTTGCGCATATCGGTGATCGGGGCATAGGCCTCGTCTTCGCCGATTGCCGTCACCACGGCCCAGTTTACCCCACCAAAACTGAGCGGCTGAGCCGTCAGGATCAAATTCATGTCGCGATAATCGCTCGACACGCCGCTGGCTGCGGTACCGCCAAGCGCGGTGGTGATCACGGGATTATCGAACTTGGTGATCAGGGCGTCTGGCGTATCGGAAAAACGGGAATCCGAACGCATCAGATAATCGGCACCGACAAAGAAGCTCTCGCCGGTTTCACCCAGTCCATCAGACTTGGCCATGATCGCGTCAACCGAGGCCGTCGACAGGGCCGCCGCCAGCACCCCAACCAGCTTGTCGCGGTTGTTGAAAACAGGTGTCGCCACAAAGCTTTCCGGTGCCCCGGCTGCCGCGGCATAGGGCGAGAAGTCCACAAACGCTACCTGCCCTGCTTCAGTCATGGCAGCTGCAGCTTGGTAAGCACGACCAAGACCGGACGCGGCGCCGTCACCGCTCGCCAGATTGGTGGCGAAATCGTCGCGTTTCTTGACCGAATAGATCAAATTGCCATCGGGATCGATCAGCATCAGGTCGGCATAGCCACGCGCATCCTGCTGGCGCCGGAATGCCGGGTGCACCTTGGAATGCGCAAAGTCGTAATTGGTCCGCTTGGTCTCGAGCGAGACATCGAGCAGTTCGCGCTGCTCCGGGTCAGGGTTGTTGGTGATGTAGGCCATCTGCAGCGCATCTTTGGGTTCCTGTGGCGGCTTTGCCGTCAGGAATTGACCCCAGGTGATGTTAAAGTCGCGCAGGACCGTCTGCGTGGATTCAGTGGTCGCGGTGATCACCAGATCCTCGGCAATGCTGCTGAAATAGGCTTCAAGCTCGGAGGCTGAATTTCGGGCAATGGTATCGATCTGCCGCCGCGACAATTGATCGACCGTTGCCGATCCAATCAGGTAACTGGCGATCCCCACGCCAACGCTGACCAACAAGGCCGACCCGACCAGCGCCAGTGGCAGCTTTTGGGCGATCTTCAACTGTGGCAGAAATCCCATTGAACACTCCAGCTTTCCTCAATGACTGCCATGCCCGGCGCGTAATCGCGTCATCGGGCCCCATCGGCAATTGACGGGTATAGCGGCAGTCCTCCCCAGACCGGATCAGGCCGATCTGTGGAAACGATACTCCTGCTCCATTAACCACTTCTTACGCGCGGCGAAGCAGCCGAAAACAGTTGAGCCCCCGACCCTTGTGGGGGGCGGGGGCTCAACTTCAGGCTTGTAGTAGGCGCGGCTGCTGAACTAGCTCAGTGCCCCGATCACGGCCTCGATACGCTTCTTCATGGTCGAAGCGTCGAATGGCTTGATGATATAATTGTTCACGCCACACGTAATGGCTTCCTTGACCTGCTCCTTGTCGGAACGGCCCGTTGCCATGATGAATGGCATGCCCTGAGTACGCGGATGCTTGCGGATCACCTTGAGCAGGGTCAGCCCGTCAATGTCTTCCATGTTCCAGTCGGAAATGATCAGATCGACATTGGCTTTTTCGAGCTTTCCCAAGGCATCACGGCCACTCTTGGCCTCAATGATGTCTTTGAAGCCGAGCTGCGTGAGGATGTACTTGCAGATACCGCGCATGGACTGCTGATCATCGACGATGAGAACACTGACTGCGCTGGCTTTAGGCATGTTCGAATTCACCTTCCTGGTGCCGGGGAAATACCAACCCCGGGCTTGCATCAAACACTAGGCAAGAAGCGTTACAAATCTCTCAATCCGCATTGAGTGATTGTATACCCTGGCCCTTACGCTGCAGATTTGAGCCGTACCAAGGCGTTAGCCAGACGGCTCGCAATATCTTCGACCGGCGCCTGCTCGACGACGGCCCCTTCTTCGAACGCGACTCGCGGCATTCCGTACACCAGGGCCGAGCTTTTGGACTGGCCAACAGTGTAGGCGCCGGCATCGCGCATCAGCTTGAGCCCCCGCGCCCCATCGCGGCCCATACCGGTCAGGATGGCCCCGACGGCCATATTGCCCACGGTCTTGGCCACTGACTCAAACAGGATGTCGACACTGGGGCGATGGCCCGAGGTCAGTTCGTCCTGGGTCAGGCGACATTTGAGCTGGCCTGAGGAACGCTCCACCCGCAGGTGGAAATCGCCCTTGGCCACATAGGCATGGCCCGGCAGCAAAGGCATGCGGTCTTCGGCTTCAATCACCTTGATCGCGCATACTTCATCCAGGCGCGCCGCAAAGCGACCGGTAAAGCCTGGCGGCATGTGCTGGGCGATCACGATTGGCGGACAGTCAGCAGGCATTTGCGAGAGAACGGCACGGATGGCCTCAACGCCACCGGTCGATGCCCCAATGGCAATCAGCGCACCATTTGGCGCCGCGGCCGTTTTGACGGCCAGCTTGGGCGGCTCGGCCCGGCTGGCTGAACGACCACGAACATCGGATTTGGCGGCGGCGCGGATCTTTTCGCGCAGACCGACACCAAACGCCTCGATACCGCCAGCAAACTCGGCACTGGGCTTGGCCACAAAATCGACCGCGCCCAGTTCAAGCGCCAGCAGGGTCTCGCTGGCCCCCTTCTTGGTCAGGGTCGACACCATGATTACCGGTGTCGGACGCAACCGCATCAGCTTTTCGAGAAACTGCAGCCCGTTCATATTGGGCATTTCAATATCGAGCGTTACGACATCAGGATTGAGGTCCTTGATCTTCTGGCGCGCATCAATGGGATCGGTGGCGGTGTCCACCACCTCAATGTCCCCGTCACGCGACAGCATGCGCGTCAGGACTTCACGGATTAGCGCCGAATCGTCGACGACAAGGACCTTGATGCTCATGCCGCTTCCTGCTTGTTCAGTTTCAGTTTGGATTGGTAGATGGTCTTGCCAACCAGACGGAACCCATCACCACCCGAGCCCAGATTTTCCGAGTGGCCGATATAGAGATAGCCTTCGGGCGCCATCAGCTTGCTGAACCGGCCGAACACTTCGCCCTGCGTTGGCTTGTCGAAATAGATCGCCACATTGCGGCAGAACACGGCATCGAATGGCCCTTTCATCGGCCAAGGCCCGATCAGATTGAGCGGCTTGAACGACACCAGATTGCGCACCGCCGCGGGGATCACGATGGTCCCGTCTCCCGGCTTGCCAAACGGCGCGGCGCGTTCACGCGACAGACCGTTGAGTTCATTTTCGGGATAGATGCCTCGCGCGGCCTTCTCGATCACGGCCGTATCAATATCGGTGGCCAGTATCTTGAAGTCCCAGCGCTTGAGCTCGGGAAAGGCCCCCAGCAGATCCATACCGATCGTATAGGGCTCCTGCCCGGTCGAGCATCCGGCGGACCAGATACGCAGACGGCTGCCACGTGGCTTGGATGCCACCAGCGCCTCGATATGCTTGCGCAGATGATCGAAGTGATGGTCTTCGCGATAAAAGCGCGTCAGGTTCGTGGTCAGCGCATTGACGAATTCCTGGCCTTCCTGGGCCGTTCCCTTGCGCTCGAGAAAATCGATATAGGCGTCAAAACTGGGCAGACCCAGCGCGCGCACAATCTTGGACAAGCGTGAGATGACCAGCGTGCGCTTGGCATCACTCAGCGATATTCCCGCGACCTGATACACGCGGCCTTTGATCCGCGCGAATTCACGTTCGCTAAGGGAGATTTCCCCCTGTTCCATACAGACTACCCCAATTGCCCCAGACGCCCCTGCTGGACGCCTGTCTAAGCGCTCGCGCGTCGCTGCGGTCGGGTTTCGACTGTAGCGACGTCGCCGAACGACCCCATTCGCCCACTCAATCGGCTCATCGCCGTCTCGCCCAGGCTCAGGGTCGTTGTAATAGTGTCGGTTTCATTACTTAGATTGCGTAAATGGACCTCAAGATCGGCAATCATTTTCTGTAAGGTCTTGGATTCATTGACCCCATTTTCCGCCTGAACACGACCTCGACTGACCACGGCGCGGATATCCTTGGCCGAACGGTTGATCAGCTGGGCCAGTTGGCGCACTTCGTCGGCAACAACAGCGAACCCCGCGCCCTTCTCGCCAGCCCGCGCAGCCTCCACCGCAGCATTGAGCGCCAGCAGGTTCGTGCGGAAGGAAACGTCCTCGATCGCCTGCACCATCTTGTCGATTTCGCTGGTCATTCTGTCGACCTCGCTGACCACCAGATGGGTCTGCTGGGCAGATTGATCGGCGGCGCCCACCAGGTTCTGTGCATTGTGGCCAATCGTGCGCGCACGCTGCAGTTGCGCACCGCCCGATTTGAGCGCCGCATTGGCTTCCCGGGCATCGCTGAGATTATCGGCCGCCGCACCATTGATCGCGGCCATGCGCGTCTCAAACCGCTCGACCAGTTGCCCGATCTGCACCAGCCTCGCCTCGAGCCGCACCCGCGTCTGGCGTTCCTGCTCGAGCTGATCATCCATCGAACGGGCGAAGTCGTCGATCTGCTGCGCCAGGGCGCCCAAGGGCCCATCCAGCGCGTCAGGAAGTTCGCCACCCGCCCTGATCAGGCTTTCAAGCTGATGCAGCCCGCCATCAAGTTCGGCCAGCCCACCATTGAGCGCTGCCAGCGCCGGGTTGGCAGCCACGGCTTTGGCCTCGAATCGAAAGCCGGTCTGGCCGCTGCCCAGCGCCCCAACAAAGGCATCAAGATCATCGTCCTGCACAAAAGTGCCCGCGGGAATAAACTCAAGTAAAAATCGTTTCGCTGCATAGGGATGGCGCCGCACCTCGAAACGCTGATCGGCCAGCAGCACCAGGCTTTGCTCGGGCGCGCCACCACCCGCACTGAGATAGCCCTCGCCAAACAGGGCATCGAGTGACGCCCCCTCGACGGCTTCGCGAACAAGCCGCGTAATGCCCAGACTGGCCACCACTATCTGCCCGCCTTCATCAACCACCACCAGAGGCTGGTGAATGGCCGAAACTGCCAGCTTGAACTGATGTGCCCGCTCCAGACGCGTGCCCAGGCGAGTAACGATCTCGCCCATGGACAGCACCTCGCCCGCGCGTTCTGCCAGACCTGCCGCGCGGGTAATGGCGGCCAGCGTATTGGCTGCAGCCATGTCGGCACGGATCGCAACCGCCAGACTTGCCACCACAGCAATCAGCAACAGCACCGCAACAAAGCTGATCTGCTGCCAGCCAGGCTCGAATGCGCCAGCGAAGCCAAGCCCCAGCGCGCCGGCACCAAGCCAGATCGCGGCGAATATCAGGACTAGACGCAGGCTGGGCATGACATGCCTGAAACAGGGGTTGGCAGGGCGCGTGGCAACATGAACAACCATACGCGCGCAATGGTTAACCAAATCTATCGGCCGGCACCTGCTTGAAAGGCTTTGCTAACGCAGATTGTCAGAAGCTGAACACTTGGCTCATTCTGATACAGCACGTACCGGACACAACAACGGGCCAGCGACAATTGCCGCTGACCCGTTTAGTGCCATAACTTGAAAAACGAAGGGCGCGCGGTCTGCCTCGGAGGGCAACCAGCGCGACAATCAGAACAATTCGATATCGTCCACCGGTGCCGGAATGACCACACGACGCTTGGCCAGTGCGATTTCCTCGCGCGCCACATTGGCACCGGAATCGCTATCCAGGCGTTTGACGAAGGCGCGACCCGAATGTGGCTTGAACAATACGCGACGCGCGTAGGTGCCGCCCAGATCCTTGCTGGCCGCCGTATAACCTTCTG
The DNA here is from genome assembly GCF_055808475.1 of Devosia sp. J2-20. Taxonomy (NCBI): domain Bacteria; kingdom Pseudomonadati; phylum Pseudomonadota; class Alphaproteobacteria; order Hyphomicrobiales; family Devosiaceae; genus Devosia; species Devosia sp. J2-20. Next base: position 155,775 of record NZ_CM147870.1, on the reverse strand, counting down.
CTGCCAGAAACTCATGCACGAACTCGATATTCTTGAGCCCGACATCGTCGAGCGCCGCATTGATTTTGCCGCCCCCAAACACCTTGATTTCCAGGTTTCCCTTGCGGCCGCTGCCCTGGCTGAGCACCTTGTTGATCAATTGCTCCATGGCGAACGCACCATAGCGCGCCGATGCGCCGTAGCGATCCTTGGCGGCTCCGGACTGTTCGGCGAGCAGGAAGTGGTTCATCCCACCCACATTGGCGACAACATCGCGCACGCAGGCAGAGATGCACGAACCCAACACCGTGGAGAACGTCAGGTCCGTTGCGTTGGAAACATGACAGTCGCCCTGATGGACGGTCGTGACCACGCCGCGATCAAATTCGGGCGGTAATGAATTCGCCAGTGCCATCTATCGCGCTCGTACCCCAGTGGTCCTTATTGTTCGGATCGTAGCGGTAAACTCGTTAGCCAATCGCTAACCACAAAGACCAAGGATGAAATAAGAACGGTCCTTTGCAAGAACTGCTTTAGGAATCCCGCGTTAGTCTGCGACCTCAGGGCTAGGGAAAGATTGTATGTCACTGCATAAACTCGCCAAAGAACTCGACGAGACCGCGCGCCAATCGGCTTCGATGCTGGAAGGCATCACCGAGGCTCTCGAGATTCTTGCTGATGGCAAACTCAACAAGGACCCCTCGGTGCGCGATGCCGTTGCGGTCATCATTACAGCATTGCAGGGTCAGGATCGCATCGAGCAAAGGTGCCACAACATGGCGCTGGCGACGCGGCAATTTGCGCTGCTGCCAGCATCGGCCCCCGAGAGTGTCTATAACGAAATCTGGTCAACCCTGACGCTTGACGAACTTCGCGTCCCCTCGCTTTCGGGCATCGCGGCACACCAGAACCACGGCGACGCCGAGCTGTTCTGATCTGTCTGCCAGCCGCGCTGGCACCGCCCACCGCCTATCCGGAATGGCTGATCTGGTTTTTGATTTGCCGCCGCGATACGTACCAGGGCCCACCTTCTCAACATTCCCAGACTGATCCACCGCACCCGGCCGCTGCCGCGTCGCGGTAAACGCGTTTTGGGTCCGCATTGGCCAGACGCGAAAAAGGGCGCTCGCGGCGCCCTTCAACACAATAACGAATATCGGGCGGACTAGCCGTCCAGCTTGGCGCCGCTGACCACTGCGTGCAGATCGATCAGACCCACCATGCGGCTGTCATGGGTGACAATGCCGTTGAGCAGTTCGGTATCAACCGAATTACCTTCGGGGACATTGTGGATGTCATCGCGCGACACGGTCAGGATGTCACTGACGGCGTCGACCAGAATGCCAACCCATTTGTCGCCAACACTCATCACCACCACAACGTGGTTCTTGGTGGGCGATGTCGGGCCGTCGCCGAAGCGGGCGCGCAGGTCAAAGATCGGTACGATGGTGCCGCGCAGATTGATCACACCACGAACGAACTCACGGGTGTTGGGGAGCGGCGTAGCGCCATTCCAGGCGCGGATTTCGCGCACTGTGGTGATTTCCACCCCATAAGTCTGTTCGCCGATCGAGAAAGCGATCAACTGCAGGGAATTGTGAGCGGCGACGGCGGCCTTGTCGCCGATTTCGTCGCGCATACCAAGCGCTTCCATAGTCTCTAGCCTTTCTGTCGCCTGTTCTGGACGACCTACACTTTTACAATCAGCCCTTAGGCTGCATTCTTATGCACTATCGTGGACTTTAGGCCCTGAACGTCAACAATCAGTGCAACATTGCCGTCACCCAGGATTGTGCCGCCGGCGACGCCTTCCACGCTCTGGAAGTTCTCTTCCAGAGATTTGATAACGACCTGCTGCTGACCAATGATGTCATCGACCACCAAAGCAACCTTGTGGCTGCCTTCAGCTTCGCACAGGACCACAAAGCGGTTCTCTTCGGGTGTATCGGATACCAGCTCGAAGCGCTCGACCAGATCGATGACCTGAACGTATTCGCCCCGAACCTGCAGCACCTGACCACCGCTGGGCACGCGCTCAAAGCTGGCACGCGAGCACTGAATGGTTTCCACGATCGAGGACAGCGGCACCACATAGGGGCTGCCACCCACCCGCACCAGCATGACATCGAGCACAGCCAGCGTCAGCGGCAGGCGCAGTGTCATCCGCGTACCCTTGCCAGTCCAGCTGCGCACATGCACCGAACCACCGATCTTCTTGATATTGCTCAGCACCACGTCCATGCCGACGCCACGGCCGGACAGATCGCTGACTTCGCTGGCAGTGGAGAAGCCCGGGGCAAAGATCAACTGGTCGATCTGCTCCTCGGATGGATTGGAATCCGGCGCCACAATGCCCTTGTCGCGTGCGACCTGCAGGACGCGCTCACGATTAATCCCACCACCATCGTCCTCGACGATGATCAGAATATTGCCGCCAGCCTGCTCTGCCGACAAACGGATGGTGCCGATCTCGCTCTTGCCGTTGGCCGCGCGCTTTTCCGGGCTCTCAATGCCGTGGTCGGCCGAGTTGCGGATCATATGGGTCAGCGGATCGCTTAGTTGCTCGATCACCGTCTTGTCGATTTCGGTGTTCTCACCGATCGTCTCGAGCTTGATCTTCTTTTCGGTCTTGGTGGCCAGCTCACGCACCAGGCGCGGCATGCGCGAGAACACCGATTTGACCGGCTGCGCGCGGATCGCCATGACCGAGTCCTGCAGACCACGCGTGGTCTGGGCCAGCACTTCGAGCCCGCGCACCAGTTCGGTGTAGCGCACGCGCAAATTCTCATCCATCTGCTGGGTCAGCATGGACTGGGTGATCACCAGTTCACCGACCATGTTGACCACACGGTCAACCTTGTCCAGATCAACGCGGATTGACTGCACGCCAACGCTGCGGCCGCTGCTTTCCTCGCCTTCGGCCGAGGCCGGGGCAGCAGGTGCAACGGGCTTTGGTGGCGGCGGCGCCTTGGCGACCGGTGTCGGCGCAATCGAGGCCGCCAGTTCGGCAAAGCTGAGAGCCGGTGGCTCCTCAAAACTGTCCTGAGCGGTCGCGGCCAGTGTAGGCTCTGGCGTTTCCTCCTGATCGAAATCAAGCAGGCCGGCGACTTCGTCATCGGCAAGCGCAAGCAGATCATCAGCATCATTGGCCGGTTCGGCCGCTGATGCCGGCGCTTCCGCGGCTGGCGAACTGGCCTCTTCATCTTCGACATCCAGCATGACGCTGGCACCAAGCTGCGCCACCGAGATATCGCAATCGCCCTCGACGAACTCGAAGACCTCGCGGATCATGGCTTCGTTCAGCGTCGATGAAACCAGCGTGATTTCCCAGCTGCAATAAACGGCAAACGGTTCGAAATCGGAAAGCGGTGGCACGTCGCCAAGAACGGCGCGCACGTGAAATTCGCCCAGCACAGCCAGTTCGCGGAACAGCAGCAGCGGATCATTGGCCCGTGCATAAAGCGCGCGATGCGGGGTGAACTTGATTTCCCAATGGCCCGATTCAATCTGCATCGGCGACGCATCAAAGGCGTCATCGGGCGCCACTTCGTCTGCAACGCCAGCAGCTGGTTCGGCTGCAATCGGCGTCTCGTCGAGCGCACTGGTCAGGTCGCTATCGAGCGCCATGGCCGTTTCGTCCGCCGAGTCTTCAGCGGCGTCATCGCCACCAAGATTGACCATCACGGGGGTAAAATCGAGGTCGAATTCCTCGACCATCTCGCCGCCGAGATCTTCATCTTCGCCCTTGTCGCCACGCGCCAGGGCATCAAAACGGTTCTTTTCTTCCATGCCGTAGTCAGCCGCCAGGGCTTCCCCGGTCTGAGCCGCATTGACATGGTCAGCGATGATGTCATTGGCGCGGATGCACAGCACCACCACATCATCGGTCAACTCAACCCGGCCATCGCGCACATAATCGAGCAGGGTTTCATAGGCATGGGCAAAGCCCACCAGCGCCGAGAAGCCGAATGCCCCGGCACCGCCCTTGATCGAGTGGATGGCACGGAACACCGCATTGAGCCGGTCCGCATCGCGTTCGCCCGCCTCGATCGCAGCAAATTGCTCTTCCAGCTCGTTGAGGAGCTCGGAGCATTCGTCGAAATAGGTGGCTTTGAAGTCGTCGAGATCGCTCATGCGGGAAAGTCCAACCGTTCTGGGCTTGCTGTTAGTGCACCACGCGGTGAATGACGGAGATCAGCTTTTCAGGATCGAATGGTTTGACGATCCAGCCGGTCCCTCCGGCTGCCTTGCCCTGATCACGCTTGTCCTGCGACGTTTCCGTCGTCAGGATCAGGATCGGCAAGCTCTGGTGATTACCGGTTGCCCGGACATTCTTGATGAACTCGATGCCATCCATCACCGGCATGTTGATGTCGGTGATCACCACATCAACGGTTTCAGTCTTGAGTACATCAAGACCCTGCTGGCCATCTTCAGCCTGCAGGACCTCAAATCCCGCATTGCTCAAGGTATGGTGCAGCATGGCGAGGATAGTCCTCGAATCGTCCACGGTTAGAACCCGCAAAGTCGTCATCCTCTCATCATTTCCGAAAACTGAGCGCCAAGGCCCAGACGCTCAATTGCGCAGGTCATGGCCGCGCTCGGCTGTTCAATAGCGAACTCGAAATGGTTTCTCCGGGCCGTCTCAGCCGCGCTGATCAGCATGAACAGCGCGTTTGTGCTGACACGCTCAACCGCGCTCGCTGCGATCGTCACCGGGCCCGTTTCGATGGCGTCAAGGAGCCCGTCCCTGATGCCGTCAAGCGAATCAAGGTCGATGACCGCTGGCAATGCGATGGTGTTATCGGCCTTAGTGCTCATGTCTTACGTGTGCCCCGGGAGGTTTCTCCAAGCCTCAGTTTCCACTCGAACGGTTTAAGAAGTGCTAAAATTGCCCAGCCGGGGTGCGCTCAACCCGCGCAATATGGTCATTTTGACAATAAAGTTCCGCTGCGGGAGATTTCATTCTCCTCTGGCGCGCTGACTTCTCAACCTGCTGTTTCACTTGCCTTGATCCTCGGCTGAGGGGTAACGCAGGGGCACGAGACGAGAACGGACCCACCATGACCAATCCAATCGCCCTCACTGGCCTGGCGCGCGAACTTGCCCAGCGCGCCGACTCCGGCAAGCCGATTCTGCGTGGGGGTTATCGGGTCCGGCGAAATGGGGACCGACCTGGTCACCCAGATGTCGCTGATGCAGGGCATCGAGATGGCGGCCATTGCCACCCGCCGCCCGCACACCGCGCTGGATGCCATGACCATTGCCTATGGCGAGGATTCAAAAGGCCGCGTGGCGGACTCGCCCAGCCAGGCCACTGCCGCCATCGAAGCGGGCAAGATCGCCATCACCTCAGCCGAAACTCTGGTCACCACGCCCAACATTGATGTTGTCATCGACGCCACTGGCAAGCCCGGCGTGGCTGCCGATTACGATTTGCTGGCCATGGAACACGGCAAGCATCTGGTGATGATGAATGTCGAAGCCGATGTCACCATCGGCCCCTATCTCAAGGCACAGGCCGATCGGCTTGGTGTTGTCTATTCGGTCGGCGCGGGTGATGAACCCAGCTCCTGCATGGAACTGATTGAATTTGTTAGCGCTTTGGGTCTGCCCATCGTCGCCGCCGGCAAGGGCAAGAACAACCCGCTCAAGCATGATGCGGTACCCGATGACTATCGCGCCGAGGCGACGCGCCGGAACATGAACCCGCGCATGCTGGTCGAGTTTGTCGATGGCTCCAAGACCATGGTCGAGATGGCCGCCATCGCCAATGCCACCGGGCTGGTGCCCGACGTACCGGGCATGCACGGCCCCAGAACAGACCGCGACGACATGGCCAAGGTGTTGATTCCAAAGGCAGATGGCGGAATTCTCAACAAGAGCGGCGTGGTCGATTTTACCGTTGGCAAGGGCGTCGCGCCGGGCGTGTTCGTGATCGTCAAGGCGGAGCACCCGCGGATCATCGAGCGGATGGATGATCTCCATATCGGGCACGGGCCATACTATGCCTTCTTCCGGCCCTATCATCTGACCAGCCTGGAAGTGCCGCTGACCTGCGCCCGCATCATGCTGCATGGCAAGCCCGACATGGTGCCGCTGCCCAGCCCGGTTGCCGAGGTCTGCGCGGTCGCCAAGCGCGACCTCAAGGCAGGCGAAACCTTTGATGCCATTGGGGAAACCTGCTATCGCAGCTACACCATGACCATCACCGACAGCCGCGCTGCCAGGGCCGTTCCGGTCGGTTTGCTCGAGGGTGGCAAGGTCACTGCGGCGGTCAAAAAGGGCGAATTGCTGACCCAGTTCAACAGCCAGCCGGACACCTCCACGCGGCTGTTTGCGCTGCGTCGGGCGCAGGATGCCATGCTCGGATTGATGTAGCATCAGGGCCGAACTGGTGCACACACTGTGCGCATCGAGCGGCACATGCCTTGATTTTCCGTTCCGCCACCGCTAAATCCTGACTAAATTAATCAGGATACAAGCCATGGATGTGACCTCTGATCCGCGCGCACCCCAGCGCGTTCGCCACGAAACCCGTATGCGCCTGCTCGAAGTGACCGGCGTGACCGACATCACCCCCACAATGCGCCGCATCAGTTTCAAGGGTGACATGACCGGCTTTGCCGCGCCCGGCCATGCCGACCACATCAAGGCGTTCTTCTTTCCCGAGGGCGTTGAACCCAAGATCGTGCCGATCGGCCCGCGCGGTGCCGAATTCGCCGAGGGCGAGCGCCCCGAAATGCGCGACTATACCCCCCGCCAATATGATGTCGATGCCGGCACGCTCGATATTGATTTCGTGCTGCATGGCGATGGCCCTGCCTCGAGCTGGGCCGCGCAGGTCAGTCTGGGCGACAAGCTGGTGATCGGTGGCCCGCGCGGTTCGCTGATCGTGCCGACCGCGTTTGACTGGTATCTGCTGGCGGGCGATGAAACCGCCATCCCCGCGCTGGCCCGTCGCATTGCCGAGCTGCCCCAGGACGCCAGGGTGATCGCGGTGATCGAGGTGGACAATCCGGACGAACACCAGCCCTTCCCCGGCGCTGCCGATGTCAGCCTGAGCTATGTCTATCGCAATGGCGCCCCGGCGGGCAGCACCAGCCTGATCCTGGACCGCATCAAGGCCACCAGCTTCCCCGATGGGGTCGCCTATGCCTATGTCGCGGGCGAGGCCTCCATGAGCAAGGCGGTCCGTGCGCACCTGACCGACGACCGTGGCTTTGACCCTGAATATGTCAAGGCCGCGGGCTACTGGCTGCTGGGTACTGCCGACGCGCAGGAAGACCATTAGGCTCACGCGCTTGCTCTGAGCCGTGCTGGCGTGAGATGAGGGAGGCCAATCCCCTCTGGACGCCGCTCGGCTCGATCGGCGTCACGCCCCATAAAAGGCCTGTCCCATGAGCTTGATCGCCACGCTTCTCGTCGCCCTGATTGCGCTGCTGCACATCTACATTCTCGTGCTCGAGATGTTTTTGTGGACCACGCCGCGCGCCGCCAAGGCGTTCAACCTCAAGCCGGACTTTGCCGCCCAGACCAAGACCCTGGCGGCCAATCAGGGGCTCTATAACGGCTTTCTGGCTGTCGGGCTGATCTGGGGACTGGTCTATCCGCTGCCCGGCTTTGCCTGGCAGATCCAGATGTTCTTTCTGGCCTGCGTGGCCATTGCCGGCATTTTTGGCGCCGTCACGGTGGGCCGGAAAATCCTGTTCATCCAGACTGTCCCGGCCGTCATCGCCATGCTGGCACTGATGTTCGCCTGAGCCATTGCGCCCAGACCAGGGTTTCACCCCTGCCGACCTCCCCCATTACGGGGGAGGTGGTTTTGGTGGCCGTGGACATGTCACGCCGCCCTCGCTTGAGACGAGACGAGCAGACAGCCTACCCCGCCAGTGCGGCCAGCACGCGGACCCAGGAGCGGATGCCGCGGTGATAGCTGGCCAGATCGTATTTCTCATTGGGGCTGTGGATCGCATCGTCGATCTGGGCAAAGCCGATCAGCAGCGTATCGAGCCCCAGAATGCGCTTGAAATCCCCGGCCACCGGGATTGAGCCACCCGAGCCGGTGATCACCGCAGGCTTGCCCCATTCACTGCTGAGCCCGTTCAGCGCCTGCTGCAAATGCGTGCCATCGCTGGGCACGGTGATGGCGGGCGCGCCGCCATGGCTGGTGAACCTGACCGAACAGTCGGCCGGGACCATCGCCTGTACGTGGCTGCGGAAGGCGGCGCGGATCTTGTCGGGGTCCATGCCCGACACCAGCCGGAACGAAATCTTGGCGCTGGCCTTGGCCGGAATGACCGTCTTGAAACCATCGCCGGTATAGCCGCCGATCATGCCGTTGATTTCGCAGGTCGGACGCGCCCACAGCATTTCGAGCACGCTGCGGTTCGCTTCGCCAGCCGGGATCGACAGCCCCGCTTCGCCCATATAGGCGGCCTCGTCAAAACCCAGCGACGCCCATTGCGCCTTGATCTCGGGGCTGACCTCGGCGACGTCGTCGTAAAACCCTTCCAGCGTCACGCTGCCATCGGGGGCGCGCAGGCTGGCGATGATCTCGGCCAGCAACTGGTTGGGATTGCGTGCGGCATTGCCGAACATGCCCGAATGCAGATCCTTGTTGGCGCAGGTGATCTCGATCTCTTCGCCAACCATGCCGCGCAGCATGGTGGTGATCGAGGGGGTCTGGCGGTCCCACATATCGGTGTCGCAGACCAAAGCGATATCGGCGGCGCTCAGCGCATCCTTATGGGCTTCCATGAAGGGCGGCAGGTTCTTGCCGCCGCTTTCTTCCTCGCCTTCGAGCATCAGCGAAATCCTGACCGGCAGCGTGCCTGTCACCGCCTGCCAGGCGCGGCAGGCTTCGATAAAGGTCATCATCTGGCCTTTGTCATCGGAGGCGCCGCGCGCCACGATGATCTTGCGGCCCTGCGCATCGGTTTTCAGCACCGGCTCGAACGGATCGCTGTCCCACAGATGGAGCGGGTCGACCGGCTGCACATCGTAATGGGCGTAAAACAGTACATGGGCACCATCCTGCTCGGGGCCCTTGGCCCAGACCACCGAATGCCCCTCGGTGGCGTGCGCGGCCGCATCAAAACCAATGGTCTTGAGCTCGCCGACAATCCAGTCGGCAGCCTGCTGGCACTCGGCCTTGAAGGCGGGATCGGTCGAGATCGACTTGATGCGCAGCAGCGCATAGAGCCGCTCAAGGCTGGCATTGAGCCCGGCATCGACATGGGCCAGAACGGCGTCGATCTGATCGGGTGTGACATGGTCGGTCATGGGGGTGACTCTTTTTGCCGCTACCCTTGGCCAAGCAGCGCGACGCTGTCCAGCGCTTGCATGCATCGAGCCGCGGGCAGGCGGCAATTCATATTGTAACACTAATGGCACCATGCTTAGGTCAACCGCCCCATCGGGCTGAGGATACCGGCATGACCATGCGCACCGCGCGACCACGCACATCGGGTGATTTGATTGCCTCGATCGCCGGCCGCGTGCCCATGCGCAATCTGCATTCCCAAGTGCTCTGGCAGCTTGGCGTGGCCATTGTCGGCGGCGATTTTCCCGAGGGCAGCATTCTGCCATCCGATGCCGAATTGCTGCAGCGCTTTTCCGTCTCGCGCACCGTGCTGCGCGAAGCGCTCAAGACGCTGGCCGCCAAGGGCATGATTGAGGCCCGCGCCCGCATCGGCACCCGCGTGCTGCCGCGCGCCCGTTGGAACCTGTTCGATTCCGATGTGCTGGCCTGGCATTTCGAGACCGGGCCGGACGAAGCCTTTTTGCGCAGCCTGGCCGAAATCCGCATCGGGGTGGAGCTGGAATCGGCTGCGCTGGCCGCGCTGCGCCGCACCGACGAGCAGGCTCAGGCACTGATCGACTGCGCCCGGGCCATGGGCGAAACCACCACGCCCGAAGACTTTGCCCGCACGGACCTCGAATTCCACCGCACCGTCGCCCAGGCCTCGGCCAACCCCTTCATGGCCTCGATCAGCACGCTGGTCGAACTGGCGCTGACCGCCGCCTTCACCATCAGCTCGCCCATCAAGGACCCCACGGCCATGGCCTCTACCGTCAAGGCCCATACCCGCATCGCCCAAGCCATTCAGGCCGGCGACCCCGAAGAAGCGCGCGTGGCAATGAAGGCGGTGATTTCAGAGGGGTTGGATCGGCAGATGAAGGCGCGGGGGTAGGGGGCTGTCCAGACTAAACCACGGGGATATTGCGAGCAACGATCAGCAGTCCGGACAAGAACAGGATCAGCGCAGCTACGGTTGTTAAGATAGTTACTATCTGAAGAATATTTGTTGCTTTGAAAAGTCGAGACGAAGCGACAGACTGGCGCATAAACGGAGCCTCCCAGTGTCGAGTTTTTCGATAGTGGGCCTCTACTGCAATTCTGTTGGCGAGATAGCCCAGCCCTGTCGCAACCACGGAAAGGAATGCCCCCACGCAAAGACACTAAGGGACCCAAGAATTTGCACCACTAATCGTGCTTGGCCTTCGCCGAGAGCATCAGCCGTCAGCGTGTTGGCCGCGAAGGCCAACAGAGCCAAACAGGCGCCACCATTGAGCAAGAATGTAGATCGAATGGCCAGAGTACCGCTCTGAACCGTAGCTTCATTTAGATTATCAAAAAAAAGTGTCCTGTCGTTCAAAAGCCCGTAGTGCAAGTTCGCGGCTATCCATGTAACACCTCCTTTATTGGGACATGAGCATGAGTTGCTCCGGCGTTGCAATATCCGTTTAGTAGAGGAGCCGCGCGAACGAGCAGATCCAAGAGTACTCCTGAATAGCCACGTGCATCCGCCGCACAGTGAATGCCATGAGGCCAGTCTATTATTGCCGCGCGCGACTGCCAGCGAGCAAACCCAATGATGCTGGAAAGCTACCGCGCATAGTATGCCCGAAGCATGGTGGAGCTGAGCGGGATCGAACCGCTGACCTCGTCATTGCGAACGACGCGCTCTCCCAACTGAGCTACAGCCCCACACAATGGCGATGATAGAGCCGCACGATCTGACCCAGCAAGGGGATGGCGGGGATAGTGACCCCAATGCCATCCCGCTTCATGGCGGTGCGTTGATCCTAGACCAGCCCGTGCTCAATCAGGCTCTTGCCGGTCGCGATGCTGGACACGTCGGTGCCGATCAGGGGGCGGCCGAGGCGTTCGCTGCCGCGTTTGCCGTCGACGCGTTTGACCGTACCCATTTCATGCATGTTGTCGCGCACATCGCGATCAAACAGCGCCACGATGCGCACCACCCAATTGGGCAGCTCGGCCGTGGGAACGCGGCGATCGGGAAAGGCTGGAACCAGCATCTTGCCCACTTCGGCCATCATATAAGTGCCCTCCGAGGCGATGCAGCGCTGCCCGCCCGCCGCCGGGTTGGTCATGGCATCAACCTGCAGGGCCGCCACATCGCGCACATCCACCATCGACATGGCCAGCTTGGGCACGGCGGGCAGCTTGCCATCGAGCAGGCGCTGCACCAGCATTGAAGACGTGCCGGGATCCTCATCGAGCAGCGGCCCGAAAATCCCCGCCGGATTGATCACCGCCAGATCATCATGCCGACCGGCGGCGTCCATCATCTCCCAGGCGGCGCGCTCGGCCAGCGTCTTGGACTGGGCATAGGCGCCGATATGGGGGCTCTCGACATTGCTCCAGTCGGCCTCGGTAAAGGCGCGGCTGGTATCGCTCTGGCCATACTGGATCGCGGCAATCGAGGAGGTCAGCACAATGCGCTCGACCTTGGCAGCCAGGGCCGCAGCAATGGCGCGACGCGTGCCCTCCACGGCGGGGCGGATCAGTTCCTGCGGATCGCTGGGTGTATTGAGCACGAAGGGCGAGGCGGTATGCTGCACATAGCGCACATCGGCCATCGCCTCGGCCCAGCCATCATCGCTGAGCAGGTCTAGCGCCACGAATTCCAGCCGGGAGATATCGGCACCCGCTCTGGCCAGCGTGGCGCGGACCTTGTCGGCCTTGGCCAGCTTGCGCACACTGCCGCGAACGGTGTAGCCAGCATTGAGCAATTGGAGAGCGACATGGCCGCCCAGAAAGCCGGAAACCCCGGTGAGCAAAACGCGATCAGACATGTCAGTCTCCGTTATCAATTGAACGATAGATATGTTATTCGTTCAGTTCGTTCAAGTGGAGCGCCTTTATTTTGAGTGCCGCCGCCGATGCCAGAGCTACCGAAAAACGCCGTCGCACCCTTGATGCAGCGCGTTTTCTGATGCTGCGCGATGGCCTGCGCGGCACCACCATGGAAGCCATTGCCCGCCAGGCCGGCATCGCCAAGGCCACGCTCTACGCCCAGTATCCCGACAAGGAAGCCGTGTTCGCCGGCATTCTCGATGAACTGACGGGGGCGCTGACCGAAGCCTTTGACGCCGGCATGGCCGGGCCGGGCCCGCTGCCCCGGCGCATCGGCGCCGCCATGGCCGGCAAATATGGCGTCATCGCCGCCATCGTTGAGAGCTCGCCCTTCGCCCAGGAACTGTTCAGCAGCCATGGCCGCATCTCGGACCGCCTGCGCGCGCTCGACACCAATACCAATGCGCAGATCGTCGATGCCCTGCGCGCGGCCGGGGTGGCCGAACCCACCGAACTGAGCCGTGTGGTCCAGGCTGCCTGCTATGGCGTGGCGCAAAAGCTGATCGACGAAGCCGCCGTCCGCGCCGGCATCATGATGCTGTGCGAACGGCTGATTGCTCCCGAGATCGCCTAGACGTTCGCCCAGCCGCCGCTCTTTTCGCTGGCAAAGATCGCGTCGATCACCTTCATGCTGGCAATCGCATCCTCGATGCCCCAGGCCAGCGGCTTTTCGCCCAGCACGGCCAGCGCAAAAGCTTCGGCCTGCGCGGTATATTGATCGACCGCCGGCAGGATTTCGCGCCGCGCCAGCGAGCCATCAAGCGCCGCTGCGCTGTCGATGGTGATCGCGGTGGGCATATCGGCGGGCGCATTGAACGGGATGATGATCTCGAGCTTGCCCTTGGACCCGAACACCTGCACCCGCTGATGCGGCACGGTCTGGGTCGAGCAGGTGAAATTGAGCTGCCGCCCGCCGCCGAAATCGGCCATCACGCTGGCCAGCCGGTCGGTACCGAAATTGGCATCGCGCTCGATCAGCGACACCACGCGCGTCGGCTCGGCCTCGAACAGATAGCGCGCCGCGGTGATCGGATAGCAGCCAATATCCATGATGCCGCCACCGCCAATATCGGCCTTGTTGCGCACATTATTGGGGTCGGCGTTGAAATAGGTGAACACCGCATTGATCGAGCGGATCTCACCCAGCTCGCCTGAGGCAATGATCGCGCGGGCGCGCTCCCACTGCGGATGGAACCGCACCATGAAGGCTTCGAGCACAATCCGGTCGGCCGGACACTCGCGCAGGGCTTCGGCATCGGCCGCGTTCAGCGCGATGGGCTTTTCGCACAGCACATGCTTGCCCGCCTTGGCCGCCGCCACCGTCATGGGCACATGCAGATGATTGGGCAGGCAATTGTAGATCGCATCGATCTCGGGATCGGCGAACAGCTCCTCATACGAGCCATAGGCCCTGGCAATGCCCAGCCTGTCGGCCGCCGCCCGCGCCTTGCCGGGATCGCGTGAGGCAATCGCCACCACCTCGGAATGCGCCGATTTCTGGATGCCGGGCGTGACCTTGGCCATGCCGATATTGGCCGTGGACAGAATGCCCCAACGCACTTTCTTGCCGCTCATATCTGTCTCCCTCGATTGGCCGCAGATGTAGCGGTGGCCCAGGGATTTGGCTAGCCCGGCTGGCCGCCAATGGTCTGCACGGCCTTGGCCCCCGAAGCGATGCCTTCGGCCATTGCCGAGGCTTCATCTTCGCCATCGAGCAGCGCCGCCAGAAAGCCCGCCGCAAACGCATCGCCCGCCCCGGTGGAATCCACCACGGTGACGCTGGGCGCGGGCAGTTCGACGCGCAGACCGGCCTGCCCGCCCAGCGCCGCACCATCCCGTCCACGCTTGATCACGACATTCCCATAGTGGGCGCCCAGCGCCACCATCTGGGCCTGATAATCATCCAGCCCGGTCAGCAGGGCTGCCTCATCGGCATTGGCAAACAGCCAGTCAGCCCCGCTCGTCCAGTCCAGAAACTGATCAGCACCAACCTCTGCCAGAAACCCCACCGAAGCGGGATCAATCGCGATGGCAATGCCGCGATCCTTGGCGGCGGCAAACAGCGACTGCACCGCCGCACGCGGGCCGGGCGCAAAAAAGCTGTAGCCCGACACCATGATCATGCTGACCTCGTCGAGCAGGCTGTCGGGCAGATCATCGGCGCTCAGATTGAGATTGGCGCCCCGGTCGGTCAGGAAGCTGCGCTCGCCATCGGTATCGACAATGGTCACCAGCACGCCCGAAGGTTGCTCGGCGTCACCGGCCAGTACCGGCACCACGCTGAGCCCGCGGAAATAGTTCTCATACATGGCCCGGTCGGACTGCCCGACCCGCGCGGCAAACACCACATCGGCCGCCATGGCACCCAGCCAGACCGCCTGATTGGCGCCCGACCCACCGGGCCGGCTGCGCACGGTGGCGCGCCGGTCACTGCCTTTGACCATAGGGCCTTCGGGGACCACGATGACATCGGTCATCACATCCCCGACGACCAGGATTTTGCCGCTCATGCCGCGTCTGCTGCCAGGGCCACCGCAATCCTGGCAGCAACCTTGGCGTTGTTTTCCACCAGCGCAATATTGGCGACCAGCGACTTGCCATCGGTCAATTCAAAGATGCGCTTGAGCAGGAATGGCGTCAGATCCTTGCGCGACACGCCTTCGGCTTCAGCGCCCGCAATGGCTTCGGCAATCCGCGCCTCAATGGCAGCGGGCTCAAGCGCATCGGCTTCGGGGATCGGATTGGCGACCAGCACGCCGCCCATGCCCAGCGCCACCTGATGGGCAATCACCTTGGCAATATCGGCGGCATCGTCAAACCGGTGATCGACCTTGTGGCCGCTCTGACGCGCCCAGAAGGCGGGGAATTCATCGGTGCCATAACCCAGCACCGGCACGCCATTGCTCTCAAGCACTTCAAGCGTCTTGGCGATATCCAGGATCGACTTGGCACCGGCACAGACCACCGCCACTGGCGTGCGGCTGAGCTCCTGCAAATCGGCCGAAATATCGAAGGTTTCTTCGGCACCGCGATGCACGCCGCCAATACCGCCCGTGGCAAACACCTTGATGCCCGCCAGCGCGGCAATCTGCATGGTGGTGGCAACAGTGGTGCCGGCAATGGCGCCCTTGACCAGCAGCGCGCTGACATCGCGCCGGCTTGCCTTGGCAGCCTTGCCGCCTTCAAGCGCCAGCCGCTCCAGATCATCGCCCGACACCCCGACACAGAACTTGGAATCCATGATGGCAATGGTAGCCGGGATGGCGCCGTTCTGGCGGATCACCGCCTCGACATTTTTGGCCATCTCCAGATTTTGCGGATAAGGCATGCCATGGGTGATGATGGTGGATTCCAGCGCCACCACGGGCTGACCGTCGGCCAATGCCTGTGCAACTTCAGGGGTGATCGAGAGATAGGCCTTGGCGGTCATATAATTGCTTTTCACTACTATGGTCATGCAGGCCCGCGGGCCTTTGTCGGCGCGGGTTTTGCGCCCTGATGCGGCAAAGCGTCAACCCCTACCAGACCATGGCGGTAAATCCCTTGTCCACCGGGGCATTTCAATTTACGCTTTGGCATACCTCGAACCGAGAAAGGGCACTTCGCTGAACACCTTGATCGTTGATCTTGCCATCGCCGCAGATCGATATGCGCCCCCCACCGGGCCCCGTTCAGTCGAGTTGTCCAGCGCTTCCGAGCGCTCCTTTTCTGCACCGCAGAGTGATTTTGCGCCCCATCAGCCGGGCCTTGAAAGATAAGCCCTGGCTTTTCGAGCCTGTCTGCCCCGGTGGGGTGGACCAATGCCAGCCGCACGCCTGTGCCGCACACCCAAAACCAAAAGACCAAAACGACCCCAACAGGAGCTCCCGTCCAGATGAACAAGTCGCTCGCACTTGCCCTCGGCGCCCTCATGGTCGCCAGCCCCGCGCTGGCCCAGGAAGAAGCCGTCCTCAACGTTTACAACTGGTCCGACTATATCGCCGAAGACACCATCGCCAATTTCGAGGCGGAGACCGGCATCAAGGTCAATTACGACGTCTACGACAACAATGAAGTCGTCGAAGCCAAGCTGCTGGCCGGCAATTCGGGCTATGACATCGTGGTCCCCTCCGGCTTCTTCCTGGAGCGCCAGGTGCAGGCGGGCCTATATCAGGAACTCGACAAGTCCAAGCTGACCAATCTGGGCAATATGGACCCCGGCGTGATGGAGCGCACCGCCGCCCATGACCCCGACAATGCCCACTCCATCGACTATATGTGGGGCACCACCGGCATTGGCTACAATGTCGGCAAGGTTACCGAAGCGCTGGGTGCAGATCAGCCCATCGACACCTGGGATATCGTGTTCAAGCCCGAGCTGGCCGCCAAGCTGGCCGATTGCGGCATTGCCATGCTCGACGCACCCAATGAGATCTTTGCCGCGGCACTGAACTATCTGGGCATCGACCCCAATTCGGAAAGTGCTGACGATCTGGCCAAGGCCGAAGAGCTGGTGCAGGGCGTGCGCCCCTATGTCCGCTACTTCCACTCCTCGCAGTACATTGACGATCTGGGCAATGGCGAAATCTGCCTGGCCGTGGGCTATTCCGGCGACGTGTTCATCGCCCGCGATGCCGCTGCCGAAGCTGCCCAGGGCGTTGAAGTGGCCTACTTCATTCCCAAGGAAGGCGCGCTGCAGTGGTTCGACCTGTTCGCCATTCCCGGTGACGCACCACACCCCGACAACGCCCACAAGTTCATCGACTACATGATGAAAGCCGAAGTGGCCGCAGCCAACACCAACTACGTGTTCTATGCCTCGGGCAATGCGGCCGCTGTCGAGTTCATTGATGACGAGATCAAGAACGATCCGGCGATCTACCCACCTGCCGATGTCGCCGCCAAGCTCTACCCACGCAAGGCCACCTCGCCTGAATTCAGCGAGTTGATGACCCGCTCCTGGACCCGCATCAAGACCGGTCTGTAAGCGCTCACTGCAAACGGGGCGAAGCCACAACTTCGCCCCGCTTCCACCACCAGGACTGACATGGCCAAAAAGCCCGAAATCGCCGCTGATACCCGCCCCTGGCGCAAAAGCGATGCCAAACCCTTCGTCCGCATCGCCAATGTCACCAAGCGGTTTGGCGACGTGTTCGCCGTGTCCGACGTCTCGCTCGATATCTACAAGGGCGAACTGTTCTGCCTGCTGGGCGGATCGGGCTCGGGCAAATCGACCCTGCTGCGCATGCTGGCCGGCTTTGAAGAACCCAGCGCCGGCACCATCGAAATCGACGGTCAGGACATGTCTCATGTCCCGCCCTATAACCGCCCCGTCAACATGATGTTCCAGTCCTATGCGCTGTTCCCGCATATGAATGTCGAGCAGAATATTGCCTATGGCCTCAAGCGCGATGGCCTGCCCCGCGCCGAAATCAATGACCGCGTCGCTGAACTGCTCAGCCTGGTCAAGCTGGCCGATTATGGTCGGCGCAAACCGCACCAGCTGTCCGGCGGCCAGCGCCAGCGCGTGGCGCTGGCCCGTTCGCTGGCCAAGCGCCCCAAACTGCTGCTGCTCGATGAACCCCTTGGCGCGCTCGACAAGAAGCTGCGCGAGGAAACCCAGTTCGAACTGGTCAAGATCCAGGAGACACTGGGCGTCACCTTCATCGTGGTGACCCATGATCAGGAAGAGGCGATGAGCCTGGCCACCCGCATCGGGGTGATGAACCAGGGCGAAATCGCCATGATCGGTGAGCCCACCGACATCTACGAATTCCCCAACTCCAAATTCGTGGCCGGCTTTATCGGCTCGGTCAATCTCGTTGACGGCGTGGTTACCGAGGATGAGGACGCCTATATCCGCATCCGCTCCCAAGAGCTGGGCTGCGATATCTATGTCGGCCACGGCGTGGAATGCGCCCCCGACCAGCGCCTGAGTTGGGCCATTCGCCCCGAAAAGCTGATGCTCAGCCGCGAAAAACCCGACAACGCCCATGGCGCCAATATCACCCAGGGCGTGGTCGAGGATATTGGCTATCTCGGCGATGTCAGCGTCTATCGCGTGGTGCTGCAGAGCGGCAAACGCCTGCGCGTGACCCAGACCAACACTACCCGATCCAACCCCGACGCCATCTCCTGGGATGAGCAGGTCTATGTGACCTGGGGCGACAGTTCCGGTTCGGTGCTGACGGTATGAGCAGCTTTGAGGGCGATACACCGCTGCCCAAGCGCCGTGTCTGGTCCGGTGTTGAACGCACGCTGGCGGCCATGGGCCTGTCCGGCCGGGCGCTTGTGATTTTTGCCCCCGCCATCTGGCTGACCCTGTTCTTTCTGGTGCCGCTGGCGGTGGTGTTTGGCATTTCGCTGACCGTCAAGCAGTTCGGGCGCCCACCCTATTCGCCGCTGCTGACCAATGAAGACGGCACGCTGCAGCTGACGCTGCATCTGAACAACTATCTCTATTTGTTCACTGACGCACTCTATGTCGCGGCCTATCTCAGCTCGATCAAGATCGCGCTGATCTCCACCATCATCGCCCTGCTCATTGGCTATCCGATGGCCTATACGGTGGCGCGCGCCCCCGATCAGTGGCGCAATATCCTGCTCATGCTGGTTATCCTGCCATTCTGGACCTCGTTCCTGCTGCGGGTCTATGCGCTCAGCGGCTTCATGCGCGGCAATGGTGTCATCAACCAGTTTCTGGGCCTGTTTGGCATCGAGCCGTTGGTGATGATGCAGACCGATTTCGCCGTCTATGTCGGCATCGTCTATACCTATCTGCCTTTCATGATCCTGCCGCTCTACACCAATCTGGTGAAGCTGGACGGCGCCCTGCTCGAGGCATCCGCCGATCTGGGCGCCAGGCCCTGGCGCACCTTCCTCTCGATCACCCTGCCGCTCTCCATACCCGGCATAATTGCCGGCTCCATGCTGGTCTTCATTCCCGCCATCGGCGAATTCGTCATTCCTTCCCTGCTCGGCGGGCCCGGCACGCTGATGATCGGGCGCGTCCTGTGGGACGAGTTCTTCGCCAATTCCAACTGGCCGCGCGCGGCTGCCGTGGCGATCGCCATGCTGGTAGTTGTCGTGATCCCGATCATGCTGTTGCAGCGGGCACAGGACAGCACGCTGGACAAGGAAAGGGCCAATTGATGCGCCGCAACGGCCTGCTCCTCACCGCTACCGTATTGGGCTTTGCCTTCCTGTACGCGCCGATCATGTCGCTGGTGATCTTCTCGTTCAACGAGAACCGGTTGGTGACCGTGTGGTCGGGCTTTTCGACCAAATGGTACGCCGAGGTCTTCGCCGATCCGCAGCTGATCGACGCCGCCTGGCTCTCCATTCAGGTGGCCTTCACCGCTGCCACCATTGCGCTGGTGCTGGGCACGCTGTGTGCCGTTGCGCTGGTCCGCTTCCGCCGTTTCCGCGGGCGCACCGCCCTGGCGGCCACCGTCTCGGCACCGCTGGTGATGCCCGACGTGATCACCGGCCTGGCGCTACTGTTGCTTTTTGTGGCCATGGAAAGTGCCATTGGCTGGCCTGCCGGGCGCGGCCTGATGACCATCATCATCGCCCATTCGGTATTCTGCATGGCCTATGTGGTCGTCGTGGTGCAGTCGCGCCTCTCCGATCTCGATCTCAGCCTGGAAGAAGCTGCTATGGATCTGGGCGCCACCCCGGTCCGGGTATTCTTTGACATCACCCTGCCCATCATCGCCCCGGCGCTGATTTCGGGCTGGCTGCTGGCCTTTACACTCTCGCTTGATGATCTGGTGATCGCCAGCTTCGTATCGGGCCCCGGCTCTTCCACCCTGCCCATGGTGATCTTCTCCAAGGTCAAGCTGGGCGTGTCGCCCGACGTCAACGCGCTGGCCACCATCATTATCGGTCTGGTGGCGCTGGGCGTGTTCGCGGCAACACTGGTGCAATTGCGCAGTCGGCCCAAAAAGTCGCCGCTCTAGACAGACGCGAAAAATCGGCGCACCATCCCCTCATGTTCAACGAACGAATAGGAGGTGATCCAGTGTCTTTTGAGGTTGTGGTTCTCGAAGCAGGTCTTGGATATTTGGTAGCGAGCGGGAGTGATCTCGACTAGCACCCATCTCCTCGGCACTCGAGGCCGTTAAGCTCGGAAAGGGCCGTCCGCAAGGGCGGCCCTTTTTCGCATCGGCGCGCCTGCCCCGACGTGCACCCTTGACGCGAGCGCCCAAGCCATTGATACCGCTGGCGAGATTTCTGGAGTTTGCACAATGTCCGCGGCCAATTTTGTCCTGACCCTGTCCTGCGCCGATCGCCCCGGCATCGTCGCCGCGGTTACCACCGAGCTGGCCGCGCTGAGCGCCAATATCGCTGAATCCAACCAGTTCTGGGATCGCGAAACCGGCCGCTTTTTCATGCGCCTGGCCTTTACCGCGCCCCAGGGCGTGGGCCGCGACGCCATTGAACGCGCGCTCAAGGCGCCCATTGAACGGTTTTCCATGAAGACCAGCCTGGTGGGCGAAAGCCAGCGCAAGCGTATCGTCATTCTGGTCTCCAAATTCGACCACACCCTGCTCCATCTGCTCTACCAGATTCGCGTGGGCTGGCTCGATGCGGACGTCGCCGCGATCATTTCCAACCACCCCGATGCGCGCAAGATCGCCGAGGACGCCGGCATCCCCTATCACCTGCTGCCTGTGACCAAGGACACCAAGGCCGCCCAGGAGGCGCAGGTGCTCGAGATCATCCAGAAGGCCGGGGCCGATCTGGTGGTGCTGGCGCGCTATATGCAGGTGCTCTCCAATGATCTGTCGACCCGGCTGTTCGGGCAGGTCATCAACATCCATCATTCGTTCCTGCCCAGCTTCAAGGGTGCCAAGCCCTATCACCAGGCCCATGAGCGCGGCGTCAAGATCATCGGCGCCACCGCGCATTATGTGACCCCCGATCTCGATGAAGGCCCGATCATCGAGCAGGAAACCGCTCGCGTCACCCACGCCATGAGTGCCGAGGATCTGGTGGCCGCCGGTCGCGATATCGAAAGCCGCGTGCTGGCGCGTGCCGTCAAGCTGCACCTGGAAAACCGGGTCATGCTCAATGGCAAGAAGACCGTCGTCTTCGGCTAGCGCACCACAGCCAAACTATTCAGGATATTGGTAATGCCCACAGATGATATGACGTTGATCGGCCTTGGTCTGGCCGGGCTGTTCATCGTCTGGCTGGCATTCTCGCTGCTCAAGAAGGTCGTGGGTCTGGCGGTGCTGGCCGCCCTGATCATTGGCGGCTTCGTGCTCTGGAGTAATCCGGAGATGCGCCGCGCCATGCTCGACACAATCGGTGCCTTCTGAACCTAAACCGGCAAATCCTCGAGCCGCAGGGAATCGGCCAGTGTGGTGCTGTCGAGCACGGCGCGGGTGGCCAGTGTCACGCGCTCGAAGACGTGGCGGATTTCGCAGGCACCCTCGTCCTGGCAATCGGCGCATTTCTTGTAGGCAATCTTGGACAGGCAGGGCAGCGGCGCGATGGGCCCGTCGATCAGGCGCAGCACTTCGCCGAACATGATCTCCTCGGGCGCCTTGATCAGTTCATACCCCCCGAGCGGCCCCGCCGACTGGCGACGAACCCGGCCCGCTTGAGTTCAAGCAGGATCTGTTCGAGGAATTTCTTGGGGATCGACTGCGCCTTGGAAATCTCGCCAATCATCATGGTCTCACCACGATCCACGCGTGCCAGCGATACCAGCGCCCGCAGCGCGTATTTGGCCTTTTGCGAAATCATCTAACCAAACTACTCCTTGCGCCCTGACGCGGCGCACCCCTCCAGCTTGCGCCAAAATACAGCGCCAGCCAACATTGCCCGCCCGCAAGCTGTCAGCTCTTGGGCTCGGGCTGCACCTCTGGCGCCACCCCGTCTTCAGCGGTATCGGCATCCTCACTTGCGGGTGCCGGGCCGCCTTCGCTGACCTCATCGGCCTTCTGCTCATCCAGTTCCGCTGCCGCGTCCGCGCTGACCTCGTCCACTGTGACTTCGGCAGCATCGTCCTGGGACGCTGGTGTGTCGGCTTGCTCGGCCGGGGGCGCCAGCTCGATGACATCATCGACAACAACAGCTTCGAGCACGGGGATTTCGCCTTCAGGCTCAGTCTCGGTCGTCGGTTCTGCTGTTTCAGGCGTTTCGCTCTCATCGGTGGTGGCGATGGCAGAAGCTACCGCGGCAGGTGTCGTGGCCGCCTTCTCCAGCAGATTATCGACCGGCGCCAGCTTGGGCTCGACAACCACCGCCTCGGCCACAACCGGCGCGACACGCTCGCCGCGCAGCCAGGCCAGCATGCCCATGCCGATTTCGTGCTCGCCCATGATCACCACATCCGCGCCCAGGCTGCGCAGATGCTCTTCTTCTTCAACTGAATGCGCCCGCGCAATAATGCGGATCGAGGGGCTGAGCTTGCGCCCCACTTCGCACACCGTACCGGCTTCGAAGCCGTCGGGAATGGCGATCAGCAGGCATTCGGCCGCCGCCAGATTGGCCAGCTCGAGCACCTCTTCGCTGGCGGCATTGCCCAGCACGGTTTCAATGCCCATGTCGCGCGCCACCGCCACGAAATGGTCGGTGTCTTCGATCAGCACCAGCGGCGCGCCAGCGCTATGCAGGCTCTCGCCCACCACCTTGCCGACGCGACCAAAGCCCACCAGGACGGTGTGGCCGGTCTTGTGCGATGGCTCGATGACATCTTCTTCGACCAGTTCGAGCACATCGGCCTCGGCGACCTCTTCACTGGCAATCGCTTCGGTGGGCTCGACACTATCAGGTTCAATCCGCTCGCCATTGCGCTCGGCGCGCGCGGCCTTGCGGCGTGCCGACTTGGCTTCCAGCTTTGGCTTGGCCAGATCAATGGCCCAGAACACCACCGGGTTGAGCACGATGGAAATCAGCGCACCCGCCAGGATCAGATCCTGTCCCTCGCGCGGCAGAATGGCGAGCGCCACGCCCATGCTGGCCAGAATGAACGAGAACTCACCGATCTGCGCCAGCGACGCCGAAATGGTCAGCGCGGTGGCGATGGGCCGCTTGAACAGCAGCACAATGCCAAAGGCGGCAGCAGACTTGCCGATAATGATGATGAACACCGTGGCCAGCACCGGCAGGGGGTTGGTGATGATAATCATGGGATCAAACAGCATGCCGACCGACACAAAGAACAGCACGGCAAAAGCGTCGCGCAGCGGCAGGGTTTCCTGCGCCGCACGATGAGACAATTCGCTTTCCGACAGGATCATCCCGGCAAAGAAGGCACCCAGCGCCAGCGAGACGCCAAACAGCAGTGCCGAACCCAGCGCCACGCCCAGCGCAATGGCCAGCACCGCCAGACGGAACAATTCGCGGCTGCCGGTGTGTGCGGTGCCGTGCAGCGCCCATGGAATGATCCGGCGTCCGACAATGAGCATGAAGCCGACAAAGGCCGCGACCTTGACCAGGGTCAGGCTGAGCACGCCCCAGATACCCAGCTCAATCCCGGCCATGCGGCTGACAAAGGACACGAATGGATCATGCACGCCACTGTCATTGCCGCCCAGGCTGGCAATGGCGGGCACCAGAACCAGCGCCAGCACCATGGCCAGATCTTCCACGATCAGCCAGCCCACCGCGATGCGACCGCGTTCGGTCTCGATCAGGCGACGATCCTGCAATGCCTTGAGCAACACCACGGTCGAAGCGACCGACAGCGCCAGACCGAACAGAATGCCGGCCCCCACGCCCCAACCCAGGATCAGCGCCAGACCCAGCCCCAGCAGGGTCGCCAGCGCGATTTGTGCCAGAGCACCCGGAATGGCCAGAGCGCGCACGCTCATCAGATCCTTGAGCGAGAAATGCAGACCAACACCAAACATCAGCAGGATGACACCCAGTTCGGCCAGCTCGGCGCCAAGCGCCTGATCGGCGACAAATCCGGGTGTGTAGGGACCCGCAAGCACGCCTGCGAACAGATAGCCCACCAATGGTGGCATCTTGAGCCGATGCGCAATCATGCCGAAGATATAGGCCAGCACCAGACCCGCGACGATCGTAGTGATCAGGGGGGTGTCGTGGTGCATCGTGTCTCCTGCGTGCGTTGAAAAAGCGTTGCCGCTAAATCTCTAGTGATAAAATGGAGTATCCGTTCCCCATGCGCAAGCGGCACGGCGGACCGAAAGTTAAGCAATTCGACTGACTTGGCCGCACAAGCGGTCAAGATTGCGGCGATCTGGCAAGATTGTCTTTGTTCTGCGCCCGCACTGGTCCAAGCTGAGTTGGTCGGGCCCGCATCCTCAAGCCAACTATCTGGCCGGCTCGATGAACCAGATCGTTGGTGCCGCGTTTGACACCCGACCATAAAGGATGCGCCGTGCGTTTATCTCTGGGATGCGAAGTCGGCTATGACGTGCTCGAGACAGCTACGCTGATCTTCAATATTGAAGCCATGCGCGGCGGGCGCCAGCAGGTTCTCAACGAACAATTGGTGATCTCGCCCAATGTCACGGCCGATGAAAAGACCGCCCATGAAAGCGGCAATCGCTATCTGCGGCTGACCGCACCGCCCGGCTATCTGCATGTTCGCTATACTGCCGAGATCGAGCTCGATCCGCTGCACCGCGCACCGGCCTTTATTGGTGAGGTACCAGTGGCCACGCTCCCGCTGGAAACCCTGCCCTTCCTCAATCCGTCACGCTATTGCCCCTCGGACCAACTGGCCCGGTTCGCCGTCCGCGAATTCGGCAATATCGCGCCTGGCTTTGGCCGCGTGGTGGAAATCTGCAACTGGATCAATGCCGAAGTCGATTACCAGTTTGGCACCAGCGACAGCGCCACCACCGCCGCCGGCACGTTCTCGACGCGCGCTGGCGTGTGCCGCGATTTCGCCCATCTCGGCATTACCTTCTGCCGCGCCCTGGGCATCCCGGCGCGGTTTGTCAGCTGCTACGCCTGGCAGCTCGAACCGCAGGATTTTCACGCGGTGTTTGAAGCCTATCTGGGCGACCGTTGGTATCTGTTCGACCCAACGCGGATGGCCACGCTTGACGGCATGGTGCGCATAGCCTGTGGCCGTGACGCCGCCGACACCGCCTTTGCCACCATCTTTGGCGCGGTCAATCCGCAGAACGTTTATGTCTGGGCCAATGCACTGGACCAGAACACCAGCGCCGAATGGACCACCGACGCGGTCAGCACGCAGGATTAGGAAACCACGGTGATCTTTTCGGCGGCGCGGGTGATGCCGGTATAGAGCCAGCGCGCCCGCTCTTCGCGGAACACAAAGCTCTCATCGAACAGATAGACGCTGTCCCACTGGCTGCCCTGCGCCTTGTGCACGGTCAGGCAATAGCCAAAGGTGAACTCGTCGAACTGCCGCCGTTCGGGCCAGCTCATCGCATCCTCTTCGCCCGAAAAGAACGCCTTGTGCGTGAGCACCTTGGCCTCGCCCTTGCCCTCATCGGCCCCCAGCAGCAGGCTCCATTTGCCATTGGTGCGCCGCGTCGCTTCGGTGACAATCCAGATCTGCCCGTTGAGCAGCTTCTTGCGGGCATTATTGCGCAGGCAGACCATGCGATCGCCCAGCACGGGCTCGTGGAAGGGCAGACCCTTCAGCTCGCGCAACCGGTCGTTGTATTGCAGCCGCGTCTTGTTGCGGCCCACCAGCACCTGATCGGCTTCCAGCACGGCATCGCGGTCGACATTTTCGCGCCCCACCACGATGGACTCGCCATAGCTGCCGCGCTCAAGAAACCCGCCTTCACGCACCTGCATGGACAGATGAATGATCGGATTGTCCGCCGCCTGACGATGGATTTCGGTGAGCATCACATCAGGCTCGTCAGCAGTGAAAAAGCCTGCGCCCTGCACCGGCGGCAGCTGGAACGGATCGCCCAGCACCAAAATCTTGACCCCGAAGCTGAGCAGATCCTTACCCAATTGCTCGTCGACCATCGAGACCTCGTCGATCACGATCAGGTCGGCATCGGCTGCCGGGCTTTCATCATCGAGCACGAAGCGCGGCTCGCCTTCCTTCTCGCTGACCAGCGTATAGATCAGGCTGTGAATGGTCTGGGCGCCCTTGCAGCCCCGCTTGCGCATGACCAGCGCCGCCTTGCCGGTAAAAGCGGCAAACCGCACCTTGCGCACATCCTGGGCCAGATGCACCGCCAGCGTCGACTTGCCGGTGCCCGCCCAGCCGAACAGGCGGAACACCTGCGGGCCGTCGCGGTCCTTGAGCCATTCCGATACCGCGATCAGGGCCGCGTCCTGCTGGGGAGACCAAACCGTCATCAGCCGATCGTCGTCCGCACGCTGCCGACACCGGCAATCTGGCCCTCGAGAACATCGCCCGCCACCACCGCGCCAACCCCGGCCGGGGTGCCGGTCATGATCAGATCGCCAGCCTTGAGCGTTACGAAGCCGCTGAGATAGGCGATGGCTTCGGACACGCTCCAGATCTGATCGCCCAGATCGCCACGCTGGCGCTCCACCCCATTGACCGACAGCGTGATGGCGCCCTTGTCGGGATGGCCGATGGTTTGGGCTGGCTCGATGGTGCCGATGGGCGCCGAACAATCAAAGGCCTTGGCCATTTCCCAGGGGCGTCCGGCCTTCTTGGCCTGGGCCTGCAGGTCACGCCGCGTCATGTCCAGCCCCGCCGCATAGCCATAGACATGGCTGAGCGCATCGCCCACCGCGATGTCGCTGCCATCCTTGCCAATGGCAACAACCAGCTCGATCTCATGATGCAGATCGCTCGTTTGGGGCGGATAGGGCATGGCCGCGCCGCCCACCACAACCGCATCGGCAGGCTTGGCAAAGAAGAATGGCGGCTCGCGCGTATCATTGCCCATTTCGACAATATGCTCGGCATAATTGCGGCCAACGCAATAGACCCGGCGCACGGCGAACAGGCCGCCACGGGCAATCGGCACACTGACGGGCGCATGCGGCGCAAACAGAAAATCAGCCACGCTTGAACTCTTCCACATAGGGGGCAAGGAGATCGGCATCGACCGGGCCCAGACGGTCATTGGCCGTAAAGGTCTGATGCCAGTAGGGATAGATAAGTGGCGGCTGGCTGACCGCATCAAGCCGGGCGCGTTCCTCGGCGCTCAGCTTGAGATCGGCGGCAGCCAGATTGTCCTCGAACTGCGCCTGGCTGCGCCCGCCAATAATCACCGAGGTGACACCGGGGCGACCCAATGTCCAGGCCAGCGCCACCTGCGCGCCGGACACGCCGCGCGCATCGGCAATCGCCACGATCACGTCGACAATGTCGTAGAGCTTGTCCCAGTCATAGACCGGGGGCTCGCGGAAACCACCGACATGGCGCCCGCTTTGAGGGCCGCCATCGCGGCGATATTTGCCCGAGAGCAGACCACCGGCCAGCGGCGACCAGATCAGCATGCCCAGCCCCTGATCCTGACTGATCGGCACCAGCTCATATTCGGCTTCGCGCGAATGCAGCGTGTAATGGATCTGCTGGCTGACAAAACGCTCGGCCTGCCGCTTATCGGCAGCCTGGAGTGCCTTCATGATGTGCCAGCCCGAATAGTTCGAGCAGCCGATATAACGCACCTTGCCATGCTGCACGAGCGTGTCGAGCGCCGCCATGGTCTCTTCAACCGGGGTCTGACCATCCCATTCATGCACCTGATAGAGATCGATCACATCGGTCTTGAGCCGGCGCAGGCTGGCTTCGGCCTGGGCAATGATGTGGTGGCGCGACAGGCCCCCTTCATTGGGTCCATCGCCCATATTGAAGCGCACCTTGGTAGCGACCAGCGCGCGCTCGCGGCGGCCGTTTTCACGCAACGCCACCCCGATCATCTCCTCGGAGACCCCGGCATTATAGACATTGGCGGTGTCGAGCAGATTGATCCCGGCATCCAGGCACAGATCGATCTGCCGATTGGCATCGGCCTGGTCGGTATGGCCCACCCGTTCGGAGCCACCAAAGGTCATGGTGCCCATGGTCAGCACCGAGACTTTCAGGCCCGAGCGGCCCAGATACCGATATTCCATCCCTATTCTCCCGCTTGCGTCTGAATCACCGGCCAGACGAGAACATTTCATAAACCAACACGCAATGCCTCCCAAGCCCTGCGGGTCAATTGCTTCGCACGCCGCCCCCGTGTCAAACCACTGTCATCACCCCAAAACCAGCATGGGGCAGTGTGTGGACTCGGCATGGGGGCGGGCGTATCGTCCCCGCCAGTCAAATGAAGCTTGGGAGGGCAGCATGCGGCACGGTCTTGGCGTTATCCGGTTTATGGGTGCTGCACTGATCCTGGCTCTGGGTATGGCCCAAGCGCAGGCTGCCGATCCCAAAATCACCCTGCTGCAGGATTCTGACCTGCCCGGCTATGACTATGCCATCCTTAAAAATACCGATCTGGACGCCTGCAGCGCCAGCTGTGCCGATGATCGCATCTGCCAGGCCTTCACCTTCAACCAGAAATCCAACTGGTGCTTCCTCAAGGGCGCTGTTGGCGAACCCACCGCCTTCAAGGGCGCGGTATCCGGCACGGTCGAACACGCGCCCTCCCCGGCTGCCCTGAGCGCCATCCGCCAGTCCGAAATCCCCTTCCCGGCCCAGGAGCTGATCGACGCCGCCCGCCGCTTTGCCAATGAACTGCCCCAGACCGATGCGCCACCGCCCAAGGTGGGTTACGCCGATCTGGTCGCCGATGGCGATGCCGCCAGCGCCGCACAGAACCCCGCCGGTGCCATCACCGCCTATCGTCAGGCCCTGGCGATCAACCCCAATGCCGCCCATGTCTGGCAGGCGCTGGCCATTGCCACCCTGACCCGCGCCGAAGCCGTTGCCGGCTCCGACAATGACAATAGCGGCGATCTGGCGCGCACCGCCGTCTCGGCCGCGCTCAATGCCTTTTTGCGGGCCGAGGAGACCGATGCCCGCGCCCTGGCCCTGCGGGCGCTCGCCAATGGCATGGAATATGGTGGGCGCTGGCGCGAGGTGATTGCCACCTATCGGCTGAGCCAGCAGCTGTGGCCCAGTGATGATGTCGCTGCCCATCTGCAAGACGTCGTCGCCCAGCATGGCTTCCGCGTCGTCAATCATGTGGTCGATGCCGAAGCGGCGGCCCCCCGCATCTGCGCGGTGTTTTCCGATCCGCTCGGCAGCACAGATCTGTCCGCCTATGTCGTGGTGGCCAATGCGCCCCAGACCTCGGTTGAAACCGAAGCCGACCAGATCTGCGTGGAGGGCGTCAGCCATGGCAGCCGCTATGCCATCAAGCTGCGCGCCGGCCTGCCCTCGGCCGATGGCGAGACGCTGGGCAAGGAGGTCGATCTCGACATCTATGTGCCCGACCGTTCGCCCTTTGTCGGCTTTGCCAATAATGCCTATGTCATGCCCGCCGGTCTGGGTGGCGGTCTGCCCATCACCTCGATCAATGCCGATACGGCCGAACTGCAAATCTACCGCATTGGCGACCGCGGCGTTGCCGCTGCCGTGCGCGATGGCATTTTTCAGGGCAATCTGACCGATTATGGCGCCCAGGACATTGCCGACCGCGTCGGCCAGCAGGTCTGGAGCGGCGAAATCGATCTGGCGCGCGGTCAGGCCAATATCCTGACCACCACCGCCATTCCCGTTGCCGACGCGCTGGGCAATATGGAACCCGGTGCCTATGTCGTCACCGCCCGCATCAAGGGCGAGGTCGACGACGAATACTGGAGCGAGAAGGCGACCCAGTGGTTCATCATCACCGATCTGGGTCTGACCAGCATTGCCGGCGATGACGGTGTGCATGCCTTTGTGCGTGGCCTGACCGACGCCCAACCCGTGGCCAATGCAACCGTGCGGCTGATTGCGGTCAATAATGATGTGCTTGGCCAAGCCACCACAGACGAGACGGGCCGGGCCCGGTTTGCCCCCGGTCTCGCCCGTGGCACCGGCGGCGCGGCCCCGCAATTGCTGGTCGCTGAAACGACCGATGGCGACTATGCCTTTCTGGACCTCTCCAAACCCGCCTTTGACCTGACCGATCGCGGTGTCGAAGGCCGGCCCTCGCCTGGCCCGCTTGACCTGTTCGCCACCACCGAACGCGGCGTCTATCGCCCCGGCGAAACCGTGTTCCTGACTGCGTTGTTGCGCGATGATCGCGCCGCGGCCGTGTCCGGCCTGCCGCTGACCATGGAAGTGGAGCGCCCCGATGGCGTGGTGGCCAGCACGCAATTGCTCAGCGATCAGGGAGCTGGTGGCTATTTCACCGCCCTGCCCATGGTCGAGGGCGCCATGCGCGGCTCCTGGACGCTGCGGCTCTATTCGGACCCCAATGCCGATGCGCTGGCCAGCACCAGCTTTCTGGTCGAGGATTTCGAGCCCGAACGGCTGGCCTTTGAGCTGAGCACCACCGACCAGGCCCCGCTGGTCACCGATGAAGTGACCGAAATCAGCGTCGCGGCCAAATATCTCTATGGCGCCACCGCGCCTGATCTGGACATTGAGGCCGATGCGGTGATCCGTCCGGTCAAGACGCTCGAAGGCTTCCCCGGCTACACCTTTGGCCGCCTCGACGACACCATGGAGACCACGCGCGAACCCCTTGGCGTTGTCGGCACCACCGATCAATCAGGTCACGCCGTGGCTGAAGTCGTGTTGCCGGCCGTCCAGACCACCACGCGCCCCCTCCAGGCCCAGATTCTGCTGCGCCTGGTCGACACCAATGGCCGCACCATTGAGCGCAGCCTGTCCCGACCCGTAATGGCCGATACCGACCGCATCGGCATCAAGCCGGTGTTCGCCGACCCTAGCGGTCTGTCATCGGGTAGCGAAGCGCAGTTCGACATTATCGCGGTATCACCGCAGGGCGAGACCGTGGCCAAGACCGGCCTGAACTGGACCCTGTCGCGTCTCGAAACCACCTATCAGTGGTACCGCAATGGCAGCGCCTGGCAGTGGGAACCCATCACGACAACCCGCACGGTCGCCAGCGGCACGCTCGATACGCCTCAGGACGGCCCGGCAACCATCGGCGCCAATGTCGATTGGGGACGCTATCAGATCGAAGTCACCAGCACCGGCAACGGCGCCACGTCCTCGAGCTATGATTTCTATGCCGGCTATTACTATGCCGATGCGGGGTCGGACACGCCCGACACGCTGCAGGTGGCGCTCGACAAGCCCGCTTATCGCGTCGGTGAAACCGCCCGGCTCAAGCTTGATCCGCAGTTTGCCGGCACCGCACTGGTCATGGTGGTCGACAACCGCGTCATCGCCATGCAGGCTGTCAATGTGCCCAAAAAGGGCACCACGGTTGACCTCGAGGTCACCGACGAATGGGGCCCCGGCGCCTATGTGACCGCCATTCTCTATCGCCCTGCCGATATGGGCGAAAAGCGCATGCCATCGCGCGCGCTGGGTCTGGCCTTTGCCGATGTCGAGCCGGGCGATCGCAAGCTGGACGTCTCACTGGACGCCCCGCAGACCACCCTGCCCCGCCAGAGTTTCACCACCGGGATTGCCCTGGGCAATCTGGCCGCTGGCCAGACCGCCTATGTCGCTGTCGCCGCCGTCGATCTGGGCATTTTGAACCTGACCAATTTCAAGACCCCAAGCCCCGACGACTGGTATTTTGGCCAGCGTCAGCTGGGCATGGATATTCGCGATCTTTATGGCTCACTGATCGATCCGACCCAGGGCATGGCCGGCGCCATGCGCTCGGGCGGCGATGGTGGCGCGGCGCGCCTTGGCAACCCGCCCCCCATCTCGGTGCTCGTTGCGCTGCATTCGGGCATTGTCGAGCTCGATAGCGATGGCAAGGCAAGCGTCACCTTCGACATGCCGGACTTTTCCGGCACGGTCCGCGTCATGGCCATGGCCTGGACCGACACCGCCGTGGGCCATGCCCAGGCCGATGTGATCGTGCGTGATCCTGTCGTTGTCACCCTGAGCCCACCGCGCTTCCTGCGCGTCGATGACGCCTCGCGGCTTCTGGTCGAGATCAACAATATCGATGGCGCCGCCGGTGCCTATGGCGTCAGCCTGTCGACCGGCACCGGCATCAACACCACGGCGCAAGACACCGAAGTCACCCTCGATAAAGGCGCGCGCACCACCCTTGAGCTGGGGCTGACCGGCGCCGCCATTGGCGACTGGCCACTCGCGCTGACCATCACCGCACCCGATGGCAGTACCCAGACCAAGGAGCTGACGCTGGGCGTGCGTCCGATCAGCGCGCCGCAGACCAGCAGTACACTGCTGCCCATCGACGCCAATGCCAGCGTCACCGTCGATGACAGTTTCTTTGCCAGCTACATGGCCAATACCGGCGCCATGACTCTGGCTATTGGCCCGCTGGCCCGGCTCGACGTGCCCGGCCTGCTGCTCGCGCTGGACCGCTACCCGTATGGCTGCGCTGAACAGGTCACCAGCCGCGCTTTGCCGCTGCTCTATCTCAACGATGTCGCCAGGTTGATCGGCACAGCCGGTGACGAAGACCTCAACAACACGGTCACCGACGCCATTGCCAATCTGCTCTCCAAGCAGAATTCAGGCGGCGGCTTTGGCCTGTGGGGTCCGTTTGATGGCGGTGATGGCTGGCTTGATGCCTTTGTCACCGACTTCCTCCTGCGCGCGCAGGCGGCGGGCTATGCCGTGCCCGAACAGGCCATGAGCCGGGCGTTGGACAACCTCTCCAACCAGCTCGCCTATGCCAGCGATTTCGACAATGGCGGCGAAGACGTGGCCTATGCGTTGTATAATCTGGCCCGTGCGGGACGCGTCAGCATGGGCGATCTGCGCTATTATCTCGAAGCGCGCCTGGATGCCTTTGGCTCGCCACTGGCACAGGCCCAACTCGGTGCTGCCCTGGCGCTTTATGGTGATCAGACCCGTGCGGCAACCGCCTTCACCGCAGCCCGTGACAGCCTGAACGCCAGCGGGTCGAGCACCGGCTATCGCGCTGACTATGGCAGCCGTCTACGCGATACTGCTGGCGTATTGGCGCTTGCCGCCGAGTTCAAACCGGCCGGTTTTGACCTCGACACGCTGGCCAATCAGTTCGCCAAGCTGCGCGATCGCGCCCAATACACCTCAACCCAGGACGATAGCTGGACACTGCTGGCTGCAGCGGCGCTGGGCGAAGCCACCACCGATGGCGCCATCACCATCAATGGCCAAACCCTGACCGGATCGGTCTATCGCCGCTTCGAGCAATTGGGGTTCACCCCGCTCGAGATCGCCAATCAGGCCGACACACCAACCCAGGCCAAGGTCAGCGTTACCGGCTATCCGGCCAACCAGCCCGACGCTGCCAGCAATGGCTTTATCCTGCAGCGCGAATATTTCCTGCCCGATGGCACCCCCATCGATCCGCAGGCAGAACCCATCGCCCAGAATGAACGGCTGGTCGTGGTGCTGACCGCCTGGCCCGACAATCTGGGCTCGGGACAATATGTACTGGCCGATCCACTGCCCGCCGGGTTCGAAATCGAGAATGCCAATCTGTCGGCCGGTGGTGTCGCCGACTTCAACTGGTTGCAGCTCGACAATCCTGTCCATATCGAGGCAAGGACCGATCAGTATGTTGCCGCCTTCCGCTATTATTCGGACCCCGGCAGCTTCGCCACTGCCTATCTGGTGCGCGCGGTCTCCCCCGGCAGTTTCACCCAGCCTGGCGCGACGGTCGAGGATATGTACCGCCCGCAGTTCCGGGCCAATACGGATGCGGGCACCATTGAGGTCACCGCCACAGGCCCATGAAAGCGCCCGCGCCAATAGCTGAACCAGCGCCACGGCACCCCTGGGTGCGGTGGGTCACGGCCATCGGCTTCGGCCTGTTTGTGCTTGGCTGCGCCGCCACGATCCAGTTGAGCGCCAGCATTGCCGAAATCTCCCGGACCCTGCCGGCAACGCCCGACCCCGCGACACTGGCGGTGTCGGCTGAGGTGACCGATCGCGACGGGCTGCTGCTGCGCCCCTTCACCACTGGAGATGGTCGCTGGCGCCTGCCGACCAGTCGCGATGCGGTCGATCCACGGTTTCTCGACATGCTCATTGCCTATGAGGATCGCAGCTTTGCCGACCATGACGGCATCGCCTGGTCCTCCATGCTGCGCGCGGCGACCCAGTTTGTCAGCGCCGGTGGGCGCGTGGTGTCGGGTGGCTCCACCCTGACCATGCAGGTCGCCCGGCTGATCGAGGGCGAACCCACACGCAATGCCTGGGGCAAGCTGCGCCAGATGGTGCATGCGCGCCAGCTTGAGCACGATCTGAACAAGGACCAGATCCTTGATCTCTACCTGACGCTGGCGCCCTATGGCGGCAATATCGAGGGCATCCGGGCCGCCAGCCTGGCCTATTTCGGCAAGGAACCGAGCCGGCTGACCACCGCGCAGGCCGCCCTGTTGGTGGCTCTGCCACAATCACCCGAAGCCCGGCGCCCCGACCGCAATCGCGATGCCGCCCGCGCTGGACGCGACAAGGTGCTCGACCGGCTGGTGGCTTTGGGCGCCCTGCCTGCCGAGGAAGCCCGCGCTGCCAAACACGAACCCGTTCCCGACGCCCGCCGCGAATTTCCCATGCTGGCCGCGCATCTGGCCCAGCAAGCCGTCAGCGCCCAGCCTGATGCCCGTACCATTGCCCTGACCGTCGACAAACGCCTGCAGGATGCCCTTGAACGTCTGGCTGCGGCCCGCGCCAGGCTGATCGACCCCAATGTCTCGGTCGCCATTATTGCCGCCGATATCGAGAGTGGCGAAATCCTCGCCTCGATCGGCTCGGCCGGCCTGTTCGACACACTCAGCGATGGCTATGTCGACATGACCACCGCCATCCGCTCACCCGGTTCCACCCTCAAACCATTGATTTACGGGCTGGCATTTGAACTGGGACTGGCTCACCCACAAAGCCTGATCGAGGATCGCCCCACCGCCTTTGGCGGCTATGTGCCGGTCAATTTCGATGGCTTCAATCGGGGAACCGTCACCATTCACGACGCGCTGACCCAATCGCTCAATATCCCCGCCGTGGTGGTGCTCGATGCGGTCGGCCCGGCGCGACTGGTCTCGCGTCTGCGCCGCGCCTATGCCGATCCGCGCCTGCCCAGCGATACAGCGCCCAGCCTTGCCGTCGGCCTGGGTGGCGTGGGGATCACCCTGCGCGATCTGGTGTCAGTCTATGCCGCCATCGCCCATGGCGGCGACGCTGTCGCCTTGAACGATGGCATTACGCACCCAACCGCCGAGGGGCTCAGCGCGCCCATTCTGGACCCGGTAAGCGCATGGTATGTCGCCGATATTCTGGCCGATGTGCCGCCACCGCTCAACGGATCGCCCGGCCGCATCGCCTACAAGACCGGTACCTCCTATGGCTATCGCGATGCCTGGGCCATCGGCTTTGACGGCAAGACCGTGATCGGGGTCTGGGCTGGTCGCCCCGACGGCGCGCCCGTGCCGGGCTTGTCGGGCATTACCGGCGCCGCCCCAATCCTGTTTGAGGCCTTTGATCGACTGGGCAGTCGCCGTGCACCACTGCCACGCGCGCCTCAGGGCGCCATTCTGGCCAGTACCACCGAACTGCCCAGCCCGCTGCAGCGCTTCCGCCACCCCGATGCGGGTCTGGTGGCCCGCGATGCGGCGCCCGAAATCGCCTTTCCCGGCGACGGCATCACGGTGGACCTCAGAGCCGGCGGTGACGCTTTGGACCCGCTCATGGTCAAGGTTCGCAACGGCGTGCCGCCCTTCACCTTCTTTGCTAATGGCACCCCGTTTGGCCGGCCCGATTTTGCCCGTCAGGCCAGTTGGCCCCCGATGGCCCCGGCTATGTCACCCTGTCGGTGGTCGATGCCGAGGGGCGCGGCGACAGCGTCAACGTCCTGCTCAACTGAAGCCGCTCACCGCTCGATCACAAGTGCGCGAGTGCGCCTTCGGCCAATAAATCGAAGACGGAACTTAATCAAATTGGTAACCAATCTCGTTCATTGTTGGCCAAAGAAATCAATCAATTAGCCGCCAGCAGGAGGGGGAGGATGAGCCATATGCGCCAGTTTGCGCCTGCCCTGATCTTTTCGACCGTCTCGTTCGTGCTGATCGCCGCCTTCATGCTGGCGCCGCAGGCCAAGGGAGAGATGGCCGTGGCCTTCCCGCCCTTCACCAGCGAAGAAACCGCCTGGTCGATTGTCCGGCAGGCCGGTGGCTACGCCGTCGGTCCGACCCAGCTTCCCAACATCGTTGTGGCCTATGCCGGCGATGCTGATTTCCAGCGCCGCGCCAGAGACCTGGGCGCGCTGTTTTTCCTCAATGCTACCGGGCTGTGTGCTCCGCAACTTGATCGCGAGACAACATGACACTTGATACCATTCGCAGTCGCGCCACGATCCTGGTCGCGGGCCTGTCAGCCTCCATGGCCGCTATCGCGGTGATCATCGAATTGCTGTTTCAGGGTGGCCTTGGACTGGGCAGCCTGCTGGGCGGGCTGGGCTTTGCGGGCCTGGCCGTAACCTATCTGGCCAGTCGCCAGTCAGCGGCTTTCCGCTATATGGCGGTGGCCGTGATGATGGCCGAAGTGATGGCCATGCTGATCTCGGCGCGCGGACAGCCGCTGCAGACCGACATCCACATGGCGTTCTTTGCCGGTCTGGCCGTTTGCGCCCTGCTCTATGATGCCAAGGCGATCATTCTGGGCGCCGCCCTGGTGGCCGTGCATCATCTGGTGCTGGGCATGACGCTGGACAATCTGATCTTTTACGGCGGCGGCGGCTTTGGTCGTGTGCTGCTGCATGCCGTCATCCTGATCGTCGAGACAGTTGGTCTGGTCTGGATGACCATCAACACCCATCACCTGCTCAATATTTCCCAAGAGCGCTCCGAACAGGCCGAAACCAGCGCCCAGGAAGCCGAACTGCTGGCCACCGAGGTCGAGGAGGCAACCGCGGCCCGTCGTCAGGAACGTCAGTCGATGATGGAGCAGCTCTCCACCGACTTTAACCGTGTCGTTGATGCGGCCAGCAAGGGCGACTTTTCGGCCCGTATCGAAACCAGCTATGCCGACCCCGAACTGGCCAATCTGGCCAGCTCGATCAACGGCCTGATCGGCACGGTCGGCGACAGCCTGGGCGAAACTGCCCGCGTGCTGTCGAGCCTGGCCAATACCGATCTGCGCGCCCGCATGACGGGAAAGTATGAAGGTGCCTTTGCCCAGCTGCAAAACGACACCAACGCCCTGGCCGATACGCTGACCACCATCATGCATTCGCTGCGCACCGCCATTTCCAGCATGCGCGCCGCCACCAGCGAGATCGTGGTGGGCACCAATGATCTGAGCGAGCGCACCACCAAACAGGCCGCGACCATTGAAGAGACTACCGCAGCCATCGAACAGCTGGCCGCCACCGTGCTTGAAAACGCCGATCGCGCCCGCGACGCCAATGCCAACGCCCAGAAGGTGCGCTCGGTCGGCGAAGAGGGCGGCGACGTGATGGCGCGCGCCAATGAGGCGATGTCGCGCATCACCCAGTCCTCCGCCAAGATCTCCAACATCATCGGCCTGATCGACGACATTGCCTTCCAGACCAATCTGTTGGCGCTCAATGCCTCGGTTGAAGCTGCCCGCGCCGGCGATGCCGGTCAGGGCTTTGCTGTGGTGGCGGTCGAAGTGCGCCGCCTGGCCCAGTCGGCCGCCAAGGCATCATCGGACGTCAAGACACTGGTCGACGCCTCGGCCGGCGAAGTGGGCGAAGGCACCAAGCTGGTGGCCGAAGCGGCAACCAAGCTGGAAACCATGATGGACGCCGCCCGCGCCAATAATGAGCTGATGGAGGGCATTGCCCGAAACAGCCGCGAGCAGGCCTCGGCCATTGAAGAAGTCTCCGGCGCCGTGCGGCAGGTCGATCAGATGACCCAGCACAATGCGGCACTGGTGGAACAAACCAATGCGGCCATCACCCAGACCGAACATCAGGCGAGCGAAATCGACCGCATCGTTGAAGTGTTCAAGCTCGACGGCGCACCAGCCGGCAGGCCCGCGGCCAAATCCGCCGGCAAGGCGCTGCCCGTCCGGGACGTCCAGCAATTGCGCAAGGCCGCGACCGGGTTTGCCAGCCAGGGCAATGCCGCCATTGCCAAGGACTGGGCCGAATTCTAGCCCGCGCTTTACGCACGTCCTGTCAGGGCCGGTCAGCAGACCGGCCCTTCTTGTATCTGGCTAGATGGTTTGGGGTTGTTCCACTGCGGTCACGGTGAGCACATTGGTGCGCCCGTCACGCGCCGTCCAGCTGATCGACTTGCCCGCGCGCATCCCGATCAGCGCTGCCCCGACCGGGGTCAGCACCGAAACCTTGCCCGCCGCGATATCGGCATCCACCGGATAGACCAGTGTCACCGCACGCTCCTCGTCGCGCTCGGTGACGTAGCGCACCCGCGAGCCCATGCGCACGCTGTCAGCCGGCAATTTGGCATCGGGCACCACGCGGGCACGTTCCATCTCGACCAGCAGGCTTTCGGCCGCACTGGCCAGCGCGGCACTGCCGGCCTCGGCCAGGCCCATCAACTGGCGGTGGTCCCGTTCACAAACGGTAATCTGAGGGCGAAGGGTACGGTTACGCATGGCTTGATCCAATTGAAAACGGCCTTGCGCCCCCGCGCCAGACCACGGTGAACCGCGCTGCGAGGGAGCCATCAGGGCCTGTGCTGTGGAGATATATGAACCCCTAAATCCGTGCCGGCGGGCAGCGCCTTGGATTTAGGGCAACAATCCTTCGACGGGATAATCCCGTCGCGGAGCAGTGTTGGCGTTGTGAAATGAAGCGTTCATGGGAGCCAAGGTAGGCCTTCGCCATGCCAAGTCAAGCCGCCCACAGGGATGACCCCGGGGCGGCAAGACAGCGCAGTCAGATCAGCCGGCAGTCGTGCCGCCGGCGCCGCAATCAGCTGACCTTGGCCAGCGCCTGCTCAACGTCGGCGATAATATCGTCGATATGCTCAATACCCACCGAGATGCGCACCAGATCTTCCGAAACGCCGGCCGTGGCCAGCTCTTGGGGACCAAG
The DNA here is from genome assembly GCF_055808475.1 of Devosia sp. J2-20. Lineage (NCBI taxonomy): Bacteria > Pseudomonadati > Pseudomonadota > Alphaproteobacteria > Hyphomicrobiales > Devosiaceae > Devosia > Devosia sp. J2-20. Next base: position 116,643 of record NZ_CM147870.1, on the reverse strand, counting down.
CTGGCGATGGGTGGTCGAGGCCGGATGGCAGGCCAGTGACTTGGCATCGCCGATATTGACCAGACGCAGGATCATTTCGAGCGCATCGATGAACTGGCCGCCCGCAACCGAACCGCCCTTGATGCCGAAGCTGACAATGCCCGAGGCTTTGCCCTTGGTGATCTTCTTGGCAGTCTCGTGATACTTGCTGTCTTCCAGCGCGGCATAGTTCACCCAGCTCACCTTGGGGTGCGCCTTGAGATACTGCGCCAGAGCCATGGCGTTTTCGCAGTGGCGATCCATGCGCAGGCCCAGCGTTTCCAGACCCATCAGGAACAGAAACGCATTATGCGGCGACAGGGCCGCACCGGTATTGCGCAGCGGCACCACGCGGCAGCGACCGATATAGGCAGCAGCGCCCAGCGCCTCGGTATAGACCACACCGTGATAGGAAGGATCGGGTTCGTTGAGGATCTTGAACCGGTCCTTGTTCTTGACCCAGTCGAACTTGCCGCTGTCAACGATGATGCCGCCGATCGAATTGCCATGGCCGCCAATATATTTGGTCAGCGCATGCACCACGATATCGGCACCAAATTCGAACGGCTTGCACAGATAGGGTGTCGCCACGGTGTTATCGACGATCAGCGGCACGCCATGCTTGTGCGCGATATCGGCCAGACGCTGGATATCCACCACATTGCCGGCCGGATTGCCGATCGACTCGCAGAACACGGCCTTGGTGTTCTCGTCGATCAGCGCGTCGATACCGTCAAAATCGCCCTGATCGGCCAGACGCACATCAATGCCCTGACGCGGGAACGAGTGCATGAACAGGTTATAGGTGCCGCCATAGAGCTGGCTGACCGAAACGATATTGTCACCGACGCCGGCAATCGCCTGAATGGCGTAGGTGATGGCGGCCATGCCCGAGGCCACGCACAGACCGGCAATGCCGCCCTCCATTTCCGCGACGCGCTGTTCCAGCACGGCAGTCGTGGGGTTCATGATGCGGGTATAGATATTGCCCGGCACGGCCAGGTTGAACAGGTCGGCACCATGCTGGGTGTCGTCAAACGTATAGGAGGTGGTCTGGTAGATCGGCACCGCGGCCGCCTTGGTGGTCTCCTCCGACTTATAGCCATGGTGCAGGGCGATTGATTCCAGCTTCATGATTTTCCCTCTCGCAAGTTGGATTCTGTTGTCCGGGCGCACAGTTAGCATTCCTTGACCCGATTGGGCAGTCGCCAGCGCAGGCTTTCTACGTTCTGCCCCACCGCCTGAGCCTTCCAAAACGTCTTGACTCGATCCGGCACGATTTCGTATGACATCGGTGTCATGACATCGGTGTCATAAATCATGCATGACGTCAGGGAGGCCAAATGGCTACGATTTACGACGTCGCGAAAGCGGCCAATGTATCCCCCAAGACGGTCAGCCGCGTGCTCAACAGCGATGCACCGGTCGGCAAGAAGACGCGCGATGCCGTCGAGGCAGCCATGGCCGCTCTGGGTTATGTGCCCTCCAGCGCCGCGCGCATGATGCGCTCCAATCGCTCCGGGCTGATCGGCCTGATTACCGGCGCCATTTCCACCACCGCGCAGGACACGCAGATTTCGGGCCTGCCCGAACTGCAGATCGTCCAGGGCATTCAGACCGTCATCGCGCCCAGCGGCAATACGCTGATGATCGCCGATACCGGTGGCGATTCCAGCCGCGTCCCTGGCCTGATCGATACCTTCATCCAGCACCGCGTCGAAGGCCTGCTCTACGTCGCCGAATACCACCAGCAGGTGCACCTGCCCAAGGTGCCGGCCAACACCCCCATGGTGCTGGTCAACTGCTTTGACGAGAACAACACGCCTGCCGTCATTCCCGATGATCGGCGCGGCCAGCGCGAACTGGTCGGCCGCCTGATCCAGGCCGGCCACGATCGTATCGCCTATCTCACCCTGCGCGAGAACATCATTGCCACGCCCCTGCGCAAGCAGGGCTATCGCGATGCCCTTGAGGCGGCTGGCCTGCCCTATGATCCAGCACTGGTTCAGGCCTGCGAAATCGACAATCCCGAAGGTGAAACCCAGGTGCTCTGGGATGCCATCGACACCATGCTGCGCTTTGACCAGCCGCCCACCGTGATCTGCTGCGGCAATGACCGGCTGGCGCTCAAGGTCTACGGCATTCTGCGCTCGCGCGGCATGAAGGTGCCTGATGAGATTTCGGTCGCCGGCTACGACAATTACCGTGTCATCGCCGAGACCCTTTATCCCCCGCTCACCACGGTGGAACTGCCCTATACCGCCATCGGCGTGCGCGCAGCGCAGCGCCTGCTTGGCATGATTTCCGGCGAAAGCCGGGACAGCGCCAACCCCGCCATTGTGGGCGGGCCGGTGCATTGGCGTGGCTCTGTCACCGAGCAGCGCCGCTCCAACGTCACGCAGCTAAAAATACTCAGGGAGGATTGAGAATGAACAAGTTCGCAGCCGTCACCGGCCTGCTCATGGGCGCCACGCTGTTCAGTGGTTCGGCCATGGCCCAGACCACGCTGTCCATGTGGTATCACGGCGCCGGCAATGAGGTGGAAGCCGGCATCATCAACGATCTGGTCAGCGATTTTAACGCCAGCCAGTCCGATTGGGTGGTTGAGCTCGAGAGCTTCCCCCAGGCCGCCTATAACGACAGCGTGGTCGCGGGCGCCCTGGCCGGCAATCTACCCGACATTCTGGACGTCGATGGCCCCGTCATGCCCAACTGGGCATGGTCGGGTTACATGCAGCCGCTGCAGATCGACGAGATCCAAGATCGCCAATTTCCTGCCCGGCACCAAGGGCATGTGGGATGGCAAGCTCTACTCCATCGGCCTGTGGGATGCCGCGGTCGCGCTGGTAACACGCCAGTCCATTCTCGATGATCTGGGTCTGCGCACACCGACCCTGGATGAGCCCTGGACCCATGACGAATTCATGGCCGCGCTGGAAGCCGCCAAGGCGTCGGGCAAGTATCAGGCTGCCTTTGATCCCGGCATGGCCTGGACCGGCGAATGGTACCCCTATGCGTTCTCGCCCTTCCTGCAGAGCTTTGGTGGCGACATCATCGACCGCTCCACATACACCACCGCCGAAGGCGTGCTGAACGGCGATGAAGCCATTGCTTTTGGCGAATGGTGGCAGAGCCTGTTCACCGAGGGCTATTCGCAGGCCACCCAGGACCCCGCTGACCGCGATGCCGGTTTTGCTGACGGCAAATATGCCTTCTCCTGGAACGGCAACTGGGCAGCCCTGGGGGCACTGGGCGCCTTTGATGACGCCCTGTTCCTGCCAGCGCCAGATTTCGGCAATGGCCCCAAGATCGGTGCTGCTTCCTGGCAGTTCGGCATCTCGGCTGCCTCAGAGCATCCCGATGGCGCCTCTGCCTTCATCGAGTTTGCCCTGCAGGACAAGTACCTGACAGCCTTCTCCGATGGCATTGGCCTGATCCCGCCAACCCCCGGCTCTGCTGCGGCCTCGATCAATTACAAGGACGGCGGCCCGATGGCTGACTTCTATGAACTCTCCGCCCAGCAGGCTCTGCTGCGCCCCGTGACCCCCGGTTACGTCGTCGCCGCCAAGGTGTTCGAAAAGGCGCTGGCCGATATCGCCAATGGTGCAGATGTTGCCGACACCCTTGATGCCGCCGTCGATGAGATCGACGCCGACATCGCCAAGAACGGCAATTACGGCTTCTAGGTCGGTCCCCTCCCGGTCCTGGTGGGACCCCGGTTAAGGCCGGGGTCCCGTATTTCAGCAAGGTGAATTGACCATGGCATCCAAATTTACCCGATCCAATCGCGCCGGTTGGCTCATGGCAGGCCCGGCAACCGCGCTGATGGCCGGGTTTATCATCCTGCCCTTCATCTTTGCCATTGTGCTCAGCTTCACCAATCAGCGGCTGATCTCACCCAACCCCACAGAATTTGTCGGCCTGTCCAATTACGAGCAATTGCTCGGCGTGGGCGTGCTGACGCTGGACCCGCTGCGCGACGACGCCGGCACCGTCATGCGTGACGATGACGGCGCGGTTGAATACCCCTCGGTCCGGCGCCTGGTTCGCAACAATCCCGACTATCCGCAATATGCCGGCATGCGCGAATGGTTCAGCGTGCCCTTTGGCGAGGCGCGCAGCTTCGTGCTGGTGCGCGACGTGGTGTTCATGAAGGCTCTGGTCAACACCTTCCTGTTCGTGTTGATCGTCGCCCCCGTACAGGGCGCTCTGGCGCTTGGATTGGCACTGCTGATCAATCAGCGCCTGCGCGGCATCAATCTGTTCCGTGCCATCTATTTCATGCCCGTGGTGGTTTCCATCGTGGTGGTCTCCCTGCTCTGGCGCTTCATCTATGACGGCAATAGCGGGCTGCTCAACAATCTGCTGGGGGCGATCAGTTTTGGCGCCATCCCCAAAATCGACTGGCTGGGCAATCCCTCCACCGCCCTGGGCGCCATCATGGCCATGTCGATCTGGCAGGCGGTTGGCTTTCACATGGTGATCTGGCTTTCGGGCCTGCAGACCATCAGTCCAACGCTCTATGAAGCGGCCGCCATTGAAGGCGCCAGCCCGTGGCAGACCTTCCGCTATGTCACCTGGCCGGGGCTGCGTAACACCGCCATTCTGGTGCTGATCGTGATCACCATGCAGGCCTTTGCCCTGTTCGCCCAGATCGACGTGATGACCGGCGGCGGACCGCTCGATTCCACCCAGACCATTGTCTTCCAGGCCGTCGAGCGCGGCTATGGCAAGCAGGACATTTCCGGCGGCTCGGCCATCTCGGTCATTCTGTTCGTGCTGGTGCTGTCCATTTCTCTGCTGCAACGCTGGCTCACGCGGGAGAAGGCATGATGGCCAATATCGCCTCCGACAATCACGGCCTGCGCCTGTTCGTCCGCTATGCGGTGCTGGTGCTGATAGCGGTGATCTTCATCTTTCCGCTGGTCTTCATGCTCATGTCGAGCCTGAAACCCGACCAGCAATTGCTGATCGATACCAAAAGCCTGGCCGCCTTTCTGCCGGTGGGCGACATCTCGCTGGACAATTATGCGGCCGCCTTCCGCCGGGCGCCGGTAGGCCTGTTCGTGTTCAACTCGGTGCTGATCACCGGGGTGACCGTCCTGCTCTCGCTGATCGTGTGTTCAGCCGCTGCCTTTGCCTTTGTCTTCATCGACTGGCGCGGTCGCGAACTGATCCTGACCATCATTCTGGCCACGCTGATCGTGCCGTTCGAAACCATCGCCATTCCGCTGCTGCTGATCTCCTCCAAACTGCCCTGGATCGGGCTGGACGGGCTGACCTATGGTTGGCTCAATTCCTATCAGGTACAGATTGTCCCCTTCATCACCGATGGTCTGACCATTTTCCTGTTCGTGCAGTATTTCAAGGATCTGCCGGGCGAACTGATCGAGGCGGCCCGCGTCGAGGGTGCCAGCTGGTGGCAGGTCTATCGCCGCGTGGTCATGCCGCTGGCTGGCCCGGTGCTGGCAACCGCGGCGATTCTGAAATTCCTTGCCATGTATAACCAGTATCTGTGGCCACTCATGGTGGTGCAGCAGGAGGCCTATCGGCCCGTCATGGTGGGGCTGCAGTATTTCTTCCAGCTCAACCGGGCCTGGGGCGAGATCATGGCCTATCTTTCCATGATCACCGTGCCTGTGCTGGCCTTCTACCTTTTCCTGCAACGCGCATTTATTGCCTCGATCGCCTCGACCGGCGTCAAGGGCTGACGGAGTTTACTGATGGTTCTCGCACTCGACACCAAATGGATCTGGGACAGCTGGTATGTTCGCGATGGCGACCAGTACCACGGCTATTTCCTGCAGGCTGACCGCAGCCTGGGCGATCCCGATTTGCGCCATTTCAATGTCTCGCAGGGGCATGCCGTCTCCACCGATCTGGTCAACTGGACCCATCTGGGTACCTGCCTGCGCCCGGCGCCCGGGCCGGCCTGGGATGACATGACCACCTGGACCGGTTCGGTTGTTCAGGGCGATGATGGTGTCTGGCATCTGTTCTACACCGGCTCGCGTCAGTCCGAGCAGGGCATGTATCAGCGCATCGGCCACGCCACTTCGAGCGATATGCACAACTGGGTCCGCGTCGGCGACCAGCCGTGCCTGGACCTGACGGGCCCGGCGGCAAAATTCTACGAGGCCGAGCATATGGTGGGCCACTGGCACGACCGCGCTATGCGCGATCCCTGGGTGATGCGTGACCCCGCCGGCGATGGTTGGCTGATGTATTTCACCGCTCGCGTGCCCGGCGTTGAAGAACCCAATGCCGGTGGCGCCGTCGGTTTCGCCAAATCGCCCGACCTGATGACCTGGACGCTGCAGCCACCCGTCTTTTCCGGCGGCTTTGGCCAGCTTGAAGTGCCACAGGTCTTCCGCGTCGAGGACAAATGGTACTGCCTGTTCTGCACCGATTCTTCCCATTGGTCCGAGGCCTATAAGGCGGTCAATCCGCAATCGCCGGTCGCGGGCAATCACTACCTGATCGCCGATGATCCCCGCGGCCCCTGGCAGATCGCTCCCGGTCCCTTCCTCGATGGCGCCAAGCCCTGCCGCCGCTACGCCGCACGCATTGTCGAGACCGATGACGGCCTGCGCATTCTGGGCTTTGCCGATGGCGGCAAGGACAATTTTGGCGGCTATGTCATGGATCCAGAACCAGTCGTGGTGGGCCAGGACGGTCTGCTTTCAGTCATCCCCACAGTTCAAGCGGCGGAGTAGCCCCATGGCGCAGGTTTCCCTCAAGGCCATCAAGAAGAACTACGGCGCCACCCAGGTGATCAAGGGCGTCGATATCGAGATCGGCGATGGCGAATTCGTGGTGTTTGTTGGCCCATCGGGATGCGGGAAATCCACCCTGCTGCGCATGATCGCCGGGCTTGAAGACATTTCGGGGGGCACGCTGACCATTGGCGACACCGTGGTCAACGACCTGCCCCCCAAGGATCGCCGCATTGCCATGGTGTTCCAGAGCTATGCGATTTTCCCGCACATGACCGTGCGCGAAAACCTCGCCTTCGGGCTGACCATCGCCAATGCCCCGCAGGCCGAAAAGGACGCCAAGGTCGCCGAGGCCGCCCGCATCCTGCAAATGGAGCATCTGCTCGATCGCCGCCCCAGCCAGCTCTCGGGTGGGCAGCGCCAGCGCGTTGCCATCGGCCGCGCCATTGTGCGCAAGCCGGCCGTGTTTCTGTTCGATGAACCGCTGAGCAATCTCGATGCCGCGCTGCGCGTCGACATGCGCATGGAGCTCTCCAAACTGCATGCCGATCTGGGCGCGACCATGGTCTATGTCACCCATGATCAGGTCGAAGCCATGACGCTGGCCGACAAGATCGTGGTGCTCAATGGCGGCGTGGTGCAGCAGATCGGCACCCCGCTCGAGCTCTATCACACCCCGGCAAACCTGTTTGTGGCAGGCTTTATGGGCTCGCCAAAGATGAACCTGCTCAAGGCAAGGATCGAGGCAATCGGCCCCGACAGCGTCACCGTGACCTCGCAGGATCTGGGCAGCATGGTGCTGCCCCGCACCAATCCCGAGCTCAAGCTGGGTGACGATGTCACCGTGGGCCTGCGCCCGCACCATCTGGGGGAAACGGGCGATCACCGCATTGAAGGGCGCATTGTGCTGGTGGAACGGCTCGGCAATGAAACACTGGCCGCCATGCAGCTCAAATCGGGTCAGCAGATCATTGCTGCCCTGCCCGGCGATGTTGCCGTGGCTGCTGGCGAAACCCTGAGCCTGGCCACCCAGGCCGACAAGGCCAGCCTGTTCCTGCCGTCAGGCGATGCCGCCTGAGGCAAAAGCCGCGACCCGCGCAGATTGCCCGGGCTTCTGCAAACCGCGTCTTCAACCCGGTCTCTGGGCTTTGTCCCAGAACCAGCCCGCCATGAGGCCAAGAACGTCCAGCTACGCCGCCGTTGCCAAGATTTGCTGATGCGGGAGCGTATCCAGACGGCGAAGTTTACTCGACAGACGCCGCAGGAACACTCGCCCCCGTGCCATAGGGCACATTGCGCCCGCCATAGCGGCGCACGCGTATATTGGCCTGCTCGGCATGGCCGACAAAGCCCTCCAGCATGGAGAGGCGCGAGCCATATTCGCCGATCATGCTTGATGCTGCATCGGTCGTGACTGTCTGCCAGGTGCAGGCCTTGAGGAACTTGCCCACCCACAAACCGCCGGTGTAGCGCGCTGCGCGCATGGTGGGCAGCGTATGGTTGGTGCCGATGACCTTATCGCCAAAGGCCACATTGGTGCGCGGTCCCAGAAACAGCGCCCCGTAATTGCGCAGATTATCCCGGAACCACAGATCGCGGTCGGTCATCACCTGCACATGTTCCGAAGCGATCCGATCCGCTTCGACCAGCATCTCCGCATGGCTGTCGCAGACAATGATTTCGCCAAAATCGGTCCAGGAGGTCCGTGCAATTTCACCTGTCGGTAGAATGGCCAGCAGCCGCTCGATTTCCGCCATGGTATCGCGTGCCAGCTTTTCCGACGTCGTCAGCAAGATAGCCGGTGAGGTCGGACCATGCTCGGCCTGCCCCAATAGGTCAGTAGCGCAGATTTCCCCGTCAACGCTCTCATCGGCGATGATCAGCGTTTCGGTCGGACCGGCGAACAGGTCGATACCGACCCGGCCAAACAGCTGCCGCTTGGCCTCGGCAACAAAGGCATTGCCGGGGCCCACCAGCATATCGATGGGCGCGATTGTCTCGGTACCGATCGCCATGGCGCCAATGGCCTGAATGCCACCCAGCACGTAGATTTCGTCAGCGCCCGCCATGGCCTGCGCTGCCACCACCGCTGGGGCGGGCTTGCCGCCAAAAGGCGGCGCACAGGTAATTACCCGCTCGCAACCGGCGACCTTGGCGGTGATCACCGACATATGGGCCGATGCCAGCAAGGGGTATTTCCCCCCGGCACATAGCACCCCACCGCACTGATCGGCACATGCTTGTGACCCAGCGTCACGCCGGGCAGCGTCTCCACTTCGAGTTCAAGCATGGTGTCTTTTTGCAGTCGCGCGAAATTGCGCACCTGCGTCTGGGCAAACTCGATATCGCGCAGATCCTGCGCGCTCAACTGTGCCAGGCAGGCATCGATGTCCCGCTGGCTGAGGCGGAATTCAGGGGCATGCCAATTGTCGAACTTTGCCGACAGCTCACGCACCGCCGTGTCACCGCGCGCATCGATATCGGCCAGAATGGCTTCCACCGTAGTGCGGACCTGTTGATCCGCCTGCGCGCGCGCCGCAGCATCCTTGCCGCGCTTGAGCCATACCGGCATGCCTGCTTCTCCTCAAATTGTTGCCCTGTGTGCAGAAAACGCGCGCTAGAGCGCGTCCAGACCATCGCGGAAATCGTTGAGATCAGCCTCGACCGTTGATGGCGCCTCGATCCACTCGATCATGGATTCTCCGGTGACCGGATCACGCGGGGGAATGGGCAGCATCATGATGCGCTTGGCTGCGGCACGCCGCAGCTCTTCGGTCAGATGCTCTTCCTGCATATTGTCCCAGTCGCGACCATCGGGATAACCGCCAACCATGAGCACATCATCGGACTGACCGACCATGCTGTGCGACACCCCGGCGGGCATCACGATCACATCGCCCGCATTCACGCGCATGCGCAGCCCGCCCTTGCCGAACAGCTCGACCTCCATCCAGCCTGTGGCCACGCCCAGGCATTCATGCGTGGTCGAATGGAAATGGGGATAGGTATAGACCCCCGGATAGCGCCAGTTGTTCAGCCAGCCATTGCCGCGAAAACGTGCCTGAACGGCGTCCGCGCCGCCGCCCGGAATACCATTGCGATGCACCAGCAGCGGAAACCGGCTGTTTGGCAGCATGCCATTGGGCCGCGACCAATGCTGCTCGACCTCGATCCTGGACATTGCTCTCTCCCTTCAGTTCTCAAATGGCGTTGCGGTACTAGACGTCCCACACGGGACACCAGGGGCCGTTGACCAGCCGCATTCCCTTGTCGAGTGCCTCGATATCCTTGATATCCTGGGCATCAAGCACCAGATGGCGCGCCGCAAAATTGGCGATGATGCGGTCCTTCTTGCCCGAAGAGGGAATGACGTTGTGCCCCCTGGCCATCAGGAAGGCCAGCGCCACCTGCTCGCCGGTAGCCTCATGGGCCTTGCCGATCCGTTCCAGCACGGCATCACCAACCACGCCCCCCGCGCCAGCGGCGCATAGGCGGTGACGGGCATGCCCAGCCCCTCGCAATAATCAATGATTGGCCGGTTCTGCATATAGACGTGACACTCCACCTGGTTGGTGGTGATCGGCCGATCGCCAAGCAGATTTCTGGTTTCATCCAGCAGCGCCTTGGTGAAGTTGGATACCCCGATGCGCTTGGCCAATCCGGCGTCGAACGCCTCGGCGAACTGGCTCATATAGACTTCCAGCGGAAATTCATTGTGCGGCGATGGCCAGTGCAACAGCAGCAGATCGACCTGATCGGTCTGCAGCTTGTCGAGGCTTTCCCGCACGGAATCCACCAGCTTGCCAGGCCCGAAATTGTCCGGCTTCACCTTGGTGGTGATGAAGATGTCCTGCCGCGGCACGCCAGCCTCGGCTATGCCGCGCGCTACGTCCGCCTCATTGTCATAACCCTGCGCGGTATCGATGTGGCGACACCCGGCCTCCAGCGCCCAGCGCACACCATTGCTGGCTTCCGCGCCGGGACGGTTCCAGGTGCCATAGCCCATTTGCGGAATGCCGCTGACCATTGGTTCGCTGTGCATTGCCTTGCCTTTCCTGTCGCTGCGCGGCCCTAAAGGCCCAGCGCATTGAGGTGATTGATCGACCGGCTGGCAAAGGCCCGCCAGTCGCTTGGGTTATCGTGTTCGGTGACGAGGTGGTCGGCCTTGGTTTTCTCAAACAGCGGCGCCAGCGCCTGCCAGTCGATGATGCCATCGCCCGTGGCCGTCCAGCCATCGTCTTGCTTGGTGCCCAAAGTCGCTGTGTCCTTGGTCTGGATGATCACGATGCGGTCCGCGAAACGGCGCAGTTCTGCCGCCGGGTCGGCCCCGGCACGCACGATCCAGCCACAGTCGATCTCGAACTTCACGCCCGACCCGCCGGCCGCAAAGATATGGTCGATCGGCCGGCTGCCATCGGCCAGCGGCACGAACTCGAAATCATGATTGTGCCAGGCGACCTCAAGCCCCGCAGCATTTGCCAGTTCGGCGCCGCGGGCCAGTTTTTCGCCCAGCCCGCGCCAGTAGGAAACCGTCGGCGCGCGCTCTTCGGCGGTGACATAGGGCGGGATCAGATAGGTGACCCCCAGCGTCTGGGCAATCTCGATATAACGCTGCGGCGCCTCGACAAGTCCGGCCAGCGGCATGTGAAAGCCATAACAGGCCAACCCCGCATCATCGAGTTGCTGGCGGAACAACCCCGGATCTTCCTCATAGGCGGGCAACCAGGGCTCGATGGCGTCATATCCCATCGCCTTGAGGATCGGCAATTGCGCCGCCAGTGGCGGGAAATTGCGCGACGAATAGAGCTGATAGGCTTTGCGATAGGTCATGCGGCAGGTCTCGGTGTCAGGTGTGTGCAGTGGGGAACAGCGCCAGCCTCAGGGCTGGGCTTCCTTGTCCTTGTCGAACTCAAGCAGTTCGATCATCACGCCCAGATCCTTGACCGTGTCGTAATAGGCGTAGCGCCCATGGCTGCCGTCGAACTCGCCGCGCTGCAGCAGCGGATGACCCTTGGATTCAAGATAGGCATCGCGCTTGGTCAGATTGCGCGTGCGGAAAGCGATGTGATGACAACCCGGGCCCTTCTCCTCGAGCAGGTCGCGCCAGGCGCTCTTTTCAGGACCGGGTTCGAGAAACTCGACATCGATATTGCCGAATTTGAACATCATGATCCGGCAACCGACATCGCTGGGCTTGCCGCGATAGATGGCCTTGGCTTCCTCTGCCGGAGCGGCGCGGCCCTCGCTTGGCATCGGCTTGCCCGTCAGATCGGCAAACCACTGCGCAGACTTCACCACATCATCGGTGACAAAGCAGATCTGCATCACTTCGTCTTCATCAAGCAGGCGCTTGTCCATTCTGCTCGTCCATTCATTGGGTTGAGGGGCGGCGGCCCGGCGCAGAACGCCGGGTCGCCAACCGCTGGGGGGACAGGATGTGGGCGCTTAGCCCAGGATGGTCTCGTAATTGTCCTGCATCTGCGCGATGGCATCATCCACGCTCATGCTCGGATCGCTCCAGAAGTTGAACACCACATCCCAGATCGAGTTCTGCCAGTCGGCATCGCTCATCGAATGCGGGTTCTGCACTTGGTGGGCCGGATCAGACAGGATGTGCAGCACTTCTTCGGAACAGGCATCCAGCGCCGATTCAGGCGCATCAAGCCGGACCGGGGTCGAGCCTTTGGCCATGGCGAAATCGGCCTGCACCTGCGGATCAACCACCACCGAGGCAAAGTCGAGTTCGGCCTGGTCCATTTCAGGCGACTGGCCGCCCAGCAGGCCCCAGCTATCGACCGTGGCCACAACGGCCTTGGCACCCGGGATCTGCATGCAGCCAAAGTCGGTGCCGGCAGTCTTGCCCGCAGCGGTCCATTCGCCCTTCATCCAGTCGCCATGGATCTGCATCAGCGCCTTGCCGGTGATCACCATATTGGTGGTCACGTTCCATTCGCGATTGGCCGAGCCTTCGTCGGCCGCTTCCTGGAAGCGCCGCAGCGTATCGAGCAGATTGCGCATTTCGGCACTGTCGAGCACCGCCGGATCAGGCTCTGCGCCATAAACGCGATTGTAGAAGTCGACGCCGCCCGTGGCGGCCGCCAGCGCATGGAACAGATAGCCGACCTGCCACTGCTGCCCACCAATGGCCAGCGGTACATAGCCCGCATCGCTCACCTTCTGGAAATCAGCGAACATGGCGTCGAGCGAACCCCAACTGGAGGGATCGACCCCGGCAGCCTTGGCCACCTCCATATTGTAATACGCCATGCCATCGATATGCAGTGCAGTCGGGATCTTGACGATCTCGCCGTCCACCGTGATCGACTTGGCAACCGCCAGCGGCAGGTGCTCGGTGATACCCTGTTCATTGAAGAACGCGGTGACCGGACGACCAAAGCCAAGTGCGGCCAGATCGCGGAACACACCGGGATTGGATTCCATGAACACATTTGGCGGGCTACCGCCGGTGACCAGGTTCATCAAATTCACATTGGAGCCGGTATCATGCGGAATGGCGATATCGGTCCAGGTGTGGCCTTTGGCTTCAATGCCATCCTTGATGATATTGAGCGCTGCCACTTCCGGGCCCGAAGACCAGGAGTGGTACACCACGATTTCGCTGGCATAGGCGGTAGAGCTGAGCAGGATGGCTGTAGCAAGTCCGGCTAGGGTCTTCTTCATCATCGTTGTTTCCTCCCTTACGATGCGTCGTTCACATCCGCCGCCCGGTCTGGGCGTCGAAGATATTGGCTTTACCCGGCATGAAATCGACCGAGACGCTGGTGCCGGGCTTGAGCCGGCTTGCAGCGTCGGGAGCGACCCGCAGGGCAAGCAATTGGTTGTCGAGACTGAGGTAGACGGTGGCATCCGAGCCGGTGCGTTCGGCGTATTGCACCGGCAGGGTGAAGCTGGCCGCCGCATTGGGCTCGGCCATGTCGGGCACGCCAAAATGCTCGGGCCGCAACCCCACTATGATGCGGGTGCCGTCCTGCGGCGCGGTCTCGAAATCATAACCGGTCAGATCGAGCGCCATGCCCGCCGCCAGATCGGCGGTGACTTTTGATCCATTCACGCGCAGCGTGGCTTCACGCAAATTCATCGCGGGTGAACCGATAAACCCGGCCACGAACAGATTGGCGGGCCGCTCATAGATTTCGTCGGGTGTGCCAAACTGCTGGATCACCCCGCCATCCATCACCGCGATCTTGGTGGCCATGGTCATGGCCTCGATCTGGTCGTGGGTGACATACACGATGGTGGACTTCAGCTCGTCATGCAGCTTCTTGATCTCAAGCCGCATTTCGGTGCGCAGCTTGGCATCGAGATTGCTCAACGGCTCATCAAAAAGGAACACCCCGACATTCTTGACCAGCGCCCGGCCAATGGCGACGCGCTGGCGCTGCCCACCCGAGAGCTGCCCCGGCTTGCGATGCAGCAGCGGCTCGATCTGCAGCAGCTTGGCCGCCCAGGCGATGCGTTGCTCGATCTCCTCGCGCGGCAGCTTGCTGGCCGACAGGCCGAATTTGAGGTTCCCGTGCACGGTCTTGGTCGGATAGAGCGCATAGGACTGAAACACCATGGCCAGCCCGCGATCCTTGGGGTCCAGATCAGTGACATCGCGATCCCCGATCATGATGCGCCCGTCGGTCACCTCAAGCAGCCCGGCCAGCAGGTTGAGCAGCGTGGTCTTGCCGCAGCCACTTGGCCCCAGCAGCACCAGAAAGTCGCCGTCCTCCACCGCAAGGTTGAGGTCGTTGAGGACCGCTAGGGACCCGTAGCTTTTGACGATGTGTTCGAAGCTGACAGTTGGCATGAGATTATCCCTTGATCGCGCCGGAAGTGACGCCCTGCACGAACAGCTTTCCCACCACGAAATAGACGACGAGCGGGGGGATGGCGGTCAGCAGGGCGGCCGCCATGTTGTGTGCGTAATTGGTTGTACCGGTGGAGATGGTGACCAGATTGGCCAGATTCACCGTCATGGGCTGCCCGTTCAGGCCCCCAAAAGTCACCCCGATCAGATAGTCATTCCAGATATTGGTGATCTGCAGGATCAGCACCACGATCAGGATATTGCCGCTCATGGGCAGGATGATCTCGATGAATATCTTCCAGAACGAGCCTGAATCCATAACCGCCGCGCTCATGATCTCCTGCGGTATGTCTTTGTAGTAATTTCGGAAAATCAGCGTCAGCACCGGCATGGCCAGCACGGCATGGATGATCGCCACGCCCCATAGGGTGCCGTAGACCTTGGCCGTCGAGGTCATCACGATCAGCGGATACATGATGATCTGGAACGGCACGAAAGCGCAGATGAACAGCAGGAACAAAAAACCGCCCGCCCAGCGCACATTCCACAGCGCCAGCGCATAGCCCGTCACCATTGATAGCCCGATGGACAGGGCCAGCGAGGGGAACAGGATCATGACCGAGTTCCAGAACCCGACCTTGAGCCCATTACAGTTGATACCCGAGCAGGCCCTGTTCCAGGCATGGTCCCACGCATCGAGCGTCCAGACCTGGGGCAGCGCGAAGATCGCCCCCTCGCGGATTTGATCCATGGTCTTGAACGAGGTCACCACCACCACATAGAGCGGGATGCAGAAGAACAGCGCGCACATGCTCAAAAACACGATGATGGCGATCGACTGCGGCGAGATCCCCTTCTTCTTGCGCGGGAAATAGGGCGCTCGGCTCACAGGCACTTCTGCAGCGCCAGCGGCGCGTTGGGTCACCGATATCTGGCTCATCGGGCAACTCCCTTGCGCTGCTGCCAGGCGGTCAGAGCCACCAGCGGCACGAATACGACCAGCGTAATGATCAGCATCATCACCGCCGCAGCCGAGGCGTAGCCAAGATTGGATTTGGCCGAGAGCGCATTGATGGTGAAATAGGCAGGCACCCAGGTGGACTGGCCCGGTCCGCCATTGGTCATGGCGACCACCACGTCATAGGCCTTGATCACACCCAGAGAGAGCAGGATGGCACAGGTGATGAAGGTGAACTTCATCATCGGAATGACGATCTCGACATAGAGCCGCCATAACGGCACGCCGTCCAGCTTGGCCGCGCTCCAGATTTCAGAATTGATGCCTTTGAGCCCGGCCAGCATCAGGGCCATGTAAAAGCCGGCGCTCTGCCAGACCGAGGCCAGAATGATGGCGTACATTGCCGTATCGGGCTGCGCCAACCAGTTGAAATCGACCTGCCAGCCCAGCCCCCGCAGAAAGCTCTGGGCGCCCAGGGTCGGATTGAGGATCCAGCGCCAGGCAGCGCCGGTAACAATCAGCGACACTGCCAGCGGATACAGAAACACCGTGCGGAACAGGCTTTCGCCGCGCTTTTCCTTGTCGATCATCGCGGCCAGAATGAACCCGAAGACGATGGCCAGCGCGCTGCCCAGACCCAGGACGATCAGATTGCGCAGCGAGATTTCCCAGCCGGCATCGCGGAACAGGCGGTTGTACTGCCGTCCCCATTCAGACCAGTCGATGCCATATTCGGGCAGACGGCGGCTGCGGGTAAAGCTGAGATAGACGGTCCACAGGATCGAGCCCACAAAGGCCACCAGCGTGACAGCGACCGCTGGCATCAGCGCAGCCTGTGGCGATATGCGACTCCATCGCATGGTCTTCATTTAGTCCTCCTCACCTGCGTCTTGCGCGCAGTCGTCGGGTCGCCCCGCTCGAAAACACAGCCCGTTTCTGGTCCGGCTTGTGTTCGTATTAGCGTTAATCTAGGTTGATGAAACGCAGATCGTCAACCGTCTTTGTTGGCATCATTGAAAAACAGGGTCCAAGGCCCAGACACAAACAGGAGAGGCGTCGTGACATCAAACCCGATCCCCAGGCTCGGCTTCGGCACTTATGGCCGCAGAGGGCCCGAAGGCGTGGACGCCATGCTCACCGCGCTTGAAACCGGATACCGCCACCTGGACACCGCACAGGACTATGAAAACGAGACCGAGGTCGGGCAGGCCGTTGCCCGCTCGGGCTTGCCGCGCGAGTCGATTTTCGTCACCACCAAGATTGCGCCGCGCCATTATCCCAGGGGGTCGTTGCTGCCCTCACTGCGCGAAAGCCTGGACAAGCTGAGCCTGGACCAGGTTGACCTGACCCTGCTGCACTGGCCCTCCCCCAATGACGAAGTGCCACTGGCCCATTATGTCGAACAATTGGCGGAAGCCCGGAGTTCCAGGCTTTCCCGGCTGATCGGCGTCTCCAATTTCACGATCGACCTGCTCGAGCAAACCATCGCTATGCTGGGCAAGGATGCCATTGCCAACAATCAGTTCGAGCTCAACCCCCATATGCAGAACAAGCGGCTGGCCGATTTCTGTCAGTCCAAGGGCATCCTTGTGACCTGCTATCTGCCCATTGCCCACGGCACCCTGGGGGACGATCCCATCTTGCAGGACATTGCCCGGAGCCATGACGCGACGGTGGCGCAGATCGCCATCGCGTTCGAGCTGGCCAAGGGCTACGCGGCCATTCCCACCTCGGGCAAGCCGGAACGCATTCGCGAAAACTACGCCGCCAGCAAGATCGTCCTGACGCCCCAGCAGATCGCCAGCATTGCCACGCTGGATCAGGGCAAGCGCCGCATCGATCCCGAATGGGGACCCAAATGGGACTAAGCCGACAACCCCGGCCGAAACTTGCAACACAGCAAAAAATCGTATTAACGATGAGATAGGTCATCCATTCTGACCCAAAATTGCTGGCGTCAGAGACACAAGAAGAGACCAAGGAGGATTCAATGAAGGGTATTACGGGCTTTGGCCATCTGGCGATCAAGGTGAAGGACCTCGATAAGTCACTCGACTTCTGGGAGAAGCGCCTGGGTTTTCCCGAAATGCTGCGTCTCAAGCACGATAATGGCGAAACCTGGCTGGTGTATCTGCGCATCACCGATGATGTGTTTCTCGAAGTGTTTCCGGGCGCTGAAAATGATCGGGCACCGGGCTGGAACGCCAATGGCGCCAACCATCTGTGCCTGACCATCGACGATCTTGATGCCACGGTGGCGCGCATTCAGGATGCCGGCATCGCGCTGACGTCCCAGATTCAGATGGGACTGGACGGCAATCGACAGGCCTGGATTGAAGATCCCGATGGTAATCGGATCGAGCTTATGGAAATGAACCCCGATTGCCTGCAACTTCAGGCCATTGCGCGGCTCCATGCCGAAGGCCGATAACGGTCAAACGAAACCAGGTGGTGCCGCCCCTCGCGCCGGCATCACCCCAGCGGTGAACGGGACAAGATGGGCAAGGGCACAGTTCGGCTAAAGGACATTGCCGACCGAACCGGTTTTTCAACGAATACTGTGTCCCTGGCGCTGCGCGACAGCCCGCGCATCCCGGCCGAGACACGTGAGTTGATCCGGCAGGCTGCCGCCAGCCTGAACTACCTGCCCAATTTCATCGCCAAATCACTGGTCAGCCGCGAAACCAAGACCATCGGTCTGGTGCTCACCGATATCACCAATCCCACCCTGACCCATACTGCCCAGGCGATCGAACTGGCCCTGGCCGAGCGGGGCTATGCCACCCTGTTTGCCACCTCCAACAACAAACTGTCGGAGGAAAAAAGGTGCTCGAACTGGTGCGCTCGCGCCAGGTCGACGGCATATTGATCTACCCCACCAGCCATCTCCAGATCGACCATATCCGCGCCCTGCGTCTGGCCAATTACCCCGTGGTGATGCTGGTCGGCGATCCCGATTCAGGGCTCGATGCGGTCTGCGTTGATGAATCGCGCGGCGCCTATAAGGCCACCAAGCATCTGATCGATATTGGTCACAAGCGGATCGGGCTGATTGATGGTGCCAACCCGCTGGGCAACCGCGAAAAGCGCCAGGGCTATGTCGAAGCGCTCAATGAAGCGGGCCTGGAATTTGATCCCGCGCTGGCCGTTGATCCGCGCGGCCATTCGGTGATCCGCGGCTATCTGGCCATGGAAGCGCTGATGGCCACGCCCGCCCAGCCCACCGCCGTATTCTCCGCCAATGACTCACTGGCGCTGGGCGCCCTGCGCTGGTGCATCAAGCACAAGCTCACCGTGCCCGACGACATGGCCATTATCGGCTTTGACAATATCGAATTTGCCGAACACGCCGTGGTGCCACTCTCCAGCGTCAACTATCCGGTCGATATTGTCACCGAACTGGCCGTCGAGCGCCTGATGTCGCTGATCACCGCCGGCGACGAGCTTCCCACGCCCCGCGTCACCCAGATCGACCCCGAAGTCATCGTCCGCGACAGCACCCTCACCAAGGGCTGACCCTCCGGGACGGATCATTCAGCGCAAACCGTCCAACCCGGCAATCCGGGTCTGGCGAACGATCGATGGCCATAAGGGAAGAAGTGGCGGAGAGAGAGGGATTCGAACCCCCGATGGAGTTGCCCCCATGCCGCATTTCGAGTGCGGTGCATTCGACCACTCTGCCATCTCTCCGCAAGATCGATGCTACCCCTTGTGGGGGCGCGTGTGGTCAACACGGGCGGGCTTATGGCATAGCAGCCATCGGGCCGCAACACTTCTTGTAAGCTTTCATTGCGCTTTGGCCGCCATTGGCCGACGATCACCTCGACCTCACGTTTCCGTGCTTGAGCAAACCATGCCGTCTGTCCTTGCGTTCAAGGAACGCAAGATTTGCTGATAATGGGAGAAACCAATGGTTAGACGTCGTGAAATGGTTGCCGGAATGGCGACACTGTCCCTGCTGTCTCTGGGCGGCGGATTTGCAACTACAGCCCTGGCACAGGAGGCCACATTGGACGGCGACACGATTCCGACCGCACAGGGCGACATCACCGTCCACCCTGTTGACCATGCCAGCCTGCTGCTCGGCTATGGCGATCAGACCATCTATATCGACCCTGTTGGCGGCGCGGAGCGCTATGCGGGCCTGCCAGCCGCCACCGCCATCCTGATCACCCACGGCCATGGCGATCATTTTGATGTGCCCACCCTTGAGGCGATTGCCGGGGACGCACCAATCATCACCAATCAGGACGTGTTCGACAAGCTGCCCGAGGCCCTCAGAGCCCAGGCTACCGCCATGGCCAATGGCGATGATGGTGACATCAATGGCATCGCGCTGAGCGCCGTGCCGGCGCACAACACTACCGAAGACCGCATGCGCTATCATCCCGTCGGTGTCGGCAATGGTTATCTGCTGACCCTGGGCGACAAGGTGGTCTATGTGGCCGGCGATACCGAACCGACTCCCGAAATGCTCGCCATGACCGGGATCGCCGTGGCTTTCCTGCCCATGAACCTGCCCTATACAATGACACCTGAGCAGGCAGCAGAAGCCATCAACACCTTCAAGCCCGCCATTGTTTATCCCTATCACTATGGCGAGAGTGATCTGAGCGTGCTCGAAACCGCCATTGGTTCCGATACCGAACTGCGTCTGCGCAACTGGTATCCCAACGGCGGCTAGACAGGCTCGCACGCTTGACTCTTGGGGCATTTGCCCTGATAAGCGCCCTCGGAATTGCGCGCAGGCTGGTCTTGCGCGCTTCCTTTGTTTGAAAACGCTGTTCGAGGTTGCCCCGCTGGTTTGATCGCCAGCAGCATTCACGAAGACCGCAGGATCAGGGCTTGCCCTGCGGCGCCACAGGACGCGACACAATGGGACCGGGCGTTTAACGCTCCCGGTTATGCTATGACTTTTGCCGTGATCAAAACCGGTGGCAAGCAGTACAAGGTTGCCGCCAACGACGTTCTCAAGATTGAAAAGCTCGATGCCGAAGCCGGCACGATCGTCACCTTCGACCAGGTGCTGATGGTTGGCGACGAAGTCGGCGCGCCGCTCATCGAAGGCGCCACTGTCGCTGCTGAGCTGCTCGAGACTCGCAAGCAGAAGACGGTCATCATCTTCAAGAAGAACCGTCGCCACAATTATCGTCGTCGCAACGGCCACCGCCAGTTGCTCTCGACCGTGCGCATCACCGAAATCCTGACCGGCGGCGCCAAGCCAACGATCAAGGCTGCCGGCGTTGCTGCCAAGACTGACGCAGTCAGCGAAGCCAAGCCTGCCAAGGCCAAGACCGCTGCCAAGGCACCGGCCGCTGAAGCCAAGGCTGCTGCACCAAAGAAGGCTGCCGCCAAGGCGGACGCCGATTTCAACGACGACATCAAGCTCATTGGTGGCGTTGGCCCCGCCCTGGAAAAGAAGCTGAACGCCGCTGGCGTGACCAGCCTGACCCAGATCGCTGCCTGGACGGCTGACGACGTCGTCAAGTTTGACGACCTGCTCAGCTTCAAGGGCCGCATCGAGCGCGACGAGTGGATTGCCCAGGCCCAGGATCTGGTGGCCGGCAAGCCCCCTCGCTCCAAGGTTGACCAGGACGCTGCGGCCGACAAGGCCGAAGACAAGACGAAGTAAGGATCGACAAGCACCATGGCACATAAAAAAGCAGGCGGTTCATCCCGCAACGGTCGTGATACCGCTGGCCGTCGTCTCGGCGTCAAGAAGTTCGGTGGCGAAGTTGTCGTAGCCGGCAACATCATCATCCGTCAGCGCGGCACCAAGTGGCACCCCGGTACCGGCGTTGGTCTGGGCAAGGATCACACCATCTACGCACTGGTCGACGGCAACGTCTCGTTCCGCACCCGTGCGAAGTCCAAGGTCTTCGTGTCTGTCGACCCGGCAGAGGCCGCCGAGTAACCCGGCAGGTCCTGTGAACCTGGCCGGTGACCCGTTCCCCGGCTCGTGTTCGCAACCACGCGAAATTGACAAGGGGAACCGGTCTGCCGGTTCCCCTTTTCGCATTCTACAGCTAGAGCGCACCATGGACAGCATCACCAAAAACCTGCCCGCTTCGATTGAAACGGATCGACTGGTGCTGACCACGCCTACGCTGGCGCACGTGCCCGAGATGGCGGTGCTGGCCAATAACGAGGCGATTTACAGCGTGCTTTCGCGCCTGCCTCATCCCTATGCCCAGAGCGACGGGAAGTTCTTTGTCGAGTCCATCGCGCGCGGCGATAGCGAATTCGCCTGGTCGATCCTGTTGCAGGACAAATTCATCGGCGTCGTCGGCCTGCATCTGTTCGCCGACAAACCCGCCGAACTCGGCTATTGGCTGGGAGAACCCCATTGGGGCATGGGCTATGGTTCAGAAGCAGCCAGTGCTGTTGTCGCCGCTGCGCGCAATGCCGGATTTGTCACGCTGAGCGCCTGTGCACTGACTACAAACACCGCCTCACTAAACCTGCTGCGCAGGATTGGTTTCTCACAAACCCACCAGGGTCCGGGCCCACAAGGCACCAATGCCGGCGCGCCGACCACCTTTATGCGGCTCGACTTTGCCAATGGGGAGACAACATGAACGTCACCCTGCACACAGCCCGGCTCATTCTGCGCCAACCCCAGATCGGCGATGCCGAACCCATCGCGCGCTATCTCAATGACTTTGAGGTGGCCGGCAATCTTGCGCGCGTGCCCTTTCCCTACCATGTCTCTGATGCACGAGCCTGGCTGGCCACCCGGCGCGCGCACCTGCCAGCGCAGGAAACCACGTTCTCGATTGAGATTCCCGACCACGGCTTTGTTGGCCATATCGGGTTTCACGCCGGCCCCAAAGGGCCCATTCTGGGTTATTGGCTGGGGCGGCCATTCTGGAACCGTGGCATCATGACCGAGGCGGTGGTCGCCAGCCTTGACTGGTTCTTTGACACTGTCGCGGTCGACAAAATTGTTTCCGGGGTGTTCCACTTCAATACCGCTTCCTTGGTCATTCAGACCAAGCTCGGATTTACCGAAACTGGACGCTCCACCCTCCTCTGCCTTGCGCGCGACGCCGAGGTAGAGCATATCGACACACAAATGACGCGTAGCGTCTGGAAGGCCAGACCGAAATGAAATTTCTCGATCAAGCCAAGGTCTTTATCCGTTCCGGCGATGGCGGGGGTGGGGCTGTGTCCTTCCTGCGTGAAAAATTCGTCGAATTCGGCGGTCCCAATGGTGGCAATGGCGGCCGCGGCGGTGACGTCGTGCTCGAATGCGTCGACGGGCTCAACACCCTGATCGACTATCGCTACCAGCAGCACTTCAAGGCCAATACCGGCACCCATGGTATGGGCAAGAACCGCACCGGTGCCGATGGGCAGGATACCGTACTGCGTGTGCCAGTGGGCACCCAGGTCTTTGAAGACGACAACGAGACCCTGATCGCCGACATGACCGAAGTGGGTCAGCGCGTGGTCCTGCTCTCGGGCGGCAATGGCGGCTTCGGCAATGCCCACTTCAAGACCAGCGCCAATCAGGCGCCGCGCCGCGCCAATCCGGGCCAGGAAGGCATCGAAAAGTGGGTATGGTTGCGCCTCAAGCTGATCGCCGACGCCGGTCTGGTCGGTCAGCCTAATGCAGGCAAGTCGACCTTTCTGGCTGCCGTCTCGGCGGCCAAGCCCAAGATCGCCGACTATCCCTTCACCACCCTGCACCCCAATCTGGGCGTGGTCTCGATCGGCGAGCGCGATTTCGTGCTGGCCGATATTCCCGGCCTGATTGAAGGCGCCAGCGAAGGCGTGGGTATTGGCGACCGCTTCCTGGGCCATATCGAGCGTTGCGGCGTTCTGATCCACCTGATCGATGGCACCCAGGCCGACGTCAAGCGCGCCTATGAATCGATCCGTTTCGAACTGGCCGCCTATGACGAGCGTCTGGGCGAAAAGCCCGAGATCGTGGTGCTCAACAAGGTCGATTCCATCCCTGCCGACGAGCTCAAGGAAAAGGTCAAAATCCTCAAGCAGGTCAGCAAGCAGAACGTGCTGCAGGTTTCGGCCGTTACCGGCAAGGGTACCGACATGGTGCTCTATGGGGTTATCGAGACCCTTGATGCCGAAAAGGCCGCCAAGGCCGAACTGGAACGCCGCAAGATCGAGCCGAACTGGGCTCCCTGATGCGCGCCAATGCCCTCGCGTCCTATCGGCGCCTGACCATCAAGATCGGTTCGGCCCTGCTTGTCGACAAGCAGGGGGCGCTGCGGGCTGCTTGGCTGGCCGATATGGCAGCCGATATTGCCGCCCTCAAGGCGCAGGCTATCGAGGTGGTCATCGTTTCCTCGGGCGCCATCGCACTGGGGCGTGGCCTGCTGGGTCTGTCGGCCACCGCGCTGACGCTCGAACAGAGCCAAGCGGCCGCCAGCGCTGGCCAGATCGCCTTGAGCCAGGCCTGGGCGCAAGCATTGGGCGCCCATGACATCGTGACCGGGCAGATCCTGATCACGCCCAATATTACCGAAGAGCGCCGCTACTATCTCAATGCCCGCACCACCATCGCCACGCTGCTGGGGCTGGGTGCGGTGCCCATCATCAACGAGAATGACAGCGTCGCGACCGCCGAAATCCGCTATGGCGACAATGACCGTCTCTCCGCCCGTGTCGCCACCATGATCGAAGCCGATTGCCTGGTCCTGCTCAGCGATATTGACGGTCTCTATACTGCCCCGCCTGCCGCCAACCCCGATGCCACCCATCTGCCGGACGTGCATGCCATCACCCCCGCGATCGAGGCGATGGCCGGCGGCGCCGCCAGCCACCTGTCGCGCGGCGGCATGACCACCAAGGTGGAAGCCGGCAAGATTGCCACCCAGGCTGGCACCGCCATGATCATTGCCAAGGGCACCCATAACCATCCACTGGCCGCCTTGGCCGAAGGCGCGCGGCACACCCTGTTCCACCCCGCCAGTTCGCGGGCACAGGCGCGCAAGCGCTGGATCATGGGGACCCTCGCCGTTTCGGGCACCCTGCAGGTCGATGCCGGCGCCGCCCGTGCGCTGCAGACCGGCAAATCGCTACTACCCGTCGGCGTCACCAAAGTGTCGGGCCAGTTTGAACGTGGCGACGCCATTGGCGTGCTCAATCCCGATGGCGTTGAAATTGCGCGCGGACTGGCGGGACTGGATAGCCAGGAAGCCCTGCTGGTGATGGGCAAGCACAGCGACACGGTGCTTGAACTGCTGGGCGCCAGCAATCGCGCCGCCTTGATACATCGTGACAATATGGTGCTGGTGGGCACGCAGGAGGACAGCCATGAGCCAAGCTGAAACCGCAACAGCGCTAACCGACACCATGGCCGAGCTCGGCCGCAATGCCCGCCTCGGCGCCAGGGCACTGGCTATCGCCACCCCCGAGCAGAAACGCACGGCCCTGATGACCGCTGCCGGCGCCATCAATGCCCATCGCAAGAAGATCCTGGCTGCCAATGCCATGGATATGGCAACAGCGCAGGCCAAAGGGATATCCGCCGCATTTCTTGATCGTCTCGAGCTGACCGATGCCCGCATTGACGGCATCATCGAAGCGGTCAAGACCATTGCCGAACTGCCCGACCCCGTCGGCAGCGTCATCGCCGAATGGGACCGCCCCAATGGACTGCACATCGAACGCGTCCGCACCCCGCTCGGGGTGATCGGCGTGATCTTTGAATCGCGCCCCAATGTGACAGCCGACGCCGGTGCCCTGTGTATTAAATCGGGCAATGCAGTGATTTTGCGCGGCGGCAGCGACAGTTTCCATTCCAGCCACGCCATTGTCGAATGTATGCTTGATGGCTTGCATCTGGCCGGTCTGCCCGTCGAATGCGTGCAACTGGTGCCCACCACCGATCGCGCTGCCGTGGGCGAAATGCTCAAGGGGCTTGATGGCAATATCGATGTCATCGTGCCGCGTGGCGGCAAGACGCTTGTCGCGCGCGTGCAGGACGAGGCCCGGGTGCCGGTCTTTGCCCATCTTGAAGGCCTGGTGCATGTCTACATCGACAAGTCAGCCGATCTCGACAAAGCCGTGGCCATCACCCTGAACGCCAAGATGCGCCGCACCGGTATTTGCGGGGCAGCCGAAACCCTGCTGGTGCACCGCGATGTGCTTGCCACCCATCTTGGCCCCATTATCGATGCACTGATCGCCAAGGGCTGCGAAATCCGTGGTGACCAGACCGTCATGGATGCCATTCCCAACGCCAAGCCAGCGACCGAGCAGGATTGGCGCACCGAATACGAAGACGCCATCATCGCTGTCAAAGTCGTCGACAGCCTGGACGATGCGATCGCCCATATCGAAAAATATTCCAGCCACCACACCGAGGCGATCATCGCCGAAGATGCCGAGGCGGTCGAAAAATTCTTCAACCAGATCGACAGCGCAATTCTGGTCCACAATGCCTCCACCCAGTTTGCCGATGGCGGCGAGTTCGGCTTTGGCGGCGAGATCGGCATTGCCACCGGCAAGATGCATGCGCGCGGCCCCGTCGGGGTCGAACAGCTTACCAGCTTCAAGTACCGCGTTCGCGGCACTGGCCAGACGAGACCCTGATCCCTTTTGACCTATCGCCAACCCCTTCGTATCCCCGGCATCACCGAGCTGCCAACCTCCGGCGCCGGCATGCGGATCGGTCTGTTCGGCGGCAGCTTCAATCCGATCCATCAGGGCCATCGACTGGTGGTCGAAGAGACCCTGCGCCGGCTTGATCTCGACGCTTTATGGGTTCTGGTGACGCCCGGCAATCCGTTGAAAAACCACGATGATCTGGCACCACTGGCCGACCGGGTAACGGCAGCACGCGACTTGCTCAATCACCCCAAGGTGCGGGTGACCGGCTTTGAGGCCGCCCATGGCTTCACCTATTCCTGGCAGACCATCGCCTATCTCACCCAGGCCATGCCCGACCGCAATTTTGTCTGGATCATGGGTGCCGACAATCTGGTCCATTTCAGCCGCTGGGAACGCTGGCGCGATATCGCCGCCATGGTCCCCATGGCGGTCTATGTCCGCCCCGGTTCGGGTCGACGCGCCCCGGTCTCGATGGCTGCCAGTGCGCTGGCCCAATGGCGCATTGATGAGGACGACGCCACCCGTCTGGCAACGCTTGAAGCACCCGCCTGGGTGTATCTGCATGGTCGCCAGTCACCCCTGTCTTCGTCGGCCATAAGGGCACGGCGGCAACACGTTAAGCCAAAATGAATCGCCAATCTTGCGAAACCGTCATCAAGAGCGCATATTCTGGACGTGTGATACTAGTCACCGGAACAGGAACTGACTGCTTGCCGTTTGCAAAGACGCCTGCACATTCCGATCAACAACCAAGGATGCTGATCCCCCGCATGACCCATGCACTCGCATGGGCGGAAGGCCATTGCTGATGGCCGCGCTGCCCGAAAACACCACCCCATCCGCCGAAACGCCCGCTGTGGCACCGGAACGCCCTATGATCGATGTGATCCTTGACTGCCTTGACGACGCCAAGGCCGAGGAAATCGTTGCTGTCGATATCGTCGGCAAGTCCTCGCTGGCCGACCACATGGTCGTTGCCTCGGGTCGCTCGCAGCGCCATGTCGGCGCCGTGGCCGATCAGATGGTCAACGCCCTGCGCGAAGCCGGTTACGGCAAGCCCCGCATTGAAGGCCTGCCCCATTGCGATTGGGTTCTGGTCGATGCTGGCGATGTGATCGTCCACATCTTCCGTCCCGAAGTGCGCGAATTCTACAACATCGAAAAGATGTGGCAGGCCGATTTCGCTGCTGACGCGCACTAGAGCGATCCAGTGCGCCTGACGATTGCGGCTGTCGGCCGAATGAAGGCCGGGCCGGAACGCGAAATGGTGGCGCGCTATCTCGATCGCGCAGTCGGCGGCGGCAAGCCGCTCGCCCTGACCGGTTTCGACGTGATCGAGCTGACCGAATCGCGCGCCTCCTCTTCGGCCAGCCGCAAGGCTGACGAAGCCAAGGCGCTGCGGGCCGCCCTGCCCGACGGCATTGTTGTGGCGCTCGACGAGCGCGGCAAATCCATCGCTTCGGAACCCTTTGCCAACCAGATTGGCCGCTGGCGCGATGATGGCCGCCCCGCGGTCAGCTTCGTAATCGGCGGTGCCGACGGGCTTGATCCCGATTTCGTGACCAAGGCCGATTTGGTGCTGAGCTTTTCGCCCCTGACCTGGCCGCACCAGCTGGTCCGCATCATGCTCGCCGAGCAGCTTTATCGCACCACCACCATCCTGGCCGGCCATCCCTATCACCGGGGCGACTAGCCAATTCCAATTCCATCAAGGTTAAGCCGCATTAACCTGCAGTTTTCTGCATGCTTGCTATGGTGCGAGCATTGATTCGGGCGCGTGCCGCCCTCGCTGGAGACGTCATGGCGCTGTGGCCGGGCAACAGACTGGGATTGCTGCTCGCCAGCATCGTGCTGGTGGGGCTTTCGCCCCTGCCATTGCTGGCTCAGAGCGATACCGCCACGCCGGCGCCGACAGAGGCTGCCCCGTCAGCCGATACGCCAGCAACGGCCGAGCCTGCCGCAGACACACAACCCGAACCCCAGGCCACCCAGTCCGATCTTGAAGCTGTCGAGGCCTCGATCTCGCTCAGCCAGCAGCGAATTGACGAGCTCAAGGCCGAGATCGCGGCAATGGAAGGCGATCGTACCAAGCAGAACGCAGCACTGATTGCCGCGGCCCAGCGCGTCAAGCTGGCCGAGATCGAAGTCGCCGATGTCGAATCCCGCCTTTCGGACCTCATCATTGCCGAACTCGAAGTGCGTGGCCGTCTTGATGGCTCCAATGCAGAAATTGCCAATGTGCTCGCAGCACTTGAACGCATCTCACTAAATCCGCCCCCGCACTGATTGTCGATCCCGATGACGCGCTGGGTTCGGCCCGCAGCGCCATCCTGATCGCGGCCATCGTGCCGCAATTGCGTGCCAAGGCCGATTCTGTCACCGCCGATCTCAAGGCACTGACCGACATCAAGCTGGCAGCACTGGCCGAAGAAGCCACGCTGCGCGCCAACCATGCCGTGCTCGAGGAAGAGCAATTGCGCATCGCCACCCTGATTGCCGCCCGCAAGCAGGGCATTGGCATGCGCACCGCCCAGCTCGAGGAAGAGCAGCGCGACGCCGAAGCACTGGCCGCCCGGGCCACCTCGCTCAAGGAACTGGTCAACAGCCTTTCCGCTCAGGTTACCTCGGTTTCCACTGCCGCCGCTGCCGCTGACGCAGCGATCGATCCAAGCCTGCCGGTGATGAGCCAGGCGGACATCGAACTGGCGCTGGCCAACACCGCCCGCACCGAGCCCGCCATCCCCTTTGGCCTGGCCAAGGGCTTTCTGGCCATGCCTGCCAATGGCGTCAATGTCCTCGATTTTGGGGCCAGCGACGGCTTTGGTGGCATCAGCCACGGCATCTCGCTGGTCACCCGCGCCGAGGCCCAGGTGATTGCCCCGGCCGATGGCTGGGTGCTCTATAAGGGTCCTTACCTCAATTACGGCCAAATCATCATTCTCAATACGGGTCAAAGCTACACCGCGCTCCTGGCCGGGCTGGACACCGTGACCGTCGAAATCGGTCAATTCGTGCAGATGGGCATGCCCCTGGGCACGATGGGTTCACGCACAATTGGGCGCACGGTGACCACCAATGCTGGCGCTGCCCAGCCGACCCTCTATATTGAACTTCGACAGAACAATGAGCCCGTCGATCCCACCGGCTGGTGGGCGACCCCGACACAGAGTGGATAGAACCCTCATGCGCCTTTCTCCCCTTCGCGCCTCAGCTCTCGCCCTGGCGCTGCTGCTGCCGGTTGGTCATGCTTTTGCCCAGCAGGCGCCTGCGCCGGTCGATCCCGTACCGGGTGCTGAGCAGCTCGACCCCAATATGGAAATGGACGCGCCGACCCCGCGCGACCCGCTCGAGATCTATGCCGATCTCAATCTGTTCGGCGAAATCTTCGATCGCATCCGCGCTGAATATGTCGATCCACCTGATGAGCAGGAACTGGTCCGCGCCGCCATTCAGGGCATGCTGACCTCGCTTGATCCCCATTCGGGCTACCTGCCCCCGGCGAGACTATAACGACATGCGCCAGGACACTTCTGGTGAATTTGGCGGCCTGGGCATCGAAGTCACCATGGAAGAAGGCGTCATCAAGGTGGTCTCCCCCATCGATGACACACCCGCGGCCAATGCCGGCATCATGGCCAATGACCTGATTGTCGAACTCGATGGCGTGCAGGTTCAGGGGCTGACCCTGGATGAAGCCGTGGGCAAGATGCGCGGCCCGATCGGCACCGACATCAAGGTCACCGTCATTCGCGAAGGCCTCGACAAGCCGCTCGATTTTGAACTCACCCGCGCCACCATTGCCATGCGCGCCGTGCGCTATTCGCTGGAAGGGGACGTCGCCGTTGTACGCCTGTCGCGCTTCTCCGAGCAGGCCTTTGTCGGCATTGAAGGCGCCATCAAGGACATCTTTGCCGATCGTGACGGCGTGGCGCCCAAGGGCATCATTCTCGATCTGCGCAACAATCCCGGTGGTCTGGTCGATCAGTCGGTCTATGTCGCCGACGCCTTCCTCAAGCAGGGTGCTGTCGTGCTGACACGCGGTCGCGTGCCAGAGGAAAGCGCCCGCTATGACGCCCAGCCTGACGCCCTCGACGCCCAGATCGCCGACGTGCCGCTGATCGTGCTGATCAATGGCGGCTCGGCCTCTGCCTCCGAAATCGTCGCCGGCGCCCTGCAGGATCACAAGCGGGCCACCCTGGTGGGCACCCGCTCCTTCGGCAAGGGATCGGTGCAGTCGATCATCTCGCTGGGCCCCGATGGCGCCATGCGTCTGACGACCGCCCGCTACTACACGCCCAACAACCGTTCCATTCAGGCGCTTGGGATCACCCCTGACATCGAAATTCTCCAGGACGTGCCTGAGGAGTTCCAGGGCCGTGACGAGATCATTGGTGAAGCGGGCCTTGCCGGTCACATCACCATTGAGGGCCAGGAGGAAACCACTGTTGGCTCGTCCGTCTATGTCCCGGCTGAAAAGGCCGACGACAACCAGCTGCAATACGCCATCCGCCTGATTGAAGGCCTTGAGACCAATGAGGCGTTCCCGCCCAAGGCGGAATAGGCCTTCATTGTGCTATGAAATTGCTGGGGCGAGGCTGCTGATTCGCCGCCTCGCCCCAGCTGTTTTCGGGACCCTGCTGAATGACCGATGACCTGACCACGCCACTCACCGGTCGCAAGCGCAAGCCCGGCTCCCGCCGCGGTCTGCCTATCGCCCGTGTCCTGTTCGGCCTGCTGGCACTGCTGGCCATTGGCTTTGTGGCGCGCGTGCTCATGGTTGATGACCCCAATGGGGGGCGACCCAGCCAGGAAGTGGCCATCACCTCCACCCGCAACGCCAACGAGGTGGCCAATTCGGTTGCCGATGGCCCGGTGGTGATCGAGGCCGATCCCCAGCAATATCCCGCTGGCGGCTCGATTACCGGTGTGACCACAGGCGCCGGTGGCCCCAGCTCGGTTGTCGGCCTGCCCGATATTTTCGGCGCCTTGCCCGATCTGAGCGAAGAGACCGCCGACGGTCCCATTCCCCGCATTTCGGCGACCGGGCTGACCCCGTTCCAGGCCTATGCGCATCCACCCGGCAATGCGCTGGACAGCGGCATGCCGCTGGTCGCCATTGTCGTGACCGGACTGGGCATCAACGAACAGGGATCACTCAACGCCATCGACAAGCTGCCCAGCTTTATGACGCTGGGCTTTGCCCCCTATGGCAAGGCGCTCTCCACCACAGTGGCCGCAGCGCGCAGTGCTGGCCATGAAGTGCTGCTTGAAGTGCCCCTGGAGCCCTTTGATTATCCCCAGAATGACCCTGGCCCCGAAACCCTGCTGACCGGCGAGCCGCCCCGCGCCAATCTCGACAAGCTGTTCTGGCTGATGTCGCGCTTTGGCGGCTATACCGGCCTGATCAACAATATGGGTGCCCGCTTTACCGCATCGGCGGCAGACTTCTCGCCCATGATGGAAGAGCTGGGTGCGCGCGGCCTGGGTTATCTTGATGATGGCTCGTCCAACCGATCACTGGCGCCGCAGCTGGCCCAGGGCAATGGCGTCCCCTTTGCCCGCGCCGATGCGATGATCGATGCCAATCCATCGCGCACATCCATTCTCGCAGCGCTTGCCAGCCTTGAAGCCAAAGCGGTGGAGAATGGTCAGGCAATTGGTATTGTCAGTGCATTGCCCATATCGATCTCCACGATAGCCGAATGGTCACGAGACCTTGAGGCAAGGGGCATATTGCTGGTGCCCGCCAGCGCATTGATGAAATAGAGCTTTGCCATGACTGCGCCCCGTCCCGACCGCCAATCCCTGCCCTATCGCGACTGCGTGGGCGTGACCATTTTCAATCAGCAGGGCAATGTTTTCATTGGCCGCCGGATTGCCGACCACGACTCCGAAGACAAGACGGAAGTCGAGGCACCCTGGCAAATGCCCCAGGGCGGTATCGACAAGGGCGAGGACCCCTTGCGTGCCGCGCTGCGTGAGCTGCACGAGGAAACCAATATCACCTCCGTCAGCCTGCTCGCCGAGGCGCCCGAGTGGATCCATTACGATCTGCCCGATGAAGCCCTCGGCATCGCCCTCAAGGGCAAATATCGCGGTCAGCGCCAGCGCTGGTTCGCCTTCGCCTTTACCGGCAAGGAAACCGAGATCGACGTGCACAACCCCGGTGCCGGCAAGTTCACCGCCGAATTCGATGCCTGGCGCTGGGAACGGCTCAGCCGCACACCGGCCCTGATCGTGCCTTTCAAAAAGGATGCCTATGATCAGGTCGTGGCAGCCTTTGCCGATATTCCGCAACGCTTTACCCATATCTGAGCCATGAAAACCATCGGCCTGATCGGCGGTATGAGCTGGGAATCCACGGCGCACTATTATCGTGTGCTCAATCAGGAAACCGCGCGGCAACGTGGCGGACTGCATTCAGCGCCGCTGATCGTGCATTCGGTAGATTTTGCACCCATTGCGCAGTTGCAGGCGGACGGCAATTGGGACGTTGCCGGCGAACAGCTGGCGACAATTGCCAAGGGTCTGCAAACGGCCGGCGCCGAAGTCATTGGGCTGGCCACCAACACCATGCACATCGTGGCCGACACCATTACCCGCGATTTGCAGGTGCCCTTCGTCCATATCGCCGACCCGACCAGCGACGCCCTGCTGGCGGACGGCTTCAAAACGATTGGCCTGCTGGGCACCCGCTTCACCATGGAGATGGGGTTCTACAGGGACCGTCTGGCGAGCCGTGGTCTGCAGGCACTGATCCCCGAGGTTGATCGCACCAATCTCAACGCCATCATCTATGAAGAATTGTGCCGCGGCATTGTGCACGAACAATCGCGGCGTACCTATGTCAGCGCGATTGAACGTCTGGCCGCGCGGGGCGCCGAAGCGGTGATCCTGGGGTGCACCGAAATCACCATGCTCATTGATGACGATGTCAGCCCTATCCCGGTCTATGACACCACCGACCTGCACGCCAAAGCACTGATCGCGGCGGCCCTGTCATAGGGCACACCGCGATCAGGCATTCTTGACGTATCGGACGGTCGTCGACGGTTTATCTAGAACTCGTTCCAGTCCTGCGCCACAGCGGCATTGCCGTGGCTGATATAGGCCTTGGCAGCCTGCTTGACCTTGTCCTGCAGCCCCTTGATGCCGCCGCGGGGTTCTTCGACCAGCGGCGCCTTGGCAGCAACCGGGCCATCCTCGAGCACGAAGATATCCACGATCCGGTCCAGTTCGGACGCCTGACCTTCCGTCTGTTCGATCGCCGCATTGGTTTCTTCAACCAGTGCCGCATTGTGCTGGGTCATCTCGTCCATCAACCGCACCGCGACATTGACCTCTTCGATCGAAGACGCCTGTTCCTTGCTGTCGCGGGCAATGCCTTCCATCACCAGGCTGTTCTCGCGAATGCCTTCAAGGATGGCCTCGAGCTTGCCAGCGGCATCGGCCACCAGCTTGGAGCCACCAGCCACTTCGCTGGCACTCTGCTCGATCAGCACCTTCACATCAGCCGAAGCCGATGCTGCCGACTGCGCCAGGCGGCGCACTTCCACGGCCACCACGGCAAAGCCCTTGCCCGCATCACCGGCCCGCGCCGCTTCCACCGAGGCGTTCAGTGCCAACAGATTGGTCTGGAAGGCGATATCGTCGATCATGCCGATAATGTTGGAGATCTTGGCCGACGAACTGGTGATCTTTTCCATCGCGCCTGTGGCCTGATTCATCACCTCACCACCTTCGGCGGCCGTCTGCGACACCGTCTTGGACTTGACGCTGGCCTCTTCGGCCTTCTTGGCGCTTTCGAGCACGGTTGAAGCCAGCTGTTCCATGGTCGCCGAGGTTTCCTCGATGGTGGCAGCCTGCTTGGTGGTGCGCTCGCTCAGATCATTGGCACCGGCCAGAATTTCCCCTGTCGCCGAGCGGACACCGCGCGATGTGCTGCGCAGCTGGCCGACAATATCGGTCAGCTTGTCGGCAACCGCATTGGTGTCGTCCTTGAGCTTGGCAAAGGCGCCCTTGTACTCGCCGTTGACCCGCTTGGTCAGATTGGTGTCGGCCAGCGAGGCCAGCACCTGACCGGTCTCATCAAGACCCCGATCAACCGTTTCGACCAGCGTATTGACCGAGCCGGCCAGCGTGTTGAGTTCGGCGTCGGGAAATTCTGCTTCCACCCGCTTGGAGAAATCACCAGCAATGGCGGCATCAACCACATTGCCAAAGGCACGCTGCAATTCCTGCATCATGGTCGCGCGTTCAGCCTGGTTCCGGAGCACTTGGGCGGCTTCAGCCTCGGTCATCTGCGCCACCTTCTGCCCGTTCTCGCGGAACACCTCGATGGCCCGGGCCATGGCGCCCAGCTCATCGCTGCGATCGGTTGCGGGCACTTCATCCACCGATGACGGGTCGTCGGCGATCTCGGTCGCGATGCGCACCAGGTTGACCAGCGGACCGGTCACACTGATGCGAATGAAGAAGTAGACCGCCAGCACCAGGGCGATCGTTACAACAGCGCCAACTATTGCCGAGGTGATCACGGTCTGGCTCTGCATTTCCAGCGCTTCGCTCATGTCCCATGCGAAGGCCGAAATGCCAACCGTGGCGCCTTCAGGTCCGAAATGGGCCGGCACCGCCACATAGGCAATATTCCCCGAGGAAGCCATTTCAATGTCTTCGCTGGCCAGTGCCAGCTTGGCCACGTCACCCAGAGCGGCATTGGTCGCGGCATCTTCAGAGGTCGAAGCGATCGCCGCGCCGTCCATATTGAAGCTGGCGCCATTCGAGAACTGTTTGCCCAATGTGGCGTCCAGCTTTGCATAGACTGTGAGCAGGGCGTCTGCCTTGCCGAAGCGAATGCCGCCTGCCAGTTGTTCGGTGCTGGCGGCCGAAAGCGTGGAGTTGGCATGCTCCAACTCGGCACGCAGCAACGCAGCATTCTGCGTGGCACCGACATAGCTGATTGTCGCGGACCCTATCACCAGGGCCAGCACGACGAGGCCAACGATTTTCTGAGTAAGTGAAAGTTTGATCATCCTTGGCCTCGACGCTGTTTAGGTAGGATTGAAAGGGGCAGATGCCGCTAGAGCATCGAGACGTCGACACCGACGGTGATGGCACCGATCAGTTCACCGGTCGCTGGATCCGAAATCGGGATCGACACCTGGCTCTGGAATGCCTGAGTGCTTTCGTCCTGCTCGATTTCGCCGATATGGACAGAACCTGCGCCCGCACCATAGCTGGCGGTGAACTTGTCTTCATCGCCCTGCCAGTAATCGGAGGTCAGCGTGCTCTGAGCCACGTTGAGGCCCTTGGCATCCATGGCGAAGATTTCGGTATACTTGCCCAGCGATTCTTCCTGGACCCCAACCAGATACTGCGAAGCAGCATTGGCCAGCGTCGCATCGATCAGGGGCTTGCTCGCGGCGCCCACTTCAGCGCGCCATTGGGCATCGAGTTCATCGATCTTGGCCTGATCATAGCTGCTCGACATGGCATTCTGCGCGTTGATCGCATCGATCAATACGGGGTCGGCTGCAAAAGCGGCAATCTCGCTGGCCGCGAGCGCCGTGAGCGGCGCAGTGAATTCATCCTGCGCCTGGGGAGCAGCGCTCACCGACAGCAGGGTTGCAAAAGCGAGGGCGGCCAGGGTTGGTCGCATCATTACAGGTGTGGACATCAGCTTGTTCTCCTCTGCCGCTCAAAGGGGCGGCCTGAGACAAGCATCCGCTAGCCTGGTAAAAATTCCATGAATTCAAATTCCTGAGGAATTTAAACTTAGTCAGGCCGCTCTTGACGTTGACGTAACCAGTTGAGCGCGCCCAAATTCGTCCGCATCGAGCACGAAAATGTCGACGATGCGGTCCAGTTCGCTGGCCTGCCCTTCGGTCTGTTCAATCGCCGCATTGGTCTGTTCGACCAGCGCCGCATTGTGCTGGGTCATCTCATCCATCTGCCGCACGGCAACACTGACCTCTTCGATCGAAGACGCCTGCTCCTTGCTGTCGCGGGCAATGCCTTCCATCACCAGACTGTTCTCACGAATGCCTTCAAGGATCGCCTCGAGCTTGCCAGCGGCATCGGCCACCAGCTTGGTTCCCCCAGAAACCTCGCTGGCGCTCTGTTCGACCAGCAACTTCACATCAGCCGACGCCGAGGCCGCAGACTGCGCCAGACGGCGCACTTCCACGGCCACCACGGCAAAGCCCTTGCCGGCGTCGCCAGCCCGCGCCGCTTCAACCGAGGCGTTGAGCGCCAGCAGATTGGTCTGGAAGGCAATGTCGTCGATCATGCCGATAATGTTGGAGATCTTGCCCGACGAACTGGTGATCTTTTCCATCGCGCCGGTTGCCTGGCTCATCACATCGCCGCCTTCCTGGGCGGTGCGCGACACCCCCGCGATTTGATACTGGCCGCCTCAGCATTCTGGGCATTGCGCAAGACGGTGCTGGCAAGCTGCTCCATGGCCGCCGAGGTTTCCTCGATGGTGGCAGCCTGCTTGGTCGTGCGCTCGCTCAGATCATTGGCCCCACCCAGAATTTCGCCGGTGGCAACGCGAATGGAACGCGAGGTTTCGCGCAGCTGACCGACAATGTCGGCAAACCGGGTCACAGTGCTGTTGAGCGCGTGGCGCAATTCCTCGAACTCGGCCTCAAAGGCGGTATCAATGCGCTGCGTCAGGTCACCATCCGCCAGAGCCAGCAGCGCGGCCCCCACAGCAGCAACAGCCTGTTTGCGTGCTGTCACGTCGGTAGCGAACTGAACCACCTTGTAGGGCGCTCCATCCAGCCCCAAAATGGGTGTGAATGTGCTCTGTATCCACACTTCGCGTCCATCGCGCGTGCGGCGGCGATATTCGCCTGATTTGAATGTACCCCCGGCAAGGTCGGCCCAGAACTGGCGATAGCCGGGATCAGATGCGCTGGCATCAAACAGCAATTGCGCATTGGGCTTGCCCACGATCTGGTCGGCGGAATACCCCAATAGCTGGAGAAACCGGTCATTGGCCGTGATCAGTTCGCCCCCCAGGGTAAACTCTGCAACCAGTTGCGACATGGAAATGGCGTTGAGCTGGCCGGTGTGATCCGCCGCCTCTTCGAGATGACGATTGGTCTCGGCGCCCAGCTGCGCTATGCGCTGGGAATTGGTGCGAAACACTTCCACGGCCCGCGCCATGGTGCCGATCTCATTGCCATTGCAGGTATAGGGCACCTCGGTTTCAAGCGCACCGTCTGCAATGGCGGTCATGGCCATCGACAATTGCGGGATTGGCCGCGTCAGTGCCCGTGACAGCAGCAGCGCCACAATACCGATGACCAGCAGTGCCAGGCCACCCACAATGGCCAGCATCGTCATGCTCTGTCCAACGACCGCTTCGATCGGTGCGCGCTCAACAGCGACAAACAACGCGCCGATCACCGTGCCGTCCGCCATCACAATGGGCTGGTAACGTGTAGCGTATTGAACCCCGTCAATGGTCTCGTTGACCCGCACGGTCTGGTTGGCCATCATCGATTTGAACAGCTCGGTGCCCGCCATGATGGGGCGTTCCAGCAGCCGTACTTCGGCACCTGCCATCAGGCTGGTTGTACCGACCAGAAAATCGGGGCCGACCTCGGCATCAAAGACATAGATCGCGGCCTGCTGCGCGGTAACGTCCGAGATCGTGTCGATCACCCCATGATTGCGGAAACGCGGCATCGATCGCATGGTCAGCCCGGCAACATTGCCCTGCTCATCGGGGACCACTTCCAGACTGGGCAGGTTGACCCGCAGGATTTCCGAGGTGATCCGCGTGGCGCTGGACAGCGCATTGGCCACATCAGAACTGGCCGTGCCCGACAGGCTGACAAACAGCCCCGCCACCACAGCCGCGATGGCTATGGTGATTGAGCCGATTGCCATGGCCGCAATCGCGAAGGTCAGGCGGATATTGCCCAGCAGGATAGCCATTATAATTTCTCCGAGAACGGGGCGCAGCAGCGCCAGCCTCTAACAATGTGTCGACCGCAATGATCGCGACACTGGCGTGGGAAACTTAATGGACCGTTGATGTCATGCGAACATCATGGGCAATTTGGCTAGATGCCGCACAATTAGGCAGAATTATCGGGTAATGCCTGGTATCGCCCAATAAATGCGCAAAGAAAAACGCCCACAGAACGGATCCGTGGGCGTCTTTGAAATCTTGCAGTCAATGCTATCCTAGTGGACGTGGCCACCATTGATCTGGCCTGCCTCGATGGCCAGATTGGCCAGCGCGCTCACCACTTCCTGGGCATAGGACTGCTCTTCAGGCGTCTTGGCTGTTGCCAGTTCCGCCTCGGCAGCCTTGATCTGCTCAGCCAGTTCGGCGTGATCAAACTCGACAATAGGGGACGACTGCTCTGCCAGGATGGTCAGGCCATCTGCCGACACGTCGGCAAAGCCGCCCTTGACGAAAAAGATCTCGTCGCGACCGTTCAAGCCATTCACGGTGATGAAACCACGACGCAGCGTCGTCATGAACGGCGCATGGTCGTTCATCACGGTGAGGTAGCCTTCGCTGCCCGGCACGGTGACCGAAGTCACCACTTCCGACAGCACCAGACGCTCGGGCGACACGATCTCGATCTTGAGGCCTTCAGCCATTGTTTTGGTCCCTTAACGGAAGGTCAGGCTCGCCGCGTGCGGCAAGCCCGAAGAATTCACTAGGCTGCCTGGGCAGCCAGCTTCTGGGCCTTCTTGACGGCATCTTCGATGGTGCCGACCATGTAGAAAGCGCCTTCTGGCAAGTGATCGTACTCGCCAGCTACCAAGCCCTTGAAGCCCTTGATGGTGTCTTCAAGCGACACGAAGACGCCTGGCGTACCGGTGAACACTTCAGCCACGTCGAAGGGCTGGCTCATGAAGCGCTCAACCTTGCGGGCGCGGGCCACGACCAGCTTGTCTTCTTCCGACAGCTCGTCCATGCCCAGAATCGCGATGATGTCCTGCAGCGCCTTGTACTTCTGCAGCACTTCCTGAACGCGACGGGCAACCTGATAGTGCTCGTCACCAACCACCAGAGGATCGAGAATACGCGAGTTCGATGCCAGTGGATCCACGGCAGGGTAGATACCCTTTTCCGAGATCGCACGGTTCAGCACGGTCACAGCGTCAAAATGGGCAAACGAGGTTGCTGGCGCCGGATCGGTCAAATCGTCGGCGGGCACGTACACGGCCTGAACCGAGGTGATCGAACCCTTGTTGGTGGTCGTGATGCGCTCCTGCATCTGACCCATGTCGGTGGCCAGTGTAGGCTGATAGCCCACAGCCGAAGGAATACGACCCAGCAGTGCCGACATTTCAGCGCCAGCCTGGGTAAAGCGGAAGATGTTGTCCACGAAGAAAAGCACGTCCTGACCCTTGTCGCGGAAGTCTTCCGCAATGGTCAGACCGGTCAGTGCCACACGGGCACGGGCACCAGGAGGCTCGTTCATCTGACCGAACACCAGAGCGCACTTGGAACCGGCGGCAGAACCGCCGTTTTCGGCCGGGTTCTTGTTCACGCCCGATTCGATCATTTCGTAGTACAGATCGTTGCCTTCGCGGGTGCGTTCACCCACACCAGCGAAAACCGAATAACCACCATGCGCCTTGGCGACGTTGTTGATCAGTTCCTGGATCAGCACGGTCTTGCCCACACCGGCGCCGCCCATCAGGCCGATCTTGCCGCCGCGTGCATATGGCGCGATCAGATCAACCACCTTGATGCCGGTAACCAGCACGGTGCTCTCAGGATTCTGCTCGGCAAAGGCCGGTGCTTCCTGATGGATTTCGCGCTTGACGCTCGAGCCCACAGGGCCGGCTTCGTCGATTGGCTCGCCGATCACGTTCATGATGCGACCCAGCGTTTCTTCGCCGACGGGAACCGTGATGGCGGTCCCCAGATCGATCACTTCAGCGCCGCGCACGAGACCTTCAGTGGTGTCCATGGCGATGGTACGCACGGCGTTTTCGCCCAGGTGCTGTGCCACTTCCAAGACCAGACGCTGGCCGTTATTGGTTGTCTCAAGTGCGTTCAGGATCGCGGGCAGGTGGCCGTCGAACACGACGTCCACGACGGCACCGATGACCTGCGATACGCGACCGGCCTTTTTCTCTGCCATTTGTTTCGTCCTTCGCTTCGATTGCTTAGAGCGCTTCCGCGCCCGAAATGATTTCGATGAGTTCTTTGGTGATCTGGGCCTGACGCTGACGGTTGTAGCTCAGCTGCAACTGCCCGATCATTTCGCCGGCATTCCGGGTCGCATTGTCCATTGCGGACATCTGCGCACCATAGAACGAGGCACTGTTTTCCAGCAGAGCGCGCAACACCTGAACCGCAATATTGCGCGGCAGCAGATCTTCCACGATCGCCTCTTCGCTTGGCTCATATTCGTAAGGCACGGCCGAATTCTCGACCTCGCCTTCTGCCTGAGCCGGCAGCTTGGCGGGGATCAGCTGATGCGCCGTTGGCACCTGGCTGATCACGCTACCGAACTTGGCAAAATACAGCGTCGCAACGTCGAACTCGCCGGCGTTGAACATCTCGAGCACCTTGTCCGTGACCTGCTGTGCCTGGGTGAACCCGACCTGCTTGATCTCACGGAAATTGAAGGTGTCCACGATGTTGTCGGCATACTGACGACGCAAGATATCGTGACCCTTTCGGCCCACGGTCAGCATCTTGACGGTCTTGCCTTCGCTGAGCAGCTTTGCGGCATGCTCGCGGGCCAGACGCGCGATCGAGGAGTTGAAACCGCCCGCCAGGCCCCGCTCGCCGGTGGCAACCACCAGCAAATGCACCTGATCCTTGCCTGTACCACCGAGCAGCACAGGCGCGTTTTCCTGACCGTCATAGACGGCACCAAGCGAAGCCAGCACCTTGCCCATGCGTTCGGCATAGGGGCGCGCAGCCTCGGCAGCTTCCTGGGCACGGCGGAGCTTTGCCGCCGCAACCATCTGCATGGCCTTGGTGATCTTCTGGGTCGATCTGACCGAGTCGATCCGGTTCTTGAGGTCCTTTAGCGAAGCCATTGGCCTTCGATCTCCCTGCTGGCCTTAGGCCGCGTAGGTCTTCTTGATCTCATCGAGTGCGGACTTGAGCGCGGCACGGGTGTCGTCGCTCAGGGCCTTGTCGGTGGCGATGGTCTTGAGCAGATCAGCATACTTGCCACGCAGGGCGGACAGTACGGTCTGTTCAAAATCGCCAACCTTGTTGACGGGCACGCTATCGAGATAGCCATTGGCGCCAGCAAAGATCACCGCAACCTGCTCTTCCATCTTGAGCGGGCTGAACTGCGGCTGCTTGAGCAGCTCGGTCAGACGCGCACCACGATTGAGCAGACGCTGGGTGGCCGCATCCAGATCGGACCCGAACTGGGCGAAGGCCGCCATTTCGCGATACTGGCTCAGCTCACCCTTGAGCGAACCGGCAACCTGCTTCATCGCCTTGACCTGAGCCGACGAACCCACGCGGGACACCGACAGACCGACGTTCACAGCAGGACGGATACCCTGGAAGAACAAATTGGTTTCCAGGAAGATCTGACCATCGGTGATCGAAATCACGTTGGTCGGGATATAGGCCGACACGTCGTTGGCCTGCGTTTCAATCACGGGCAGAGCGGTCAGCGAACCCAGGCCATGCTTTTCATTGAGCTTGGCCGCGCGCTCGAGCAGGCGCGAATGCAGATAGAACACGTCGCCGGGATAGGCTTCACGGCCTGGTGGACGACGCAGCAGCAGCGACATCTGACGGTAGGCAACGGCCTGCTTGGTCAGATCGTCATAGGCGATCACGGCATGCTTGCCGTTGTCGCGGAAGAACTCGCCAATGGCGCAGCCAGTGAATGGCGCGATGTACTGCAGGGGAGCGGGATCCGAAGCGGTTGCCGCGATCACCACGGAATAGGGCAGCGCGCCCGATTCTTCGAGCTGACGCACGAACTGCGCAACGGTCGAACGCTTCTGCCCGACTGCAACATAGATGCAATACAGCTTGTCAGTGTCCGAAGCATTGGCGTCATGCGCCGGCTTCTGGTTCAGGAAAGTATCAAGAATGATGGCCGACTTGCCGGTCTGGCGATCGCCAATGATCAGCTCGCGCTGGCCACGGCCAATCGGGATCAGCGCATCGATGGCCTTCAGGCCTGTCGACATTGGCTCATGCACCGACTTGCGGGGCAGAATGCCGGGCGCCTTGACGTCAACGCGACTGCGTTCGGTGTGCTCGATCGGACCCTTTCCGTCGATCGGGTTACCCAGACCATCAACAACGCGACCCAGCAGACCCATGCCGACCGGGGTATCCACGATCGAACCGGTGCGCTTGACGACATCGCCTTCCTTGATGGAACGGTCATTGCCGAAGATCACGACACCGACATTGTCAGTTTCAAGGTTCAGCGCCATGCCCTTAATGCCACCCGGGAACTCGACGAGCTCACCAGCCTGCACCTTGTCCAGACC
This sequence comes from Devosia sp. J2-20, assembly GCF_055808475.1. Taxonomy (NCBI): domain Bacteria; kingdom Pseudomonadati; phylum Pseudomonadota; class Alphaproteobacteria; order Hyphomicrobiales; family Devosiaceae; genus Devosia; species Devosia sp. J2-20. Next base: position 74,087 of record NZ_CM147870.1, on the reverse strand, counting down.
GTAGACGCGGGCGATACCGTCACCGACGGAAAGCACCTGACCGACTTCGGAAACCTGGGCTTCCTGGCCGAAATTCTTGATCTGGTCCTTGAGGATCGCAGAAATTTCCGCGGCTTTGATGTCCATTATCCGACCTCTTTCATGGCGATCTTCATCGCAGCGAGTTTTGTCTTGAGCGAGCTATCGATCATCTGGCTGCCGACCTTCACCTGAAGGCCGCCAATCAAGGATGGATCGACAAATTGATTGAGCGTGACGGTCTTGCCGATCTTGGCCTTGAGCGTCTCGCCGAGCGCGGCAACCTGATCTGCGTTCAGCGGCGCCGAGGAGGTGACGTCAGCCGTCACCTCGCCACGCGCCTGCGCGGCCAGTTCGCGAAAGCCGGCAATAATGGCATCAAGCGCGAACAGACGACCATTCTGGGCCACCAGGCGCAGGAAGTTGCCGACCAGTGGATTGGTCTTGGCCTTGCCCAGCAATGCATCGAGCGCGCTGGCCTTGTTGTCCGCGGAAATGACAGGCGACCGCAGAAAGCGCGAAAAGTCCGCACTTTCTCCGATCAAACGGGAGACGTCAGATAGAGACGTCTCGACCGATGCCAACTGGTTCTCGCTGCTAGCGAGATCAAACAGCGCCGACGCATATGGCCGAGCGATCTGGGTAAGCACTGAATTCTGCGCTGCCAATGCCGCATCACCCTCTTGGTTGCTTGCCTGCTTGCCGCCTGATTTGGTTTGGAAACCCGGGCGGTCGCTGACGCTTGTTCTTGTCTGGAAAAGAGGACGTCCGGAGCCCCCTTCAAAGTCGCGCTCGCTCTAGCACAAGGCTCGCGGGCCTTGCAAGGCTTGCAGGTGTGATTCACTGGCGGCGAAAGTGTCGCAGGGCACCTCAGGCAGCCGGGGGCGCACCTGCCCCGCTGCATCCACCAAAATAGAAATGTTTACCAATTGTTAATTTAAGTATTAAGCTCCCCAACATCGGATCCGAGGGGAGAACGACAAGATGTCAAACGTAATTTTTACAGTTGGTATGCCAACATACGACTGGAATGCGCTGTATCGTTCTGCACTGCAATCTGGCGTGTTCAACGTCACAGACAACTCGCCTCAGACATCGATTAGCCTGACAACTGGCACAACCGTTCTGGTTATTAGCGGTATTGATCTGCGTGCTGATGCCGCGCGTAACATGACTTCTGGTGACATTACCGGTCTTGTCGTTTTCAGCGACGGGCAGGAAGTAGCCCGCATCGAAAACTTTGTCACGGCCGGTAGCTATACCGACATGCAGACCATTCTGACCGAGTTTGACAACCCTGCTCCCAATGAAGGCGTCATCGGCTTTGCGCTGGCCAACCTGCTTTTGATGGAGCCGATCGATGTTGCCGGTTCGGCCGACCGAGACGTCTTTGGCAGCTCCATTGTCGGCGGGGACACCGTCGCGCTCAATGAGGGCAATGATGCCTATATCCTGGATACCCCTGCCGCCGCCGTTACGCTTGATGGCGGTAGCGGCAATGATTTCCTGCAAATGGGCTTTCAGCGCACCAATGGCGTCGTGATCGACTTTGGCACTGGTGAAGTCATTGAGCGCGGTACCCTGAACCTGCTGGCCAATTTCACCAGCTTTGAATCGGGTCGAGGCAGCCAGTTCGATGACGAGTTTTACGGCGCCGATATCGAGGGCGATGGCTATTTCATCGAAGCGTCACTGGGCAATGACAACTACTATATGCATGGCGATAGCTATGTGCGGGTGAGCTATCGATTCTTCTTTGAGCAGACGGGCATTGCTGGCGGCATTGATGCCAATCTGGGCACGGGTATCGTGATCAAGCCCGGCGCTGGTGGGACCGATCGCCTCTTTGGTATCGATACTCTTCAGGGTACCAATTTTGATGATGTTTTCTATGGCAGTGTCTTCAACAACGAATTTGAGGGCATGGACGGCGCCGACACCATTAACGGCAGTGGTGGCTATGATCGCGTCAATTACTCGGCCGAACTGGGTTCCCGCGGGGTCTTCGTCAATCTCTCAGACAGTTCAGCCAACGGCGCCGTGACCGGCAGCGGCGGCGTGACTGTTGCGGCGCATGCCGCACTGGACAGCTACGGCAATACCGACAGCCTGATCAGCATTGAACGCATCGTCGGCACCGATCTCAACGACCGCATCATCGGCGATAGCACCGACAACCGGTTTTGGGGTGAAGACGGCAATGACCGCCTCTACGGCCACGAAGGCCATGACCGCCTGTACGGCGGCGACGGCAATGACTTCCTTTATGGCGGCGATGGCGACGACGATCTGTTCGGTGGGAAGAACAACGACGTCATCAATGGCGACGGAGGAGATGACTATATCTCAGCCGGTGAAGGTAACGACACCATCAACGCTGGCAGCGGCCGTTTTGACACAATTCTTGGATCCGCAGGAAATGACAGCGTAGATGGCGACGCCGGCTATGACATGTATGCATTTGACGAATACGACCGAGACTCTGATGCCAATGGAGATGGCAATCCGGATGACCAGAACGAACACGCTGGCGACAAGATTACGGTAACTTTGGAAAATGGGGTCGGAGCAGGCACTGTCAGCGGCTTTTTCGGGGTCAACCCTAATAGCGGTACTCCACGCAAGCTATCGCTAGATCAGACATTCGCAAATCTGGAGCGCATACGCGGTACCGAAGGACGAGACAACTTCATCGTCGGATCTGGATTTTCCAACACTGAAGATGCGGGGAACAGCTTCTATGACCCACTGCGGTCAGGTGTTGGCGTGTTCGATTTCGTAGGCGGCAGGAACATCGATACCTTCACCGACGCCGATACAACTGGTCTTGCGACGATCAACTACAATGAAGAAAAATGGACCCACAAGGATTTCGACAAATACACTGAGTGGGGCGATAACGGCGAAACCGGCGTTGCAGTCAACCTCAGCGTCACGAACCGCAACATTGCTGGATTTGGCTTCGTGGGCTCGGGCCGCGCCCGCGATACGTGGGGGGACAAAGACTACATTGACGGCATTATTGCTTTCGAACTGACCGAAACCGACGACGTGTTCCTCGCCGGAGATGTCGGAGTCGCAGTTCGCGGCCGTGGCGGCAACGATCTCTTTACAGGAGGAGACGGCGCGGACCAGTTCAGCGGTGACGACGGAATCGATACGGCGTCCGGCGGCGATGGCAACGACACAATCAATGGCGGACGCGGCGACGACACAATCAATGGCGGTGGGGGCCGCGACCAGTTGAATGGCGACGAAGGTAACGATGTTATACTCGGCGAAGGCGACAACGATTACCTCAACGGTGGAAATGGTGAAGACACGTTGCGGGGTGGCAATGGCCGTGATGATCTTATCGGCGGCAATGGTGACGACAGTCTCTTCGGCGACAACGGCAACGACTACCTTGAGGGTGAGCAAGGCAACGACATTATGGACGGTGGTGTCGGTGATGACGAGCTCGATGGCGGCAGTGGCGACGACACCATGGACGGCGGTAGAGGTTCCGACAGATTGAGAGGTCAAGACGACAACGACACCCTGATCGGTGGTCGCGGTAGTGATCGCATTGACGGCGACGATGGCGATGACACAATTCATGGCGACGATATCGGCTCAACGGACACGGCCGGTGGGAATGACCGAGTATTAGGTGGCCGAGGCAATGACCTGATCTATGGTGGTTACGGTCACGATATGCTCGACGGCAATGAAGACGACGATATCATCTACGGAGGATACGGTCATGACGAAGTCAACGGCGGCGACGGCAATGACACCATTTACGGAGAGGGCGGAGAAGATTTCCTGTTGGGCGGCAATGGCAATGACTTCATAGTAGGCGGCAATGGTGATGACGCCGTCCAGGGAGGAGAAGGCAACGATACGTTGTTCGGGGATGCGGGCAATGATGACCTGTATGGCGGCGATGGCGACGATGTTCTAGAGGGCGGTGCCGGTCAGGACTTTCTCGGGGGCGGTCAAGGCAATGACACCTTCGTTCTCGGATCTGAAGCCCAAGATTTCGACATTGTCTGGGATGAAGGCGGCACAGATCTGATCACGTCCACGATTACCCGCAGCATTGCAAATATGCAGCAGATCGAAAACCTGACTTTGTTGGGAAACGACGAAGCAGATGCCACTGGCAACTACCTGGACAATGTTATTGCCGGCAATGACAAGGCCAACGTTCTCTGGGGTGCTGATGGCAACGATACCCTGATCGGACTGAAGGGAACGGACTTATTGATCGGTGGCGACGGCGACGACTTGCTCAGCGGCGGCTTTCAGCGTGACATCCTGATTGGCGAAGACGGAAATGATACTTTTAACTTCGACGACATTGCGGATGCCGGAATCGCTGGTCAGCGCGACGTCATCCAAGACTTCTCGCAGATCTTCGGCAATCGCGATTACATCGACCTGACCGATATCGATGCCAATACCCTTACAGGCGGAGACGGCGCTTTTTCGTTCAATACGATTGAGGGAGCCGCACTTTCGGGAGCGGGTTCTCTGACTTGGACGCAACAATCTGCACAGAATCGCACTCTGATCCGCGGAGATGTTGACGGCGACGGCTCCGCCGACTTCCAAATTGAGTTGACGGGGCTCATCACGCTGACCACCGATGATTTCCTGCTCTAGTGGGGCCGGACGCACTCCTGACCGGCCCCCTGTGCGTGCACGGGGCCGGTTTGTCACATGAAACTTATCGGGTCTATATCCACCTGCACCCGCAGATTGCCTGTGGGTTTTTCGGCTGATCCGAGCCAGAACCGCACATAGCCCGACAGATCGAAATCCTTGCCCGACTGCGCCAGAAGCCGGACGCGGTAGCGGCCGCGGACCATGGAGATGGGGGCATCGGCCGGTCCGAACAGACGCACGCCTTCGGCCATTGGTGCCGCTGAAAGCAGGCGCTTGGCATAGGCCATCGCAACATCGTGCTCATTGGCCGAAATGATCAGCGCCGCCAGCCGCCCGAACGGGGCAAGCCACCCGATTCGCGTGCCGCCAGTTCATGGGCATAAAATGCCTCGCGATCACCGGTCACCATGGCCTTCATAACCGCATGGTCGGGGTGGTAAGTCTGCAGAAATGCCTTGCCGGTTTTGGAGGCCCGCCCGGCCCGCCCCGCGACCTGTGTCAGAATCTGGAAGGTTTTTTCCGCGGCGCGCGGATCGCCATGCGCCAGTCCAAGATCGGCATCCAGTACACCTACCACCGTCAGCTTCTCGAAGTGATGCCCCTTGGACACCAGTTGCGTGCCGATGATCAGATCGAACTCGCCACGCTCAATCTCGCCGAGCCGTTCGCGCAATTGCGCATTGCTGCCCATGTCAGAGGACAGGATCACCCGACGTGCATCGGGGAACCGCGCCGCGGCCTCTTCGGCCACCCGTTCGATCCCGGGCCCCACCGCGATCAGTGCATCCGCTTCCCCGCATTCACTGCATGCGGTGGGCGTGCGTACCTCATGCCCACAATGGTGACACATCAATACCCCGCGAAAGCGATGTTCCACCATCCAGGCGGAGCAGTCCGGACATTGATATTGGTGCCCGCACGAGCGGCACAGGGTCAGTGGCGCATAGCCGCGGCGATTGAGAAACAGCAGAGCCTGCTCGCCCCGATCAAGCGCGGCGAAGACCTCCCGCGCCAGCGTTGGCGCGATCCAGGCACCTTTTTCCGGCCCGTCTATCCGCATGTCGATGGTAGTGATATTGGGCATGGCCGCCTCGGCATAGCGCGAGGTCAGCAGCACATGGGCATAGCGGCCGGTATTGGCGTTGTTGCGCGTTTCCACCGACGGCGTCGCCGAGGACAGGATTACCCGCGCATGGCTCAAATGGGCGCGCACCACCGCCATGTCACGGGCATGATAGGTGATGCCATCGGCCTGCTTGTAGGCGCCATCATGCTCTTCATCGAGCACCAGAATGCCCAGCTCGCGAAACGGCAGAAACAGCGCCGAGCGCGCCCCGACAACTGCCCGCACCGTGCCATCCAGCACCCCACGCCACACCTTGGCACGCTGCAGCGGCGTCATGTCGGAATGCCATTCGGCAGGCCGGGTGCCAAAGCGCTTGGTGAAGCGATTGATAAAGGTATTGGTCAGTGCAATTTCGGGCAACAGGATCAGGGCCTGACGTCCGGCCCGCAGCGTGTCGGCGACTGCCTCAAAGAACACTTCGGTCTTGCCGCCCCCCGTCACCCCATCGAGCAGGGCAACGCCGAATTGATGCGGATCCAGTGCCAGAATGTCATCGAGCGCCTTTTGCTGCCCCTCAGACAACGTGGCGATGGCAGCCTCCGGATCGGGTTGCTCGACTATCGGCGGCGCGGGCGTTTCCAGCCGTTCAACGGCGCCAGCGCGTTCCAGTCCCTCAACGACCGAAGCCGAGACGCCAGCCGAGCCGATCAACGCGGCCTTGGGCCAAGCCATATCGTCCATCAACACGTCCAGCACCCGCAATCGGGCCGGGGTCATCCTGTCGGGATCCTTGCCGGTCCGGCGAAACGCCACCACCGGCTTGGGTGCATCCAGTGCTTCGCTCGAACGCAAGACGGCCCGCAACACCTGCCCGGGCGCTGCCAGCGTGTAGCGTGCCACCCATTCGACCAGCTTGAGCAGTTCCTCGCTGAGCGGCGGCACATCATAGGCCATGGCGATATCGCGCAGCCGATTATGCGCCACCATATCCTTGGGCGGCCCCCACACCACGCCCAGCACCAGGCGTGGTCCCAACGGCACAGAGACGATGGAGCCGCGCGCCACCGTCATGCCGTCGGGCACGTGATAGGTATAGGGTCCCTCCACGGCGACCCCCACCATAACCGCAACAATATCTGGACGTAACTGCATCTGTGCCTGTTCTGTTCGCCACGAACATAGGCAGCGTCCAGTGATTCTGCGACCGCTCAGACCATCAACCGCACCAGACTAAAGCACCACCAATGGTGCACCGGCCTTCACCGCGCTGGCGAGATGGATCACATCCTGCTGCAGCAATCGCACACAACCGCTCGAAACGGCCTTGCCGATACTGCGCTCATCCGAATTGCCATGCAGGCGGTAGAGCGTGTCCACATTGCCCTGATGGATATAGAGAGCACGCGCACCCAGCGGATTATCCACCCCGGCAGGCATGCCGTGGCGATATTCCTCGAGCTCGGGTTGCCGCTCGATCATTTCGGCGGGCGGCGTCCAGGTTGGCCAGGCTTTCTTGTAGGCAATATGCGCCCGCCCGGCCCAGGCAAAACCGGCCCGGCCAATGCCCACGCCATAGCGGGTCGCCATGCCATTTTCGCCGACATGGTAGAGATGGCGCTGCGCAGTATCGACCACCACAGTACCGGGCGCCTCACCGGTGGGGTCGGTCACTTCCTGACGCCAATAGATCGGGTCTATCAGCGACATGTCGGCGGCGCGCACAACAAAGGGCTCGTCATAGATCGCGCCATACATGGCCTGCACATCGGCAGGAACGGGCTGGCGGACGGGCGCGGCCGCAGCAACGACACGGCGAGGTGTGGTTGTGGTGCAGCCGGCCAGAGCCAGGGCAGAAAGACTGGTGGCGCCGACCATGAACTGGCGGCGACCGATGGAAAGACGGGTCATGTCGAAAACTCGAAAACGGGAGGCCATTTGGCCGCTGAAACCTGAGGATGAAACGATATCCGGCGTCAGGCCCGTCTGGGCGGCGGCAATTCGGCCTCAGGCCCAATCGTGGCAGGGGGCAGCAACACCGTCTGCTGCAGGGCAGGACGGGTGGTGGGGCCTGTGGCGGGCAGCGTGCTGGTAATCACACCCTGATCGGGATGGCAGGGCAGCACGCGCTTGCCACCCAGTGATTTGCAGTGCACCAGCTTGGTTGGTGTGGGGGCCGAAACGCTGGTTTGTTCAATCGACCACACCGGTCCCGAAACACCGGCAGCCACCGACAGGCTGGGGGCGCTCAGGCCGACCAGTGCCAAAATCAGTACAGCAATGCCCAATAGACGTTTCATGCAATCGCCTTAGCGCGCCTGCCTTTGCGGCGGAAGACCGCTCACGGCAGCGTGTTTATGTTGTCGGCCTGACTGATTGACCTAAAACGCACCGCGCAGGCCTGCCGTGATTTCGGCGCTACGCAGATCCGCGCCCCCCAGATCGTTGCCCACAATGGTGCGCGCGCCGGTAGTGGTGTTGAAATACTCGGACTTCCCGCGCATCAAGAACATCTGGTCGTAGCGGGCGGCCACGTAGAACTCGGCCAGCGGACCCAGCGCGAAGCCGACATCGGCGCCCAGCGCAATGGTGGGTGCTGGATTGAAATTATCGACCACCAGAAGATTGCGCATCCAGTGGTTGTCGCGCGTCTGCGCCATCACGGTCAGGCCACCGCGCAGCAAACCACCAATCCGCACATTGTCGTAATACTGATCGCCATCAAAACCGACAAACAATTCGGGCAGTTTCTGCTGATAGGCAATTGCAGGCTCGCCATCGGCAAAATTGCCGGTTTTGTTGCGGAAGCCGCCATCGCTATAAATGTAGGAGCCGCCATAGGCCGACCATTTCACATCGGTGTATTTCAGACCCGTGTGGAAACGGATGACGGCCTCGGGATCATTGACCAGTTCATAGCCAATCATCGCCGCGCCCGTCAGATAGTGGTCCAGATTAGTGTCAGGGTGCTGCGAGCGGTGCGTCCAGTTGTCAAAGCTATCGGTCGAGACCAGCCAGTCATAGTCTTCCATATAGCTTGAGCCAAAACCAGCAACGCTGCCTTCGGCACGAATGGAAAAGCCATTGCCGACATCAACTGCAATGCTGCCGCGCAGCACGGGGACGCGGGTCTGCCAGATCAGCTGGCTCAGCGTGCGCTCGCCATTGAAGACATATTCATTGCCCTCAAGATACATTGCGCCAATGCCACCAGTAACCCGGACGGTGTCGTCAGGGCTGGTATAGGCATAACTTTGCGCCGCTGCCTGGCCGACCCATACAGCCAGCATGCCCGTGGCCAACACACCCGCTAAAGTATTGATACGTCTGGACATCGATCGGCCTCTCTGAGGATTCGCACAATGGCAGGCGCTGGTTAAACATCGGTTTACCATGAAGGACCAGATTGCACCTATGGTCGACTCTGCCTTTGCCACCGACGAGCTTGTCCGCGCGCGCATCAGCGATTGGCAGCGTGAACTGGGATCAGTGCGTCGGCTCGCCGACAATACGCTCGAAGCCTATGGGCGGGACCTCGACCAGTTCCTGCAGTTTCTCGCCGGCCACACCGGCGGCCCGGTTTCTCTAAATACGCTCAAGGATTTACGCGGTGCCGATGTGCGCGCCTTCATGGCGCAGCGGCGCAATGAAAGTCTGGGGTCACGCTCGCTGGCCCGGGTCCTGTCGGCGCTCAAGAGCTTTTTCCGTTTCCTGGAACGCGAAGGGGTGATGAGCACCGAAGCGCTCAATGTCATCCGCACCCCCAAACTACCCAAATCCCTGCCCAAGGCGCTGACCGTGCTCGAGGCGCGCGATACGATTTCCACCACCCAGGGCATGGAAGAACGGCCCTGGGTCGCGGCCCGCGACATGGCCGTGCTCTCGCTGTGCTATGGCGCTGGCCTGCGTATTGCCGAAGCGCTGGCGCTGACCCGTGCGGACCTCGAAACCGAGGTTTTGCGGGTGACTGGCAAGGGTGGCAAGACCCGCATGGTGCCGCTGATCGCTGCTGTTCGCCGCAGTATTGACCTCTATCTCGAGCTCTGCCCCTTCGCCCCCCAGCCCGGCGAGCCGCTGTTTCGCGGGGTCAAGGGCGGGGTGTTGTCCCCGCGTCTGATCCAACTGCGCGTGGCGCAATTGCGCGGCGCACTGGGCCTGCCGCCCTCGGCAACACCGCATGCGCTGCGCCATTCCTTTGCTACCCATCTGCTGGGCAAGGGCGGCGATCTGCGCGCCATCCAGGAATTGCTGGGCCATGCCAGCCTGTCCTCGACGCAGATCTACACCGCGGTGGACACCGACCGCCTGCTCGACAGCTACCGCAAGGCGCACCCCAGAGGTTAACACACTGTTAGCATCGAGCCTGTCCGGACGACCGAACGGTTCGCGTTGAGATGGACTTGCGTGCACCGCTTCTGGCCCGGTAAAACCATGCCATGGACATCATCGTCGCAACCTCCTGCCTTACACTGCTTCTTTCTGGCTCCCCGCGGGACCGGAACGAGCGCTGACGTCCAGCCATTCGTTACCCCGGTCCGCCTTCTGGCGCTCCGGTGACTGGCAAGGTGGACCTTATCAGGACCTGCCAGATGACCCGCCAGTCTCCCCTCACCGTCAGCGACCCGATCGGCTATGCCTTTGCCGTGGCCGGCGCCGTGCTGTTTTCAACCAAGGGCATTTTCATCAAACTTGCCTATGGCCAGGGCGTGTCGACCGAAATGCTGCTCAGCCTGCGCATGCTGGTCGCGCTGCCGGTCTATCTGCTCATTCTAGTCACCATTTTGCGCCGCGAGGATAGTCTGCGCCGTGCCCTGAGCGTGCCCGTGGTGCTGGCCAGCATGGCCGTGGGCATTCTGGGCTATTATCTCTCGAGCTATCTCGATTTCCTGGGGCTGAACTTCGTCACCGCGCAATATGAGCGGCTGGTGCTGTTCACCTATCCGTTTTTCGTGCTGCTGTTTGGCGTGTGGTTCTTCGGTGATCGCATGCTCTGGCGCGTCGTGCCCGCCATGCTTGTGTCCTATGCCGGCCTGCTGGTGATCTTTGGCTGGAACCTGGCAATCAATCCGGACGGGCTGGTCACCGGCACGCTGCTGGTCCTGGCCGCCGCCATCACTTTTGCGCTCTATCAGCACCTGGCCAAGCGTCAGATGCTGACCATTGGCGCGGGGCTGTTCACCTGTATCGGCATGTCCACCGCCGCACTGGTCGCCATCGGGCAGAATCTGGTGCTGGCGGGCCCGGCCAGCTATCTCGGCCTGACCCCGCAAATCTGGGCCTATGGTCTGGCACTGGGTCTGCTGGGCACGGTGTTACCCTCGTTTCTGATGAATATGGGCATGGCCCGGATCGGCGCCCGCGCCACCGCATCGACCGGCGCTTTCGGCCCGGTCGTGACCATCATCATTGCCGTGCTGGTGCTGGGCGAACCCTTCACCCTGTTCCATGCCATTGGCACCGCCCTTGTGCTGGCCGGCTCAGTGCTGTTTACCCGCGCCGAGCGGGCCGCCCGCAAGGCGACACCATGATTCTGCCAAGCAAGGCTTTTGAGCCCGGCAACTTCGCACTAGGATGGCGCCAGTTGACGCCCAGCCATCTCGAAAGGGACACCAGATGATCCGATTGAAGACGCTTCTGAACAGCGCCGGGCTGGGCCTTGTCTCTGCCGCCACGCTGGCGGCAGCTCTGGCGCTGGGCCTGACCATGCCCGCCCAGGCCGACAAGATCACCCACACGCCCAAGACCAGCGCGCCCGCCATCAGCGCCGGCATGATCGATTATGGTGACGACACCAGCGAATGGGCCAATGACGGCGAGTGCGATGACCCCCGCTTTGCCGGCCCCGCCGCCGCCGACGAACTGCTTGAGGCCGACAAGGGGCACGACGCCACCGATTGCCGCACGGCCTATGAGGCGGGCGCGCTGACCCTGGTCGACACCACCGCCATTATCGAGGCCCCTGCCCCCGCCATTGATTTTGGCGATGACAGCAGCGACTGGGCCAGGGATGGCGAATGCGACGACCCCCGCTTTGAGGGCCCGGCCAGTGCTGCCGAACTGCTCGATGCCGATATTGCCCGCGACGCCACCGACTGTCAGGCCGCTTTTGAAGCCGGCACCGTGACCCTGCGCGCGGACCGCGCCGCCGACAGCGCCAGTGACACCGCCACCCCATCAGCGATCGAGGCGATCGATTTTGGCGACGATACCAGTCACTGGGCCAATGATGGCGAGTGTGACGACCCCCGCTTTGCCGGTACAGGCGTGGCCAGCGAATTGCTGCAGGCCGATCTGGGCCACGATGCCACCGATTGCCGCACCGCCTATGACGCAGGCATGGCAACCTTTATCGGCGACAGCCCGGCTCTGGATGACCCCAGCCAGTCATTCATCGATTATGGCGACGACACCAGCGAATGGGCCAATGACGGCGAATGCGATGACCCCCGCTTTGCCGGATCGGGCGTCGCCGACGAACTGCTTGAAGCCGATCGCGGCCACGACGCCACCGATTGCCAGGCCGCCGTTGAAGCGGGCAATGCCAGCTTTCTGGGCGGCGACACCACCAGCCCCGTTGGCGCCTTTGACTATGGCGGCGACTGGAGCAAATGGGCCAATGATGGCGAATGCGATGATCTGCGCTTTGAAGGCCCCGGCACCGACAAGAAGCTGCTGACCGACGACCTGCAGGGCGATGCCAGCGACTGCAAGGCCCTTGAAGCCCAGGGACAGGTCTCGATCCGCACCGTCTACACCCCGCAATATGCCGCCGCTGCCCCCTATGACAGCCAGGCCATCGAGTTTGGCGACGACAGCTCCAGCTATGCCAATGATGGCCAGTGCGATGACCCGCGCTTTGAGGGACCGGGCGCGGCCAGCTATGTGCTTGAAGACGATCTCAAGCGCGATGCCAGCGATTGCCGCACCGGCTACGAGGCGGGCACCATCATGCTGCGCGCGGGGCAGAGCTAACCTTCAGGCCAGCCCGAAAATCAGCAATGGCGGGGCCGGTCCCCGCCATTCTTGTGTCCGCTACCAGGCCTTGAAGCTGCCGATAATGGCCACTTCATCGCTGGCGCAATCAAAACTGCCCGCCTTGTCGGCGGCCTGCCGCGCCAGCTCATTGGCATTCTTGTTGGCGCGCGCATCGACATAGGCGATGGGGCAGCTATTGCCCTCGACCAGCTGGGTCACCATCAGCACCTGCCCGCTATCCTCGCCGGTTTCGGGATCGGCGGTGTAATAGCGCACAATAGTGGCAATCGGCATCCAGCGGCCCAGATCATTGCTCAGCCGCCATTCCAGCTTGGCGCCCAGCGTATTGAACGGGGGCATGGTGTAGAACGGGGCGCGCTGATCAATGCCGAAACCGTAATTGAGCGAAAAGCGCAGATCGCCCTCGCGGATCATCAGCGGGTAGCCCTTATAGCCCGGACAGGCCCAGCTGACGCCGAAATCATCGGCATCCAGAACCAGGCAGTCATCGAGATTGATATCGGTATAGGCACTGTTGAAACCGGCCTGGGCCGGGCTTGCCAGCGCCAATACGGCCAGGGCGGCATAGACAATGGGTTTCATCTTGGCTCCGGGGCGCGTAGGAAACAGGGACAATATGCGGCAGCAGCCTTGCACCAAACTGGCTTGCCTTTGCACCGCCATTATGGGCACAACGCAACCACTTTGTGGCCCCCTTGATCAACGAGACACCAAGCCAAATGAACATCGACGCAATCCCCACCGGGAAGAACCCACCCGACGACCTCAATGTCATCATCGAAGTCCCCATGGGCGGCGAGCCGATCAAGTACGAGATCGACAAGGCCAGCGGCGCGCTGTTTGTTGACCGTTTCCTCTATACGCCCATGCGCTATCCCGGCAATTACGGCTTTGTGCCTCATACCCTGTGTGGCGACGGCGACCCGCTCGACGTCATCGTGATGAACTCGCGCCCGCTGGTGCCCGGCGCCGTGGTGCGCTGCCGCCCGATCGGCGTGCTGTTCATGGAAGATGATGGCGGCCAGGACGAGAAGATCCTCGCAGTCCCCGTGCAGAAGCTGACCCGCATGTATGACGCCATCAAGGATGTCACCGACATGCAGGAAATCCAGGTTGAGCGCGTCAAGCACTTCTTCACCCACTACAAGGATCTCGAGCCTGGCAAATGGGCCAAGATTTCCCATGTCGGTGGCTATGAAGACGCCAAGAAGGTGATCCTGGATTCCATCGACCTGCATAACACATCGGCCTGACCCTCTGGTCAGCCTGATCGTTTCGAGACTTTGAAGGGGCGCTTGGCGCCCCTTGCTATTTCGGCCCGTCCGCCTGCCGCAGCGCAGCCACTTCAGCGCGCAGGGCCCGCACCTCGGCCAAAATGCTGGCCGTATCATCATGCAGCGCCTGCCGGTCAGTGCTGGCCGCCGCCTCGGTTTCTTCCTGCATGGCCGAGACGATGACACCGATGAACAGGTTCAGCACCGCATAGGTGGAGAGCAGGATGAACGGCACGAAGAACAGCCAGGCCAGCGGGAAGGCCGTCATCACCGGGCGCACAATGCCCATCGACCAGCTCTCCAGCGTCATCACCTGAAACAGCGTATAGAGCGAGGCGCCCAGACTGCCGAACCAGTCCGGAAACGCCGCGCCGAACAGATTTGTCGCCATCACCGCGGCCACATAAAACAGCATGGCCATCAGCGCCACGATTGAGCTCATGCCCGGCAGGGCCGCCACCAGCCCGCCCACCACACGCCGCAGCGCCGGCATGGTCGAGACCAGTCGCAAGGCCCGCAGGATGCGCAGGGCGCGCAGCACTTGGAACGGGCCGCTGGCCGGCACCAGGGCAATGGCCACCACGAAGAAATCAAACAGGCTCCAGGGATCACGGAAAAACCGCGGCCCGAAGGCATAGATGCGCAGGCAGATTTCGACCACGAAGATGGCCAGGATGATCATGTCGAGCGCATGGAGCACCGGCCCGAAACGGGCGACCAGACCGGCATCGGTTTCGAGCCCCAACACCAGCGAATTGAGCAGGATCACGGCCACAATGGCCTGCTCCCAGCGGCGGGAGGTCAACAATTGCACAAGGCGCTGGCGCATGATCAAGGGCTCCACAAGAACCCCATGAGGCAAAGGCCAGAGCGCAGGATTCGTCAAGGGTGTGTTGGGTCGCAGTGGGCGGTGATCAATCCTGGACTTTGTGTCTTTGGGGTCCTGAACTTATCCCCGGTCAGAGCAACGCACCGATAATTTGCGCCAGTCAACACGTGATCGGAGCAACCATATTGAGGGCCAATAGACTGCTTGCAAGAGCCGAGTACGTGATAGCGTCGGGTCGACTAACAATCATCGGGCTTGGCCTCGAGCGGCTGCTACGCAAATACAACCCAGCTCAACCCCGTGTGCCAGCGGGACGTCCCACTGGCGGTCAGTGGACGCGGACTAGAGTTGCCGCACGCTGGAATGATGGCAATTATGCAAAGTGCGAGGCTCAATATGAGAGCGACATGTTCCAGTGCAGAATGACGGTGTGGTCCCCCGCCTGCAGCAATCAGGCAATGTTGCGGCGCACCGCCTGTATGAAGGATGATCCCCTTCCGCCGTTCAACTATTGAGGTGCGTGATGATCATCGGCACGCGAACCCTGACCGTACTGACGCCGAGCGGCGAACAACCCGTTGTCATTCGGGTGTTTCAACCCGTGCAGAATGGACCGAGCTGGGACTGCCATTATGAGATCGACTGGCCTGAAGGACGCGTCAAGAGCCGCGCGATGGGCAATGATGCCCTGCATGCCATCGACATGGCTCAGCAAAAGATCGGCACTGACCTGCAGATGAGCCGCTATCACCATGAACGGACCATGTGGTGGATCAAACCCTGGGTCGGCTACGGCTTTCCCATGCCCAAAGGCGCCCGTGACCTGCTGATTGGCGACGATCAGAAATACTATGGCGTGGACAGTTAAGTGCAATCCGGTCTTTTCGCCTTAACAGCCAGGCGGGTCCCACGTTTGGCTCAAGATTGCTGCACCACCAGTGGACAAAAAATAGCCCGGAGCTTTCACCCCGGGCCGTCTTCATTCCAGTCCAGACAACGTCTGGTGGTCAGCCAAGATGGGCCAGCACCGCGAGCAACAAGAGCGCCACGATATTGGTGATCTTGATCATCGGGTTCACAGCCGGACCGGCCGTGTCCTTGTAGGGGTCGCCGACGGTGTCACCGGTGACCGAGGCCTTGTGCGCCTCGCTGCCCTTGAGGTGCTTGACGCCATGGCTGTCGGTGAAGCCGTCTTCAAAGCTCTTTTTGGCATTGTCCCAGGCGCCGCCACCGGCGGTCATGGAAATGGCCACGAACAGACCCGTGACGATCACGCCCATCAGCATGGCACCCAGCGCCGAGAAGCCTGCAGCGGGTCCGGCGATCCAATTGATCAGGAAGAACACCACAATCGGGCTGAGCACGGGGAGCAGGCTGGGCACGATCATTTCCTTGATCGCCGCCTTGGTCAGCATGTCCACGGCCCGGCCATAGTCGGGCTTTTCGGTGCCGGCCATGATGCCCGGCTTTTCCTTGAACTGGCGGCGCACCTCGACCACCACGGACTGGGCCGCGCGCCCCACTGCCGTCATGCTCATGCCCGAGAACAGGAAGGGCAGCAGACCGCCAAACAGCAGGCCCACCACCACATAGGGATCGGCCAGCGAGAAGGTCAGCTGACCCACGCCCTGGAAGATCGCCGGGGCATCAGGCAGGTTCGAGAAGTAGATCAGATCCTGCGTATAGGCTGCGAACAGCACCAGCGCGCCCAGACCGGCCGAACCAATGGCATAGCCCTTGGTGACGGCCTTGGTGGTGTTACCCACCGCATCGAGCGCATCGGTATTGTGCCGCACGGAGTCGTCGAGCCCGGCCATTTCGGCAATACCGCCGGCATTGTCGGTGACCGGACCAAACGCATCGAGCGCCACCACGATACCGGCCAGCGCCAGCATGGTTGCCACCGCAAAGGCAATGCCGAACAGGCCCGCCAGATTATAGGTGATGATGATGCCGCCAATGATCACCAGCGCCGGCAGCGCCGTTGATTCCAGCGACACGGCCAGACCCTGGATCACATTGGTGCCGTGACCGGTGACCGAGGCTTCGGCAATCGAATTGACCGGACGGCGACCCGTGCCGGTGTAGTATTCGGTGATCACGATGATCAGCCCGGTAATCACCAGCCCGGCCACGCCACACCAGAACAGCGCCCATGGGGTGAAGGTCTTGTCGCTGGCCTCGATGGCGATGTTCATATCGCCAAACATCAGCCACAGCACGGGCAGCAGCGCGATCAGCGACAGCACACCGGTGGCGATAATGCCCTTGTAGAGCGCGCCCATAATGTTGTTGTCGGCGCCCAGCTTGACGAAATAGGTGCCGATGATCGAGGTGACCACGCAGGCCCCGCCAATGGCCAGGGGCAGCACCATGCCGATCAGCTTGAACGCGTCGGGCAGGATGATGGCGGCCAGCACCATGGTGGCAACAATGGTCACCACATAGGTTTCGAACAGATCGGCGGCCATGCCGGCACAGTCGCCAACATTGTCACCCACATTGTCGGCAATGGTGGCCGGGTTGCGCGGATCATCCTCGGGGATGCCCGCCTCGACCTTGCCCACCATGTCGCCCCCCACATCGGCACCCTTGGTGAAGATGCCGCCGCCCAGACGGGCAAAGATGGAAATCAGCGACGCGCCGAACGAGAGGGCAACCAGCGCATCGATCACCGTACGGCTGGTGGGATCAAACCCCAGCATCTGGGTGAGCACCATGAAGTAGAGCGTGACGCCCAGCAGGCCCAGCCCTGCCACCAGCATGCCGGTGACCGCGCCCGATTTGAACGCCAGGTCGAGGCCGCGGCCCAGCGAACTGACGGCGGCCTGCGCCACGCGCACATTGGCGCGCACCGACACATTCATGCCGATAAAGCCGGCCGCGCCGCTCAGCACCGCGCCTAGCAGAAAGCCGATGGCCGCATAAATGCCCAGCAGCAGATACGCCGCAATCAGGATCACCACGCCCACAATGGCGATGGTGGTGTATTGCCGCTTGAGATAAGCCGACGCGCCTTCACGAACGGCCGCCGAAATTTCCTGCATGCGGGCCGTCCCGGAATCGGCGGCCAGCAATTGCTGGGTGGTAATCACGCCATAAACGATGGACAGAGCGCCGCACACGACGATCAGCCAGAGTGCCAAAGTCATAGAAAAGTCCCTCTCGATTTTCCTCCAGGGACCCGACGCTGGCCTGACAGGGGTCCTCCAACCCGCGCCAGACAGCCCTCCAAATGGGCCCCCTCCAATCGTCGAGATTAGCGGGATTGTTCGGTTAAGCAATGGTAATTGCGATGTTTTGTCGCGGGGTGTGGACGGGCGACGGGGGTACGTCTTCGCGCGTGCCGCCTCACCCCCTCATCAAGAGGGAGGTTTGTCTCAATTCATTGGGGACCATCGAGCGCTGCCAGTGCCGCCACGAGCGCCGGCCCATCTCCTGCCACCGCCAGCGTCTTGAGCCGGGCGGTCTCGCCATGGCTGACGCTGATGGCCGATTTGGCCACACCCAGCGGCTTGGCCAGCAGCGCGATCACCGCTGCATTGGCCTTTCCCTTGTCGGGTACGGCCTTGACCCGCAGCCGCAACACGGCGCTGCCGTCATCGCGCTGCTCGACGCCCTCAATGGCGTCGCGCCCGGCATTGGGGGTTACCCGAACAAAAGGCTCAGCCCCTGGGGGCTGAGCCGGTAGCAATCTGCCATCAGGTGTGCCCTTACGGGACGTAGGGATAGCCATAGCGCAGGATCAGCTGCTGCAGGAAGAAGATGCCCAGGAACAGAATGATTGGCGAAATATCCAGGCCCGAGAAATTGGGCATGACGCGCCGGATGGGATTGAGCAGAGGCTCGGTCAGCTGATTGACCACGCGCCAGACGCTGGCGACGAACTGATTGCGCGTGTTGATCACGTTGAACGAGATCAGCCAGCTCATGATGATCATGATCAGCAGCACCCACCAATAAAGCTGGAGGATCACCATGATCACATCGAGTACGGCCTTCATTGCAGTCTCCCTGTTTTCATTGCCTTATTTAGTCGCAACGACGCCGCGCGACAAGGGCAGGCCCAAAAGCATGAAGACCCCGCTCTGGTCGCACAGAACGGGGTCTCAATGACTGACATCCGGTACGCAAAACAAATAAAACCCGGACAGGCTCTCTCTTGCACGAACCGTGCCAAACAGCGCGCGCCCGCAAAACGGGCCTGATAGGTTAAATCGCTGTAAACATTAACTTTTCACTCACCATAACCCGATGCAAAATGCGAGGCAAACGGCAACGGCCTCGCATAATGCGAGGCGGACTAGACCAGCCCGGTGCGCGGATCAACGCCCAGCATCAGGTTCAGATTCTGCACCGCCGCACCCGAAGCGCCCTTGCCCAGATTGTCATAGACCGCCACCAGCACCGCCTGCGCCCGTTCGTCATTGGCGAACACATGCAGCTTCATGGTGTTGGTATTGTTGTAGATCTCGGGGTTGAGCTCGGCCGATCTGGCCATCTCGGCAAAGGGGGCCACCTCGACAAAACTGTCGGGGATCCCCGCAAAGTGATCGGCAATGGCGGCATGGAGCTCTGCGCCCCGTGGCACCACGCCCAGATGACCCAGTTGCAGCGGCACGCAGGTCACCATGCCCTGGGCATAATCACCCACCGAAGGCACAAACAGCGGCGCATTGGCCAGCTTGGTATAGGCGGTCATTTCGGGCATGTGCTTGTGCGCGAAGGTCAGCGCATAGGGCATGTAATGCGGCGCGGCTTCGCCGGCGGCCTCATATTCGGCAATCATCTGCTTGCCGCCGCCGGAATAGCCCGAAATGGCATTGACGGTAATGGGATAACCCGAGGGCAGCAGGCCCGCCTCGATCAGCGGCCGCACGCTGGCGATCACCCCCTGCGGATAACAGCCCGGATTGCTGACAAACCGCGCCTTGGCGATGGTGGCGCCCTGCGCCTTGTCCATCTCGGCAAAGCCATAGGCCCAGTCCGGATGCACCCGGAAGGCCGAGGAGGCGTCGATCACCCGCGTCGTGCCATTGGTGATCAGCGACACGCTTTCCTTGGCCGCATCATCGGGCAGGCACAAAATGGCGATATCGGCCGCGTTGAGCAGCCGCGCGCGCTCATCGAGATCCTTGCGCTTGTCATTGGCGATGGAGATGACCTCAAGATCGGTGCGGCCGGCCAGGCGCTCGCGGATCTGCAGACCCGTGGTTCCCGCTTCCCCGTCGATGAAAATCTTGGCAGTCATTGGCGTTCTCCAGATGCGTTTGCGTAGATGGACCCCCACAGTGGCAAGGTCAAGACTGCCAGCTCCTTGGGGACGGTCGCGATGGATGCGGCAGACCTGTTCTGCGCATGGGTTCGGCAAGGCCCCCTCACCCGACCCGAACGGGTCGACGCCTCCCCCAAAGGGAGATGAAGGCGCGCGCCGGTTTGCCTCCGGGTTCGCCTGCTTCTCCCTTCCCCTCGTGGGGAGGGTGGCCCCGCAAGGGGTCTGGTGGGAGACTTCTGGTGACGGCCCCTGAAGGCCCCCACCCTCAATCCCTCCCCACAAGGGGGAGGGAGGCAGATCGCGCCGGACTTGCCCATCCCGGCCCCCAGTGGCATTGCTGGAGCAAGAACCAAAACCGGAGACCGTCATGACCCCTCATAACCACGCCAAGCCCGGTGACTATGCTGATGCCGTCCTGCTGCCCGGCGACCCGCTGCGCGCCAAATGGATCGCCGAGACCTTTCTCGATGAGCCAAAACTGGTCAATTCGGTCCGCAACTGTCTGGGCTATACCGGCACCTATAAGGGCAAGCGCGTTTCCGTGCAGGCCACCGGCATGGGCCAGCCCTCGCTGGCCATCTATGTCAATGAACTGGTCAACACCTATGGGCTGAAAACCCTGATCCGCGTCGGCACCTGTGGCGGGCTCAATGCCAAGGTCAAGGTGCGCGACCTGATCCTGGCCCAGGCCGCCTCAACCGATAGCGCCATCGTGCGCGACCGTTTTGGCGCCTATAACTTTGCCCCAATCGCCGATTTCGGCCTGCTGCGGTCCGCCGCCGAAAAGGCCGAAGCCAAGAACATGCGCTACCATGCCGGCAATATGCTCAGCTCCGACATTTTCTATCATGCCGATGGCATGGCCGGTTACGACAAGCTGCCCGAGCACGGCGTCATCGGCGTCGAGATGGAAGCCGCCGCGCTCTATACTTTGGCCGCCCGCTTTGGCGTCAAGGCGCTGACCATCTGCACCATGACCGACTGCCTGATCACCAAGGAAGAAATCGACGCCGAACAGCGCCAGACCTCGCTGAGCGACATGGTGACTATCGCGCTTGAAGTGGCGATTGAGGGGTAGCGTGGTACGATGCCGCCAGTGGCTTGAGATGGCCGGAGTGGGGTGGGTTGCGGACAGTCCGCTTTCAGCTAGACAGCCTGCCGATGCTGCCATTGCAACTTCTCCAGGATTGGCCGCAAAGTAATCGCAGGACACTAGGGTTGAGACGAGCGATGAATTTCAAGTTGGTGAGTGCACTGCTGGTCTCGCTAGTGCTTTGTGGATGCGCAAGGATGCCGCCTGTGTATTCAGACGACGGGGCAGCGATAAATTTCGCCAAAAACGGTTTTGAGTACACAAGGCCGGGCCGAGGCAGCACCGAATGTCGGTTCGACCCGAAGCGAGCGCAGCCCGTCTGCGAAGATGGCACTGAATCCACAATGATATCTGCAGGCCTGCCTTTTCACGGGGTCGTTCTGGTGGAATTCGATGGAAGACGTTTCCATCCCGAGTTGAAGCCACAATAGGCCCAAGGCAGGTCAACGCTAGCACGTCCGCTTCCCGGTTCTTCTGATTGGCCGTGCTGCGACCGAAATGGGGTCGCAAGCCGCCGGTCCGTCCTGGCCGCTACCTATTGTCATCAAACACCAGATCGTCACCCTCGGCCTTGAGCCGAGGGCTCTGCACTCAGCTATAACAAGGTGAAGTGAAGTCTCCTCGGGTCAAGCCCGAGGATGACGCGGGTGGGTCCGGGGACGTAGTCGGTGGTGCCACGAGTTGGAAGCCGGTGCCGCCACCCCCTCCCAACCTCCCCCATCAGGGGGAAGTGCCGTTTGGTGGGAGGGGAGATCCAAGCCGCCCCCTCACGCCACTGTCATTAACCCTGCCCCCCTCTGCCCCCTTCTTGCCGCCATCGCTGTGTTAAGCTCTGCTTAATCAATCGGGGCCGCGCCACATGCAACTCAAGCCAAACGCCTATCGTCTCAACGAAACCGTCAAGGGTATTGAGACAATGACGCGGTTTGCCCTGGCCGTGCTGGCGCTGGCATCGGGGGTCTATACCTATCTGGGCGTGCGTGGCCTGCTCGATGGGTCGGCCAATTTCGTGTTCTTTGCCGCCATCATCTATTCGGCCGCCGTCTCGGTGGCCATCTACGCCTTCTGGAGTTTCATGCTGCGCTTTGTGCCGCTGGTGACCCTGGGCGTGCAGCGCATCGCGCTGTTTCTGACCATGGCCATTGGCTGCGTGATGATCATCGCCATGAGTAGCTGGCTCAATGCCGCTGCGCTGGCCGGTTCGGCCGCGCTCGAACAGCATATGGCGGTGACCCTGCAGGGTTATGCCGAGGACCTCGACAATGCCCATGCCAATGCGCTGGCCAGCCAGAGCCTGCTGCCCGATGTGCAGCGCGCCGCCGAGCGCTTTGCCGGTCTGGCCGCTGACGAGCGCGAAAACGGGGCCCTGACCGGTACCCAGGGCTCGGGCAGCGTGGTGCAATTGCTCACCCAGATGAGCGCGCAGATGAGCCAGCTGGGCGCGTCGATTTCGGCCAGTCGCGACGAGGTCGCCGGCCTGTTCGAAGAAGGCTCGACCCGTCTGGCCAATATGCGCGAACTGGTCTCCACCCCCGGCGCCATCGAGCCGCGTTCGGACAGTTTCCAGTCCGAAGCCGTGCAGCTCTCGGCGGTGATTGCCGCGCTGCAGCAGACCGACATTGCCGCCTCGGTCAAACGCGCCGCCGCCGATCTGTCGGCCGGCTTCATTGCCCCGGTCGCCAATGGCCAGAGCGCCGATCTGGCCAATCGCCAGGATCAGGTGATGGAAACCGTGCGCGTTTCGGTGGCCGCCCAATCGGCCGCGCTGAGCGCTGCCGCCGACGAAATCCTGGCCACCCCCAGCGTCGAGCAGCGCCGCTTCGTGCCGCTATCGAGCGCCGAGGCCGTGCTGGCCTATTGGAGCGATTTCATCCCCAGCTGGGCGGGCGCCATCTCGATTGACCTGCTGCCCGTGGTGCTGGTTCTGGTGCTGATGATCGTCAATGACGCCATGCGCAAGGATTCCGAATCCCTGGCCGAGGCCGAAACCATCACCGCCGCCGAAATGCTGCGCGCCATGGCCCTGTTCCGCCAGATGGAAACCGCCGGTATTGATGTGGCCACCGGCCAGCCCAAGCCGATTGCCGAGCCTATCCCCACGCAGGAAGAACCGGCCCCCGAGGTCGCCGAAGCGCCAGCGGACGAGGGCACGGTGACCCCCATCGACGCGGCCCAGCGCAAGCGCACTGACGGGCCGCGCCCGGCATGAAATCCGATGCCAATGCCCGCGCCGACCATCACCAGGGGCCGTTCTACCGCCGCCTGATCGACCGCCTCGCCGCCATCGATGACGGCGCTATTCTGCGCGTGGCGTTTTTCATCATGCTGGCGGGCACCGCCGCGGTGCTGTTTGTCGATTTCCGCGAACTCACCGACAATCAGACCACCACCGAACCGGCCACCTTCCAGCCCATCCTGCCGCCAGCCAGTGACGGCCCCGATACCGGCCCGATGCCCGACATCACCACCGCGCCCGATATCCTGCAGCAGCCCCTCGAAATCGCCCTGGGCAGCGCCGGTCGGCTGACCCTGACCGGCACCATCGACCCCGGCAGCGCCACCCGCTTTGCCAGCGAGATCGAGGCGCGTGGCGAATATGTGCAGTCCGTCGTGCTCGATTCACCCGGCGGTTCGGTCGAGGACGCCTTGGCCATGGCCGAACTGATCCACGAGCAGGGCCTGACCACCCGGGTGGAAGCAGGCGCGCTGTGCGCTTCCTCCTGCCCCATCATCTTTGCCGCCGGCGCCGCGCGGCTGGCCAGTCCCGAAGCGGCCATCGGCGTGCACCAGATCTATGCCACCGCCATCAGCGGCGATCCGCAAAGCGCCATGCGCGCCGCCGGGGTGGCCATGAGCAGCGCCCAGACCACCACCGCCAGGATCATCGCCGGACTGACCCGCAGTGGCGTCGATTCCGCGTTGTGGCTGCACGCACTGGAAACACCGCCCGAACGGCTCTACTATTTTTCTGCGGACGAGATGCAGCGACTCAATCTTGTCACCGAATTTGTGCAGGATTGATGCGTTCGTGACGGAACGGGTGGAGGGCTCGCGCCGTTGCGCTGGACGATGACGGCTCTTTGAGGAGGGAAGCCCGAATGCGCAAGGATCAGACCACCAATCATATGCTCACCGGCCACCGCGATATTCGCAACTGGGTGGCCGACCGCAATGGCATCCCCGCCATTGCCCGGGTGCGCAATCGCTTCGGCGAAGAACGCGCCCAGCTCAAGCTGCGATTCGCCCGGGCGGACAAATCCCGCCCGGTCGATCAGGACAATGGCATGAGCCCGTGCTCCTGGACCGCCTGGCTGGCCGAACTGGATCGCCAGCAGCTGGCGCTCAAGGTCGACCCCGATGCCGATGGCTTCGAGTTCGTCGAGCGGCGCGGCGACAATTAGGGTCGGCGCGACCCCTGCCGCCGGTCGGCTCCCACTGAGACGGGCGGCGGCAATGGGTGTTCGGCCTCGGCCACGCAGATCCGGTCCCGCCCGGTCTTTTTGGCTTCGTACAGGGCCGCATCGGCGCGGCGCAACAGATCAAACAGCCCTTCATCGGGCCGCAGCTGGGCCACGCCATAGCTGGCCGTAGGACGCTTGTCCGGCGCCTGGGCAATCACCGGCTCGGCGGCGAATTGCATGCGCACGCGCTCGGCGAACAGCTGCGCGGTATTGAGCCCGCTGCCCGGCGCCAGCGCGGCGAATTCCTCGCCCCCCAGCCGCCCCAGAATGGCGCCCGAAACCGTCATCGCTCCCATGTCCGCCGCCGCCATCAGGGTTTTGGAGAAGCTGCTGATCACTACATCGCCCACCGGATGACCATATTGGTCATTGATCGATTTGAAATGATCCAGATCCGCCACCACAATGCTCACCGGCACGCCCGTGCGGCGCGCGCTGGCCAGCAGTTTTTCGGCGTGATCCTCAAAACCGCGCCGGTTCAGCAGCCCCGACAGCGGATCGGTCTCGGTCTGGGTGGTCATGGTAACCATCGCATCGCGCAACAGGATCACCAGCATCAAAATGCCATTGGCAATCAGCAGCACCGCCCCCACCGCCTGGGAAATGGCCGCATAGGTGGTGCCGATATAGGCCTGCGCATTGATGCCGGGCCCCAGCGCCACTGCCAGAAACGGCTTACCCAGAAAATTCAGCGCCCCCAGCGCATAGATCACCAGCAGCACCAGATCGAGCACATGCCGCCGACCCGAGCGCAGCACCACCAGCATGCCCAGCAGCTGCATCAGCGCATAGGGCCCCTGATAGCCAAGCCCGCGCAGTAGCGAGCGCCGATCCATGTCGATGATCAGCACAATGGCAATCATCGACACCAGCACCAGCCCGGCCAGCAATCGCCATGGCGGCTCAAGCCGATAATTGCGCGCCAGCCCCACCACGGCAAACGCCTGCGCCAGCAGGAAGGCGGCAAAGATGCCGATGCTGAACAGCCTCGGCTCGACCTGAAACGGCAGGATCAGCTCAAGCCCGACATTGACCACCCCGGCGCCATAGGCGAGCGCCAGCCAGCGGGCGCTGACCGCGCGCGTATAGACGGCCACCAGCAGGAAAGCGGTGACGAAAATTCCGGCAACACAGAGATTAATTGCCAGAACGAAAACTGCAGCGCTCATTGACCAACCTGGGCAGACTTGTTGGGCGCCATGCTAATCCGCATCGGGCAACGAGACGTTAACGACCGCCGCGCCTGTCCGGTGCTGGATAGTCAGACCCGTGGCGCCACATCGAAGGCCTTGGCCACCAACTCATAGGAGCGCCGGCGCAGCCCGTAATCGTGGATGGTGGTTGTCATCATCACCTCATCGGCAGCACTGCCCCTGGCCTTTTCGGCAATGGTGTCAGCCACCGTCTGGGGCGAGCCGATGATCCACAGGCTCGACTGGTGATCGATCACCGCCTGCTGCTGGGGCGTCAAAACGCGGGCATGGGCCTCTTCGGGGCTCATCAGCTTGCGCTGCTCGCCCGAGGTGAACAGCGCCCAGCTCACCGCCTGCGAGCGCGAGAGATATTGCGCTTCCTCATCTGTCGGCGCGCAGATCACCGAAACGCACATAATGGTCCGGGGCTTGGGAAAAGCGGCACTGGGCTTGAAGGCGTTGCGATAGGCCTCGAACGCCGGGGCGGGCGGGGTATGGCTGAAATGGGCGGCAAAGGCATAGCCAAATCCCAATTGGCCGGCCGCCTGCGCACTATTGCCCGACGAGCCCAGCAGCCACTTCGGCGGCAGGCCAATGCCGCCGGGCGATACCGGCACCCGGGAATAGGGATGATCGGCCGGAAAGCTGTCCTCATCAAAGGCCATCAGCTCGGCCAGATAGTTGGAGAATTCCTCGCCCCCGCCACTGCGCAGCGCCCGCATCGCATAACCATCGCCGCCGGGCGCACGGCCCAGCCCCAGATCGATACGCCCCGGATGCAATCCCTCAAGCGTGCGATAGGCCTCAGCGATGCGCAGCGGCGCATGGTTGAGCAGCATGACGCCCCCGGACCCCACGCGAATGGATTTGGTGTGGGCCGCGGCGCTGCCAATCAGGATTTCGGGGACCGAAGAAGCGATCGAGGGCATGCCGTGATGCTCGGCATACCATAGCCGCTCATAGCCCAGTTCATCGGCCGTCTGCGCCAGGGCGATGGTTTCAGCCATCGCCTGAGAAGTGGAGGTGCCTTCGGCAATGGGAGCGAGATCCTGCAGCGACAGGGCAAAGGGTGCAGTCATGGCAATCACATGGGTTTGGAGGATGTGCGCGTCTTCTATCGTCAAATTACGATGAAAGCGAGTCACCTGTCCGACACATGGTCACTTTATGGGGCGATTTCATCCCCTTGCGTTGACTCGATAGCCAGACTGCGTCTTTTACTGTGTCCATCAACGAGGAAGACGCCGTGACGAAACTGCATATCGCCGCTTTTGCCATCGCCGCCTCGACCCTGTGCAGTGCAACTGCGCAGGCCCAGAGCCTGACCACGCCGCAACCCTTTGCCGATATTGTCGACGAATTGCGCTTCGGCATCCACGCCCATGATGTCAGCTACATCCTGTTTGCCAAGCCGTGGGAATACAAGCTCGACCAGATCGAAGACATCAGCTTTGACGTCCTGTTCAAATCGCCCGATATCGAAGCGTTCCGCTGGATCGGCTCGCCGCGCCCCGATTTGGGCGTGACGCTCAATCTGGACGGTCAGGACAGCCTGCTTCATCTCGCCCTGACCTGGCAGCTGCCCATCTTCGAGACCCCCTTCTATCTCGAAGGGGCCTTTGGTGGCGCCGTGCACAATGGCTATCTGACCAATTCGCCCGACACCGCGCGCTTCGCCAATTTTGGCTGTCGCCTCAATTTCTACGAACGCTACGGCGTGGGCGCCCATCTCAGCGACAGCGTAACGGCCACACTGACCTATGAACACACGTCCAATAATGGCTGGTGCGACATGAATCAGGGCCTGTCCAATGTTGGTGTTCGCGTCGGCTGGAAGTTTTAGCAACCGGTTCGCGGCGTTAACGAACCCTTAGCGACAATTTTACTCAAATCTTGCCTATCTCGGCCATGACCGGCCCTATTACCCTTTGACCGGGGAATTCGCCATGATCCGCACTGCCACCCAGTTCCTGCTGGTCGCGCTGACCCTGGGCGCGGTGACCCTGCCGGCCATGGCCCAGGTCAATATCCTGCCCGAAATCCGCGGTGGTCTGACCGCCCGCGGTATCGGCGACAGCGCCGATCTGCTCGACCCCAATTCCATCAGCGATGCCAATGTCGAATTGCTGTTTACCGCGCCCGACCTGAACGCCTGGATGCCGCTGGGCGAGTTACGCCCGCATCTGGGTGCCACGCTGAGTTTTCGCGGCCAGCCATCCTATGGCTATGCCGGTTTGAGCTGGACCCTGCAGGCCCCGGTCATTCCCGTCTTTGTTGAAGCCAGCCTGGGTGGCGTTGCCAATACCAGCCTGCTCAGCGCGCCCCAAGGCGATCCCGCACGCAATTTCGGCTGCAGTGTGGGCGGGCGTGTCGCCGCCAGTGTGGGCGTCAATCTGCCCGCGGGCACATCGCTGATCGGCACAGTGGAACACCTGCCCGATTTCGGCGCTTGTGGCACCCCGGCCCGCGCCAATACCAATATCGGCGTACGTCTGGGCTTCCGCTTCTAGCGGCATTTGACCGTTTCATCGAAACGATGAAAATGCCCTCGTTCTTGTTTTGCCGCGTTTCCGAACCGCAAAACCGTGGCCACTTTTGCTGGAAACGCTTCTAGGCGACCTGCCCGGCGGCCCAGCCCGAGGCCCAGGCCCACTGGAAGTTATAACCACCCAGCCAGCCGGTGACATCGACCACTTCACCCACGAAATACAATCCCGGCACATCACGCGCGCCCATGGTCTTGGCATCGAGATCGCGCGTATCGACACCGCCCAGCGTGACTTCTGCGGTGCGGTAGCCTTCCGATCCGACCGGCTTGAGCGTCCATGCCTTGAGGATCGCTTCGACCACGGCCAGCTTCTTGTCGGAAAAATCTCCGATCATGCCGGGCATATCGAGCGCCTCACCCAGCAATTGCGCCAGCTTTTTAGGCATGAAACTGCCCAGCACGGTCTGCACCTGCAGCTTGGGTGTGGCCTTGCGTGCCGCCCGCAGCTTTTGGCCTGCATCCTCATGCGGCAGCAGATCAACCGTGATGGTATCGCCTTCGCGCCAATAGGACGAAATCTGCAGGATCGCCGGCCCCGACAAGCCGCGATGGGTGAACAGCAAAGCCTCTTCGAACGCCGTCTTGCCATGGCTGACAATGGCATCGGTGGCGATGCCCGAGAGTTCCTTGAGCTTTTCCAGCGCCCCGGTCTCAAAGGTCAGCGGCACCAGACCCGGTCGGGTTTCAGTCAGCCGCAAGCCGAACTGGCTGGCCAGCTGATAGCCCAGACCGCTGGCCCCCATCTTGGGAATGGACTTGCCACCCGTGGCCACAATCAGGCTTTCGGCAGTGATCGAGGAGGTACTCAACTGCAGGGAGAACCCGTCAGTGCCCCGATCCACCGCCTCCACACTGGTCTCAAGCACCAGAGTGACGCCGGCCTTGCGCATTTCGTGCAGCAGCATGGTGTTGATCTGGGTGGCTGGGCCATCGCAGAACAATTGCCCCAGCGTCTTTTCATGGAAGCTGATGCCGTGATCCTTGACCATGGCAATGAACATCTCGGGTGTGTAGCGGCTCAGCGCCGACAGCGCAAAGCGCGGATTGGCGCTGACAAAACGGTCACGTCCCTTGTCGATAGTGGCGTTGATATTGGTGAAATTGCACCGCCCACCGCCCGATATGCGGATTTTCTCACCGGCATATTTGGCGTGATCCACCACCAGAACCGAACGACCGCGTCGTCCCGCTTCGATGGCGGCCATCATGCCGGCAGCGCCGGCGCCAAGAATGACGACATCATAATGGGGCATGGGGGCAGTCCTGTGCGCTGTGGTGGCGCCCGGTCTAGTGCAAGCCAGCGCCCCTGCCAACACCAAGCGTGATCACAGCGCTGTTGCGGCTGCGCCAGGGCAAACCGTGAGCGGCCAAACCAGGCTGGTGCTGCGCCGAGGGGGGCATGATCAGCGCCGGGCGGGCACCACCACATGGGTCAGACGACGCACCCACTCCAGAAACAGCCCAAAGGGCCGGCTCAGGGTCAGCATGAGCAGCGTGGCCGAGCCCAGCGCGGTTATGATCTTGCCCGGATCCGCCCCGGCCAGCGCCAGCGTTGCCGCGTAGAGCGGCATCTGAAAAGCCATGAAGGCCACGACATCGACAACGGCCCGGCCGATCCGCCGGCGTGGCAGCATCCTGGCAAACACCCAGTCGCGCCAGACGGCGTACAGCCGCCCTGTCAACGCCATCATCGCCACCATGATGGCGCGGGTGATCAGCACCTGACCCGGCGCCATGCCCGCAATGACCAGCTCTGTGAAGGTCGCTATGATGGTGAAAAAGATGATGGTTGCGAGGGTGTCGACAATAAACAGGCGCATGGCGCCGCAGTACGCCCTGATGGCGGGTACGCGCAATGGCCAGTGATTTCAGTGACCCCTGTCGCTGTCGGGGCCCAGCCATTGACTAATTCCTACAGTGGAGTATGACTTCGCCTGCTTTTTCCAAACAAGCAGTCACTTGATGCGCAGCGTTTTTCAAATTGCTGATCTGGCAACCACCCGGCTCACCGCCTTGGGTGTCGCTGCGCTCATGACCAAAACCACCAAAACCGCCTGACGCTTTTCCCCGGGTCGTCTCCCGACGGGGAGAGGCTGATCCGAATGGCCGCAACCCACCGGGTTGCGCGGGGGCGAAAATGGTAAGGGACTGGAGTTCCAAAAATGGGCTATCGCGTCGCTGTCGTCGGTGCCACAGGCAATGTGGGCCGTGAAGTTCTCAATATTCTGGCGGAGCGCAAGTTCCCCGCATCCGAGGTGATCGCACTCGCCTCCTCGCGTTCGACTGGTCGCGAAATCTCCTACGGTGACAAGATCCTCAAGGCCAAGAACCTTGATGACTTTGACTTCAAGGGCGTCGATTTCGCCATCATGTCGGCCGGTTCGGACATTTCCAAGAACTGGGGC
This sequence comes from Devosia sp. J2-20, assembly GCF_055808475.1. Classification (NCBI taxonomy): domain Bacteria; kingdom Pseudomonadati; phylum Pseudomonadota; class Alphaproteobacteria; order Hyphomicrobiales; family Devosiaceae; genus Devosia; species Devosia sp. J2-20. The sequence goes on along the minus strand of NZ_CM147870.1, from coordinate 43,279 downwards.
CCGCGCATCGCCGCCAGTGGCTGCATCGTGATCGATAATTCCAGCTTCTGGCGTTACGATTCCAATGTGCCGCTGATCGTGCCCGAGGTGAACGGCCCCTCGCTTGAGGCCTGGCTGGCCAATGCCAATCGCAAGAACATCATTGCCAACCCCAATTGCTCGACCGCTCAGCTGGTGGTGGCGCTCAAGCCCCTGCACGACTTTGCCAAGATCAAGCGCGTCGTCGTCTCGACCTACCAGTCGGTTTCCGGCTCGGGCAAGGAAGGCGTCGACGAGCTCTGGAACCAGACCAAGGGCATTTTCGTCAACGATACGGCGACCCCCGGCAAGTTCCCCAAGCAGATCGCTTTCAACGTCATTCCCCACATCGATGTCTTCATGGAAGACGGCTCGACCAAGGAAGAGTGGAAGGTGATGGCCGAGACCAAGAAGATCCTTGATCCCAAGATCAAGGTGACCTGCACCGCCGTGCGCGTGCCCGTGTTTGTCGGCCATTCCGAAGCCATCAATCTCGAATTCGAAAACCCCATCAGCGCCGATGAAGCGCGTGACATTCTGCGCGAAGCACCCGGCGTTGCCGTGGTCGACAAGCGCGAAGCCGGTGGCTACACCACCCCGGTTGAATGCGTGGGTGAATACGAGACCTTCGTCAGCCGCATCCGCGAAGATGCCACTATCGAAAACGGCCTCAATATCTGGGTTGTTTCGGACAATCTGCGCAAGGGCGCCGCGCTCAATACCATTCAGATTGCTGAAACACTGATCGAGCTGGGCCTCAAGCCCCGCGACGCCGCCTAGGCCATACGCTTGGTCACCCCGGTCCCGCCGGGGTGACCACAACAACAGGCACCGGTCACGCCGCTTTCTGGTTTCGTCGGGAACACCAGCATGTTAAGGCCACGCCAATTCTCCTTCTGCGCAGGTTTTCATGCCGCTTCGCGATCTGCTGCTCGCCCTGGGCGTCGTCACGCTGTGGGGCCTGAACTTCGTCACCATCAAATGGGGCGTCGACGAAGTTTCCCCTATCTGCTGACCGCCTTGCGCTATATCGGCTGCGCCCTGCCCGCCGTGTTTTTCATCCGCCGTCCCAATGTCAACTGGGGTCTGCTGCTGGCCTATGGCATGACCGTGGGCGTGCTGCAGTTCAGCTTCCTGTTCTCTGCGGTGGGTCTGGGCATGCCCGCCGGGCTGGCCAGCCTGGTCATGCAGATGCAGGTGTTCTTCACCATGGCGCTGGCTGCCCTGCTGCTGGGTGAACGCCCTACCCCGCTGCGCATTGCCGGCGCCGGTCTGGCGCTGATTGGGCTGGCCACCATTGGCAGCGAGCATATCGGCAGCGCCGTGCTGATCCCGTTCCTGATGACGCTGGTTGCCTCGCTGTTCTGGTCCATGTCCAATATCGTCACCAAGCGCGCCGGCAAGGTCGACATGTTTGCCTTCGTGATCTGGGGCAGCCTCATTCCGCCGCTGCCCATGCTGGCCATCTCGCTGATTCTGGAGGGCCCCGGCCCGCTGCTGGCGCTGCCCTTCATCAGCCCGCAGGCAATTTTCTCGGTGCTGTTCATCGCCTATGGCTCAACCCTGCTCGGCTATGGTGGCTGGGCCATCCTGCTGGGCAAGTATCCCGCAGGCATGGTGGCGCCCTTTGCCCTGCTGGTGCCCGTGGTCGGCTTTGCGGCGGCCTTTGTGTTTCTGGGTGAAGCGGTGACCCCGCTTGAAATGCTGGGCAGCCTGCTGATCTTTGCCGGCCTGATGCTCAACGTCTTCGGACCGCGCCTGTGGGCGCGGCTGCGGGTGGCCTGATGCCCATTCGCCATATCGCCCTGGCCCTGCTGGTGGTCGCCATCTGGGGCTTCAATTTCGTGGTCATCAAGCTCAGCGTTGCCGCGTTGCCACCGCTGCTGGCCGCCGCGCTGCGCTTTGCCTTTGCTGCCGTGCCGCTAGTGTTCTTCATCAAGCCGCCCAAGGTGGCCTGGTATCTGGTGATCGCCTATGGCTTTGCCTTTGGCGTCGGGCTCTATGGCTTTTTGAACCTGTCCATGGCCTGGGGCATGTCGGCCGGACTCAGCTCGCTGGTGCTGCAGACCCAGGCCTTTTTCACCATGGCGCTGGCCTTTTTTCTGCTCGGGGAACGGCCGCGTCGCGTGCAGATCATCGGCGCCGCCATCGCCTTTGCCGGCATCGCGGTAATCGGCACCGAACGGCTCGGTGCCACCGCCCTGCTGCCGCTGGGCATGACCCTTATGGCGGCGCTTTGCTGGGGCTGCGCCAATATCCTGATCAAGAAGGCCGGCAAGGTCGATCCGGTCTCGCTGACGGTCTGGGGCGCGCTGGTCGCGCCATTGCCGCTGCTGGTGCTATCGCTGCTCAATGAAGGCCCCGGCGCCGTTTCAGCCGCCCTGCTCGGTTTCAGCTGGGGCGATGCCGGACTGATCGCCTTTTTGGCCTATCCGGCAACCCTGCTGGGCATGGCGATCTGGAGCTGGCTGCTGGGCCAGCACCCCGCCTCTGTCGTCGCCCCCTTTACCCTGCTGGTGCCCATTACCGGGCTGGCCTCGGGCTATCTGGTGCTGGGCGAAACCATCACCCCGATCGAAATCGCCGGGGCGGTACTGGTGATCGCCGGCTTGCTGGTGACGCTCCTAAGAGCCCGCGCGACGCCGTTGCTCTGACCCCGGAAACGACAAAGCCACCCCGATCGCTCGGAGTGGCTTCGCAACGCCCAAAAGGGCGCTCGGCTTACATGGCGGCGGGGGCAGCCGAGGCCAGCAAGCCGTATTCTTCGGCCGAAAGCTCGCCATTGCCGTCGGTATCGGCAGCAGCAAAGGCTTCCACGGTCAGGTCGGGCCAAGCGACCTGTGCTTCTTCGAACGACACTGCGTTGCTCGCATCGGTATCAACGGCGACGAAGTCGGTGGCTTCCTGGGCAAAGGCAGCGCCGGTCAGGCCAAGGACGACGAGGGTGGAGAGAACGATCTTTTTCATTGCAGGTGGCTCCGAATATTGAGGCAAAAACGGTGACCGGTTATCCGGCCCCCGACGCGCTGCCCTCAAGCAGCCCGTGCCACAGACAATGCTCACCCATTGTGGCTGGCAAAAGTTGGAATTGAGACAGCCGCAGGAAAAATATCGGGCAAGTTTCGGGCAGTTCGAGCAATAATAAGGCACGGATTTAGTCTTGTAATTTTTACCCGTACATCTCAACTGGTCTTAAGATCACGCAATCGTATTTTGCAGTCAAAGTGCAACGCGCAGCAACACACCCGGGAAACACGTACTATTGGGCAAGTCACCGCCTATCACGCGCGCGTGAAGCCACTGGGCGCGCAACTTTGCGCGCGCCACAGCACTGCCTTGTGCACGTTTGTGTCGTCTATCGACTGGTCGGGATCACAGCTCGGGACGCACGAAGTCGCCACTCTCGCTATCCATGATCCACAATTCGCCGGACGAGATATCGAACCAGGCGCCATGCACCGCCATTTTGCCCTCGGCTTCAAGTTCGGCCACATAGGGGAAGGTGCGCAGATTATTGATCGAATTGCGGATCGAAATGCGCTCAAGCGCCGTCTGCCGCTCACTGGCCGTCATCAGATCGTTCTGACCGACCTGATCAGGCAGCCCGCCCAGCATGCTCATCCACTTGCCGATGAAGTCGCCGCTATGCAGCGGGCTGGGCGCGGGATTGAGCGCTGCCGAAATACCGCCGCAGCGACCATGCCCCATGATCACGATATTGGAGATACCCAGCCCCTTGACGGCAAATTCGATGCCAGCCGAGGTACCATGCTGGCCGCCATCGGGCTGATATGTCGGCACGAGATTGGCCACATTGCGCAGCACGAACAATTCGCCCGGCGCACTGTCAAAGATCATTTCAGGTGCCGCGCGACTGTCGCAGCACGCGATGATCATGGTGGTGGGACTTTGGCCGATGGTTGCCAGATCCCGATAGCGCTCTTTTTCGCGCGTATAACGGCCCGCTATGAAGTTGGCGTGGCCTTTGAGCAGGTAGTCAGGAAAACGGTGCATGAAATCTCGATTAGCGCTAAGAGGCGACAAGATCAATCGGGCGCGTGCAACGCCCGTGCATTGGGGGCATGCATGCTTATCTATCGGTTTCTGACTGGCGAGGACGATGCCAGCTTCTGCCACAAGGTCACCAAGGCGCTTTCCGAAGGCTGGCAGCTGCATGGCGGCCCCACCTATGCCTTTGATGCGCACAACAAAAAGATGCGCGCCGGTCAGGCGGTCACCCGCCCCGCCAAGGATCAGCCCTATGACCCCGACAAGAAACTCAGCGAGTACTAGGCGCGTCTAGGCGCTGTCGCCCCTGGCCAGGCGCAGGGCCAGGCCCTGCAGCATCAGGATGGTCTTGGCATCGGCGATCTCGCCGCTGGCGATCATGGCGATGGCTTTTTCAAAGTCCAGTTCGAGCACTTCGATGTCCTCGCCCTCATCGTCCAGACCGCCGCCGGCATGGCTTTGCTGGCCGGGCGTGTAGTGGCCGATAAAGCAGGCGCATTTTTCGGTCAGTGAACCGGGGCTCATATAGGCGTTGAACAGGAATTCCAGCCTGTCGATCGCATACCCGGTTTCCTCCAGTGCCTCGCGCTGCGCGGCGATCTCGGGTTCTTCGTCATCCAGCAGACCGGCCGGCGCCTCGATCAGCCAGGCCGGATCGCCATTGAGATGGGGCGGCAGGCGGAATTGGCGCGTCAGCAGCACGGTCTTTTGGGCCGGCGCATAGGCCAGCACGGCTGCCGCGCTGCCATGATCATAGACCTCGCGGATCACCGTCTGGCTGCCACCATCACGCCGCCCATGGGTCACCTCGTAATTATCGAATTTCCCCCAATTGTGGCTCAGCTTGGTTACGGAGTTGATCTTGACGTGATTGGACATGCGGGCTCCGACTGTGTTGGCCCAGCTATGCCGCACTCCACGGCATAGGGCTAGCCTTGAGCAGGCTGAAACACCGCTTCGTCAGCTTGGGGATACCCGCGAGACGTGACCGGCTTTCCAAGGCAGCAAAAAGCCCGCTTCGGCTGAAGCGGGCTTTCGTATTCTGCCAACCAGAAGGACGCCTAGAACTCCGACCACTCGGTGGCGATCGCAGCATTGCCCTGGCTGAGATAGGCACGCGAGACCCTGGCTGTCGCCGGATTGCCAGAGTGCGACGGTGCTGGGGCAGCCGGCGCTGTACGGGCAGCGCGAGCGGCCGGACGATCGGCCAGAGTGAAGACCTCCACCACCTGGTCGAGTTCGCTGGCGCGCGATTCAGTCTGCTCGATGGCTGCGTTGATCTCTTCGACCAGTGCCGCATTGTGTTGGGTCATCTCGTCCATGGTGCGCACGGCGATATTGACCTCCTCGATGGCGGAAGCCTGCTCGCGGCTGGACTGGGCAATTCCCCCAGCAACGCGTTGTTTTCGCGCACTGCTGCCAGCATTGCGGTCAGCTTGTTGGCTGCCTCTGCCACCAGCTTGGAGCCCCCCGAGACCTCGCCAGCGCTCTGTTCGATCAGCAATTTGACGTCTGCGGACGCCTGAGCGGCGGACTGCGCCAGACGGCGAACTTCCACCGCCACCACGGCAAAGCCCTTGCCGGCTTCGCCCGCCCGGGCCGCTTCCACCGACGCGTTCAGCGCCAGCAGATTGGTCTGAAAGGCGATGTCGTCGATCATGCCGATAATATTGGAGATCTTGGCCGAGGAGCTGGTGATCTTCTCCATGGCGCCATTGGCCTGGGTCATCACCGCGCCACCGTCCTCGGCGGCACGCGAGACTTCCAGCGCCTTGGTACTGGCGGTTTCGGCCTTCTTGGCATTGTCGAGCACCGTGGACGCGAGCTGCTCCATGGTCGCCGAGGTTTCCTCAATCGTGGCCGCCTGCTTGGTGGTCCGCTCGCTCAGATCGTTGGCACCGCTGAGGATTTCGGCGGTGGCGGTCTTGAGTGCGCCCGAAGTACCGCGCAACTGCCCGATCACACCGGCCAGCTTGTCGCCCACGGCATTGGTGTCGGTCATCAGCTTGGCAAACGCCCCGCGATGCTCGCCGGTCATGCGCTTGGTAAGATCGGCCTGGGCCATGGCGGCCAGAACCACGCCGATTTCCTTGAGGCCATAATCGACCGAATTGACCAGCGCGTTGACGCTGCTGGCCAGCCCGTTCAGCTCGGCATCGGGGAACTGGGTATCGACGCGACGGCCGAAATCGCCATCGATCGCAGCGTCCACCACGGTGCCGAAGGATTTCTGCAGATCCTGCATCATCGCAGTACGGTTTTCCTGATCGGCCAGAATGCGCGCGGCCTCGGCCTCGGTCATATGGGCGATGCGACGACCATTCTCGCGGAACACCTCCACGGCGCGGGCCATCGCACCGATTTCGTCGGCGCGTTCGGCATAGTCGACCTCGACATCATAATCGCCTTCGGCAATGCGCTTCATGCTGCCGGTCATGCGGGTCAGCGGCGTGGACACCACGCGGCTGAGTACCAGGCCAATCAGCACCACGGCAAAGACTGCCACCAGGACAGTGGCGATAACGGCCACCCAGCGTGCCGACCACAGATCGGCATAGACAACCGCCTTGTCCAGCGACAGGCCGACATACCATTTGACGTTGGGCAGACCCGGAATCGCGGTAAAATTGACCAGACGGGTACTGTCGGCTTCAGTCGCTTCGGTCACCGCACTGGTCATGGCAGGGGCGGTACCGAAAGCGTCGGTGAGGGATTGACCGACCAGCGTGCCGTCACGATGCACAAGAATAGTGCCCGCCTCATTGACCAGGAAGGCATGGCCATTGCCAGCCAGTTGAGCCTTGGCCAGCATTTCGACCAGTGCAGTAATGCCGAAATCTGCGCCGGTGACGCCCACCACTGTGCCACCATTGATCAGCGGGGTGGCCAGCGACACAGTCAACTCGCCCGAGGAAGCATCGGCATAGGGATCGGTCAGAATAGTGCCCTTGGCGGCAACCGCATTCTGGTACCAGGGGCGGGAGCGTGGATCGTAGCCCGCGGGCAGTTCAATCGGCGGATAGGCGCTGAACGATCCATCCGCCTCGGCGCCGAAATAGGTGTTGATGAAGTTGCTGACCAGCGCCTGTCGATTGAACGCCTGGGCCACCGCGCCCCCGGTTGGCACACTGGCCACCGATTCATTGGCAGATTCCACCAGCAGCGTCCGGCCCTCAAACCAGTTGCCCACGGCCTGAGCCGTCAATGCACCGGTGCCGGTCATATCCGCCAGGACATTGGCCTCGGTAGCCGCGCTGTTGCGGGTATCATTATAAACCGACAGGACGGCAAAGCAGACAACGACCACCGCAGCCGTCGACAACAGGATCTTGGTGGCCACGCTTGATCGTATTGCCTGCGTGGAGAAAGGGAGGGCCATTTTGTGTGATTCCGATTGAATTGAGCTCGCGCTCCTGGATGAAAATCTCCCACAAACTGGTAAAAAATCTATGTTAAGTTCCAACGCAGAGCTTACTCTTGGCGGGGCCTCGTTCTCGTCTGGATTGACGATGGCGATAGTAGTCGATGGATAACCAAGCCTATTTGGCACCCCACCAATCGAACCCATGCCTGTCCACACCGCGCACATCGCGTGCGCTATACGAACAAAGTGCGCTTACCGCCAAAAGTTGCAGGCCGTTTTGGGTTAACCGCTTTGATTTTGTAACCTTTGGGCGCTAGAAGTCTCGAACCATTCCAAACTGCAGCGGTGTTTCCTAACCGCCAGCGAGGCCCCATGACGGTTCGATCCCGCCCACTTTCTCCCCATCTCCAGATCTATCGCTGGACCATCACCATGGCGATGTCGATCGCCCACCGCGCCACCGGCATTGCCCTTTATGCCGGCACCGCGCTGCTGGTGCTCTGGCTCGGTGCTGCCGCGATCAGCCAGGAAGCGCTCAACCCGGTCAATGACCTGTTTGGCAGCTGGTTCGGCCAGCTTGTGCTTTTTGGCTACACCTGGGCCATTCTGCACCACATGCTGGGCGGCATCCGCCACTTCATCTGGGATTTCATCATCGGCATGGAACCGGGCCAGCGCGAAACCCTGGCCTGGGCCAATCTGGTTGGCTCGATTGTCCTGACCCTGCTGGTCTGGACCGTTTTTGTGTGGGTGGCCTGATATGACCGACCGTATTTCTGACGCCGTCATCGCCGATCCCAAGACCAAATACGGCAATGCCAAAGCCTCGACCCGCCACTTCATCACCCAGCGGGTAAGCGGCGCGATCAATATCGTGTTCGTCGGCTTTCTGGCCTTTATCGTGCTGCGACTGGCCGGGCAGGATCGGCCTGACATGGTCGCCACCATCGGCAATGCCTGGATCGGCCTGCCGCTGGCGGCCCTGCTGGTGATTGTGGCCATCCACATGCGCAACGGCATGCGTGACACGCTGGAAGACTATTTCCACGGCGCCACCTACCGTCTGCTGATGAGCCTGAACACGGCCTTTTCTCTTCTTATCGCGGTGGCCGGACTGGCCGCCATTCTCAAGCTCGTCTTCTGGGGTTAGTGACCATGGCGCAATACGAACTCATCGACCACGAATTCGACGTGGTGGTGGTGGGCGCCGGCGGCGCGGGCCTCCGCGCAACGCTGGGCATGGCCGAACAGGGCCTGCGCACCGCCTGCATCACCAAGGTCTTCCCCACCCGCAGCCACACCGTGGCAGCCCAGGGCGGCATTGCCGCCTCGCTGCAGAACATGGGCCCCGATAGCTGGAAATGGCACATGTACGACACCGTCAAGGGGTCGGACTGGCTGGGCGACAATGACGCCATGGAATATCTGGCGCGCGAGGCTCCTGCGGCCATTTATGAGCTTGAGCATTACGGCGTGCCGTTTTCGCGCACCGATGATGGCAAGATCTATCAGCGCCCCTTTGGCGGTCACATGACCGAGTTCGGTGATGGTCCACCAGTGCAGCGCACCTGCGCCGCTGCCGACCGCACCGGCCACGCCATTCTGCACACGCTTTATGGCCAGAGCCTGCGCCACAATGCCGAATTCTATATCGAATATTTCGCGCTCGACCTGATCATGGGTGACAATGGCGCCTGCGAAGGCGTGATTGCCTGGAAGCTCGATGACGGCACCCTGCATCGCTTCCGCGCCAAGACCACCGTGCTGGCCACGGGCGGTTATGGTCGCTCCTATTTCTCGGCCACCTCGGCCCATACCTGCACCGGCGACGGCAATGGCATGGTCGCGCGCGCCGGCCTGCCGCTGCAGGACATGGAATTCGTGCAGTTCCACCCCACCGGCATTTATGGCGCGGGTGTGCTGATCACCGAAGGCGCCCGCGGCGAAGGCGGCTATCTGACCAATTCCGAAGGCGAACGGTTCATGGAGCGCTATGCGCCCAATGCCAAGGATCTGGCATCGCGCGACGTGGTATCGCGCTGCATGACGCTCGAAATCCGCGAAGGCCGCGGCGTTGGTCCCAAGAAGGACCATATCTATCTGCACCTTGATCACCTCGATCCCAAGGTGCTGGCCGTGCGCCTGCCCGGCATTACCGAAAGCGCCAAGATCTTTGCCGGTGTCGATCTGACCCGCGAGCCGATCCCGGTCATTCCCACGGTGCACTACAATATGGGCGGCATCCCCGCCAATTATCATGGCGAAGTGCTCAACCCCACTGCGGACAATCCCGATGCCGTCGTGCCCGGCCTGATGGCCGTGGGCGAAGCCGCCTGCGCCTCGGTACATGGCGCCAATCGCCTCGGCTCGAACTCGCTGACCGACCTTGTGGTGTTCGGCCGTGCCGCCGCCATCCGCGCCGGCAAGGTGATTGATCGCGCCTCACCGATCCCGGCCATCAACAAGGCCCAGGACGACAAGATCCTGGCCCGCTTTGATCGCCTGCGCAACGCTTCGGGATCCAAGCCGACCGCCGCCATTCGCGACGCCATGCAGAACACCATGCAGCGCGACGCTGCCGTGTTCCGCACCGCCGATACCCTGGCCTCCGGCGTTAAGGCGATGAGCGAAATCTACGGTCAGCTCAAGGACATCGCCGTCACCGACCGCTCGCTGGTCTGGAATTCGGACCTGGTCGAGACTCTCGAACTTGAGAACCTGATGGCCAACGCCATGACCACCGTTGTCTCGGCTGAAGCCCGCCAGGAAAGCCGTGGCGCCCACGCCCATGAAGACTTCCCCAGCCGCGATGACGTCAACTGGCGCAAGCACACGCTGGCCCGCATCGATATCGAGACCGGCGCCGTCAAGCTCGACTACCGCCCGGTCCATCTCGATCCGCTGACCCCCGAAAGCGAAGGCGGCATCGACCTCAAGAAGATCGCACCAAAGGCACGCGTTTACTGATGACCCACGCGGCCGGATATTCGGGCACACCCCTGGCGCAGAAGCTGGGGCTGAAAGATGGGCAGCGCGTGCTGTTCATCGACCTGCCTGATGCCGCCACCAACCTGCTGACGGTGCGTGACTTCGGCGAGGTCAGCCAGCGTGCTGCCAGCGATCTGGACGGGGCCACCCCCGGCTATGATGTCATTCACCTGTTCACCACCGCCCGCGCCGTGCTCGAGGATCTGGCCCAGCGTCTGATGGACCTGATGGCCCGCAATGGCATGCTCTGGGTGAGCTGGCCCAAAAAGGCCGCCAAGGTCGCCACTGACATCACCGAAGACGTGATCCGCGACGTGCTGCTGCCGCTCGGGCTGGTGGACGTCAAGGTTTGCGCTGTCGACCAGACCTGGTCGGGCCTCAAGATGATGATCCGGAAGGAATTGCGATGAAACCGATAGCCGTTCTGGCCCTGCTGGGCCTGCTGAGCGCACCCGCTTTGGCCGCATCACCAACCAAGGCCCAGCAGGACGAGTTCTATTCGGTCTGCATGGGCATCGCGCAGAATCAAGCATTGTGCAGCTGCAAGGCCGAGGCGGCCATGACGCTGATCGACGAACGCTTCATGGGGGTGGTGATCGCCTCGATGAAGGGCGGCACCCCGGCCTCGAGCGACTTCGTGGCCTACAATACCTACGTCGCCAAATCCAATCAGGTCTGCAAGCCGGACTACTAGAGTTTCCCGCTGTGTTGAACAGCGTGCGTTAAGAAGGAAGACCGCACCATGGTCGAACTGATGCTCCCCAAGGCCGACCGGCCCACCAAAGGCAAGACTTGGCCCAAGCCAGCCAATGCCAAGCGGCTGCGCGAGTACCATATCTATCGCTATGACCCCGACAGCGGCGCCAATCCGCGCATCGACACCTATTTCGTCGATCTCGACGATTGCGGCCCGATGATTCTCGATGGCCTGCTCTGGATCAAGAACAAGGTCGACGCCACGCTGACCCTGCGCCGCTCCTGCCGCGAAGGCATTTGTGGCTCCTGCTCGATGAACATCAACGGGCTCAACACCCTGGCCTGTACCAAGGGCATGGATGACAGCTCGGGCCCCATCAAGATCTATCCGCTGCCCCATATGCCCGTGGTCAAGGATCTGGTGCCCGACCTGAGCACCTTTTACGCCCAGCACCGCGCCATCGAACCCTGGCTCAAGACCACCTCGCCCACCCCGGACAAGGAATGGACCCAGACGGTGCCACAGCGCGCCAAGCTGGACGGGCTCTATGAGTGCATTCTGTGCGCCTGCTGCTCGACATCGTGCCCGTCCTACTGGTGGAATGGCGACAAATATCTCGGCCCCGCCGCCCTGCTGCAGGCCTATCGCTGGCTCATCGACAGCCGCGACGAGACCACGAGCGAACGCCTCGATGACCTTGAAGACCCCTTCAAGCTCTATCGCTGCCACACCATCATGAACTGTGCCAAGGTCTGCCCCAAGGGGCTCAACCCGGCCAAGGCCATCGCCGAAATCAAGAAGATGATGGTCGAGCGCAAGGCTGCTTAAGCAGGGACCATGCGCTGAGTTTCATGCAGCCTCCGGAGCGATCCGGGGGCTGTTTTGTTTTGGGGGCAGGCGATCAGGCCTGTTCGGCCTTGCCGATCTGCTGGCGCAGAATGGTGCGGTCGCGGCTGGAGACGCCGATCAGCTCGGCCACGCGCCAGACCATATTGTCTTCCAGCTCGTGGTTCTTGCTGTCGGCAAACACCACGGTCCACATCATGCGGATGATTTCGAGGCGATCTTCCAGCTCCAGCGACGATAGTGTCGAGGTGAACTTGTAGAAATCCACCGCCTCGGCATCGCGCAGCGCCGCTTCCTTGACCAATTGTTCGACATTGCCCTCGTCGAGATCATAGTGGTCCATCAGGGCGCCTTTGATGATGACACGCTCGGCGTCACTCATCTGCCCATCAACAGCCGCCAGATGTACCAAAAGCGCCGCCACCGACAGCTTGGGATCATGGCTGTCGCGTGCTTCGGGTTTGTTGAACAGGCGGGTAATGGCCTCGAACATGGCGGCAGGCCTCTTTTCGGGGAACGACGGATCAGCGATGGGTTTGGCGCGCCGGGAGAAGCGCGTGCGCCCAGACTTAGCGATCAAAGTCATTTCCTCAATGGTCAGTTGCCTGCCTCACGCGCTCTTGACCGGGTTTGATGCGCAATGGCCACACCCGCACCTGACCTGTCTGGCGGAAAAAGGACTCGACTCTGATCAGATTCGGAGTCTAATTGTTCCCTGTTTGTTCACATACGAGGTCACGATCCATGGCCCTGCCGGATCGCCAACAGCGCCTTGCCGCGCTGCGGGATACCATTGCCGATATCGAGCGCAAGCCGGCACTGGCCGAGGCCCGTCCGCTGCTGCGCAACGATGCCAGCGGTTTCCCCATGCCCGCTGGCGGCCTGCTCCAGGAGGTCTTTGCCGATGAGCGCCGCCACACCGGCGCGGCGCTTGGTTTCGCGCTGGCCCAGGCCCGCAGCCTGATCAGTACCAGCCGCCCGGCGGTGATCTATCTGCACTTGGCCAAGGAGGGGCAGGAAATGGGGCTGCCCTATGGGCCGGGCCTGATCAGCTTCGGCTTTGACCCCGATGCGCTGGTGCTGGTGCGCGCCGCCAATATGACCGAACTGCTCTGGGCCGCCGAGGAAGCCATTGCCTGTCGCGCCGTGGCCGCCGTGGTCGCCGACATTGCCGGCCATCAAAAAATGCTCGATTTCACCGCCAGCCGTCGACTGGGTCTGCGCACCACCAACGCCGGCAGCTCCATGTTGCTGTTGCGCTATGGCACGGGCCGCGAAGCCAGCGCCGCCCATCTGCGCTGGCGCGTCACCCCCGTGCTCAGCGCCGCCCGGCGCTTTGATGCCCTGGCCCCCGGCGCGCCGCGCTGGCAGGTGCAATTGGAGAAAGGGGTGCTCCGCGATTCTCAAACCCAATGGCTTCTGGGCTGGACACAAGATGGACTTACCACACGCGATGCGGCCCGCCGCCCCTATGTCATTGCGGCCGACACGCCGCTTTCTCAGCCTGTTCCTGCCCCATTGGCCAACCGACTACCTCAAGCGGGCTGACCCGACCCTGAGTGGTCCGCTGGTGCTCTATGAACGCATCAAGGGCGGCCTGCGGCTCGCCGCCATGGATATCGAGGCGGGTCGGGCCGGTCTGCGTCTGGGCCAGAACCTGGCCGACGCCCGCGCCATGCTGCCCGATCTGAGCGTACGCGAAATCGACCGCCCCATGCTCGAAGCGGCCTTTGCCGATTTCGCTGACTGGCACTCCAATGCCAGCCCGCTGGTCGCCGTGCTGGGCGATGTCGCCAGGTTCGGCGATCTGGTGCTCGATATTACCGGGGTCGCCCATCTGTTCGGCGGCGAACGCGCCATGCTGATCACCCTGCTCACCCGGCTGCGCGCGCTGGGCTATACCGTGGCTGGCGCCATCGCCCCCACCATTGGCGCCGCCTGGGCGGTCAGCCATTTCGCCCGCAGCCAGGTGGTCCAGGAGGAAGCACTCAGCGCTGCGCTCGACGCCCTGCCCGTAGGCGCGCTCAGATTGAGCCCCGAACAGATCGCCGGGCTCACCCAGATGGGGCTGACCAGCCTGGCCCAGTTGCGCCCGCGCGACCGCAAGCCGCTACAGGCCCGCTTCGGCATCAGCCTGCTGACCCGGCTCGATCAGGCCTATGGCATGCTCGAGGAGCGTATGACGCCGCGCCTGCCCATTGCCGAACGCTATGCCGAACGGCGCTTTCCCGAACCCATCGGCCTGCTCGATGATGTGCTGATGACCGCCCAGGATCTGGCCGTGCAACTGGGCCATCAATTGCAGGCCGAAGGGCTCGGGGCCCAGACCTTTCATCTGTTTCTCTATCGCGTCGATCACAAGGTGATGGCGCTCTCGGTCAATTCGGCGCGGCTGACCCGCGACCCTGCCCATATCGCCAAGCTGTTCGCCCATCGCGCCGAGCGGCTCTCGGGCGAATATGATGCTGGTTTCGGCATCGACATGATCCGGCTGGCCGTCAGCTCGGTGGGCGAGCTCGATGGCACCCAATTGGGCGCCTTTGCCACCGATGATGGAGCTGCCGACCTGATCCAGCTGCAGGACCGCATGAGCAGCCGGCTGGGCACCATGGCCGTGCTGCGCACCCAGTTCGTGGCCACCCATATTCCCGAGCGCGCCGCTCGGCTGGTACCGGCCATGGTGCATGCGGCAACCCCCGCCAACCAGCCCGGCCCACCCCTGCAGCGCCCCTTGCGCCTGCTACCCGTGCCCGAACCCATCGCCATCAATGCCGAAGTGCCCGATGGCCTGCCTGCCTCGATGATCTGGCGCCGCGTCAGCTATCGCATCACCAAGGCTGCCGGGCCCGAACGACTGGGCGCTGAATGGTGGCGCAGTGGCCAGCGCCTGCAACTGGCCCCGCCCGAAATCCCCCGCCCGCCCAAGCCCGGCGAAAAGCCCAAGGCACCGCCCTATGTGCCCCAGCTTGAGCGTTTCAATCCTTCAGCCGTCACCCGCGATTATTATGTCGCCGAAGACGCCATGGGCCGTCGCTTCTGGATCTATCGCGAAGGGCTTTATGTCCCCGATGCCAGCCCGGTCTGGTATCTGCACGGCCTGTTCGCATGAGCGATCTGATCACCCTGATGCAGGCGCCCGTGGCGGCACCGCCACGCCCCCGGCCGCCAGCCCCTCCCTTTGCCGAACTGGTCTCGACCAGCAATTTCTCGTTCCTGCATGGCGGCTCGCACCCCGAGGAGCTGGTCAATGCCGCCGCCCATCTGGGGTTGAACGGCTTCGGCCTGACCGACCGCAACAGCTTTGCCGGGGTGGTGCGCGGCTATGTGGCCGCCCGCGACATGGAGCCAGCGCCCCCCGGCTTTCGCTATCTGGTGGGCGTGCGGCTGTGCTTTGCCGATGGCACACCCGACATCATCGCCTATCCCAGCACCCGGCTGGCCTATGGCCGGTTGTGCAAGCTGTTAACCATCGGCAATCAGCGCGGCGAAAAGGGCAAGCCGGTGCTCTATCTGTCGGACCTGTTCGGCGCCGGCCATCCCGGCTCGACCACCGAGCAGGGGCCAACGGAAAACCATGCCCAGGGGCAGCTGTTCATTCTGGTGCCCGATGAAGCCGATTGGGGCCTGACCGAACAGACGCTGGCCACGCTGAACCAACAGGCACCAGGCCGCGTCTGGGTCGCCGCCGCCACGCGCTTTGATGGCACCGACCGGGCGCGTCTGAACCGCATCGACCAGCTCGCCAGACGCCACAACGCGCCCATGCTGGCCAGCAATGATGTCCGGTATCACCAGCCCAACCGCCGCATGGTCCAGGATGTCGTGACCTGCATTCGCCAGCATCTGACGCTCGAAACCGCCGGCTGGCAGCTGGCCGCCAATGCCGAACGCCACCTCAAGCCGCCGCGCGAAATGGCCAGGCTGTTCGCCGATTATCCCGACGCCATGCACCAGACCCAGAAGCTGATAGCCCGCATCGATTTTTCGCTCGACCAGCTCAAATACAATTACCCCGAAGAGACGATCGGCAATGGCGAAACCGCCCAGCAGACCCTGGAGCGGCTGGCCTGGGCCGGCGCGGCCAGGCGCTATCCGAACGGGGTATCGGACAAGACCCGTCGCGCCATCTGGTCCGAGCTCTGCCTGATCGCCTACAAACGCTATGCCGCCTATTTCCTGACCGTGCATGACATCGTCATGTTCGCCCGCCATGAGCGCAAGATCCTGTGTCAGGGCCGCGGCTCGGCTGCCAATTCCACGGTGTGTTTCTGTCTCGAAATCACCGAGGTCGACCCCGAAACCAGCTCCCTGGTATTTGGCCGTTTCATCTCCACCGAACGCGACGAACCGCCCGATATCGACGTCGATTTCGAGCATGAACGGCGCGAAGAGGTGATGGCCTATATCTACAAAAAATATGGCGGCAAGCGCACCGGGCTGACCGCCAATGTCATTTCCTACCGCTCCAAATCGGCCATGCGCGAGGCCGCCAAGGTGTTCGGCGTCTCTGACGATACCGTCACCGCGCTCAACGGCCTGCAATGGGGTTGGGGCGCCGGCATCGATCTGGGGGAGCTGACAACCATCGGGCTCAGCCCCGATGATCCCACGCTGGCCCAGATGTTCGAGGTCGTCAAAGTGCTGCGCGGCTTCCCGCGCCATCTGTCCCAGCATGTGGGAGGCTTTGTCATCACCCGCGATTCACTCGAAAGCCTGGTGCCGATCTCCAAGACTGCCATGGACAGCCGCACCATCATTGAATGGAACAAGGACGACATTGCCGCCCTGGCCATTCTCAAGGTCGATGTGCTGGCGCTGGGCATGCTCAGCTGCCTGCGCCGCGCTTTCGAATTGATGCAGACCCATTATGGCCAGTCGCTGGCACTGGTCGATCTGCTCGCCGAGGAAATCGATCCCGACCCGTCCAAAAAGGCCGAGGTCTACGCCATGATCCAGCGCGCCGACACGCTGGGCGTGTTCCAGATCGAAAGCCGGGCGCAGATGAGCATGCTGCCCCGCCTCAAGCCGGAAAAATTCTACGATCTGGTGATCGAGGTGGCCATTGTCCGACCCGGCCCGATCCAGGGCAATATGGTCCATCCCTATCTGCGGCGGCGGCAGGGGCTGGAGCCGGCCATCTATCACGATGACAAGCTCAAGGGCGTGCTGGGGCGCACGCTGGGCATTCCACTGTTTCAGGAACAGGCCATGCAGATCGCTATTGTCGGCGCCGGGTTTTCTCCCGGTAAGGCCGACAGTCTGCGCCGCGCCATGGCCGCCTGGCGTCGCACTGGCAAGATCGCCCAGTTCGGTGAGGAATTTATCGCCGGCATGCGCACCAATGGCTACCCCGAAGAGTTCGCCAAGAACTGTTTCGCCCAGATCCAGGGCTTTGCCGAATATGGCTTTCCCGAAAGCCATGCGGCCTCGTTTGCCCTGCTGGTCTATGCCTCGTGCTGGCTCAAATGCCATTACCCCGATGTGTTTGCCACCTCCCTGCTCAACAGCCAGCCCATGGGATTCTACGCTCCCTCCCAGATCATCCGCGATGCTATCGAGCATGGCGTGGAGGTGCGCGCGGTCGATGTGAACCTGTCCGATCTCGAATGCGTGCTCGAAGGCGATAGCCGCCCCGCCCGCGACCATCTCTGGCCCCAGCACCAATCCATGGCTGACCATGTCCATGCCACCAGGGCGATCCGTCTGGGTCTCACCCATGCCGTGGGGCTGGCCGAGGCCGATATCAACCGCATCGTGGCCCGCCGCGGCGCCGGTTATGACTCGGTGCGCGATCTCTGGCTGCGCACCCAGGTGCCCATTGCCAGTCTCGAAAAACTCGCCCGCGCCGACGCCTTTGCCTCGCTGGGCCTGTCGCGCCGCGAAGCGCTCTGGGCGGTCAAGGGGCTGATCGGCACTCATGGCGCCGATACCCTGCCGCTATTTGTTGCCGCCGGCAGCGTCCAGACCGATGTCGACAGCGAAACCGGCCTGCCCAAAATGCTGCCTGGCGAGGAGGTCATTCACGATTATTCGACACTGTCATTCTCGCTCAAGGGCCATCCGCTGCAATTCATCCGACCCATGCTGCAAGCGCGCCGCACCACGCGCTGCGATCAATTGCTCAATGTCAAACCGGGCAGCCGCATCGAAGTGGCCGGGCTGGTCCTGGTGCGCCAGCGACCGGGCACGGCCAGCGGGGTGATCTTTGCCACGCTCGAGGACGAAACCGGTATCGCCAATATCGTGATCTGGCCAAAAACCTTTGAAGCCAATCGCAAGACCGTGCTGGGCGCCCGCCTGCTCGCGGTGCGCGGACAACTCCAGCGCGAGGGACTGGTGGTGCATATCATCGCCGAACAGCTCACCGACATGACACATCATCTGCTCGATCTGGCGCATGGCCAGGACATTGGCGACAGGATACTGGCGCGCGGCGATGAAGGCCGCTCAGGCCCCCAGCCCGGTCGCGACCACAAGGCGATGCTGGAAATCGAAAAGGCCCGCCGGGCCGCCTATGCTGCTCTGCCCGAAGGCCGCAATTTTCACTAGGCCGCAAGGCTCAGCCCACGATGCGATCAATAGCCTGGGCCAGCGCCACATCCTTGGCACTCAGCCCGCCCGCATCATGGGTCGTCAATTTCACCCGCACCACATTGTAGCCATTGGACCAGTCCGGGTGATGACCGGCCTTTTCCGCCGCCAGCGCGACCCGACTCATAAAGCCGAACGCCTCGGAGAAATCCTTGAACTTGAACACATGGCTGATGGCGTCATCCGCTGCATCATAGATCCAGCCATTGAGCCCGCGCAGAGCCGTCTCGCGGGCGGCATCGTTCAGCTTCTCAACCATAAATCACCCATTGGCAGTCTGTTAACGCCGCCATCAATAAGCGTGCAAAGCGACGCTTCCAAGGCACTGCGATTAACGCCGCGGCAACAGCTTGCCGCCAGTTTGTGTCACCAATGGCTTGGCAATTGCGCCAGGCACAGGCGACCAGATCATCAGTGCAGGGGTCACAGTCTCACAGAACCGCAATTAACGCGGTCGGCAGGCCCGCTGACACAGCGCCGGGAGGAACAGCGCATCGCTTGGACCAAAACACTGGCTGCATTTTTCGCAGTGACCCTTTTGGGCGCGCCTATCGCCCAGGCTGAACATCTTGTCGTATTTCACGACTGGCGATCACCGGCCGAACTGGCGGCGCTCAATGTGTTGCGCCACGCGGTCGAGGACAATGGCGACCAATGGGTGCCGCTGGCCATTCCGCACGACACCAATGCCAACACCACCGTGCTGGACCTGATCGCGCTGGGCACCAGCCCCAATGTCTTCCTGCACATGCCGCCGGCGATCTATCGCACTCTCCACAAGCGCCGAAAACTGCTCTCGCTCGATGCCCAGTTTGCCGCCAATGGCCTGCTCGAGAACCTGCCCGAAGTCGTGCGCGATACCATCACCATTGATGGCCGCATTCTCAAGGTGCCCGCCACTATCCACGCCGATGCCACCATCTTTTACAACCATGCCATCGCCGCCGAAATCGGCATCGACCCGCGAGACTGGACCAGTCTGGACGCCATGTGGCGCGATATGGAAGCGGCTCGCGATGCCGGATACCTGCCGCTCGCCATCGGCGCGCAAACCTGGCAGATCGGCTATCTGACCCACTCCCTGGTCGCCACCCTGGGCGGTCCCGACCTCTATCAGGCGCTCTATGGTGCGACCCCCGACAAGGCCGCACTCGATGATCCAGACCTGGCCGAGGTGTTTGTCTGGCTGCGCCGTTTCCAGCAGGCCGCCGATCCTGGCGCGCGCGACCGGGACTGGAACGTCGCCACCAATATGGTGATTTCGGGCCAGGCACTGATGCAGATCCAGGGCGACTGGATGAAGGGCGAATGGCGTGCCGCGGGCAAGCAACTCGACACCGACTATGGCTGCATGTTGCTGCCCGGCGCCAGGGCCCTGCCGGTCACCATCGATAGCTGGGGCCTGATGAATGCCACGACGCCGGCCATGAACAAGGCCGTCCGCGCCTTTGCCGACGCTGTGGTTGACCCAGCCAATCAGGCCGCCTTTGCCGCCGCCAAGGGGTCCACCCCGATCCGCTTTGATGCCCAGGGCGCTGTCGACCCTTGCTCGGGCATGCTCTTGAGCGCACTGGACCGCCCCCGGTTTGCCCTGCCGACGCCGCATCTGACCGCCCGGGCCGACTGGATCGAGCAGATCTGGGCCACCAGCCAGGCATTCTGGAGCGATGAAACCATGCAACCCCAGACTGCCATTGCCCAACTCAAGGCGAACTGGAACGCTCCACCAGGCGCGGCCGTGCAATAGAGCCGGCCCCGAAGTTAAGCAGGGATTCACTCTGGCCAACGGAAATGTGGCGCATACGGACAAGTACGGCCCAACAGCAATACCATCTTAACCGGCCTGCTGTTGACTGATCACAAGCAAAGGGCCGCCAATTCCGGCGTATCTAGACCACGAGCCGTCAGTTGACGGTATCCACAGACCCGATCCGGACTGCAATTAGCGCCGGAAATCGGGGAATTAGGAACGGGCAATGGTGTTTGAAGCCGCCCACAAGATTCTGCCGCCAGTAGACTATGTGTCAATGATCCGCTCCCTGTATGCGGATCGACGCTCGATGCTGTTTGGCGCTTTTGGCTCCGCGCTGGCTGCTGCCGTCGCGGCCCTTGAAGCACGTTCCATGATCCTGGGCGCTTTTGTTGGCCTGTTCATTCTGGTCGGGCTGGTGCGTAATGCCGATATGCGCGCCTTTGACGCCGTTCAACTCTCCGACACCAATGTCCGTCTTGCCCTGCATTGGGAAATCCGCGCCACCATTGGCGCCGCCGCCATCGCCCTGATCTACGGAACATGGTGCATGGTCAGCTTCTGGCTGGTCGATGACCCCTTTGCCGAACTGACCGCCGCCTCGGTCTCGGTCTCGGTGCTGGTGGGCGTGTCGCAGCGCAATTTTGCCATCGACCGGCTGATGACCATCCAGGTCTTGCTCATTGCCGTGCCGCTGGCCCTCGGCCTGTTGCTGGTTGGCAATATCTATTACGCCCTGCTGACCCTGCTGCTATTGCCCTTCTTTGCCAGTCTGCGCCGCATTGCCGGCAGCGCTCGCCAGATTCTGCTGCGCGCTGTGCACGGTCGCCTTGCTGCCTCTGCTCTCGCCACTCAGCTCGATACCGCCCTGACCACGCTGGAACACGGCCTGATGATGCTCGACAATGCGGGCACCATCGAGGTGGCCAATGGTCAGGCCCTGCAGGCCTTTAACCTGCCCAATTCCCAAAGCTGGATCGGCCGCCCCGCCAGCGAACTGTTCGACGTGGCTGTCGACAGCCAGGCCATGCCCAAGGCGGCGCGCGATCAATTAGGCTCGCTGATTGCCGCCCATTCCAGCGGCAAGCTCTTGCTCAGTGTGCGGCCCGGCCGGCACTTTGAAGTTTCGGTATCCTCGCGCGGTCCCAAGACCGTTTTGCTGTTTGAGGACATTTCGGCCCGCATCATCGCTGAAGAGCGCATGAGCTATATGGCGCGTTATGACGCGCTGACCAACCTGCCCAATCGCGCCTATTTTGCCCAGCAGGTTGAGGCTATTCTGCGCGAACGGCGCGAAACCGGACACCCCACCCATGTGGCGCTGTGGATCGTGGACGTCGACGACTTCAAGCACATCAATGATACAATGGGTCATATCGCCGGCGACAGCGTCCTGGCCGAAATGGGCCGCCGCCTGCCTCTGGCCTTCGGCGAAAACGCCATCTGCGCCAGACTTGGCGGCGACGAGTTCATCGCCTTCCGCGCCGACGGCATCGCCCCGCAATTCCTGGCCGAACGCTCCGAACACGTGCTGGCCAGCATGGGTGCCGAAATGCGCCTGCCCGACCGCAGCATGGTGGTCGATGTCAGTATCGGCATGGTGATCAGCGAGAATAGTGGCGACGATCTGGAAAGCCTTATGGTCAAGGCCGACCTGGCCATCTACGCCGCCAAGGGCACCGGCAAGGCCAAAGTTGTGCAGTTCCACGAGCGCATGGACACCGAGTACCAGCTGCGCCAGCAACTCAAGCAGGACCTCAAGCAGGCCATTGCAGGGGGCGAGATCACCCTGGCCTATCAGGCAGTGGTCGATCCCCGGAAAAACCGCATTGTCGGCTGTGAAGCGCTGGCGCGCTGGGACCATCCTGAACTGGGGCCGATTTCGCCGGCCCTGTTCATTCCCATTGCCGAAGAAACTGGCCTGATCACCGATCTGACCCGTGCCGTTCTGGCCATGGCAACCCGCGACTGCAACACCTGGCCCGGCGACACCACGATTGCCGTCAACCTCTCGGCCCGCGACTTCCGGGCGTGCAATGTGGAATCCATGGTCCTTGACGCCATCAAGGTCTCGGGCCTGCCGCACCATCGCCTCGAAATTGAGGTTACAGAGTCAGCTGTCATCGAGGAACGCGAAGCCGCCACCATGGCGCTGGCCGCCCTGTGCCGTAAGGGCGTGGGCGTGGCGCTTGATGATTTTGGCACCGGCTATTCGTCGCTGAGCTACCTTCAGGCCTTACCCCTGACCAAGCTCAAGATCGACCGCAGCTTTGTAATCGACATCGAAGCCGATCCCCAGGCTCTGCGCCTGCTGGCCAATGTTGCCCAGCTGGGCAAGGACCTCGATCTCAAGATCACGGTCGAAGGGGTTGAGACCGAAGGACAGCTCAACCTGCTGACCTCACAGACCAAAATCGATCAGATCCAGGGCTTTGTCTATGGTCCGCCGCTCAATCTGGAGGCCATGACCCGGTTGCTGCAGGCCCATCATCGCAGCGATCTCAAACCCATTGCCAAGCGCGCCGGCGCCCGCCACTGATCATGCGCTAAGTTCCCTCGATTAACCAAGAATACGCGTTCAGCTTATAAAATGGTTAAGCAATTGTTACCCTGTCCGTATCAGAGTGGGACAGTGAGCAATTCATGGTTATCGACCCCGACAGTGCCGCTGCCGCCAAAGCCGGTACACCTTCCCGTTTCGCGGGCGCCCTGCTCGATATTCTCGACAAGGTGAGCTATGCCCGGGTTGATCCCGGCGTGATTGACGATCCCATCTACAAGCTCCGCTATCGCGCTTACACGCGCGAAGGGTTCATGGATCACAATCCCGAAGAGATCTGCATTGACGACCTTGATCGTGCACCCAATGCGATGAGCTTTGGCATCTATATCGATGGCCAACTGGTCAGCTCGATCCGGCTGCACCATCTGACAGCGACCCACCGTCGCTCACCCAGCATGAAGGTGTTCCCTGATGTGCTGGGGCCCATGCTTGACACCGGCCTGACCTTCATCGATCCCAGCCGCTTTACGGCCGATCACGAAGCCTCGCTGGCCTATCCGGCCCTGCCCTTCCTGACACTGCGCATCGCTGCCATGGCATCGGTGCAGTTTCAGGCCGATCAGTGTCTGGCACTCGTGCGCACCGAACATGGCGCCTTCTACAAGCGCGTGTTTGGCTCTGAGCGGCTGAGTGAGGAACGGACCTATCCCGATCTGCACTTCCCGGTCGCCCTATTCTCGGCCAGCGTGGATTCGATCCGCTCGCGCGTGGCGCAGCGCTTTCCGTTCTTCCTCTCGACGCAGGCCGAGCGCCAGCAGTTGTTCTCCCAGACTGTCTCCGACACCGACAATCGCCGCGTCGGCGCCTCGGCACGCCAGGCTTACGAGACAGCCCTGTCCGCCCTGCAGGCAGAACCCTGCTGAAACGGCTATGGCCATTTGCCTCGGGTCGTGACCTGCCCGGGGCATAATCACTCGACAACAAGCACCTGCGGCTGAACCATCAGCAGCGGCACACGTGTCAGCCAGATCGTCAAAAGGGATGGTGCCGCATAGGTGACTCGAACACCTGACCCCATCATTACGAATGATGTGCTCTACCAACTGAGCTAATGCGGCAACGGGAGGCCTTTTACGTTGGGTTTTGGGCCGGTGCAAGAGGCAAGGCAGCCTGGCTCGGCAATTGTGCAGGCTGACCCTCACCCGTACGCGCCGAGGCGGTCATGGTGGCGGTCATGGGCACCTTCCATTCAAAGGCATCCAGCCGTCCGGTCACCGGCGACACCGGCTCCCATTCGTCACTGACCATGCCATCTGCGGTCCACACCGGATCACGCGGCGCCCGCACCGCACGGGCGAGCCATTCGCGCGCCTTGCCCTGATCGCCATTCTGGCCTTCTTCGATCTCGGCCATCAGGCTGGCGACACCCTGGGTGGCGTCCGGACCTTCAAAGGGCGCCAGCGCATTGCGTGCCAGCGACCAGTCATAGGCATCGATCGCCGCCCGGGCCAAAGCCATGCCGGCCGCGCGATGCGGTGGCGGCGTCTCGATGATCTCGCCCATCCGCTTGAGCCGGTCGACAGCCGAGGCGCCGGGCTGGGCGTGAGCATAGAGTGCAGCGATGTCGGGATGACCGGTGGCGCGCCAGATGCGGCGCAGCAGGCTCATCGCCTTGCGGGTATCGCCGCGATTGATGTGAATGCGTGCGGCGATCAGCGCCGCTGGCACAAAGTCCGGCAGCAGCTTGAGGGCGGTCAGTGCGTGCTCGAGCGCTTCAAGCGGCGCGCTGGCTTCGGCCTCGCGCGCCCGCGCGGTTTCAATCACCGCCTGACGACGACGCTTGCGCGCCCGATCCTCGCGGCTCACCGCCTGCTCGGCATTGACCATTGCCACCGCATCGGCCCACTGCCCGCGCCGGCTCAGATCATCAAACACCGCCTCGGCGGCCCAACCGCTATTGGGAGCCAGGTTCAGCGCCTTGCGCGCAAAGGTCAGGGCTGCATCAGGTCGCTGCTGCGCGCGGGCCTGATCATACAGCCCTGTCAGCGCCGCCAGAGCCGTCTGGTCGCTGGCGATGAGAGCCCGATAGTGCTCACGCGCTGCGGGCATGTCGCCCAGCGCCAGATCCGCGCGTGCTTCGAGCAGCTTGGCAGCAGCATTACTGGGCAGGCGCGCCTGCGCATCGCGCGCCAGGGCACGCGCACGGGCAGGGTCACCGGCCTGCAGCGCGATCATGGCATCACTGAGTGCTTCCACGCCCTGCTCGCGCCGCCGCTCACGCGACCGGCGCGCCATGGCGCGCGGCGCCGAAATGATGCGCCGGACAATCGCCCAGACAAAGATCACCACGATGGCGACGACGATGAAAATAAAGACCGCCGCGCCCAGCCGCGGCTGCATGCGATAGCCCGCCACCTCCAGCGTCAGCGTGCCCGGCAGCGAGATCATCCAGGCGGCCAGCGCCGCAATGATCAGACTGCCCACAATCCAGGAAGCAAGACGGATCATTGCGCGACCTCGCCGCTTAGCGCCGAATTGCGCAGACTCTGCAGAAAGGCTTCGGCCTGCGCCTGTTCAGCAATCAGCGCGGGTACATCGCCCGCCGCCGCCTGCATGGCCGGGGGCAGACTTTCCAGCAGGTTCTGCGCGCTGGCAAAGTCGCGCCGCTCCACCGCCCCAATCAACCGGGAGGTGATGGCATCGGGCGTATCGCCGTCAATTTCGCCGGTCGGCCGCAGGGCGATGGCTCCGGCCAGCCAGTCCAGCGCACCATCCTGCCACTGCGCATCGGGATCGCTTGGGCGGCCCGCCAGAATGGCTGGCAGCACGGCATCGAATTCGCGCGCGATCACGTCGGGACGGGTCAGCCCCTGCGCCGCCTGATTGGCAATCAGGGTGGGAATGTCAGCCTTGGGCGCCGCGGCCCGCAGCGTGGCAAGTTCGGTTTCGTAGGGGCGCCCCGTCGCAAAGGCAGTCTCGAGCCCCGACAGGATCAGCGGCAATTGCAGCACCGCCCCGATATCACCGGGCTGTTTGGCCAGCGTTGCGCTGGTTTCGCTGACAGTGCCTTCAAGTATGCGCAGACTGGCCTCGGCGGTGCCAACCCGGGCAGCCAGTTCATCGATGCGGCCACCCAGAGCGGTAAAATCACCGCGTAGCGCATCAACCGCACCGCTATTGGCAGCAGTGGCTGGCGCTTCGGCCAGACTATCGACCCGGGCGCTCAGCGCCGCAATGTCGCTCTGAACCCCACCCAGATCGAGTGGAGCGGCAGCCTCGGGCGCCACAGCAGGTTCGGCCTGTTCCAGCGCGGCAATACGCTGATTGAGCGTGGCCAGTTCAGACTGCGTTGTCTGCGTCACGGTTTCGAGTTCAGGAATGGCCTTGCCAAAATCCGCCAGGCGCGGATCGGCCACGGCAACCGGCGCGGGCGGCGTCGGCCACAGGCCGGCATAGGCCAGACCATAGGCAGCACCCAGACCCAACAGACCGCCTACCAGCGCTGCCCCAAAGCCAAAGCCCGAGCTTTCCTCAACCACCGCTTTGGGCCTGGGTTTTTCGGTCGACTTGTCGCCTGGCTTGGCCTTGTCGGCCGATGCCGATGAACCAGTTGCGCCAGTGCCGGGTGCACTCGCCCCGGCTGGCTTGCTGGCGCCTGCGGCACTGGCGGCGCTGGTGACACCAGCGGTACCGGCATCGCTCTTGCTCGGCTCGGGTTTGTTGGCCTCGGCACCCACCGCTCGTGCCTTGAGATCAAGCACTGGCGGTTTGACCGCACCCGGCCGGGCTTCGTTTGCCTTGGGGTCCTTGCTATCCGCCATCTCAGCTAGTCCTCTTGTTCACTTCGACTATGACCCAGTTTGGGCGCGGGCAAAACCCAGTGCCAGCGCCATCATCGCCTCTTCGTCGGGCCGATCAGCCAGACCTATGCGATTGAAATGGGCTTCCAGCAGCGGTTCTGCCACCGCTTCGCTCATGCACAACATGCCCAGATTCTGCCGCTGTGCGCGGTCCAGACTCTGCGCCAATTGCGCGAAAATTTCGGCCGTCCGCCGCGAATAGACCAGCACCGCCCCGATGCCACCATCGCCCAATGCGGCCAGCACACCTGTCGGCAATGTCTCGATCGCCACCATGTCATAGACCTTGGCGGTGGCGACCATGACACCCATCGGCGCCAGGGCCTTGGCCAGATCAGCGCTCTGATGTTTGCCTGTAGGATAAAATAGCGGCCCTTTCAGGCCCGACAGACTAATAGCGTTGACGAGATCACCAAATGCACCGGCAGCACTGCTGACCCGGACAAATCCGGCCTGTTCAGCATCGCGCGCGGTCCGATCTCCCACCGCCAGAACCGGCAAATGCGCGTAATCGCCGACCACACCGCGATCCACCAGCGTGCGCACCGCATTGGCGCTGGTCAGCACCACCGCCGCGAATCCATCGGCGGGCGGCAGGCTGACATCAAGCGTCACCCGTTCCATCAACGGCACCGCAACGCCCTCGATATCGAGGGCCTGCAACCGCGCCAGGCTTGATTGCGCATCCGGCTCGGGACGGGTTATCAGCATCTGGCTCATGCTTGTGCCCATTTGGCGAGAAATTCGGTCCCGGCCTGCTTGAGCAGGTCCTCACCCACGGCGCGCCCCACCACCAGCGGGTCAGTGCCGCTCGCCGTACTGTCGAACGCGGTCTGCCCGTCCAGGCTCAAGATCTGGCCCTTCAGCGTCAGTTGCCCGTTCGCCAAGCTGCTCAACGCCCCTACAGGCGTGCGGCAGGAGCCATCCAGAATGGCCAGCATGGCCCGTTCGCCGGTGATTGTCGTATTGGTTGGCGCGTGATCAAGCGCCGAGACCAGCGCGGCCATCCGCTTGTCATCGCTACGCACCGCCAGCCCGATAGCGCCCTGCGCCGGGGCGGGCATGAAAATCTCGGGGTCCAGCTGGCCCGTGGCCCGATGGCCTTCACCCAGTCGGTTCAACCCGGCCATGGCCAGCAACGTCGCGTCGGCCACGCCATCGATCAGTTTTTGCAGCCGGGTACCGACATTGCCACGGAACGGCACGATTTCAAGATCGGGGCGCTGCCGCAGAACCTGCGCTGCCCGCCGAATCGAGGAGGTGCCGAATCTGGCGCGCTCGGCCAGATGATCAATGCTCTGCACTTTGACCGACAAAAAGGCATCGCGGACATCTTCGCGCTCAAGAAACGCCACCAGCGCCAACCCGTCGGGCAGGCGCGTCGCCACATCCTTGCTTGAATGCACGCCGATATCGACCCGGCCACTGAGCATGGCGTCGTCGATTTCCTTGGTGAACAGCCCTTTGCCACCAATCTCACTCAGGCTGGCATTGCTGGCCTGACTGCGATCACCGCCCGTCGAGAGGACCTCAATGGCGATGTCGTCCTCGCTCACCCCATGGGTTGTAGCGAGCAGGCTGCGCACCAGACGCGCCTGCATCAGCGCCAGCGGGCTGCCGCGTGTTCCGATCCGGGCGAAAGCTTGGGGCGATTGCAATGTGATTTGGTCCTATAGTAGGCAGAGACACCCATCAGGGAGTAACCAGTTCATCGTGACCGGGCAAGCGCCAGCCATAATCCTTGGCATCGAGACCAGCTGCGATGAAACCGCAGCCGCAATAGTTGTACGAGACCAATTCGGCCACTCAACGATTCGTTCCAATGTGGTCCGAAGTCAGCTCGATGAACATGCGGCATTCGGCGGCGTGGTACCAGAGCTGGCCGCGCGTGCCCATGTCACCTATCTCGACCATATCATCGCCCAGGCCTGTCGCGAGGCCGATATCGCGCTGGCCGATATTGATGCGATCGCGGCCACGGCTGGCCCCGGCCTGGTCGGGGGCGTGCTGGTGGGCCTGACCACCGCCAAGGCCCTCGCTGCCGCGCTCGACAAGCCGTTGCTGGCCATCAATCATCTTGAAGCCCATGCGCTGACTGCCCGCATGACCGATGGCGTGGCATTTCCCTATCTGATGCTGCTGGTATCGGGCGGGCATAGCCAGTTCGTGCTGGTGCGCGGCGTCGGCGATTACGAACGCTGGGGCACCACGATAGATGATGCGCTGGGCGAAGCCTTCGACAAGGTCGCCAAGCTGCTGACTTTGGGCCATCCCGGCGGCCCGGCGGTTGAAGCGGTCGCCAGGCAGGGCGATCCCAGACGGTTCAAGTTTCCCCGCCCCCTGCTACGCGAGGCACGGCTGGATTTTTCATTCTCCGGTCTCAAGACCGCTGTGCGCCTGCAGGCCGAGGCGCTGGCCCCGCTCAGCGATCAGGACGTCGCCGATATTGCAGCCAGCTTTCAGGCCACGGTTGCCGAAATCATCGCATTCCGGTCCACACAGGCGCTGCAGCGTTTCAAGGCCGAACTGCCCGATGCCAAGCCGCAACTAGTGGTTGCCGGCGGTGTCGCTGCCAATCGCACCATTGCCAGCGCACTGAGCACAGCTTGCCAGGCAGAAGGTGCGGCGCTGATCGTACCGCCCATTGCGCTGTGTACCGATAATGGCGCCATGGTTGCCTGGGCGGGCGCTGAACGCTTTGCCCTGGGGGTCAGTGATCCGCTCGACGTCACCGCACGCCCGCGCTGGCCGCTCGACCTGCCCGACATGAAGGTGGCCACCAATGTCACTTGATAGCGTACTGGTAATCGGGGGCGGTGCCTGGGGGACCGCACTGGCGCAGGCGGCCGCCATGGCAGGCCGCACGGTACGCCTCGTCGTGCGCGACGCCAGCCAAGTCGACGAGATCAATACCAGCCACACCAATCAGCGCTATCTCGGCGAGCAGATCCTGCACCAGGCCGTCAGCGCCAGCATGCAGGCCACACCCGCCGATATCATTATTCTGGCCGTGCCGGCCCAATCGAGCCGCGCCGCATTGGGCGCACTTGATCCCGCCTTGCTGGCGCACCGACCCGTCGTGCTCTCGGCCAAGGGGCTCGAAACCGGCACACTGGATCGCCAGAGCGAAATCCTGCTCGATATGGCGCCCGACGCCATCCCCTATGTGCTGTCGGGCCCCAGCTTCGCCGCCGACGTTGCAGCGGGTCGGCCCACCGCCGTTACCCTGGCCGGTGACGACGCCGATCAGACCTCTGCCTTGGCCGCCGCGCTCGCCGGCCCCAGTTTCCGTCCCTATGCCAGCGATGATCGCATCGGTGTCGAAATCGCCGGCGCGCTGAAAAACGTCTACGCCCTTGCCTGTGGTGCCGTTGATGGCGCCGGTCTGGGCGCCTCGGCCCGCTCGGCCCTGATTGCCCGCGCCTATGCCGAGATGGCCCGCATGGTCAAAGCCATGGGCGGCTCGGCGACCACGCTGACCGGCTTGGCCGGTCTGGGCGATCTGACGCTGACCTGCACCTCGGTACAGTCGCGCAATTACCAGTTCGGCATGGCGCTGGGCCGCGGCCAGACTGTTGTGCAGATTATCGCCTCGGGCGCCAAGCTGGCCGAAGGCGTTGCCACCACACCGGTGGCCGACGCCCTGGCCAAGAGCCTGGATGTCGACGCCCCCCTGATTGCCGCCATGCACGCCGTGCTCAGCGGCGACGCCAATATTGCTACCGTGGTAGCCGGGCTGATGGCCCGCCCACTCAAACGCGAGGATTAGACCCAACATGCTGTTTGTATTCATCGGCAAGGACAAGCCAGACAATCTTGAACAACGCCTGGCCGTGCGTCCCGTGCATCTCGAACACCTCAACAGTCTGGGCGACAAGCTCGTCGCCGCTGGTGCGCTGTGGGACGACAATGAAAAGCCCGAAGGCTCGGTCATGGTGCTCGAAGCCGCCAGCCTTGAGGCGGCCAAAACCGCCTTTGCCGCTGATCCCTTCGTGCAGCAGGGCGTGTTTGCCTCCTGGGAGGTCAAGCGCTGGAACCTGGCGATCGATCACATGGCCAAGCGGGGCTGATATCGATGGCCTACTGGCTGATGAAGTCCGAGCCGGACGTGTTTTCGTTTGACGATCTGCAGGCCAAGACAACCCGCAATGAACCCGAAGAATGGGGCGGCGTGCGCAATTATGCGGCCCGCAACAACATGCGGGCCATGGCGCTGGGCGACGAGGCGTTCTTCTACCACTCCAATATCGGCAAGGAGATTGTCGGCATCATGAAGGTGGTGGCTACAGCGCACCCCGACAGCACGGCCGATCTCAATGCCAAGGGCGAAGTGGTCTGGGAATGCGTCGACGTAGCCGCTGTCAAACCCATGCCCAAACCGGTCACCCTGGCCACGGTCAAGGCGACCCCGGAATTGAGCGAGCTTGAACTGGTCAAGCTCTCGCGCCTCTCCGTTTCCAAGGTCAGCGATGCAGAATGGGCCCTGCTGTGCAAGATGGGCGGGCTCTGAGCGCCTCTACCCAAGAGCCACAGGCAAGGCTAGGCTGTCCCCGCTAATCCAATTTGGGGGGAGAACAGCATGTCGCATTTTGACGTTAACTGGCTGGCCGTGATTTTGGCCACAGTGGCCGCCTGGGCCTTCGGTGCTGCCTGGTATATGGTGCTGGGCAAGCAATGGGTTGCATCCATCGGCAAGACAATGGACGAGATCGACCGCGCCGATTACACGCCCTATCTGTGGTCGGTCCTGTGCATCTTCGTGATGGCCTATTTCATCGCCCTGCTCACCCCGATGCTGACCGAGGCGACCAACGTCACCAATGGGCTGATCGTGGGCGCCCATATGTGGCTGGGCTTTGTCATCACCTCAATGGTGCTCAACCACCGCTACCAGGGCGCGCCCTGGGCGCGCACCATGATCGATGGCGGCTATCTGCTCGGTGTCTTGCTGATCGAAGGCGTGGTCATCGGCCTGTTCGGCTGACCAACCACCACTAGCTGGGGCGCTCTGGGCGCCTCAGCTATCCACCACGATGGGCGGCACATGCTGGGGTTCGGCCGGTGGCGCATATTTATTGAGCAGCGAAAGCTGACTGATCGAGAACGCAATGGTCAGCGGCATCACGCCCCAGACCTTGAACGCCACCCAGAAATCGGTGGAGAAATTGCGCCACAGCACTTCATTGATGATGGCAAGCACCACAAAGAACAGTCCCCAGTTCATCGTCAGCTTGCTCCAACCCTCGGGCTGAAGCTTGTAGACATCACCAAACACGTATTTCAGCAGCGACTGCTTGAACAGCAGGCCACCCAGCAACACCGCGGCAAACAGCCCATTGGTGATGGTCGGCTTGATCTTGATGAAGGTGTCATCCTGCAGCCACAGCGTCAGCCCGCCAAACACCAGCACCACGGCGCCGGTCACCAGTGGCATCACCGCGATCTTTTTCAGGATCAGCTTGCTGAGCACCAGCGAAATAACCATCGCGCCCATGAACCAGGCCGTTGCCGCGAAGATGTCGACCCGCGCATTGACCACAAAGAAGATCACCAGGGGGCCCAGCTCCAGCGCCATCTTGATCAACTGCGGACGCAGTTCGTCCCAGTTGACCTCGGGTTCGGCGGGTTCGGGCTTGGCATTTTCAGACATTGAGCATTTCTCTGTTCGGCATCGGGGCAATGTGAGCGCCAGCGCCCCACCATGCAAGGGCTGGTAGGCACCAAGCATGGTAACAATAGGGCTAGTCGCGCCCGGCAATCGCCTGAGCAAAGTCCGCAGCGGTAAAAGCTTCGAGATCGCCGACGCTCTCACCCACGCCGATGAAATGCACGGGCAGGCCAAACTTCTTGGCGATCGCCACCAGAATGCCGCCGCGCGCCGTGCCATCGAGCTTGGTCATCACCAGTCCGGTCACCCCGGCACGCTGGCCAAAGATCTCGACCTGCTTGAGCGCATTCTGCCCGGTGGTCGCGTCCAGCGTCAAAAGCGTGGCATGCGGCGCACTGGGGTCGACCTTCTTGATGACGCGGATGACCTTTTCGAGCTCATTCATCAGCTCGTCGCGGTTCTGCAGCCGGCCCGCCGTATCGATGATCAGCACATCGCGCCCTTCGGCCCGCGCCTGCGTCACCGCATCAAAGGCCAGCCCGGAGGCGTCAGACCCGGCCGGGCGGGACACCACACTGGCCCCTGTCCGATCACCCCAGATCTGCAATTGCTCGATGGCCGCGGCGCGGAAGGTGTCGCCGGCGGCCAGCATCACCGATTTGCCCTCGTCGGCCAGTTTCTGCGCCAACTTGCCGATGGTCGTGGTTTTGCCTGACCCGTTCACCCCGATCATCAGGATGACGAACGGCTTCTGGCTGGCGTCAATCTCGAGCGGCAATGCTACCGGACCGAGCACTTTTTCAACTTCGGCCGCCAGCACCGCGCGCACATCTTCACCCGATACATCGCGGTCAAACCGGTCGCGACGCAGCGTCTCGGTGATGGTGGTGGCCGTATCGATACCCAGATCGGCCTGGATCAGTATGTCTTCGAGCTCTTCAAGCGTCGCATTGTCGAGCTTGCGCTTGGTGAACACCGAGGTGATCGACCCCGTGAGCTGATCTGAAGAGCGTTTCAGACCTGACGCCAGGCGCGCAAACCAGCCCCTGGGTTCAGCCTCGACGGGCGCCGGCGGTTCAACTACTGCACGTTGCGCTGCAAGAGCTGCTTTTCCTCGACCTCTTCGACATAGTCCGGCGTGGTCTCGGGCGGGCCTGGAACAGGAACATGTTCTGGTGCCTCAACCGGCGTGGGCTCCGACGCGGGCGCGGGTTCGGGCACCACAGCATCGGGCGTCACCGCCGCAATGTCGGGCACAGCCGTCTCTTCGACGGGTGGCACAGCTGTTTCAGCTGGCGGCGGCGTTGGCGTTGGCGTTGGCGCATCGCCACCAAACAGGCGCTTGAAAAATCCCGGTTTCTTTTCGGTCATTGGTGGACTTTCTTGTTTTTAGGCAGCTTCGCGCACCGCTTCGCCAACCAGACCATTCTTGGTCACACCACTGATCCGAACGGCCAGCAGCGCTCCCGGTTGCGTACCGGCCACCCGAACCGGGATATATTGTTCGCTCCGGCCCTGCCCGCCGCGCTCCATCAGCACCTGCTCGGTCTGACCCACGCGACTGGCGCACAACGCGTGAAACTGTGCTTGGGCCGCGGCGCGCAACAGGCCCGCCCGATCCCGGGCCAGCTTCTTGCTGACCTGGGGCATGCGCGCGGCAGGCGTGCCCTCGCGCGGCGAATAGGGAAACACGTGCAGATGGGTCAGATCGGCTTCTTTCACAATGGCCAGCGTATTGGCAAACATGGCCTCATCCTCGGTCGGGAAGCCCGCAATGATGTCGGCGCCAAACACCATTTCGGGCCGCAGCGCCCGCAACTTGGCCATGATCGCCAGCGCGCCATCGCGGCTGTGCCGGCGCTTCATGCGTTTAAGGATCATGTCATCGCCGGACTGCAGCGACAAATGCATATGTGGCATCAACCGCTTCTCGCTGGCGACAGCGTCATAAAGCGCCTCATCGGCCTCGATGCTGTCGATTGACGAAATCCGCAGACGCGGCAGGTCCGGCACATGGCGCAGGATGGACTGGGTCAGCTTGCCCAGGGTGGGCGCGCCCGGCAGGTCCGGTCCATAGGAGGTGATATCCACCCCGGTCAGCACCACTTCGCCACAGCCATTGTCGACCAGTTTTTTGACCTGATCGACCACCAGCCCCATCGGCACCGACCGTGACGGTCCCCGGCCAAATGGAATGATGCAGAAGGTGCAGCGATGATCGCAGCCGTTCTGCACCTGCACAAAGGCGCGCGCCCGACCATCCATGCCCTCGATCAGATGGCCGGCGGTCTCCCGCACGCTCATGATGTCGTTAACCTGGACCTTGTCATTGAGCGGGGTGCCGAACGCCATCGGAGCGTAGCTTGCCGCCTGCATCTTGTCGTGATTGCCGATCACCAGGTCGACCTCGGCCATGTCGCCGAAACTGCGCGCCTCGGTCTGCGCGGCACAGCCGGTGACGATGATGCGTGCCTGCGGGTTGTCGCGGCGTGCCTTGCGCACCGTCTGCCTGGCCTGTCGCACAGCCTCGGCAGTCACCGCACAG
This sequence comes from Devosia sp. J2-20, assembly GCF_055808475.1. Taxonomy (NCBI): domain Bacteria; kingdom Pseudomonadati; phylum Pseudomonadota; class Alphaproteobacteria; order Hyphomicrobiales; family Devosiaceae; genus Devosia; species Devosia sp. J2-20. Next base: position 8,501 of record NZ_CM147870.1, on the reverse strand, counting down.
GTATTGACGATGATCGCATTATCGAGCCCGGCCTTTTGCGCTTCGGACTTCATCACCTCGGCTTCATAGGCATTCAGGCGACAACCAAATGTCAGCGTCTCAACCGCCATCAGGCCGCGACCTCGTCGCGCACCCAGACCCCGGTGGCCGGGTCCACAATACCGGTCCATTCGCGTTCGGCAGGCCCGGTCAGCACCACGTGATCATCATCACGCCATTCGACATGCAGGTCGCCGCCCGGCAGCGTCACGGTAACTGCCCGCGCCGTCCGGCGGGTGCGGGCGCCGTTGACCACCGCTGCGCAGGCCGCCGTGCCACAGGCTTCGGTCAACCCGGCGCCGCGCTCCCAGGTGCGCAGGATCATCTTGTCGGAGGCCGTCACCTGCGCCAGCGAGATATTGGCGCGCTCAGGAAAGATCGGATGGTTTTCCAGCATGGGGCCGAACCGGTCCAGCGCAAAGCTCCACACATCATCGCCCACCCAGAAGGTGGCGTGCGGATTGCCCATCGAGGCTACCGATGGCGAATGCAGCACCGGCGCATCGATCGGCCCGATCTGCAGCTCAATCTTGCGGGTATCAGCAAATTCTTCGGCCAGCGGAATGTCGTACCAGGCCAGCTTGGGCGTGCCCATATCGACGGTGATCATGCCATCGGCCTGCTCTTCGCCGAACAGCAGACCGGCCACGGTCTCGAAGGTGAAGCGCTGCACGCCCAATTCGGCCGTCAGCGCCTGCACCACACAGCGCATGCCATTGCCGCAGGCCTGCGCCCGGCTGCCATCGGAGTTGATGATCTCGATATAGTTCGCGGTACCCGGCGTGCGGGCGTCATGGATGGCCATGATCTGATCGAACTTGGTGCCCGCCATGGCATTGATGGCGATGGCAGCAGCAGGCGTGACCCGATCGGCGCGGCCGCGCATATCGACCACGATAATCTGGTTGCCCAGCCCGTTCATCTTGAGAAACGGCGCGCCGTCCACAGTCTGCCTCGCCCAGTATCGGAAGGAATGACCCTATATGGCTGATGCCGCCAAAAAATGCCAGTGGTCGCCCTGATCAGCGGCCACCACCCCCGTGTACGGAGTGCCTTCGGGCACCCCTAAACAGCGAATTATTCATATTTTGTAAGGGTTTCACTCTTCATGGCCGCTTAACCAGCCGACCAGCAAGTGCGGGCCAGCACCCCGGTTTTGAGCTAACTTTGTTCCAGATCGTGAAAATTGCACGCAATTGCAGATTTTTGGAGCCCGGCCCCATGAACATGCCCATGCGCACAGACCAGATCATTACCGACTGGCAGCCGCATTTCCCATCGCTGTTTGGCAAGCACACCCTGGCGCTCAGCCACAGCCTGGCGGCCTCTCCCCTGTTCACCGACGATGCGCTGGCGCGCCTGATCGATGCCGCGCCGCGCGATGGCTATCACGTCAATTACTCGCAGAAGACCCCGGGCAATCCCCCCAAGCGTCGCGAAGGCGAGATCAAGGATCTGTCTGGCGCCGAGGTGCTTGAGATCGTGCGCACCGGCAATATCTGGATCAATCTGACCCAACCCGCCAAGATTGATGCTGGCTATGGCGATATGCTCAACGCGCTCTATGACGAGTTTGAGGAGCGCGTACCGGGCTTCAAGTCCTACAAGCGCAACATGACCCTGCTGATCTCTTCGCCCAACGTCTCGGTAAAGTATCATGCCGACGTGCCCGGCCAATGCCTGTGGCAGGTCCGTGGCACCAAAAAGGTCTATATCTATCCCAACACGCCGCCCTTCCTCTCCCAGCCCGCACTGGAAAACCTGATTCTGGGTCAGGCGCGTGAAACCGACATGCCGTTTGAACCATGGTTCGACGACTATGCTGAAGTGCACATGCTCGAAGCAGGCAAGATGGCGCATTGGCCCCTCAACGGGCCGCACCGCGTGGTCAATGAGAACATGCTCAATGTCAGCTTCACCACCGAGCACTGGAGTGATGAGTTGCGCCGCCATTATGCGGTCAATTACGCCAATGGGATTCTGCGCTCCAAGGCGGGCTTCAAGAAGCTCAACCAGAACGTGTCCGGCCTGTCCTATTACGCCAAGCTTGCCTTGGCCGGAGCGGTCAAGTTCAGCCCGCTCAACCCACACAAGAAGAAGGTCTACACGGTCGACTTCCAGGTTGATCCCAATGCGCCCGAAGGCATTCGGGACATCCAAGGTTATACCTACAGCAAATGACCTCCCTTTCAGCCCTGCCCAGAACCGATGAACGCCGCAGCGGCCGCCCCACGCTGGTACTCGACACCCAGGCCGTGCATCACGATCTGCGCACCGAGATCATCAACACGCGCGCTGGGCTCGAGCTGATTGCTGCGCAATGGGAAGGTCTGGAGACTCAGGCCGACGGGGCCGTGCTGTTTCAAAGCTGCGGCTGGGCCCGCGCCGTCTTCGATTTCGAGACCGCGCGCGGCAATGACGAATTCGACCCTATCATTGTGACCATTTTTGACGGCAAGCGCCTGCTGGCCGTATTGCCGCTGGAGCGGATTCGTACCCGCGTGCGCACCGTGCTGGCCCCGATCGGGCACGCCTTCAGCCAGTATTCCGATGTCATGGTGGCCTCCGGTATTGAACCCGCTGGCGCAGTGGCCCGGCTGTTGCGCGCCGCCATTCAGGCCGCGCCCTGCGATGCCGTCAGCTTTCTCAAGGTGCGCAGCGACAGTGTTCTGGCGCGGGGCATGCCCGCCGACCACATCGTCACCGGCACGGTTCAGGGCGCCCCCTATGTGGCGCTTGATGCCTTTAGCGATTTCAATCGCTACTTTGCCACCATCAAGCCCAAGACCCGCAAGAACATGCGCAATGCCCGCAACCGGCTTGAGCGCGATGGTGCGGTCTGCCACCAGATCGCCGAGACCACCCAGGACCGGTTGGGCGTAATCAATCGCACGCTGAGCGGCCGGGCCGAACGGCTCAAGGATCAGGGGCTGACGTCCCGCGCCTTCAGCGACAGCGCCTTCACCGATTTCTGCCAGTCACTGGCGGGCCGCCAGGATATTCCGGTGCTGGCCATGTCGCTGCACCACAAGGGCGAAGCCATTGCTGAGCAATGGGGCTTCATCCACAATCATCGCTACTACGCCTTTGTCGCCAGCCGCGACTTTTCAAATTCCGATGAGAGCCCGGGCAAGCTGCATCTTGGCGAGGTCCTCCGGGCCTGCGCTGATCGGGGCCTGCGCGGCGCCGATCTGATGGTACCGGTCATGCCCTATAAGCGCACCTGGGCCACCGAAACGGTGACGGTCAAGGATTACGCCCTGCCCGTGACCCCGCGCGGTCTGCTGGTGCTCAATTTGTGGGACCGCCTGTTGCGCCCCGCCGTCAAGCACCTGGTGCTCAACATGCCCGCCGGTCTGCGGGGCCTGCTGATGAAGCTCACCGGCCGCGGCCTCTAGATTACGGGCGCGGTGCCGGTCCCCGGTATTTATCCATCACCCCGTCAAGCCGGGCATTGTCGATTTCGGGATTGGCAGCTTGCAGGCAGGGCAGCAACACAGCCTTGTTGTCCTGTTCACGCGCACCAATGAGTTCAGCGGCGGTTCGGGCCGGCGTCACCCCGGCAAAGCAGGTCGCAAACTGCATCGGGGTAACGTCCAGCGCAGCAGCAATGGCGGCCACGGGACGGTTTGGATCCCCCAGCACCTGTTCGGGCGTCGATATGGCATAGGCCGTGCCGGACACCAGCAGGAGTGGCAGGACGATGGCGACGTTGATTAGCGGTTTCATGGTGATCCTCCTCGGTTCCACTGCAGGCTGGCAGCGCCGGCCACGGCGAACAAGTTAGGCTTTGCTCATCATTTTGCTCGCCAATTCATCTGCCGGACAGCTTGGGGCAAGGTGACAGCGTGACACCGCTCAGCAGCGCACCTGCGCAGGAACATGGTTAATCATTCCTTACCGATTGCCCGCTAGGCTTGTGATGTTGCGCGCCTGGGGGGGACCAATGTCAGCTATTGCCGCCGAAGCCACCGTGTCGGTTCAACACGCCGACTCTCAGTCAGATATCGGTGACCGGGCCGGACGGCTGGGCGTCGAGATTGCCGACGTCGCGGGATTGATCGCCGACCTCTCCAAACTCAGCGGGCAGCAGCAGGCCCAGGCGCAGGCCACACAGAGCGCGGCCGCCAGCATGAACGCCGCTGCCGCCCAACTGAGCCGCACCATGGGCACCAGCCGACAGGCCGCCGCCGAAGTACGCGCCGTGCTCGACAAGAGCGCTTCGGCCATCTCGGGCACTGTGCAGCGCACCACAACCACGCTGTCCGCCATGGCCGATGGCGCACTGCATATTCAGACCACGCTTGATGGCGTCTCAGGCTCGGTCAAGAATGTCGAGACCGCCAGTGCGGCCATTGGCCAGATTGCCCGCGAAACCAAATTGCTGGCCCTTAATGCCTCGGTGGAGGCGGCCCGGGCTGGCGATGCCGGGCGGGGCTTTGCCATCATCGCCAATGCGGTCAAGGGCCTGGCCGACCAGATCCATGAATTTTCGACCCAGACCACCAGCAATCTGGGTAATCTGACCGCGGCGCTCGATGCCTTGCGTGCCCAGGCCAGGGGCAATTCACAGGCGGCCGAGCAGACCATCGCCGACACCAGCGCCGCTGCCGAAGCGACAGCAACCCTGGAAACGCTGGTGGGGTCGGTGGACCGTCTGGTCACCGATATCGATGCCATGGCCCAGCCCGTCGAGCAGTCCATTGCCGGCTTCAGCACCATGCAGACTGAACTGTCCGCACTCGCCGATGGTGTGGCCGCCGGCCGCGGCCATCTGGAACTGGCCGAAGCCCGTACCCAGTCGATCCTCTCCATTTCAGAGGACTTCATGCTGTTCCTGGTCGAAAGCGGCTTCCACACCGCCGACGCCCCCTATATCGCTCTGGCCCGCGCCAAGGCGGGGGAGATCGCCGCCCTGTTCACAGACGCCGTCGCCCGCGGCAAGATCGGCATGGCCGATCTGTTCGACGACCGCTACCAGCCGATCAAGGGCACCGACCCGCAGCAGGTGACCACCCGGTTTACCGATTTCACCGATCAGGTGCTGCCCGCATTGCAGGAGCCTGTGCTGAACTTCGACAAGCGCATCGCCTTTTGCGCGGCGGTTGATCGCAATGGCTATCTGCCCACCCACAATGCCGTCTATTCCCAGCCCCAGGGGGGCGACCCGGTCTGGAACGCTGCCAATTGTCGTAATCGGCGCATTTTTGACGATCGCACGGGCCTGTCAGCGGGTCGCTCGACCAAGCCCTTCCTGCTCCAGACCTACCGACGGGACATGGGCGGCGGGCAGTTTGCGCTGATGAAGGACTGCTCGGCACCCATCACCATCAATGGCCGACACTGGGGCGGTTTGCGGATTGCCTTCAAGGTCTGAGCCAAGACCAGCTTTTCTTGACTCCGCGGCTGGTTTGACTTACAGCCACCCCATTCATCAGGCTTTGCTCCTGACCAGCCGACCGGGACCCCTTACGGGTATAGACGATCCCGGAGGCCACCACCCACCAGCGCGTTGCGCCCGTGGGTGTGCTTGGCGTTTGGACTGATGGATCCCATATCTCGTCGGATTGCCCGATGGAGAAGAGGACAAAATATGTTCGAGAGCCTTTCAGACCGGCTTGGCAAAATCTTTGACGGACTGCGCGGTCGCGGAGCACTGAGTGCCAGCGACGTAGACGCAGCAATGCGCGAAATTCGCCGCGCCCTGATCGAAGCCGACGTCTCTCTCGAAGTCGTCCGTGCCTTTGTCGACCAGGTCAGGGATCGCGCCGTTGGCGCCGAGGTCACCCGCTCGGTGACCCCCGGCCAGCAGGTCATCAAGATCGTTCATGACGAGCTGGTCGCCGTGCTGGGCGAAAGCACCGTTGCCATCGACCTCAATGCCAAGGCCCCCGTGACCTTGCTCATGGTCGGCTTGCAGGGCTCGGGCAAGACCACCACCACCGCCAAGATTGCCAAGCGCCTCAAGGACAAGCAGAAGAAAAAGTTCTGCTCGCTTCGCTTGATACCCGCCGCCCCGCTGCCATGGAGCAGCTACGCGTGCTGGGCGAACAGGTTGGCGTCGACACCCTGCCCATCGTCACCAGCGAAACCCCTGTCGAAATCGCCCGCCGCGCCGAGCGCGAAGGCCGTCTGGGTGGCTATGACGTTCTCATTCTCGATACCGCCGGCCGCACCCATGTCGATGAAGAACTGATGGTTGAAACCGTCAGCATCAAGGACATTGCCAACCCGCACGAAATCCTGCTGGTGGTTGATGCGCTGACCGGTCAGGACGCCATCAACGTCGCCCGCTCCTTTGACGGGCGCCTCGATATCACCGGCATCGTGCTCACCCGCGTTGACGGCGATGGCCGTGGCGGCGCGGCACTGTCGATGCGCGCGGCTACCGGCAAGCCGATCAAGCTGATCGGTGTCGGCGAAAAGATGGACGCGCTGGAAGACTTCCATCCATCGCGTATTGCCGACCGTATTCTGGGCATGGGCGACATCGTCTCGCTGGTCGAAAAGGCCGCCGAGCACGTCTCTGCCGAAGACGCGCAGAAGATGGCCAAGAAGCTCAAAAAGGGCTCCTTTGACTTTGAAGATCTGCGCAATCAGCTGCTGCAGATGAAGAAGATGGGTGGCATGGGCGGCCTGATGTCCATGATGCCCGGCATGGGCCAGATGAAAAAAGCCATGGCCGGCGCCAATATCGATGAGAAGGTGTTTGATCGTCAGGTCGCCATCATCAATTCGATGACCAAGAAAGAGCGCGCCGCGCCTGACCTGCTCAATGCCAGTCGCCGCAAGCGCATTGCCGCCGGTGCGGGCGTTGAAGTCAGCGAAATCAACAAGCTGGCCAAGCAGCACCGCCAGATGGCCGACATGATGAAAAAGGTCGGCAAGGGTGGCATGGGCGCGCTTGGCGGCATGATGGGTGGCAAGATGGGCCAGATGATGGGTGGCATGGGCTCCATGCCGGACCTGTCCAAGATGGACCCCGCCCAGATCGAACAGATGGCCCGTCAGGCCGGTATCGACCCCAATCAGCTCAAGGGCCTGCAAGGCGCAGAAGCCCCCGCGCAAAAGGCGCTGCCGAGTGATGTCGGCGCCCTGCTCAAATCCTCCGGCGGACCGGCACTGCCCGGTCTGGGTTCCGGCGCTCCCCGTTTCCCTGGCCTGCCCGGCCTGGGCAAGAAAAAATAATCGTTTCAACCAAACCCTAGGATACCAAAATGTCCCTCAAGATCCGTCTGGCCCGTGGTGGCACCAAGAAGCGCCCTTTCTATCAGATCGTCATTGCTGATGCCCGTTCGCCCCGCGATGGCCGTTTCATCGAAAAGCTCGGCACCTTCAACCCACTGCTCGCCAAGGACAATGAAGGCCGCGTCGTTCTCGACATCGAGCGCGCCAAGCACTGGCTCGCTGTCGGCGCTCAGCCAACCGACCGCGTGCTGCGTTTCCTCGACGCCGCTGGCGTTCTGAACCGCGAAGCCCGCAACAATCCGGACAAGGGCAAGCCCGGCGAAAAGGCCACCCAGCGCGCTGAAGAAAAGGCCGCCAAGGTCGCTGCTGCTGAAGAAGCCAAGAACGCCCCCAAGGTTGAAGAGGCTCCTGTTGAAGAAGCCGCTCCTGCCGCTGAAGAAGCTGCTGCCGAATAAGTCTGGCGCAGACCTCAATGACAAAGGCCCCGGTGGAAACACCGGGGCCTTTTGCTATGCGCGCCAGTGTCCCCATTAGAATTGTCGGTGTAGGAATGGTGTTGTTAAACGCACATTCTTTCACGTCGGGAGACGCTGATGATCATCGGCGAGAGAATACTGACAGTGATCCACGAAGGCCGGGAAGTGCCCGTCCGCATCCAGATCTTTCTGCCCGAGCAGATCGGTCCGCACTGGAACTGCCATTACACCATCGACTGGCCAGACGTCCCGATAGAGAGCTTTTGCGGTGGCAATGACGCCATTGCGGCCTTGCACGGAGCCACTCTGAAAGTCGGCATGGAACTGTACATGAGCCGCTACCACCATGAGCGCACCATGTGGTGGCTCAAGCCATCGGTTGGCTATGGCTTTCCGCTGCCCAAGGGGGCGCGTGATGAGCTGATTGGCGACGACCAGCGCTTTTATGGTCTGGACAATCCCTGACACAAGAACACCCGCGATGATGCTCGCGGGTGTCGCACATTCAGCATCTGGCGATCGGCTTACGCCTTGAGCTTGGCCAGGATGGCGGCGCCCATTTCCTCGGTGCCAACCGTCTTGCGATTGTCCTGGGCGATGTCGCCGGTGCGCAATCCGTCGCTGAGCACGGCCGAAATCGCGTTCTCGATCTTGGTCGCCAGCTCGATCATGCCGAAGCTGTAACGCAGGGCCATGGCGACCGAAGCAATCATGGCGATCGGATTGGCAATGCCCTGACCAGCAATATCAGGGGCCGAGCCGTGGACGGGCTCGTAGAACGCCTTGCGCTTGCCGGTG